>NZ_FOBB01000004.1:0-157841 GCF_900109685.1 Chitinophaga rupis | reverse complement strand
GCATCCCGGCTATAAGCCGGGAAGGCCATTGGTTCGAATCCAATCCGGTTCACAAAGCGAAGTCATAAAGGCTTATGCCTACTTTGGTGCGCTGCACTGCCATGAATGAATATCAATTTCCGCTTTAAGTACAAATTGTGGCTGATCATTTATTCGATGAGCTTTTGTGTCACAGCATTAATAAGCTTTAATTTATCCATTATATAAGTAAGCCTTTAGCCTTTCTCCTTGCCTGTTCTGCAGCCTGATCGAATACGGGCGCCCCGGCCTGCGCCGCATTGCGAACAAGGTTTAAGTCAACAAAGGGGCCGCCTCTGTCGAGTACACCAGGATCAAAAAGTTCTGGTTGGTCACCGTCGAGGAAATCGGGTTTTGCTGGCCAACCCTCGCCACACATAATCAGGGCATCGATTTGTTTTGTTGCTTTGGCCGGTGTATGGGCATCGAGCAATACACCGCGTGCAGTGAGGGTTCCAGTCACATTGAGGCTCGCTCCTCCATCACCCCAGGTACCTACAACAAAGCCGTACAGGGTGGCATCGTCTTCAATTGCCACACGCGCACCGCCTGAGAAGAAGAGATTACGCGCCTGTAATTTTCCCAAAATCATGAGCGTACTCACGCGCTCTTCGGGTGTTTTACAAATAATGGTTCCTTTAACTTCCACATTTCCGTCAATGATGATCGCCCAGGGATCTTCATCGAGGATGAGATCACCATCAATCTGCAATGGCCCCGTTATATATCCAATATATACCGGTTCATCATTCAGTGATGCAGTTTCTTCAAACCAGCTCCACCAGTGTTGTTCACCGTATTGTTCCTTTAATTCATTCATAGATGTTCGTGTACCAGAGTCCTGTATGTTTTCCGTCATTCAATATTTAATTTATTCTTTTCCTTGTATACCAAAGCATGTATCACCTGTATGCAGGTGCCTAAAACTGCAAAAGCCATCCATCATTCACCGCAGCTTTAAAAAAAATGAACAGGCATTATTGTCCGTCTGAAAGTAAAACCCGTTTTGCAAACCTTAAGAACCCTCCCGGCGCGCGCAAACGGATAATTATGGTACATGAATATTAAAGCTCATAGACAACAAAGACCGGAACGTGATCAGAAAGTTTCCTCGCTACCTTTAAGTCTATAAAATCCCTGTAAAAATGGATCACACCACCACTAAGTAACTTGATCGTTGAGGGATTAAAGTAAAAGTTATCAAACTCAGAGGCCAGACAATCTCCATTGATACATTGCTGCCTGAGTGACGTTTTCTGTCCCTTAAGCATAGCGGTATAGCCCATCTTTTTCAAGGGATTAAATACGGTATGAGATGCTGGAACATTAAAGTCACCGCAAAAGATCAGATTGTCATCCGGATAGGACCCTGGCAAGAATTTAAAATACTTGATCTCAGTCTCCGGCTGCCTGGATTTGGGTATTGCATGAAAGTTCACAAGTGTGAATGTTCTGCCGGCAATTTTAAACCGGCCATAGAATGGCTCCCGTTCGATGAGAAGTCCATATTTTTGCTCAAGCCATGGACGGCCAACCCTTGTAACTTTTTTCGCTTTCCATATAAATGCATACCGCTCGGCTTTATGTAAAGAACTTCCGGAAGTGATCTCACTCACTGCATAGTCCCATTTGCCACCGCTCCTGTTAAGCGCATCAACTAAACGGGCTACGGCCTGGGAGCCGCTAAAGCCAGCTACAACTTCCTGGATGGCAATCAGATCATATGCTTTTACCGTATTTGCAATAAAATTTATCTCCGGACCATCCTTTGATCTTCCAAAATCTTTTAAGTTCCATGACAAGATCTTAACCGTTGTCTGAGCAGTGACTCCAAGGCAATAAAAACAAAACAGTGCGAAAACAATGTACTTCATTATATAAACTGGCCGATCTCTTTTACTTTTACCCGTGGCAAAAATAATACAGCAGTTCCACGGAATTATTGATTATTTAATTTGATTTAGGATTTAAAGCAGCGCCATAGAAGTATCAGCAACCGGGGAGACAAGCAACAGTTATACCTATCCTGATAAATGAAACCTGTTGAAGTTAATCGGGTACACTCATGCATGCATATAAAGAAAGTTTAGAAATCCTTCGAAATCATTACTGATATAGGTAATAAAATCCGTCTTGAAGTTTGACATTAGGCCGAAAGAATGATAGGATAGATCCGTCTTTCGAAAAGCATAACCGGTATCCGCTGCGTCCTTTCCAAATAGAAAGAAACCGGGGATTTGCTTCATTAGTAGTTCGTAATCACTATTTGTTTCAATAAGCTCATTGATGGGGAACAATACCAGGTAGCTGTTTTTGCCAATTTCGCCATCGCCCCCGTTAAAAGTCCTCATTACATCTAAATAATCGCCGGGCAACTTAAAATCTAATCGCTTACTTATTCCGTCGATTAGGGCATCATCAGCACCTTCCGGCTTGAAAAAATCTGTGAAAAATTTTTCAAATTTTGGTTCCATATTGTTTTTTATCAGGTAATTAAATATACTTCCTGGATATAACTCTACCAAAGAGAATATTGCCCGGCTCTTTTTTGTTATTAAAATTTAATATGTTTACTACAGAAACTTCCAGCTCAATGAATCGGATTATAATTACCCTGTTATTGACAATTGCTTTGCCTGTTCTGAGCCTTCATGCTCAACAGAAAAATACTGAAACGGATATTTCAGCTATTCGTGCTGCATTCAAAGAGATCAATACCCTATCGCTGAAACAGGAGCAATTCAAGTATGAGTCCGACGGCTGCGTGGAGGATGGCATTGTACAATACTTCTTTAAGGGCAAAGAGATTGTAAAGATCATAGAATCCGGGAGTATCGGGGATGGCAGCTGGAAAAAAGAATACTATTACCAATCCGGTAACTTTATCTTTTCCTATGAAAAGCTTATTGGCGGCTCTGCCGGGGGAGAAGTAACCCAAAGCGAATATCGTATATACGCAAAAGATGGCGCAGCCATTCGCTACATGGAGGATCAAAAGATCATACAGCCCGATAGCAGGGTTACTCAAACACTGGCGGCCGCAGGGAAATTACTGAAAGCCTATACTACAAAAAAATTCGCAGCAGCTTTGTGTGAGTGATCAATGAGTAACCTTTGATTGCTTCATTGCTACTTTTTAAAAAATGTTTCCCTAAAGCCAATACCAAACACCAATAAATAATGGCTACCGGCAATTCGGGATAATCAGTATTAGTTACAATTGTGCCTATTATAGGCACCACTCTTACTTTTATGGTTGTTCCTACCTGGAACTTACCGCTGTTGTACTCGCCCCTGGATAAACAATAATCATACGCTTCGCTGTCTACGGCAACTACAGCCTTGTTATTTTTACGTCCTGCGGAGCCGGGCGTAGCTATTATTACTGCATTTACCTCTTTGCCGAAATACTTGCCATAGGCATATAAGAAAAAGTATCCAAAGAATAGCACCGCAAAAAGACTGAATGCGGATGCTATGAAGATAAAGTCTGTTTTCTCCCCAAACATATAAGTGTTTGCTTTTTGTTAATTGATTTCGCGCCAGTCCTAAGCTGAAACAAAATAACAATAGTCTGGTAGCCGTAAATTAAATACGGCTATTGCTTATTCTCCGCTATTGACTTTAATGCAAATTTTGCCAGCTCCACATTAGCTGTGGTTGTTGCGGCAGAGAAAATTAAATCGCCCAGGATTTTCTTAGCCTCTTCCTTTTTACCACTGTCATCCAGGATAATAGCCTTGTTAATGAGCAAAACGCCTTGTGTTTCAGCATCAGGCGCTTTGGAAAGTCCGGTGTCTATCACGTTCAGCCGCTGTGTATTATCATCCAGTAAGTTTGCCAGCTCTTTCCATGCAGGCGCAAAGTCAGGCACATGGTCTGTAATAGTTCTTGCGATCTGAAATTTTTCATTTGCATCTTGTGTCCATTCGATCTGCATATACGCCATATACAAACCACTGGGGAATTTACCTGCTTTTTCACCTTCCAGGGTATATAATGCTGTCTTGGTAGTAAAGAAGCCTTTGGGTTGCAGCTCATCCGTTTTTTGATAGAATTGTAATGCCTTAGCGGAATCACCTTTCAACAGGTAGGTAAAGGCCAGGTCATAAACCGGGTATGCCCATGTGGGTTCAAGATCCATTGCCGCTTCAAGTTTCCTGATGGATTCATCATATTGGCCTGATTGTCCCAATACTCTTGCTTCTTCATGCAATTGTTTAGCTGCTGTGTTAATAGGGTGGTTATTCATAATTTCATAATTTACCTGGCCCGTAGTAGCTGCAAGGTCAGCTTGGCTTAGGATGTGCCCGAGGCTATCTTTAAAAATTATACTGTCAGAGACCTGGGCATCACCTGGTTGGCATGAGAATAAAGCCAGGACAACTAATCCCCAAAGACTTCTTATAACTTTCATGAAAGTCAATGATGTTTTGGTAAGGGATACATTTAATCAGCCTAAATGTATTGAAAATATTTTATGTTTATCTGCCTGATCTGGCAAATAAAGTAAGTAGCTACCAGTCATTTGGCTGCCTGTAACTTCATATACATATCCAGTTGGTAAAAGCCTGAACAGTTTATAAATTTAGCCAATGGATAATTATACACCCCAACGCGCTAGAATGAAAAGATGCCTGTTGCTCCTGGCCGTTCTCAGTACGGCCTGTTGTTATGGACAGCAATACAGCCGTGAGATAACATGCGGTACCGACACCGTTACCGGGTATTCTTTTTACGAACCATACCCCGCGTTTGCCTGTACAAAGGTTTCCGGATTTGGGATACGGGCCGAAATAGGCGTTTCAGGATACGCTTACAATAATAAGACCAAACAGTGGCTTGGCAATCATTTCGGCGGATCACTGGCGCTTGCGGTGGCGTATAAGAATTTTACCATAGGCTTTAGATTTAAACCCTGGACCATAAGACCTAAAACAGATCTTGCTTTCGGAAGCGATACTTTAACCCCCTCGGCAGAACTTAATCCCATTAAGCTGGATTATTATGTTGGCTACTCAATAGATCTTAAGCACAATATTTCGGTGGAGCCCTACATTGGGTGGACGAGCAGTGTATTTGAAGTTATTAATGAAAAAGACCTGCACCGGTCGTACGATATACAAACTGCAAATGGGCTGATAGCAGGTGTAACGCTCAATAAATATTTCAGAATAAGTGAATTTCAATTTTTTTCGGTTTTTATAAGTACGGGATATGCCACCACAGGTTTCTCAAAAACCAATAGCCGGCTTGGCAATGGATATTACGAAGGTACTTTCGGTATTGCCTACAAGGGCTTTTACAGAATGCATTTTCTGCGGCGGGCAGATGGCAGCAAAAAGTATCATTAAACCATAACAAAATAAAAAGGCCAGGGTAGGAATGCCCCGGCCGGTTTAAAACCTACAACTGTTACATACTGTAACATAACACTATAACCTATTGCCAGCCTCCACCCAAAGCCTGGTATAATATTACTTCCGCGCTCAAACGCTGCCGTTGCAAACCAGCCAGGCTAAGGTCGGCCTGCAGCTTATTATTCTGTGCCGTCAATACTTCCAGGTAGCTGGCATCGCCGGTATCATACAGCAGGCTGGAATTTTTTACCGCCTGTTCTAATACCAGCACCTGCCGGCTGGTATGCTGCTCCTGTTCCTTTAGCTTAACAATCTGTGAAAGGGAATTGGATACCTCGCCCAGCGCTGTTAATACCGATTGTTTGAACTGCAGCTCCGCCTGTTCGCGGCTTATCTTTGATTGTTCGTATTGTGTTTTTAAGCGTTTATTCTGTAATAAAGGTTGCACCAGTGAACCTGCGCCGGTAGCAAAAAGGGAACCGGGTATCTTAAACCAGTTACCTGCATCAAAAGCATTCAGGCCACCCTGGCCGGTAATGGTTAAAGAAGGGTACATGCTGGCGCGGGATACGTTCATCATAGCATGTGCTTGCATCAACGTCATTTCAGACTGGCGTATATCCGGCCGGCGGCTTACCATGTTTGCGGGAATGCCGGCTGATAATGTTTCGTGTAATGATAAGGATGAGATGCCTCCTGTGCGGCCTATTTTACCGGGGTTTTTACCGGTAAGTACTGACAGTGCATTTTCCTGCGCCAATAATTGCTGCTCCAGCTGCGGCAGCATGGATGCAGCCTGCTCACGCGATGCTTCCAGCTGCTGTATGGCCAGCGTGGTTACATTACCGGCGTCCCGCAGCATGGTGGTTACGGCAATAGAGCTGTCGTATAAAGCAATGCTTTTACGGGTTACTTCCAGTTGCGTATCCAGCATCAGCAGATTATAATATCCTTGTGCAATATCAGATACCAGCTTTGTTTGTACTGCTTTTGCCGCTTCCTGTGATCCAAGGTAGTCAGCCAGTGCAGCATCTTTCCGGCTTTTTATCTTACCCCATATATCTGCTTCCCAGGAGATGTTTAAACCGGTGGTATAATCTGCTATATAGCTCTGGCCCAGGAACTGGCTGGCAGTAAGCCCATTCAGGCTGTTGTCTGAAGGCCGGGAAATAGAGGCCTGCCCTACGGTAAGGTTAACCGTGGGGGCATTGTTCCATTTAGCCTGTTTAAAGGCCTGCGCGGCATAATCAATTTGTTTGATGGCCACCTGCAGGTTATAGTTGTGCGTTATACCGCTGTCTATTAATTGCAGCAGCACCGGGTCGGTGAAAAAGGCATGGTAAGAGATAGTAGCTATGCCGGAATCAGACACATTGCCGGCGCTGTCTGTGCGGAAAGCAGCCGGCAGGTCCAGTGCCGGGGCCTTGTACTTCTGCGTTACGCAGGAATTAACTGCAGCGGTGATCACCATTGCACAAAGAAAAAGAACGGACCGTTTATACTTATACATATCTGCCACTGTTTATGAGATCAAAAGCTGATGGCGGCTGTACCGCCACCAGGTAAAAATGTTTTTTAAATATGCCCGGGTATGGCTTGTCCGTATTCATCGTACGCCTCGTGTTTTGAGGGGCGCTTTACCAGCTCCTGCAGGTATTGGAACACTACAAACAATACGGGTATAATGAATATGCCCAGCAGCACCCCGCTTAACATGCCTACAACAGCTGCCCAGCCTATGGAGTGGTTACCAAGGGCAGAGGGGCCTACGGCGCGCAGCAGCGGTATAAGGCCTGCAATAAAGGCAAGGGAGGTCATAATAATAGGGCGCAGCCTTGCCTTGGCGCCGTCTACGGCTGCAGCTACCAGCGATTTACCGGCACGCCGGCGCTGTACTGCATACTCCACAATAAGGATGGCATTCTTTGCCAGCAGGCCTATGAGCATGATCAGGGCTACCTGTACATAAATGTTGTTCTCTATACCGCCGATCTTTATTCCTATAAATACGCCCAATAACCCGGTAGGGATGGAGAGCATAACGGAAAACGGCAGCAGGTAGCTTTCATACTGCGCGCTTAGCAGCAGGTACACAAACACCAGGCATAACGCAAATATGAAAATGGTTTTACTGCCTGCAGATTGTTCTTCCCGGGTAAGCCCTTTCCAGTTAGTAGTATAGCCTGTTGGTAAATTGGTGGCCTTCACGCGCTCAATAGCGGTAATGGCCTGGCCGGTACTAAATCCCGGTTTAGGCATTACCGTTGCACTGATAGCGTTGAACATGTTAAAGTGGTCAACCGTTTCTGTACCGTACACCCGTTTCATGTTGATCAGTGTTTTTACCGGCACCATTTGTCCATCGCGGTTCGACACTGAAATACCATCCAGTGAAGAAAGGTCCGCACGGTCTTCTGCTGCGGATTGCAGCACTACGCGGTAGTACTTGCCAAAGCGGTTAAAGTCCGATGCCTGCATACTGCCGTAAAACCCTTGCATTACCGTTACCAGGTCCTTTACATTAACGCCTAGCTGTTTGGTCTTCATTTCATCTATTTCCATCTCATACTGCGGGTACCCGGTGTTAAAGGTGGTAAATGCAAGGGCTATTTCCGGCTGTTTCATTAGTTCCCCAAGAAATCCCTGGGTCACCTGATTAAATTTATCTATGCTGCCTGCGGTGCGGTCCTGCAGTACCATATCAATACCGGTAGTGGTACCAAAGCCCTGTACCGTAGGTAATGCCAGCACATAAAAGGAGGCGCCTTTCACATCCATGAGCGTGCCTTGCAGCATTCCCAGGATCTGGTTTATATCTTTTGTTTTTCCCCGTTCTTCCAGGTCTTTCAGCTGTACCAGCATTAAACCGGCCGAAGAGCTGGCGCTGTTCGTTAAAATGTTAAGACCGGAAACAGACACGGTATTCTTTACAAAGGGGAATGAGGAGATCATATCCCGCCCTTTTATCATGGCTTCGTTTGTACGTTCCAGTGAAGCGCCGGGCGGCAGTGAAACGGATACGATCAAAAAGCCCTGGTCTTCATCCGGTATAAAACCGGTAGGCGTTGTTTTGGCCAAAAACACCAGCAGGGCAAAAACGCCGGCCAGCGCTGTAAAGCCCACCCATTTCTTTTTTATTAAGAAAAGCACGGAGAGGCCGTAACGGGTGGTGAGCTTATTAAAGCCTGCATTAAACCCTGCAAAGAAGCGTTTGCCAAAGCTGGTCTTCTGTTGGGGATGTTCACCTTTTTCACCGGTAGCATGGCTATGCGCATCCTTCAGGAACAAGGCACAAAGCGCAGGGCTTAAGGTAAGCGCATTCACCGCAGAGATCAGGATGGCAATAGCCAGCGTTAATGCAAACTGCCGGTAGAATACGCCCGTTGGCCCATCCATAAAACCTACGGGTAAGAACACCGCCGACATCACCAGTGTAATGGATACAATGGCGCCGGTGATCTCGCTCATAGCCGATACCGTAGCCGCCCTGGCAGGCAGCTTCCGCTTTTCCATTTTGGCATGCACGGCCTCCACCACTACAATGGCATCATCCACCACAATACCAATGGCCAGTACCAGCGCAAACAACGTAAGTATGTTAATGGAGAAGCCAAAGATCTTCATAAAGAAGAATGTACCTATAATAGATACCGGCACCGCAATGGCAGGAATAAGGGTAGACCGGAAATCCTGCAAAAAGATGAACACCACAATAAACACCAGCACAAAAGCTTCAATAAGTGTGTGTATCACCTGGTTAATGGATTCATCCAGCGATTTCTTGGAGCTGTAAGGTATTTCATACGTAATACCCGGCGGAAAGGATTTTGAGAGCTCCTTCATTTTTGCCTGCAGCTGTGTCTCTATTTCATTTGCATTGGAACCTGCTGTTTGATAAATGCCGGCTACTACTGTTTTATTTTTATTGAAGGTAGCGTTGATGGTGTAGTTGAATGCACCCAGCTCTACCCGCGCTACATCTTTCAGCCTTAGTACAGAGCCGTCTGTGTTGGCGCGTACAATAATGTTCTCATAGCTTTCCGGGGTAGAGAGTTTGCCCTTGTATTTAATAGCATATTCCATGGCCTCCGGCGTGCTTTGCCCAAACCGGCCCGGTGCGGCTTCCAGGTTCTGGTCCTGTATGGCGGCGGCCACTTCCTGCGGCGTAATGCCGTAAGCGGCCATTATCTGCGGCTTCAGCCAAACGCGCATAGAATAATCCTTATTGCCAAATACGTTTGCCTGACCCACACCATTCACACGTTTTATTTCAGGCACTATATTTATTTTGGCATAGTTCTGCAGAAAGGTTTCATCGTATGATGGATCTGTAGCTGTTATAGCCAGGAACATAATGGTGCTGTTCTGCTGTTTTAAGGTGGTGATACCGTACTGGATCACTTCTGCGGGCAGCTGGCTGGTAGCCTGGGATACGCGGTTCTGTACATTCACCGCGGCCTGGTCAGGGTTCACCCCCAGCTTAAAATATACATTAATGGTAAGGGTACCATCGTTACTGGAAGTAGAGGTCATGTAGGTCATGTCTTCCACGCCATTGATGGCATCTTCCAGCGGGGGCGCTACAGAGCGGGCTATTACATCACTGCTGGCGCCGGGGTATACGGTGCTTACCGTTATACAGGGCGGTGCAATATCCGGGAACTGTGTAATGGGAAGCGAGGTCATACCCACAATACCCAGTATTACCAATATCAGGGATATCACTGTTGCAAGAACGGGTCTTGTTATGAATTTTTTAAGCATAATGGATCACATGTTTTATGTTGCAATGCGCTGTGTTAAAAACAGCATATGCAAACGCCACTCAACGGTTTAGAAGATCGCCTGGTTTGTTTGTCAGGAATTTATTTTGCCGGTTCCGGCGTAATGGTCATTCCGTTCTGCAGGCGTTCAAAGCCCTGGCTTACCACCCTGGCGCCGGGTTGCAGGCCGCCCGTAATAATGTAGTCCGTACCGGTTTTGCCGGATGACTGTAAGGGCACCTGTTTCACCTTATTGCCGTTATCTACTGTAAAGGCATATATTTTATCCTGTATTTCCATGGTAGATGCAATGGGTAATAACAGCACGTTATCAAACTGCTGATCTATCAGTATTTTACCGGTATTGCCGGAACGCAGTATGGACTTGTTATTGGGAAAAGTGGCCCTTAAAGTAATAGAGCCGGTTCCTTTATCAAACTGGCCTTCTACAGCGGTTATTTTTCCTTTCTCAGCATACAGGCTGCCATCCGGCAATTGCAGGGACACCGCTGGAACATGATCCAGCATTTGCGCCGTATTATTGCCGGGGTGCTGCTTTTCAAAGTTCACAAAATCGCGCTCACCCATACTGAAGTAGGCGTTCACGTTATGCGTGTCTGATAATAATGTAAGCGGCGTGGTACCGGTAGGGGATACCAGGCTGCCCAGCTTAAACGGAATGCGTCCTATATAACCGCTCACCGGGGCTGTAATGGTGCAATAACCTATGTTTATGCGTGCGTTTTCTACCGCAGCCTGTGCCTGTTCTACCACCGCTTTGGCAGCAGCAAAAGCTGCTTTGGCTGTTTCAAGGTTTATATTAGAGCTTACCTTGTTCTGTACCAGGGTTTCCGTTTTTGTAACATTTATGCGGGCAGATTCCATGTTGGCTTCTGCATTATGTAAGGTGCCAAGGGCAGTGTTCAACTGCTGCCGGTATACACGGTCATCTATAAAGAACAGCGGCTGGCCGGCCCGCACCAGGGCGCCTTCATCTACATAGATTTTCAGCAGGCTTCCGGATACCTGGGGCCTTACTTCAACATTCACTACGCCTTCCAGGGTGCTGCTATACACGGTTGTTACCCTGGCTTGTGCGGGTTGTATGGTAATAACGGGCAGCTTTTGCGGCGGGGCGCCGGCGGCGTTTTGCCCTTCTGCCGTTCCCTTGCATCCCTGGATCATTAATGCTGGTATTAAAAGACATAAGACCAATCCTGCAGTTCCTGTACTTACAGCTGTTGTTTTTTTCATTATTCGTATAATTAAATATTTAGTGTTACGCTACCTCACAGGCAATAGTATAGCCGCTCCATAGCGGAGTATAGTATGGCAGCTGTGTTTATGACATAGCTTAATCCTTCAGTATAGCCTGTATTATTTCGTTATGAAAAGTTTTAGTAATGCAGCATTGAAATATTTTCTCCGGCGCTGCTGCCTGGCCACAGTACAGTTTTATAATGAATTGCCCTACCATTACGGGAGCAATAACATTTTCAATATACACATGATGGTACCTGGTTTTGATCTTGTGCTTTTCCCGCGCAAACAGGCCTGCAATTTCCATCTGGAACAGGCTGGAAAGGTGGTGCAGGCTGGTGTGCGGCTTACGTGCAAGGTGCGCTGCATTGCTCATGGTAACATACATGCTGCCGGGGTCCTGCATTAAGGTGAACAGCGCCCTGCTGGCTGCAAAATAAGCGGTAAGGCTGTTGCCCATTGTTTGCCATTCTTCAATATCAGTTTGCAGGAAAGAGCGGGTATTGCGGCTGGCATTTATATAGGTAACTGCCAGGTCTATACGTTTAAACTGGTTATAGAGCATATCCGCATAATCCTTCACCTTCGCATAGTCGGCTATATCTGTGAGAAAGGTAACCAGTTTATCCTGCGGAACGCTTTGCAGCGCGGCTTTTAAGCCGGCAATATCACTTACACTGGAAGCCGGTACCACTACCGTTGCATTTTCTTCAAGAAAAGCCTGCACAATGCCTTTACCCACATAACTGGTTCCATCAACAACAAGCGCAATTTTACCTGATAAGCTGTTACCCATTTCTCACAGATCAGTTGAATACGAAACTGACGATGCAAAATTGGATAAAAAAAGAGGGGTGTAAAAGGTCTGATTATAGCCAAAATTGGTCAAAACAGATTATTTTTTCCATTTTTAACGGTCTGCTTATAAGTGGAGGGAGAGAGGCCGGTGTGTTTTTTAAAGTATTTCCCAAAAAAGGATTGGTCGCTGAACTGCAGCTCTTCTGCTGCCTGCGCCACACTCACTGCGGGGTTGCTGAGCAGTATCTGGGCCTCCGTTATCACGGCCGTATCTATCAGCTCACCAGCCGGTTTGCCGATCACCTGTTTAATAACCTTTGTAAGATGGCCGGTTGTTACAGACAGGCGGTTGGCATAGAACTGGAGGCTGCGTTCACTTTTAACATGCAGCCGTAAAAGGTCCAGGAACCTGGCGGTAAGATCTTCTTTGCGGTTAAGCTTTATGGATTGAAAATCGTTGTACTTCCTGAAAATAGACCCGGTTTCATAAAGTAACGCCATGAGCTGATGCTGGATCACCTCTTTCTGAAAATAAAGGGGATCGCTATTGGTAAGCTTGGCGGTTAATATATCCAGCATAGTGGTGATCATTTCCACCTCACTGTCATTAATGCTGTACTGGTGGTTGATGCCGGAGGCGGTCATCTGGAACAGTTCACTACCGGTAACGTGGATACCGCTTTTCATAAGAAAATCAGTGTCCATGGTAATACCGGCAAAAGTGCAATCTTCAGAGATGTCTTCAATGGTATAAATAAACCCCTGGATAATGAAGTAAATGCAGCCCCGGGTGCAGGTAAGGGTTTCAAGATTGCATTGCAGCCGCATAGCGCCGCTGGTAACAAGAAAGAAGCCGCCTGTTTCTGCACGGAAAGGTTTATTGATCATGGGGGCATACTCCTCCATATTAATACTCTTTTCATTGAAAACAGATATTCCTTCAATAGTGCTGATACCCGCCGGTATGCGTTCCTGTTCGTTCATATTGTAATACGGGAAACAGCAGCAAATATAAAGAGCAGAAAGCACAAAGCGTAAAGCACAAAGCGTAAAGCAGAAAGCGGAAAGCAAAAAGCATAAAGCCAAAAGCAGAAAGAATAAAGCAAAAAGCCATGAACATACGGTCCTCAGCTTTCTGCTTTCTGCTTTACGCTTTCAGCTTACTCCGCCCCATCCGTTTGCGCCCTTAACACAGCACGCTCACCCACTTTTCTACCGCTTTCCAGTCCCATGGTACAATCACTCCGATAATGGATAGCGCCGTATAAGCGCGACATAGAAGCTTCTGTAGCCATGTCATTGAATTTGGATCCCCGGTCAGGCAGCAGGTGCGTTAACACAGTGGCCGCCGCAGCGCTGAACGTTGAGTGGCCGGATGTATAGGAAGGGAAATTAGGTACGCCCGTTAATGTTTTAATATTCGGATCCGACTGCGAAGGCCTGGGATTAAAATAAAAATACTTAGCATCCCAGCAGGCAATAGCAGCATCCATTAATGCCATATTGATCAGCGCATAGTTCCTGGCCCATCTTACCTCGCTGTAATGCTCTTTTACAAATTCATCGGCTGCAATGGCATCCCAGTGGCCGGCAGGAGTGTAGGTGCCGGCGCCATCGGCCCAGAAATGCACAATGCGCAAACGGTCGCGGGTAGGATGCTGGCTGTAGTATAACACTTCTTCTGTTTCCTCTTTGAATTGCTGTGAAGAGGTAGAGGGCGGCGGCGCCGGGCGCATATTAATAATATCCATTGAGTCGCATAAAAAGCCCTTTACTTTTGAAAATAAAGGCAGCATGGGCGGCCTTTTGGGAGATTCGAGGCTAAACCAGCAAACCTCTCCCTTTGCTTCTGTATCGGTTTCAAATTTTTTCCAGATGTCAGGATTGCCTATGGCCTGCCCTGCCCGGTCAGCTCTTCCCCTGGCAGAGAATTTTTGCGCTACCAGCTTTCCCAACGCTTCACCGGCCTCAATTTCGCTGCGTACATTAGCCCCTGCCATAATCCGGTACCGTTCCTGCTCATCGGCTTTTTGCTGAATGTAAGCCACCTCGCCGGGGAATAATAATTTCAGCATTTCTACAGCGGCTCCGGCAACTGCAGCATCTTCACTGGGGTAAGAGGGCAGGTCCGACCTGGGAACCAGGGCCTGTACCAGTGAATCCACTTTATACGGCGCTGCACGGTTGTATAATTTCTTATAATGCCAGGTTGCTACCAGCGCATCATACTGGGCCGCGCTTACATAGGCATAGGCCCGCGCTGCATAGGGCGGATTGGCAAACGGAAAATAAGGATAGGCAAACGGATTAGCTGCACTGGGTGCAGGATACGTGTTATCCGGATTCTGATAAGGAGGTAAGTTATATTTTGCTACCAGCTCACGTAATATTTCGTTCCACCTTAATACCGCACCGGCGCTCCAGTATTGAATGATCTTTTTATCGTTGTCGCTAAGGTTGCGCTGCAAACCTTTTATTTCATTCAGCTCCGCTATATAGGCGGGGGTGTTGGTGGCCACTGGCGCTGCAACGGCAAATTCGCCGGGTGTGGTCAGCAGCACAGGTTTCCATGTACCGGCATCCAGGTCAATGCTGGTGGGTGTTAGTGCAGGATAGCTGTCAGAGCGGTCATTCAGGTCCTTTGAGCACGACCAGTATACCAGCGCACTAAGCACTGTTACCATCAGTAATTTATAGCTAAGATTAGTTTTCATAAGTTGCATGTTTTTTTGAAAAGTCCATCAGGTAAAAAACGCCGCCATTCACTATAGTGGCCTGGCCCACATTCCTGCCTGCAACCGTATACTTTGCACCGGCTGTTAGCTCAAGGCCGCGAAGGGCCCTGGCAAATGAATATTTGAAATTAACGCCGGTCATAGTGGCGTTCATCTTATTGCTTGGGAACGGCATATCATTCTTCCTGATATCAAAACCGCCCAGCGTATTCATATTATCCAAAACCGCTTCTGCTATCCAGGTACGGCTTCTGTAACCTGCTCTTGCATTAAAGCCGGCCACATTGGGCATATCCACCTCGTTGGTAAGATGCATTTCCGTATCATAATAAGCGGTGCGGTCTATCCTGATATTGCTTCTTAAAGTATAGTATCCGGATGCGGTGGTGAAGAATTTACCAAGCTGGTAATCAAGCATGCCCCTGAAAGTGAGGTTCTTGCTGTGAAGCCCAATGGACATGGGCAAAAAGTCAGCTACATAATTGGTGACCGGAAAGGAGAAATTGCCGATGGCAAAAGCAGCTAACCTGCTCTTTTTCCCAATGGAGAAAGTATGGATCTTATATTTCACGGAAAGTCCAAGGTCCTGCACTCCCTTCAGGCCTTTCAGGGTGCCGTTGGTAGCTTTGGTTTGCACATAGGGCAGGTTAAACAGCACATTTAATTTACTGGTAATACCATAGTTGCCCATTATGCCAATCATTTGTGTGCTTACGGTACCCAGGTTCTCATTGTCCCTTTTAAAGGTGCCTTCCCAGTAGTTCTTCCAGCTGTTATGGCTGTACATGCCACCCACGCACAGTACATTTTTATTCAGCATAATAGCATCCATGTCTGTTTGCGCCTGCAGACGGCAAACCATGAAGATGCATACGCACACCGTCGTAAAAAATTTCATAGTATTAATTTATGTCAGCGAATTATTTCTATAAGGTATCATTCCGGTATTGGCGGATTAGATTTTGGACAACATCATCAGGCAAAAATGATCACTGTATTGTGCTTATATATAGTAATTATAATAAGTACAGGAAATTCTTCTATACGATTTAAGCTAATTGGTTGATAATTACATCACTGTAATCTCTTCATTGTTCGTTGAGGCGAATATAGGTTTTTTCCCGAAAAAGCAAAAAGAGTATTATTTACATCTATTCCTGTATAACACTTTAATAGTAAAGAGGTATGTACTAAATTTATCCGGTAAAGCACAATTCATTAAACCCATATGTTAAAGATCGGCCGTCCAAATGCAGATGATGCACCTGCCTGGTATCCTTACTTTTTTAACCTGGCGCCCGGCGATGACCTGATAGCAGCTTTGCAGCATAATAAACAGCAGATGCTTGACCTGATCAGCTCCATTCCGGTGTCAAAAGAAGATTTTAGATACGCGGAAGACAAATGGACGGTAAAGCAGGTTTTTATTCACCTGGCCGATGATGAACGCTACTACGCCTACAAAGCTTTTTGCTACTCCCGGCAAATAGATGTTGACCTGGAAGTGCCGCCCGCAGGGGATACCTATCCTAAAGATTTTAATGCGGCTAACCGTACCCTGGCAGATATACGGGATGAGCTGATCACCATCCGCGATGCTACTATAAGCCTGTTCAGCAGCATGACACCGGCAATGCTGGATTTTAAAGACTTCCCGGACAAGAAAATAATTTACTCCGCCCGCAGCTTAGGCTGGATGGCAGTGGGGCATAACCAGCATCATTGCAATTTTATCAGGGAAAAGTATTTAGTATAAGCCGTTTTGCCCATTACACTATTTAGTCAGCTGAACCGGTACCGCAGTTAAAAACCGTACCTTAAATAAAGTACTATACCTATAACCCGATACGCCTGCCCGCACCCTCATTCCTATTTTAGGGATCACCTCAAATTTAAACTAACAGTAATGATCACACGAAAATGGACCCCTACAAAAGCAGGCTGCTTACTGCTTGTCACCCTCCTTTTTTTAATACCCCCCCAGCCGCTGGCTGCACAGCAGGCAAACAGCTATGATATTTGCATTTATGGTGGTACCGCCGCCGGGGTAATAGCTGCCTATACCGCCAAAAAAATGGGTAAAACAGTACTGCTGATCGATCCCGGTAGTCACCTGGGCGGCATGACCACCGGCGGCCTGGGCATGACAGACATTGGCAATAAATACGCTATCACCGGCCTGGGACGGAATTTTTACCGGCGTATTGGCCAGCATTACGGGAAATTTGAGCAATGGATCTTTGAGCCGCATGTAGCGGAAGCGCTTATTAACAGCTATATTCAAAACGCCGCCGTACCCGTGCTGTACCGCTATTATCTTACTCAGGCCACCGTACAGCAGGGCAACATACAATCCATTAACCTTATTAAAGTTGACTGCAATAACGATTCAATAAGGACCATCACCGCAAAAATATTTATTGACTGCAGCTATGAAGGCGACCTGATGGCCAAAGCCGGTGTAAGCTATACCGTGGGCCGCGAAGCCAATACCCAGTACCAGGAAACCTACAACGGCGTACAGCTGCGCGATAAACACCAGTTTGCAGACAGCATAGATCCCTACAGAACACCCGGCCAGCCGGAAAGCGGCCTGTTATGGGGTATTAGCCCTGCATCGCTGGCAGCACCCGGCAGTGGCGATGCAAAGGTGCAGGCCTACAACTTCCGTATTTGCCTTACCAACGTAGCCGCCAATATGATTCCCATTACCCGCCCGGATAACTATGATTCCACGCGTTATGAGCTGGCATTGCGTTCCATGGCCAAAACGCCCTGGACCAGCCTTATGGGCGGTTTAAAGTTTGATGTTATGCCAAATAATAAAACAGACATCAATAACAACGGTCCTTTTTCTACAGATATGATCGGCATGAACTATGATTATGCGGAAGCAGATTATATGACCCGGCGGCAGATCTTTAAAATGCATGAGGACTATACAAAAGGATGGCTGTACTTCCTGGGCCATGACCCACGGGTAAAGGCCAACATTCGCCCGCTGATGTTAAAATGGGGTTACCCTAAAGATGAATATTCAGACAATAGTAACTGGACCTTTCAGCTGTACATACGCGAAGCGCGCCGTATGGTAAGCGCCTATGTAATGACGCAGGCTAACTGCGAGGGGCGCGTGAAGGCAACGGACGGTATTGGCCTGGGCGCTTACTCTATGGATTCCCATAACTGCCAGCGTATAGTGGTGAACGGTATGGTAAAAAATGAAGGGGATGTACAGGTAGGTGTGCTGAACCCATATGCTATCAGCTACCGTTCAATAGTACCCAAAGCAGCAGAGTGTAGGAATTTACTGGTGCCGGTTTGTTTGTCCGCTACACATATTGCCTATGGCTCCATACGCATGGAGCCTGTGTTTATGGTGCTGGGACAGTCGGCCGCTGTTGCCGCTGTGCAGGCTATTAACAACCAGCAGGCTATCCAGGATATAGATGTTACTGCCGTGCAGCAAAAGCTGAAACAGGATCCGCTGGCAGATGGCAGCATACCTGAAGTGCAGGTAGATGATGCGGATACCGCTTATGTACGCACTACCGGTACCTGGCAAAGATTAAGGTCTGCCAACCAGTATGCCACCTCTATACTGCTATCCGTGGCACCTGGCTCCGCCGCCAGCAGCGTGCGTTTTAACCCGCCCATGCAATTTAACGGGCGTTATACTATTTACTATTACAATTTAGCCCGTGCCAATAAAGCATCAACTGCAGCATTTACGATTGCTGCTGCCAACGGGCTGCAAACCATTACGCCGTCTTTAGTGGAAAATGGGAATGAATGGATCTCCCTGGGCACTTATGAATACAGCAGCGGCAGCCCTTTTTACGTAAGCATTGCATTACCTGAAGGTGTGCAGGGCGATCTGCTGGCAGATGCGCTGCTGTTTGTACCGGAGTAAAATGTAATGACTGTTACAGCTGCACCCAGCCTTTTTGCTTCCCGTATGTTATAAACCGGTAGGCGCCCTGATCACCTAAAATGTCTATGTCAGCGCCTGCAGGAATGGTGATTTTTACCGCTGCTGCGGTATCAGGTGCATCCAGCAAAGGGGTAGCATTTTTAGCCAGCTGCTTTTTATAGGGCTGTGCGGATACTGCTTTGCTTTCCACAAATCCTTCCCGGCTGTCAGGCAATGCTACTTTATACCAGCTGCCGGTAGCAGCCATTACCTGCATTACCCGGTTGGCCGGTAGTTTTTCTATGAGTGTGCCGTTCTTTACGGGAGATGCGATCAGAGAGGTAGCGCCGGTATTGCGGATAATGTGCTGCAACAGGACTGTAGCTGCTGTTACTTCAGCAGGTGCTGGCCGGTCCCTGTTCACAAAAGGAAGCGGGTCTATGGCGCCTCCATTGGTATAAATGCCAAAATGCAGATGGGTAGCCGTATTGCGGGCATTACCGGTATTACCCATTAAACCAATAGTATCGCCCAGCTTTACTTTTTGTCCTTCGCGTACCAGCACTGAATCAAGATGGGCATAGTACAAGCTGTAAGGTTTTCCATCCGGGTTCAGGAAGATGACCCGGCCTCCCAGCTTGTTTTCACGGGTGCTGCTGATAAAGCCATCGGCTGCTGATATAACCGGTGTTCTGAATTTGCCGAAAATATCAATGCCTTCGTGGCTGCGGCTGCCGCCATCCCGGTTAGCGCCCCAGAAGCTGCCAATACGCGGCTGTGTGCTGCCCGGCACCGGGAAAGCCAGGGAGGGCGCAGTAGTAATAGTAACGGTATATTCACCGCTGCGTAATAATTCAGGTTGCAGGCGCAGTAAAAAACGGCCATCAGCCTTTACTTCATGTTGCAGGGTCCAGGAAGTGGTATCTGCTGCCGCCAGCAGAACAGGTTTCTCATTAGCGGCTGCCGGCTGCCACAGGTCTGCAAAAATTTTGAAGCTGCTGGTTGGTTTCCCGGTTATGGCAATCTTTAGCACATCACCCCGGCGGGCCGGGAACAGGTAACCTGCTGCATCCGGTTTCTCTGCTGCAAAATAGCCGGTTTCCTTATAAGGTAAGGTAATGCTTAGCGGGCGTGCCAGGGCCTTTTCCGCTGCGGCAAACCATAAGCTGCCCAGGGCGCTGCTGGCAAGCCCTGCATCGGTAAGGCGGCTGGCATATTGCTCATGGGCTGTTTGCTTTGTAAATAATCCTCTTTTTGAGGTAGAGCAGGCAGCAGCAAAAAAAAGGACAAAGCAGGTATATAAAATGCCTGTTGTCCTGCCGTGATATGCAATCATTTTAAACCGCTTTTATTTTGAGCTCCCTTTTGACAACAAATAAATGCCGATGGCAAAACCTGCCAGGAAACCCATTGCCGTAGCTTTGCGCCTTGCTTTATTGATAGTGCCGGCTGCCGGAAAAACGCCCTTGGTGCTCATACCATAATCCACCGTATTAAAGAGGTTGCCGTTTGTGCGGGCAATGGGTTCTGCTAAGCTAAAGTATTTACGTATTACCATACCGGTGATTTTTGTGGTCAATCCGGGGAATACGGTATGTGCCGCTTTAAATATCAGCGAAGGAAGGGTATAGCTAGCAGACTTTGGATCTCTGATAAGTGCAGCAATCGACCTGGCCACTTTAACCGGGTCTTGCACCGGCGGCGCAGGCTTTAATACCTTACCGGTATAATTACCTGCATGCAGTATGCCCGGCGTATTCAGGAAATGGGGAAAGAGGTCGCAAACATAGATCTCCGGCCACGGGCTAAGCTCGCCTTTAAGCGCCTCTGAAAAGCCGCGCAGTCCGAATTTGCTGGCGGTGTACCCGGCGCCATAAGGCACCGGCAAATAGCCGCCAATGGAAATGTTGTTGATGATAATACCATGGCGCTGCTGCTTAAAATAAGGCAGTACAGCATGTACGCCGCTCATATAACCCAGCAGGTTGGTGGCTACTACCTGGTTATGCACTTCCAGGGGTGTTTCATCAAAATCACCTGCTGCCAGCACACCGGCGTTATTGATCCATACATCTATACCTAAACCCCAGTCATGGGCTGTAGCGGCCAGCTTTTTCATGGCAGCAGCATCGGTTACATCTGTAGGTACCACCAGTACATCTGCACCAAATTCCCTGCATTCTTCAGCCACTTCTTCCAGCGAAACGGTATTTCTGCCAGCCAGTACCAGTGAGGGCCTGCTGGCAGCCAGCTCCACCGCAGCAGCCCTGCCAGCGCCGCTGGAAGCGCCGGTGATCACAATTGTTTTTCCGGTTATATCCCTGTTCATAAAGACATTTTCCGGTTGTTGCTCAACAACAGTGCCACTACGTTTGGGGTATGGCCTCCATCACGACGGCCAGGCGTTCTGCTACCGTCAGATCGCCGCGTATTTGCAGCACGCGGCCGGTTTGCTGTTGCAGCCATTGCTCATGCACCTGTATGGTACGGCCGGCAATACCGGTACAGTTATCATAGTCTGCTGCCCAGGCCATAAATGCCTGGTATTGTTGATGCCTTTGCGCATCTGTAAAAATAACCTCCCCATAACGTTCCAGTTCCCGGGCCTTCAACCTTTCCATACGGATGGCGGGTGGCAACCAAAGGAACACGATCAGGTCAAACGGCGGAAAAACATCCTTGCCCCAGTTAACCGCGGATCCGCCCAGCACCCAGCTGTTGTGTTTATCCAGGTCGGCACGGATAGCGGCATTCCTTAAACCGGGCGCTCTTTTAAGTGTAAAAGGGGGAGTGGTGGGTTCCCAGAAATAAGCATCAGTATCAAAATAAGGGAGCTGCAATGCTGCTGAAAGCGCATTTCCCAATGTAGTTACGCCACTTCCGGAAGCGCCGAAAATGTGGATCTTCATATTTTTCTGTTATTTACGATCAGGGCTTTGGTGTTCCTTGAAGCTGTGCAGGGTACTGATCAAACAACTGCGGGTATCTGCTGCGTGCATCGTTAATGATCCGTATAAGGTCATAATTATTACAGTACTTATCAAAAAGGTCTGCACGTTTTTATTCAATAAAAATATCTTCCCGGGTAATATCATAGAACAGATTCTGTAACTGATGCACATGCGCCAGCGGCCGCCCATAAGCTACAAACCCGCTGCCCGCTGAATATGCAACCGGTTGAAACGAATAACCATCATCCCGCACATAAATACTATCCTGCCGGTTATATTTATACGCGTAAATATTATGATGCGGGCCATCTTCCTGCAAAAAATTAAAATCCAGCAGGTGATCTGTTTCCAGCTTAATGGGGTGCACATCCTTAAACGGCAATTTATTCCTGGGCAGCAACGTGTTGTGTATATACCCGTCCAGTATGCCTTCCACGCGAAATACCGTCTCTGTCATATTATAATCGTAATACCATACCAGGTTGCCAATACGCACATCCGTACCTTCTATCATATACATACAATTATGCTGCAAGTATAGGTTTATCCTTTGATATTTAATGGGGAAGCAGCCTGTGCCAGCCTGACATTTCAGCCGCCTGTACAAAATAGTGATGGAAATAATGCGGAAAAACATTAGTTTCCAGCTGTATTGAATGTTAGGGGGACAAATCGTGGGTGAGAGCGATCATGCTATCATTGAAAATGTGTATTAAGTGGAAAAAACGTTAACAGGTACTATCGTACTGCACCCGGTATCTGAATTACCGCATGTGCAATTCAAGCGGGGCGATGAATTACTTTCAGCCTTAATTTATTTCGATCAGTTGGATGAAGCCAAAGAGAATATAGGAAGAACGGTGAAGTTCCATTTAATGGACAGGCCGTACGGACCGCATATTATAAGCGATGTAGGATTTGCAAGGATCGTGAGCATGAATGTATAACGGTCACGCATATAGGCTTTGCATTTTTTTTAATGCCTTCTCCATATTAATGCCTTTACCTAAAACCGGTTTAAACAGGTCGCCTTCCTGCTTCAGGCGGTCCATTGCATTATGAATGGTAAAGTCTTTCATTTGCAAACCCTTTTTTACTTCCTCCCAATGCAGCGGCATAGATACGGTGGCGCCGGGCTTAGGCCGCAAGGCATAAGGGGCCGCCAGGGTAGCCTGCGGGCGGTTCTGCAAAAAGTCTATATACATTTTGCGGTTACGGTTGGCCGTGGCCCTTTCAATGGTAGTAAAACCAGGAATAGTTTTTTGCACCAGCTTCGCAATTACCCGGGCAAATTCCTTGGATTGTTCATACGTATATTTAGCGCCTAAGGGTATATAAATATGCAGACCTGTAGAGCCGGAGGTTTTGCAATAGCTGGGCACATCCGCTGCATCCAGTATTTCTTTTGTTACCTGCGCCGCTTCAATTACCTGGTTAAAAGTGGTTTTGTCCGGGTCCAGATCTATCAGGCACCAGTCCGGGTTATCGGGCGTTTGTATGCGGCTGCTCCAGGGGTTCATTTCAATACAGCCTAAAGAGGCAATGTATAACAGGCTGGCTTCATCCGTGCATACCAGGAAATTTTTATCACGGCCATCTGCATCGCTGTGATAGGGAAAGGTGGCAATCCAGTCCGGCACTTTACCGGTAACATCTTTCTGGTAAAAACTTTTGCCGGTAATACCGTTCGGGTGCCGGTTTAAGGATTGTGGCCGGTCTTTCATATAGGGCAGCATATACGGCGCTACCTGGTAGTAATAATTCAGCATATCCCGTTTGGTGATCTTTTCCTTTGGCCAGAACAGCTTATCCAGGTTAGTGAATTTAAGCGCATGCCCGCCCACCGGCCGCACCTGGGTTTTATCCGTAGGGTTCAGCATGGTTTTGCGCACAGCTTTACCAGCGGGCGTTAGCAGCTTTTGGCCGGTGGCTGTGGCTTTTGTTTTTACCCTGGCTTTGGCCGGTATTTCCTGCTCTTCCACTACCTGGATGGCATCCTTATCCGTACGCATCCCTTCAAAAGAAGGGTGGCGCATTACACCGTCAGATGTCATTTCACGAAAGCTTACCTCGCACACCAGCTGGGGCTTTAACCAGAAGGCCTTCGCCTCCGGTGGGTTGGGCCGGAAGCGGGAGGGTTTGTTAACATCCGGGACCGTGGTGAACGGGCATTTCGCTATTTCCAAAGGTTTGAACTGCTGCAGCAATTGTTTTTGCAGCTTATCATTAAAGCCGGTACCTATTTTACCGGTATACTGCAGCCTACCATTTTCGTACAGCCCTACCAGTAAGGCGCTGAAAGGTTTGCGGGAGTCTTTGTTGCGGGTGTAGCCGCCGATCACTACTTCGTGCCGCTGGCTGGTCTTTATCTTCAGCCAGTCTTTGCTGCGCTGGTTGGGAAAGTACAGGCTATCCGCCCTTTTTGCAATAATGCCTTCCAGTCCCATTTTCTTCACTATCTCAAAAAATTCTGTACCGGAAGTGGCAAAGCTTTCGCTCAGGCGTATAATGTCATTGGTGGGTACCAGCTGTTCCAGTAAAGCCCTGCGTTCAGTAAGCGGCAGGCCGGTAAGGTCGTGGCCATTCAGCCACAGCAGGTCAAACACATAATAGATCAGGGCGCCGTCTGCCTCGCTGCGCCAGCCCTGCAGCAGGCTAAAATCCGCCTTGCCATTATCATCTATCACAATAATTTCCCCATCCACCACGGCTTGTATGCCCCATTCCTGGATGGCTTCATACACCGGGTAGAATTGTTCATTAAAAGATTTATTGTTGCGGGAGCGCAGCTCCATCATGCTTTTGTGCATAAGGGCCAGGGCGCGGTAACCATCCCACTTAATCTCGTATACCCAGCCGGCATCGTCAAAAGGCTGATCAGCCAGCGTAGCCAGCATGGGAGTTATATTGGCAGGGAACGGCTTTTTAGGCGCGCTTTTGGGAGCTGCGGGTATTGTTGACGGCTTCCGTTTTACGGGCGCTTTAGTTTTTATGGGCTTTTTAGTTGCCTTTTTTGCTTTGCTTTTGCTGACGGGCCTGGCAGCGGCAGTTGTACTACGCGGCATGTGTTCCTTTTTATAAAAAGGAGCCTAAAATACGTGCCGGGTTTTGCAATAGCGGCTGAATACCCCTATAGTTTTTAGGCTAAACTGGATCACGACATCTAGTATAGCTATATCATCACCCTTTTACCACTACTGGCCGAGCGGTAAATGGCCTCCACAATACGAATATCCCGCAGGCCTTCTTCACCGGGTACCTGCATGGCCTTTTTCTGCATAATGGATTGTGCATCATCATCCATTTGTTTGGCTTGCTGCCAGGGCACTTCATAAGGGTGGTTTATTTCGCCCAGGGGGCTGCTGCCTCTTACACCGTTATAGCCGGAGTAGGGCGCCAGTTTAATATCCCCTTTTTCGCAGGTAATGTTCATGAAGTTCACATTTTCACCAAAGCTGGTTTTAATATGGGCCAGCACACCACCGGGAAATTCCAGTGTGGCAATGGCGGTTTCATCCAGCCCGTTCTTATAGATCTCCGGCCTTGTGGTGGAGGTTTGTGCAGATACTACGGCGATGGGTTCCATACCACTGCCCAGGCGTGCGCCCTGTATGGCATACACGCCCATATCGTACATAACGCCGCCGCCCATGGCTTTGATCTGTTTCCAGTGGTTGGTGCGGTCGTCGCGGTAACCGGCAGCGCAGTTCACTTCTTTTACCTTGCCCAGCAATTGCTCTTTTATTATGCGGTGGTATTCCTGTGTATTGGGCTCGTGCTGCAGGCGGTAGCCTATCGCCAGCGAGCGTTTATTTTTACGGCAGGCGGTGATCATTTCCTGGCATTCCTTTTCCGTAATGGCCATGGGCTTTTCGCACCACACGTGTTTGCCGGCATTGGCTGCGCGTATCACATATTCTTTGTGCATAGAAGGAGGTAGCACCACATATACCACATCTATATCCGTGTTATTGGCTATCTGGTCAAAGGTTTGGTAATTGTAAATGTTCTTGTCGGGTATGTTGTATTTCTTTTTCCAGGCTTCTGCTTTGGTAGGGGTACCGGTTACAATACCTGCCAGGTAACAGTTCCTGGTTTGCTGCAGGGCAGGGGCCAGCAGATCGGTGCTGTAATATCCCAGGCCTACCAGGGCTACGCCCAGCTTTTCTTTTTTACGGCGGGTGACAGATAACAGTACATTAGGGGAAAGCAGGAGCACGCTGCTGCCTACAGCCAGTGTTTTCAATACATCTCTGCGGGAGGTGGAGGTCATTGCGGTCAGAATTTTACGTGGTTAAGGTTAAACAACTACACGGTTCAGTTGTTATCTATAATGGCATTGCTACATTATGAAGATAATGGATTTTACGGGCACCGGCAACTGGTTTTTAATGGGCATATTTGCAAATATGCAATGCGCAAATGACAAGCTCCGCGTTCATCCATCTGCGCATTAATAATGCGCCCTTCACCTGCACACATACGCGCATTCCCGTGTTACAAATGCTTTTACTACGCTTTAAGTACGCTTTTACCTCATGATACTTCCGTGCTGCTCTCATGCCGCTCCCAGGTTAATCCCATGTCCGGTCCATGTCAATCTCTGATCTTATCCAGGTCAGATCCATCTGCATATCTGCATTACACATCCGCACATCTACACGGGCTAACCCACTCCCCACATCTATTACAACACTTCCCGCTGTACCCTGGGCAGCTCCATCACCAGGTTCTCCCCATAAGCCATAGCCGGTGTCTGATACCCCGCGGTAAAATTTCCCTGTAATATTTTCTGCGTAATGAGTAAGGAGGCATAAGCGGTAAGGTCATAAGCCTCTGGTGTGCGCTGGCGCGCAGTAACCGTTTGCCCGTTGGCGTTGGTAGCCTGGCCCCACATATAACTGGTGGCCTGGGTGCGCATTACATCTCCCGGGCCGGCAGGGCCGCGGTCTATTTTACGTTTAATAATGCTGCGTACAATGGGGCTGCGTAACAGCCAGTTAAAGAGGACCTGTACTTTTAATAACCAATAGGCTATCATTGGCATATTAGTATAGGCGCGTATGTTAGGAATGCCGGTGCTGTAGCCGGCTGTAGCCACATCGCCCCAGGGCAGGCTAAGCACAAATATAGGTTTGCCGCCAAAGCTTACCCACATTGCTTTTTTACCCACCGGCTCACTTACTATATGGCCGTTAAGGCGTGCAGCGCCCGGTTCTCCCAGCTTTTGAACCGTGTTCACAGCAGTGCCGTGTGACAGGCCGCTGCCGCGGATAGTAAATGCCAGCTTCAGGTCCACCGCATCGGGTAACCTGTTCTTCAGGAACAATGCCAGGCAATCGGTGGGCACCACATCAAAACCAGCACCGGGTAATAACATAATACCTGCCTGTTTAGCTGTAGCATCATAGCGGCGGATCATTTCAAAAATATCCAGGTCGCCATTCAGATCCACATAATGGGTGCCGGTTTGCAGGCAGGCTTCCACCATTTGTTTAGCAGTAAAATTATAGGGACCGGCAGCATTCACCACTACCTTTACCTGGCGCAGCGCAGCCAACAGGGCAGGTGTATCATCCAGGTCAATGGCCACATATGGCAAACCCAGCTGGGCAGCTAAGGGGGCTAATGCAGCGGCACGGCGGCCGGCCAGGATTGGTGATAGCCCATATTGTGTAGCATAACGTGCAATTAATTCACCGGTATAGCCGTAGGCGCCATACAGTAGGAAAGTATTGGATTCCATCCAGCCAATGTACGAAAATATGACTATTACTTAAGTAGTTTATGGCCATAAAAATGAACAGTAGTTGTTCAAAAGTGAACAGTTCCTATCATGCTTACAGATGTAATGCATTGAAGCAGAATGGGCTGTTAATATGGCACCTTCTTAGCAGGCCTTTGCGAACATACTTGCCCTATGATCCGTAACCATTTTAAAACAGCCTGGCGTAACCTGATGAAGCACAAAACTTTTTCCTTCATCAATGTAGCCGGCTTAACCATTGGCCTCACCAGCTTTTTGCTGGTATCCCTGTATATTTTTGATGAGCTTACGTTTGACCGCTTCTTCACACACAGCAATAACATTTACCGCATCGTGGAAAGCAGCACCAGCCCGGAAGGTAAAGCTAACCAGGTAGCCTATGTGGGTTACCCGGTATCTGAAAGCGCGGTTGCTCAATTCCCGGAAATACAAAAAGTAGCGCGCTTCAGCTACTGGGGGCGGGTGAACATGGCATCGCCGGATAATGTGCGCGTGATCTACGGCGATTTTATGACCGCCAGCGCCGCCTTTCTGCAGGTGTTTGACTTCCCGTTATTACAGGGCAATCCTGCTACCGCTTTAAATGCACCGCATACCGTAGTGGTTACGGAAACCGGCGCCCGGAAACTGTTTGGCACTACGGATGTATTGGGCAAAACCATCCGCGCCAACCGGGTAGATAGCTTACCTTATCTAATAACGGGCGTATTAAAAGACCTGCCGGTAAATACACAGTTCTCTTTTGATTACGTATTTTCAGAAGCCACCTTAGTAGGCGGCGACAAAGGCAAAAAGGCCCAGGCTAACTGGAACGCCAATGAATTTGTTTCGTTTGTGCTGCTGGATAACAAAGCACACCCGCAAGCCGTGGAAGCTAAGCTGAACCAGCTGGTGGCCGCTAACCGGCAGGCGGATAATAAAAGCGGGCTGCATCTTACATTGCAGCCTTTAAAGAACATTCATTTTTACTCTGATAATATTGAAGGCAACCTGGGTAAAACCGGCAGCCTGGCCTATATGTACGTGTTTTCCATCATTGCATTATTTGTATTGCTGATAGCCTGTATCAATTATATAAATCTTACCACGGCACGCTTTACCAACCGGGCTAAGGAAATTGGCGTACGTAAAGTAACCGGCGCCTCCCGTTACAACCTGGCCGGGCAGTTTATGGCAGAAGCATTGCTGGTTACACTAGTAGGGCTGACCCTGGCCCTGGTATTGGTAAAAGCCTGCCTGCCCGCTTTTAATACCTTTACAGAAAAACAGCTGGCACTGGACAGTAGTACGGATCACCGTATATGGATAGGCGTTATAGGCGCGGCCATTACTGCAGCGCTGCTATCCGGTGTGTACCCAGCTTTTTTCCAGTCGCGTTTAAGGCCGGTATTGCTGCTAAAAAGCAAGCTGCCCGCTGCAAAAGGCAGCATACCGCTGCGCCGCGGACTGGTAGTGTTCCAGTTTGCCCTGTCCATTATTATGATCATTGCTACCATGGTAGTGTACCAGCAAATGAAATATGTAAGCACCAAAGACATGGGCTTTAACAAAACGCAGCTGCTGGTAGTGGATATTAACAGCCGCAAAATAGGTCGCAGCTCAGCCGTTATTAAAAATGAATTTGCCCGGCTGCCGCAGGTGCAGGCCGTATCCGTAAGCTCACGCGTGCCGGGCGAGTGGAAAAGCCTGCCTAAAATAAAAGTAAGGAATGAGCATACCGCAGTAACCGAAGGAAATGATATGTACTACTTAGGAGTGGATGAAAGCTTCCTTACTACCTACCAGATAAAGCTGCTGCAGGGGCGTAATTTCAGGGAAGGCAAAGGTGATTCCCTGTCCGTAATTATAAATGAAACCGCCGCCAGGGAGCTGGGCATCACCACACCCGGGGAGCAGCTGCTGGATATACCTACGGTTAATTTTGGCGAGGCTCCGGAAGAGGTGCGTTTGCAGGTAAAAGTGGTAGGCATTGTAAAAGATTTTAACTTTCAATCCTTACACACGCCCTTAGCCCCCATGGTGCTGGGCTTTACCACCAATCCCATTCACGGCCCCGACTATTTTACCGCCCGCATTGCTGCGGGGAATATGGAAGCTACCATGGCAAAAATGAATGCCATTTTCCGGAGCATAGACCCCGAACATTTATTTGAATACCATTTCCTGGATAAACAATGGGAGCTGTTTTACCGGGAGGATAGGATACGGGAAACCATCTTCCTGCTGGCAGCAGTGCTGGCCATTCTGATCGCCTGCCTGGGCCTGTTTGGATTGGCTACCTATGCCGCAGAGCAGCGGGTAAAGGAAATAGGCATCCGCAAGGTGCTAGGCGCCAGCTCACAGGGCATAGTGGCCATGCTGTCCAAAGACTTCCTGCAGCTGGTATTGATAGCTGCCCTGATAGCTTTTCCCGTGGCCTGGCTGGCTATGGAACGGTGGTTACAGGATTTTGCCTACCGCATTCACCTCAGCTGGTGGACCTTTTTGCTGGCCGGCCTGATTGCCATGCTCATAGCCCTGGTTACTGTAAGCATGAAGGCCGTTAAAGCAGCGGTAGCCAACCCGGTCAAGAGTCTGCGGGCAGAGTAAGCTGCCCTGCTTACCTCCAGGTTAGCTGGTACATTACCCCCGCGTTTTAGGCGTACCTTTGCAGGGTAAAAAACCATAACATTATCCCTTTGAAAAGAAAAGATTTTATAGGGAAATTAATAGGAGGAGCAGCAGCTATGATCTCATTACAATCGTTCAGGAACTTTACTGACGGGCTGAACGAACAGGATACTACCATGCCGGTGTTATTTGTAGGGCATGGTTCCCCCATGAACGGTATTGAAGATAATGCCTTTAGCCAGCGCTGGGCGCAAATGGGGAAAGAGATCCCCACGCCGGCCGCCGTGCTGGTAATATCCGCACACTGGCTCACAAGAGGTACCCATATTACAGCCATGGAACATCCCAAAACCATTCATGATTTTGGCGGTTTTCCACCGGAGCTGCACGCCGTGCAATACCCGGCCCCGGGCAGCCCGGAGCTGGCCGCAGCTACACAGCAGCTGATCACTAAAACGCATGTAGGACTGGATCACGACTGGGGCCTGGACCACGGTACCTGGACCATTGTACGGCACATGTACCCTAACGCCAACATACCCGTGCTGCAGTTAAGCATAGACTACCACCAGCCACCGGCTTACCATTATGAGCTGGCAAAAGAGCTGGCCGCCTTACGCAAAAAAGGCGTATTGATCATGGGCAGCGGTAACATGGTGCATAACCTGCGCATGGCAGCCTGGGATAAAATGGATACCCCGGAGTTTGCCTTTGACTGGTCTGTTGAAATGAATGAATTGTTTAAGAAAAATATAATAGAAGGTAACCACCAGGCGCTGATCCATTATGAACAGTTAAGCAAGTCCGCCAAGCTGGCCATTCCCACACCGGATCACTATTACCCGCTGTTGTACACACTGGGCCTGCAGGGCGCAAAAGATCAGCCTGTGTTCTTTAATGACAAGGTAGTAATGGGGTCTTTTACAATGACTTCTGTGAGGATGGGTTAATGTATCTGGGCCCTGAAATAAAAGTAAATAGCCACAGCAATACTCAGCAGGATGATGCCCACCATCACCAGCCATGTTTTGTTCTTAGGTTGTTTTACAGCATCGCGCAGGCCACGGGTGCGTAATAAGGTTTCCACATCTTCTTTGGCCAGGCGTAAGGATTGTCTGATGCCTGTTTGCTGATTTTTTTCCTTCCAGTAATACTTTATGCCTTCTATCATACCCTTCCGCAGACAAAGATCGATGGTCTTTTCTTCAATGGCGCTGTAGATGCTCCCAGTAGTAGTGGTAGACTGCTCAAGCATAGATTGTTCAGTTTTTTAAAACGTGGTAAGTGGTAACAGCTAATTACCCCGTCAAGTTACTATTTTATTGTTTTATTGACACTGTTTTTAACATTCGGTAACTCTTGATGTATTTTTTTAAATTGTATCTAAATGGGAGTGAGGGCGGCGGGATGGCGGCAAAAAAAAGCCGCTACGCATAAACGTAACGGCCTTAAATTTTTTTTATGCGGGATCAATGTTTCAGCTTATCCTTAAATGCTTTCTTGAATTTCTCCAGCTTAGGTTTTATCACATACGTACAATAAGGCTGTGAACCGTTTTGATTATAATAGTTCTGATGATAATCTTCAGCCGCATAGAAATTAGTTAAGGGCGCAATTTCTGTTACCACCGGCTTATCATAAGCGCCGGATTCCTGCAGCTTTTGTTTGTAATACTCCGCTTTTTTGTGCTGATCTTCATTATGATAAAAAATAACGGAGCGGTACTGCGTACCTACATCATTCCCCTGCCGGTTCAGCTGGGTAGGGTCATGGCTTTGCCAGAAAGCCTGTAACAGCTCCTCATAGCTCACTTTAGAGGGGTCGTAGGTAACCTGTATCACCTCTGCATGGCCGGTGGTGCCGGTGCATACTTCTTCATAGGTAGGGTTGGCCACCGTGCCCCCGGCATAACCGGATTCTACCTTCACTACGCCATCCAGGTATTGGAACTGCGCTTCCGTACACCAGAAACAACCGCCGCCAAAAGTGGCTTTTTCTACCTGGGAAATATTGGATGTGTCCATATCATCGGGAACTTTTTCCGTACCGGTGGGTCCATTTTGGGCGCAGGCAGCCATCGTAACGGCCAGCAAACCACTTAACAAGGCATATCGTAACATAAAAATTTTACTCCAGATACGTAAATTACAACAATAGCGATGCTTAGAACGGCCAAGTTAAGTAACTTTAACATTCTTTTAGATACAACGGGATGGAACAAACCGGCAAAGAGCCAGGTTGTTCCATCTGACAATAAAAAGACGAACGATTTTACATGAGATATTTTCCCGATTCGGCCCTGGTGCAATTGGAGTTCGACAAAATACAGGCTTTATTAAAGGAGCATTGCAAAACGGAGCTGGGCAAACAAATGGCAGAGGAATTACGGCTGCATACACATATTGATTATGTGCGTTCGGCCCTGCAACAGGCGCACGAGTACAAACAGCTTTTATTATTACAGGAATACTTCCCGAACGATCCGGTGCTGAACCTGAAAACAGAACTGCGTTTACTGGGCATACAAGGTGCGGTGTTAAAGGAAGAGCAGCTGATGCAGATCCGCAAGCTGGCAGAGATCATGCACGGTATTTTCCGCTTTTTTGACCACGACCGCCGGATCCAGTACGCTGGTATGTACGAAGTAATTGCCCACACCCATTATGAGAAAAAGATAACGGCGCTGATAGATGAGGTGCTGGATGAGGCCGGGCAGGTGCGCGATAACGCCACCCCGGAACTGGCCAAGATCCGCATGTCGTTATTCCGTAAACGTACGGAGCTGCGCCGCGTGTTTGACCGCATTCTGCAAAAGCTGAACAAACAGGGCTACCTGGCAGATATTGAAGAAGCTTTCCTGAACACCCGCCGCGTGGTGGCTGTTTTTGCAGAGCACAAACGCATGGTAAAAGGCATTTTGCATGGGGAATCCGATACCCGCAAAACCTCCTTCATTGAGCCGGAAGAAACCATTGAGATCAATAACGAGGTGTTTTCCCTGGAAAGGGAAGAGGAGAAGGAAGTATACCGCATATTGCGCAACCTCACCGCTGCCTTAAGCCAGTATGCACCTTTGCTCACCAATTACCACGATATACTGGGCCTGTACGATTTTATACGTGCCAAAGCCCGCCTGGCGCTGGATATGGATGGTAACTTTCCCATGATCACCGCCCACTCGCAGGTGCACCTGGTAGATGCGTACCACCCGCTGCTGTTATTATACAACCGTAAGAACAGCAAGCCTACCATACCCATTAACGTTACCCTGGATAAGGATCAGCACATACTGGTGATCAGCGGCCCTAACGCCGGTGGTAAAACAGTAACGCTGAAAACAGTAGGCCTTATACAGCTCATGCTGCAGGCGGGTTTGCTGGTGCCGGTGCACCCCACCTCACAGCTGGGTATTTTCCGGCAGCTCATGATCCACATCGGCGATACACAGTCGCTGGAATTTGAGCTGAGCACCTACAGCTCCCACCTGAAGAACATGAAGTACTTCATGGAGAACGCTAACGGCAAAACGCTGTTTTTTATAGATGAACTGGGCAGCGGCTCTGATCCCAACCTGGGCGGGGCTTTTGCGGAAGTGATCATGGAAGAGCTGGCGCGCAAGCACTCCTTTGGTATTGTAACCACACACTACCTGAACCTGAAAATAATGGCCAACAAGGTAAAGGGCATTATTAACGGCGCCATGGGGTTTGACGAGCAAAACCTGCTGCCCATGTACAAGCTGATGGTGGGTAAGCCCGGCAGCTCCTACACCTTTTCCATTGCGCAGCGTATAGGCCTGGATCCCGGGCTCATAAACCGCGCCCGCAAGCTGGTGGATGAAGGCCACTTCCGCCTGGACAAGCTGCTGAACAAAGCAGAGCAGGACCTGCAAAAAGTAGAGCAAAAAGAAAAAGACCTGCAAAAGCTGCTCAAGGAGAACGAACGCCTGAAAAAGGAATACGAGATCCTGTCCGACAAAGAACGCCAGAAGCAGGAGCAGGCCGTGTTAAAGCTGCAGAATAAGATCCGCGAAGATGAGCTGCAGTACCTGAAAGATATGGAACGCAAAATGAAGCAGATAGTAGTGGAGTGGAAGCGTACCGATGATAAGCAGAAAGTGCTGAAACAGGCAGAGGCCCTGCTGTTCCGCAAACGCGAAAAACAGATCAACGAAAAACAGGAGAAAAAGATCAATGACAGGTTCCAGGAAATAGGCGGGCAGTGTAAGGTAGGCGACCAGGTAAAGATCATTACCAATAACCAGGTAGGTAAGGTGCTGGAGATCCGCGACAAGCGGGTGATCGTGAAGATCGGCAATTTACCCATGAACGTAAAAATGTCGGACCTGGTGGTGGTGAAGGAAAAGGCAAAGGAAGAAGCATGATTTATGAGCTGTTAGCTATTAGCTATTAGCATTTAGCCAGGCTAACAGCCAATAGCTAGCAGCTAATAGCTTATTTTATAAACGGACATCCCCTGTATCAAAACCGGACAGTTGGCTCGGGACTCAAATATCTAACCAACTGATTCTTAAACACCTTGTTATCTGGCACCTTCTTAGCGTCCTGCCCGGATAAAACAATCTACCCATGATCTCCAACTATCTTAAAATTGCGTGGCGGCAGCTGGTCAATAATAAGGGGTACAGTGCAATTAATATCCTGGGCCTGGCCATGGGCATGGCCGTTACACTGCTGATAGCATTATGGGTATATAAAGAATACACTTACGATAAATTTCTGCCCGACCATGAGCGCATTTACCAGGTACAGCGCAATTTTAACAGCAATGGCGACATACTTACCTTCAACACTACTTCCCTGAAGCTGGCCGATGTGCTCCGCAATACTATCCCTGAAATTGAATACCTGTCAGAAACAGACTGGATGGGCCCTCATGGGCTAATGGCCGGGGAGCAGAAGATGTACCTGCGGGGCGCCGTAGCCGGCAGCGACTTCCTGAAAATATTTAAATTCCCCCTGCTGGAAGGTACGGCTAACGGCGTGTTGAAAGATCCTTTTTCCATCGTGCTCACAGAATCTACCGCCAAAGCATTATTCGGCAATCAAAATGCCGTAGGCAAAATAGTGCGCATAGATAACCAGCATGATCTGAAGGTGACCGGCATTCTCAAAGACCTGCCGGCCAATAGCACCTTTCAGTTTAAATACGTGGTGCCTTTCAGCTATTATGAGCAAACCCTGGATTATGTAAAGGCTGCGCGTACCGGTAACTTTACGGAAAACAGCTTTCAGCAGTTTGTAAAGCTGCGGCCCGGTGTAAACCTGGCAAAGGTGGCCGCCAAAATAAAAGACATTGAAAAAAGCGAGGATAATCCTAATGCCAGGAACTCCGATGTGATCCTGACGCCTTTCCAGGACCAGCATTTATACAGCAAGTATAAGAACGGGAAAGTAGCCGGCGGTTTCATTGAATATGTGCGCATTTTCAGTGTTATCGGAGGTTTGGTATTACTGATAGCCTGTATCAACTTTATAAACCTTACCACGGCACGCTCCGCCAAAAGGGGAAAGGAAGTAGGCATCCGCAAAGCTATTGGCTCACATAGAAATGCCCTCATCCTGCAGTTCCTTACAGAATCTTTCCTGCTTACTTTTTTTGCATTCGTATTGGCGTTGCTGTTAGTACTGCTGGCATTACCCGCTTTTAATGCATTAACCGCCAGCACCATCCGCATACCTTACAGCAGCTTTATTTTCTGGTTGCTGGTAACCGGGGGCGGGATATTAATTGGCTTGCTGGCTGCCAGCCGCCCGGCTTTTCACCTTTCTTCCTTTAACACCGTTAAAACATTAAAAGGGGGGGTGCAGTCCGGCAGGTCTGCGGTGTTTTCCCGGAAAGTACTGGTAATAGTGCAGTTCAGCTGTTCTGTGGCGCTTATTATCAGCACTATTGTGGTATACCGGCAGGTACAATATGCCAAAGACCGGCCGGCAGGTTACGAGGTGGACCAGCTGATGGTCACGAATGTAAATGAAGACCTGTCGCTAAATTATACAGCATTGAAGGATGAGCTGCTGAGAAGCAGGGTCGTGCAATCGGTTACCAGCGCCTCCAGCCCGGCTACCTGGATAGGGTGGCACTCTGACCTGGACAGCTGGCCGGGTAAAAATGCCGGGGAGACGGTAGAAATGGGCATGATAGAAGTAGCTGCCGACTATTTTAAGACCATGGGCATGCAGCTGAAAAGCGGGCGGGATTTTACCGGTTATTATCCTTCTGATTCGCTGGATGTGCTGCTAAATGAGGCCGCGGTAAAAAGGCTGCGCTTAACCGCGCCCCTGAACCAGCTGATCACCTTTAATGATAAAAAGCGCAGGATTATTGGCGTGGTAAAGGATGCTTTAATGGCGTCGCCCTTTACAGCGGCAGATCCTACTATGTTTATGCCCAGCAGTACGCCTAACGATTATATGATGTACCGGCTGGCCGCCGGTGTAAATCCCCATACCGCTGTGGACCAGCTCACTAAGATATTTAACAAGTACAGTCCTGCTTTTCCCTATAAATATGATTTTGCCAATGAACAGTACAACAATATGTTCCAGCAGGAGATGCTTATGGGCAAGCTGTCCGGCATCCTGGCAGTGCTGGCTATTGTGATCTCCTGCCTGGGATTGTTTGGGCTGGCTGCTTATATGGCAGAACAGCGAACCAAGGAAATAGGGGTACGTAAAGTGCTGGGCGCTTCTGTAACCCAGGTATGGCTGTTATTATCCAAGGACTTTATATGGCTGGTAGGTATTAGCTGCTGTATTGCCACGCCGGTGGCGCTGTACTTTTTACAGGGCTGGCTGGAAAAATACGAGTACCGTATTACCATAGGGCCATGGGTATTTATTATTGCCGCCCTGCTGGCGCTCACCATTACTTTAATTACCGTCAGCTTTCAATCTGTTAAGGCGGCTCTGGCCGATCCGGTGAAGAGTTTGAAGGTTGAGTAGGCACCGCCTACTCAACCAACCACGGACCACAGTCCATAGTCCACTGCCTACTGCGTATGGTGGTTATTCCACGGACCACAGCCTGGTACGTATCGCTGTATTTCAATGGCCACATATAATATAACACTGAATTAATATCCCCTTGTACCACCCTGTAAAGGGAAATGCTTATTATTATAAACCCGCAGTCCTTACAGGCGTAGTACGCCATGGACCGTGATCAACCGACGGCTCACGGTAGGTAGTGGACCGTAGACGCTGATGGCGGCAGCCGTCAGCCGTCAACCAGCAACCTGTACCAACCACGGACACTTACAATATGCAGTAGGCAATGGACCATCGGCTATGGACCATGGACGGCTCCGCCGTCGCCCCTCTATACCCTATAAAAGATATCTATATCACCCCCACTTGTTTAGCTGGCTAATTATTTTTACTTTTGGCCCCATGAATAAGATACCGGTGTCAGAAACTGTGAGTTACCTGATCTCAAGGATCGGTAAAGCGCACCGTAACAGGGCTAATGAGCTGCTGTCGTCCCTAAACCTGCATGCAGGGCAGGAGCTGTTGTTGCAGCAGATCTACCAGCAGCAGGGCATTACCCTTAATGAGCTTACCTGCGGCATGTGCGTGTCTGCCGTTACGGTAACCCGTACGGTAGAGCGGCTGGAAAAGAACGGATTCCTCAAAAAGGAGCGCTGTTCATTCGACCAACGTGCTGTAAGAGTGTATCTTACGGAAAAAGGGGTAGCTGCCGTGGAGACAGTGGAACAGAAAATGTGGGAGGTGCTGGAAAGGGAAACCGTGGATAACCTGACCACGGAAGAGCGGATGTTATTAAAGCGGTTATTGATGCAGGTATTGAGCAACTTGTCATAATATGGTTAGCTGGCTAAATACTTATCTTGTATAATTGTCTTGAAGAATTAATTGTAATTATTTAGAAAATTGCTGGAAGGATATTTTAAATTTGTTGGCAGAAGTTATGTGATGGAACTTGTTGTACTGTAACTGTAGTAATCATAGCGTTGCCTTTATATCCTCCACCGGCATTTGATCTGAAAAAACGCCTTTCTGATGAAGAACAATGTGTTAATACCCGTGTATGATATCAGCGCGCAAATGCCTGGAGCATCCGAAATGCCGGGGTTTACTATTGGCCGTTCGCTGAACATGCCCGCAGGAGGGGCGGTACATCCGCACCGGCATGCAGGTTTCACTATTACGTTGCTGTTATCCGGGCAAATGACCCAGTACATAGATTTTGAAAAGTATACCGTTGCCGCACCGGCAGTCATCCTGCTGGCGCCAGACCAGGTACATCAACATGGAAGTGAGGACTCCATCTGTGAATCCGTATATATCCACTTTGATAAAGAATTCCTGATGGCGGAATGCCAGGGTATGCTCAACTGCTGGGCGTGCATCTTTGATAAGCGGGCCATTCCAGTAAAGGCAGCCCAGATGCAGGAGCTCATGAACTTTGCAGGTCTTATCCTCCGGGAATACAGCAGCATGCGACCTATGCGGGACAGCATTATCCGTAACCTGCTGAATGCTTTGATCATGGCTTGCGGCCGGCTGCCGCAGCACAACGTGGCCTACATGCAGCTGGATACGGCTCAAAGCCGCATGGTACGCCAGTTCAATGAGCTGTCTGACCAGCACTTCCGGGATAAAACCCAGGTAGCCAATTATGCAGATATGATGTTCGTTACGCCGGGGCACCTGAACGATACCGTAAAAGCTGCGGTGGGCAGAACCGCTAAACAGGTCATAGATGAAAAACGTATCATGGAAGCCAAACGCCTGCTGTTCTGGGGAGATCATTCTGTTAAGGAAATAGCCTGGCAGCTTAACTTTGAGGATGATGCGTACTTTAACCGTTTCTTTAAAAAACACACCGGGCAAACACCGGTTATGTTTCAGCGGAGTATCCGGGAAAAGTACAATTAATACCGCGATTTGTTAAGCAGGAAACCTAAAGCCTTGTATTACTTTTGTATTGATTTTATAAGCATATGAAAATGATCGTAAACATACCCGCCGCCCTGTTTTGTTAAATTATTTTTTAACAACAGTAACAAAACAACTTGCTGATCCGTATAAGGATACGCCGGCGGGTGAAACCATGTCAGAGCTTACTGCTGGCCAATTCTGTTAAAACTACTACCCGAAGCTGTCACTAAAACAAACAACCTTTTAATTGCTGAAAAGTAAAACAGGCTTTTTTTGTCCCGTTTACTGGAATTCGAACGTCTTTACAATATATAACACTATAACAAATGGAACTATTATTGAAAAAAATGATCACACGCAAGCCACTCGCCTACCTCTCCGGCATTCTGATGCTGGCTGTAGTATTATATAGCTGTGCTTCAAACCAGGCAGCTCCACCGCCGCCACCGCCTCCTCAATTGCCGGTTATGGCAATTACATCAGCGCCGGCTACTACTTACCTGGAATTTCCCGCTTCGCTGGAAGGAAAGGTGAATGTAGATGTGCGCCCGCAGGTATCTGGTTATCTGGAAAAAATATTTGTAGATGAAGGCGCCTATGTAAAAGCAGGCCAGCCTTTGTTTAAAATAAATCCGCAGGTATATGCCGAGCAGCTGAACAGCGCAAATTCAAATGTACTTGCAGCCCAGGCCAATATGGATAGGGCGCAGGTTGAAATGGACCGCCTGGCTCCACTGGTGGCCAACAACGTTGTTTCTGACGTGCAGCTGAAAACAGCCAAAGCAAATTATGAAGCGGCAAAAGCAGCTGTAGCCCAGGCTAAAGCAGCAGTAGGCAGCGCCCGTATCAATGTAGGCTATACCCTGGTGAATGCACCGGTAAGCGGTTACATTGGCCGGATACCTTATAAAATAGGCGCCCTTGTAGGCAACAATGATGCACAGCCACTCACCGTGCTTTCCGACGTACGTGAAATTTACGCCTACTTCTCTATGAGTGAGCCCGATTTCATTGCATTTAAAAACAACTTTCCAGGTAAGACGATTGAAGAGAAATTAAAGCAAGCGCCCCCTGTAGAGCTGATCCTGGCAGACAATACTTCATTTACCGAAAAAGGGAAAATAGAAACCATAGAAGGCCAGTTCAATAAAACCACCGGCGCTATTAGTTTCCGTGCCACGTTTCCCAATGCCGCAGGCATCTTGCGTACCGGTAACACAGGTAAAGTAAGATTAACACAGGAAGTTCCTGCTGCCATTACTATACCGCAGGAAGCCACCTTTGAAATACAGGACAAAGTGTTTGTATACACCGTGGCCGATAGCAATAAAGTAGCGAGCAAGCCTATTACCATTGCCGGAAAAACAGCCAACTACTATTTTGTAAGCGACGGGCTGAAAGCAGGTGAGAAAATAGTTATATCCGGAACCGGTACTTTAAAGGATGGCGCAGTAATTACGCCTCAGCCGGTATCAGCAGATAGTGTGCTCAAGTCAAAACCGTTGTAAGTGGCAGGCTATACTTTAATGTAAAGTATACCATGCAAAAATCGATTTTACTTACAATCAAAAAGTGAACTTATCATGTTAAGAAGATTCATATTAAGGCCGGTACTTTCTACGGTAGTGTCCATAATTCTACTATTGCTGGGCATTATCTCTTATTTTGCCCTGCCTGTTACCTTGTTTCCCGATATCGCCCCGCCCAGCGTAACGGTTACGGCTTCCTACCCCGGCGCCAACGCCGAAGTAGTGGCCCGCTCTGTGGCTAACCCGATAGAGGAAGCAGTGAACGGGGTGGAGAATATGACCTACATGACCTCCAACTCCAGTAACGACGGTAGTATGGTGTTAACGGTCTTTTTCAAACAGGGAACCAATCCCGATATTGCTGCTGTAAACGTGCAGAACCGGGTATCCAAAGCCACCAGCCAGTTACCTACGGAAGTAGTAACAGCAGGCCTCAGCACACAAAAAGTGCAGAACGGTTTCATCATGTTCATGGGTTTGTATAGTGAAGATCCCAAAGAGTACGATGAAAAGTTCCTGCAAAACTATATCAAGATCAATCTTATCCCCCAGATCCAGCGTGTACCGGGTGTAGCACAGGCGCAGATCTTTGGCGCCAAGGATTACTCCATGCGTGTATGGTTAAAACCCGATCGTCTTGCAGCGAATAATCTTTCTCCGCAGGATGTATTGAACGCGATCAGGGATCAGAACATAGAATCGGCTCCGGGCCGTTTGGGTGAAAGCAGCAAGGAAACCTTTGAATTTGTATTAAAATACAAAGGAAAGCTGAACCTGAACGAGGACTATGAGAATATTGTGATAAAGGCGAACAGTGATGGATCCATGCTTCGCCTGAAAGATCTGGCGCGTATAGAATTCGGTTCGCTGAATTACGGCGCTAACAACCTGCTGGACGGAAAACCCGCTGCAGGCTTTGCGATCATTCAAACAGCCGGCTCTAACGCCAGCGAGATCATTGACCAGATAGAGAAGCTGCTGGTACCGTTCAGCGCTTCACTGCCCAAGGGCGTGAAAACGGAAGTTATGTACAACGCCAAGGATTTCCTGGATGCCTCTATTGACCAGGTGCGTGAAACGCTTGTGATCGCATTTATCCTGGTGTTCCTGGTAGTGTTTGTGTTCCTGCAGGATTTCCGTTCTACCCTGATCCCCGCCATAGCAGTGCCGGTGGCCATTATAGGTACGTTCTTCTTCCTGCAGCTGTTTGGGTTTAGTATTAACCTGCTTACCCTGTTCGCTCTGGTGCTGGCCATTGGTATTGTGGTGGATGATGCGATCGTGGTGGTGGAAGCCGTGCATGCCAAAATGGAGCAAACACACTGGCCGGCAAGAAAGGCTACCTTGAAATCAATGGATGAAATATCCGGCGCTATCATATCTATTACCCTTGTAATGATGGCGGTGTTCATACCTGTTGGTTTCATGCAGGGCCCTGCAGGTGTATTCTACCGGCAGTTTGCCTTTACACTGGCCATTGCGATCATGATCTCGGCTATCAACGCTTTGACCCTGAGCCCCGCTTTGTGTGCATTGTTCTTAAAGACCGGAGAAGGTGAGCATGGCAAGAAAACTGGCTTTGGAAGCCGGTTCTTTAATGCCTTTAACGCCGGGTTTAACTCAATGACACACCGGTATATCAAGGGCATCGGCTTTCTGATCCGCCGTAAATGGATTGCCATAACCCTCCTGGTTATTATAACGCTCGGCGCCTTTATACTGGCCCGCAGAGCACCTACAGGATTTATTCCTACGGAAGACCAGAGCTTTGTATTATATGCTTTAAATACGCCTCCGGGCAGCTCAATGGACAGAACGCATAAGTCTACAGAAACGTTGGACCAGATGCTTCGTCAAAACCCGGCAGTACGGCATACCTGGACGGTGGATGGTTTTAACTTCATCAGTAATGCCGCCGCATCTCCTTATGCTGCAGGTTTCATACGCTTAAAAGACAGGCACGAAAGAGGAGCTGTAAAGAATATTGACCAGGTTACAGGAATGATGTATGGACCGGCAAGCCAGCTGAAAGACGCCAGCGCCTTCTTCTTTACCTTCCCTACAGTACAGGGTTTTGGTAACGTGAGCGGCTTTGAGTTCATGCTGCAGGATAGGCTGGGCCGTCCTTTGGACCAGCTGGGCATGAATGCATGGGGTTTTATCGGCGCTTTGATGCAAAGAAAAGAGATCGGTGCGGCCTTTACTACCTTTTCCGCTAACAACCCGCAATACAGAGTAGAAGTAGATAATTTTAAAGCCAAGCAATTAGGCATAGCTATCAGTGACCTGATGCAAACCTTGCAGATCTACTTTGGTAGCAGCTATGTTTCGGATTTCAACCGTTTTGGAAAATACTATCGCGTGGTAGCACAGGCAGATGTGCCTTATCGTAACGACATTCACTCGCTCGATGGTATTTACGTGAAGAATAGCTCAAATGAAATGGTGCCTGTAAAATCAGTCGTTTCGTTAAAACGTGTATATGGCCCGGAAACAGTAACCCGCAACAACATGTTTAATGCGGTTACCATCAACGGTACGCCTAAACCAGGTTATAGTACGGGTGATGCCATTAAAGCCATTGAAGAAACGGCAAAACAGGCGCTTCCGCAAGGTTATGGCTACGAGTGGACAGGATCAACCCGTGAAGAGATCAAGGCGGGCGATCAGCAGATCTACATCTTTATGCTCAGTATAATATTCGTGTACTTCCTGCTGGCAGCTCAGTATGAAAGTTATGTGTTGCCGCTTGCGGTTATCCTGACCATCCCAACAGGTATCCTGGGTGTATTTACCTTCATCGGTTTTGCCGGTCTGGATAATAACATCTATGTACAGATCGGGATGATCATGCTGATAGGGTTGCTGGCCAAGAATGCGATCCTGATCGTAGAATTTGCCGTGCAGCGAAGACGGAATGGTATGGGCCTTCTTGAATCGGCACTGGCCGGGTCAAGAGCAAGGCTTCGTCCGATCTTAATGACTTCATTTGCCTTTATCGTAGGTCTGATCCCCCTGGTATTTGTGCAGAAAGGATCAGCCGTTGGTAACCATTCCATAGGCTATAGCGCCATCGGCGGTATGCTTACCGGTGTAATATTAGGTGTGTTTATTATTCCTGTACTGTATGTTATTTTCCAATACTTACAGGAAAGGATAACAGGCCGCGCCGGCTTAAGGGTCTACGAAGAAGAGATGGAGGAAGAACCAGCCTTGTAGAAATAAGCTTAACGCTAAATGCAGAAGGCTAAACGCTGATTGCATTTTGCGTTCAGCGTTAGGCATTCAGCATAAAATAAATTGTACATGCAAAAGAGAATTTTCATACCAATATTTTTTCTGATAGTTGTAGTGCTGGCAGCCTGCCGGGTGGGTCGTAATTATGAGCGGCCCGCCCTGGTACTGCCGGAGCACTTCAATGGGCAAACGCAGGCGCCTTCAGACAGCAGCATAGCAGGGGTGGAGTGGAAGCAGTTCTTCCAGGACCCGGTGTTACTGCAGCTGATAGACAGTACACTGAAAGGCAACTATGACCTGCAGTACGCATTAAAGAATATAGAAAGTGCACAGGAGTACGTAAAACAGGCCAAAGCGGCCTGGCTGCCCTCTTTAAATTTACAGGCCACAGCCAATACCAGCCATCCTTCCAAGAACAGCTTGAACGGCATTAGCCTGGGCAGCTTCCTGAAGACGGATCATATTGAGGATTATACACTGTCTGCTAACCTTTCCTGGGAGATAGATGTGTGGGGTAAGATCAAACGTCAGAAAGAAGCCGCATTGGCCGAATACCTGAAAAGCTATGAAGGCGCCCGCGCCGTACAAACAGAGCTGGTAGCCAATGTAGCCAACAGCTATTATAACCTGCTGATGCTGGATGAGCAATTGCAGATTGCCCGCCGTAATGTATCCCTGAGTGATTCTATTGTGCAGATGATGCGCCTGCAGAAAACAGCCGGCGATGTAACGGAGCTGGCCGTGCAACAGGCATTATCCCAGCAGCAAACAGCAGCCCTGCTGGTACCGCAGCTGGAACAAGGCATTGCCATACAGGAAAATGCGCTGCAGATCCTGGCCGGCAAACTCCCGGGTACGGTTACACGGAGCGCTAACCTGGAAGAGATCACTTTAGCGAGCTCCCTGAGCACCGGCGTACCGGCAGAGCTGATCAGCAAACGCCCGGACGTGCGTTCTGCAGAAATGGAGCTGGTAGCAGCCAATGCGCAGGTAGGTGTGGCCCAGGCCAGCATGTACCCGGCCCTTACCATTACAGGCACCGGCGGGTTAAACTCCTACAAAGCAGCCAAATGGTTTGACATCAACTCCCTGTTCGGTACTGTAGCCGGCGGAATTACCCAACCGGTATTCAACCGCCGCCAGCTGAAAACGCAGCTGGAAGTAGCCCGCATTCAGCGCGACCAGGCAGCCATCCGTTTCCGCCAGCAGGCGCTGAACGCGATTGGTGAAGTAAGTAATGCCCTGGTAACACTGGATAAGCTGCAAAGCCAGCGCCAGATAGCTAACAACCAGGTACAAACGCTGGATACCGCCATTTCCCAGGCCCGCCTGCTGTTCCGCAGCGGTTTGGCTAACTACCTGGAAGTGATCACCGCACAAAGCAATTCCCTGCAAGCCCAGCTGACCCGTGTGGATATAGTACGGCAGCAGCTGAGCGCCGGAGTGGAATTGTACCGGTCTTTAGGTGGCGGATGGAAGTAGTGAGAGAGTCCATGGTCGATGGACGATGGTCCATAGCATATTGCGCGGGAAGAGTGAGCATGGGATAACAGTGATCCTGAAGGAAATAAACAACAGAATGGACCATGGACTACGGACCATCGACCATGGACTAAGAAATAATTAAACAATAGAAAAGGAAAAAGACACAACAGCAAGGAATCAGGAACGCCGTACGCAGGTACGGCGTTTTTTTTGCCCTGAAATGCCCTGTGGGTGGGAGATAAGGCAGTTTCAGAAAAATAAATTTTTTAAATTAAATTCCTTTTATACTTTTGCGCCGGAGGAATGGCAGAGCGGTCGATTGCGGCAGTCTTGAAAACTGTTGACTGTAACAGGTCCGGGGGTTCGAATCCCTCTTCCTCCGCTCAAATAATTTGCTCATAAGGATCATTCTTATGGGCTTTTTTGTTTTAGGGATAATCACTCTTATGCACTACAGTTTTAGTCAAGATCTTAAACATCTGCAACACCCTGAATGAACAGGAAACACCTGTTTCGCTTGAACTTATAAAACAAAAACCTGCAGGAAGGGACATCGGGAGAAAAACTTTATTGGAGGCATTAGCATATCACAATGGCTTATACCTGTTACATCAGTATAAGCGAAAAAACATATTCCTGAAGGAGTTGAATCACCAGTTTGTAGTAAACTTTGAGGTGTATTTAAAAACAGTCGGGAAGATCAGCCATAATCCCACCATTAAATAGATACAATTCCTGAAAAAAATAACCAACACGGCTATAGCTCATAGATGGTTGGAAAAGCCATTCCAGCATTTTAAATGCTCTTAAACTTATAAAAGAGGTTTTCTAACAACTGATGATTTAGTCAGGATGGAAGGAAAGTATATTGCCATGATGAAGAGGAAATGTATTATATAAATGTAATAGTTGTATGTAAATTTTTTTATATGTAAATTTAGGGTCGATAGCACTAGTTAAACGAGGGACAATCATCATATCAACTACTATCCTATGCCTACAAAAAGATGCATGGAAAACCTGTTTTTCATTGCTTTAGCAGCGGTCACCTGCATTTCCTGCAAATCTACTGAGCTGGTTTACATTAATGTACTGAAACCGGCGCCTGTGACCATACCGGCCTATGTTAAAAGTCCCGGTGTTGTGAACAGGACCACTATTACCCCACAGCATAAGGCGGTAGACGCCGTTGACAAGATATTTAGCCTGGAAGGGGTACAGCTTGACAGGGAAGGGGCACAAAGCAGCGTGAGCGGGCTTACCGACGAACTGCTGAAGAACAACCGTTTCAGCGATGTAAAAGCGCTGGGCGAGCTGGATCTGACCACCAATGCCCCGGGGCTTTTCTCTGCGCCGCTCTCCTGGGAAACCGTAGACAAAATATGCCAGGAACATCATGTGGATGCCCTTTTCTCACTGGAGCTTTTTGACACCGATTCAAAGATCAGCTATGCCGCTGTACCGGTTTCTTTGAAAACACCGCTGGGCAATGTACCGGGCATAGAGCACCAGGCCAGTATGCTTACCACTGTGAAAACAGGGTGGAGGATCTATGACCCCGCCAGCAGGAATATCCTGGATGAATTTCCCGTTGCCAGGGATATTACTTTCTCCGGTAGAGGCATTAACCCAGCGGTAGCCGCTGGCGCACTGATCAACCGCAAAGAGGCGGTAAAGGAAGTGAGCGTACAAGCGGGGCAATCTTATGCCATGCGGATCATCCCATATCAGACAAGGGTGATCAGGGATTACTATGTGAAAGGAACCGACAATTTCAGGACAGCCCGGCGTAAAGCGCAAACCGGCAACTGGGACGGTGCAGCTGAGCTATGGAAGAAAGAAACCACGAACCCTAACAGCACCGTGGCCGGCAGGGCCTGTTATAATATGGCCATCATCTGTGAGATCAACGGGGAGCTGGACCTTGCGATCAAATGGTCACAGAAAGCTTACGAACAATATAACAACCGGCTTGCGCTGAACTATATCCGGTTACTGAAGAACAGGCAGGTCGGCAATGAGCTGCTGAAACAGCAGCAGGCAGAATAATATCTTTTATTATGTCCTGGGAAACTTTGATACAAGCGCTGTTCCTGCCTTTATTTCATCAGTGGCTCTCGTAAGTAATGTATCTCCTACAGATAGATCGCCAAATATTTCTATCTTATCTCCCAGGTTGATACCATTACGAACGTCTACCCATTCCGCCTTGCCATCCTTCAGGCGGATCACAAAACGTTTTTCCAGATTAGTTGCCACAGCAGATGACGGCACCAGGAAAGTAGGTGCATTCCTTCCCAGCTTCAATACAGCATTGGCAAACATGCCTGACTTTAGCTGGTTGTTGCTGTTGGTAAAAAGAAATTCCCATGTTTCAGTTCTGTTAGCCAGATTCAGGGCGCCCGCCTTACGGGACAATTTCGCCTGGTATGTTACATCCGGTTGTGCATCCACCGTAAAGTTAATGACCGGTGTTCCTGTATTGGCAGCCGTATAGGATTCAGGAACGGGAACGCGCAAACGAAGCGTACTTATATTCTCTACTACCAGCAACGGCTTGGGTGTGCCGGCACTCACCAATGTACCAGGATCTACATTTCTTTGCGTTACGATACCACTAAACGGAGCGCGGATAGTCAGGTAGTCTTTTAATTGCGCAAAAGCATTTGTTTTTGACCGGGCTGCATTCAGTGCAGCACTATCTGCCATCATCAGGCTTTTGGCCTTTTCCAGCTCACCTGCGGCCACCGTACCTTCTACCTTTGCAGCATTCACAATCCGTTTATAGGCATCCAGGCTGCCGAGATATCTTGAACGGGCTGTTTGTACATCGGCATTGGCCTGTGCATAGTTAGCTATAGCCTCCGGAGCCTCCAGCACTGCCAGCAGCTGGCCCTTGCTTACCTTATCGCCAATATCTACTTTCAATGTACCCACATACCCACTTACCTTTGCGAAAATTTCCGCCCGTTCCAATGGGATCAATTCCGCAGGAAACGTGATCTGCTTATTGACGGTATCCTTCCGTAGCAAAAAAACAGCCGCCGAATCAGGCCCTTTCTTTGCCGCTTCTTTATTGCCTTTGTTCTGTTGGCAGGCTGTCAATAAAACTGCCAGCGATGCTAACCTTATGATAGAATAAGAAAATCTCATGGTATATTTTTTATGGAAGATCAGTTTAATCATTGCTTGCTTCATAGTACCTGCTTTCTTTATCCTCCGGGTGTAATGAGGGACTATGGTACGCCTGCTTGCCCATGATGCCGGTGTAAATTGCCGGCAGGAAAACAAGAGTGGTGATCGTGGAAAAGATCAGCCCTCCGATAACAGCAATCCCCAGCGGCGCCGTTTGACTGCCTCCTTCACCAAAGCCAATAGCCATCGGGATCATGCCGGCAATCATGGCCATGCTGGTCATGAGTATAGGACGTAAACGGTTACTGGCGCCCGTTACCGCAAAACCGGGTATCGCCTGTTTCCGGAATAATTCACCGTTGGTGATCAGCAGGATGGCATTGGCCACTGCTACGCCTACCGCCATGATAGCACCCATGTAGGATTGAATGTTCAATGACTGTCCTGTTATCAGCAGCATGAGCAGCGCACCGGCAATTACAGCCGGCACCACAGATAACACCGCCAATGATAAACGGAACGATTGGAAATTCACTGTCAGCATTAAAAAGATCACCACAATAGCAATCAACAAACCGGTTTCCAGTTCACTCATAGTCTGCGTAAGCAGGTCCGCCTGCCCCCGTAGCATAATTTTAACGCCCTGTGGAAGCTCACCTAATGAGGCAATAGCGCTTTTCACATCCTTCACAGCGGTACCTACATCCTTTTTGTAAATATTCGCTGTGATAGTAATGTACCGCTGTTGGTTAATACGGTCATACTCACCGGGCGATGTTGTCTTTTGAAAAGTCGTCACATCCCGCAGGTAAACAGGGCTGCCCGTACCTGCTGTCAGCGGCACCAGCCCCAGCTCATCAGCGCTATTCACACGGTATTGCGGATATTCCACCTGCACCTGGTACGCGGTACCTGTGTTTTTGTCGAGCCAGTAGCCCGGCTGCGTAAAGCGGCTGGAAGAAGTGGCGGCCACGGTGGATCTGGTGATCTGATCAACAGTTAATCCCAGCTGACCGGCTTTTACCCTGTCAATATTCAGCTTAACACCCGGATACTCTAGTGGTGTAGCAATCTGCACATCACGCAGGTAAGAAATACCCTGTAATTTTTTATTCAGGTCATTGGCGATCTTACTGCTTTGGGAAAGGTTTTTTCCCATAACAGCGATCTCAATCGGGTTGGCAGTCCCCATATTCACTACCTGTTCTACCATATCACCCGGCTCAAAGGAAAGTGTTGCTGTGGGCATATCCTTTTTCATGGCACTCCGCAATGCTTCTTTAAAAGTTTCGATGGCAATGCCAGTGCCTTTCTTCAGTTTTATTTTTGTCACCGATTCATGTGGTCCGCTTGTCCAGAGATGTATAAGATTTACGGGGTAGCTGGATGGTTGTACGCCTACAAAAGCAGAACTGATCTCTATCTGACCATTGCTAATACTATCTGCCAGATGTAGCAGTTGTTGGGTGGCTGTTTCCGTTCTTTCCAAACGGGTACCTGCAGGTAGTCTTAACCGCACCTGTGCCTGGCCGGCATCTGTTTTTGGAAAGATCTCCGTACCCAGGTAATAAAATCCTATCACCGTTAACCCTATCGCCAGCACAAAATATACCGGCGTAGCCCAGGACGCCTTTTTTACAAAACCATTTAACCATTCCTCATAACGCATCCGGAAATGATGGAAGCGTTTGGTGGCATTGGCCTCCCTGTTTGGGATGCGGTCTTTAAGCAGCCAGTGGGAAAAGACCGGTACCACTGTTTGAGAAAGTATGAAAGAAGCGATCATTGCAAAACCTACTGCCAGCGATAAAGGCAGGAACATAGATCCCGGAATGCCTGTCATAAACAGCGCCGGCACAAATACGGCTATCACGCAGAGCAGGATGAGCAGCTTCGGCAAGGCAATCTCCCGGCAAGCATCCCATATCGCCTTTGCCTTTGATTTCCCCAGCTCCTGGTGATGGTGTATGTTTTCAATTGTCACCGTCGATTCATCCACCAGGATACCGATAGCCAGTGCCAGCCCGCCCAGCGTCATAACATTCAGGGTCTGTCCGAAGATCCTCAAACAGATAATAGCCGACAACAGCGCCAGCGGAATGGTGATCACCACAATGAGGGCGCCGCGTATGTCCTGCAGGAACAGCAGCACCATTAATCCTGTCAGCAAAGCACCGAGAATACCTTCTATGGTTAAGCTTCTCAATGAATTAATCACGTATCCCGACTGATCAAATGTATACGTCACCTTAATATCTTCCGGTACTGCTGCCTGCATATCGGGCAAAGCCGCCTTTACTCTTTGCACTACATCCCAGGTGGCAGCGTCAGCACGTTTGGTAACCGGGATATACACCGACCGTTTTCCGTTAATGAGCGCGTAGCTGGTGGTTACATCAGCACCCAGCTCCACGTTACCAATATCCCTCACATACACTGCCGGACCAGCACCCAGCTTCAGGGGTACATTCTCCAGCTCCTTCACGTTCTCCACCACCGCGTTTTGAGAAGTGATCAGTGTCTGATCGCCCTCCCGGATATTACCGGCCGGCGTAATGCTGTTGGACTTAGCCAGCGCCTGTACTACCTCATCGGGCGACAAGTTATAGTCCCTGATCTTCTCCGGATCTACCTTTATAATAACTGTTTTCTGGTTGCCTCCAAAAGGAGGCGGCGCAGACACACCTGGAAGAGTAGAGAACATCGGTCTCACCTTGAATAAGGCAAGGTCCTGTATTTCTCCGAGGGAGCGGGTTTCAGAGGTAAATACCAGCTGTCCCACCGGCACACTACCCGCATCAAAACGGGTAATGAAGGGAGGCACCGTACCCGGAGGCATGAAGGCACGGGCACGATTCACATAACCCACCACTTCACCCATTGCCTGGCTCATATCGGTACCTTCGTTAAACTCTATTTTGATGATCGTAGCACCCTGAATGGATTTTGACTCCACATATTTCACCCCGGTGACATACAAAAAATGGTATTCATAGTAAGAGGTAATAAATCCTTCCATCTGCTCCGGAGAAAGGCCACCATAAGGCTGGGCAACATAAATAGTAGGCAGGCCCATTTTAGGGAAGATGTCAATTTTCATGTTCCTGATACTCAGCCATGAAAAAAAGACAATCCCGATAAAGGCCACCACCACGGCCAGCGGCTTACGCAACGCCATTGCTATTAATCGGATCATAACCGTGCTAATTAACCTGGTTTAAGAATAAATTGAGATCCCCGTTCACAGCAGCTTTATACAACAATGCTTTCCATACAGCCATATAGGCCGTTTTATTATCAGCTGCCGCTTTGACCAGTGCATACTGCGCCTGCACCAGGTCTGCAAAGTTGGCCAGGCCGGATTGGTAGCGGGATTGCATGGCCTTGTAGGAGAAACCGGCAGACTCGTAATACAATGGCGTTTCCTTGGATATAGCAAGGGCAGTGCCCAGCGTAGTGTCAGCCAGCTCATTTTGTTTCCTGACCTGCAGGGTCACCTCATTTAATCTTTCTTCATTGGACTGGATCAGCATATCCTGCTGCTGCACCTGTGATCTTACCTTTGCAAATTGCAGGATAGGAATGCTTAGCTGTAACCCAACGCCGTAGTTGTATCGCTGAAACGCAAGGCCGTCAGTAGATTTCACATTACCGCTGTAATCAATCCCGGAACCTCTCGCGTAGGCAGTGCCCCACATGCCCAGGGTAGGCAGCATTGTTTTTCCCAATACCTTTTTACGGGCTTTGCTCAATTCAATGTTGGAGTTATACAGCGAAAGCAGCGGGTTTGTCACAGTATCCGCAGGCAGGTAAGCAACGGGCAACCTGGTAAAATAACTGGTGTCGGTAACCGCAGGTAAACTGTCCGTAGCCAACAGCCCGGAAAGGGTAATGATCGTTTGTTCTTTATACTTGCGGCTGTTCAATAACTCTACCTTTGCCCTGGACATTTCGGCTTTCAGTAACGCAGTATCCACTCCTGGCTTGATACCACTTATCACCAACCCCCTGGCTACTGATAAAGTAGCTGCTGTGCGGGCAATGTTTTCATCGTAAACTTTTTCCAGCTCAATAGCAGTAATAATATCGAGGTAGGCATTAATCACCCTGATCTTATGCTGAAATATTTCATTTCCCGCATCCGCCTTTGCATACTGTACCCCGGCTTTGGAAAAATCCACCTGCGAGCCTCGTTGCCCAAAAGTCACGGGTTGCCAGTTCAATAATAAGCTGGTAGCGCTGCCGAATACGCCATTGTAATTGTTAGCCGGGGAGGGGGGACCACTGATCGGTACTAGGAACTGTGGATATGCCATGCCGGTAATGTTGTTATAGGTGGCATAATTCACCTGGTATGAGGCATCCAATGAGGGAATGAGGGAGTTTTTGCTGGTAACGATGGCCTTTTCGGCTGCTTTTACATCCCACGCTTTGGATTTTAATAACGGATAGTTTTCTTCCGCCAGCCGCAATAGCTCTTTCAGCGTTTTACCCGTTGGTGATTGTGAAAACACCATCTGCATGTTCATCAACAGGCAAACGAAACATAATAATAGCCTCAACAGCACGCTGTACATATTCGTTTATTTAAAATCAGTGCGATATATCAAACTCCGCCTGCCACCCTGGTTGTGAGCGCAATATTGTAAATAACCGTACGGTTTTATGGTATATTTGAAAATATTGTGGTATTAATATAGAATTAAGATAGCACCTTAATCACAAACAGCTCAGACCTTTCCTCACCAAACAGCTGGTGCTCACGTTTCTCAAAATCTTCCCCAGGCTGTCAAGTATCAGCCGTTTTTCCGGAAGGAAAGAGGTGTTTGTCCGGTTTTGCGCTTGAAGTATTTAACGAAGTGAGAGGGATCGTTGAAATCAAGCAGAAAAGAAATTTCCGCAATGGTATTATCCGTATATAGCAACAATCTTTTAGCTTCACTGATAATAAATTCAGACAGTACATCTTCTGACGACTGGTTGACCGCTTTGCGGCAGGCGGCATTTAAGTTCTGGGGAGAGGTGCTAAGTTGTTCCGCGTAGTAGTGTACTTTATTTTTTACCGTTTGTTCCGCGTCCAGCAGTGCAAGAAATGACTGATACAGGTTGGAGGTGATCTCCGCATTACCTGTATAAGGCTTTATATCTTCCAGCACATGGGCCAACAGCGCTTTCAGTAAACCTTCTGTCATGTGGAAAGCATATTTTCCTTCTTTCTTATTCGTTTCCGTAAGCAGCTCAAGAAGCATGCAGGCCGTGGCATTATCTTTTGTGTGGATGCAGCTTTCCCTGCTGATCTGCGCAAAAAGGGATTTTAATTCACCATCCAGGCTTTCTTCAATGAACGCCTTTTTGATGATGATAACAAACCCGTCCGGCTCACTATCCAATTCCCAGTAATGCGCCTGGTCCTTCCGGATGAAATACATAACGGGAGGGGCCACCTCAAATTTCCGGGAATCAATAAAGTGGTAACCGCTGCCCCGGGACAGATAAAGGATCTCAAAGTAGTTATTATGCTTATGGGGGGTAGTCTTCCTGATTTCTTTCCTGAACGGAGAAACCTTAATTGACTTGCCGGACTCGTTTTTATCTTTTACTTGCAATTTAGTGACCATACATCTTTCATGGAGAGGGTATCACCGGGCTCTCTAAAAGGTCAATTTACAATGTTTTGCTGGTATCAGGTAATGGAACTACAAAAGGGACAGATCATATTTATGATGATCTGTCCCTTTTGTAGTTCCTGATAGTTCCTTATTGCTTAATAAATTTAAACACCTGGTATTTTCCCTTTGATCTTAACCGCACGTAATACGCACCGGCCTTCAGCCCCTCAACTACAATAGAGGTTCCAAAGGATGATAGCTGCAGTTGCCCTAAACTATTATACACTTCAATATTCACGGGGTTCTTAATCCCAGCAGTATAAAGTATGGTCATGGCCGGGTTAGGATACACTGAAATACCGGCTATACCGTCTTTTCCTGTAGTGCTGCTAATGGTAGCTGGCATGGTTGCACTCAGCCGGCTTAATTTCCACTGGCCGCTGGTTTGATTCACATCCGTCCATTGCTGAACATTCCCTCCGTTAACAGTACTGAAATCAGAAACCTCCACCAGCTTACCACTGTGTTTTGCTATTATTTTATAATAATCGTTGTCAACAGGCACCATTAAAAATTGCTGATTGGCGCCACCCACATAACCCCATTGTTGTACATTGGCGCCATCTGCAGTACTGACCCCGGATACATCCATCGATTTTCCGGATCCAACGCAAATAATTTTATAAACATCATTCCCTAAATGGGTAAACATAAATTGCTGATTGGTGGTACCCATAAAGCCCCATTGCTGGATATTGCAGCCATCCTGTGTGATCATATTGGCATCAACATCCATATACAACCTGCTGAAACGGTTCTGGAGGTAATAGGTGCCTGCAATAAGATTCACTTTCCTTACCTTATTGGTACTCTGCGCCAGGTTTATGAGGGGATCTGCGCTAAATACATTGGCGCCATCCAGCGGTGAATAAATTTCGAGGCTCGATTTCAGCAAATTGCCATCCACCATGGCGTTTATTTCTTCGGCAGTCATACCGGAACGATAGAAGAGTAAGGTTCTATAGTTTGCCGCCGGGGCGTTTGATCCGTTTAAGTCGAAGGTGGTGGTAACAATTTTTTCAGCTATGGAGCCTTGCAGTACTTTATCGATATAAAGGAACGTTTTACCCATCGCATAATAATGCGTGAGCGTTACCTTATGCCATTGGTTGTCGTTAAGAACAGTAATTCCTGGAATGCCGGTTGAGGAGGCCGATGAATAATCCATTTTACCCGCAGCATTGATCACTAATTTATTCAGCCCTGCAGCGGTGCTCAGCTCTGCTACCTGCCCGGTTGATGAAGTTTGTATATCAAAAGAAAGGGTAAAGGGATGAAGGATCTCCTCCGGCTTGATCTGAATCTTATAACCACTGGCCGGGCTTAAGCTTAACGAGGTACCATCCACCCGGTAGGGCTGGGTTTTTCCTGCTTTTAAGGCATCGAACAGGGAAGGAACAATGGCATACTCAAATTCAAGATGCCCGGCATCGTTGGGATGCAGATCATCATATTTGTAACCCGTGGCCCATCTGCCCGCACCATTATCAATCGCTCCTAACAAATTTACACTGGCCACGTTCCAGGAATGGATCAGCAAATTCATTTGCTTAATGTAATTGTATTCCGTGGCCGTGTAATCTTCACGGGGGTAGCAATTGGTTATAATGGGTTCAATGCCTTGTTGTCTTGCTTTGTTGATAAGCAATTGCAGGTTGTCTCTGAACTGGTTGAAGATTGCTTGTCCGCCTGTAGTGATACCCTCATTCCCTAATGAAAGCGCATAAATAACATATCTGCTGCAGAGGGGTAATAAGTCATTATCCCAACGGTTTATAACGCTAATGGTGTTGTTGCCGGGCACTGAAATATTCGACACATTCCATGGCTGACCCACACCCCTGTTTGCCCGGGCAGTAAGCAGCTGGGCATAGAGCTGGGCATATCCCTGGTTGTTGGTGGCGCCGGTTCCTGACGGAACTGAAGATCCCATAATGGCTATGCGGCTAAGATCCTTTGAAGGGCAGCTGGGCTCAAAAACAACAGGATCAACCTGGCTTATTTTCATTACTCCCAGATAGCCGAACGATCCTTCCGTCCTGGTTAGGGTAAGGTTTATATGGCCATTATCATCCGGCATTATTATATCTGAGGTTAAAATGGTTTTCGTATTGCCATTGTAACCTGTTCCTCCCAGGTTGGTTCCGGAGGTTTGTAACGTTCCGTTGTAGAACGTAGCGCCGGTTAGTGAATACGTGGTGACCCGTTTCTCAGGATCATTCCGGCTTCCAAACAAATTGAAAACATAGCCTTTTGTTTTATCCAACCCCCTTATAGAAAGGCTGGAAGATGCGGTGGTATGGAAATAATCCTGCGTAGCTGTGGGAATAGCAAGATCACCTAGTAAACCAGCATCCGGTGATAATAAACCTCCGTTTTGAATACCATTGGAAAGGAATCCGGAAGTGATCTTAATATACGCCCCGGTAGCTGCATTTGCTTTATCTACCAGGTTTACCTGGGGGGCAGTGGTATTGATATTGGTTACATTGTTCCAGTAATTGCCATTTCTATCAGGACTGGTGGTGATATTGCCGTTGCTAACATCATTGGGTCCAAAATCAACATAAAAAGTTCTGAGGGTTTGCGCATACGTATCAACGGTGCCAAGGCAAAGGATCAGTAAATAAAGAAATAGTTTTTTCATAGCAAAGATGTGGTTTGAGGGATTCTAATTTATAGTCTTATAAGCTGCCACTGCTCACTGTTGCCTCCGTGGTAACCATATTGAATAACGCTTGCCCTTTCGTCAGTAGAACCGCTAAGCACATCCAGCACTTTGCCGGAATGAACGAAGCTGAGCGTATAATACCCGTTTTCCGGCGAAGTAATAGACACCTTTTGGTTATTCCAGCCAACATAATCCCAGATATGAACGATAGCCATCGCCTCTGTAGATACATCTTTCAGGTCAAGCGCTCTTCCGCTGGCTACATTAATAATTTTGTACTGTCCGTTGCCTAAACCGGTGATCGTCCAGCGCTGGGCGTTAGTGCTGTTCCAGGTATATTGTTGTACGATGGTTCCATTTGCGGTATTGCCATCCCTGCAATCCAGCACTTTGCCGCTATTGCGGTTAACGATCCGGTAAGTGCCATCGGCAACCGGCTCATAGGGTTCAGACGGAGTTACAGCCTGTAAAACAACAGAACCTTCTGCTTCCATAGCACGAACATCGCCTGTAGGAGTAGCCGCAGACCATATATTCCAGGAAACGTTGTAATCGTAGCGCCTCCAGCTCCATGCTGCAAGGCATTGTTTGGTGAGATACTCCCGGTAGGTACCCCAGAGATTATTCTGGGTGGCCATCAGGCTTAACCCACGCACAAACTGATCCGCGCCAAAATCGCCATTGGCCGGTTTGTCCTGGTTCAGGATAGGCCATGTATTTATAACATGCGCAGCCGCAAATTTTGCATCATCAAGATAGGAGGCTGTTCTTGTGATCTGATAAAGTGCATTGGCTGCATTAACAAACAATCCGCTGTTATAAATATTGTCGTCTGAAGTAACACTCAGGCCATTAGGTCCCCAGCCTTCATAAAGTCTGCCGGTAGTGGTGTTTAAAAGCCTGCGTGCCCAGGCATAGGTTGCAATGCATTTATTCAGCACATCCGTATTACCGGTTGCATTATAGATCATGCAGCCTGCAATGATGAAGGGATAATTACTCAGGGCAATTTTGCCGCCGTTCGGTACATCTTCCATGTTCTCCCAGATCCCGCCGTCGTACACGTTATTCCAGCCCCGGTTATACACTACATTCCAGTTGGTGACCGCTGCATCACGGTATGCCGTATTGCCGGTGATCTGGTAGCCGCGGATCAGCGCGATAATGGCCCATTCAATGTCATCGTTCCAGCTATCCCATGAAAGGTCTTTGGTAGCTGCGGGAGTGATCTCATTGGCGATAAAGGTGTTTAGCAGATCAATGATCAGCTGTTTGGCATCCGCTCTCTGTGACTTATCGTAGAAGTCCTCCACTCCGGTGATCATGTAAGCCTGGCCCCACATGAAAGCTCTTGACCGGTCCGTTAAGCTATTGCAGAAATAGGTTTGACCACCTGAGCGGATCAGGTAAGCCCTTAGCCAGCCATCGTACACCTGGTCGTCAATACCCGGATCAATACCACCTCTTGCCAAAGGATTTGAATTTATGTTTTCAGTTTCGGGAACAGCAGGGGAGGGGGCGGGTTTTTGTTCATCCTTAACACAGTGTGAGAAAAAGGCCGTAATGCATAGCATTATCAGTAACCATTGCCTGGGTTTCAGGGCTGTAGAGTTTTTCATAAATTTTTGATTTTGGTTAATTGTTTAGTTACATATATTATTCATGGAGAAACTGAATGACGTGGTCAATTGTGGTGTTGTACAGCATAGTGCTCAAACGCCGGGTATTGGGCAGGCCATTATCATTAACAGCCGGTTCGTTCATATAATCGTAGGATTGCTTTGGGTATAACAACCTGATTTATGGACGTAAAGGTGGAATTTTCATTATTGGGTAATATAGGTTATGACCTTTTAAGGAACCGGATCTAAGTTAATCACTAATGGAGCGGGATTGGCCGCAATAACGCCGCCCGGTAAAAAATCTAAGGGTTTTTAAAATTATATATTTTATAATCAATGGTTTATATGGCGGCTTGTACTGAAAAATCTAAGAGGTAAGGGATAGGTTCAGGGCAAAAGACCAGCTCTTTATGCTTCTTTCCCCAATTTTCGAGCTGTTCAATAATGGGTTTTAGCTCATAGCCAATAATTAACTACTTTTCCGGTTTTGCATAATTGCTTCTGATCCGGCTTAATGTTTCCCGTGTCAGCCCTAAGTAGGATGCAATCATGTGGAGCGGCACGCGATTAAAAAAGTCAGGATATTTTTTAATGAAGTTTTCGTAACGCTTTTCTGCGGTATCACTGATATTGCTCAGGATGCGGTTTTGGCTCGCATCAAAACTCCGCGCATCAAGCTTCTCCTTAAAATTATGAAAGTTGGGAATAGTTCTTACAAGTTCGTCAAGATCGCTCTTGCGGATCAATATTAGCTCACTGTCTTCTAAAGCGTCAATGTTACCTTTCGCCGGATCTCCTGAATTGTAGCTCTCGTAATCAGCTATCCACCAGTTTTCTACCGCAAACCTCAAGATGTGTTCAGCTCCGTTATCACCTACACGGTACAAACGCATGCAACCCTTTGCAATAAAAGAATTGTAGTGACAAATATCACCTTCCTGTAGCAAATATTGCCTTTTACGAAGCTTTTTTGTTATAGCCTTAACACGGAACTGCTCTATTTCATGATCGGTAAGGAGGGCATTCTTTCTCAGGTATTGTGCAAAATTTTCAAACATTACCGGTTACTTTATTGCAAAAGTAACGGAATAACCGGCCCGATACAATATCTGGGTACAGCCTTTCAGAAACCTCATACATAATGGGGTTTCTGAAAGGCTTAGGTATTTATGAGTTATTTCAGGACTGTTATGTTTATAACACCGCCATCTGCAATAATTTCAGTCCCCACTACGAAAGAGGATTCGTCTGAAGCCAGGAATACAGCTGCTTTTCCTATATCTGATGGCTGCCCGATCCTTCCAATAGGAATTAGATCCGTCCACAGATTTTTGACATGCTCAACCTGTCCAGCGGGTACGAATTTATCAAAAACCGGCGTATCAATAGTGCCGGGGGAAAGTACATTTACCCTTATATTCCTGTCTAGCAGATCCAGAGAGAATCCGCGTGCAAACGAAATTACGGCTGCTTTAGCCGCGGCATAAGTTGACTGGCCGGGAAATGCCCTATGCCCGCTTATAGAGCCGATCAAAACAATAGTGCCTCCATCTTTCATGTAGGGTAATGCCTTTTGTACAGTGAAGTATACACTTTTCAGGTTAAGGTTCATGTAATGATCATATTCCGTTTCGCTGATAACGGCTACTGACCCCATTCTCGCGCCTTCAACGGCACCTCCTGCATTTACAACAAGGCTATCTATCTTTCCGAATTTTCCGGAAGTATCCCTGAAGATCCGGTCTAGGTCTTCCATTTTTGTTACATCGGCATTTATTCCAATGAAATGGTCACCTAATGCTGCAATACTACGGTCTAATGTTTCCTGGTTCCTTCCCACAATTGCCCCAACGGCGCCTTCGCTTTGAAAAGCCATTGCAATGCCCAATCCGATGCCGCTATTACCTCCTGTAATTACGCTTACCTTATTCTTTAGTTTCATGATATTTATTTTTATCACGGCAAAGTTCAGGTAACAGGGTGCTTGCTTCCGAGGATATTTGTCAAATAATATGCGTGATAAATGTCACTATTGTTCAAGGTGCCGGATATCCTTATGGGTCACTACATTATGCTGAGCGTCCAGTGGTATCAGCGGATTGGTGCCAATATCCCACAGGTTACCTTCCACATCCTGCACATACCCGGTATAGGCGCCGAAGAAGGTTTTTACAGGGCGTTTTATAATAGTGACCCCTTTGCTTTCCAGTTGTGCAAACAGCTCATCTACTTCTTTTTCACTGTTTACAATATACCCTAAAGCATAATGCCGGTTGCTGTTTTCCTCATAGGCAATTTTTGCATCTTCCATTAATGCCCGTGCGGAAAAAAAGGAAATAAGGCTACCGTTGATCTTATAAAAAACAATATCCTTATTCACAGCTTCCGGTGTCCAGCCGAACTTTTGCTCATAAAATGCACGCATGGCGGACAGATCTTTTACACCGATTGTAAAAATGCTCAGTCGTTGTTCCATAGTTTGCTTTTTTTGAACTAAAGGACCGCTGCAGGCAACAGCGATCAGGATAAAAATAATAAATGGCAGGCTCAGGATCTTCATGCTGAAGATGTTTGTTCTGCACAAAATTAAGGAAAAGACCTGCCGGGCCTTTGGAAAAAAACGACAATCCATAATACTTCCTTTTGCGTTGATCACGCTTCCGTTTGCGTTGACTGCCCTGTTATGGGCGTTCTACCTTTGCAGTATATAAAGTATCCTTTTTCAGTAATGCAATTGCTAAGAATAAAACCAGCCAACCCTTTTCCTGTATTGCTTTTGGCTACATTCATTGACCTGTTGGGCATCGGCATTTTACAACCTGTATTGCCATTCCTTGTGGCACAATACACGCATACGCACATTGCATCTTATGTAGGCGTTATAACTGCATTATTTGCTTTCTGCGAATTTGTGGCAGCTCCTGCATTGGGATTATTAAGTGACCGGTATGGAAGACGGCCGGTATTGCTGTTAAGTATGGCAGGATCGGCACTGGGTTATTTATTGCTGGGCTGCGGCAAAACATTATGGCTGCTGTTCCTGGGAAGGATCATCGACGGATTAACGGCAGGAAACATCAGTACTATTTTTGCCTATGTGGCAGATATTACTCCCCAGGAGCAAAGAGCAAAGCGCTACGGGATGATAGGCGGCGCAATCGGTTTAGGCTTTATCATAGGGCCTGCAATAGGCGGCTTTGCTGCCCGCTGGGGGCTGTCCGCGCCTATGTACATAGCAGCTGCAATGTGCCTGTTTAACCTGGGCTGGGCCTGGTTTGCCCTGCCCGAAACTGTATCATTACAATCAGCGTATACCCGGTTCCGTTGGGCAGATGCTAATCCACTGGCAGCGTTTAAAGGTATCCGGTCAAATCCAGGATTGCAGTCGCTGCTGCTGGCGTCAGTATTTCATTTTATAGCATTTGCGCAGCTGCAGGGGAATATTACCGTCTATTTCAAAGAGGAGCTATCGTGGAATGCTGCTCAAATGGGCATTATATTTTTGCTGGTCGGCATTGGCGACCTGGTTACGCAGGGGTACCTGGTAGGCAAGCTGCATAATTTTTTTGATGAGCGAAAATTATCCGTGACCGGTATCAGCATTGCGGGCGCAATGTACCTGGTCTTTGCCTCGTTCATGCGTTTTCACATTGCCCTGGAGGTGTATGTGGCTTATCTGATCTACGCTTTCGGCAAAGGATTGTTTGAGCCTTCCATGAGCTCCCTGGTTTCTAAGACCGCCAACGACAATGAGCAGGGAAAAGCCCAGGGAACTTATCAATCATTGCAATCATTAACCAGGGTAATAGGGCCCGTTACCGCTGCTTTTTTATATAACATCCATAAAGGTCTGCCTTATGTTGTTTGCGCAGTGCTAACATTTATTTCCGCGATACTTTTTTTGCGGTTAAGGAAGGCGTAATAGCTCAAAGGCCAATCTTTCTGCTGCTATAAAATAGTTCCAAATATTACCTTTACACGCATTGGTATGCATCATGAGAACATTTTTGCTGGCTGTAGTAAAGCCGGAAGCTCAGTGCCAGTTATTTATTTTAATGGGTGTTGGCTGCAACCCTTTTGCAGTAAGCATTTTAGCTAAATTTAACTAAAGAAAAACGATGCGTATGTAAGGTTCCTTGAGTAAATTCAATACAAATTTTTTTGTTATGAATAAACTACTCAATTTACCTATCCTCGCATCCCTATGTGTTCTAAGCTTAACCGCCTGTGTTAAAAATGGCGTTAATGACATCAGCATATCAAAAGACGTTACCCCTGCTGAAGAAAGCAAGATCAAACCACCCACTACACTGGGTACCTGCAATGCCGAAGGTTATTATTTTTATGAATCCGGGGTAGAAGATCCCCCGCATTCTTTCGGTATACAGATCTACAGCACGGGCTGGAGCTCTGCGGTGGTTGGCATTAAGGAGTATAACTCCTCCGCACCCTTCACCAACTATACGCTTTCAACACCTACCAGTAACATTGTTACACTGGTTTCAGGTATTGACAACCTGAAAACCTATGATGTGCAGCTGACACTTACCTGCTCTGACGGTACGGTAAGCGTGTCCGGCATCCGGCATGATCAGCTGAAAGGTTATGATGTGGGTACCAGCCTTTCCAACAATGTTACGGTAACCAGCGCTACGTCGCCCAGCAGAACGATCACTATCCGTAACAATTTCAACTTTACTATTTATGTTGGGCTGTACAGCTTCACCACCGGAGCGGTGCTTTACGGTGCACAGGCATTGGGCTCCGGGGCGCAAACGTCCTTTTCATCGCTGGCGCCCGGTAAATATGGTGTATTGCTGAACAAGTTTGATCCCTTCTCCGGAACAGCCGCCTATACCCGGGTAGTAAGCCTTCCGTAAACGCCCATACACCGCTTGTTTGTTAAGCCGTTGTAATATCCTTTTAGCCCCCTGGCTTTGTTAACTAAAAAATCCTTTATGAAAACTTTACCACGCGCAGTATACGTAAAAAATTTGCTGACCCTTTTCCTTTTTGTATTACTTACCGGCAGCTGCCAGCGCGATATTAAAGACGCCGCGCCCTCAGCCCAACCGGTGAGCTTATCTGACAAACTCACACAACTAATTAAAGAAAGCGGACATTCAGTTTACATACCTGTCAACAAAAGTGTGCCCGGTATATTAATGGATGCTCGGGGAAATGAGATTAAAACCAACAGAACAGCAAAGCTGTTAACCACGCCGGATGAGATCTGCGACGATCCTTCCCTGGCAGTGGTAGGCCCTCATACCCTGAATGGCGTGAACCATACGCTTTACGATTGCCAGAATATTAAACACTCCCTTACGGTTGACTGGACTATTCGCAGCTCCTTTGACCTGGTGAATGCAAATCCTGCTACGCCTTCCCAGATCAGTAAAGGGCGGTTAAGGATTAAATCCGGTACTACCATTACGTTCCAGGATCTGAACATTCCGCTTACCGCGCTCACCTACACCGGGGATGATCCTAATGAACCCGGCGTAAAGCTGTACCACCTGGTGTATACTAAGAATAATATTGATCATCAATACCTGTCGCCAGGCGCGTTTACGGCCATAGAGGTATCTGTGGTAGTGTATTCGGATTGTACAGCTCCTTATTCCACTTACTTTATTACCACACCGTATGTGGCTGCATTTGCGCCCAGCATTGGCCTGAACCCTTGTGAGCGGGTAGATCAGGTGTACATTAACCCGGCTACTTCGCAAAGCCCTCCGCCCTCGGTTAATGATTGCGGCTCCATTGCAGGCAGCTATGTGGTTGGCAGCCCTGGCCCCTGCCAGAATAATACGCCTAATATGGCCAGCCAGGTACAGGTGAAAAAAACAGGTGATCCGGATGCCAATTACCGGAACATACAAACCAAATTGCCCGGCACCACCACTTATTCAACAGATGGTTATGTTTATTACTGGGAAATAAGGTACATAAAACAATTGCAGGATTATGTGCCCAATGCAACCAACTTCCCGGCTAGCTTTACTTTCCGGTGGCGCAATGTGGATGGAACAGGGGCTAATACCTGTTTTGGCCCGTGGGCAAATCCGGTGAACTATACGATCAGTGACTTTTAAGGTTGTAAAATAAGCAGGGGGGGAGGCAGGAATGCCTTCTCCTTTGTATTTGCAGGTCTCCGGGCGCCTGCCGTACAGCCTCCGGTTTTTTTAATATTTTCTACCCTGGCAGACAACCAATAAGCTTCCTCGTGCGTATACTTTATAGACCGTTTCCCATATATGATACAACTTCGAGAGAGCGTACTTAAGGTAGTAGCTTATTTTGACTTGTTTAACTACCCGGTTACACTGGAAGAGATCCGCCATTTCCTGGACCAGCCGGTTCATGGAGATGTGCTGCCTGCTGCCCTGAAATCCCTGCTGGATAAGCAATTACTATGGCAGCATGGCCAGTATTATAGCTGCAAGAACGATCCGCAATTAGTTGAAAGGAGAAAGCAGGGCAACCAGATGGCGGTAAAACAGCTGAAAAAAGCCATGCGGGTAGGGCGGGTGTTGTCATGGTTTCCGTATGTGCGGGGAGTGGGTATTTCAGGGTCTTTGTCCAAGAATATTGCCTATAAAGGATCCGACCTGGATTTTTTTATTATAACAGCTGCCAACCGGTTATGGATTGCGCGGTTCTTTTTATTCCTGTTGGCCAAAACGGTTAAATTCTTTGTAAGAAGACACTTTTTCTGTTTAAACTATTATGTGGATGAGCAGGCGCTGGAAATTGAAGAGCAGAATATCTTTACTGCCATTGAAACTATCACTTTATTACCAGCCTGTGGTCGAGAGGGTTTCCAAAATTTCTTTTCATCCAATCAATGGGTGAGCGAATATCTACCTAATGGCAGCTTCAGAAAGCTGCCTGCAAAAGATATGTCCCGTTCAATCATTAAACGGGTTATGGAATGGGGAATGAATAACGGCATGGGCGATCGTTTGGATAACTGGCTGATGGAACGTTTCAGCGCACATTGGAAGGTTCAGCGGACACTGAACAAGTTCACATCGCACAATGTTCCTCTTGGTGCGTTTGTATCGGAGAAACATATTTGTAAACCGATGCCTCATTACTATCAGCAAAGGATACTTGGCATGTTCCAGGAAAAAATAGACCAAATACAGGCGCAATACACGCTGGTAGCAGACTAAACTACTTCTTCCTCAATGTAATAATGTAATAATCCCCTATATACTTCCAGGGCCACCGGCTTTTGAACCGGTTCTCCAGCTTCATTAAAAAGCGATACAACCGGGGCAGTTTATCCGGAAAGCTTTCCAGGTAAGAAGGCGGCACAATACTGCACAAACCCTCCAGGCCCAGTACTTCATAATCCTGCTGCAGCGTGCTGGTAATAAAAGAGGGTTTGTAATACCAGCAGGTGAAGGGTACACCTTCTACATAAGCGGTTACGCCATTCTTACTGTTAAATCTTCTGAAAGCTGTTTTGAAATGGCCGCGCAGCGCCAGCAGGGTTTCCCACAGGCAAAAAGGTGGCAGTATGGCCAGGGTTATCTGCCCTTTGGGTTTCAGCAAAGGCCCAAAGGAATGCAGCACCTGATCCAGCTGCCCGGTACAATTCAACCCGGCAAAGTTGGAGAATATAAGATCATAAGGGCCTTTATGCTGTAAGGACGGCAAGGCGTTAAAGGAACACTTTTCAACAGATACCCGATCATTTAACTGGTGTGCCTTTACCTTTGCTGCCAGTTTTTCCAGCATGCCTTCGGCCAGGTCAGTGGCATGCACATGGTGGCCGGCTGCTGCAAAGTACACCGTGTCTTCCCCGGTGCCTGCATTCAGCTCCAGGATGTGGCTGCCCGGCGCCAGGAAACGCTCCACCTGCGCCCGTACACGTGCCCGTTTATATTGAATGATCTTATTAGGAGTATAAATGGCATCAAATATAGCCGACTGCTTGCTAAAGGCAGTTGCTGCCTGTTGTTCATCCATCGTATGTTGCTCACCCTGTACCATGCCAGGTAATTATTTTTTTGAAGAAGAAGGTTTTTCCAGCGTATGCAGCTTGCGTTTGGCAATAAAGGCGGCCGGTATATAATAGGCCGCTGAAAGGGCTTTCCGTAAAGTTTTTTTTGTGGCCTTACCCGGGTGGGTGAGCAGGTGCTTAATGTTGGCAAAAGCCAGGTGTTTAAGATAGCTCCTATGTGTATACTTATACAATTGTTTGTAATAGGCCGGCTGATAAGTGTTTTCAAACATCAGCGCCAGCTCATCAGAATCGGTCCAGTTGGTTTTTTCTTTCAGGTCTGCTTTTACCTTATCGTAAAATACAGTACCCGGTAATGGATAGGATACGGAAATGCCTATGCTGGAAGGCAGCAGCTCATTGATCATGTCAATGGTCTTATTAATATCCTCCTTGGTTTCGCCCAGGTAGCCGAATTGTATAAAAAAGGAAGGTTTAATACCGTGCTCCTTTAATAAATGGGTGGCTTTATGGATCTGTTCAATGGTAGTGCCTTTGTCCATAGCATCCAGTATCTTCTGGGAGCCGCTTTCAGCGCCCATCCAGATGTTCTCGCAACCGGCGCGGGCCAGCGCTTTTACATAATTATCCTGCACCAGCAGATCGGCGCGGGATTGGATCTTGAACCTGAAAGAGAGCTGCTCTTTTTCTACCAGGTCTGCAAACTCATTTACCCAACCGGGTTTCAGGCCAAAAATATCATCACAGAACCAGATGTGGTCAAAGTTGAATTGCTTACGCAGGTATTTTATTTCATTCACTACATGCTGCGGGGAGCGGGAGTTGTAACGGTTGCCATATATGGGTTTGGCGCACCAGTTACATTTAAAAGGGCAGCCGCGGGTAGTGCCCATGTTTATGGAAAAGTAACCCGCATGCTTTTGCCAGGAGTGGCGGTAAGGCTCCATATCCACCAGGTCCCAGGCTGGCATAGGCAGGGCATCCAGGTCACGCATTACACTGCGGCCGGGCGTTTTAATCACATGGCCGTTTTGTTTGTAGGCCAGGCCCATAATGCCGGAAACATCTGTTGCATTATTATCAATGGCAGTTACCAGCTCCAGCAGGGTCATTTCTGCTTCCCCTATCAGGATGAAATCAGCGCCTTCATCCAGGTATTGCTCATAATGATCTGTGGAGTCGGAGCTGGAAACAATAACCGTACAACCCTTTTCCTTTGCCAGTTTGGCCATGCGGAAAGCGGCTTCCCGCATGTTGGTAAGGCACATTTTGGTGAGATAGTTGAACCCGTCGTCATAGATCACAAAATAGTCAGGCTGGTGGGCTACTATCCGGGGCAATACTTCATCCGGATTGCTTACGAACATGGTATCAAACAGGGATACTTCATAACCTTTTTCCCGCATTAATGCCGCTGCATACAGGGTACCCAGGGGGGCATACGGCTGCCCCATTGACCATTGTTTAGGATCAAAACGCATAAAGTACGAATGGGAAAAAAGTATACGGCTCATGCAGTCATTATTTAATTGCGCTCAATCTTAAAAATGTAGATCTCCTCCATCAGGTTCTGCATGGAGTGCACACGGTTTAACCGGCAGCCATTCTTAATGGCCAGGTTGCGGATCATAGTTTCATCACAGCCATCGCTCAGCGTCATTAACACGGTGGATTGTCCATGCATATAATCCGGCAGGGAGTGGAACAGGCGGTCAAAATACTCTCCATTCTCCCCGCAATACCAGGCATGTTCCGCAAAGGTTTGCGGCTGCTTTTTATAATATGGCGGGTTAATGGCAATAATATCAAAGGTACGGGAAGGGATCTGCTCAAACAGGTCGGAGTGGACCACTTCCATTTTCACATTATTGGCGCGCCCGTTCTTTTCCAGGTATTCAACGGCAACGGGATTAATATCCGTAGCCATTACATTGGACCCTTTGCCAGCTACAAAGATAGAAATAAGGCCGCTGCCCGCCCCCAGCTCCAGGAAAGAGCTTTGCTGCAGGGGCAGGCCGCTGATATAACGCAGTAAATACTTGGTGCTGAAAAAGAAGGCCGGGTGAAATACCTCCGGGGGAATTAAAAGCTGTACCCCTTTAAAGGTATACTTCCTTGTTTTAGAAAGATACCTGACCAGTAAAGGCTTATAAAAGCGGGTGACCAGGTATTTTACAACGCGTCTCATGTATATGTACTGGATTGAATGACAATATATTTTTATCCGTAACTTATTTTAATAATATAAGTTAGTTACAGTACGCAATACAGCCATAAAAGGTTGCCTGGTGTGGAAAAATTTGTCTTCGGAATTTAGCCTATCATTGCCCCATCTTTTTAACTTACTACCGGGCAGCTTTTTATGAGGATCGTATTTGCAAGTTATGTTTGTTCTTCCGGTTTTACAAACCCGGGGGAATGGCTGCAGCGCACTAATTTTTATACCGGCATACCGGAGGCTTTAAGCCGGGAAAATGAAGTCATCTCTATTGAACAGATTGACTATGAAGGCCGTTACCAGCAAAACGGGGTAGACTACCATTTTATGGATTTTGGTAAAAGAACCGTTCTTTTTCCCTGGCAGCAGCACCGCTATATAAAAGCCCTGCAGCCGGATGTAGTATTTGTGCACGGTTTACATTTTGCCATACAGGTAATACAGCTGCGCCTGCAATTAGGCAGCCGGGTAAAGATCATTGCCCAGCACCATGCGGAAAGGCCATCGCGGTGGCCTAAGCGCTACCTGCAGCAGCTTGCGGCTTATTGTATTGATGCCTACCTGTTCACCTCACAGGCTATGGGGGTGGATTGGATGAAAAAGGCGCATATCCGCAGCACGGGCAAAATTCATGGGGTTATGGAAGGCTCTTCTGTTTTTTACCCGGTAGCGCAGTCCCTGGCAAGGGCAAAAACGGGCGTTCAGGGCGCACCGGCTTTCCTGTGGGTAGGGCGGTTAAATGATAATAAAGATCCGCTGACAGTGGTTCGTGCCTTCCTGCAATTTACCCGGCAGTACCCGGAGGCCCGCTTGTATATGATCTATCATACCACGGAATTGCTGCCGGAAATTGAAAGCCTGCTGCAAAGTGAGGCGGCTTATAAAGACAAAATTATTTTAGTAGGGAAGGTGCCGCATGACGACCTGTTGTATTGGTTTAACAGCGTGCCTTTTATTATTTCCGGATCACATTATGAAGGGAGTGGTATAGCGGTGTGCGAGGCTATGTCCTGCGGATGTATTCCTGTGCTTACAGATATCCTTTCTTTTCAGTTGCTCACTAATAACGGAAACTGTGGTGTATTATATGCCCCGGGTAATGAGGCCGCGCTGCTGCAGGCCCTTTTACAGGTTACTACGCTGGATGTGGCTGTGGAGCGCAGTAAAGTATTAGCGCAATTCCAGTCACAGCTTTCCTTTGAGGCTATTGCCAAAAAAATTCAGGAGGTCATTGCTTCATTATAGCCGAAGAGCTGCATAATGGCCCTGGCGCTGCCGTTCATCTCATAAGGTAATACAGCTTGCCGTTGCGCAGGCGGCCGGCGCAGCAGGGTAAGCACCTGTTCCACCATCGCCGCTTTATCTTTTACAATGTACCAGTTGGGAATAACAGCCTGCATGGGTTGTACAAAGCTTACCACCTGTGCGCCTGCATACAATGCTTCCAGCATTACCATACCAAAACCTTCATAAGAGGAGGGGTGCAGTAAAATGCGGCTGCGTTGCATAAGCCGTAATACTTCACGGTGCAGCTGCTCACCGTATAGCTGTACATTATCCTGTAAGCCCCATTTGGCAATCAGCGCCTGTAAGTGATGCACTTCTGTTCCCTTGCCGCATATGCCGGTTTTAATATTGGGGAAATGTTGTTTTACGGCATGAATAACTTCAATAAAGATCTCGTATTGTTTTAAGGGCACCAGGTTGCCAACGCCTAATATATCAATATCCACCGGCGCGGCAGCAGGGGGGAAGTCAGTCGTATTCACCCCAATGGGGATTACATGCTGCGGCATAATGTGGTGATTGCGGTTAAACTCCTGCACTAAAAAATCTGATATGGCTATCAGCTCCTGCGGCGCGGGGCGTATATAACGTACTGTGTTGTTCGTTTTTTTTGCATCCTGTCCCAGGATCCAGATGTGATGTTTTATGTTATAACGCTTTCCAAAATAATGGCCTACCAGCGCACAGGGGCCGCACCAGCAGCTGAAAAGACCTATCACATCATGATCCTGCCAGAGCTTTTTCAGCTGCCGCCATATTTTCCACCAGGAATGTAAGAGGTGAACTTTGTTACGGTATTTACCACCCATGCTGATGATGGTGTTGCCATGCCACTGATAGGTATGTGTAAAAAAAGGATAATGAAAGGCTACCACCACCACCTTTAACCCCGGGAACTCTTTATTCAGGGACCTTACCAGCAGCTGCAGCGGAGGCAGGCAGGTTGTATCCGCCTCATTTTCCGGAAAGCCGGGTATAAGTATCACCAGTGTTTTGCTGTTATTTGCCATGCAGGTTGTACTGTTCAAACAGGCCGCAAAGTAATGAATTTATCAGGCCAGCAATAATACAGTTAATGCAATAACGGCCGGTAAACCCTGCTTTATGAAGATGGACCTGGAAGCGGTAAGCCCGCCATAAATACCGGCTACTATCACACAAGCCAGGAAAAAGCAGGCCACATTCCGGCTCCAGCTTACATCTGAAATAAACAACGACCAGATCAGGCCGGCGGCCAGGAAGCCATTATACAGGCCCTGGTTGGCTGCCAGCGTTTTGGTTTCTTCAAACAGGTGAGCCGGCAAAGAGCGGAAGGTCTTTTTGCCCACTGTGGTCCAGGCAAACATTTCCAGCCAAAGTATATACAGGTGTTCCAGGGCTACCAGGCCTATGAGGATCTTGGCAAACAGTAACATGCTCATGAATTTTATAGGGGATATAGTGAAAATATTATAAATGTAAGTTATGCCAGCCGGTTTACCATCCATAAACAGGTAAACTTTTTGATAGAGGCTTTGTATACCAAAACAAAATCTTACCACCATGAAAAGTACTGCGCATATTAAGGGGCATCCGCTTCATCCTATACTGGTTACTTTTCCCATTGCCTTTTTTATAGGCACGCTCTTATTTGATATAATGGCGTTAGTGAACGACCGTTACGATTTTGCCTTTGTGGCATCGTGTATGCAAATAGCAGGCATCACCACGGCATTGCTGGCTGCGGTGCCAGGTATTATTGATTACATATTTACAGTGCCTCCTAAAAGCTCCGGTAAAAAACGGGCTACCCGGCATGGGTTGCTGAACGTACTGAACTTGGTGCTGTTCTTTGTAGCCTGGCTGCTAAAGCGTAACCCTTATGTACCGGCCTTTGGTATCCTGCTGCTGGAAATGGCGGGGATCGTGCTCCTGGGCTTTGCCGGCTGGATGGGTGGTACGCTGGTGTATCGCAATCAGATAGGCGTTTTTACCCGTTATGCGGGCGGTGGTAAGTGGAAAGAAGAACGTTTCACTGGTAACGATCAGCCCATAGAAGTAGCTAACAGTGATGAGCTGAAAACCGACCAGATGAAGCTGGTGCATGTGCAGGGTAAACGTATTGTGATCGGCAAAACAGAAACCGGTTATGTAGCTTTTGACGATGGCTGCACCCACAAAGGCGGCTCGCTGGCAGGCGGCGCTATGATCTGTGGTACGGTGCAGTGTCCATGGCATGGCTCCCAGTTTGATGTAAATACCGGCCAGTTGAAAACCGGGCCTGCGAAACAGGGCATTGTGATATACCGGTTAACGGAAGATAACGGCAAGGTGTACCTGCACTTGTAAAGATCGTGTAAACCCGGCTACATTGTGAAGAAAAGTCTCCATATATTCGCCTATAATCTATACCGGTATTATGGCAGACGAAAAAATAATTCCTACTTTATATGAATGGGCGGGCGGACAGGCAGCGCTGGAAAAGCTAACGGAGGTATTCTATGATAAGGTGCTTAAAGATCCTTTGTTGTACCCGGTGTTTAAAGATATGAGCGGCGACCATAGCAAGCATGTTGCGCATTTTATCGCCGAAGTTTTTGGCGGTCCTAAATTATATTCAGAACAGGATAACGGCAGTCATGCATCTATGGTGGCCCATCACGTAGGAAAGATGCTGGATGAGACCAAACGCAAAAGATGGATGGCTCTTTTGCTGGAAACCGCGGATGAGATAGGCCTGGCTAGTGACCCGGAGTTCCGCGCTGCGCTGGTAGGCTACCTGGAATGGGGCAGCCGTATTGCCGTAATGAACTCCACTACCACCGAAAACCCTGTTAAAGAAGGTGAGCCCATGCCTAAATGGGGATGGGGTGAACCCGGCGGGCCGTACCAGCCCTGATCACTGCCCCCGCAGCAGCTCAGCTAACCCGTCTGACCCCGGGCTTTGATAGGTGATCCCTTTTATTGCATTTCCTTTAATAGTAATGATCATCGGATAAATGTCCTTTCCCTGCTCGGGGTAATGGATAATATTGTTGCTGTCAATTAATACCCGGCTATTGTTCATTACTTCATTACCCAGTTTTATCCGTAATAATTTAATGGATTGTACACGCGTAAAAATGTATTTCGCCTGCGGGAACCGGGTGTAATTCCTTTTCACAAAATCTTCTGCGGTGCTGATACAGCCTTCACAGCCCTGGTTGGGTATTACCACGTAATGCCCGGCAGGCAATGGTTTGGCATCCACTGCATGTAAGGCCTGCAGCAGCTTGTCCGGTGGTGCGGAGCAAGCCATAAAGCCTAACAGTAACGTATATAGGAAGATCTTATAACTCCGGGTTGATGTGTACATATTGCCCAATGTTTTGGTCATGGTTAGCTACATTCAGAAAATACAGGCCTTGTTCCGTTACAAAAAAATTATCCAGCGCAAGCCCTTTGGGTAAGGGGCCTTCGCCCAGGTAATGAAAGGTATTGTCAAAAGCGATCAGCGTGGCATGTTTTTCCCCCAGCTGCTGCGCATTCAGCTCAGCGGCGGCAGGCGGGGTTTGTAATACCCGGTAATAATGCTGGTGGTAAGCATCATAAATAATATCCCGGTAAGCAGCTGTGTTTGTAAAATAACGTAAGGCATTATCCGGGTCCTGTAGCTGCGGGCTATTCTTAGGTATAGGCATGGAGCTTATGCATAGCTTTTGCCGGCTGCCCGCATATACGTTGGTTATGTGCCATGCGCTGTCAATCACCTGCAGGTGATGGTCTGCCGGCAGGCTAAGCAACAGTGTGCCCTGCTGCCGGTTATACGCCGAATAAGTTGTGCGCATATGGGAGCCGCCCCAGTTACCGGTTTTATAAATAGCGGAGTAAGGTACTTTGTGCTGCAGGCTGCCATCCGGTAAGTGAAGGATGGAGAAGAGCGTGCGCCCTGCCGGCACTTCGCTGTCATGCTCGCCCATTAAATAACCGGTACCAATAATATTATTGCCCTTAAAAATAATAGGGGCGGCATTACTGGCATTGGGAGGCGCGGGGTTAAAGGCAAAATTGGTTTTTATTTTTCTATCGTAAAAAGACAGTGTTTTATATACCGTATCTGTATCCAGGTTATAATAAGACAGGCGAAATACGCCATAGGTGTACAACAGCAGGCTATCGCGGTTCAGGTAATGCATGTACATCACCTTATAATTCAGGTGCAGTGCCTGCGCCCGGCTGGGTTTTGTTACGGTATCAGCAGCCGTTAGCGGGTATTGCAGCAGCCGTTTGCCATAGGTGTCCAGTATCAGCAGGGCATTTTCTTTTTCCAGGTATTGCACCGGTGTTTGTACGCCTATTACCAGCATACTGTCCAGGTACAGGTTTAAGGGCTTTCCAATATTGATCTTCAGGGGAATAAGGCTGTCTGTAGCAGTGGTGCAGGATTGAACAACCGGTGTTGCGGTTTCTTTACAGGCAGTGGTCATACAAAACAGCAGGGCTACCATTACGGTAGCCCACTGATAATTTCTCCTATTGTACATAAGCCGTACAATTGGGTTTTTCTGTTGCTATTGGAGAACCACAGTAATAATACGCGTGTCCTTCAATGTACTCGGCTTTACATTTCCCGTTCAAAAAAGTGGGACTTACCTCACAGGGGGTGGAGCTTCCAGGTACCCAGCTACATACAGCTGCCAGGGCAAAGCCCAGGAAAATACAGGTTTTCTTCATCGTTTAATGGATTTGAGTGCAGAAATAGGATTTATCATAATCAATATACTAACTTTTTTAATTCGCATAACGGGTAAGTAGCCTACTGCGGCAGGATAGCAGTGTGCGGGTTGTCACCCTAAAATTGCAGGTGGTCAAAACAGAGGCCTGTAACGCTTTTACAGTCGTTAGGTTTGTAAAAAAAAGAAATGCAACCTACAAATAGACAAACTTACCTTGACTGGCTGCGTATTGCAGCGATCTTTGGCGTGCTGTTATTCCATTCCGCCCGCCCGTTTATGGTAGATGATCCCTGGCATGTGAACAATGCCACCCAAAGCAATGTGCTGACGGAGTTTGCCTTTTGGCTTAGCCGTTTCCGTATGCACCTGCTGTTCTTTATTTCCGGAACGGTTTCCTGGTTTATGGTCAGCAAAAAAAGCGCCCGCGGTTTTATGTGGCTGCGTTTCCAGCGCCTGTTCATTCCCCTGCTGGTAGGTATGCTGGTAATTGTGCCGCCCCAGATCTATATGGAGCGGTTAAACCAGGGTTTTAAGGGGAACTTCTGGCATTTTTACCCTTCTATTTTTGAGATGCGCCCTTACCCGCACGGTAATACCAGCTGGCATCACCTGTGGTTTATTGCATACCTGCTGGTGTTTGACCTGTTGCTGACGCCTTTTTTCGGATGGGCTGTTTCCCCGAAGGCCAAAGGCTTTGTTGAAAAATTGAAATTCTTTGCCCGTGGCAAAAATGTATATCTGTTAATGCTTCCTTCCGCCACATGGTTTTCATTAACCGTGCTGAAATATCCCATGACCGGTGACCTGGTGCACGACTACTGCTTTTTTGTGTACTGGATGCTTTTCCTGGTAGCAGGCTTCATTTGCATGCTGCAACCCGCCCTGATGGACAGCCTGGAACGTAACCGCCGTTTTTCGCTGGGCATGGCCCTGGTTATGATGGGGTTCATTAACTACCTGCGCTGGAATAATGTAGGGCTGAGCACCTGGGTCCCGGACTGGGATCAGCATTGGTATCTGTATCCATACCTGGCAAGGCAGCCGCTGAACTCCTGGTTCTGGGTATTTGCGCTGATAGGGTATGGTAAGAAATACCTGAACCGGAAAGTAAAGGTGATGGATTATATTAACCAGGCCATCTATCCCTTTTACATCCTGCACCAGACAGTGATCGTGATCATTGCCTGGTATGTGGTAAAAACCAACGATACCATTGGCATGAAGTACGGCTTTATTGTAATAACCTCTTTATGTGTAAGCATGTGTATTTACCATGTATTTATAAAACCGTTTGCCCTTACCCGTTACCTGTTTGGAATGCGGCCTCTTGAGAAAAAGGTACAGGCCCCGGTAAGTGAAAAGCCGGTACCGCAGCCGACCCCGCAGGTAGCACCGGAGCTGGTTGTATCCTAAAAAGTTTACTGATCTTTGCTTAACTTCATGACTATGCAGTATAAATGGTGGCGTTTGATATTTCCGGTTTTTTACGGGTTGCTCATTTATATGACCATCCGCCTGGTAAATGATGTGATCACCGGTACCCGCTTCTGGCTGAGGCCCTGGGCTGTTAATGCCATTGAATTAACGGTGGTAACGCTTATCAGCTACATTAATATATGGGGTATTCATAAATTACTGGAAAGGAACCAGCGCCATTTTAAGGCGCCGGTACGTAACCGCGGTTTGCTGAAGGAGTTTGCTGTGGTAGGTTTGTATGTGGAGCTGGTGAGCACTGTATTCATAATACCCATGGCCGCTCTTACAGATGACGGGCTTACCTGGTACGATGCGGTGCTCATTTACCTGATACCACTGCTTTACTTATTGTTCTATTACGCTTTTATAAGGGGAAATGCTTCTATGAGAAAAAGTTATGAGCAGCAGCTGCAGATAGAAAAGATCAGTAACGATCAGCTGCAAACAGAATTACGTTTTCTGAAAGCGCAGTACCATCCGCACTTTTTGTTCAATGCATTGAATACGGTATATTTCCAGATGGATGAGGATGTGAGCCGGGCCAAGCAAACCATTGAAGAGCTCTCGGAGCTGCTGCGTTACCAGCTGTATGACCAGCAGCAGCTGGTTTCCATCCGGCAGGAATTGCAGTACCTGCAATCGTATATTCACCTGCAAAAAAGCCGGATGAATGATCATCTTAACCTGCAGGTGCAGTTTGATGAAGCGCTAGACGGGCAGCAGGTGTACCCCTTGCTATTATTACCCCTGGTGGAAAATGCTTTTAAATACGCCGGCGGTGAATACTGGATCAATATTTCTGCCAGGTTAAATAACGGAGAGCTGCACTTTGAGGTAAGTAATGCAAAACCGGAGATCATTCCGGAGAGAAAGGGCAGGAGCGGCATTGGGCTGGATAACCTGCAACGGCGCCTGGCCCTGCTATACCCCAACCGGCATACGCTGGCCATTAAAGATAACGGGCAAAGTTTTACGGCTAATTTAAATATAGGATTATGATCAGGATCAAATGTGTAATTACAGATGATGAGCCAATGGCCCGCAAAGGCATTAAAGGGTATGTGGAGAAAGTGGATTTCCTGGAGCTGGTAGGAGTTTGTGAAGATGCCGTATCATTAAACAGCCTGCTGCGTGAGCAGCCGGTGGACCTGCTGTTCCTGGATATAGAAATGCCCTACATCAATGGCCTGGAGCTGCTGCAAAGTATTACTAACCCACCTAAGGTGATCTTTACTACCGCCTATGAGCAATATGCTATAAAAGGTTTTGAGCTGGAAGCAGTGGATTATTTACTGAAACCCATTTCCTTTGAGCGCTTTCTGAAGTCGGTGAACCGTGTGTACGATCTGTTTCGCCAAACCTCAGCGCCCGCAGCATCCGACCATTTGTTTATTAAAACAGATGATAAGCTGGTGAAGATCTCCATTAACGATATTGTATATATAGAGGCAATGGAAAATTATATAAACATTTACACGGCACAAACCCGCTATATTACGCATACCACATTAAAATCTGTGCTGGAATGTATTACGGATCCCGGTTTTATTCAAACACACAAATCGTTTGTGATCAATGCCGCTAAAATTACCAGTATTGAGGGGAACCTGATTGAGCTGGGCAAGCACCAGGTACCGGTATCACGCAGCATGAAGGATGCGGTGCTGGAGAAGATATTGAAGAATAAGCTACTTAAAAAGTAATTACGAATTACGAATTTGTCAATTACGAATTATAATGCAGCGAAGATTATGCAAAACGCTCTACACAATTCGTAATTGACAATTCGTAATTGTTATTTGCCGGCCACAAGTACAATCCTGTCCATTTGAAATTCTTTTTCCATGATCTTCACCACTTCTTCCTTTTCTTCCACAGCCTGCTGAATAGTAAAGCCGGCCTTTTGCAGCAGGGTAGTGGCTTTGGCGGTATCATACAATTCAAAGCCGTATTGTGTAAAGGGCAGTTTTTCCATAATGCTTTTGCTGCGTATGCCAATGGCCAGCCGGCCGCCGGGTTTTAATACCCGTTTAATTTCCGCTAATAAAGCCAAAGGCTCTTCCCAGAAGTACAGGGTATTAACGGTGTATACCTTATCAAAGAAATCATTATCATAGGGCAGCTCCCGGCCATTCCCTAATGTAAAGGAAGCCATGCCGTTGGTGATGAGCGCTGCATGCTGCTGCCGGGCCTGCGCTAACATGGTTTCAGAAATATCAATGCCATAATATCTTAAATGAAGGGCACGGGAAAGCAGGTAAGGCACGTAACCACCATCTGCCGGGCCAATTTCCAGCACGGTATTATTGCTTTCACAAGCCAGCAGGTCAATGGTGCGCTGGATCATGCCGCCATTGCCAACCTTCATATTGGCGGCTATTTTAAGTCCTTCTTCCCCTTGCGGGTGGCTCAGTTGGCGGGCAATGCCCTGTAATGCTGCTTCGTTCATGCGCTAAAATTTCCGGCGGTTATGGCCGCCCGTTTAAGAATGCCATCCGGGTTGTAATAAAGATAATCATTACAAACCGGACGGCGAAAGCTGCCAGCTTCCGTTGGCAGGTGTTATATTATTTCAGCTCGATTTTCTGTGGCATGGTGTACAGCAATTCCGCTATGCCGGCGGTTTTAACGCCTACCCGTGCATACACATATCCCTTGGCAATAAGGGAAGGCGGGATAGCCACGGTTAAATTAACCGGCTGCGTAATGTTGGGAATGTCTGCAGCAGCTACCGTTGTACCGGCCACACTGTTCACCTGGTCTACTACGGTAGTGGAGCCAAGGTAAATGGATACGGCATCCAGCGGCAGGCTGTTATTTATTTGCTGCAGTGTAACCGTAGCTGTTATATCGGAGCCGCTCCGCCCTATGTTGGCGGTTTTAATAATGAAAAAGGGCTCTACCGGTACCTCTACGGTTGTATTGCCATTTACCGTTACATCCAGCGAATCGGAATTGTTTACCCAGGGGCCATTACCACGTAACAGCACCAGCTTATAGCTGCCGTTGAACAGGGATGCGGAAAAGGTGCCATCCTGCGCTATATACACGGGTATTTTGGTGAACAGGGCTGAACCATGTTGCCACAGCTCCAGCTGCACACCGTTAGAGCGTAAGCCCACCGGCTGCTTATCGTACACAACCTGGCCGGTAAGGATAGCCTTGGGCTCCTCGTAATTATCTTTTTTACATCCTGCGGCTGCTATGAATGCGATCGCCAGGAATGAGATGATGATACGTTGCATAATATTGAGTTATTGAAAGGGATTTTTAACAATTGTTGGATTATTATTGATCACCGCCTGGTCTATCGAGGAGTAATAATTACCCAGCTGGAAAAATCTTGGCGCCCTGAACCGTGGTGCGATCATTTTCACAAATACATACTTGCCGTTGCGGGCTGCATCCCCGGGGCGTACTACGCGGTAAGGGTACAGTGCATACACCATGGCATTCGGGTTACTCACATTGCCATTCCAAAGCTTATCTGCAATACGCCAGCGTTTCAGGTCCCACAGGCGGTGATCTTCAAAGGCCAGCTCTACGCGGCGCTCGTTCTGTATGCGGGCCAGGGTAAGCGTGGTCAAACTGTTGGTGCCAAATCCGGCCCGTTCACGTATGGCATTGATGTAGGTAAGCGCTTCGCCGGTTAATCCCAGCTCAAAGGCGGCTTCTCCCGCATTCAGGTACACTTCCCCTAACCGGAACCAGATCCACCAGATATCGCTCTGTATACCGCGGGTGCTGGTGCGCGCGCCTGCATCAATATATTTGCGCAGGTAAAACCCGGTGTTAGATACTTCCTGTATGGAACGGTGCGGGCCGGAGCTGCCGGTGAGCGTTTTGCCATCTGTGTAGGTAGTATTCAGGTCGCTGCCTTCCACCACATCATATGCATTACGGGTGGCATTCCAGGCCATTACACCTGCCTGTATACCTACCGGCAAACCTTTGAAGGTGGTACCAGGGTAAATAACGGTACCGTATAAACGCGCATCCTTGTTGGCAAATATATCACCAATATTGGTATAATAAATATAATCGCTGTTATCGGCAGTGCGGGTTTTTAACGCGCCAGCTGTACCATCCAGGTACTCATAGCTTTCCACCAGGTTCAGGGAAGGCGTTACGGAAGAGGAGCCCAGGTTATCCTCGCGGATACCACGCACAATATTGTCGTAAGAGAACCAATGCCGTTTTTGCGGCGTCAGGAAATCCTTTACAAAAATGGCTTCCTTATTGCCGGATTTTTTGGTGATGGCCTCATAAAAGTTCTCGCCTGGGATGGGGTTCACCTTGTACAACGTATATACGCCGCTGTTAATGATCTCTTTGGATGCTTCCAGCGATTTGGTATAAAATTCCGTGGCCCTAGATGCAGGGATACCTACTTCACCGCCGGGGGTGCTGATGGGTGCGGGCATCAGGTTATTGTATTTGGCAATCGAGGCGGCATACAGCATGGCCCGGCTTTTCAGCGCCAGGGCGGTGTACTTGTTGGCGCGGGACACATTACCGTCATTGCCAAGATCATTTTTAATAGCATCTACTTCACTGGCTATAAAATCATACACCGCTTCCTCCTTGGCGCGTGGTACCTGCAGGGGAGTGGCATTGCCGCTGTAATCATAAAGCAGCTGTTTGGTAACCAGGGGCACACCGCCCATTCTTTTTACCAGCTCAAAATAATCGTAAGCCCGCAGGAAACGCAGCTCAGCGGTGAACTGTTTCTTCTGATCGTCCGTTAAGCGCTCGCCGTACTGGGCTATGTTTTCCAGCGCCAGATTAATGTCGCGGATATAAGAATAGTTCCATAAACGCCAGCTTTCAAATCCATAGGCAGGAATGTTATTACGCCCGTCTTCATTAGACTGGCCGGACCACATGGCATCGTCAATATTGGCCATATCGCGCCACTGGGCTATGCGCCCGTCCAGGTCGCCATTATTATTAATATCCTGCAGGCCGGTTTGTACCGGCAGGCGGTCGTAAAAATTAGCCAGCAGGGCTACGATCTGTTTGGGATCATTCCATACCTGCTCTTCCAGCAATATGGTGCGGGGCTTCCGCTCCAGCCAGTCTTTTTTGCACGCGCCGGCAGTGAGCAGGCAAAGGCCCAGGAGTATGTATTTATATGTCTTTTGCATAATTATCATCATTAAAGGGAAAGATTAAAACCAAAATTGTACAGCCGTTGCTGCGGATATACGAGCCCGTTACTGGAGCTGATCTCCGGATCAATTTCATATTTCTTTACATTGTCCAGGGAGAACAGGTTAGTGCCGTTCACATATATCCGGAAGGCGTTCACTCCAATCTTGTTCAGCCAGGCTTTAGGAAAGTTGTAACCCAGTTCCAGGTTCCTGAGCCGGATGTACCGTACGTTGGTGATCCAGAAGTCATTGGTCCGGTAATTCACATGCGTGGTATTGTCTTTCCGGATGGCAGGGTAGGTGCCGGCAATCCATTTGCTGTTTGGATCATACGGATCTTCGCGGTGCCAGCGGTCGGTGAACATATAGGCCGGTGAGGAACCGTTGTTCTGGAAAGGATAACGCAGCTCCCAGTCGCGCAGGTAAGACTGCATAGTGGCACCTGCAAAATCAAAACGCAGGGTAATGCCTTTATAACCCACACTGCCGTTAATGCCAAAGCTTACATATGGCTGCGCGCCCTGTGCATAACCAATGGGACGCTGATCCATGTCGTTAATGATCTTATCGCCATTCACATCTTCATACTTGAAATCACCGGGCAGCTCGGTACGGTTGCCCTGCCCGTCGTTATTAATGCCATAGTTATCAATCTCCTCCTGTGATTCAAAACGTCCGGTTACATGGTATCCCCAGGTAATGTTGGACCAGCGGTCTTCTACAGAGTTGCGGTACTTATCCCACTCATTGCCGAAACGGGGTTTATAGGTGCTTACACTTTTCAGCCGCGCATACGTGGCATTTACCCCGATGGAATAATTTACCTGGCCGGTTTGGCCACTGTAGGTAACCATGCCTTCTATACCGCGGGTAGCATCTGCATTCAGGTTCTCATTGGGTAAGGTGTAGCCTACTTCGCTGGGCAGCAGCACATCATAACGGGCTGCCGGCAGGCCGGTACGTTTGCGCTTGAATACATCCACCTGGCCACTGATCTTATTATCCAGCAGGGTAAAGTCAATACCAATGTTGGTGGAGCGGTTCTTTACCCAGGAAAGCTGCGTAATAGGCAGCCCGCGCGGACGGATCCCGATCACATATGCGCCATTCAGCACAGCGCCGCCCTGGTTAAAGTTGTAGCCAGACAGGTAGCTGAAGGGTTGGGGAGGATCGCCGTTCGGGAAGCCGATCTCGCTGCCGGTTTCACCATAGGATGCCCTGATCTTCAGGTCATTCAAAAAGGTGCCCAGCTTATCTTTCAGGAAAGGTTCCTCTGAAATACGCCAGCCAACGGATATGCCCGGGAAAAAGCCCCAGCGGTGGCCTTTGGCATACAGGTAAGAGCCATCATACCGGCCCAATAGTTCCAGCAGATACTTTTGCTTAAAGTTATAGTTAACCCTGCCTATATAACCGGCACGGGCCTCCGTAGTCCATTCATCCGACAAATAATCCTGTTCCGATAAATACTGCGTAGGGATGTAGTTGTTAGTAGGAATGGTGTGTACTACGTAATAAGAGTTATCATAATCAGACCGCTCATAGGCTGCCACGGCTGATATAGCATGCGGGCCAAATTGCTTGTTATAGCTTAGCTGGAACTGCCCGTAACGGGAGATCACATTCCGCTTATGCCTTTCACGCCAGGGGTTCTGGTTACCGAAGCCGGGCTGTGTGTTATAAGTATCTGTGTTGGCATCATACTTATACGCATCCCAGGTATATTCAAACCCGTCAAAATCTTCGTTCATGTAGTTGTAAGAGTAAATGCCTTTTGCCGTTAGCCCGAAATTAAAATCATACTGCGCATTCAGGTTCACGTTAATGCCGCGCCACCACTCATCCAGGTAACCGGTAACATCATCTTTATACGTAGCGGGGTTCACGTTTACGTTATGCGTTTGATTAATGTAGTTGGGATTATCGTTGGCATACGGGCTTTCTGTAGGCCACATGCTGAAAATGCTCAGGAAAGGATTAAAGTAATCATCCAGCCCGGGCACGCCTACATTATGCGTTTTTTCCAGGCGGGCGCTGATCTGCGTGCCTACTTTCAAACCCTTGGCCAGGCTGCTTTCCAGGTTAGCCTGCAGGTTGGTGCGTTCAAAGCTGAAATCCCTTACAATAGCATCCTGCTGAATACGGCTTACGGCTAAATAATAGGTAGAACGTTCGCCTCCGCCGGATGCGCTTGCACTCAGGTAAGACTGCGGTACATTGGGGCGTAAGGTTTCTTTGTAATAGTCATAACTCTTGTATCCCTTTTCTGTGCCGGCCTCCCATTTGGCCAGCTCCTGCGGGGAGTACAGCAGCGAAGGATCGCGGCCCAGGTTCTGCTCAGATTCCACCAGCGCGCGCACATATTGCCCGGCATTAGCAGGATGTGGGTAACGGGTAAAGTTCTGCAGGCCATAATAACCGGAAACATTGATGTTTGGCTTACCACCGCGTTTGCCTTTTTTGGTGGTTACCAGTACCACACCGTTGGATGCGCGCAAGCCGTAAATGGAGGCAGAAGCATCTTTCAGGATGGTAATGCTTTCAATATCTTCTATGCCCAGGCTGTTAAACACGTCCTGTCCGCTGCCTTGCGTAAAACCGAATGCAGTAGTATTGGGGCTGCCGGTGTAGGGCACGCCATCTATTACATACAGCGGGTTACCCAGGTTCCTGATCTGTATGTTGGTGCCTCTGCCGGGCCTTGCATCCGGAGCCCGCGCAGTAAGGCCGGGCATTCTGCCTACCAGTGCGGCAGACACCGTGGTGGCAGGCGTACGTACCAGGTCTTCTGATTTTACGGAGCTTACAGCGCCGCTCACCGTGGCCTTTCTTTGTGTGCCGTAACCTACTACCACAATATCTGTTAAGCTGCTGGATGCCTGGGCCAGCCGGATGCGCAGCGTGCTGCCGCCGCCCAGTAAAATTTCCTGGTTCTGGTAACCTACATTGGTCACCACAATAGTGCTGCCCTGCGGGGCCTGCAGGTTAAAAACGCCATTCTGGTCGGTGATGGCGCCACGGTTAGTGTTCTTTAGGATAACAGAGGCGCCGGGTATGGGCAGCCCGGCGGAGTCTGTAACCGTACCGTGGTAGGTTTGTGGATTGCCTTGTTGTGCATAGGCAGAAAACGTGCTGATGATGGCAGCCACCAGTGCGCACGCCAACAGCCGCTTCCTGTGCAGGAAGTGTAATAGTGATCTCATAACGCTGGATTTTAATTTAAAGGGTAAATGGAAAATAATACCATCGGAGTTATGCACCACGGTGATACGTTGTTATATTTGAAAAGTGTTTTAGGCTGCTAGGTAAAGCATACAGCTGGCGGTGGTTTTTTGTAAAGTTTTTTACGATGCTTACCTGTATTTTGATCAGTTCCAGGTAACAACAAAAAAGGATACCTGGGTTCAATAGCGATGAGGTGGAATAGACTTCTCATACGGGAATTTTTTGATGGCTGATAAAAAATATGGTCCTGGCTGATAGTGCTTGTAACGCGATTTTTATGGGTTTGGTTCCATGTAAAGTAAAAGTAAAAAAAATAAATGTCAATTTAACACTTCTTATAAAAAATAAACCGGATAAGCTGAATCTTTTATTTTTGAAGTAATTTTTAATTTATGCTGGATCTGAGATTGAACTACCCTGCGGTTAAACAGGAGGCTGATATTTTTCAAAGATATGTAAATGGATTAACGGAGCAGGAAAAAATTGCATTGTTATCACCGGCCCCTATGACGCCCAATGCTGCAGGTTTACAACGCCTGGGCCAGTGGCTGCAGCTGCCGCCGGATACCCTGCAGCAGCAAATGGATGTAACCACCACTGCCAGTGGAAACAGCGCCGGGTATTGCATTCTTTCTTTTTTCCGCCATACGGAGCAAACGGTGGCTATTGAAAAATTTACCTACAACAATTTTAAGCTGAGCGGGCAGGCGCTGGGCTACCAGTTTCAAACCATTGCCTGTGATGAAGAAGGTATGCTGCCGGATGCGCTGGAACAATACCTGCAAACCGGTAAAAGCAGGCTCGTGTATGTGCAGCCTACGGTACATAATCCCACCTGCAGTGTAATGTCGTTGCAAAGGAGGGAGGCTATCGTCAGGGTGATCCGCTCTTTTAAGGATGTATATTTAATAGAGGATGATGCCTACCGTTTTCTGCATCCGTCCCCGCCGCCGGCTTTTTTACAGCTGATGCCGGAGCGTACTGTTTATGTGTGCAGCTTTTCCAAGGTCTTTAATCCTTTTGTGAGGCTGGCTTATATTATTTATCCCAAAGGATTGCTACAGGGTATGGATAGTATCATCAGTATCACTACCAGCGGCAGCTCCGCATTATTCCATGCTTTTGTGCAGCACCTGCTACAGCATGATCTGCTGCCACAGGTGATCCATGAAAAGCGGCAGATAGCGCTGGCATTATATGGAAAAATAACGACCCTCTTTGAAGGACTGACCTATAATATATTTCCCGGTAGCTATCATTTTTGGGTAAAGCTGCCTGTACATTTGCCGGCTGGTATTTTTGTGACGCAAATGAAAGCGAAAGGTATTGATGTAATGAGCAGTGAAAGTTTTTCTGTGCATGGAGATCAGGGCTACATCCGCATTGCGATGGGCGCTGTATGGAATGCACCGGAGTTATTGCCTGCATTGAAAACCATTGCGGAAAATGTGCGGAACGCTTAACGCTGAATGCTTAACGCTTAGTACTCCATGTGAAATGCTTAACGCCGAATGCTTAACTGGCAATCATCTCCATGTATTAAACATAATGCAGGCAGCGTTAAGCGTTCGGCGTTCAGCATTAAGCTTAGCTGGTAATTACCTCCGTGTATTAAACATAACGCAAGCAGCGTTCAGCCTTAAGCGTTCAGCGTTCCGCATTCAACTGGTATTGCTGCAGTAACTTCAACAACACACCATTGGTCCAGCCAAAACCATCCTGCGTGGGATATTCACCACCGCCGGCTACCAGCTGCAGATCCATCACATTATATTTTTCCATGAGCTTACCGGTGTTATGGTACACCTGTATATTCAGCGCCACCCAGCGTTCCGCAATTTTTTTAGCCAGCGCAGATGCGCCGTAGTTTTCCAACCCCGCAATAGTTACCCATTGTAATGGCGCCCAGCCATTAGGGGCATCCCATTGCTCCCCGGTATTTTTCAGGGTGGTGGTTACGCCGCCGGCTTTCAGGAATTTTTGATTGATCTGTTGTTGTATGATGGTAATATGCGCTTTTGAAGCTGCTTTTGTAAATAAGGGGTACATACCGGCCAGTGTTAATGCGCTACCCGGGCGGTGGCTAAGCAGGTCATAATCCACATACCAGCCCGCGGCGGCCGACCAGCAATATTTTTCCAGGCTGCGCTGGCGCCTGGAGGCCAGCAGCTTGTATTGTGCGGCTTTCTGTGCATGCCCGGCCAGCTGGTGGGCGCGCGCCAGTGTATTTTCCAGGTGAAATAGCAGGGCGTTCAGATCCACCGGTACAAAAGAGGTTACACGAATGGTGTGCAGGTCTTTGGTATTCCGGAACCAGCGGCTGCTGAAATCCCAGCCGCTTTCTGCGGCAGAACGTAGCTCCCGGTAAATATCTTTATAGGGTGTAAGCTTAGCTACCGCTATATCTTCTTTATAGGCTTCCTGCCGCGGAATATTATCCTGGTCATAATAGCGGTTCAGCAAGCTGCCATCCGGCATCTTTACTACGTGCTTGGTAGGCGCTGTTCTGTCCATCCAGTAAGCATATTCCTTTTCCAGCACCGGCAGGTAAGCGGTGTAAATGCTATCGCCCTTGTGTTTGGCCAGTATATCCAGCATCAGTGAAAAAAAGGGCGGTTGTGAGCGGCTCAGGAAATAGTTACGGTTGCCATTGGGAATATGTCCATAACGGGTAAGCAGGTACGCAAAATTTTTGACCATGTTATCTATGATGGTAATGCGCCCGCTTTCTTCCAACCCCAGCATAGTGAAGTAGCTATCCCAGTAATAAATTTCCCGGAAGCGGCCGCCCGGTACAATATACGGGTAGGGCAGGTTTAACAGTGAGCTGTAGGGCAGGGCATGGGTGGTATCCCGCTGCAGCACATTCCATAAATGGTTGATGTGGGCTGTTACGGAGGTTTCGTGCCCGTTAAAAGCCGGTGGAACGGCAATAGAATCCGGCAGCAGGAAATGTGCCTGTACAAATGCCCGCAGTGCTGCGCTATCCTTGGGTTGCCCGGCAGCCAGGTATTGTGCCATTACCTGTTTGGGATCTTCTTTGGGCACGGCATCTACAAAGGTTTTGTTGTCGCGGAAAATACCGGATAACTGTACGGTTTTAAAGAGGGGGCCATATAACTGGTCCGGGGGCTGAATGGTTTGCGCCGTCAATACCGGCGCACAGCTCCATAACGCGAGGAAAAAGAAAAGTGCTTTTTTCATAGCCTATGGTAGTTAGGTAGGTAGCTGTTATTAGCAGAAATCATGCTAATCTAAGGAATATAAATATGCCAGCCGCTTAGTAGTGGGGGAGTAAATATCAGAGCAGGTCTTCTTCTTTAATGAGGTTATTCTTCAGCGCAAATACTACTACGCCGGCGGTATTCTTCACATTCATTTTTTCCAGGATGCGGGTGCGGTGCCCTTCCACTGTGCGTTTGCTCAGGAAGATCTTTTCACCGATCTGCTGGGCGGTGAATTGCAGGCATATCAGTTTAATGATCTCTTTTTCGCGGTCTGTGAAGGAAACTTTTTCTTTATTGCGTTGCGGGTCAAACCGGCTCTTTACGATCATGGTGGCCAGTTTGGCGGAAGTTTGTTTGCAGTAGAAGATATTATCTGCATACACCTGTGTAATGGCTTCCAGTATCTCCTGTTTATCGGCATTTTTAAGCAGGTACCCTTTGGCGCCGGCTTCCAGCATTTCCACGATCAGGTCTTCCTCATCGAACATAGAAAGGGCAATGATCTTGAGCAGGGGATTTTTTTGCAGCAGCAGGCGGGTAGCAGTTACCCCATCCATACGGGGCATTTTGAGATCGGTCAGTACAATATCCGCCTGCACATTTTCCAGCATGTCCACCAGCTCCCGGCCATCAGATGCCTGGCCTACCAGCTGAATATCGGGTTGCCTGGAAAGCATTAGTGCCAGTCCGTCCCTGAAGATCTCATGATCGTCTGCTATTAATAATCTGATTTGTTGGTCCATTGTTTCCGGAGTGATAATGATCGCCGTACAAGCGTTGCGTGCCCCACGAGCCCCAACTGAAAATTGCGAACTGCAATATTGGGGTGGATAAGTGCCTCTTTTGAGGAGGTAAATATACAAATTTCCGGCAGTTTTTGTTCAGACGGCAGGGAAGGCAGGAGGGGCCTGCACTCAGGCCGGTATTTTTATCAGGTAGTTGGTGCCTTGTCCGGGCGCGGAATCAATGGCCAGGGAGCCATGCATAATGTCGGTCCTTATTTCCAGGCTTTTCATACCCAGGCCTGTGGAGTTGGCCTTGGCTTTTTTTACGTCAAAACCGGCGCCGTCTTCGCGGATCAGCAACAGCAGCAGGTCTTCTTCCTTGTTCAGGGATATCTGCAGCTGTTTGGCGTGCGCGTGTTTGAGCGTGTTCTGGATAATTTCCTGGATAATGCGGAAGATGTGGATGGCCTTTTCCGGCTGTATCTGTATGTCGCCGCTGGTGCGCAGCTCAATGTGCAGGGGTTGTTTTTCGCTGATCTGCTGGATAAATTCGCGTAGCGCTTCGGTAAGTCCTTTTCGTTCCAGCGCATTGGGCAGCAGGTTATGGGATATTTGCCGCAGGTTGGTGATGGTTTCGTCAATATACTTGCTGGAGCGGGCTATGATCTGCTTATCCTCATCGGTACGTACATCCAGGCTGTTAATGAAAAGTTTTACGGTTGACAGCAGCGGGCCGGCGCTGTCGTGCAGGTCTGTGGCAATACGTTTGCGTTCGTTTTCCAGTATGGTGATCTCCGCGGTGATCCGTTCCCTTTGTAATTTAATATAACGGCGGTGGTACAGGATAATGGATACTACAAAAAAAACGATGATAATTGCAATGAGCAAAGAAACAAAGACGGTGGTATAAAAGATCTTATCTCCCATTGTTGAAAATTTCATAATGGAGGAAAAGTAGGATGTAGGCCGCAGGACGTTGGAGATGATGCCAGGGGCCTACATCTTACTTTCTCCTTTATTTACTCAAAGTGCCTGTTAAAATAAAGATCGTTCTTTTTTACGGGGATTAAAAACGTTGCCACTCCATACAGCAAATTTACAAAAGCATTCATATACCCGAACATACTAATGATCTTCGTAGCTACGCTTACCACATTATCCTTCCCCAGCACATAATAGGATGCTTCGTAAATGATCTGGTAAATAAAATAGATGATAAAGCCCAGGCAGATCAGGAATTTGGCGTTCTTAAACAGCTGTTTATTATCCTGTACGATCATATAATTGATCTCATTGATGCTAAGCAATACGATCACAAAGGAGTAGGCGCCCTTAAAAAAGGGACTGTAGGTTTCTATCTTAAAGAATACCAGGTTCTCTGTGATCCAGATGATAATAAAGGCAGCCATCAGGAAATAGAACAGCTTTTGCTTACGCTGCAGGAAGCCCCAGGAGCGGAACAGGAACAACAGGATCAGGCATTCAATTAATGCGTACAGGTTTACCGTGATCGCATTGTTGGCATGCAGGTAGCTGATGCAGATAAAGCTAATGACCTCAGAGGTAAAGGCCATCAGTAATAAGAGAATAAAAGGGTGGTAGCTGGTATTGATCTTATAAAAGCGTACCACCCCTATAATCAACGGGATAACCACTGTTTCACTTAACAGGAAACTGGCAATATGGTCAGGGATCATTGAAAAAAATTGGGTAGATTATCTGGTTAGCTTGCTGGCGGCACAGGGCGGGGGATCGCAACGCTGGCCGTTTTCCATGGCCTGTGCATCATCAAACTGCGCCTGGGCAGTAGAAATACCGGGTATAAAACCAACGGCTTTCTCGCCTCTGCTGTTCTTACCGTCCAGCAGTTTTACAACAATATCTTCTCCTTTGGAATTAACCGGTACCATTACCAGCTTCACTTCCCCATTCTTACCACGGCCATAATAAATGCGGATGCCCTGTGCATCTTTCTGGTTTAATAATACGGCAAAAGCGTCGCGGTTAAAGGTTTCGGCAGTGGGTATCTTCAGGGACGAATCCAGCCGGATGTTTTTTATAAGCTGGTCCCGGGTGTTCCGGAAATCTCTGGTCAGGTTCGCGGCTTCGTCTATGGGAATGGTGTGGATCGATGCCTTTTGGGGATCAAAAGGGATGGGGCCTTGTGGCTGCTGGCATGCATTTAACAAAACAATTGCCACCAGGGCGGCAATGTAAGTAAAGCGGTTTTTGTTCATGAGTATGAGGTTTTTTTGGTGAACTGAGCTGCAAAATAGCCGATATGCCCTACAAACCCCTTCGTAGAATTGCCTGAAAAAACAGGTATAAATACGCAATCTTTTCAGGTGTTACTTCGCTTGCCCCCATGGCCGGCCGGTAGTAAATTTGTACTGTTAAATCGATCGTACTTTTCTCTGCATATAGCGTTTGACCCCAAAACGTAAGGGCAGCACCCGATAACGGCTGTCAGCACCTTGTTTGTTAACCTTTCCTCTTTTTCTTTACGCCTGGTAAGTTAAGGCATTTTTCCCGGATGGCTCATATGTGTATCCGGACAGCTTCCTGCATATGTGTATACTAATAATGATGTGCTGCCATTTATGGACTGCATAGGAGTTGAGTAAAAAGTCAAATGCGGCGTTTCATACTGGCCTTCGGATGGGTAGCTATGGTGTCCGGTTCTTTTCCCGGTTAATGCCGCCGGAGAAAGTGGTAGCCCGGTTTAATATTGAAATGTAGGTTCCCTTTTGAGTCTTCCCTTCCCCTAACTAAAATTTATTTTGCGCTTTCCAATCTTTTTATACCTTTGCATTAACCAAATGGTTAAACTAAATAGTTTATGTCCCAGGAAAGGAATACGGAAGAACAGATCATAGCGGCAGCCAAAAAGATATTTTCAACCAAAGGACTGGCAGGCGCGCGTATGCAGGATATTGCAGACGAAGCAGGCATTAATAAAGCCATGCTGCACTATTACTACCGCAGCAAGGAGAAACTGTTTGAAATAGTCTTCACGGAAGCCCTGGATAAGCTAATGGATCGTATGAGCAATGTTATCAATGCTAACTTGCCGCTGCCGGATAAAATCCGGGAGATCGTTAAAAATTATATTGAGGGGTTAACGGAAAATCCGCAGCTCCCTTTATTTGTACTGAACGAGCTGCAGCAGCAGCCGGAGCTGCTGGTAAAGCAATTCAAAACCAAACCTAACTTCCCGAACATCCAGCAGTTCCTTATGGAAATAGCCGTGGCAGGAGAAAAGGGGATCATTAAAAAGATAAGCCCCCTGCAATTAATGCTGAATATTTTGTCGATGTGCGTATTTCCTTTCGCGGCAAAACCTTTGCTGAAGGGTGTTACAGGGATAGATGAGGTACAGTTTAAGCTCCTGATCGAAGAACGGAAACAGTTTGTGGCGGATTTTATTTTAGCAGCTATTACACCGTAGTTTTTTTTGCTTTTGAATTAACCAAATAGTTAAATAAAATAGTTAACAATGAAGTATATCGTTTGGGTGTGGCTATTCGCTACCACGCAGCTATATGCACAGGACAGCACCTTGCTTACCCTGGAACAATGCCAGCAGCTGGCCCGTGAGCATTACCCTTTGCTACGCCAAAAGCAGGTGCTGGACAGCATTTTAAAACTGCAGGTAAAAAATACCAATACCGCTTACCTGCCACAGGCAGAGCTGAACGGGCAGGCTACCTACCAAAGCGCCGTTACAGAATTTCCGTTTAAAGTGCCGGGGGTGAACATACCGGAATTTTCCAAAGACCAGTACCGGGCTACCATTGATGTAAAGCAGCTGCTGTACGATGGCGGCGCTACCCGCCAGCAGCGGGAGCTGCAAACCATCCAGCAACAAACGGAGCAGCAGAAAGTGGAAGTAGAGCTGTACAAGGTAAAACAACAGGTAACACAGGCTTATTTCAATGCCTTGCTGGCAGCGGAATACATACAGGCTGCCCGCTTAACGCAGCAGGACCTGCAACAGCGGATAGACCGGTTAAATGCCGGGGTACAGAATGGTACGGTGCTGCCCTCGAATGTAGATATGTTAAAGGCAGAACAGCTAAGGGCGAGCCAGCAGGAGATCTCCGCCGATGCCTCGCGCAGCGCTAACCTGGCCGTGATACAGCTGCTTACCGGCTATGAAACAACCGGGGCGATAAAACTGTCCCTGCCCACGGTAGCCGGGGTAACCTCAACGGATACACTTAACCGGCCGGAGCTGCAGTTATACCAGCTGCAATCCGCCGCCCTTAACCAGCAGGCCAGGCTTACCGCCACCAAGCCCTTGCCCCGTATAAGCGCTTTTGTGCAGGGCGGTTACGGCCGGCCGGGTTTAAATATGCTGAAAAATGATTTTGCTGCTTTTTACCTGGGCGGCATCCGGTTGAACTGGACCCTCTGGAACTGGCGCTATAACCGCACGGAACAAAACATTCTGCGCCTGCAGCAGCAGAACATAAACCAGCAAACAGAAACCTTTACACTCAACACCCGGGTACAGCTGGCGCAGCAGCAAACCGAAATAGGCCGCCTGCAGCAAACGCTGGAAAAAGATAACGACATCCTGACCCTGCGCGCCCGGGTAAAAGATGCCAGCGCTGCCCAGCTGGATAACGGGGTTATTACCGTGCACGATTACATTATCGACCTGAATGCCGTAATGCAGGCCCGGGTAGACCAAAGCACGCACCAGGTGCAGCTGGCGCTGGCCCATATTAATTATCAACTTATAAAAGGTTATTAAACATATGTTACCTGTACTCAAAAACATTTGCACCATGCGTACTGTATTCAATGTTATAGTACTTGCTATTATGCTGCCGGCCTGCCGCTCTAATGATGATAACGCAGACGCCTATGGGAATTTTGAAGCCATAGAAACAGTGGTATCTGCAGAAGGTACCGGTAAGCTGTTATCCTTTGCAGTAGAGGAAGGAATGACCTTACCCGCTGATACCATCGTAGGATGGATAGACTCCACCCAGCTCGCCCTGAAAAAATCACAGGTAAAGGCCAACATTAAAGCCGTGCTGAGTAAAATACCGGAAACCGCACCCCAGCTGGAAGTGATCCGCGAACAGATAGCCACCCAGAAACGGGAGCAGCTGCGTATACAGAACCTGGTAAAAGCCAGCGCCGCTACCACTAAACAGCTGGATGATATTAATGCGCAGGTAGCTGTGCTGGAAAAACAATACCGCTCCCTGGCCTCTACCCTCAATACACAGGTAAGTGGCTACAGCAGCGAAACACAGCCCCTGGAAGCCCAGGTGTTGCAGCTCAATGATCAGCTGCGCCAGTCGCGTATAGTAAACCCCGTTAGCGGCACAGTACTTACAAAGTATGTGGAAAAGGGAGAGGTGGTGAACTATGGTAAACCGCTGTATAAAGTAGCTGACCTTTCCTCCCTGCTGCTGCGGGCTTATGTGGGTGAAGAACAATTAGGGCTGTTAAAGATAGGCCAGCAGGTAACTGTACGCACCGACCTGCCGGAAGGTAAATACCACGAGTGGCCCGGCACCGTAACCTGGGTATCTGCCGAAGCAGAATTCACCCCCAAGGAAATACAGACTAAAGAAGAAAGGACTAACCTGGTATACGCCGTAAAAGTGAAAGTAGAGAATGATGGCAGCCTGAAAATAGGTATGCCCGCTGAGCTGAAACTGGCAAAACAATAACTCATGGAAACACCCATTGTTGTACAGGATGTGCACAAAAGCTTCGGCAAGGTAAAAGCCCTGCACGATATTTCTTTCACGGTGAATGAAGGAGAATTGTTCGGGCTCATAGGACCGGACGGCGCCGGTAAGTCCACGCTGTTCCGCATTCTTACGACCCTGCTGCTGGCAGATAAAGGACAGGCTACCGTAAATGGGCTGGATGTGGTAAAGGACTACAAAGCCATCCGCAAAATAGTGGGCTATATGCCGGGCCGTTTTTCCCTGTACCAGGACCTGACAGTGCAGGAGAACCTGGATTTTTTTGCCACCATTTTTAATACCACGGTGGCTGCCAACTACGAGCTGATAGAAGAAATATATGTACAGATAGCGCCTTTCAAAGACCGGCCGGCAGGGAAGCTTTCCGGGGGGATGAAACAAAAGCTGGCGCTGTGTTGCGCGCTGGTGCATAAACCGGTGGTGCTGTTCCTGGACGAACCTACTACCGGTGTGGACCCGGTATCCCGTAAGGAGTTCTGGGAAATGCTGCAACGCCTGCGCAAAAAAGGCATTGCCATCCTGGTATCCACACCTTATATGGATGAGGCCATGCTCTGCGACCGGGTAGCGCTGATCCAGAATGGCCGCCTGCTGGAAATTGATACGCCGCAGCATATCATTGAACAATACAACAAACCGATGTGGGCCGTTCACGCTAAACGTATGTACCCGCTAATCCAGGACCTGCGCAGTTTTCCGGAAACAGAGAGCTGTTATGCTTTTGGAGAGTACCTGCACCTTACGCTCAAACACGGGGAGGCCGACCTGGATAAGCTACAGGCTTACCTGCAGCCCAAAGGGCACGAGGAGTTTAGCATGCATCCCATACAGGCGGGTATTGAAGATTGTTTTATGGAGCTGATGAAAAGCGAAAAAGTTTAAGTTATGCATCCCATCGTTACAAAAGAGCTTACTAAAAAATTCGGCGCTTTCATAGCCACCAATGCCATTACGTTTGAAGTAAAGGAGGGGGAGATCTTCGGTTTCCTGGGTGCTAACGGCGCCGGTAAAACAACCGCCATGCGCATGCTTTGCGGCTTGTTGAAGCCCAGCAGCGGGGAAGCTAAGGTTGCCGGCTTTGATGTGTACACACAGGCCGACAAGGTAAAACAGAATATCGGTTACATGAGCCAGCGGTTCTCCCTGTACGAAGATCTGAAGGTAAAAGAGAACATCCGCTTTTACGGTGGCATTTATGGATTAAGCAATAATACGATCAAGGAAAAAACAAAGCAGCTGCTGCAAAAGCTGCAGATGGAAGCTGAAGCAGACCAGCTGGTAAGCGCCCTGCCATTAGGCTGGAAGCAAAAGCTGGCCTTTTCCGTAGCCATCCTGCACGATCCGTCCATAGTGTTCCTGGATGAACCTACCGGTGGGGTAGACCCGGTTACCCGGCGCCAGTTCTGGGACCTGATCTATGAAGCAGCCGGCCGCGGGGTAACGGTATTTGTAACCACACACTATATGGATGAAGCGGAGTATTGTGACCGGATCTCTATAATGGTGGATGGCCGTATACAAGCCCTGGATACGCCCCGGCAGTTAAAAGCGCAGTTCCAGGCGGACTCGATGGATGATGTATTTCTGAAACTGGCAAGAGGGAAGTAAAGTAAAAAATAAAAAAGTAAAAATTAAAAAAAAGAAGGCAGGATAAGCAATCGCTTCACTCAATCGCTGCATTATAATTCGTAATTCGTAATTGAATAATTCGTAATTGAATCTCATGCGTCAATTCTTTGTATTTGCCCGAAAAGAATTTTACCATATTTTCCGCGATAAGCGTACGCTGCTCATTCTTTTTGGAATGCCAGTGGTGCAGATCGTGCTCTTTGGTTTTGCCATTACCAATGAGATCAAAAACGCGGAAATCGCTGTGCTGGACCAATCCAGGGACTATTACAGCAACCGGCTGGTACAGCAGCTGCAGGCAGGCAGTTATTTTAAAATAGACCAGGAGTTGCAAAGCCACCAGGCTATTGAAGCGGCTTTCCGGGAAGGACGTATAAAAATGGTGGTGGTGATCCCGCCTAAATTCGGGGAATCGTTTTTCCATTTACATAAAGCGCAGGTGCAGCTGCTGGCAGATGCCGGTGACCCTAATACCGCTACCACGCTCATTAACTATGCCCGGGCCATTATCGGTAATTACCAGCAGGAGCTGAACGGGCCGCAGGCAATGCCGCTTACCATTAACACCACGGTGCGCATGCAATACAATCCTGCATTAAAAAGTGTATTCCTGTTTGTGCCGGGTGTAATGACCTTAATATTATTGCTGGTATCGGCCATGATGACCTCCATCACCATTGCCCGGGAAAAAGAGCTGGGCACCATGGAAATATTACTGGTATCGCCATTACCGCCGGCAATGATCGTAACAGGGAAGGTGGTGCCTTATATTGTATTATCGTTCATAAATGCACTGGTGATCCTTGGCATGGGCGTCTGGTTATTTGGAATGCCCATTAAGGGCAGTATTGTGCTGCTGTTGCTGGAATGTGCGCTGTTTGTGCTAACCTCTCTGGGTTTAGGTATTCTCATATCCACCGTTACAGATAAACAGCAAACCGCCATGATGGCTTCCATGATGGGCTTACTGATGCCGACTGTGTTATTGTCCGGCTTCATTTTTCCTGTTGAAAGTATGCCCCTTCCGCTGCGGCTACTATCTAACATAATGCCGGCCAAATGGTTCATCATCATCCTCAAGGATATTATGCTCAAAGGTTCCGGCCTGCGTGAAGTATGGCCGCAAAGCCTTGTACTGTGCGGTATGACGTTATTATTTGTGACAATAAGCATACGTAAATTCAAAATCCGTTTAAGCTGATGCGTACCATCTTTTTTATACTGCAAAAAGAGTTCCTGCAGATCTTCCGGAACAGGGGAATGATGGCCATCATCTTCCTGATCCCGATTGTCCAGCTGCTGGTATTGGCCAATGCTGCCAACTATGAAGTAAGGAACCTGGCTATTGATGTAGTGGATCAGGATCATTCCTCCTGGTCGCAGCGGCTGGTAAATAAGCTTACAGCCAGCGGTTACTTTAAGCTGCACCGGCAAACGTTTAATGAAAAAGCCGCTTTTGAAGACCTGCAGCTGGATAAAGCAGACATCGTACTGATGATACCCCGGCATTTTGAGCGCGACCTGGTACGGGAAGATAAAGCCTCCCTGCAGCTGCTGGTAAATGCCATTAACGGCAGCAAGGCGGGCCTGGCAAATGGCTATGCCAATAATATTATCCGCAGCTTTAACCAGAACATCCGCACGGAGTGGCTGGCGCTGGATGGGCGCAATGGCCCTGCCATAATTGAGGTTACCTATTCAAACTGGTTCAATACCCGCCTGGATTATAAAGTATTCATGGTGCCGGGCATTATTGTGGTGCTGGTAACTATGATCGGGGCTTTTTTGTCCGGGATGAATATCGTAAAAGAAAAAGAGATCGGTACCATCGAGCAGCTAAACGTAACTCCTATACGTAAACATCACTTTATACTAGGAAAGCTCATCCCGTTCTGGATCGTAGCGTTGTTTGAGCTGGCCCTGGGATTGCTGGTAGGGAAGCTGGTATTCCATCTGCCCATGGTAGGCAGCCTTTGGCTGGTGTTCCTGTTTGCCGCCGTTTACCTCTGGGTTATGCTGGGTATGGGTTTGCTGATCTCCACCTTTACGGAAACGCAGCAGCAGGCTATGTTTATTGCCTGGTTCTTTGTGATCGTCTTTATACTCATGAGTGGTTTGTTTACCCCGGTGGAGAACATGCCGCACTGGGCGCAGGTGCTCACCTGGTTTAATCCTATTGCCTACTTTGTAAAGGTGATACGTATGGTATTGCTCAAAGGCAGTGGCTGGGCCAACATACAAATATACCTGCTGATTATGCTGGCATATGCAGTAGTGATGAATGGTATTGCTATCTGGAATTACCGGAAAACAACATAAGATCTTTAGTGTCTGTTACAGTGTAACAGTTGTAGGTTTAGGCACGCCGGAGCACTCTTGCTCCGGCTTTTTTTATGCTTAACCTTTCAGCTTCCGGATCAGCTTCCCCAATGTTTTAATGCCTTCCTCTACCTGTTTATTCCAGGGGTTGCCGTAGCTCAGGCGCATACAGTTACGGTAACGGTCCTGCAGGGAGAAAATACGGCCGGGTGCAAAGCTGATCTTATTCTTTAGCGCCAGCTCATACAGCTCATAGGTATTAATATTCTCATTCAGGGCCAGCCATAGTACAAAGCCACCCATAGGCCTTGTTACCAAAGTGTCTTCCGGGAAATAATCCGCCACTGCCTGTAAGTAGCGCAGGCTTTGGGTATGCAGCTGTTTGCGCATGCTGCGCAGGTGGTGTTCATAACGGCCATTTTCCAGGAAATGCGCTACGGCTGCATGGGGCAGCGAGGCGCAGGCAATGGAGTGATTACGTTTCAGGCGCAGCACCTTTTCCTTATACTTCCCGGGAAGTGTCCAGCCTACGCGGTAGCCGGGCGCCAGGGATTTGGAAAAGGAGTTGCAGGCCAGCACAATACCGCTTTCATCAAAGGTTTTACACAGGGCAGGCCTTTCCCTTCCAAAATAAATATCCCCGTAAATATCATCTTCAATTAAGGGAATGCCATGCTTTTCAAGTATATGTACCAGCTCGCGTTTATGCGTATCCGGCATGCAGGAGCCCAGTGGGTTATTGAAGTTGGTTACAAATAAGCAGGCTTTAATATTATGCCGTGGAATGGCTTTATCCAGGTAATCCAGCTCCACGCCGGTTACCGGGTTGGTAGGCACTTCCAGCACCTTTAAACCCAGGCTGGCAGCCAGCTGCAGGGAGCCGTAGTAGGAGGGGCTCTCCAGCGCAATGGTATCACCGGGTTGTGTTACGGCGCAAAGGCTGAGTGTTAAGGCATCGGTACAGCCATTGGTGGTTACCACATCTTCTTCACTTACCACGCCACCCCATAAAATACTCATGCGTGCAATTTGCCGTCTTAACTGCAAATTCCCCTGTATGGATTCGTATCCAATACCATTACCGGGCATATTACGGAGGGCCTGCACCATTGACTTGGAGATCTTGGCTGCGGGAAGCAGGGAATCGGCAGCAGCCGCAATGGAGAACTTCAGTATGTTATCGGCCGCCATGTGTGCAAACACGCGGTCTATCATTTCATGCACCGTTACTTCCGATGCTTTTTTTACCGGCTCGCAGGTTTTGGGAATATCGCGCAGCTTACGCGGGCTAAAACGTATATAGTAGCCGGATTTAGGCCGGGGCTCAATCAATCCCTTGCCCTCCAGGTGGTAATAGGCCTGGAAAGCAGTGCTGAGACTTACGCCCTGTTCCTTGCTGAGCATGCGTACAGAAGGTAGTTTGTCGCCTATTTTCAATACATCTTTTTCTATCAGCTGTTCTATACGGTCTGCTATCTGCAGGTATAAATGCTCCGCGGTTTTTAACATGGCTTAAAGATCTGATCTGGTCAAAATTACTAAAACTGCATCTGTTTTGGCAACCTGCAAACTATTTATTTTGCAGCCATATCTAACTCCTTTCGCCAATATGTTTTATCCATCATTGTTGGAACGTCTGTTGAACCAGTATCAGGCACTACCGCCTATGCTATCGGCTTTAACGCAGGAGCAGCTGCTGGCGCAGCCTTTGCCCGGCAAATGGTCGGTGCAGGAGCAGGTAGCCCACCTGGTGAGCTATCAGCCGGCATTCCTGAGCAGGGTGTATCGTATCCTGGATACGCAGGACCCGCTGTTTGAGCCGTATGTGGGCGATGATGATCCGGTGTTCCTGTACTGGCGCCGCCAGTCGATGAACACGTTGCTGGAAGAGCTGGAAACCGACCGGCAAAAGATCATTCAGCTGCTGCAAAGCCTTGCGGAGGAACAATTACAGCGGGTAGGTGTGCACAAACGCTATGGCCGTTTGAACATACTGCAGTGGACAGAGTTCTTCCTGTTGCATGAAGCGCATCATTTGTTCTCCATTTTTAAGCTGGCGCATGCGCAGTAGCTTATAGCATTTTCCGGATCAGTTTTCCGGTAGTTTGCACGGCCCGGGTCAGGTCTTCATTCCAGGGCAGTGCGGCGCTGAGGCGCATACAATTCTTATATTTCTGTTGGCTGGTGAACAGGGTGCCGGGCATAATACCAATGTTATGTGCTGCCGCCTGCCGGTGCAGCTCCCAGGTATCTGTTCTTTTATTGCACACCACCCAAAGGTTAAAGGAACCTTCCGGGTTGCTGAGCTGTGTATCATCCGGGTAGTATTGCTGGATGGCGCGGGCCATTTGCTGCGTTTGCAGGGCCAGTGCCCCCCGTAGCTGTTTCAGGTGCAGATCCGGGCGCTGATGCTCCAGGTAGCTATGTACAGCCAGCTGCGGCAGCAGGCCGGTAGAAAAGGTGGTCATAAATTTCAGCTGTTGTACCTGGGTGTAATACCTGCCGGGAATTACCCATCCAAGGCGGTAGCCGGGCGCCAGCCATTTGGAAAAAGAAGAGCAGTGCAGCACTAATCCATCCTTATCAAAAGTCTTTACAGTAGCGGGCCTTTCCGGTCCATGATGCAGCTCTCCAAAAGTATCATCTTCAATTAACGGCACCTGGTATTTGTGCAGCAGCTGCGCCAGCGCCTTTTTGCCGGCAGCAGGCATACAGCTGCCTAAGGGATTATTATAATTGCTGATGAACAAGCAGGCGTTTACCCGCTTTTTACGGAAGGCATCTTCCAGCTTTTCAAGTGATATGCCGCTTACCGGGTCAGTAGGTATTTCAAGCGCTTTCATACCCAGGCTTTCAATGGTCATCAGCAATCCAAAAAAAGTAGGTGATTCTATGGCAATGGTATCACCGGCTTTGGCCACTGCCCGCAAACACAGGCTAATGGCTTCCATACAGCCATTGGTGATAATAATGTCCGATGAATTAACGGCTCCCTTCCAGCTGAGCGTACGCCGGGCAATATGTTTGCGCAGCGGTTCATAACCATTCAGATCATTATAATGCACAAAGGCCGCCTTATGCGAACGTACGGCATGCAGCAGGGCTTTGTGCAGCTTGTTAAGCGGGAACAGCTCATTGGCCGGCGCTGCAGCATCCAGGGAAATAAAGCCTTTGTACTGCCGTCCATCATGTATGCGCTGCATTTGTTCATTTACCTTTACCGTGGTAATAGCAGCCCGGGGTGTAGTAATAGCCGGCAATTGCGGGCGTTGCCGCTGCGTATACTGCACATAATACCCTGAGCGCTCACGGGCAGCTATCCAGCCCCTTTTTTCAAGCTGTGTATATACCTGTAAAGCGGTGCTGATACTGATATTATGCTCCTGGTGCAGCTCACGCACAGAGGGTAGTTTGTCGCCCGCTGCATACACACCTTTTTCAATTAGCAGCTCAATTTTATCAGCCAGCTGCTGGTATAAAAAATCATCTGTTTTAGGCATAACCCTATCTGTTATGCTCAAAAATAACAAATTCTGTATCTGTTTTGGTGAGCTGTATTGCTGTTATTTTGTATCCGGATCAAACCTATAAGCAGATGAAAACAAGAATGCACTGGAAAGAAGTAGACCCCGAAGCCTACAAAGCGATGAGTACTTTAGAAACGTATGTACGCAACAGCAGCCTGGATAAAAAGCTGATGGACCTGGTTAAAGTGCGCGCCTCCCAGATCAATGGCTGCGCCTTTTGCCTGGATATGCATGCCTTTGAGGCCCGCAAAATAGGAGAAACAGAACAGCGCCTGTATACGCTGGCCGGCTGGAGGGATGCGCCCTTTTTTACTTCGCAGGAGCGGGCTGCTTTAGCGCTTACAGAAGCGGTTACTCTGGTATCCTCCACGCATGTGCCGGACGATGTTTATAATGAGGCCGCTCAGTATTTTTCCGAAAAAGAGCTGGTGCAGCTGATCCTCCTGATTGTAACCATCAACAGTTGGAACCGCATTGTTATTTCAACACGGACACTTCCACAGCTACGCTAATTAATAATTAAGAATGAATAATTAATAGACGTAGCGCTGGTATTTCAAGTGAGTAACTGGTCTTCATGATTAATATAGGAATATACATCAAACAACAGCCTTCATTATTAATAGGCATGGGGCTTGTTTTCAGGTGAACAACCAGCCTCCGGGATTATTAATTATTCATTCTTAATTATAATTGTGGCAGTGCTTTACTTCGGGTGAACAAGCGGCCTTCGTGATTATTCATTCTTCATTATTAATTATTTTTTGTGCAATTAAAAAGTTGCGCTATTTTCGTGCAACTTAAATGTTGCGCAAATGGATGAGCTGTTTAAAGGGCTCGCTGATCCGGTACGCAGACAAATACTGGAGCTGCTGTTACAGCAGCCGCTGAATGTGAACCAGATCAACGAGCATTTTAGTGATATTAGCCGGCAGGCCGTTTCCAAACATGTAAGTGTACTGGAAGACTGTGGCTGGATAAGGATCTACCAGGCCGGCAGAGAACGTTACGGTTACCTGAACAAAACGGCTTTTTACCAGCTGAAAGACTGGCTGCAGGACTACCTGAACCTGGACCAGCGCTCCCTTAAAAATGACCATGGCGTATTCCTGGAACGTACTACCTACAAGAAAGGTTCCCCGCTAACTTATCCTGTAATGCTGCAGGCCATGCTCAGCAAGGATAAAGATTTTGATACCCTCTTCTACAACGCCGTAAAAACCACCGGCATTTTCTGTAAACCATCCTGTTCCGCTAATCCGCGGCCAGACAATGTTATTTTCTATGCTAACCGCGATGAAGCCCTGAAGAATGGTTTCCGCGCCTGTAAGCGTTGTAAACCATAAGCACATGATCAAAGTACCCATATTACATCCTGAACAATTTTCCTTTGCGGAGTGCCTGGTATTCCTCAGCCGCTCCGACCGGGAGTGCCTGCATTTTGTGAAAGACGGTTACCTGCAGCGTATGATTGTACAGGATAGCGCCCCGCTGTTGCTGAAGATCCGCGAAGCGGCTGATAAAAAAACACTGGAAGTACAAGTAACGAATCCCTGGGAGGTAGCGGTGAATGAAACTAACATCCGCCAATTTGTTACACACTGGCTGCACCTGGATGCCGATATGCAATCCTTTTACAACTTTGCCGCACAGGATGAGGTACTAGCGCCGCTGGTGCAGCGTTACCCCGGCTTGCGTCTTATTGGTATACCGGATATGTTTGAAGCTATTACATGGACTATTACCGGGCAGCAGATCAGCTTACCCTTTGCCTATACATTACGCCGCCGTTTTATACAGGCTTTTGGTTATCATGCGCAGATAGAGGGTACAGATCATTACACTTACCCGCATCCTGCGGTGGTAGCCGGCTTGCAGCCGGATGACCTGATCCCCATGCAGTTCTCGCGCAGTAAAGCCCATTATATTATAGGCATAGCAGCGGCCATGGCAGACGGGCGGTTAACAGCAGCACAGCTGCAGCAAATGGAATATACTGCTGCCAGGGAATACCTGCTGCAATGGAAAGGCATCGGCAACTGGTCAGCTAACTATGTGTTAATGAAGTACAGCCGTTTCCCGGAAGCATTGCCATTGGAAGATGCAGGCCTGCACAATGCCCTGCGCCGCCAGCTGCAGCTACCGGCCAAACCTTCCCTGGTAGCGGTAAAAGACTACACCGCCCATTGGCAGCAGCATGCAGCTTATGCCACCTTTTATTTGTGGAGAAGCTTATCCGCTGAGTAAAGCAAAGCTCCGCGTCAATTATCATCCGCTGCATTCTAATTCGTAATTCGTAATTAACTAATTCGTAATTAAAATGGATCTCTACCACCACACTTATCAATCTCCCATCGGTCCACTGGGCCTCACGGGAAATGATGACCACATCACGGGGATCATTTTTGATCCGCGTACGCTGGTCACTATGCAATCTTTGCCGGATATTTTCCTGCAATGTATGGCGGAGCTGGATGCATATTTTGCCGGCAGCAGCCGTACTTTCAGCTTTAAGATGCAGCAAAGCGGTACAGATTTTCAGCAAACGGTATGGCAGCAGCTGTTAGCCATCCCTTATGGCAATACGATCTCTTATTTGCAGCTGGCTAAACGGATCAACAATCCTAAAAGCATCCGTGCAGTAGGCACTGCCAATGGCAGCAACCATTTGCCGATCGTGGTGCCCTGCCATCGTGTAATTGGCAGCAATGGCTCGCTTACAGGCTTTGGCGGTGGTATCTGGCGCAAAAAGTGGCTGCTGGAGCACGAATGGAAGCATAAGTATGGTACACAGGAATTGTTTTAACCAGCAGGGCTCATTTGCATGTGATATGGCCCATTTGTTTGATGAATCCCACCCGTATCTGTACCTTGGCAGTTAAGGAAAGCCTGCTAGAAGTGATATGCCCACACGATTAATTTAGGACCATCTGATCTGGTTGTTTGTTTTTGCAATTCCTTCCATAGTACGTTGGCCCGCTTGCTATAGGCCAATAGCAGCAGGGATACGGATAATTACCTCCCCGGCCACTGATCACGAAAGTTGGTTCAACAGCTATCTGATCTGGTCAATTTTTACAGAACTGCATCTGTTTTAGATAAGTTTTTTGTATCAATTTTGCTGTCTCAACCGTTACAGTTATTCTAAACGTTAGTAAAATGAACGCGCAATTAGAACAGGATCTGGCGCAATTAAATGACCTATTGGTAGCAACACAAACATTTAGTACCCACTTTTTATCCAATATAGATGAGCTACCGGCCAGTAAGTACATGCCACCGCCAGGCAATGCTACTTTATTACCGGAGCAGGGCATTGGAGCGATGGCTGCTTTACAGCAGTTCCGTCAGCAATATGGCCCTTATCTCGCTGCAGGCGCAGGCGCGCGCTACTGGGGTTTTGTAACCGGTGGCGTAACGCCTGCCGCCTTAGCTGGCGATTGGGTGGCTTCCGCCATTGACATGAATGCGGCCGACAAAGGCGGCGCCGCCTTTAATATTGAAATAGCCACCATACAAATGCTCCGGCAATTATTTGGGTTACCGGATGATTTTGAAGGCAGCTTTGTATCCGGCGCTACGATGTCAAACTTTGCAGGACTGGCTGTGGCAAGGCAATGGCTGGGAGAACAGCAGGGAGTAGATGTAGGACAGCAGGGTATAGGCGTCTTGCAGGAGCCAAAAGTGCTTGCCTGCACGCCGCATTCCAGTGTGGCTAAGAGCCTTTCTATGCTAGGCTTTGGCAGGGATGCGCTGATAAAGATACCGGCCCTGCCCCAACGGGAAGCCGTAGACGTAGATGCGCTGGAAGCCTGGCTGCAGCAGCACAAAGGCCGGCCGGTGATCTTTGTTGCCAGTGCAGGCACGGTAAATACAACTGACTTTGATGATCTTGCTGCGCTGGCACGTTTAAAGCAGCAATATAATTTCTGGTTGCATGTGGATGCTGCTTTTGGCGGGTTTGCCGCCTGCAGCCCGCAGCACCGGCATTTGGTAAAAGGCTGGGAAGCGGCAGACAGTATTACCATTGACGCACATAAATGGATGAACGTGCCTTATGATGCGGCCATGATCTTTTGCAGGCATCCTTCATTACAGGCCGCCGTGTTCAAGAACGTAGGCGCTGCTTACTTAGGCGATCCTGCAAAGGACTTTAACTTCATTCATCATGTACCGGAAAACTCGCGCCGCCTGCGGGCCTTACCAGCCTGGTACTCGCTGCAGGCTTATGGTGCCAAAGGCTACCAGGATATAGTAGAAGCCAATATACAGCAGGCAAATTTACTGGGATCGCTGATTTCAGACAGCCCGTACTTCCGCTTGCTGGCGCCGGTGAAGCTGAGCGTGGTTTGTTTTACACTTAGCAAACCTTTGAACGAGCTGGATGAAGCCACCACCCGTTTCCTGGAAATACTGGCTGAGCGTGGCGTAGCTTTTATGACGCCTACGGTATACCTGCACACACCAGCCATCCGCGCAGCCTTGGTAAGCTGGCGTACTACGGAGCAGGATGTACGCAGGGTGTGGAAGGAAATGGAAGAAATAGCACAAAGCTTAAAGCCCAAAGCTGAAAGCAAAGAAAAACCGCTGTTAGACAAACTACTAAGCTTTCTGCTTTAGGCTTTAAGCTTTAACCTTTACAAGAATGACACAATCCAAACATACAAAAGCTTACCTGGCGCTGGTCATAGTAAGCATTTTCTGGGGCACTACTTACCTGGCTTCCAGGATAGGGGTGCGGCATATGCACGGGCTTATGCTGTCCGGCCTGCGGCAAAGCGTGGCAGGTGTGCTGTTAGTAAGCTTCTTTTTACTGAAAGGGTATAAGCTGCCGGGCAAGGCTGTATTATCACGCCTGTTCATGATTGGTATGATGATGCTGGTAGGCGCCAACGGCCTGCTTACCTGGGCCATGAAATACATACCCAGTGGACTGGGCGCCATTATTGCCGCCACCGTGCCTATCTGGATGACCATCTTCAGCTTTTTCCTGGTGCAGCAAAAGAACCGGGTATCGCCCCTGTTAATTGCCGGTATGATCATTGGTTTTATTGGCGTAGCAGGCATTTTTTCCGATTACCTGGGTGATCTCATGAACCCTGATTTCCGCTTTGGTATTATCCTGGTGCTTATCAGCTGTTTATCGTGGTCCATGGGTTCCGTGCTCACCGCCAAGTGGGCGCTGGAGGTGAATTACCTGTACGGCGCAGGATTTGAAATGTTATTCAGTGGTATTGTAATGCTGGTAATAACCCTGGTTACCGGGGAGTTCCGCCATGCGGAGTTTACCGGCGAGTTATGGGACAGCCTGATATACCTGATCTTCTTCGGGTCTATATTAGGATACTCCGCTTACGTATACACGCTCAATAACCTGCCGCCATCCCTGGCATCCGTGTATGCCTATATTAACCCGATAGTAGCAGTGCTGCTGGGATGGCTGATCTTAAATGAACAATTAAACTGGATCACTGCTTTATCATGCCTGGTAACATTAACCGGGGTGTATATGGTGAATACAGCCGTAAATAAAAGTAAAGAACAACGCTATGAGCTCAGCTGAGGAAACCACTGCACAGGCAACCGCCCGCGGGCTGGAACAAACATTAACGGTAGCGGTACCTAACCTTCGGAAATATACCGAAGCTGAAGCAGCCCTTAAACCAGCGCCTGAAAAGTGGAGCAAAAAGGAAATATTGGGTCACCTGATAGATTCAGCGCTCAACAACCATCAACGTTTTATACGCGCACAGCAAGGGCCGCTGGAGCTGCCGGGATATGCGCAGGATTTCTGGGTAGCCGCGCAGGGCTACCAGGAAACAGATTGGGAAACGCTCATCCTGTTATGGGCCGTAGTGAACCGTCACCTGATACGGGTAATGCAACGCATCCCTGCAGCCGCCTTACAGCAAACCTGTAAAATAGGCGCCCACGCACCGGTAACGCTGGAATATATAGTGGAGGATTACCTGGTGCACTTACACCATCATCTGCGGCAGGCGCAGGTGACTTATTCAACCTGAACGATTTAGATAGAAGTATGACACGATGCCCGCTGGTATTTACCAGACCGGGCATCTTTTTTTACCGGGAAATCTTACATTTAAGTATGACAATCAGAGAAGCCACCTTACAGGATGCCGCTGCCGTAGCAGTTTTGTTTGATGCCTACCGTATCCACTATGAGCAGGCGCCGGACCTGCCGGGTGCAGAAGCCTTTATAGCTGACCGGATCCGCAACCGGGAAAGCGTGATCTACCTGGCGGAGGAAGGAGAGGAGCTGCTGGGCTTCGTACAGCTATACCCGTTATTCACATCTGTAGGTATGCAGCGTGCCTGGGTGCTGAACGACCTGTATGTATGGGAGCAGTACCGCAATACCGGCGTAGGCCGCGCGCTGATCGATGCCGCCAAAGCGCTGGCCCAATCCACCAATGCCAAATGGATCATGCTGCAAACGCATAATGACAATGTGAATGCCCAGGCCCTGTATGAAAAAACAGGTTTTGAGAAAGATGATATTTACTACTACTATTACCTGAGCGTTTGATATTTTTATAACATGGAAACAGTGCACAACAATCCCTGGAAAATATTATCCAGCCAGGTACAGTATGATAATAAATGGATACGGCTTACAGAACACCAGGTCATTAACCCCAATGGCGGCGCCGGTATTTACGGCGTGGTACATTTCAAAAACCTGGCTATAGGCGTGGTAGCGCTGGATGAGGAAGGATATATTTACCTGGTGGGGCAATACCGTTTTCCGCTGGAGCAGTTCTCCTGGGAAATACCGGAAGGCGGCGGCCCCCTGGATGAGGAGCCCCTGGCTTCTGCACAGCGCGAGCTGCTGGAAGAGACCGGGCTGGTAGCCAAAGACTGGTCCCTCATTGTACACATGCACCTGTCTAACTCCGTATCTGACGAAAAGAGCCTGGTGTACCTGGCCCGCGGCCTGGAGCAGCGTGCGCCGGAGCCGGAAGAAACCGAACAGCTTACTACCCGGCGTATTCCTTTTGAAGAGGCCTACCAGATGGTGAAAAACCACCAGATCACCGATTCCATTTCTGTTGCTGCCATTCAGAAAATAAAGCTGATGATGCTGGAAAAGGAGATTTAGCACATTAGTTCGTAATTTGCAGCATGGATTTTCGTAAAAACGCTACCCGCCGCACCTTTGCACCCAAGCCCAAAGCCTCTTCCATGGTTATAGGGCGGCAACCGGTGGTAGAAGCAATACAATCCGGTAAGGCCATTGAGCGCATTTATATGCTGCGCAATGCTACCGGCGACATTATTCCGCAAATAAAGCAGCTGGCCGCACAATACAATATTCCCATTAACGGAGTACCGGTGGAGAAATTGAATAGTCTTACCCAGGCTAATCACCAGGGTATTATTGCCATTACAGGCCAGATCAGCTACCTGGACCTCCAGGATGTGATCTCCCACACTACAGAGCAGGGCCTTACGCCGCTGTTCCTGATCCTGGACGGTATTACCGATGTACGTAACATTGGCGCCATTGCCCGCAGCGCCGTTTGCTGTGGCGCGCAGGCCATCATTATCCCGGATAAAGGAATTGCAGCACTGAATGAGGAAGCCATTAAGTCCTCTGCCGGCGCGCTGGAAAAAATATCCGTTTGCCGGGTCAACAGCCTGCTGAAAGCTATTGACACCCTGCACCTGAACGGTATTAAGGTAATGGCCAGTGAAATGGAAGCCACGCCCAGGCTGTACAACTGCGACCTGAAAGAGCCGGTAGCCGTGATCATGGGATCAGAGGATAAAGGGGTGTATCCTGCATTGCTAAAAGCAGCAGATACGCTTTTTCATATACCCATGACCGGTAACTTTGAATCCTTCAATGTATCTGTGGCAGCGGGTATCATTTTATATGAAGCCATGAAGCAAAGGACGCTGGATGTGTGATGCAGGAAGTAAGATGCTGGCATCATCCATCTGAGATCCGGGTTCAAATCATCGATCATGAAACTAATCGAATGTCCGCGGGACGCTATGCAGGGATGGCATCACCCCATTCCAACGGCTGATAAGATCCAATACCTCAATACCCTGTTGCAGGTAGGTTTTGATACCATCGACTTTGGCAGTTTTGTATCGCCTAAGGCTATTCCGCAAATGGCGGATACGGCAGAAGTGCTGTCGCACCTGGATATTCCGGCAAACGGCAGTAAGCTGCTGGCCATTGTAGCCAACCAGCGCGGGGCAGAAGAAGCCGTGATGTGTGAACCCATTACTTACCTGGGTTATCCCTTTTCCATATCAGAAACATTCCAGCTGCGCAATACCAATAAAACCATTGCAGAATCGCTGGAGCTGGTGCAAACCATACAGGAGCTGTGTATTAAGAACCGCAAGCAGCTGGTGGTATACATCTCTATGGGTTTTGGCAATCCCTATGGCGACCCGTACGATGCAGGCATTGCCATGCAATGGGTAGATGAGCTGACAAAGATGGACATTGGCATTATTTCCCTGGCAGATACCGTGGGCGTAGCAGAACCGGATAACATTACCAAACTGTTTTCCACGCTCATACCCGCTTATCCGCAGGTGGAGTTTGGCGCGCATTTTCACTCCGCCCCTCATAACTGGGAGGAGAAAGTGGCAGCCGCCTATGCGCAGGGCTGCCGCCGGTTCGATAGCACTATTAAAGGTATTGGCGGTTGCCCCATGGCTAAGGATGACCTGGTAGGGAACCTGGCCACGGAAAATCTGCTGCAGTTCTGTAAGGAACATAATGAACCGCTAACACTGCACCAGCCGGCCTTAGCGCAGGCGCAAAGATTAGCAGAGCAGATATTTGCCCCTTCGCTATAATCTTCATTCCTAATTATTAATTCTTAATTACAAGCATGCACTTCCGCCTTACCTTCCCCATCACACCCATAGAACCGCCCATCGACTACCGCGACCGGCTGTTGCTGATGGGATCCTGTTTTGCGGAAGAAATGGGCGTGCAGCTGCAACAGCATTTGTTCCGGACTTTGGTGAACCCACACGGCATTTTATATAACCCCCTTAGCATTACACAGGCCATACACAGCTACCTGGATGGTAAACAGTATACGGAAGACGACCTTTTCCAGCACAATGATCTGTGGCATAGCTGGGATCATCACAGCCGTTTTTCCGCACTAACACCCGCTGCTGCGCTGCAAAATATCAATGCCGCTCAGACGCAGGCTGCACAATGCCTGGAAGAAGCCCGCTGGCTGGCGATCACCCTGGGTTCTGCACATGCCTATGTATTAAAGGAAACCGGGCAGCTGGCAGGCAACTGCCACAAAGTGCCTATGGCATCTTTCTATAAAAAGCTGCTTACGGTAGATGAGATCATCAGCGCCCTGGATAATATGATGCACCGGCTGTTCTTCCGCAACCGGCATATTAATATCCTGTTTACGATCAGCCCTGTACGTTATGTGAGGGATGGAGTGGTGGAAAATAATCTCAGCAAAGCCATCCTGCTGCAGGCCGTGCATCACCTGGTAAATAAATTTGACCGCCTGTTCTACTTCCCGGCCTATGAGCTGGTGATAGACGACCTGCGCGATTACCGTTTTTATAAAGACGACCTGGTGCACCCTAATGAAACTGCCATTCATTATGTATGGGAGCAGTTCGTAAATAACTGCATTCACCCGGATAGCCAGCAGCTTCTCAGATCCATCCACGATCTGAACCGCGCCCGCCAGCATAAGCCCTTTAACCCGGAAAGCCCCCAGCACAAACAATTCCTGCAAACCTATGCCCGCAAGGTGCAGCAGCTGAAGGAGCAGCATGGACAGCTGGATTGGAGCGAGTTGGAGAAATACTTCAAAGGCTAACCAGGGCTAATTACGAATGATTCAATTACGACCACGCAAAACGGGGCACAGCCTGCCCCGCCCAGCGGGGAATGCCATTGAAAGTAATTATGATATGAGTAATTACGAATGGAATGCAGCGGATACTTGCCGCAGCCGTAATAGTATACCCGTTATTGTCAGGCTCCGCTGCACGTCGTTGCGATCACTATGGCCACGCCTCCGCCGAAGTACCCTGTGGGTGTACATCCTGGATACTAGTTAATATAATTAGTAACCGTTACTCTCCGCCATCAAATCTAATGTTTCTCTTAATAGACCTACGTCAATCGAAACATCAACCGGGTATAAGTTGCCATTGCCAGGTGGTGGCAAATAGAAGAAACCATGGTCAAGTGCAGAAGCCAGGGAAAAAAAGCAATTATTGGCTTTGTCTTGCGTATTTCGGAATTCCAGCACTGATCCCCCCGCTTGCATGAAAATCATGTTTGTTAATCCTGCACCATGCAACCCTGCCAGTATTTTAGTCTGTTTTAAGAGATCGATTTGCTGTTGCAAGCTGTAATCTTCAAGGCAATGTATTTCAAATCCGTATTGTTGCAGGATTGGTATTATCTCATTTTCATTAACGACTTTCCGCTTTGATGCCTTCGAACGGCTAACGTATACTTTTTTGTCGGGCGGCACATTGTAACCTTTTAAAAACCTCGCACGTAGGCTATTGATAATAGAAACATTGTAATTGCCTGTCACCGCGAGATGTGCCGGCAGTATTAGTTCATCTACCAGTAGTCTTTTTCCCGGATTATAGAAGCAAACAGGAACGTTTAAAAGCCGAAGTGTCTCATGTATATAGGATTTATCTGCGTATCTGGCCGGCAATATCAGGGCAGCTTTATTATCTGTGCGTGCCGCCGCTTCCCACCTGCTAAGTGCATCAGTCAACCAATGAAAGTACTCGACACTCCATTCATCTGTAACCCAGATGCCTCTTTTCAATCGCTCAGAGCGTTTAAAAAAATACACCAGCCTTTTTAAATGAGTGCTTCGCTTAACTGCAAACAGGTTTGTGAAGCGGCTATAAAATTTCAATGGACGTAAAGTAAATATCTGATCCTTAAAAACGTTTGCTTTTTCAAGTTGCAGAATCATCGGCTCATGAACATAAGTTGTAAATGCGCCTTCAAACAAGGGAAGGTCCGTTGGCTTTAAATTAATTGGTGGTTTCCGGTTTACAGTTATTGGTTTACCCCGCTCATCTGAGAACATAGTTATGAATAGTGTAATTAAATCGGTTATCTGTAAAAATAAAATTTTTGTTCTAATTAAATTATTAATTTATACCTATAAAACGGTGGATAATAGGCCGTAAACTTTATTGCTTTTTTCAAAATGAAAATTCCTATAACCGGTAGAACGAACTGGCTGGTGTCATCAAAAAGTTTCAATTGCTCGGTTATCATGTGCTCTAACTTTTCTGCTGTTACTTCTTTGCATCAATAGATCTCATTTCTTCCCGAAGTTCCCGGATACTAGTGACGAACGAAGCACCCCCCCGAACAGCAGGAAATTGCTTCGTTCCTCGCAATGGCAGGTATAAACAAGCGGATATCATATAATAATAAAAGTCCTGCAGCTTAACCGCAGGACTTTCATTTATGAAGTGCTCAATTCGTAATTCGTAATTGACAATTCGTAATTACTTCTACCCCTCCGCTGCTATTTCATACTCATTCAGTCCCTTCTCTTTTATAAACACCATTCCCACCGCAAAACAGATCAGCGCAACAGCGATCGGGTATATCAATCCCGCCAGGTGGTTACCGGTTTGCGTAACCAGCAGGGTAGAGATAGTAGGTAATAAACCGCCAAATACTCCATTGCCCAAATGATACGGCAATGACATGGAGGTATAACGGATGCGTGTGGGGAACAGCTCCACCAGGAACGCCGCAATAGGCGCATAGGCCATGGTTACAAATAATACCTGCACAAACACCAGTATTACAAGCAGTATAATAGCAGAATAGTTCAGCGTGATCTCTTTTTTAGTTTCTGTTTTGCCTTGTGTAAGCGTAGAGATCTCCTTTACCTGCGTGCCATCCGAATAGCTGTGAATGCGCGTGGTTTTCTCTGTGCTGATGCCGTTATTGTTGCTCAGGTTACTTTCTATCCGGAATTGAGCGCTGAGCTCCTGTTTCTTTTGCAGGTTCACGGTATTATCCATGGCGCTGTAAATAGGATAGTAGGCCAGGGCTGCCAGCAGCATACCGGCCATCATGATCTTTTTACGGCCTATCCTGTCAGATAATCCGCCAAAGTAAATAAAGAATGGAGTACCCAGTATCAGCGCAATGGCAATGATCACATTGGACTGTACAAACTCCAGCTGCATGGTCTTTTGTAAGAACGAGAGCGCATAGAATTGCCCGGTGTACCAAACCACGCCTTGCCCCATGGTAGCGCCAAATAAGGCCAGCAGCACCATACGCAGGTTCTCTTTTTTACCAAAGCTTTCTTTAAGCGGGTTGCGGGAGGTTTTGCCTTCAGCTTTCAGCTGAGCAAACAAAGGTGATTCCTGCAGGCGGATGCGGATGTAATAAGACATGATCACCAGCACTATTGACAGCAGGAAAGGGATCCGCCATCCCCAGCTGCTGAAGTCTTCCGGTTTCATAACATTGCGCGTGATCAATATTACCGCCAGCGATACAAATAAACCCAGTGTAGCCGTGGTTTGTATAAAGCTGGTGTAATACCCGCGCTTGTTGTCCGGGGCATGTTCCGCTACATAGGTAGCGGCGCCGCCGTACTCACCGCCCAGGGCCAGGCCCTGTAACAGGCGCAGCACCAGCACAATAATGGGCGCAAATACGCCAATGGTTTTATAATCCGGTATCAGCCCAATGGCAAAGGTAGAGCCGCCCATGATCAGCAACGTAAGCAGGAAAGTGTATTTACGGCCTGCAAGGTCGCCCAGGCGGCCGAATATAATAGCTCCGAAAGGGCGCACAATAAACCCTACCGCAAAGGTGGCCAGCGTGGCAATGTAGGCCAGGTCAGGGTTTGAGGCCGGAAAGAACTTTTCAGAGATAATGGCGGATAAGCTGCCGAAGATGTAAAAGTCGTACCACTCAATAAGGGTACCGGCAGAAGATGCGAAGATCACCTGCCAGATATTTTGCACATTTTTCGAGTTGTTCATTCGTAGGATTTATAAAAACAGGGGAGAAGATATAAAAAATTATTACAGTATTTAAATCTTTTGTAGGGGAAATAACCCTGGTATACGTCTTTACTGTCAGATGAATCCGTTAACTTTAGAGAATACTTTGTTGCGTCTGTGGACAGTTACTATGAGGTTTTTAAGCGTAATACTAGCCGTTATATTTCTTGGAATTTGTAGCTACCCTGCCGCCGTACAGGCCCAGTCGGGCAAAGGCCGTCCTAAAATAGGGCTCACACTCAGCGGAGGCGGGGCCAAGGGCCTGGCCCATATAGGCATCTTAGAAGCTATTGACAGCGCGGGGCTGAAGATCGATTATATCACCGGCACCAGCATGGGCAGCATTGTAGGCTCCCTGTACGCCATGGGTTATTCCGGCGATACCATTGAAACGCTGGCTCATCAGCTTGACTGGGACAACCTGTTTGCCAACCAGGCATCACTGAAAGATATTTCTTACGAAGAAAAAAGCGAATACGATAAGTATATAATAGAGATCCCGTTTGAGTACGGCAAACCCAAGCTGGCTTCCGGTGTAATTACCGGGCAACAGCTATGGCTGGAGCTGGCCCGCCTGTGCTGGCCCGCGCGGGATATAAAGGATTTCTCAAAGTTCAATATCCCCTTTAAATGTATTGCCACGGATGTTGCCACCGGCGAAATTGTAACGCTGGACACAGGGCAGATCATTACCAGCATACGGGCCAGTATGGCCATTCCTTCTATTTTTACCGCGGTAAAGATCGGCGACCGCAAGCTGGTAGATGGTGGCGTAGTACGTAACTTTCCCGTGATCACGGCCAAGGAAATGGGGGCGGATATTGTGATAGGCTCCAATGTAAGCGGCGGCCTGCGCAAAGCCGACCAGCTGACCACTCCATTTGATATCATTTACCAGCTGGGATTTTATAAAGATGCTATTGACTTTAAGGAAGCCCGCAAAGCCTGTGATATCTATATCCGGCATGATATGGAGGAATATTCCGCCGCCAGCTTTGGCAGTGTGGATTCTATTATCGAAAAAGGCAAACAAAAAGGCCGGGAAATGTACCCGGTGTTCAAGCACCTGGCCGATTCGCTGAACGCCTTGTACCCCACCGCACCTTTTCAAAAAGACCGCCTGCCTTTTGTGCCCGACATAGAACTAACGAGCATCAGCATAACAGGGCTGGTGCATTCCGACGAAAAGTTCTTCCGGGGCCGTCTGGGTCTCAAAACCGGCGGTTGTTATAACCCGGAGCAGCTAAAGGAGGCCGTACAGAATGTGTTTGGCACCCGTTTTTATAAAGAGATCACCTACAGCCTCACACCGGATGGCCCGGCAAAAGGCGCCATGAACGTACAGGTGGAGGAGAATCCCCTTACCTATGTAAAGTTTGCATTGCAGTACAATACCTTCACCAATGCCAGCGCCATTATTAACATTACACAAAGGAATTTCATTGTACCCAATTCCCGTTCATTCGTAACCGTAGCTATCAGTGATAATCCGCGGGTAGAAGCAGAGTACTTTAAATACCTGGGCTGGAACCGCAGCTTTGGCTTTGGCATGGGCCTATACTTTGAAAATAACGGGTTGAATGTGTACGATAATTTCGTCCGCCAGCAGCAATACCGCACCAAGTATGCTAACGCTAACGTACATATGCAGTATGCCCTGAGCCGTATTATGACCATTGGTGTTGGCACCCGCTGGGAGTATTTCCACTTCCGGCCCAGCTTTGAATCATCAGAAGAGCTGAAGGGAGACGGTAACCAGTTAAACAGCTACTGGTATTATGGCGTTAATTCCCTGGACCGTAAGATCTATCCGCGCAAAGGGATGGACCTGCAGCTGGAAGCAGGCTGGGTGTATAACCAAAATCCCAGCTACCGTCTGTACAAAGATGGGGTAATGGTGCCGGGAGATAGTACCGGCCTGGAGTTCCCGAACTATCAGCATGCTATGCTGCAAATGAAATATTACTTTCCGTTTAGCCGTAGAAGTGCGCTGGAGGTGAACCTGGGTAGCGGTGTGAATTTTAATTATAATCAATCCCCGATCAATGGTTACCTGTTAGGAGGGTTGAACAAAGTAGCGCATAACCAATTGACGTTTCCGGGATTGTATGAAGGTGAGGTAATAACATCCAGCGCAGCTATTGCGCAAGTCGCTTATCAGCATGAACTTTTCAGGAACCTATTCGTACTGCCGCGTATAGGTGTGGGACTGTATGATTTTAATGGCGATGTAAATGCCCGTTATCGTTATCTGAGCGGCTACTCCATTACCGCTGGCTATAGCTCCCGCCTGGGGCCCATAGAAGGCTCTCTCATGTATAATGATCAGGATGGGAGGTTGAAGTTTTATGTAAATATTGGGTTCAACTTCTAATGTACCGGCTTACCTCTCCCACGTACATCCGCACATCATTAATGCATCCTGTCTCCTCTAATCTCCATCCCCTTTAAGATCTCCGCTTCTGTTTGCAGCCAGTACTGCCAGCGCGGGCCTACTTTCTCTTCGGGAATATATTCATGCGCCAGGTCAATGAACAGGCGGTAATGCCCGGCTTCAGAGATCATGAACTTGCGGTAAAAATCACGGAGGTATTCATCTTCCAGTCCTTCGCTCAGCAGGCGGAAACGCTCGCAGCTGCGGGCTTCTATAAGGGCGCATATCAGCAGCTTATCCAGCAGCTGTTCTTCGGCAGTACCGCCTTTTACCTGGTGCAGCATCAGCTCATTTACATAAGCATCCTTGCGTTGCTTGCCCAGGGAAAAACCTCTTTTTTTCATTTCTGCCAGCACCTGCCGGAAGTGGCCCCATTCTTCCGTAACAATAGGCGCCAGATCCTGCACCAGCCGGTCTTTTTCAGGATAGCGCTGTATCAGCGATATGCAGGCCGTAGCGGCCTTCTGTTCGCAAAAAGCATGGTCGGTTAATACGGCCTCCAGGGAAATGGAAGCCAGGTTCACCCAGCGTGGGTCTGTTGGCAGCTGCAGGCCAAGAATGGATACTTTGGACATAGTAATGAAAGTAAGGTGTTCAGGTCGCGGACCGGTTATCATAACAGGCATGGCTTCCGGATACCGTGGCAAGTTACAAAGTTATAATGTACCGGAAGGGCAGGGGGGCATACAACTGGCATAAAAAGTACGTAAACCTACAGATGAATATCCCGCTGTTTATCGGTAAACTATATTTATTGTGCTCAGGGGTAAAATTTTTTTTATCCATTATGGTTATTTTTTGTTGCGCAATGACCGGTATTATTTTTATTAAATACACCTTACTATAATTAGTAGTCAGTTATTTGCAAGATGTCCTATACGAAAATTGATCTTTCTCCATTCCAACTATTCATTTCAGTTTAATTGTCTCTCCGACATTCATACGATATGTAGTATAGTAATAATCACTAATATTACGCCATAATGTAATTTGTGTAGATCTGTAGCAGCCTTTATCTATTGAACAAGAAGTAATCACTTAAATCTAACCAACACCTTATCGTGAAAATTTTACCAACGAAAGGACGTGGGCATTTTATGTCCATCGTTCTCCTACTACTGTTATTTACTGGCAACAATCTTTTTGCCACACCTGAATGCCCGATCGTAACGGCAAGATTCTCTGCGGCAGACGGTACTACTGTCGATAACAGCGCCACCGGCTGGTACCTGGATGCATCTAAGGTAGCCAGCACCGGCTATTTTGCAGTTAAATCAAACCGCCTGCATGCGCAGGAGCTGGGAGGTGAAGGCATCTGGTATTCCAAAGTATTTTCTACTGCAGGATATGCCGGCTGGCAGGTAGCGGTAAAGGTATCTTCGGAAGGAGATATGAACAGCTCAGAGTATGTAAAGATCTATTATAAGATAAATGGTGGCAGTGAAGTATTACTGGACCAGCGTACCGGTAACTTCGGCACGATTGATTTTATATCGCCCGCATTGAATGGTAACAATGTGCAGCTGGTAGTGAAGATCTATAATTACAACAACGGGGGCTCGCAAACCTCCAAATATTATATTGAAGAATACCGTGTGTTTAAAGAGAAGGGCCCCTGCTCCACCACTGGGATAACGGTAACGGCTACTGCGGGCAACGGCGGTGTGCTCACCTGCAGCAACCCATCCCTTACACTGTCTGCCAGCTCCACGGCTTCGGGTGTAACTTACAGCTGGACAGGCCCTAACGGATTCACCTCTACGCAGCAAAACCCGGTTGTAAGCACAGCTGGTACTTATACCGTAACAGGTACCAGCTCATCCGGTTCAGGTACTGCTTCCGTTACAGTCACGGAAAATAAAACGCCGCCGGACCTCTCCGCCACAGGCGGCAGCCTGGCTTGTGGCTCCTCTGGCGTTACGCTAAATGCTAATTCTTCTGTAGCGAACGTAACCTACAGCTGGACAGGTCCTAATAATTTTACCAGTACGGTAAAAAATCCTACCGTTAGCACAGCCGGTAACTATACGGTTACCGTAAGGAATCCTGCGAATGGCTGTACTGCTTCGCAAACAGTGAGCGTTACCAGCGGCGCTGCCGCTACCAATACATGGGTAGAGGATTTTGCGCTTTCAAATGGCGCTACCAGCGATAATGGCGCCACCAGCTGGACCACCTCAACTCCCTCCGGCAGCACTTTTGCCGTAAGTAATAACGAGTTTAAGATCAGTGGTCAGGGTACTACCGGAGAAAGCGTATGGACTTCCGGTGTGATCAATATTACCGGTAAAACCAGCATTAATCTTGCTGCAAGTGTAAGAAGCGCCGTAACAAGCGGCGCCGTAATGAATGACGCCGGTGAATATGCAGATTACATACGTTTTTATTATAAGCTGAACGGCGGCGCTGAAGTATTATTCGCAGAAAAGAAATCTGCTATCAATAATCACAGCACCACCTATACGAATTTATCAGTGGCCGTTCCAAACACAGGTACCAGCTTGCAGCTGGTGATCAGGGCCAGAGCTACCGGTACCGATGAATTTTATTATGTAGATAATGTAAAGGTAGCAGCCGTAGATCCGGCAGTAACATTAGCAACAGCTGTTAGCGGTCCGGTAACCTGTACCGGTAATGCCACTATTACTGTAACGCCCAGTGGTACAATATCGTCCTGGGCGTGGACTGGTCCCAATGGCTTTACCTCCACCACACAAAACCCCACTGTAACAGCAGGGGGGCAATATAATGTTACAGGCACTACGCCAGGTGGATGTACCGTATCCGCATCTGTAAATGTTACAGAAAATAAAACACCGCCGGATGTTACGGCTACCGGTGGCGCGCTGGGATGTTTAAGCAGTGTAACCATCAGCGCCAGTTCTTCTGTGTCAGGCGTCTCCTATAGCTGGACAGGCCCTAATAACTTTACCAGCAACTCCCCGAGCGCTTCTGTAAGCACTGCAGGTACCTATACGGTAACCGTCAGGAATCCCGCTAACGGCTGTACGAATACACAATCCGTACAGGTAACAAGCGGTTCTGCCGCCCCTTCTGCTTTCTGGTGGGAGGATTTTACACTGGCAAACGGTACCACTGTTGATAATGGCGCTACCAGCTGGACGCTGAGCAATAGCGGCGCAGGCACTATATCTGTACAGAACAACGAGTTTGCAGTTTCCTATAATGCAGCCGCAGAAGCCGTATGGACCTCTGATGTAGTGGATATTTCCGGTAAGAGCAGCGTAGTGATCTCAGCATATCTGCGCAGCGAAACGGCATCTGCCAACGATGCGTTTGAATCAGACGATTATATGCGCGTGTATTATAAGCTGAATGGTGGCGCTGAAGTGCTGATATATGACGATGCAGCAGGCATAGGTAATACCACTGCGGGCACTGCCAGCATTACTGTCAATTCTGCCGCATTAACCGGCAACACGTTACAGGTGATCATCAAAGCCCGGAATTCAGATAAAACTGAACGTTACTATTTTGATGATGTGAAGCTGACAGGCGCCAATGCAACCAGCGCGATTACAGCCACTGCATCTGTAACAGATTCCCTGACCTGTACGCGTACTTCCGTTACCCTTTCCGGCAGTTCAAGTGTAACAAACGCTACTTACCGCTGGACAGGACCTAACAGCTTCACTTCCACAACGCAGAACCCGTCGGTAACGGCTCCCGGTAATTATATATTAACGGTTACTGATCTGGCCATGGGTTGTACTGCAATGGATACGGTAATGGTAGTACGTAACACTACTGCCCCGAATGTTACTGCTGCTGCAAGCGGCTCACTTTCCTGTGGCGCTTCTTCAGTAACACTTTTAGGCAGCTCATCCACCGCAGGAGTAACTTATAGCTGGACCGGCCCTAATAATTTTACCTCCACTGCGCAAAACCCACAGGTAAGCGTGGCCGGTGATTATATATTAACGGTTACCAATTCCGCAACCGGTTGTACGGCTAAGGATACAGCAACAGTTAGCCTTAGCGCCAACACTGCCGCATTCTGGTTAGAAGACTTTACGCTTGCTAACGGCGCCACCAGTGACAATGGTACTACCAGCTGGACCACCACAACGCCTTCCGGCAGCACCTTTGCTGTAAATAACAACGAGTTTAAGATCAGTGGCCAGGGCACTACCGGAGAAAGTGTGTGGACTTCCGGTGTGATCAATATTACCGGTAAAACGAGTCTGGGTCTGTCTGCAAACGTGCGCAGCGCCGTAACAGGCGGTGCTGTAATGAATGAAACCGGCGAGTACGCAGATTACCTCCGTTTTTATTATAAGCTGAACGGCGGTGCTGAAGTATTATTCGCAGAAAAGAGATCTGCTATTAATAATCACAGCACTACCTATAGTAACATATCACTGACCGGTCTAAGCACCGGCACCAGCTTGCAGCTGGTGATCAGGGCCAGGGCTACTGGTACTGATGAATTTTATTACGTGGATAATGTGAAAGTGACAGGTGTAGATGCTGCTGCCGGCGTGAGTGGTCCGCTTTCCTGTAAAGCCACTTCAGTAACACTTTCCGGCAGCTCCAATACTTCCGGCGTAACTTATAGCTGGGCAGGTCCTAACAATTTTACATCTACAGAACAAAACCCGGTAGTAACGGTTGCAGGTACTTATACCCTTACCGTTACTGCTCCGGGTGGCTGTACGGCTACCAGCACAGTTACTGTATCGCAGAATATTACCAAACCTAACCTGACGGTAACACAGCCGGCAGTGCTTACCTGTACCACTACTTCTGTAAGCCTGGCAGCTGCCACTACGACCACTGGTACTACCATTACCTGGACCGGTTTTACTGCCGGCCAGAACCCGGTAGCAGTTACTGCACCTGGTAAGTATTATGTAACGGTGAAGGATACTGTAAATGGTTGTACCAGCATGGACAGTGTAACGGTAACGCGGGATGCTGTTCTGCCTAACCTGACCATAGCACAGCCGCCGGTGCTTACCTGCGGTACTACATCTGTGAATTTAACGGCTTCGTCTACCACCAGTGGCGTTACATTCACCTGGACCGGCTTTGCCGCTGGTCAGAACCCGGTAGCAGTTACTACTCCCGGCACTTATACTGTAACCGCTAAAACGGCGAATGGTTGTACCAGCACGGCCAGTGTAACAGTAACGCAGAGTGTTGTGAAGCCTAACCTGACGGTAACACAACCGGCAGTATTAACCTGTACTGCTACCTCCGTAAACCTTACAGCCGCTACTACCACCAGCGGCGCTATTATCACCTGGACAGGTTTTGCTGCCGGTCAGAACCCGGTAAGTGTAACTGCTCCTGGTAAATATTATGCGACTGCTACTGGTACCAATGGTTGTATCCAGAGAGATAGCGTAACGGTAACTCAGGATATCATCAAGCCCACGCTGGCCATCACACAACCAGCCGTATTAACTTGTAACACAACTTCTGTAAATCTGGCAGCTACCACCAATGGTACAAGCATTACCTGGACGGGCTTTGCTGCAGGACAGAATCCGGTGAGTGTAACCACTCCTGGTAAATATTATGCAGTTGCTACCGGTAGCAATGGTTGTACGCAAAAAGACAGCGTAACGGTAACGCAGGATAATGCCAAACCAAACCTGACGGTGTCACAGCCAGCAGTATTAACTTGTACCACTACTTCCGTGAATCTGACAGCAGCTACAACTACTACCGGTGCAACTATCACGTGGACAGGCTTTGCTGCCGGCCAGAACCCGGTAAGCGTAACAGCTCCTGGTAAATACTATGCAGTGGCTACAGGTAGCAACGGTTGTACACAAAAAGACAGCGTAACAGTAACGCAGAATATCACCAAGCCTACACTGGCCATCACACAACCAGCAGTATTAACTTGTAACGCAACTACTGTAAACCTGGTAGCTACTACTAACGGTACCACCATCACCTGGACCGGTTTCGCCGCCGGCCAAAACCCGGTAAGCGTAACCACACCTGGTAAATACTACGCAGTGGCTACCGCCAGCAATGGTTGTACACAAAAAGACAGTATAACCGTAACGCAGGATAATGCCAAACCTAACCTGACGGTAACACAGCCGCCTGTACTGACATGTTCAACTACTTCGGTGAACTTAACGGCTGCATCTACCACTACTGGTGCCACAATCACCTGGACTGGTTTTGCCGCAGGTCAGAATCCGGTAAGCGTAACAGCTGCTGGCACATATACTGCAACAGCAACAACCGCAAATGGCTGTTCTACTACTGCGAGTGTAACGGTAACGCAGGATAATGCTAAGCCAAACCTGACGATGTCACAGCCAGCAGTACTGAATTGTACCACTACTTCTGTGAACTTAACAGCTGCATCTACCACTACCGGTGCCACAATCACCTGGACTGGTTTTGCCGCAGGTCAGAACCCGGTTAGTGTAACCACACCTGGTAAATACTACGCGATTGCCATAGGCAATAATGGCTGTACACAAAAGGATAGCGTAACCGTAACGCAGAATATCACCAAGCCGACCCTGGCGATCACACAACCAGCAGTATTAACTTGTAACATAACTTCTGTGAACCTGACAGCTACTACTAACGGTACAGGTATTACCTGGATCGGTTTCGCCGCCGGCCAGAACCCGATAAGCGTAACAGCTCCTGGTAAATACTATGCAGTGGCTACAGGTAGCAATGGTTGTACACAAAAAGATAGTGTAACAGTAACGCAGGATATCACCAAGCCTACACTGTCAATCACACAACCAGCAATCTTAACTTGTACTACCACCTCCGTAAACCTGACCGCTACTACTAACGGTACGGGTATCACCTGGACAGGCTTCGCTGCCGGTCAGAACTCCGTAAGTGTAACCACACCTGGTAAATACTACGCGATTGCCACAGGCAATAATGGCTGTACACAAAAGGACAGTGTAACAGTAACACAGAATATCACCAAGCCGACCCTGGCGATCACACAGCCAGCAGTATTAACTTGTACTACTACCTCCGTGAACCTGGCAGCAACCACTAATGGCACAACTATCACCTGGACAGGCTTCGCCGCCGGTCAAAACCCGGTAAGCATAACAACCCCCGGCAAATACTACGCCGTGGCTACCGCCAGCAATGGTTGTACACAAAAAGATAGTGTAACAGTAACACAGGATAATGCCAAACCTAATCTGACGGTGTCACAGCCAGCAGTATTAACTTGTACTACTACTTCTGTGAACCTGACAGCAGCAACCACCACTACAGGTGCAACTATCACTTGGACAGGTTTTGCAACAGGTCAGAACCCAGTGAGTGTAACAGCTCCTGGTACATATACCGCAACAGCAACAACCGCAAATGGCTGTTCAACAACAGCCAGTGTAACGGTAACGCAGGATAATGCCAAACCAAACCTGACGGTGTCACAGCCAGCAGTACTGAATTGTACCACTACTTCCGTGAACTTAACAGCTGCATCTACTACTAATGGTGCAACTATTACGTGGACCGGCTTTGCCGCCGCCAGAACCCAGTGAGTGTAACAGCTCCTGGTACATATACCGCAACAGCAACAACCGCAAATGGTTGTTCTACAACGGCCAGTGTAACGGTAACGCAGGATAATGCTAAGCCAAACCTCACGGTGTCACAGCCAGCAGTACTGAATTGTACGACTACTTCAGTGACTTTAACGGCTGCATCTACCACTAATGGTGCAACCATCACCTGGACTGGCTTTGCTGCAGGCCAGAACCCGGTAAGTGTAACAGCTCCTGGCACATATACCGCCACCGCAACAACTGCAAATGGTTGTTCTACAACGGCTAGTGTAACGGTAACACAGGATATAGCTAAACCTAACCTAACGGTATCACAGCCAGCAGTACTGAATTGTGCCACTACTTCCGTGAACTTAACGGCTGCATCTACCACTAATGGTGCAACCATCACCTGGACTGGCTTTGCTGCTGGCCAGAACCCGGTGAGTGTAACAGCTCCTGGTACCTATATTGCAACAGCAACAACCGCAAATGGCTGTTCTACTACGGCGAGTGTAACAGTGACGCAGGATAATGCAAAACCAAACCTGACGATAACACAACCAGCAGTACTGAATTGTACCACTACTTCAGTAAACTTAACAGCTGCATCTACTACTAATGGTGTAACTATCACCTGGACCGGTTTTGCCGCAGGCCAGAACCCGATAAGTGTAACAGCTCCTGGCACATATACCGCCACCGCAACAACTGCAAATGGTTGTTCTACTACGGCCAGTGTAACGGTAACACAGGATATAGCTAAACCTAACCTGACAGTAACGCAGCCGCCGGTACTGACATGTACCACTACTTCAGTAAACTTAACAGCTGCATCTACTACTAATGGTGTAACTATCACGTGGACCGGCTTTGCTGCAGGTCAGAATTCAGTGAGTGTCACAGCTCCTGGCACATATACCGCCACCGCAACAACTGCAAATGGCTGTTCTACTACAGCCAGTGTAACGGTAACGCAGGATAATGCCAAACCTAACCTGACGGTAACACAGCCAGCAGTATTAACTTGTACAACTTCCTCCGTAAACTTGACTGCCGCTACTACGACTACCGGTGCAAGCATCACGTGGACCGGCTTTGCCGCAGGCCAGAACCCGATAAGTGTAACAGCTCCTGGCAAATACTATGCAGTGGTTACAGGCAGCAATGGTTGTATACAAAAAGACAGTGTAACTGTAACACAGGATATCACCAAACCAACGCTGGCCATCACACAACCAGCAGTATTAACTTGTAACACAACTTCTGTAAACCTGGCAGCTACCACCAACGGTACCACTATCACGTGGACAGGCTTCGCCGCCGGCCAAAACCCGGTAAGCGTAACAGCTCCTGGTAAATACTACGCAGTGGCTACAGGTAGCAACGGTTGTACACAAAAAGACAGTGTAACAGTAACGCAGGATATCACCAAGCCGACGCTGGCCATCACACAACCAGCAGTATTAACTTGTAACGCAACTACTGTAAACCTGACCGCTACCACTAACGGTACAACTATCACCTGGACAGGCTTCGCTGCAGGTCAGAACCCCGTAAGCGTAACCACACCTGGTAAATACTACGCTATCGCTACCGCCAGCAATGGTTGTACACAAAAAGACAGCGTAACAGTAACGCAGGATATCACCAAGCCTACATTGGCGATCACACAACCTGCAGTATTAACTTGTACTACTACCTCCGTAAACCTGGCAGCCACCACTAACGGTACAAGTATCACCTGGACAGGCTTCGCCGCCGGCCAAAATCCGGTAAGCGTAACCACACCTGGTAAATACTACGCAGTGGCTACAGGGAACAACGGTTGTACACAAAAAGACAGCGTAACAGTAACGCAGGATAATGCCAAACCTAACCTGACGATAACGCAGCCGCCTGTACTGACATGTACCACTACTTCAGTAAACTTAACAGCTGCATCTACTACTAATGGTGTAACTATCACCTGGACCAGCTTTGCCGCAGGCCAGAACCCGATAAGTGTAACCGCTCCTGGCACATATACCGCTACCGCAACAACTGCAAATGGTTGTTCTAGTACAGCGAGTGTAACGGTAACACAGGATATAGCTAAACCTAATCTGACGATAGCACAACCAGCAGCATTAACTTGTACTACTACCTCCGTGAACCTGGCAGCTAGCACCAACGGTACAAGCATCACCTGGACAGGCTTCGCCGCCGGTCAAAACCCGGTAAGCATAACAGCTCCTGGTAAATACTACGCTATCGCTACAGCCAGCAATGGTTGTACTCAAAAAGACAGCGTAACAGTAACGCAGGATATCACCAAGCCTACATTAGCGATCACACAACCAGCAGTATTAACTTGTACTACTACCTCCGTGAACCTGGCAGCTACTACTAATGGAACAAGCATCACCTGGACAGGTTTCGCAGCTGGCCAGAATCCGGTAAGCGCAACAGCTCCTGGCAAATACTATGCAGTGGCTACAGGTAGCAACGGTTGTGCTCAAAAAGACAGCGTAATAGTAACGCAGGATATCACCAAGCCAACGCTGGCCATCACACAGCCAGCAGTATTAACTTGTAACACAACTTCTATAAACCTGACAGCTACCACTAACGGTACAACTATCACCTGGACAGGTTTCGCCTCCGGCCAAAACCCGGTAAGCGTAACTACACCTGGTAAATACTACGCTATCGCTACAGCCAGCAATGGTTGTACACAAAAAGACAGTGTAACCGTAACGCAGGATATCACAAAGCCAACGCTGGCCATCACACAACCAGCAGTGTTAACTTGTACTACTACCTCCGTGAACCTGGCAGCTACTACTAACGGTACGGGTATCACTTGGACAGGCTTCGCCGCCGGCCAAAACCCAGTAAGCGTAACAGCTCCTGGCAAATACTATGCAGTGGCTACAGGTAGCAATGGTTGTACACAAAAAGACAGTGTAACCGTAACGCAGGATATCATCAAGCCAACGCTGGCCATCACACAACCAGCAGTGTTAACTTGTACTACTACCTCCGTAAACCTGACCGCTACCACTAACGGTACGGGTATCACCTGGACAGGCTTTGCCGCCGGCCAAAACCCGATAAGCGTAACCGCTCCTGGTAAATACTACGCAGTGGCTACAGGTAGCAACGGCTGTACACAAAAAGATAGTGTAACCGTAACGCAGGATATAACCAAACCTAGCCTGACGGTAACACAGCCAGCAGTATTAACTTGTACTACTACCTCCGTAAATCTAACTGCTACCACTAACGGTACAACTATCACCTGGACCGGCTTCGCCGGCGGCCAGAACCCGGTAAGCGTAATAGCTCCTGGCAAATACTACGCAATGGCTACAGGTAGCAATGGTTGTACACAAAAAGATAGTGTAACAGTAACGCAGGATATCACCAAGCCAACGCTGGCCATTACACAGCCAGCAGTGTTAAACTGTACTACTACCTCCGTGAACCTGGCAGCTAGCACCAACGGTACAAGCATCACGTGGACAGGTTTCACAGCCGGCCAAAATCCGGTAAGCGTAACAGCTCCTGGTAAATACTACGCAATGGCTACAGGTAGCAACGGTTGTACACAAAAAGATAGCGTAACAGTAACGCAGGATATCACCAAGCCTACATTGGCGATCACACAACCAGCAGTATTAACTTGTACTACTACCTCCGTGAACCTGGCAGCTACTACTAATGGAACAAGCATCACCTGGACAGGTTTCGCAGCCGGACAGAACCCGGTAAGCGTAACAGCTCCTGGCAAATACTATGCAGTGGCTACAGGTAGCAATGGTTGTACACAAAAAGACAGTGTAACAGTAACGCAAAATATCACCAAGCCAAACCTGTCAATCACACAACCAGCAGTGTTAACTTGTACTACTACCTCCGTAAACCTAACAGCTACCACTAACGGTACAACCATCACCTGGACAGGTTTCGCCGCAGGCCAGAACCCGGTAAGTGTAACAGCCCCTGGCAAATACTACGCTATCGCTACAGCCAGCAATGGTTGCACTCAGAAAGACAGCGTAACAGTAACACAGGATATCACCAAGCCTACACTGGCCATCACACAACCAGCAGTATTAACTTGTAACACGATTTCTGTAAACCTGACAGCTACCACTAACGGTACAACAATAACCTGGACCGGCTTCGCCGCCGGTCAAAACCCGGTAAGCGTAACAGCTCCTGGTAAATACTACGCAGTGGCTACAGGTAGCAACGGTTGTACACAAAAAGACAGCGTAACCGTAACACAGAATATCACCAAGCCAACACTGTCTATCACACAGCCGGCAGTATTAAATTGTAATACTACCGCTGTAAACCTGACAGCAACAACTAATGGAACAAGTATTACCTGGACAGGTTTCGCAGCGGGTCAGAACCCGGTAAGCGTGATCGCGCCAGGTAAATACTATGTTACGGTAAGCAGTAACGTGAACGGATGTACTAATAAAGATTCAGTAACCGTGATCCAGGATCTTACAGCCCCGCAGGGTGTAGATGCCAGCAATAACGGTCCGCTAACCTGTGCAAGAACCAGCGTAACGCTTAACGGTGTTTCTTCTTCGTCAAATGTTTCTTACAGATGGACGAATGCAACCAACACCTATAACGCCACTACCGCTACAGCATTTACAAATGTGCCGGGCACCTATACGCTCACGGTTACTAATACGGCCACCGGGTGTACGTCTACCAAAAGCACCGTGGTAGTACAGAATAACACCGCACCAGCCACGCCGGTAACAAGCAATGATGGCCCGCTTACATGTACCAAAACCAGTGTTACCTTAACAGGTAATTCCACAACAGCGGGAGTTACTTACAGGTGGACGGATGGCGCCGGTTTTGATGTGCCGGGATCTACGGCCGTTACCATCAAAGCAGGTACCTATACATTAACAGTCACTGACCCGGGTAATAGCTGTACTGCTACAAAGAGCACCATTGTAACAGAGAACAAGACTATACCGGAATGTGTCATCAATCCGCCGGCAACAGCGCCGGATGCACAGTCCTTTAATGTATTAACAGCAAAAGATGTAACTAATGTATCCTATGCGTGGACACTCACCGCTACAGATCCCCAATGGTCTATCGTATCAGGTGCAGATGCCTCAAGTGTGGTGTACATGTCCGGCAATGCAAATACCTCCGGCACATTTAAGCTGGTAGTAAAAGATAAAACAAATGGTTGTGAGAACACGGCCAGCTTAAAGGTAACAACAGCAGCAGGAGCGATGCTGGTTGCCGCACCGGCTACGGCTAATCTTACCGAGCGTGCAGCAAAAGAAGAACCGGCGCAGCTTGAATATAACATCTTCCCCAATCCCTTTGTGGAAAGGGCATGCATCACATTCAAGTCGCCGGTGAGCGGAAGGGTAGATGTAACCATCTTCGGAGCGCTTGGTGACAGGGAAACAGTATTGTTCTCCGGACAGGCGCAGAGCGGGCTTACGTATAAGCTCTTCCTGGATGCACAGCGCATTCCCCCGGGCATGCACTATTGCGTGATCCGCGCCAATGGAAAGATCTATTCAGCCAAGCTGATACTGGCTAAGTGGTAATACTACAAACAAAGTATCAGGCATAAAAAATACTTTACGCTCTTTCTCCCATGAGAGAGGGCGTAAAGTATTTATCAGTAATAGCTATTGAAACATGCTGCCACAGCTGAACGGGAGAGTCATGTCTGTTAGATGGTAGTAACATAAACGCACATACGATTTATTTGAAAATACCTGTGAAATATATAGTGGATAATGATTGTTTAGATATAAATATTATTAATTTTATGATATCAGAATACTATCCTATAACCAATGCCTTTAACCTATGAGTAGTTTTACACAACGTAGCATACCCCATTATGCATTCTTAACTCCCCCTCATTCCGGGCACCGGACTAAACCTATCTTTTCAGCGCAAACAATTTAATGTAATGCGTTATACAAACATTACTCCCTATTGGTGCAAGCTTGCATATATGCAGCAGCGCATCCTTGCCATGTATACCGGTAGCAGGAAATATGTCCTGTTAATAGCCATCTGCATTTTATGCGGTAGCTGGACACCGGTAAACCGTCAAACAGTATCCCCGCATAAAGCCACATCCGCGTATGCCCTGGAAGTGGCCATCACCGCCATAGCCGGTGCAAGAGAACCAGGTACCACCGGTAATTTTTCCGTTGGGTTAACATTGGGATCCACGCATCCGGAAGATATTACCATCTCCTATACAGTAGGCGGCACAGCCACGGCAGGTAATGATTACACGGCTTTATCCGGTACAGTAGTATTACCGGCCAATACGAATGCGGTACAAATACCGGTAGATGTATTGGACGATAAGCTCATTGAACCTACTGAATCAGTAGTAGTAACTCTTACAGGCGCTACCACCGGATCACCTGCTGTTCCCGTGCCGGTTAATCCGGCCAACAATGCCGCAACGGTATCTATTACGGATGATGATAATAATATAAACATCAGCAGCACCGCCATTAATGCAGAAGAAGGCGGCGCAAATGGTAAATTCACTTTTGAGCTGCCCGCTGGTGTAACCGCTGCAAATGACATTACCATCGATTATACCATCCAGGGATCAGGCGTTGGGGTTGCAACAGAAGGAGTGGATTATAATGATCTATCTCCCCACTCCATTATACTGCCGGCAGGCGCCAATAAAGTGGACCTGGTAGTAACAGCCATAGATGATAACGACATAGAAGGCGATGAAGATCTGTCCATTCAGTTAAACAACGTTACAGATGCAACCGGTGTAATGTTCACCATAGGCCCCAACATAGGCAGCGGCATAGATATTATTGATAATGATAACCGCTTAAGCATTACCCTTGCAACAAACGGCAAAGAACCGGGTGGCGCTGGCAACAATGCAGGTTTTAATATCAGCCTGCCCGGCGGGCTTACCTTTACCCAGGATATTCTTGTAAAGTATAACATAGATAATATCAGTACGGCAACAGGCGGCCCCGGCGCAGCCTACGACTATGATAACACAACGCTTACCGGCGAGATCGTTTTGCCTGCAGGAGCTAACAGCGTGTTACTGCCCATAATAGTGAACGACGATAAAGTAATAGAAGCAACAGAAACGGTTAGTATTTCATTAACACCCAATGCAAGCGCATCCACTGGATCGCCGGCAGTGAACTTTTCCCTCGACCCTGTTAATAAAAGCGCAGTAGCAAATATTGCCGATGATGATAACACATCCATCGCTATTATCAGCACCACAGATGGTAAGGAGCCAGGTGGCGCAGGTAATAACGGCAGTTTCAGAATTGGCTGGACCAATGGTGTGAAGGCTCCGGTAGGAGGGTTGATCGTTAACTTCGGCATTACCGGCAGCACCGCAACAAAGGGCGCCGGTAACGACTATACGATGCCCACAAGTACTTTTATCCCCTCAGGCAGCAGTTATGCAGATGTAACGGTTACCGTGCTGGATGATAATCTTGTAGAAGGCCCTGAAACCGTGGTCATGACGCTAACCGCTGTTATACCGGGCAGCCCGTCCAGCAGCCCTGCCATCCTGATAGGCACACCAAATCCCGCTACCGTTACTATTGCCGACAATGATGTTGTATCCACCCAGCAATGGAAAAGCGCTGCCTATACCGGTACCGGTGCAGCAGGCGCTGTAACTGCAGGCGACCAGATCACCTATACCATTCATATCCGCAATACCGGGAACGTTAGTTTATCGAACGTAAAAATAACGGATAAAATACCCACCTATACGGAGTTTGTTAGTGCCGATGGCGGTATTGTGCCGGATGCTGCCGGTACATTAACCTGGACCATTCCCAGCATAGCAATTGGCGGCCCTGATATTACCCGCAGCTTTGTGGTAAAAGTGTCAAATGATCTTACGGGCGCCACCAACATCCTTAATACAGCAGGGGTAGATAATGGTGATGGATCAGGAGAACATCCCACCACGCCGCCGGATCCCAGTGATCCTAACAACCCACATCCCGGCCCTGTTACCCCTGGCGATCCATCTACCAACGTACCGGTAGATCAAACAAAAAGCTCAGCCAACTGGAAAAGTGCTGCATATACCGGCACCGGTGCTGGGGGCGCCGTAAAACCGGGCGACCAGATAACCTATACTATTCATATTCGCAACACGGGTCATGTAAAGCTCACTAATGTAGTGATCACGGATAACATTCCTGCCTATACGCAGTTTGTAAGCGCAGAAGGTGGTATTACACCCGATGCTGGCGGCAAGCTTACCTGGAACATTGCAGAGGTGCCTGTTGGCTCAACGGACGTAACCCGCAGTTTTGTAGTAAGGGTGGTGAATGATCTTACCGGCGCAACCGGTATCCTTAACACCGCAGGAGTTGATAATGGTGATGGATCAGGAGAGCATCCCACCACGCCGCCGGATCCGGGAAACCCTAATAACCCGAACCCCGGGCCTAATAACCCAGGCGATCCATCTACCAACGTACCGGTAGATAACGGCAAACAATCTGTTAACTGGAAAAGCGCCAGCTATACCGGCTCCGGTGCTGCAGGTGCGGTAACCACCGGCGACGAAATCACCTATACCATTCATATACGCAATACCGGCAACGTTAACTTATCGAACATAAAAATAACGGATAAGATACCCACTTATACAGAGTTTGTGAGTGCCGATGGTGGTGCTGTGCCGGATGCAACCGGTACATTAACCTGGACCATTCCCGGCATTGCAGTAGGCGCACCGGATGTTATCCGCAGCTTTGTGGTAAGGGTAGTGAATGATCTTACCGGCGCAACCGGCATCCTTAATACCGCAGGAGTTGATAATGGTGATGGATCAGGAGAGCATCCCACCACACCGCCGGATCCCAGTGATCCTAACAACCCGCATCCCGGCCCTGTTACACCCGGCGATCCATCTACCAACGTACCGGTAGATCAGAGTAAACGATCTCTTAACTGGAAAAGCGCTTCCTATACCGGCACCGGCGCTGCAGGCGCTGTAAAACCGGGCGACCAGATAACCTATACTATTCATATTCGCAACACGGGTCATGTAAAGCTCACCAATGTAGCGATCACGGATAACATACCTGCCTATACGCAGTTTGTAAGCGCAGAAGGTGGTATTGTACCCGATGCAAGCGGCAAGCTCACCTGGAATATTGCAGAGGTGCCAATTGGCTCAACAGACGTAACGCGCAGCTTTGTGGTAAGGGTGGTGAATGATCTTACCGGCGCTACCGGTATCCTCAACACCGCAGGAGTTGATAATGGCGATGGATCAGGAGAGCATCCTACTACACCGCCGGATCCCAGTAACCCTAACAACCCGCAAACACATCCTAACCCGGGCGATCCGTCTACCAACGTACCGGTAGATACCGCCAAACACTCTGTTAACTGGAAAAGCGCCGCATATACGGGCACCGGCGTTGCAGGATCAGTAAGGTCCGGTGATGAGATCACTTACACCATCCATGTACGTAACACCGGTTATGTAAAGCTCACCAATGTAGTGATCACGGATAACATACCTACCTATACGCAGTTTGTAAGCGCAGAAGGTGGTATTGTACCCGATGCTGCCGGCAAGCTTACCTGGACCGTTACAGAGATACCGGTAGGCAGCGCAGATGTAACGCGCAGCTTTACCGTAAAAGTAGCGAACGACCTTACCAACGCAACTTATATTGTTAACACAGCCTGGGTAGATAATGGAGATGGCGGCGGTAATCATCCCACCGGCCCACAGAATGGTAACGATCCTAATCAGCCCAAACCCAACCCAGACCCTAACGATCCTGCTACAGAGGTACCGGTGGATAATGGCAAGAACTCCGCCAACTGGAAAAGCGCCAGCTATACCGGCTCCGGTGCTGCAGGTGCGGTAACTACCGGCGATGAGATCACCTATACCATTCATGTGCGCAATATCGGCAGCGTTACATTAACCAACGTGCAGATCACGGATAACGTACCTGCCTATACGGAATTTGTAAGCGCAGAAGGTGGTATAGGGCCCGATGTTACAGGCAAGCTTAGCTGGACGGTTGCTACTATTGCAGTAGGCGCACCGGATGTAACCCGCAGCTTTACCGTAAAGGTGGTGAAAGACCTTACCGGCGCTACCAGCATTATAAATACCGCCGCAGTAGATAACGGTAATGGTAAGGGAGGGCAGCCCAGCACGCCGCCAGATCCCAGTGATCCTAATAACCCGCATCCGCACCCCAATCCCGGCGATCCTGCCACCAACATACCGGTGGGCAAGGTATCCACATTTGATACCTGGAAATCAGTGGCCACTGCCAGTGGTAATCCAAAGGCAAAAGCGGGGGAAATATTAACCTACACCATTCAGGTGCGGAACACAGGGAATGTAACCATACCGGCTATTAATATTACTGATACCGTACCGGCGCATACCACTTTTGAAAGCGCAACAGATGGCGGTACTTATGACAGGGCAACGAATGCAGTAAAATGGACCCTGAGCAACCTGGCATTAGGCGCTATTGCCGATGTAACCTTTAAAGTAAAAGTAAGCACCGGCCTGGATAGTACTGTGCCTGTGATCACTAATACAGCCTATGTTTCAGATGGCACCGTTACGGTGCCAACATCTGGTTGCGATCCTGCATCGGCGGGCTGTAACGGGCACCCGGGTACGGAGATCGAAACTATACCGGACGAAAGCGACGGCGGACTGTTTATTGTAAATGCCATGAGCCCTAATGGCGATGGCAAGAATGAATACTTTATCATCAAAGGACTGGAAAAATACGGCAAGGCTGTGCTCTATGTGTTCAACCGCTGGGGCAGCATGGTGTACCAGTCAAAAGAATATCATAACGACTGGAATGGTACGGGCTTAAGTGAAGGCACTTATTTCTATAAGCTGGAATTAAAAGAAACAGCAGGCGGCGTAAAATTATACAAAGGATGGGTGGTGATAAAAAGGAATTAATTCGTAAACGTACAGTTATGTGCAGCAGAAAGAAATGGTATATAGTAATACTGCTACTGGCAGCCTTGAATAGCAGGGCGCAGCAGAATGTGCAGTTCAGCCAGTATGCCTTTAACGGGTTAAGTGTAAACCCTGCCTATGCAGGTTATAAGGATGCCTTATACCTTAACACCATTTACCGGCAGCAATGGACCGGTTTGCCTGGTGCGCCGCATACCGGCGGAGTATCGGTAGATGGGCCTTTGCATCCGCTGAAAGCTGGTGCAGGAATAGGTTTGGGATTACAGGTAATGGCAGATGCAATGGGACCGCAGCAGGCATTTTCTTTTTACGGCTCCTATGCATACCGCATTCCTTTGGATAATGAAAATACGCGCCGCCTTTGCCTGGGTATAGCCCTGGGCGTTACGCAGTACCGGCTGGATGGGAAAGCGCTGCAGTACCTGGATGCGGATGACCCGGTGTTTCCGGCAGGAGGCGTAAACGCTTACTCGCCGGACGCGCGGTTCGGTATTTATTATCATACACCATCCTTTTTCCTAAGCCTGTCTGTGCTGGATCTCTTTTCCCGCTACACCAGCACATCGTATCACTGGAAAGGATATAACTACCAGAACATCCGTAAAACGCAGCACATTTACCTGGCAACAGGTTGTATGCTGCCGCTGTCGGAACATGTGCAGCTGAAGCCATCCATCATGCTCAAGGATGATTTTAAAGGGCCTACCAATATAGACCTGAATGCCATGCTGCTCATTGAAAATGTTTTCTGGATAGGCGGCTCGTTTCGTGCAGGCGTGCCCATATGGAACAAACAGCTGCCTTCCGGGCTGCAATCTGTGAATGCCGCCAGCGCTATCGTAGAATATTATGTATCGGAAAAGCTGCGCATGGGATATGCCTATGATATGAATATTAACAAGCTGGCCGGCGCCCAGGGGGGATCGCACGAAATATCTATCGGCCTGCTATTCCCGTCAAAGCATTACAGCACATCCAATCCACGGTACTTTTAAAAGAAGGGGACACTGATATGTTACGTTTTTACACCATTCTGTTAATGGTTTTAGTTTGGGGGCCTGTGCGGTTATATGCGCAGGAGCAAAAAAGCCTGCCGCAGCTGGCAGATGACGCTTTCGCACGGCAGGAATATGCAGTAGCTGCTACGCTTTATAGCAGGCTGGCGGAAAGAAAAGGTAATAAAGCATCGTTAAAGCTGCTGGGAAAAACAGCGCAGTGCTATATTGAAATGGCCCGCTTTACAGAAGCAGGTTACTGGTACCTGCAAATGATGGAACGTCCTGATTGCCCGGCAGAGATCCAGCTCCTGTATAGCGAGATACAAAAGAATATCGAAGAATATGATACGGCAAAAATTTACTTGGGCCGTTATAACAGCGCCGGTGCAGATAGTATTATGCAATGGAAAAATATCATGCTGGCCGGGTGCGACAGTGCGCTGTTATGGAAAAAAGATACACTGAACCTGGCAGTAGAGAATATAAAAGAGCTAAGCTCACAGGGGGCCGACTGGGTAAGCGGCATGATGAAAGCCGGGCTGCTGGTAGTATCCAACGGTTACCGTAAAATGGCGCTCAGTACCGGCGCCGAGCGTAACCCCGCTACAGATCCCCGCGTGAACCAGCCTTTCTTTAAAGCCTATCTGTTCAAACAATACACAAAAGGCGGCATAGTGAATAACGTGCTGGAAGAAGTATTGCCGAAGGTGTTGGGAAAGATCCCCTACCACGTAGGCCCGGTTTGTTTCAATAGCAGGGAAGATACTTTGTATGTGACCCTGAATGTTTGGGGAAAAGATATGGCCGACCGTACGAAGAAAGGCGCTGTGAATGGAAAACGTTTAATGTCGCTGTTCTGGTCTGTAAAGAAAGATTCAGTTTGGTCGCCACTGGAGCCGGTTGCAGCATTAAACATGGCCGGTTACTTTAGTGGTAATGCAACGCTGAGCAATGATGGCAATATCCTGTACTTTGTATCAGACCGTCCGGGCGGGCAGGGCAAAACAGATCTCTGGTACAGCGAAAAGCAGGCAGATGGTAACTGGGGGCCACCCGCCAACTGCGGGCCGGTGATCAATACCCGCTTTGAAGAAGGATTTCCCACCATGAATGAAGCAGGCTCGCTTTACTTTTCCAGCAAAGGACATCCGGGCATGGGCGGTTTTGATATTTTCCGTACCACGGGCAACCGTGCGGAATGGAGCGCTCCCCGCAACCTGCGCCGTCCCTTTAACTCCGGTTCAGATGACCTGGGCTTTGTAATAAAAAGCAACCAGTACGAAGGATACTTTTCCTCTAACCGCCGCGGCGGTGGTGGTGGTGATGATATTTACCACTTCATGGATACGCATATAACAGAGAAGCTGGAGAACCCCAAAGCCGGAAAACCAACGCCACCGGATACGGTGGCCGTTACGCCTGTACCTACTAAAACAGACAGCACTATTGTGAACAAGCTGGAAAAATTATATTTCCTGTATGATTATAACAGCGCAGTATTGCTGACAGCCTCCAAAGACCTGCTGGACCGCGTGGCAGTGGTATTGCAGCAGCATCCTGAATGGAAGCTGATGGTGCGCTCCTATGCAGATAGTCGCGGGTCTGACAAGTACAATATTAATCTTTCTGCCCTGCGCAGCTATGCCGTAATAGATTACCTGGTAAAAAGAGGCGTATCATCCAAACGCATGTACTATGAGAACCTGGGCGAGCGTGAGCTGGTGAACCCCTGTGGTAATGGGGTGCCCTGTGATGAAAGCCAGCATAGGGAGAACAGGCGCAGTATGCTGAAGATATTGTATTAGAAATAGGAAATTGTATATTTAATGCCATTGTATGGTCTTAGACGATATTCGTTTTTTATAAGAGCATTATGCAATGAATGTTGACATAAAAGAGCAAGGCAATGGCTAAAGAAAAGTTAAAGATATTAGGAAGAGCATCTGATAGCGTGAGAGCGATGTATTTAGTGAGATTAGGCATAGGTGAAAGAGAAGTATTGCTTTTCTGTGATTTTTCGGAATTTGATATTCCTATAGGAGCTGTTTTTACAATTGTAAAAGATATGGAAGGTGATGAACACCTTATTGGCGAGGTTACACTAAAGTCGGTCACTCAAGGTTTTTTTCTTCCTTTTGATATGGTTCCTGCAGGCCACAAAACACTTTGTGCTTTTGACCTTGGAAAGGAACAGCCTAAAATTATACAGAGATTATCTGCTATCAGTGATTGGTATGAATCGAAGGAATATTTGATATTACAATAATTATAGTTGCAGTAAAATAACAAAACAGGTTAGCTAGAGTTCCCGCCCTGATATTTTTTTTGCCGGTAACGGTTATTTGCTGCCGGATGTTTAGTTTTGGGGCATGAAGCAAGCATCCTTCTTACTGGATCAGCTGGCGCAGCGCCAGGCCCAGCACGCCCTACGCGAGCTGAAGCTGCCCGCCCCGCACATGGTGGATTTTTGTTCCAACGACTACCTGGGCATTGCCCGCAGTGCCGCTATGCAGGAGGCTGTGCATACCCTGTTAATGGAAAGGCCTTACATGCATGGCAGCACCGGCTCCCGTTTGCTGGCCGGTAACTATGCGTGGATAGAAGAAGCAGAGCAGAACCTGGCCGCCTTTCATGCCGCCAAAGCAGGCCTGATCTATAATTCGGGGTACGACGCTAATGTAGGATTGTTCTCCTGCGTACCGCAAAAGGAAGATACCGTGATCTATGATCAGCTGATCCATGCCTCTATCCGCGATGGCATTCGCCTGAGCCGCGCACAGGCCTTTTCTTTTTTACATAATGATGTGGCCGACCTGGAAAAGAAGCTGCAGCGTGCTACCGGCAATATATTTGTTGCCGTAGAATCCGTATACTCTATGGATGGGGATATGGCCCCGCTGAAAGAGATGGCCGCAGCCTGTGAAAAGGCCGGCGCTCATTTAATTGTAGATGAAGCCCATGCCACCGGCGTTGTAGGCCCGCAGGGCGAAGGCTTAGTACAGGCGTTGGGGTTAGCCGGTAAATGTTTTGCCCGTGTGCATACCTTTGGCAAAGCCCTGGGCTGCCATGGCGCCATTGTATTAGGGACTGATGAGCTGCGCAGATACCTGGTCAATTTTTCCCGCGCTTTCATATATACAACCGCGTTACCCCCTACAGCTATTGCCGCTGTTATGGCCAGCTATAACTTATTCCCTTATATGACAGAGGCCCGCACGCACCTGGCCGCCCTTATTGCCCGCTTCCGGCTGGCCACGCATACCCTGCAGGTGCTGCCCAGCGAAACACCCATCCAGATCGTGCTTACACCCGGCAATGAATTTACCCGCCGCCAGGCAGCCGCCTTACAGGCTGCCAATTTAGATATAAGGCCCATCCTGCACCCCACCGTACCCAAAGGGCAGGAGCGTTTACGCATTGTATTACACAGCTTTAATACGTTTGAGGAAGTGGATCAATGTACCAGTATGCTGATGGGGTAATGTACAAATGGAAAAAAGCGTGCATACACTACCGGTTTCATAATTTTACACTAATTTCATCTGCATATTGCACCATCTGCACATCAGCACATTATTATGAGATTCATACCCTTTCTTATAGCCGCCGTTATTACCCTTGCTTTAATTGGAGCCCTGAACCGCAAATGGGGATCCATCCCGCCCTTAGGTAAGTTCTTAAGCCCGCAGGAAGGGTTCTGGCAAAATGCAGAAGCTATCAGCAAAGATTATAATGAGGAGCTGGCCCTGCCCGGCCTCAAAGGCAAAGTAGAAGTATGGCTGGATGATCGTATGGTGCCGCATATTTTTGCAGAGCAGGAAGCCGATGCCTATTATGCAGAAGGTTACCTGCATGCCCGCGACCGCCTTTGGCAAATGGAATTGCAGACAATGGCCGCACAGGGGCGTTTAAGTGAGATCCTGGGCCCCAAGCTGCTGCAGTACGACCGCCGTCAGCGCCGCCTGGGTATGGGATATGCAGCAGAATTATCCGCAGCAGCCATGTTAAAGGACAGCACTACCAAAATGGTGGTGGAAGCCTATTCCGCCGGTATCAATGCCTATATCAGCAGCCTTTCTTACAGCGACCTGGCAGTAGAATACAAGCTGCTGGACTACCGCCCCGAACCCTGGAGCGCTTTGAAATGTGCTGCATTGCTGAAGTATATGTCGTACGACCTGGCCGGTGGCGTGAATGACCTGGAATATACCAATGCCCGCCGCCTGTTCAGCCCATCGGACTTTAATAATATGTACCCCGACCGTAACGATAGCATAGACCCGGTAATACCCAAAGGCACCGCCTTTGATAAACCGGTGAAGAATGCCGTTATGCCCGCAGACAGCGCCCTGCAGGAGGTAGCCGCCATGCTGCACTTTAAGCAGGACAAACCCGACCCGGATAACGGGAGTAATAACTGGGCCGTAAGTGGCAGCAAAACCCGCAGCGGCGCGCCCATCCTGTGTAATGACCCGCACCTGGGCTTAAGTCTGCCTTCTTTATGGTACGAAGTACAGATCAAAACGCCCGGCATGAATGTATATGGCGCCAGCCTGCCCGGTGCGCCCGGCGTTATCATAGGCTTTAATGATAACATAGCCTGGGGCGTAACTAATGGCTCTGAAGATGTGATGGATTATTACGCCGTGCAGTTCCGCAACGGGCGTCAGCAATATTTATTCAACGGGCAGTACCGCGATGCTGTGCCACGCGTGGAAGAGATCAAGATCCGCGGTCAGCAGTCTTATTACGATACCGTTGCCTACACCGTATGGGGGCCGGTAATGTTTGATAATACTTTTCACGATGATATTCCCGGGCAGCCTTTCCTGGCCCTGCGCTGGAAAGCGCATGACCCTTCCAATGAGCTGCTTACCTTCAATAGGCTGAACCATGCCCGTAATTACGATGATTACGTGGCTGCATTGGAACATTATACCTGCCCTGCGCAGAACTTTGTATTTGCTTCCAAAGCCGGCGATATTGCTTTATGGCATAACGGGGAGTTCCCGCTGCGCTGGAAAGATCAGGGTAAGTGGATCATGCCCGGCAGCGACAGCACCTTTGCCTGGCAGGGATATATTCCGCATGGCGAAGTGCCGCACATTAAAAATCCCGCACGCGGTTTTGTAAGCTCTGCCAACCAGCAGCCAACAGACAGCAGCTATCCTTATTATTACTTTGGTTATTATGACCTGTACCGTGGTAAACGGATCAATGAGCGTTTGAGCGCCATGAGCCAGATCACCACACAGGATATGATGCAGCTGCAGAACGATAATGCCAACCTGTTTGCACGCGCCGCCATACCCTTGCTCACCAGGCATTTGCCGGAGGCCGATCTTAAACCTGCACAACAGCCCTACTACCAGCTGCTGAAAGTGTGGGACCAGCAGAACAGCCCTGGCAGTAAAGGCGCTACCATCTTTTATATGTTGTGGGAAGGGCTTAAGCACCGCATCTGGGACGATGAGCTGATGAACCGTGCCGACAGCCTGGCGCTGGATTATCCGCAGGATAATGCCTCCCTGTTATGGCTGATCCGCGATTCCTCTATGCGTTTTGTAGATGATGTGCATACTCCGCAAAAAGAAACATTAACTGATCTGGTGCTGCAAACTTTTGCACAGGTAACAGATTCCGCGCAGAAGCTGGATCAGCGGCAGGAGCTGGAGTGGGGGCGTTTCCGTGGTACGGATATCCGCCACCTTACACGCAGCCTGCCCGCCTTTAGCCGTATGCATCTGTACACCGGCGGCGGTACGCATGTGGTAAATGCCACCAAAGCCAATCATGGCCCTTCCTGGCGTATGGTGGTGCAATTGGGCGCTACTACGGAAGCGTATGGTATTTATCCCGGCGGGCAAAGCGGTAACCCGGGCAGCCCTTATTATGATAATGCGGTGAGCGACTGGGTGCAGGGTAAGTATTACCTGTTGCACATCTTTGACCAAAAACAGCGGGATGATGCCGGTATAAAATTCAGGATGGTAATGCAGCCTAAGAGTTAATGCATAAAGGCTTTAAATTCATTGCAGCTGCCGGTGAAAGCCGGCAGCTGTTTTTTATGCATGTTGTGTCATGCTATACCTGCAGAAAAGCAGCTATTTCCTCTACGGTTCGTTTAGCCGTTCTGCCCACTGCTATTAGTGTGGCAGATGCAAAGCCTGTCCAGCTGCCGTAACCTACCAGCCACAGGCCATCTATGGTTAATGCTTTGGTTATTTTGGTAAGTATTTCCCCATCCGGCTGTATAATACCCAGTGGCCGCAGGTGTTCCAGTGCCGGGCGAAAACCGGTACAAAAGATAACGGCGTCCACAGGCTCCTGCCGCCCATTATCCCAGCCAATACCATCAGCATAAAAGTGATCAAAGGCCGGTAAGGCCTGGTACACGCCGTGCTCCCGTGCAGCTTTTACTGCAGGCACCATTACAATTTGTCCCAGTGGAGGTTTTTGATCAGGTTCCCTGCCTTGTTTTTTAGCTTCATAAAGCTGTGTGGCAGCATCAAACAAATAACGCCCATCCACATCATCGGGTAAAAAAGAGGGCTGTTCCCGTGTGATCCAGAGTGTATCCGTTACCGTAGCTATATCTGCCAATATCTGCGCACCGGAATTACCTTCACCCACTACGGCTGTCCGTTTGCCCCTAAAGTGCTGCGGCTGCTGGTATTGGGAAGAATGCAGCACCTGGCCTTTGAAAATATCCCTGCCGCGGATACCTGGTATATATGGATTGGTAAAACTGCCGGTAGCGCTTACCACTGTTTTGGCATAATAAATACCGCTGGTGGTGGTTAGCACAAATACATCATTTTGTTTTGTTACGCTCTGCACAGTAACCGGCCGCACTACCGGAAAGGCATATCGTGCTTCATACTTTTGCAGGTAGCTGATAGCTTCATCCCGGGTAGGGTAGTAGTCCGGCCCGCCTGGCATAATAACGCCGGGCAGTGAGCTCCATTGTGCGGGGGAGAACAGGTGCAGCGAATACCAGTTATGCGGCCAGGACCCGCCAGGGATGGGCTCCTTATCCAGCAGCAGGTAACGCAAATTTGTTCTGCGCAGGTAATAGGCAGTTGCCAGCGCGCTTTGTCCGCCACCAATAACAATTACATCATATAATTTTTCCTGTTCGTTGTTCACGTATCATACTATTAAACTAATCTCTTGCGCGGGTTAATGCTTATCGCTCCCCAACTTTTTAAGATAGGCTTTCTGCAGATCACTTAAAATGGAATCATAACCCGGCCGGTCATTAAAGGCTGCAGGGTTATAGGCATCGCCGGGTTTATGTTTTTCGTGCAGGTCGAACTGGCCTGCATGGGCTGCGAACCAGAGATCAAATTCCAGCTTTTTCATTGCATCAAGCGTATAGGCGTAATCTTTAGCAACATCCGGGTAGGTGGGCATGCCTGCAAGGTTGGTCTCTTCCAGCACAGAGGGCATATTGGCGATCAATACCCGGTAGGTATGCAGCGTATCATTAACCGTGAACAAAAAGCTGCTGGAGCCTTTAGTATGCCCCGGATGGTGTAGTAGGATCACCTGCATGCCGCCAAGCGTTACCGTATCCTGATCATGCAGCAGCCGGTTGGCCTTAACAGGTGTATATTCAAAGGCAGGGTTGCCGCCCAGCGCATAATCAGATCTTCCCCCGTCTGCCAGTACAGGTGCATCCTTTTCATTGATCATCATTTTTGCACCTGTTATTTTCTTTATCGCTGCCATTGCACCTACATGATCAGCATGTGCCTGATTGGTCAGTAATATTTTGATGTCGGAAAATTTGAATCCTAATGCTTCCACATGCTTCCGGATCATAGGAGCAGATCCCGGTATACCGGTGTTGATCAGTATATGGCCTTTGGGAGTGGTGATAAGATAGCAGGCCAGCTCATAGGAGCCTACGTAATATAGGTTGCCGGCAATTCTGAAAGGCGCATAATCCTGCGACCAGGTTTCCGGCGGAGTGTAAGCGCCTGCAGGCTTTTGGGCATGAGCGCAGAGTTGGGTCAGCAACAGGGTTGTTATCAGTAAAGTGAGTTGAAATAATCTTTTAAGCATAGTTGTAAATGGTAATAATACAAACATAAACAAACTATCCACCATTTACACCGCCTGTTCCTTAAAAAACCCTTCTATCAGGCTGATCTCCTTTGCAAACATGGTACGTTTCCTTTTACCAAAGTACAGGGTATTCTCCAGCACTGTGTGCCCTTCCCATACCAGCTTTAGCTTTCCGGTTTGCAGCTCGTTACGGCATAAAAAATCAGGTATCACGGCAAAGCCTGTACGGTTACTCAAACATCTTACAATGGAGCATTTATTGGGCACAATATAATTGGGCCGGAAATCGGGGTGGTTGTTGAAATTTGTTTGCCAGAATTTGCGCAGGTTCTCCATATCCGTAGCAGTGCTGTACCATACCTGTTGTTTCAGCCAGCTGGCGGCATCTGCATATTTCTTTTTTTTGACCAGCTGTTCAAAGGGTTTGCTGTCCTGCTTTTCACCGCTTACCAGCACAATGCGCTCTTTGGAAAATGGTTTGTATTCCAGGTTAGGCTGGTTACCTTTTTGTGGCGTAATAATAAGGTCCAGCAGGCCATTGTCCAGCTCATGCTGCATTTCGGGGTATTCGCCAAATTTAATGCTCACGTTAAAGGGCAGTTCGGAAATATATTGTTCCAGCGTAAACTGGAATGTTTCCAGGCACATACCAATGTTGATATTGGATTTATTGGTATCGGCGCTTTTATGAAAGTGCTCTTCCGCTGCTTCCAGCTTGTTCAGCGCATCGGAAATAAAGTTGTACAGCACCTTAGCCCGGTCTGTAGCTACCATTTTCCGTGCCGACCGGTCAAATAATTTATACCCCACATACGCTTCCAGCGAGTTCAGATGCAGGCTTGCGCCTGGTTGTGAGATATATAATGTTTGCGCAGTAGCGGTAAGCGAGCCGGTTTCATATATGGTTTTGAACGTACGGAACCATTCCAGGTCTAATAGCATAATCTATCATTTTAGTAATGCAAAGGTACTATTTAACTTATTATGCTAATAATATGGCCTGGGGTAATTTTGTTGCGGAAACAAATCAACCGGATAATGGAATATACTAACTTGGAAGCAGCAGTAATAACACCTGCCGCCGTAACCCGCACCAGTAAAGGATTGCCCGCTGCCTTATGGGCTTTAACCATCAGCGCTTTTGCTATTGGTACCACAGAATTTGTAGCAGTAGGCATACTGCCTACCATCGCACAAAGCTTACATGTAAGCGTTGCCACTTCGGGCCTGCTGGTAAGCATATACGCCATGGGCGTAGCGCTTGGCGGCCCTTTACTTACCGCGCTCACCGGCAGCCTGCCCCGCAAGCCTCTATTGGTAGGTTTAATGGGCTTATTCATTGCAGGACACATTGCATCAGCCATGGCCCCCGACTTTATTACCTTACTGATAGCGCGTTTTATTTCAGGCTTTGCGCATGCAGTGTTCTTCGGAGTAGGGGCTACTATTGCAGCCACGCTGGTAGCGCCGGATAAAAAGGCTACCGCCATCGCAATTATGTTTGCCGGGCTTACCATTGCCATTATTATGGGCGTGCCGCTGGGCACCTTTATTGGTCAGCATTTTGGCTGGCGTGCTACCTTTTTAGGTGTAGTGCTGTTAGGTGCTGTTGCTTTTGCAGCTACCTGGATCCTGCTTCCCAATCATCTTAAAAGCAGCCCGCCACTGAAATTAAAACAGCAGCTGCAGGTATTAAAAAGCGGCCCTATCCTGCTGGTGCTGGCTATTACGGCCTTTGGTTATGGCGGTACTTTTGTAACCTTCACCTACCTTGCTACGCTGCTGGAAAAGATAAGCGGGTTCTCCGCTGCATCAGTAAGCCTGCTGTTATTGGTGTATGGGCTGGCTATTGCCTTTGGTAATGTAATAGGGGGCAAGCTGTCCAACACCAATCCTGCAAAGACCTTGATCAGCATGTTCTTTTTACAGGCGCTGGTGCTGTTATTATTTTCTTTCACGGTATATTTTAAAGTAGCGGCAGTAGTTACCTTATTTGCAATGGGTATTTTATCTTTTGCTACGGTGCCCGGGTTGCAGCTATATATTGTGCAGCTGGCGGAAAAATACTTGCCGGGCACGGAGGATATTGCCTCTTCCCTGAACATTTCTGCCTTTAACCTGGGGGTAGCTATCGGTTCCTATGCAGGTGGTAAAGCAGTAGGCAGCGCGGCCCTGGGCCTGCCGGCTACACCCTGGTTGGGTGCGTTGATCGTATTATTGGGAGCTGTATTAACAGTGTATAGTTACCGCGCGAATAAAGGTAAATAAAGATTGCAGCATCAGCGGATAGTATATAGGCGCTTTTGTTTCACGCAGTCTGGTGCTTCTTATTCCTGAACTGCGAAGGGCTGATACCTTTAAGCTTGCGGAAGAATTTATTCAAATGGCTTTCATCCGTAAAGCCCAGCTCCGCCACTATTTCATTAATACGCAGGTCGCTGCGCAGCAGGCGGCTTTCTATCAGCTTTAGCTTATAGTTATTAATGTACTGCTGCATGGTTTCATTGGCATGCTTTTTAAAATAGCGGCCCAGGTAGGAGGCCGATACGCCAAACTCCTTGCTGATGGCTTCCGTACGCAGCTTCTCCGGCGCATAGATATGCTGCTGAATGTATTGCAGTATATCCAGCGCTTTTTCATCCGTAGCTTCATTTACTTCCTGCGGCAGGTACTTGGCAATGTTGCGCGCCACCACTACAATGAGGGTGTTCACCAGCTGCTGGATCAGCTCTTTATTAAAAACGTCCCGGTTCACATACTCCCGTATGATGGCTTCCACAATAGGTTTTACCAGGCTTTTATCGGTTTGGTTCCTAAGAATGCAGCCCGGCTGGTGGTTGGCATTCTGTAAAATAAATTCCAGCTTTTCCCGGTTGGCGGCAGGTATGCTGCTGTTGCGGATAAAAATATCATTAAAGCGGATAAAGAAGAACTGTGTAGTGCTTTTTATATCAAAGGAATGGCAATCTTCCGGGGTAATAAGGAACATGTGCCCCGGATGATAGTTGAACGAATGTTTATTGATGCACTGCGTACCGGTACCGGATAAAATGTACACCAGCTCAAAGAAAGTATGTTTATGCTCATACTCCGGCAGCTCGTCCAGCTCTTTGAACACAATTTCAAACGGCTCGTACAGGTTTTCCTTTATCATGTGACAAATGTACAGAAAAAGCGAAAAGTTATACCAGTAAATAGCCATCTCGCCTGTATAATTTTGTGTTATTAAATCAATAAGCCACATGAAAGCAATTATCGTAGCGCAGCCTGGAGGGGTCGAAAACCTTATCCATACACAAATAGATACCCCTGTTATTGGCGATAACGAAGTACTGGTACAGGTAAAAGCCATCAGCATTAACCCGGTAGATGTAAAGAGCCGCCAGGGCAGAGGTATGTACGGCCGGCTGAAAACGTTTTCCCCTCTGATCTTAGGTTGGGATATATCCGGCGTGGTTACTGCTTCCAGCTCTCCGCAGTTCAAAGCAGGTGATGAAGTATTCGGGATGGTGAATTTTCCCGGCCATGGTAAGGCCTATGCGGAATACGTAGCCGCACCTGCCGCACACCTGGCATTAAAACCGGCTAACATTTCCCACGCGGAAGCTGCTGCTGCAACACTGGCGCCTTTAACCGTTTGGCAAACCCTCGTGCAATTTGGGCAGGTAAAGGCAGGCCAACGGGTACTTATACACGCAGCGGCTGGGGGGGTAGGGCACTACGCCGTACAAATAGCCAAACACCTGGGCGCTTATGTAATAGGCACCTCTTCTGCTGCCAACAGGGATTTTGTGTTAAGCCTGGGGGCTGATGAACATATCGATTACAGGTCTCAGCAATTTGAGAAAGTAGTGAACAATATTGATTTTGTGCTGGATGCTATTGGCGGTGATCATATTGACCGTTCCCTGGAAGTAATTAAACCCGGCGGCACGCTCGTAAGCATTCCCTCCGGCCTTAGTGAGGAGGTAACGGAAAAGGCAAAGGCAAAAGGCATCCGCGGCGCGTTTATACTGGTACAATCCAGCGGAGAGGATATGAAAGCACTCGCTGATTTACTGGCCAAAGGTCAGCTCAGGTCCCATGTATCACAAACCTTTGCTTTTGCGGATATGGACAAAGCGCATTTGCAGGTGGAAAGCGGCAGAACAGTGGGGAAGGTTGTTGTAATTAATAATTAATAATTAAGAATGAATAATGAATAATTAATAATTGAGTAGTGCGTATGGATACACACCGGTAATTAATTATTCATTATTAATTAATCACTCAGCTCTTAAACTTTTTATAGGATTAACAACTGCTGCTTTTATAGATTCATAGCTAACAGTTAACCAGGCAATCCCAAGAGCTGCCAGGGATGCCGTAAAGAATACCAGCCAGCTAACATTAATATGATAAGCAAAACCAGCTAACCAACTGTTTACAGCATACCAGGAAAGTGGGATAGCTATAACTATGGCAATCAGGATCAACCTGGTGATCCCGGAGGATAATAAATAGACAAGGTTTAATACAGATGCGCCTAAAACTTTGCGAACTCCAATTTCCTTGGTACGTTGCTCCGCCATAAAGGCCGATAAACCATATAGACCCAGGCAGGAAATAAAAATGCCCAGGATAGCAAAAAGGTTAAAGATGTTGCCCATCTGTTGTTCTCCTTTATAAAGATTAGCCATATCCTTGTCAAGGAAATCGAATTTAAAGGGATAGGCCGGGTTGAGCTGCCGGCTTATCGTTGACAGCGCCTGTATGGTTGCGCTGGTTTTACCTGGCAATGTTCTTACTACTACAAAACCGCCATCCTTATTGTAACGTAAGATCAATGGCTCTATAGCCTGCTGGATCGGTTTAAAATTAAAATCCTTTACAACGCCAATGATCTTACCATTATAACCGGTAAATGATAAGGTCTTACCAACTACCGTAGCTGCATTTAAGCCCATAATGCCCAGCATTTTTTCGTTGATCATGAAGTTATTTGAATCGGCCGGAAAGGATTCTGAAAAGCTTCTGCCATTTAACAGCTTTAGCTTAAATACACGTATGAAATCCTCATTAACATCCATCAATTGGTAAACTATTTGTAAATGGGGATCCTTTCCATCCCAGTTTGCACCTAAATTCCCGGCAACCAGGTTGGTGGGCAGGTCAGAAGTAATGGTAAAATCAGTGGTAAGCGGATTTTGTTTTAACTCATTCTTTAAGGCCTGCTGCCTGCTCCAGAGGTCTCCTGTTATCGGCATATACAAAAGATTGGCTTTTTCAAAACCGGGGTTGCGGTCTTTGATAAATGTAAGCTGATTATAAATAACAACAGTGCCTACCAGCAATACAATGGATACGGTGAACTGGGTTACTACCAGGGCGTTGCGGAACAGCAGATTTCCGCCCATTGATCTTATGTTTGCTTTGAGTACTTTAACCGGGTTAAAACCGGAAAGAAATAATGCCGGATAGCTGCCGGAGATCAATCCGGTCAGTAAAGCTGTGCCCAAAAGGCTTAACCAGAACCTGGCATCTGAAAGAGGAATGGCCAGTTTTCTGTCCGCTATTCCATTGAATACCGGCAGGAATAAACAGACAATCCCCAACGCAAGAACGAGGGAAAGAAATGAAATAAGAACAGACTCACTTAAGAACTGGAGGATCAGCTGTCTGCGTATCGCGCCTGCCACTTTCCGTAAGCCAATCTCTTTTGCCCTCCGGGCTGAACGTGCGGTAGCCAGGTTCATAAAATTGATACAGGCTACTATCAGTATTAAAATAGCGATAATGAAAAAGATATTTACATATTGTGCATTCCCATGGCCTGGCATATCTCCCAGCCTTGCCGGCGCCAGATGGATGTTGGTTAAAGGCTGCAGCTGGAACACAACGTGGAATGAACTATGGTTATGAAAGATCTGGTTCATTTGCTTTTCCAGCGCTGCTAAATTTGCAGAGGAAGGATCAAAACCCTTATCTAATTGAATATAGCTGTGAACATTGAAGCTTTCCCATGTATTTCGCTGAGCGTCTTTCGTTTTCTCCGGGGCTGCCATCGGAAAAATAAAGTCAAATTGCAGGTCTGAATTAGCAGGAATGTTGGCCAGAACGCCCGTTACTACCACATTTTCATGATGGTCTTTTCGTAAGAATTTACCAATTGGGTTTTGGCTCCCAAAGTATTTAGCCGCCATTGCCTGCGTTATTAAAACACCGTCCGGCTGTTTTAATGCCGTAGCACGATCCCCCTGTACAAGAGGAAAAGAAAATACATCCATGAAGCTCGGGTCCGCGTAGAACACACGTTCTTCCTCAAATCTCCTGTTATCTGTTTCAAGCAGCACTTTAGAAATTTCACTTAGCCTGACGGTATTTTTTATAACCGGCATTTCTTCTTTCAACCCGGCAGGCATACCTTCTGCGTTGAGCGCGATCTTAAGATCACCGAAATCTCCGGTGATACGATATATCTGGCCGGCATTTTTATGGAACCTGTCGTAGCTTAATTCATTTTGTACCCAAAGCAAGATCAGGATACTTGATGCCAGGCCTATTGCTAAACCTGATATATTAATAATGGAGTAAGCTTTATCCTTGATGATATTCCTGTAAGCGAGTTTGAAGTAAGTCTTAAACATGCGCGTATGATATTTTTGAGATGGCACTATACTGGCCAACAATTGAATAAAATACGTGCCAATTGCATAACATGCTGATAATAAGCATTCTTGTATCGGTGTGTTGTTCGAAAACGTACAGCAGGTGTACGCTTTTACAAATAAAAATGAGCCTGTTACAAAAAAGCGGCTTCACACTTTTTGTACCAGGCTCACAATTGATGCCCGGCAAGCCGGTACACGCATAAACTCATCATTCGCTACACCAGATCCGTAATTCGAAATTAACCAATTCGTAATTGAAGCGCGCGGACCGGACACCTAGTATCCCCATGCCTTCATCTGCTTCAGATCCAGCTTCGCACTTTCCAGCGGGGTTTTATCCTGGTAAGATTCCTGTTCAATAATAAAGTATTTGGTGCCGCCGGACTGTTTGCCCAGGTCTATTACCTGTTTTACCGGTATAATGCCCTTACCCAGCACGGTGCTTTCATAAGCGCCGCCCATTTCGCCGCCTTTGGCAGCTTTGATCTCATCTTTCACATGCATCAGCTCAAAACGGCCGGGGTATTGCTTTACAATGTCCAGCGCTATACCGCCTGCATGGTACATATTGCCAATGTCCAGCTGCTGGGCTACCAGCGATGGGTCAGTGTTCTGCAATATCAGGTCAAACAGTTTCTGGCCATTCAATTTGGTGCTGAACTCAAAATCGTGGTTGTGGTAGCCGAACTTCATGCCCGACTTTTTACACAGCTCCCCGCTTTTGTTAAACACATCCATATAGGCTTTAAAGTCGTCGTAGGTTTTGCGCAGGCCTTCATCCAGCCAGGGGCTTATCACATAGCGCTGGCCTACGGTAGCGGCATCTTCCACCGTATATTTCCAGGCATCGGTAAAATCTTTCTTAGCAGCATCCCAGTGCTGTTTGCCCATTACAGTATGGCCGCTGGGCATTAAAAGACCCAGGCCGTCCAGCAGCTTTTTAAACTCCGTGGCGGAATAGCCGTAGAATTTACGGTCTATGTAGTTGGCATGCTCCACGTATTTGTAGCCCATACCGGCCAGCTGCTTCAAGGTACCGGAAGGGTCTTTTTTCATATCATCCCGGATGGAGTAGAGCTGTATGCCCAGTATTTCTTTGGCGCGGGCGGCCGCAAATAATTCGTTCCTTAATAACGTGGTACCTGCAACGGCTAAGGCGCCGGTACGCAGAAAATTCCTTCTTGAAATGTGCATAGTAGTGTTTGTTTATGAACGTGAAATAACGTTGTGTAAAAGGGAACCTGAATATACTCAATTTAAGTTAAAATCATAGGGGCTTACTAAGCATCAGCCGGGTACTGGCACAATATTTTGTTTATATAAACAGATCTATTTGTGTAACTGAGGGCCTGATAGCCCGTAAAAGAACGCGTACCCGGATGAAAAAATGGTGGCTGATCATACTCTTACTTTCTCCCTGCTGTGTTCTGGCACAGAACAAGGGCCTGGATTCATTGCAGAAAAGGAACTATGACCCTGACGAGGATACCGTGCCACGGCTGGATGTAATAGACCTGTTCAACGATTTATTCCACATAAAGTCCCATAATGTCCCCAAAAGAAACGGGAAGGTGTATTATTCATTAATACCCGTTCCCACGAATATACCCGGGGGTGGTACCGCGCTGGTTACCTCTACCCAGGCGGCGTTTTACCTGGGTCCCCGGCGCACCACGCGTATCTCCAACGTAACGTTCTCGCCGTCCTTTTCTTTTTCAGGCCGGTTCTCGTTCTCCGTGCGTCCCAACTTATGGTTTCAGGGTAACGACCGTAATATTGTGGGCGATGTACGCTTTATTGTGAACCCGCAATATACCTGGGGCCTGGGCAAAGGCGGCGCGGGCGACGACCGCGAGCTGCTGGGCAATAACTATTTCCGCTTCTACGAAACTTTTTATCAGCGTATAAGACCAGGATTGCTGGCTGGGATAGGTTATCACCTGGACTGGCATTCGGCCATTAAGGTAAGAAGTAATGATTCTTTGTACCTGCCGGATTATGTAAAGTATGATTATGGTACAGCGCCGGGCAAACAATCGGTTTCTTCGGGTATTTCGCTGAACGTGCAGAATGATACGCGGGAGAACCCCATTAACCCCCAATCCGGGTATTATGTAAATGCTATTTTCCGTATTAACCCTACTTTCCTGGGGAGTAATGATAACTGGAAATCTTTGTACGTAGATTACCGGCGTTATTTCCATTTTGGCCCGGAAAGAATGCAGAATGTGCTGGCTTTTTGGGGCTATTACTGGACCACGCTTAGTAGTAAAACACCTTACCTGGATCTGCCCAGCATAGGCTGGGACCCTACCAACCGCAGTGGCCGGGGTATAGACCAGAACCGCTTTCGTGGCAAGGGCCTTATAGACCTGGAAGCAGAGTACCGGCGCGATATTTTACCCAGCGGCTTCCTGGGTTTTACCCTGTTTGCAAATATGAATACAGTAACGGAAAGGGATAAGTACCGCTTTACCGGCTTTCACCCCGCAGCCGGTGCGGGCCTGCGCATTAAGTTCAACAAACGCTCCAATACCAACATAGCGCTGGATTATGGCTTTAGCAAGTTTGGCAATGTATTTTACATTAACCTGGGCGAAGCATTTTAAAGTACCTGCATAGCCCCATGATCTTCAATAGCAGTAATGCATTTTTGCAGGATGGGGAACTGCGCGGGCCATGGTTTTCCCGCCTCCATAACCTTCACCAGGTGCAGGGCCACCGGTGGCAGCAGGTTCCATAATAAGGCCGCTTTATAATCCTGCAGGCAGCGGTGCGTTGGGTAAAGAATGCCCTGCGCGTGTAAGCATGCCCGGTAGCTTTCCAGTAAAGTATATTCCATGCTGCGGCGCAGCTCCGTAGTAAGGCTGGTAGCTATAAACCTCGCCACATCCAGCATGCCGCAGGCCTGCTGCATAAACTGGAAGTCTATCAGCGTAACATTATCTTCCCTGAAAAAAATATTCTGGCTATGGTAATCGCCATGTACTATGGTGCGCGGCGCTGCCATTAGCAGGGATTGCAGCTCGCCAAGCCGGTTGGTGATATTGGGTAGATAAGGTTGCAGCAATGCCGGCCATTCACCACCGTATGCCTGCAGGCGTTGAATGCAAAAGTTACCGGCCGGCGAAGTGTTAAGTGCTTGCACCCACTGCAGGCCGGCAGGCAGGTCACGATCCCACCATTGTGCATGCAGCTGCGCTATTTGCCGGATGGCCAGCTGCGCCTGTACCGCATTACAACCTGCCAGCTGTTTTACAAAACAGCCATTGTGCAGTTCTTCCAGCAGCAGGTAATTTTCATCACCCGCATAATATACAGGAGCAGGAATACCGGGAAACCAGGAGCTGGCCTGCTGGTAAAAAAAGGCCTCTGTTTGGCTGAATGCAGCACTTTCCGTTAGTTGATAGGAGGGCAGCTTAACGATAAATGTACCTGGCCCCGGTGTATGCGCATAGGTAACATGCAGGCGTTGCACGTTCCCTACCAGGCCGCCGCCTTCCAGGGTTTCCGGCATTACGGACAGGATGCGGGTATCTGCCGCCAGCCAGCCTGCGCTGCGTAGTATGTGCTCCAATTGTGCAGGTAACAAAAATTGTGTATTCAAGCAGCAAAAGTAACAATATACCTGTTAAAAGTCAGGGCCAAAGCCTTCTGTATTTCTTTTGCGGATGGCTTCTTCGGTTCCTGGAACAAGTATATCTAATCCCACGCTTACAACTTTTGCCTGAACTTCCTCTATAAAGGGACGGAAATTTTGATTGTACTCCAGGAACGACAGTTCAAAATTTCCATTGTGTTTGTGAAAAGCATCCGCTAATGCGGCAGCTCCATCTATTGCCAGTGATCCGCCTTTTCCCGCAGCTGGCGAAGCACAATAGCCAGCATCGCCCACCAACGCCACTCTGCCTTTGGTCCATGACGGCATTTTTATCTGGCAAAGCTTATCGAAGTAAAAGGTTTTCGATCTTTTTACTTCTTCCAGTAATGCCGGGGTTCTCCAGCCTTGTCCGGCAAATTGTTCCAGGATAATTTTTCTTTGTTGTTCTTCATCACGGTAATCGTAGGAGATCTCTTTTGCTGAACGGAAGCAAAAAATTATATCGGTCTTATTGTTGTAGGCATTCAGCATTACAGCCTTATCCGGCACATTATAGAATTGCGTGGTGTTCTCTTTTATCAGCAATTTGTTTACGATGGTGATGGAGAAATATTGACCGAGAAAATGTGAGTATTCAGCTTCGTGTCCAAACCAGATCTTTCTGATAGCCGAATGGATGCCGTCACAACCAAATACCAGGTCAAAAGCCTGCTGTGAGCCATCTTTAAAGGTAGCTTCGATATGATCTTTTGTTTCGTTTAAGGCAGTGATGCTGTTGTTGAAAATGAATGTAACATCATCCTTCACAGTATCAAATAACATATTGAGCAAGGTGTTCCTCTCAATTTCATATGCATCATCCGGCAGTTCCTCACCCGATTTCTTTAATGTCATTGTTCCTTCCGTAACATCATCCGCATTTTTAAATTCCAGCATTTCCATAGCCAGCCTGTTTGACCTGATCTGCTCAAAAAGCCCGATGCGCTTAACGATGTTAACGGTGTTCCCCTCCACATTCACAGGTGTGCCGCCCATTTTAAGCCCGTTTGCAATTTCAACAACCGTTACTTTATAACCCAGCTTGTTCATCCAGTAAGCGGTTGAAAGGCCGGCAAAGCTTGCGCCTGAAACGAGTACCTTTTTTTCTTTTAATGGTTCCATTTTTTGTACGATCTTTTGTTGCTGCAAAGGAACATCGTACAATCAACGTGAACAATAACAATACAGAGTAGGTATTATACTAATCGAGGTTTTTATTCCGGAAGGCCAATGGGGTCATCCCTGAAATATTCGTGAACAGCCGTGAGAAATACGGGTAATTATCATAGCCCAGTTCAAATGCAATTTCTTTTACCGATCTGTCAGAATGATAGAGCAGACGTTTGGCTTCTAAAATAGTACGTTGCTGTATGTGATAGGTAACGGGATAGCCGGTTGCGTTTTTAACGCATTCGTTCAGGTAAGGGGTAGATATATTTAGTTTTTGGGCGTAGGCTGCCGGGCGTTTAACAGTAGCATAATGATGTTCCAGTATTTCCTTAAAGGCCTTGGTAACAACTTCAAACCGGGAAAGTTTGTCTGTTGGTCCGGATTGTTCTAAATACAGTGAAATGACTAATGCGACCCATGCGTTGCAGCTATCTTTTAGTAAGGAATGATATAATTTATCAGGGTTCCTTTTAGAAAATCTGAGGCAAAGGGATACTGCTCCGGAGATCAGGGAAAACGTTTCTTTCTTTAACAGCAAAGGTTTTGCGGGGGTGATCTCTTCCAGTAATTTCAAATATGCAGGATTGAGGTTTTCATTATTGATCCCCAAACTGCTGACCATTACATTTTCAAATGCTAAGATCCGATGCACCTGGTTGGGGTGCATGTAAATGACAGCGGGAGACCTGATCTTATATTTTTTAAAATCAATTTCAAGCGTAATGGTTCCATTTTCAAGCAGGAAGAATGAATGACGGTCGTGCCGTTCCGGGCGCTCCAATTCCTCAAAACCAGGCAGATCTTTAAAAGATATTTTTTCAACGAAAATGCCTGCGTTAAGCTCGCCATCAAAATGGTTTACAGGAATGGAAGTCGTTCTTTTGCGCATTATTATGGTGCTATTGTGCCAAAGATAGTGATGATTATCTTTGTAATATGAAACACGTGTCTGTTTTAATCCCCGAAGGAGACATCAGTCTCAGTAATGTGGAAGGCATCCACCATTAATGAAGTGATGTATGATATTGGTTATAACGATACCAGATCTTTCCGGGATATATTTAAGCGCATCACGGGTATGCCGCCGGTAGATTACCGGAGCCGGTTTAACCGGGAAGTGATGGCATGAAATTTTGCTGTTTTACAAATGCAATGGCCTGATAGGTTTAAAAAAACTTGTCAGGCCTTTGTTTTTTTTAGAACTGTTAGCTCTAAAGTATACTAATAGTTTCAGTACTGCATTTCGCTTCGCATCCGGTTGCAAAGAACGGATAAGCCATATATAAGCTATATGTAAGCTATATGTGAGCCGTATATAAGCTATCCCTTATAAGAGATGGCTTGTCTTAGTACAGAAAAACCTTACAGTTGACGTATTGAATGCAGAATTGGCTTTACATGTTGTAGATTGTTTCAGCGAGCGCTTTACAAGGGTAATTTACTCATTGTTTTTTTTCTTGGCTTCCATTTTTTGGCCAAAGGGCCTGTTCTGGTATGTGCCTCATTGGGCGTCAGATAGTTACAACTCATATGAGGCCTGACACGGTTATAATAGTCGATGGCCTTACCAACAGCATTGACGGCGTCGCCATAGTTGCTAAACGTCCTTTTCAGCCCAAACTCATGTTTTA
>NZ_FOBB01000015.1 GCF_900109685.1 Chitinophaga rupis | reverse complement strand
GTTTCTTCAACAACGCTTCATTTTGCTTTTTGAGGGCGTCCAATTCCTTTTGTTCCTCTTCGGTCATGACGGTAGGTAAGATGGTTCGTTGCTCAAGTTCCGAAGAAAACAGCGATTTCCAGTGGCCTATCTGATTAGCTTTTACGCTATAGCGAGCCGCTACCTCTGCCATACTTTGGCTACCTGACAGATAGTCTGCTACTACTTTGCGCATAAAAGCGTGGGAATATTGGAACGAACGGCCTCCCTTGCCTTTCCTGTTTTGCCCTAAATTGTTTGTTTTTTGCATGTCTTACACTTTTTATGTGTAAACCTTTTTCAGGACGTGACATATGGATTATCTATGGGTTAATATTAGGTGAATGATAAATTATCCTGGAATAGGTTTACAAGCTCGCGGCCTAATCCGGTTTAAAGTTTACTATGGTGGGTAGTAATCCTGGTTAGGGTTTACAAGGGGTGTTTCCAAGTAGGCATAAAAAATAGCCCGCGCTTTCCATATGAATAGTACATTATCATATTAATACCCGTATTGTATCCGTAAAGTGTAATCCCCCTCTATACCATTAAAGGCGGCTCTGTACTTTCTGCTTTGTCCATTCCTTTGAAAACCGGGAATTGTTCATTCAACCTGATTTTAACATGAGCATGTTTCATGAGGAGCATTATATCCGTTCATTGTTCAGGGTATTTGACCCGTTTATACGGCTGCTGCGCAAGCACCCGCCTACCAACCGCGCCATCACGGTTGCCTGCCTGGCATTATTCAGCACAGGCCTTGCTGTTTTTCAGCGGCAGCTGCAGCGGTCTGCGCTGGCGGAGGCTGAGGTGATCACCCTGCAAACCTATGATGGCCATATCCTGCCCATTGTGCACCTGGGCACTGCCAGTACCCATGATGCCATTTTTACGGCAGACAGTACGCGGCTTACCCTCACCGCCAAACAAAGCAGCGGGCGGGCGGAATGGAATACCCTGACCGTACCCCGCGGCTATACCTATAGCGCCGCTTTAACAGACGGCTCCCTGGTACGGCTAAACGCTGGCAGCAGCCTGCGGTTCCCTTCCATTTTTGGACCGGATAAACGTGAAGTATACATGGAAGGAGAAGCTTATTTTGAAGCGCAGGACAATGCCAACCGCTCGTTCACCATCCACTCCGGGCAGGCAGATATTATTGTGCTGGGTACCGCTTTTAATGTAAATACTTATGACCAGCATATACGGGTATCACTGGTAAGCGGGGAGGTAATGGTAAATGTGAAAGGAAAAATGACCCGGCTGAAACCCGGGCTGGCAGCCACTATTGACAAACAAAGCGGGCAGGTATCTGTAACGCCTTTTGAGGAGAATATTGTGCTGGCCTGGCTGGATGGATTACAGATCTATGTGGCCGCTCCGCTGCGCGACATTTGCAATGCGCTGGAAAGAATGTATAATATCCGGATCCATATTGATGATCCTAAACTGCTAGGTATGCATTATTCTGTTATTGTGAACCGGCAGCGGCCTATACAAAATTTCCTGGAGGATCTGAAAGCAACGCGGAAAGTGCATAGTGTGTTCGACAGTATGGGCGAGCTGCATCTTAATTTTCAATAACCAGCTATAAAAACATTTATATCCCCAAAAAAGAAAGGTTATCCGTGAGGCAAAAGGCCGGGCGGGTAGCCTTTACTTTTTCTTAGCCGGTTTGGCAAAGCGGTTAAAATCCAGCGCCAGGTTCACCCAGTATAACAGCTGCTTTTTAGTGTGCAGCACGCTTTCATCCACAAACAGATATCCTTTCATTACTTTCTCCCCATGCACCATTGGCCGGCAGCCTTCCTGTTCCAGCGCCTGCTCAAAAACGGCAGGATCCAGGCGCACCAGTATGGTATCTTTGCGCACGCCTACACAGATCTTATCATCTACCATAAAACAAAGTCCGCCGAACATCTTTTTTTCCGCTACTTTATTGGTGGAGGCCGCAATGATCTCCCGCACCCTGTTGGCCATTATTTCATTAAACGCCATGGCTGTTTATTTTTATGGTTCCCGTTAAAAGTAAAAAATATTTTGCCGGAACTGTGATTTTTGGAGCCTTGCTGCGAATAATAAAGAAAACGAATGGAAACACAAAAACAACTACCCGCTGCTGCAAGGCTGCTGCTGAATATTACGGTATGGTACACTGTTGCTACCTGTAAAAGCCTGATAGCTATAAAACACTGGATTGAAAACCTGTAACTTAAACGAATGGTTCCGCAACAAACAGCTGACGGGTTTTTACGCATCATTACGGAAAACAAAGGCCTTATTTACAAAGTGGCGCATTTGTATTGCAGCAATGATGAGGACCGTAAAGATCTTTGCCAGGAAATTATTTACCAGCTATGGCGCTCCTTTCAGCGGTATGATGAGCAGTACAAGCTCTCTACCTGGATGTATAAGATAGCGCTGAACGTGGCCATCTCCTTTTACCGGAAGGGGCAGCGGCATGCCCGTGCACAGCCGCTTACCGCCGATCTTTTGCAGCTGGTACCGGATAAAGAGCCCGATGGCACAGAGCAGCAGATCCGATTATTAAGGCAATATATAAATACCCTGCATGAGCTGGACCGGGCTTTAATGATCCTTTACCTGGAAGAAAAAAGCCATAAGGAAATAGCAGACATACTGGGGCTCACCCCTACCAATGTGGCTACCAGGATTGGCCGGGTAAAGGAAAAGCTGAAACAAAAATTTGCTAACACAAACAACTAATGGTTATGGATGATATGGAACTGAAAAATTTATGGCTGGCTTATGATCAAAAGCTGGAAAAATCGCTTTCACTGAACCTGCACATTTTACAGGAGCTGCAAAAACAAAAGGCCAGGTCCGCATTACGGCCGCTCAGGGTCTACAACCTGCTGATGATAGGGCTGGGTATTATCTGGATCTCGATCCTCAGCTTTTTTGTATCACATGCTTTCACTTACCAGGGAATATTCTTTGCACTATCAGGCAGCGCGATTATACTGTTCAATGTATTTGGCATTGCTATTTACATTTATCATATAGTGCTGATACAACAGGTGGATAACAGCGATACTGTGATAGGCGCGCAGAAAAAATTAGCTATGCTGCAGGCATCTTCTATAAAGGCGGTACGCATTATGTTCCTGCAAACGCCTTTTTATGGCACCTTTTTCTACTCCCCTGCCATGCTGGCTTCGTTTGGTGTTATTAACTGGGTGATAGCGATTGCTATTACCGGTTTGCTGGTAGGGATGAGTATATGGCTGTACCGCAATATTGATTATAAGAACATGCATAAGAAATGGTTCAAAAACTTGTTTAGCGGCTGGGAATGGAACGGAGTGATTAAAGCGAGGGCGTTTTTGGATGAGATAGCGGAGTTTGAGAGGATGTAGGATGATTTTAGAGACAAGTTATTTGCCATTGTACCGTTTGTGAGACGATTTGCAGGCTTTATTTTTCCAGCGATGCTTTTTCTAAGTTCGTCATTTATTGCTACATGAATTAGCTTTTGTATATAATTGGCATATAGATAGGATGATGTTATTAATGTGATCACTATTGCTCCCTTTATCCCGAAGCTGGTAGAATTTATATTCTTTCTCCGGGCATAAAACAAAAGCAGCCGGACCCCTACTAATGATATTGCTGTAATACCTAAAACTTTTAAGAACTCTATTGGCCGGACCAGCTCATTAAATATTAATTCAAGTTTATCGGCCCATAGCGCTAACAATACGGTTAAGATTACCAGATTCATTATGGCAATGATTAAATATCGCAGGGAGTGTTTTTTCATTTACTGATGTGGATTAAGGGATTCATAGTCTCTGCTATTAGATGCTTTCCCAGATAAAATCCATAATTCCAGGCTGTAAAATATAATCCTGATCGTTTGGCTGAAAACGCCAATTATGGAGAAGTTAATACCTGGATAAACACGTTAACTTCAACTAATTAAATATAATTATTGCAAATTTTTTGTTCGGAAAATTTGAAAAATAAAATAATTGTTTACTTTTGCATCCCCGTCAGTAAATTACTGGCACACCGGTTCGGGACGTAGCGCAGCCCGGTAGCGCACTTGCATGGGGTGCAAGGGGTCGCTAGTTCGAATCTAGTCGTCCCGACTGAAATTAGCATCAAAAGACGTGAAGCCCGCAGATAGCTTATTCTGCGGGCTTTTTTGTTTTTTAAGCCCACCATTTTATATCATTCCATATCATTCCAAATGTGAGCTTATCCTTGAGTCAGAATTATTACTACGTTTGACTCAAGGATTACCTTACAACATATTGTTTATCAAAACATTACGCCATTCATTTTGGGCTGTTTTGATGCTTTTTGACCTGCGAATTGGCGCAGTTGTGAGCTGGCAGTTGTGAGATCTTTACGCACGTGTCACAGTCAATGGTAAGCCAGCAGAGATTTCCCTCAAACAAAAAGTTCTTCTGAGTGTATGGGATTCAAGTAAGGAATGTGTCATTGGCAAGGGATATCAGGTCAAAGCCATCAACGATCATGTAGATGATGTAAGGTTCCGGATTATCGATATCTTAATTAAGCTTCCGCCAACTTTTCCTCCCCGGGGATTGATACCGATGTTAAGATTTGCAGCGGGACTGGAATTCTAAACATAGAAAAACTTGCTAACCAACGACTCAAGTATCAATGCCCGTGGTTGTTGATTTGCAAGTCTGCTTTTATTAATCTGGCTTTCGTTAATTAGCTTGTTTTGGTGTTAACTATTGGTGTACGCCAATGCAAATTCCTTAGCAAATTCTTTGAATTTGTGTGCGCTAAGTACTGGCTTATGTTCGTTATAGTCTGAGTACGCGATTCCGCTATCTACTGCCTGGCCCATTTCTACTAAATTTTTCGATACATCTTTGGTCAGCCCTGCCTGAATCATTCCATTGAGCGCGTCTTCGTTCCCGAACTTTACCCATTGCATATCCGGCTTGCCAATTGCTTCCCCCAGTACTTTCGCAATTGCATTAGTAGACAGTTCATCACTCACTACGTATCTTACGCGTCTGCCTGAGAAGTTAATTGCAGTGATTTCTTCAAACGCTGCCTTTGAAATATCCAATGGGTGCGTCAGCGGCAATAAGTCCGAAGTGTAATTATTACCAATTACACCCATGTGTTTAATCATTCCAATATTACGAAAGAAGTTAAAATAGAAAGAACCCGGCCTTAAGTGCACAACTGCTACATTCTCTAACTTATTTAATTCCTGTTCCACGTAGTTATATAAACTGCTTAAGCCTGCACCCTGAGGTAAATGCGCACCAATGGCGCTTAAGTTGACAACCTTTTTTACGCCTGCAGCTTTGATTGCCTGTACATAATTATTGCCCACGCCGTAGACAAAACTCTTCCAATCTTCCGCAGCCATGTTTGGCGGGATCATAGTATAAACCACATCCGCACCCTTAAACGCCTCTTGTAAGAAACCGCGGTCTTCGACTGATCCTACCAATGGTTTTGCGCCGAGAGACCCGATCTCCTTTGTTTTTTCTTTACTGCTTGTAATAACGCTTACATCATAACCTGCTTCGACTAACATTGATGTAAGCGGTTTGCTGATGTTTCCTGTAGATCCTGTGATGATAACTTTCATAATGTCTTTTTTTAATGATTATTTGGTAGTCTTGGTATTGTTGAAAATGTAGTGGGAGATTTTCCATTCCCCGTGTTGATTGCGCAATACAAACAATTCTTTGTTTTCCAAAAAAATCTGATCTCCGCTTGCTTTGACAATGGTTGTGACCTTTGAATTTGTCCGGGCAAAGGCATATTCGCCGCTTATGTTGATTTCGTCAATAACATACTGGATATTGATATCGGCAAAATTGAATAGAACTTCAAAAGCTTTGGTTAATTGTTCGGTGCCTTTGGCAGCGGGACCGTTATTTGGCATGTTAACGCCATCGGATGTGAATGACGCGACAGTCTTTGAAATATCTGTTGCATTAAAGGCATCGCTGAAAGAAAAGATTAATTTTTCTATTGCTGGCTGTTCTTGCTGTGTTTCCATTTTTATTAAACACTTATTGTTAAGTGCAATGCAAAGGAACACCTCCCTGAAAGAACCAGCCCATAAACAAGGTTAAGAAATAGGCTTAACCTAAGTTAAGTGTATTTATTTTTTGGCGTCCTTACGGCGTATTTTACTTAAAAATTCAGGTGTGATGCCGATGTAGGATGCAATTTGGGTGTTAGGTAACCTGTTGGCCAGCTTAGGATACTGTTCCAGGAAAGCTTGATAACGCTCATCGCCTGTTGAGCTGATGTTTTGCAAAACCCGGTTTTGCAATTCTATAAACTTATTTTCAGCAATGACCCTGAAAATCCTGTCGAATTTGGGATGGTTATGGTATAGATAGATCAGGTTAGTTGCGTCTATTTGTAAAATCACCGATGGCTCAATCGCTTCGATATAAAGCCGGCTTGGTTTACCCGAATGAAAGCTGCCGATATCGGCTATCCAGTCATTTTCCGCTGCAAATTGAATGTTATGTTCAGCACCGTTATCATCAACCCGATACATTTTAAAGCAACCTGAAACAACAAAAGAATAATACTTGCAGACATCGTTTTCCTGAAGGATAAACTGCCTGCGTTTTACCCGCTTTTCAATAACGCGGTTCTTCAACTCATTCTTCTCAATATTCTTTAGTGGGATATATTGGGCAAAATAGGCAATGAGCTGTTCTAATGGCATTTAATTACGTTATTGATTATTACAACGATTGCAAGTTCTTTAGCTTCTGTCTCTTTAAGGAAGGCTCTGCAAGCATCTTCATCTAAGAAGAAAGACATTTTTGCTTTATTAAGAGGTTTCGACACGTTATTATTTCTAAGAGTATAGTCACCAAAAATAGCTATTAAAATTTTAAAACCTATCGGGGTACTCAAATTCATTTTACACTAACCCGAATTAAATCTCAATGTAGCAATCTGGCGTGTTGTATTAGCGGTGTTGAAATCACGTCCTTTTATATAAAAGTGGAGACCCAATTAACAATGTACTACTTCTCTATTTTACTATTTGAAGCTGCAGGCTGAGAAGTGCCTACACGCTGGCTGCTCAGCCAGATGCCCGCCAGCACCAACACCCCTCCTGCCATTTGTAATCCTGTCAATCTATCTTTCAGGAATAGGAAAGCGATCAATGCGCCAATAACAGGGTTCAGGTTCAGAAAGTTCCCTACCTGCGCAGCCGGCAGGCTTTCGAGCGCTTTGTTATATAATGAATACGCTATAGCAGATGCAAATATTCCCAGGTAGGTCATTCCTGCCCAGGCTCTCCATGAAATAGCAGGCATGCCTTCAGTAATGATCTCATATGCCGGTAAGGGCAGAGATAATGCAGTGCCGATAAAAGTACTGACCGTTGTTACCAGTACTGTGTCTGTTTCTTTCAGGCTCCGGGATAGCAAGGTATAGACGGTCCATAACAGTACCGCGCCTACTATCATAAAACTTCCCAGCAAAGCATTTTCCGATTTTTGAGCATTGCCTACAAAGCCGACCAGAATCACTCCGGAAACAGACAGCACAATTCCGGCGATAGCGCGTTTCTTCAAATGCTCTTTCAGAATAATAGCTGCAGGAATGGCGATAGCTACAGGCGCAAGCCCTTCGATGAGCGCTCCGGTGGTAGCGGCAACATACTTCATGCCTGTATTGAATACGAAATAGTAAAGAGTGGTTCCTGCCAGGCCCATGAGCGTAAGCTTTCCATATGGCAGGTGGTCTTTTGCTTTACGCCGCCGCACAATATAGAAGGGCAACAATGCGGCGCAACCGATGAGATTCCGGATGCCGGCAAAGATATGCGGCGGCAATTCAGTCACTACTACTTTAGTAACAGTGAAAGAGCTGCCCCATATCATCATAACGAATATAATACTGAGAAAACCTTTGGTTTGTTTGCTGATTAATGGTCCAGGCATAATGCTACAGTTGAATGGCGGCAGCCAAGATAAGAAAAGTTCAAAAGTATTGATAGCATTTCAGGGTAACCGGTCACAACGGTCGTCCGATGCCCAGGCCTGGCTATATTCCGCACAAAATGGCTCGTCCTAAAGCAGCGTTATAATGTGAACAAAAAAAAAGTGGACAAACCGAAGTGTTCTTCGGTTTGTCCACTTTTGTACTCCGTAACAGGAGCCGTATGGAAATGTTCTTAATTTTAATGAAGCTTATTCTGGCAATGATTAAGACACTATCCGGCTGTAGATCTTTAATAGGAAAGGTGTTATCTTGAAACCCAAAATCCTATGGCTACGGATGAAACCCGGCATTAATTGTGCTATGTAATATACCTTACTATCTAAACCTATTGTATGTCATCCTCCTTTATGAAACTACCTGTTCTGCTGCGTGTACTCATTTATCTTGGCGGCAATTACCTGCTTATTTTCCTGGCGCAGTTCACTTCCGGCTTCCTGCCTTTTAGAGGCCCGCTGTTATTTAACCTGTTCCTTTGCGCATTCCTGCTAATATTTACAGGCTGGATACTGCGGCTGGATAACAGGAGCTGGGAAAGCATCGGCTGTGTATGGGGCGATAAACATGACCGGAAGCTGCTTGTGTACGGTACCCTGGCCGGCATACTAATGTTGTTAGCGACCGCTTTTATTATTAAGCTGATCGCAGGTTTTAGCTGGCATGTAAATCCCGCGTTCAACTGGTATATGCTGTTACCCACTCTTATTACAGTCTTTTGTTCTGTATTTGCACAGGAGCTGGCATTCAGGGGTTACCCGTTCCGTATTTTACTGGAAAAGTGGGGGGAATGGCCCGCCCAGCTGTTCCTGGCCATACTTTTCGGATTAATGCATGTCAGTGAAGGGCAGCGCTGGACAGATATCCTGTTAACGTTGCTGACAACCGGCGCCGGCTCCATTTTATTCGGGCTGGCTGTTATTAAGACCGGGCGTCTGCATTTTGCTGTGGGATTGCACTTTGGGTGGAACCTTGCACAGCAGCTGTTACCACGTGCACAGGAACCCAGCAGAATGGGCATCTGGTACGTAACGGGCGGCCATTTTAATACGGCCGCTTCAGACATAATCTGGATAGTGCCTTACCTGGTGGTAATAGTTATTGCTTATGTAATGATCAGGATCAGTTATAAACAGGAAGGTTATACGCAGTAAACAGGAGCTGCTTACCTTATGCAACAGCGTCCATTAAAGCAACAGGCGCCCGGTTCAGTTTTGAGGAGAGGTAGTCTATCAACATAGTATCCGTATAGGCATCACAAAAAAGCAGGTTGTCTGTGGCATTCCGCTCTTCTTCATTCAGGTTTCGCAGCTCCACCATTTCAGCCTGCTCTGCATCCTTTCTTATGATCAGGCAATTCACCAGGGGTGAATTACCCCACCAGTAGTAGGCGGTGATACAGGCATCCCAGATCTGATCCAGGCGCCAGTATTTGCCGGTATAGGTAACCATCAGCGGCGCATCTGAGCGTGGCATGCCATTCCTGATAAAATTATTGTAAATAGAGGAAGCGCAATGCATTAAACCCGTGCAGGGGCCAAAGATCATTTTAGTGTAAGCTGATCCCAGCAGGCAAAAATCTTCCCGCAGCTTCAGGGACCTGGAGAAGATAAGCCGTGCCGCTTTTTCATCGCCCAGCCAGTGCCGGTAAAAGGCTTCCTTGCCAATATTCTTTTCATCAAAGATCAGCACCTTTACCTTTTCCTGTTCCAGCAAATGGCTTAATATGTTAAAGTACACGCTGGTCCTTAACAATTTTTTCTTGCGGGAAGTAGAATCCAGCATAATAAATAGCTGCTCATCTTCCTTTAAACCCTGATCCCGCAGCCATTGATTGCCCCACTCCCTTTCGGCATCCGTTAAATACAGCTCCACCGGCTCCAAACCGGCTGTGCTAACGGCATAATCCATCAGATCATCGTAGGAAGGAAAAATAATATCACAGTTGGCCAGGGGCTTCATGTAGTGCAAGGTGGCGGAAAAGATAGCTGCGTTCCATTGCCCGCTTAAGAGGGCTTCGCCATATTCCGCCTGCAGGTGTTTGATCAGCGCTTCCTCCTCATAGGTGATACAGATGATCACGTCATAAACCGCAAAATCTATTTCCTTCCAGGCCAGGTAAGTAGCATGGTCAATATTAGGGTTATTCTGTACCAATGCCTGGTACCGTTCGGCAAAATGTTTATTATTGAAATTAATATCCAGCATAGCGCCTTTAAAAAAGGGCTTGCAGGATTTCAGCTGGTCAAAGCGCAAACAGTTATCACCAATGAAGAATTCCGCCTCTTCATATAATATCAGAACGCGTTTCACCAAACCTGCTTCAATCTGCCGGCAATTGTCCAGTATCTTATTTAAGACAGCTTGTATGGCTTTCATTACTATTTTTTTGAGGGTTGATGGTTATTTTCAGGGCAGCTTATTCCCTTCTCCGGGAAACACTACAGCGGGTTTGAATTGTTTGGCCTCTTCAAAATCCATTATCCCATAGGAGATAATGATGATAATATCCCCCACAGCGCATTTTCGTGCAGCAGGGCCGTTCAGGCATATAGTACCGCTACCGCGCTTACCGGTAATAATATAGGTTTCCAGGCGCTCGCCATTATTACAGTTCACCACATGCACCTTTTCTCCTTCAATAAGATTGGCGGCATCCATCAGGTCCTGGTCAATGGTAATGCTGCCCACATAATTAAGCTGTGCCTCCGTAACTTTTACACGGTGGATCTTGGATTTAAAGACTTCTATTTTCATGTATACAGTTTAAAGGGTGATCTTAAAGAGCGTTAGCCGGTTGTTGTATAGTGAGTGAATGAATTTCGCCAAAAGCAGGGTATAACAGATCGTACAATGAGGAAAGGGCCGGCTGTAACGGCGCGGCCAGTGGCAAAGCTGCCAGGGGCTTGCTGCATAGGCGGATACGGTTCACCGCTGTTCGCAGATGGGCTGCGGGAATAGTACAACGGTAAGTTTGCCAGTCTGCCGCCAATTCCCAGCACGCTATCAATACATCATTTACATATACCTCTACCGGCAGTGTGCCTGCATCTGCAGCGGTGTGCCGGGCGCAGGCGGTTAAGGTTGCCGCAGCTGCACCGGCAGCAATGTAATAAAACGTGGATTCCGGCTGCGTACATTTATAATACGCACTTTTAGGCGCAGCAGCATCCTGGTAGTTATGTAAAGCATAATAAGGCTCCAGCAGGTTAGCAACAGCAGCTGCGTGCTCGGTAATGCGGCAGCGCTCCACCGCATTGCGTATATCCGTGCCTGTTTCCTGCATAGCGCTTACCATCGTATCTACCAGGGAAATATCCATTGCCTTTTCTCCCCTGGGGTGCAGCAGCAGGTGCCCGTTGCTGTATTGCTGCGCATACCCGTTAGCCAGTATCGCTTCATAATTTTTGCCGATCACGTTGGATATTTTCCTGCTGGCAAGGGCAGCATACTGTTTTACAAAACCGTTCACCGTACCGGATAACTGAACGGCCCTGCGGCAATGATAGGTTACGATCTCCTGCGGCTGCCCGTTGTGCGCATTATGCATAGCCGCAAAAATATGGGCCATTGCTTTTTGCGCGGCGCTAAGCTGGGGGGCAGGAACACTGCCAGGGGCGCCGGTTGCAGGATACAAGGCCTTTACAGCTGCATTAGCTATATGGGTAACTGCCAGCGTTATGCCTTCCTCCGTCATATGGCAATAGTCAAGGAAAAGCTGCCTGCCTGGCAGCGCACCGCCCAGGTGGTGTTGAAAAATGCCGGGCAGGTCCACACAATGGAACCCGTATTTTACCGTCATTTTTTTCAGGCATTCGCGGCTTATTTCCAGGTTGCGCCCGCAGCTGTTGGCACGGCCAAATATTGCGGTGTCGCGCGCTTCCTGTAATAAACGGCCTGCCGCAGTATGATCGCCATCCTGCAGCTTGCAGGCCGCCAGTATTTCGTACCCCAGCGGGTTACCCAGGTCCAGGGTAAGCAGTGTGCCCGCTGTTGCTGCTGCGGCGGCATATTCTCCGGCTGCCAGCTGCATGGGTGCTTTTGTGGCGAGCGTATGCCAGTGCTGCAGGTCGGCATCATCCAACCGGCTCATTCTTTGCTCCAGCGCGCTGCTTTTCCAGTCCAGCAGGTTATAGGCCGGTAATACTATGATCACCTCTGTTCTATGCCTGCCGGCCAGCTTTTGCAGATACGCCGCGAAGCCGGTAATGCTGTCTGTCAGCTTATCTTCCATTATTTTCCTGAAGCCTGCCAGGTCGCCCGCCTGCGCCCTGGCCGTAAGGGCAGCCAGCTCCTCTTGCTGCAGGCCGCCGGCAAACAGCTCACGCAGCCAGTTATTGCCGGCAAAAACAACCAGCGCATCCGGTTCCAGCACCATGCTGCGGGTACAGGTATCCTGCAGCATGGCCATATCCATTCCGTTACGGGCCAGGTCTATCACTTCGGTTGCAGGCAACCCGGGCCAGGCATCCAGCCTTGCCTGCAGCTCCATTACCGGGTTGTATACCGGGTCATACAGGAAACCACGTGCTACTGATTCACCGGTGAAAACAATGCGGCGGCGCCCGTTCTTATTAAGCGGAAATGCAGGCACATTAGCCCAGTAAAACCACTCGCGGTTACAACGGTTATCACGCACATACCACTGTGCGCCATCCCGCAACACAGGCGTCCATACGCCAATGCGTTCATTTTCCTCCACGGGGTTCCCTGTTTCCTGCCGCCTTGCCTGTAAAGTCTCTTCCTGTAAATAATATTCGTCCAGGGGCGCTCCTTCCATTAGCTGGCGCGCGAGTGAACCGGCCAGCGTTTTATCATCTGCCATCAGGTATTGTACTGACATAATATTTTTTGTTAAGCGGAAACAGTAAATGTATGGATCTCACCAAAAACCGGGTACAGGCGCAGGGAATGCCGAAGGGCCTGCATAGAAGCAAAAGGACGCAGGGGCGTTTCAGAAAAAACGCTGTCACCCGCCGGCACTACAGCCGGCCATTCCAGCTGAAGATCATTCAGGCCGTTCTTTAGCACGGTTGCCGGCACTTCCGGCATATGCGTTTGCCAGTTCTCTGTTGCGGCGGCTTCCATAACCATACTACCGTTCACCCATAAACGAACCGTTCCATGCGGTTTGTTTTTTACCCGGAAAGTGATCTTCACCTGTACAGGCGCCGTATTATCTGCCATCAATATAAAAGAAGATTGCGGCCGGCTGGCGGTGTAATGCGTATCCTGCTCCCCTGTGAGCACATAGCTGTTAAAGAGGTTATAAAAAGAATCCAGCAGGTTTACGCTCCCCTGCCGCACACTATGTTCCTTGGCTCTTAACCGGCTTACCTGCTCCGATAGATCCATGCCTTTTTCCTTCAGCGCATTCACCATACAATCCACCAGCACATGATCCATTTGCTTGCGGGCTACCCCGTGCAGCAGGCCGGTTCCCTTGTTATATTGTTCCGCCATTTTTTCAAGCGTAATCTGCTCATAGCTCTTGCATAAGGGGGTGGAAAGACGGCGGTTAGACAAGGATGCATACAGGCTGATGAATTTTGCAGCCGCATCCGAAATGGCTACGCCTTTCCGGCAATGATGCAGCAATATATCTTCCGGCTGTCCGAAACGGGCATTCAGGGAGGCTGCAAAAAGATAGGCCAGCGCCCTGTGCTCCGGGTCGGGTGCAGCAGTATTGTCTGCAGCGGTAACACCGGTTGTTGCACCCAGCAATGGCGCCAGGGCTGCTGCCGTAGCCTGCATAGCAGCTTTTATACCTGTATCCGTAAGGTGGCAGTAGTCCAGAAAAAATTCCCGGCCAGGAATACCATTGGGGGAAAGTGCTTTAAAAACCTCCGGCAGGTCTACCACTGTGAACCTATACGCGGCGGCTGCACGCAGTATTGCTTTACGGGTAACGGTCAGGCAGCGCGGGCTGTGATTTTCCACCCGATTAAAGACAACCGTGTCACGCGCCTGCTCCAGGTATTTCCGTGCATCGGCAGGCTGGTTACCGGCCAGCATGCAGGCGGCCATTAATTCATAACCCAGCGGGTTCACGCCATCCAGCTGTATAAGCGCAGCTGCAAGGGGCTGTAATGCAGTCCAGTTCCCCGCGGCTTTCATTTGCCTGGCAGCTGCCGCTGTTTCCAGGAAGCGGTTGGTAAGATCTTCTGCAAGCCGGGAAGCGGTTGTTTCCTTGTCCGTACTTTTCCAGTCGGCCAGGTTAAACTCCGGTATCACAAATATTATGGGCACCTTGTATTGCTCTGCCGTTGCGGCTATGCGCTTCATAAATGCGGCAATCACATCCTGCAGCTGGTTTTCCAGGAAATGCCTTGCGGCGTTATAATCATGCTGCAGCAGCGCCTGGGTCATTTCCTCTATATGAGCGGCGCCGTAAGCGATCTCTTTCAGGGCATAGGTCCAGTTGTTACCTGCAAATATTACAACGGCTGCCGGCTGCAGCTGCATACAGGAGCGGAACATTACTTCCAGCTCTTCCAGCACCATACCGCTTTTAGCCAGGTCTATCACTTCTGCCTGCGGCAGCGCTGTATTCAGCTGCTGCTGCAGCTCCATGGCCGGGCAATAAAAGGGATCGTAAAAGTATCCGCGCGCCACTGATTCTCCCAGCAGCACTATTCTTTTACGTGTATCCGTAGCAGGTATAAGGTGCCGGTTGCTCCATAAACGCCAGTCTGCCACTTTTGCGGAATCCCTTACATAACAGGGCTGCCCCTCTACCGTATCGGCTACCCAGATACCTATTTTCCCTGCAAGCGCCTGTGGCGATGCCGCAAACAACCGGTCGGGGTCTGTAACAAACCCGCCGCCGGCATCTGCCGGCTGCAGGTAGGGCAGCCATGTGCCCGGCTGATCGCCGGAAATGATCTTTTCCGCCAGCTCAGCGGCCAGCGAGCGGGTATTATCTGATATATTATACATGGATCTCTGTGTTGAAGGAAGGGTTTAAACAAAAGTGTACACATCCCGGCGAATGCCTTTAGCAGCGGTATTTTCCTGGTCATAGTTACGCAGGATCATGATCAGCGCATCCAGCTCGTTCTCTGCACGGTCTATAATAAAATCCTGCAGGATCAGGCAGTCAATATCCGTTGTTATAAAACACTTAATGGCATCTTCCGGGTCGCATACAATAGGCTCTCCTTTTACATTAAAGGAAGTGTTCAGCAGTATGGGACAGCCTGTAAGCTCATCAAAATATTCCAGCAAAGCGGCAAAGCGCGGATTGGTTTCCTTATGCACGGTTTGTACGCGCGCTGAGTTGTCAACATGGGTAATGGCAGGCAGGTCCAGGGGGGATATTACCTGGCAGGTTTCCAGCATAAAAGGCGAATCATGCGGCAGATCAAAATGCTGTGATGCTTTATGTGCCAGCACTGCCGGTGCAAAGGGGCGGAAGCCTTCCCGTTTTTTTACCATTGCATTAATGCGGTCGCGCATTTCTGTTCTCCGGGGATCGGCAAGTATGGAACGGGCTCCCAGTGAGCGGGGGCCAAATTCCATGCGGCCGTTGAACCAGCCTATAACCTTCCCGCGGGCCAGCCGCTCTGCTGTTGCTGCCAGCAGCTGCTCTTCATTACCTGCATAATCATGATACTTCAGGGAGGTGGATTGCAGGGTTCTGCCAATGGATGCGGTATCATAAGAGGGCCCCAGGTATACATGCGCCATTTTTGCGCGGGAGGCCCTTTCTCCGGTTAGCTCCAGGTGTGCGGCCGCTGCTGCGCCCAGTGAGCCGCCGGCATCATTGGAGGCCGGCTGTACGAACATTTTTTCAAAGGGCCCTTCCCGCAGCAGCCTGCCGTTTGCCACGCAGTTAAGGGCTACCCCGCCGGCCAGGCATATATTGGACTCTCCTGTTTGCTGATGCAGGTACGCGGCCTTTTTCAGCATAATGTCTTCCAGCACAAACTGCAGGCTGCGGGCAATGTCTTTGTGAAAGGCGGTCATTTTTTCATCTTCCCTGCGGGCAGGTGCACCCAGCAGCTCTTCCAGCGCTTCGCCAAACATGCGTTCCCCCTTCAGGTATTCAAAGTAACGCATATCCAGCGTGTACTGCCCGTTTGCTCCCAGGTGTATGAGCTTATACAGCTGATCTACGTAACGTGGCGTGCCGTAAGGCGCAAGGCCCATCACTTTATACTCCCCGTCGTTCACCCCAAAACCCAGGTAGCTGGTAATGGAGCTATATAACAGCCCTATGGAATGCGGGTAATGTACTTCCTCGAACAGCTCAATCCCTTTTTCATTTCCTTTACCATATGTTGTGGTAGCCCATTCCCCTACCCCATCCATTGTTAAGATAGCAGCTGATCCGAAACCGGAAAAGTAAAAGCTGCTGGCCGCATGCGACATATGATGGCTATAATATTTGATCTCCCCATCAAACCCCAGCAATTCCCGGATCTCCCGCTCAGGGCGGCCCACACCAAGGGATGCAACAAATGATTCCGACAAGGCAGGCAGCTGGCTCCAGATCTGCCGTGCCAGCTTTTCTTTCGGATCTTCATAATATGCTACGCAATCAATATCTGCAATGGTTAACCCGGCTTCCTGCAGGCAATAGTTCATGGCTTTGCGCGGCATAGACGGGTCGGCCTTTATGCGGCTGAAGCGTTCTTCCTGTGCGGCTGCCAATAGCTTGCCATCAGACAACAGGCAACAGGCGGCATCGTGGTACAATGCTGAAATACCAATGATATTCACACTCATATTGTAAAAGAGGTTTTTGGGTAAAAGAAAATATAAACGTGGAGGGAGAAATATGCTAGTTAAAACTGATCATGAATTCTGTAAGCTGGTCGCGGCTTTTTAAGGAAAAAGCAAAACCATGGTTATTGAGTATTTCCCGCGATAACGTAAGCCCTACGCCTTTACCATTCTTTTTATTGGTAAAGAACGGGAAAAAGATTCCTGTGGCGGTATCTGCTGAAAGCCCGTTACCGGAGTCGTACACTGCCAGTGTTTGAGCTGCATGATCTGTGCGGATGATGATGTACCCTTTGCCGGTAATAGCTTCTACTGCATTCTTGAATATGTTAATGAGCACCAGCTCTACCTGGTACTCATCCAGCTCTACTTCCAGCGGCACCGGATCCAGCTCCCAGATCCATTCTATGGGCAGGTTGCGGTAATGATAATACAAAAGGGCATGTACTTTTTTCAGCAACGCATTCACATCACACCTGCTTTTTACCGGCAGCGGTAAACTTACTACCCCGGCCAGGTCAGACATAGAGGTGCTTAATTTCACATTACGCTCACGGGCAATGGTGAGCGCATTTACATAATCATCACGGTCTGCCGGCGCCAGCTGCTCTTTATAATTTAAACAGGAATCCAGGATGGAGTTAATAGCGCCAATGGAGTTGTTGATCTCGTGCGACATAATGCGGATCACTTTCTCATACGCGCGTTTCTCCAACCGGAACACTTCATCCGTTAACTCTTCTATAAGAATAAAATGATTGAAATAACCCTGGTTCAGGAAGCCGGCTTTAGTACATTTCAGTAACTTCACACCATCTATCTGCACTACTTCAGAACGGTCTGTTTCCAGTGTGCCCAGGCGCTGTGCCAGCACATTATCCATTTGAGCGAGCAACATGCCGGTAACAACGGCAGGAGTAACCTGCAACAAGGCAGCGGCAGCGGGGTTGATCATACTCACCTGCTCCCGGTAGTCCAGCAGGATAATACCGGCAGGCGATGCATTGATCAGCTTTGCAAGCAGCAGGTTCTTTTCCTGCTGCATTACCCCTTCTGCCTTCAGCTGATCCAGCATTTTATTATAAACGTCTATCAGCAGATCCATTTCATACTGGCCTACTTTAGCCAGCCGCACGTTGAAATCGCGCTCGCGGATGGATTCCACTCCGCGAATGATCAGCTCAAGCGGTTTTATGAACGACCGCATAAGGTGTACGGAGATCCAGACGGATAATACGGTTAAACATTCTATGAACAGGAAAAGATAAGGGCGCTCCCGCATCAGCAGTATATTGAGCGCCGCCAGTAAGGCATGTACCAGTACAATTACCAATATGAACTTAGTACGTATCTTCATATGGGATATTATACTTTTTAAGCCGCCGGTAAAGCGTGCCCCTGCTAAGCCCCAGCGTTTCTGCCACCCTGCTTACATTATTGTGGTGAAATTCCATTGCGCGTTTGATCATTGCCTCCTCCATTTCTTCCAGATCCATAGCGCCCACCGGTGGCAGCTGCTGACCGGCCTTTTTTACATGCCCCTGCTTATAAAGCATGAAGTCGTCAATAGTAAGCAGGTCGCTGCCGGACATCAGCACCGTTCTTTCCACCATATTCTTCAGCTCACGTATATTACCGGGAAAGGGTTGTGTTTGCAGCCATTTGAGGGCATCTTTGTCAACCGCCAGCTTTTGCCGGCCATATACATTCTTCAGGTTGTTGATATAAAAATCCACCAGCTGCGGAATATCGGATGCGCGTTCCCGCAATGGCGGCAACTTAATGGTAATGAGGTTGATCCTGTAATAGAGGTCTTCCCGAAAGGTGCCGTCATTTACCTTTTCTTCCAGGTTAGCGTTAGTGGCGCATATTACACGGGTATTCACCGTTTTTGTACGGCTGCTGCCCAGCACTTCATAGGTGCGGTCCTGCAGCACGCGTAACAGCTTCACCTGGCTGTTCATTTCCAGGTCGCCTATTTCGTCCAGGAAAATGGTACCGTTATGCGCCATTTCAAAACGGCCTATACGATCCGTTTTAGCGTCGGTAAAAGCGCCTTTTTTATGACCGAACATCTCACTTTCAAACAGGCTGGATGATATACCGCCCAGGTTCACCTTTACAAAGGGAAATGTTTTCCGGAGAGAATTGCGGTAGATGGCTGATGCGATCATTTCCTTGCCGGTGCCGCTTTCACCCACGATCAGTACGGAAGCATCCGTAGCAGCGATCCTGGCCACGGTATCCAGCACTTCCATCATGCCGGGAGAATCTCCTATGATGCCGTTAAAATCATAATCTTCCCGGCGTACATGCCGCTGCGGTCCCTGACCGGTAGCGGCCAAACTACGGGAAAGCCCCAACGCTGTTCTCACAGACTGCAGCAGGTGCTGATTATCCCAGGGTTTATTGATGAAATCAAAAGCGCCTGCCTTAATACCTTTTACGGCCAGGGAAATAGTAGCCCAGCCCGTGATCAGGATCACCGGTACAGCCGGCGCCGTACGCCTGATCTCTGCCAGCAGCTCCAGCCCTTCATCCCCGGTGGTTTCCAGGGAAAAGTTCATATCCAGTATGATCAGTGATATTTCATATGACTGCAGCTGCTGCAATGCTTCTCTCGGATCCGCAGCGCTTACGGTCATATAACCTGCCTGTTTCAGCAGCAGGCTAACAGAGGTCCTCACGGCTACATCATCATCTATAATCAGGATCATGTTGGGTTCAGCTGCAGTTTAGTTTAGTTTTCATGAAGAACCAGTGCAGGCTGCACTTTTGAAGCTTTCCAGCTTGGGTAAAATGCACAAACCAGCACTAACATATACATCAGCAATATACTAATTAATATAGATAACAGGTATACGGAAAGGCTTATGCCGGGCAGCACATTCAGCAGCGGAAACTGTATGGCCAGCAGCACACCGGGCACCACTCCCATGGTAGCAAGCACTACCGCCTCACCCAGGAACTGCTGCTGTATATTGGCCCTTACCGCTCCAATGGCACGGCGGAGGCCTATTTCAGGGCTGCGTTTACTGATGCTTAACCATAACACGCCCCACAAGCCCAGCACCACGTTTAAGATCAGGAAAAGACATACAATACCTATAATAAGCAGGATGGTGTAGAAACCACGGATCTGGTTCTTCAGCAATGTGCTTAGCTCAACCCCATCCACATACCAGTTACCTTCCCCGCTTTTTACCAGCGCGCTGGTTTGCAGGATCATCTTATCTGACATAACATCCATATTACCGCTGTTTATGCGCAGCATAAACGTGCCTACCGGTCCGCTATCGCTGGAAACACGCTGAAAGAAACCCGGGGAGGATGTGCTGAACACCTCATTCCTCACATTGGCGCAAACACCTATTACTGTGTAACGGCGGTCATTGGCCATAAAAGTTTTGCCTAATGCAGCTGCTCCCTTGAAATATTCCCGCTGCATATCTTCCGTTATAATGGCCGGCGGCAAAGTGGAGGCATTGTCCCTTTTATCAAACCAGCGGCCGTTCAGCAGTTTTACATCAAATACAGATGCAAAATCATCATCTGCCGCCCAGCGTAATACCTGCCCTTTCTGGTTATCTGATTCCACATCCTGCATGCTGCCCCAGGAAAGGAAAGGGATGGTAGGCGAAGTGCTGATACCCTTTATCTGCGGCATGGCTCTCAGCTTTTGCCGCACCTGCTCCATGGTGGCTTTGGCTTTATCTTCCGGAACATTTTTAAAGCCCACGCTTAACAGGTAAACCTGATCAACGTTATAGCCCAGGGGTACTGCGTAATTCTTCAGGCTGTAGGTGGCAGTACATACCACCCAGAAAATTACCAGGAAGCAGAAGAAGATCTCGATGATGATGAGCATATTCTTACGCTTCTGATTCCATATCAGTTTAAATAAGTGGCGGATCATAATTAATTTTTTAATGCATCAACAACGTTCATCCGGGACATTTTATAGGCAGGGTATACGCCGGAAAGCAGGGCAAAGAACAAGGTTGTTACGATGCTGAGTAAAAATACCCTCCAGTTAATGAGATTGGCCGTAACCGGCACAAAGTTCATCCCCTTCAGCAGCTGCAGCATTATGCCAGCCATTACCAGGCTTATAAGCCCGCCAAAAAGGGTGATCATAATATTTTCCACCACAAACTGCAGTATGAGCCTTTTGGAGGATGCGCCGAATGCTTTCCGGATCCCGATCTCGGAAGCCCGGTCCAGGATACGGCTAATGTTCACATTAACCAGGTTCACCGCAGGTATCAGCATAAACAGGATCATGAACGAGATAATAACGCTCATTACCAGCTCCTTACCCGGGCCAATGGAACGCGCAAATTTCTCCATGCTGGTATCAGCAATAATGCGCACCTTACTATAACGGGCGGGGTCTATCATTTCTGCGCGGCTTGCCACCGCCTGCAGCTCTGCCTTTATGTTATCAATATCCCCTTCATTTTTTGCCAGCAGCGTAGCGGCATAATTGCCATCATATTTAACATTGCGTAGATCGCGCACATCGTGCGTTAGCGGCAGCCATATCATGTAGCTGGTAGAAGTATTCTCTACCACACCTATTATGCGGTGCTTTACATCCAGGATCTCTATATATTTACCCACGCAGCTCTGGCCGCCCCAGATATCCCTTTTCATTTTTTCGTTGATCACCACTACCGGCGCGGCGTGTGCCACCTCTTCATCCTTATAGGCATTGCCTTCCTCAAAATTATAATTCATAAGCCGCCAATAGTTGCCATCGGTATAGTTCATATCTGCCGTATATTTTTTCTCTTTCTCAAAAAAAGAGATCATCATGGCTGCATGTATGGAAACCATTTCAGGCGTTTTCAATGGCCGGACATATTTATCCAGGAAATAATAGCTGGGCGTGTAGGGATGCCAGCGGTCAGGGCTCAGCAGCTCTATCTTATCTACGTACACGGAACGGCTGCGGTAGGGGTCTATACTGCTGTTGCCCACCTTGCTGTCTATAAGCACGATCAGGATAATGACCGTCATGAGCGTTAAGCTAATGCCAAAGAGGCTGACAAATGTGAAGAACTTATTCCTCCACAAAACCTTCCAGGCAATTTTTACATAATTTTTGAACATGTAGGAGAGGTTAATTTTGTCAAATCAATTTACCAATGAACCGTCATAAAGCCTTATCAGGCGGCTGGTTTGCCTTGCGATCTGTTCATCATGCGTTACCATTACTATGGTTACCTTATCGTCCTGGGTAAGGGTATTGAGAATTTTCATGATCTCATTTCCCATAACGCTGTCCAGGTTACCTGTGGGCTCATCTGCCAGTATAATTTCCGGCTGGCCAACAATTGCACGGGCTATAGCCACACGCTGGCGCTGCCCACCGGAAAGCTGGCCGGGGTAATGTTTGGCCCTTGCGCTCAGCCCAACTTTTGTGAGCGCTTCCATGGCCCTGCGCTTTCTTTCAGCGCCGGAGATCTTGCGGTAGATCAGCGGCAGCTCGGTATTATCCAACACATTCAGGTCATTGATAAGATGGTAGCTTTGGAAAATAAAACCCAGCTTGCGGTTTCGCAACTCTGCCAGCTCCGCATCCTTAAAGGACACCACCGGTTTCCCGTCTATCTGCACCTCTCCCCTGCTGGGAATATCCAGCAGCCCCATAATGTTCAGCAGCGTACTTTTTCCGCAGCCGGAGGGGCCCATGATGGAAACAAATTCACCTTTGTTAATATTAATGTTGATGTTGTTCAGGGCTACCGTTTCAATGGTATCGGTCCTGTATACTTTTTCAATTGCTTTTAGACTGATCATGAAAAATGGTTTAATAGTATGTAAAATATTACCCGTGATAACCCAGGTCGGTTGCTGTCATAAAATCATACAACGTAAGCAGGCGGATGCTGTAATAGGATACCCAGAAGTTACGGATAGCTTCAATGTATTCCTGCTTGGCCTTATCTTTTTCCTGCATGGCTATATTCAGATCTGTAACAGGCATATTTCCCACCAGGTAGCTTTGCTTGGATATATTGTACCGCTGCTGTGCAGTGCTGTCGGCTTCGCGGGTTAAGATCAGCTGTGTACGGATGGTATGGAACTGCCTGATCTGGGTAATGATCTCCTGCCGGAAAGTAACCCGCTCCTGCTCAATGCTGTATTCCGTAAGCTTTCTGTTGGCTTCCGCCGTTTTGATCCTGGCTTTGGCCCGGCCCCAGTCCAGCACCGGCACCAGCAATCCTATCTTGAGGGTTTGCTGATCGCGCGGGTCTGTATAAAGCCTTTTCAGATCATCCGAACGGCTGGTAAGACCAAAGGTTCCGTAAATATTTACGTTCAGCCGGTTATCCCGGATAGCTTTTACTACATCCCGCTGCGCCTCTATAAGCTGCCGTCTGAATGAAACAGGGTCCGGCCGGTTCTTCAGCGCTTTTTCTATAGCTGTATTTTCATCTACCTCAAAGCTTGGGATGTCAAAGGGGATCCTCACCTCCACACGGTTGCTGTCTGTTTGCCCTATGAAAGTTTTCAGGTCCAGGGTGCTGGTTTGCAGGGCCAGCTCCGCCGCTGCAATGTCTTTCTGGGAATTGAGCAGGCTAAGCTTAACCTGCAGCAGGTCGTGCTCCGACATACGCCCCAGCTCCTTCCGCAGCTGTGCGATCTTATAAATGGTATCGTTATTGGCTACGTTATTCCGGGCAATATCCAGGTTGATCTGCGCTATCAGCAGGTTGAAGAAGAACACAGCAGCATTTACACATACCTGCTCTACATCTACCCGGTATCCTTTCAGCGATTCCTCATAGCGCAGCGGTTCCGTTTTCTTATCCCATTTAAGCTGGTTAAACGCAAATACAGGCTGGTTAAATCCTATGATAAAAGGATAAGCATTGTAACGCTTGTAGTTGCCATTAAAATCATCGAAACGCCATACCTGTGAGTTGAAGAAGATGCTGCCTCCGGTAGGAGCCACTGATTGGCTGAGCGAGAGCGTGGCATTGGAGTTGCTGATAGATACCGGCTGGTACTGCGTGGTACCGTCCGGCTGCGTAACCGGGTTATTGGTTTTACTGTAATCTGGAATCGTGGCGGTTAAGATCAGCTGCGGTTTGTAGTTGGACTTAAACACCCGCCACTGCCAGTAATTATTTTCCTTTAGGGTAGCTGCCTTCAGCGCTGAGATAGAGGTTCTTTTTGCCATATCCACTATATCATACAGTGTGTAGGAGCCGGCAGGCTGTACAGATTGCAGGTCCTGGGCAAAGGAATATTTAACGGCAACGTGGAATAAAAGGGTTGATATCAGAAGGGTTTTATACATAGCCGGTGCGTGGGTTATTTGATGGAGAAGTCTTTCAGGTGATTATATTCCGGCAGGTCGGAAATAATAACTTCTTCTCCCGGCCGGATGCCCTCCACCACCTCTACATAATCTGCATTACTGGCGCCTGTAACTATTTTACGTTTTACTGCCTTATTATCACGTACTACAAATATATCCTGCTCCCCTTTTTCATTAAAGGCGGATCCGTTCTTCACCCTTACCACATTATCTTTGTAAGCCACTACCAGGAACACATCCACCTTCAGGCTGGGACGCAGCAAACGGTTCCGTTTTTCATTTAATGTTACGGTAAAATTAACCACCCCATTCTCCACTTTAGGTTTGATGTTGGCGATCTTTCCCTTGATCTTTTCCGTGTCATTGATGCGCACGATCACTTCTCCGGAAGTAACCAGCTTATCGGCATAGGTATCAGCAATGCTGGCATCTATGCGGAAAGTGCTCAGGTCTGCCACGCGGGCAATGGCCTCTCCTTCGGCAATAACAGCGCCGATCTTATCATTCACCCAGGTTACCACGCCGTTACGGGGCGATTTTATTTCCGCCTGCTCTATCTTGCGCTGCATGTCGTTGATCTTCTTGCTCTGAATATTGATCTCATAGTCCAGGTCTTTCATATCCGTTACCATAGAACGTTTCAGGTTGTCGATCTCATTTTGCAGCTTTTGCAGTTCCAGCTGTGCGGTTTTCAGGTTCAGCTCTGCGCGGGATACATTTTCCTGCGTGCTGCCGCCAATATCTTTCAGCTGGCGCTCACTTTTCAGTGAAGATTCCAGACTTTCAATATTCAGCTGTTTGATCTTATACTGCGTTTTCAGGTCCTGCAGGTTTTTCTCAAGCGTCCATTTTGTTTTGGTAACCTTATTCTGGTTCACACCCTGTTCATCTTTCAGGTTGTCGTAGGTCATCAGCATAAACTCTTTATTCAGCTTTACAATAGACTGGCCGGCATGTATGGAATCGCCTGCATTAAAGAGCACCGTATCGATCTTGGTTTGCGTGGGGGTTGTAAGCTCCAGCTCATATTCCGGGATCACTACGCCGGTAGCTGCTATGGTGGCTTCTACAGGGCCTGTGCCGGCAACCGCCGTTTTAAATATATCCCGTTTAACAGATGGTTTCAGGATAGTGCGGAATCCGTATATGCCTAACAGTAATGCCAGCACAACGGAGCTGATGATGAGGATCTTTTTTCTTTTCTCAGAGCGAATGATCTGTTGCGATATTTCTCTGTCCATTTTAATTTATTTGCCCTGGTAATTACAAGGAGTTTGCCAAACTAAAAACATGTTTGTTAACGAAAAACATATTTTTATAATCATAATAATGTCCAGATCCGGACAGTTGCTTCAATTTGGAACACTTTCGGGGGAACATACTGCCCGCTGAAAAACTGCGGGCAGTATGCAGGTTATCATCATATAGTAACGGCTTCCCGTTCTTTGCTGTACAGCAGCTCTTTTTCGCCGTATAAACGTTCTGATACACGGCCTGCTTTACGGCAGTCTTCTATCAGCTTATTGGATGCAACAATGGGGTTGGATTCATCTGTGTATTGTATGCTGCTGATGAATTTAAGCCAGGGCTCCATACCCATTGCATATACGTATACTTCCTGCGGGTTAAAAACATCCACCAGCGCCTTTCCTCTTTCAAAATTAGAGCCTGCCAGCCGCCGGGAGCTATCTTTATCCCTTGGCAGCTCATCACTCAGCAAAGGCCCGTATAGCCATGTTAGTGGTGCGCCGTCGCATTCCATACCCAGGAACACAATATCTACATCGCCGGTCTCTTTCTGGATGTGCTCATACAGGCGAGGCTCTATATTACAAGAATCTGCTACGAACAACATTGAAAATTCGCCTACCTGCACATGATGGCACATTTTGCTTTGTATGTTCAGATCACAGTGCTCGCCCATGAACGGAATACCGGTAATGGTACAATCCCCGAAAACAATATTTTCCAGCTCGCCTATCTCCACTACATTCTTAAACCCGATGGCCTGGAACATCAGCTTCAGGCTGGGATCCTGCAGGGAGCCGGAACCGCCCCTGGGCACTACAATATTTTTGATCTTATGCCTTAAGGGCAGCAGCGTTTCAAATAATACATGGTCCTGGTGGTTATGCGTGATCAGCACATAATCTATCATATCCGGCAGGTCCACATCCGAGAAACGGTCTACCTCATGATGATAGCCATAATAGCTGATCAGCGGGTCTACCAGTATGCTTACATCCTTTGTTTCCACCAGTATGCAGGCATGGCCAAAGTAGCGCATACGGATCTTATCGCCTTCATATTTGCGGTAAGGCTGCGGCTCGGTTTCTGTAAAGAATGTATTGAACAGCTCCTGCTGGTCGGCCGGGATCTCTAACAGGTTAGTAATATATTCCAGCGTTTGCGGTGTTCTTTTCATCCGGGCCAGTTCGTCAATAGCGCGGCTTTTGAAGGGAAGGTTCAGATGCAGCACACCTGGTTCGTCCAGGCGCGGGGTGCTTAATACAAACGGCCGGTCGTCATTTTCCGTGATCCATAATGCAATGCTCTGGGAATCCGTATTGTAATAAGGGCTTTTATATAACAGCTGCTCAAATACGCGGTAGGTGGCATTGTTATTCAGGTCATACACCAGCTCTACATACCCCTTCAGCATATCGGGCACTTTTTCGTACAGGGTATCCAGTGAGTATCCGCGGGCGTTGGCCTTTAACATTTTGTCCAGCTCCTTCAATGCCTCCGACAAGGCTATCATAGGCGCCTGCTGCTGCATGGTATTATCACGCAGCTGCTTTACATCCTCTACCCTGCCGCCATTATAATCCATAAAGGGGCCGCCCAGCATTTTGGGGTTCTTGATGGCTGCTGCATGGATCTGCGGGGCCTGTATATAGGAGTTCATAATTTTCATATGCCTGCCGGTAATATTCATAGCAGCGGTGGCAGGTGAGATCAGGTGTGACCAGGCATACCATCTGTCAAACAGAGGTTCTATCACAACGTTAGGCTTGAGGTAAATTGGCTGTTTGTTCATTGTTTATGAATTTAAGCGTAAGCTGGTGAGTGATTAATTGCATGATATCTGAAGGAAAATCGAAAATAAAAAAGTGGTTTCCGGGTAACTGGCGCACCTCCACGGGAGCGGTTGTTTCCAGCTGCCAGGTCAGGGCATCTTCCCGGGTGGCTTTTTCACCGGTGCCTATTACAACGGTAATGGGTATATCCAGCGGCATATCAGGCTGGTGCCGGTAGGTTTCCACCACCTGGAAATCGGCCCGCAGTATAGGCTCAAAAAAGCGGGTCATATCCGGGTTGTCCAGTATTTCGTTATCAATACCGCCCATCTCTTTTATTTTGGCAAAAAAGGCATCTGTGGGCAGCAGGTAACGGATCTCGCCGCTTTTGTTGATAGTAGTAGGCCCGCCGGCGCCCGTCAGGAAAAGATGTAATGGCGGCGGCAGGCGTTTGCTTCTTATGATCTTTGCCAGCAGGAACGTAATAATGGTACCCATGCTATGCCCGTAAATGGCGTATGGCTCATGCAGGCGATGCTCTATTTGTTTGAACACATCCATTGCCATTTCGTGCGCATCTTTCAGCAAAGGCTCATGATAACGGGTGCCCCGCCCCGGCAGCTCCAATGGCTCTACCTGCAGCAACGGCGTGGCATTGGCCATATAGCTGCGGTACGCATACTTGCTGCCGCCGGCAAAAGGCAAACAGAACAAATTGATCTTTTTCATTATGGTCGTGGCTTATGTGACTTGTTAATCAAAGAAGGTATCCAGGTCTTCGGCGGATAAACCCTTGTAGCTGAAATCGCCGGGGGTAAGCGCTGTTTCGCTGCGGGTGCTGCAGGTTTGTATCAGCTGCTGTAAGGCGCTGCGGTAAGCATCGCAAAGCAGCTCCATTCTTGCAGCGCTGAACTGCCGCTGGTTATAGGCGATGGTAATGCGCAGCTGCCCTTCCGTTATTGCGCAGGAAATATCTATGTCATATTCCCGCGGACAGTCTTTATCCATGTGCTCTCCCCTGGGACCAGCGGCTATTTTAAAGAAAGTATCCTGCAGCAGGCCTTCCAGCTGTGTTGCATAACCAAAGCGGATCTGCGGTTCGGGGTAAGACTGTAAAGTTTTATTAAGCTGTTTTAATACACCATAGCCTAAGCCCTTTAACGGCGCCTTACGTAAAGATTCTTTAGTGTGCTTTACATGCTGCTGCACATCTTTTACAGCACCCGTATTTAAGAGCACTGGATAAGCGGTGGTAAAACAGCCGATCGTTCTGCTCACATCTGCTTTTTCATAAAAGGCTTCGCGGCCATGCCCCTGCAGGGCTACACATATCCGTTCCCTGCCGCACCAGTCTTTTAATGCAAGCCCCAGGGTTGCCAGCAGCACATCATTAAGCTCTGTGCGCAGCGTACGGTTCACGTTTGTGAACAGGCAGCCGGTATCTGCTGCATCCAGCTCAAAGTGAACGGCGGCAATGTCTTTTACATAGTTACCGGTGGCCTGCATTTCATATGTTATGGGAGCGGCGCCCGCTTCCAGCACCTGCTTCCAGTGACCGGCGGTTGCTGCCAGCTCAGTGCTTTGCGCGTACTGCTGCATCCGGGCAGCCCAGGTTTTATAGGCATCTGTTTTGGCCGGCAGCAAAGGCTCGCGGCCAGCAGCCAGGCCGCTGTACAATGTTCCCAGGTCTTCCAGGAGAATGCGCCAGGATGTTTCATCTATCACCAGGTGGTGTGCTGCTATCAGCAGGTAATCGCCCTCCTCCAGCCGGAACAGGGCCGTTTTTAACAAGGGTGCCTGCTCCAGCTGAATGCTTTCCTGTAACCCGTTCGCTGCAGCTTTCCATTCCGTCCGCCACTCTTTTTTATTCCGCAGGTCATACACCTCCGGCGCTGATGCGGCTACTGTGCTGCTAATGTGCTGCTGCACCGTACCTGCTGTTCTGCGGAATGTGGCCCGCAGCTGATCATGCTGTTCCAGCAGCCGGGTTAAACACTGGTGAATAACTGCTTCATCCCATCCTGCTGCGGCAAATAATAATACTGATTGATTGTAATGATCCGGCTTGTGGTAAGGCAGCTCAAAAAAGGCCGCCTGTGCCGGCGTTAAGGCACATTCCCCTGTTACCCGGCTGTTATCCGGCATTGCACCGGTATGTTGTACGCAGGCTACCCAGCCGCCTACTTCCGGGTTCTGAAAAATATCTTTTACATGCAGCTTTAACCCTTCTTTAAAAAGGGTGGCTACTATTTGTATGGCTTTAATGGAATCACCTCCAATGGCAAAAAAATTATCGTCCATATTCACCTGCTGCCGGTTCAGTACACGGGCGCTCACTTCCAGCACCAGGCGTTCTGTGGCATTGGCTGGCTGCCAGCCAGCGGCGGTGGTATTGGCAGTTACGGTTGCCGGATCGGGCAAGGCATCGCGGTTAATTTTCCCGTTTATGCTATAAGGCAGCGCTGCCAGCGGAATAATATGCTGCGGGATCATGAAATCCGGCAGGTGTTTGCGCAGATAGCTCCTTACCGTTCTTTCCTGCAGCGCTGCTGCACCGGTAAAGTAGGCGGCCAGCTGCACTTCGCCGTTGGACTGCGGGCGGCATACCACTACAGCGGCTGTAACATCCGGATGCTGCAGTAAATGCTGCTCAATTTCCCCGGGTTCTATACGGTAGCCTCTGATCTTCACCTGCAGGTCATTACGGCCCAGGAATTTCAGCTGCCCGTCCGGTGTCCAGCAGGCAAGGTCATTGGTGCGGTACATTTTATGACCTTCATTAAAAGGATCTGCTACAAAACGGGCCGCGGAAAGTGCTTCATTCTTCCAGTACCCGGCTGCCACGCCTTTGCCGCCAATATATAATTCTCCGTTCAGCCCTGCGGGTAACAGCTGGCCCTGCGCATCCAGCACATAAAAGCTGGTATTGGCCATGGGCTTGCCCACCGGCACAATGCCGGTTTCTTCTGTATGATCCGGCAGGCCTTCAAAAAAGCTGGAATCGATGGTTGCTTCCGTACAGCCGTAACTGTTAATAATGCGCATGCTGTTCCCGAAATGCTGCAGCAGCTTATTAAAATCGGTCCATCGGCATATATCGGAGCCCAGGATCAGCAGCTGCATATCCGGCAGGCCGCCGGGCTGCAACCCTACATATTCCATTAAGGGAAAAATAAGGCCCGGCGTAGATTCCAGGATGCTGATACGATGTTTTAACAGCAGCTGGTACAGCGCTTCCGGCTCCGTACGTACAGCCGCCGGGGTGATGATCATGGTACCGCCGTTAAGCAGGGCACGGCATACATCCCCGATAAAAACATCAAAAGAGATACTGGCCAGCTGCAGCAGGTTCACCCTAAAGGTATTCAGCCGGTAATCATCCCGCCAGCTCAACGCCATGTTAAACAGGTTATGATGGTGCACCAGCACCCCTTTGGGTAAACCGGTTGAGCCGGAAGTATAAATAATATAAGCGGGTGAACCCGGCGTTATCGGCGGCAAAGGTTTACCGGCTGCCGCTTCAGCAAACGCAGCGGGGTGCACGGTCTGCAATGAAAGCGCGCTGATGCCGGCCGGCGGCGTTACATCTGCCAGCAGTAATTTTATACCACTGTTCTCCACCAGGTACAACATGCGGTTCTCAGGGTACGCAGGGTCAACCGGTACATATACGCCACCGCATTTAAAAATAGCCAGCAGGCATATGATCATTTGTTCCGTACGTCCTACCATCATGCCTACACGATCACCGGGGTTTATGCCATATACATTTACCAGGCTGGCAGCCAGCCGGTCCGACTGCTGATCCAGCTCCCCGTAGCTTACGATTGTATCACCGGCAATTACTGCAGCAGCTTCCGGCTGCCGGGCAGCCTGCTCTGCAAACAGGTGCAGGATGGTTTTATTTTCAGGGTAATCCCTGCGGGTATCATTAAAGGTATGCAGGAGCTGATGTTTTTCTTCCTGTGAAAGATAGTCCAGCAACGCTACCCGCACATCCTGCTGCACCACACTTTCCACCAGCTGTGCAAAGTGCCGCAGCAGCTTATCCATACGCTGCCGGGTAAACAGGTCTGTATTATACTCCAGCTCTATGAACAGGCAGCCGTTCTCCTGCACAAAAGAAAAAGAAAGGTCAAACTTACTCATGCGGCTGCGGGTGTTATAGCCGCCCACCTGCATGTCTATATTTCCTTTTTCTATGTTGGTGCTGTCTCCTGTGGTTTCCTTGTCGTGCAGCACGGCCATTACGTCAAACACGGGAGAGCGGCGCACATCTCTTGCAAAGGTTAGCTCATCCACCAGCTGATCAAAAGGAAATGCCTGGTGCTCATAACAGTTCAGCAGGTTTTCGCGTACGGTGGCCAGCAGCGTTGAAAACTTTTCCCTGCCGTTGAAACGGGTGCGCAGGGCCAGTGTATTCACAAAAAAGCCCAGCTGATCTTCCAGGTCTTTATGTTCCCTTCCGGCTACAGGTGTGCCTATTACAATATCTTCCTGGCCGCTGTAACGGTATAACAACACGTTCAGCAATGCCAGTAACGACATAAAAAGGCTGGCCTGCTGCCGGCGCGCATATTCCTCAAAAGCTGCAGTGGGCGCAGCCGGGATCCATATACCGCAGGTGCTGCCGTTATAGGTTTTCAGCGCAGGCCGCGGGTAGTCTGTTGTTAGTTCCAGTACCGGCACACCATCTGCAAACTGCTGCTGCCAGAAGCGCTGATGAATAGCCATTTGTGTACCTGCCAGCTGATCGTTCTGCCACTGCGCGTAGTCTTTGTATTGTATTGGCAGGGGTTTGAACGGGTTTTCCCGGCCATTGGAAAATGCCTCATACATGGCCAGTATCTTATTCAGCAGCACACGCATGGTCCATGCATCGGAGATAATATGGTGCATGTTGAAGAAAAAGATATGGCGCTGCGCTGCGGTACGTATGAGCTTCATGCGGATCAGCGGCCCTTTTTCCAGGTCAAATACAAACATGGCTTCTGCATCTGCCAGCTGCCTCACCTTATCATCGCAGTCCGCTTCGGCGGAAAGATCCAGGCAGGCTATTTTAATGCCGGCCTGCTCCGGCGTATGGATCTTTTGCCAGGGTTCCCCGTTCTGCATTACAAAAACGGTGCGTAATATTTCATGCTGCTCCACCAGGGTGCTAAATGCCCGGTCAAAAGCCGCGCGGTTAAAATTACCGTCTATCACATACCCGCTCAGCATGTTGTAAGCCACCTGCTGCTCCTCGATCTGCGCCAGTGTCCACAGGCGCTTTTGTGCCCGGGAGCAGGGGTACAGCTCTTTTGCGGCCACCGGTTTTATTTCCTGGTAGCCGGTATAATCCGCTGCCTTAACCCTGGCTGCCAATGCTTCCAGCGTAGGCGCATCAAACAGGGTACGTAGGCCCAGCTGCACTCCCAGCTGCTTATAGATGGCCGACATTACTTTCATTGCTTTCAGTGAATGGCCACCCAGGTCAAAGAAGTTATCATTACGGCCTACTACCCCGCTGTTCAGCACATTTTTCCATATAATGGCCAGCGTATTCTCCAATGCATCTGCGGGCGCTATATAGGTTTCATGGTCTTTAATACGGTGCAGCGATGGGTCCGGGAAACGCAGCAGGTCTGCTTTGCCGTTGCTGTTCCTGGGTATTTCATCCAGCTTTACAAAACAGCCCGGTATCATATATGCAGGCAGCCTTTCCTGTAAAAAACTACGTATAGCTGCCGGCGTTAATGCTTCTCCTAGCTGCAGGTAAGCGGTCAGCATATCTGTGCCGTCTACCTGAGCCATTAATACAAATGCATTATCTATACCCCGCATCTGCATCAGCGCAGCCGCTATTTCTGCGGGTTCTATCCTGATGCCGTTCACCTTAAGCTGGTTATCTATGCGGCCCAGGCATTCCAGGTTACCATCGTCCCGCCAGCGTCCGCGGTCGCCGGTGCGGTAACATTTTTTACCGGGATAAAAAGGGTCAGGGATAAAACGGGCATCTGTAAGCTCCTCTTTAAAAAGATAACCATTGGTAATGCTATTGCCGCCGATGTAGATCTCACCGCGCATGCCGGGAGGCACCAATTGCAGATCATCATCCAGCAAATACACCCAGGTATTGTCAATGGGCCGGCCTATAATGTTCAGCTGTGTATCTGCACCGGTATACCTGTAAATTGTGGAAGAGGCAGTACCTTCCGAGCAGCCGTACAGGTTATACACCGCTGCGGTAAAATCATACTTCTTTTTTACCGGCTCCCCGCTTAATATAATATGCTGCAGGTGCTGCAGGCGGCTTATATCAGCCATTTCCATCAGCGCATCCAATGCAGAGGGTACAAACTGTATAACGGTGGCCTGTATACCTTCCAGCCAGTCCAGGTAAGCTTCAGGGTCCAGGATAATATCGTCATAGGGCCGCAGGTACACGGCGCCGCCGGTTACCGTAACCGGCAGCAGCAGCTCCGCCAGCGCATCTACAAAGGATAAAGCCGTTTTTTGCGGCAGCACAGCTGCCGGTGAAAGTGCAAAATAGTTCCGGAACCAGTGCAGCATATTCCATAAACAGGCGTGTGATATTGCTACTCCCTTGGGCTGGCCGGTTGAACCGGAGGTATAAATAATACAGGCGTTGGCGTTAGCTGCAGGCAAGCTGCTGTACACAGGGCCACTGCTGTTTACCAGCGACTGCAGCATTGCATTATCTATGCAGCTGATCCCCTGCCGGTCATTTGCGGCTATTAGCAGCATTGCCCTGCTGTCATCCATCATATACTGCAGCCGTTCTGCCGGCAGATCCATTGGCAATAATAAAAAGGCGGCGCCCGCGCTTAATACGCCGAATATGGCAGCCATTAACCCGGGGCCGGAGGGTAATTGTATTGCCACCACGGATTGCTCTCCGATGTTATAGCGGGTGTGCAGGTACTGCGCCAGCCGGCCGGACCAGCCATGCAGCTGCTCATAACTGCACACAGTATCATTCCAAAATACCGCAGGCGCCTGCGGTTTATCCGCTGCTTTTTCTGCAAACAATATATGTATGGGCGTTACACTGCTTTCATTTGCAGCTGCTCCGACATCGCGCAGCAGCCACGCGCGGCTGGCGGCGCTCAACAGGTCAGCCTCCTGTAACAGGCTGCCGGGGGCTTTTGCCAGCAGCTCCAATGCCTGTATAAAGCTGCCGGCTACCTGCTGCGGCCATGCAGCTGACTGTTGTGCATTGCTGCGGATCGTTAACACAGGCAGCTGCCCCTGCGCAGGATAATTAATATGCAGGCCATATGGCGCCGGTAAATGATGCCCGCCTGATGTAAGCGCAAACTGCCGCTGCTTTGTTTCCGCTGCTGCCTGGCCCAGCTGGGACAACTGCCAGGGCTGATGTTTAAAGGCCTGCAGCAGCTCTTCCCTGCAGGATAACAGCAAGGCGCTGAGGGGCGCAGCGGGATCAAAGCTCAGTCTTATAAATACTTCCTCTGCAGGCTGGTTTGCGGGATGCTGAAAGTTGGGCACAACGGCAGCCAGCTCCCGCTCGCCCCAATACTTATACACCACCATTGCCAATGCCGACAACAGGTAACAGTAAACCGCCGCAGGCGCATCTTTTGTACATGCAGCAGCAGCCTGCATTACATGGGCAGGCAGCGGCACCGTGCTCTCTGCCTGGGTGGCGGAGCTATGCAGGGGCAGGCACAATGGCAAGGGCGTGCTGAACTTATTTTTCCAGTATTTCTGAATGTGTATGCTTTTCATTTTCGGGTTTTCCTGTTAAGGCTAATCTGCCTAGAAAGAGAGTTTAAAATCCAGCCCGGTGCCTATAACATCCGTGGAAGCCTCCTCACAGCGGGCAGCGAGGTCCGTGAGAGAACATTCACTGTTTGCCAGCGCATCTGCAAGCAGGGATATAAAATTGTTGCATAAAGCTGCTATCCGTTCCTGCTTAAACAGGTCGGTATTATAACGCGCTTTCAAAGTGATCACGTCCGGCGTTTCCACGAAATAAAACGAGAGGTCAAATTTGCTGGCCGCAGTGCCCGTTTGCATGCCGGTAGCTACAATGCCATCCATGCCGGGTGTATCAGCGGTGCCCGGGGTTACCTGCTGCATCACCATCATGATATCAAATAAAGGTGACCGTGAGGGATCCCGCTTATATTCCAGGTCATCCAGCAGCCGGTCAAACGGATAGGCGGCATGCGCATAAGCGCCAATGGTTACTTTCTTAACGGCAGCCAGCAGCGCATCAAAGGACTGCGTTGCATCAAAGCGGAAACGCAGCGGCAGCGTATTGGCATACAGCCCTATCTGGTCTTCCAGGTCTTTATGATCACGGCCGGCAATGGGCGTACCTATGACCAGGTCTTCCTGCTCTGTTTCGTAATGCAGCAGCAGGCATAAACCAGATAACAGCGTCATAAAGAGCGTGGCGCCTGAAGCCGTAATTTTCTCCTGCAGCAGCCGGCGTAATTCCGGGGTCATGGCTACCGTATATTCATCACCGTTAAACGTGCGCACTGCCGGCCGGGGAAAGTCCAGGGGCAGATCCAGTACGGGTAAAGGCGCCTTCATCAGGTTTTTCCAGAAGCTTTGCAGGTTCTCCTCACCCTGTTTTGCCAGCAGCTTATGCTGCCATGCAGCATAGTCCTTATACTGAATGCGCAGCGGCGGCAGAGCAGCGCCGGCGCCTTTAACACCGGCGTTGTAATAGGCCAGCAGGTCCCGCATAAGAATATCTATGGACCATCCATCCGAGATAATATGATGCATGCAAAAAAGCATTACAAACTGCGCAGTATCCAGCTGCAGCACGCGGATGCGTAACAGCGGGCCTGCGGAGAGGTCAAATACAAGGCGCGTATTCGCATCCAGCTCCTCCTGTACCAATAGCTCCTTGTTTGCAGATGCACGGAGGTCTTTTACTTCCAGGGGCAAAGGAAAACTTTCCGGTGCATGCACCTGCTGGCGCGGCTCGCCGTTGTGTACCAGGAAAGTGGTGCGCAGTATTTCATGCCGGGCTAAAAGCTGCCGCAGCGCTGTTTCCAGGGCCGGTATATCCAGCGCGCCCCGGATCATATCTGCGCCGGAGGTGTTATACGCGATCAGCTCATCTTCCAGCTGGTCCATGATCCACAACCGCTGCTGTGCGTGCGACACTGCATAATGTTCCTGTAACGGCAAGGGCTCTACCGGCTCGTACCCGCTTGCGCTGCACTCACTTATGTGAGCTGCCAGCGCTGCGATGGTAGGCATATTAAAAATGGTGGCCAGGCCTACCACAGCATGCAGCTGTTTATAGATGCGTGTTACCACCTGGGTGGCTTTCAGCGAGTGGCCGCCCAGCTCAAAAAAGTCGTCATGAATACCTATGTTCTCTTTTTGCAGCACCTCCTCCCAGATCATAGCCAGCTCCCGCTCAATATCGCTGCGCGGCATTTCCTTTACAGTAGTGCTTTCCAGCACATTTCCCGCTAGCTGTAATAGTTTCCGTTTATGGATCTTGCCGCCGGCAGTAAGCGGCAATGCTTCCAGCTCCGTAAAGGATGCGGGGATCATAAATGCCGGCAGGCGGCTGCCAAGGTATTCGCGCAGCGCTTTCAGGTTCAGCGGGTGGCGCGGTACTACAAAGGCTGCCAGCGATCTTTCTTCTGTATCTGTTTCTTTTACCAGCACAGCTGCTTCGGCAATATCCGGGTGTGCGGTTAATGCTCCGGCTATTTCTCCCAGCTCAATACGGTAACCTCTTATCTTCACCTGATCGTCTGTACGGCCGGCCAGCACCAGCTGCCCTTCCTCATCATATTTACCAATATCACCGGTGCGGTAAATGCGCGTTACACCGTCAAACGGGGCGGTCATAAACCGTTGCTCCCTGCCGGCGGCATGCCCTATGTAACCTATAGCCAGGCAATCGCCCGCTGTACAGATCTCGCCCCAGCAGCCCTGCGGTAAAAGCTGCTGCTGCGCATCCAGTATATATACACGGGTATTGGCCACGGGCCTTCCTATACCGGCGTAGTTATTAGTTACCTGCGCCATAGTACAGCCAATGGTATTTTCCGTAGGGCCGTATTCGTTATAAATGCGCATATCCCGGTTAAAGGACTGCAGGGTGCTGATGTGGGAACGTTTCAGCTCTTCCCCGCCTACTATCACCTGCTGTATACCGGTATAATCCAGCGGCAGCAGGTTTAACAGTGATATATGTGTTGGCGTTAGCTTGATAGTATCTATTTCCAGGTTGGCCATAGCTGCAATTAAGCGGTCGTTCACCTCCGGCTGCCGGCAGATGTAGATCTGTTTTCCATTATACAGCGGGCAAAAGATGCTGGTAAGCGTAAGGTCAAAAGCAGTAGAGGTAAATAAGGCCATATTACCGCCGGTGTTGCCGGGAAAATAGGCCCGGCTTGCCCATAGTACATAATTGGAAATGCTGTTATGCGCAATGCAAACGCCTTTGGGATTACCCGTGGAACCGGAAGTATAAATGATATATGCCGGATGCTGTGGTGTAATGTTTGCCCGGAAATCATTTACCGGTAAAAGCTCCAGCGCATCCGCGCCCCACTGCTGTTTTTGCCGCCGGCCGGCTGCCGGTGCTGCGGCAGCGGTCTTATCCACCGTGAGCAGGGCATCATAACGGAAGCGCAGCAGCTCATTTTCAATAGTTCCTTTCTTACGCCCGCAATGTACGGCGGTAACAGCTTCCAGCTCAAAAGGCAGGTTATTCCAGAAAGCCCTGGGTACAAACAGCTCATTCGACCAGTCTGTTTTAGTGCGGTAACCTTTCCCGGCATTCTCCCTGCTAAAGGCCTGCAGGCTTTCTTCCAGCGCATCTCTCAGCTCTTCGTCCTGTATATCGCCAATGAAGATGTGTCCATTGGGCTTCAGCAGCGTAATGGCTTTCCGCAGCACATCGCGCAGGTAGTTAAAACCGTTAAAGCTCTGGATCACACTGTTAATAATAACCAGGTCAAAAGACGCTTCTGTTACCTGCGTAATCTCATGCGCCGCCAGGTGATGCAGGCTGATGTTGTTAAAGCCTTTTTCCGCTGCGGTACGGCGGGTATGTTCCAGGATGCGGGCGGAAAGGTCTACTCCGCAATAATGTGCTACCAGCGGCGCCACCCGGAACATCGTGATACCGGACGCGCATCCTATTTCAAGCACCCGGCTGGTTTTATTCAGCAAGGGGCTTACTTTGTGCAGCACATTATCCGCATATTCATCCATCTCCTGCCTGCTCAGCTTTTCACCGGTGTAGCTGGAAGCCCAGCCACCGCCTTCAATATCATCTGTTGCACCGGCGCCTACATAATCCCACAGCTCTTCTTTCATTAGCTCATTCAGCGCTTCCTTTTCCTCCAGCACCGTGCTGCTGTCCATACAAATAAAACTGTTCAGGCCAGGGCACGACCATTGCAGCTTGTTAGCTGCCGTAATGTATTTTTTAACCGTAATAAGCGTATGGGCGTTAGAATCTGTAATAATATACCGCAGCCTGCTTAAAGGGGACGCTGTATCCATAGGCAGAAAAGCGCCGCCAGCCTTCAGTATGCCCAGCATGGCCACTATGGTATGCCATGAATTATCCAGCAGCAGCGCCGCTGTAAAGGGCCGGCCTTCATGCTGGCGGTGCAGGAAAAATGCCAGCTTGCCGGCAGCTTCCTGCAGGGCGGCATAAGTATAATGTTCACTATCTGTAGTTACTGCGGGTAGTGCCGCATTTTGCTCAAACTGCGCGGCTATCAGCTCATGCAGCAAATGACCGGTGAATGAGGGAGCTGCAGTGCTGTTTACATCCTGTAACAGCCATTGTTTTTCAGCAGCGCTTAAATAATCCAGGCTGGATACCGGCGCCTGCGGCATGGCAGCCATCGCGGTTATTAATGCACCAAAATGCTGCAGCATGCGGGCCATGCGCGCCGCGCTGAAAAGGTCTGTATTATATTCCAGGTTGATGGAAAGGCCTTCCTGCGTTTCTGCGCAATGGAACAGCAGATCATACCGGCTTATGCCAGCCGCAGTATCATAGTTTCCGATCACCGCGTTATCCAGGTCAGTGTTCATGCCTTTGGGGCCGGTCACCACCTCACGGGTGTTATATAACACCAGGTTCACATCAAACAGCGGCGTACGGCTACGGTCACGTTCCTGCACCAGCTCATCCACCAGCATATCGTAAGGATAGATCTGGTGTTCATATGCATCCAGCACATGCTGCTTAACCTGTTCCAGTAAGGATTGAAAATTATCCGAACCATTAAAGCGGGTACGCAGCGCCAGCGTGTTCACATAAAAGCCGATCTGGTTTTCCAGGTCTTTATGGTCGCGCCCAGCCACCGGTGTGCCGATCACAATATCATCCTGCCCGGTATAACGGTATAACAACACATTCAGCGCTGCAATCAGCGACATAAACAGGCTGGCGCCATGCCGGCGGTTAAGCTCCTGCAGCGCGGCCATGGTGGCTTTATCAATGAACCAGCCGCAGTTGGCGCCATTATAGGTTTTTATTGCGGGGCGCGGATAGTCTGTGGCCAGCTCCAGCACAGGAATGCCATCTGCAAACTGCGCATGCCAGAAAGTGCGGTGCCGCTCCAGCCTTGCGCCTGTTAGCTGGTTATTATGCCAGGCGGCATAATCTTTATACTGGATCCTCAGCGGGGCTAATACCGGCGGGCGGTTGGCAGCAAAGGCATCATACAGCTCCATTACTTCGTTCACCAGCACCTCCATGGTCCAGCCGTCAGATATAATGTGATGGATGTGTAACAGGAAAATATACTGGCCGGTAACAGTGCGCAGCAGTTTCATACGCAGCAGCGGGCCCTTTTCCATATCAAATACATACCCTGCTTCCTGATCCGTTATCTTGCGGATGGCGGCATCTTCCAGCGGCGTAGCGGTAAGATCTTCAAAAAAGGCATCCTGCATATTTGCAACAGGGTGCACCTGCTGGTATAGTTCACCGCCTGCCAGTAAAAAAGTAGTTCTTAATATTTCATGCCGGGCTACCAGCGCCTGGAAAGCTTTTATAAAAGCAGCGGGCTGCAGACCGCTGTCCAGCACCTGCGCGCTTAAACGGTTATAGGCAGTTTGCTGTTTTGATACCTGGTCCTGCATCCACAGGCGCTGCTGCGCGTGCGACACGGCATAATAAGGCGCTTCCTGAACCGGTACTATATCGCTGTATTCATCTTTCTGCGCACCGTCAACAAAAACAGCCTGTGCGGCTATGGTGGGCTGGTCAAAGATAAAACGCAGCTCCATTTTCACATCCAGGTCATGATGCACGCGCGATACTACCTGCACGGCTTTCAATGAATGCCCGCCCAGGTCAAAAAAGTTATCGTTAATACCTACCTGCTCCCTTTCCAGCACCTCTTCCCATATTTTAACCAGCTGCTTTTCTGTTTCTGTACGCGGTGCTGCGTAGGGTACTTTAGCGGACCTGGTATATAGCTCAGGCACGGGCAGGGCCTGCCGGTCAAGCTTTCCGTTGGCCATACGCGGAAGCGCGGGCAGGTTTATAAAGTATGCAGGTATCATCCATGCCGGAAGATGGTTTGCGAGGAACGCCGTCAGCTGCGCTGTATCATAAGGCTGCTCAGCCACCAGGTAAGCGGCCAGTGTAATGCTCCCCTGCAGCCGGCAGCCGTTAACGGCAGCTGCTTTTATGCCGGGATACCCCATCAGGGCTGCTTCTATCTCACCGGGTTCAATGCGGTAACCACGGATCTTCAACTGCTGATCTTTTCTGCCCAGGAACATAAACGTATCATCAGGCAGGCGGCGGGCCAGGTCACCCGTGCGGTATAAGCGCTCACCCGGCATAAACGGATCTGCAATAAACTTCTGTGCGGTAAGCTCCGGCTGGTGCAGGTAGCCCGCGGCCAGTCCCGGGCCGCCTATACACAATTCACCGGCCATGCCAACCGGCAGCGGTGCACCATCTTCATCCAGCACATAGATCCGGCTGTTGGTAATGCCTTTCCCAATCACCGGCCGGGCGGCAAACTGCCGGATGTTTGCGCTTGTAACCCGGTGAAAAACGGTACCAATGGTTGTTTCCGTAGGGCCGTAATGGTTAAATATGGTTGCTTCGGGATAATGTTGTAAAAAGGTTTGTAATTCAGCAGGGCGAATAGCTTCTCCTCCCAGGATGATAAGACGCAGCTGCCGGGCAGCACCTGCCAGGAACGCCGCATCATACATCAGCATACTGAAATGTGTAGGTGTAAGCTTTAGAAAGCTCACCTGCTCCTGTTGCAGCTGCGTTATTACAGCAGCAGGATCAAAAATATCCGTGGTGCCGGGTATGCATAATTTTGCGCCTGCTGCCAGCGCCCCCCACAGGCTGGTATATCCCAGGTCAAATGCTGCAGATGCAGCCAGCAACGTACTATCGTTTGCGTTAATACTGCCTGCTGTTATCAGCCATTGCAGGTAATTAGCCAGTGAGCTATGTTTCACCATTACACCTTTGGGCAGGCCGGTAGAACCGGAGGTATAAATAACATAGGCAATATCCGCTTCACCGCCAACAAGCTCCGGCAGGCTGCCTGCATCGTCCGTTACCGGCATTTCAATATCCAGCGCAAACAGGCGGCCGCTGTAATACTCCTGTACAGTAAATAACCAGGTGCTTTCCGTTATTAATAATGGTACTGCAGCCTCCTGCAGCATATGGCGGATACGTGCAGCCGGAAACTCAGGTGCAATAGGCAGGTAAGCCGCGCCGGCCTTCATAATGGCCAGCATGGCTATCACCATTTTTTCAGAAGGTGCGCATAACAAAGCAACTATATCGCCTTTCTGTATATGACAGTCTGCCTGCAGCTTCCGGGCCAGCAGATCTGCCTGCCGGTTCAGCTCCTGGTAAGTTAATCTTATATCATTAAAAACAATGGCCGTATGCTCCGGCTGCAATGCAGCTTGTGCAGCAATCATTTCAACCACAGAAGCGGCTTTCACCGGCATTACTTCCGGCATAGTCAGGGGCGGCGTTACCGGTATGCAGGCAGGGCTGAGCGGGGCCTCATTGTTATGCAGCAGTATGTTTTCCAGCAAGGCGGTTAAATGACCGCTGAAGATGGATACGTTAGCAGCATTCCAGCAGGCAGTATCAAAATGCCAAAGCAGCCTGCCTGCATTTTCACCATCAGCAACGGTTAAACGCAGACGATGGCAGTCTGCAGGCGCATCCAGGCCAAGCAGCGATACCTGCAGCCGCGCGTTCCTGTAAACGGTACTCTGTTCCTGCACATATTCAAAAGCATATGGGAATAACGGCGTATCGCTCAACGGAGCATTGTAATAATCTTCCCAGCCAATAACATTGCTGATAGCAGTACCTGCCGCCTCCGACAATGCAGCGAAGCCGGCGCCCGGCAATACAGCCAGGCCAACCGGCAATACTTTCGCCAACGGGCCATTCACAGCCTTTAGCTGTTCGTATATCCTTTCGTGTTGTATATAACCGGTAGTAATAGTATCAGCACCAGAACAGGCGGACAATAACCAGGTATAGGCTGCAAACCATACATCCTGCACCAGTAGCTTATGGCGGTGTGCATATTCTTTTACTGCATTATATAAAGCAGCATTTATGCCGGATGAAACCGTATTATAATTGCCCGAAACCGCAACAGGATCACTTTCCAGTGAAACAGTCAGCTCCGGGCGGGGTTTATTCTCAGGCGCATTCCAGAAAGCTGCGGCCGCAGGATCTGCATTTTCCATCACCTGCTGCTGCCAGCTGATGTATTGATCATAAGACATTGGCGCCGCTGTTACCTGCTGACCGCTACAATCATCAAAAAGCTGCTGTAATAAGTTAAATAACGTGCTGCGGTCTGCCAGTTCAGCAGGAAATGTAATGCCTGCCAGCAAAGTATTTTCATCTATGCGGCTTGTGCGCAGCACTACCTTACCCGGGGCGCCCGTTGACACTGTGTTTATAAAACCGGCTGTGTCCCCGGGTGGTAATTGTTCTATGACGAGTGTGGGAATAGTATCCATCCGGTTATAACCTGCCAGCAAGGTTTCCAGGGCTGCTTCCAGCTGCTGCGCTGTGCAGGAGCCGTTTATTTTCACCGCCGCATAACTAAAAAGGCGGATGCCCTGCTGTTGTAATTGCCGGAATCTTTGTTGCTGGAATGACAGGGTGTTACGTTCAATTTGCATGGTCACTAAAGGTTTAACAGATGGATCAATCAGTTGAGGAAATGATCATTTGATCTTATTGAATAATTCGCTGTTGCGGTTGCGGGCCTCCTGCTGCTTTTGCTGTGCAGACTGGCGGTGGCGCGCGTCCAGCAAACCGCTTAGCTCATTTAACGTGGAAGCCGGGGATGTTGCGATTGTTTGCAGAATATAGCTGTAGTCTTCGAGCAGCTTTTCCATCAGCGGGCTGTCAAACAACGCAATGTTGTAATCCAGCTGAATGCTGAGGCCAGCCTCGCCTTCGCCGATATGGAACCAGAGGTCGGCCTTCACCGTAGGAAAGCCCTGCGCTCTGCTGCTCACTTTGAGGTTATGCTCCGGTGCAGCAGCTGCATCCGCTTCCGCTGCCATACTGAAGTTGTTATAGGTGAAACCTGCATCGAACAGGGTATTGCGTGCGGGATCATGCGGCAGCTTCAGGTCATTTACCAGCATATCAAAAGGATATGCCTGGTGCCTGAATGCCTGTAGTACATTTTCCCTTACCTGAAGCAGCCAGGCGGTAAAAGACATTTCCGGCTGAAAGCGGGATAATACCGGAATGGTGTTGAGGTAAAGGCCTACCTGGTTTTCCAGCACTGCATGCTCCCTGCCGGAAACCGGCGTACCTATTATAACCGCGGTTGTTTTGCCATAATATCCTAAAACAAATTTCACAGCGGCCAGCATGGTCATATAAAGGGTAGCATCTGCCTCACCGGATAAAACTTTCAGGAAGGCCATGATCCGGCTGTCGATATACTGAGGTAAACGCGCTGCTGTATAAGTTCTGTAAGCAGGGCGCTCATGGCTGCCGGGTATTTGCAGCAAAGGCCGGCCCGCGGCAAACTGCTGCATCCAATAGCTGCGGTGCGCTTCCATACCGCCTTTATCCAGCTGCGTTTGCTGCCACCATGCAAAATCCTTGTATTGCAGGTGCAGCGGTTCCAGGGCCGGTGTAACCTGTTGTGCGCTGCATTGATAGAAATACTGAAACTCCTGCAGCAGGATCTGTAGTGAGGCGCCGTCTGCCAGCATATGATGCACGGTCAGGAAAAGCGTCCAGCGGTCTAATGATACCTGCATCAGGGTAACCCTGATCAGTGGGCCATTCTCCAGGTCAAAGGGGGTTTGTGTATCTTTCAACAAGCGCTGGCGTATATGTTTTTCCTTTTCCGCCAGGGACAGGATATTTTCCATTTGTACGGCAAACTGTGAAGCAGCAGCGCTATGCACCCGCTGCACGGGTTTACCGTTTATAACGGGGAAGGTTGTACGCAGTATCTCATGCCGGCTCACCAGGCTGCCAAATGCCGCTGCAACGGCAGCAGGATCCAGCACACCGTCCAGGTCATATACAGCGGACATATTATAGGCTGTAAAATCCTTCTCTATCTGCTCCAGCACCCACATCCGCGCCTGCGCATGCGACAGGGGATAATATTCCATTTGCGGTGCAGGCCCTATGGAGGTGGCGGCCACCGGCGCTGTCGGCACGGGCGCGGTGCGATGCGCATCAATGTAATCCGCCATTTCCCGGAGCGTACCATTATCCAGCATATCATCAAACTCCATTTTCACCTGCAGCTGCTGCTCCACCTGGTTAAGCACGCGGGTGGCGCTCAGTGAATGGCCGCCCAGGTCAAAGAAATCATCATCCAGCTCCAGCGTGGCAGTTTTTAATACTTCATACCAGATTGCGCCCAGTGTAAGCTGTGTGGCTGACCAGCCTTCCCTTTCAAAAGCGCCTGACGCAGGAACGGAAGAAGCTGCTGCGGGAACAGCTGTAGTAATAACCTGCTCCGTGGCGCTTATACCAACCGTGAAGTAGGGATGCTCAGCTGCGGCAGCAGGATCTGTTGCAGAAACCATTACCTGCGGCCGGGGATACTGCAGTATAAAAGCCAGTATAGCCATCGCTTCGGCAGCTGTGATCTGTAATGAGGCAGGCGTTTGTGCACTTGCAGGCCAGGCATTTATACCGCCAAGGGTTTGCCGCCATTCCGGCCACCTGATATGTATGAAATTTGCGTCATGATCATAAAGCGCATCCAGGCTGGCGTGAAAAGCTGCGGTAGCGGCCTGCCCGGCCATACCAATAACCGCGCTGTAACCGGAGAACAGCACTACCTGCGGGGCATTTCCTTTTAATGCTCCCAGCAACAGCTGCATATCGTGCACCGCATTTGCGAAGGCCAGGCCGAAAGCGCCAGGCGCATAATGCGCTAACAGCATTTCCGGGAAAACCGGCGGCAATACAAAAGCGGTATCCGGCCGGCCGTATTTCTCCGTAATAATATCCAGCAGTGCCTGAAGCGTGTAACCGGTGCTGTTAGTCCAATGCATGCAGGTAATATCTGCACCCTGCGCTGTTAACTCTTTCAGGTTCTTTACTGCTTTGTAAGCAGGGTGACCTGGATGCAGCCCGGCTGCCTTCCATTCATCCTGCGGTGGCAGCGGCTGGCGGTGCAGCAGAATGATCTTCCCTTTTATGGATTGCAGCATCCGGCATAGTTCTATTGACTGTAAACCGGCATCACCGGCCACCAGGTAGATACCGCCTGTTTTTAATGCGGCTGCAGGCGTGGCCTCATCAACTTTTACCGGCACTACGGCCGGTGTAAAAGCCACGCCATTCCTCCATGCCATAAAGACCTTTCCGGCAGGTTCCTTTAGTGTACGAATGATCTGCGCGGGGTATTCATCCATGGTTGCCTGATCGGTATCCACGCAGTTCAAATGCAGCAAAGGATATTCTTCCGGCATGGTGGCCATCAAACCAAAAACTGCTGCCAGCAAGGGATTTGCAGGCGGCATTGTATTATTCACCTCCACAGCGCCATTGGTAAAAACAAGGTAGCTGCAGGGGTTGCGCTGCAGTAATGTGTGGAACCCGCGCAGGAGTGATATATGAGGCTGCAGGGCAGCATCTGCTACCCCAGCTGCATCAGCGGCGGTTACACCGCATGCGGTCATATGTATAATGCCCCTGAGCGGCCGACCGCCGGTCATAAGCTCCATTGCCAGCTGCCTGTAATCGTCTTCTTCGTTTAGGCGCAGCTGGTAGCTATGCTCGCCTGTTTTGCGGAACCACTCACCATTACTCACTATTATATATTCGATATGTTGCGTGTCCAGTATGCGTACCATACGTTTGCCCCAGCTGCCATTGTCTGTGATCAGCAGAAAAGGCCCTTCCGCAGAAAATGTTGAAGCGCTCAGCGGCTCAAATGGCTGCCACTGCCGCGCATACAAACAGGCAGCAGGATCTGCCTGCTCATTTTCCCTGATCCAGCAGGGCTGCTGCTCAAAACGGTAAGCCGGTAATGTGATCCTGTGACAGGGCGCAGTATCCAGGTATTCCCATGCAGGCATATGCCCTTTCAGGTATAAAACACGGGCGTAAGACAACCATGCGTTACCGTTATCCTGCCCCAGTGTTATGATCTCATGGCCGGGTGCAGCCAGCGTGCGCAGGGCTTCGGTGATATTGCCCCTGCCGCCTATCTCTGCAAACAATACCTGCCTGCCATCCAGCTTTTTGAATAACAGCTGCAGGTTCCCTGCATCCGGCGTTAGCCCGTACACTGTTTCATGGGCAAAAGATCTTTTCACGCCTTCTTCCAGGGTAATCTTGCCGCTGATAACAGCTGTTACCACTTCGCCTACGCCATTCCCGATCAACAGGCTGCTGTTAATACCGGCAGCTTTCAGCAGCTGGTAAAAAGCATATTGAAAGCTAAACAACAGGAAGCTGCTCTGAATATTTTCACGGTGCTGGTAGTGCCTGCATGCGGCCACCGCATTTCCAAACACGGGATACCTGGCAGATAAAGTAGCCATCAGGTATGCATCCGGTATGCTATCGCCGGAAAAAAGCAATACCAGCTGGTAAGGATTTTTAAGCGGTGCCGGTTCAGCTGCCTGCAGCACTTCATCCAGCTGTGGCAGCAGCGCTTCGTAATCGGCTGCCAGCAGGGCACAGCGGTATTCGTGATGGCCCCTGCCGGTATATAAAGTATAGGCTGCATCTGCTGCCGATTGTGCGGGTAATGCAGGCAGCGCTTCTGTAAAGGCTATAATATTGCGGCGTAGTGCGGCCGCGGTTTTGCCGCTGAACGTCCATAACAAGGTGCGCGTAACCGGCTCCTGTACAGCAGCCGTACGGGCAGGCGCTTCTTCCAGCACCGCATGGCAGTTGGTGCCTGATATGCCAAATGCGCTAACCCCTGCCCTTTTTACCCCTTCCGTTAACCAGGGTTGCAGACGGTCATTCACATACGCTGCGCTGTTCGCAAAATCAATCAGCGGGTTAGGTTCCCTGAAATGAAGGGAAGGGAATAGCTGGCTGTATTTAAGAGATAATACGGCTTTAATAAAGGCCGTGATACCGGCAGCGCTGTTGGTATGGCCTACATTTGTTTTTACGGAAGCAATGGCGCAATGCTGCTTTTTAGCGGTAAACTGCCGGAAGGCCATATCAATACCCTGCACTTCAATAGGATCGCCCAGTTTTGTACCGGTACCATGTGTTTCAATGAAAGTAACGGTTAGCGGATCAATACCTGCTTTTTTCCATGCCTTACATATTACGGCTGCCTGCGCTGTGCTGCTGGGAGCCGACAAGCTGCCGGCCAACGCTGCATCCTGGTTAAGTGCGCTGCCTTTTATAACGGCGTGAATAATATCGCCATCTGCCAGCGCTTTTTGTAATGGTTTCAACAACACGCATGCTGCAGCTTCCCCGCTGCCGGTGCCGTTTGCATCGGCGGAAAAAGTTTTGGCTTTTCCATCCGGCGCATGAATACCTATATCAGCTACCTGCTGCCGGTTAGTGGGAAAAAGCTTAAAGTTAATACCGCCGGCTACCGCTACATCCGTATCGCCCAGCTCAATGGCATTACAGGCCATGTGCAGCGCTACCAGTGAGGAGGAGCAGGCTGTATCCACCATTACCGCAGGACCGCGGAAATCAAAGTGGCGGGCTACCCTGCCTGCTAGTACCGGGTTCAGGTTACCGGTGGGCAATGTAGGATGGTAGGTAGTTGCATGACGGCTATAGTCCAGGTTCACATCTGCCAGGAAAACACCGGTCACTGCATTTTTTATGCCGCCGCCATAGCCTGCGTCATCTAGCAGCTCCTGCACTACTTCCAGTAAAATGCGCTGGTGCGGGTCCATATTCTCGGCTTCACCCCGAGATATGTTAAAGAAAGCATGGTCAAACAGGTCAATATCTTCCAGGAAAGCAAATATTTCATAATCATCTGTAACAGGAACGGTGGTACGTAATAAGCGCGTCCTGGAATAGGGCCGCACGCTATCCCTTCCGTTCTTCAGATTTTCATAAAAGGCATATACATCACCCGCTTCCGGGAAGCGGCCTGCCATACCAATAACTGCAATATCCATAAACGCTCAGTTAACAGGGTTACAAAATATCAGAGTGTAAAAACTTCGGGGGTGGCGGTACTTTTCTGGCTATGACCGCTGTACTTTGAATTAATTAACGCAGCCTGCTGCTCAATAGTGGGCATATCAAACAGGTCTGATGCGGAAAGCAGGCCGGGATATTGTTTTTGCAGCAGATCCAGCAGGCGGATCACGCGTAAGGAATTTCCTCCTTTATCAAAGAAATTATCCGCTATGCCTATTTCCCGGATCTGCAATACGTCCTGCCATAGCTCCAGCAGGGCCGCTTCTGTTTCATTGCGGGGTGGTATGATGCCGGCTTCCTGCGTCCATTCATTTTCCAGCATGCGCAATTGCTCCTGGTCTATTTTTCCATTAGCCGTTAAGGGCAGCTGGCTTATGAAATAGAGGTCGGCAGGAATAAACACCGGTGAAAGATAGGCAGCTGCATGCTTGCGGATGTCTGCGGCCAGCTGCGCGGCATCTGTAATATATCCGCCGGTAAGCGGTAAGCCCGGGACTGTATTGTGCTGCACACTCTTTTCGCGCACGCAATAGATCATGGTCAGGGGAATAGCATCCAGATCATCCGGGAAAACTTCCTGTACAAAAAAACCTTTGCCGGCCAGCATCTCTTTCATTTGCCGGCGCTCTGCCTCATTACCATGCAGCTCCATCACAATCTGCCGGATCTTAGGCCAGTCTTCATCCTCAATTGCATTTAATATGCGGCTTTCATTGTGCTCCACATCTATTTTCAGTAATGCTATTTCCTGCAAGTTCTGTTCCTTCATAATTGTGGACAGCCTTTTTACAGGGCATTGCACCTGGTAAGAATAGGTTTTTTCCTTCACCAGCTGATCCAGCTGCGCTGTAGCCAGTGTAATGCCCTCTGCTGCAGAAGAAGCGGTAATGCTGTTCCGTACCAGCATTTCCTTGCTGCTATCCGCATACATACCTGATAAAGCGGTGTTGTTCGGATAATAGTGAAAAGCTACGGTGCTATCCTCATCAGACAGGCCGCAGTTAAATGTTTTGATCTGCTGCTCATATAACTGTGTATTGGCATCCAGCATATCATATACATCGGGTATGGGCTCAAATGCATACACCTGCAGGCCCTTGCAGGCATGGGTTACAAACAGGGAGAACATACCAATGTTGGCGCCTGCGTCAATCACTACATCACCCGGCTGCAGCTGAATACCATGGCGGAAATAAAGCTGCTCCTCAAAGATCTCGTTATATAACAGGGCGGCTTCATTGTTATTTACCGTAAACAGTGTAAGGCCATTAGGCAGGTGATAACGTTTATTGAACAGGTCCGGCTGCTCCTGCCGGATCTTTAGCAACTTATTTACCGTGTATGCCGCCTCTGCGTCCGGCAAAACGGCGCAGGCCAGCCTTGAACCTGCATCGGCTGGCTGCTGCAGATAAGCGTATGCGGCCTTCACAGCAGGATGCGCTGTTATTACGCGGTTAATTTCTTCCAGTGAAATACGCATCCCGTTCAGCTTCACCTGGCTGTCTTCTCTTCCCATGAAAACAATGTTGCCGTCTTCCTGCATATAACCCAGGTCGCCAGTCTTATACATGCGCCGGCCAGCGCGGAAAGGATCTGCTGTAAATTGTGCAGCGGTTAATGCGGGCTGCGCCAGGTAACCGGCTGCGGTACCTTCACCGGCAATACAGATCTCTCCCTTACAGCCCACCGGTACCTGCTTCCCTTTTGGATCCAGCAGGTAGATGGCGGTATTTGCCAGGGGGCGGCCAACAGGCACGGGCCGGCCAGCCGTTATACTATCATCCGCCTTATAAATAGCAGCGCAGATAGCACACTCCGTTGGACCGTAAGCGTTATAATAGTCGAAATAGGGTAATGATTGCAGTATATCATGCGGGGATGGCATTTCCCCACCCGTGATCACGGCGCGCAAAGTCCTTAGCTGTGCCGGTTTGTAAAATTTATAATAAGATGGGGTGAACATAGCTAAGCTCACCTTCTTTTCCTCCATAAAGGCAGCCAGGCTTTCCGGCTCGCTTACCAGCCGTTCCGGCGGCAGTACCAGCGTGGCACCGGAAAGCAGCGCTATTAATATTTCACAAACGGCTACATCAAATGACATGGCTGCAAATTGCAGTATGCGGTCGCCTGCTGTTATGTTAAACCGATCAATATGGTCAAAGATCGTATTCAGGCATTGGCGGTGGGTTACCATTACACCCCGCGGCACCCCGGTGGAGCCGGAGGTGTAGATCACGTATGCCAGCGCTGCATCGCTCACCGGAGGCAGCGTTGTTGCGGTGGCTACATCAGCCTGCATATCAACGGCCAGCACCGGTGTATCACCGGCAGGCATTTTCAGCAGCAGCTCTGTGTGCGTGATCAGCAGCTTAACACCTGCATCCTGTATCATATGCGTGGTACGCATAGCCGGGCTGGCGGGATCCAGGGGCAGGAAGGCAGCTCCGCATGACATTACGGCCAGCATGGCCACGATCCATTCCTCACTTTTGGGCAGGTAAATGCCAATAATGTCGTTCTCCTGTATCATATGCTGCTGCCGGATCTGCGATGCCAGCCGTGCAGCGGCCCGGCTCAGCTCTTCATAAGTGAGGCAGCGGTTCTCAAAAAGAAGGGCGGTATGTGCCGGCGCATTTTTCACCTGCGCTGCAAAGGCTTCAGGTATGCTGATATCCCGGAGGAAGGCCTTTGCCGTATTTTGCTGCTGCTGCAGCCAGGCCTCCTCTTCTGCTGTTAACAGGTTAACAGCGCCTGCTTTTACAGAAGGCACCGGCACATTACGCAGTAAAATGCCAAGATGCCCGGCCATACGGCTAACAAAGGCGGCGGAGAATACGGATGGCAGATAATGCATATTCATGCGGAAGCCGGCATTACCGTCCCTCACAATGCATACATGCATTCCCGTTAGCGGCCCTGCCTTACCATAAGTACCTTCAAGCGTTATTGTAATATTGGATGCAGGCAAAGACCATTCACCGTTATACCTGTAACTGTCTATCATGCTTTGCCGGGCCTGTTCCATGCACTCCCGCATGCTGCTGCCGGCGCTGCCGGTAAGCACCAGGGGCACCTGTACAGGACCATTGCCGGCTGCTGCGCCACTGAAGGGGATATTAACCACTACTGTCTCATCCCAGCTATACCTCCGCAGCAGCATGCCTAATGCCGCGCAGAAAATTACAAACAGCCCCGTTTCATGATCATTTGCAAGGTCGCGCAGCGTTCCTGACAGGGAGGTGCCCAGCTCATAACTGTATGTCTCCGCTGCCATACCGGCTTCCCCGGCATTTACCGGTGCTGCGGCAGTAAAGGTGTAACCCTGCGGGTAAACGGCTGCTATATTATGTATTGTTGCTGTGCCCATGTTATTTGTAATTGAAATCAAAATTGAATACTTCCGGTGCAGTTAATACAGTGGTTGTTCCTGCTTTTTCCATACCGGTTTGCAGCTGTTCCAGCGTTACGTACTGCTGCTCTGTAATAGCGGCTAATACTTTCGGCAGTCCATCGCATAACCCCGCTGCAGTGGCATTGTCAATTGCGTGCGTATGGAAGATCATATCTGCATGCAGCTGGGCGCCGGTATCTGCCACATCCAATATTATATCTGAGGTAATAGCTTTCTTTTCAAGCGTATAACCGGCTACCTGTAATGGCTGTACGCCATTGGCCGCCTGCTGCGGCCCGGGTGTTCTGTGATAGGAGAGCATTACATCGAAAAAACGCTGCCGGCCTGCTCCCTGGCGGCGGCTGATATGCTGTACCAGCTGGCTATAAGGGAATAATTGATGGCGGAAAGCTTCCAGCACGGTATCTTTTACCTGCAGCAGGTTTTCTTTGATGCTGCTATCCGGTAACAGCCTGGTACGCAGCATTAATGTATTCATAAATACACCCAGCTGGCTTTCAAGGTCAGGATGCACCCTGCCTGCTGCTACCGTACCTACCGTTAGGTCCGTATAGCCGCTGTGCTTATACAACAAGATCTTTAAAGCAGCCAGCAGCGGCATAAACATGCTGCAGTTATGCTCACTGCATAAACTTTGCAGGCGCTGATACAGTGCCGGCGGTACTTTGCAGCTTACCATGGCGGTGTTTCCGGCTGCCTGTGCAGCCGGTGTTCCTGCCGGAAAAAGCGCGGAGGGCGACAGATCGCTGAATTTATTGACCCAGTATTCCCTGGCAGCCATTCCCTTTTTTGTTTGCAGCTGGGCATTGTACCAGGCAGCATAATCGCGGTACTGGATGTTAACCGGCGGTAACAACGGCTCCCCGCCTGCGGTAAGGGTATGGCAGAGCGTTGTAAACTCCGTTAGCAGATTATCCATTGACTGGCCATCTGTGATAATATGATGTAAAGCCCAGCAAAGAATGTACTGGTCCGGCTGCACCAAAATAAGCCGGCACCTGATCAGCGGGCCTTTTTCCAGGTCAAGCGGTGCCATCATACCTTTTACCATAGGGCTTTCCAGCACATCTTCCAATGATAATGAAGGGTGAGCCACCTGGTATTCAAGACTGCAGTTAAAGCTGTCAGCGGAGTGCACGTATTGCACAGGCTCTTCACCCTGCAGCGCAAATGTGGTACGGAGAATCTCATAACGCTGCAGCAGGCGCCGGAATGCTTCCTGCAGAATAGCTACGTCCAGCATGCCTTTCAGCAATAAGATGCGGGGAATGATGTAAGCAGTTCTATCTTTCAGCAGCCGCTCTGCGATCCAGATGCTTTTTTGCGCATAGGATGTTTCATAGAACGGAGCATCCGGTAATTTTTCCAGCGGCTCATAAACAGCAGGCGTTGTTCCGTCAATACAGGCGGCTTGTTTTTCTATTGTGTCTTCTTCAAAGATAGTGCTGATGTCCAGCTGTACATGGAATTGCTTATAAATGCGCGCGATCAGCTGTATGGCGGTAAGCGAATGCCCGCCTGTTTCATAAAAACGCTGGCGGATGCCTACTTCTGACAGGCCTAGTACATCTTTCCAGATGATGGCCAGTGCAGCTTCTGTGGCTGAAACAGGCGCATCCTGCCGGGTTTGTGGCGTGCTGTTTTCCATAGCAGCCAGCAATTTCCGGTTTACCTTTCCGTTTGCCGTTAATGGGATCTCACTTAGATCTACCAGCCGGGAAGGAACCATATACGATGGCAGCACCGTTTCCAGGTGCCTCCGCAACGCTGCCGGCTGGGGGTTATGCTTCCATACTATAAAGGCCAGCAAGCTGCGGCTGCCGCTTTGTTCCAGCTTATCCGTTACCACTGCGGCCTGCACAGCTTCATGCTGCAGCACCGCATGCTCCACTTCCTGCAGCTCTACACGGTAGCCCCTGATCTTCACCTGCTGATCTATGCGGCCCAGATATTCCAGCTGCCCATCGGGCCACCAGCGGCCTTTATCACCGGAGCGGTACAAGCGGGCGGCCGGGTCAAAGGGGGATGGAACAAATTTTTCTTCCGTCAGGCCTGCGTTATGGTAATAGCCGGCAGCCAACACCTTACCGCCAATGAATATTTCACCGGTTATGCCGGGGGCCTGCAGCTGCCTGTTCTCATCCAGGATATATATTGCTGCATTGGCTACCGGGTAACCGACAGATACCTTTTCACCAGGCATCACTTCTTTTACCGTACAGCCTATAGTTGCCTCCGTAGGCCCGTATTCGTTATAAATATGCATGCTGCTGTTCAGCATCTTCAGCGTATCTATCTGCAGGGTTGTAAGCGCTTCACCGCCTACAATAGCGCGGGTGATGCCCGTAGCAGGCACCTGTAAATGAGCCAGCAGGCTGATATGCGCAGGGGTTAGCTTCACCGTATTGATATGCGGATGCCTGAAAATATGGTCCAGCACCTGGTGCACATCATCGCTTTCATATACGTGCAGCGCCCCGCCGTTGGTAAGGGTGGTAAAAATGCTGGTCAGCGTAAGATCAAAAGATAAGGCGGTAAAAAAGGGAAAAACCACGCGAGCCGCCTCTTTGAAATAATAACTATTGGCCCATTGCACATAGTTGCTAAAGCTGGCATGCGTAATACCTACTCCCTTAGGCTGGCCGCTTGAACCGGATGTATACAGTACATAGGCCAGATCCTTCGGCTGTAACGCAATGGCAGGGTTGTTATATGCTTCCTGCTCCAAAGGCATTTCCACATCCGGCGCCAGCACCGGCCCCCCGTAAAAATCCACAACCTCCAGCATATCGCCGGCCGGTATGATCAGCAGGGATACCTGCGCCTCCTGCAAAATGGAATGCTTACGTGCTGCCGGTATGGCCGCATCTATGGGTAAAAAGGCAGCGCCTGTTTTTATAACCGCCAGCAATGCAGCTACCAGCATTTCAGACCGGGGCATCATAATGGCTACCACGGCGGAGGATCCTACGCCATACCTGCCTGTCATTATACCGGCCAGCATATTTGCCTGCCGGTGTAATTCACGGTAGCTAAGCTCCCTGCCGTTACAATGTACTGCAATAAGGCTGGGTGTAGCAGCTGCCTGGTGTTCCAGCAGGGCTTTCAGATCGCTAAAGGCATATGACACGCTGCTGTTGCTGCCGGAAAAACGCGTTAGCAATTCCCGTGTATCCTGGTCCGTTAATAACAGGTCCTTTACTGCCATATCCGGGTTTGCTGTTACCTGCTGCGCCAGCACACGGAAATGCTGCAGCACCTGCGCCGCAAATGCAGGCTCATATAGCTGCTCATTAAACTTCATTTCTATAAAAAGGCCAGGGCCTCCTGTAAAAAAGAAAATATTCAGATCGTAGAAAAAACGCTGAAAGCTGGTGGTCTTATGCAGCTGTAAAGGCCCTGCAGGTGCAGATGCGCTGCCGGCATCCGTAGTCATACCTGTTACCGGAAAATTCTGGAACAACAGGATATGATCGAACAAAGGCTGCCGCTGTGCGGACGCTGCCTGGATCTCTGCGAGCGACAGGTAATGATGTGATTCTGCATCCACCGCATTCTTCTGCATACTTTTTAAGAGGGTGGTAAAGCTTTCAGCGCCTTCATAACGAAGGCGCACCGGCAGGGTATTAATGAACAGGCCCATCATGGTTTCAATGCCCTCCACTGAAGGCGGACGGCCTGATACCACGGATCCAAAGATCACATCGGGGCTGCCGTGATATTTGCTCAATAGCACTCCCCAGATGGCCTGGCACAGGGTGCTGATGGTAACACGGCAGGCAGCTGCCAAAGCTTTCAGATCAGCAGAAAGCTTTTCATCCAGCAACAGGTCCGCTTTGCAGATACCGTACCCCACGCGGGTTTGGCGTTGCAGCGCATGCAGGCTTGCCAGGTCCTCATAACCCTGCAGGTATTCCTCCCAGAACAGGCGGCCTGCAGCAAGATCACGGGTATTCAGCCATTCAATATATTTTTTGTAGGGCTTTACCGGCGGCAGCACTATCTTCTGCCCGCTGATAATGGCTGCATAGATCTGGAAGAACTCCTGCTGCAGCTGCTGCACACACCAGGCATCCATCAGGATATGATGCCAGGTCCATACCAGCTCATACAGCTCATCTTCCAGCTGCAGCACTGCAACGCGCATCAATACATCCTGTGCAAGCTGAAAACCTTTTTCTTCATCCTGCTTACGGTAAGCGTCTATAATGCCCTGCGGGTCAGCTTCCCCACGGAGATCCCTGAAAAAGAAGGGAACCCTGCGCTCCTTCATGATCACCTGCAGCGGACGGTCTGTTGTTTTCTGCACAAAAACGGCCCGCAGCACATCATGTCTTTCCAGCAGCACGTTAAAAGCCGCTTCTATGCTTGTAATGTCCAGCACACCATTCTGGCGGAAAGACAGCTGTTCAAAATAAGTGTTGGAGGCGGGGTTGCGCAGGGAATCAAAGAACATGGATTCCTGCATGGGCGCCAGGCTGTATACATCGGCAATATTATCCCTTGTTAGCATGCAATTGGGTTATCAGCTGAAAATAGAGTCCAGGTCGTCAATAGAAAGGTTTTTGTAAGTAAGGTCCACCGGCGAAAGGCGGCTGGTATCCTGTTCACGGCAGAATTCCGCTACCTGTTTAAGATTCGCTTCAAACTGCGAAGCCAGTAAAAAGATGGTGCCGCCGCGGAAGTGTTTCTTATTAAATTCCACTGTTAGCTGCAGGTGCCTGTTAGCCACCTGCGCGCGTACTTCCAGGTCGTGCAGCCGTTTACGTTTGCGGCTTTGCTCCTCTCCCATTCTTACGGAAGGTATGGTAAAGGAGGTATTATCAATATCGGTATCAAACTGGCCCAGGTAGTTAAAACCTATCTGTGCCTGCTGGTTAAACACGTAACCATGCTTGCTTTCCGGCGGCGTCAGATATTTAAGCACCCCATAGCCAATGCCGTTGTTGGGCACCTTTTTACGCTGCTCTTTCACCGTGGTGATCACATCTGTTATATCTGCCGGTGTTGTAATGTCCAGCAATAAGGGATAGGTTGTTGTAAACCATCCCACTGTGCGGCTTACAGTTATATTGTCCAGCACTTCTTCCCTGCCATGCCCTTCCAGCGCTATGTATGCGGCATTGATGCCGAAGGTTTGTTTTACCGCCAGCATTAATGCAGCCAGCAATATGTCATTCATTTCTGCATTTAACACACGGTAACCGCTGCTTACCAGCGCAGCCGTATCTTCCTGGTCCAATGCGCAGCCGATCTTCTCCGCATCTGCCGGCATATTATCCAGCACACCGGCCATATCCCTTTTAATGGGCACTACATCTTCCTGCATTACACCAGCCCAATAGTTACGCTCCTTCAGCAGCAGCCGGCTATTGGCATAAGCTGTTAGTTCTTCTGCCCAGCGTTTAAAAGAATCGGTTTTAGGCGGCAATACCAGCGGCTGGCCGCTTTTCCATTGTGCATACAGTTTTTCAAGATCTTCCAGCAGAATGCGCATGGAGATGCTATCTACCACCAGGTGATGCACTACCAGTAAAAGGTAATCACCATCGGGTGTATGGAACACCGCCACCTGCAGCAGCGGCCCCTGTTCCAGGTTAATGCTGGTTTGTATAAGCGCAGCCTGTGTTTCAATAAATACCGCTACGTCAGATGCCGGGTCCGGCTCAAAGAAACGGATCAGTGGTTTAAGGCTGGTATCTTTGTTGATCAGTCTAAGCCGGCCTTCTTCCCTATCCATTACTATACGCAAGGCATCATGGTGCTCCATGATCTTTTCAAATACCCGGCGAACACCCTCCTGGTCAAAACCGTCTTCAGAGAACAGCATCATAGCCTGGTTGTAGTGATGCTGATCCGTTTCGTCTGCCAGGAACACTTCCTGGTGTATAGGCATAAAAGGTACTTCACCTGTTACCTCCGACTGATCGGCCATCTTCACGGCAGGTACCATCAGCAATGCTGCTTCTGCCAGCACAGGTTTATCAAAAAGCTGTTTTACATCCAGTTTATAGCCGGCTTTCAACAGCCTGGAAACTATCTGTATGGATTTGATGGAATCGCCTCCCAGGTGAAAAAAGTCATCATCTTTTGTCAGGTTTTTGCAGCCTAATACTTCGCACCATATATCGCCCAGGATCTGCTCCATAGGCGTAAGCGGCGCTGCTTCAGCCTGCGGCAGTATTTTGCCGGCCACCGCCATCTCTATTAACTGCTGCTTATCCAGCTTGCCGTTTGCTGTTACCGGGAAATAAGATACCGGCAATAACAGCGATGGCTGCATGTAAACCGGCAGCTTACCGGCCAGGTAAGCCCTCAGCGCAGCCTCTTCCACTACGGCAGTATTATTTGCATCCGTTACATAACAGGCTGCCAGCACGTTGCCAAGGTTTGCGCCGGTACCAATAAATGCTTTTGCATCTGCAATACCGGGATAGGCACGCAGTACAGTTGTGATCTCCCCCGGGTCTATACGGTAACCGTTCAGCTTCAGCTGCTCATCCCTGCGGCCCATGAAAACTATATTGCCATCCGGCAGCCAGCGGCCGTTATCACCGGTGCGGTATAACCTGCCGCCTGACGCAAAGGGAGACGCTACAAACTTCTGATGCGTAAGTGCTTCATCGCCCAGGTAACCGGCTGCCAGCCCGGTTCCGCCTATGCAGATCTCGCCGGTGAACCCGGGAGGCAGCAGCCGCATCTCTCCATCCACCAGGTAGATCTGCTTGTTTGCAGACGGGCGGCCGATCGGAACAGTGTTCCCCATCTGTGCTGCATCTGCTTTATACAGGGTGGCATTTACAGTTATCTCCGATGGTCCGTAACCGTTATAGAAGCTCTTTTCAGCCCCGTAATACAGGGCATCTTCCACCACAGCCGGCTCGCCTGCCGAAATAATGGTGCGCACACCCGGCATGGGGGCCTTGTTTAAAGCGGATAAATAGGACGGTGTTATTGTAAATATGGTCACCTGCTTTTGTTCCAGCAGCTGTAAGAACCTTGCAGTATCGTTAATGTCTGCTGCTGCAGGTATAACCAGGGTGGCGCCGGATAAGAGCGTGGTAAAAATATCCAGCAGGGAGCCGTCAAAGGAAGATGACATGAACTGCAGATAGTTATCTTCCGGCAACATGCCCAGCTCCTGTACGTGGTGCCATGCGGTATTCAGCAATCCCTCATGCTGCAGTATAACGCCTTTGGGCTGCCCGGTAGAACCGGAGGTATAAATAATGTAAGCGGCATCGGTACCGACGGGCAGCTGCGTAAGCTGCGCCGCTTCCTCAACAGCAGGCTCCTGCAGGTCTATGGCAAAAACATCCCCGTTAAAATGCTCTATTTTAAACAGGAAGGAAGATGCGGTAATGAGCTGCCGGATGCCGGCATTTTCCAGCATGTACGCTATACGGCCCTGCGGCAGTGTAGGATCAACAGGCACATACACGGCGCCGGCCTTCATAACAGCCAGCAGCGCTACCACGGTAGATGCCGATTTTTCCAGCATTACGCCTACCCGCATACCTTTTTTCACCTGCATAACTTTTTCAAGGTGAAGGGCCAGCTGTGTACTTTTTTCATCCAGCTCATGATAGGTAATTGTACCGCCTTCATCCTCCAGGGCAATGTGCGCGGCGTAAGCAGCGGCCTGCTGCATAAAAACAGACACCACGGTTTCTGCGGCCGGCAAAGGCATAAAAGACTGATTATAAGTGTTGAGCAGCAGCTCCTGCTCCTCACCGGTTAATATGTTCATGGTACCCACCGGCGTTACCAGCGCATCCAGGTAATACAGTACATTATGCAGATGTTTTTCCATTCCTGTGATGAACGAATCCAGGAACAGGGCTTTGGAATAAGTGATCTCAATGCTCCAATCCTCATTATCCGGCACGTTTATTTTCACAACCACATCGTATTGCTGTAATTGTTCTCCGGCGGGTGCATCGTGCACACCATCCATCATGAACAAACAGTTCGACAAACGTTCTTCCGGTACCGGTAGTATATCATTCAGCGTTACATAGGTGCCAAAGATGGTATCGCCGGTATGGTTCAGCTGTGTTCTGAAATAGCTGTCCTTATTAATAAGCATCAGCACCGGCACTTCCTGTACAGCAGGCGGCTCCCCGTCTTTTCCCTTTAGCGCAGGGGTATATACCAGCACTTCGTCCGTATCCATATACCTGGAAAACAGGATGCCGAAAGAAGTCATAAACAATACAAAAATGTCCAGCTTGCGTTTGCTTTCAGTGCCTTCCATTAATAATTGCTTTGCGCGGCTGCTTATTGGAAACCGGGTGTGTATCTTTTCCTTTTGCTGCAGGGGGTCTGTAGTGCATTGCTGCAGGCAGAAAGGGGCAGGTTTTGCCAGAGAGGGGTCTTTTTTAGCAAAGGTGCTTTGCCAGTCAGCATATAAAATGACTTTCTTATCCATGTATTAATTTTTTTATTCCCGTTGAAAAATTTGGCTGATGATCATACGTGGCTTTTTACCGCCAGGCTGTCTGCCAGCCGCCGCATGTCTTTAAGGCTGTCAAACAGCTGGTAAAAGGAGTCTATGTAGAAGTACTCCTGCTGGATCTTCAGGTTGTCATATGGTGTGGAGATGATCTGCTGCAGGTTAAACGCATGTTTGGGTATGCGGCTGTCATCAATATTCTTTACTTCACCGGACGAAGTAAGAATGGCGCCGCCATAGGGCTTAAGGATATCGTTTTCCCGGATCAGCCCCATTTCCAGGGTAAACCAGTATAAACGGCCGAAATAGTTCACAATGTCATCATTCTCCGCATAGTTAATGGCAATGCTGCTGTAGTTAGCCATAAATTCGCAGAACAGACTGTTCATCAGCATGGGCACATGCCCGTATACATCGTGGAAAATGTCCGGCAGCTCTGCAAAATCAATTTCATGCGGTTTACGCATATGCACAGTTACGGGGAACTGCTTATTGATCAGCATCGTGAAAAAATCCCGGTTGGGCACCAGGCCTTCCACAGGTATAACTTTCCAGCCGGTAGCGGGATACAGCATATTATTCACCATTTCCATGTTGGCTACACGGTCCGGCGCCAGTGACAGCTGTTTAAATCCTTTCTGGAATTCGGTAGCGGCTATACGCAGTATTGTGCTGCTCTGCCTTTCAAACAGTGTTGTCCAGGTACGATGGTCTTCCTCCGTGTAAAGGAGATAATTTTGTTCAGGGTACATCAGGTAAACTTTATTGGTTCAGAAAATGGTGGAATTTGCCATCCGGAGGCTGGCTGGCAGTACTTCATGATTCTCCAGCACAACGCTGATGGTTTGCCGGAATGCGCCTAAAAAGCGGTGCATGGTATCTGTTGCAAAAAGATCCGTATTATATTCAATCCCGCAGGAAAGCTGTTCGCCTTCTTCGCGGAAATAAAAGCGGAGATCTGTGGTGCTGCCGTTAGGCACTGCGGTATCCATACGCTGCAGCCCCATATTGTGCAATAAAGGCGTACCTGCCGTTACATTACGCGTGGTCATTACCAGCACCACATCAAACAGGGGCGAACGGCCCGGCTGGCGCCTGCATTTAAGATCACCTACAATAAGATCAAAAGGATATGCCTGATGCTCAAAGGCATTCATACAGCTTTTTTTCACCTGCTTTAACAGCATAGTAAAAGGAGCCGTTGCCCTGAAAGCAGTTCTTACCGGCAGGTTATTCAGGTACATGCCGATCTGCGCTTCCAGCTCTTTAGCTGTGCGGCCGGAAACGGGCGATCCGATAACTATATCCTCACTACCGGTATGCAGGTACAGCTGCATATTCACCAGCGCCATGAACAGCATGTACAACGTTACATCGTAGGTGGCGGTCATTTCCCGCAGGGCTGCGGCTTCTGCCTGCTCAAATTTAAACCCTACCGCATGCCCAGCATATGACCTGGTTGCCGGGCGGGGAAAATCAAGTGGCAGATCCAGCACAGGGATACCGTCGCTGAACTGGTTGATCCAAAACTGCTGATGAAGGGCCAGGCGCTCACCAGCCAGCTGGCGGTTGGCCCAGGCCGCATAATCCTTGTAGTGGATATGCAGCGGCTGCAATGCAGGCGGTACACCGGTTGTGCAGGATTCATAGAACAGCGACAGCTCCTGCATGATGATCTCAAACGACCAGGCATCTGCAATGATGTGATGCAGGTTTATAATAAAAATGAAATGCTCATCGTCAGTTTGTATCAGCCGTGCGCAGATCAGCGGGCCCTGGTCAAGATCAAACAAATAACCTACGGTTTGCGCAGTGAGCTGCCGGATCCTTTCTTCTTTATCGGTGCTTTTGCGGAGATCATTAAAAATGATCCGGGTGTCTGTTTCTGCTGCATCACGCACCTGCTGCTGCGGATGTCCGTTTGCGTTAGTAAACGTAGTGCGGAGTATTTCATGCCGCTGTACCAGCCGGGTAAATGCTTCCTGCAGGTGCTGTACCTGCAGGGAACCACTTATGCTGAATACGGCGGGCATGTTAAATGCAAACATGCCGTCGCCCAGCTGGTCAAGGATCCAGATACCTTTTTGCGCATGGGACAGGTCATAACCAGCTGCGGGCGCCAGGGGGGTAATATGTTCCAGATCCGCTTCTTCAGAAACGGTTATTCTTTCAGCCAGTGAACGTATGCTGGGATGATTAAACAGATCCCGCAGGGAGATCTTTACCCGGAAAGTTTCCCTGATACGGGATATCAGCTGTACTGCCTTGAGGGAGTGGCCGCCCGCTGCGAAAAAACTTTCATTCACATCTATTCTTTCACGCTGAAGCAGATCTGCCCAGATGGCTGCCAGCTGTGCTTCCACCGGCGTTTCAGGCATTGCATATTCCATTGCCTGCACGGTTGCAAGCTGCCCTGCAGGCGGCAATGATTTTTTATCCAGCTTACCGTTGGGCGTTACCAATAATGCAGGCAGCTGTATATAAGCGGCCGGCAGCATATATTCCGGCAGTCTGCTTTCCAGGTAAGCTTTTAACTGCGGCTCCCCTACCGGTGCTGCTGCTGTATAATAAGCTACCGGTGCAGGCTCCCCGTTTATGTTCTGCATCACTACCGCAGCATCTGTTACCGGCTCAAAACCGCGCAGGCAATGGCTTATCTCCGCCAGCTCCACGCGGTAGCCGCGGATCTTCACCTGCTCATCTTTACGGCCCAGGAAAATAATGTTACCGTCTGCGGTCCATTTACCCAGGTCGCCGGTTTTATACAAACGGTTTTTATCAAAAGGCAGCTGTATAAATTTTTCTGCTGTCAGCAGGTCCCGGTTCAGGTAACCGGCCGCCACGCCGCTGCCGGCTATACAAATTTCCCCTGCCACACCAACCGGCAGCAGGCGGTTATCCTCATCCAGTATGTACACACGGTTATTCCAGACAGGCTTGCCAATAACAGGGCAGGCACGGAAACGGGAAAAATCTTCCGGGAGTATTGTATGCGCTACAGCGCCAATGGTAGTTTCCGTTGGTCCGTAATGGTTAACCAGCACCATTTTTTCATTAAGCCGGTAACACTTTTCAAGATCTGCCGGCTGTATAGCCTCCCCTCCGCAAACCACCAGCCGTAATACCGGAGCAGCGGGCGCCTGAAGATGCTCCATGGCAATACAAAGCATGTGCAGATGGGTAGGCGTAAGCTTGATATAGGTAACCTGCTGCGCTAAAAGATCCTGCAGCAGCTGATCTGCATCCATATACACCTGCGGCTGATACAGGTACAGCCGGGCGCCGGTTAATAACACGGACCACAAGGCGGTATAACAAAGATCAAAAGCTACAGACGAGAACAAAGCAGTGCTATCGTTCTCCGTAATATCATGTGCGTTAACAAACCAGTTAATATAATTTAAGAAAGAGTGCTGGTGTATTTTTACGCCTTTAGGCACTCCGGTGGAACCCGAGGTGTAGATCACGTATAACAGCGGATCAGCCGCCGTTTGCACTTTAAGATCAGCCGGGGAACAAAGGTTCCATTGCTCCTGTGCAGCTGTACATTGCGGAACGGGGATGGATAACTGTAACGTACCATCTGTGATCAGCAATGCAGCTTCACTGTCCTTCAGCATAAATTCCAGCCTTTCCGCAGGTGTAGTAACATCTACCGGCAGAAATGCGGCGCCTGTTTTTATAACAGCCAGCAGCGCGGTGATCAGCATGGGTGAACGCTCCATTCTTACAGCCACAATGTTACCCGGCTGTATGGCATACTGCTGTATAAGCCAGTGCGCCAGCTGGTTCACCTGCGCATTCAGCTCCCGGTAGCTGATGGTTGCCTTATCATCTGAAAGGGCTGCGCGTTGTGGCCAGCGTGCTGCCTGTGCCTCAAAACATTTCACAACGTTTGCTGCCGGCCAGTTAACTGTTCTGCCGTTAAATTCATTCAGCAGAAAATGTTCTTCCAGCGCAGATGCCTGTAACAATGTATTTGCAGGTACGTGCAATTGTACCGCCGCATTGCTGATGAAAGCCATAAAGCTTTCCTGCATAAAGGCAATCTCCTGGTCAGAGAAAAGGCGTTTATCACAGCTTAGCTGTAACTGCCATTGTCCCTGCCGTTCCAGGCATAACAGCTTCAGCGCAAACTTTTCATAAGCGGTGAACAGCCGGTTCACTTTACATGCACCGGCACTATAACACTCAAAGCCTATTGCAAAGGAAACATCATTTCCCTGGGGCAAATTGGCGGTATAATAAGCTTCCTCTTCCAGCTGCGTAATGGCTGTTTCCATTTCGTCCCATACCTGCTGTATGCTGCTGCCATGATCAGCTTCACCATACACCGGCAATATAACACCCAGCGGACCGTTGATATACCTGAACACATCCGTAGTGCGGCCGGACACTAACACTCCTGTATCTATGCGTGCACCTGCATGCTGGTATTGGGATAACCACAGCTTCCAGGCCGCCAGGAAAAATGATCTTAACGGAAGGCTTAGCCTGTCCGCAGCATTTGTTAGCTGCCTGTTAAGCTCCGGTGATAACCACCGGCTATGGTGCTGACATTCCGGTATGGCGTCCTGTAAGGGCAAGGTATGGAAGGGCAATGCTGAAGGACCTGGATAAGGTATTGCGGCAATAACATCATCTGCCTGCAGCATTTCCTGGTGCCAGGCTGCAAACTGCATAAATGAAGGGGGCAGCTCCTGATGACTGTTGTCGGCATAGTATAAGGCGCTTACTTCAGCGGCAATGTTCATCAACGCATCCCCATCTGTGCAAAGCGCCGGTAAACGCAGCACCAGCAAGCTTTCGTCAGCATTTAAATTTACCGCCATAACATCCAGCAGGCAGGTACGGCTCCAATCATAGGGATGAGTTATACGCAATTCATCCTGGCTCAGAGGCTGTATTGCGGCCTCATACCACAGGGCGCCGCTGTGCGCTTCATTAATCACCTGCAACGGATAAAGCAGGCCAGGTACCTGCACAAAAGACACCCTCAGCATTTCATGCCGCTCTACCACTGCTGCTACAGCCAGCTGCAGCTGCTGCAGCCGGAAAGGGCCGGCCAACGCCAGCTGCAGCTGGTGTTCCATTATAACACCCTGCTGCTGCAAAGCCCATATACGTTGCTGATAAGGAGAAAGGTTATATCCGTTCATCATATTTTATAACAATTAGCGTAACATATCATCATTACAGGGCGTATTCATGGAAACCACAATTTTACGTGCGCCGTCATAAGGATTGCGGCCATGCGACATCAGCATATTATCCAATAAAAGGATATCGCCTTTTTTCCAGGGGAACACTACTTTGGCCGCAGCATATGCACTGGCGATCTCCGCTATCACTTCAGGTTCTATCGGGCTGCCATCTCCATAAAAAGTATTAAAGGGCAATTCCTCTGCGCCGATCCCTTCACGTATATGTTCTGCCAGTGATCTTTCATTAAAGAAAAGGCCATGATTGAACCACAGCGGCTCACCGGTAACAGGGTGTTTTACTATCGCCGGCTTCACCCACCAGGTTTGCAGCTGCTGTTCGCTTTTCCAGGAAAAGCGGATGTTATGCAAACGGCAATAGGCCGCTACTGCCTCCGGGTCATTTGTCTGGTAAACATCCTGCCAGGAAAGGCCAAAACCTTCCTGCAGGTTGCGGTAGTACATTATGCCTTTCTCCTCAAAACGCCGGCGGGTAGCGGGCGACAGCTGTGCCAGCACGCGGCGGCTATCACATATAGGCGTTTCACCACCGGTACATTGCAGCTGCATGCAATGAAATATGATCTGCAATGGCCAGTGGCGGGAGTAAGAAAGCTCGTTATGCATATTAATATGCTGGCTGGATGGCTGGTCTGTAGAGGTATACACCTTATCTGCCAGGCGGCTTCTGGGCGAGGATTGATCCATATAATCCATCGGCGGCCCGCCGGTAATTGCGGCAAAGCTGTGAAAATCAGCCAGGCCATTGATCTCAAAATCACGGAACAGCAAAGCGCCTGTTTCCTGTAAGTGCTGCTGCACTTCGCCTGTATGCTGCTGCAGCCATTGCAGCAGAGATACGCCCGGAACGGTTGGTGTGATCATTAACGGATATCCCAGGCCGTTAGCCGGCGGTGTAATTTTCACCAGCTCCGGCGCGGTCACCTGTACTGCTGCAGTTTTTGTTTGCAAAAACTGGCTGAAGGTGTTTTCCTTTGAGAATTTTTTTGACATGGGTTTTCTTTTTACAGCGAATGCAGGGTCTAACAGCAGCCGGGTGGCTATTGTCTCAGGTGCAGCGATCATCATTTCCAGTATGGAAAGGAATAAGCGGGTGAAGACTGCAGCAGTTTCCGGCAGTAATAATGCGTGGTTATATAACAACGAACATTGAATGCGGTCTCCCAGGTCTGCGGCATGCAGCCAGCAGGTTGTTTTTACATATTTATCGTCGGTATCGTATAACTCCACTTCCAGGTCTTCAAAACCATCTGGTCCGTTGTTACCGGTGATCTGCTGTGTATTTTGCCAGGTAAAACCTACCTGGTAAAAATTGTGCGGCCCCGCTGTGTCCGGGCCGTTGAGCAAGCCGGCAAAACGTTCCAGGGTAACCATGCCGTGCTTGAATGCTTCCAGCAGCTGTTGCTGTACGCGTTGCAGCAAAGCGGAGATCTTTTCCTCCGGCAACAGTTTTATTCTTATTGGTAAGGTGTTCATAAAAGGCCCTACCAACGGTTCCAGGTCAGGATGTGTTCTGCCGGCAAAAGGAGTAGCCACTACAAGATCCGTTTGCCTGGCAATGGCTGCAAACAGCAGCTGGTAAGCGCTTAGCAGCAGCGTATACATAGTTATACCGCTATCCCGGCATAATTGCTCCAATGCCGCACGGGTAGCGCCGTTTATGGCGAAAGGAATATCCGTTCCGGCGGCAGGCGTATCCTTGTTTGGCTGTTTGTCCAGGGGTAACGCTAAAACCGGCGGTGTATCTGCAAACTGGTTCTTCCAGTATTGCAGGTGCATTTCATAAGCATCTCCTTCCAGCTGCCGGTTCTGCCAGGCTGCAAAATCTTTGTACTGCACTTTTAATGGCTGCAATGGCTCCGGCAGGTTATTGGTAAAGGCATAATAATAAGCCAGCAGATCATGTATGATCACCTCCATTGACCATCCATCTGCCACCAGGTGATGCATAGTAAATAACAACAGGTGCTTTTCTGCGGAGAGGCGGAGTAAAGTGGTATGTAACAAGGGGCCTTTTTCAATATCCATTTCCAGGGAGGCTGCCTGGTTAGCCCAATGTTTTACCTGCGCCTCCTGCCCTGTTGCCGCCTGCAGGTCTATTAACGGCATGTGATAATGATGATCTGCTGCCGGTATCACCTGCTGGCGAATACGGCCATCTATTAAGGGAAACACTGTTCTTAATATTTCATGCCGCTGTATTAAAGCGCGGAAAGCCTGTTCCAGCGAGGCTGTATCCAGCTTTCCGTGCAGCATGTAAGCACCCGGAATGTTGTACACTGCGGCAGAACGTTGCAGCTGTGCTGAAAGCCACAGTGTTTGCTGGCTGGCAGATACGTCATAAAACGCTGCCGGCGCTACCGGCAGCACCGGTGGTACCGGCTGTGATGCGGCGCTGTTCAGCGCAGCGGCCAGCCGCCTTATATCAGGAAAAGTAAACAGAACGGACAATTCAACGGACAGCTGCATGATAGTGCGTACCCGCGACAATACCTGTATTGCTTTCAGGGAATGCCCGCCCAGCTCAAAAAAGTTATCTGTTACGCCTACACGGGAAATACCCAGCACCTCCTGCCAGATCTGTTGCAGCTGCGCTTCCAGCGCGGTGGCCGGGGCTTCATGTACCTGCTGCTGTAAGGCTGCTACCGGGTCGGGCAGCGCCTGGCGGTTTACCTTGCCATGTGCTGTTAACGGAATGTCTGATAGCGGAATAATATAACCCGGCTCCATCCACACCGGTAGCTGCTGCCGCAGATAGCTGCGTAAGCCTGCTTCATCGGCTGTATCATTATACACAACGTATAATACCAGCGAAGCTTCCCCACTCGCATCCCGGTACACCTGTACCGTGCAGCCTTTTACGCCTGGGTATTGCAGGGCGGTTTGTTCCAGCTCTGCAGGTTCTATACGGTAACCGCGGATCTTTACCTGCTCATCATTGCGGCCGGCATATACCAGCCGGTTATCCATGTCCAGGTAACCCAGGTCGCCCGTGCGGTACATATGCTGGTTAGCATGCAGCAGGTCTGCCACAAAACGGCTGTTTTGTTTTACTGCCGCACTGCCATGATAACCCGCGCCTACACCAGCGCCGCCGATGTATAGCTCACCGGTTACACCGCGCGGTACCGGTTGTTG
>NZ_FOBB01000017.1 GCF_900109685.1 Chitinophaga rupis | reverse complement strand
TAAAAGGGCTTCCTTTAATTGTTTTTCCTTATCTGTATTGGAGGCTCCTGCTTTTAGGTCCGGTGAGCCAACTGCTGGAGCATTTTTAACTACTGGCAGCTGATCCTGGCTGTAATGCCTTTCGTACCAGGACACCATACTCCTAACGACCTCTCTGTTTTTAAGGCCGTACTTCTTTGCCAACTCCCCATAGCTTTGATCTGTCGATAGATATTCCCGGGCAACGCTGATTTTCAAGGTCTCGGCGTAGATAGGAGGTGGTCCTAATGATTTTCCTTTCATGTTAGTAATTTAATTAATCCTTAATTAACCCCCAACATGTAAAGTCAATTCTGAATCAATACAGCTTATGTAAGGCTTACTAATAAATGAACTCTAGCTTACTACCGGCAGGTTCTTATCCGGTACAACTTATTACTAGGGCTTATTGATGAGCAAACCTTAGCCTGCTACCGGCAGGTTCCTATCCGGCGCAACTTATTACTATGGTTTACTGATAAATGAATGGAGACTTACCACTTGCTTACCCGTACAAGAAGCCATCGGCAGGGCATAAAAAAAGGGGCCATGCCCCTTATTAACAATAATATCACATATAATCACACGTTATTCACATACATACCAACACTATCCACACTCACAGGGGTATAAATCCCCGGTAAGCCCAATAGAAAGGACAGTTCTCCCCTGTGGAAAAAATTTAGAATGCATTTTTTCGTTAAAAAGTGGGAAAAAGTGTTATTTTGTGTTAGAAAATGGATTTCAAGGATTTTCGCCCCCCAATATGACAGGTTTTCTCGGTGAATATGAGGCCACGCTGGACGCAAAAGGGCGCTTTCTACTACCTGCTGGTTTCAAAAAGCAGTTAGCGGAAGGGGCCGGCGAGCAGTTTGTGCTGAACCGGGGGTTTGAAAAGTGTTTGACCTTGTATCCGATGAATGAGTGGCAGCCCATATTTGAACGCATCAGTAAGCTGAACGATTTTGACCCGAAAGTTAGGGAATTTCGCCGCTACTTTTTGAACGGCGCCACCATTCTGGACCTGGATAGCGCAGGCAGGTTATTGATTCCCAAGAATTTAATGACCTATGCCAGCCTGGAGAAAGACATTATACTGGCAGCAGCCACTAATAAAATCGAGATCTGGGATATAAGTAAGTACCAGGAGTTCTTTGAAAATTTCTCACCAGGAGCCTTCAGTGATCTGGCGCAACAGGTGATGACCGGAGACGGTAACGCTCAAAGCTAAATGCAAAACGCTTAACGCTATAGTAAACCCGGACCTGGGTACCATAACGTGGAATTTAGCATTAAAAACAAGCGTTCAGGCGCCACGCCTTCAGCGGCTGGCATAATTAATAAGTCATGGAAGCATCTCAATATCATTTACCAGTACTGCTGCAGGAAGTTATAGACAACCTGCAGATACGCCCGGACGGCACTTATGTGGATGCCACCTTTGGTGGTGGCGGGCATTCCAGGGCCATCCTTTCGCAGTTAGGCCCTAATGGCCGGCTGCTGGTATTTGACCAGGATGAAGATGCCTACCGCAACCGTATTGAAAACGAGCGCGTAACCTTTGTACAGCACAACTTCCGCCATTTACAGCGGTTCCTGAAACTGTACAAGGCTACTGAGGTAGACGGTATACTGGCAGACCTGGGCGTGTCCAGCTACCAGTTTGATACCGCTGAAAGAGGTTTCAGCACCCGCTTTGAAGGCAATATGGATATGCGCATGGATACCCGCTCCCCGCTTACCGCATCACAGGTGCTCCAAACCTATTCAGAAAAGGCGCTGCACCTGCTGTTCCAGGAATATGGAGAGGTTACCAACGCCCGTACTTTGGCCAAAACCATTGTAACGCAGCGTAAAACGCATCCCCTGCGCACCATCAGCGAATTTAAGTCCCTGATACAGCCCATTGTAAAAGGCAATCCGCAAAAGTACCTGGCACAGGTGTTCCAGGCATTGCGTATAGTCGTGAACGATGAGCTGGGCGCACTGAAAGAGCTGCTGCAGCAATCAGCGCAGGTATTAAAGCCGGGGGGCCGGCTGGCCGTTATCACCTTCCACTCGCTGGAAGACAGGCTGGTGAAAAATTTCATGAAAACTGGACAGTTCGAGATCCAGGACTCGTCTTACGATTTCACTACTGCCCCTCCCCCTAAGACCTTCCAACTGATTACCAAGAAACCCATCACCGCAGGCGACGCAGAATTGAAGCAGAACACAAGAGCAAGAAGCGCTAAACTGAGGGTGGCGGAGAAAATTTAATCTAAAATCTACTACCGTGTTGCAGGAAGAGTTATTGGAAGAAGAAATTGAACAGGAAGAAGAAAGTCCGGAAGTACCGGAGGCGCCGGAACAGAAAAAGGAATGGCGCCTGCGCATCAACTACCGGGCCCTTACGCAAAACATGCCCTTCATCCTGTTCCTGAGCTGCCTGGCGCTGGTGTACATAGCCAACAGCCACTTTGCGGAAAAAAAGATCCGCAACATTAACAAGCTGGGAAGAGAAATAAAAGAGCTGCGCTGGGAATACCTGAATGTGAAAAGTGAGCTGATGTTCCGCAGTAAAATGAGTGAGGTGAGCAAAGCCGTAGAACCGCTGGGATTGAAAACGCTCAACAATCCACCGCAAAAAATTGAGATTAAAAAGAAAGAGAAGTAAGAAATACCGCTTACTTCATTTCATCATATATGGAAGTAAAGAAAGACATACTATGGCGCGTTTACCTCTGCTTTATCGGCATGGTGCTGTTTGGCGTGGTAATACTGGCTAAGGTGTTCATACTGCAGAATGTAGAAGGCAACTACTGGCGCAGCATGGCCGATAGCCTGCACACAAGCTATGTCTCGCTGGATGCGGAAAGAGGGACCATTTATTCAGAGGAAGGGAGAATGCTCTCTACCTCTATCCCCTATTTTGATCTGCGGATAGATTTTGCCGCCGATGGCCTGCGCGATAAGAACGGACAGGTGTTTAAAGAGAACGTGGATTCATTATCCGGCTACCTCTCCCGCCTGTTTGGCGACCGCACCACTGCGGAATACAAGCAGCTGCTGCGGGAAGGGTATAAAAGCAAAGACCGTTACTTTCTGCTGAAACGTAACGTGCCCTTTAATCAGTACCAGGAACTGCGGACCTTTCCCATGTTCCGGCTGGGGCCCAACAAAGGCGGGCTGATAGCAGAAACCCGCAACAAACGTATTAATCCCTTTAAGCTGCTGGCCAACAGAACCATTGGCCTTTCAAGGGAAAATGCCCAGAACGTAGGCCTGGAAAGAACCTACGACGCATACCTGAAAGGGGTAACCGGTAAACGGCTGATGCGCCGCATTGCCGGCGGCACCTTTGTACCAGTAGAAGGATATGATATTGAGCCGGAAGATGGCCATGATGTGAACACAACTTTGGATGTGAACATGCAGGACATTGTAGAGAATGCCCTCATGAATATGATGGTGGAAAATGAAGCAGAACACGGCACCTGTATATTAATGGAAGTAAAGACCGGCAAAATAAAAGCCATCGCCAACTTAGGCCGGCAGCCGGATGGCAGCTACTTTGAGGACATGAACTATGCCCTGCAGGTAGGCGAGCCGGGATCTACTTTCAAGCTGGCCACCGTGATCTCTGTGCTGGAAGACAGGTACACCACCATGAATGGTATGGTAGACCTGAACTACGGACGCTGGCAGGTAGGCCGCAGAACAGTATATGATTCTGAGCCGCACCACCGTACCAACGTAACCGTTAAACAGGCCTTTGAGCTGAGCTCTAACGTAGGTATGGCCAAGCTGGCCTATCAGTATTACAGCAAGCAGCCCAACAACTTTGTAGCACATTTAAAAAAGCTGCACCTGGATAAACATACCGGTATTGACCTGGAAGGCGAAGGATGGCCGGTGATAAAAACCACCGCATCCAAAACATGGAGCGCTACTTCCCTGCCCTGGATGGCGTTTGGGTACGAGGTGCTAATAAGCCCGCTGCAAACCTGCATGTTATATAATGCAGTAGCCAACAACGGTAAAATGATGAAACCGTACCTGGTAAATAACATTATGGAGTACGGGCAGGTGCAGAAACAGTTTGAGCCAACAGTAGTAATGGACAGCATTTGCTCCCGCAGCACGCTGAAGCAGGTGAAGAAAATGCTGGAAGGCGTAGTGTTGGAAGGCACTGCAAAAAAATTATGGACACCGTATTACTCCTTTGCCGGCAAAACCGGTACCGCACTGGTAGCCAATGGCAAAAGAGGATATGCAGATAAGATCTACCAATCCTCATTTGCCGGTTATTTTCCGGCAAATGATCCGCAGTTTACCTGCGTGGTAGTGATCAAGAATAAAGCGCATGCCGCAAGGTTCTACGGCGCATCCGTAGCAGGCCCGGTGTTCCGCGAAGTGGCAGATAAATTATATGCCATTGCCGTGGAAAAACAAAAACCGCTAAAAACCACCGTTCGCCTGGATTCTATGCTGGCGCTGAAGAACGGCAAAGGCAGTGAGCTGAAGGAGATCTTAACTACCCTGCACCTGCCCTGGCAGGGCCCGGCGGTAACCAGCACCAACTGGGTAAGCGCATCAGTGAATGAGCAGCAGGTAGCGCTGGAACCGGTAAAACAGCTGAAAGGCGCAGTGCCGGATGTAAAGGGAATGGGATTAAAAGATGCACTGTATTTGCTGGAAAATGCAGGACTGCGTGTAGAGATCAGAGGCTCGGGTAAAGTGATCGCACAATCCATACCCGGGGGCAGTAAGATAAGCAGGGATCAAACGATCGTAATTGAACTGAACACTTAAAAAAATTACAGACCTGGCCGGTTTTAAGAACCGGCCAGGTCTTAGAAGTATAAACGCAGCATGCAGTTATTAAGAGACATATTATACAGTGTAAGCATCCAGGCGGTGCATGGAAATAATAATATTTCCGTGAACGAGCTGCGCATAGATTCCAGGGCTGTAAAGTCCGGCGATGCGTTCATTGCCATAAAAGGGGTACATACCGATGGCCATACTTTTATTGCAAAAGCCATTGAGCTGGGCGCAGCTGCCGTGATCTGTGAAGTGCTGCCGGAAACGCTGCAGGAGCAGGTATGTTATATACAGGTAGCAGACAGTACGCATGCCTGTGGCGTAATGGCCGATAACTTTTACCAGCACCCCTCCCGTAACCTGCAGCTGGTGGGTGTTACAGGCACCAATGGTAAAACCACCATTGCCACCCTGCTGTTTAAGCTGTTTACAAAGATGGGTTACCATTGCGGATTGCTGTCTACCGTACAAAACCAGATAGGCGATACCGTTATACCCGCTACACATACCACCCCGGATGCCATCAGCCTTAACGCGCTGCTGGCCCAGATGGTGGCAGACGGCTGCCAGTATGCGTTTATGGAAGTAAGCTCCCATGCCGTGCACCAGCAAAGGATAGCCGGTTTAAAGTTTGCCGGTGGTATTTTCAGCAACATCACACACGATCACCTGGATTATCATAAAACCTTTGATGAATACATCCGCGTAAAGAAGGCTTTTTTTGACGGCCTGCCTAACACCGCGTTTGCGCTCACTAACCTGGATGATAAGCGCGGCAATGTAATGCTGCAAAATACCAAAGCCCGCAAAGCCACATACAGCCTGCGCACCATGGCCGACTTTAAAGGCAAGATCCTGGAAAATAATCTTACAGGGCTGATCATGCAGGTAGGTGAGCAGGAAGTGCACTTTCGTCTCATCGGGGAATTTAATGCCTATAACCTGCTGGCAGTATATGGCGCTGCTGTATTGTTGAACCAGGATAAACATACCGTACTGCAGGCCCTGAGCAACCTGCAGGGTGCAGAAGGCCGCTTTGATTATATTCTATCAGACAACCAGCGCATTATCGGGATCGTGGATTATGCACATACCCCGGATGCTTTGCTGAATGTGCTGGCCACTATCAAGAACCTGCGCAAAGGAAATGAGCAGGTGATCACCGTGGTAGGCTGCGGGGGCGACCGTGATACCGCCAAACGCCCTATAATGGCGCAGGTAGCAGCAGAGCATAGTGATAAGGTGATACTGACCTCCGACAACCCGCGCTCTGAAGATCCTGCAGCTATTATACAAGCTATGGAAGCAGGCGTGCCGGTGCACCAGAAGAAAAAAGTATTGTCCATAACCGACCGGAAGGAAGCGATCAAAACCGCTATCAGCCTGGCTAACCCGGAAGATATTGTTTTGGTGGCGGGAAAAGGACATGAAAAATACCAGGACATCAAGGGCGTAAAACACCCGTTTGACGATAAAGCCGTGCTGCTGGAAATGATGCGGATGATGGAAAAATAGAATGTACGAGGACTAACTAACTTATGCTATATTATTTATTTAACTACCTGAAAACTGAGTTCAACATCAGTGGTAGCGGCATTTTCCAGTTTATCACCTTCCGGGTGACCATGGCATTGCTGCTTTCCCTGGTTATTTCCCTGCTGTTAGGGAAACGCATTGTGCGCTTCCTGCAACGCAAACAGATCGGTGAAACGATCCGGGAGCTGGGCCTGCAGGGCGAGAACACGAAGAAGGGCACCCCTACCATGGGTGGGCTCATCATCCTGTCGGCCATTGTGATCCCTACCCTGCTGTTTGCCCGGGTAATGAACGTATACATCCTGCTGATCGTACTATGCACCATCTGGCTGGGGCTGATCGGTTTTATAGATGATTACATCAAGGTATTTAAAAAGAATAAAGAAGGCTTAGCCGGTAAGTTCAAAGTGCTGGGGCAAATAGGCCTGGGCCTGATAGTAGGTACTACCTTATACTTTAATGATAATGTAGTGATCTCCCGTGAAGTGCAGAATGCAAAACCCATAGCCTCGTATGAACGGGTGATCAGTAAAACAGAAAGGACCACCAAGGAAGGAAAACGTTTTGTGGATGTAAAAACCCCCATCACTACTATTCCCTTTGTAAAAACGCATGAATTCAACTACTCCCGGCTAATCTCCTGGATACCGGGTGCTGAGAAATATACCTTCATCCTGTATATTCTGATCGTGATCTTCATTATCACGGCCGTGTCCAACGGGGCCAATATAACAGACGGGCTGGATGGGCTGGCCACAGGCGTTTCTGCGGTCATAGGTATTTGTTTGGGGGTATTTGCCTATGTATCCGGTAACATACAGTTTGCGGAGTACCTGAATATTATGTACATCCCCAACCTGGGTGAGCTGGCCATTTTCATAGCTGCCTTTGTAGGCGCCTGTGTGGGCTTTCTCTGGTACAATGCTTACCCGGCGCAGGTTTTCATGGGCGATACGGGCAGCCTGGCATTGGGCGGCATTATTGCATCCCTGGCCATTATTGTGCGGAAAGAATTGTTGATCCCTATTTTCTGCGGTGTGTTCCTGGTAGAGAACCTGAGCGTAATGATACAGGTAAGCTATTTCAAGTACACTAAAAAGAAGTATGGCGAAGGACGGCGCATTTTTAAAATGTCGCCCCTGCACCACCATTACCAGAAAATAGGATACCATGAAAGTAAAATAGCCGTACGCTTCTGGATAGTAGCCATTATGTGCGCGGTAGTAGCCATTGCAACTTTAAAAATGAGATAATAATTGAATAAGAACATACAATATCATCCAACAGCAGCAGACAGCACCGGCAGTACCAAACGCCTGGTGATCCTGGGCGCCGGAGAAAGTGGTATTGGCGCGGCTTTGCTGGGCAAACAGCAGGGTTACGAGGTATTTGTATCTGACGGAGGAGTGATCAAAGACAACTACAAACAGGAAATGGCAGTGAACCATATCCCGTTTGAAGAAGGCCAGCACTCCTGGGATGTGATACTGGGTGCAGACGAGATCGTAAAAAGCCCGGGCATACCGGAAAAGTCGGAGCTGATGAAAAAGGTGCGTGAAAAGCAGGTACCGGTAATTTCAGAAATAGAGCTGGCTTACCGCTTCAGCAAAGATGCAAAGATCATAGCCATTACCGGCAGCAACGGCAAAAGCACCACCACTGCGCTTACCTACCACATATTTAAAACGGCCGGCTACAACGCCGCCATGGCAGGTAACATTGGTATCAGCTATGCCAGGCAGGTAGCCACTGCACCGGTAGAATATTACATTATTGAGATCAGCAGCTTTCAGCTGGACGATATCACCACATTCAGGCCCCATGTAGCCATTTTACTGAACATAACACCCGACCACCTGGACCGTTATGACTATAAGATGGAAAATTATGTAGCCTCCAAGTTCAGGATAGCCATGAACCAGACAAAAGATGACTATTTCATTTACTGCCTGGACGACCCGGAGATCAGGAATTATATGAACGAAAAAACTATTTACTCAACAACAATACCTTTTACCATCATGGAACCATTGAAGAAAGAAGGCGGATCTATAGCAAACGACCAGGTGAATATAAAACTGAATGACGATCCGGTGATCGTGTCGATCTATGATCTTGCTCTTAAAGGCAAACATAACTTATACAACTCAATGGCAGCAGGTATTGCAGGTAAAACCATGGACATACGGAAAGAGAAGATCCGCGAAAGCCTTACCTCTTTCAAGAGCCTGGAGCACCGTATGGAATATGTAGCCACCGTGCGTGGGATAGACTTTATTAATGACAGCAAAGCCACCAATGTAAACTCATTGTGGTTTGCACTGGAAAGCATGGAGCAGCCGGTAGTGCTGATCATGGGCGGAGTAGATAAGGGTAATGACTACAGTGCCATTAAAGACCTGGTACAGGAAAAGGTAAAAGGGATTGTTTGCATGGGAGTAGATAACAAGCCAATACAGGACGCGCTGAGCAGCGCCACCCCTGCTATGGTAAATACCAGCAGCATGAAAGATGCGGTGCAGGAAGCCTTTAAGCTGGCTGCCAAAGGAGATGTGGTATTGCTCTCCCCTGCCTGCGCCAGCTTTGACCTGTTCAAGAATTATGAGGACCGAGGCAAGCAGTTTAAGGAAGCGGTAAGGGAATTGTAAAAGTTGGCAGTATGCAGTGGGCAGTTGGCAGTCATTTAAGCGACTGGTCAACCTGACCGCAAACTGCAAACCGCCAACTGCAAACTTATTAAAATGGGTGATTTTCTTTATAGGACAAAAGGTGACAAGGTGATATGGGCGATCGTGGTCTTCCTGTCGCTGGTGAGCTTGTTGGCGGTATATAGCGCCACAGGCTCACTGGCGTATAGGGAAAGAGGCGGCCACACGGAGTATTACCTGTTAAAGCAGCTAACCGTACTGGTAATGGGCTTGCTGATCATCTACTTTGCGCACCGGGTGAATTATACTATTTATTCCCGCGTAGCGCAGATAGGGTTCATCATTTCCATACCTCTGCTTATTTACACCCTGGCCTTTGGATCGCATATTAATGATGCCAGCCGCTGGATACGGCTGCCTATTATTAACCTTACGTTCCAAACATCGGATGTGGCCAAGCTGGCCATTTTCATGTATGTAAGCCGGCAGCTGTCCAAACGGCAGCATGTGATCACCGACCTGAAAAAAGGATTTTTGCCCATCATTATACCGGTAGGCATTATCTGTGTGCTCATTATGCCGGCCAACATGAGTACGGCCTTATTGCTGGGTGCCAGCTGTATGCTGTTATGTTTTATTGGCCGCATACCGGTAAAATACCTGGCTGCCATGATGGCCATGGGCGCAGGATTGGTGCTGCTGATGTTTGTGGTAGCAAAAGTTTCAGGCATGGAAGGCCGTACCAAAACCTGGTTAAAAAGGATCGAGCATTTTACCAATAAAGAGAATTCAGAAACGCCTTACCAGGTGCAGCAGGCCAATATTGCCATTGCAGGCGGCGGCTTTTTAGGTAAAGGGCCCGGTAACAGTACGCAGCGGAATTTTTTACCGCATGCGTATTCTGATTATATATATGCAACAATTATCGAGGAGTATGGTATCTTTGGCGCCTTTTTGATCTTAATGGCTTATATGCTGCTGCTGTTACGCTGCATCCGCATCTACCGGAAATGCCCCTACGCATTTGGGGCCTTCCTGGCATTAGGGCTCAGTGTAACGCTGGTGATACAGGCGCTCACCAATATGGCGGTAAACGTAGGCGTATTCCCGGTTACAGGGGTTACGCTGCCCATGGTAAGTATGGGTGGATCGTCCGTAATATTTACCAGCCTGGCCATTGGCATCATATTAAGTGTGGCCCGCAACGTAGAGGAAATGGAAGGCAAAAAGGCAGAGCAGGAAAGAATAGCGAGAGTACTCGCAGAGCAAGAGGAGGAGGAAGAATACGAGGAGGCGTAATTAATAATTAAGAATTAATAATTAATAAGGTAGTGCGGAGTGGAAAAAGTGCGGTTAATTAATTCTTAATAGATCACTGGCAAGGAGCAAAACATAATCATATTAATCATTAATTATTCATTATTAATTAAATGGCGCGTAAGGTAATAATAGCAGGTGGTGGTACCGGAGGACATATCTTCCCGGCAATTGCTATTGCCAATGCGTTGAAGAAGATAGAGCCCGGCATAGAGATCCTGTTTGTGGGCGCCAAGGGCAAAATGGAAATGGAGAAGGTGCCGCAGGCAGGTTACCAGATAGAAGGTTTGGATATTGCAGCATTTAACCGCAGCAATATGCTCAAAAACCTGGCGCTGCCCTTCAAGATCATAAAAAGCTTAAACCAGGCCAGTAGTATATTAAAAAGCTTTCAGCCCAATGTAGTGGTAGGCGTGGGCGGTTACGCCAGCTTTCCCATGTTGCGGAAAGCACAGCGCAAAGGCATTCCAACCTTAATACAGGAGCAAAATTCCTTTGCCGGCAAAACCAATAAGATCCTGGGGCGTAAAGCCAGCCGTATTTGTGTGGCGTATGACGGCATGGAAAAATTTTTCCCGGCAGAAAAGCTGATCCTCACCGGCAACCCGGTAAGAAGCAGCATCACACAATCTGCTGTAACCCGGCCCGAAGCGTTGAAGCAGTTTGGCTTGCAGGAAGGTAAAAAAACAGTGTTTGCTTTTGGCGGCAGCTTAGGCGCCAAATCCATCAGCGAAGCATTGAAAGCCCTGCAGCCGGAATTTGTGGAAAAAGATGTGCAGCTGATCTGGCAAACGGGTAAGCTATATTATGAAACAGCCAAAGCAGCCGCCGTACCCTACACATCGCACATAAAGGTGTTTGAGTTCATTAACCTGATGGACTTTGCGTACAAGGCAGCAGATGTAGTGATCTCCCGCGCAGGCGCTATGACCATTGCAGAAGAATGTGTAGCTAAAAAGCCGGTGATCTTTGTGCCGTATCCATATGCAGCAGAAGACCACCAAACGTTTAATGCGCAGGCGCTGGTAAGCAAACAGGCCGGGCTGCTGATCAAGGACAGCGAGGTAGGCAAAGAGCTGGGTACTACCCTCTTTAGCCTGTTGCAGAACAAAGCCCTCACGGAGCAATTGGAACAAAATATTGCAAAGCTGGGCAACAGCAATGCAGATATGATCATAGCACAGGAAGTGTTGAAACTTATTTGAGATATACGATTTACGAAATCAGCAAGATGGATCTGAACAACATACAAAGGGTGTATTTCATTGGCATAGGCGGCATAGGCATGAGCGCCATTGCACGGTTCTTTAATGAGAACGGCGTGCAGGTGAGCGGTTATGACCGTACGGAAACCGCTCTTACCAAACAGCTGGCAGAAGAAGGTATGCAGATCCATTATACAGATGATGTGAACCTGTTGGATAAGCAGGCCACCCTGGTGGTGTATACGCCTGCTATTCCCGCTATACATTCAGAGCTGAAGTGGTATCGTGAAAATAATTTTGAGGTGGTAAAACGCAGCGATGTGCTGCAGGAAATTACCCGGGAGCTGTTTGCCATTACGGTAGCCGGCACCCATGGTAAAACCACCATCTCAACCATGATAGCGCATATACTGCGGCATAGCGGGTATGGCTGTAATGCCTTTCTGGGCGGTATTAGCGTGAATTATAACCGCAATTTCTGGAGCAGCGATAAAAGAGTAGCTGTAATTGAGGCAGATGAATATGACCGCTCTTTCCTGAAGCTAAGCCCGGACATTGCCGTGCTTACCGCCATGGACCCGGACCACCTGGACATTTATGGCACGGAAGCAGATATGCAGGAAGCGTTTATTCAGTACACAAAGAATATAAAGCCCAATGGTACGTTAATAGCGCGGGAAGGCCTGCAACGCGCAGCAGACCTGCAGGCAGATAATAAGCTGTGGTACCGCCTGAACAGCAACACCGCCAATGCGTATGCTAAGAATATCCGCAACCAGAACGGCGGTTACCAGTACGATGTAGTGCAGCAGGACTGGACCATTGAAAATGTAACGCTGCCTATTGGCGGCCTGCATAATGTGGAGAACAGCGTAGCCGCCATTACCGTAGCGCACCTGCTGGGCATTGACGAAGCAGCCATAAAAGCCGCAGTAGCGGATTTTAAAGGCATACGCCGCCGCTTTGAGTATGTGATCAATAACGATTACCAGGTGTTCATAGACGACTATGCGCATCACCCGGAAGAGCTGCGGGCATTAATAAGCAGCGCACGCGACCTGTTCCCGGATAAAAAGTGTGTAGTGGTATTTCAGCCGCACCTGTATACCCGCACCCGCGACCTGGCCGATGGTTTTGCAGAAAGCCTGGCCCTGGCAGATGAGGTGATCTTATTACCTATTTACCCGGCGCGGGAGCTGCCCATAGAAGGCGTAAGCAGTGAAATGATCGCCGGTAAGATAAGTGGAAAGCCGGTGCAGATATTACAGCAAGCGGAAGTGCTGGAATGGCTGAAAGCCAATACAGCACCCCTGTTCATTACCGCAGGCGCAGGTGATATAGATCTGATGAAAGAGCCGGCTAAAAAAATATTGGAAGGTGAAAAGAGTGAGAAATAGTGCTGAGTGAGAAGCGAACTGTGAAAACAGGCAAGCGTTTTCACATTTCACCTTTCACGTTTAATAACAAATTAAAAATTAACAAGAGTGCAACCTAAAACACGCAAGGCATTAAAACGTATGGGTACCGCCCTTTTATGGATGGCAGTACTTGTTGGCTTTGTGGTATTGGTAAGCGCCGCAGTAAAAGTAAAAGATACCACCCAGTGCAAAGGCATCGTGGTAAAGCTTTCCGGTGATGATGAGAATTTCTTTATAGAAGAAAAGGATATTAAGGCGCTGATCGTAAAAAATAAAGACCTGAACCCGATAGGCAAGCCTGTAAGCAGCATTAATATAGCCACTTTGGAAAAAGTGGTAGCGCAGGATCCCTGGGTAAAACAGGCAGATCTGTTCATTGACAACAACCGTGTGCTGAACATCAAGGTAGTACAGCGCGAGCCGGTAGCCCGCGTGTTTACCACCACCGGTAACAGCTTTTACCTGGATGCGCAGCGTGACCGCATACCGGTATCCGAACGTTATACCGCACGGGTGCCTGTATTCACCGGCTTTCCTACAGATGCGCCGCAGCTGCAAACGGCCGACAGCGCGCTTACCGCAGGAATCGTAGACTTTAGCACCTATGTGCTGAACGATCCCTTTTGGATGGCGCAGGTAGAGCAGGTGAATATTAACGGCGAACGCAAATTTGAGATCACCCCCAAGCTGGGCGATCATATTATTGACTTTGGAGAAGGAACAGATGTTGAGAAAAAATTTACCAAGTTATTAGCCTTCTACAAAGAAGGCCTCAGCCGGGTAGGCTGGAACAATTATACCCGTATTAACGTGGCGTTTGAAAATGAAGTAGTATGTACCCGTAAAGATGGTACGCCGCCGCCCAAACCCACCCCGCCACATTTGGATAGTGTGGACGTGGATATGGCCGGCACAGGCGACATTGCTGCTACTGCTATCACAGCAGCAACGCCTGCAAAAGAAACAGCCAGGCATACTGAACACACGGAAAAGCCGGCCGCAAAACCGGCTCCAAAAAAGGAAGTAAAGCCTTCATCCAATAACAAAACGCCAAAACCAACGGCCAAAACGCAGCGGACACCCAAAGCAGTATATAAGCCGGCGGACAAACCAATTAACGCAACAAAAAAACATAAAACGCCATGAATCAGGAAGCTCCCATCATTGTAGGCCTTGATATAGGAACTACGAAGATTGCTGCCATTGCAGGAAGGAAGAATGAATACGGGAAACTGGAAATCCTGGGATTCGGTAAAGCCCCATCTTTTGGTGTGCAGCACGGAATGGTGCTGAACATCGATCAAACTATCAAAGCTATACGGCAGGCACTGGAAAACTGCTACGCTTCAAATCCCAACCTGGAGATCAATGAAGTGTATGTAGGCATTGCCGGCCATCATATAAAAAGTTTGCAAACCCGCGGGGATATTGTACGTAGCGATACGGACGCAGAAATTTCCCAGAAAGACATTGATCAGCTGATCAACGACCAGTATAAAACGGTGATACCCGCCAGTGACCAGATCATTGACGTGATACCACAGCAATATATTGTGGATAGCCTGCAGAACATCACCTACCCCATTGGGATGTCGGGTGTGAAGGTGGGCGCTAACTTCCACATTATTACGGGCGATAAGAATGCGATCCGTAACATAAACCGCAGCGTGGAAAAATCCGGCCTGCGCATACATGACCTGGTGCTGCAGCCCCTAGCTTCCGCTGCCGCCGTTATGTGCGACCTGGATTTTGAAGCCGGCGTAGCAATTGTGGATATAGGCGGTGGTACTACAGACCTGGCCGTGTTTTACGAAGGTATTCTTAAACATACAGCGGTAATTCCTTATGGCGGGGAAAACATTACCAATGATATCAAGAATGGCCTGGGCGTGCTGAAAACACAGGCAGAGCAAATGAAGGTGCAGTTCGGCTACGCGCTGGCAGATGAAGCCAAGAACAATGCCTACATCACTATTCCCGGCCTGCGCGGACAGAACCCGAAGGAAATATCTGTAAAGAACCTGGCGCACATCATCCAGGCGCGTATGAGCGAGATCCTGGATTTTGTAGTGTACCACCTGAAACAGATAGGCATGGATAATAAAATGCTGAATGGCGGTATTATCCTTACCGGCGGGGGCTCCCAGCTGAAACACCTGATACAGCTAACCGAATATACTACGGGTGTGAATGCACGTATCGGTTACCCGAACGAGCACCTGGCCAGCGGCCATATTGACGAGCTGACCAAACCCATGTACGCTACCTGCGTAGGCTTAATACTGAAAGGTTATAACGATTATGAGAATGACCGCAGGGCGCTGGAAGAAAATTATGTAAAGATCAACACCAGCTTTATAGCCAAGGAAAAAGCTTCCAATAAGGCAGCCACTGGCGATGATGACTGGATGCAGGAAGAAGAAGGACCGGCAGAAGATACGACCGCTATACAGGCAAGGAAAGCAAACGAAAGGAATGCATCTTTGAAAAGCTTCCTGGACAGGATGAAGACAAAGATCATAGATATGTTCACAGAAGAAGAGGACGCAAAATTATAAGAATTAATAATTAAGAATTAATAATTGGATGTAATTGAAAGACTGGCCTTAATATTGTTAATTCTTCATTATTCATTATTAATTACTTAGGCAACTAACCCATAAAAGAGATAGAGTCATGATACATTTTGATCTTCCAAAGGAGAAATCCTCCATCATCAAGGTAATAGGCATTGGTGGTGGTGGAAGCAATGCGGTGAACCACATGTTCAACCAACGCATTGATGGGGTGAATTTTATTATCTGCAATACCGATGCGCAGGCAATCGCCAACAGCCCCGTTCCAAATAAAGTGCAGTTAGGACCGCACTTAACACAAGGACTGGGCGCTGGCGCCAATCCTAAGATCGGTGAGCAGGCAACGGAGGAATCCTTTGAAGAGCTCAAAAAGATACTGGAGGTAAATACCAAGATGGCCTTCATCACGGCTGGCATGGGCGGCGGCACCGGTACCGGTGGCGCGCCTATTATTGCACGTATCTGTAAGGAGCTGGGTATTTTAACCGTAGGTATCGTAACCACTCCCTTCTCCTATGAAGGGAAGAAACGTATGATGCAGGCAGATGAAGGTGTGAACCGCCTGAAAGAATACGTGGATACGCTGCTGATCATTTCCAATGATAAGCTGCGGCAGAAATACGGCGATCTTAAATTCAAGGCTGCTTTTGAAAAAGCAGATAACGTACTGGCCACGGCTGCCAAATGTATCACAGATGTGATCAACAGCACCGGCCAGATAAACGTGGACTTTGCGGATGTTTGCACCGTAATGCGTAACGGCGGCGTAGCCATACTGGGCGCTGCTACCGCAGAAGGTGAAAGCCGCGCGCAAAGGGCCATTGAAGAAGCCTTAACTTCTCCGTTGCTGAATGATAACGACATCAGCGGCGCTAAATGGATCCTGATCAACATTTCATCTGCCGAAGGCGAATTTGAGCACACGCTGGATGAAATGGATACCATACAGGCATATGTACAAAGCATGGCCGGTGAGGATTGTGATGTGATCCTGGGTGTGGGCTACGATCAAACCCTGGAACGCAAATTAGGTGTAACCATTATTGCCACCGGTTTTGAGCAGAAGCCTATACAGCGCCTGCCCATGAACCCGGAAGCAGAACCTAAAGCAGCGGAACCTAAAATTGTAATGCAGCTGGGACAGGATGGTGATGAAAAGAAAATGACCAATCCAAAAGCGCAGGGCAACCTGTTTGTGGAACCCACAGACCATATGGCGCCCCGGCTGGTAGAACCGGTAGTAACACACCCGCAGCAGGCAGCAAATTATACACCGCCGCCCGCACCGGAAAAACAGAATTTTGTATTAAATATTGAGCCTGACCCGGATTACGTGCCGCCGGTAATACCCGCACAGCCGGCGCCACCGGCCAGCAACAATACCGGTGCAGGAATTAACGTTATACGTCAGCAAACACCGCCACCGGCAACGTTCATTCATATAGAACCGCTGAGCAATACGCCGCCCCCGGCCAATGACCAGCCGGAAATGAAAATGGTGTTCAAGGAAGAGGAAGAGCCGGCAACACCGCCGCCTGCACCAACGCCTACGCCTGCTCCTCCCACATCTGCTGTAGATGAGCAGTTTGAAGAGCAGAAACGTAAGCAGGCAGAAAGGATCGCCAAGCTGCGGAGCATTAGCTTCAATGTGAAAACGATGGATAGCAATACGGAGATTGAAAATGTGCCCGCTTACCTGCGCCGCAACGTAGATCTGGACAATGGCGCCGGATCCGCAGAACGTTTTTACTCCAATTATACCGTGAGTGAGAATGGTCAAAACCAGGCAGAGATCAATACTATCAATACCTTTTTAGATGGGAAAAAGCCCGATTAATGAGGAGCGATCTCTCATGGGTTAGTTCTCTGCATTTTTTCGTTTGATTGTTTTTTAGTTGTGTTAAAGAAAGTCCTCCGGTTCTCCGGAGGACTTTTCATTTTAAAGCGTTTTATTGCAGGCTGCACAATCCGTCAGACCCAATGCCCAACGCCAGGTTCATCGTGTTATAATAGCCCTCGGAAGCGCACAGAAAGGTAATGTAGATAATCTGCTCATCATTAAAGTACTGCTGCAGGGTTTTAAACACTTCATCAGGTACACTTTTATGCAGCGTTACTTCTTTTACATATTGCAGGCAGGCACGCTCAGCCGGTGTAAATAACGGATCAGTATCAAAGGCATGTAACGCGCCCAGCTTTTGCATACCCTTGCCCTGCTTCATGGCATAGGCCTGGGCAATATCCAGGCAAAAGGAGCACTGGTTAATATCAGATACCAGCATATGGCAAAGGATCTTCAGCTCTTCCGGCAGGGTTGCCTCCTGCTGGATCTTATAGAACAGGGAAGCAATTTTCATCATCCGCGGTACGCGGGCATAAATCACTTTGGCAGGTGTAATCACCTTACCTAACATCTTTTTAAAATACTGATAGCTCAGCTTCAGGTACAGCCCCTGCGGTTTCTCAATAGACGCTAGTCTTAATGAATGTTCCATGGCAAATGTGTTTTTACCTTTAAGACAAGCGCGTACCTGTTTTGTGACAATTTTTTACAGGGAATACCGGATATTTTTCAACTTATCAGGATTGCGGATAAAGTAAAAGCTATCAATACCCTCCCCGGCTGCTTCAAAACAAATGCACAGGATAGGCTGACGGGTAGCAGCATCAAATACGCCAATGGCCAGCTGACCATTTACCCACAGCTGCTGGAATAAGGGCTGCACCACAGGCCGGTGTTTAAAAATACCCAGTATAAAGCGGGCCACAGTATCTGGTCCAAACAGCGGGTGTATAGCAGCAGATGCTTTACCGCCACCATCGGAGTAAAAGGCAATATCTTCCCGCAGCAGGGAAACCAGCTTGGTTTGATCCATGTTTAAGCAGGCATCTATAAAGGCTTTCATCAGCTGCTGATGATGGGCAGTATCCGTATTAAAACGTTTTTTATCCTGCTGCAGCTTTTCTTTTGCGCGGTGAAGGTGTTGCCGGCAGCTGGCTTCAGGAATGTCCAGGATAGTTTCCAGCTCTTTGTAGGCCACATCAAAACTTTCCCTTAACAGGAACACGGCCCTTTCCAGCGGGTTTAACTTTTCCAGTAAAAACAGAAAGCCTATAGAAAGATCGTCGCCTTCTGCTGTGGGCGGCTCAGGCGTGGCGGTGGCAGGTTCCGGCAGCCAGGGACCGGCGTAGAGCTCCCGTTGCTGCTGTAATATTTTAAGGCGGTTAATACTGCGGTTGGTAACGGCCCGCAGCAAATAATGCCGGGGTTGTTGTATATGTTGCACATCCATCTCCAGCCAGCTGGCATAAATATCCTGTACAATATCTTCCGCCTCCTGCCGCTCCCCTAACATGCGGTAAGCAACAGATAACAACAGGGGGCGGTATTCAAACACATCCGCATGCATACCCTTAGTATATTTTAATGATCTGCCTTGTAATGCCGCCGGCACCTATCGTCAATATTTTCATAAGCGTAACTATTGTTTTAATGCTTCCTGCTGACGTACACTTTCTGCATGCACATCCTCATACAGCTTTTTAATAAATTCCTCTGAAAGGCCCAGCTGCTTACCTTCGGCAATGGCCCTTTGCAGCACATCGTTAAACCGGTTGCTTTGCACTACGCCAATTTTATGTACCATTTTATAGGTACCTATAGCGCGGGCAGCTTCCATTCTTTCTCCCAGCAGCTGCACGATCTGTTTATCCAGCTGATCAATTTTATCGCGGTAAACGGTCATTGTATCCACCTTACTGCCTTGTGTTTGCGCCTGCGCTTTGCCGCCGCGTTCTACGCTTTTAATATCTTCCTCCCGGTTCTTTTTAAAGTCAAAATGTTCATAATCACTGGTAGCAGGCACCTGTACGTTGTAGCTATCCAGCACATCTATTTCAATTTGTATATGGTCTGTCAGCAGATCTATCATATGCCCGCCTTCATTTTTTTGTGCAGAAAGGAAATGGAAATGATAACCGGAAATGTTAGTGTTATCCATGAACACCGGCAGGCGGTAGCCTACCAGGTCGCCCTGTGCGCTGTTATAAGTAAAAAAATGCTGTAGGCTTAACATATCTGCCAGCGGTGTATGCTGGTGCTCTTTTACCGGTGGAAAAGCGCGGGTTTTTAACGTGCTGAAGGTACCGCTGATATGAATAGCGTACATGCCATTCACGTTCGTAAGCACACTATCCAGCAAATGAAAAAGCCCAGCTTTATCCATTGCTTTATTGGGTGTGATCTTTATTGAAGGGTGAAAATAATTGACCATAGCAAAAGAGGCCAGCTGCTTATCATTCACCTCAAAAGTTTTACCGGTGTATTGTGTCTGATAGATCTTACCGTTAAAGATGATCAGCTCTCCATCCAGCAGGGCCGGCGCCCCCAGGCCAAAATTGCCATGCTGCTTCAGAGAACCATATGGGTAAATACCGTCGTACAAACCACCGATCAATGCACCGCCAATACCGGCAGTATATAAATGATGTTTTAAGGTATCTGCTTTGTTATGTGATTGGTTTAGTCCGGCAGGGCGTGCAGAGAGTATTATTAAGGCCAGTACAGGGAATGCTAAGATATGGATAAGGCGCATGGTAAATGGAGTTTAGATCTTACAATGGCATCAAAATTACAGCACCGGGCTGTATGGTGCAAATGAAATTATACAGGCAACCTTATTACAGCCCGGCGCGTATTCATTTCAGACAATGATCTAGCCTACGACATACATATCCTATGGCAATGTTACTGGAAAAGATATGGCCTTGTTCATGCGCCTTGCTGAAGAAGCAGGGCAACTAGTAACACGTTGTGATGAAGATAGCCTGGTGATGATAAATTGCCAGGCTATACTTTTTTAATTATGGTGGCGCAGCAGGTGCAGCGAAGGGGAAAATACCGAAAACAGGCTGGTGAGCAAATGTACCAGCTCTTTAAAATCATCTGGTTTTACTACAAACAAATTAGCGCCGTTATCATAGGCCAGCGCTATATCAAACTTTGAGTTGGAAGTAGACATGATCACCACCGGAATGCGTTTGAACTGATCCTGGTTCTTTAATTCCTTCAGTGTGCTTCTGCCGTCTTTAACAGGCATATTAAGATCAAGGATAATGAGGTCTGGCTTTTCAATGCCGCCGGACAGGTAAGAAAGAACCTGCTCTCCGTTCTCCACTTCGTTAATGGTATATGTAATACCAGTATGGTTAATGCCTTCAATAAATAACTCCCGGTCAATCGCGTCGTCATCCGCTAACAGAATGTTCAGGGAAGAGTGCTTGTTCACAATCGGCTTCACAGTTTTAAATAAGTTTATTGCAGGGAAAATAGTCCGGAGACAAGTATCATTAATCTGAGTTGATTTTGGTAAATTTATTAATTACTTGCCAATTAACAACAATAATTTACCGCTATGGCCATAGAAGATACCACCCACGATGCGGGCAAGCTCCAAACCTATCCTATACTGGAACTGCTGCTGGAATCAGCCAAGGCAATTAACTCGGAGGTGGAGCTGGAGAAGCTGGTACAGCGTATTACGGATATTGGCACCTCCCTTAGCGGTGCGCAGTTTGGCGCATTTTTTTATAATGAAGAAAATGCAAGTGGCGAAAAGTATTTATTGTACACTATTTCCGGGGTGCCTAAAGAAGCCTTCTCTAAATTTCCCATGCCCCGGAATACTAAAATATTTGGTCCAACCTTTTCGGGTAAAGGCGTAGTGCGGTATGATGATGTTACGCAGCAACCGCATTATGGACAGAGCGCCCCTTACCATGGTATGCCCCGCGGCCACCTGCCGGTAAGAAGCTATCTGGCAGCGCCTGTAGTAGCGCCTATTACGAATGAGGTAATTGGCGGCTTGTTCTTTGGCCATTCTACCCCGGGTGTATTTACAGAAACCAGCGAGCAGCTGATAGAAGGCATTGCTGCACAGGCTGCCATTGCCATGGGTAATGCACGCCTGTTCGAAGAAAAGAAAAAAACAGAAAAACGCTTACTGGAACAAAAGGAGCAGTATTCCAGCATTTTCAACGCCACCTCTGATGCCATTCTTATTTATGATGAAAAGGGCGTAATAGCAGAAGCTAATCCTGCTGCAGGAAAAATGTACGGTTATGCAAATACGGAAATGGTGGGCCTGCACGGCAGTGTGCTGATGCAGCAATTCCCGGAAGAATTTGAAGGCATCCGCGAAATTGTGAAAACCGGCAAATCTTATTCCGGGGCAGGCGTACATGTAAAAAAAGATGGTACGGTGATCCATACGGATATGGTGCTTACGAATTTCATCTTTAAAGAAAAGCAGCATTACCTGGCTGTAATACGCGATGTAACGGGTGATAAACGTACTGCTGAAGCCCTGCAAAGAAGCGAAGCGCTTACACAAGTAATTGCCAAAACATCGCCGGTAGCCCTATGGATAACAAACAGCAAAGGAGAGAATACTTTTGTAAATCAAACCTGGGTTGACTGGACCGGCAAACCCCAGGAAATGCACCTGGGCTTTAAATGGCTGGATGACATTGATGAGGATGACAGGGAAAGTATGCAGGCCCGTTTTATGGAAAACTTTCAGCTGCGCAAAAATTTTGAGTTTGAGTTCCGCTTAAAAAGACGGGATGGCGAGGTAAGATGGTGTGTATCCAATGCAAGCCCCTATTACAGCCCGGCCGGCGTGTTTGAAGGTTATACCGGATCCTGCATGGATATTACGGAAAGAAAAACAACCCTGCAGCATTTGCAGAGCCGCAATGTGCTTATTAACACCATTACCAATAATACCATGCAGGCGTTGTTTATGCTGAACGAACACCGCATATGCACCTTCATGAACCCTGCTGCAGAAAAAATGACCGGGTTTAAGATCCATGAGCTGCAGGAAAAACCATTACACTATTATGTGCACCATACTCACCCCGATGGCCGGCACTTTCCCATAGAAGAATGCCCTATTGACAAGGCAACCAGCACCCGCCATCAAACCAGCGGAGAAGAAATATTCATACACCGGGATGGATATTTTTATCCCGTAGCATTTGTATCCAGCCCTATTGTGGAGAATGGCGTATTAAAAGGTACAGTGCTGGAAGTGCGCGACATTACCGAAGAAAAAAGGATCCAGCAAGCCCTCCACGACCAGGAAGCAGCTACCAAACATTTACTGGAACAAAAAGTGAAAGAACGTACTGCTGACCTGGAAAAGCTGAACTATGAGCTGATGCAGTTCACCAGCGTAGCCTCTCATGACCTGAAAGAACCTTTACGCAAGATCTCCCTGTTCAGCAAACTGCTGAAGGATAAAGCCGGCAATGCGCTGGAGCCTGCGGCAAATAAATACATTGATAATATCATTAACTCCTCTACCCGCATGTCGTCGCTGATAGACGACCTGCTGGCCTTTTCCCGCCTTTCGCAGGATAACCTGCAGTTTGAACCTGTAGACCTGAACGCTCTGCTGCAACAGATCTGGCAGGACCTTGAAATATCTGTAAAGGAAAAAGATGCGGTGCTGCATTATTCCGGTTTGTCTGAAGTTACGGGCGTGCCCTTGTTATTAGGGCAGCTGTTCCAAAACCTGATCAGCAACTCGCTGAAATTTGCGCATAGCGAGCGTACGCCTGTTATTACCATCCATGCTGAGAAAGAAGGTAATGTGAGCCGGATCATTTATTCTGATAATGGTATTGGTTTTAAAAATGAGTATGCGGAAAAGATCTTTGAAGTGTTTCAACGGTTGCATACTAAAGATCAGTACGAGGGCACGGGTATAGGGCTGGCGATTGTAAAGAAGATCGTATCGTTGCATAAGGGGGAGATCAGGGCGTATGGGGAAGAAGGGAAAGGGTGCAGGTTTGAGATGGAGTTGGGGGAATGATTTATTACACATCTGTCACGTTGCACAATACATCTGTCATATTACAACCCCCATCTGTTTACTGACAAACTCCGTTTGCCACCTTACAATGCATACCTGTCACGTTACAATATCCATCAGCTCACTGACAATGCCACCCTGTCATTTTACAACGCTCCTTTAATAACTGACAACCTCCACTAAAGCCTTTACAACACTAGCTAAACCGGTGAAAAAATATTTCAAACCGCTTGTTGGTTTTATTTTTTTTATTAAGTTGCGCATCTCAAAATAATCTCCTCATTTTCATAACCTGCCACCCCAAAGAGTAAAACCATATCATTTAAAAATACTTATTACTTATAACCATTGGGTAAAATCACAGGACATTGTTAAATCCAATAATTATCAACCTTAAAAATTGAAGTTCTATGAACCGAAGGCAACTAAACATGCTGGCCATGTATCAATCCGTATTATCTCACCTGGATCAGTTTCCCGCTACATGGAATCAGCTCGGCCCCGTCACCCCTATTGTTGACAACCTGCGCAAAACGGTAACAGATCTGCTGACCCAATCACAGCTGCAGGAGCAAAACCACACCGCCGGACATACCAGGAACAAGGATGCGCATTTCTATAAAATGCTGGAACACGCTTACCAGTTAAGTCTTAAAATACGGGCATACGCCAAGCTAACACAGAATAATGTGCTGCTGCATGATGTAAACTACTCTTACTCAGCTATGGAAGCAGGGGCAGAGCAGCTGGTATTACAGCGTTGTGAAAGAATTGCACAACATGCCCGCGCTAAGCTGAACGAGCTGACTGCCTACCAGGTAACCGAAGCAGATGTTGCCACACTGGAACAATTGCTTAAAGAGGCACAGCCGCTTACATCCGCACGTAACGTAATTGCCGGCGCCCGCAAGACCGCTACCAGCAGCATTCCGGAGTTAATTGCTTTTGCAAGGCAGCAGCTGGATGTACTGGATGACCTGGTAGAAGGGCTGATAACGGATCAGACATTTATCAGCACCTACTTTAATTTAAGGCAGGTATATGACCGGGTAGGACGTAGCGCACAAACTAAAACGCAAGGACAGTGAACAATTCATAGTTGGGTTACAGTCTTCTGTAGATGATTCTGCAGAAGGCTGTGTTTTTTCGTTAATCCTTTTGGGCCTGCTATTGCTTTGCAAGATTGGGACTTATAAATATTCTGGCTAACATTAATGGATGCTAAGCCGCTTATGCCAGTGCAGGCTCTTTTTATTTGTGGAGCTTCTGCCAATGCTTTCGTTAATACACTGCGCATTATTCTGTTGATCTTTTGTTGTTCTTCTTTCTTTAAATGGCCAGGATTGTGAAGATGGAAGTAAAAGGTGGAGGTAGACCAACGGCATTTCTCACAGACCTCTGCACAGAATACATCGCCTAACAGGGAGAGTATTTCGTGCAGGGTTTGGAGAGAATGGGAGGATGTGGAATTGGATTGCATGGTGGTAGGTGTTTGGTGGGTAATGGATAAAATTTAGAAATAATAATAAAACTCAGTATCTAAATCTTCTTATTAGGTTGTAAATCCTAACCAATATAAAGATACAACAAATACTTGAATGTGGGTTAATTAACCCACAATTTATTTATAAATTTCTTTGAATTTCAATTTGATAATATTTATACTACTATGCTTAAAGAAGGCGATAAGAAGTTATTAGTAAAATTGGGAGCCCGGTTAAATGAACTGAGGACTGAAAAGGAGCTTAGCCTTCGGCAATTATCTTATATCTCTAATCTTGATTATAGTACTATCGGAAAAATTGAAAAAGGGCAGGTGAATATTACATTTACCACGTTGGTGGAGCTGGCGAAGGCCTTGGAGGTGGAATTGGTGGAGATTTTGAATTTTAGGATTGATTAACTAAAAATGTCCGTGAACATCCTTGGATGATATAGAAGAACATAGTGCCCTGGAAGATTTCGGTAAACATTTGCAACAGCTGAGAACAGATCGGAACTTAAGTTTACGGGAGCTAGCCGCTATTGCTGATTTAGAGTATGCGTTAATACATAGAGTAGAGAAAGGGAAAGTTAATCCGAAGTTAACGACTATATTGACTTTGGCCAGGGCGCTGGATGTACATCCGAAAGAGTTGTTTAAGTATATTAAGTAAATTGTAAATGAAAAATGTCAATTGAACGGCCTTTATTATTAAATTATTTCGCATTCATTGTAGATAGCTGCCAATCTATAACTCTGTTTTTTATCCTTAAACTCAAAAGCGTCGGTCTATTCTCAGAATAATTTCATTAACTTGAAAACAAGTAACTTAAAGCAATATGAGTCAGAAACCTTTAATTCTTGATTACAAACAATATCCCACTAACCCAATATTAACAGCTTATCTTTATGATAATAAAGAGCAAATGAATGTTGTCGAAATTAATGGAAAAAAAATTCCATTTATTGAATTAAATAATGGTATCGTGGAGCTCGAAACAAAGTCTTTTATAAAAGACGAGCAGGATGAAGAAAGGGTCTCTTCACAAATAGAATTAAGTAACCCTTCAAAGCGAAGAGGATTCGACCAAAGCGTATTTCTTGAACTTGAAACCAAAACAAAAGTTAAGGAAGAAAGTGACGACTTTCATAACCCTCTCATTGAACTTGAAACAAAATCCAGAATAAAGAATGAAGGCGATGACCAAGAAAATTCTTATTTTAACCAATGAACGTGACGTCACCGCTGACTTTATTGTCAAAAAACTTAAAAATTCAGAAACAGAATTTTATAGGCTAAATACAGATCAACTTGGCAAAACCCTGCAATTAACTTTTAACATTTCTGAAGGCATTCATAATCTTATTGACAAAGCAACTGGGGAATCCATAGATCTTCGAAGTTTTGCTTCAGTGTACTTTCGGCGGCCTGAAATAAGGCCTAATATTGAAGGACTATCACGAGGGGAGGAAAACTTTGTACGGACAGAGTTATACTATACTATAGAAGGCCTGTATAAAATCCTTGATAATGCATTTTGGCTAAATAAAGTTCAAGCGATAAGAAATGCAGAAAATAAGATTTACCAACTTTTGCTTGCAAAAAAAATAGGGTTTAAAATACCGGACAGCCTTATTACCAATCAAGTAGATGATGCTCTAAACTTCTATCGTAACCAACAACAGGAATGTATTATAAAGCCCATCAAAACCGGGCTAGTAACGGCAGATGGCGATGATGAAGCGATTATTTTTACAAGCAAAGTTGAGATAACTGAAGAAAATGCACAGCGGATCAAAACTTGTCCAGTATACCTTCAGAAACTTATCAAGAAAAAAGGAGATGTAAGAGTTACGGTGGTAGGTAATAAACTATTCGCTGCGCTTATACATTCCCAAGACTTTGAACAATCAAAAACAGACTGGCGAAGAGCGGATCATCCACTTCCACATTCGCAAATCGTATTACCTCACTTTATAGAATCGATGTGTCTCGAATTGACTAATGAATTATCACTAAATTTTGCAGCAATTGATTTTATTCTTGACGAAAACGATGATTTTATTTTCCTTGAAATTAATCCCAATGGTCAGTGGGCGTGGATCGAGAGAAGACTAGGCTATGACATTTCTGGTGAAATAACCAAGTTGCTCATACAAAATACCTACCCAAATGACAATAAAGTGTCTTTCTTATTGTTAGCTAAAGAAAGGCTTAATAGTATACGTGAATTTTTCTGGCCTTTACTTGAGAGGAGTGCAGCGAAAAACAAAGTAAAGGAAAATATCGAATTGAAAATTGCAGACGAAAGCCTCGAAATTGCATTCCAGCAGAAGATCAAGATACTTGAGGCGGAGGAAGACAGGCGAAAGGGAATTGAATCCAAGGCAACTCTATTTATTAGTACTCTCAGCGTTGCATCTTCATTAGTAGTCACTGCTAGTACGCTTATTCTTAATAATAATTTCGATTCAAATAGACTTCTTATAAAGACATCTGTAGCGATTTCGTTCATCCTTGCCTTGTACACCGTTACAACCATTTGGTATGCTGTGAAAGCATTGGAGAGGGGGACTTATTCAGTTTTAAGCATTAATGATCTCAATCAAATTGGCAATAAGAATGAATATTTAAGAAAATTAATACAACGTTTCATACGAATAAAATTAGACAACCAGGATATTATTAACTCTAAAGTCAATAATGTTACAATGGCACAAGAGTACTATAAGCGGGCAATCGTTATTATTTGTATATATGCCTTTTTCATATTACTTTTTTGCCTTTTTAAATAATCCAATTCAACTATTCATACACCGTTGATATCTCCTTTATTAATCAAAAAGAGTTCACATCTAATAACTCATTTGGAATGCTGTGTTTATTGGCTGTAGCTATCTGATTAAAATAGTTTCTGTATAACCAAATGATCATTAAAGTCGGCCCATATAATGTTTAGTAAAAGCTATTAACCATCATCAAACTTTTATTATTTTACCTTCATCCAAACCCACATCCATGCACACTACCAACTACATAAACACCTTCATAGAAATCGCCGACGACTCTCCCATTACCACCGCTCAAATCCCTCCCTTAAAAGGCGAAAACAAAACCGCCGCCAACATCCAGTTTGAAATGATCATCGATCATCCCTACAAATACACTTCCGATGATGTACTCTTTAACGTCTACGCTGTAAAAAACAACATCCACAAAAGTGATCTCAAAGAAGAAAGGGAAAAATTCTTTTCCAAGGGCCAGCCCTGCATGCGTGCATCTGCCCTTACTAAAAGATACGGCTGGGGTGTACATGCCAATGAAGAAGGCAAAATAGCCCTTTACGGCGCCGATTCCGATGAATATAAAAAGTTCGTAAAAGACAAAAAGCTACAGCATGTAAAAGCCATGCGTTCAAAGAAAGCATAATAACCCATCCCTTACCTTAATGAAAAAAAGAGACCGTAGTATCCTGGTAATAATAGTTGGTGCAATAGCTATGTACCAATTTATAAAACAAGCAGATCATTGGACAATACTGGATGTATTTATTGACATCATTTTAGGCATATTAGTAATCGTCGTGTTCACATGGGCTATTTATAAAGATCTGAAAGAAAATAAGCATAACACCTTTAAGAGTATCCGCACGCCCGGCATTTTTATAATTGGCTTTATTATTACAGGAACAATATTGTCTCTCAGGGATAACAGCCCTGTTATACTCACGGCAGATATCAAAGAAGATCTCGGCAGCACATCTATCGATTTTAGAAAAGATGGCACCTATAAATTGAGTAGTTATTCCATCCTTAGCGCTGATTTCTTCCGTGGAAACTACACCATAAAAGACAGTATCATTACCCTTGACAGATCTGAGATAGACGGTATTATAAAAAGCAATAGGCTGGTTATCAGAACCGGTAATTCTGAACGCAATGAAAAAGAGATCTATCAATTAGATGCTGAAAGCAATGTTCTGACAAACACCTCCGTATTTTTCATAAATAACAAACAGGCATCCAGGTAAGTTAAAATACTACTCCACCTTCTCCGCCCTCCCTATTCTCCCATCATTATTAATCACCATTGCCTTTACCTCTCCTTTCCCATCCATCTCAAAATCTACCCTGAAATCATCCTCTCCCTTCAAATAAAAATGCCGCTCATCCAGCGCCAGTAACACAGACCGCGGGCCCCTTTCCGGGTAAGCAGCCAGCTCCCCGTTCTCCAGCTTTACCGTTATCTTCAAATTCTTCTCCTTCAGATTATAAGCACCCTCATACCGCTTCAAAACACCTTCACTCAGCTTCACCGGTGTTCGCTTTACCGGTAGCGTATAAGGCTGATGATATAACACAGCCAGGATCTTATGTGTAATATGATCCCGTGCAGCGGTTTCTGTGTTGCTTAATAAAACAATACACACATCATCTGCCACAATCCTCACAAAGTTGCTGCGGAAGCCCCAGATACCGCCGCTGTGCGATACCATTTTTCGCCCATACACAGAATCTATGATCCAGCCGTAACCATAATTATTTTTAAACGGCGTATAAGCGCGTTCCAGTAATCCATTCCTGATAAAGGTGTGATGCTGCAGTCCTTCATGCCACTTATACATATCACCTACCGTAGAATAAACAGCACCGGCAGCAAAACAAACCGATGAATCTATGATGCGTGCAGCAGTGGAATCTGTTGCATAGCCAACAGCCTTCTCTGCACTTTGTAAATGCGCAAAGTCAAAACCGCTATGATCCATGTGCAAAGGCGTAAAAATATATTTCCGTATAGCCTGTTCATAAGTAAGCCCGGTAACCTTTGGCACAATGTACCCCAGCAAGGAGTAAGCGGAGTTACTGTAGCTCCAGCCGGTGCCGGGTGAAAAATCAAACGGTTTATCCTTAAACAACGCTAGCATGGTTGCCTCGCTGGCAGGTTTATCGCCTGCTGAATCCAGGAAATTACCGCCCGTATAATCCGGGATGCCGGAAGTATGGGTCAATAAATTTTCAATGGTAATACTATCAGCTTTGGGAAAATCCGGATAAAATTTACTGAGCTTATCCTGCAATGAAAGCAGCTTTTGTTCCACCAGTTTTAAGATCAGGGAAGATGTAAATGTTTTGGTAACAGATGCTATCTGGAAAACAGTATTCGTATCGTTCAGCTGGTGAGTAGTCAGGTTGCTGTAACCATATCCCTTTTCTAACAGGATACGGTTATCCTGCGCCACCAGTATTGTGCCGTTAAAATTATACGCACGTAGTAAAGTATCCAGCTGCTGCTGAACATTTTGGGCCAAACAAACAGTTGAACATACGCAAGCAAATAAAACCAGGAAAAGCGGCCGGAGCATACAGATATTTTTATCAAGATTACTACACAGGTGCAGGCTCTTTTTTGAAATGTGACGAAACCATTTAAATATGGTGTAAACCGGCAGGAATTAATTCCACACAAAAGCCGTATCTTATCAAAAATCGTCAGCATGCCCAATCCGCCATTCCGCACGCTGTGGATAGATTACCTGCGCTCTTTTATCACTGCGCTGGTAGTAGCACACCACGCATCCCTTGCCTATACTACCTTTGCCAGCTTTAATAAAGATGCCTACATCCTTTCCACCCATCCTATTGTAGATACCCATCGCTGGATAGGGCTGGATATCTTTGAGAATTTTAACGATGTGTTTTTTATGTCGTTAATGTTTTTTATCAGCGGGTTATTTGTGCTAACCAGTCTTGATAAGAAAGGTTGTCTTAGTACAGAAAAACCTTACAGTTGACGTATTGAATGCAGAATTGGCTTTACATGTTGTAGATTGTTTCAGCGAGCGCTTTACAAGGGTAATTTACTCATTGTTTTTTTTCTTGGCTTCCATTTTTTGGCCAAAGGGCCTGTTCTGGTATGTGCCTCATTGGGCGTCAGATAGTTACAACTCATATGAGGCCTGACACGGTTATAATAGTCGATGGCCTTACCAACAGCATTGACGGCGTCGCCATAGTTGCTAAACGTCCTTTTCAGCCCAAACTCATGTTTTAAAATGCCATTTAC
>NZ_FOBB01000018.1 GCF_900109685.1 Chitinophaga rupis | reverse complement strand
TCATCATTGCGGCCGGCATATACCAGCCGGTTATCCATGTCCAGGTAACCCAGGTCGCCCGTGCGGTACATATGCTGGTTAGCACCCAGCAGGTCTGCCACAAAACGGCTGTTTTGTTTTACTGCCGCACTGCCATGATAACCCGCGCCTACACCAGCGCCGCCGATGTATAGCTCACCGGTTACACCGCGCGGTACCGGTTGTTGTTGCTGATCTAAAATATAAATACGGGTGTTGGTTAAGGGATTGCCCAATGGCGCCATACCTGTTTCCGTACCGGTGCAGCGGTAACAGGCTGAGTTAACCGTACATTCTGTAATGCCATATACGTTCAGCAGCGTGCTGCCTTTTGTGTATTGATAGTATTGGCGGATCAGCGTACTGTTAAGCGCTTCCCCACCCACCAGTGTGTATAACACCGGCAGCTGCTCCCCTGCTGCTGCGGCAGCCTGTAACACTGCCTGCAGATAAGAAGGGGTTATATCCAGCACATCTACCTTATGAGCAATTAAGCTACGTATATACGCTGCCGGGTCGCGGCGCTCTTCCTCCTTCAGCAGCACCAGCGTACCGCCGTTAAACAAGGGCGCAAACAGCTGCTGTACAGAGGCATCAAAGTTCAGCGAAGCGGTAAGCATAGCAGTCAAAGGACGGTTATGCTGCCGGTAAATAGTAGCTGACAGCCAGGCCGCCAGGTGCTGTACATTGCGGTGTGTAATGCGCACGCCTTTAGGCTGGCCGGTAGTACCGGAAGTATAAAGTATATAAGCCAGGTCTGATGCGCTGTTCATTAAATCCGGCGCTGTAGCTGGTAAGGCTAAATGCTCTGCTGCATCCAATGCCACACGGATAATACCATTTGGCAGGTCAGCCACTGCTTCATCTGACAGTAATACCTGCATACCACTGTCTGTTAGCAGGTACTGGCGGCGGGCAGCAGGGTAAGCCGGATCTACCGGTACATAAGCGCCGCCGGCTTTCAGAATGGCCCATAAACCGGCCAGCAAAGCCGGGCTGCGCAAGCCCTGCAAGCCTACCGGCATGTTGGGAGTTACGCCATAATCACGGCGCAGCAGGTGGGCCAGCCGGTTAGCACGGGCTTCCAGCTCGCCGTAGGTAATACTTTCACTCCCCTGCACAATAGCCACCCGTTGCGGGTATTGCTGTGCAATAAGGCTCAACTGCTCCTGCAGGCATTGTGCTGCTGCAAAGGGGGCTGCCTGCTCACCGGTGCGTAACAAGGCATGCGCGGCTACCGACGGCATCAGCTGCAGCTCCTGTACACCGGTATCAGGGGCTGCAAGCACCTGCTGCAGGCAATACAGAAAAGTATCTGCGAGTGTAGCTATTAAGCCATCATCATATACTTCCTGATTATAGTTAAAACAAACCTGGATCTCTGCTGCAGGGTATATCACCACATTCAGGTCGTAGCTCGTTTGTTCAAAGGAGCGTATATCCGAAATAGTTATGCCATCATCTTCCTGCTCCTGCATGTTATTGCCGATGGCTGTTTCTGCAGGCAGGTTCTGGAATATAAAAATATGATCCAGCAGCTCCTGCCGGAGGCTGCTTTGCTGCTGCACATCCGCCAGGGATAGGTAATGGTGCGGTTCTGCCAGGATAGCTTCCTGCTGCAGCTCCTTAAACAGCTCACGGAAGGTGCAGCCTGGGCGTATACCAGCCCTTACCGGTATGGTATTTATGAAAAGGCCGATCATTTCAGCTACCCCTTTCACCATGGCCGGCCTGCCGGATACTACTGCGCCAAACACCACCTCATTACAACCGCTGTATTTTGAAAGCACTGCGCTCCAGAGCGCCTGGAAAATAATGTTTAAAGTTACACGGCTGGCAGCTGCCAGCTGCTGCAGCCCGCTGGTTTCCTGGTGTCCTATGAGCCGGCTCACCTGCGCTGCGCTGTATTTATGTGACGCAGCGGCGCGGCGGGGAATACCGGACCTTACATTATACCCCTGCAGGTATTGCCGCCAGAACTCCAATGACGTTTTGCGGTCCTGCCTTTCCAGCCATTGCAAGTAACCGCTGTAAGCATAGGGCGTAGCTAATAATGCAGGACGGTTTTGCAGCAGGCTGTTGTAGATCTCTCCGTATTCAGCCACCAGCAGGCCCATGCACCATCCATCCATAATAATATGATGGTGGCTCCAGATAAATGCATACTCGTCCGCATTCATCCGGATAATAGCTACGCGCATCAGCGGCCCCTTTGTAAGATCAAAAGACCGGCTGATATCTGCTTTACAGAAAGCTGCCAGCCGTTGCTCCCGGTCTGCAAAGCTGCTAAGGTCTTCCATATGCAGCGAGGCGCGTACCTCTTTCAGCAATACCTGGCGTGGCTGCGGTAATCCTTCGTAAACGAAAATGGTGCGCAGGGCCTCATGCCGCTGGAATAAAATATCCAGGCTCTGACGTACGAGGTCTGCCTGCAGGTTGCCGTGCAGCCGGTACGATACCTGTTCAAAATAGGCGGGTGAAGCAGGGTTAAACAATGAATGAAAGAACATGCCTTCCTGCATGGGTGCAAGCCGGAAAACGCCCTGCACACCAGGTATTGCACGTATTGCTTCCGGTTGTTCCTCCGGCTGATAAAGAGCATTCTGCTCCCCTGCGCCTTCATGTTCCTGTACCACTTCTGTGGGGGACAGCGGCTGCAGGATACCGGCCAGGTCTTTTAATACAGGATGATCAAACAGATCTTTGATCTCCAGCTTGTACCCGGCTGCATATACTTTAGAAACGATCTTGATGGCCTTTATAGAGTCTCCGCCGGCTACGAAAAAATCATCGAAGATGCTGATATCTGTTCTGTTCAGCACCTCTTTCCATATATCTGCCAGCAGGGTTTCCATTCCTGTTTCCGGCGCTGCCACGCTGCCGCTGTGCAGAACATCCGCAGCTTCCGGTAAGGGTAATGCCTTTTTATCCAGCTTACCATTTACTGACAGGGGTATCTCTTTCAGCACAATAAACCGCGCCGGTATCATATAAGCAGGCAGGTGTTTGCCCAGGAATGTTTTCAATTCGGTAACAGCCGGCGGCACAGCCGGATCTGTTAATGTTATATAAGCCAGCAGCTCCTTTACCTGGCCCAGGGGTGCATAGGGAATTACAGCTGCATCCTTTACATCCGGATGCCGGCGTAATGCCAGGCTCACCTCATCCGGCTCCACCCGGTACCCGCGGATCTTTACCTGCTGATCTTTCCTTCCCAGGAATTCAATGCTGCCATCCGGCAGCCAGCGTCCCATATCTCCTGTGAGATATACTTTCTGACCGGCATTAAAGGGATGGTTAATAAAACGTTGGTCCGTTAACGTTTTATTGTTAATATAACCGTCGGCCAGCCCTTTACCACCCAATACTATTTCACCGGCCACCCCTATTGGTAAAAGCTGCTGTTCATTGCCCAGTATATACACCTGCACATTATTTATCGGCTTGCCAATAGAATAGTCCAGCGCATCTTTATGCACAATAGTGCAGGCCGTAGAACAGATCGCATTTTCGGCAGGCCCGTATTCATTGATGATGCGCACCCGGGGAAATTTATTGAAATGCGCCAGCATCAGGTCTTCTGTGAGCTGCTCACCCGCAAGGGTCACCATGCGCAGGCTGATCTTTTCCGCATGCAGATCATCAATAATATTCCGGTACATGCTGGGAACAATATTAAAGTTGGTAACCGGATCATTCTCCAGGTAATAGCGGATCCTGCTTACATCTATTCTCTCCTGCTCATTCAGGATGATCAGGCCTCCGCCCCATAAGAGCATGGAGAAAATATCGTTCACCGCACTGTCAAAAGAAAAAGATGCGATCTGCAGTGTCAGGAAATTTTCATCAAAACCATAGTATTCTTTCCGCCAGCTCTCTGTGTTCATTAATGCTCCATGTGATACGATCACGCCCTTGGGCAAGCCGGTAGAACCGGAGGTGTAAATGATATATGCAGGATCTGCAAGACCGGTGTTTACGTTCAAAGGCTTCGCAGGTACGGCATATCCATCCAGCTCCGCATCCAGCGCCAGCAGGCTGCCGGCAAAATCAGGGATCGCAAACAGGTAAGCTGTTTGTAATACCAGCAGGCGTGCACCGGCATTGGATAACATATAATTGATACGCTCAGGCGGATATGCAGAATCTACGGGCAGGTACGCTGCACCGGCCTTTAAAATGCCCATAATCGCCACCGGCATCCAGCAGCTGCGGTCCAGCATAACGGCTACCACATCCCGTGGCCCTATGCCATGCTGCTGCTGCAATGCGTAAGCCAGCTTATCTGAATATTCATCCAGCTCAGCATAAGTTATCCGGCGCTCATTGTCTTTTACTGCCAGCGCTGAGGGGCGCAAAGCCGCCTGCTGCCTGAATAAGGCGATAATATTGTTACCGGCGGCAAAAGCGCGGCTGTTGTCATTAAATGTGAACAGCAGCCTTTCCTCTTCCTGGGCCGACAATAATTTCACCTGCTGCCAGGTTTGGCCCGGTTGCTGAAAGGCGCTCAGCATTTTGCAGTAATGCGCTGCCAGCTGCGTTACAAACCAATCTTCAAAGCAGCTGCCGTTGTATTGTAAACGTATAGTCAGGCCGGTTAGATCTACATACACTCCTTTTTCCACATTCACTACAAGATCATAAGCCTCATTAGCGGGAACGGGCGCCTGTAAAGCATCATAACGGAATAAAACGTTCGTACCAAGCTTGCCTTTGCCTGCCTGGTGCTCCTCAGCGCCCAGGTGGTAACGGAAACGCATACTGCTTGTTACCAGCATATTTACCTTCATGATCCATTCCTTTACCGTATCTGCCGGCAAGGGAGCAGCTACCAGCGGTATCATTGCATTTTCATAGGTTTCCGGTAAAAATGCCGGTGTATGTATGCTGATGCCGGTGTTCCCGTTGTAGCGGTACAGCAGCTGGTATAAAGCAGATAATAATAAGATAAATACTTCCGGATCAGCGCCCCTGGATATTTTGTATATCATGCGGAGGTCTGCATCATCCGGACGTACTGTAACAGTACCTATGCCGTTTGAAGCGCCGGCCGGTTTACAGGCCGGCAACCGGTACTCTTCCGCAAGCAATTGTTCCTGGCTCCGCCAGAACTGTTCATTTACAGGAGGCGCTGCAGATATGGGGGCAGTTAACATTTCGTTCATATACAGTTAGCTACGTTGTGCTTCAAGCTGGTTGGCGCAGGCAAGTTCAAGATCATTCAAACAGTCGTTCAGGGCGGAAAGCTTTGGTACTACAAAGTATACGTCGTTCACCGCATAACTGTCGTATGAGGTGGCGCCTACTTTATTTACAGCAAAGGGATGCTTGACAGTATGATCACTGAAAACCGTGTTGATCTCACTGATAGAAGAAACAATGGAGCCGCCATAATATTTCAGCTCATTGCCTTCCATTACCAGCCCTACCTCTGCGGTGTACCAGTAAATATTGGCCAGGTATTGTATTACGTACCCGTTACCGGCATACTGCACGCTTAAGCGGCCCAGGGCCTCCAGGAAATCACAGAAGGGCTGGTTAGCCAGCAAAGCGGCATGGCCGAAAACATCGTGAAAAATATCAGGCAGCTTGCAGAAGTCCAGCTCATCTTCCGGGCGGATATCTACAGAAGACAAAAATTGTTTGCGGGATAAAGCGATCAGAAAATCTTCCATTGACACTATGCCCGGTGCGGCAGCGTATTGCCAGCCGGTGAGCGGCGCCAGCTTATCGTTCAATTCATGGAAATAGGGAATGCGGTTTTCGGGCAGCTGAAGCTGCTGCCATCCATCCAGGTATTCTTTATTTACCCGGCCTAAATACTGGTCAGCTCTGCCCATGAGGTAGGCCCAGGTAGCATGGTCTGCCCTGGAATAGTTTTGTTGAAGCATGGAATTATTTTTTAGGGTGATGGTAATAAGGGTTACTATTCTTTCTTATTGAAATTCAAAAGACGTGGCCAGCATGGTCTCCGTGTTGCTTTCCTTACCCTGCAGCTGCACGGCAGATAAGACTATACCCGGATTTGCCGTTACCTGCTCTATTACTGATAACAGGTCTGATAACAAACGGGTGGCGGTTTCCTTTTTAAAGAGGTCTGTAGCATAGAGCACCTGGCAGGTAATACCCTCATTGGTGAGCACAAAGGTGAATGTAAGGTCATAATGGCTCAGGTACAAAGTGGGCGCAGTGGCTATAATGTTCACATCCTTAAAGTCGGCACGGATGTCTGTTATATCATTCAGCTCCACTCTTACATCAAACAAAGGTGCACGCCCTTTTACCCGGTTCAGCGACAGCTCGCTTACCAGCTTATCAAACGGGTACACCTGGTGCTCATAAGCCTGCAGGGTTACTTCGCGGATCTTTTTCAGCAGCTGCACAAAAGTATCCTGGCTGCCGGTATGCGTACGCAGGGCCAGCATGTTCACATAAAATCCTATCTGGTCTTTCAGCGCAGCATGCTCCCTGCCGGCCACCGGAGTACCAACAATAATGTCTTCCTGGCCTGAATAATGATGCAATAAAACCTTTACGCAGGTCAGCAATGCCATAAACGTGCTCACCTGGTGCTCTTTGCCTATTGCCTGCAAACGTTGTACAGCGGCAGCATCCAACGCGGCCCCAACTACATCGCCCTTATAGGATTTTATTGCCGGCCGCTGAAAGTCAAAGGGCAGCTGCAGCAAAGGCAGCTCATTTCCCAATTGCTGCTGCCAGTAAGCTGCATGCCGGTTGTTATTATCTGCTATCAGCTGGTGCTGCCAGCTGGCATAGTCCTTATACTGCAGGGCAAGCGGCGCAAGGCTATGCATCTCATTATTACGGTATGCTTCATATAACACTGAAAGCTCGCGGGCCATCACCTCCATGGATAAAATATCTGAAACAATATGGTGCATGGTGAGGCAGAAAATGAAACGCTCATCTTCCACCTGCAGCAAGGTTGTTCTCAGCAAGGGGCCCATGCTCAATATAAAAATGGTATCTGCTTCCTGGTTAATGACCGCTGCGGCCTGCTGCTCCCGGTCGGCTGCTGTACGCAGGTCCAGGAAGCGCATCACCGGCGCATTAACGGGAGAATCTATCCGCTGCCGCGGCTCGCCTTCTTCTGTTATAAACACTGTACGCAGGCTTTCATGGCGGGCTATCATTGCTTCCAGCGCCTTGCGCAATGCGGTTATGCTCAGGTCTCCTTCCAGCACATATACCATCGGTATATTATAAGCGGCTTTGTTCTCTTCCAGCTGGTAGTTGATCCACAGCCGCTTCTGCGCATGCGATAAAGGGTAGCTGCCCGCTTCGGGTAACAGCGGTATTTCATGATGCTCGTTATAGGCGGCGGCTGCAATAACAGGCGTTAGCTCCCGGATGGTAGGGTAATCAAATACATCGGCTATATTAACGTTAACATTAAACTCCTTTTCTATCATCGTCATCATACTGATGGCTTTCAGCGAATGGCCGCCTGCTTCAAAAAAGTTATCGTCGCGGCCTATATGCGCAGTGCCCAATACTTCTTTCCAGATAACTGCCAGCCGGTCTTCCATTTTATTACGCGGCAGGTTATCTTTTTCAATGGTCACCTTTAAGGTATCAGGATGCGGCAGCGCACGCAGGTCCACTTTACCGTTAGGTGTCAGCGGCAGCTCCGGCAGTGGCAGCAACAGTGCCGGCAGCATATAGTCCGGCAGCTGAGCCGATAAATAAGCGATTATTTCCTTTCTGTCAAAAGCATCCGCAGGCACTATATAGGCTACCAGCTGCAGCTCATTAGCGGCATTATAAAAGCTGGTTGCTACACCTTGTTTTACCGCAGGACATTGCACCAGCACATTTGTGATCTCGTCGGGCTCCACGCGGTAACCTCTTATTTTCAGCTGATTGTCTGTACGTCCCAGGAACAGCATGGCGCCATCCGGCTGCCACATGGCCACATCACCGGTACGGTACACCTTCTCCGGGATGCCGGCCGGTGTAATTATCGTTACAAAGCGGGCAGCCGTTAATTCCTCCTGCTGCAGGTATGCCCTTGAAAGCCCTGCTCCGCCTACATACAGCTCACCTGCTACCCCTATGGGGCAAAACTCCATGCGGCTATTAAGAATGTAGGCACTGCGGTTCTCCAGGGGTTTACCTATCGGCACACTTTCTACACTGGTGTCTTCTATAAGATGGGTGAGCGAGAAAGTGGTGTTCTCCGTTGGCCCGTAACCGTTAACAATGCTGATAGCAGGATAAGCCTCTTTTAGCTTGCGTACATGCGGAGCCGATAGCTTTTCCCCACCGGCCACCACCAGCTGCAGCGGTGCAAAAACAGTCAGGTCCACATCTACCAGCTGGTTGAACCAGCCTGCGGTAAACCACATTTTATTTACACCGGCAGCTTTTATTTGCTGCTTCAATGCATCTTTATCCAGCAATACTTTTTCGCTGCACATTACCAGGCAGCCCCCGTTCAGCAGCATTCCCCAATATTCAAAGGTTACCGCATCAAAGGTGGGCGCGCCGGTGGCCAGCAATACATCCCCCGCCTTCAGGGCGGCAAAGCTGGTGCCCTTTACCAGGCTAACCACGTTGCCCTGTGTTACCAGCACACCTTTTGGCTTGCCGGTTGAACCGGATGTGTACATTACATAAGCCAGCTGCGCAGCCCCGGCAGGTGCGGGTAAGGGTTGTGCAGATACCGGGGCGTATTTCAGGGCCTCTATGTTAACTATCTCCGCTAAGCTACCGGCAGGCAGCACATTTTTAGTTTCATGCTCCACCAGCAGCAGGCGTGCGCCGGTATCACCCAGGATATGTTTTATGCGCTCCGGCGGCCAGCTCCGGTCTATGGTAACATACGCTCCTCCTGCTTTTAAGATGGCCAGCAGCGCTACTATCAACCCGGCGCTGCGCTCTGCGCATACCGCTATCATCTCTTCGCTGCCCGTACCTTTATCGAGCAGATGCTGCGCCAGCGCGGTAGAACGTTCATCCAGCTGCCGGTAGGTATAACGTACATGGCCGTCCGTTAGGGCCCACTCATCGGGGCTGGCATTTACCTGCTCATTGAATACGGCTATAATGCCTTCGTTTGCCGGATAGGCTGCTTCCCTTTTGCTAATGCTGTTCAACAGGGCAATGTCCTTTTCGCATAACAGGCGGATATCCTGTACCTGTTTAACACTGGCATCCATCAACTGGGTAAGCACATGTTTGAACTGATCACGGATCATGTGTATATACGCTGCTGCTGCCAGGCGCTCGTTATAAGTAAAATGCACTACCGCTGTAGCGCCAAAGAAAATATTGATGGTGAGCAGATAGTTGGTCTGCTCTTTCATTTGTGTGTTAAAAGCCTGCAGCTTCCATTCGCGGGAAAGCACCTCACCCATCGGATAATTCTCAAACACCAGTATGCTGTCAAACAGATCACCGCGGATACCGGTCCTGCTTTGGATGGTATGTAAAGGTGTATACTGGTTTTCACGGGTGGCTGTATGTCCTGCCTGTAAAGCATTAAGCCATTCCATTACCTTAGCGGATGGCTGCATTTTTGAACGCAGCGGCAGGGTATTAATGTAAAGGCCTACCCGCTGTTCTGCATTTTCCATATCGCCCGGCCTGCCGGATACTGTTACGCCATACAATACGTCTGCCAGGCCGGTGTACTGGTGTAACAGGTACGACCATACGCCCTGCATTAATGTATTTACCGTTAAGGAATTGGCCTGTGCAAAGTTCCGTACCCGGGTGGTATAGTCTTCATCAAATTCCAGCGCTATGCGGGCAAACGTTCCGTCGCCTTTATTACGGCCCTGCTTTTCGCGGGTAAAGGGCAGCAGGGAAGGCTGGGTGAAACCGGCAAGGTAATCTTTCCAGAAAGCCTGCTCCTGCAGCTTATCCCGTTTGCCCAGGTAACGGATGTAATCTTCATAACGGTCTTCTACCCTGTCCAGCCGCGCACCGCCGCTGAACAATGTTTCATATGATTGCAGGATCTCCTCCATGAGTATGGCGGTAGACCAGCCATCCAGGATAATATGGTGGCTGGTCCATACCATGCGGTAAACATCTTCATCCAGCCGGAACAGGGTTATGCGCATTAAAGGTGCACAATGGAAATCAAATCCACGCAGGCGGTCTGCTTCCAGGAAGCTTTCCAGCCGCGCGCGTTTTTCATCGTCGTTATACGCACGGATGTCTGTTATTTCAAACGGCAGCGTAGCCCATTCATGCACACATTGCACCGGAATGCTCATGTCCTTGTGGTGATAAGAGCTGCGCAGTATACTGTGGTCCTGCAACAGCTGCTCCCAGCAGCGGCGCAGCACTGTGATATCAATATCTTTAAAATCACAGCTGAACTGCTCTATATATGCGCCATACTGTTCATACACACCATGGAACAGCAGCCCTTCCTGCAAAGGGCCCAGGGGATAGATGCCGGTAACCGGCGCTTCCGAAGCAGCGGCCGACTGCATAAACGCATCGAACTCCTGCAGGGTTACCTGGCCGCCCAGACCATAATCGGAGGGCGTGTATACCCGTTTTTTAATTGCCGTGCAGTGCCGGATCAGCTCCTGCAATACCTGCATATAGGTTGCTGCCAATGTTTCAATGGTAGCGGCATCATAATCTTTTGCAGAATAGTTCCAGGCAAAGGTCAGCATTCCATCCATCACAGAGCCGTTCACCTGAAGGCGGTTGGTAAAAGGGTGATCTTCCGAAGTGGTTACACCTGCGGGTTCCGGCGCCCAGCTTACGTTGCGGCCTTCCTGCATGGTGTTATCCAGCTGCCCCAGGTAGTTAAAGACAACTTCCGGCGGCCTGGAAGCTAGGCTGTTCCTTATAGCTTCATCCGGATGCAGGTAACGTAGCATACCGTATCCCATTCCTTTACCTGGAATGCTGCGCAGCTGCTCTTTTACGCTGCGCACCAGTAAGCCCATATCACCGGCAGCCGGCAACGCAAGGTTCACCGGGTAAAGGTTGGTAAACCAGCCTATGGTACGGCTGCAGTCCAGCTCATCTGTCATTTGCTCGCGGCCATGACCTTCCAGGCCCAATAATAAGTTCGTATGCCCGCTCCAGTTACAGACGGTTTGCAGCAATGCGCTTAACAGCAGATCATTGATCTCTGTATGGTAAGCTGCTGAAGCATCCTGCAGCAAAGCAGCCGTGGCAGCGGTATCCAGGCTGGCTACCGCCATCCGCACATCGCGTATGGCTGATGTTGCAGTAGCGTGATCTACCGGCAGCGGTGCATAATTACTAATTACGCCTTCCCAGTAACGCTGCTGGCTCAGTACGTGCGGGCGGGTACCGGCATCGGCTAAAAATGCGCTCCACTGGCGGAATGAGCTGCTCTTGCTGCCAAAGTCCGGCAACTGGCCGGCGGTTACCTGCTCCAGGCCTGTTTCCAGGTCCTCTACCAGTATACGCCATGAAATACCATCCACACATAAGTGATGTATCACCATCAGTAAACGGTTATGGCTATATGCAGCTGGTGTGCGCATATATACAAAGCGGTACACGATGCCTTTTGTAATATCCAGGCTGCGCTGGTAGCGGTCGCATAATGCGGTGAGATCTTCGCTGTCTCCCAGCTCAATGGTTTCCACGGTACCCGCATTGGCGCCATAATACTGTTCCCAGCCGGCCGCTGTTTGTGTAAAATGCAAACGCAGGCTGTCATGATGTGCTGCCAGCTTATGCAGCACCTGCTCCACACCGGCTGCGGGCAATGCTTTATTTAATGATAATAATACGGATTGGTTATAGTGTGAGGGGTGCGGACGTTCCTGGTCCAGATACCATTGCTGGATGGGAAGCAGCTTTACCGCGCCGTCCAGCAATCCCTGCTCTGCCTGTACTGCAGAAAGAGAACGTACCTGCTCTGATAAACGGGCAATGGTCTGACACTCAAAAATATCCTTCGGCTGCAGCTCCAGGCCTGCACGTTTGCTGCGGCTTACCACCTGTATGGTAATGATGGAATCACCACCCAGGGAAAAGAAATTGTCGTGTATGCCTACCTGTTCCACATGCAGCAGCTCTTCCCAGATGCGGCATAATGTTTTCTCCGTAGCATTACGCGGGGCGGCGTAACTATCTGACCGTTGCAGCGCAGCGCCGGGATCCGGCAGCTGTTTCCGGTCTATTTTGCCGTTAGCCGTAAGGGGAAATGCTTCCATTACCACCAGCGCAGCGGGGCGCATATACTCCGGCAGGCGCTGCTGCAGGTAGTGCTGCACGTTTTCTTCGCGGTAATCTGCAGCAGGCAATACATAACCGATCAGGCGTTTATTGCCATAGGCATCTTCATTGGCGGTAACCACACATTGCAGCACGCCGGGCGCCTGTTGTAAATGGCTTTCCACATCGCCCAGCTCTATGCGGTAACCGCGGATCTTCACCTGCTCATCGCCCCTGCCCTGGAAAGATATGCAGCCGTCCGGCAGCCAGCAGCCTACATCGCCGGTGCGATATAGTTTTGCGCCTGGAATAAAAGGATGATCAATAAAACGGGATGCGGTCAGCTCCGGATTATTCAGATAACCATTTGCCAGCAGGTCGCCGCCAATGTATAATTCGCCTTTCACGCCCAATGGCTGCTGCTGCAGCTGCGCATCCAGTATATACACGGCAGTATTAGCGATGGGCCGGCCAATGGGCGCCGGATCTGTAATAACACTATAATCTTTTAATGCCAGCGAAGTGGCTACTACGCCGGTTTCTGTAAGTCCGTAGTTATTCACTACACGAAGGCCGGCGCCGGCGGTTTTCAATTTATCTCCACCGGTGAGCAGCAGCAGCCGGCCATCCAGGTCGCCTGCATACGCAATAAACTGCTCACAAACCGGTGTTGGCAGAAAACAATGTGTAATACCTGAATTGCGCATCCTGGATACCAGCTGCTCCATATTCAGCTTCACCGCTTCTTCCAGCGGATACAGGCAGGCGCCTTTCAACAGGTAAGGCCATATTTCCCATCCGCAGGCATCGAAACCTATACCGGAATAAACGGTTGCACGGGAAGTATCTGATACCTCAAAGGCGTTGTTATGCCAATAGGAAAGGTTCACAATGGGCTGGTGCGCTACCTGCACGCCCTTAGGCTGGCCGGTAGAACCGGATGTATAGATCACATATGCAGGAGCAGCTGCATCAATTATTTCGGGCAGCAGGTGTTTATTGGCCTGCAGCGTAGGAAGCTGTATATCCAGGGCTATGATCTCCCCGCTGAAAGCCACATCCAGCTCAAACATCGTGTCGGAATCGGTAAGCAATATAGTTGCACCGGCATCTTCCAGCATCCAGGATTTGCGCTCCGGCACCAGTGAGGGATCAACAGGCAGGTAAGCTGCACCTGATTTTAAGATGCCCAGCATACCTGTTATAAGCCACTCTGAACGTTGCATCATCACAGCCACCACCGGCCTGTCTGTAGTATAACGGTCTACCAGGTAAGCGGCCAGCTGGTCTGCATTTTCATTCAGCTGCCGGTAACTAAGTGTGCCCGTTGGCGTTACAACAGCCGGGTTACCCGGTGTGCGCGCAGCCTGTTCTTCAAACAGTGTTACCAGGCTTTTATCTGATGGATAAGTAGCGGCCGTATCATTGAAGACTGCCAGCTGCAAAGTTTCTGCAGGGGTTAACAACTGCAGGCTACCCAGGGTCCGGCTGCCGTTCTCCACCATTTGCTCCAGGATGTAGCCGAAATGCGTTTTCATCATAACAGCATAACGGGCGTCCAGCAGGTGTTGATTGTATGTGAAGCAAACCACCAGCTCCTCTTTGAGCAGGATGTTCAGCGCCAGCAGATAATTGGATTGCTCCTGGATGGATACATTAAATGCATTCAGTTCCCAGTCGGCTGTGATCTTTTCACTAACCGGGTAATTCTCAAAGGCCAGGATGTTATCAAACAGGTCGCCACGTATACCGGCCCAACTCTGAATGGTATGCAACGGTGTATACTGACTTTCCCGGGTACGGGTATGTGCTGCCTGCAGCTCCGTTAACCAGCCGGCAACCGTGTCATTCACGTTTACCTGCACCCGTAAGGGAAGAGTGTTGATATACAGGCCTACGCGCTGCTCTGCATTCTCCAGCTCCCCGGGCCGGCCGGATACCGTAACGCCATACAATACATCCATTAAGCCGGTGTAGCGGTATAACAGGTACGACCATACGCCCTGCATAAGGGTATTCACCGTTAGCTGGTTTGCCTGCGCAAAAGCCTTTACCCTGGCGGTGAATGCTGCATCGCATACCAGCTCGGTACGGTGAAACAGATCGGTGCCTTTGTTACGTCCCTGCTGATCATTCACAAATGGCAGCAGCACGGGCTGGGCAAAGCCCTGCATATATGTTTTCCAGAAAGCAGCATCTGCCTCCGCATCACGTTTGCCCAAGTAACGGATATAATCCTCATAGCGGTCTTCCTGCTTAACCTGCAGCGTACCTCCTTTTGACAATACTTCATAATGCTGCAATATCTCTTCCATCAGGATAGCGGTAGACCATCCATCGAGAATAATGTGATGGCTGGTCCAAACCATACGGTAAACATCTTCTTCCAGCCGGAAGAGGGTAACCCGCATTAAGGGCGCCCGGCGAAAATCAAATCCGCGCAGGCGGTCGGCCACCAGGAAGGCCTCCAGCTGATTGCGCTGCTCATCCTTACTAAACGGCCGGTAGTCGGTCACTTCAAAAGGCAGGGTTACTTTTTCGTGCACACACTGCACAGGTATGCTCATATCCTTATGGTGATAGGAGCTGCGCAATACGCTGTGCTCCTGCATCAGCTGCTCCCAGCAGCGGCGCAGCAGGTCCAGGTCAGGCGCCGCAAATTCGCAGGTGAACTGCGCCATATAAGCTTCACTTTGTTCATACACGCCGTGAAACAGCAGCCCTTCCTGTAAAGGCCCTAAAGGATAAATAGCTGTAACAGGCCCGCTGTCTGCAGGCAGCGAGCGCATAAACGTATCGAACTCCTGCAGCGTCACACGATTGCCCAACCCATAATCCGATGGAGTAAGCACGCGCTGTTTCACTGCGGTGCAATGCGTTATCAGCTCCTGCAGTGACCGTATATAATCCGCTGCCAGCATTTCTATGGTAGCAGCATCATAATCTTTGGAAGAATAATTCCAGGCAAGCATAAGCTCACCATCCATTACAGAGCTGTTAATTTCCAGCCGGCTGCTGAAAATATGTTCGGCTGCCATTGCCATACCGGCCGGTTCCGGCGCCCAGCTTACATACTGGCCGCTCCGGATCGTATTATCCAGCTGTCCCAGGTAATTAAATACAACTTCTGGAGTACCTGCAGCCAGACTGTTCCTCACAGCATGATCGGGGTGCAGGTAGCGCAGCAGGCCATATCCAATGCCCTTACCGGGGATATTACGCAGCTGCTCTTTTACGCTGCGCAGCAGCATGCCTTTATCAGCTGCTGCCGGTAAGGAAAGGCACAGCGGGTAAAAGCTGGTGAACCAACCCACCGTACGGCTGTTGTCCAGCTCAGCGTTCAGAGGTTCACGTCCGTGTCCCTCCATTCCCAGTAACAGGTCCGTATGCCCGCTCCAGCTGCAGATGGTTTGCAGCAATGCGCTTAACAGCAGGTCATTGATCTCTGTATGGTAAGCGGTATGTGCACCCTGTAACAGGGTTGTGGTAGCGGCAGCATCCAGGTTCACAACAACGGTACGCACATCGTTCTGTGTTGATGCAGCTGCAGTATGATCAACCGGCAGCGGGCGGTAGCGGGCTGCCACACCCAGCCAGTATTGCTGCTGGCGCTGTATGGATGGCTGTGTGCTATATGCTGCCAGGAAACTGCTCCATTGGCGGAGCGAGCTGCTTTTGCTGCCAAAGTCCGGCGTGCCGCCACTCATCACCTGCTCTAGCCCAGTTTCCAGGTCTTCTGCAATAATGCGCCATGAAATGCCATCCACACAAAGGTGGTGCACCACCAGCAATAAACGGTTGTGGGTATACGAAGCTGGCATAAGGATATGCACAAAACGGTACACCACCCCGTTGGTAATATCCAGGCTGCGCTGGTAGCGGTTACACAGCGCGGTAAGATCTTCTTCATTGCCCAGCATTACAGTTTCCACCGTGCCTGCATTCAGGCCATACTCCTGCTTCCAGCCTTCTGCAGTGGCGGTAAAATGTAAGCGAAGGCTGTCATGATGTGTGGTGAGCTTATGTAAAACCTGCTCCACCGCAGCTGCCGGCAATTTTTTATCCAGTGATAATAATACGGACTGGTTATAATGTGAAATGGATGGTTGCTGTTGCTGTAAATACCATTGCTGAACAGGCATCAAAGCAAGCTCCCCTTCCAGGAGCCCCTGCTCGGCCTGCACAGGGGAGAGGGTACGTACCTGCAGTGCCAAACCGGCTACGGTCTGGTATTCAAAAAGATCCCTGGGCTGCAGCTCCAGGCCGGCGCGTTTGCAGCGGCTTACTACCTGTATGGTGATAATGGAATCACCGCCCAGTGAGAAGAAATTGTCGTGTATGCCTACCCGTTCTGCATGCAGCAGCTCCTGCCAGATGGTGCATAATATTTTTTCAACCTCAGTACGGGGGGCCTCATAGTTATCACCTTTTTGCAGGATGGCGGCCGGATCGGGCAGCTGGCGGCGGTCTACCTTCCCGTTGGCGGTTAATGGCAGCGCTTCCAGCGCCAGCAGCGCGGAAGGTATCATATAATCCGGCAACAGCTGCTCCAGGTACTGCAGCACCGCGGTTTCCTTATAGTCTGCGCCGGGCACCACAAAACCAACCAGGCGTTTAAGACCCTGTTTATCGTCGTACACGGTTACCACGCTTTGCAATACGCCGGGCGCCTGCTGTAAACGGTTTTCTATCTCACCCAGCTCTATGCGGTAACCACGGATCTTCACCTGCTCATCCTTTCTGCCCAGGAAGGCAATAGCACCGCCCGGAAGCCATCGGCCAATATCCCCGGTGCGGTATATCTTTTCTCCCGGCTCAAAGGGGTTGGCAATAAAACGCGTAGCGCTAAGAGCGGGACTGTTCAGGTAACCTTTGGCAAGGCCGGTACCTGAAACACATATTTCACCATAAGCACCGGGCGGGCATAATTCCAGTGAATTATTCAGGATATAAACACGGAGGTTAGCCACCGGCGTGCCAATGGGTATGGAGCGCAGCTGTTTATCTTTTGCGGTTACCTTATGCATGCTAACGCATACTGCGCACTCCGTTGGACCGTATGCGTTAAAGTAATTAAGATGTTGTGCAAGATACAGGGCATCGGCCTTTACGGCGGCTTCACCGGCCGTAATGACAACTCTCAGGAATCGCAGCTCTTCTGCTTTCAGCGCTCCCAGGTAGGCCGGCGGCAGGGTGGCCACACTTACATTATTTGTGCGCAGGTAAGCTATAAAGCGCCCGCCATCGCTGATCAATTCTTTATCCGCAATTACCAGCGCGGCGCCGGTATAAAAAGCCATGCAGATCTCAGACACAGAAGCATCAAAGGACAGGGAGGCAAACTGCAGCACATGATCATTTGCCTGCACGCCAAATTTCTGTACCTGGTCTGTGCTCATGTTCACATTGCTGCGGTGGGAGATCATTACACCTTTAGGCTGACCGGTAGAACCGGAGGTATAGATCACATAGGCCAGGTCGTCCGGCTGATTCACCTGCGGCGGTGTTTCCACTGCTTCCAGCATGGGCAGCTGGATGTCCATTGCAAAAATGTGTTCGGTAAAATACTCATTCAGTGAAAACATCCAGGATGAGGATGTTACCAGCGCCTGCGGGGTTGCATCTTTCAGCATGGCTGTCAGTCTTTCTGCCGGCAACAGCGGATCCAGCGGAAGGTAAGCGCCGCCTGCTTTTAAAATGCCCAATATGCCAATGACCGCCTGGTCTGATTGCTCCATCAGCAGGCCTACTATATGACCGGGCTTTACACCCGCTGCCGTGCGGAGGTACATGGCCAGCTTATCTGCTTCGGCATTCAGCTCCCGGTAAGTGAAGCGCTGCTCCTTATATATAAGCGCGGTTTGATCCGGCGTACGCTGCGCCTGTGCTTCAAACAGCGAAACAATGGTCTGATCATCCGGATACGCTGCCTGTACCCCGCTATAGGTATGCAGCAGCAAATGCTTTTCATCTGCCGACAACATATCCAGCCTGCCTACCGGCACTTCCGGTGTAACTGTTACTGCCTGCAGCAGTGTTTCGTAGTGCCGCATCATAGCATTGATGGTAGCAGCTTCAAACAGGTCTGTGCTATAATCAACATTTACCAGCAAACGGCCCTCTGTTTCAAAAATATTGAACGTAAGGTTAAACTTCAGGCCTGCATATTCTACCGGCGTAGTGGAAAGCTGCAGATCACCCAGCTGCATATCCGGCACGCCGGGCGTGTTCTGCAACACAAACATTACCTGGAACACCGGGCTGCGGCTGATATCCCGCTCCGCTCCTATTTTTTCCACCACTTTCAGGAAAGGTATATCCTGGTTGGCATATGCTTCCAGTGTAGTGTTTTTTACTTCCTGTAATAAGGCTGCAAAGGTGATATCGTCATTCAGCTGGCTGCGTAATGCAAGAGTGTTTACGAAAAAGCCAACCAGGTCTGTCAGCTCCTGCTGGGTACGATTGGCTACAGAGGTACCTACACAAATATCTTCCTGTCCGCCGTAACGGTATAACAATACTTTGAATGCCGCCAGCATGGTCATAAACAGTGTTACCTCCTGCTGGTTGGAGAGCTGCCTTAACCGGGCACTGAGGCCGGCATCCAATGGAAATACGACAGAACGCCCACGGGTGCTTTGTTTTGCGGGATGTGCAAAATCCGTTGGCAGGTTTAGCGGCAATACATTCTTTAATTGTTTTTCCCAATAGGCCAGCTGATCATCCAGCAAATGCTCCTGCAGGTAACGGCGCTGCCATAAAGCATAATCCTTGTATTGCACCGGCAATTCCGGTAATACAGGTGTACGTCCCTGCAGCCGCGCATTGTACAGCTCTGCCAGCTCTTTTACCACCAGACCCTGTGACCAGGCATCCGATGCTACGTGATGCATTAATGCCAGCAGCACATGCTCGTCTTCCTTTAAACGGAGCATGCTTACCCGCAGCATATATTCAGCAGAGAGGTCAAAGGGCCGGTTAATATAATGGTCAATATACTGTTGAAGGTAATTCTCATCTGCCAGCGCAGGATCTTCAACATACTCCATTTTCCATCCGTCCGGCGGCAATATCACCTGGAAAGGTTTACCATCTTCCTGCTGTAATACAGTGCGTAATACTTCGTGGCGGCCCACAATTTCGCGGCAGGCTTGTTCCAGCAGCTGAAGATCGGGCTGCCCCTGCAGCTTCAGGATAGCCGGCATGTGATAATGGGTGCTGCCTTCCAGCTGGTCAATAAACCAAAGCCTTTCCTGCGAAAAAGATAAGGGCAGGCGTTCACCTGGCAACGGGAATGCAGGTGTAACCGGCTCCATCACCGTATTGATCTTAAGCATATCGCCTTCCTCACTCTGAAGAAAGGCAATGATCGCTTCCCTGTTAGCCTTCAGCTCCTCCATTAATCCCGGCGCTAACGGGTGATCCTTGGGAGCTTTCATGCGAAGCTTTGTGCCTTCCAGGAAAATAAAAATGCCGGACTTTCTTGCACCAGCTAAAATATGTATGACGTGATTTTGCTTTTCGCCAATCATGTTTAGTTTTTTAAAGCTGCAGATGAAACAATAGGGGTTGTGTTCAGATCTCGTATACTTCAAATTCCTGCTGGTTTTCCGAGTTTTCCTCTTCAGGCATTACAGCCTCCAGGTAAGCCGCCAGCAGGGAAATGGTTGGAAAGCGGAAAATGATATTAACGGGGATGTTTACCTGGAACAATTTTCTTAATTGCAGCACCACCCGCACTGCCATTAGCGAGTGACCGCCCAGCTCAAAAAAGTCATCGTGGATGCTGATAACATTTTTGTCCAGCAAGGGCGCCCATATGCTGCTGATCTCCTGCTCGGTTTTATTACGGGGGCCTTCAAAGCTGTTTGCCTGCTGCAATACAGCCGGCAGCGGCAGCTTTTTCCGGTCTATTTTACCATTGTTATTTAATGGCAGGCTGTCTATAGCCAGGTAATAAGCGGGCAGCTGGTGGGCCGGCAGGCGGGAAGCCAGCCATAGTTTTACCGGCTCGGTTGCAGCGCCATCCTGCATTACCAGGTAAGCGGCCAACTGACTGCCGGCGCCTTTGTTAACAACCGTTATCAATGCCTGTTTTACACCAGGGGCCTGCCTGCAGACTGCTTCTACCTCACCCAGCTCTATGCGGAAGCCGCGGATCTTCACCTGCCCTTCGGCTATCCTGCCTATGAATTGCAGCTGACCACCGGATGTCCAGCAAACTTTATCACCGGTGCGGTACATCCTTTCTGCAGGCGCATCACTGAAAATGTTCTTTACAAAGGCATGTGCCGTTTGCGCATCGCGGTTCAGGTAACCACGGGCTACCTGCGCACCGGCAATAAACAGCTCACCGGAAATGCCCGGCGGCACCACCTGCATATGCTGATCCAGCACATACAGCTGTGTGTTCCATACCGGCTTACCTATCAGAACGGGGTCCTTATCTGTAAAACCGGCAGGCACCGGCCAGCAGGTTACATCTATGGCTGCCTCCGTAGGCCCGTACAGGTTATATAAGCGGCAGCCGGCATCCATTTTTTCCCGGAAGCTGCTGATATGATGGGGTAATAATGCTTCGCCGCTGCATAGCACGTATTTCAGGCCGGCGCAGCTGCCCGGTGTTATATTCTCAAGGAACAGCTCCAGCAGAGAGGGTACAAAGTGAACCATGGTTATAGAGCGGGCTGCTATTACGGCTTCAAGGTAAGCCACATCGGCCTGTGCATCCGGTGCGGCAAACACCAGGCGGGCGCCGGCCATTAAGGGCCACAACAACTCCCATACAGATACGTCAAAACAATAAGTGGTTTTCTGCAGCACGGCGTCATCAGCAGTTAACCCAAAATAGTCCTGTGCCCAGCATAAACGGTTCAGCAAACCGGCATGCTCATTCACCACACCTTTTGGTGTGCCGGTAGAACCGGATGTGTAGATCACATAAGCCGGGGCATCCGGCCGTGTACGTATAGCCACCGGCGTTACCGGGCAGGCAGCTATTTTATCCTGCACAGCATCCAGGTAAATGATGGGTATGTTTATGTCACCGGGCCATTCATTGCCAATCTCCCTGGCGGAGATCACTAAGCCTGCGCTTACATCTTCCAGGATAAAAGCAATACGGCCGGCCGGGTAATGCGGATCCACAGGCACATATGCGGCGCCGGCTTTCAGAATGGCCAGGATGCTTACGATCATTTCCATAGAACGTTGCAGGCATACGGGTACCAGGTCTCCGGGTTTTACGCCGTGCTGCTGCAGGTAATGCGCCAGCTGGTTAGCCTGTTCATGCAGCTGCCGGTAAGTATACTGGCCTGCTGCTATAACAGCGATGGCATCCGGCGTGCGGGCTGCCTGGGCTTCCATCAGGTCCACCACAGTTTGTTTGTTATCAATGACCACAGTGGTATCATTGAAGGTGCTGATCACCTGCAGCTGCTCTGCCTGCGTCAGGTAAGGCAGCCGGGCTACCGGGCATTGCGGGTCATTTGTGATCGCCTGTAGTAAACCGGTATAATGTTGCTGCAGCCTTTCTATCCTACTGCGCTCAAAAAGATCTGTATTATATTCTATGGACACCCGCAGCCCCTCCGCGGCATGCAGGAATGTGAAGGTAAGATCAAACTTACTGGTGTGTTGCGGCAGCTCTGTGCCGGTTGCCACCAGGTCCGGAACAGCTGTTATCTCAGCCCCGTCCTGTATTTCCTGCAGCACCATCATTACATCAAACAGCGGGGAGCGGCTAATGTCCCTTGAAAGTCCCAGCTCTTCCACCAGCAGGTCAAATGGGTACTGCTGGTGCTCATAATCTTCCAGCGTGTTTGCCAGTATGTGATCCAGTATAGCTTCAAAGCTGTTATTGCCATTAAAGCGGCTGCGCAATGCCAGCGTATTAACATAAAAACCTACCTGATTTTCAGTGTCTTTATGCGCCCGCCCTGCTACCGGGGTACCGATAATAATATCTTCCTGACCGGTGTAGCGGTACAGCATTACTTTAAGTGTAGCCATCAGGGTTATAAACAGGCTTGCATGGCGGCTGCGGCCTAAAGCAGCAATACGGTCTGCCAGCGCAGCATCCAGCATAAATGAAAGCGTACTACCGTTGAAAGTTTTAAGCGCCGGGCGTGGATGGTCTGCGGGCAGGTCCAGCACCGGTATATCACCGCCCAGCTTCTGCAGCCAGTATGCAAGATGGCTGTTATTACCGCGCGCCTGCAGCATAGCCGTTTGCGATGCAGCGTAATCCTTATACTGGATCTTTAAAGGTTCCTGCGCCGGCGCTGTTCCTGACAGCAAGGACTGGTAAGCCTGCAACAGCTCCCGCAGCAGTATGCCCATTGACCATCCGTCGGAAACAATATGGTGCATGGTTAATATAAACTGGCTGCGTTGCTCCTGCAGCAGTAATAAGCGCCCCCTGATAAGGTGATATGTGCTGAGGTCAAAAAGTGTATCTGTTTCAGCCGCAGCTATTGCTGCGGCCTGCTTTTCCGGGTCTGCTGCCGTGCGCAGGTCATTCACCTGCAGGCTGAAATTAACTTCCCCTGCCGGCGCCACCTGCTGCCGCGGCATGTTATCTGCAACAATAAAGCGGGTGCGCAATATTTCATGCCGGTTCACCAGGTGTTGCAATGCCTTTTCAAATAAAGGGATGTTTAATACGCCTTCCAGCATAAAGCTGCCGGTAATATGATAGGCGGTATGCGCGGCTTCCAGCTGGTCCAGGATCCATAATCTCTGCTGGGCATGTGACAGGGCGTAGTGCTCCTGCTGCGCTACCGGACGGATGCCTTCGTAAAGGCTCAGCCCACGGCTCTCTGCCACCTTGCATAAACCTGCTATAGTGGGCTCGCTGAACACATCCCGCAAGCCCAAACGGATGTGGCTTTCATGATGCAAACGGTTCACAAATGCGCCGATGTTCAAAGAGTGCGCCCCCAGCTCAAGAAAATTATCATGGATGCCTATCTGCTGTAAGCCAAGTATATCCTGCCAGATGCCGGCCATCGTACGTTCCAGCACTGTGGTTGCTGCCTGGTAAGCTACCTCCCCGCCTGCCCTGGCTGGTACCGGCAAACCACGGTAATTGATCTTCCCATTGGCCGTTAACGGAATAGCGCTTAAGCGTATATACGTGTCCGGTACCATGTAGGCCGGTAACGATCCTGATAAATGTGCTTTTACTGCAGCCCATGACAGCTCCGTGGCGCTTACCACGTAACCGCACAGGTAATTGCTGCCCCGCTCATCCTTCCATACACTTACCACTGCTTCCTCCACTCCCGGGTACTGCTGCAGGTGATAGCTGATCTCTCCCGGCTCTACCCGGTAACCGCGTACCTTCACCTGCTGGTCTTTACGACCCAGGAAC
>NZ_FOBB01000005.1 GCF_900109685.1 Chitinophaga rupis | reverse complement strand
TTCCTTTAATTGTTTTTCCTTATCTGTATTGGAGGCTCCTGCTTTTAGGTCCGGTGAGCCAACTGCTGGAGCATTTTTAACTACTGGCAGCTGATCCTGGCTGTAATGCCTTTCGTACCAGGACACCATACTCCTAACGACCTCTCTGTTTTTAAGGCCGTACTTCTTTGCCAACTCCCCATAGCTTTGATCTGTCGATAGATATTCCCGGGCAACGCTGATTTTCAAGGTCTCGGCGTAGATAGGAGGTGGTCCTAATGATTTTCCTTTCATGTTAGTAATTTAATTAATCCTTAATTAACCCCCAACATGTAAAGTCAATTCTGAATCAATACAGATTATCTATGGGTTATTAATACTTTAATAATAGGTTATTCTTAAGAAGGCGGTAAAAGGACAATAAAAAAGCGGCGGCCTTCAAATGAAGACCGCCGCTGTATGATCAAACAGGTAATTAAAACTAATCCAGCTCCACTACCAGGTCATCCTGCTGCACCATGGTACCTTCCGGTAAATGTACTGCCTTTACTTTGGTAGTGCGTGTTGCCGTTACTGTTGTTTCCATTTTCATGGCTTCAATAATAAACAGCGGGGTGTTGCTGCCTACGGTGTCGCCTACGCGTACCAGCAGTTTGGAGAGCTTGCCCTGTAGGGGGGCGCCTATTTCCAGATCGGGGTTAGCGGCTTTTTTATTAACCGGCACCAGGCTGGATACGGAGTGATCCCTTACCTGCACGCGGCGGGTATAACCATTCAGCTCAAATACTACGGTGCACATGCCGCTTTCATCGGCCTTTTGCACATACAGCAGCTTTACAATAATAGTTTTGCCTTTGCTAAGGGTTACCAGCATTTCCTCGCCCAGCTTTAATCCATAGAAGAAGGCTGGTGTGGGAATGGCTTCTACGTTCCCATAGATCATGGTATGATGGTAATACTCATCAAACACTTTCGGGAACATATGATAGCTGAGGTAATCCAGGAACTCGGCCTGCGGGTATTTTAGCTGGAACTTTGCAAAGTCGCTGTCGAAATCAACTGGCGGCAAATGCTCATTGGGTTTGCCTTTCAGGGGCTGCTCACCTTTGAGCACAATGCGTTGCAGCTTTTCAGGGAAACCGCCATACGGCACTCCCAGGTCGCCACGGAAAAAGCCGGTTACAGAAGCGGGGAATGCGAAGTTGCGGGTTTCATCCAGCACATCTTCTTTTGTTAACCCGTTAGCCGTCATAAACAGGGCCATATCCCCTACTACTTTGGAGCTGGGCGTTACTTTCACGATATCGCCAAACAGCTGGTTCACGACAGCGTAGTTCTTTTTAATGGTTTCCAGCTGCGTGCCCAGGCCCAGTGATTCTGCCTGCTGGCGCAGGTTGGAGTATTGCCCGCCGGGGATCTCGTTCTCATAGATCTGCGCGGTGCCTGCCTTCATATCTGATTCAAAGGGATAATAGTATTCGCGTACATCTTCCCAGTAATTGCTGTATTCATTCAGGGAGGCCAGGTTCATGGGGCGGCTTCTTTCATGCCCGTCTAAAATGGCCACCAGCGCATTCAGGTTAGGTTGCGAGGTGAGCCCGCTCAGGGAGGCTATAGCGCCGTCTACCACGTTCACGCCGGCTTCTATGGCTTTCAGGTAAGTGGCGGCCTGCACGGACGATGTATCGTGTGTATGCAACACTATAGGCAGCTGCACAGCTTCGCGCAGCGTGCTTATTAAGAGTGATGCGGCCTGTGGTTTTAACAACCCTGCCATATCTTTTACGGCCAGCATATGTGCGCCGGCATCTTCCAGGCGTTTAGCCAGGTCCACATAATATTGAAGGGTGTACTTTCTGTTGTCCTTGTTCAGGATATCGCCGGTATAGCTAATGGCTGCCTGGGCCAGCGCATCGGTGTATTCGCGTACAAAGCGTATGCTGGGGGCCATGGCATCTACCCAGTTCAGGGAATCAAAAATGCGGAATATGTCAATACCGTTCTCCCAGCTTTTTTCAATGAACTTGGCGATCAGGTTCTCCGGGTACGCCGAGTAGCCGACACCGTTAGCTCCGCGGAACAGCATTTGCAGCAACAGGTTGGGCATGGCCTGCCGGATCTGTTGCAGGCGCCTCCAGGGACATTCATGCAAGAAACGCATGGAAACGTCAAAGGTGGCGCCGCCCCAAACCTCCATGGAGAACAGTTGCGGGTTGTTACGCGCATAGCCTTCTGCTACCGCCATAATATCTTTGGTGCGCACCCGGGTAGCCAGCAGGCTTTGGTGGGCATCGCGGTAAGTGGTGTCTGTAAAATATACCGGTTTTTCCTGCCGCAGCCAGCGCGCAAAGTCATCGCGGCCCATTTGCTGCAGCTTGTTCTTAGTACCTTCCGGGAAAGGCGTAATGCGGGAATAGGCCGGCACCTGCGGTATGCGGAACCTGCGGTTAGGGTCTTTCACCTTTACATCCGGGTGACCGTTCACTGTAACATCTGCCAGGTATAGCAGGGTTTTGGTACCCCTGTCGCGGATCTGCGCCAGCTTAAACAGCTCGGGATGCTTATCAATAAACCCAACGGTGCAGTTGCCTTTGCGGAAAATATCATGTGTGATCACATTTTCCAGGAAGCCGATATTGGTTTTTACGCCGCGTATGCGAAACTCGCGTAAGGTGCGGTGCAGGCGGGCGGTGGCGCCTGACAGGGTGCGGCCTGAGGCGGTTACCTTTACCAACATAGAGTCAAAAAAGGGCGAGATCTTTACGCCGGAATAGGTGCTGCCCTCATCCAGGCGGATGCCGAAACCGCCGGCATTGCGGTAGGCTATTACCACCCCGTAATCCGGGGTAAAGTTATTCTCGGGGTCTTCTGTGGTAATGCGGCATTGCACGGCAAAACCATTCAGCTTCACATCCTCCTGCCCTTTCAGGAATATTTCCGGGTCGCTCAGCTGGTGGCCCTGTGCAATGAGGATCTGTGAGCGTACAATATCAATACCGGTTACTTCCTCCGTTACGGTATGCTCTACCTGTATGCGGGGGTTCACCTCAATAAAATATACTTTGTTCTGACGGTCTACCAGGAACTCTACGGTGCCTACGTTATTATAGTTTACCTTATGGGCCAGGCGCAGGGCGTATTGATAGATCTCTTCGCGGGTTTCTTCCGGCAGGTTGGGGCTGGGTGCTATTTCCACTACTTTTTGAAAGCGGCGCTGTACGGAGCAATCGCGTTCATAGAGGTGCACAATATTGCCATGGTTATCGCCCATCAGCTGCACTTCAATATGCTTGGGCTCTTCAATGAACTTTTCAATGAAGATGGTATCATCGCCAAATGCCTTGGCAGCTTCGCTGCGGGCTTCTGTAAATGATTTCTCCAAACCAGCTGCGTTATGCACTACGCGCATGCCTCTGCCACCGCCGCCGGCAGCTGCCTTCAGCATTACGGGAAAGCCTATACGCGTTGCTTCCTGTAAGGCCAGGGCTACGCTTTCCAGCTTTACCTGACTGTCTTCTATCAGCGGTACCTGCGCTTCGCGGGCCAGGGCTTTGGCGGCTACTTTATCGCCCAGCTGGGCCATTACTTCCGGTGTGGGGCCTACGAAAATAATGCCTTCTTCCCGGCAGCGGCGTGCAAACTGCACGTTCTCACTCAGGAATCCGTAGCCGGGGTGGATGGCGTCTACCTGCTGTTCTTTTGCGAGTTGAATGATGGCTTCAATGTCTAAGTAAGGTTTTAAGGGGTCATCGTCTTTGCCTATCTGGTAAGCTTCATCTGCTTTGTAGCGGTGCAGTGAATAACGATCTTCATACGTGAAAATAGCTACGGTTCGGATGCGTAGTTCGGCAGCGGCGCGCAATACCCGTACTGCAATCTCTCCCCGGTTAGCTACCAGTAATTTCTGGATCTTCTGAAGTGGAATGTCCGGCATGATATGTTAAATAAATATGCGTTTTTGTTAAAATTGCATTGCTAAATTAAGGTAAAACCTTTGTATCAGGCGGCGCTAAAATAGTAAAAGAACACATGAATTTGTTCGAATATTTCTAATTAAAGAATGATTAGAATGAATAATATTCAAATTTAGTTAATCAGTTCTAAACGGCGTGTTTGGGGAAATGAAAATGAGGGGTGGAAGACTGAAGTTGGGATATGGAGTATAGGAATATGGAACCGATTGCAAACAGGGAATTGAAAATTGGATTGGAAGATGAGGCATAGACATGCGCAAATATGGAAACGTGATGGGGGTATTAGAACCAATTGCTGGCGGGTTTGAGGCTGGACGATGAGCATAAAATATGGAACCAATTGCTGGCTGTGATAGGGGCTCACAATAAAGTTTCAAGTGCATACCAGTTGACTGAGCCAGCAGAAAGCTGCCGTTGCAAAATATGCGGCAGGTATACACCATCGACCATGGACTATTTTAATTTACATTTACGTTTTCAATCAACCCTACGCAATAGTCCATGGACCATCGACTATGGACCATGGACTATTTAATAACTTATGTGGAACGTGTACCTGAAAGGTTTTAGCGCTTATATGCAGCTGGAGCGCTCGCTCTCAGACAACTCCGTGCAGGCGTATATACGCGATGTAGAAAAGCTGGAACAGTACCTGCTGGCCAACGATAAAAAAATATCGCCGGAGCAGGTTACGCTGGATGACCTGCAATCCTGTACCCAATGGATAGCCCAGCTGGGCATGACGGCTACTTCACAGGCACGCATTATTTCAGGCATCAAGGCTTTTTATAAATACCTGCTGATGGAGGACCTTATTAAAGAGGATCCTACACAGCTATTGGAAGCGCCCAAAATACGCCGCAAGCTGCCGGATGTGCTGAGCTTTGCAGAAATAGAAAATATTATAGGGCAAATAAAGGCCGGTACCCCGGAAGGGCAGCGTAACCGCGCCATCCTGGAAACCATGTACAGCTGCGGATTGCGTGTTAGTGAGGTGGTGAACCTCAAAATATCGCAGCTGCATTTTGATGCGGGCTTCATTCGTGTGATCGGTAAAGGCAACAAGGAAAGGCTGGTGCCTATTGGCCGGGATGCAATAAAATATATTAACCTGTATGCCAACGAGGTGCGCGTGCATGTACCTATCAAAAAGGGACAGGAAGATACTTTGTTCCTGAACCGCCGTGGCAGCGGTTTGAGCCGGGTAATGATCTTCCTGGTGATTAAGGAATTAACGGCGGCAGCCGGCATTCAAAAGCAGGTATCGCCCCACACCTTCCGGCATTCTTTTGCTACCCATTTGGTGGAAGGCGGCGCCGACCTGAGAGCCGTGCAGGAAATGCTGGGGCATGAAAGTATTACTACAACGGAGATCTATACCCACCTGGACCGGGAATATTTAAGGGATACTTTGCAACGGTTCCATCCGAGATTTTGAATGGTCCATGGTCGATGGTCCATAGTCCATTGCATTTTTCGTGGAGCATATAGAACGTAATAGAAAAGGTTGGGGGACCTGCTTATACTTACACACTTATCACATGAGCATGCCATGGACCATCGACTATGGACCATGGACTAAAAAAAACAGCTACCTATAACTGGCTGAAGCGGTAGCTGTTTTTGTATTTGCATTGGGGCTCTCAAACAAGATGGACTCCTAACTAAAACTCTTAGAATGGCGCTAATAACTGAAAATCATCCGAATGTTTCCTTCTTTGCCTGGTTACTACAGACCAGCCGCCCAACCAGTGAGTCAGCTGCCTTGTAGCTCGTGTGGCGCTAGCAGGCTTAATTACGATATTCAGTAGTGTACAGGGAGCAATAGCTCTCCTTTCAGGGCATTTTGCCGTTTGTGCATCCTCCTCCCAAAGCAGCTGGTTGTTACGGTAGATCTTAAAATATACATCCGGGCCGGTATGATGCTGCCCGTGTTTTACCGGTAACGCTCCTGCTGACATATCTTCTACTCCAAACTGCAGCTTATAGCGGCCCTGCCCATTGGTATGGGTGGCGCCCAGTAAGCAGCCGTTCTGCGCATTGTAGATCTCAACTTTTAACTGCGGCTGGCCGGCCATGGTTTCAAAATGGCGTACCGTACCGCTAATCACCCAGGTGTCGTAGCTGCCACGGATCAGGTTCCAGTGTTCGGAAGGGATCACGTAGGCAAATGCGGCCAGGTATTTATCTTTTGTGCGTTTCCAGTGTGGCACCAGTTTGCTCAGGTGATACTGTGTTACGCTGTTTTTACCGGAGGCCCGGCCCGGGATCTGCTCTAAACACAGATCCAGTTCCAGGGGTTCCGTGAACAGGTGAAGCTGTTCCCAGGAAAGGCGAAAATCGCCTCTTTCATCCAGCACTGTTTCTGTTAACAAACGATGTTCTTTACGCGCCACTTGCGTGGGCGTTAACTGTATAAGGTGGTTAAACTTAGCCAGACCGGAGGTATCAGCCGGATAAGTGTCTTCTGGTAAGTAGATCCGTAAGCGGCCTTTTGCCAGCGGTTCGATACAATCGTCACAGATCAATGCAGAGATGTTGCCAATTAACAGGTAACTCATAGTTTTAAATTTTAAAAAAAAGGGGTTAACGAGCTAAACCTAAAAACCGGCTATTCGTGAGAACAGCCATACTTTTTTCTCTTTACTCTTTTTCTCTGCATATACCGGAAGAAACAAACATGGGTAGAAAGGCCCAAAAAGTGAAAACCCAAGTACTGTCCCCCTCTTGTGAATAACGTGTTTCCAAAATCTTTTTCCTTAGGTTGATGATGCAAAGGTTGAGAATATTGGAACAGCAGTCAAGCGTTAAACTGCTTAAAAGGTAAAATTGCGTAGAACTACGCAATTTTGCGGAAAGTACGCATAAGCCGCTGCAGACGCGGGAAAGCGGGGTTCTTAACGGCTATCCCTATGCGAAAAAAAGTTTTGGAACTACTATCATTATATGGTGTGATGATCCGGGGTAGAAAACTGGCAAACCATATAATATGTCGTACAACCGGCCAGCACAGCCGGCTTATAAAATATTCATTACCGGGAAAAAAACAATGGCTGTGCCGGGCAGGCTCCCGGAATGCGTAGTTCTACGCATTTTTTCCGAAAAATACGGGAAATGGTAAAAAACGTTCAGAGGGGGCGTATTTGCCAAATCCTTTCTGGCGCTGCATTACAGCCGGAATCCAGTTATAATTAACACAAAAGTATTATATATACCGGCTATTTGATGAGAAAGATTTTATGATACCTTTACGCCCATAACTCATCACACTCTACTAACTAAAACTAAAACACATGAGTACCACAGCAAAAAGGAACTTCCCCCCTGATGCGGGAACATTCATTACATTGAAAGAAGCTGATAGGCTGATCGGCAACTTCCATGATCATGAAACACAACAAGGTAAAAAGGATTTCACCAAAGCTTACTTTTTTGGTAAGGATAAGATCAAGGAACTCCTGGATTGCCCGGATTGCGTAGGCATCCGTATTTATTATGGTAAAGATCTGAATGGTGATGGAATTGACGACAAGAAAATGGTCATCTATCCTGTAAATAAAGAAGGTAAAAATATGCCTTACCATCCACCGAAACCGCATACCGCCGGTGCAAGCTTTGCGCCTCCGGGCGACCCGGAAGAAGATGGCGGCGGTAAGGCGTTGGATGGCGGTCTGGCGTGTCCGCAATATTGCCCCTGAGTAGATAAAAAATCATAAGATTAAGTGCGTATAATTGAAATTCTATTTTACACTATGACGGGGATCGAATGCTTGCTTTTGATCCCCTTCACTTTAAATTATAGTGTATTGGACAAAGCCGGAAGATGGGCTTATTACTATCTGTTAAGTAGTGTTGTATTTGCGTTAGGTTCATTGTTGATTGCCGCCCTGTACCGGAACAATCTATGGTTTACTTCTGTGATGCACCTCTTACAATTTATCATCCTTTCAGCATATTATTATGTACTCATAAAACGCCCTCCCCTTAAGTTAATTATAAAGATCCTGCTGATCCCTGCGTTCATCCTGTTCATCCTGGATTTCTTTAAGCTGGAAGGGATCTACACTTATAATTCCATCTTTGCCACCGTAAGAACCTGCTTATTACTGGCTTATGGTATTATATTCTTTATTCAGCTTTTATCTGATGATGATCTTATAAAAGAAGCTGTTTTTATTAACTCTTTACCTAACTTCTGGTTTAATTCCGGACTTTTCATTTACCTGTGCAGTTCTTTTTTGTTTTCACTGGCTTATAACTTCTTTTTACGGCATTCTTTATATAATACTGCTTTTCAACCGATCACTTTTATAGGCGGTATCATTGAAGGAATTCTTTTTTATATTGGTCTTATGAAAGCCAAAAAGCTGAGGTCATGAATTTTGTCGAAATAGTTATAATCGGAACAGTCGCCATGCTCCTGCTGGGCATACTGGTGGTAGTATTGGTGATATTTCAGCAAAAGCAGGTGATCCAGCACAAGCTGGTGCTGCGGGATAAAGACCTGCAGCTGCAACGGGAGCGCCTGGTGGCTGTTTTACAGGGCCAGGAGCAGGAGCGCAAACGTATTGCAGAAGACCTGCATGACGAAGTAGGCGCCCAGCTATCCGTACTAAAGCTGAATATTGGCCAGCTGCAGCAGCACCTCAAGAACGGCAACGGTGAAGGCGACCGTTTGAAAGAAACCAAAGATTTTACAGACACCATTATACAGCACCTGCGTTTCATTTCCCAAAGCCTGCACCCCCAGGCGCTGGATAACCTGGGCCTTTCACATGCCCTGGACTCGTTCTGCAGCCTGATGAACAAAAATAAACAGGTAACCATCTCCTTTAAGACCGCGGGTAACGGGCAGCCGGTAGACCGGGAAAAAGCCCTGAACATCTACCGCGTGGTACAGGAGCTGATGAATAACATCCTGAAACATGCACAGGCCACGGAAGTACTGATCACCTACCACAGCACCCCTACCCTCTTAAGCATTGACGTAGAAGACAATGGCAACGGCCTGCTGCTGGCCGCCCTGGACAGCTCCCGCAAGAAAACAGGCAGCCTTGGACTTAAAAATATCGAAAGCCGCTTGAATATTATCGGCGGAAGTATCAACTTTGTGCCGAGGTCACCCAAAGGAACAATTGCGCAGATACGGGTGGAAAATTATCAACCGTCAGTGAATTAGCTAATAATTTGTTAGTTATTAAATTGTTGATCATTAAACGTTAAGAAAAAAAATCACTTAACTTTACGGGCTATTTACACTGTACACAATTATTACTCCCTATGGCGGAACAGATAAAAGTGGCGATTGCTGACGATCACAAGATCTTTCGCAGCGGCGTTATTAATACACTCACCCCGTATGATAATATTAATGTGATCTTTGAGGCGGAAGATGGTGAGCACCTGTTAAAGATCATGGATGAGCAGCAGCCGGATGTAATACTGATGGACCTGAAAATGCCCAATATGGATGGCATACAGGCCACCATCCAGGTAAAGGAACGGTACCCGGATATAAAGGTCATCATACTGACCATGTATGAAGATGATAACTTTATTGTACACCTGGTAGAGAATGGGGCCAACGCCTATTTACTGAAAAATGCAGAACCGGAAGAAATATACGAAGCCATTTGCACCACGTATGAAAAAGGATTTTATTTCAGCGAGAACGTGAACCTGGCCTTGCTGAAGAAAGTACTGCACAAGAATAAACAACAGTTCAAACCTACCTTTAAGAGCAACAGCGCCAATACGGAACTGCAGCTGAACGACCGTGAAAAGGAAGTGCTGCAGCTGATCTGCAATGAATGCACCACCCAGGAGATCTCTGAAAAAATATTTCTGAGCCCTCGCACCGTAGAGGGCATACGGCAAAAGCTGCTGGAAAAAACCAGCGCCAAAAATACCGTAGGGCTGGTGATCTATGCATTCAGGAATGGACTTATTGAGTAGCGGAAAGCCGAGCTATAATAAGCGGAAAGCATAAAGCATAAAGCTGCCCGCATAGTATGATAAGCGTGTATTTGTCAACGTTATATGCTCTCTGCTTTCTCCTTTATCCTTTTTGCTTTGCGCTTTATGCTTTACGCTTTCAGCTTTATCCTTTACGCTTTTTAAACCACCAATTATATTATGAAAACTTTCCGTTACCATTTCACTGTAGCAGCCTGCGCGCTCCTGTGCATGGCACAGGGTGCATTTGCACAGAACCTGAAATTGCCTGCGCCCAGCCCTACTCAAACCGTTAAACAGGATTTTGCCTTATCATCTGTAGAGGTGAACTACTCCCGCCCTTTAGTAAAAGGCCGTAAGATCATGGGCGACCTGGTGCCTTATGGTAAAGTATGGAGAACAGGCGCCAACAACGCTACCACCATTACTTTTGGCGATGATGTAAAATTCGGCGGCAAAGATGTGAAAGCCGGTAAATACGGCCTGCTAACAATTCCTGGCCAGTCTGAATGGACGGTGATCCTGACCAAAGACCTGGACGTAACCAGCCCTGCTGCCTACAAACCGGAAAATGATGTGGTACGTATCAGCGTAAGCCCGGTTGACCTGCCGGTAGACATAGAAAGCTTTATGATCATGTTTGACCAGGTACGGTCTACCTCCATGAACATGATGCTGTTGTGGGAGCGCACCGGTGTACCGGTTGAAATTACTGCCGATATTGACGGTAAGGTAATGAACCAGATAGATGAAGCGATGAAAGGTGAAAAGAAGCCTTACTTTGCAGCAGCCAGCTATTATTTGGAGAATGGTAAAGATCTGAAACAGGCGCTGGCCTGGGCCGATGCCGCTACCAAAGAAAACCCCAAGGCTTTTTACATATTTTACCTGAAAGCCCGGATCCAGGCTAAAGCCGGCGACAAAAAAGGCGCAAAAGCCACTGCCCTGCAATCAATCGAACTTTCCAAAGAAGCGAAGAACGATGACTATGTAGCGCTGAATAATAAGCTGATAGCAACGCTGGATTAATTCAATTTACTGGTTTATAAATGTTATAAACAACTGCATTTAAAATGCCCCGCACCTTTGTGTTGCGGGGCATTTTATTTTAGATCGATTGCATTTCCTGAAACTGCCAGGCATCAGCATATCAGCACATTAATCAGGTATTTCTACGCTTGTCTCCTGTTATCCTATTCCGTTACTTTTGTATCCTTCAAACCCCAAAACCTCCTCATTACTATGGAGGACAATTATAGTTTTCAGTAGAACCCCAAAATGTAATGTTATGCAATCACAACCACGTAAAGCGGTTCCCCAAACCGCACCCACTGCAAAAGTACCTGCAACCATAGCACCAGCTGGGGCCGCGGCAGCAGCAGACGATAATGCCGGCCTGCGAAGCCAGCAACACTGGCTGCTGCTAAAAAATCCAAACTATTTCGGCATTCAGGACAAAGACAGCCCCCTGAACCAGCTGTTTAAGCCGGAGGTTAACATTCAGTACAACACCTTTTATGAACAGGTGACCTGCGTTAGCTACAAACCGGATATACAGCGCCTGAGCGCCATTGTAAAGGTGAAACAGGGCTATGGTTACAGCGGCGGCCCCTGTACGCCCGGCAGTAAAGAGTATGTTCGCTTTTATGTGAGTTATGACAACGGCACCTCCTGGGAGGATGAAGGCGTGGTGGACTTTAACATCCACGACTTTGGCGCCAACGAGGACCTGTGTTATGAGCTGTTCACCACCTTTACGCCCAAGAAAAGAAGCTGCTGCGATAAAAAGCCGGTACTGCCCCGCGCACGCGCCATTCTTTCCTGGAACCAGCCGCCGCCCGCCGGAGCGCCTTTCTGGATCCCCATCTGGGGCAATGTGCTGGACGCCAACATCCAGGCCGCACCCCGTACCGGTTTTATTTGCCTGCTGGATGATATACTGGGAAATGTAGGTGTGAAACTGGATGAAAAACAGTTTGACCAGGTAGAAAAAAACCTGCCCCCGCTGGAATATACTGCCGTGGCAAAAGAAAACTATTCCCTGGCAGAGATCAGCAAAATTTACGGAAAAGAGGTGGAACCCGCCCGCAAAGGCTACAGCTTTGTGAGCAATGCCCTTTTCACCAAAGCAGCCATCACAGCCCCGCAATACGAGCTGCTGAAAAAATATGAGCTGGACCTCAGCGACATTATTGGCGTGCTGCAGCAGCAACAGTTCAACACCACCTATGAAGAGGTGAGCTGTGTAGGCCTGAACCGTGAATTTGACACGCTGAATGCCGCCATTCAAATAAAACGCAATGCCGGTTACTCCGGTAACCTATGCTCCAAAGGCTCCAAAGAATACCTGGCGTATTATATGGACTTTGGCGGTGGATGGGTGTACATGGGCACTTCTTCCGTAACCGTACACGATATTCCCATACCCGATGGCGGCCTGTGGTACAATGCCCCGTTGAAAATAGTACTGGACCCGTATCAGAAAGAGTGGTGCCAGACCGGCAAAGCCAAGGTACGTGTGATCCTTTCCTGGAACTATGTACCGCCCGTTGATCCCAACTGGGTGGCACCCTGGGGCGACCGTGAAGAATGCACCGTTGAAATTAAACCGCTGCCGCAGGGCGTACCTAACGGCCAGCTGAAACCCTTTATAGAGCTGCTGGGCGGTATGCCGGTAGATCTGATCAGCGGTGTAACAGGCGAAGCCAACGGCCTGCACACGCTTGGTTTTACGGCAGTACAAAGTCCGTTTGGCGGTAATACCACCCTGCGTGGCCGCTTCTTTAACCAGAATACACACAACTTCCGGTACCGGATCCGTGTTATAGAACCAGGAACCTCTGAACATTCTGTTATGTCGCCTGTTCATATTAAAACGGATACTTTTGGCACCATAAGCCCGGCCATCACACTTACGCCTGATGCCAACGGCTGGATGCCTTACCTGGCCAACCCCAGCTCCAACACCTTTATCGTGGACGACCTGTTTGGCAGTTTTGTACCGGCCCAGAATGGCGTGCATTATATTAAGATAGAGTTTGAAGATGTATCCCTGGGCGGCGTGTTCTATAACAGCCAGTGGGTGAAATTCCTGGCCGATGTACATGCACCTGATGTGGATGTGACCATTACCAGCGGTGGCGGCGATTGCGGCGATTTCCCGCCGGGCAGCAGCATTTCCGGCACTTACCAGATGCTGGATAATGATGCGGACAGCCTGAGCCTGTACATTACCCCGGCCGCAGCGGGCACCACCATCACTATTGATGGATTGCCTACCGCATCCCTGGCTTATGGCAGTGGCCTGTTCCCGTTACCGAATAACGGCAAGTCCGGCACCTGGACGCTGCAAACCACGGCCAATGTTACACCGCCCTGTGGTTACAACATCTGGATCCAGGGCCATGACCGTACCATTGTAGGCAGCAGCCAGTACGGGTATTACAATTATATGCCTAAAGGTTTCTGTTTAGGATAAGCACTAACGTTAATGCATATATACTTATTCATATTATGTATACTGGCCACCTGGCGCATCACGCACCTGCTACAGGCAGAAGACGGCCCGTTTGACATTATTTTTTGGTTGCGGAAAAAAGCAGGAGCAGGTTTCTTCGGAAACCTGCTTGACTGCTTTTATTGTTTAAGCATCTGGATAGCGCTGCCCTTTGCCGCATGGCTGGGCATTAGCTGGGAAGAGCGCTTGCTGTTATGGCCGGCCCTTTCCGGCGCCGCTATTTTACTGGAAAAACTAACCTCAAAGGAAAATACTTCATCCTAAAAAAGACTACACTATGTGTTGCGGAAAAAAGAGAGCCACCCTGGCTGCTACAACGGGCACGGCCCAACGATTATTAGGACATGATACCACACATTTTGCCTTCCGGTACATTGGGGATACTGCATTAACTACCGTAGGTATGAATACCGGTAAGATCTACCGCTTTGCATCCAAAGGCGCAGTGCAGATGGTGCATTCAAAAGATGCGGTAACCATGTTGGAAGTACCAAACCTGGTGCAGGTGGAAGATTAAAAGTTAAAAAGTAAAAATTAAAATGAATGCGGCGGACGTCATAGCGGCGGGCAGCCGGGCTAAAGCGGGAAAACGGCGACGTAAACTCCTGCATTGGCACAGGCTTCGCGGCATTAAGTTTTTAATTTTTAACTTTTACTTTTTTACTTCGTAACGACCAGTGGATCAAAAAGGCCAGCACTATTACCAGCCCGCAGCCTATTACGTTCAGCCACAGGAAGGATACAATGTCCCATTTATAAATGGTGATGATCAATGCTTCTGAAATAATTGCGCTCCAGAATGTGGCCGTGCCTCCTAAGCGCTTAATATAAAAGGCGATCATAAAAATGCCCAGTATTACCCCGTAGAACAGGGAGCCTAATACATTCACCGCTTCTATTAAGCTTCCCAGCTGGCTGGCAAACTGTGCTACCGCTATGCAGAAAACACCCCAGATCAGTGTCCACCATTTGGATACTTTCAGGTAGTGCTCATCCGAATCCTCTTTGTTCACCATACGTTTATATACATCTACCACGGTGGTGGATGCCAGCGAATTTAACGCCGCTGCCACACTGCCCCAGGAGGCCAGGAAAATAATGGCGATCAGCAAGCCTACCAATCCCTTTGGCAGGTTATGTACCACAAAGTGCAGGAAAATATAGTTGGTATCATTATCATCCGCCGCAGGGTCGGCTTTTTTGATCAGCTTAACGGCTTGTTCCCGCAGGCTGGCAGCCGCAGATTCCGTAGCCTGTAAGTCACGCTGGGTGGTGCGTACCGTGTTCTGATCCTTAGCGGCTAAAGCATCGGCCAGGGCTTTCACCTGCTGTTGCTTAACGGCAGAAAGCTCATTATAGTGAGCCTCAAGGTTTTTGAGCGCAGGCCCCTGTTCGGATTGATAGGTTTTACTCAGCTGTGCTTCATTAAAGAAAATGGGCGAACGGAAATACAGGTAAAACACAAATACCAGCGCGCCTATGAGCAGTATCAGGAATTGCATGGGCACTTTCACCAGCCCGTTCATAAGTAATCCCAGCCGGCTTTCAGTAACAGAACGCGCGGTGAGGTAGCGCCCTACCTGCGACTGATCGGTACCAAAGTAGGATAGCGCCAGGAAAAACCCGCCTATTACACCGCTCCATATGTTGTAGCGGTCTTTCCAGTCAAAATCAGTCACCACCACATTCAGGCGGTCCATTTTACCGGCTACATGCAATGCATCGCTGAAGCCAATATCCTTTGGCAGCAAATGCACCACCATCCAGCCGGCCAGGAACATACCGGTGAATACAATTGCCAGCTGCAGCGTTTGTGTATAGCTAACGGCCTTTGTGCCACCTGACATGGTATAAATAATGAGCACTCCGCCCATTACAATATTGGTCCAGTAAATATTCCAGCCCAGCAGGCTGCTGAGGATGATGGATGGCGCATAAATACTGATGCCCGTGGAAAGGGCCCTTTGCACCAGGAACAAAATGGAGGTTAGGGTGCGCGTTTTAAGATCAAACCGCTGCTCCAGGAACTCATAAGCGGTAAATACCTTCAGCTTATGGAAAATGGGCACAAAGGTGATGCACAGCACCACCATGGCCAGCGGCAGGCCAAAGTAATATTGCACAAAACGCATCCCGTCCGTATAGGCCTGACCGGGAGCAGAGATAAAAGTAACAGCGCTGGCCTGCGTACCAATAATGGACAATAATACAATGTACCAGGGCATAGACTGGTTACCCAGGAAGTAGCCGTGGATGTTCTTTTGCCCCCGGCTTTTCCATACACCGTATAAAATAATTACAGCTAAAGTTGCGGATAGGACTATCCAATCCAGTACACTCATGAGAATGTTTTGGTGAATAAAAAGAATAACAGGATCAGTACAGCCAGCCAAACAGTCACCAACAGGTACCAGATCCACCATGCCCTGAATAAAGGTGGCTTTTCATTTTCCATGAACAGGAATTACAGGTGAATTACGAATTATTCAATTACGAATTACGAATGGCTTATGTTATGTTCATGACATGGTTTCCTTTGCGTGTAATTCATAATTGAATTAAGAAGACTTCCTTAGCTATTTCATTTCTAATGATAATTTAAACAGTATAGCAGCATTACGAACTTCATGTACAAATTACAAGCCCTCCTTTATGCAGCCTTTCCCCTATTCGTAATTCGTAATTGAATAATTCGTAATTGAATCTATCTTCTTCTCAACAATCCTCCCCCTAAAAGCCCCAGCGCCAAACCAATGAACAGGCCTACCTGCACACGTTTGATCACAATGCCTATAATAAGGCCCAGTGCAATACACAAACCGGCGGCAATCGTAAGGCGGGGGCGGTTTTCCTCGTGCTTTTTACTCATACTACTTTTTTGCCGAAATAAGATTTACAAATAAACGGTATGCACCGGGTACACCGGCCGGCAGCTCACGGAAAAAGGCCAGGGACGTGTACACATATCTGCCCTTACCATAATTAGCTACCAGGGTGCTGCCATCCAGTGGCTGCTCCCCTTTATCGTTCATGGCAAACAGCCTGCGGTATTCAGAAGCTGCATTTACTGTAAAGTATAAACCCCGCTCCTGCACCCAGCCGTCAAAGTCCTGCTGCGTGATCTCGTTGGGATAATGCATTACTTCATCGTTCGGCTGCAGCCAGGTAACTTTTGCATTTTCATCTGTAACCCGGTCGCCACGGGAAAGGCTAAACGGATATGGCCCCAGCTGGCTGGTAACCAGCGGCCCTACGGTATTGTACTGCACCAGCAGGGTGCCGCCGTTCTTAACATATTCCATTAAGCGGGGCTGCCAGTATTTTAAGCGTTCATTGGTATTGTAGGCGCGTACGCCGGCAATAATAGCATCGTATTGCTGCAGGCGCCCGCCCATTATATCTTTTTCATCCAGCAGGGTTACTTCATAACCTACCTGCTGCAGGGAAGCGGCCACCAGGTCGCCGGCGCCGGCAATATATCCCAGCTTGTTGCCATTGTGTTTTAAACGCAGGCTTACTACCCGCGCTGCTGCCGGTGGGAACAGGGTTATGGGCGGAATATGATCGTAGTGAATAGTTTGCAGGCTTTGCGTATATACGTGACCGTTTACTGTAGCAGCTACGTTAAACGTATCTACCCGGCTGCTATTCCCATTCATTTGTACCGGTACCAGGTTAAACAGCACTTCCGTTTCATCGCCTTTATGGTTAAGGGTAAAGGACTGCTGTTCCGGACTGGCTTTAAAACCACCGGGCACCTGTAGTTGTACCGTACCGGTAGTACCATCTGCCATAGCTTTCAGCTTTACCGTTACCGGCTGTGCCTGCGGTTCTGTGAAAATGAACACCTGGTTATTCAGGTTAGCTAACACAGGGGGCGCTATTACCAGCGGCTCATACACCTCTCCCTTTACAGGATCGGTATGTTTGTATTGCAGCGGGCGTTGTACTGTAAAGGCCTGCCCGTCAATTTCCAAATGAATGGCAGCCTGCAGGGCGGGTATATTTTCGGGGCGCCCTACCAGCTGCTGATCGGCTATCATGTACATCCCCAGCGGGTGCGGTGCAGCCAGCCAGTAAGGCTGTGATAAAGCGGTATTAGCCGGTACAGTGATCATTTGAGGAATGCTCACAAACTGGTCAAATTCCAGCTGTTTATTTAAAGTGGTATCCTTATCCTGCAGCTGAATGCTTTGCAGGCGTACCGGTACATGGCTGTTATTGATCAGCTGCACGCTGGCCTGTAATGGCTGCCCGGGCACTGTTTCGGCGGTGGTGCTGTAAGCCTCCATCCATAAACCGGCGCAGGCCAGCACCAGCTGTTCTGTTTCTTTCAGCTTCTGCGTTTTCCAGTAGCTATCCGGTAAGGCGGTAATGGCTTTTCGTATAGCCAGCAGCGCGGGTACGGATGCTGCGGGATCTTCTACCTGGTAACTGGCAATCACTTTATCTACCATTTCCCCGATGGCCTTACCGCCGCCGGGTACACGTTCCCAGGAGGTGTTAACACCATCCATCAGGCTTTGTTTAGGGGCATCACCCTGAATAGTGGTAAAGTATTCCAGGGAGCTGCCACGGGAGGCTGCTACGCCAAAACCCTGGCTCTTATGCTGGGAGCGGCTTTCGGCGGCTATTTCCCCATATCCCCTGCCCAGTAGTACGTTGAATGCGCCTACATCTATTTTATATTGATCGGGCGCCGTGGTATTGTTCCCTCCAAAGTTGAAGGTATTCCATAACAGGCGTTTAGCCTGCCAGGGTTTTACGTATTTCAACTGTTCCGGAAAACGTTTAGGATCTGCGGCTGCGGTAAAAGCCTCTGCAGCCAGCATGGCGGAACCGGTATGGTGCCCATGCCCTGCCCTGCTATCTGCCGGGAAACGGCAAATGATCACATCCGGCTGGAACTGGCGGATCACCCATACCGCATCGGCCAGGATCTTTTCCCGGTCCCATATAGTAAAAGTTTCCTGCGGGTTCTTGGAAAAACCGAAGTCCTGCGCACGGGTAAAGAATTGTTCTGCGCCATCTATCCGGCGGGCAGCCAGCAGCTCCTGGGTACGGATCAGGCCTAATAGCTCGCCCTGCTCATTCCCTACCAGGTTTTGCCCGCCATCGCCGCGGGTAAGCGACAGGTAACCGGTGCGGTATAATTTCTCCTTAGCCAGGTAACCCAGCAGGCGGGTATTTTCATCATCCGGGTGAGCGGCCATGTATAACACGCTACCCAGGGTATCCAGTTTACGGAGCTGTAATTTTATATCTGCGGCATTCAACACAGGCGAGGGCTGCGCCCATGCGGTTAATTGGGCCGCCAGGGCGGTAAGTAATAAGCTGATCCTTACAAGCATGTTGTTGATTCGTGGTTTTCAGATGGTCAAAAATAAGCATTAAATGTGCGAATGCACCGGTGGTATGCCGTCAAATGTGAGAATGGACCGATAAAGGGATGAGTGGAGATCACTTCTTAAACATAAAGTATACGGCTGCCAGTATAAACACAAAGGAAACCAGGTAATTCCAGCGCAACGGCTCTTTCAGGTAAAACACGGCAAACAGGCAAAACACGCTCAGGGTAACGATCTCCTGGATGGTTTTCAGCTGAAAACCGTTAAATCCTTCCTGTGATCCCAAACGGTTGGCCGGCACCATAAAACAGTATTCAAAAAAGGCAATGCCCCAGCTGATGAGGATCACCTTCCACAAGGCCATGTCCTGGTGTTTGAGATGCCCGTACCAGGCAAAGGTCATAAAAGTGTTGGAGACGATGAGAAGAAGTACGGTGCGCATTCCTTTTAATTAATAATGAAGAATGAATAATTAATAATCGTTGTGCCAGTGGTAAAAGTGATCATTGATATTACGCAGTGATTGTTAATAAGTGTAGTACTGCATTGCGATTACTAATTGTTAATTATTCATTGTTCATTTTTTTACCAGCTAAAAGGTACAGCACCGCCATCCGTATAGCCACGCCGTTCTCAACCTGGTTGAGGATGATAGACTGACCGGAATCCGCCACATCGGAGCTGAGCTCTACCCCGCGGTTAATAGGCCCGGGGTGCATGATCACAATGTCTTTCTGCAGGCTGTCCAGCAGGCGGCGGTTTACGCCGTATGCCAGGGAGTATTCCCGCAGGGAGGAGAACAGCGGGGTGTTCTGCCTTTCCAGTTGAATGCGCAGCACATTGGCTACATCGGCCCAGGCCAGCGCTTCGCGGATGTTATAGGTAACGTTTACGCCTAAAGCTTTTTCAAGGTGCTTGGGTATCAGTGTAGGCGGGCCTACCACCGTTACTTCTGCCCCCAGCTTTTTAAGGCAGTAAATGTTGGATAAGGCTACACGGGAGTGCATAATATCGCCACAGATGGCTACTTTTTTACCGGTAACGCTGCCCAGCTTTTCGCGGATGGAAAATGCATCCAGCAAAGCCTGCGTGGGATGTTCGTTAATCCCATCGCCTGCATTTACAATGGGCGCCTGTATGTGTTTGGACAGGAAGTGCGGGGCGCCGCTGGCGGAGTGCCGCATCACCACCATGTCCACCTTCATAGACAGGATGTTGTTGACGGTATCTATCAGCGTTTCGCCTTTAGAGACTGAAGAACCGGAAGCGGAGAAGTTGACCACATCCGCGCCCAGGCGCTTTTCCGCCAGCTCAAAAGAGATGCGGGTACGCGTGGAGTTCTCAAAAAATACATTGACAATAGTAGTATCACGCAAGGTTGGAACCTTCTTAATCGGGCGTTGTAACACCTCTTTAAACTGATCAGCTGTTTGAAAAACAAGCTCTATATCCTGACGTTCCAGATCGCGTATGCCGAGTAGATGTTTTACGGAGAGTGACATTCTAAGGTGCAAATATACAGGTGAAAATTAAAATCCGGCTACCGAATTTTTACTATTCCAGTATGATCACTTCATCTTTACCGTCGCGCTCCTGCCAGAGCACCCGTACTTTTTCACTGATAATGGCATCAATGGTACGGCCGGTATAGTCTGGCTGAATGGGCAGCTGACGGGTAAAGCGGCGGTCTATTAATACCAGCAGCTCCACCGTAGCCGGGCGGCCAAAATCCAGCATAGCATCCAGTGCAGAGCGGATGGTACGGCCGGTGTACAGCACATCGTCTATGAGCACTACCCGCTTATTCTCAATGGAAAAATTAATGTCCGTTTCACTGGGCACATGCAAAGCGGCGCCTTTGTTAAAGTCATCGCGGTAAAAGGTAATATCCAGCTTACCATAAGGGATGGGGGTGCCTGGCAGCAGCTTTTGCAGGGTATGGTGGATCCTGTCTGACAGGTAGATACCCCGGGGCTGCAAGCCTATCAGCACCGTATGCTCAAAGTGCAGATGCGTTTCTATGAGCTGGTGGCAAAGCCGGTCTATAGTAATGGCCAACTGCGTTCCATTCAGTATGGTTTTCAATGCTTGTAAGTTTAAGGGCCAAAAATAATAATTAAAACGCATTCACACTTTTTAACATTCCCTAAGGAAACAAATAACATTCTTTAACAATGTAATAGATGTTTACTGATTAGATTGCTGGCTGTTAATCAATCTATATTCACTCACTCAAAACCCATTTAGTATGCAGCGAACTTTAACGTTAGTTTGTATGGTAACCCTCCTGTTGTTTGTTCAATCCCATGCCCGGGCGCAGGAACAGGAACCATTTAAGAAGAATTTGATCGGGGGGAGCTTAGCCTTTAATAATACAAATGGCTCCGGAACCTGGTATGATAGCGAAAAATATAAGTCCACCAAATCCTTGGTAACCGTTACTTACGCGCATTATATTAAGAAGAATGTAGCATTGGGGATTAATCTCTCCTACCTGTATGCACATGAGAATAACCCGACTACAAACGATCCGTACACAAGTAACACCAACAGCTTTTACTTTGCCCCTTTTATTCGTTACGATGTCCCTTTATGGCAAAGCCGGTTCACCATTTTTAATGATCTCGGTATTAGCGGTAATTATTCAAGAAGCATTAAACATTTTGATACTTATACTGAATCCTCAAAATTCTGGGGCCTTGGCGCCTTCTACAGCCCTGGTCTTATGTTCAGGCTCAAAAGCAACATCTCGCTGCAGGCATCTTTTGGACCACTGGTTAGCTATAGTTATTCCAGTAGTGATGATGCCTACGGGGTCAATACCCATTCGCTGAACTTCGCTGGCCAACATATACTCGACAATCTGCAGTTCGGTATCAACTTTCTGTTTTAACTTGCTGCCTGTACCTGTTGTGCTGCCTTCACCGGCCGTACAGCTTAAATACATGGCTTATGCAACTCAGAAAATTCATGTTTAGCAGCCTGCTGCTGGCAGGTATCCTGCTGTCAGGCAGCTGTTCTACGCACTCCCAGGTAAAAGTAGGCTCTAAAGTGCCGGTGTTCCGGTTAAAAGACCAGGATGGAAATGTATTTGACCTTTCAACGGTCTTAGGCAAGCAGCCGTTAGTCATTTACTTTTATCCGAAAGATGAAACCAGCATCTGTACCAAGGAAGCCTGTTCTTTCCGGGATGCGTTTGAACAGTTTAAACAGTACGGCGCGAAAGTAATTGGGATCAGTAACGATGGGGTGCAATCCCACAAAGCATTTGCAGCACACCATCAGCTGCCTTTTACCTTACTAAGCGATACGGCTAATGATGTACGGAAACTATTTGGCGTACCCAAAACCTTTGTATTCCCCGGGCGGGTAACATATGTGGTGGATAAGAACGGCGTGGTGGTGCACCAGTTTAACTCCATGCGGGATGCGGAGAAGCATGTGAGTGAGGCGCTGGCTACGTTGAAGGGGATGAAGAATTAATAATGAATAATTGAGAATTAATAATCGTGGTGTAGTTAGATCACGAAATGGGATCACTGCAACCATTGACTATAAACGAAAAGTCCTGCATGTTACATGCAGGACTTTTTCTATTGAAGAACTAATCTTAATTATTAATTATAAGCTGAAGGCTTGTTTCACCTTATCCACATAATCCAGTTTCTCCCAGGTGAACAGCTCCACTTCTACTTTCTTCTCTGTTTGTTTGCCTTTGTTAAACACCTTGGTCACTACCTGGCTATCGCGGCCCATGTGGCCATAAGCAGCGGTTTCGCTATAAATAGGATTACGCAGCTTTAACCTTTGCTCAATAGAGTAAGGACGCAGGTCAAAGATCTCTTCTACCTTGCGGGCAATATCACCATCATTCAGGTTCACTTTTGCAGTACCATAGGTATTGATGTACAAACCGCAGGGTTTAGCTACACCAATAGCGTAAGATACCTGTACCAGCACCTCATCGCACAAACCGGCAGCTACCAGGTTCTTGGCTATGTGGCGGGTGGCATATGCGGCAGAACGGTCTACCTTGGAAGGATCTTTACCGGAGAAAGCGCCACCACCGTGGGCACCTTTACCGCCATAGGTATCCACAATGATCTTACGGCCGGTTAAGCCGGTATCACCATGCGGGCCGCCTATTACAAACTTGCCGGTAGGGTTAATGTGATAAGTGATCTGGTCGTTGAACAGGGTTTGCAGCTCCGGTTTCAGCTTGGCTTTTACGCGGGGTACTACAATCTTGATCATATCTTCCTTGATCTTGGCCAGCATCTGCTCGTCCTTATCAAAATCATCGTGCTGGGTAGATATAACGATGGTGTCTATACGCACCGGTTTGTTATCGTCGGAATATTCAATAGTTACCTGTGATTTGGCATCAGGACGCAGGTATTTGATCTCTTTATTCTCGCGGCGTACAGCAGCCAGCTCCAGCAGCAGCTTATGCGCCAGGTCAAGGGCCAGGGGCATATAGTTATCTGTTTCGCGGCTGGCATAACCAAACATCATACCCTGGTCGCCGGCGCCCTGCTCTTCAGGATTCTTACGGTCTACGCCCTGGTTAATGTCAGGTGACTGTTCGTGAATAGCTGACAGGATACCACAGCTATTGGCTTCAAACATATACTCGCTCTTGGTGTAGCCGATCTTGCGGATCACCTCACGGGCAATGTCCTGCACATCCAGGTAAGCGTCTGACTTTACTTCACCGGCCAGCACTACCTGACCGGTAGTTACCAGTGTTTCGCAGGCTACCTTTGACTTTGCATCGTATGCAAGAAAATGATCGATCAGCGCATCGGAGATTTGATCGGCAACTTTGTCCGGATGTCCTTCAGATACAGATTCTGACGTAAATAAATAAGGCATAAAATATCCGTGTTTCGTTTTAAAGTTTCGTATAAATGATCCTCAGTTTCAGATTAAACTGGGAGTGGTTGCCTCCGCCTGCTCTTACACGATGCACATCAATATTCCTGGGTGAAAGCGCCTCCAGCTTAAAGCTTGTATTGGTTTCCTGTTTACGCAACAAACGCTGCATATACCTGGAAATGTTAAACTTGTATTGTGTATACTTCATCCCCCCAAACAGGGTTACCACTGTTTTGTCGCCACCAAAATATGGTTGGTTAGGACTACTGGGGTTTCCGTAATCGATGAGGGGTCTGGTGGTGTCCCCGCTTACGTACTGCTGTAAAAATAGGAAATCCGGCGCAGAATAAATATCATTTAGATCTGAAGGTGCGGGTGTAATTTCCGATACTACCAGCTCCGCCTTATTAATAACCGCGTTGGGGAAGTTTTCCAGGTTGGGTATGGTCACTTTGGTGAACAGGCCCGGCGCATCTTCCAGGAAGATGATACTATCCCCTGCCGGAGTATTGGTATTAATATACTGTGCTGCCTGTGAGCCGGCATGGTTACGCACAAAGTAATTGGCATGTGCGGTAAAACCGGCGGCAAAGGGAAAGCTGGCGCTCAGTGAATCGTTTTCCGAGTTCTTGTAGAACAGGCGGATGCGGGTCACAGGATCGTTCAGGTTCAGGTACAGCATGGTACGGTTGGTAGCCAGCGTGGTATCCGGAACAATAGCCAGCCCTTTCAGGAAAGCATAAAAGGAAGAATCGTTGGTGAAACCGGTGGTAGCTGTTTGCTGCAGGAACTGGTTACCCAGCGCAGTGCTTAACCGGATGCGCAGCTGCGGCGCCTCTTTGGTGCCGTAAACAGATACAGAATCCTTTAAAGTACGCGGCACCACGGTAGCGGTACCCAGCAGCTCACCGGCATTGTATTTTAAAGCCTGGTAATAACGGTAGTTGGAATCTATCTTAAAATCCGGCTCTGCCATGCGGTACACCCTGAAGGTTTGGGCGGCCATGGAATCGCCATAGAAGCCCCTGTAGGCAATGCTCAGTACAATTGAATCCAGCGTTTGACCCGTGCCGGTAAAGCTGAAGGCATTACTGGGCAGGCTCATTTGCGTATATACGAAGCCGTGGGCACGGCCAAATAAAGGATCGCCCACAATAGAACCCAGCACCTTGGAATAGTTACCCTGACCGGTATATACAGCGGAATCTGTTTTCCAGATATTCTGTGTAATGATACCTGTGAGGGTGGTATCAATCCCGTTTACGTAATCCTGACCGGGTATAAGCTCATTTCCTAAAATGGTGGCTTCATTACATCCGGATCCGGCATACATGGTAATAAAAAAAGCTGCTATCAGTCCCAGGTTCCTTATAATAACTCTCACGCGCGATGTTTTGTGGGTTTTGACTGTCCATGGTCCATAGTCGATGGTCCATGGCCTACTCCGAAGCGTAAAATATAACGCAAACATCCATGGACTATGGACCATGGACTATGGACTTATTTACTTCCCCATCAGCTGGTTATACAGCTGCAGGTAGTCGGCCAGGTCTTCGTTGTCTTTTTTATATGGAAGAATGATCTTACCCTTTTCCCCCTTTATTTCTTCAACCAGTTTTTTATCGGCTTTGTCGCCGGCTACTACTACGGCATCGGCATATTTGGCGGCGCCGCGGTTCAGTGCAGCGTTAGTGCCTTCTTTATACAGCTCAATATCCTTTTCCTTGATCAGGTTACTGATGGTAGCCTTCTTTACAAAAGTGGGGCCGAGTTTTTCCTTAAAACCATTGGGTTCCAGCGAGTACACCACTTTGGAGTGTGCAAACACCGCTTCTTTTTTGTAGGCAGTTTTCAGGTACATCGGTATCAGTGACGTCATCCAGCCACTGCAATGAATGATGTCCGGCGGCCAGCCAAATTTCTTCACGGTTTCCAATGCTCCCTTGCAGAAAAATACGGCGCGGGCGGCATTATCGTCATAAAACTGTTCGTTTTCGTCGGCGAAAACGGCTTTGCGCTTGAAATAATCTTCATTGTCCAGGAAATACACCTGCAAACGGGCGCTTGGCAAAGAGGCCACTTTAATGATCAGCGGATAATCATCGTTATCTATCACAATATTGATCCCTGACAGCCTTACCACTTCATGCAAACGATGCCGGCGTTCATTAATAATACCAAATCTTGGCATAATTACCCGTACTTCCAGACCCGCCTCATTGGACTTAATTGCCATTTTATTGACCATATTCGCATACTCGGTTAATTCCAGGTATGGCGACATCTCATGGGCAATAAAAAGAATTCTTTTCTTTGTGGACATTTAATGCTGATTATTAATGCAGTAATTTTTAATTTGGCTTGCAAAATTACGGATTTTTTAAAGAAAAAAGGACAAATTGGCACTTTTAACACCGTTTTAAGTATTGTTTTGTGGCAGAAACAATGGTTTTACCGTAGTTTTCGCGCACGCGCAAACCTGTGTCAGACACGTGACAACCAACATTATACTGCATTATTAACATACCACGAAATACTGATATATATCCATAGCACTGATACGGCATAATACACAACAAAATGTACTTGTTTAAACAAAAAGACGAGCTTCGGCACTATCTCAACACCGCAAAACAACAAGGCGCAACGATCGGTTTTGTACCTACTATGGGAGCCCTGCATGAAGGGCACCTGTCATTAATACGCACCGCAAAGGCGCAAACCAGCCTTACGGTTTGCAGTATTTTTGTGAATCCTACCCAGTTTAATGACCCGGCCGACTTTGAAAAATACCCTATTACCATAGAGAAAGATATTCAAATGCTGATAGCGGCCGGTACAGATGTGCTGTTTCTGCCGGCAGTAGCTGAAATGTACCCGGAAGGGCTGAGCGCCCCGGCGCCGCACTATGATTTTGGCGCGCTGGAAACCGTGCTGGAAGGCGCCCACCGCCCCGGCCACTTCCAGGGAGTAGGCCGTATTGTGCACAAGCTGCTGGATATTGTGCAGCCGCACAAGCTGTTTATGGGGCAAAAGGACCTGCAGCAATGCCTGGTGGTGACCCGCTTATTACCACTCATTGATTCCCCGGCGGAAATGGTCATCTGCCCTACCCTGCGCGAGCCGGACGGGCTGGCCATGAGCAGCCGTAATATGCGCCTGGGCCCTGACGAACGTAAAAATGCAGTGGCTTTGTACCAGGCCCTCTCCTATATTAAAACCGGACTGGCTAAAGGCGGCTCCCTGCCTGACATACTTGCTGCCGCCCGGTTGCAGTTGCAATCCAGTAAATTTGAAATGGATTACCTGGATGTGATTGCCGTTAAAGACGACGGCATTATCCTGTCCCCCGAACAGGCCGTCACTGACCTCCCGATGTATGCAGTAGTAGCAGCTCGGATGAAAGGCAGCCCGGTAAGGCTGATAGATAATATGCAGATGTAAGAACGTACTATTTTTGACCGTTTACCACGGCCCATATTATATAACATCGCATTATATAACACGTGTAACATCTGCACATTTGCATATCCGCACATTCACACATTTTTCCGTAGCTTTGCGGTCGCTGAATTAAAACTATGCAGATCGAAGTACTTAAAAGTAAGATACACCGCGCTGTGATAACGGAAGCTAACTTGAACTACGTTGGCAGTATTACCATTGATGAAGATCTGATGGAGGCTGCCAATATGATTGAGTATGAAAAGGTGCAGGTAGTGAACGTGAATAATGGCGAACGCCTGGAGACCTATATTATCAAAGGCAAACGCAATTCCGGGGTGATCTGTATGAACGGACCTGCTGCCCGTTTATGCGCCGTAGGCGATGTGGTGATCATTATTTCCTATGCTACCATGGATTTTGAAGAAGCTAAAAAATATACCCCCCTCGCTGTTTTCCCTAAAGAAGGTAACAAATTGTAAGACAGGAACTAATTTAATATCAACGTATGCCCAAGAGATTGAAAAGTTTACTCCAGATCGTTGTTTTCCTGGGCATAGGCGTGTTATTGATATGGCTGGTTACCAAAAACCTCTCCGATAAAGAAGTAGAAGATATTAAAGAAGCTTTCCGCAATGCACACTATTGGCTGGTATTACCGGCCATGATCATAGGCATTGCCAGCCACTGGGCGCGCGCTGTTCGCTGGAAGCTGCTTATAAAGCCACTGGGCTACTCCCCTTCCGTACTCAATACCTTTTTTGCTGTAATGGTAGGTTACCTGGCTAACCTGGCCCTGCCCCGCCTGGGGGAGGTAAGCCGCTGCGGTATACTGGCCCGGTATGAGAAGATACCGGCCGATAAGCTGGTAGGCACCATGATAGCCGAAAGAGCCATAGACCTCATCTGCCTCATTATTTTAATGATCATTACAGTAGCCGTGCAGATAGATGTGGTAGGCCAGTTCTTTACTACCCGCATCTGGGTACCGCTGCAGCAGAAATTTGCCAATGCCGGCCCCACGCAATGGCTTATACTGGCCGTGATACTAATAGTAGTGATAGCCGCCATTTACATTTTCCTGAAACGTTTTGCCCGTTCCAAAGCCGCTGTTACCGTACGCGCATTAGCCCGCGGCGTAATGGAAGGCATTTTATCTGTGGGTAAAATGGAGCGCAAAGGCTGGTTCCTGTTCTATACCCTGCTAATATGGACGCTGTACTTCTCGATGTTGTACTGCGGTTTTTATACCCTGGATGAAACTTCACACTTAGGTTTTAAAGCTGCCATGGCTGTACTGGGTTTTGGTAGTATAGGCATGATCGTTACCCAGGGTGGTATTGGCGCTTACCAGGTGCTGGTGCAGCAAACCCTGTTGTTATACGGCATACATGCCACTACCGGTTATGCTTTTGGCTGGATCCTATGGCTGGCCCAAACGCTGCTGGTAATGGTAGTAGGCTTTCTTTCCCTGATCTTATTACCGGTACTGAATAACAGCCGCAGCCCGCAGCCGGCAGCTGCAGAGATCAAAAAATAAATTTACCGGAATAACTGTTTGCAGCAAATTAAACGCAGGCAATACCCTTACATTTGGTGCATTGCTGTTAATCCCATGCCCGCTTAATAACCCCGCTGGCTATATAACATTTGGGGGAAGTTTTACAAAATGCTGTAACTTAGATTTAACATGAAATTGTTTCTCAAAAACCGTATTGTTGTGGTTATTGTGAAACACCTGAATGCAAAATTATTTTATGCGTTTGACGAAAAGTGAGCCAGGCGACATGACACCCGCTACCGATATTTTACCGGATCTGAAATTGAACAAGAAAAAAGATCACCTTCCTAAAAAGAAGATGATAGCCAGGGATGTAAGCTGGTTATCATTTAATGCCCGTGTATTGCAGGAAGCGGCCGACCCCACGGTACCGCTGCGCGAACGTATCCGTTTTCTGGGCATTTTTTCCAATAACCTGGATGAGTTTTTCCGTGTAAGGGTAGCCACGCTTAAACGCATGCTATCCTTTGGCAAATCGGCCAAAGTGCACCTGGAAGAAAACCCCGATGAGATCCTGGATGAGATCCAGCAGATAGGTATACAGCAACAACGTGAGTTTGACCGCATCTGGAAAGGGATTGAGGAAGAGCTGCGGGCCGAAAAAATATTCATCCGCACAGAAAAGCAGCTGAACAAGGAACAGCAAAAATTTGTGCTCAGCTATTTTGATGAGGAAGTACGTACCAACATCATCCCGCTGATGATAGAAAGTATCCAGCACTTCCCTTTCCTGCGCGATAAATCTATTTACCTTGCCGTGGTGCTGGCCCGGCAGGATAATTCGGTACGGCAGAAGTTTGCGCTGATAGAAATACCCACCGCCATCCTGCCCCGCTTTATCTTACTGCCCTCCAAAGAAGGCGAGCATGATATTATACTGCTGGAAGATGTGGTGCGCTTTTCCCTGCCCAACATCTTCTCTTATTTTGGATACGATAAATTTGAATCGCATATTATAAAGGTTACCCGCGACGCGGAGCTGGATATTGATAACGACGTAGCCACCAGCCTGATACACCAGCTGGAAAAAGGTATTAAAGACCGGCGCAAGGGCAAGCCCGTGCGGTTTGTATATGATAAGGATATAGATCCCCTGCTGCTGGAATACCTGATGCGCCGTTTAGGCCTCTCCAAAAAAGATAACCTGATACCCGGCGCCAGGATCCATAACTTTAAGGATTTTATGGACTTTCCGGATGCAGTGTTCACCAACAAACAGCTGCACCACCGCAAAACATTCATACACCCGCTGTTTGTGAATGCGCCCAGCGTAATGCACGTAATACAGCAGCAGGATGTAATGCTGCACTTCCCCTATCATTCCTTTGATACTATTATAGACCTGCTGCGTGAAGCCGCCATTGATCCCAATGTTACCAGCATTAAGATCACCGCCTACCGGCTGGCCCGCAATTCCAAGATCATGAACGCATTGGTGAATGCCGTGCGTAATGGTAAGCAGGTAACCGTGGCCCTGGAGCTGCGTGCCCGCTTTAATGAAGAAGATAACCTGCGCTGGAAAACCCGGCTGGAGGATGAAGGGGTAAAAGTGCTGATAGGCATACCCGGCATGAAAGTGCACAGCAAGCTATGTGTGATCAAGAAAAAGATCGGGACTAAAATAGTGCAATGCGGCTTTGTGAGCACCGGCAACCTGAATGAAAAAACGGCCCGTGTGTATGGCGATCATTGCCTGCTGACCGCCAACCGGAATGTAATGGCAGATGTGAACCGCATTTTCGCCTACCTGGAACATCCGCGCCATGATATAAAGTTCCTGGAAACCTGTACTACCCTGCCGGTAAGCCCCTACAGCATGCGGCAGTTCTTTTTACGGTTAATAGACCGCGAGATCAAGAATGCCAGGCATAAAAAGCCGGCCCGTATGATCCTTAAAATGAACTCCCTCTCCGACCCGGAAATGATAGCCAAATTATATGAGGCCGCTAAGGAAGGGGTAGATATTAAGATGGTGATACGGGGTATCTGTTGCGCCTATACGGAGAATAAAAAGTGGAAGAAAGATATACAGGCTGTAAGCATCATTGATGAATACCTGGAACATGCCCGGGTATTTATTTTCCATAACGGCGGACAGGAAAGGGTGTTCATTGCCTCCTGCGACTGGATGCTGCGCAACCTGGACCACCGCGTGGAAGCTGCCGTGCCCATCCAGGACCCGGTAAGCAAGCAGGAGCTGATAGACATTATGAACATACAGCTCAGCGGTAACGTAAAAGCCCGCATATTGGATAATGATCAGAAAAATGAATACAAGCGCGACCAATCCGGTAAAAAAATACGCTCCCAGATAGAGATCTATAAGTATTTGCACGAGAAACAGTACCCGGTATAAACAGTAAAAAATTAAACGGCAAAAAGTAAAACTAATGCAGCAGGTTACTCCAGCTTTTTCTTTTTTCTTTTTTACTTTTTACTTTGTTTAAATTGCATCCATGAAACTTGCTGCTATCGACATTGGTTCCAATGCTGCACGGTTACTGATATCAGAGGCCTCGCCTAAAAGCAATGGCGAAATGGATTTCATAAAGGTGAACCTGGTACGGGTACCGTTGCGTTTAGGCTTTGACGTTTTCAGCACCGGCGCCATTTCCGAATCAAAAGCAGCCGAACTGTTAAATACTGTAAAGGCCTATAAGCTGTTACTGGAAGTATATGGCGTTAAATACCTCAAGGCCTGCGCCACCTCTGCCATGCGCGACGCCAGCAATGGTCCGGAGCTGATGAAGCAGGTGAAACAGGAAACCGGCATAGATATACAGATCATTACCGGCGAGGAAGAAGCCTCTTTCATTTACGAGAACCATGTGGCGGAACATATGGCCACCACCCAATCCTACCTGTATATTGATGTAGGCGGCGGCAGCACAGAACTTACCTTTTTCAGCAAAAACAAGCTGGTATTTAAAACCTCTGTTAACATAGGCACCATCCGCCTCTTACAGCGCCAGGTAACCGAAGCGCACTGGCAGCTGATGAAGGATACGCTGAAACAGCAGCTGAAAGGCTACGGCCCGGTAACGGCCATTGGCTCCGGTGGTAACATTAACAAGATCTTCTCCCTTTCCAAACGCAAGGAAGGCAAGCCGCTTTCCCTGGAAACCCTCAAAGATTATTACAAAGAGTTCAGCAGCTTTTCAGTGGAAGAGCGTATTCACCTGTACAACCTGCGGGAAGACCGTGCGGATGTGATTGTACCGGCGCTGCAGATCTATGTGAATGTAATGCGCTGGGCCGATGCCACTGAAATATACGTACCTAAGATAGGCCTGGCCGACGGCCTGATACAGGCTTTATATGCCGAAATAAGCGGTAACCTCCCGTAAAAAAAATGCTGTAGTGATCAATATATTCCCCAAATTTGTGCCTCTGAATCTGCGCTGAACATTAATTATTGATTATTAACAGCTATCAAATGTCTGTAAACAAGGAAGTTAAACGCGTAACCACCCATATACTGCAAAAGATGAAAGCAGATGGGGAGAAGATATCTATGCTCACAGCTTATGACTATTCCATGGCCGGGATTTTTGACGATGCAGGCATAGATGTGGTACTGGTGGGCGATTCCGCCTCCAATGTAATGGCCGGGCACGAAACTACCCTGCCCATTACGCTTGACCAGATGATCTACCACGCCTCCTCCGTGGTAAGGGCTATTAAACGCGCCTTTATAGTAGTAGACCTTCCCTTTGGCTCTTACCAGGGTAACTCCAAAGAAGCCTTAAGCTCTGCCATCCGTATTATGAAAGAAACAGGGGCGCATGGTATTAAGATAGAAGGTGGTGAAGAGATCATTGAATCCGTAAAACGTATTATATCTTCCGGGGTGCCGGTAATGGGCCACCTGGGCCTTACCCCCCAGTCGATTTACAAGTTTGGCACTTACGCCGTGCGTGCTACCGAAGAAGCAGAAGCGCAAAAGCTGCTGCAGGATGCTGTGCTGCTGCAAAACGCGGGCTGTTTTGCCATAGTGCTGGAAAAGATCCCCGCCCTGCTGGCCAAAAAAGTAGCGGAAACCGTACAAATACCCATTATTGGTATTGGCGCCGGCAAGTATGTGGATGGGCAGGTGCTGGTAATGCACGATATGCTGGGTATTAACAAAGAGTTTAAACCCCGCTTTTTACGCCGCTATCTGAATTTGTATGAAGATATCCTGAACGCTACCCAGCAGTATATAACAGATGTAAAGAGCCGGGATTTTCCGAGTGAGAATGAACAATACTGATTCGATTAAGAATTACGGAATTACTACACCGCCTAAAGCGGTGCATAGCCTGCCCCGCCCAGCGGGGAATGCGATTGGAGTAATTATGATATGGGTAATTACGAAGGGATTGAAGGTTGTTAATTATGGAGGATTGAATGGGTACGGATGACGAAATAGTTTTAATATTATAAATTGATTAGAACGAAAAGCGATCTATAATAAATTGTTTATTTAATACACCAAAACAGAGTTATCAATTACAAGCCACGAATGAAAAAACTGCTCTTCAACAAAACGCAGGCAATTCGTAATTCGTAATTGAATAATTCGTAATTGAACACGCTATGCTAGAGCAAGTACTCAGCGGCCTTATGCAGCGCTACATGGAGCGGGTGCCCGATGTAAAGGCCATTATACAAGCCATGATACAGGAAGGTATTATTGCAAAGCCGGAAGATGTGGAAAATGACCATATTGCATTCCGGACCATGGGCGTGCCGCAGCTGGGCATACAATCCCTGGAAAAGATCTTCCTGCATTACGGCTACACGAAAAAAAGCGCCTACCACTTCCCCGAGAAAAAGCTGGATGCTTTCTGGTACGCACCGCCTGCACCTCATTTTCCCCGCATTTTTATCAGTGAGCTGCGCGTGCAGGACCTGAGCCCGAAGGCACAGGAGCTTATCCGGAGCTACACTAATGAAGTTAAATCCGATCCCGTAGATGCCCTGAACCTGGACGATGCCAGTGCAGTAGATAGTTTCCTGCACAGTGGCTTATGGCGCCTGCCTACCCTGGAGGATTATAAGCTGCTGGCAGCTGAAAGCGAGTATGCCGCCTGGGTCATTTACAACCGTTATTACCTGAACCACTTTACTATCAGCGTACATAACCTGCCCCCGGGTTATAATACCATTCCCGAGTTTAATGCTTTCCTGGAGCGTAAAGGTTTTACCCTGAACAATGCCGGCGGCAAAATGAAGGTAAGCCCTGATGGCGGCCTGCTGCAAAGCGCTACGGTAGCCAATATGATCACCGCCACATTTGCCAATAATGAAACGCACCCCATTGCCGGCTCTTATGTGGAGTTTGCAGAAAGAAAGGTACTACCCCAATTCGCACACCTGCCCACAGACCAGGTAAAGCGGGAACACCGCCGGGATGGTTTTGAAGCCGGTAATGCGGATAAGATCTTTGAGAGTACGTATAGTTCGCAAACGGGGAGATAGTTGAGTCCATGGTCCATAGTCGATGGTCCATGGCCTTGAACGTAAGGTAGCTTTACAAGTAATATCACTGGAGCACAGGAAACTGTGCAACATGCTATGGACCATCGACTATGGACCATGGACTAAATAATCATTAAATTGCAACCCATGATAGCAGATATCCTGAAAGAATTTAATATACCGGCCCGGCATAGCGGGGTAAGCACCGGTAAACACTGGCTGAAAGGCGAAGGTGAGGTGCTCAGCTCCTTTTCCCCGGTTGATGGAAAGGAAATAGCCCAGGTGCAAAGCGGCAGCAAAGCGGAGTTTGATGCGGTGGTAGCCGCTGCAGAAGAGGCTTTTAAAGAATGGCGCCAGTGGCCCGCGCCCAAACGTGGCGAGGTGGTGCGGCAGATAGGTGAAGCGCTGCGCACACATAAAACATCGCTGGGTAAGCTGGTGTCCTATGAAATGGGTAAAAGCCTGCAGGAAGGTTATGGCGAGGTACAGGAAATGATAGACATCTGTGATTTTGCCGTGGGCCTTTCCCGGCAGCTCTACGGTCTTGCCATGCACTCTGAAAGGCCGGGCCACCGTATGTATGAGCAGTGGCATCCGCTGGGGGTGGTAGGCATTATATCCGCCTTTAACTTCCCGGTAGCAGTATGGAGCTGGAATGCCATGCTGGCCTGGGTATGCGGCGATGTATGCATCTGGAAGCCATCTGAAAAAACACCGGTTACCGCATTGGTATGCCAGCATATTGTACAAAGCGTATTTGCCGCCAACCAGGTACCGGAAGGGGTTTGCAACCTGGTAACCGGTGGCCGTGAGGTGGGTGAATGGTTAACACATGACACCCGTATACCACTGGTATCCGCCACAGGGTCTACCCGCATGGGTAAGGCCGTGGGCAGCGCAGTAGGCGCCCGTTTAGGCAGGGCTTTGCTGGAGCTGGGTGGCAACAATGCCATTATTATCTCTGAGGCAGCCGACCTGGATATGTCGCTCATAGGATGTGTGTTTGGCGCCGTAGGTACTGCCGGACAACGCTGTACCTCTACCCGCCGCCTCATTATCCATGAAAGTGTGTATGATGCTTTTACACAAAAGCTGGTGAATGCCTACAAACAGCTTCGTATAGGCGACCCGTTAAATGAAAATAATCACGTAGGCCCACTGATAGATAAACAGGCCGTGCAGGCCTACCAGCAGGCCCTGGAACAGGTAACAAAGCAGGGCGGCCGTTTCCTGGTAGAAGGCCGCGTGCTGGAAGGAAAGGGTTTTGAATCCGGCTGTTATGTACAGCCCTGCATTGCTGAAGTACAGAACTATTTTGACATTGTGCAGCATGAAACGTTTGCGCCTATATTATACGTGATCAAATACAAAACCCTGGCAGAAGCTATTGACATACAGAATGGCGTACCACAGGGGCTTTCCTCTGCTATTATGACGCTGAACCTGCGGGAGGCGGAACAGTTCCTTTCCAGCGCAGGCTCCGATTGTGGCATTGCCAATGTAAATATTGGTACTTCGGGTGCGGAAATAGGCGGCGCCTTTGGCGGTGAAAAGGAAACCGGCGGCGGGCGCGAAAGCGGCTCCGATGCGTGGAAGAACTACATGCGCCGCCAAACCAATACGATCAACTATTCCAACAGTTTGCCGCTGGCACAGGGTATTTCTTTTGACCTGTAATGATATGTTTTTTAATGGCCTGGCGCCGGAGTTATGTGTGCGAAACACATGGCTCCGGCGCCAGGCTTTTTAGGGAGGTACTACCGGCAAGATTATACCGGTTGAAGTTGAATCCGAAGCTGCTGGAGGCATGCTTAAGAACTCAGCTCTCTGCTTCCTGCAAGGCTCTACCGGAGAGCCCTATACGGGAACAAAATGCCTTTCTTCCAGCGATAGGCTGCTTTGCAACAAAACTGCAATTGCATTAAACTAAATAATATATATAATATTTTAATTTTTGTAAGCCGCTTAATAACAATAGTGCAAACTCAACAATAAAGTAGTGATCCTGGGCGTTTTAGATGTTTGATTTTTTCCCTTTGTATATATGACTATAAAAAAAAGAAGCGAGGTTAGAGAACCTCGCTTTTTCGTTAAACGGAAACCATGCTTATGAGAAAAACGTCTGTCAGCCTGAGATGGCTTTCAAACATTCTTCTAGCAATAAATATTATACTTTTTTCCGACAATTCATATTCTACTTTTGTGCTATAATCCTTCCTTGTGGGTTCTAAAAGTCCTATTTTTTCACTTCGCATTTAATATCAAATAAGCAGGCAGAGCCCTTTCTTTTTTTTAATATATTGGTTATTAACTGCTTGCCGATATTTATCTGAGGTATTGAATGAGTTTCAACAATGCTGATATGGAAAAAAAAGCAAGAATTTTTGCAATTAAAAAGCGCGGTTGCAATTCGCTTGTCAGTGATCAGCTTTTTTGAACGCTCGTCAGAATGTTGTCTTGTAGTAATTCCATTTTACATATCTTTAACCAAATATGGTATTTAAATTGTTTATGATAAGACGTTTATTTACCTGTATTATATTACAAGTGTTTTTCATTGAGAACCTGTTTATAATACCAGGTTCCATCTGACTTAAAATAAAATTTAAATGATTGTACGCAGAGCAGTGGCCGTACTGGCGGGAAGTGTTGTGCTAATGACAGCCTCGATCAGCACATTTGCACAAGGCACATCAATTCCCAGGAACTGGCACTTATTAAGCTATGACAAGGACAGTGTGTTGGGAATAGGCGCAGAAAAAGCTTACAAAGAGCTATTAAAAGGCAAAAAGAGCACACCGGTAGTAGTAGCCGTAATAGATTCAGGCATTGATACTACCCATGAGGACCTTAAATCCATCCTTTGGACCAACCCAAAGGAAATTCCCGGTAACAACATAGATGATGATGGTAATGGTTATGTGGATGATATTCACGGCTGGAACTTCCTGGGCGGTAAAGACGGCCGCAGCGTAAAGGAAGCCTCTGATGAAGCTACCCGCGAATACCTGCGTTACCGCCGCATTTACGGCAACCCGGATTCTACCATGGATCGCAGCTCCCGGGAATATGCCTACTGGCAAAAGCTGGTGGAGAAGGTTGTAAAACCTACCAGCCAGTATAAAGCCTCTTACCGCACCATGACCAAGCTGCATGATAACATGCTGAAGTGCGCCAACATCCTGACCACTTACCTGAAACAGGATGACTTTAACGGTCCGCGCCTGGATAGTATAGAAACTACTGACCAGGATGTAATGGTGGCTAAGAACTTTATGACCCGCCTGCTGCAAAGCACCGGCGAGCAGAACGTAGCCTACCTGGACTTTAAATCAGAATTTGAAGAGTATATTGACGATCTGAAGAAGAAAGCTGAAAGAGCAGACGAGGGCGAAGTAGATAAACGCAAGGAAATTGTAGGCGATAATACAGACGATATTAACGACAAATACTACGGCAATAATGATGTAATGGGCGAATTTGCCTTCCACGGCACCCACGTATCCGGCATTATTGCAGCTGCCCGCAATAACAACGTAGGTATTGACGGTGTAGCGGATAACGTACGCATTATGGCAGTAAAAGTGGTACCGGACGGTGATGAGCGTGATAAGGATGTGGCCCTGGGCATCCGTTATGCGGTGGACAATGGCGCCAAGGTTATTAACATGAGCTTTGGTAAAGGATTTTCCCCTAATAAGGACTGGGTAGATGATGCTATTAAATATGCCGAATCAAAAGGCGTATTGCTGATACATGCAGCAGGTAATGATGCCAGTGATAATGATGTGGTGGATAACTTCCCCAGCGCACATTATAACGATCATAGCCGGGCTACCAACGTGATCACGGTAGGCGCTTCCGGCGCCGGACGCCGCACTTCCAAAGTGGCTAATTTCTCCAACTACGGCAAAACAGAGGTAGACCTGTTTGCACCCGGTGTGCAGATCTACTCTACTGTACCCGGTGGTAACAAGTACGGCAGCGCCAGCGGTACCAGCATGGCCGCCCCGGTAGTAACCGGTGTAGCAGCCCTGGTACTCTCCTACTACCCCAGCCTGACTGCGCAGCAGCTGAAAATGGTGCTGGAAAAAAGCGTATCGCCTTTAACAGACAGCATGGTAACCAAACCCGGTACAGAAGAAAAAGTACCGTTCAGCAGCCTGTCTGTAACCGGTGGTATTGTGAATGCTTACAATGCCCTGCAGCTGGCAGACAGCATGGTGAATGGAGATAAAAAGAAGGGCAAGCCTAAGTTACAGCCGGTGAAGAAGGGGTGATTTTTGGAGTCCATGGCCGATGGTCCATAGTCCATAGCATAGAACGAAAAGATATATAAAACGAGAAGCGCTAAATGTAGTGATCAATTCACCTCATTTAGCGCTTCTCGTTTATACTAGTATCTGCGCAAAAGTCTATGGACCATCGACCATAGACCATGGACTAAACTACTTCACTATTCTCAGGCAAAGCGGGTAACGGTAGCGGATGCCTTTATTGGCGCGTACGGCTGCAATAATAGAGAAAATGATATTCAGGAGTGATACAATGCCGTATAAGCTGATGGCGGAACCAAAGCCATGCCAGCCGTCAAAATCATGATCGCGCCAGATGGAACGGAAAGCCCAGATGCCGTGCCGCAGGCTGATCAGCAGGCCAATGGCCACATTTACCAGGCTTAAAGTGATCTGGAAGTTAAGGGCTTCCTTACCCTGATCGTCAATGAAGGCGGATTCATTGCGTTTAATGAGCCACATTACCAGGGCTCCTATAATATTTCCTACAAACGATAAGATGAACATCCCTATTAGTCCGCCCAGGTGTACCAGGGCGCCCCAGGTTCTTTCTTGATTCTGATCCATAAAAGTATATGCGTTTTAGTTTGGTTGCTGCGGTATAGGTACAAACAAATAACATAAAACTACAAACCTGTAAGCCGGATTCTGTTTCCCGGTTTGCACCGGAACTGCTATCATTTATCTGCGATAACGCTCACGCGTTACCTGTATCTGCCTACCCTCGGTCATCGGGCGGGCAGCCCTCAAACGACCGTATACATGGCATTTCAGCACGCAAGGTTTACCCTTCCAACATGTTGCCATATCAGAACGTGGGCTCTTACCCCACATTTTCACCCTTACCCCGGCAAGCCGTGGCGGTTATTTTCTGTGGCACTGTCTGTATCCCGGCCTGCGCCGGGATCCCACCCGTTAGGTGGTGCGTTGCCCTATGCTGTCCGGACTTTCCTTCCTTCCGTTTAACGGGAAAGACGATAGCACGGTTTGTAGTTTACGTTATTCGCGTTAAAGTTACTAATATTTAAAGGATATCTCCGTGGCCCCATATCCGTACCGGGGATGGTACTCGTTCACAAAATTGCCTACTTCCGGGGTTTGCCGCAGCAGCTGATGAATTTCATCGCGCAGCTTTCCTTTGCCCAGGCCATGTATCACGATCATGCTTGGTTGTTTATGCGCAATGGCCAGGTCAAGATAACGCTGAAATTCATTTAACTGAATGGCCAGGATGGCTATATTGCTTAAGCCCCGCCACTCATCAATGAGCTTTTCTATATGCAGATCTACTTCATATTTTGGCTCCAGGGGCGCATCGGGCGCCAGCTGTATCTTACTGTATAAGGGCGATAATTTGCTGATATCCTCCGCTTCAAAACCGTAACGGGTATCGGGTTGTTTGTCGGGGTACTTCTCAAACAGCGGGAAGCTCAGCATGGCATCCCGGCGTATATGCAGCTCATTGAGCTGCTGGAATAATTGCTTAGGCTTTATTTTCCAGACCTTATTGAATGAAGGCGCCAGCTTTGGGTCTTTCTCTCTTGGGTAAAAAGTAAATTCAAAACGCGGGCTGTCGTTCAAAGATTCAAATAACAGGTCCGACAGGTAAAAGTGGCTGAAGGGCTGCAGATCATTCTTAATTTCCAGGTCCAGCTGTTGTTTAAGCCACACGCGGAAGTGTAAGGTGTAGCTGCGCTGGGTTTCATTAAGTAAATGGAACTTCAGCAGCTGTATATTTTCCTCATAACCATCTGCCTGGTATACCGGCAGTATGGAAAGGAACATGCCTTTATCTGTTTTGAAAGTTTCGTGCTTTTTCTTTTCTACGGGGAGCTCGTCACCGGGTACCTTGCGGGGCGCTGCTGCAGGCAGCTTCTTTTCCGTAAAACGGTAAAAGTATGGGAAGTCTATCTGGTCAAGGTATACGGGGAAAGTGGTCTTACCAACTTCCACCATTACCATTTCCCGGTTCACAATATCCACTACGGTGCCCTCCTCCTTTGAATGGAGTAAGATGATCTTATCGCCTATTTCATATTTCATGATTGCATTCTCTCCCCTGACAATTTAGATTACGATGCTTTGGGAGAATGTAAAACGTAAAAGTTGACTACACTTTGACCGTGCTGCGCTTTTACATTTGAAGTTTACATTCTCTTTATCCGAACCTCAAATCTAAATGGTAAAATCGTAAATCTAAAATCGGATTTCCTATATGTCAGGCGGGGTGCCTCCGCATATATTCATCCACGGAAAGAGGGCCGCTGCCTTCTATCAGGAAAAAGACCAGCAATAACAGGACTACAATGGAAATGCCGGGAATGCTGTGTACTGCAAACAGCCCTGTAGGGGAATGTACAAAGAACACGGCTCCTATTAACACCGGTATGTTCACTAATACTGCCAGTCTGGTTAACGATCCCAACATAATGAGCACGCCGCCGGCCAGGTGGGCAAACACGATGTAATGCGCCAGCCAGAAGGATACGACTGTTAATGTTGGATTTTCGTTGATCAGGGCGGTTAGTGCATCGCGGTTTTGCACAAACAGAACGCCCATCCAGAACAGGAAAATGCCTAAGCCAATGCGTACAGCATCCAGCCACTTGGGATGGTGCCTGTCGCCCCAGATCTCAATTTTCTGTAGCAGATTCATAACATTCAGTTTTAGGATCAAAGAACTACTGTACTGAAGTTACGAAAAAAGGAGCGCATTCAGGACAGGCTTGGCGGTTGGGCGGGTATCTTTGTTCTGGTTTGATTGATTGGCGTTTCATCCTTACAGCTCCAACTCCAGACTGCGCCCGCCTGTTTGGATGATGATGAGGCATGAGGAAGCATACCGGCGTTGGTGTGCTATGGAGCTTTATCAAGCGTGTGGCGCCGGGCAAAGGTCCGTCGTTTGGATCTGCAAGGAAGAAGCGGATGAAGGCCAAGCCATTGTGCCTTATGCTTTATGCTTTGCGCTTTCTGCTTTCCGCTATGCTTCAGCCGTGCTGAGCTTACTATTACGGTAGCTGTAGCTGAAATAGATCACCAGGCCAGTGAGGAGCCAGATAGCGAAAACGATCCAGTTCTTGAGGCCCATCTCTGTCATGAGATAAAAACAGCTTAAAAGGCCTAAAACCGGTATCAGTGACAGTTTACGGAGGAATGAGAATACAGTGATCAGGATTGCTACGATGGTAAATAGATAGAAAGGTATGTTATGCTTCCAAACATCCCAGCCACCGGCAAAGGACCACTTTTCCTGTATCTGGGTATGGAATAGGATAATGAACAGCACAATGAGCCCCGGCACGATCCATCGCCCGTTAATGTAGGGCAGCTGAAACCGCTGGGTATTGCTCTCCTCACGGGGTAGCAGCAATACGCCGCCGCATACCAGTATGAAGGCGAATAAAGTACCGATGCTGGTAAGGTCTGTTACAATAGTAAGGTTCAGGAACAGGGCCGGTACGCCTACCAGTATGCCGGTAATGATGGTGGCAAAGGAAGGTGTTTTAAAGCGCGGATGTATTTTGCTGAAACGCTTTGGCAGCAGGCCGTCGCGGCTCATGCTCATCCAGATGCGGGGCTGCCCGATCTGGAATACCAGCAAAACGGTGGTGGTGGCAATTACGGCGCTCACGGAAATAATATAGCTGACCCATTTCAGGTTCACCCTGTCAAACACAAAAGCCAGCGGATCCGATACCTTCAGCTCAGTGAAAGGCACCATACCGGTCAGCACCAGTGAAATAAGAATGTATAATATGGTACAAATGATCAGGGAGTAGAACATGCCCCGGGGCAGATCGCGCTGCGGATTCGTACATTCCTCCGCGGTAGTGCTTACGGCATCAAACCCAATATAGGCAAAGAACACCGCGGACACGCCTTTTAACACACCGGAAAAACCGTTAGGCATAAAGGGATGCCAGTTATCTGTATTCACATAAAAAGCACCCAGCACTATCACAAAAAGAATAACCAGGATCTTAAATGCCACCATGAAGTTGGCGCTGCGCTTACTTTCCTGGATGCCCACATAGGCCAGCCAGGTAATGAACACCACCACCAGGAAAGCCGGCAGGTTCACTATAACGGGAATGCTGCCGATATGCGGGGCAGCAGCCAGGGTTTCCGGGGTAGCATTGTCGTAATTGCTGATCAGCCACCCGGGCAGCGGCAAACCGATACCGCTCAATAAATTATTAAAATAGCCGCTCCATGAAATGGCAACGGCTATGTTTCCAATAGCATATTCCAGGATCAGCGACCACCCGATAACCCAGGCAGCCAGCTCACCAAACGTTACATATGAATAAGTGTAGGCGCTGCCGGATACCGGCACACGCGATGCAAATTCCGCATAACAAAGGGCAGAGAAACCGCAGGTTATGGCCGTGATAATGAACAGGACAGATACGCCCGGACCACCATGGAAGGAGGCTTCCCCAATGGTGGAGAAGATGCCTGCGCCAATTACGGCGGCAATACCCATAGCGGTGAGGTCTTTTACTTTTAGTACCCTGTGCAGAGATCCTGTTCCATGCGCGTCTGTTAACCCTTCCCTTGCATCCTTAAGTATAGTGGATAATGACTTCCTGCGGAATAACGACTTAGACAAAGCAAGTTCAATTTTGGTGATCTGCGAATATAATCAGATTTACGATCTTAGATTTACGATTTTAGATTTGGGGGATTTCCCCCAATCGCTCCAATAAATCTAAAATCGTAAATCCCCAAATCTAAAATCTCAATGCTGGCGGCTTAAAAGGAAATCGGCCAGCTCCATCAGGGGCTTTTTACGGGAAGATAATACGGCGATGCTTTCCAGGTTGTCGAACGCCTTTTGCTGAAAACGTTCTTTTTCCTTTTCGGCCCAGCTATCAATGCTACAGTCGTGGAAGAGTTCCAGCACCTGCGCTACTTTATCATCCGGGGCAGTATCCAACAGCTGCTGCAGGCGGATACGCTGTGCAGGGTTGCACAGCTCCAATGCTTTCAGCAGCAGGAAGGTTTTTTTATTAGCCAGGATATCGCCGCCCTGCTGTTTGCCAAACTTTTCCGGATCGCCAAAAGCATCCAGGTAATCGTCCTGGATCTGGAAGGCAATACCTATGTTCTTACCAAATTCATATAAGTAGCCCTGGTTGCCTTCGCTGCCACCGCCAATAATAGCGCCCATTTGCAGGGATGCAGCCAGCAGTACAGACGTTTTCAGGGCTATCATGCTTACATAATCATCATACTTCACCTGGGCTGGGTCCATAGCTTCCATATCCATATCCAGCTGCTGCCCTTCGCATACCTGTATGGCAGCGCGGTTAAATACGGATACGATCTTTTGTTTGTAGCGCGACTGCACCCGGTTCAGGTATTCATACACATATATGAGCATGGCATCGCCCGCCAGGATAGCGGCCGGTTCGCCATAAAGGGTGTGTACGGTAGGGTTGTTCCTGCGTAGCGGCGCCTTGTCCATAATATCATCGTGAATGAGGGTGAAATTATGGAACAGCTCTACGGCGTTGCCTACCTGCCAGGCATCTGCATGAATGGTATCAAACAGCTCATTTCCCATAAGGGCCAATACCGGACGTATGCGCTTACCTCCTATTTTCAGTATGTGGGAGGCTGCGTTATACAGCGTAGAAGGTTGGTCGGGGAAACGTTGCTGATCAAATTGCTGGATAAATTGTGCTATAAGTTCCTGAAAAGAGTGCATGGTATAAAATGAAGTCTGAAGTCGGATATATTGATCAAAGCAAAATTATAATTCCTTTTTACGGGGCCGTGGTTTTGCTTTCGCAGGTTTGCTGGCATTATTATTATCTGCGGCTTTAGGTTTAGGTTTGGATCCGGGCTTGTTAGGCTTCGGTTTTTTACCTGGTCCCTGCTGCACCCGCTCTCCTCTTTCCTTTTCCTTCTCTTTGCGTTTGGGCTTGCCGATGTTGCCGGGCCTGGAGGCTGGCTGCTGTTCTTCCAGGTCTTCTACCAGGTCGTAATCCAGCTGGCGTTTGGTGAGGTTAGCCGACATTACACGGATCTTCACCTTATCGCCTATACGGAACCGGCGGCCGGTGTGCAGGCCTACCAGGGCATATTCGCTTTCATCATGCTTAAACTCATCACGGGCCATCATATTGTGAATGCTTACCAGGCCTTCGCACTTTGTATCAATAGTTTCTACCCAGAAACCAAAGTGCGCCACACCGCTGATAACGCCGTCAAACGTATCGCCAATAAACTGCTGCATGTACTCCACCTGCTTGTATTTGTTGGCAGCTCGCTCTGCTTCCATGGCCTTACGTTCCATTTCAGAGCAGTGGCGGCACTTCTTTTCCATGTACTTGTCGGGGTGTATATCTTCTGCCAGGCATTGTGCCAGCACGCGGTGCACCAGCACATCGGGGTAGCGGCGTATGGGGGAGGTAAAGTGGCAGTAATGCGCAAATCCTAACCCATAGTGGCCAATGTTATCCGGTGTGTAAATGGCTTTGGCCATGGTACGGATGCCGATGGTTTCCAGCACATGCTGCTCCGGTTTACCCTTGGCCAGCTGCAGCATCTTGTTAAAAGAACGGGCAATATGGTCCGGGTTATCCAGGTCAAACTTGTGCCCGAACTTGCGGGCAAAGATGGAAAACACCTGCAGCTTTTCCTCGTCGGGCGTGTCGTGCACACGGTAAGGGAAAGGAACGGATTGCTTATTGACCTTTATTTTAGATACATACTCCGCCACCGTACGGTTGGCCAGCAGCATAAATTCTTCTATCAGCTGGTGCGCTTCCTTGCTTTCTTTAATAACAATGCCAATAGGTTTGCCGTCAGGGTCCAGCTGAAAGCGTACTTCCTGTGAGGAGAAATTAATAGCGCCTTCATCAAAACGGCCTTTACGCAGAATGCGGGCTATTTTATTCAGCAGCATCACTTCTTCTTTATGCGGCCCTTCGCTGTTGCCTTCAATGATCTCCTGCACCTCTTCATACGTAAAGCGATGATCGGAATGGATTACGGTGCGGCCCAGCCAGTGCTGTTTGATCTCGCCTTTTTCATTCATCTGGAAAACGGCGGAGAAAGTAAGCTTATCCTCATTAGGACGCAGGGAACACAGCTCATTGGAGATCTTTTCCGGCAGCATAGGCAGTACACGGTCCGGCAGATATACGGAGGTAGCGCGTTTATCGGCTTCCTTATCCAGCGCAGTATCCGGCAGCACATAATGGCTTACATCGGCAATGTGCACGCCTATCTCATAATAACCGCCTTTTATTTTGCGGATGGAAATGGCATCGTCAAAGTCCTTGGCATCTACGGGATCAATAGTAAAGGTGAGCTGTTTGCGGAAATCTTTTCTTTTTCGTACTTCCGCGGCCGTTATCTTCTCCTTGATCTCTGCCAGCTCGGCTATCACCTCATCCGGGAACGACAACGGAAAACCGCTTTCCACCAGTATTTCCTTCATGGCCAGGTCGTTGGTATCGCTGGCATCCAGTATTTCTATGATCTCGCCGACCGGCTTGCGGGTCTTTTCGCCCCAGGCTACTACGCGTACCACGGCTTTATCGCCGGTTTTGGCTTCGCCCAGTGAGTTGGCAGGTATATAAATATCCGGTAAAAAAGCGCCCTTTTCAGGTACCAGGAAGGCAAAGCCTTTGTTAACCTGCAGGGTGCCTGTAAATTCTGTTTTCTTTCGTTTAAGGATGTCCGTTACCACGCCTTCCATACGGCCGTTGTTCTTATTGGAGTGGTCTTTAAGCACATCTAACAGCACTTCATCGCCATCCAGCGCGGTATTCAGGTTCTTCTGTTTTACCAGTATATCTTTTGTTAATCCTTCTACTATTACAAAGGCCATTCCCGAACGCGTCACTTCAATCATCCCGCGAAAAGTCTTCTTCGGGCCACTGTGATTGCCTTTTTTTTGTTTTTTCTTTTTATTCATCTCATGTCCCATTAAGTTCTAATATATGATGTTCCAGTCCCCACGATATAGTCAAAAATATAATTATTAAATGAATTCCCTTCGCCGAAGAGCAAAGATATTTCCACAGGTATCACTGCTATGCGCAGGTTCAACTCCTGCAAACGCTCCTGTAACAGGTGCAGGCGCACGGCATCCTTTTCTGTGGTGATCACCACCTTTTCCGCACCGGGTAAGTCTTTCAGCTCTTTGCTTATCTTTTCCAGATCGTTATTGCTATAGTAATAATGATCCGGGAAAGGCAGCAGGAACACCTCTTTAAAACCCTCTTTTAAATGTTGTACCAGGGGGGCCGGGCGGGCAATACCGCATACCAGCAGCAAAGTAGCATCCGGGCTTATGAGCATAGGCGCCTGGGTGAACAGGTCATAGGGCTGCCCGTATTGCAGGCTGGTAAAGAAAAGGCGCTGGTACGGCAGGGGATTTATTTCCCGCTGCAGGGCCTGTTTTTCCGTTTCTCCCATATTGGGCGGGCATTTGGATACAATAATGCAGCTGGCCCGCTCATAACCTTTACGCCCCTCACGCAGGCGGCCAAAAGGCACCACATGATCGCGGGTAAAGGGGCGGTTGTATTCAGTAACGAGGATGTTGAAGCCAGGTTTAATGGAGCGGTGCTGAAAGGCATCGTCCAGCAGAATGACCTGGGTTTCCGGTTTTTCGCCTAACAGCTGGGGAATGGCCAGCATACGCTCCTCACCTACACATACGCTGATATCCGGGAACTTCTGGTGAAATTGCATGGGCTCATCGCCCAGCTGCGCAGCTGTGCTGTTCTCACTGGCCAGCTGGTAGCCCCTGGAACGGCGGTTATACCCGCGGCTGAGGGTGGCTATGGTAAAATGTTCTTTCAGCAGGCGTATGAGGTATTCCACATGCGGGGTTTTACCGGTACCGCCTACAGACAGGTTGCCCACGGCAATAATGGGCAGGTCAAAACTTACAGCGGTAAGGGTGCCGGCATCGTATAGGCGGTTCCGTATCCACATTACCAGGCCGTATAGCAGGGAAAAGGGGTAAAGCAGGAATTTCAGGTATCGCAGTACTTTCATTGTTTTTCAATAAATTGATAGATAGTAACGGGTGTAATAACGGTTTGCAGCGGTACATCGTGGATATCGGCATCCATGATCACATCTACCGGCTCAAACAGGGAAAGGCCGATGGTGCGCACATCCGGCCGGCATTGTTTCAGAAAGCGGTCGTACATGCCTTTGCCGTAACCTACGCGATGACCGGTAAGGTCAAAGGCCAGCAGCGGTACAAATACCAGGTCCAGCGTACCGGGTTCCACGGGTATGCCGCCGGCGGGTTCCGGTATGCCATAGCGGCTTTTAACCAGAGGGGTATGTTCTTCCCACAGGAAATGCTCCATGTCGGCGGTGGCCAGGGAAGCCTTGCCCAGCACCCATTGCAGGGCCGGATAAGCCTGGCGCATCCATGTTACTATGGGCCAGGTATTCACCTCCTTTTTTTCTGTTATGGGAAGAAAGATGTGCGCCCAGCGAATGCGGCTATAATTCACCTTTTGACAGTTTTCCAGCAGGTGCTGGTTAAGTGCAGCAGCGTCCTCTGCCGGCATGTTAAGACGGCGTTCCAGGAACTGCTTTCGTATATCCGTTTTAGTGAACAATCGGTTTACTTTGTGTGTGCTTATTTAAAACATCAGCTGTTTGGCCTGTAAGGCAATAAAATTAGCATCAACCACAGTGGCGTGCGGTATGCGGCCCAGCTTAGGATAACCGCTCCAGCGCACAACATCCTCTTCATTGGAATGATGATCGCCGTTGAAGATCCAGCCCAGCACCGGTATATCACTGGCCTGTAGTACCCGGGCGGTAAGCAGGGAGTGGTTAATACTGCCCAGGTAGTTCTGCGCCACAATAATCACTTTAGCCTGCAGCTGACGAATGAGGTCCAGCGTAAACACGTCCTCATTCAGCGGCACCATTAACCCGCCGGCGCCTTCTATTACCAGGCTGCGCTGAGGCGGTTGTATAATAGACGCCTGCTGCAGGATAAGGGCCGGATCAATGGTCACGTTTTCCAGCCGCGCGGCCAGGTGCGGCGATGCAGGCTCCTGCAGGCAATATACTTCTTTATGGCATACAGAGGTGGTATTGGACAGCAGCGCACGCACGGTTTGCGTATCCGTGCCTTCCAGCAATCCTGTTTGTACAGGTTTCCAGTAATCAGCCCCCAGGGCTTGCGTAACACAGGCTGCGGTAATGGTTTTTCCCACACCGGTGCCTATGCCTGTAATGAATATCCGGTTACTCATAACGCGCAAAGATAACGGATGATTGTTGTTTAATGCGCCATGCCCTTTATTCCTGCCCCGATTTTTTCCCTTATTTTCGCTGCAATATTAATATCACGCTATGCAATTCTGTAACAACATACTGGAAACGATAGGTCATACCCCGTTAGTTAAACTAAACCGTGTAACGGCAGCGCTACCCTGCCCCGTAATGGCAAAGGTGGAATTTTTTAACCCCGGCAACTCCATTAAGGACCGTATGGCGGTAAAAATGGTGGAGGTAGCAGAACAACAGGGCCTGTTAAAACCCGGCGGCACCATTATTGAAGGCACCTCCGGCAATACTGGTATGGGCCTGGCGCTGGCTGCGGTAATAAAAGGCTATAAATGTATTTTTACTACTACGGATAAACAGTCCAAAGAAAAAATGGACATCCTGAAGGCGGTGGGTGCGGAAGTGATCGTATGCCCCACGAATGTAGAGCCGGAAGATCCCCGCTCCTACTACTCTGTGGCCCGGCGCTTATCCAAAGAAATCCCGAACTCCTTTTACGTAAACCAATATGATAACCTGGCTAACCGGGATGCGCATTATGAGCAAACCGGCCCGGAAATATGGGAGCAAACCGATGGTAAGGTTACCCACCTGGTGGTAGCTACCGGTACCGGCGGCACCGTAACCGGCGCAGGACAATACCTGAAAGAAAAGAACCCGGCTATTAAAGTATGGGCTATTGACAGCTATGGCTCCCTGCTGAAAAAATACCATGAAACCGGTGAAATTGATATGAGCGAAGTGTATCCTTACATTACCGAGGGTATTGGCGAGGATTTTGTGCCGCAGAACTACGACATGCGGTACATTGATCACTTTGAAAAAGTAACGGATAAAGACGGCGCTATTATGGCCCGCCGCATTGCCAAGGAAGAAGGCATTTTTGTGGGTTACTCCGCCGGTTCTGCCATAGCAGGCCTGCTGCAGCTGAAAGCGCAGCTTAAACCAACGGACCTGGTAGTGGTGGTATTCCACGATCATGGCAGCCGTTATGTAGGCAAGATCTATAATGATCAGTGGATGATGGAGCGCGGTTTCCTGGATGTAAAAACCGTGAAAGATGTGGTGAACGGCCGCCGCAACCTGCCACTGGTAACCATTGGCGGCGAAGAGAAAGTGAGCGATGCCATTGCCAAAATGAAGAAGTTTGAAATAGAGCATATTCCCGTACTGCATAACGGTGACATTATAGGCGCTATTTCCGAAGGCGGATTATTTAATAAGCTGATGGATGATGTAAACCTGAAAGATGCACCGGTGAAACAGGTGATGCATGCAGCTTTCCCGGAAGTGAGCATGGATACGCCTATTGAAAAGCTGGCGGTGTATATTAACAAAGAGAATGGCGCTGTGCTAACGAAGGATGATAGCGGCAGCTGGCATATTGTTACGAAGTATGATATTATTCAGGCACTGGGGAGCTGAGGCAATTACGAATTATGGAATTACGAATTACGAATTGGAATGCAGGGGATGATTATCAGGAGTTGATTCAGCTGATTATTAAATATGAAGCATTTATAGCCTGCCCGGCCTTAGTGGGAACGTTATCGAAAATAAATTGTAACTAATTATGACTGGATTGAAGTGGTTGAAAACAATGTATTGAATTGTCTTGAATTAGGCGAAATTTTAAAACTACGATCTACTCAATTCGTAATTCGTAATTCCATCCTCCCATGGGCTACCGTATTCACATAGATCAATTGCATAACGAGGTATCCATTCCTGCGCGGCCGCGGCGGATCATATCGGTTGTGCCATCGCAAACGGAGCTGTTGTATCATTTGGGATTGGAGGAAGAAGTAGTGGGCATCACGAAGTTTTGTGTACACCCGGAAGAGTGGTTCCGCAATAAAACGCGCATTGGCGGCACCAAAACGCTGGACCTGGATAAGATAAGGGCCTTACAGCCCGATCTGATCATCGCCAATAAAGAAGAAAACCAGCAGGAACAGATCACTGCCCTGCAGATGGAATTTCCCGTGTGGGTAAGTGATATTCATACCCTGGATGAGGCCCTGCAAATGATACGGCGGGTGGGTGAAATAACCGGCTATGCAAAACAGGGACTGGCATTGAGCATGCAGATCCAGGAACAGTTTAAGGGTTTGCATGAAGCCTTACCGGTTACGGAATTGCATGCTGCTTATTTTATCTGGCGTAATCCATGGATGGTGGCGGGCGGAGATACTTTCATTCATCATATGCTGGCTGCATGTGGTTTAACGAATGTGCTGGCAGATATGCCCCGGTACCCGGCAGTTACGCTGGAGGAGTTAACGACGCTTTTTAAAGATGTGCCCCCGGCACAGCAGCTAATATTACTTTCTTCAGAGCCCTACCCTTTTAAGGAGCAGCATATAGCAGAAATACAGGCCGTGCTGCCCGGCGCACAAATACGGCTGGTGGATGGGGAAATGTTCTCCTGGTATGGCAGCCGCTTACTGGAAGCACCGGAGTATTTGCGGGAGCTGCTGCACTCCTCCTCATATCCTGGCTCAACAGGCAACCTTTTATGATCACTCCACGTAACTATATATAAACACATTTATTCCTATTCAATCACGCTTAATTCTTTCACTAAACGTACGACCAAAATGGAAAGAAGGGACTTTGTAAGCCATCTTAGTATGGCTATGGCACTCGCATGTGCCGGAGGGTTAGCCGCCTGTACAAAACATATGGCCGATGCGCCGGATAATAATAACGGTGGCGGAAACGCCAAGCTCACCGCAGACCTGAGCACAGAACTGTTAAACACTGGCAATTTTAAAATAGGCGGCGGGGTGATCCTGATCCGTATTGCAGCAGGCAATACGCCGTCGGCATTCTCTGCCCTGTCCAGCACCTGCACTCATCAGGGCTGCACTGTTTCTACCTTTAACACTGGCAGCGACCTGATAGAATGTAATGCACCCTGCGGCCATGGCAGCCGGTATACTACCACCGGCGCTGTGCAGACAGGCCCCGCAACTGCTGCACTTCCCAAGATGACGGTGTCTATTAACGGGAACACATTAAGTGTTAGCTGATAAATTCTTTGCACGACAAACCAGCCACATATAAAAAGCCCGGCAGGCTTCTGCCTGCGGCTTTTTTTTAAGCGGAAAGCTGAAAGGATAAAGCAGAAAGCTGATTGTGTTTTGCTTTAGTATGCGGAATGCTGAAGGCCGAACGCTGAACGCTGCTTCTGTTTTTTTGAGGCTTGTCTTTTGATATGCAAATGCGTTGAACACCGGATGCTGATGGTGTTTTTATTGTGGGTTTACTTTTGTTTGTTGTGTGCATGTGCTGATGACAAAACACTGCTGGCGCTTGTTGCAAGTTGTTTGTGGCGGTTATCTGGTGGTAAGACTGGTTACCGGTGTGCTGTTATTTAAATTAACTGGCATCATCCGGGGAGGCCTTAATTTGTAGCTTATCTGGTCTTTGGAAAGTTTTGACGTTAAGCGCTCCATGTTCTATTCCGGGCTTTCAGTGTTCTGCATTCCGCATTAAGTCCTTTTACCTTCGGCTTTATGCTTTCCCCTTTCCCCCGTAGCACAGCCTTCCACGTTCTGCCTTTTTGCCTCCAGCTACCCGGTCATCAGCGTTAAGCATTCCGCCTCCAGCGCTCGGCCCTAATTTCGGGCTTTCTGCTTTATGCTTTGCGCTTTCTGCTTTTTCCTACTATATTTGCCCTCCGTAAACAGTAAACAATCATAAAATATGGGAAAATACAGAGCCGGCGTGTTATTCGGCGAAGAGCTGGAAGCGCTGTACAAGGATGCTAAGGACAACGCATTTGCTATGCCTGCCGTGAACGTGGTAGGTACCAACTCCGTGAACGCAGTGCTGGAAACCGCTGCCAAGGTGAACTCTCCGGTAATTATCCAGTTCTCCAACGGTGGTGCGCAGTTCTTTGCGGGTAAAGGCATGCCGAATGACAAATTGCAGGCTAACATTGCCGGTGGTGTATCCGGCGCCAAACATGTACACGAAGTAGCCAAATACTACGGCGTACCGGTAGTTTTACATACCGATCACGCTGCAAAAAAATGGCTGCCCTGGATAGACGGCCTGCTGGATGCCGGCGAAGCTTTCATGAAACAAACCGGCCAGCCCCTGTACAGCTCCCATATGCTGGACCTGTCTGAAGAGCCTATCCACGAGAACATCGAGATCTCCAAGAAATACTTTGAGCGCATGAATAAGCTGGGTATGTCCATCGAAATTGAGCTGGGTGTAACCGGTGGTGAAGAAGATGGTGTGGACAACTCCGGCGTTGACAATGCCAAATTATATACCCAGCCGGAAGATGTGGCTTTTGCCTACGAAACCCTGCTACAGGTAGGCCCCCGCTTTACTGTGGCTGCCGCCTTTGGTAACGTGCATGGTGTGTACACTCCCGGTAACGTGGAGCTACGCCCTGAGATCCTGAAGAACAGCCAGGACTTTATCCAGGAGAAATATAAAACGCCTGCTAAACCCGTATACTACGTTTTCCATGGCGGTTCCGGCTCTCCCAAACACCAGATCGCCGAAGCCCTGGGTTACGGCGTGATCAAAATGAACATTGATACCGATATGCAATGGGCATTCTGGGAAGGCATCCACGACTACTACGAAGCTAAAAAAGGCTACCTGCAGGCTCAGCTGGGCAACCCGGAAGGCGCAGATAAGCCGAACAAAAAATACTACGATCCCCGCGTATGGCTGCGCAAAGGTGAAGAAACCTTTGTAAAACGCCTGGAAGAAGCATTTGCTGATCTGAACTGCATCAACAAGAACGCTTAATTCACGCCCATTCAGGGATCAAATTTACCGCAGGGTGAAGGGTTTCAGGCCTTTCACCCTTTTTTAATTACAGCGGCGGGGGAACGTCTCTCCTTCCTGGTCGTGCAGGACCTTGCCACTGAGCCGTAGCGGCCTGTCCGGGCCGTTTCCCGTCTCTCAGATACCCTTTTAACCCCGGTGCAGCGCCCCTTATTCTATTAAATAAAGAAAATATATAATTTTATGGGGTAAACTATTGGGAACCAGTTTCTTTTCCTGTAATATTGCGAACGGAAAAAGTGCATGTGATTTTAATTCGTATCTTGCACCACTATTTTTTAACCTAACAGAAAAATATGTCAAGCTGGTTTAAACGCATTAAACAGGGCATCAATACCACTACCAGTGAAAAGAAGGAAGCGCCGGACGGATTATGGCATAAATGTCCTAATTGTAAGAAAACCACCACTGTAAAGGACCTGCGGGAACATTACTACGTTTGCGATAAGTGTAATTACCACAACCGTATCAACTCGGCAGAATATTTCGAAATTCTTTTTGACAATAATCAATACGAAGAGCTGTTTCCCAACATCTATCCCAAGGATATGCTGGGCTTCCAGGACCTGAAACCTTACGGCGAGCGTTTAAAGGATGCGCAAAAGCGCTCCGGGCTCAAAGATGCCATGCGCGTAGGCGTAGGCAAGGTATTGGGTAACGACCTGGTAATAGCCTGTATGGATTTTGCTTTTATAGGTGGTTCCATGGGTTCCGTGGTTGGTGAAAAGATTGCCCGTGCTATTGATTACTGTATTGCGCACAAGATGCCACTGATGGTGATCTCCAAATCCGGCGGCGCCCGTATGATGGAAAGCGCATTTTCACTGATGCAGATGGCTAAAACATCGGCCAAGCTTACCCAGCTGGCCAGTGCAAGGCTGCCTTACATTTCCATGATGACAGACCCCACTACCGGCGGTGTAACAGCCTCCTATGCTATGCTGGGTGACCTGAACATTGCGGAGCCCAATGCCCTGATCGGGTTTGCTGGTCCGCGCGTAATTAAAGAAACAATTAAGAAAGACCTGCCGGAAGGTTTCCAGAGCGCAGAGTTCCTGCTGGAGCATGGCTTCCTGGACCTTATTATAGACCGGAAGGAATTAAAACAACAGCTGGCAACATTGCTGCAGCTGTTTAAACACTAAACTATATTTACGATCTTAGATTTACGATTTTAGATTTGACTAACGCGGATCATTAAATCGTAAATCTAAAATCGTAAATCTAAAATAGAGATGGCGGAATTAAAGAACAGATCGGCTTATTTTGAATATGCAATAGAGGATAAGTTTATTGCAGGAATGGTATTGACAGGAACGGAGATAAAATCCATCAGGGCCAGTAAAGTGAGCTTTAATGACGCCTTTTGTTATTTTTCCAAGGGAGAGTTGTATGTAAAAAGTTTGCACATAGCTGTTTACTCCCATGGGACCTATGCCAACCATGATCCGCTGCGGGAACGCAAGCTGCTGCTTACCAAACGCGAGCTGCGGAAAATGGAGAACAAGTTAAAAGAAAGGGGTTATACCATTGTACCTCTCCGTATCTTTCTCTCAGAAAAGGGACTGGCCAAAATGGAAATTGGCCTTGGGAAAGGGAAAAAACTGCATGATAAACGGGAAAGCATCAAAGAACGTGAAACAGACCGCGAGCTCCGGCGCTTTGTAAAATAAATAAGCCGGAACCGCATACCATAAATACCACCGCATGCGCAACTATTTAAGGCTGTTAACAGCCGCTATCCTGTTATTCCTTATATCTTCCTGTAAATCGGGCGAAAAACTCTATAACAAAGGCCGCTATGATGAAGCAGTAGCCGCATTTGTAAAGAAGCTGCAAAAAAAGCCCAATGATCCCATTGCCCTTCAGCTGCTCCCTAAAGCATACCAGCAATCTCAGTTAAGACATGAGGATAAAGTGAATGGTTACCTTGTTTCCGATAATCCCCTGAAATGGGAATATGTACGGAGAGAGTACCGCTCACTGCAAAGCCTATACGATATTATTTATGCCTCACCGGCAGCACAAAAAGTAGTGCAGCCCAAAGACTACCGCAATGCAATTACCGGCGCACAGGAAAATGCTGCACAGGTACGTTATGACCGCGGTATGGAGCTGTTGAACCGTGGCGACAAACCCAGTGCCCGCGAGGCTTACAATGAATTTGCCGCATCCCTGAAGCTGGTGAACAATTACCGGGATGCCAAACAAAAAATGGATGAATCCTACCAGCAGGGATTAGTGAACGTGATGATCAGCCAGATCGCTATCCGCAGCCCGTATTTCCAGTTCAGCGCAGACCAGTTCCGCGATGCGCTGGTGCGCAACCTGCAGAACCGTAACATCAACTTCTTTGTAAAATTCACCGACGAAAAATTCGCCCGTAATGATCAGGAGCAGCCGGACCAATACCTGGAAATGCAGTTCTATGATTTTGAAGTAGGGCAAACCTATATAGACCGTACCTCCCGTGATGTATCGCGCGAGATAGAGGACCGCCCGCTGAAAGATACCAGCGGCAAGGAAATTAAACGGTACATGACGGTAAAGGCCACCATTTATACCATCCGTAAAACAGTAGTATCCCGCGGTGCGCTGGACTACCGTATCATAGATGTAGCCAACAACCAGGTGCTGCGCCAGGATCGTATTCCCGGCAGCTATACCTGGGTGAACCAGGTAGGTACTTTTAAAGGTGATGAACGGGCGTTAAGTGATGAAGATAAACGCCTGATAGGTGGTGTAGATGCACCTCCGCCCCCGCCGCAGGATCTGTTTATGTTATTTACCAGGCCGATTTATGATCAGCTGGCGAGTAATTTGCATGATTTTTATAATTAAGGGGATTGGATGAGTGTTAATTACACTTACACAGTAGTAATTCGCCGAGGCCATTGAGCTGTATGTATGAAAGCTTGACTGAGATTAAAAACGCTGATGTTACAGGTTAGCTACTTATAATATCCAGATGCCTTATGAATAACGCGGCTGTCGTTTTGAGATTAAGCAAAATAAAATATTACTTCGTCGACTTACCACATCAAGATGATATTGTAACGGCATCAATACCCTTAATTGATGAATGCATACAATTATTCGAAAACTATATACAAAATGGGAATTACGTATCTGCACAATTGATGGCTCTTAAGCAAAGTATACTTAAATCAAAAGACCTTGAATGGACGCGGCTTTTACTTCAAAAAGTACCTCAAATTATGGACTCTCTTCAATAGTCTAGCTAGTCCTAAGATATTATGACTACATCATTTACAAACTTTTAGGCACCTGAAAGCCTCGATTCATAAGGCGTATCAGCGATAAATTCCATTTGCCAATAATTTTTTAATCCATATCTTTATTTGAGAATTTACTTCAGTAATCAGTACCCCATTCCTCCTTTTGAGATATAATTCCATGAATTAAAAAAATGTCCTTAATGGCTAAAGGAATCGATTTTGAAGAAAAGGCCCTGGATTATTTAAGATCCTTGTTTGAACAGTTAGGCTTTCCTGTAATAGAAGCACGACAACAAAGAACAGGAACACAGAATGGTTTCGATATCAGAATAGGATTTCTGGATGACAATAGAAGTGAGCGGAATTTCTATTTTGAATGTAAGGATTATAAAACCGAAATATCCTGGAATGCTATTGCTGTAAAGATACAGGAGTTACATGCTTCCAGTCATCGGCCGGATGGGTATATAGCCCTGTCTCCTCATGTAAATTTCTCCAACATAAATATTAACATCCTTAACAAGCTTTCAGATACAATACAAGCTCCAATAAAATACTGGACACCTGAAAGCAATGTCAAAACATACTTTTCTTTGGATGATGTCTTTTTTGAATCTGTATATGGGAAAAAACCTGAAGTCAAAGACGACAATAAAACCTCAATCCAAGAAAAGATCCGGTCCATCATAATAGATATGCTGCGGCAAAAGGATAAAATGGCCGAAAAAAATACAGGTATCTCATTCCCCAAAGAGCTTACGCTAAAAATACCGAGGATCCATCAAGACGATATAATTGGCCGGACAGATGAACTACTTGAACTTCATAATTTATTGTTTAAGAACGAACGTGTTGTAGTGGTTAATGGCATTGGGGGTGTTGGAAAAACCACCCTGGTACAGGGATACCTCAGTAAATACTACAAAAGCTACCAGCATATTGTCTGGATCTCCCAACTGACTAAGAATATAGCCAGTGACATCATCAATGCAGAAGGGTTGTTAGAAAACTTATCAATAGTTAAGCAGGACAAAGAAGTAATGCAGCTATTTCATGAAGTGCTCTCTAAATTGAGAGCCATACCGCATAGTCCTAATTTACTGATCATTGACAATGCTGATGAAACGCTGACAGCACTGAAAGATCTTCTCCCTGGGCAGCCTGACTGGCATGTGCTGGTAACTTCCCGGGAACTAATCAAAGAATTTTATCCAAAAGAGTTAGATTTTTTATCTGCAGAAAATGCGATCGCTTTATTTAAAAAACATTGCACGCACATCAAACAAGATGATCAAATAGCTGAGCTGGTAAAAGTCATCGATTTTCATACGCTAACTATAGAGATACTTGCAAAAACAGCTCAGTTGCGAAGGACCGATATTCAGACATTGAAAAGAGCTATCGAAGAAGATCTGCAATCCAATGTTTATATAAAACATAAAGGTGAAAAGATAGATAAAGTACGTTCTTACTTATCATCCATTTTTAATCTCAGCAGATTAAACGAGGAGGAGACCTGGTTGATGAAGCAATTCTCCTGTTTACCTGCAGAATTTCATTCCTATGCGGTATTGCTGGAATTGATTGATCCTGGTGAAGATAAAAAAGATAGATTTCCTGAAATACTTAACAGGTTGCTGGAACAGGGCTGGTTACTGTATAACACAGAAACGGATGCCTACAAAATGCACCTGATTGTAAAAGAAGTTACAGTGAGGCAGTTGTTGCCTGTAGAGGAGGATGTTGAAGGATTGATGGATAAGATCATCGGAAATTTAAGGATAGATCAAAACAAGGATAACCCAGTAGATAAGTTTATATGGATACCCTATGGTAATACTATGCTCAATAATTTTCAAAATGATACGGGAGCAAAAATTTCTGGTCTGCAAAATAATCTGGCATTAGTACTTCAAGAGTTGGGCGATTATGCCGGGGCCAAGGCTTTGCTAGAGAAAGCCGTGCGTTCGGATGAGAACAACTTTGGCCCTGACCATCCTACCACTGCTGTGAGTTATTCGAATCTGGCATTAGTACTTAAAGATCTAGGCGATTATACCAAGGCCAGGGCCCTACTGGAGAAAGTCGTGCGTTCGAATGAGAACAACTTTGGCCTCGACCATTCTATCACTGCTGTGAGTTATTCAAATCTGGCGTTAGTACTTCAAGACCTGGGCGATTATACCAGGGCTCGGGCCTTGCTAGAGAAAGCCATACATTCGGCTGAGAACAACTTTGGTCCCGACTATCCTACCACAGCTGTGAGGTATTCGAATCTGGCAACCGTACTTCAAGACCTGGGCGATTATACCAGGGCCAGGGCCTTGCTGGAGAAAGCCCTGCGTTCGGCTGAGAACAACTTTGGCCCCGACCATCCTGCCACTGCTGTGAGTTATTCGAATCTGGCATTAGTACTTCGAGACCTGGGCGATTATACCGGAGCTCAAGCCTTACTGGAGAAAACCGTGCATTCGGATGAGAAAAACTTTGGCCCCGACCATCCTACCACTGCTATAAGATATTCGAATCTGGCAACCGTACTTCGAGACCTGGGCGATTATAATAGGGCCAGGACCTTGCTGGAAAGAGCCATGCATTCAGCTGAGAGCAACTTTGGCCCCGACCATCCTACTACTGCTGTGAGTTATTCAAATCTGGCGTTAGTACTTAAAGACCTGGGCGATTATACTGGAGCCAGGGCTTTGCTGGAGAAAGCCCTGCGTTCAGATGAGAAAAACTTTGGTTCCGACCATCCTAGCACTGCTGTGAGATATTCGAATCTGGCATTAATACTTCAAGACCTGGGCGATTATACCGGGGCCAGGGCCTTACTGGAAAGAGCCATGCATTCGGATGAGAAAAACTTTGGTCCCGACCATCCTAGCACCGCTGTGAGTTATTCGAATTTGGCATTAGTACTTCGAGACCTGGGCGATTATACCGGAGCCAGGGTCTTGCTGGAAAAAGCCATGCGTTTGGATGAGAAAAACTTTGGCTCAGACCATCCTACCACTGCTATCAGATATTCGAATCTGGCAACCGTACTTAAAGACTTGGGCGAAGCTACTGCGGCCGTCGAATTATCAGGTAAGAGCCTTTCAATTTTAAAAAAAACGTTACCTGAAGGACACCCTAACATCAATAGAGTTCAAAGCATATATAGAGCAATACAAGCAGAATTATAAACCCCTACTATACTCATAATTACTAATCACAGACACGCATTAATGAGTCTTTTCATCGGTTCTGTTGAATGTTAGCGTTTCAGTCACTACGTGCTTCAGTAACAAAACAATTAACATCATTTCAAACTTCCCCCATAAAAAAAACTCCTCCTATTAACAACTCATTTACATTTGATTAACAACCAATTAACCATCTTCCCACCTCTCCCGGGTACGTATCTCAATGGTTATAAGCCCTTTCGCCCCTCTTACAAGACAAATAAAATTTTTCTTTAATTGATTTTAAATTGTAATATTGCGTAAACTTACAATAGAAAACCGGTAATGTCCGGGGGAGACAAGTAGCACAAGCACATTTGTTAACTAGAGAGATGAAACCCCTCCCCTCATCATACCCTATACCCTATTTGGCCTATGGTAAAACTTTACCTGCGTAACTTTTATTGCCGGTCCCTAAGCCTTGCCTTCCTGTTACTAGGCAGCGCCTCTATTGCAATAGCCGGCGATACGGATTCCCTTAAAACGCCAGCACCCGCGGTACCAACGGTAGCTATTATGAATACCGTTGCCGAAACCCGCAGTTTCCCGGAAATAGACCGGCAGCTCTTAGCCAATACCATTCCTGCACCAGCCGAAGGTTTGTTCACGGATGCATATTTGCAGGCTGCCTACGGTAACGATACTACGAATCCTTACCGGGAACAGGCCAAAGCGGAGTTCCTGAAAATGGATAAGGATAACCGTTATACTTCCTCTCTTTCACCGGATGACCTGAACGAGCTGCCCATAGGGCTTTTCCGTAAGGTGAACAACACATCAGTGAAGATCGCCATCAGCAATGCTATCTTTTACCCTACCTATGCAGAGCTAACGGTATTTGCCAAACTGGAAATACCGCAGGAGCCGCATGAGATCTTTTTTGGTATCAAAGGCATTAAGCTCTCCTATAACGGCGGCATCCTGGGCGATGCCAAGCTGGTATTACTGGGCGACATACCCATACGCATAAACGGAGGTACCGCCGCATTGATCCTGAAAGGCGGCATGAACATGGAAACCGGACAAGGCCTGGATCTTACCTATGTAACCATGGACTGTAACGGGTTTAAAGAGCTGGGCATCTCTGCCGAAGTGGCTTTTCCGCGCAGCATGCTGGTGCCTTTAAAGGCTGATGGAGAGCGTAATGAAGATCCTAAAGCGCAGGTAACTGCCGCGTTTAAAACTGTAGTAGCTGACTGGAATGATATATTGGTGAGCCTGAGCCTTCCCGCCTTCGAAATAGCGCCTTTAAAAGGCGTTGGTTTTCATATAGGCAAGGCCGTATTTGATGGCAGCGACATCCGAAATACACCGGATATTGTTTATCCCACAGGGTATGAGCAACGTTACATGCCGGCCGATAATCCCAATACCTGGCGGGGCGTGTACGTGGAGGACCTGGAAGTAATACTGCCCAAACAATTTGCAAAACGGGAACAGTCGGGCAAGCGCGTAAGTTTTGGCGCCACGCATATGATCATTGACAACAATGGTTTAACCGGCTCTTTCTTTGCCAATAACATATTACCGGATGGCACCGCCTCCGGCTGGAAATTCACAGTAGATCATTTTAATATAGACCTGGAAGCCAACCACTTGGTAGGCGCGGGTTTCAGCGGTATGGTGGGCCTGCCGGTAGCCAAAGATCCCTTAGGTTATACGGCTGTTATTACGGCAGATAATGAATACATCCTTAAGCTCAGTACTATTAATGAGCTAAGCTTTAACGTATGGCAGGCCAAGTGTGTGCTGGAACCTAACTCCTGGGTGCAGCTGAAGCTGGCCGATGGGCGCTTTCAGCCGGAAGCCATGCTGCACGGCAGTTTGGGTATCTCGGCCACTACCAAGGGAGATGATGGTAAACCCCTTGCCACTTTTAAAGGTATTATATTCAAAGACCTTCATCTTGAAACCAACCCGCCATATTTAACTACTTCTTATTTCGGCTATCAGAATACCAACACGGTTTCCAACTTCCCGGTATCTATTAATGAAATATCGCTACGTGCGCAGGATGGGGAAGCCACGCTTACCTTCGGCATCCGCCTGAACCTGATGGAAGGGAACTTTGGCGGTGATACCAAAATCGGGTTGGTAGGCAAGTTCAATGAACAGGAAGGCATACAAACCTGGAAGTTTCAAAAGCTGAAGCTGGAAGAAATTGGCATTAACGCTAAAATTGGTGGTTCGCTGAAAATTAACGGCCGCATTAAGTTCTATGATGATGATCCCGTATATGGCAATGCCGTAAGCGGCATGGTGGCAGCCGATTTCATGGATGATAAGATAAAGATAGAAGCGCGCGCCATGTTTGGCTGTAAGGATTTCCGCTACTGGTATGTGGATGCAAAAGCCGATCTGGGCCTGGGTATTCCGCTGGTGCCTCCCATTAACATACAGGGCTTTGGCGGCGGCGCATACTACCGCATGAAAAAACAGGGCTCGGATATGCTGGCCTCTCCTACCGGTGTAAATTATGTGCCGGATGAGAATACAGGCCTGGGTATTAAAGCTGCCGTGTTATTCAGCATTGTGAAAAAGCAGGTAGTGAACGGGGAGGTATCTTTTGAAGTAGCGTTCAACAAAAGTGGTGGCATTAACTTCATTGGCTTCTATGGCTATGCCAAAATATTAGGCGTGCTGCCCAACGTAGCGGGCAACATGGGCGATCAGATGAGTAAGGCGTTCAGCAAGATGGAAGCCGCAGAACAAAAGGCGGTGAGCAAGCTGGGAGGCTTAGGTGAAAAACTGCAGGGCCTCAAAGTATCCAACCCGTCTGCCGCAGCAGAAAGCCTGAGCGGCGATGATTTCAAGACCGGTGAAAGCGGCCTCTCTGCCTATGTAGGCATTCAATATGATTTTACACAATCTACTTTCCACGCCAACTTCGATGTATACCTGAATGTAGCCGGTGGCTTACTTACCGGTACCGCCAGCGGCAACCGCGCCGGCTGGGCGGTGATACATATTGCGCCGGGTGAGTGGTATTTCCATATGGGTACGCCCACCAATCGTTTAGGCGTTAAGTTTGCCCTGGGCAGCATAGCTATTAAAACAGGCGCCTACATCATGGTAGGTGATAAAATACCCGGCTCTCCCCCACCCCCGCAGGAAGTTGCGGACATATTGGGTGTGGACATGAAGGAGCTGGATTACATGCGCGACCTGAATGCATTGGGCGACGGACGCGGGTTTGCCTTTGGCGCCAACCTCTCCGTTGAAACCGGCGACCTTACCTTCCTGATCCTGTATGCCAACTTCAAATGTGGTGTAGGGTTTGACATTATGCTGAAAGATTACGGCGATGCACACTGCGCCGGTAAAACAGAAAAAATTGGTATTGACGGATGGTATGCTAACGGGCAGGCCTATGTGTATTTGCAGGGCGAAGTAGGCGTAAAAGTGAACCTGACATTTATTAAAGGCCGCTTCCCCATTATATCGGGTGCAGCCGCCGTGCTTATGCAGGCCAAGCTGCCCAACCCCACATGGCTAAAGGGTTACATGGCCGTGAAGTTTGAGATCCTGGGTGGCTTGGTAAAAGGTAACATGCGCATGAAAGTAACCATTGGCGATGAATGTGAAATTGTAACCGGCAGCAGCAGCCCCATAGATGTAAAGATGATAGCAGATGTTACGCCTGCAGACAATACCGCAGATGTAGATGTATTTGCCGCACCGCAGGCAGCGTTTAACATGCGTATAGGACAGCCGTTTGATGTGGAGGATGATAAAGGCACCAAAACTTACCGTACCAGGCTGGAAGCCTTTACCGTAATGGATAACGGGCAACCGGTACCCGGCAGAATAGAATGGAATGCCAACAATGACGTAGCCACTTATTACTCCAAAGAAGTATTACCTACCAAACATACCTTAAAGGCCACGGTAAAAGTAACCTTTGAAGAATTACAGAACGGCAGCTGGCAAACGCTATATATGAACGGGCAGCAAAGCACAGAAGAAAAGGTAGTGACCTTTACGACCGGTACCGCTCCTGACTTTATACCGCTTACCAATATTGCCTATTGCTACCCGGTAGTAGACCAGCGCAACCTGTTCCGTGATGAGCTTAACCGCGGCTATATAGTATTACAGCGCGGCCAGAGCTACCTGTTTGATGCGCGCTGGAAATACCAGCTGCAATTTGCCACCAACGGGGCTGCATTTGCCACACAGGCCATGCAGTACGACAGCGTGAACCAGCGCATAGACTTCACCATGCCTGCAATACAGCCTAATACGGATTATACCTATGATGTAGTGGCTATTCCGCCCGGAGGCGATGCTTCCAAAGATGCAATAGTAAGCTATGCCAAACAGGATAACGGGGAAGACGGCGACTATACTGTAAAAGCAAATAAATCCAACGCAGTAAGCCGGGGCGATGTAACCAAATCACTGCTGGGTTATGGCTTCCATACCAGCCGTTACAGCACCTTTGCGGCCAAGCTGAATGCCATGCCACTGAAACGGGGGCTTTCCAGCCGCGTAATGGATGATGTGGTAACCCTGCAGGCAGAAGTAGGTAACTACGAATTGTTTGATGTACAGGAACTGCAGGGCTCTGCTTTCACCGCTTACACACCACTGATAGATGTAACGGCCATTACCGATGATGTTTATTTCCAGCAGGATGTGAACCCGCTGGTATACCGCGATTACCCGATAGAACAGGAGATCTTTTTAACACACCGTCAGCCCGAAGACCTGGGTGGATTAATACCCACCAAAGCCATTACCGTTATGAGCGATTACCTGGCCAGTATTGCCGGTAAACAACCGCTGGCATCAGAGCTGGCGGTAAGGCTGCCCTTTGCATACGATCTGCCATTGGCTTATAAGCTGGACATGGAAGACCTGCAGCTGCAGGTGGTGCAAAAATACCTGGGTACTGGTTTACAGGCCAAATACCTGTACATGATCAACGGCTGGTTCCCGTATATCCGTAACGGTAAGTACAAGATCAACTGTCAGTACGTGTTACCAGGCGGCACCAAGGGTACATCCGTCAACTTTGAATACAATAAAACCCTGTGATAACGACCTATGCGAGCTAAGAATATTCTTAAACTGTTATTGCCTTTACTCATGCTTGCAGGCGCCCTCTCTGCACAGCGGAAAGATACTGCCCGCATACAGGTAATGGCCAGGGCGCAGCAAAACAGCATTCTGTTACGCTGGGCCGTTACCAAAGCCGGCGCATGGAAACTGTGTAACCAGTATGGCTTTGAGCTGTGGCGTTACACGGTGCTGCGTAACGGGCAGGTATTGCTCAAACCGGAAGCACAGCTGCTGAACACACAACCCATTAAACCACAGCCCCTGCTGGCCTGGCAGGAGATATGCCAGAAAGATAATTACGCGGTTATTATTGCACAGGCCATCTACGGAAAAGATTTTGAAGTAAGCGGCGGTGGTAATAATGGTATCGCACAGTTAGTGAATCAGTCGCAGGAACTGGAGCAGCGTTTTGCCCTTTCATTATATGCGGCAGATAACAGTTTTGAAGCCGCAAAAATGGCCGGCTGGGCCTACGAGGATAATACTGCAAAACCAAATGAAAAATACCTGTACCGTGTACGTGCGCTGGCGCCTGCTAACCGTATGCGTATTGATTCATCCAGCGCATTTGTTGGCATGGCCGATAAACGCGAACTACCCAAACCGGCTAATATAGGCGCCGTGTTTGGCGATAGAAATGTGATCCTGAGCTGGGATTACAGCCTGCTGAAGCACTATTACAACTCATGGTTTGTAGAGCGTTCAAAAGATAATGGCATTACCTACGAACGCGCGGCTGACCTGCCGGTAACCAACTTTAACGGTAAGGAGAAAAAGGCATCGCCCCGTATGTATTTTATTGACTCGCTGCAGGATAATAATATCATGTACCGCTACCGGGTGCGTGGCGTATCACCGTTTGGTGAAGCAGGCCCGCCCTCAGACCCCGTTACCGGTAAAGGCAAACACCTGCTGGTATATACGCCCAACATCCGCAGTAATAATATCAATGAAAAGGGAGTGTTGGAACTGAACTGGGAATTTGAAACCGCCGGTAACAAACTCATTAAAGGTTTTACGCTCAACCAGGCCCCAAAAGCGGATGGGCCTTATAAACCGGTTCTGAACAATATTATGCCCGACCAACGCACACTCCTATACGATAAATTAGAACCCTCTAACTATTTTACCATTACTGCAGTGGCTTTGGAAGGTGAATCATCAACCTCTTTTCCTGTGCTGGTGCAGCCGGTAGATTCTATTCCGCCGGTAGCGCCCACCGGTCTTACAGGTACTATAGACAGCACAGGCGTGGTAAAACTTTCATGGGCTGCCAATACTGAAAAAGATATACTAGGTTATAAAGTGTTCCGCGCCAACATGGCCGGTGAGGAAGCCGCAGCGCTGGTAGATTCTGTTTGGATGCGCACTACCTTCCGCGATTCTGTAGGCATTCAATCCCTTAACAGTAAAGTGTACTATCAGGTAACAGCGCTGGATAAACGATATAATCAGTCGCCTCCCTCTGCTGTGTTTGAGCTTAAAAAACCAGACGTGATACCGCCTACCTCCCCGGTGCTTACCGGTTATAAAGTAGCCAACGATATTGTGTACCTCACCTGGATACCCAGCACCGATAAAGATATAGCCCAACAGGTGTTATACCGCAAAACCGTTACTGCAACCAATACCAGCTGGGAGCCCGTACAAAAACTGGCGCCGCCTGTAAACAATTTTGCCGACCAAACCATAACGCCGGGCATTACCTATGCCTACCTGTTACTGGCAAAAGACAGCAGCGGCCTGGAATCAAAACCCATGCAGCCTTTAACGGTAACAGTACCCTATAACCCTGCCAAAGGTATGGTGCGCTCTTTTAATGCAACCGTGAACCGGCAGGACCGTTATATAGAATTGTTCTGGAAAGATGATCTGACCGATGTAGTGGAATATCAACTCTATAAAGGCGAAAAGGGACAGGCAGTAACCCTGTGGAAGATCTTAAAACCCGGTACTAACCGCATTACGGATGACCAGCCCAGGATCAACACCGAATACCAGTACAGCATACGGGCGGTATTGAACAGCGGGGCCACAGGCCACTCAAAAATGATCAGCGTACAATATTAATGACAACATGTAACGGACTGCCGTTGCGGCTCATTACAACAACTAAATTATAAAGGATGAAAAAAATTTTACCCCTGTTTTTTTTCATTTTCATGTATACGATGGCAAATGGCCAGGGTTACTATAAAGTAGACTTTGACCTTAACATCTGGTATAGCGGTAATGCCAGCTCTATTGAGTGTAGCAGCCGCTTTGAGGTAACAGCCGTTTTTAGCGACGGCAGCACCAGCCGCTTTTGGGTACAGTCACTGGAAGGGCTAAGGGAAAATGAAGTAAGGCATTATACAAATACACTTGAATTCATTAATACCAAAAGACTGGTAAGATTTGATGTATTTGGCAGAAGAAGCTGGAAGAGAACCGTAGGTGGCTGTAAGCGGAACGGTGTGGAGGAAACGCGGCAGATAAATATTACACCTTCGCAGCCCTGTTATACCTACTACAATGGTGATTTTGTACCCAGGTTCACCGGGGAGATGAACATAAAAATTTATCCCAAAACGATTGCTGTTACGCCTGCAAGTGCGCAGCTGTCTGACGAGGATAAGCTTACGATGAATGTTACCAACGCCACCAGAGGGTTTCCAAACAGTACCTATCAATGGCAATATGGTACTGCTTCCATGGGCTGGTATAATTTTCCCGCCAGTTTTCCAAAACAACCTACTATTCAGTTCTCCGGCAACGATCTTCCAAACGATTTTTTCCTGAGGGCCATTGCTAACAGGGAAAACATACAGATCCGTATCTACTATGGATGCGGCGATCTATACGGTCCCCCCGCTAACCTTTCGCCAAGATTAGGGGCGCCCAGGATCTTATCTGTTACGCCGGTACAACCTACCTGTTATGGTGATCAGAACGGAAGCTTTATTGTGAACTTCAGCCGTGGGCTAAAGCCGAATGAACTGCTGGTAATGCAGCTGGATAAACAGGAAGTGCCGGTTAACACTACCGGGGCCATGATAGATGAGAAGCGGGTAGTAATGGATGGCAGTAATAACTTTCAATGGACTTTCGACCGGGGCGCACGTTTATATCGTATTGTATTAAGAGGCGCTTATCCAGAGAACTCAAATCCTGTTATTAACACTTATACCAGCGGTGCGCAGCATAAGGCTAACTTTGAGATCAGGCAACCCGGGCCTATCACTTTTAATGCGGTCAAACAAAATGATGTACGTTGTTTCAACGGCACAGATGGGGCTATTACCATTACTACCAGCGGTGGTAACGGTGGCAATATCCTGTACTATAAGAATGATGCAGACGGTGTTACCCGCCAGACAGCCATGGGTAACGCCAGCACCTATACGTTGAATGGTTTAAACCCAGGTAACTATACCTTATGGTTAAGGGACAGCAAGGGTTGTATGCCGCGTGATGCTGCAACCAATGATGAGATACTACGCACGGCCACCATTACGCAACCGGCCGCTCCGCTGGTGATTGATGCCTATACCATAACAGATCCCAAAGCTTTCGGATATTCAGACGGGCGTATTGTAGTTCGTGTAAAAGGCGGCACACCCAACCCCGATGGCTCCTACAATGTTCAATGGACAAAAGCCGACGGCACCATACTGCCACAAACAGGCGTGGTGGGCAGTGGCGTATATACCACCACGTTAGATAACCAGCCAGATGGTATGTATACGGTAAAGGTTACGGATGCCAATTATACATTAGCGGCCAGTGGCAGCGAAACCGGTTGCATGGTAACCGCCTCTTATCCGCTTACCCAACCCAGCCTGCTGGTGGTAACCCCCATTATAACTGACAGTGTAAGCTGCCACGGTGAAGGTGATGGGACTTTAACCGCGCTGGCCAAGGGTGGTATTAAAAAGGCGGCAGCGCCTTATTATGACTATGAATGGTACCAGGTTGTGAGCGGCACGCCTACTGCGATCGGCCAAACCGGCACGGTAGCCAATGGTTTAAGCACCGGACAGTACCAGGTAAAGGTGACCGATTATAATGGAATAGAAGCATGGTCGGCTATTGTAAACCTGGTTGATCCTGATCCGCTGAACATACAATTCATCACTACCCCTGTAAGCTGTTACAGTGGCAGCAACGGCGTTTTAACCACTGTTGTAACAGGCGGCACACCGGCTTACGCGTATAGCTGGAGCAACAGCGCACAGTCTGCAGATATTTATGCACTCTCAACAGGCACGTATACACTCCATATAAAAGATTATCATGGCTGTGAGCTTACGGATGTGGCTTATGTACCACAACCTGCAGAGCCATTACAGATCGTAACACCCACGCTTACTTACCCAAGAGCTTTTGGGTATACGGACGGCAGCATTAAAGTGCTGCTGAAAGGCGGTACTGCCTTAGCCGGCGGCGCATATAATGTAACCTGGCAAAAGGCCGATGGCACTGTATTAACCAGCCATACCGGCCAGGTCGTAAGCGGTGGTTATGAAGACTCGCTGGCCAATTTAGGCGCGGGCGATTATACCATTACCGTAACAGATGCCAACTACACCGGCCCTGATCCTAACATGCAAAGATGTACTGTAACGGCCCGGTTTACTCTCAAAGAGCCTCCGGCGCTAGTAGTGAACATTGCTGAAAAACATTACGTTTCCTGTAAAGGCGATATGGACGGCGTGCTGTTTGCAACGGCCAGCGGCGGCGTACCCATTTCAGGCCCCCTGCCTTACCAGTTTGAATGGTATAAGGCAGATAACAGCGGCGTGTATCACGCCATCGGGGAAACAAATGATACTGCACACTGGCTGAACACCGGCTTTTATAAAGTGATCATTACAGACTGGAACGGTATCACCAAAGAATCGGATTCCTTTCACCTGGTAGAGCCGGATCTTTTACAGGTAGCGCTCACTACCCGCAATGTAAGCTGTAACGGCGGTAACGATGGTTTTATAAGATCAACGGTTACCGGCGGCACCCTGCCTTACACCTGGGCATGGAGCAATAGCGATGCCACACAGGATATACTGGATCAGCCCTCCGGCCATTACACCCTGTTACTGACAGATGCTCATGGCTGTGAGCAGCAACCGGATACTGTTATTACACAACCGGCAGCGCCACTGGCAGTGGTAAATGTTACTACTATTGACCCTAAAGCTTATACTTATACAGATGGCAGCATCAGCATTACGCTGAATGGCGGTACACCTGCTGCAGACGGCTCTTACAGCGTACAATGGCTGAACAGCAATAACCAGGTATTAACCACTCATACCGAGCAGATACAGCCCGGCCAGTACACCACGACCTTACAAAATGTTGGCGACGGCACTTATACCTTACAGGTAAAAGATGCGCAGTTCAGCATTTGCACCAATAACAGCACAAGTGGCTGCTATGTGTCTGTAGCCAATACATTGCATGAGCCGCCCTTGTTAAAAGTCAGCATTGCAGAACACCGTTATGTAGCCTGTAAAGGCGATAGCGATGGAGAGATGGTAGCGCATGCTACCGGCGGCATTCCCTTCAGCAGCGGGCTGCCTTATGCCTACCATTGGTTTAAGGTGGTAAATGGCAGCTTACAGCCCGTTCCGCAAACAGACAGCATTATAACAGGCATGCCTAGTGGCAAATACCTGGTGAGGGTAACAGACTACAATAATATTACCCGCAGCTCAGATACTTTTCATTTAGTGGAGCCGGATAAATTAACCGTAGCGCTGAATGCAACTGCAGTAACCTGCGCATCTGGCCAGGATGGCAGCATTACAGCCCTGGTAAGCGGCGGCACGGCCCCCTTCCATTATGAGTGGACCACCGGCGATACTACCAGCACCCTTCACAGCTTAACAGAAGGCGCTTACTTGCTGTTTGTGAAAGACGGGCATAACTGCGAAACACAGAACAACGTAGACATTTTTATACCCGGCGGCATTACCATAGATGCAGATATTAAAGCGCCTACCTGCCATAGCGACTGTGACGGTTATATTAAAACCACCATCAGTGGCGGGGTAGCCCCTTACCGCTACCAGTGGAGCACCGGGCAAACCGGTACTGCGCTGGATAAGCTGTGCGCCGGCAAATACACCCTTACCATTACGGATGCCAATAACTGCAAACGCGTTCAAACCTTTAACCTGGCCGATCCTGCACCGCTACAGGTACAGCTGGGGCCTGATAAAACTTTGTGTAATGATCAAACCTGGCTGGTAGATGCGGCTATTGCCGACCCACAGGCTAAGTATGTATGGGGCGGTAACCCTGCGCTGCAGGCCCTTACGCCGCAGGTAATGCTTAGCCAAACCGGCCGGTACTGGGTGAATGTTACAGACAGCAAAGGCTGTAAAGGTGCGGATACTATTAACATACAGCAGAATAAGGTAGCCATCTCCGCAGAGTTTGTGGCTGCTACGCAGATCTTCCAGAATGAGGACGTTTCTTTTGTGAACATCAGCAACCCGCTGCCGGAAAAAATTGAATGGGTAATACCCGCCAACCGGAACATTACAATAGTACAAAACTCGCCCCTGCTGGCAGAGCTGCGCTTTGCAGATACCGGTGTGTACCGCATACAGCTGCGTACCCGTGTGGGAGATTGTGAGAAATTGTTCAGCAAGGATATTGCCGTGTTGGAAAAACAAACCTTCACGCAACCCGGCGGCGCAGCAGAACCTTTCATTAAAACCTTTGAAGTACTGCCAAATCCCAATACGGGACAGTTCAATGTGCGTATTGCGCTGGACAAGGCATCGGACATACGTTTACGCCTGTTTAACATTATCAGCAACCAGCTGGTGAACGACCGGAAAGAAAGCCCGGCCGTACAGTTCAACGTGGGTTACCAGCTGAACATCACCGCAGGTACTTACCTGCTGCTGCTGGAAACGCCTATGGGTAATGCGATCAGGAAGATCATCATCAGTCAATAATCATTAAACAAGATACGGTGACAGCTACACGTTTTATTCAAATAGCAGTCAGCATACTACTACTGTTCGTTCTGTGCCAGCCGCTGGCAGCGCAGCAGTACCCTGTTCGGGTACAGGTGCAAACGCTGCAGCCGGTATCGGCACAGCTCAGCAACCTGTATAGCGGTACGCAGGCGCGCATGATTGTTACCCTGCTGAACACCGACCTGCAAAAGCCGGTGCTGCAGGTGCGGCTGCGGCTGAATATCAAAGGCACCACGGTAGCGCTGCGCAACCGCGACTATGGCTCCTACCCGCTCATATCGCTGGAAGCAGGCATACCGGTGCAGCTATCGCTGAACGACCTGGCGCCGTATTTTAATATTGATAACATGGAGGTTTCCGGCGTACCGCGGCAGCAATTGCAGCAAAGCGGCAAGCTGCCGGATGGCTTTTATAACTTTTGTATAGAAGTAGTGGAATTGAACAGCGGACAGCTGGTAAGCAATGATAAGCTGGGCTGCGCCCCGCCGGTGTGGATCAGCACCAGCGAACCGCCGCTGCTAAACCTGCCCCGCAAGGGCGAAGCCGTATCGTTCCGTGATCCGCTGAACATTGTTTTTAACTGGACGCCCCGCCATATGGGGAGTCCCAATGCCGCTTTCCAGACAGAATATGAATTTACGCTGGTTGAGATCTGGGATACCGGCATTTTACCGGAAGCAGCTTTTAGCACCACCCCTCCCCTGTACCAGACCACCACGGCCAGCACTACGCTGCTATACGGTCCCGCGGAACCGCCCTTGCTGCCCGGCAAACGCTATGCCTGGCGCATACGCGCTAAAGCCAAACAGGGCATAGATGAATTTGATGTATTTACCAATAACGGCTATACGGAGATCTTTTATTTCACCCTGCAGGAAGATTGTGCACCACCGCAACAGCCGGTGGCCACGGTACAGGATGGCCGCATAACCATTACCTGGCTGCCGCAGCCTAAAATGTTTGAATACCTGGTAGAATACCGGGAGCAGGGCAAGGATAACGCGGAATGGTTCAACGTAAAAACCACCAGCAGCGAAGTAACTATTTACGATGCAGTACCCGGCCGCAAGTATGATTACCGCGTAGGCGGCTATTGTACCCTGGGCAATAAAACCCTGGGCGATGTGCATGGCTTTACCGTACCCTCCCGCGATACAACCGCTAACAGGAACTGCGGCCTGCTGCCGGATATTAAGCTGACCAACCAAACGGCCCTGCAGGAGCTGCAGCCCGATGACCAGATCATGGCCGGTGATTTCCCTGTGCGCTTATTACAGGTACGCGGCGCAGGCTCGTTTACCGGTTATGGTTATATCACCATACCCTTCCTGGGTTACAACCGCTTAAAGGTGAAGTTTGACAATATCCGGGTGAATACAGACCGGCAGCTGATGAGCGGGGTGATCATGAGCACCTTTGATTCTTTGGGCACGCAGATCGTGGATGTGGATAATATAATGGCAAACTTATTGGGCATCATCAATAGCCTGGGCAAGCTTATAACAGATCAGCAAAGTAACCCGGTATATGGAGACAATGTTCAGCAGGGCGTAAAAGATCTGGAAGAAGAAGTTGAAAACCTTATTGCAGCGGGAAAAATATCGGATACAACTTCAGCCAAAGAACTAATCCAACAACTGGAAGCGCAAACTTCGCCGGCCAACACGGATAACGATACCAAAGCAAAGGCATCCGGAACCCTACAAAAGCTGAAGGAGCTGATAAACCAAGACAATAGCACTACAGGTGCCAATACAACTGCTGCGGCAGCCGCAAAGAAAAATTATTTCACCTTTAATACAATCAGATTCAATAGCGGCGATACGGTTTATTTACCTAAATCAAATCAGCAATATGAAATAAAGGCGTTTTTAGCCAATGGTAAGCCCGTAAGAAAAGGGGCTGTTTGGACAGGTCAGCAACATATTGTAGATTCCGCTACCGTAAAATATGCGCCTGGCACAACTTCTCTATCTCTTGCCGGTAGTTTAATACGGGTAATTGACTCGGTGTCCTATAAAACAGATTCAACTAAGAAAGCACCAGACACACTCACAGTAAATATTGTTACAGTTGAGATTAGCTTCTCTCAGGATGCCACGCAAGTGTATGGGTTTGACGAAAACGACTCTACTAAGGAGGAATGCTATCCATCCTATAAAAATACTACCCCGAAAAAGGGTCTTATGTGGAAGGCCATTAACGGCAACAGTACTAACGACTATGTTCAGATTAAGGTAACACCTGCGGGAGCAGAGAATAAGGTAAAATTCATATTATCCGATTCTATCACTTTCTCAGTAACGCCGCGCATACCAACTGCAGCCACCCAAACCTTAACATTGAAAGGTACTGTTGTGAACAAAGAAACAGCCCTCATTCCAAGGGTAGGCGCTTTTACCAATGATACCATGCAAATGAAGGTCAAGAGTTATAAAAAAATAACAAAAAAGGTAAAGGTAATCCGGCTCATAGAAAGTAATGATGACATACAGTTAGTAGCAGTAGGCGATACTACGCATCCTGATTCTGCAGTAGTGGCATGGGGAGCCAACAAATTCCTGGACTCCAAATTGGGGGGAGATGACCGGGTAATATACCGGCGTTCAAAAGGAGACAGCGTGATTGTGGCCGGCCCTAACCGTACCTGTGATACCAAAGCCAATAATATCAATATTGTAAGTCACGATCTTTCACGGGCTACTATTCAAACAACATTAGATAAAATTTATACGCAGGGGGTTGTGGAATGGCAGGTGGATGCTACATCATATACCAAAACCATGAATTACGACTTTAACAGAGATTCCATGATTGATGTATCCAGATGGACATCTGCTGAAATGCAGGCAATTATAGATACCTGCGATACAAAAGATGGATCTTATAATATATTTTTGGTTGATAATCCGGATGACCATTCTAATGGGTTTATGGGAATGGGACAGCGGTTTGGCTTTATACATATAGGGAAAATGCCAGGACACCCCGCTCCCACAGATGCTGCCAAAACGGTAGGTCATGAAATTGGGCACGGCGCCTTCCGTTTTCAGCACCCACATAGCCAATTTCCCGGTTGCTATCCGCCACGTGGCGCCGGTGCCTGGGCTCCGAAGGATATTAATAACCTGATGGACTGGGACGGCGGCTGGCTGCGTGACCTTATCAGGAAATATCAATGGGATGAGATAGTACGATAAAATATTTTATATGAAAAAATTAATAATCTGGTTGCTATTGCTTATTACTTTGGGGGCCCGTGCACAGAGCAAGGATACTTTGGGTACTCAGCTGCAAGAGTTGGTTGAAAAAATTACAAATGGCACCTACAAGCCTTACAGCATTGTGCAAGAGTTGGGGTTAACCCAATATCCGCAATCATTTATTGAAAAAACTATTCCCTACAGAACATGGCCGCAAGCCGATGTTCAGGAAAAGATATATGAAGTTTATTATGACTACGGCATACACGCCAAAAGCCTGCCACTGAGGCAGAACATGGTAAACCAGTTATTAGAAGCATGCACGGACTCTGTTGCTACCTCTTATGCGTGCTTGTATGTATCGGATCTTTTACGCTCTTTTTTAAAACCAGATTTTGATGCAACGGCCAGGGAAAAATTGCTAAAGATAATGAACAGCCCCCGGTTTAATACTGGTTTTGCAAAGCTTACCGGCTTCTTAGGAGATGAAAAATACACTCCGATTTTATTGCAGCTTTCTCATTCATCCGGCACACCATCTGATGCTTTTACAGCCACTATTGCGTTGGCAAGAATGGGACAGGCAGCGGCAGCAAAAAGTGTAGTTGATTCATTAAAGCGGATAGATAATACTGGAGACCTACTGCGGCTCCATTACGAAGACCTTCTTTATTTGAAAATTCCGGCGGTGTTGCCAATCATTGAAAAGATACTATATTCCAATGAAATAGAGGAGCCGTTAAAGCCAACGATTGCAGGCCAGCCATTTGCCTTTAGCGCCCTAAACATATTGGCTTTGAATGTAGCGAATTTTCCCATTTCTTATAAAGCCGGGGGTATTACAGACGAAACGTCTCTTAAAAAGGCAAGAGTATGGATGAAGGCCAATAGGCAGAATGTACGGTTTGATACGTCCAAATATTGACCCTTAAGACAGCGTTTACACACCCTACACCTATGATCCGAACTATACCCTATACCCTATTTCTCCTGGCCCTTCTTTTCAGCGCCTGCTATAAAGAAGTGGACCGGCCGTTGACCGCCGACTTTACTTTTGTGCTGGCAGACAGCTCGCACACCGTGCCTGCCACCGTAAACTTTTCTAACCGCAGCGTGGGCGCTACCGGTTTTAAATGGACCTTTGAAGGCGGGGAGCCCGGCACCTCTGACTATGAGAATCCCGGCAGCGTTACCTTTAAACAGGCTGGTAATTATAAGATCACGCTGGAAGCCTGGAATGATGATACCCGCCAGAGCAAAACCATTGATATACACCTGGACAGCGCTGTGCAGGTAGCTTTTGATGCAGAGATACAGGTGAATGATTTTTCGCCGGTGCAGGTAAAATTCACCAACCGCACAATAGGCGCCAGCACCTACCACTGGACCTTTGAAGACGGTACGCCCGCCACAGCGGATGCAGCAGCCCCTCCCCTGGTTACATTCACCACACCCGGCCCGCATAATATTACCCTGCAGGTGGGTAATGGCGGACAGCAATTTTCCATCAGCAAAACCATTACTGTAAAACCAGCCCTGCATACTGCTTTTGAGATAAGCCCCTCTTTCCAGGATGATGACATGGAAGCACCGCTAACGGCTATACTAAAAGGCAACAGCAGCAGCTACCTGGTTCAAAAATGGCAGTCGTCCGGCGGCGGGGTGCTGGCCAGCGATACCTCCTCCAATACTACCGTGTATTTTAAAGATCCCGGTACCTATACCATTACTTTAACCAACGGCAACAATAAAGACAATCAAACCGTTACCAAAAACATTACTGTAAAACCCAATACTAAGCTGCGTACACTTACAGATGTGCAGCTGGGCATCAGCACCGCCCATACGGATATTGGCTGCTTTTACTCCACGCGGTTACGGAAAGTGTTTAAGAAAGGGGATGATCTTTCTGCGGCAGGTAAAGAGATTGACATTGTATTCTTTGGGCTGAACCGGAGCTTCACCTTTAACAAATTCATTACGCCGGATTCGGCCAGCAGCTATACTTTCCCGGCCATACCCGGCGCCACGGCCACCCGGTTCATTAACAAACAAGAGCTGTGTAACTGCACTACGCCATTTACTGTTGCAGATTTTGACAACATGCTGAACGACGCGCCCCTGCAAACCCTGCAGGTGCCGGCCAATGCTACGGGCACCATACAATTCAACAGCGACCTGCTGCCCCGCATAGTATTGTTCCAAACAGCAGACGGGCGGAAAGGCGCCATTAAAATAAAGGACTACGTACTGGAAGGCAGCACCGCCTACATATTAGCGGACATTAAAATACAGAAGTATGAATAAGGGCCGCATCCTATCCCTCTGTATGGGATTGTTGTTACCCATGTGCACATTTGCCCAGAGCTTTGACCTGGAACACATTGGTGATATGTTTGGTAAAGGCAAACCCATTAAAGTGAACGGCGGCCTGAATGCCAGCACAGTATTGAACAGCGGCGGCGGATACAGCCGGCAGCCTTTTACCTGGTTCCTGAACGGTAACCTGAATACTAACCTGTTTGGACAGCTTAACCTGCCCTTTTCCTTTAATCTTACCAATGCGGGTGCAGGTTATTCCTATCCCAACATGCCTAACCGTTTAAGCCTGCACCCCACTTATAAAGGGGTAACCGCGCATATAGGCGATGTATCTATGTCGTTCTCCCCCTATACGTTGAACGGACACCAATTCACCGGGGTAGGCATTGACGTTATGCCGGAAAGCGAGTGGAGCGTAAGTGTAATGTATGGCCGGTTATTACGCGCCGTGGATTATGACAGCACCAACCGCAGCGTGCTGCCCAGCTACAAGCGTATGGGCTACGGCGCCAAGCTGGGGCTTATGAAGGAGAAATATGCGCTGGGCGCCAGCTTTATACGTGCAGAGGATAAGGTAGACCCTATGCAGTATCTGCCGGATACCTTGCACATTTTCCCTAAAGCCAACCTGGCGGTAAGCTTAACAGCCATGATCCGCCCGCGGAAGGGACTGGAGATCACTGCGGAATATACCAACAGCGCTATGAAGCTGGATAAACGCGATAACGCCGGCGTATCCAAAGCATCCGGCGGTAACATACTGGGAAGTATTTTTATGTATGACCAGCGCCGTACCTATTTCTTTAAAGCCATTAAGGCCGGTATGAACTACTCGTTCTACAAAAGCACCATCGGCATTGGTTACGAGCGTGTGGATCCAGGTTACCAGACCCTGGGCGCTTATTATATGAACAATGACCTGGAAAATATTACCGTTAACTTTTCCCAGCCGTTCCTGAAAGACAAGGCTAATATATCCGCCAGCGTTGGCTACCAGCGGGATGATCTGAACCATACTAAGTCAGGCGCCACTTCGCGCATGGTAAGCTCCCTGAACGCTAACTATATGCCGAATGAAAAGTTCACCGCCAACTTTAGCTACTCAAACTTTCAAACCTATACTCATATAAAGCCGCAGTTTGAATATATTAACCAAACCGGCCCTTATGTGGATATGGATACCCTGAACTTTAAACAGATCTCCCAGAACGCAGGCCTGAACCTGAATTACAGTCTGCGGGCGAATAAAACGAAAAGCCATAACATTAACATGAACCTCAGTGTGCAAGATGCAGCCGATATTCAGAACGGGGTGTTATGGAAAGGCAATGGCTCACGCTTTTATAATAGCAGCACCGCCTATACGCTGCTGCTGATACCGCAGCAGATCAGCTTTACCAGCGCATTTAACGCAAGCTATAATACCATTGGCCGCAGCGACTTCCTGACGCTGGGCCCCACCCTAGGCCTTAATGCCAAACTGTTTCATAAAAAGGTAACGGGCGGTTTCAGCACTTCCTATAATACCAGCACAAACGACGGACAGCAACAGGGACAGGTGCTGAACCTGCGCATGAACGCAGCTTACCTGTTCATGAAAAAGCACAACTTTAATATGAATGCGGTACACCAAACCCGCTGGACGCCCAAAGGCAATAACAGCAACCTGACCGCTACACTGGGATATAATTATAATTTTTAAGGAAAAAACCCTTACTTTATATTATTAAAATTTTAACTACCAGAAAACCTGCACCTATGAAAAAATTTCTCCCGGGCATAGCTGCCATAGCTATGCTGCTAATGGCATGTGGTAAGGATAGTAAAATGCCCACATCCAATTACTTTAGCATTAATGGTCAAAGCTTTAGCGTCACCTATGGGCTGTTACAGAATTACAGGACCGATATGGGCGAGCTGTGGCTGTCCAGCATTCCGTTAAATGATTCTGTTTCAGGGAAAGTAGACCTGATCTATTTTGAAATAGACACCCTTATCTCCGGCCGTACCTATACTTTTTACCCGGAAGATTCTACCGGCTTTGACCGTACGAAATACTTCTCCGAAGCCGGGTACGTGTACAGCGGGGAGATCAAAAGAGGCGAGATAGATAAAAGCATCGGCACTGTGAACCTGGATATCAGGTCCGGCAAGCTAACCGTGAACAAGCAAGGCGATGAGTACCTGTTTGATTATAGTCTGCAGTTTGGGAATGAGCAGATGGTGAATGGGAATTATAGAGGGAAGATTACCGTTACAGAGTAATGATGCGGAACGCTGAATGCTTAACGCTAAAATGCAGCGTATAATCTTATAAATAAAGGCCCGTACGTGTTAGCATGTACAGGCCTTTCTATTCAGAATAACTTATTTATGCGTTTTGTTCAAAGCCTTCATCTATCAGCCAGGGACCATTATCCGCGGCATAGGTGGCCAGCTCATCACAACGGTTATTATAAGGGTTGCTGGCATGGCCTTTTACCCATACCATTTTTACCTTCTGTTTTTTAAAGGCCGGGATAAAGCGCATCCACAGGTCTTTGTTCTTTTTATCCTTGAAACCGGTCTTTACCCAGTTCCACAACCAGCCTTTTTCTATGCTGTTCACCAGGTATTGACTATCTGTATATATAGTGATATCCTGTCCCTCTTTTTTCATCGCTTCCAGGGCCACAATAACGCCCATCAGCTCCATCCGGTTATTGGTAGTATGCATGTATCCCTGTGAAAGCTCCTTGCGTAATGTGCCCCACATCAATATGGCGCCATAACCGCCTTTTCCGGGATTGCCGCGGGCTGCGCCGTCTGTGTAGATGGTAATTTCCGACATAAGGCGCAATATTAATTAATAATGAATAATTAATGATTAATAATTTCGGAGGCAGGTAGTATTATAAAATTGAAGCAGTGAAAATCAGCAACTTTCAAGGTACACACTGCATGCCGCTGAAAAGCTACGTCTATCACTTGTTATGCTTCAATACGATTATTAATTCTTAATCATTCATTATTAATTACACCTGGAACACGCCTAACTTAAACGCATCCTCCAGTGGCGCCTGATTCGCGGCCGTGATGCCTTCCGAAATTACGCGGCGGGTATCTGCAGGATCAATGATCTCATCTACCCATAAACGGGCAGCGGCATAATAGGGCGTGGTTTGGCTGTTATATTTTTCCATGATGGCGGACAGCAGCTTGTTCTCTTCTTCCGGCGTTATTTCCTGTCCCTTGGCTTTCAGGGAAGCCACCTGGATCTGCAGCAGGGTTTTGGCGGCCTGCTCCCCTCCCATTACGGCTATTTTAGCGCTGGGCCATGCATAAATAAAACGCGGGCCATACGCCTTGCCGCACATGGCATAGTTACCGGCGCCGTAAGAGTTGCCTATTATGATGGTGATCTTAGGTACAACGGAATTAGCTACTGCATTCACCAGCTTGGCGCCATCCTTAATAATACCAGCATGCTCACTGCGGCTGCCTACCATAAAACCGGTTACGTCCTGCAGGAACACCAAAGGAATTTTCTTCTGGTTACAGTTCATGATAAAACGGGCGGCCTTGTCGGCGCTGTCATTATAGATCACGCCACCCATCTGCATTTCGCCACGTTTGTTTTTAATGATCTTACGCTGATTGGCAACAATACCTACGGCCCATCCATCGATGCGGGCATAACCGCATAAAATGCTTTTACCGTAATCCTGTTTGTATTGTTCAAATTCAGAATTATCGGTGAGGTGGGCAATGAGGTCCAGCATATCGTATGGCTTGGTGCTGTCGAAGGGCAGCACGCCGTATAAGGTGCTGATATCCCTGGCCGGGGCTACGGGGGTAATGCGATCAAAGCCTGCGTTAGCAGGGTGGCCCAGCTTACTCATGATCTTGCGGATATGATCCAGGCATTCTTCGTCTGTTTTGAACTTATAGTCTGCAATGCCGGAGATCTCCGTATGGGTTACTGCGCCGCCTAACGTTTCCGCATCAACGGTTTCGCCAATAGCGGCTTTTACCAGGTATGGGCCTGCCAGGAAAATGGAGCCGTTGCCTTCTACCATCAGCACTTCATCGCTCATAATAGGCAGGTACGCGCCGCCTGCCACGCAGCTGCCCATTACAGCAGCTATCTGCGTAATACCCATGGCGCTCATACGGGCGTTGTTGTAAAAAATGCGGCCAAAATGTTCTTTATCCGGAAAGATCTCATCCTGCATGGGCAGGTATACACCGGCGCTATCCACTAAATAAATAATGGGCAGGCGGTTTTCCATAGCTATTTCCTGCAGGCGCAGGTTCTTTTTACCGGTAAGCGGAAACCAGGCCCCTGCTTTTACCGTCATATCATTGGCTACGATCATACACTGGCGGCCGCTTACATAACCTATACCGGCTACGGTACCTGCGGCGGGGCAGCCTCCATGTTCCGGGTACATTTCATATGCTGCAAAAGCGCCGATCTCTGTAAAAGGCATGTCTTTATCTGTGAGGTAAGCAATGCGCTCCCGCGGGGTTAGCTTACCTCTCTGCTTTACTTTTTCCAGGTTCTTTTTACCACCTCCCTGCTCAATCACTGCCAGGCGCTGCTTTAATGTGCTAACGGCCATGCGCATGGCATCCTCATTCCGGTTGATCTCCAACTGTTGTTGATCCATAGCTCAGTTTTATTTTGCTAAATGTAACGAAGAATACAGACATGATGAAAAAAGGAAAGGCGCGGGAATGATATTTGATGGATCAGCTGAAATAATTTAAATTTAAAAAGACGGTCACCTATAAACTGCATGTAACATGTCGCACCTGCAATTCCTGGCGCAATCGCTGGAAAACCTGTATAATGGTACTCCCTGGATAGATGTTATTTATACGGAACACCTGAAGCGGGTAAATGCCCGGCAGTCCGTACAGAACTTTAACGGGTCCAATAACATCTGGCAGCTGGTAAACCACATTATTTACTGGAACCAGCGGGTACTCCGCTATATCCAGAACGAACAACCCGAACAGGATGGCGATCTGCCTGATTTTTACCTGCCGGAAAACCATGGGGAAGAGAACTGGCAGGCCACCCAGCACCGCCTGCAACATTCGGTAGAACAGCTGGCAGCCGCTATCCGCACATTTCCGGAAGATCAGCTATATGAAAACTTTCCCGGCACCAACCAGCCCGCCGCTTATTATTTTCATGGGGTGATTGAGCATTCGGCTTATCATTTAGGGCAGATAGTTTTATTGGAGAAGTATGCCGCTCCGCTTAATTAATAATTAACTCCTAAAGGGAGGCGGGCACATATTTATTGAGCACTTTTCCATTCCCGTAAGTGGTTGAACTCTTCAATTCCAGAATTTTCCTCTCCTTAAAAATTGAAAGTCCTTCCCCGATTGCAACCGGGTTACTGAAAATATAATATTCATCAACAAGGTTCAGGCTGATCAGCGAGCTTGCAAAATTGGCGCCGCCATAAACCATAATATCCTTGCCCGGTTCTTTCTTCATCGCCTGTATTACAGTAGCCAGGTCTCCGTTTTCCACTGTCAAGTTTCTGCCGGTAATGGCTGTTTCTGTGCGGCTGAAAGCAATCTTGCGCATATTTACCATCCGTTGCGCCAAAGATTGATCCGGGCTGTCAGGCTGGTTGTCAACTACATTTTCCCAGTGATCGATGAATTCCCGGGTCATCTTGCGTCCCAGCAAAATGGTATCGCAGCTGTCGGCCAGATCAATTACGTACTGAATAAGGGATTCATCCCGTTTGCCGGATATCCACATCCAGTCCAGCTGGCCATCCGGACCGGCTACAAACCCATCAAGGGTCATTTGTACCTGTAATTTTAATTTTCGCATGGAAATCGTTTTTAAAAGTGATAGTGTTTTTTCTATCACAAATATCAGCAGATGATCCATGATATTGTGGGGGTGATCACGCCAAAAAAGAAGGGTGATTTGCATAAAAAACAGCCGGAAAAAAAGAATTACTTATTCATTATTCATTCTTCATTATTAATTCGTAGCGTACTTCGCTTAAGCGGTGGCCCCACATCTCCTGCGGTACTTCTTCTGTTTTAATGAAGCCGTGTTGCGTGTATAATTTGGCGGCGGTGGTTTGCTGATCAGTAGTGAGCAGGTATACCTTTTTATATTGCTGCTCACGGCAAAAGGCCATGGCATCATCTACCAGTTTTTTACCCAAACCAATTCCCCGCATATCCGGATGCACCAGCAGCCAGCGCAGCTGCCCCAGCTCTTTGGAATGTCCTAAAATGGCCACTGCGCCTACAATGCGGTTCTTATAAGTAGCCAGGAATACACGGTCTTTGGAAGGATGATAGTTTTGCAGGAAGTCGTAAAACGTTTTGCATACATAGCCTTCGAACTCCAGGTTGTAGCCGGTTTCTTTGGCATATATTTCACCATGCAAATAAATAAGGTATCCCACATCGCCGGGTAATAATTCATGCCGGAAAACAAGATCTTTTAAGGTGATGGGCTGCGGCTCAGACAAAACCTGCCGGATGGTTTCCATGCTTTCTATTACGGCTTGTTGCTGATCTGCTGCAAGCGGCTGCAGCACATCGGCTATCTGCTGGTTAGAGCGTGCCTCCAGGGTTTGCAGCAGCTTTTTACCTTTAGCGGTGAGCTGTAAATACCAGGTACGGCCGTCTGTAGCGGACTGACGGCGGCTCATGATCTTATCTCTTTCAAAGGCCTTTAAAATGCGGCTCAGGTAACCGCCGTCTATTACCAGGCTTTCTGTAAGATGGCCCGCCGTACAGTTGTCGGTATTGCCTATTTCATATAATACCCGTACTTCTGATAAAGAGAAATTGCTGTCCAGGATGTGCTGGTCCAGCAGGCCGATCTGCCGGGTGTAAAAACGGTTGAACTGCCGGATGGTTTTAACCTTTTCCATAATGGCTGACATAGATCACTTGAATTGGAAGGCTAATCTCGGGATAATATTTGACTTTGTCAAGTAAATTATTTGACTAAGGCAAATATTTTTAATTGTTCTGTTAACTCATGTTTTGAGTTTATACCGGCGGGACTGTGAATACCCGTGGAAACAGTGTGACAAAGGAAATAGTTGCAAAACCGCCTGACAGTATTTAACTTTAAAGTAACTTATGCAAACACCGGAACTACCATACCTGCCTATTGACTGCAACTACTACGACCGCCTGGAAGCCTGGGCTACCCTGCGTACCGTTTGCCGCATCCTGTACCGGGATGAAAATGACCAACAGCAGGAAATTTCAGCTATTATTAAAGATGTGTACACTGCGCATAAGGTAGAATATATGCGGCTGGATAACGGGCAGGTAATAAGGCTGGATAAGCTGGTGGCAGTGAATGACATACCGGTGCCAGACCACTGTTAAGATCTTTCGTTGAAAAACATAATTAAAAACAAAAAGAGGCAGCTCAAGTGAGTAGCCTCTTTCTATTGAACAAATACATATAATTACTCCGCACACGTAGGGCAGCACACAAACGGCACCTCCGTCAACGGCGATGTACGCAAGATCCTATACTTACCCAGCGCATTCGTTAGCGCATACTGGCTTTGCAGCTGCCGGGATTCAATAGCAGCATATACCTGCGGGTTATTGGCCGTTAGCTTCTTGATCTCAGGCAGTGATAATCCGATATGCTCATACAGGCTGGTGATGTTGCCAAACACTTCTACCGTAAGCACACTTAATGGCGAATCTTCCGGAAGCCCCAGGGCCATGAGCAGCGCAGCTATTTCCTTATTCTCCCAGGTGATGGTGGCTGTTTTTACCTGGTCTTTAAAAATAGCTACCAGCGCACCGGCAACCAGTGAGGCCGTGGTAAAGCTTTGTGTAGCCAGCGGCGTTACTTTCAACGGCGCATCCTGCAGCGCATCATAAGCCTTTAACAACTTACGGGAGGTATCCCGGTCCAGGTCAACTACCTTACCGGCTGCACGTTCCTGGATCACCTGGTCCAGCTTGCGCTGGGTTACGGGATCCAGGCGCAGGGTATTTACTTCATTCAGCATGGTGAGGTTAGTGAGCAGCACACCTGCACGCGCAGGTTCGTCGGTTTGCTCTACTGTCCAGCGGTGTAGCTCCTGGCGGCCGGCGTTATACAACACGCCAAAATCGCGGTCAGGTATTTTCACCACCGGAGGCCGTGAGAGCTGCATCAGCTTTTCATCCAGCAGAATATTGCGGTAGGCCAGGCCATCGGCCTGTTTCACCTGTGCATATAATACAGCGTGCATTTGCGTGCGGGGCGGGTCCGGTGTTACATCCTTACCTTTCCACACAGCTTTTGCATAAGGCGCATTTACATACACACGATCTTTATCACGGTCTACATTGCACAGCAAAGTAGGCGCAGGATGCTGAATGCCCGTTACACGCAAGGGACGGCCAAAGCGGCCCTGGGCAGTGCTCCACAGGTTTTCCTTATTATCTTCCGCATTACTCCAATGCCCGTGTCCCATACGGAACTCGTATGTAAAAAAGCCGAACAGCTCAGCGCTTTCTGCATGCAGGCCCGGGGGCAGCGGCAGCAGGTAGTGCACATTATCATTATCGCTGGCTTTTTCCATGGCCTGCATGGCGCTCAGGCCGGCCATATCATCCGTTTGGTTAGGCGCAATGCTGCGGGTATATTCCGGGTCAATGGGCAGCGGCGGGTCTTCTGTTACATCATTGGCAATGCCGATATTGTTGCTCAGCATCTGGTCCGGCGCATATTGCAGCAGGCGGCAGAAAACCGTATCATGCGGGTCTGCTACCGGTTCTTCCAGCTCTACCCACAAATAACGCTGCCGTGGTTCTGTGGCGCTGTACCTTTCATTTTTACGGTAAGGCGAAAATGCTATACCCACACTGGCGATCTTTGGCACCTGCGCCGGTATTACGGTTGCCGGCAGGTCCAGCTGTTCCTGTGTAAAGGTGGCGGGCGCGCCGTGGTTAGGTTTAAAATTAGGTGTAAGCGTATACGTTACCTGCAGCTCATCCGGGAAGCGCAGCTGCCCGTTGGATTGTTTGAGCGCGGTTTTAGGTTCAATAGCATCAATGAACACCAGCGTGGTGCTGTTGCGGTTCACTATCCCAAACTCGTCCGGGATCAGGGATTCAAAAGAGGCATAGTGTTTCAGCTCTATATCGCCCAGCACATCCAGCACTTCAGCTTCCGCTTCGGTATCATGTTTGAACTTCTTTTTACGGCTAATGGTAAAACCAACATCCTGCAGCGCATCCCAGCTCCAGTCGCGGTTAAGGCGGTATACCACACAGCCTATCCAGTGGTTAGACAGATCCCCTTTGGACGAAAACGTAATGCTGCTATGATCCGGCGCCAGATGGTGGCGGATCTTGTTATTGCAGCCAAATACCACCCGCTCTCCTTTTTTGCCTACCAATGTAAGATTGCGTGATACCACGCCCAGCTGCTGCGCCAGGCGCTGCACCATATCCGGCATACGGTCCGCACTTTCGCGGATGAAGAACAGGGAAGCAATGGTGCCATCATTCACATAAGGCGGATCGGGCTGCAGGTACACCCCCTGTACTGGTGTTACATTGGCTTTGGGCAGCAGCAGGTTTGCTTCTGTGCCGGATTCCTTGTAAAAACGGAACTGCGTGGTTTTGCCGTAACGGCTATCCAGGTCGGGATTGGCATCATTAATAAAGCCATAATAAGCGCTGTCGCCCTCGCATACACCACGCACGGTTACGCGTATACGCCTTGCTGTGGGTAAGGGAATATCCGTCATGGCATCAATGGCCGGCTTGTTCAGCGTGGCATCATTAAACGGATCATCCAGGTTACCCAGGTTCAGGGAAGCTATATCATGAAAAACAACGGGCAGTGTTAATTCATCGTCAAAGCCGGCAGGAAAAGCGCGCGTGGTGCGGTACAAGGTTACATAGTTCTCTTCACCGCTATCGCTTAAAAGATTGTCCAGGCGCAGGGTTTCCACTTCTACTTTTACCTCAGCCTTCACTACATCCGGGTCGGCAATGGCAGGGGTTTTACTTTCGCCCTGCGCTGCATTGGATTGTATGAGCAGCTGCACGGGGTCCTGCCCGGCGGCCTGGTATTTACCGGTAAATACCACTGCGGGGTAGTTCAGCAGCGGGCGGCGTATATGCAATACCGGGCTGGCATCAAAAGTATGTACGTTAGCTTCATCAACAGATTCATTGAAATAATCAACCTGTGTGCTGATCAGCTGCGCGGGTTTATCTATGCGGCAAAGGCCGGGCGCTATGTATCTTTTAAAAAGGCGTTTAGCCGTTGGCGATGCTGCGTTGTTAAACAGCTCCTCTCCTATGGCGGGGCCGCCGCCGCTGATGTCCTGCATACGTACGCGGAACTCGTAAGTATTGCCGTATAGGAGTTTGGCGGCAGTAGCTACTTCATCAAACAAATTATCCGGCGGCACATTTTGCTGTGCTATTATATCACCACCATCGTCTTTTATTACCCCCTGCTCATTCTGGTAAATGAGCACTGCGTCATGATCTTTCAGCACCAGGCTTTTGCCTATCCAGTTGGTAAAATACATGGGCAGCCAGTAAGCGCCGGCAGTATTATTATCCGGCTGGGTAGGAAATACCTGGAAGGGCAGCTCCACTTCTTCATTGGCGGCATTGCCTACACTGGCGCCGCCTATGTTATAGGATTGCTTGCTTCTCACCAGGTTCAGGCTGTTCCAGGCATCCACGCCTTCCTGTTTCACGTCTATCCGGTAGCCGAAAACGCCTAAAGGTGCATCTACCCTTTTACCCGGCTCCAGCGGGTTCTGAGCCAGCTGGCGAATGTACCAGATCAGGATCTGCTCATCGTCCCAGGCCAGGCGTATGCCTGCGTCTTTTACCGGGTGTGCGCCGTCCTGCTGTTCGCTTAGCAGGTTGCTGCTCACGGGTTGGGTTACATGCACGATCTTGGCAAAACCATCGTTGTATTCATTCAGCTCTGCAAAAATTTTGTCCCACTCCCCTTTGGGCTCAGGGTCTACTGCATCAATGGTTTTGCGGTACAACACCGGGAACAATAACGGTGCAAATACGGGCCTTGGCGTATCTACCTTCAGCTTCGGAATGCGGGCGGCATAGCGTTTTACAAAAGGACCGTCTGCATCTTCCAGCAATGCATTCTGAATGGGTACATAGTCTGCATTCACCAGGTCGGCATACAGGTAACAACCTTTTTCAAACAACGCGGCATTATCTTCCACAGATACCTCTGTTTGGTAGATCATTCCGCAAGCCCTTGCCAGCAGGGGCTGTCGCAGGATGTGAGCAAACACCTGGCCCCAGCTCAGATCATCTTTAGTAGCCCAGCCGGGTTTCTTCTTGGTGTCTTTACGGATCGCGCAATGATAGCTGTCATCCGTACGGGCATTGGGATGGCGGGGACTGGTGAAGTTGAAGGATTCCCGGTAGCTTAGCGGCAGGTACTTGCGCACGCTGGTTGATTCGGGGATCACTGCTTCTGCTTTATCGGTGGTGTTATCTACGTTTATTTTTGCGCCCAGGTCAGCGGCAATAGCCTGCAGCAATGCTTTTTTGTTGGCCGCTGCTGCGATGGCTACCGGTATTTTCACCGGCACACGGCCTGCTGCGGTGGCATTGCTTAAAGGCCATTCATCCAGGCCTTTTACCACGCCTATTTCAAACTGTGGTACCAGGTCGGCAAAGGGTGTGGCATTGTCATCCGGGGCTGGTAAGCCGGTGGCATAAGGGGTGAACGGGTCCTGGTTGCGGGGGATCAATACAATGTTCAGGGCTAATTTTTTCCCGTCAAATCCCTGGGGAAACACCATTACTGTATATCTTCTCTTAGCTTCCATGTGTGCTGTTTTTGTAATGAATGATTAGGAGGTGATGTATGGCGGCGCTTATGCAATCTGCCGGTCCTCACCCCAGGTTTTTGAAAAGCTGATATCGATGATGAGGAAAATGCTGATGTCAAGCGCAAAGGTTACCTGTGCGGAGGTTTCTGTTTTATCGCCGGTCTTTTCTACAATCCCTTTGGCTTCTATGCTGATGGTCACACATACCAGGCCCCCCAGCAGCTCTGCGTTTCCGCGGAACAGCATCATGGCGGTGATCACTACCTTATCCTTATCTGCATACATTTCAATACCTACCATAAAGGTTACGCTGGCATGGCCTACCACCGGCAGGCTTACTACTATCTGCACGCCAAAAGCAAAAGCCAGCGTAAGGTTGGGGCCTACCTTGGTATCGCAGGCTATCTTTACATCCACAGAGCCCTGGGCAAAAATGGAGCCCACGCCTACGGACATACACATTACACTGAGGCCGCCATGGAATTTCAGGAAAGCGCCTGCTGTGGGCAACAGCTGCCCGGGATCAGTAGTAACCTTTAATGCGGCGTTAAAGTACACACCTATACCTAAAGAGGCTTCCAGCTTCAAAGGTGTTTGCGCGCTGTTATACAGCTCGTCGGTTGGCGGAAAGCGTACCAGCGGAATGTCTTTGGTGGCTTCAAATTTATATTCCCATATTTCACCGCTGTTGCTCATGGCAATCTTAAGCCCGCGTTTCATGGCTTCTGCATAATTGCCCTGGCTCAGCTGCGCCAGCACTTCCAGGATATCTATTACCGGCTGCAGCGCATCGCTGAACTCAATTTCCGGCACCGGCAGGCCTATGCCGCTATCGCCGCCTTCATAGCCACTCTCCTTGTTCTTGCTGGCATCAAAGTTCCCTTTGATGGTCATGAGCTTTTTCATATCGCCCAGGTCCACGATCATGGAGAGATTGTTTAAACGGCTTTTCCATTGTTTACCCATATCGCTGGCAAAAGAATCCACATCAAAATTCAGCTTGCCATCGCCGTAAGCGCTATCCGGCTGGGGATGTGTTTTTTTCTTGGTGGTGGCGTAGTGAATGTAAATACGCAGGGCTTCCGTATCTACCAGCGGTATATCAAACGGTGGTATATCAAAGTTCATGGCTTTATCCACCAGGCCGTCAATGCCTTTCTGCAACAGGTTCATACCCTGTTTCACTACGGCTTCGCCTACTTTTTCCGCTTCTACCTTTAACAGCTCCAGCACCTGTGTGCCCCCATCTGACAAGGCATTGGTAACAAAAGCCACAGCTGCATTGCCGGCGCTGTCTATCCCATTCAGCATAGGCATGGCCTTGCCGAAATTATCTATGGCGTTGCCAATGTTGGGGAAAATGCCGTTGCCGGTCATCAGGCGGTAAGCATCTGCAAAAATGGGCGGTGTTTTACTCAGCAGCATTTTTTGCAGCTTGCCATAAGCTGGTGTAAGGAACAATGCTTTTTGCGTGGCCGTGCTTTGCAGGTAGCCAAAGTTAATCGTGCTGCTACCTGGCGCGCGCAGTATTTCCAGCGGATGGGCAATGCGTAATAACTGGCTGGTAACCACTGCAGGATCCACCACTACATCTTTTTTCCATTTACCGGTACGTATAAGCGGTACCGTGGTACCGGTGGGCAGCGGCGTTACATCGCCTGTGCCGGCATTATGCGTTATCATGGCCCAGCTGCCGTCTTTCGGCAGGAACACATTACCACGTGCAGCTACTACAAATACCTTGTTGCCACCGGCATCTACAGAGGGGTTCACATCAAAGCGGTTTAGCCGCATCTGCTGATCGCTGTTGTTAATATCCACCACGCAATCCAGGTCGCCGCCAATGCTATCGTTCTGCAAGGCCAGCAGCTCCCGCAGCTGGTCTACGGTCAGCGGTTTACCGGCAGGCGCTACCTGCACATAACCCAATATTTTCTTAGATACCACGCGGTGCTCAATATGTCCCTGCACTACATTCTCTATTTCCACATCCGCATCAAAATATACACCGCCGCATTTTACGGGTTCGTGCAGGGTATTGCCGGTGGTATTGGTATAGATCTGGCCTTTAATACCATTGAGGTAATCAGCGCCATTGGGTATATCATTGGTATCTGTATACTCTGCTACAGATGGCGCATCCTTGATGTTGCGCACATTGAACAGGCCTTTGATAATACCGGGATGAAATTCATAAGGCTCATGCTCTGTTACAAAATCATTGGGGTTGGTGGTGTATGGGTCCACCCCTTTCTTTTTATACCGGTAAGAGAAATCAAACTTGCCGTCGCTCTCTGCTTTCCAGCCGCTGTCTGTGCGGTACACATAGCCAGTGCCGGTACGGAACAGGGTAATGGTGCGCACCACGCGGATGCCCCAGGGATACAAAATGCTTCTTACCTGGATCACCTCATGAGCGGTGCGGCCCAGCATCACATCAAAGCGCGCCTGGCTGGTTTGGGCCATAGCAGCTGAGGGGCTTAGCCAGTTACTGAACATACTGGCGCCGTAGCCGGTAATATCCATACGGCTTACGGGCACGCCCCTGGAATCTTTTATAAGGTTGGATAAGCTGAGCACACCGGTCAGAAATTCATTATTGAATATTTCCGTTACGCGATGCCCCAGGTTGCTGCCTACCGTGGGCTGGCCCACAACGTTTAACAGGTTATTCAGCTGCACTACATATCCCGGGAACATCGGCGAATCGTTGCCCAGCTCCGGATCGGTTTTACCAAAGGTGCCGGCTGTCATGCGCAGCTGTATGCCGCCCTGCAACTTGTAGGTGCCATCTGCCTGCTTGCGGAATACGGGCCGTATATTGGCCATATCCGGCTTTTGCGGTTCTATAAAGTGTTTGGATACATAATTGATCGCCTTTAAACCAAATGGCAGCGTAAAGGCGGATACGGTGAAATTCTGCGGGTTGTTCTTAAACTCATCCAGCAAAGAATTTACTACCGGTATAGGCGCCAGGGCCACGGGTTTGGGGTTGTTGTTCCAGATGCGGGTAGGACCGCCATCATCCGGGAAGTACATAAACCCTGCTTCGGGGTCCATGGGCAGCTTGGGCGAGGTATTGTCCAGCGGGTTATCCCGGTCCGGCGGTGTAAGGTTAATAACCGGCTCCCAGGCAAATTGCGGCAGCGTAAAGGAACGTACCAGCACACCTGGTGTTTTTACCTGCATGCCTTCCACAATGAACGGAAAACCGGTATTGGTGGCTACTACCGCGGCTTCATTCACAGCGGCACCGGCAATGCCCGGCGTGCCCGGCACCACGGTACCTGTTTTCACAATGATCATTTGCCCGCTAACGCTGATGCCTAACTGATTGGCATTGCTGCTCACATCCAGCAGGGCAAAGGGTTCTGCATTCAGTCGGTTGCCTACAATGGCATTGTCCCACAGGTTGCCGTAGGTATATCCCTTGTTGGCTTCTGCGATCTGGCCCTGTAAGGCTTGTCCGTCCAGCGTAGTATCCAGTGCAGGTTGCTGCTTGTCTGGTATGGTAGCGGTAAAGTCCGGGCGCAGGGTTAGCTTTTCCAGGAAGGCATTATTTTCTGCACTTACTTTTTCTAAAGAGGCGGCATTAATTTTTACGGCGGTGCTAACTGCGCCAAAAGATTTTAATGCCCGCGGCGTAACAGTTAACCTTGCATTACGGCTAAGCGCGGCGCTGCGGGTAAGCATATTGGCGTTCTGTGCCGGCGTGGGCGCAGGTGTGGGTACTGCTGCCGGGGTACCAGGCAGGTTGACAATATCACCCGGAGGTAATGCGCCAAAGTGGAAACCGGTATTCACATCATCTGTTTCCTGGTCAATGGGACTGTATCTCACGGCGCACAGCAGCATGCTGATGGGTGTGGCTGCCAGGTTGCTGCGGGTACCGGCTTCCCGGCCAAACAAACGCTCCCAGGTGCGCAGGTTGCCTACGTAAGGATCGGGTAAGGTAGGCAGGTAACGGTACAGTACAAACGCCAAAAAAAAGTTGGCACGGGTTACCTGCTGCCAGGTTTCATTACACTCACCGAATAACAAACATGCATTCACCGGGGATACGGTGAACACGGCATTTTCCAGCGCAATGGCTACCGGTTTTATAACCGGCGCTGCGGTTGCTGTGGCAATGGTATTATCGGCAATAATGTTATCATCATACAAATAAATTAAACGGCGGGTATCACTGGCGCCCAGCATCAGCAGCGATGAGCGGGAACGGATATCAAACACTTCCCCGTTCACCTTTACCGGCCGGTCTGTTTTAAAATCACTGTTACATACGGTGCTCACAAACTCCTGTGCCTGCGGGCTGTTGCTGCTGTAAAAGAAAGGGGAATTAGCGGTGAATGTGAGGTCAACGGAAGAACGGCGCGGGTGCTGTGCATCTTTCCAGAGATCCAGGTGCTGGGAAGCCCCGGTGATATCGGATAACAGGTCAATGATCACAATTGCGCCCGGTGCGCCTGCTATAACAGGCTGGGTTAAACGAACATCTTCTTCCTGTAGGTTGGTCCATACAGCCCGCAGGCCTGCATCACATTGTAATAACAGGCCGCCGTTGCCTTCTGCTTCCAGCGGGTTATTTACATCCAGTACTGCTGCCGGCAGGCTCCAGTAACTATTTAACACAGGCGCTGTACCGGAAAAAGTAACAAAGGGGCTTTTGCTGGATGTAATGGAAAGCTCTGCTACACTGGCTTTCCAGGGTACCAGTATTTGATGAAAAGTATCGTTATAGATGAGGGCCGGGTTAGGTACGGGCTGGTAATCAAATTTAAGGGAGCTGCCATACAGCTCACACACCGCGCTGCCGATGGTCATGGTGGAAATACGTTTTGTATTGCCGTTCCAGGTAAAGTTCCAGGCATCCGGCAGCTGGTATTTAGCTGCACGCGCATCACTGCCATAGACGGATGTACCTGCTGCACCATCATCCGCATCCTGTACTAGCTGCAGGGCAAAGTCCATGCTGGTGCTGGGGTTCAGGGTGATCTTACCATTCTGCAGGGTTGGCGCAAGACTTAGTTTCAGCGTACCGCCTTTTACCTTTACCCCCACAAAGCGGTCAACGGGCGCAGTGGAGGAAAGCAGCCGTGCATTGATCCACATGCTGCCGGCTACAATGGTATAGTTGCTGGCAGCAGTGCCAATAGGCACCACACGGCCTACAGATGCGGAGAACAATAATACCGGCTGTGTGCCCATATATAATGTAATGAGCTTTACTACGCGGTACACATCGATCCATATTTCCCTGCCTTCATTATTAAGGAAAGGTCCCATGGTATCAACGGCTTTTGCGCCTGCAGCCCATTCGGGCACACTGCCTGACAGCTGGGCGCTGCGTACCGGTACGGTGCGTACATACACGCGTAAACCATCATCTGTTTGTTGTTGGGATGCCTGTTTGGCAATAGCTGCAATGTTATCAAGATTGGCAGCGCTGATCTTTTCCCGGGCATAAAGATCTGAGTTGGCAAAGAGCTGCTCACTACCTGTATCGTCGCTATGCACCAGGGATGCGGCTATGCGCCGGCGGGCCTGTTGTAATGCTTTTTCCTGCTCCGGCGTAGCAGCATGCAAATGGCCGGTAATGCCTTCCAGCAACGACGTTAATTGGGGTTCCGTCATGGTGTCCTTGATTAAATGGAATGAGAATTTGGGGTATTCAGTGTTAGCCTGTCTATTGGGGTAGCAATTCCGAACTTGATTTAAAACTACAAATATTTCTGAGGAAAAGAAAAAAATAAATGAAAATCGTGAAATACGCTTACCGGCATTATAAACTTGCTGAAGACCTCATTCTACACAGCTGTCACTTCATTATACGGTATGATGCCAACACATAACGGGAACCAGCAGGCGGGAGATCTGTTATACCAAAGGCCGATCCTTAGTGGCAACCAGTTAAATCCACGAAGTTTCCCGGAAAAATGTTATATTCAGCAACATTCAAACCCAAATTCCATGTGTAAATTTATTATCAGAACTGGCAAGCATCATCAGTTCTTCTTTGATCTGAAAACAGAAACCGGGGACACTATCCTTTCCAGCGAAGCATTCCATACCAAGGCTGCCTGCAATACAGGCATAGAAGCGTTAAAGGCAGTAGCGAGGGACGACAACAAATTTGAGCGAATGAAGTCCGCAGACGACCATTTCTACTTCGTTATAAAAGCCGCGAATGGGAAAGCAATTGCGAAGAGTGTATTATTCGCCAATCCGGCGGACAGGAATGCTGCGATTAAGAGTATTGAGGCTGAGGCGCATGATGCAGTTACGGTAGAACAGTAAAGTTAATCCTCTATAGCATGACGACCGCAAAAAAAAGCCCCCGCACTCTTGTGAAGAACGGGGACGAATGTGTACAACTAAAATAAAATGAAAAAAAATGCAATAAAATTAAAAAATGCTTGTCTTGTTTGTTTGTCAAAAGCTGAGGACTTCCGGGGTTTGAACCCGTTGAGATAAGTGACCTTCGGGGCGTTTATCACAGCAACCATGCTGTCCTTTTGTAGTAATTCAAAGATACTACATTTATAATTACTCACAACTTTTTCTCGTACAAAATTTTCCCTGATCTTAAAATAACTGCAATGAATGAATGCGGTGTGCGCAGCTCATTTGCAACCTCTTCCGGTGTATAGAACAAACAGTCCACTCTTGTTACGGAAGAATAGAACGTACGCCGGATATCCAGTCCCCGCAAGTGTTTGGGCAGGTCGCTATGTTTGATCACCAGTATATCTATATCACTCTTACTGGTTTGCACGCCTTTGGCGTATGATCCGAATAAGTAGATCTTATCCGGATCATAACGCTGTATCAGTCGGTTGGTAATGGTGTCTATAAAGCTATCGATCATACGTTAACTGTTCACCTGGTATTTGATCACGATCAACATTTCTTTGATCTCATCTTCCGTTAATAATTTGTAGCTGGCAGCAGCTGTTTTTTTGATCTTAATTTGCAGCGGGGCCAATGCGGCGGGCGCAGGCAGCGCTTTATCCGCAATATGCCACTGCTCCCCTGCTACCCTGGCGGCGGTGAGCAGATCGGCATCTGCATCGCCAAACAAAGGTTTCACCTGGATCTTGTATTCATCCATATTATCCATATAGCCGTAACAGGTAATGTTACTGATCTTCACATTCAGGCTGCGGGTAAAGAAGGGGAAGCGGTCTTTGGTAAGCGCAATGTCCAGCTGCTGATCTGCATTGTTTTCCGGGTGCAGGAACTTATACCATGCGCTTGCATATTCATGCTTGGCATCCAGCAACAGATAACCTTCTTTCGGCAGCTTGGTCACCACCTGCTGCATCACGGTTTGTTTGAAAGCGCTGCCGCCTTCACGTGACTGGTATTTCAGGTGAATGATCACATCTGCAATGGTGTTAAAATCAAACTGGTTACATTCTTTTGGCATATCCAAACGCCAGGTGCTGATAGCGCCTGCGCCTTCAAACGGCAGAAAACGTTCGTCGCGGAAGTTCAGCTCAAACAAACCGCTATCGTTCTGTGCGCCGCTGGTTGCGATGGATTGTATGGCTGCAAAGTCCTGCACCAGGCTGGCCGGCTGCAGATCTGTTTTAGTACGGAAGCTATTGGTAAGCAATGTAAGCGTTGCATTAATGCTGGTGTACGGCCCTGTTACACAGGGAATGGAAATGCTTACGGATTTAATACGCCGCATATAGTGACCGGGATAATCCAGGTCAAAGAGCATTTCAGCCAGGGGTATTTCGCAGGTGCCTTTATTCTTCAGGTCTGCCAGTTTTTGCGGGGCCAGGTTAGCCAGTGAAATATGCTTGGTTATTTCGTACTGACGTTTGTTCTGATCCAGGTAAGCAATGTCCAGACGTTTCAGATCATAGTGCAGCTTTTCACCTGACAGCAATCCTTTCTTCAAACTATCCCAGTAACCAAAGCTGATGAAATCAGAATCCTGCAGGCCTAATTCAAAGCGGTAGGCCTTCTCTGCTTTCTTGGCTACTTCATAGGCCATTTTATAGCTCTGGAAATAAGTGGCAGAGATCTGCGTGATCATCCAATCATACAATTGCTGATTAGTGTATTTGCCCCGCATGTATTCATCCGTTGCATGTGCATTGCTGATCTGCAGGCCCAGGTTATCCAATTCGCGGGTGGCAATATTCAGGCGGATCTCAGCTGCGGTGATCTGGCTTTCTATCTGGTCCAGCTCTTTGTTAGCCATATCTATCTGATGCTGCCATTCTTCCCAGCGCCGTTCATGGCCGGCTTTGATGCCAGCCATGTTAGAGGAATGCTGGCTCATAAGCGACAGGAATGACAACACATCGCTTGAAGCTTTTGCGGCCTGCGCCAGGTTTAAACCGCCAAACTTGAACTTGGCCAGCGGGCTGCCGCCAAAGCCTGATACGCCCAGGTCAATATCCGGGATAAGGGCTATGAGCGATGCGGCCAGCTGTACGCCCTGTGCGGCTTCCTGAAAGGTTTGCGCTTCATTCAGCTTATCAATATTCAATTGCTCCTGTGGCAATACTTTACTACGGCTGGCAAAATAATCGCGCCGGGCTTCTATGGTTATCTTACTGCGGTTCAATCCTTCTATTTGCTCTTTCACTTCGCTGATCTGCTGCTTGCGGATGTACTGGTTAGCTTCCAGCACTTTTATTTCCTGTGTAGCGCGCAGCAGGGACAAGCCTTCTGCATCTTTCTTTTCCAGCACAGATAACAGCGCGCCGCCTAATGCTTTTACATCATTACACAGCTCCTGCGCTTTGGATAAGATGATGTTGAAACGGTAGATGGGTGCATTCACACCGGCATCTTCCATTACACTGCCCAGGTCAATACCTGCGGCTGCGGCCTTTACCAGCAATGCCGGATCAATAGGCGGCTGGAACAATGCCAGCTGGCGGAACACACCTTCTATGTTCAGGCAATGCCTGATCTTATACAAACGGTCTGCTACCTTATCCCAGTAATCCAGCAGCTTATCGTTATGCGGTATGCAGAAATACAAAGTATCTACATCCGGCAGGTTCACCCGCTGTGAATCTACTACGGCGCCGGTTTTATTTACGGGTACAAAATTCTCTGTTTCTACCAGCGCGTTGGAAAACTCATCCAGGTTAGGTTCCAGCGATTCGTATGTTTCTTCGAACAAAGGCGCTTTGGATGGAATGATCTTTGGCCGGGGGCCTAACAGCACGGCGGCCATTACATACAGCTGCGTAGCTTCGTTCACAGACTCCATTGAATCCTGGCTGAACAAATTATCGGCCCAGCTCAATAGGTTGTCAATGAACTTCATTACAATGTTCTTCTGATAAGCTACAGTGCGGTATTGCGCCAGCAGGTGGGGGTTAAAAGGATTATCGCGCCATTCATCTACCTGCTTTTCCAGCTCAGAATTGGTTTTAGAGATCTGCAGCATCAGGTTCTCTATCTGCTGTTGGTAATATTGTGCAGAAGTGGTTTCATAAAATGGCCGCGTGATCCAGTACCGCTGTGGAGTTGGTATTTCTGCATGCGTAACCGGATCGGTATGATAAGTACCTGCGGGGTTGAAGATGTAGTTGTACCAGCGGTATGCTTCATCAAAACGCTGGTTCTGACTCAGCTTATTGGCAATGAAATATGGAATATGGAAGAACAGTTCCCAGTTATAAATAGCATAAGGGCCGCTCATGTTAAAGTCAACGGTTTCCTTTGGATACAGACCTTTGATGAGCGAAGTTGCGCCGTACTCCGTTTTAAAATCAAAGCCTGTATTTGCCAATTGGGTAGCGCGGTTTAAGATACCATCTACCCCCAAACCGGCCAGCTTTTGCATGAACAGCTCCACCATGGGATGATAGAAAGCAAAACACTCATACCCTACCCTGTATTGCACGGCAGTGCTGCTTACGGGCCTGGTTACTGTGAACTGTGAACCATTCTTATAATACACCGTGGGCCTGATGAAGAAGCTGCGCTTGCGGTCTTTGAACACAAAAGGATGCAGGGAATCAAACTGGCTGTCCTGGTGGCGGATGACCAGTGAGAAGGGCGTGCGCGATGTTTTAAATACCACGCCATCATCCAGGCGGTTGCCGTCTGCAATTTTTGCTACTACGGGTTGTTTGCCATAGGCATCATTCACCAGATCGTTGTATTTATGATGCACACCCGTGGGTAAAATAAAATCCGGCTGCTTAAAGCCGGCAGGCAGGGTTTGCACCTGGCGGCCCAGCTCACCGTAAATGTCGGTATTGGCGGTGTCTGTTTTGAACAGCTCAAACGTAAGGCCGTTAAAAACAAATTCGGAAATATGCCGCAGCTGCTTACCTACAGGCGACTGGCCGGCGCCGTCAAACTCCGGCGATACACTGTAGTACAAATGAAAACGCAGCTCACCGGAATTATCGTAGTTGGTAGTTTTCAGGTGATAGCTGTAATCCGGGCGGTAGTGGATGGTGGGCAGTATTTCCTTGGATATTTTCTTGGGCTGCCATTTACCATTTTTGAATACCGTCCACGCAATCTGGATCTTCCAGAATTTGTCCGGCTGCGCGTTGGGTAACGCACCTGCTGCGGCGGGCGGTATAGTGATATTAGGTTTGGGCTCGCCCATGAACACGGGCCAGAACACGTGCAGCTTGTTGTTGAACATTACAGGCATAATATGTTCACCCGTGATGTCTGCATCAATCTTTTCCCAGGCGGTCCAGCGGTCGCCATTCAGGAACTGGCGCATATAGTAGTTATGTGGTATACCTTTGGTTCTGCCTACTACATACATAATACTTTGCGGGCCTTTCTGCTGCTCGTACATACCGCAAATATCCAGACGCGATACGGCTTCCAGCTTTTCCAGGTAATTCATGAAAGCTGTTTCCACGGATTCATTGGTGATCTCATTCTGCTGCAGGTCATTTTCCAGCTCCTGGAAAAAGGGCGTTTTGTTATCGCGCAGCTCCGGCTCAATCCAGTTCTCCGGGTACAGGAACACTTTGCGGTTAGCTTCCCATATGCGGTAATTCTTCATCCACTTCCACTGGTTCCATTGCGGATCTTTTTCACTGTCGATGATCACCTTGTTATTGGCTTCCAGGTTCATAAAACCACGCTGTACAAACAGCTGTATGGAGCCATTGGCCTGCACCATGCGCGATGTGAGCTGGCATGAGCTCATCTCCACATCCACCAGGTACCAGGCATACAGATCATCTTTTGTTTTCCAGTTATTGGCGGGGGTAGCCAGGTTTGCCAGCATGTACGCGCACAGCGCATCGCGCTTTTGTTCCCGCAGCACATCCTGTATAGGCTGGGTAATGTTTAACCATTGTGTATTGCTGTATTTGGCTTTTACAGCCAGCTTAATGGCCTGTGCATTGTCCTTATTCAGGTCCTGCGCTTTAGACCATTCTGCCAGCTTATCAGGCCCTACGCCGGTGATCCTTAACCAGCTGAATACTTTGTATAAGGTTTGGTAGTAAGCGGGTTTTATGAAATCGGCATTCACAAATTTCAGCAGGGTGTTCAGCTTTGTAATGGCGGCCTTATCCCAGCCGGTAAGCAATGCCAGGCCATCCAGCCAGGCCGGCACATCCAGCGGGTTTGCGGCAGCGCCGGAAAGCACCTGTAAAAAGTCCAGCTGGTCCTGCTGGGCGAATAGTTTGTTATAACCTATGATGGTGCTGATGTTAAACAGCTTGTCGATGCCCGTGGTTTGGCCGTCTGCTACCGGCAGATCGCTTAGCGGCATCAGGTTAAAGATGGCCGCATTAGCCAGCAGCCATTCCATTTCCCGCACGTTCAAACGCAGCTTGCTGATCAGGAAACCGATCTTGTACAAGAGGTACAGCGTTTTGTATACGTCTGCAAAGTTGGTCTTATTGGTTTCAAACTGGAACTTTTTAGGGTCGGCCGGCAAGGGTGCAGTAAGGCGGTCATCGTTCAGAATATCCAGCAGCAGCTTGTTTACGCCGCTCAGCTTTAAGCCGGACAATACCTTCTTCAGTACCGGTACTTCAATGGTGAACCAGTCGGAGATGGATTGTGTGATCTGGTTCTCTACTTTCAGCTTCACATCTGCCGCTGCGGTACCTGCCAGCTGCGCTTCTGTTTTAATAATGCGTATACTGGTACGATAGCCGTTAATGAGGTCTGTGATCACGCTATCCGCAGGCGCTAATGGCGATGCGGGATAATATTTCAGCAGGGTTTGCGCTTCGGGAATAGTGATGCCGGTGGCCTGCAGCGTTTCAAACTGTTGAATGAACTGCAGCGTGCTATCCGGGCTGTCAAATGGTTTTACCACGCCCTGCAGGCTTGTGAAAACCAGAAGCTCTTTTATGCTGATGTTCAATGCGGCGGCCAAAGTGCTATAGCGGAATAAGTGGCTCAGGTTAGCCAGCGACAGCTCGTAGATGGGAGTTGCTGCGGGCGGAATATTCAGCAATTGCAAAATGCTGAACATATCTGCTTCTGTAATGTTCAGCCCTGCCAGGATCACAGAGCGGTTATCTACTGCCTGATCATCTATTTTAGCAAGCACCGGTGCGGCGGTTACTTTCGCTACCTCAAAATTCGCGTTCACCGGGTTTAGCACCGCCTTGTTAAGGAACAGCCTTTGATATAAAGCATCCCCTGAGCTGAAGTCAATATTTTCATAAAAAGCCAGCAGCTGATCCACCGGTAAGGCCAGTCGTTTCTTCAGCGCATCAAACAGGCGCAGGTTGTGCAGGAAAGCAATGTTCAACGTGCCGGCGCCTACCTTAGCGCACTGGATCGCCTTATCCACCTCCCACATGGCCCAGCCCAGCTTTTTCACCAGGCGCAATACTTTATTGATAATGCTTAAAGTAGCTACATCATTGGCATCTTTTACAATGGTTTTTATAGTATGTACCTGTGTATTACAGGTACCTCCATCATCAATCGTAATGAGCTGCCCACCGTTTACAGTACGCATGTTCAGCAGCGCTAACATCTCTTCATAAGAAAGACCGGTACGATCCAGGAAAGCACGTACATTATTCATGTCGGTAAGCGTGGCAGTACCCCATATTTTCTTTTGCAGGGATAACGCGTCTACCACCGGTGTAATGGCGGCATCATTCACCACCAGGTCTGCCGACATACCCGGCCAGCCAAACCAGGCAGCGGCCATTTGTTTTTTCCAGGCATCCTCATTCAGCGGGTTATTCACCGGTTTAAAGGTTTCTATGAGTGCGGAACGGGAGATCTGCAGGTGATCCAGGTAAGCTCTGCCCTCCTCTTCCCACAAGTGAAAAGGCAATTCAAAGGGTATACCCGTTGCCGTTAGTGGATTGGCCAGCTTATCATATGCAGCGGGTATTACGTTAGCGGGGTTGGCGCGTAATTCCTCCTGGGTGCCAATGGTCTGGAAACCGCCGGCCACGCCGGCTACTGCGCTTTCCAGTATTTCATTCACCACATCAATGTAGGGCAATGGTGTGTTGGTATTGTCGCAGTTCAGCTTTAGCCTGGCTATATCCGGGCGGCGCGCCAGCAGCACATCCCGCACAGGTTTATTATCTGTTGTATTGCGTTCTTTCAGGAACTGCAGCAGGTCCACCATATAAGCTGCAGGGCTGTATACGGAGCGGCAATGCGCACACTCACAAAAATCATTAGAGCCGAACAGCTTTTCCAGGTTTGGAAAATTTACCAGCTTATCTTTTAGCTGGTCTTTGGCTGCATCCAGAAAATTGCCTACTGCTGCTGGGTTCACCACGTTAAAGGCATAGTTCAGCTGGGAGAACAACGCTACGGAGCCTGCATAGCTTTTTTCAGATATTTCAAATACACGGGCTGCTTCAGTAGCCGTGAGCTTGCCGGTGGTATCTTCCCCTTCGGTGCCCTTGATCACATAACGGTCCATGAACACGGTGCGGCCCATGCGGTAGATCTGTTTGGCGCTGTGAATATTATCATGCAGCAGTGTTTTCAGCGTGTCTTTATTATCCGTAAGGCGCAGCACACGTTGCAGCTGTTTCAGCGGAATGCGCAGCACAGCGGGGTCCAGGCCATTGAGCTTTTCCTTATTAGCCGGGTCAGTGAGATAGCTATCTATGTTTGTTTTTTTCAGGTCAAAGTCCGGGTTAGCTGCCAGGAACTTGGCGGTTTCTTCCCGGTTAGGTATGTTAAAGTCTGCTTCATCTGCCAGCTTTTTGGCGATGCCTGCGGTAAGGTAAGCAGTGTCAAAATTGCTATCTATGATGGTGGCGTAAATGTTGATGGCTTCTGCATCCGTCATTTGCCCATCCTTGATATTATCCGGGAAACCGGGGCTGCCGGGCGGCTGGTGCACTTTGGTAATAATGGCTACCCAATCTTTCAGCAGGAACTTTGCAAAATCTGCGATCTCCATTTTAGGATCTGCATCCAGCTGGGCTTTGATGGCTGTTAATACCGGCGGATGGTTCTTTACCAGGGAACCTATTTCCAGTGTAGTGCGTACACTTTTTATTTCTTCCGGGGTAAGCATTCTCTTCACTTCTTCCTTATCCCAGAAAAGGGATAATGCTGCATCGTGTTTGGTGAGCAAACCTGCCAGCGGCTGCTGTTTTTCTGCCGGTAGTTTGGCTATATCCAGTAAGGTTTTTAAAGGCGTTTTACCTACAATGAAAGGTATGTTCAGGGCTTCGGCCGTTTCCAGGTCCTGCAGCTGTTTTACAAAATCAGCGATCTGCGCATCAATCACTGCATCTACCGTTAGCTTGGTATTAGGCGGTATTACGCGGGATACAGGAAAGCTGTTAATATCTACTGCGGCGCGTAATGTTCTTTGCTGCATTTCCGGCGAAATAGACAGTATGCGGAAATAAATGAAATCCGTTACGGCCTGCAGCCCGGCTATCTTACTTTCTGCCAGCAGATCGGCCGGCATATCGCCCGGCTGTTTTTGCCGCAGGAAACCAAAGATGACTTTTGCGGGTACTTTTTTAACGGCTTCTATTTTATGTGCAATGATCAGGAACAGCAGCTTTTGCGTGGTGATGGAGGATGCGCCTGAAAGGAACAGGATATCCTTTTCAAACGCGGCAGGGTCCTGCCCTGTGCCCAGGGAAGCAATGGCCTTATCTTTCCCGATCTTGTTCTGCAAAATATCTACCCAGGATTCAAACTCAGACCGGCCCAGGTATTTACCGCCGCCATATACCACATTCTGCTCCAGCTCCAGGCTTACAGCAAAAATGGTGGGTGTTTCATACGGCACGCCTGCGGGATTGGTTACTACTATCACGATATCCACCCTTTCACCGGCCGGTTTATAGGTAACCTGGTAAGCGCCATCTGCCGCAGTGGTGGCTACTCCCAGGCTGGTACGGGCAGTAAAGGTCACTTTAAATACTTCTACTTTATAACCTACGGCGGGCTTGCTGTTCTCATCACTTATCTTTCCCTTGATCACGGCATCCTGCACCACATCGCCGGCAGCTACGGCATTACGGATAGCCGTGGCCGTTGCATCATCCAGCTTGCCGGTTGGTTTAATACCATACTTTCTTTGTATAGCGCTGATCTTGGCCGAAGTATCGGGGCCAAACGTACCGGATTTATATTCTTTGGGGTGGATGACCAGCCCCAGCTTGTTCATTTGCTTGTGCAGTGATGTAACCGGTTGCCCACGGAAGCCTTTTTGAAGGTTAACGGGATTAGCCATAATAATCTTTTTTGGAGTTTATGGAATTGTGGTTTTTTACATGTTTTAAAAATGTCCTACGGCTGATAGGCCTACCTGGCTCTTACTGAAATCAGAGAAATTAGGCACAAAGCCGACGGCAAAGTGGCTCAGCTGTCCCTGGCGGAAGCTAAAGAAAGAGTATCCTACCATTGGGCCGCTGGGCGCTTCTATATCGGATGGTAATTTCAGCTGCTGGCTCATAATTGGCGGTATGGGCGACGGATCCTTGAGCTTATCCACTCCCGGCATATATGATAACCCAAACACATGACCGCGTGCAGAGAAGCCTCCTGTTGAGCTGGCGCTGAAACCACCCCATGCATACGTTAAGGGGGGTACGTAGCCCCATACGGTGCCGCCTATATCATAACCGGAGGTAGATGCTGTGCCCGTGGCGCTCACCTTCAGTGAAGGAATGCCAAATAAGCGCAGCTGCCCCTGGCCGGTGAAATAGCCGGTGCCATCCAGCAGCGTGCCTTTTACGCCTGCGCCAAACTGCACCATCCACAGAGCGTTCAGGTCCAGGTTGGCGCTGAAAGTACCATTACCACCGGGTTGCAGCTTTGCATCTGCATTCAGCTTCAGCTTAGCCAGGTTGCCAACGGAGGCAAAGCTGGAATCCAGCTGCAGGTGGCCGCCCCATAATTTAAGATCAGTGGTGCCGGTGGCCAGTGTAAAACTGCCGGCAGAGATATTGGTAAGAAAGTGCAGATTGCCACGGCCGGTATACAATACCTGGCCGGCAATAGCCTCCGGATCGCCGGAAGCCAGCTGCCCCTGGTCCTTTACGTATAAGGAACCTTTTCCGTAGGTACCTACCCATAACCCGCTGCCCACCGTACCAAAGGTTAAAAATCCCTCTCCTTTAACATCTGCTACCCCTTCCCCGAAATTACTTACCCGTGCATCTCCCAGCGCGGAGCCGGTAGTGCTTAGCTTAAGCGGCGGTAGGGTTAGCAGGAAACCAGTTCGGCCATGGAAGTTAGTTACGCCCGGCTCCGGACTGTCTGAAGAAGAGGTGGATAATAAGCGGGTGCCCCTTAAAGGTCCCAGCTTAAAAGTGTTATCCTCCTTTTTAGGCGGTGTGGCGGTTGTAGCAGGATCTGTTCCCTGCGGATCATGCAGCATAATGGGATTATTGCGGCAGTAGCGGTACAGGTTACCGCCATCTACCATCCCTGCCGGGTCGGTGGCCGTCCAGCGGGCCAGCCAGGGCGCATAATAGCGCGCGCCATGGTAATACAGGCCGCTTTCCTCATCGCGCTCCTTACCACTGTAACGGTACCGTTTAGGCGTTTCCGTATTATTGCGGGCTGCATGGTATGCTGTGCTGCCAAAAGGATAATATTCCTCGTAAGTGATAATGGCAGGACCGGCAGCGCCATCCAGCTCCAGGCAGGCGGTTTCCAGGTGGTTGGCGTACTGGTAACGCAGCAGGTCCTTCAGGCCCGCATCATTACCCTGTGTGCGTGCTTCTGCAATGGCAATACGTTTTTTATCGTCCATGATGTGCAGGGTTTCTCTTTCCAAAGAGATAACATTGTTCTGCTTTTCACGGTACACTTCGTAGCTACCAATGTAGATGCGCTCTTTCACCTGCCCGTTGTTCTCTATTATTTTGCGCACCCGCTGCCCGGAAGCATCGTATACGTAATAAGCAATACCGCCACCGCCCAGGTTTACGGTTTGTAGCTGATCTGCAAAGTTCCAGGTAAGGTTAAAGCTTCCATTCTGCAGATTGCGCATATTGCCATGCTCATCATACAGGTAATCCGTGGGCGGCGTATTGTTCACTGTACTATGAAGCAATTGGTTATTGGCAGCATTGTATTCAAAGGTGCGGGTCCAGCGCAGCTGGAACTGGCCGTTACCGGATTGATGTTTCATGCTGAGCATATTGCCGGCATCATCATACATATAGCTTTGAATATAACGTTGGGTTGCATTGGCATTCCCATTGGGTAAGGGCTGTATGTTATTATCAAACTGGCCGGGGAATGGCTGTGCGGCCTGTTCCCGGCCCATGGCCTTTATGAGGCGGTAAGTAGCATCGTACACGTATTGCAGGTGCGGTTCCACCACGGCATTGTTAAAATAAAAAGTGGGCTGGGCATTGTCCAGCAAAGCGGTTACATTGCCCGTGGGATCGTAGGTATAGCGCAGGTCCTGCAAAATATCTGCGCCGGCATTGCGGGTGGTGAGCATCCGCATCAGGCGGTAGGTTTGCGGATCGTACTCATAACGGGTAGCGGTGTTGTTGTCATACACAATAGTTTCCCGCTGCCCTTTTGCATTATAGGTGATGTTCTTTACAAACTCAATAGTTTCATTACGGCGTACCAGCAGCACCTTCATTTTTTGCAGCAGGCCGCCTGCATCATAATCGGGCGTGCTTTTGCTGCCGTCTGCATGCGTGATCTGTGTAGGCCGGCCTAAAGCATCATAGCTGAATGCCTGTGCAAATCCCTGGTTTTCCAGCAAGGTTTCCGGCTGGGGCGTATTCCAGCTCACTACCTGTTTATACTCTTTGGCCAGCAGCTGTAAAGTGGCCAGCGGCGCACCTTTGAAATCATAGCTATCCGTTTGTACGGAGCCGGATTGATCAAGGTGCCGGAAGGTTTTCCCGCGCAGGTTGCGCTGCTTATCATCCGGCTGGCCTTCGCCATATACAGTAAGGCTTACCTGTTTTTCCGGGACGTTCTGCGTTATATCTTCCAGCAGCCATTGTTTCAGCGGGCGTTGCAGGCCATCGTATTCTACCCGCATACGGTGTTTGCGATCGTCCCAGCCATATGCTTCTTTTGATGCGGCATTGCTGAATGTCCAGCGACGGCCGGCTTCCATGTTCTTTTGATAGAGCTTTTTGCCCAGCATATCGTAAGCATATGTTACCACGGTATTGCCACGGGCATCTATATGCTGCAGCTCCTGCCCTTCTATATCCAGTATTACGCGGGTAACCTGGAAACCTTGCTGCTCCTGGTTATTATCGTCCAGGAACTTATTGTGCCCAATGGTGTAAAAGGGGTGGCCCAGGTTATCAATGTACACCTGCAGGGGTGTATGGTCATGCACGGCTGCCTGCTGTGCTGCGGCCTGCTCCTGTGCGCCCATGGCGCCACCCAAACGTTGGGTGTACCAGGTGCTGGCTTTTACATTATCATTTACGTCAAAGGTTTGCTGCTGCCAGGTATCAAATACTACAGTTGAAAAAGTACCGTCCGGCATGTCCGTTTGTATAACACGCCCTAAAGGATCATAGTGCAGTACGGGCGAGAACCCGATCTCTACCAGCGCCTGCGCGCTTTCATAGTTGTGTGTTACGGCAAAGTAAGGTTCATACCGTTTAACAGTTTTGCCTTTGTTATTAAAAAGGGTTCTGCCATTGCCTACCCAGCGTGGATCCACATTCTGCACTAATTCCTTTTGCGCGGTGGCCAGGTTCAGCTTCCAGGCATCGCCGGGTGCGGCCTGTACTTTTTTCATTACCTCCTGCCCCATGCCACCGGAGTAGGTGAAGCTATATTGTAAGGGACTACTGGCATTCTGCTTATGATGTACTTCCCGCACAATAGTGGCTACGGCGCAGGGTTGTGCGCCGGCGGTATTGCGGTAGCGTTCTGTATCATATACAAAACGGCTGCTGGCATGCTGTAACAGCGCTGCGCCATGCGCCAAGGGATCCGTAAAAAAGTCAGCCACAGCGGGGGCCGGCAGGTCTGCTACAAAAGCATCCAGGTCATCTGCTTCAGTCCCTTTTCCCTTTACGGCCAAACCGGCTACCCAGCCGTGGATATTGAAGCAGGCTCCCGTTATATTATCGTTGCTGTCTTTGAGAATGCGGGGTTGCAGCACCCGGAAATCAAATGCGGTAACAGCGGTAACATTAGAGACCGCATCGGTCATACTGCCTACCAGCAAATGATAATTGCTATAATACTGTACGGTTGTTTTATTGCCGAAAACATCCACATACTTTTCCGGCAGGTAAAAATGCTGGGGGGCATCGGCTGCATATTCCACGGTGCCGGAGGGCGCCCACCATTCATTATCCGCATCTGTATCAGGGAAAAGGTTGCTGATCTTCAGCTCGTTGCTGCGTATATATTTAGCTGTTAGCAGCATACTTTCATCCACCTTAGTATCCGGAGTGTTATACACTTTAGTAACCAGGGCGCCTGTTAAGGCCAGCTGGTAGCCGGTATGCGGTAATCCCAGGCTTTCCTGCATACCATTGGGCAAGGGGCCGCTGAGGTCATCCTTGGCATACAGCACACGTGCATGTTTGAGCAATCTTTTGGCAGGCGTATCACCCGGTGTTTCCTCATAGGCCAGCAAGGCTGCGGTGGCAAAGGCCTGGCGGATGGCTGCTACCTGGAAATAAGTTTGTGCTGCTGCAATGCCTGTTAATTCATACAAACGGGTGCCGGCTGTTGCACGCAGACGGTAAGCGGTATCGGTGATCACATCATTGGTAAAAGTATTTTGCGCATAGGTGATGCGCACTTTGCTCTGGGCATTCCAAACTTCATCCGGCAGCCCATCCGGCCGTGTTTTACGGCCATAGCTTACGGTAGCTGCTTCCAGCACATTACCCAGTTCATCTATCACGGTGTTCAGCACATGCTGCACACGCACCTCGCCGGGGTTACGTTCGTAATGAAAAGTGATGGCTTCACTTTCATGTACCAGGAAGGCGGCAAACGGCTGCTGCCCGCGGGGCTGCAGCAGCTTAATATGGCAGTTATGCGTGGCGGCCTGGTAAGGCACCTTCTCCTGTGGTGTACCATCCAGCGCAAATGTTTCCTGCCGCAATACCATGCCTTTGCAGGCGCGTAAGGCTTCCCGCAGCTCTTCGGGCGAAAGGCCATCCGGCAGCAATGCATCCGGTAACGCATGTTCCAGGGCTGCGGCGCCGGGCCAGTATTCATTTGCGTAAGCGGTTAATATGCGCTGCCTGTCAAGGAAAGCGCCGGTATGGAACCAGGTGCGGGTAAGCACGGGCGGCTGGTGCAGGTCCTGCTCTACAATGTTGGAGGCGTCTTTTCTTACCCAGTGCTCAAACTGTTCTGTATCCTGCTGGTCTACCCGGCCAAAGCCACGGAACTCCCTTTCCGCATGATCGTAATAACCATGGTGATAGCTATAGGTATTGGCAAATACTACTTTAGTGATCTTATCCTGCACGGTTACCCTGCTCACGCACTGCACCGGGAAGGGTAAACGCGTGATCCAGGGCTGGCCGGCAGCTTTGTCCTGCAGGTAAAAGGCTGCAGCGCTTTTATACTCAATGAGGGTTTCCTTACCTAAATTATTTTTAATGCCGTACAGGATATGCGGTTTCTTTCCACCCATCAGGTCAATATAACGCATAGGGCTATCCGCGAATCCGGGTAAGGGTGATGACCATACAATACAGGAGGTGCCATTGCCCAGCAGGTCTGCTACTGAGAGCTGGCTGGGCTGCGCTGTAACCGGGAAGGGATCTATTTCGCAAACGTTGCTCCATGCATTGCCGCCCAGGTTTAACCAGGCACGGAAACGGTTTTGCCCCAGGTATAAAATATCTGTAGCGCCGGTGCCGCTGATATCCGCCAGCTGTAAATAGGCAGGATTAAACAGCGCTGTGCTGTCAAACAGCGGCGCATTAGGCATATTCACCTTGGCGCCAAAACGGCCATAGCCCAGGTTGGGCCAGTAACAGATCTCCCCATTGCGGATGCGTACGATATCCGTTAAACCATCGCCACACATATCTGCCAGGAAAATACTTTGTGTTTCATCTGCAAACAGAATGGCCGGTCCCTGCTCCTCATCAAAAGGTTTTGACGCCAGCTCCGGCGCATCATAACCCTGCGTGCCCAGTGACGGATACCAGGTAAAAACATTCTCTTCTGACATCAGCAGCTCCGCACGCCCGTCGCCATTGAGGTCCAGCATTTTAAGGTTGGGATCAGCCAGGTCTATGTTCGGGATGTGCTCAAAACTTTTGAAAGGCCGCCAGTCCTTATCATCATCCAGCTCAAAATATCCCTGCAGGCCGGGCGACTGCACCACTACCTGTTTGTTGCCATTGGCATCCAGGTCCTGCAGCTGTAAGCTACCGCTGGAAAAGCCCATCACTGAAGGTTTGGGCGCTACGGCACGGGCGTTGGTGAAGGCGCCGTTGCCCAGGTTGTACTTGTAGTACCAGGCCCCTGCCTGCTCTGTTAAGATGCCGGCAATGCCTTCGCCATATAGATCTACCCAGCGGTAATCCCGGCTCAGGCCAACGGGATCGTTAATGATATTTTCTTTGGTAATACTTTTTACTTCCTTATTCCAGCTCAAAGGCTGGTACGCAAATTCCAGCGGCGGTAATGAAGCCGCGCGGTATACATTACCTTCCTTTACATAGCTGGTTTGCGTGATGGCGGCCAGGTAGGCTACTTCCAGGGGTTGCGGCGTATCATCAGCTGTTTGATACAACAGGTCTAAGGACTTTACTAGGTAAGGCACGCGCGTATCATTATCTGCCAGGCCAAATTCACGGTTCGTAAAATGATGGAATAACATTACGCGTTTGCACAGGCGGTGCGTGCGGATCTCAAAACCGGCGCGGTAGTCGGAGAATGCATCTGCGCGTGCGGTCCAGGACTGGCTTTCCGTAAGCTCATTGGTGGTATGCTCACCGTAATCAAATAGCAATTGAAATAAGAATGTTTCCTCTGGCAGCGGAATTACCGGCGCATAGGGCTGCTCCACATCTGCATAATATGGTGTAAGGTTCCCATACCGCACTGTTTTCAGGTAAGTGTTGGTAGCAGCGGCACGGCCGTTCAGGCGGTTCTTTTCAAACAGTGTGGGGGCCACATTATCACTGTTCTCTGTTTTATAGGTGAACAGGATGCAGTTGCCTTTATCGTCAAAGCTGATCTCCGGCAGCCATTTGAAAATGCGTGTGGCATCTTCCGGGTCTGTGAGGCGGTGTGATGGGCTGAGGCCGAAGAACGTAACCACGTTATCTTTGGTGGTAACCTTCCAGTAACAGCTGCCAGTGGCCAGGTGTATGATCTTTTCTATGCGGGCGTTATCGCCCTCAATGCGGGGCCGGTAGCGTTTCACACGGAAGCCGCCTGCTGTTTTCTCCTCCAACGTCCAGGCATTGCCTGCGGCCTTCAGGTAAGGCACCAGGTCTTCCTGGCCGCTGAACATGAACACATCACTTTCCTGCGCATCATTATAGCGGGGTAATTGTTTATCTGTTCTGCGTTGTATGGCGGGATACTGCAGCGCCCAGCCAATGCCGAAAATGCTGTTGCCCGTACCGCTGTTATAACCTAAGGATAAAGTGGGCTGAAATCCGCCCCTGCCAGGCGTTACAGGTAACGGTACTGAAAATGCCAGCGTGCCGTTGGCGGTATTCACGGAAAATTTCTCATCAATACTTTTGATGGCACCTCCGCCTTTAGGCAAAGAAATTTGCGGCGCTGTTAATTTATCAAGCGTGGGAATGCCGCCGGAGGCGGATCTATTCTCTGATGCGGCCGTTGCTTTTGATGGGGGTTCAGTTCCTGCAAAAGCTGACGAGGCAAAGGTTTTTCCTTCTTTCATTTTGGGGTTACAGCATTTGGGGTTCGTCAAAATATTTTCACTGAACAATTACGAAGGTAGAAAATTGTGGAAAAAACGAGCATTTATTTTTCCTAATGGCAGGGATCAGGGGGAAAACGGATGGGATTTGGGAGTGGACGGTTTATTTAGTCCATGGTCCATAGCTTACTGCGATGGGATGTTATTGCGGGGAATGGCGGGATGGAACTAATGCCGCAGGCATTTGTGTTGTGCGCAGGTATTGATTAAAGATTGATGTAAAATCCTTTTTAGTGTAACTGTTGAGATGCGCCAGGATCTGCTGTGTAGTAATAGTATGATGCGAAAATTCAGCAGTTAAGCTGTGCAGCCAGTTTCTGAATGCTGTGTCGCCTATTATTTGTCTTATCATGTGCAGCATGGCACTGCCTTTATAATAGGCATCAGATGAACCGCTGCCAATAACGGGCGCATCATTTTTTATTCTTTTCGCTATACCGGCTGCATATTCATTACCTGCCTTTTTGCCAAAGACATAATCCGTATAAAGCACTTCAAGGTACTTTGTAAAGCCTTCGTGGATCCAGCTTTCCCCATCATTGGCCGCAGTAACGCTGTTGCCAAACCATTCATGCCCGCTTTCATGTATCAATATAAAATCCCATTTTAAACCCCATACTGTTCCTGAAAGATTTTTGCCGGAATAGCCGTTCTCAAAACCGTTCCCATATGCTACGGCGCTTTGGTGCTCCATTCCAGGCATGGGTGCTTCTACCAGCTTATAGCTGTCTTCATAAAATGGATATGGACCCATCCAATATTCAAAACAGCGCAACATAGTATCCGCCTGGTTTAAATGCTTTTGCGCTTTATGCAGGCTGTAATCCAATACCCAATAATCGCAATCAAGCTTGCCTTTGATGCCGGCATAGTCTTTATGCCAGGTTACATATTTTCCAATGTATGGAATGATGTTATAGTTGTTGATAGGAGCTGTTACATTCCATTTGTATGTTGATGTCCCATTGTTATTATTGATTTTCCACTGCAGACGCCCGTTGGCAATTGCTATGAGGGTATCGGGAACCGTAATGCCAAATGTAATTCCATGGTCAGGTTCATCATACAACACTTGTTTACACGGCAACCAGATACTTGCACCGGACCCTTCGCATGCAACACTGATCCAGGGCCTTCCTTTTTTATCGGTTGCCCAAATCCATCCACTACCAAATGGCGGCTTGTGCGCAACCTGCGGATGTCCTTTAAAGGAAACTATAATGGTTTCTGTTTTGCCTTTGATGATATTTTCGGGGAAAGTAATAATGTAAGCGTTCTTTTCTTTTTTGAATGTAAGGAGTGAATTTTTCCAGGCGATATTGGTGATGATCATTGGCGCCTGCAGGTCAATCCGCATTATTTTGCTGGTTTGTAAAGCAGTAAACTCTATACTGTTAGTACCGCTGATAGATCTTGTTTTATAATCAGGTGTGATATCAATAGTGTAATGCAATAGGTTCCACCATTTATATGCAGGTATTACATTAGCCGGGACCGTTTCTGCTTGTGCAAAAAGTTGTGTAGAAAAAATTATAAAAAGGAAAGTAACGATTGCTTGTCTTAAGTTCATTGCTGCAAATATAAAAGTAAAATGCCGCGAACATTTGCGGCATTTTACTTTGTACAACACCCGAAGGGATTTATGATTTTTTGTAGATAATGCGGTAGATGGTCCCTTTTGTATCGTCTGAGACATACAAAGAACCATCCGGGCCTTGTGCCAGGCCGCAGGGACGGTGTTTGGCATCGCCGGGAGAAACTACTTTATCTGTTCCTGCAAAACCATCAGCAAACACTTCAAAATTACCGGTAGGTTTGCCGCCTTCAAAAGGAACAAACACCACATAGTAACCCTGCTGGTTTTCAGGAGAGCGGTTCCAGGAGCCATGGAAAGCAATGAAAGCGCCGTTCTTATATTTTGCGGGGAACATATCGCCGGTATAGAACAGCAGCCCGTTTGGCGCCATGTGTGCAGGGAACGCGATCTGCGGATCTTCTGCATTTTCACCGGCTGTTTTTTTACCATCGCCGCCAAATTCAGGCGCCAGTATTTTCTTCTTTTGCTCCTGGTCGTAATAAATGTAAGGCCAGCCGCAGTCTACGCCTTCTTTTAAGCGGTACATACATTCTGCAGGCAGGTTAGCAGATTGTGTTTCCGTGAACAGCTTGGGCCACATATCATGCAGCTGGTCGCGGCCGTGCTGCATTACGAACAGCGCGTTCTGATCCTGGTTCCAATCCAGCCCTACTACATTGCGTAAGCCGGTGGCATAACGCTTACCGGTGCCGTAGGTCTGGTTCTGCTGATCGGCTTTAAACTGCCAGATGCCGCCTGCGGAATCCAGGATGGGGCAAGGTTTCATGCCCTTGGAACCAGCGGTACGGTCTTTTTCCTGGCAGGCATTGGAGTACGCGCCAATGTTCACGTAAATATTGCCATTGTTATCCAGCACAATGGATTTGCTTTCGTGCTGGTGACGGTCAATTAAACCGCCAATGATCTTTTCCGGCTGGTCCGGGTTGGTAACATGGCTGCTGTCATCCAGCTTGTAACGGAACACGGCTGTATCTGAAGAGGCGTATAAATAGCCGTTCTTAAGGGTGATGCCGGTGCCACCGTAATCGCCAAAAGCAGTTTGCTCGTCGGCCTTACCATCGCCATTAGCGTCGTGCAGGCGAACGATGCCTTTACCGTCTTTTAAGCTATTCAGCTTTACATAAATATCGCCCTGGGGCGTTACCACCAGGTGGCGTGCTTTACCCAGGCTGTCAGCTACCTTAATAGCGCCGAAACCAGCGGGTAGCTTTAAACCTACATTGTCTGCATCAGGTGTTAACCCAACCTGGGCAGTGGTATCCTTACCGGAACCTTCCCCACCCTGATGCCCACACGAAGTAAGCAAAACGGTACCGGCCAATGATACCAGTACCAGCCTTAAGCATGTTTTCTTCATAAGATATTGATTGAGGTATCAAATTAAGCTGATTTTTCCATTTTGCAAACGTCCACGGACTATAGATTGCAGTCCATGGTCCATAGTCGATGGGCCATTGCCTACTGCGCAGCCTACTGTAGTACAAGAATAGGCTATAAAGGTGGCTTTATAACAGGTAGCTACTAATTATTTAAATAGTAATGTCCTGCGGGGGGAGCAGGACATTACAGAGTGTTACAACTGATGGATGGAAATAAGGTCAATGGTCCATAGTCCATAGCATACCGCGCTGTGCTATTGCTACGCAACAGGCCATGGACCATCGACTATGGACCATGGACTATTAATAGCCAGGATTCTGCACCAGCTTACTATTCCGGTTTATTTCATCGCGCTGGATGGGCATAAAATACATTTTATCCTGCCACAGGCGCTTTTCCGCTTCCATGGTAATGGGGGTGTACACGTAATTATAATTTGTGGGATCATAACGGTACACCGTTATCTTGCTGCCGGGTTTTAAGGTGGCGGTAATACTAATGCCTTTCAATGGCCGGCCCACGGTGTTTTGCGGTATCATCCAGCGGCGCACGTCGTAAAAACGCTGTTCTTCAAAAGCCATTTCAATTTCGCGTTCTTTGCGATAACGGGTGCGCAGCTCATCGCCGGAGGCGGTGATGTCCGGCATGGCGGCACGCCTGCGGATCATGTTCAGATAGGTGCGCGCTTCTGCATCCTGGTGCAGCTCAATACAGGCTTCCACGTAATTCAGGATCACTTCCGTATAACGGAAGAACGGGTAAGGTACTTCCTGGTTATAGAACTGTGCATCTACCGTAGTATCAATAAACTTTTTAAAGTAGTAGCCTGTAAAGGATCCGTTCCAGTCTTCCACGGGTCCGGAGCGGGTATCCAGTCCGGGGTTGGGTACGATCTGAGTGCCGTTCCATACTTCGTAGCGGCCGGTTTGCGCCTGGTTGAACGGATCTTTGGCCTGCACATCTGCGGGGCGTTTGCGCCAGTGTGAGCCATCGTAGATGATGGTGGCGTAAAAACGCGGATCGCGGTTCTGGTAAGGATTAGCCTTGTGTGCAGCATTACTCCAGTCGAACGCAGTGCCATCATTCATTTCATAATCATCTACCAGCAATTGCGTGGGCGTGTTGCCGGCCCAGTTATGATAACCGTTCAAACCATTGTACAAACCAATGTTACCGCCCGGTTCATCTTTATCATTTTTAAAGTAACGGGAAAAAATGCTTTCACTGTTATCTTTCAGGAACATACCCTGGATATTGGCGGTAGCCTCTTCCCTGCTGGCAGGGTCCGGGCTTTGAAGAGCGTACATGTTGCGGTCAATGAGCGCTTTGGCAGCGTCTTTGGCCTTTTGCCAGCGTGCCGTACGGTCGCCGCTTACATAACCCAGCACTTCCGGTTGGCCAAAGCCTGCAATAGTGGTTGCTTTGCTTTTGGCCGTGGGTATATCATGCAGGTCGCTGGCTGCATACAACAGTATACGTGATTTCAGCGCCAGGGCTGCACCTTCTGTGGCACGGCCTTTTACGGTGATGCCTTCTTTGGCCTTCAGGAAATAAGCGGCGGAATCACAGTCCTTTACTATAAAGTTCACACACTCTTCAAAAGTACTGCGGGCAATGGTGTAGTCTGTTTGCCCCAGCTTGTATACTTCCGTTACCAGCGGCACGGCACCATAACCGCGTACCAGCTGGTGATAGAAATAGGCGCGCAGAAAATAGGTTTCCCCTTTTAGCCGGTCTTTTACGCTGGCATCATCAAAAGGTACGTCGGCTATTTTACTAAAGAATTTATTACAGGCCCTGATCCTTTTATACATTTCATCCCACTTCATGGTGCTGCGGTTGGTTATATATTCCGCATCCGTTGGGTTAATGGTAGCTTCTACCATGTTCTTCATTCCATAACCGTGGGTGAACATAGATTCGTCTGTAGCAGATGACAGCATGGTTTCCAGGAAACCGCCGCTGCTTAAGCCGTTATAGATATCGTTCACAAATGCTTCTGTTAAACCGGGATCGCTGAACACGAGGTCTTCTGCGGCTTCGTCCCGGGGCTGGGTGTTCAGGAAATCCTTGTTACACGCGGTTATCATCAATCCTGCCACTAAGGCCACCCCCATGTATATACGTTTTATTGTGTGCTGCATACTGTTAGTCTTTAAAATGTTAATGAAAACCCTGCATTGATCACTCTTGACTGCGGATAGTACTGCCCGTTACCATTAATGGATTCCGGATCCAGTATCTTCAGCTTGTCTACCGTAAACAGGTTCAAACAGTTCACATATATCCGCAGGGAGCTGATGCCTACACGTCTTTTCACCAGGTCGGACAGGTTATAACCCAGCTCCACATTTTTCAGGCGTATGTAATTGGTGCTGCGGAACCAGTAGGTATTGCCGGTGGCCCAATAGGTATCATTACGGTCGTTCACGCGCGGATCTACACTGCTGGGATTATCCGGGCTCCAGCGGTGATCAAAGTAATCCTTGGTGAAGTTGCCGATTTCGCCGGATTCTGTATTGATGTGGATAGCCCCGCCGGTAGCGCCCTGGATCAGCATAGAGAAATCGAAGTTCTTAAACTGCAGGTTTGCATTTAAGCCACCGGTAAAAGTAGGCTGGCTGTTTTTTGTCATACGCGTCTTATCATCTCCGTTTATTTTACCATCGCCGTTAACATCTTTGAACTTCATATCGCCGGGGCGCAGGTCGTTGGTAAGCGCGCTATAATCAATGGTGTTGTTCTTGATATCATTAAAGTCTTTGAACACGCCATCGTATTCATAATAGATCTGGGTATTCATGGTACGGCCGGTTGATTTCTGCCAGTCCGGTGCGCCGGGCGGCTCATCCCAGAACTTGATAGTGTTCTTGGCATAACCGCCGTTCACGCTTACATTATAGCTTAGCTCACCTGCTTTGTTGGTATAGCCTACATTAAACTCCCAGCCTTTATTATCTACCTTACCCAGGTTTTCTGCGGGCAGCGTCATACCGGTGCTTTGAGGAATAGAGGCATTCCTGCGCACCAGGATGCCGGAGCGTTTGTTAATGAACGCGTCCAGCTCAAAGTAGATCTTACCATCCAGCAGCTGGCCATCCAAACCTACGTTGTAGTTATTGGCTACTTCCCAGGTAATGTTGGGGTTTGCCAAACGTGCTTCCAGTATGGATTTGGTGAGCGTGTTGTTCAGGATATAGCTGTTAAAGCCATAAGTGCCGTAGTACTGGTATTCCTGTAAGGTGAGGGTGCCATCGTTATCATCATCAAAATAGATCTGGTCGTTACCCAGCTTACCCCAGGATGCGCGCAGCTTCAGGTAGTTCATGAAGCTTACATTGTCTTTCCAGAAATTTTCTTCGGAAATGCGCCAGCCTGCCAGCACACCGGGGAAAAAGCCGAAGCGTTTGTTAGCCGGGAACATATAGGAACCATCTACCCGCCAAACAAATTCCGCCAGGTATTTTTCCTTGTAGTTATAGGCTGCACGGCCAAAGTAGTTGAGGCGTGCACGGTCCCAGGCGCCGCCGTCATTGGTTTTCTCTGCATCGCCGCCGGCTACCAGCTGATCGATGGCAGTGGAGATAAAGTATTTGCGGAAAGCGGAGAAGTTATCGTTATTCACGGTTTCCTTTTCCATACCAAATACCAGGTTCACCGTATGGCCGCCTTTAAAGGTGCGGTCGTAGGTGGCCAAACCGCGTAACAGCTTGTTGGCCTGGTCTTCATCAGCCTGTTCCAGCGTAGGCTGGTCGGTACCGCGTTTGCTGCGGTTCAGCTTAGGCGTTTTACCATCTGCCTCATAGCTGGTACCATCCCAGGTGTACAGGTACCAGGGTGTTTGCCAGTCTTTGGTGCGTTTAATGTATTTATCAAATGCAATGTTACCGCTCAGCTTCAGCCCTTCTACCCAGGGAATGGTGATATCCAGGCGGGCGTTGGTTTGCACGTAATAACGACGGTCGTGGCTATAGCCGGTTTGGGCAGTGGTGATCACTACCGGGTTGTTACCGTATTCAATATCCGGACCGGGCATGCCATTAGGCCAGAAGGCAGGCTCCGTGGGCTTTCCACGCATCAGCATACGGAAAATATCTCCGGCGCTGCGGGTGGGGAAGTTGCGGTTTTCCTGGCGGCCTAACATGTCCACGCTTACGCTCATGTATTTATTGATCTTACCATCCAGGTTAATGCGCAGGCTGTACTGGTCAAAACCTGTGGCGGATTGTTTGTAATAACCGTCCTGTTTCTGGTAACCGAAAGAGGTGAGGTAACGGATAGCATCCGTACCGCCGGAGAGCTGTAAAGTATGATTGGATACGGGCGACCAGGTTTTCAGGGTAGACTTATACCAGTCTGTATTCGGATGTCCCCAGGGATCGGAACCATCTGCATACTTTGTAATGTCGTCTTTACTGAAAGGTGGCGTCCAGGTATTACCGGATGTGGGCGAGGTATAGCTACCGTTTTGTTTGTAGGCGCTCCAGGCGTTGCTCCATTCTGCGGGTGCTACGTTCTTGTACAGACTTAATTCATTCCTGATCTGCGCATACTCTGGTGCATTGGCCATTTCCGGGATATGCGTTGGTTGTGACCAGCCCTGGTTAAAGTTATAGGTAAGCACCGGCTTGCCGCTTTTACCGCGTTTGGTAGTCACCAGTATAACGCCATTGGCTGCACGCGCACCATAAATGGCTGCAGAGGCATCTTTCAGCACAGACATATTCTCAATATCAGCCGGGTTTAAACGTTCCAGGCCGCCGGTACGGGCAGCCACACCGTCTATTACCACCAGCGGATCATTATTTCCTAAGGTATTGGAACCGCGGATACGGATGGTGGAACCATCATACCCCGGCTCACCGGTGTTTTGCATGGCGGTTACGCCGGGCATACGGCCGGCAATGGAGTTACTGAGGTTAGTGGCGGGTGATTTTATCAGGTCGGCGCCTTTAATAGTAGCTACAGCGCCTGTTACGGATTCCCGCTTCTGTGCGCCATACCCTACCACCACTACTTCGCTGAGGCCTTTGGTATCTTCCTGCAGCACGATGTTGAGCGGGCCTGCGTCTGTTACGGTGACGGTTTGCGCTAAAAAACCAATAGCCGTTATTGTTACTTTTGAGGATGCAGGTACGGATAAGGTGAATGCACCGGTAGCATCTGTGGTGGTGCCTTTATTAGTACCCTCTAACTTAATAGTGGCGCCAGGCACGGGCTGCTTGTTCTTATCCACGATACGGCCTTTCAGCACAATATCCTGCATTTCACTGCCCCTGGGCGATATTACAATGAGATTTTCATTCACCATGCGAAAGCCGAAACCGGTATTGTTCAGCGCCATGTCCAGCACTTCAGATACGGGTTTCTGCTGCACGTCTACAGATACCAGCTTATCCAGGGAAGCAGCATCTTCCTGGTAAATAAAACGGTAGCTGGTTTGCTGCGCTATTCTCCGGAACAGCAGCTTAATGCTTTTATTTTCCTGCTTCAGCGTTACTTTGGCTTCCTGCGAATAAACGGTACTGGCAGTTGCCTGTAGAACGGTGGCGAGTAGAAAGAGAACAGTTAACTTCATACACAGTATTGACTTCCAGGCATAAGGATGCCTGTCCTCAAACAAGTCAAATTTTTTCATACATTTGGTTTGAAAGATTAATAAAATGGCATGCCTGGTAAGGATTCAGCTTACCAGCATGAGATTTTGGCTTTTACGGGAAATGCGGCCACATTTCCCGTTTTTTATTTATGTCTGGCTGATGGTAACATAACGTGGCTTTTAAGTTTAATAAACGGTTTATGTTTGTTTACTGCTTTAGTTTTCCTCATAAAGTACGGCAACGTGGTCCTTGAATTTATATTTACATCCGGTGATCAGGCTGATGGCTTTCAATGCCTGTTCCGGCGATTCATCCTTAAATGAGCCGCTCATCCTGAAATGCGGTAAGCGTGTGCCCGTAATGGTTATCTTCATATCAAACCAGCGCTCCATCCTGCCTGCCAGCTCTGCCAGCGGTTCCCCGGTAAATACCAGCTCATTTTCTATCCAGGCGGTTTCCGCGATGGTGCTGTCTTTCCCGATAACGTCCACATTCGTAATCGAAAGCTCTTTCCTGGGATGTACATTGGGCGCGGCCGCGGCTACGCTCAGCTTTTCCAGGGAGCTTAACAGGTAACGTTCCTGCGGGCGGCGTTTTACCTGCACCTCTATCTTACCTCTGATAAGCACGGCTTCCGCTTTTTTATCGCCGGCATAAGCGCGTACGTTGAGGGAAGTACCCAGCACCCGTACACTCATAACGGCTGTATTGATTATAAACGGTTTCCCTTCATTTTTCACCACGTCGAAGAACGCTTCCCCATCCAGCTGCACGCGGCGTTCCTTTTCCATAAAATCATCGCCATAGGTAAGCTTACTGCTGGCATTGAGCCAAACCGTAGTGCCATCCGGCAATATCAGCTTGGTGCGGGAGCCGGGGCGGGTCATCACCATATTGGGATGCCGCTTTTCCGCAACCTGTTTTGTGGGTGGCTGTGGCAGTTTAAACAGAACCAATCCTATTAATAACACCACTGCGGCGGCAGCGCTTAACCAGTACCAGCGGCGCCGCTGAGGCGCTTCGTGTCCGTCTGACACTTTTAATGGTAAAAGTTCTGTTTCCGGCAACAGGCCATTTGCCTGTAACCGTTGCATATGCTGATCCAGCAGGCGTTTCGACTTTTCTTTTGGCCGGGGTACGGAGCTGATCTCCGCATCGTTCCAGAGCCATTGCACGGTTTCATACGCTTCTGAGAATTCCGGGTATGCCTTTAGCAGATCCGCCAGCAACAACTTTTCTTTGGCTGTTAGCTCTCCGCTGATCTTTCTCAACAACAGTTTGTAAAAGATAGACTCCGGTCCGTTCATTTAAACAACATATGCTTGTAACTATATAGACGGCGGGAAAATAGAGTTACCATTAAAGGGGAGGAAAGTTTTTTTTTGGGGGGATGGTGGGTATGGTTCGTTTGTTTGGATGGCGATAGCTTAATGCGGGTTGAGGGTGTGGGTACGGCTGATTGGTAGGTCCAATTCCGGACTGCGCCCGCCTGTTTGGATGGCTATTAAGCGTTGGAGGGCATGTAGGCTTTTGCGGCTATTGGGCAGCATCAAGCCGGGCACGCCGGGCAAGGTCCGTCATTTGGACCTGCGCAATCAGCCGGGCGGTGGTTCTCTTCCCGGGCATTATGGCCTTCATCTGTGTAAATCTATTCCAGGACGAGACAAAATAAACAATAATAGTTCCGGCCTGCGCCTGGTTGGATGGCTGGGGCGTTGGGGCCATCTGGGGTTTTATAGGGATCTAGGGCGGCATCAAGCCGGGCACGCCGGGCAAGGTCCGTCATTTGGACCTGCGCAATCAGCCGGGCGGTGGTTCTCTTCCCGGGCATTATGGCCTTCATCTGTGTAAATCTATTCCAGGACGAGACAAAATAAACAATAATAGTTCCTGCCTGCGCCTGGTTGGATGGCTGCGGCGTTGGGGCCATCTGGAGTTTTATAGGGATCTAGGGCGGCATCAAGCCGGGCACGCCGGGCAAGGTCCGTTATTTGGACCCGCGCAATCAGCTGGCGGCGGTTCTTTGCCGGGCGTTATGGCCTTATTGGCAGCGGTGTAAAGCTAGCGAGTCCGGTAGGCGGCCGCCCCGCTATGCATGCTGTCTAAACAGCCCTACCACAAATTCTATTTACCCCCCTTATTGAGGAATATTCAGACACTACCTTTACCACATAAAACCTCACATATGAAAGCAATACAGTTAACCCAGTTTGGTATTGAACATTTACAGCTCACAGAGATCCCTACGCCTGCCATAGGTGAAAATGAAGTACTGGTAAAAACCACTGCCGTAGCCCTTGAGTTCCATGACCTGATCGTGGTGGAGAACCGGATCCCTTTTGGCATACCGCTGCCGCATATTCCGGTTTCCGAAGGAGTAGGCATCGTGGAAAGTGTGGGTAGTAAAGTAAGCCGCTGGAAAAAGGGCGACCGTGTTATGATCCCTTTTATTTCCCGTTGGGAAGCAGGGAAAAATACGCCTTATAACGACCAGCTGAGGACCGGCTTTTCACTGCCCGGGCTTTTAGCAGAATACACTGTGCAGCCGGAGAATACGCTGGTGAGAACCCCCAACAATCTTACAGATGAAGAAGCAGCGCCCCTGCCGGTGGCTGGGCTAACGGTTTGGACCTGCCTGGTTGAACAGGCGAATATCCGGGCAGGGCAAACGATCCTAGTACAGGGCAGTGGCGGTGTGTCCCTGTTTGCTATACAAATAGCCAAAATGTTAGGGTTGAAAGTGATTGCCACCACCGGCAGCCAGGAAAAAAAACAACGGCTGAAGGACCTGGGTGCAGATGAAGTGATCGATTATAAAACGTACCCGGAATGGAGCAATGAAGTAAAACGCCTGAATGGCGGTATGGGCGTAGATGTAACGCTGGATGTAGCCGGCACAGATACCATTGAACAAAGCATCCTCTCTGTAAAACAGCATGGCTTTGTTGGATTGATAGGTCTGATGACAGGCACCAAACTGACTATAGACCTGGTTCCGCTGATTACGAACTATGTGCGGCTGCAGGCGTATTCGGTTGGTAATGCGCAGGAATTAAATGACTTTGTAAACGCTCTTGAAAAGAATAACATCAGGCCCGTTATAGATAGTGTTTTCCCCATCGAAAAAGTGCAGGATGCTTTTCAGCGGTTTAAATCCGGCCAGGCATTTGGAAAGGTGATCATTACATTATGACAGGTTTATGGCCGTGGCACAGGGTCGCCTCTATAGGGCTGTTTAACCGACTTCCCGTTATAGGTTGTTATTACACGAAGGTCCCGTTCTTCATCTCCTTCTTTAGATTTGTCTACCACGGTTACGGTGATGGGAACATTGACCAGGAATTTCCACTCGGTGTCGTTTTCTTCAGCATATTTCCAATATAACTTTTGAGGAGTTTCATACACGGCGGGGAAATTTGTAATGCCGGGAACTGATCTATGAATACGTGCTGCATTGGTGGCAATTTTGTCATTGAGCCCACCTTCCTCGTCAATAACGGTTTCCTGTGTGTCAATTGCTGGCGGAGCTTGCAGGTCATTACGTCCTATCTGTACAACTTCTCTGATCTGGATGCCCACCAGGTCTTCCGTATCTCCGCTGGAGCTGATAAAACCGCTGGAAAATTCGGCTCCGTAGATACCACTTTCCTCGTCAAATGCCATTACTATCTCAGACCTTTCAATGCCTGTAGGATATGCGGGCTCCCCTCCTTCCTCTTCTTCAATTTCCTCCTCTCCCTCCTCTATCTCCTCTTTTTCCCCCTCTTTCTCATCATCATCTATCATCTCATCTTCATCATAAAAGTCATGCCCTTCCTGATCACTTTCTTTTTCCTCCTGTTCTTCTTCTTCCTCATCATCTTCCAGGTCTTCCATTGCATTGTTTGCCGCAACAGGGTTATTATCCTGCGGTACTTGTTGTTGTTGTTGCTGTGCTGCTGCGTTACAGCGGTAGACGACCTCTTGGCAAAAGCCCTGGTAACTTGCCCCGAACCAGTTTTGCGTATCCATAGCCGTCAATACATTCAGCAGCAGCTGTTGATCTAACCCATTAGCCCTGTCATCTGCCTGTAGCCGGGCATAAGCCTGTTGCGCATTCCACCTCTGAGCGGTTTCAGCTCTCTGTAAATGTGGACCCGGCAAAATGTTAATAGTCCTTTGCACCACAGGGGCGCCGGCCCTTAACTGAAAGGGTTGCAGTACATTATTTTCAACAGGTGTTGTTTTTTGCAGAATGAATTTTGGTGGTAAATGTGCTTTCATTTGTATGAGAGCTGGTTCCCCTAAAGGTTCTTCCATTGCGGCATCCATCTTTTGCAGGGGCGATACTGCAGGCAGGCTTATGCCTTTGGAGGTACTGTTTTCCGCTACAGCCGGTGTAGAGATATGCGTTATTGCAGCAGGATAGTTTTGCTTCAACATGACAATAGTGACTGGTTATCTTAAGGGGCTTACCTATACCGAATATAACGATAATCCCCGTAACCTAAGCCAGTGTCTTAAACTTCACAGATGCCGCTACCTTCTTCAGCGCAATGGACATCTGCACCTCTACCGTATTTACGGAAATGCCCAGCAGGGCTGCTACTTCCTTGTACTTAAACCCATCTTCCTTTACCATTTTAAAAATAAGGCGGCAGCGGGCCGGCAGTATGTTGATGGCGCTTTCTATTTTGCGGATCATTTCCTTGGAAATAACCTGCTCCTCCGGTGTGGGAGATTGATCCTGCACCAGCAGGGGATCAATATCATTAAATTCTATGCTGTGCAGGTGGCGTTCTTTTTTCAGGAAATCCAGGGCCAGGTTGCGGGCCATGGTATAAATATAGTTACGTGGCTGCACGGCAGCAGGCAGCGTATGGCGGCGCGCCCATATTTTTACAAACAGATCGGAATAGAGCTCCTCTGCAACTTCCTCCGCTCCTACCAAAGCCTTAATAAAAGCTATAAGGGGGGCTTCCATGATCCCGAATAACTGCTGGTAGGCGGCCATATCATCCTGCTGGCAGATGCTATCAAACAAGTCTTTTATAGCTTGCTGGTTATGCATAGATAGTGCCTGGTTAAGAGTTCTTCAATGATTGATACAGTATTATATATACGGGGAATGAATACGACGACTATCGTTTTCCATAACGTTCTCCCTATCCTAATATGCTACATAGTATGCTATTAATCACCAAAATAACAGGAAAAAAAACAAAATCCAAATCCCGTTTTAAATAGAATTAATTATTCCTTAATAAACACTATCTTCAGTTTTTGCAAACTTTGCCTACGAAAATCTAAAGGTACGTGGAAGAGATACTTGCATTAAAAGAGGGACATACGGAAACATTTGAGCAGGTATATCATACCTATCACGAAAAATTATATTTCTATTTCCTGAAGCATACCCGCTCCCAGCTATGGTCCGAAGAACTTTTGCAAACTACGTTTGTTAAGCTGTGGCATTACCGGCAGCAGCTTTCTACCACCCATACCCTTTCCGAACAGATCTTCCGCATTGCCAAAACCTCCCTGATTGATATGGTGCGCCATAATAAGCACCATCAGAATTTCCTGCAATCCTACACGGCAGACCTGCTGCAAAAAGGTTTGAGCGCAGAACCGGCCAGCCGCGATACCATTCACCAGCTGCACCGGGAAATGGATAAGCTGCCGCCTGTGCGCAAAAAAGTTTTTATGCTAAGCCGCATAGACGGCCTTTCCCACAAAGAAATTTCCAGCCTGCTGGCCATCTCCCCTAAAACCGTAGAGGTGCACATTACCAAGGCTTTGAAGCAATTACGCCGTGCCCTGCTAACCTTTCTTTGCTAGTACCCTACCCTTCCCTATTTAAATAAATTGTTAAGCAGTAAGGGATATTTCCTGCCTGAACGTAGTGTATGTATAAATGTGCAAGTTGTTATGGCGTTATCACGGGAGTTATACCAGCGGTTCCTGAACGGGCAGTGTACGGAAGCAGAGGAAATAATGGTGCTGCAATACTTCAGCGAACATCCGGACGAGATGGAGGAATACCTGCAAACAGCAGACTGGGAAGCTTTTGAGCCGGAACAAAGGCTGCACCCGGTGGTAACGGAAAAAGTGCTGGACCGCATCCGCCACCGTATCACCCAGGGAAAACACTGGCAGATAGCTCTGCGTAGTGTCGCTGCCGCTGCGCTCATAGCCGGGCTTATAGCACTGGGCTGGATGCTGGTAGGCCGTTATCCTAATAACAATCCCCCTGCGCAATTAGCAGAAACGACACCGGCAGCCGTGATATACCGGCAATATAATAATACCGGTAAAACCGCTTTACGGCTGGTGCTGGACGATAGCTCCACCGTACAGCTGCTGCCCGGCAGCCGGCTGCAATACCGGCAGGGATTTGACAGCACCCAACGCGCGCTGTGGTTACGGGGTACGGCCCGTTTTAATGTAGCAAAGGATCAGCGCCGGCCCTTTACGGTGTACGCAGCCAATACCGCTACCACCGCCCTGGGAACCAGTTTCAGGATTACGGCAGATAGCGTCACACAACGGGTAACCGTAAAACTATACAGCGGTAAAGTAAGGGTGCAGCCTTACGGAAAAACCATCCCGGCATTCAGCACCCAATACCTGCAACCCGGCGATGAGCTGGTATATGCAGGCCACAGCGGGAAAATGCTGGTACGCAAAACAACTTTGTCAACCGATAAAACCATTAATAATACAACAGACCACGAGCAGGCGCTGGTCTATAACAAACGGCCGTTACCGGAAGTACTGGCAGCATTGGAGCAGCATTTCGGCATACAGATCACCTATAACGCTAAAGCCTTATCCGGCATACGTGTAACCGCGGAGTTCAGCGATACCGATACGCCGGAGCAGGTATTACAAACCATTGCCTTACTGAATGAGCTTACATTAACACGTGATACGGCGGGCGGGTACATTTTAAAGAAATAAACTGTCACAGCACTACATTAAAAAAAGGCCGCAACAGCGGTCATGGGGAAGTATTGTCTTAAAAATCGATCATATGAGATTCATCTACCAACATCTTTCACTCTTACGGTTATACGTAGCGGCATTGCTGCTGGCGCCGGCAATGGTACTGGCGCAGGACAAACCCTATGTGACCGGTGTGGTGCAGAATGAGCTGGGCGAAAAAATGCCCGGCGTTTCTGTGAAAGCCACGCCGGCCGGCAGCAACAGCCCGGCTTTCCAGGTAACGGACGAAAAGGGCTGGTTCCGTTTTATGAACCTCACACCCGGCGAACGTTACAGCTTCAGCTTTTCATTTGTGGGATATAAAACCCAGCAGCTGGATGGCTACACCATTAAAAGGAATGAACCCATTAACCTGATCATACGCATGAAGCTGCGCGATGATTCCCTGGCGCAGGTAGTAGTGGTGGGTTATGGCACACAAAAAAGATCCAATGTTACCGGCGCTATTTCGCAGGTGGGACCGGAGGTTTTTGAAGACCGGCCTGTGACCAACGTGGCGCAGGCCTTACAGGGCGCCATTCCCAACCTGAATATTACTTTCAGCGACGGGCAGCCCGGACGCGGTGGCATCTTTAACGTACGCGGTTTTACCTCTATTAATAAAGGCGGTCCATTGATCTTAATTGACGGTACACCAGGTGATATTAATTTGCTGAACCCGGAAGATGTGGCCAGCGTAACCGTGCTGAAGGACGCTGCCTCTGCTGCCATTTACGGCGCCCGTGCAGCTTTTGGCGTAATACTGGTTACCACCCGCAAAGCAAAAAGCGGGCAGGTGCAGGTACGTTATTCCGCCAACTTTGGCTGGAGCAACCCTACCCGCTTACCGCATTTGCTGAACGATCCACTGGCAGCAGCTACCCTGCAGAATGAGGCCTATAAAGGATATGCCGGCTCCGACCAGCCGGGTATGCCGGCCGTGATAGCCTATCTTCAGCAGCGGCAGTTAGACCCTACCCTGCCGGAGCTGGGTGTGGATGCTACAGGTAACTATATACGCGGCGCTAATACCGACTGGTATCATGAATTTTATAACGACCGCCAGCCCTTTGCCAAACATTTCCTGAGTGTGGCTGGCGGCAAAGGCAATACGAATTATTATTTGTCGGCCGGGTACCTGAAGCAAAGCGGCGCTTTCCGCGTGGCTACGGATGATTATAAACAATACAGCTTTCGCTTAAAGCTGGAAAACCAGCTGGCCGGCTGGATAAAGCTGTATGATAACGTGGAAATGGTTCAGGGCATTTATGATGCGCCTAACAAGATCGTTTCCGGCGGCTTTAACGTATACCGCTACCTGTCGTTATTTGCCAACCCTTACGAGGCTATTAAAACGCCCAGCGGCAACTATACGCAGGCAGGCATGCTCACCTTCGGACAGCTGGAGAACGGCGGCCGCTCCAAGCTGAAAAACCAGCTCCTGAAAAATACAGCCGGCTTCCAGACCAACTTCCTGAACAACAGCCTGCACATTAATGGCGATTATACTTTGCTGGTTACGCAGAACCGTAATGATGTGCAAAGCCTGCGTTTAAAGTATGAAAGCAAACCCGGTGTGATCAGCAATTACTCTAACCCGGATTATTACCAATCCTCGCTGGGCGAAGTGTATGACCATATTGTGAACCTGTATGCAGACTATTCACACAGCTTTGGCGACCATCACCTGAAAGGGTTGGTAGGTTATAACCAGGAGCTGTATAAGTACAGCTATTTTTCTTCCCGCAGGGATGATAATATTACACCCTCGCAGGGTTCCATTGATCTTACTTCCGGTGTGGCCACTGTGGGGGATGATAAAAGGGAATGGGCTACCCAGGGTGTGTTTTACCGTTTGAACTATGATTATAAAGACCGCTACCTGCTGGAATTTAACGGGCGTTATGATGGTACCTCCCGCTTCCCGGACAGCAGCCGTTTTGGTTTCTTCCCTTCTGTATCAGCAGGATGGCTGGTTTCAAGGGAGCCATTCTTTGAGCCAGTGAAGAAGGTGCTGAACAACTTTAAGCTGCGCGCATCATACGGCTCCCTGGGTAACCAGCTGGTAGGTGAATATGATTATATACAGCCCATGAGTGTGTACAAGGTTACAGATGTGCTGGACGGCGCGCAACCCTTAGGTATTAAAGCGCCCGGCCTGGTGCCATTGGGCTTTACCTGGGAAACAGCAACCACGCTTGACTTTGGCGCAGACCTGACTACGCTGAATAACCGGCTGGATATAGGTTTTGACTGGTATAACCGCCGCACCCTTAACATGCTTACCAAAGGCAAAACATTGCCTGCAGTGCTGGGCGCCAGTGAGCCCCGGCAAAATGCAGCCGACCTCTCCACCAAAGGCTGGGAATTTTCCATGAAATGGAGCGACCAGTTCCAGCTGGGCAGCAAGCCTTTCTCCTACCATGTATCTGTAGTGCTGGCCGACAGCCGCTCTGTGATCACCCGGTTTGATAACCCCAATAGATCGCTGGTTGATTATTATGTAGGCCAGGAGCTGGGCGAAATATGGGGTTATAATACCCTGGGCTTTTTTGCTACGGACGATGAATATGCCAAGTACGGCGTAAACCAGCAGAAAGTGCAAAGCACCTCCTACAGCCTGAACGGGCACCCGCTGGCAGGCGACATTAAATTTGAGGACCGCAACGGCGACAAGAAAATTGACAATGGAAAGAATACGGTAGATGATCCGGGGGATATGATGAAGATAGGCAACAGCCTGCCGCGTTACAGCTACGGCATAGGCGCAGGCGCCAGCTGGAACGGTATTTCGCTGGATGTGTTCCTGCAGGGCATTGGCAAGCAGGACTTCTGGCCAGGCGCAGAATCCGGCATTTTCTGGGGATTTTATAACCGCTGGAACCAGCCGGTGTATGACCATATTTACAACAACTACTGGACGCCGGAGCACCCGGATGCCTATTTCCCACGGCCACGGGCATACGATGCGCTGAACGATACCCGGCAGCTGGGCGTAAAACAAACCCGCTACCTGCAAAACGCCGCTTACCTGCGCGTGAAGAATGTTAGCGTAGGTTATACGCTGCCTGCCCGCTGGATGCACAGCATAGGCCTGAGCAGCACCCGCCTGTTCTTTTCCGGCCAGAACCTGTTTGAGTTCACCAGGCTATCCAAAGCCTTTGACCCGGAAAGTATTGGCGACGAAGCCGACAGCGGGGTAGCTAACGGTAACGGGTATGTGTACCCAGTGCAGCGTACCTACACCTTTGGGCTGGATGTGAATTTTTAAATGATCTGAAAAACCGTCAGCAATGAAAAAGTTTTTAATAATACTGGGCGTAGCGGCATTATGTGCCTGTAAAAAGAACTTCCTGGACCGCAGTCCTTTAAGTGATATTACCGCCCCTGCATTCTTTAATACGGAAAAAGACCTGGACCTGTATGTGAACAGCTTTTATGCTGACCTGCCGGGTACGGGCATTTACTCGGACGACATATCCAGCGACAACGTGGAACCCGGCGTGATCAGCGACCTGATAGCCGGCCGCCTAGTAGTGCCTACAGATGCTGCTGCCGCAGACTGGACCTGGAGCTCCCTGCGCAATGTGAACTACTTTCTGGCGCATTACAACAAGGCAGAGGTAGCAGATTCCGTTAAAGCGCACTATGCCGGTATTGCACGTTTCTTCCGCGCATTCTTTTACTTCAGAAAGATGCAGCGCTTTGGCGATGTGCCCTGGTACAGCCTACCCCTGGAAGCTAACAGCCAGGAGCTATACAAAGGCCGTGATCCCCGCAAGCTGGTTACAGACAGCATACTGGCCGACCTGGATTATGCAGCCGCACATGTGAAGGCCGCCAAAAACGTATCGCGCATTACCAAATGGGCAGCGCTGGCGCTGAAAGCAAGGGTATGCGTATTTGAAGGCAGCTACCGCATTTATCATACAGAGCTGGGATTAAGCGACGGCAGCCAGCTGCTGCAGCAGGGTATTGTGGCTGCACAGCAGATCATGCAAAGCGGTACGTATAAATTATACAGCACCGGCAAACCGGAAAGCGATTACATTAACCTGTTCTCTGCCGACGCGGCCAATACAGATGAATACATACTCGCACGGGTATACGACCGTACGCTTACCAAAACACACCAGGCCAACGGTATGTTCCTGGTACCTACCTTAAGCGCGCCCGGGCTTACCAAAAGCCTTATTAATTCTTACCTCATGAAGGATGGCACACCGTTTTCCAGCCAGCCGGGTTATGCCACCATGCCTTACTGGGAAGAGGTGAAGAACCGCGACCCACGCCTGTCGCAAACCATTCGCACGCCAGGTTACAAACGTATTGGCACCACCGCTCCCCTGGTACCGGATTACTCCAATGCCATGACAGGGTACCAGTGCGTAAAATTTGTAACCAGCACAGACCAGGACGGCAACAACACTAATTCCAACGACCTGCCGGTATTCCGCTATGCAGAAGTGCTGCTGAACTACGCAGAGGCCAAGGCAGAGCTGAAGCAATTCACCCAGGCCGATGCTGACCTTTCCATAAATCTGCTGCGCGCCCGTGTGGGCATGCCGGCCATGCAGATAGCTACACTCACCGCAGACCCGCTGCTGCAGGCGCAGTACAATATAACGGATGCGGCTATACTGGAAGTACGGCGCGAGCGCCGGGTAGAGCTGGCCATGGAGGGTTTCCGCTACCAGGATGTGCTGCGCTGGAAAAGAGGCCCGCTTTTGGCGGAGAATTTTAAAGGCGCTTATTTCCCCGGTGTAGGCACCTACGACCTGGATGGTGATGGTAAGAACGACCTGGCCATTGTAAACACCATGCCGGCCAACCCGGATAAAACATTGCAATACCTTTCCCTGCAGCCGGATCACGCGCTGAGTGAGGGTACCAGCGGTAATATTATTGCACACCCATCTGCAAATAAGAAGTTTGTAGATCCCAAGCAGTATTTGTACCCGCTGCCAAGGACGGAGCTGCTGCTGAATACGAATTTGACGCAGAACCCGGGATGGGAGAATTAATGAATAATTAAGAATTAATAATTAAGAGAGCGTGCGAGGTGGAAATAAACTGATGTATATGAAATATTTTGTTGCCTGTTTTTGTTGGATGATAGTGTTGTGTGGGGCTGTGTGTATGCCGCTATCGGCACAGGATACGCTGTTCAGGTTTGCGATGGTGTCTGATACGCATATTGGGAGTGAAACAGCGAAGGAGGATCTGGAAAGGACCATACGGGATATTAATGCACAGCCGGATGTCGCGTTTGTAATGTTCTCAGGTGATATTACAGAATTTGGATCGGATGAGGAGCTGCAGCTGGCTAAAAGCATCATCAGCCGGCTGAATAAGCCCTGGTATATTGTGCCGGGCAATCATGACGCCAAATGGTCGGAGAGCGGGTGTAATACCTTCCGTACTGTGTTTGGCGCGGAAACATTTAGCTTTCAATATAAGGGTTACTGGTTCCTGGGCACCAGCTGCGGGCCTAACATGCGCATGGGCCCCGGGCAAATACCGCGTGAAAATATTGTGTGGCTGGAACAACAACTGCAGCAACAGCCGGATAAAAAAATGCCCATCATTTTTGTGAACCACTACCCGCAGGACAGCAGCCTGAATAACTGGTACGAAGTGCTGGACCGTATGAAGGACCGCAACCTGAAAGCCATCATCTGCGGGCATGGCCATGCTAATCACAAATATAATTTTGAAGGCATACCCGGCATCATGTGCCGCTCTAACCTCCGTGCAAAGGCTGCCATTGGCGGTTACAACCTTGTATCTATGGTGCATGATTCACTGGTGTTTAATGAGCGCAGGCCTGAACAGGCCACCTTACCCGTCTGGCATGCCGTGGCTCTGCATACCAACGAAACGCCACAGTGGATGCCTAACCCGCCCCGCCCCCGCTTTGAGGTGAATCAAACCTTTCCGCAGGTACATGAAAAATGGAGCCTGCAGGAGCAGGGAGATATCGGCAGCGGTGTAGCTATCGTCAAAGACAAAGTAATTTATACCAACACCAATGGCGATATAAAAGCCGTAACATTGAAAGCCGGCAAGCCTGTATGGCAGTTCTCCGCCAAAGGGAAAATATATGCCACCCCGTTAGTACAGGGCAATAATGTAATTGTGCCCTGTACAGATGGGAATGTATATTGCCTGGATGCACGTAACGGACAGCTGCGCTGGCAGCAGGCCACGCAAAAAGCCATTGTAAGCTCCGCAGCGCTGTACCGCAATACGGCCATTATAGCCGGTTCTGACGGGCATTGCCGGGCATGGGACATTAACAGCGGGCAGCAGCTATGGGACTTTGACAGCGTGCGCAATTTTGTGGAAACCAAACCGCTGATCTATAACAACAAGGTATACTTTGGCTCCTGGGGAAATGACCTGTATGCGCTGGATGCAAATACCGGCCATCGCAGCTGGACCTGGAACAATGGCGCCAGCAACCGTATGTTCTCCCCTGCTGCCTGCTGGCCGGCAGCCTGCAGCAATAAGCTGTTTATTGTAGCGCCGGATCAGTACATGACGGCGCTGGATGCCAATACCGGGCAGCAGCTATGGCGGCACCGTGATACTGCTAACCGCGTGCGGGAATCCATGGGGCTTTCGCCGGACAGTAACCGCTTATATGCCAAAACCATGCAGGGCGCAGTAATTGCCTTTAACACGCATTCCGCAGACCAGGAAGTAGTATGGAAATCGCCGGTGGCGCTGGGTTATGAGATCTGCCCGTCTCCTATTAACGAATACCGGGGTGTAGTGTATGTGCCTACGCAGTCAGGGGTGGTGTATGCTTTGTCTGCTAAAGATGGCAGCTTAAAATGGATGCATAAATTTTCCAATTGCCTGGTAAATACGGTGCAGCCGGTGAATGAGAAAACACTGATAGCAACAGCGGCAGATGGAAAGGTAGTTTGTTTGGAGCTGTAAGCGGTTATTTCTTCTTATTCTTCCGGTAGCCCATCGGCAGAAAATATAACCAAAAGAAACCTATCAGGAACAAGACCAGCGAGGCAATGAAGGCAGGCAATGCAATATCCCTGTTCTGCCCAAGTGCATTATTAAGACCGGTATACAACAGCCAGATCTGCATGCTGACGTTTAAAATAAGTATAACGATCAGCGCAGACATGAGGGTGTTGGTCTTGTTCGGGTGCGCCTTATTTTGCGCGTCTTTAAAATTGCTCATGTTTTAAGTGTTATATTTTTATTATGTCCGGGGCTGGCGGCTTTCACATATACATCATCGCCATTCAGCAGCACTTCCAGGGCCGGTAACGGCCTTGGAGGCGGCCCTGCCAGCACTTCACCCGTCATAGCATCAAAGAAACCTTCATGGCAGGGACATACGATCTGCCCGCTGCCAGGCTTGTAATACACGGCGCAGGACAGGTGTGTGCATTTCTGCTCATAAGCCCTCCAGTTACCATCTTCCAAACGGATAAGGATATACGGGATATTGCTGCCTTCTACAACAAAAGACCTTGTGCCTCCCAGGGGTACCTCCATTGCCTTGCAAACAAAATGTTCACCCTTTACCTCTTCCGGCGGAAAAAAGTTAGCTTTTACAGCTACATAAGCGCTGCCTGCCGCCAGTCCACCGGATACCAGACACAGGAAACGGGCAAAATCGCGCCGGCTTACTTTAGTGGATTGCGTTCTTTCTATTGGAAAATCCTGTTTCCAGTTCGGTTCTTTTTCAGTTTGGTCGGACATACCTTTCAGTTTAATGTATTTTCAGGTGCGTGCTTCCTTTGGGCATCATGATATTTACCTTAGTGGTAACTTCCTGTTGCCCAAAAATGAATGTATTTACCGGCGTACTGTTAGGACGCATTCGGCTGATCTCTTCCCGGGTGCCATAGAACAGTGCCTGGCTGGGGCATACGGTTGCGCACATAGGCTTTTTACCAGCGCTGGTGCGGTCGTAACACATGTTGCACTTCATCATCATGTCGTACTTCTCCTCTTTTATAGGCACGCCAAAGGGGCATGCCATCACGCAATTGGAGCAGCCGATGCAACGGGCCGTGTTGGCAGTATGCACTACGCCAAAATCATCTTTCGAGATAGCATCTGCAGGACATACCTTAGCGCATACCGGATCATCGCAATGCATACATACCTGTACGGTGGTTTGTATGGTAACGGCCCGTTCCACATAATTAACATGGATCATGCTTTCGTGGCCATTCGTCTCACATTCCGCGCAGGCCATTTCACAGGCTTTGCAGCCGATGCAGCGCTGCATGTCTACAAAGAATTCCATGTCTGTTTTATAGGAGGTGACTTCCATTGTGAGCGTATTTAATGTGGTCAGATACTGTCAAATGCATTTGTTTCTCCAGGCTGGGTAAACACGCCCAGCGGCTCCAGCCGGCAGGCGCATACTTTAAATTCCGGGATCTTGGATACGGGGTCCAGCGTGCCGATGGTAAGCTGGTTGGCAGATTTTCTGCCGGGCCAGTGATATGGGATGAACACGGTATCTTTCCGGATGGTTTCTACGATATTGGCGGCAAAATCCCCGGTGCCCCGGCGGGTGCTTACCCGCACGGTTTCACGTTGCCGTATGTTGTAACGCTGCGCCAGCTCAGGATGTATTTCCAGTAAAGGTTCCGGCATCAACCCTACCAGCTTTCCTATGCGCCTGGTTTGTGTGCCGCTGAGGTATTGTGATACTACCCGGCCGGTGGTGAGCACTATGGGATATTCACTATCTGTTACCTCTGCAGGCTCCCGGAATTTTACCGGGTTAAAATGCGCTTTGCCATCCGGTGTGGCAAATTTTTTATCTTCCCATAACCTGGGCGTACCGGGATGATCTTCCGAAGGACAGGGCCAGAACACACCCATATTATCTTCTACCTTTTTATAGGTGATGCCGTAATAGTCTGCCGTACCTCCTTTGGAGGCGATGCGCAATTCGTTGAAGATGGCTTCCGAATTTTCATAGCTGAACTTATCAGCCTCGCCAAGCCTTGCAGCCAGGTCCAGGATGATGGAAGTATCTGTACGGGCGTTCCCTGGAGGACTAACGGCCTTGCGTATACGTACTACCCTGCCTTCTGCAGTGGTAACAGTGCCGTCTTCCTCTTCATGTAGTGAGCCTGCCAGCACAAGATCCGCATGGCGGGCGGTTTCACTTAAAAAGAAATCTATGCACACATAAAATTCCAGCTTCTCCAGCGCTTCCCTTACATAATTATTATTGGGTAATGATACCAGCGGATTAAAGCAAATAGATAACAGGCCTTTTACCTCTCCCCGGTGTATGGCTTCTATCAGCTCCCATGCGGTGAGCCCTTTTTGCGGCAGCTCCGGCTCAGGGATGCCCCACACCTCTGCAATATATTTTCTGTGCTCCGGGTTGGTAATATCGCGGTTGCCCGGCAGCTGATCACATTTATGCCCATGCTCCCGGCCGCCCTGCCCGTTACCCTGCCCGGTAATGGTGCCGTAACCGCAATATGGGCGGCCAATGCGGCCGGTGGCCAGCACCAGGTTAATACATCCCAGCACATTTTCCACACCTTTGGAATGGTGCTCTATGCCGCGGGCATGCAAAAGGAAGCTGGTCTTGGCACTACCCCATAACTCTGCTGCCTGCCGGATCTTTTCTTTTTCGATGCCTGTAACCGTTTCGGCCCATTCCAGGGTATAGTCCTGTACAGCGGCAAGCGTATCTTCAAAACCGGAAGTATGGTTATTGATAAAATCGTGGTCCAGCATATCATGATCTGCCAGGTATTTCAGCATGGCGCCATACAGGGCGGAATCCGTTCCCGGTTTTACCGGTAGGTGCAGATCTGCGGTTCTGGCCAGGGGAATAACCCGGGGATCTATCACAATAAGCTTAGCGCCGTTATCCCTTGCCCGCCAGATCCAGTGTGTAAGGGTGGGAAAAGTTTCGCTTACATTGGCTCCTGTTACTATGATCACCTCTGCATGTTCAAGATCTTCGTAGTTATTGGAAGAACGATCCAGCCCGAATGCCTTTTTATTACCGGCGCCGGCGCTTACCATACATAGCCGGCCATTGTAATCCAGGTTAGCTGTTTTTATTGCTACGCGGGCAAATTTGCCCATGAGGTAGCTTTTTTCGTTAGTGAGTGAAACGCCGGATAGCACAGCAAATGCATCTTTGCCGTTGGCGGCCTGTATGCGTTTAATTTCTGTGGTTACCCTGTTAAGCGCATGATCCCAGGAAACAGGTTTAAAGCCTTCGCCTTCCACTCTTTCCACCGGCTCCAGCAAGCGGTCGGGATGATTATCCTGCAGGTAACGTTGCACGCCTTTGGGGCATAAGCGTCCCTGGTTAAAGGGGAACTCCATCCATGGCTCAAAGCCTACCACCTTATTATTTTTAACCAGCAGCTGTATACCGCATTGCATGCCGCAAAAGCAGCAATGCGTTTTCACCGTGGCATCCGGCTCATCCCTTCCGGGATAACCTTCCTGCGGGGCAAAGTTGAGGTGAGGACCAAAACGGGTAATAAGTTTTTCGGGGGATACGGGTAGTTTTGCCATGCTGGTCGTATTATTTTCCCGGTGATGCCGGGATGGTTATCCAAAAAAGGTGCCTCCCTCCTGCCGGGCTTTCAGGTGCGCCTTTGCCAGGAGTGAGCGTTTGCCTTCAGGGCTGTAGTCGAGATGCGAGGTGCCATCTTCCAGGGTAAAATCAAACCCCAGCTGCTTAGTCACTATCTTCAGATCATCTACATGCAGCTGCGTGGTAAATTCTTTGCCGGTATGCGGGCACACGGCCATGCCTTTTTTCTTTCCTTCCTGTTTATAAATATGCGCGCCTATTTGTGCAGGCCGCTGTATAATGTGGAAGAACTTGCCGAAGGGGATCCATACCAGGAAAAGAATAACGGAAATAGCATGGGTTACCGACATAAAATCGTACGCAATGCCTTTCATAAATGCATAGCTGAAATTGAGCCCTAATCCTGTAACGGCTATAAAGATGAGCAGGATGAGCGGCAGCAGGTCTCCTTCAAAAGTTTGGGAAGCGATGAGGCCCGCATTGGTGAGCCTTCTTACAAGAAATATAACCGCGCCGGCAATTACCAGCCATGAGCACCAGGTGAGGGCATGGAAAATTAAAAATGCCAGTACAGATCCCAGCTCAAAGCTCATCACTTTAAAGCCGAAAAAATTAGCGTTATATAATTTAATGGCGCCAGGGTCCAGCGCGGTGGCGGGGTCCAGCGTAAAGTTGATCCAGCCCAGCGTAAGCGGAATGGTGATGGCAAAAGCCGCCAGGCAGCCTGTAGCCAGCATAAAATGGGCCAGCCACCGTTTTTTGCCCCTGGGATAAATGAAGTGCTGGAACAGGAGGTTTTTGATGGAATCTATTAACAGCGTGTAGGCGTGCACGAAAAATCTGCCGGTAAAGATCAGCTGCCAGGTACGCCTGAAATACATGCGGGTAGGCGGTCTTTGCAGCCATACACAATAACGGTAAATAACGCCGAACACGGCAAAGAGGGTACCAAATAAATAAGCAATTAATGCCGGGTCAAAATTCTGCAGTTTCCTGGACCCGTAAAATGAAACTATTACGCAAAAAAGAGTAACAACAATTGCAATAAAGGCGGCTTTTTTATTGAGAGAAAAATACATAAGCACCTTTTTATGGTTATCCGGAAGAAAACAATGACACTATCTTTTCCTCGCTGATGCAAGGTCAATAAACAAACCGATCAAAACAATGACCCAGGTCAGTAAAGCTAATATAACAAATAATGCCGAAATAGGTTTAATGAAAGTAAACCCTGTTATACCTGCATAGGTGTAAGTACATACGCCGTACATGCCAAGCGGAAACACCATAGACCAGTACTGGGGATCATACTTTAAGGGTACCCGGGCTATAAAATGGCGGTAGGCAAACATCAGGAAAAGTAAGGGGATCCACCAGCTGGCGAAAGCCCAGAAGAACATCGTAAACGACTGTATGAAACCCGCCCACTCTTTTAATTCCTCATGTACACGGGCATACGCTACCAGGCGGGAACCGGCAAGCGTAATGATGGCTACGGCTCCCATGTTGATCCAGTATGGAGGCGTAAGCGTTTCTGCTTTCATGCTGAAAAAAAGCCAGCGGTAAAGGATCAGACCGATAAGCACAAAGTAGAACATGCCGCCTGTCATATACGAACACAGCGAAATAAATGCGATCAGCCAATGATAGGAGCTGCTGTTGGCAATAATGGCGCCTAAAACAGCTACCGATTCTGTGGCAACCACTATCAGCAGCCAGGCGCCGCTAATGCTTTGCTGCAGCGCAGGCTTGGGCTCTTTGAGGATATTGACCAGGAAAAAAGTGTAGAGGATCAGCGCCCAGAGTATAAATCCCGCTATCCATAATACCAGCGCTATATCCATGCGGCCGGTAATAATGGCTATCTGGCTTCCCAGCACATTATTACCGGCAACCAGCGTCAGGAATGTTACGCCCCTGGCGGAATGGTGAAGATCATTCCATACAACCAGCGGATACTTCACAATCCGGAGGATAAGAATGATCCAGAGCAAAAGATAAAAAAATACATTCAGGCCCAGGAAAATGCCGGCTAACCAGGCATACTTCCACAGGAACATACCAATGGATACGATACCAGTAGCCATTACCAGTGCAAAATAACCAGGAAAGAAATTTTCCAGGGAAGTGGCCATAACCGGCTGACCGGGGTGTGCGAGCTGGGTTTGCGGCATGTTGAGGGTTTTAGAATGTATTAAGACCGTTCAACGGGGCTGAACGGCATTGCTACCGTAACATCCACCTCTTTGGAGTCACTGAGCTTATGCAGCTCCAGGATAGTGCTGGTACCAGTTTCCCGGTACATAGGCACAAAGCGGCGGTTGAACTTAATTTCTTCGTATGTATAAGAGGTGCGCCTTAATACAAAATTGGAGAACACATCATCAAAGGCACGGATGAGCACATAAATTTCCAGGTCAGCGGCCTTCAGATCTTCCGGGTTTAGTCCCTGTAAAGGGCTGTTCTCATCTATAGGATGCACTACGGTCCAGTTCATGGGCAGGTTCTGGATCTTGCTGCGTTCCAGGGGCAGGTCATAGAACTGGAAAGCGGTTTTACCATTTTCAGTTACCAGTAATGCCGCGGTTACCTTTACCTCTACATCTGTAAGCGTATGATTGTTCTTATAGGATGCAAAACGGAACATAAGCCCCATTTTATCCTGGTAGGGCGCTATTATTGCGTAATCACTGAACATGAGGAAAGCTTTGGGCTTGGAAAAACGCCCGTAGATCAAACCGGTGAATACTGCCAGGTACAGGAAACCGTTCAGGGCTTCCAGGGAGGCTACCAGGTTGGCGCCGTCGCCAATAGGGTTTACCCGGCCATAACCTACCGTAGTAAAGGTTTCTGTGCTGAAGAAATAGATCTCTTTGAACACCTGCCACTTAGTTTGGCCTATAATACCTACAAATTCATGCGCGCCCAATACCAGGTAAATAGCGGTGTAGATAAGGTTAATGGAAAAAAAGAACAGCAGGATGGCACAAAAGAATTTTAGCGGCGACAGGTTCAGCATGAAGTGATAAAGGCTCATGCGCTCCCAGTACGGGCGGCCTTCTTTGCGCAGGTTAAAGGAACCATCCTTGTTCACAAAACGCCCTACAGAACCGCTGGAGCTGCTGCCAAAACCGGTATCGTTGTTTATTTTGGAAAATGGGTTGATGCGGAGTGCCATACAGGAAATTTGTATAGCAAAACTAAGGGTTAGTTTCTATATTTTCTACGCAGCCGTTCATCCATACTTATACTGCCTGGTCCCATAATAAATAATGTAAACAGCATCAGGAAATAATACAGCGGGATCTCAAAACCATTATCGCCCGCGCTGAAACCATTGGGCCAGTGCACTGCAAAAATAGCTACCAGCACTACGATCATTAATGGGATGGTAATAAGGCGGGTGGCCAGGCCCAGGGTAAGCAATACCACCCCTGCGGCTTCCGTAGCAGCAGCCAGGTAAGCGCTCAGCGTGGGCATGGGAAAGTGCATGCTGCCAAACCACTGTGCAATACTGTTAATATCGGACCATTTCATTTTGGCGGGTGTGTAAAAACCATAGGCCAGTACAAGCCGTAATAACAATAAGGGTACTGCCCTGGCTTTCTCCAGGGATGCCGCCGTGCGGGCGTAGGATGATAAGATGCTCATTAGTGTTTGCTTTTAAATCCGATGATCAGCCGGTTGTCCAGCGATTGTGTGATGAAAGCATGCGCCGCAGCCTGTATTTCCGGGCTAAGCTGCAGCTGCCAGGCGGCGCAGCATTGCCGGATCAGGGCATCCATTGTTTGCGGGCCTTCCTGTAATATTTCCAGCATGGCTACCAGCGCGGGCGAAAGATTCATGAAATTCACCTCCCCGCTGTCGGGCTTGCGGAATAATACCAGGAAATAATCGCCTTTATCAGCAGGCGTGAGCTGTTTAGCCGTTTTCAGGTGAACGGGGTATTGGAATTGCTGTAAATGATGTTCGGGATTCAGGACTAATTCATCTGTTGAAAGATCGCCTATGGTGGTGTAAGCGGCCGGCCGGTCTTCCATCATAAACAGCTCCACTTCCAGCCATTCCAGCCAAAGCAGCTCTAACAGGAACGGGTACTTGTTTTTAAGCTTATGTTCTTTGGGCGATAGATATTCGTAGAGCTCTTTGGGCATGTACCATACCTGCGGCGACTGGCAGGGATGATTGGAAAAAAATTCCTGCACCAGCGCATTCCACTCTCTTGTTGTAAGCAAATGATGTGTGAGCGGATAGGCTGATTGCAACATATCATCCACCACATTGTATACCAGGCGGCGGTACTGCGTTACATGCTGTTCCCGCACACCGGGAATAGCGCTGTACTTACCGGTGCGGCAATAATCTGCCAGGGCCGACTGGTGCTGGTGGGTAGTTTCAGGCAGTTGCATAACGCGGGTTTTTCAGGTGCACATTTTTGATCTGCTGCAGGCGGTTGATCTCCTGCTGCAGCTCATCCAGCTCAGGGATGTTAAAATCCCTTTCCAGCAGCACCGGTACATCACGGTCCAGGCGCTGCATGGTATAGGCAAACAGGTCATACACCGGGTCTATGATAGCTTCTCCGTGGGTATCAATGATCAGGTCATCCGATACTTTTTCATGGCCGGCCATATGGATGTAAGCTACTTTATCCATGGGCAGCTGGTCTATGAATGCTTTGGCATCGTACTGATGGTTAAAGCCGTTCACATACACATTGTTCACATCCAGCAACAGGTTACAACCTGCTTCTTCCAGTATGGCATTAATGAAAGCGATCTCTGTAAGCTCAGGTGCTACCGGTGTGTAATAGCTTACGATCTCAATGGCGATCTTCCTTTCCAGGAAATCCTGCACCTGCCGGATACGGCGGCTTACATGACGCACCGCTTCCGTTGTGAACGGAATAGGCAGCAGGTCATATAAATGCGCGTTATCACATTTAGAGTAGCTGAGGTGTTCGGAATAGATCTGCGCATTGGTATCCCGCAGGAAGGTTTTTACTTTTTGCAGGAAGTTCAGGTCCAGCTCGTCGGGGCTGCCTACAGAAAGTGAAAGGCCGTGTGTATACAGCGGATATTTTTCCAGCGCCTGGTTAAACAGTTTTTTCCAGTAACCGCCCACCCCTATCCAGTTTTCCGGCGCTACTTCAATGAAGGCCGGGTTGAATGAAGGGCTTTGCAACAGTGTGGTTGCAAAATCTTTTCTAAAACCAATTCCAACCATGAGGAGGCAATTTGAGCGTGAAGATTTTTTGAGTGGGCAGTCTGCAGTGGGCAGTTGGCAGTAGTGGCGACTACTGCGTGGTGCTCTTACGAACCGACTTTTAAGAGTTGACAGTCGTTAGCAGGCAGTTGGCAGTAAGGGAGATTGCTGCGTTGCTGCTGATACAAACTACCTTTTAGAATTGGCAGGGGACAGGTAGCAGTAAACAATCTTCGCAGACTGCCAACTGCTCACTGCCAACTGCCAACTATTTACAAGGATTGCACACTGCCAACTGCGGACTGCCAACTATTTAGCCGGTTTTGCTTTGGCGGAGTCGGCCTTCATCTTTTTCTTACCACCTTTTTTATCGCCGCACTTGCCTTCGCCGCACTTACCATCTTTTCCACATTTTCCGTCTTTACCTTTTTTCATGGAAGCGGAATCTTTCTTTTCGCCACAGTTCAGCTCCAGGGTACGGGCATGGCTGGCGCCGTCCATCAGGCGGGTTCTTACGGCTTCGCCGGTACCCAGGTTGTTGAAACTAAACAGGTCTGCAGCATTTGCCTGCAGGTTTGCAGTAGCCAATAAGGCGCCGGCCAGCAGAGAGCCGGTTAACAGAACTTTCTTTTTGTTCTCCATTGTTGTCAGTTTTTATATGTGATTAGAATCTTTGCACGTATAGCCGGCACATTTATACCAACCTGACACCGTAACCAACAAATTTTTAATTCTTTTCCAGGCGGTTTGTGATCTTTTCTTTCAGTGCAGTCTGCTCCTCTTCTTTGGGTGCTTGAGGATGTTCATGCTCATGATGCAGCTCCATCAGGATCCGATGCAACAGCCGGCTATGTTTTTGATACCGGTGACACAGGCCACAGAGACCGGTATGCAGGAACAGCCGTAATTTCTCTAACGCGGACAGTTTAAAGTAAATGTCCTTCTCAATCATTTCCGTAGCTACCGTACAGGGAAGAAATATTTTTTTTAACACTCTTTTCATGCCCGATCTACTTTTTAAACCAGTTAATTTCCAGACAATTCCTCAGATGCAGCTTAGCGCGGTGCATGATCTGCCAGAAATTAGACGGTGTTATCTGAAGATCCTGACAAATATCCTTCCCTTCTTTTTCTTCCAGGTATTTTAATTTTACTGCTGCCAGCCAGTTGCCGGGCAGCAGATGCATACAGTGCTGCAGAATTTTCCGGAAATCCGGGTTGTCCAGGATATGTGTATCCGTAGTATTCCAGGCTTGCGGACTGCGTTCTTTGCGCCACTCATCCTCCTCATCAAAGAAAAAAGATAAGCCGCCCTCTGCTTCGTTAACAACCGGATGGCGGAATTGTTGACGGAAATGATCGCTGATCTTATTATTCAGGATAGAAAAGAGCCAGGTTTTAGGCTGACTTTCCTGTTTAAACTTATCGAATGACTGTAACGCGGCGAGGAACGTGTCCTGTACCAGATCTTCTGCCAGCGCCTTGTCGGTAGTTTTATGATAGGCCCAGGCGTACATTCCGTTTGTGTACAGCTGCACCCATTCGCGGATGATAGCATGATGACCAGTTACTGCTCCTTTAGCTGCGCTCATAAACAAAGTGTAGGTAAACAAAAATAGGGATATTCATCACATTCCAATGAGCCGGTCATCCAATTTATGCTGTTTTTTGCAAATATTTAAGAACTGCCCCTTTACTCCCCACATTTAGCTTATCCAGTGGCATAATTACTGCTCTTAAACTGTTATGAGATACTATGTTCTGGCATCCGATTATGATGGTACGCTGGCTCACCACGGCGGCGTTACCGATGAAGTAGTAGAAGCATTGAAAGCGCTGAAGGCCAGTGGCCGCAGCCTGCTGCTGGTAACCGGCCGCGAGCTGGATGAGCTGAAAGCGCTATTCCCGGCACATACGGTATTTGACCGTATAGTAGCAGAAAATGGCGCCTTAATATATAATCCCGCTACATTGGAAGAAACCACCCTGGGCGATGCACCTCCCGAAGCTTTTGTTGCCGAGCTGCGTAAGCGCGGCGTGCAGCCCCTTTCCGCAGGCCGCGTTATAGTTGCTACCTGGGAACCGCACCAGGATACTGTGCTGGAAGTGATCAAACAATTTGGCATAGAACGGCAGATCATCTTTAACAAAGGCGCCGTAATGGTATTACCACCGGGCATCAACAAATCCAAAGGCCTCAATGCAGCTTTAGATGCCATGGGATTTTCCATGCATAATGTAGTGGCCGTAGGTGATGCAGAAAATGACAGCGCTATGCTGCAGGTAGCTGAATGCGCAGTAAGTGTGGCCAACGCGCTGCCTACCCTGCAAAAGATCAGCGACTGGGTAACACCGGCCGATCATGGTGAAGGGGTAATGCAGCTGGCTGCCCGCATGCGTGAAGACGACCTGCTGACGCTGGACTCTGTACTGAAAAGACACTACCTGCCGCTTGGCGACCGCTATGATAATGCCCCCTTCCTGGTGAGCCCCTATGGCAGCAACATTATTCTTGCCGGTAGCAGCGGGGGTGGAAAAACCACATTCACCGCCGCCTTTATGGAGATATTGCTACAACGCGGCTACCAGTTCATCATGATAGACCCGGAAGGCGATTACCTGGAGCTGCAGGGAACGGTAACCATCGGCGATGTAGCGCAGCCGCCTGCCCTGGAACCGCTGATGCAGCTGCTGGATAGGCCGCATCAAAGCGTGATAGTATGCACACTGGCTTTATCTATGGAAGAAAAGCCCGCTTTCCTGCAACAGCTGCTGGCTGCCGTTTTAGAGCTACGCCAGCACAAAGGCCGCCCACACTGGATACTACTGGATGAAGCGCACCACCTGGCGCCTGCTGAAGCTAATCCGCACTTCTTTACTCCACTACATGCCTTCACTAATTATATTGCTATTACTACCCGTCCGGAGCTGTTACATCAGTCACTACTGGACCAGGCTACCACCATAATGGCGGTAGGGCAAGCACCGCATGAGACCATTCATCATTACGCGAGCTGCATTAAAGCCGCCCTCCCGGAAATACCTATTGCAGACCTGCAAAAGGGCGAAGCCCTGGTATGGCACCGCCCCTCCGGCGAAGCGCCTTTCCTGATACGCACCTTAGTTCCTCAAAAAATACTGCAGCGGCATAAACGTAAATACGCTATTGGCGATATGGGACCGGACAGCTTCATCTTCACCGGACCGGAAGCAAAGCTGCAGCTCAAAGCCAGCAACCTGCTGCGCTTTGTAGAAATTGCAGAAGGCGTGGATGATGATACCTGGCTGTATCATTTGCAACGGCACGATTACTCTGCCTGGATGCGGAACAGTGTAAATGATGAAACGCTTGCAGAGCAGGTGGAGAAAATAGAAGATAAAGAGCCTGATGCGGCAGCATCGCGGGACGCGGTTGCGCAGCTGGTGAAGCTGCATTATACGGGGCCGGCGTAGATTAATTGTGTCAAGGTGGTTTCTTACATTGTATGGGGGATATTTCTTGCAGGTCCGGCTACGGCCTAGTGCCCGCCTGTTTAGACCTCTATTGAACGGGGGTAGTATCGTATCAGCATATTTGTGCCGTTGGGCTTCATCAAGCGTATCACGCCGGCCAAGGGCCTCCGCCCGGACCTGCCAGCGAAATACCAGCTTTATATTAGTACTGCAATAAGGCAAGATCAATTATAGGCTTTAAACTGTTTACATTATAGTCTTTATACTGTTTTCCACGTTTATCACCCGGGGTGTAGCTCTCCCCGGAAGTTGGAAACTACTCTCACTATTCATAACTTAATGCAAATATTATTTCTCTTACTTTAAAATAGTAATTGCCATGATCCCAAATATTGAATGCTCCCAGCTTTTTCCTACCCTATTAGTTAAAGATATACCGTCTGCGATTGATTTTTATGTTAACCGCCTGGGGTTTTCACATCGCTTCTCCTGGGGTGATCCTCCCACGTTTGCCGGTGTAGGGCTGGGTCAGGTGAATTTGCATCTGCAAAAAGGTGAGTCCTTTGTGGATGGAGCATCTGAAGTATGTTTCATTACAGAAAATGCTGAAGAGCTCTATGAATTGCACCAGGCTAATGGCGTGGAGATAATAGTTCCGATGGAAGACAGAGAATATGGAATACGCGATTATCGGGTAAAAGATGCTGACGGCAATTCCCTGGTTTTTGGCAGATACATCTATAACCAGGGGCCTCCCATTAAAATTGAGCGGGTAGATGTACCTGTACGGCTTGAAAAGCGGTTGGCTGCGTTATTGCAAGACCTTGCCGAGCATAAGCGCATGACCGTAAGCAGCTGCCTGGAAGAAACACTGCTGCACACCTTTGAACGGGTTGGTGATTCCGTTGCAAGTCCTCATACAGTTGGTACCTTAAACTATATACAAGCGCTAAAAAAGAAGCATAATATCGACTATGATACTCATGGCAGCTATCGCTTTGTGGAGTAATATTGTTAGCTAACATTTCCCGGTAAACCGTTTGCTGTTTGTTTTAATCCTGGTTAATATAAACATACATGAGGACATTTCTTGCAGGTCCGGCTACGGCCTGGTGCCCGCCTGTTTGATTCTCTATTAAACGAGGGATTATCGTATCAGCATGAGTGTGCTATTGGGCTTCATCAAGCGCATCACGCCGGCCAAGGGCCTCCGCCCGGACCTGCCAGCGAAATACCAGCGTTACTATAGTACTTCGATAAAAGTGTATTCTTAATATTACATGAGGACATTTCTTACAGGTCCGGCTACGGCCTGGTGCCCGCCTGTTTAGTTCTCTATTGAACGAGGTGGTATCGTATTAGCACACTTGCGCTATTGGGCTTCATCAAGCGCATCACACCGGCCAAGGGCCTCTGCCCGGACCTGCCAGCGAAATACCAGTGTTACAATAGTACCGCAAGTGAGCAACTGAGGTATCACATTTCCACGCGGTAATACCAAGGTCCATAGTTCCAAACTACGGACCTTGGCCGGCGTGACACGAACGGTGAAGCCTGATAAAAAGTTAAAGCAGGTACGCTTGATAAAGCCCCATAGACTTCATCAAAGGCGGGCACAGGACGGAGTTGGAATTATGGACCTGATAAGCCCAATAAATGATGCCAATGCCGGCTTACCCGTGAGCGCAGACCCGAGTTGGAACTATGGACCTACAAGCCCAAGGAATAATGCAATGCCGGCTTACCCGTGAGCAGCACTCGCAGTACCTACCTTTCGCCCTTTCCGCGTTCTCAGCTTCCACACTACGTATAACGTTAAGCCTACAACCACCATGATCACCTGCATCAGTACCCAGAACATGGTGCTGAAATCGCGCAGGGCTTTGCCGCCCCAATCCATAAAGTGGTGTTTGTGAAAGAGCGCAAAGGAATAACCCTGCGGTACCTCCAGGTCATCAACACGAACGGAGAGCCTGCCAGTGGAGGTTTCTACATAATACCGCTCATGATGACGGCTGTTATAACCGACTTTCCATACGGGCAGGCGTTTGTCGGCAAAGTTGTATTCGTCGTTGAATTGGGTAACGTAGGATGTATCTGTGATGGCTGCTGCAGGGTTGCTGCTGAACTGCGTAGCCAGGTATTGTGCATACTGCGCATCGCCGTGCGGCAATAAAGCACCTGTGGCTGCGGCTACATATTGAATACCATTTTTCGTATATACCTGCCAGTAATTGCCATCCTGCAGGTGTACCATGCTTACATTGTTAACAGGGGCTTTTATTGCCTGCGCTAACATACCAAAGGGAATGCTTACATCCGTGGCGGCCAAATGGCCCGTTACAAAATAACGGTCGCGGGTATCTGTTTGCAGTTTGCTGAAGGCATAATAGCTGCCGCTGAGGGTCCACATCAGGGTAAAGAGGGACGCTATTACGGCGGTGTAGCGGTGATAACGCCTGGCTTTCACCAGGCTGTTGCCGTTTGAGCCGTTGCTTTTTGTAGTGAAGAAAATGTAGAGACCCAGTATGGAGGTAATGAATGCTATTGCCGCAATACAGGCCAGCACAAAGTGTTTGGCTTTGCCTAACAGGTTCAGCCAGTCCCAGGTATGCAGGTAGCGGAAAACGCGGTCAAATACTGCGCGGCGGTTATCCATGGCAAAGGCAAAGCGGTCGCTGGTAGTTTCTACATAAATGCGGATACCATCCATCCGTTCAAAGGATACTTTATATACCGGCAGTAAACGGTTGACCTCCTTGTATTCAGGATCGAAAGCAGTAAGCATGGAAGCATCATGCACTTTAGCGCCTTTTACGTTGTTTAACACGCAGGAAGTAGCGGCATCGCAACAATCATGCGCCGTGCTGCCGGCTTCTGCCCGTGCGGGCGGCAGGGCAGCAGCGCTGTCTGTTATGGCCGGGCCTTCCAGGAACTGGCGGGCCAGGTACTGCGCGTAGAGCCAGTCGCCGGCAGTGAGGATCTTGCCGTTGATAGTGCTGAAATATAAGGGCTCTGTTTTGCCGGGGGCCTGCACCTGGTAAAACCAGGTGGTATCAATATGCACCAGGCGAAAGCTGCTGATACTGTCAATATGGTGCTTTTGTAAAGCGGCCGTTAGCGTGGTTTGTATATGTGCGCTATCAATGGTGCGGGCCGGCAATACCTGCGTAGCTACCTGCGGGCGGATATTGGTCATTAACGGGTGCATGAAACCACTAATGGCCCATAACAGTACCGGCAGCGCTATAATGAGTGATAGTGTACGGTGTAGCTTGTATATATTCTTCTTCATGACATCTTATTTTTTACCCATCCTGAAAGCCATACCTACATTCCATTCCCGTGGATCGCCCAGGTTGTAGCTGTAACCGTAAGCCGACTTACTGGCAAAGGTGGAGTAATATTTATTGAACAGGTTCAGGGCATTCACCCATACTTCGCAGCGGCCTACTGTATAACCTGTTCGCAGGTTCACCAGGTCAAAACCGCTGTAGGATTGCGTATTGGCATTATCCATCCAGTACTTACCCAGGTGCTGCCATTCCATGCCTATACGAAATCCCTTAATGAAAGCAGGATGATACATGACTTCTGTATTGCTGATAAAATGCGGGGCAGCGCTCATTTCATTGCCGCTCACATCAGCGCCTTTTTCCACGTAGTCTGTAAAGGTATGCTTGGCATTGGTGGCGCTTACCCGGAACATCCATTGCTGGGAGGGACGATAAGTAATGCCGTACTCCACGCCGCGGTGACGGGTTTTGCCGGCATTCTGGTTCTGGAAGGTGCCATCATCTTCCCGTACGGAGATGATCTCGTTGGCGCCGTTCATGAGATACACACTCCAGTCTGCATACAGCTTGTGTTCCAGTAAAGAGAACCACCCTCCTGCTTCATAGTTGAAGAAAGTTTGTGGCTGCAGGTAAGGCACCTTTACACTGTTAAACAGTTCAGATACCTGCGGCGGCACATATCCCTGGCTGTAGTTGGCATATACGCCAATGCCTTTGTAGTTATAGGTAAAACCTGCTTTGGGCGTAAAGCGGGTAAAATCCTGTTTGGTGGATGGCGCACCGGTGGAGGCGGATGCGGGTAAATGATTATCGAAATCAAAGTGGTAAAAGTCATAGCGCAAAGCGGCTACCAGCTTTAATCCCGGCAGGGGGCTCATTTCATAATGTACATAAGATGCCAGGTTGCTGATGCCGGTGTTGTAGTTGCTGAGCGTAGAATCCGTTTGCTGGTAATTGGTGTAATTACCTTTGCCATCCCGGTTAATTTGTATGTAACGGGCTATGTAGGTGCTGGGGCTCAGGTCTGCGCTGATGCCGCCGATCACTTTACTGCCCATCCATTTGAATTGCTGCTGGTGCTGCGCTACCAGCAGGTAGCTGTTAAAAGAGCTGTTGTTCAGTTGCCCGTTGGCCAGCAAAGCATTTGTACGGTTATTGGTAATGTAATAGGATGGATTCTGCTTTACGGAATTATCCCGGAACATAGCGGTTACCTGCGTTTGGCTGTTATCGTTCCATTGCTGGGTAATACCGCTTCGGATGCGTAAGGCCGTAGTTTTACGGTAGGTAAAGGAGTACGGCGTGGTATAATTCTTCTGCGCAAAATGGGCACTGTCCAGGGAGCCGGTCATATCGCTGTAGTAGTCAATATACGTAATGCTGTTGCTCCAGGTGGTTTTATCGCTGGCTTTATAATCGGCCCGGAAGGTAAGGGCTGTTTTGTGAAAGTCGCTGTAATCCACCGGCCCGTCGTGGCGGTTGGCGTAGTAACCGCTTACTACCAGGCCCCACTTACCATAGGTGCCGCCGGCCTGCAGATCTACCCGTTTGTAACCATTGTTATTGGCCTGCAGGCTTACCATTCCGGTATTTACGGGTGGCGGCGTAAGCGTGATAATATTTACTGCACCGCCTACGGCTTCGGCGCCGTATAAAGAAGATGCCGGCCCCCGGATGATCTCTATCTGCTTGGCGGCAGCCATATTCATTTCCAGCAGTGCATTATGATTATATAAGCCGGTAGTGCGTATAGGAATACCATCTTCCAGGTACAGGAACAGGCTTTTGGTGGTCATGGGCTGGCGGATGCTCATTTCATGCTGCTCATTGGAAAGGCTTACCATAAATACCCCGCTTACTTTATTCAGCAGCTGGTCTAAACGGTTGGCCTTTGTATCCTGTATGGTTTTAGTACTGATGGTGCTGATGGCAATAGGCGCATCGCTCCTTTTTTGCTGCGTGCGGCTGGCGCTTACGATCACCTGCTGCAGCTCTTTTATAGTGGTTGTATCCTGTGCAGCAGCTATCGCTACTACGCATGTTAGTATAATAGATAATAATCCCTTTTTCATTACAATAAGTTCAAGTGAGGAAAAGCTTAAAGCTTAAAGCAGAAAGCAAAAAGCTTAATGCCGCGGATGTGGAAAGCGGAATGCATAAAGCATAAAGCGGAATACTCAAAGACAAAAAGTTAACGGCACGCAATAACAGCCGGTAAAAACCAGATGCAATGCATATCAACAAATGCGCTAATAGTCAATAGTTAACGAGGCACAGCAGAGCAATGGCAGGCATTATGCCTTCATCGTTATGCATGCAATGTGTAGTATTAAGCTTTATGCTTTTTGCTTTCGGCTTTACGCCTGTGGTGGGTGGAAAGGAGCGGCAACAAACACGGTACAGGTATTAACCTGCAAATTGGGATATTGTATAGTACTAACAATCAAAGAGTGGTTCAGACGTGCAGGGCTGAAAGCAGCGCAAATGATCTCCAGCTTGTTCTCTGCACGGCGCTCAGGGTTTTCCTGCTCGCTTTTTTCTTCCTGCTTCATCTTACGCATCATATGGCATTTACCATTACAATGCATTTTAGGCTTGTTGCGGTTTACGCACAGGTTTTTTGCAATGTAGTCCCTGTTCAGCTCATACTCAGCCACTATCAGCATTTTGCTGAATGTTTGGCTTAGTACGCCTATCAGTAACAATATTGCGGCAACTTGTTTCAAGCTGCCGCAAAGATAGTGGTGAAAGCTGAATTTCCCAGTTAGTTCAGCAATTTTATTTCGTATTCCAGCGGAACCATTTAATACCCAGCAAGGAGAACACAAAGGCATATCCAATGGTTGCCAGCAAAGCCTGCGTACTTTGTATGGTCCAGTGGGCCGGCTGCAGGCTATCAGACACAATACGTTTTACACTGCCAAAAGGCGACCACCTTACAATGGTTTGTACTTCCGTACCCAGCATGCCCAACTCGCCGAACATACCGATCATAATAAAGGCAAAGTATACCAAACGGGTGGTGGCGTTTACGGTTTCCGGGTTCTTAATAAGCCCGGCTATCATCTGCCCCAAACCCAGGTACACGGCGCTGCCTACCAATCCCATGGTAAACCCGAACACATAACCTGCCGGGGTCAGTGATATTTTATCTACATAAAAACCTACAATAAATACGGCAATGATAAGCGCCAGGATCATAACTACCTGCACGGTTAAGCGGCTTACCATAATGGTCCAGGTGGAAAGGGGCGCTACACGCAGGCGCTGGAAAATGCCTTTATCGCGGTCGCGGGCAATGGAGTTGGTGTAGCCCATTAAGCCAATGGCGGTTAGGCCGATGGTGATACAGATGGATAATACAAAGGCGCCGCCTAATTTATCGACCAGTCCTTTCCAGGACATCAGTATGATCAATGGCACCAGGAACACCAGCACAACGGAACGGCGGTTGCGCCATTGCGTGGTAAAATCGGCGCGGAGCAATGCATTTAAAACAGTAGAAGTTGCGGGAATATTATTTCTCATGGCTCGTAATAGTTAAAGGTTATGAACGGATGGCGCGGCCGGTAAGACCAATAAATACATCTTCCAGCGTGATCTTTCCTTTGCGGGAAACGCTGATCACTTCCGGATCGTGGCGGTAATGGTCTATCAATGCCTCCGGCGTGTCAATGGCCACTACCCTGCCATGATCAATGATGGCTATACGGTCGCACACCGCTTCTGCTTCTTCCATGGAATGCGTGGTAAGTAGTACGCCATGTCCTTTTTCACGGATGGATTCCATACGTTCCCATAACTGCCGGCGCGATTGCGGGTCCAGGCCTGTGGTTGGCTCATCCAGCAATACCAGGTGCGGATCGTGGATAGTGGCTATTACCAGTGATACACGCTGCTGCTGCCCTCCGGAGAGCTGTCCGAAACGCTTACCGGCAGCATCTTCCAGCTTAATATCCCGCAGAATGGAAAGGATCTGCTCATAGCTGATAGCAGCGCCGTAAATACCGGCATACAGGCTGATGATCTCTGAAATGGTAAGCTCCGGCTGAAAGCTGGTGGCCTGCAGCTGTACGCCCATATTAGCGCGGGCATGCAAAGGCTGTTTGTGAATATCAAACCCGGCTACAGAAATACTACCGGAACGGGGTTTCAGCAGGCCTTCCACGGCACTGAGTGTACTGGTTTTACCGGCGCCGTTAGGGCCCAGGAAACCAAAGATCTCACCGGCATTCACCGTAAAGGATACATCATTTACAGCGTGAAAATTACCGTAGTACACATGCAGGCCGCTTACTTCCAGAATGGGCGTATGTGATTGATGGTTCATTAAAAAGGGATTTTGGTGTGGCAGATAACGCTGCAAACATACATTACCTTTGATACCGCCATATGATAAAAAGGTGAAAACCTGCGTTCTGCCGGTAAAAAGCCCTGGAATGGCGGTGAAGTTTCCGTGTTTTACGGTTTAACCGTTCCCAGCACCGGTCATCCAGATAGGCATTGAGCCGATGCAAATTATTTATATCTTCATTGCTGCTAATTACTCAAAGCAGATCGTACATGTTCCGTTATACGCTATTGTTGATGCTGGCTGTTGCCGGCTCTTTTTATGTGAATGCCCAAAGCCTTTATATGCCCCGGGATATTACTCAGGCTTTTAAAAAAGGCACCCGCGCTATGGATGGGCAACCCGGTAAGAACTACTGGCAAAACCATGCCCGTTATAATATTAACATTACGGCCCTGCCGCCCGACCGTACCATACGGGGTAAGGAAGAGATCACGTATGTAAACAACAGCCCGGATACGCTGGAGCATATGGTGATAAAGCTGCTGCTGAACATTCATAAACCCGGCGCACCGCGCCTGGGTGGCACTCCTGCTGATTACCTTACAGAAGGTGTGAAGATAGATGGCTTTAGTGTGAACGGGCAAACCCGCAGGTGGAGGGAAAGTAATGGCTACTTTACCTGGCAGCCCATATTGCTGCAGGAGCCCCTGCTGCCGAACGATTCCGTAAAGCTTACGTTCGACTGGCATTACCAGGTATCCAAGGTGAGCAACCGGGAAGGCATGATAGATTCCACCACTTACTTCCTGGCCTATTTTTATCCGCGTGTAGCCGTGTACGATGATTATAACGGCTGGGACCAGATGACCTTTAACGATGCCCTTGAATTTTACAACGACTTTAATGATTATACCGTTACCATCAATGTGCCCAAAAACTACATTGTAGGCGGCACCGGCACCTTACAGCAGCCGGAAAAGCTGCTGCAACCTGCCTTTGCACAAAAGCTGCAGGCATCCCAAACATCTGATGAGGTGATACATATTGCTACCCTGCAGGACCTGCAGGCGAAGAACGTAACTGCGCAGAACGAGATGAACAGCTGGCAGTTCAAGGCCACCAACATACCGGATATGGCCTTTGGCATCAGCGATCATTTTGTGTGGGATGCCGCCAGCGTGGTGGTGGACGATGCTACTAAACGCCGCGCCAGCGTGCAGGCCATGTATAATGACACAGCGGCCGATTTTCACCACATGGTATCCTTTGAACGGCATGCGCTCAGCTGGTTATCACGCAAATGGCCGGGCGTACCTTACCCATATGAAAAGATGACCGTGTTCCAGGGCTATGCGGATATGGAATACCCCATGATGGCCAATGACGGCGCTACCAACGACACTACCTTTACCAAGTTTGTGGCAGAGCATGAGATTGCACATACCTACATGCCCTTTTATATGGGCATTAATGAAACCCGCTATGGCTTTATGGATGAAGGCTGGGCCACTACCTTTGAGCTGCTGATAGGACGTGAAGACCAGGGCACGGAAAAAGCGGAAGCGCTGTACAAACAGTTCCGTGTTGATAACTGGATCCATGATGCCAGCTCAGAACAGGACCTGCCCATTATTACACCCGGCGATATATTAGGTGGCGCAGGCTTAGGCAATAATGAATACGGCAAGCCCTCTCTTGGTTACCTGGCTATGAAGGATATGCTGGGCGATGACCTGTTTAAAAAATGCCTGCATGCCTTTATGGAGCGCTGGCATGGCAAACATCCCCTGCCATGGGACTTTTTTAATACGTACAACAATGTATCCGGTAAGAACCTGAACTGGTTCTGGGCTAACTGGTTCTTTTCCAATTATTATATAGACCTGGCTGTAAAACAGCTGGCAGCTAACGCACAGGGTTATACGCTGCACATTAAGAATATTGGCGGTATGGCCACACCTTTTGATGTGAAGATCACCTATACTGACGGCAGCACGGAAACCCTGCACCAAACGTCGCGGGTATGGGAGGCCAGCCAAAAGGAAACGCAGGTACACATTACCACCAAAAAGAAGATCCAATCCCTGGTGCTGGATGGCGGCATTTTTATGGATGCCGATACAGACAACAATGTATGGCCCCTGCCTAAAGATTAGTAATAGTATACTGTTTATACAGGATGGTGGATTCATCTTCCGCCAGCCCTTCCTCATACACCTTTTTACCCAGCGTATGCGGGTCCAGCTGGTGAGAGGGGCGGTTGGCGAACTGGAATTCATCCATCACGAACAGCTTGCCCTGGCAGCGTTTAATAAGCTCCTGCAGCAGCAGCTTATTAGGCATAGTGGTTTTCCACTTTTCTGCAATGCGGTGGCGGTCCAGCGTGGCCATGGCGGCCAGCTCCTCGCTTTCCATCATGAGGATGCCTTTTTCCAGCGCAGTGCCGTTGTAGCTGAGGTGATGCCCTACCTTGTAGAACACAGTACGGTTCAGCAAACATTCCGTAAGATGTTTGCCATCTTTCCCCTTCTTTTCCCATTTCTTTATCTGGTGCCAGCTTTCCCAGCTGCCATACTCCGCATCGCCGGGGAACAATAATACCTTACCGGTTTTTTCAAACTCAATGGCCATGGCCAGGCTGGTATTATTGATATGGCTGTTCAGCCGCAGCGCCAGTGAGCCTGCGCTGGAAAGCCAGTCGTCATTGATCTTGCGCCACTGGTTACCGGAAGCATTATAAATGGCTTCCGGCGCTTCATCTGCTGCAATGTAATCGCTGATGAAAGGCACATCATTACGTTCTGTATTATTCAGGGAAAGAAAGGCGTTTACAGACAGGGCGCTGTCATTTAAGGTAAGGTTCTTCTGAAAAACATCCTTCCCGGCTTTACCATCCTTAAATATAAAATCGCGGTTCGTGGGCGGGCCCAGTATATTGAACTTTATGCCAGGGGCATTGGGCAGGCTTACAATATCGCCGGGGTTCAGGTAACGGATCTTTACATTTTTTTCTTCCAGTATTTCTTTGATGATGCGCATACCGGGCAGGGGCTTGCCGCCGGTATCCTCTTCTCCGTCCAGGTTAATGGTGGCCAGGGTATCCAGCCCATTAATAAAGGCCCTGCTGTTATCCAGCATAATGCGGTTAAACTCGCTGTTATCCTCATCTCCCCCGGCGCCTATCTTCATGTTCTCATGACGGTCTTTAAAGGCCGTGATGGCGTTTTGCAGGGCAGCGCGCATTTTGGTGCGTTTGGTTAACAGCTCCTGTGCGTGGCCGTTAGGATCTTTGGGATTCTCGGTCCAGGCAAACCAGGCTTCTTTAATTTCCAGCTCCCTGAAAATAGAAGGGTCTTTTGCAAAACCGGCTACGTGGTCATTATGCTCATGCGTTACCACCAGCAGGTCTACAGAACCATTTACATATTCCAGCAGCTCCTTCAGGTAAGGTTGATAATCTCCGGGGGTGCCTTGGCAGCTGCCGCAATCTATCATCATGGTGAAGCGGGTGGTTTTGCGGCTAAAGAACTTGATCACAAAACAATCGCCGGTACCCAAGCAGTACATGCGGATGGAGGCGCGATCCAGCTTACCGGTAAGCGTTACGCTGGCAACGCGTTTGGTGCGGGCTGCTACTTTTTTAGGTGCTTTTTTTATTTGCGTGGTCATGGGGTTTCAGTTAATGCTGGTGAAGAAATGCAAAAGGTTCTGTCATATGATGGAAGCCGTTGCCGAAGAACTGGAAATAATCATTAATGGCAAAATCTGCTTCGCCGTTCTGGTACATGTACTGCGCCCGGATCCTTTTCATGTTCAGCTTGGGCGTCTGTCCCGCATCCAGGCTGTGAAGGTCAATGATCGGTTTGGAGATGGCGTACTTCAGCTCCTGGGTATCCAGGTCAAAGATGAGGGTGCAGCCGCCGCGGAACTCAAAACCGCCTTCAGGAATGGGATCCCCGCTTTCCGTGGTGTTGGCCAGCGCATTGGCGTTAGGCCTGAAGTACCCGGTGATCTCTCCATCTTTAAATATTACGCCGCTGCGCTGGGTAAGGGAAAAGATCACGTTGTTGATCTGCGTGCCGTTGGGGCCTACGCGTGTTACCAGCCTTAGTTTTAAGATCTGGAAAGAGGCGCCCTGGTACTGGCTTGACTGGCGCAGGCCCAGGTCAGCAAAATTATCCACGAAGGCCAGGCCGGTGAGCCGGGCAAAGTCGGCCGATTCTGCAAACTTTTCATTCAGCCGCCGGTGCAGGCCAGGTATATGCGGGCGGCCTTCCTCATACAAACCGGTAATGTACTCGCGTGTTTTATAATAGATCTTCCTGCGGTCGTTCACATACTTGATCTCATCGCCATAATCCCGTAAAAAGCCGTTCACTATGGCCAGCAGCTCTTTAGTGGTCTCGTTCAGGCTATGATCATTTTTCTCATCATATTTCTTCATCATGGTGCCATGCTTATCGGCCATATAGCCAATATCCTGCAGGGGAAAACGCAGGCTTTCCACACTCAGCGTTTTAATACCATCAGGGTAAATGCCGCGGCGGCGGAAGGCATCAATAAAAGCCAGGCGGTAGTCGCGGTTGTCATCGGCCACAATATCCATATCTGCTGTGATGATGGCGCGCAGGTAATCACCAAACGTAATATCAATGGGCGGGCAATAGTCAATAGCGCGTATGCACATGGTGAGCACATGGCCGGCCGCTTTGGCGGCTTCATTGGCCAACCGGTCCACCAGGTCCGGCGGAATATCGCCCTGGCGCAGGATGCCGGTACCGTTGGAGGCAATGCGCAGCAGGTCGGCAATACGGCTTTTGTAAATGCTCAGGAAAGCCTCAAACACGGCGGCTACCAGTATGCTGCCGCGTGCGTGGGGCTCCATTTCCGTGCGGTAGTCTTCCGGGTTAGGCTCTTTAGGCTTCCATTGTTTGGTTTCCTCATCTACCTCGCCAATGGCATCGCGCAGGCTGCCGTAATCGCCTACGGCAGTACCAAATTCCTGGGCCAGCTGGCCTAAGAGGTTCTGTGCGCCCAGGTCGCCGCGTGTTTTGCAGATCTGGTGTTTCAGTACATCAGGGAAGCTAAAGTGCTGGAACAGGGCTACAATATCTGCAAAGGCTTCGTGAAAGGCCAGCACATCGGGGTTGGTAGCTTCGTTATAATAGTTGTGCACCCCATCCAGGATGGCGTGGGTAATTTCGTGCGCAATAATATCATGGCTCAGGGCTGTGAATACAACGGAGTTGGGCATGTGCAGCGTTTCATCTGCCGGGGTGGATGCAAAGTAGCCGAACAGCAGCGATTTTTTCACCGGGCTGTAATAGGCATTGGCCTCGCGCATGGCATGGGGGTAAATGCGCAGGCGCTGTACATATTCATCCTCCACGGCTACATTCAGGCCGCGGCGCGATTCCCAGAGGATCTTGCGGCCCAGCGCCCTTTCAAAGTTCTTGATGGTGGTCATAGCTACTGCATACACCATTTGCTGGTGGAACTGCGGGTCGCTTTCGCTGGGATCCAGGCCGTCCTGCGCCAGGATGTAATCATCGTCCAGGTCTACGGCGCGGTAGAATTTACCTACGGTGGGGTCAAAGTCTATCACCTCCACGTATTCGCCTATGGGACCGGGTTCCAGGGTTTCCCAGGCCACTTTGTATACAATGTTGTTAATGGCTACGGTATCTAACTTTAATGATAAGCTGGGATCAAAAGCATAACCGCGTAGTTTCCGGAACGGTGGTTTTTTCCCGATGTAGCTCTTGGGAGTAATGGGGGACATATGTTCACTGTTTTAGTGAAAGTTATTTGGGGTACCTTAAATATTTCCGTGCTAATGTTTTGGGGTATTGGCGTCTTTTCCGCTCAAAGGAACAGTTATCTGCTGCAAGGTGAGGTTTTTTTTTGAAATAATAAAGCGTAAAAATACGTGTTATAGCTGCACCATGTTGTTTTTAATGGCATAGATGACCAGGCCTACGCGGGTATTAACGCCTAACTTTTTGAAAAGGCTTTCCCGGTAACCGTCCACCGTACGCTCGCTCAGGAACATTTCACCGGCTATTTGCTGGTAGCTTTTTTCGCTGCAGGCCAGTTTGAGGAACTGCAGCTCACGATCAGTTAGCTTTACCAGCGTGCCCAGCATGTTCTTTTCATCTGTGAGACCGCTGATCGATTGCAGGATCTTTCTTGACAGCTGGTCATTATAAAAATATCCTTTGGCCAATACCTCGTCAAAGGCCAGGTTCAGCTCTTTAGGATCTGCATCTTTAAGCACATATCCTTTGGCCCCGCTCCGGATCATTTTTATGATCACGGTATCTGCATCCATGGTGCTAAGGGCCAGTATTTTCATATCCGGGTAATGGGCATTGATCCAGCGGGCGGTTTCAAAGCCATCCATTTCCGGCATTTTTATATCCAGCAATACAATATCCGGTAGCTGGCCGGGATGCAGTCGGTTAATAAAATCCTTGCCATTAGCGGCATCAAACAGTACACGGTAGCGGGGAAAGAGGTCTATTAACGCACACAACCCTTTTCTAAACATGGTATGATCATCTACAATAGCTATGTACCGGTAATCAGGCATACGGTGTAATTATAATAATGAGTGTTCCTTTATCGATAATACTATGAACGGAAGCCAGGCCGCTAATGAGCCTTACCCGGTTGGTGATATTATCCAGGCCCAGGCCTTTGCCCTGGTGCTGTTCTGCTGCTACGTCAAAACCAACACCGTCATCCTGTACATGAATTTCCAGATGTTCCGGCCCGTAGCGGAGGGTAATGTGTACATTGGCGGCATTAGCATGCTTAAGCACATTCTGCAAACATTCCTGGATGATACGGAACAGGATGAGCTTTTTTTGCATATCCATTTTTTGTTCCGTGCCTTCCTGTACCAGTACGGCCTTTATAAAATCGCCGCGGTTAAAGCGCTGGATCTCCTGATCTATTACCTCATATAGGGTTAGCGCCTGCAAACGCTCGCTGTTAAGGCTTTTGGCGATATCCCGCAGATCGGTCATTACGCGGCCAATATTATCTTTTACCATGTACAACAGCTCTGTATCCGTAGTTTGCCGCTGCTCCATAATATTCAGCTGTATTTTTGCGAGGCTTAACATTTGCCCTACGTTATCGTGGATCTCCTGGCTGATGTTATTTAAGGTTTGCTCCTGTATTTCCAGCTGTAGCTGCAGCAGCTGTTTTTCAAAATCGTCTTTCATCTGCTGTTTTTCCATTTTGTATTGCTGCCTTCTTTTTCTGTAAATGAAAAGGAAGGCAATGGAAAAGCTGCACAACAGCAGGAAAAGCGATGTTGCAGCTATTACACTTATAACAATATCGTAGTTTTTCAAGGGCTGCATAGGATTAACGAATATTGAACTGCTTTCTGCCGGCATCCATCCAAAAACCAATGGTGAACAGCAGGTACATATTTATATTGAAAACAGAATGTATGATCAGCAGGTATGACAGGGATGATCCCGGCATACTTTTAATATAATGCCAGAGGGAAAATATTAATAAGGTACAGGGTGCATAAAAGAACAGACCACTGAGGTACCAGAAGAAAGGGCGGCGTAAATTCACCTGGTACAGCGGTTCTTCATAATACTCCTGTATTATGAAAACCAGGATCCAGATAGTGTATACCAGGTTATTTAAACATACCCATTCATTCAGGAACCTGTGTATTAGCCCTAACAGGCCTACAATAACTATTGTAATAAACACGTAAGCGATAGCCGCTATTTTAAAGATACGCAATGCCCATGGACTGAAGAACTTATTATGGAACAGGCCATATAATCCCGCAAATTCCAGCGGAGTGTAGATGTTATAGGCAAAGTACAGCATTGGCATTTCTTTAATATAGAAGCGTAAAAGTTGCGGGATAGTGGCCAGCAACACTATCCCGGCAACATATAAAGAATCAGCAGACAGCTTCCGGATATAACAAAGGGCTACCAGTAAGGGCAATAGAATTGACCAGATGGAAATATCGCTTAATATTTCGGTGGCAGGCACTTTGAGGTGGAAGCTGTTTATTGAGTTACAAGAATAAGCTCTTCTACTTCTTTAAGTACTGGTTCGTAGACCTTGGGAGGGTGCTCGGTAGGGTTAACATCCTTATAAGCAAAATATGTCTTTTCGTCATCACTTGAAGCACCAATTAATATAATTGTAGGTGTATGAGGGTCAGTCGGTGGCTTGCTTTCCTGTAAATTCGCTCCCATTAAAACTAATAAATACTGGTTTTCAATTGAAGGCGGCTGCTCGATTTTTAAAACACGTAATACTTCATTTAAGCTAAAAGCGAAACCATTTCCATCAGAACCTAACAACCCTTTAATCTCTGGGTCTAACGCAGGAGCTATTAGCTGAAATTTTTTTTTGATTTTGAGGTAATGGTCCAACAATTTGTTGGCGTCTTCTCTTTTAATAGGACCTCCCGCATGATCAACTTCAGATACTTTGGGGTTGCCATTTGAAGCGGTGGTTTTTACATCTGTGTTCATAGATAAGTGATTTTGAAGGTTAAAAATTGAGGTTTACAATGCATCGAATGTAGGTAAAAAAACACATCACTACCAAGTACTAAATATACCGACAGGCTACCTACCCACATTATACAAAGGCTACAAAACCCTTTACCACACCTACTTTTCAGGGGTAACACCACATCATAAAACAACTGCAATAAACGGGAAATACCTCCCTGACCATACCGGGAAAAATACCCCCTTGAAAACAGTGGTTATCCCATTGTCAGGCTTTTAAAGCACACCTAACTTTGTCTGTAAATAAAGATCCCAAGCATCCCTGACCTTTCATTCACAAGCGTATTAAAAATCCCATCAATCATCACACTAAAAAAACAAAAAATGCAAAGCAACATTAAACTGGGTAAACTGCCCGCCAGGCATGACCTGCGCACCCTGCAGTTTGAAAAGTACATTATTCCTTCGGCACTGCCACCCATCCCGGAAAAAATTGCCTGGCAGGATAATATTCCTGTAAGCTGGGGTATGATGCAAAATGATAGCTACGGCGATTGCACCTGTGCAGCTGCCGGCCATATGATCATGAACTGGACCGGCAATGTAAACGTACAAACCATTAGGATCCCCGGTGATCAGCAAATACTGGACGCCTATGCCGCTATTACCGGTTTTGATCCTGTGACCGGACTGAATGACAATGGTGCAGTGGTATTGGATGTACTTAAATACTGGAGGAACACCGGCATTAATAATGATAAAATAACTGCTTTTGCCGGGCTGGAAAACCAGAACATACAGCAGGTTAAAGAAGCCGTATACCTGTTTGGTGGCTGTTACTTGGGCGTAGCGCTCCCTAACTCCGCTAAAGATCAAAAGGTATGGAGCATACCTCCCTATGGCCCGTATGGCCAGGGTGCGCCCGGTTCCTGGGGCGGGCATGCTATACCTGTAGTTGGATACGACAGCCGTTACCTGGCCGTTGTAACCTGGGGTGAGATCAAATTCATGACCTGGGGATTCTTTCAAACGTATTGTGACGAAGCCTATGCCGTCCTCTCTATTGACTGGATAAACCCGGATAATAACAAGTCACCGGTTGGCTTTGACATGACCAGCCTGCAGCAGGATCTCAAAGACATTACCCATTCAGCCATCAGCAAGTCTCTTGCGTTGATCTGACACCCCCTACACTTATTTATTCATTATGATTTAAATCTTAATTGTATGTCAAGACAAGTTATTACCAGAGCTATTGCTTTAAAAGCCTCCCTAAACGGGCAGCCATTGGAGCCCACACCATATGAATCCCGTGTATTAAAACTGATACCTGCGGAAGTAGTGTCTGTATATCTGGGCGTTTTCCAGTTAATGCAACAAGGGAAAGCCCCTCACTGGGTGTTCTTGCTGGTGTTTGCATTACTGCTTTTTGCAGATGTGTTGTATAAAAAACAGGCCGGCGTAGTTAAATGGCAGGACTTCCTGATCTCCGGCATTGCCTTTATACTATGGGTATTTTCCTTTGGAGGTCCGGTGCCGGAGTTTAGCAAGACTTTTCAAATGCTGAGCGCCTACCTTATACCGGTATATACTTTATTTATTCCCCTAGTTTATAAGTAATCCTTTTTATCCACCTTTATACATTACCCCCATGAAAAAGATCATTCTTAGCTGTTTTATACTGCTGCTGACCATGCAGGTGCTTGCACAAAAAAGATCCTACAGAATTTATTACGACTATATTAAAAAGAAAATAGCAGGGATCACCTACACCCAGGTAGACGGTGGTACTGAATTACCTGTTAAAGGAGATATTGAAGCAATTGTATTCAATAAGGGCGATAAAGTAACGGTAATTATTCAAAGCATTAATAAATACCGGTACGGCATTTCAGTGAACATTGCCAAACAGGTATTTAATAATACGCCCCCTACTATTTTAAGCGCGTTCTTTTCAGGGCCCTCTGGTGATCTGAAAGCCCTTTTAGCTGTTGGCGGCCCAGAAAAGGCGGACTTCGCGGATGCTAACAGCAAAGCATTAATGCATGCGCTGGCAAAGATAGCAGAGCTGGACGATAAATTCCATAACCGTAGTGTTGCATTACAATACAAATATTTAGACTTCAACAATTCAAACGAATTTGGTACGGATGCCCTAAGCGGCATTACTCCCCAAAAGATCTTCAGTGAATTTAATGAAGCTGAAGACAATGTAAAAAGAGCAGCCACATTATTTCCTGTGGTTATTGCAAATATGGCTGCGGGCGATGCGAAAGATGCATTAGAAGAACGTTATGAAGCGTTCAAAAAAGAAGATTATCCGGCTAAATTCAAGACCTACTTTTCAGAACAGCTAAATATTAATGCGGTTGAAGACTTTAACTTTACAAGCGATAATGTAGCTGTATCCGGCGACGAAATGCAGATATCCATCCAAACCAGTCCCATAGCCGCCGATGACAAACAAAAGGAAGCCGCCATTAATGCTGCCACCATACGCTCCTATAGCTGGCCGGTAGAACATTATGGACATTTCAGCTTTTCAACCGGTTTCTTTACCTCTGCCTTAACCTCCAGGAATTACCGGACCGTACCAGGCTTCAGCAAGGATACCATTACCGGTTACAGCATTACGGAAGACTACCATCCCAAAATGGCGGTTGGCGCCACAGCCCTTATGCATTATACCTATAAGATAACGGCGGGATTTGAAATGGGCGCGCATATTGGCCTGGGAGTTCCCTTTCAGTCTGATTTTACGCTAAATTACCTGTTAGGCGGCAGTATCCTGATCGGGAAAAAGAACCGTATCGGCATCAATGCCGGGGTAGCCGCAGGCTTCATAAATATGCTTTCCGGTAAAGTGAACCTCAGCCAGGTTTATACGGATAAAGAGGATATTGACCTGGCGTACAATAAAAAGTTCAGGATAGACCGTTTCCAGTGCTCCATTACCTATAACTTAAACGATCTTTTCGGCAGCAGTCCCTCCCCCCAATAAAGAAAAAGAATAAAAATTAGTCGGTACATTCCTGCGGAACGTCGGTACATCCCCTATTTCGTACATTTACTATTCGTTCCTTTATATATGTTCCGTAGCAATGTATCCATCATTATTACCCATATAACAGGCTGGCTCATTTTCCTGAGCCTGCCTTTACTTTTTATAAACGGGCAGCCGCATTCGGATGCTAACTGGTGGGAGCTGCTGTTGTCCCGCCCTTACTGGCTGTTTGTGCTGGTGTACATGATGCTGTTCTACGGTAACACTACCTACCTGATACCGCAGCTGTTCTTTCAGAAAAAGTGGCTGGCCTATTTTGGGATTTTGCTGGCGGCCCTGGTGCTGGTGTATTACCTGCAGCCTTTTGACCGGCTGCTGGGGCATGGCGCGCAGCATGGTTTTAACCAGGGAGCTTTGAAACCGCCTCCGGGAGGGCCCTACGGTATGCGGCCACCGGGGGACAATGGATTTCCACCACCGGGACCGCGAGGCGGCTTCGGGCCAGGCGGCAGAGGGCCGGGGGGCAATGGCGGACATACGGATATGGTAAGCATATTCCTGTTCCTGGTAGTGGTAACGCTGGCTATTGCCGTGGAGCTTACCAAGCGCTGGCGGCTTACCGAACAACGCGCCATACTCGCGGAGGCCGACCGTGCGCATGCAGAACTCTCTTTCCTGAAAGCGCAGATCAACCCGCACTTTTTGTTCAATACCCTTAACAACATTTATACGCTGGCCCTTACCGGCAATGAACATACGGCCAACAGCATCATGAAGCTATCCAACATTATGCGGTATGTGACAGATGATGCTGCGGAAAATTTTGTATCGCTGGAAAGCGAGGTGGATTGCATACGTGATTACATTGACCTGCAACGCCTGCGCCTGGGTAAAAAAACAAAGCTGGATTTTTCAGTGAGCGGCGACCTTTCCCGCAAGGAAATTGCACCGTTAATACTAATGACGTTCATTGAGAATGTGTTCAAATACGGGTTAAGCAATCATGCGGAATCTACGCTGATTATAAGGATATTTGCAGAAGCGCGCACTATTACTTTTTTTAGCCAGAATCCTTTATTCAGCGACCGGCCGGCACAGGAGCGCACCGGCATTGGAATTATAAACACCAGGCAACGTTTAGACCATTTATACCGTAATAAGTATTTACTGAATATTACAGACAGTGACGGCCTATATACCGTTGAGCTAACATTACAGGTTTAGGGACAAACCATGCTATACCGTAATTATACATAGTGACGGCCTGTACACCGTTGAGCTAACATTACAGGTTTAATGAAAAAACAAGCTTTATGCAAATGAGATGTATTGCTATAGATGATGAACCGCTTTCCCTGGCGCTGATACAACAATACGTCTCTAAATTCCCGGCCTTACGCCTGGTGCAAACATTTGACGACGCCATCTCCGCTGCAGAATTTCTCCGTAATAATCCCGTGGACCTGCTTTTTGTGGATATTAACATGCCGGACATTAACGGCATAGACCTGGTACGTTCCCTGGCAGAAAAACCGGTGGTGATCTTTATTACCGCGCACCGCAAATTTGCCGTGGAAGGGTTTGAGCTGGAGGCGCTGGATTACCTGTTAAAACCTATTGATTTTGACCGTTTTTCCCGCGCGGTACAAAGGGCGCTGGACTATCATCAATACCGTAAACAGAGCCTGCCTGCACAGGAGGAAAGTATTTTTGTAAGGGCAGAGTATAAGCTGATCAAAATAAACTTAATTGAGATCCTGTACATTGAAGGGTTGCAGGATTATATCAAGATACACCTTACCCAGGGCAAACCAATAATGACGCTGATGACGCTGAAAGCCATGCAGGAAAAGCTGCCTGCCGACCGGTTCCGGCGCATACACCGCAGCTACATAGTGCCGGTAAATAAGATCACCGCTATTGTGAATAAAAAAGTGCGTATAGGTACCGGCCCGGAGCTGCCGATCGGGGATAGTTATGCGGGGTTTATTGAAGAATGGACCAAATCATAAATAGACAGTGAACAGTGGAAGGTGAAAAAGTAAAAAGTAAAAAGGCAAAAAGTAAAAATAATGCCTGGGATAAGTAAAAAAGCAAAAAGCAAAAAGTAAAAATTAAAAATAATGCCGCGGATGGGCATGCCAACTTTTGCATTTTACATTCTTTTAAAATCCCAAACGTAAAAGCAAAGTAAAAGTGAACAATAGCCGCCGATCTTTTACTTTTTACCTTTTTACTTTTAACTTTTTAATACACGTGGATGAATGAAAACGATGAGATAATAAACTCCCCGCTCCCTTTGGCCACCAGGTACAGATCGTGCGTACCATAGTGCTTTCCTAAACTGGCCGGTACCTTCAGGGCGTACGTCGTATCTCCTGTATACGGTATTTTAAGTGTGCCTATCACTTTTCCCTTAGGTTTATCTATACGGAACTCCAGCGTGGGTTCGCTTTTCTTGTCATTGGTTACTTCTACGCGGAAACCTATCTCACCCATGCCCAGGTATACCTGTCCAAAGCCCAGGTAACTGCCGCGCTGCATCTTAAATTCTGTTTCGTGTTTGGTTTTGGTAACGGGAGGTGTGGAAGGGGCAGTAGCCGGCTGAGTTGGAGGTGTAGCTGTCTGACCCTGTACCAGCATTGGTATCAGGAAGACAATTATACATTGCAACAACATCAGCATCAACCTCATAGGCATAGGATAGGCTTCACATCGCTCACTTTTTGGCTGCCGGGCAGGTACATCCTACAAGCATCCGACAGGCAAAATAATAATATTTTTTATAATATTTAACACGGAGCGAAAAATAAAGCCTATCCTAACACTTTTTTCATCAGGGTCTAAGGAGGTTAATGGTGCCTTTCCGAACAGTTTCTTTCCCATCGGCCAGCTTTAACCGTATCGTATACACGTACACACCCATGGGCTGCCGCTTGCCGTTGGAGGTACCATCCCAGCCCCTGGAAAGCTCGCTAGTGGCGAAGATCAGCTCTCCCCACTGGTTAAAGATCTTCATTTCCTGCCCGGTAATAATGTTGCCCTGCGCCCGGAAAATATCATTATGGCCATCGTTATTAGGTGTGAATGCATTGGGGATAAAAATATCCTGGTTCAGCAGCTTGGCAGTGGTATTCCCCGGTGCGCTGTTCTGGCAAATTTCCCCTCCCAAAGCAATAACGTTGATGGTAACCCCTTCTGCCAGGGATACGCCCGTTACCTGGTGCGTGGTGCCCGCACGGCCGGAAGTTGGCGCTACATAAGCGCTTCCATTTACCGATACCTGGTAACCGGTGGCGCCTGGAACGGGCTGCCATACAAAAATTACGCTGTTTGGCGTGATCTGCGTTGCGGTTACCACGGGTACAGCCACCTGTGTAAGCCGGCTTACGGCTACGGATATACGCGGGCTGATGCAGCTGCCGTTTGCTGCCTCCACATAATAAGTGGCGTCCGTAGTGGCGCCGGGGGCCGTAAAGGTATTGCCTGTGCCGGCCACAGTGCCGCCGGCAGCTGTCGTGTACCAGTGGTAGGTATAGGCGGCAGTAGCGTTTTGTACCGCTAAAATGGCGGTGCTGTCTGCACAGGCGGTTACGGCGCCTGCTTCCGGAGCTGCCGGAACAGGCGTTACCGTTACCTTAACGGTATCGGATATAGTACAACCCAGCGTATCTACCGCGCTTACAATGTAGCTGGTAGTAGCGCCGGGCGATACGGTTACGGTATTGGCATTGCCGCTACCGGGCTGCCAGCTGTAATTGCTTACCGGGCCGGTGGCGCTGGCCGTAAGTGTGGCGCTGCTGCCTGCGCACAGGGAATCTTTGCTGGCCGTGGCAGTAAGCACCGCGGCTGTTTTCTTAGGCACCGTGCCCCGGTAGGTGGTAGCACAGCCGTAAACATCCAGGATGGTGCAGGAATAATTACCCGGGGCCAGGCCGGTGGCGGTATCTTTTACCTGCACGGGCGAGGAGGTCCATGCGTAGGATAAAGGCGGGGTGCCGCCCGTTACGCTCAGGGCAATGCTGCCGTTGGCATTGTTGCAGATGGCAGGTGTTATGTCCGCTGTTATGCTTACCGGTACATAACTTACGCCGGCAACGGCCAGTATCACTGCGCGGGAGCTGGTATCGCCTCCGGATATGTAATTCAGGCGGATGGAGTCCAGCAGCTTGGGCTGGTTCTTACAGGCCATAGGCACATCAAACCGGTAAAAGCGGGGATTGTTACCGCTCATACCATCTACCAGGTAGGGAGGGGTGGCCTTACGGGCAATACGCCCTACCCCGCTCACGATGGCATTGGCGCCATTAAACCAGTCGTCCACATGCACATTTCCGGCATCTGCCCAGGTACCGTCTGTAAAGTGCAGGGTGGCCCCTACCACACTGCTGCCTTCTGTGGAGAACAGCAGCAGGCTTAATTTGCTGAAAGCCGCAGGGGTGGCTAATGCCAGCGTGCCGGATACCGCGGTATTGGGCACATGGCCTGCATCGGAAAGGTAAAGCCCGTTCGGTGCATCATAAGGCGCCAGCTGGTAAGTGCGGTTCCCGTTGGTAAGAAGGCCGTTATCCGGTATACCACCGGAAATGCTGTTGGCGGTGGCAAAATTCACGGAATATAAAAGGTAAAAGCTGAGGTCCAGCGGAGTGGTGGTTACCGCCAGGCTGCTGGTGCCCGATTCCGCTACTATATCATTGTTAAAGCCGGTAACGGCAACCGGGGTATAGGTTTGCGCCGCCAGCTGCTGTACGCCGGCACATACCAGTAACAGGGGCAGGAGTTTGAGTAGATGTAGTTTCATCTGTTCATTTTTAATTTTAAAGGGTCAGATGGAACCTCGCCTGTACATGTCCCGTGTGAGAAATGTTTACCATGCTCGGTTTCATTTTTATTCTGGTTGATGTGATATGAAGTGAATCAGCGGAGTAATGCTACCCACCCCGCATAGGGTTTGTCTTTCGGCTTTGCTTTGATCACATAGTAATACGTGGCCACGGGCATTTGCTGTCCGTGCCAGGTGCCATCCCAGGGTTGCCGGTACCCGGTGCTCTCGAAAATGCGTTGCCCCCAGCGGTTGAAGATCTCCACATGACAGCCAGGAATACCGGCCAGGCCGGGTATTTCCCAAAAGTCATTTACACCGTCGCGGTTAGGACTAAAGGCATTGGGTATACGTAGTACGGCATCCGGGATCACTTTTAGCCAGGCCTGGCTGGTACTGTCTGTACAGCCAATGCTGTTGCTTACCAGCAGCGCTACCCGGTACTCGCCCGGCAGGGCATACTGGTGGCTGGCTGTGGCCGTGGCGGCAGTAGTGCCGTCGCCAAAGTCCCAGGCATAGGAGGTAGCATCTGTGGATTGATTGGTGAAGCTGAAAAGCGCTTCGCTAAATTCCAGCGGCACATTTACACCGGGCAGCGTGGTGAACTTAGCTACCGGCGACGGTACTACGTTAATAAGCGCAGTTTGCACCAGCGTATCAAAACACTGCTGCTGCGCGCCGGCAATCAGGGTAACGGTATAAGTGCCGGGTGTGGTGAAATTATGTACCGGGCTGCCTGTTGATGATACACTGCCATCCCCAAAGCGCCATAACCAGGTATCAGCATTCTGTGATTGATCGGTAAAGGTAACCGGCAGGTCGGGGCAGCCGGTGATAACATCCTGGCTAAAAGCCGCTACAGGTACCGGTATAACCGTTACCTGCCGCGGAGTAGCATTTACCGTACAGGCGCCGTTAGTAACGGCAAGGGATATACTGCCGCTGTTGCTGTACTGAACCTTGTATGGCCCAAACCCGCTGCCGCTTTGCACCGTGCCTCCGCCCCAGCCCCATACAGGTACAGCGCCTGCACCTGCGTTGCCGGTAAAGGTAATGGTGGCAGCATCACCTGCGCAGGGCGTAAGATCACTTACATCAAAGCTCACCACCGGCGCAGCGGTTACGGTAACCGGCTGAGTAACGGTGGCCGATGCACAGCCATTATCTGTTACCTGCAGCTGCAGCGTATAATTAGCGGCCGTGTTAAAAGTAATGGTATAAGGCCCGGCCCCGCTCCCACTCTGTATGGTGGCGCCGGAAAAATTGTTCCAGTTATAGGTAGCCGTAGCTGCTGCTGTGCCGGTGAACTGAATAGTTTGCGAAGCACCCAAACATACGGTAGCCGGCGTTACGGTAAAACCAGCTACTGGCATGGGTTTTATGGCTACCTCCACGGAATCCTTCAGGCTGCAGCCAAATGCATCCTGTGCGGTTACCACGTACACGGTAGTAGCTGCCGGTGTTACAGTTATACTTTGTCCTGCTGCATTATTGGGCTGCCACTGGTAATTGCTTACCGTGCCGCCACTGGCGCTGGCATTTAACGTTACTGCAGTACCGTTGCAAACCGTATCTGCACTGGCCGTAACACTAAGCGTGGAAGCAGATTGCTGTGGAATGGTATCCTGGAAAAGAGTGGTGCAACCATTGGCATCCAGGATAGTACAGGTATAAGGGCCGCCCGGCTGATTGGTAATACTGGGCTGCGATTGTACCGGCACCGTGTTCCAGCTGTAGGATAAGGGCTGTGCGCCGCCTGTTACGGCCAGCTCAATACCACCGTTGGAGGAACCACAAATAGCCGGTGTAATGGTGGGCGTTATGCTGAGCGGTGTGATGGACATGCCAGAAAGCGCCAGTATTACGGCTCTTGAAGGAAATGTGGTACCACCGCCTAAAAAGTTAATGGTTATGGACTGCAGCTGTTTTGCCTGGTTTGCGCAGGCCAGCGAAACATCGTACTTATAAAAACGCGGATCATTAGTGGCAATGCCATCTGCAACATAAGGCGGCGCTGCAATACGTGTAGTACGGCCAAAACCGGAGTACACAGCATTACCACCACCAAACCAGTCCAGCACCGTGGCGGTGCCGGCTACTGCGGTAGTGCCGTCTGTAAAATTCAATGTAACGCGCAGCGTGCTGGAACCTTCTGTTGAAAACAGCAGCAGGCTTATTTTACTAAAGGACGCGGGCGTTACCAATGTAAGCGTGCCGGCAGCAGCGCTGTTGGCCACTGCGCCGTTAAGCGACAGGAACAAACCATTACTGGTATCATAAGGCGCCAGCTGGTAAGTACGCACGCCGCTTACAATAGTGCCGGTATTGGGCAGGCCGCCCGGAAAAACATTCTTTACGCCAAAGGCCGCGCTGTAAAGCACATTAAAGCTCAGGTCCAGCGGCGTAGTGGTAACAGCAACAGCGCTGGTGCCAGTATCTGCAACAACATCGTTATTAAACCCTGTAATAGCTACGGGGGTGTATGTTTGTGCATATAACTTTCCCATGCCGGGGCATACCGCCAGCGTTAGCACAATAATAAATATGGTCTTCATGTTGTTAGCTCATCATTTTGGTTGGCGCCAATGCAACTCGACGGAACGGCTATAGGGTTACCGTAGTTGTGTTACTGTTAATGGTTTAATGAATAAAGGGCTTCAGGTTCATTCTAAATACAATCACTGCCGTTAAGCGGGGGGGTGGATGGGGAAGTTTTTTTTGTTTGAGGTCCATGGTCGATGGTCCATGGTCCATTGCATGGAGCGTATTGGTAGGACTACAGTGAACACAGTCCACGGTCCACTGCCTGGGGATAGTGTAATGATCTATTGTATAGAGCGCGGGGATGGATGTGCCCATATAACAGTATTAGCCATTAGCCGTTATGGTGTCTTTTTAAGCCTGTTATTGCAGATGTCATATAATGTTATAGCCCTGCAATACAGATGATTGTATATAGGACAGCAGTTTTATACAAGTATTACACTAAGCGTAATGCCATTGCTCACCAATACATTGTGGGCATAACGTGGACTTGATGTGGACTTGATATGGACTTCAGGCAGGGAAAACACTTCCCGCCACCGTGTTCTGCGCAATGGACCATGGACTATAGACTATAGACCATCGCCCCTGGCGTATATACCTCCCCGTTACCCGGTAAGCGTGCGCGGCACATGATCTTATCTTTATCTTTTTCCGGCCGATTTGCTAAAAAACGCAGATGCATCTATCTTTGCCGCAAAGAGCTACACGGAAATATGCGCCTGCCAAAACCAGTGATCATCATACTAATATCCATTATTGCAGCCTTGCTGTTCATTCCTTTCCTGGGCCGTGTACATTTATTTGACTGGGATGAGATCAATTTTGCGGAATGCTCCCGGGAAATGATCAAACTGGATGATTACTCCCGCATTTATGTGAATTTTAAACCTTTCTGGGAAAAGCCGCCCATGTTCTTCTGGATGCAAACGGTGGCTATGAAATGCTTTGGCTACACGGAATTTGCAGCGCGCCTGCCCAATGCCATTTGCGGTATAGTTACGCTGGTGGTACTGTTCCTGTGCGGACAGCAAGTGTACGACCGTAAATTCGGCGCCTACTGGGCGCTGGCCTATGCCGGCTCCCTGTTCCCGAATATGTACTTTAAATCCGGGTTAATAGATCCCTGGTTTAACCTGTTTATTTTTCTTTCCTTATACTATTTCATTTTATACCACTGGAAACGAAATGGCTTTGATCATGTACGCCTGGCCAAAGACCCGGTAACCTATGCTGCATGGGCAGGTATTTTCATGGGCCTGGCTATTTTAACCAAAGGCCAGGTAGCGCTGATGATCTTTTTACTGGTGCTGGGAGTATACTTTATTTACAACCGGTTTAAGCAATACTTTAACTGGTTGCATGCGCTGCTGTTCCTGGTAGTGGCTGCGCTCATCACCTGCTCCTGGTACGGGTATGAGACTATGAAGAACGGGCCCTGGTTTATTACGGAGTTCCTGAAATACCAGTACCGCCTGTTTTCCACGCACGATGCCGGACAGAAAGGCTTTTTCGGTTATCACTACATCGTGATACTGATCGGCTGTTTTCCGGCTTCGGTATTTGCCATCCCCGCATTCTTCCGTATGCGTTACAGCAGCCGGTATGATAAAGACTTTAAGATGTGGATGGTAATGCTGTTCTGGGTAGTGACCGTGCTCTTTACCATTGTGCAATCGCGCATTATCCACTACTCTTCCATGGCCTGGTTCCCGGTAACGTTCCTGGCAGCCTATACTTTTTATAAATGGGAACATAAGGAGGCTGCGTATAAAAAGTATGCCGGGGTGATAGCTGCCATACTGGGCATTTTAATTTCTATAGTGCTGATCTCTGTAACGGTGATCGCGATGAACATAAAAAAGCTGATCCCCTATGTGCACGACCGGTTTGCACAAGGCAATATGGAAGCAGATGTGCACTGGAACGGCTGGGAAGGCACGGCCGGCGTACTTATGCTGCTAACCGTAGTACTGGGGCTGTGGTGGCTGAAAAAGCGCGCTTTCAGCCGCGCTGCCTGGACCTTTTTTGGCGGCACTGCGCTGGTGATATTTTTTGCGGCAGCGCTTATTGTACCCAAGGTAGAACGTTACTCCCAGGGTGCGGCCATTGACTTTTTAATACAACGGCAGGGTGAAGATTGTTATGTAACTACGTTGGGATATTGGAGTTATGCACCCTTCTTTTACGCACAGAAAGAAAAACCCACTAATCCCAACTCCTATGATGAATCGTGGCTGCAGTGGGGAGATATTGATAAGCCCACTTATTTCATCAGTAAGGTAGACCGGGTGGAGGAATACACCAAAAACAATCCCAGCCTGAAAGAGCTATACCGGAAGAACGGGTTTGTGTTCCTGAAGCGGATGCCTGCTTCTCCGGATATAAAGCCAGGTAGCAAATAGTGCAGCAATCAGAATAAAGACCTGTATAAAGATCCCAATTTTACTAACCTGGGCCTGGGCATTGATGGCATGGTCCGTTTTAAGGTCCAGCAGCCATAATGATGCTTTATCTTTTTTCATGCCGGTTAATAGCTGCAAAAAATTCAGCGCGGTGTGAATGCCGGTAGGCAGCGCAATACCTTTTGACCATACGGCTGCCAGGCCGAATACAAAAGCCCATACACCGGGTCCTAAAAAAGCAACCTGCCAGCTCCATCCACCTGCTACATGGTATAACGCAAAAGCAATAGCTGCAATAAACTGTGCCCACAGCAATCCATAGGCTTTATTTAATTGTAAAAAAGCATAGGAACGGAACATCAGCTCCTCCAAAAAAGCCAATGGAATAATGACCATTAAAGACCAAAGCCATGTTTGCAGCTGAATTGCATTTGAGCTTCTTTTAAGCTCAAGGTCGGTGAAGCAGGTCAGGGCAAACAAGGCCAGTGCTATGAATACAGCTCCGATCAGTATACCCAGTAGAAATTTGGGGAGCGTGCTGCTTTCCAGCACCAATCCAACACCCTTAAACGTTTTTTTCTCAATTTTAAGAAAGGTCCACATCAGGAAAAACCCGGCCATTACGCCCAGGAAAGCCAGCACCAGCCGTGACCACTGGCCAGGAACCATTGCCGCCAAATGGCCGACCCCATAAAATAGTGCAACAAACAAAGCCCAGAATAGCAGGCTTCGGATCAGAATCTTATACATTTTCAGTAGTTAATTAAGTGAAAGCGATCATTTGACCTTCCAGATCATAAACAGCAATACGATTAATAAAAGAAGGACAATCGTTATAAAGGTTAATAATTCAAACTGTGTTTCAGGAAAGCTGCGTGATTGGGCAAGGTACGCCCAGCAGCCGAAAAAAACCAGTAAGGGCAATCCTATGGTAAGGATGATCTTTTGAGGTTTGTTTATTTTAGGAACGGGTTTGGGCAATGGCTCCTGCGGCTCAACAGTGTCCGTTTGCAGGGGCTGGTCCTGGAAGGTTTCAAAAGGAATTTCCAGCACTCCGGACAGGGTTTTTAAAGTATAGCTTCTTGGGACGATCTCACCGTTCTCAATCCTTTGTATGGAACGAACACTGATATTGGCAAGATCTGACAATTCCTTTTGGGTATAACCTTTGGCAAGTCTTGCGTCCCTGATACAGCCGGCAATCATTTGTTTCTTAGTTGGTGTCATTCAAAAGTATGCAATGGCTCAAATATAAAGCAATTTGTGAGCACGTCATTGAGGCGACATTTGCACGCCACACCAGCCATAGATACGACTTTCATAATACTGCCGCTATTTCCGGGATGAGGATCCCCTGATAATAAGGGTTGTTTCCAGCGACTGCAGCACCGGCGAATAAGCATCGCCCTCTTTGATGGCATCCAGCAGTATGTGCATGGCTGAACGGCCTATATCTGCTACCGGCTGCTGTACGGTTGTAAGGGCAGGCTCAATTACTTCCGAAATAGGATCATTGCTGAAGCCCACAATACCCATTTCTGAAGGGATCTTTATTTTCATTTTTTTGGCGGCCAGCATCAGCTGAATGGCTACGGGATCGTTCACACAAAAAACAGCATCGGGCCGGCGCTTCCCGTTCAGCAGCTTTTCAGCGCAGTGAATGGCATCTTTTTTTGAAAGGTTGCAATGCACCACCAGCTCTTTTTTAAAAGGCAGGCCGTGTTTTTCCAGCGCATCCCGGTAGCCCTTTAAGCGGTTATGCGTGATACGCAGTGCCGGCGGGCCGCCGATATGTGCAATATTGCGGTAGCCGTTCTCAATCAAATGCTCCACCGCCTTGAGCGCGCCTTCATAATCATTTACCAGCACCTTTGAGGTATCCATTTCATCGCAGATGCGGTTAAAGAATACCACGGGAATGCCATGCCGTTCAAATGCCTTGAAGTGCTCGAAGTTTTTAGTTTCCCTGGTCATGGAGATCAATACGCCATCCACCCGGTTGGCCAGTAATACGCTGGCATTGGCCACTTCTGTTTTAAAGGATTCCTGCGACTGGCAGATGATCACATTATAGCCGGCCTGCTCTGCTACCTGCTGCGCACCCATAATAATGGTAGGAAAAAAATAGGTCAGGAACTCCGGCACAATAATGCCAATGGTGTTGCTTTTACTCTTTACCAGGCTTTTGGCCAGCAGGTTAGGCTGATAGTCGAGCTGCCGGGCCATTTCCAGCACTGCGGCTCTTGTTTGCGGGTTAATATCACTATGTTCATGTAATGCCCTGGATACGGTAGACTTGGAGATGTTCAGCGCTTTTGCAATATCCACGATGGTGGCCATATGCTTTTTTTGCTGCCGCACCTCCACTGCTGCCTCCCCCGGCAGGGTGAAATGAATGTTACAATCCTTACAATAATAGCGTTGTTTCCCCCTTACAATACCTGATTTTGTGATCGCGTGCACATGACTGCACCGGATACATTTTATCATCTAAAACAAAAAGATTTTGATTGCTAATGCTAAAATAAAGCACGTTTTTTTAACGTGCGGTAATAAGATTTTTTCCTCCTGCTGCTACCGGTATCGTTTGCGGTTACGTTCCCGATAGATTCTGTTTTCCAAAAGGCCGGGAATTTTTCCATTGTTTAACATTCTTCTCTAACATTGCGGAACCACTTTATGACTAACTTTTTTAAAAGCTAAAGATGCTTACGTTATGAAAAAAACAAGTCCCTTGTTTAAATTACCGGGCTGTGTCAGTATCCTGCTGCTTATGCTTTTTTCCTTCTTTGCGCTGCCGGCAAATGCACAATCCCTTTTACCATCTGTTACCGGAAAGGTGATGGATGAGAACGGGCTGGCCTTGCCGGGAGCTACTGTTGCGGTAAAAGGCACTTCAAAAGGAACTGTTACCAGCAGCACCGGCGTGTTTACATTGAAAGATGTAGCCTCCAATGCTACCATCACCATCACCTTCCAGGGTTATGAAAGCAGCGCGGTGGAAGTCCGCGGCCAGTCGTCCCTTACCGTGTCCCTGAAGCCTGATATCAGTAAGCTGAACGATGTAGTGGTTGTTGGCTATGGTACGCAACGCAAAGCGGCATCTACCGGCTCCATAGCATCCGTTAAATCGGCGGATATTACGCAAACGCCTGTTACGAATGTGGCCCAGGGCCTTTCTGCCAGGGTGCCTGGCGTACAAATTACGCAAAATAATGCGGCCCCGGGAGGTAACATCAGCGTACGGATCCGCGGTACCAATTCCATCAACGGCTCCTCTGAACCGCTTTACATTATTGATGGGATCCAGATCTCCAACAGCGGCGGCGTGAGTGATGTAAGCCCTTTATCTACCATCAATCCAAATGATATTGAATCCGTGGAAATATTGAAGGATGCATCTTCTACCGCCATTTATGGTGCAAGAGGCGCCAACGGTGTTGTACTGATCAGCACCAAACGCGGAAAGAGCGGCGCTACACGGGTACAGCTGGACATGTACCGGGGCGTACAAAATATTACCAAAGAACTATCCATGATGAACGCTGCGGAGTTTGCGAAGCTGGAAAATGATATCTATAATTCGCAGATCTATCCTGACCCGGCCTCCCTAGGACAGGGAACCAACTGGCAGGATATTGTGTACCGCCAGGCCAGCATACAAAACTACCAGGCATCTGTAAGCGGTGGTTCGGATAAAACCCAGTTCTCCCTATCCGGCAACTTCTTCAATCAGGAAGGTATTATTATTTCCTCGGATTTCAAGCGCTATTCTTTAAGAGCCACGCTGGACCACAACATCAGCAGCCGCTTTAAAGTGGGTACCAGTATTGTCAGCAGCTACACCATCAATAACAATATTCCTACGGGCGTTAGCTCCATTGACGGGCCGCTGGTAACGCAAAGCATTGTGGGCGCCACGCTGGGCGCACCTCCTACCCTGGTGCCTTATAAGGATAATGGCAGTGTTTATCCTTTTGCCGACCAGTTCAACGGCCGTTACCGGGAAATTGCCAACCCGGTGGGGCTGGCCAATATCCTGAACCGCAATACTATTAAACGCACGCTGGCCAATGTATATGCTGAAGCAAAGATCATTACCGGCTTAAGCTACCGCGCTTCTTTCAACGCGGATGTAAGCAACACGCTGAATGATTATTATTCGCCCATTTACATTCTTGGTAAGGCGGAAGTGAACGCCAACTCCGGCACTGCATCCAAAGGGAATGTGAACACTACCTCCTGGCTGCATGAAAGCATTCTTACCTACGATCATGCTTTTGGCGATCATACCATCAAGTTCACAGGCGTGTATGCCATTCAAAGCAATTTGTATAATGATAATACCATCAATGCAAACGGCTTTCCGAATGATGCTACCGCCAATGAAGCGGTGCAGCTGGCGGTGAACAGAACGGTGAGCAGCAACCGCAATAAAGAGGCGCTTAATTCGTACATGGGCCGTATTAACTATGGCTATGCCAATAAATACTTCCTGGATATTACCGCCCGTTATGACGGCGCTTCCAAGTTCGGTGAAAATCATAAATGGGGCTTCTTCCCGGCTATTGCCGGCGCCTGGCGCATTATTGAAGAACCTTTCCTGCAAAACAGCAAAGTGTTCAGCGATCTGAAATTAAGGGCCAGCTACGGCCAAACCGGGAATGCGGGCGCTATTGCACCGTACCAGTCACTGTCACTGGAAGGTTCCGGCAGTAATTACCAGTTCAACCATATTTATACAGTGGGCATCAGTCCTACGGGTATTCCCAATGCAGACCTGCGCTGGGAGAAATCGACTCAGGCCAACGTTGGCCTTGACATAGGGCTGCTGCAGGACCGCCTGAACATTGTGGTGGATTATTATAATAAGAAAACAAAGGACCTTCTGTTTGTGAAGAACCTGCCGCTTTCTTCCGGTTATGCTTCTGTAACGGGCAACTTTGCCAGCATCCGGAACAAAGGCATAGAGGTTGCTGCGGATGCCAGGCTGCTTACCGGCAAATTCAAATGGAATGTGAATGCAAATATTTCTGTGAACCGCAACCAGCTTTTAAGCCTGGAGGGCGGCACCAATGAATATGTGCTGAACCCCTACAGTGTGCTTAAGGTTGGGCAGCCGCTGGGCATTTTCAAAACCTATGTATTTAACGGTATTTACCAAACCGGTGAAACCGTGCTGGCCGGTAGCGGCAGCAGAACAGGCGGTGTAAAGGTCGCAGACCTGAATAAGGACAACCAGATCACCGGCGCCGATCAAACGATCAGCGGCAATGCAAATCCCTCTTATATTTTTGGGTTCTCCTCCAACTTCAGCTACGGCCGTTTTGATCTTTCCTTCTTTCTTTCCGGTGTACAGGGCAATAAGATCTTTAACCTGAGCCGCTATACTTTTGAAAATGGTTTGGGAGGCAGGAATGTGGTTTCGGGTGTGGTTAACCGCTGGTCACCCACGAACCCTAATAATGAGTATGCAAGCGGGTTCCAGGGAGGCAGGCTTCCGGTATCAGACCGTTTTGTGGAAGATGGCTCCTATATCCGGATGAAGAATATTACCCTTGGTTATAAGCTGCCTGCCATAAAATATATCACCAATGCAAGGCTTTATATCAGCAGCAACAATCTTTTCACCATCACCAATTACAGCGGCTACGATCCGGAAGTAAATTCCTTTGGCGGCTCAAACACACTGATCGGGGTTGACAACCTCGTATATCCCATGGCAAGGTCTTTCCTCGTTGGCTTACAGGTTGGACTATAAAAAATGATGTATATGCAAACAAAGAAGAACATACAATACCTGCTGGGTGGTTTATTACTGCTGCTGCTTGTGCATACATCCTGCAACAAGCTCGATGAACAACCCTACTCTTCCATTTTCACGGACAATTTCTATAAAACGGCATCAGATGCAGAAGCTGCGTTAACAGCGGTTTACGGGCCTATGGTTAATTTATACCTTACCGCGGCCACAGGTGCATCTGACTTCAGCGCAGATCAGATCTATCCCCGCCCCGTAGTTGGCAGGGATACCTACACCTTATTCAGCTATGATCCTAACTACACTACGCAAAAAAGCTTTAACAGGCAGAATGAATCGCCTCAGCAAATATGGCAATCCTGCTACCAGGGTATTGAAAAAGCAAACTGGGTTTTGCTGCGCGTACCGGCAGTCAATATGGACACTGCCAGAAGAAATGTTATTCTTGGAGAAGCGTATTACATGCGGGCCTTTTATTTTTGGATGCTGACCAAGAACTTCCGGGATATAGTGGTTAAAACCACTCCCAGTACCAGCATTGATACTGCCATCATAGGCAAAACCCTGCAGCCGGATGTTTTTAAACAGATCTACCAGGACCTGGACCAGGCTATTTCCAGGCTGCCTTCTTATTCTGCTAATATCCAGAAAGGCCGGCCTTCAAAAGAAGTGGCCATGGCGCTGTATGCAAAAACAGCGTTGTATGCACAGGACTGGCCAGCCGCGCTGGACAAAGCAAAACAGGTACTAAGCTCCGGCAAATACAGCCTGATGCCGGATGTACTGGATGTGTATAATGTTACCAAAGAAGATGCAGCAAGACAGGAAAACATGTGGGCTTTTGAATGTGAAAGCACTTCTCCGGGTTTTTCTACGCAGATCATTAGCTTATATGGCCCTAAGAACAGCGACGGGCCGCAATATGCAGTGACCTCTTTTGGCTCTGCATTTGCCTATCAATCCTTCTTTAATTCATTTAACCCGGCAGACCGCAGGCGGCTGCTGCTGGACACTTTTTATATCAACAAGCTGGGGCAGATAGTACATCAGAAAGATATTACGCCCATTACGAAACAGGGCGTGCTGGTTAAAAAATATATGGATCCGAACTCTGTTGGCGGCAGCGGAGCCACTAACATACCCATTCTGCGCCTGGCGGATGTTTATCTGATCGCTGCAGAAGCTTCTGCGCAGCAAAACGGTCCATCCACTGAGGCATATGGTTATATTAATACGGTAAGGAACAGGGCCGGCCTTCCCGGCTTAACTACCGGACTTGCCAAGGCGGCCTTTGTTGATTCCGTATTACAGGAACGCAGCTGGGAGCTTTTTGGGGAAGGCGACCGCTGGTATGACCTCACCCGGACGAACACCTTTTTACAGGTAATTCCAAAAGTGGTGAATGATGTATTCCCTACCCGTGCACCACAGCCAAAGAACCGCTACTTTCCTATTCCGCTGGATGAGATCAATGCTAACACGAAGCTGGAACAAAATCCTGAATGGAAATGAGGTGGATGCTATTGCTTATTTGCCTGCTTACTTTACAGACTACAATGGCGCAGCATAAAACGCTGTTCCTGGCAGCCGGCCAAAGCAATGCTGTTGGCATGGGCGACAGTACTGCTTCCGTACAATGTACTGCCCTTGAATACAGGTATTCAGGTGATGCGCTGGTTCCTTTAAAAGACCCCGTTGGCTACGCTGAGCTGCAGTTCCAAAAAGCAAACAGCGGCAGCGCCTGGCCGGCTTTTGCAAAAGCGTACCATGACCTTACGGGGAGCCAGGTAGTGATTGTAGCAGCAGCAAGAGGCGGCAGCTCCTGCCACTATAAAGCCGAATTAAGCAACTATGGTACCTGGGACAACTGGGGCAGGCTGCCTTTGTTTGACAGCGCTGTTATAAAGGCCAGGGCGGCTGCCCGCAAAACAGGCCTGCCGGTTGCCGGAATTTTATGGAGCCAGGGGGAACGGGATGCCAATGCAGTGAATGCACAACAGCTCACTGCAGAAGAATATGAGCAGCAGCTAACATTGCTGATCAATCAATTCAGAGCAGCGCTGGGCAAGGAGCTGAATTTTTATATTATACAAACCGGCTATTACCTGAACCATCCTTCCCAGGGCTTTGATGCCATCCGTAAAGCGCAGGAAAATGTTGCAGGGAAAATGAAACATGTTTTTATTGTGTACCGGGAAACAGGAGGCTTTAAAGAAAAGGGATGGATGAAAGATGAGATCCATTATAACCAAACCGCATTGAACGATATTGGATCAGCCGTTGCAAAACAGGTTGTACTTAAAGAAAAAAAGAAACCATGAAGAGAACACTATTTTGTTTGTTACTGAGCATTCCACTTTTAGTCTTTGGGCAGCGCCGCACTGATAACAGCTTAAACAGTGAATGGACGTTTGCCACAGACCCGGTAAAGGTGGGAGAACAGGAACACTGGAACGACACTTCATTCGCAAGCGGTAATTTTGATAAGGTAAAAGTGCCGCATTGTTTTTCCACAGATGCCCGGTACTTTTTTTATACCGGCACAGCATGGTACTTTAAGCAATTTGAGGCCGCCACACCCGGCGATGACCATGTGTTCCTGAAATTTGACGCTGTTTTTTACAAGTCAAAAATATGGCTGAACGGCGTATTGGTGGGCACCCACGAAGGCGGCTATACGCCGTTTGAATTTGATGTTACTACCTTGCTTAAAAGCAAAAATACGTTGGCGCTGGAAGTGGATAATTCCTGGGATACCACTACCATACCCGGCGCCAAAACCAATGTTCCTTATTCAGGCGCCAACCAACGCCAGTTATACCCATGGATCAATTACGGAGGTATTACCCGGCCGGTACATCTTATTACCCGGCCCGCGGCATATATCAGCAACAGTAAGATCATTGCCACACCTGACCTGAAAAAGGGAGATGCAAGCATCAGCATAAAAGCATTTATCCGGAACAGTGGCACCGCTGCCTTTACACAGGCTGTTAGCGCGGGCATTTACCGCAATGGCGTAAAGAGCAGCATCCGTTTTAAACCGCAATCCGTGAAGGTGGAACCAGGCGGGGTTACATCCGTGGAGCTAACGGGCACCATGCCTGCATCTGAAGTAAGCCTATGGCACCCGGATGCGCCTGCATTGTATAGCGCAGCAATCACATGCGGCAGGGATACTATTGAAACCAGCTTTGGCATCCGGAAAGTTGAAGTAAGCGGCACCCAGCTTTTACTGAACGGCGAACCCATAAAAATGGGCGGCTGCAACCGGCCGCTGGACTATCCCGGCTATGGTTCCATGGACCCGGAAGAAGTATTGGAAAAAGACCTTACGCTGATCAAAAGCGGTGGCATGGAGCTTTCCCGCATTAACCATTACCCGGTGGCGGAAGGCCTGCTTGACTGGGCAGATAAACACGGACTGCTGATCATTGAGGAAGCAGGCAACTGGCAAATGACCGGCAAACAAATGAGTGATAGCGGGATGCGTGATAAGTTCCGCTCACAGATGCGGGAAATGATGGAGCGCGACTGGAACCATCCTTGCGTAATTGCTTACAGCGTAGGTAATGAATTTCAGTCGCAAACAGAAGAGGGTAAAGCCTGGGTACGTGATATGAGCAGCTATGTAAGATCGTTGGATAATTCTCGCCTGCTCACCTTTGCCAGCATGATCCTATCGCATAGCAGCATCAAAAAACCGGAAGATGAAGCTTCCCAGTACGTTGACTTTGTAAGTGCGAATATTTACGGGAATCACTTAAAGATCCTGCAGCATATCCATGAGCTGTATCCTTCAAAGCCTGTTTATGTAAGTGAATTTGGTATCAGAACAGATGCGGTTAAGTCTGAGGAAGAACGGATCGCCTATCTTAAAAAAGCTATGCAGGATTTCAGGCAATGCGATTTCTTAGTAGGCGCCTCTGTGTGGACCTTCAACGATTATTTGAGCCGCTTTCCCGGCACCAATGCAAACGGCTATCGGCCCTGGGGCCTGATAGAACCTGACCGCAGCCTACGGAGAATGTACACCGCATGGCAGGAAGAATTTGCACCCGCTACTATTGAGCTGGTTAATAAAACTGCGGGCCATGCCAGCATCCGCATTACTGCAAGAAAAGATTTTCCGTCGTATACCCTGAAGGGTTACCAGTTAAAATACAACGGCGCCTATATGCCTGTAAAAACATTGCACCCCGGTGAAAGCGTGCTGCTGGATATTGCCCTGGCCGGGGGCGCAGCAGATATTGCGCTGATAAAACCAGGCGGTTTTACCATCATCCAAAAAACCCTTAAATAGCCATGATAAGATCAGAAAGCATAGAAAAACGTTCGTTCCCGCTGGTAGAACTGGAAGCCGACCTGGTAGTAACAGGCGGCGGGCTGTCAGGCATCTGCTGTGCGGTTACCGCTGCCAGGCATGGACTGAAAGTAGTGCTGGTGCAGGACCGGAGCGTGCTGGGTGGCAATGCAAGCAGCGAGATACGTTTATGGATCCTGGGCGCAACCTCACACATGGGCAATAACAACCGCTGGGCAAGAGAAGGCGGCCTTGTAGATGAGATATTGGTGGAGAACATGTACCGGAACCCGGAAGGCAACCCCGTGATACTGGACGCGATATTACTTGACAAGGTAGTAAGCGAACCTAATATCACCTTATTGCTGAACACTACTGTTTACCATGCAGAGAAGCAGGACAGCGCCACCATCGCCTCTTTAAAAGCTTACTGCAGCCAGAACCAGACCGAATATGAATTAAAGGCGCCGCTGTTCTGTGACGCCTCCGGCGATGGTGTGGTAGGATTCCTTTCCGGTGCAGCATTCAGAATGGGCGCAGAAAGCATGGAAGAATTCAACGAGCTGTTTGCACCTACAGAGGCCTATGGCGAGCTGCTGGGCCATTCCCTTTACTTTTATTCAAAAGATACGGGCAGGCCTGTACGTTTTACGCCCCCCTCCTTTGCGCTTACGGATATTACGCAGATCCCCAAATTCCGGAGCTTTAACTCCCAGGAATACGGCTGTAAGCTTTGGTGGATAGAATACGGCGGGCGTATGGATACCGTACATGATACAGAGAAAATAAAATGGGAGCTGTGGAAAATAGTATATGGTGTATGGAACTATATTAAGAACTCCGGTAATTTCCCTGAAGCGGAAACCCTGACCCTTGAATGGGTAGGCATGATACCCGGCAAAAGGGAGAGCCGCCGCTTTGAAGGCGACTATATGTTAAAGCAGCAGGATGTTGTTGAACAACGCCTGCATGATGATGCCGTAGCCTTTGGTGGCTGGAGCCTTGACCTGCACCCTTCAGATGGTATTTATGCCGCTGGGCCGGGCTGCACCCAATGGCACAGCAAGGGCATTTATCAGATACCTTTCCGCAGCCTGTATTCAAGGAACATCAATAATCTTTTGCTGGCAGGGCGCATTATCAGCGCATCGCATGTGGCATTCGGATCATGCCGCGTAATGGCTACCAGCGCCTATGTTTCGCAGGCATCGGCCATGGCTGCCGTACTTTGTAAAACATTAGGATGCAACCCTGCAGCGCTTAATGATAACGGTAACGTAGCTACGCTGCAGCAATTACTGCTGCGCAGCGGGCAACATATTCCTGGTGTGGTGGCAAAAGACACCGATGATCTTGTACAGCAGGCAACAATTACTGCCAGCAGTGAGCTGCTGCTTTCCGGGCTGGAAGAAGACAGCGTACCACAGCCGCTTGATATTGCAGTAGCGCAAATGGTGCCGCTGAATGCAGGAAAGCTGCCGGCCATTCAGCTGCATGCATACAGCGATGCGCCCACTACCCTGCGTGCTGAAATAAGGATCAGTTCACGCAGGGGCAGCTATACGCCGGATACTACTATCGCTCAATTTGAGTTTGCCATTGAACCCGGCAAAAATTGCGTGGAGCTAAGATCCGATGCTGCTATTGAGCAAATGCAGTATGTATTTATTGTGCTGCATAAGAACCCACTGGTAAAGATCAGCCGCTCAGATAAAAGGATCACGGGCATCCTGTCGGTTTTCAGCACTACTAACCCGGCTGTATCCAACTATGGTAAGCAGGAGGCGCCTGATGGCATTGGCATAGACAGCTTTGAGTTCTGGTGCCCCCAGCGCAGGCCGGCAGGACAAAATATTGCCCTGCAGTTCGGCAGTCCCTTACGGGCTTTTGCTGCTGCTAATATCAGCAACGGCGTTGCAAGGCCTACCACGCAGCCCAATGCATGGGTAGCGGATCTGAACGATGCTGCCCCTACCCTTACGCTGCAGTGGGCAGCACCGAAGCGCATTAAAAAGCTTATTTTATCTTTTGATACTGATCTTGACCACCCGATGGAATCTGTGCTGATGTCGCACCCGGAAAATGTAATGCCGTTCTGCGTGCGTAATTATACCATCTTTGATGAAAGCGGGAACAAGGTGTATGAAAAAAAGGGAAATTACCAGACCAGGAACGAGATTGAGCTTCCCGACGCGGTTGTTACGTCCCGCCTTAGCATTAAAACGGAACATCCATCTGCCAATACACCGGCTGCTATTTTTGAAATACGCTGCTTTGAATAAGGCGTTAATTAATGAAGTGTTATGAAGAAGATATGCCTGCTTATTGTAAGCATCCAAATATTTTTATCTGTAACCATACAAGCACAGACCCTGTCACTTGCCAATAAACAGCTGCGCATTCAATGGCAGCAAACAAAGGAGGGTTGGAAAATAAACGGACTGCGTTTTTTTATTAACGGTCAATGGCAGCAGGTAGCGCATCCCTCCGGTGAATATACCCTGCTGTACACGGCAGAAAAACCTGCAGACAGCGACGGCACTATCTTTAAGACCATTAATGGCAAAGCCTGGCCTGATACGGCTTACAAATACCAGATCAATGCCTGGAAGCAGGCATCCTCGCCGGTGGCCTTAAATACTGCGGGCAAAGCTTTTCATTTTTACCCTTCCGGCGCAAAACAGGTATCAGCCACGCAAATTGTTTTCACCTATACATCCGCGCTGGCCATTATTACAGCCACATGGCAGCTGGACCCGCAATTTGCCGGCGACATTACGGTGAAGATGGAAATGCAATGTAAAAAGGATGGCTACTACTCCCTTTCAAGCCCTTCTGCAATAACCGTTGATCAGCAGGATATGGCATGGGCGGTAATGCCCGGTTATTTTCAGGGTAAAGAGCTGCAGCAGAACATGGTGCTTAGCTATGCGTATGGCCAGGGCGTGCCGGAGCTGCCGGTGCTTTACCGGGAACGCTGCGCCAGCACTTTTTGCCCCATCATCACCACAAAAGAAAATATATCCTTTGCCGTGATACCCAACCCGGGACTTGGCAGGGATCCCTGGGAAAGCGGCAAGAACACGCATCAGAAATGGCAGCTGGCACTTTCACATAAGAACAGGAGATCACAGCTTTCACCCACTGTTTATTATCCTGTGCTGGGCGAGCCCACCTCACTGAAAAAGCAGGGAGATAATATCAGCTATGGATTCCGTTACAGCTTTAACAAAGGTGAATGGTATCATTTGCTGACCCATGCGGTGAATGATGTGTATGATTTTAAGCAGGCGCTTGCCTTACGGAAAAATACGCAATCGCTTACCAGCAGGGTTGAGCATATGCAGCACTACCTGCGCGACCGGCATACTTCCCTCTGGAATACAGAGCAATATCAGGGACTTACAATCGGCGGACAATCTTACCTGGGCGGCGTGGTAGGCTCAAACCGTGATGCCATAAAAAATGCAGATTACGGGGCCATGTGGATGCTTGCCAACACCAGCGATGATAAATATCTTAAAGACAGTGTGCTGCCTTTTGCCTTAAACTTTAAGCTTGCACAGCAACAAACAGGCCCCGGCTTTTTCCAGGGCGCAGCCATTGGGCAGTACTATCTTGCCAAAAGCAAAACATTTACAGAAGAATGGGGCGACTTTGTGGAACCGGTAAGCCTTACCTATTATGTAATGCTGGACATAGGTAATATACTGTTATTTGAACCGGGCAATGATACGCTAAAGCAAAGGCTGGCACTGGGCGCAGCGCTGTTAATGAACTGGCAAAAAGCGGATGGCAGCTGGGAAGTAGCCTATGACCGGCACACGCAGCAGCCGCTTTTCACGGATATTAAAGACCTGCGGCCTACGTTCTACGGTCTATTGGTTGCCTACCGGGTATTGAAAGATGAAAAATATTTAACCGCAGCTAAAAAAGGCGCTGACTGGTTTATTCAAAATGCGGTGAACAAAGGCCATTTCATAGGCGTGTGCGGGGATGCGCGTTATGCGCCGGATTTTGCAACCGCCCAATCTGCGCAGGCATTACTGGACCTCTACGATCTTACAAAGGATAAAAAATACCAGGATGCCGCTATCAGCACCGCCCGCATGTACCTGACCTCCATTTATACGCAGCCGGTACCCTCTGAAAAAATGAAGCAGGTGAATGGTATTGCGCGCCGGGACTGGCAAATTTCGCAGGCAGGCCTGAGCTTTGAGCACGGCGGCATTATTGGCTCAGCCAACGGCGCAGGCCCCATTATGCTTTGCAGCCATGCAGGTATGTTTGTACGCATGTTCCAGCTAACGGGCGACAGCCTTTTTATTGAAATGGCCAGGGCGGCCGCCATTGGAAGGGATGCATTTGTGGATGCTAAAACAAGCGTTGCATCCTATTACTGGAATGCCATGAATAAAGGTGCAGGCCCTTACCCGCACCATGCATGGTGGCAAATAGGATGGATCACGGATTACCTGCTGTCTGAAGCACAGCTGCGCTCCGGCAACCAGGTTGCTTTCCCCAGAGGCTTTGTTACACCCAAGGTGGGGCCGCATGAATCGTATGGTTTTGCGCCAGGCAGCATCTATGGAAATGAGGCCAGCCTGATCAACCACCAGGGCCTTGTTGAATGCAGCAATCCAAATACAGAGTATATTCTTGCCCGTAGCAGCGATAAAAAAAATATGTTTGTAATACTGATGAATGATATTGGCGAACCCTTGAAAAGCCATGTGAAGCTGAATATTGACAAGATTAGCGCAATAACGGACCTGACAGCCAATAAACAGCTGCAGGCAGCCAGTGAGCTGGAGGTAGCGCTGGACGGCTACGGCATAAAAGTATTGATGATAAACTAACAACCTAAATCACTAGAATGGGGCAACTGGATTTTATAGTAATGGGCGTTTTTGCTTTGTTGATCCTGGGCATTGGCATGATGTTCACCCGCATAGGCAGCAAGAATTCATCGGCTTTTTTTGAGGCAGGCGGTGCTACGCCGTGGTGGATCAATAGCATTTCTTTATTCATCAGCTATTTTTCTGCCGGCACCTTTGTGGTGTGGGGCTCCATTGCCTATAAAAGCGGTTTTGTTGCCAACGGCATACAGCTTACCATGGTATTTGGGGGCATGCTGGTAGCGCTGTTCATTGCCGCCAAATGGAAGCGCACCGGCGCTGTAACAGCAGCGGAATATATTGGTAAAAGGCTGGGGACAGGCACGCAAAAATTTTACACCTTTCTTATTATGCTGCATGGCCTTTTTACCACGGCCTCTGTGCTGTATCCTGTTGGTAAAATGGTGAGCGTAGCTACTCCCCTTTCTTTGAACACCTGTATCCTGATCATTGGCGGCATTATTGTGCTCTACACTTCTGCGGGCGGCTTATGGGCAGTGCTGGTAACGGATGTGGTGCAGTTTGTGATCCTTACGGCAGCAGTAATGATCGTGATTCCAATGGCCTTTAAGGAGGCAGGCGGCGTACATTCTTTTGTAAATAAGGCACCGGACGGCTTTTTCAACTTCTTTAATTCAGAATATTCCTTTGGATTCTTCCTGGCGTTCCTTGCCTATCAAACCGTATACATTGGCGGCAACTGGGCATATGTGCAACGCTACACCAGCGTTTCCACTGAACGCAATTCAAAAAAAGTAGCCTGGCTGTTCACCATCCTTTACCTGGTGAGCCCCTTTATATGGATGCTGCCCCCTATGTTATACCGGGTTATTAACCCCAGCCTCAGCGGCCTGCAGCCGGAAGGCGCTTATATGATGCTTTGCCAGCAGGTATTGCCCGCAGGTTTGATAGGCCTTGTGTTATCAGGTATGATCTCCGCCAGCGCAAGCAAGGCCAATACCACCATTAATATAATGGCGGTGGTGTTTGCACATGATGTATATAAGAAAGCGTTTAACCAGCAGGCTACAGAAAAAACGCTGGTGCGGGCGGCCAGGTTCTTTACTGTGCTGTTTGGGTTTATTACGATTGCCATTGCCATGATGGTACCCATGATAGGCGGTATTGTTGAAATGGTACTGAGCACGGCCTCCATAGCAGGCGGCGCATTGTTTGCACCTATTATCTGGACCTTATATTCCAGGCGGCAAACCGGTACATCGGTGATCAGCGCATCATTATGCGGCCTGGTGATAAGCCTTGCCTTAAAGCTTTTTGGCACTGAGCTCCTAGGCCACAAGCTGGATCGCATGTGGGAAACAGTTTTGGGTGTAGGCATTCCCGTGTTTGTGCTGCTATGCTGGGAAATTTATTACCTGCTTGCCAAAAAAGAAGCTGCGCCTTATTTGCTGCAAACTTCGGAGGTAAAGGCTACCCATTCACCCGTGCAGGACATGGATGCCAGGAGCCAGAACATTTTTGGAATGAAAGTGATTGCCTCCGCCATTGCTATAGTGGGTGCAGGTATAGCCATGCTGGGCCTTGTGGCTACCGGCGGCGGTGTGGCTTTTTTTACAGGGCTGATTATAGCGCTTTGCTCATTGCCCTTGTTCCGTTCCGCAAGGGCGTAATGAGGTTCAGAGATCTGTTTTTACATCGTCCCAGTCTGAATTCTGATAGCAGGTGAGCCAGTTAAGGGTATAGTAACGTTCGTGCACCACATTAGTGTTAAGACCACAGCTTTCTTCCTCAGCCCGTGTACCGGCATCTACGCAAGCCCAGTGCATGCGGTAGCTTTTATCCAGCTCTTCGAGGATCTCCGCTTTGCTGCGCAGCTTTGCCTGCTGCTCTAAAGCGGCGCGCGGCTGGCTTGTCATGATCTCCACAACCTTAAATACATCACTTACCTCATCGGGAAAAGATAACTCTTCCACAAAACCTAGTGACCATAAAATAGCATTCAGGCTTTCATAGCGCCACATGGCGCTGATAATGGCCTGCTCCCCGGGCCGCAGGTTTTCAAACAGCTCCCGTTCTTTTGGGGAAAAGCCGTTTACCGCGTTATTATTTACAAATTCTTCAACGCTTTCCTGTTCCACACCTTCGCCTTTTGAAGCGGTGGCCATAAGGGCGTAGGCTCTTTCAATAACTTCCTGCTTAGTGCGGAGTTGGATGTCTTCTTCGTTACTGGTAAGGGGCAGGCCGGGGTTTATTTTAACGCCTTTACTTTGCAGCAGCGCTTCTGTACGTGCTTTACGGGCTTCCGCTTCTTGTGATAATTTATTGCTTTCCATATAGGCATGAAAATAATAAATTATTTTAAAGCAAATATTGCCCTCCTCAAAATGCGGGAGTACAGTCTTACCCTGTTACCTTCCAGGGTAAGACTGTTTTCCTTCAAAAGCTCATTGATTATTTTTCAGATAGCCGAAGAGTCCATGCTCTTCCTCATCGGGTCCTGCGGTAAAGAACAGCTGTGCAGGATCTGCCATTGGCACATTATTTTCCAGCGACCATAATCCCTGAATAACAAGGGGCTGCCATCCCTTTTTCAAAGGTCCCAGGAAGATGCCGGAAGTAGTGTACATATTGATCCTTCCATCGCCGAAGTTCCCGATCAGGATCACATCTTTTGTAGCACAGAAGCCTGGCGCCGCTACTGCCATGCCCCAGGGCGAATTCAAAGGCCCTCTTGTTGCAAAACGTTTCACCAGCATTCCATTTGGCCAGAAAATATCTATATATCCATTGCCTGGTCCTGCCTCGTCGTCTTCCTTTTCGGGCAGCAGCTGTTTAGCATAGGTTACATACAAGTACCCGCCAATGCTCCTGATGTTGAATGGCGCATAACCCTGCGGAATGCCGCTGCTATGAAAAGGCTTGCCGGTTACATACTTGAAATCCTTATCAAAAACATCAATCTTGCCATTACGGAAATCCGTAGCGTACAGATAATTATTGCCGCCGTCTTTTGCCAGTGCTAATCCTTTATACACTGAATGCCATGCTGACCTGTCTGCAACAATAGTAGCAGTATTTCCGCCACCCCAGGCAGCCAGTGTACCATCTTCCGTAGCAAAGATGAAGCGGCTTGCGGTAGCCTGCTTATCTTTCCAAAAAGCAAAATCTGTGGTATTGTTAAATACAATACCGGTAGGAGCTCCTCCAACTGAATCCGTAGGTGTGGGAATAGCAACCGAAGGCCTTAAAGTAGCGCCGGTTTTGTCGTAGATAGGGCTAAGGCCTGTTTCAGCAGCAGAGATCCAGATAGGGCCACTGGGCGCTACTGCAATGCCCCAGGCATTCACCAGGCCCGAATCGATGTGCGCTGCTCCAAAGCCCGACACATCCGCTACCAGGTTAACTTGGTCGTAATCATTGGGAATAAAATGCTGCGCAATTTTCTTACAACCTGTACTAAGCAGCAGGCATAAACAGAGCGCACCCATTTTTAAATGGGACAGGTTTTTGAATAACATTGGTTTCATTTTACAGGTTTAAATGATGAACAAATAAAACTCCATAAACCATCGGGGAAGGCCAGCTATCCATTCATATGATACAATCTAAAGGATTAAGAATTTTTCATTGATGAAACTTATTCACTGGAACAGCATAGGATGCATTATGCAAGGCGATAGGTACTTGGGGTAAAAGGGACTTATAAAGCCATAATTGGGGCGGCATGGATATTACGAGGTTTTTCTAAAAAGGGTTGCCTGCCTGGTATAATATTTTAACCGGCATTAAAAAACCCTTTGCGGCGGCCGGTATGCTACTGCAAAGGGTTATGTTACAGGCGAAGCCTGATCTGCTAGGCCGGCAATAAAGTTGCTGCCGGCTGGATCTGTAAACGCTCACACCATCCTTTAAAATCGTTGTGGATCTGCTGCAGGATCTGTTTTTGTTCCGGGGTTAGCTCCAGCGCATGCGCGCGGCTGATGGTGCGCACAGGAATGCCCCGCTGCTGCAGGAAATATTTTGCGCTCAGCGGATAAGCCACATGGATCAGCGGATCCACCCTTTGCAGCTCAGACTGGATCCAGCGTACATCATCCTGCCTGCTTTCATCATTCACATGATTGCACAGCCATACCAGTATTTCAGGATAAAAGTTCCCGGAGATAGAGGACATGCCCGCGGCTCCCATTTGCATGGAAGCAACTGCATTAGGCGTATGCGCATCGTAGAACTCCAGCCGGCTGCCGGCAGTAACCGCCAGCTTAGCCCTTACCTGCTCCACGTTGCAGGAGGTATCCTTGTGGTAAATAAGCCGGTTGGTGGCCAGCAGGGTTTTCAGTATTTCCGGCGTGATGATGCGTTTATAGGGCGCCGGGCATTCATACAATCCCAGCGGAATATTGCCAGTGAGGGAGAACAGCTCCTCAAAACGCTGCAGCAGCGTGCTGTCCGGCTCATCTATATTGGCAAAATGCCCTGTGATCATGATCACGGAATCCACTCCCGTATCATAGATCTTTTGTGTGAACAGGGCTTTATCTTTTATGGTAAGGCCAAAGGAACCGGTGGCCACCACAGGTACCCGGCCATTTACATAACGTACCACATGGCTGGTGAGCGCCAGCCGCTCGTCTTCGCTGATGCTGTACATTTCGGACGACAAACAATTGGCAAAAAAACCTTTCACACCCGCAGCCAGGTAGAAATCTATTAAGTGCTCCACCATCTCCAGGTCGATCTGCGCTTTCAGGTTAAAAGGGGTGATCATCACCGGGACAAATTTCTTTTGCATAACAAACGGTTTTTATACTCAGGAAGTTTTAATACGTTGCAGGCGTGTGAGCAGCATACCTGCCAGGAATATAGACAGGGTGCCCACCACTATAACCATGTTTGCGTGTAAATGGCTGCGTAGATGCACCCATTCCGCAGGCAGGTATTTGGACAAAGACATCCAGATAATGATCAGGATGCCGATGATAGTAGCTGTTGCTGCCGCAGCATTTTTAATCCCGGATACCATACCCAGGAGAAATAATCCCAGCATGCCCCCGGCAAAGATGCCGGACAGCTCCCACCACATGTCCAGGATGCTGCCTACACCTATCATTGAAATACCGGCTGCTATAGACAGCACGCCGGCCAGTGTGGAGGCGGCATACAGCACGTTCATTTCCCTTTTGGGCGTAACGCCCGGATTAATATAGCGCTGGTAAATATCTTTCAGGAACACAGTAGCGGTACTGTTCATACCGCTGCTGACGGTGCTCATGGCTGCAGATAAAATGGCAGCAATGATCAGCCCCATCAGCCCTGACGGCACTTTATTAACCATAAACCAGGGCAATACCTTATCGCCATAATCCGCCGGCTGCAGCGAAGCTACCGGCACATGCCGCTCTGCCGCTGCCTGCTGCTTTACGGCCAGCAATACTTCCGGGTGCTGCTGCGCATAGGCGTACAATGCAGTGCCGATAAAAAAGAACACCATGCTCACCGGCACATACCAGTATACGCATAACCAGATGCTGCGGGAAGCTTCCTTCTCTGAGCGGGCAGTATGGTAACGCTGCACATAGTTCTGATCCATTCCGAAATTATTCAGGTTAATAAAGAACCCGTAGAGCAATACCACCCAGAAAGTGGAATGGCTGAAATCACTGAGGCTGAAACTGCCCGGCGAAAATTTTCCATCGGCTATGCCTATACGGAAAATATCCCCGGCCCCGTTATTCATGCCGCCGATCACCAGGCACAGGATCACAATTGCGCCGGTTGTTTTAACGATGCCCTGCAGCACCTCTGTCCAGATCACTGCTTCCATGCCACCCAATACCGTGTATATAATAATGCAGACGCCTGCAACACAAATGATGGTACGCATATCCAGGCCCGTAAGCGCCTGCAGGGCCAGCGCTGCGCCAAAGAAAATGGAGCCCATCCGCGCCAGCTGCATTAGTATAAAACATACGGTAGCATAGGTTCTGGCCCAGGGGCCAAAGCGGCGCTCCAGGTGTGTATATGCGCTTACTACCCCGCTTCTGCGGTAAAACGGTACAAAATATTTTGCTGCAATAAAGGCTGCCAGCGGCATGGACAAGCTGAAAACAAACGCATTCCAGTTGCTGCCAAAGGCCTTACCCGGCACTCCCAGGAAAGTATTGCTGCTTAAAAAAGTAGCGTATAAAGAAAGCCCCAGTGCCCAGCCGGGAATGGTTCCCGATGCAGTGGTGAACTGTGCCGCATTCCTATTCTTCCGCGAAAACCGCACTCCAATAAGGATCATTCCCAACAGGTAAATAGCAATTACAGCCAGGTCAATTAATGGCAATTGGTGCATATCAGTTTCCAATTTTCATACGTGGACGGGATGACCCCAAAGGGTGTTTATGACCTTACATTCTTTTGGGTTCCCTATGCGAAGGTTGCCAATTTTTACGGGGCAAACAATGTTTTCAATTATGAAAAGGATGGCTTAAATTACTGCCACATGAATCAACTGGCTATCAGCGCTCCCATTACCCGGATCTTACCGGATCATCTGAAACGCAAGCTGGAAAAGCATCCGCTTGGGAAGAACCTTTTTATAACAGCGATGGGGTTCTATCCGGAGCATGTTGCAAAAGAGATCAGCGAGCCCAAAGGGGCGCCGGTATATACCCTGGTATATGCTGCGCAGGGAAAGGGCTGGCTGGAAACGGGCAAAAAAAAGAGCAGGGTGCATTCCAGTCAGTACCTGGTGATCCCGAAAAATACGCGCTTCCGCTGCTGGCCCGACCCACAGGCGCCCTGGCGCATTTATACCGTACAATTCTCCGGCAGGCTGGCGGATGATATTTTCAGCTATCTGGGCAACGGCATGAAACCGCGCACCATTCCGCCGCTGGTGGGCCGCAATGCGCAATTTGATGATATACTGCATCACCTTGACCTGATGAATAATATTGAAAACCTGCTGTACGCCAACTTCCGCTTTTACAGCTTCCTGGGCACTTTCCGGCTTACAGTATTCAATTACATGAAAAAAGGGGCTGATAATATTATAGAGCAATGCATACAGCTGATGAAACAGCGGCTGGATCAGCCGCTTACACTGGCAGACCTGTCGAAGGAAATGCACCTCTCCCCTTCTTATCTTTCGGCGCTGTTCAAAGAAAAAACGCGGTATAGCCCTATCCAGCTGTTCACCTCCCTGCGTATGCAGCAAGCCAGCCAGCTGCTGAAGGAAACGCAGCTTACCGTAAAAGAAATTGCAGGGCAAATGGGCTACGCTGATGCCTATACTTTTTCGAGGGCGTTTAAGCTGGTGATGGGCGTGGCGCCGAAGAACTTCAGGGATAATTAATAATTAAGAATGAATAATTAATAATAATGGATGCAGGAGTTCGCTTAACTGTGGTACTTCATTCTCGTTTAATTAATCATGCCAATACCGTATTGCAATTGCGCGATACGGTATTGGCATTTAATAGATAATAAGATAGCAAGAACAATAATAATGCAGCACCAGCCTTACCCGCAATATCTCCCTGCGATTATTAATTATTAATTCTTAATTGTTAATTCTTACTGCTTCACCATGGTATAGGTAAGCCGGTCGCCCTTTTCAATTGCATTATCTATATAATACACCATTGTTTTGCAGTCATAGCTGGCAACCGTGCCATTGAGCACACCATCGCTGGTTAAAGTATTGCCCTGTACCGCCCAGGTGCCATGTGCGGGGTTGTCGGCATCTGTGCAAACGGTTCCCATATCCTTGTAATCATAGGTGCCGTCACTGTTCAGCACCAGGATATTGTCTTTTTCACAGTCATCCATAGAAGCCAGGTAATCCTGAGGGGTAGCATTTGCACCGGACCTGTACTGTAAAGCCGTAAGCTTGTAGGAACCGGAAAGGCCGGCCAGGCTGATCCCGCATGCCGGGCTGTTATTTTCTTCTTCTTTCTTGCAGGAGAAAAGCATGCTGCCGGATACCATTACCATAAAAAACCATTTCATTGTAGATGTTTTCATATGTTTTGTTTACAGTAATACCCCCTTACCGGTCTGAAAGGTTGGGCTGAAAAAAGAAAAATATTTTTTTGGGGTTACCCAACCTTTATCAAAAAACGGGGGTATTACCTGTTATAGAGGCATCCCACCAAAGTTGTAATAATAATGCGGCGGCTGCCCTGGAACAACATTCATCACTTAAATAGAATAAATTGCGGCATTTTGGAAATAAAATGAAAAGTATAATACCGGCGATTGGAGTGGCCTGTTTAATGAGCTGTAGTACTACCATACAGCTTTCTATACCGGAAGCATTTAAACAGCAGGCTACCATGCAGCATGTAAGCGGGGCAAGAGGCAACAGGATGTCGTTTGCGAATTTTACCACTTCCAAGATAAAAAGAGGCATCCATTTAAAATATCCCGGCTGGGGAGGACGCGGTTTTTTCCTGGAGAATTTATTATGGAACAAGATCGGCGTTCAGAAAGTGGAAACGGTACGCAAGGAAAAAGCCAAGTTCCGTTATATGTTAACAGATGGAAAAAATGATGTGGCCGTGTACGCCGACGAAAAAGAGCTTACCAAAGCGGTGGACTTTGAGGGTATTAACGGCACAAAGATCTTCAACCCTTTTGAGGTGCTGCAGCAGCACAAGTATGTATTCTCCGCCATCATCAGCACCGATACCACACAGGAAAGCAAAAACTGGGAACTGCTGATGACCAATATCTACGACCGCGCAGCGGAACATGATAACAATCCATTTACTTTCATAAAGCAGGAAGACAGCGGGCTGGCAACCAATGGCAGCGATACCATTTTTATAAACCCATTAAGCATTAAAAAAACAACAACGCCTGATGGCAGAACAGGTCAGCTGCCGTTCAAAATGCTATCTGGCTATGAATTAAGCACCAGTGGCGGTGTAGTGGCCATCATTGATCTGATTGACCGGGATATCTGGTTTTACAATGAGCTGGATGGAGCGGAAAAATTAAATATAGCCGCCATAGGAACAGCAATCTTTGCAAGGAAAGTGAACGACGCTAAATGGTAATTCATTTGTGGGGCTGGAACAGGATCTAAATAATATCATTGCCGATTGCCGGAATGGCAGCAGAAAAGCGCAGGAGCAGCTATACCGCCAGCTTTATGGGTTTGCGATAGGGATTGCTATGCGTTATGCTGCCGACGAGCACGAGTCGGCTGATATTGTGGCCCACGCTTTTGTAAAGATGTTCAGGAGCATGCACACTTACGATGCGGCAAAAGGGAATTTCCATGGCTGGCTGAAAAGGATCGTCATTAATGAAGCACTGGATCATATAAAACAACACAGCCGCTTTACCAGTCTTGAGCTGGAAGTGGCGGAAGAGCCATTTGTTAACAACAGCGTTATCGAAAAAACAGATGCAGCCGCTATACTGCAGCTGGTAAGGCAGCTTCCGCCGGCTACCCACGCCGTGTTTGTCTTGTATGCCATTGACGGTTATGCCCACAAAGAGATAGCAGCGCAGCTGGGTATAAGCGAAGGCACCAGTAAATGGCATTTGAGCGAAGCCAGGAAGATCCTCCAACAAAAATTAACAGCAATAAAGATTTGAACACAACCACACCATACGAAAAGTTAATAGCAGCAAAGCTGGATGAGGTTCCTGTGCCGGATATGTCCGACAGCATCTGGGCCAGCATTGAAATGCAGCTGGATGCGGTTGTGGATACACCAAAGGAAAAGCCTGCTCAAAAATTTACCGGTAAAGGCTGGTATGGTTTTGCCGGAATAACGGTGGCGGCTATCGCTTTATTCTGGTATTATAGTTATAAAGATCCCGCACCGGAGCATACAGCGCCGCCTAAAAACATACCGGCTGCGGAAGCGCCATTGCCTGCCCCGGATACCAGCACAATGATCAAAGACATTGAAAAGAAAGCGGTTCCTGTTAAGCCTTTAAAGATTAAAAAAGATAGCCCCTTAGTAAAAGACAGCATTAGTGCAGAACCGGCGCCGGTACAGGATGTACCGCCCCTTAAAGTAGATTCACAAGCTTTCCGTTACGACAGGATCCAGGGCTACCGTCCTGATTCCATCAGCATTAAACCGGTGGATAAAAAGCCGAAGGGGGTGAAGGGGATTACGCCGGATGATTATAAGATCTCCGGCAAAAATTAATAACTTTTTAAGAATAATCTCCCGGCACTGGTTGAAATTGGGCAAATGTTTTGATCTCATCAGCGATCTTTACGATCACCGGCTTGCTTAGCCTCACCTGCTCAAAGCAGGTTGTGAACAACCAGTACCCCTTTGTTTTCGATCGGCCTTTGAATCCATCCTGGCGACAAAAGTATCCCCAACGAATACCGGTAATGAAAAGTTTAATTAATTCCTAAGCCCCCCGGGCTTAGGAATTCTGTTTCCGTACATATTTGGTGAGGATCACGATCTGCTGTCCTTCTATCTTTCCTTCGATCTGTTCTGTATTGTCTTCTACCAGGCGGATGTTCTTTACGACTGAACCCATTTTGGCATTCAGTGTTGAACCCTTTACATCCAGCGATTTAATAAGGATCACGGAATCGCCGTTTTGCAGCTGTGCGCCATTGCAGTCTTTATGCAGGTCTACGGTGCCATCATTCTCATGATCACCGGTAAGCTTGGCCCAGCTAAGGTTTTCATCGCTCAGGTACATCATTTCCAGGTTGTCGGCTGCCCAGCTTTCTGACCGTAAGCGGTTCAGCATACGCCAGGCTACTACCTGCACGCCGGGTACCTCGCTCCACATGGCTTCTGAAAGGCAGCGCCAGTGCTGGCTGTCAGGCTCCTCTTTTTTATCGAGCTGCATACGGCATTTATCGCAGATCAGGATCATATTATCTGCATTGTTCTGCGCAGCAGGCGGCACTTCATAGGGCTTTAAAGGGCCGGCCGACTGACATATTTCGCATTTGTTTCCACTTCGCTCCAGGAGCTGTTCTTCGAGTTTCATGTGCTGATTATAAAATGGAGACGAAGGTACATTGATATTTTAAAAATCTGTATTGCATTTGCACGCAAATAAAAACTATTGTGTAACCCTTTAAATACACAATACCCATGATCGAATGCAGCATTACATAAAATGACATTCCCCCGCCTGGGCGAGGGAATGCTATAAGGTAACTGTGCGGTAAAGCCGCATTCTTCATTATTAATTATTTTTTCCTGGAAAGGAACCGCAGTATATTACTCACGATCTTATCATTCGAGCCCAGCCAGCCTTTGATCTCCGTGTACGTGGCTACCATGGCGTTATCCAGCTTTACCATGAATTTCTTTTTGCCTTCGCCGGGGCGGGCCATATAATGCGTAGCCCTGCGGAAAGGTTTATCTTCCACGGAATAATAGTACAAGGCTATGGAACGGCGGAACTGATCTTCCGGGCAGGTCATGGGTTCCGGGTGGCCGTGGTAGGAATCTGCATCTGTATTAAAGATCACGCAGCGGTTAAAAACGGGGAGCACCTTTTTTTCGCAGGCCTTCATTTCCGTATCCCACAGCTCCAGCTTACCACCCCACTCCTCCTGCCAGTCTTTATTCAGGTATACCAGCACATTTACCCGGCGCTGCCAGTTGCGGTGGTGTGGGTGTACGGTAAAATCTGCATGAATGTTCAGGTAACCGCCCCGGCCGGACTGGTGAATGCCACCGCCTTCCAGGTGATCGTCCTTTTGCAGGTTATCAATGCCGGTAAGGGTGCTTAAGAACTGCAGGAACGCCGGTGAGTTCAGCTCGTTAATAGTATGTTTAATGGTGGCCGGCAGCATATCCAGCTTATTCAGCCCTTTCTTTTTCTCGTTGTAGTGTACGTAATTGATCCAGCCATCTGCCTTATTCAGCTCATTAAATTCCTTAATGCAGGCATCCAGCACAGCCGGGTTCAGAAAATTTTCCAGCACGATATGCGGGTAAGGGCTGGCTTCCTGGTATTGCTTACCCAGGATGGGTAATTCACTGTTCCATTTTTGCAGATCTATTACTTCCTTAGTATCAATGTAAGTCGTTTGCAAGGTTCGAACATTTTAATTTAATAACAAATATAGCCGCTGTGGCTATGCGGGCAAAAAAAGGTTTAAGCCCCAAGATATAGAAAGAAATTATTAGATGTAAATTGTCTTTATGTTAAGAAAAACGCTTACGGAAGCAATTGTGGTATAATAATTTCTGCTTTATTTTAAAACCCTGTTATGCGCAAGAGATTTCTACTGCTGCTGGGCTGGATGTTAGCTTCATTGAGTGTTTTTGCCCAGCATGAACATCATATGACGGACAATGATACGAGTATGCAGAATATGCATGGTATGCATGACGGCCCTCCCATGAGCCATGCCTTTTCCCTGCAGCTGCCCATGAACCGCAATGGATCCGGTACGGGCTGGCTGCCGGATGCATCGCCCATGTATGGTTACATGGTGCATAGCAACAAGTGGATGTATATGATCCATGGGAACATTTTTCTCCGTTATACCAAACAGGACCTTACTAATAAGGGCAGCCGGGGCGATGACCAATTTGATGCACCTAACTGGCTGATGTTAATGGCGCAAAGAAAAGTGGGTAAGAACGGCTTATTCCATTATGAGGTAATGCTGTCGCTTGACCGGATCACGGAAAACGGTAACGGTTACCCGCTGTTATTTCAATCCGGTGAAAGCTGGCAGGGTAAGGCATTGGTGGACCGGCAGCACCCGCATGACCTGTTCTCCGGTTTATCCGTAGGGTATACGCAGGCATTATCCAAAAGGTCAGATGTGTTTATTTACGTGGGATACCCCGGCGAACCCTCCATAGGTTCCGTAGCATTTATGCACCGGCCTTCTTCCCTGAATGGGCCGGATGCGCCCATTACCCACCACTGGAACGATGGTACGCATATTACCTTTGGCGTAGTGACGGTAGGCTACCGCTATGATAATTTTAAGCTGGAAGCCTCTTCCTTTACCGGCCGGGAGCCCAATGAAAACCGCTACAGCTTTGACAAACCGCGGTTTGATTCCTGGAGCGGGCGTTTCTCTTATAACCCCACTGCCAACTGGGCCTTACAGGTATCCCATGCTTATGTAAAAGGGCCGGAAGCGCTGCACCCGGATGAAAATGTGCACCGTACTACTGCATCGGCCATAGCCAGCTATCCTTTAAGTAAGCACAGCACGTTTAATGCTACTGCCTTATGGGGTTTAAACAAAAGTGAAGGGCACGACGGTGAAAACGCTGCGCTGGCAGAAGCATCCATTAACTGTAAGCGGGCCGCCTTTTATATGCGGTATGAATGGGTACAGAAATCCGTTGAAGAATTAGATCTTAACAAAGGCATATACGGGGAGCATACTTTGTTCCCGGTGAATGAAATAGTTGCCGGCGTAAGCTACGACCTGCTGCATGTAAAACCGGTGAATATGGCTGTTGGCGGGCAGTTCAGCATATACCATGCGGATGAGCGCCTGAATAGCCTGTACGGTAAAAACCCCTTGGCGCTGGAAGTGTTCTTACGCATTTACCCGGCAAGGATGGTAATGGGTGGCATGTAGTTATTCTGTTTTCAGGCTTCGCACAGGATCCATGAGCGCTGCCTTAATGCTTTGATAGCTTACGGTTAAGATGGTTATAAGCAAAGCCCCGGCAGCAGCTGCAAAAAAGATCCACCATGAAAGATCTGCGCGATACTGGTAACGCTGCAGCCAGATATGCATAAAATAATAAGCAAGCGGCGTTGCAATTAGCAGGGCTGCCAGCACAAGCATTACAAATTCCCTGGATAACAATCCCCATACATTCAATACAGAGGCGCCCAGCACTTTGCGTATGCCGATCTCTTTTGTACGCTGCTCCGCCATAAAAGATGCCATACCAAACAAACCCAGGCAGGAAATGAAAATGGCCAGGATGGAAAAGAAGGTTGTCAGCTTTCCCACACGCTCTTCCACATCAAATTTCCGGGCATATTCATCGCTGGCAAACTTGTATTCAAAAGGCTGGCCGGGATTATATTGTTTGTATACCTGCTCAATTTTTTTCAGCGCATCAGCAGCATTGGCTGCAGGGTTTATTCTGATATTTAACACATTCACCTTCCAGGGAGCCATATAAAAAATAGTAGGTAAAGCAGGATCGAACGGCGACTGCATGACCATATCTTTTGTTACGCCGATAATATGAAAAGTATAGCCCATCCAGCGTACCGTTTCACCAACAGGGTTTTTGAATCCCATCAGCTTTGCCGCTGATTCATTCACCACAAAAGCCAGTGCATCGGCACCCTCCGGCCCTGTCTGATAATCCCTGCCATCTACAAAATGCCAGCCGATTGTTTTCCCATATTCTTTGGATACGCCTACGGTTGCAAAGCCCTGGTTATTACCGTTCGCCTCCCTGCCCTGCCAGTCAAAATTTGATTGTTCATTATTTGATTCCGTTACCGGTGTGGAAGATTCTGCTGCTTCGGTTACAGCGCCGGTCCTGATAAGATCTTCCCGGAATGCGGCAAAATGCTGGTAAATATCAGGGGTCAGGTTCTTTATATTGATCAATCCATCCCGGCTATAACCAACCGGCCGGCTCCTGGCAAACTGGATCTGGCGGAAAACAACAATGGTACCAATGATCAGTATAACAGATACTGCAAACTGCAGCACTACCAGCACCCTGCGCGGAACAGCGGCCAGACGGCCGGCTTTGAAAGTACCTTTTAATACTTTAACCGGCTGAAAAGCGGAGAGATAAAGGGCCGGGTAACTACCTGCAATGATGCCTGAGAGAAGACTGAAACCGATCCCTGTTATCCAGAAAACAGGATTGACCCAGAGGATAGACAATTTTTTTCCTGCTACCTCATTAAAGAAGGGCAGTAATAAAAATACCAGCAACAAAGAGAAAATAAATGAGATGAAAGCAACCAGCAATGATTCACTGAAGAATTGATAGATCAGCTGTGTGCGCAATGATCCGATCGCTTTCCGTATGCCTACCTCCTTTGCACGTTTTTCGCTGCGGGCGGTGCTCAGGTTCATAAAATTAATGCAGGCCAGCAGCAATACAAAAACGCCAATAATACCAAACAGCCAAACATACTGGATCCTTCCGCCGGTATTCACACCATTCTTAAATTCTGAATATAAATGCCAGCGGCTCATGGGATGGAGGAAAATGACGGGCTTAAACCTTTCCTCACTGTTATCCTTATTAGATTTGGCGTCCCGGATCTTCAGGGAGGCCTTATCCACATCAACATTATCTGCCATCTGCACATAGATCTGCCACCCGTTATTGCCCCAGTTCTGAAGGTTCTTTTCTAATTTGGGCATCAGCTTCCAGGGTGCAATAAATAAAAGATTATTCAGGGTGGTATTACGTGGCAGGTCTTCATAAACGCCGGTAACCGTCAGGCTTTGCTCATCATCAAATTTCAGCGTTTTGTTTATGGGGTTTGTATTGCCAAACAGCAGCGTTGCGGTAGATTGGGAAAGCAATATGGATGCAGGATCATTCAGCCCGTTTCCGGAGCCCTTCAGCATCTTTAATGCAAACAGGTCCGGCGCGCCGGCCTCCATATAATTCCCGGTTCTTACGAATTTATTTTCCCCTGCTGCCAGGATATGGCTTTCAGGCATGGATGACATTACCACTCTTTTAAATTCACTTCCATAGGTCATCCGCAGCTCCTCCCCCAATGGTATTGGCACCTGCACCTGTGATCTTACTTCGTCATTTATCGTCTGACTTTGCATTACCTGCGCAATGGTGTTATAGTGCTGATGGTATTTATCAAATGAGAGCTCGTCCCAGATCCACAGGCCTATGAGCATTGTAATGGCCATACCGGCAGACAGCCCTGTGATATTGATGAATGAATGCGCCTTGTTCCTGATCAGGTTACGCACTGCGATCTTAAAATGATTTCTGAGCATTGTATGGTATTAAATCAGGGGAATACTGGCGTGAGCACCAAAAAAATGCCAGAAAGGGATACAATTGCTTATCAATGATTTACATGAAGGATCAGGGCTTGAAATGTCCGGTTATAGTACATGGCTGTCCGGTTTCAAAAATTCACCGGCACATGAAAAGCTGCCTTAGAATTTTACTTTTAAGACAGCTTTTTATAGATCAGCGGAAGGAGACTCATTAAAATTTGAGCATAAAATGATGGGCCGATAATTTATACCCTTTGTTCAGGTACAAACGGTGCGCATCATTTAACTGGAACCCGCTATCCAGCACTATGGCTGTTTTATTGGTTTCCTTAGCCAATGCCTTTACATAATCCAGCAGCGCGCCAGCATGGCCTTTACCACGGTATTCCGGCAGGGTGCACAGGTCATCTACATAAATAAAGCGTCCAAACAGCAGGTTATACAGGTTACGGTAACCGGCAAAGGCAGCTACCTTATCTTTCCCTGCTATGTATAGCATGTGGTACCCTTCCTGCTGCATTTCCTTTACCTGCTGCAGGTAATGATCCTGGTTAAGATGAGGGCGCAGGGTTTGCACCACTTCCCAGCAGTCGTTGATCTCTTTTTCGCTTTGTGCAAATTTTACCTGGTGCATATCTGTTGATTTAAATTTGAGGCTGCATATTAAGAGATACGCCTATGCGGGTCCATGCATTAATGGTAATAGCACCCATAATGATCTCAGCGGTTTTTACTTCGCCAAATACAGCGATCGCTTTATTATACAGCTCATCGCTTAAGCCATGATTGTGAATGAGGGTTATTTCTTCTGTAATAGCCAGCACCAGCTGCTCCTGTTCGTCAAACACGTTGGTAGCTTCGCGCCAAACACCTACCAGGTAAAGCTTTTGCGGGTTCTCACCCAGCTTCAGCGCCTCTTTAGTATGGGCATTTACGCAATAGGCGCAGCCATTGATCTGGGCAGCTCTTATTTTAATGAGCTCGTAATGGTTTTTATTAATGCTGCTTTCCTGCATAAATTTGTCCAGTGCATGCATTGCGGTGTACGCAGCGGGTTGCACTTTACCCATTAAGAATCTTGACATCGTCTTACGGTTTTAATTTTATCAGATATTGTTGGTTTGATACGTAGTTTTTTGCCTGCTGCGCATTGCATCCAGGCTCCACTTATATGCCGGTAAGCAGGCCAGCAGCAAGCTGGCTGCGCTGGCAGTGAACACGGAATAATTAAGCGGCGATTGTATGCCAAAGGCCTGCGTCATACACAGCGCAAAAGTGAAGAGTAATATCCCACTCCCAATGGCGGCCCAGCGGGTCCATAGCCCAATGATGAGCAATGCGCCAAAAATAATTTCCGCAGCAGAGGCGATGGCGGCAAATACTTCGGCCATCTTATACGGTAAAAAGGACAGCAGCTGGCCGGCGTACTGCATGAAATGGCTCCAGTCGCCCCAGCTGATGCGGGCGCCGCCCGGCGGGCCCCATACGCCAAAGCGATCCAGCCCGGCTACCAGGTAACTGGCGCCTATGGCTAAACGAAGATAGAGCTGTACGTATGCGTAATTGCTTTTCATATACTGTTGTTTGAAATTGACTTAACAAAAGTATCGCCTCATTGGGCTATCTTTATAGTCCAGCTATAACAAACCAGGTAGTCCAGATGCTTCCATTCTCCACCCTGCTTCCTATTAATAAAGAATCGGCTATGCCGGTGTACCAGCAGATTGCCAATGGCCTGGTAGGCCTGATCCGCGAGGGGGTTATTAAACCCGGCGCAGCGCTGCCCGGCAGCCGGGAAATGGCCCTGCTGCTGCAAGTGCACCGTAAAACTATTATTGCTGCCTACCAGGAGCTGTTTACACAGGACTGGATAGAGACCATTCCCCGCAAGGGCGTGATCGTATCCCAGCGCCTGCCGGAAATAAAACCGCGCACCTTTAAAGCGGCGGCTAAAATACCTGCCTATGCAGGTAATACCGGTTTTACCTTTAATAAGATAGGCGCCTATCCTGCAACTGCCGGGCGCTCCGGCGAGCACCGCCTGGTGATCAATGACGGCTTCCCGGACCACCGTATAGGGCCTATAGACCTGCTGATGCGGGAATACCGGAGCCTGTTCCACAGCCCGGGAATAAAACGTTATGCCACCTATGGCAACATGGCCGGCCCGGTGAGCCTGCGTAATGAGCTGACCCAGTTCTTAACAGAAACACGGGGCCTGAACATTGGCCCTAATAATGTGCTGCTTACCCATGGCGCACAAATGGCTATTTATGTTGCTGCCAGGCTGATACTGAAACCCGGATCCACGGTGCTGGTGGGGCAGCCTAATTATTTTATGGCGGATATGATCTTCCAGCAATTCGGGGCTAAGCTGGTACGCATACCGCTGGACGAGAACGGATTGGATATTGATGCTATTGCCCGCATCTGCAAACAGAAAAAACCGGACCTGCTGTATATTATACCGCACCACCACCACCCTACTACTGTAACCTTAAGCGCAGAGCGGCGTATGAAGCTGCTTGAGCTGATACGCCAGTACCAGCTGCCGGTGATAGAAGATGATTATGACTATGATTTCCATTACAGCGGCAGCCCTATACTGCCCCTGGCCAGCGCCGACCATGATGGCAATGTGATATACATAGGCTCCCTTACCAAAACGCTGGCTACGTTCATACGTGCGGGTTATATGGTGGCGCCGGAGAACTTTATCACCGAAGCTGCGCTGATGAGAAGGATGATCGATATACGCGGCGATAACCTGCTGGATGAGGCCCTGGCCCTGCTGTTCAAGAACGGGGATATGCAGCGGCACCTGAAAAAATCCGTAAAGCTTTACCATGAGCGGCGCGACCACCTGTGCACACTGCTGCAGCAGGAGCTGCCGGATATAGTTACTTTTCAGCGGCCGGCCGGTGGTATGGCCGTATGGGCGCAGTTTCACAAAAAATATCCGCTACCGGCCATTGCGGCCCGCGCATCGGCCAAAGGGCTGTTTATGAGCGACGGCAGCGCGTATAGCTACGGTACAGTGAACCACAATGCGCTGCGCATGGGCTTTGCATCGCTGAATGAAAAAGAATTGAGCGAGGTGGTGGAGATATTGAAGAAGGTGGTGTAAAATGCAGAATTAGAATAAAAAGGTTAAATTAGTAACCGTAACCGTCATGAGAACACCCATCCCTCAAATAGAAGCTAAGCATAGCCGCCTTATTACTCCATCGGTAAAAGGAGCAAGCAGGCCCGCAGTACCTGTTTCCTTTAATACAGCTCCTGTTGCGCAAACAGTAACATCCCCTTTACGTCCGGTACAACCCTTTCATGCGAACCCGCCGGTACAACGTACTATATCGGAGGCAAGGGACTGGGTTAAGGTTAACAGTGATAAATCAGGTTACCCTAACGGCTGGAGCGATATGCCCCGCGCGCCCGAAATAAGAGCTTATATAAAAGGCAAAAAGCAAGGCTGGCAGGAGCTTGAAGCGGAGCTGGATGGTCCTAAACGAGCGAAAAAAACCACACCTAAAAAAACTACCGGCGCTACCACCACAACCGGGGGGCCCAGCGCTGCTGCTATAAACTGGCAGAAACGGAAACAAAAGCTGGATGATAGCGTAGATATTGCCAATGATAAGATACTAAAGGCCAGCGGGGCCCTGCAGGCTTTTTTTGAAAAGCTCACCTCTTTACCGGCCAACATCCGGGTAAAGATCAGCAAGCTGGCAGATGCAGTAGGCGTAAAGCTGGACCGGGAGCACTCCCGGCTGGCATTTTTCAGCACCTCCCTGCTTGAATACACAAAACAAGAGCTTAGCACCAATAAACGCACACCGGAAATACAAACCGCTATTGTGGAAGACCAGAATACGCAGGGATTAAGTGTGCATATTTCCGGGAATAACAGCGGAGCCAATCTATTGCTGCAGCAACAATTAGGTAAAAAAACACTGGAAAAGGGTTATACAGATACGATAAGGCCTTTTCATATTAAACGGAAAGCCGCTGCACTGGAAGAAAATGTTAAGAAAAGGAAAGCAGAAGATGTAAAACGGCTTAAGCTGGACAACAACCGCAGGCTAAGCGATTATAAAAAAGTTAAGAAAAAAGACGAGTTTGTTTTAAAGGACGGAAGCGGCCAACCCATTTCCAGGAAGCAATTAAGAAAGAACGTGGCAAAAGCCCTGGCCGTTTCCTCGCATAAGGAAACAAAGACCGGCCCGCAGAACCGCCAGCGAAAAGGCGCCCGGCACTTTGTAAAAAAAGAGCGTAACACAAAACTGAAAAATGTGCAGGTAAGGGTGCCCTCGAACAGCCGGGATATTCATGCAGAATCAGCTATCCTGGAAAGCTTAAAGAACCAGGCAGACCAGATAATAGTTGCAGTTGGCGGCACCAAAGTGGCCTGTACTGCCTGCCAGGCCTATTATACAAAATTAAAGCAGGAAGCATTATTAGGCGATAATACCAGCTTTGCCTGGTTATCTGAATCTTCCATGAACCAGCTAGGTTTTGACGCAGATAAAGTAACAGAATACCTGCTGGAAATAAAATCCATACTGGATAGCCGTATCAACAAACTGCGGTTTTATGAAGGCAAGTCCGGTACCTTTAATGATGATGACCTGACACATGAAACCGACCTGGATACAGATTCTGAAGACGAAGCAGCGATGGATGATGTAAGCACCACCACCTCTTTACTTGACAAAGTTGATGAGGCAATGGACCTGATATACGAATAGTTGTTTACTGCACAATCTCCCGCACTAAGCTCCTCACCTTTAAACAGGTAGGCACAGTTGGCGATAAATTCCCGTCAGATGCTACAAATGTGAAGATAAAACCAGTCACTTTTTTATCATAGTTGATCCAGGGATGGCTGCCAAAGGCGCCGGGGCTGCTGCTTTCCACCAATACATCATTAGCGCCCACCAGGTCGCGCCAGTTACCAATGCCGTATATGTTATTAGTGTTGATCCATATGAGCGGGTAAGGTGAATACTGTACCGTGGCGCTGCCGATCTGGCTTTGCTCCATAGCAGTTACAGCTGCTTCGCTTAATATACGGGTACCGTTGGCAGCTACGCCCTTGTTCAGCACCATATTCAGGAATAACATATAGTCGTTGGGAGTGCTGCGTACGCCGCCTGCAATAATGGGATTGGTCGTTAAGCCAAAATCCGTATTGGTCATGCCCAGCGGGGTAGCTATTTTTTCTGCAAACAAGGCCGCCCATTTTTTACCACTCACTACCTCGCATACACGCCCGGCTACCTGCATACCTACGCCGCCATAATAGAACTTAGTACCCGGCGGGTTAATGAGCGGTACATTTTTCGCAATCAGGTCCACGGCTTGCTCCAGCGTAAGCGATGTATTGGATTCATAGCCCTGGTCTGAATTACCTGGGAAACCGGAAGTATGGGAGAACAGCTGCGCCAGGGTGATCTTGCCCTTACCATAGGCAGTAAAAACAGGCAGGTATTTGCCTACAGTATCACTAAGCTTAAACTTACCCTCATCCACCATACGCATAACCACTGCGCCGGAGAGCCATTTGGAGCAGGAGGCTATGAGCTGCCGGGTGTTACTATCATAACCGCCAAAACCTTTGGCATAGGCTGTTTTACCATTTACGTTGATGAGGATATACGCCTTACCACCAAACCGCAGCGGAACGGAATCGTTTAATACTTTATCTACTGCGCTGAAGTTGAATGACGGATCGGATACCGGAGGGATATCCTTTTTTTTGCATGATAGTACAGAAAGGCTTAAAAGGATGCAAAGTCCTAAGCTGGTTGTTTTCATAGTTATTATTCCCCCGTAACAAAATACATAATTTTATCATGTTAGCGCAATAATTTCTTCCGCGAGACGCTGGTTTGAAATTCTTAATGATTAGTTTGATATTCGCAAACGGTAAAGCATGCGCTAACCGTAACTTTGCACATTAGTTTATCAGGATTGAAATTTGCTGGAAAGACTTAAATGAACAGGCAATGGAAATAACAAGAACAGGTTCGCGGCCTTCCGTCAAGGGGCCGGAAGACTGGTTTACCGGGGCTGTGCGGATAGATCCCCTCTTTGATGCTAATGAGGCCAGGCGAGCTGCAGCTGCCAGTGTGACTTTTGAACCGGGCGCTAGAACAGCCTGGCACACGCATCCGCTGGGGCAAACCCTTATAGTAACGGCCGGCTGTGGCTGGGTACAGCGTGACGGCGGCCCGGTTGAAACTATACACCCGGGAGACGTAATTTGGTTTGAACCCAATGAAAAGCACTGGCATGGGGCTACCGCTACTACCGGCATGACGCATACTGCCATCCAGGAAAACCTGAACGGAAAAGTGGTGGATTGGATGGAGCAGGTTACGGATGAACAGTATAATGGCAAAAACTCCTGATATGGCAAGGATCTTTATCACCGGCTCAGCAGATGGGCTGGGGCATTTGGCTGCAAAGTCATTGATAGATCTGGGGCACCAGGTAGTGCTGCATGCACGCAATACAGAGCGGGGAAAACAGGCATTAGAGAAAGTACCCGGTGCAGAAGATGTATTAATTGCAGACCTTTCCAGTATTGCGGAAACCAGGGCGCTGGCTGCAAAAGCCAATACTTCAGGCGCTTTTGATGTAGTGATCCACAATGCCGGTGTGTACCGGGTATCGGGCAAAAGCGTTGATGGCTGGCCGTTAGTATTTGCTGTAAACAGCCTTGCGCCTTATATACTCACCTGTTTGATGCACAAACCGGAACGCCTCATTTACCTGAGCTCCGGCATGCATTTACATGGCAATCCAAACCTGGATGATCTTTCAGCGGCTACACCTGTTACTTACTCTGATACCAAGCTGCATGACCTGATATTGTCTATGGCCGTTGCCCGCAAATGGGCGGGCGTATACTCGAATGCAGTGGATCCCGGCTGGGTGCCAACAAAGATGGGTGGCGCAGGCGCGCCGGATAGCCTTAAAGAAGGTTTTGCCACGCAGGTTTGGCTGGCCGTGAGCGACGATGCAGAAGCCACTGTAAGCGGTGAGTATTTCCATCATAAAAAGCAGGCGCATTACTTAGCGGAGGCTAAGGATAGTGCTGTGCAGGAGCAATTTCTTTCAGTTTGTGAAGGAATTACGGGTGTAAGGTTTGATTAGGTAATGATCTGCGATGTTTTCACCTTACAATAAAAGAGCTTTCATACAGAAAACGCATCTCGGTCTGGGGATCTTCAGGATGATCCATTACCCTTATTCCCTGTCCATCAAAAACAAAAACCTGGCGCCGCCATAGACTAACCTTCCTACCGCTAATGTTTGCAGGCACCCAGTAAGGACAGGACAGCTTCATTAAGCGTATTGCTTCATTCCTCGTCTGTTCAAATTTATAGTTAAGGACCCGGAGGTTGGCCAGGCCGCCGCCTTCCCGGATAATATATTTCAGCACAACAGAATCCTGCATTCCGGCAATACTGTCTTCATGAAGATTATTCCGCACAAAATTGTGCCAGGCTGCAGTGCCTTTCATAAAGGAGGGGTATACCTCTATATGTGTAAATACGTCATTGGTGTTCGTAAGGGAATCAATATAACAAGGGCCGTCCTCATCTTCAAAATACATGATCTTGTCATGGGGAAGGATCATGCTCTTGCCCAAAAACTTTCTGTATGTCTTATATTCTGCGTTGGTGATTTCCGTGCTTTGAATATTGAAGTATGTCAGTTTCAGCGCATTCTTGATCTGCACGGGGAAATGTCTGATTGGATTATTAGTGATATCTACAGTTTCCAGTTCAGGCAGCAGGAGAATATTGCCCGGAAGTGTATCTAACAGGTTACCTGACACACGAAATACCCTAAGTTTGCGTAGTCCCTGCAGATCGGAAATAGCTACAAGGCGATTATCATCGAGCACGAGCCAATTTAGTTCTTTCAACTCATTCAGCCAAAGAGGAAGGAAAGTGATAGCCGTTTTCGTGATTTCAAGATGTTGGAGGCTTTTGCAGTTCCGCAGGGAAGCGGGCATTTGCCGGATAGCTTTACCTGTCAGGTTGAGGCTTTTCAGTTGCGGAGGAAATATGAAATTTTCGGTCATGCTATCGAAGGGATTGTTCTCCAACCCAAGCGTTTTCAAGTTGTTCAGACGGGAAAGAGAAACCGGCAGATGGGTAAGCAAATTTGAACCGGCCTGTATCAGTTCCAGATTGCTACACCAACCCAGTTCTTCCGGAAAGCAGCTCAGCTGGTTATTATTAACATGCAGTATCTCCAATTTTTTCAGTCTGCTAATTTCTTCCGGTAGCCGGGAGAGCTTATTTTGGTGCAGTCCAAGCTCACGCAGAGAATGAAGTTCCCCGATTGTTGCCGGCAAATGCCGGATCATATTCTCCCCCAAACTCAGGTCAGATAATTTATACAATCTGCCTATTCCCGGACTGATGCTGTCGATCTTATTTCTTGGAAGGATCAATGTTTCCAGGTTGGTAAGTTCCCCTATCCATGCAGGGATTTCCCTGATCTCATTATCATACATCACCAGGTATTCCAGCTTCTTCAGGCGCCTGATTCCTTCCGGGATCTTTGTGAATCTGTTTCCGCATAGATTGAGCGTTCGAATATTGGGAAGGGAAAAGATCGAAGCAGGTAATGAATCAAGATCCGCTTCCGGCAGCCCCAGGTACTGTATGTGCTTCATTTCTCCGATGAGATGCAGCTTTTCGCGGTTAACCCTTTGGAGCAACAGCAGGTTATATACATCGTCTTTATTGTTCAGGGCTTCTTCCAGGCTGTGGTATACTTTTTTCTCTTTGACATACCGCCAGTCCTGGCCAAGGGCGATGTGTGAAAGGAAGAAAAAGAGCGGGAGCAGGAAAGCGGCCAGTTTAAATGTCATAAGAGATTATGGGAATTTAAGATAAGACGAAAATGGATAAAAAATAATTTATACTATCCTCTCCACTATTGACTGCGCAAACTCTTCACGGGATCCGTTAACGCGGCTTTAATACTCTGAAAGCTCACTGTCAGCAAGGCAATCCCGATTGCCAGCAATCCTGCCAGCGCAAAGATCCACCAGTCAATGGTAACCTTATAGGCAAATTCATTCAGCCATTGATCCATCCCCCACCAGGCAATAGGCGTAGCCAGCAACAGCGCTATCAGGATGAGCTTAAGAAAGTCTTTGGAGAGTAAAGCCACCACACTGCCAACGGATGCACCCAGCACTTTTCGCACACCGATCTCCTTGGTACGTTGTTCAGCGGTGTAGGTAGCCAATCCGAATAATCCTAAACAGGCAATGAAGATGGTCAGGCTTGAGAAGAGGGTTAATACCTGTTCTATTTTTTGCTCGCTGACATAAACCTGCGCAAACCGGTCATCTAAAAATGAATAAGAAAAAGGTGCTGCGGGCGAAAATGATTCCCACTGCCGCTTCAATGAAGCGAGGAACTGCGGCAGCTTATCCGTATGGGTTTTGACCAGGATATTGCCTGAGTTCCTGCCCAGGAACATGACTAAAGGCCCGATCTTCTGCCGCAAGGATTCAAAATGAAAGTCGCTTACAACACCAATAACCCGGTAATATGTTTTCGCACCGTTATCATCAATGTGGCCGATCAGCTCTCTTCCTATAGGATCCTGTTGCCAGCCTAAAGCCCGTACAGCCGTTTCATTCAGAATAACAGCGAAGGAATCGGTAGGAAAACTTTTTGAAAAATTACGCCCCAGTACCACCTGCATCCCCAGTGTAGGAATATACGCATCATCCACATAATAGAACCGGCTCATGACACCTTTATCGGGGTTTTCCTTTGACATTACGGCGGTGTTATCAAGATTTGTATTTCCAACAGGTACCTGCCCTGAAATACTTCCCGTGATGACTTGCGGAGATTGAATGATCTGATTGCGGAATACGGATTCGTTATTGCGCAGCATGTGCGTATCATGAATAACCAGCACCTGTTCACGATCAAAGCCAACTTTCTGCGCTCTCATGTAACGTAATTGCCGGTCGGCCGTAACAGTGGCAATGATCATTGAAATAGTGATAAAAAATTGAAACACCACCAAACCATTCCGCAGGCTAAAGCTTCTGCGTCCGGCGGTACCCCCTCCTTTCAACACTGCAACCGGTTTAAAGGCCGACAGGTAAAAAGCAGGGTAACTACCAGCCAACAGCCCCACCAGCACCGTACCCGCTACTAAACCAGCTAATACAAATGGATTGATCAATAAACTGATGGTAAGGGTCTTGCCTGTCAACTGATTAAAGAAGGGCAACGCCAGGCCTACAACCAGCAATCCAACCAGCAGTGCCACCATTGCCAGCAGCACTGATTCAATCAGGAACTGTTGCTGCAATTGTGCTTTTACGGACCCCAGCACTTTACGTATTCCTACCTCGCGTGAACGCCGTACAGCCGTAGCCGTTGACAGGTTCATAAAGTTCACACAGGCTATCAGCAACATAAAAACAGCAATGGCCGCAAACACGTATACGTATAGAATATTTCCCCCTGGTCTTAACTCCGTCCCTCCGAACGGGGAATACAAATGAATACTGGTGAGTGGTTGAAGAAAGATCCCGAAATCATCACCCTTTTCCCGAAACTGTTTCGGGCTGAGTTGTAGAAACTGCTGTAATTCGCCCCCAATCTGTTTTTCAGCGAGCCGGGAAATTTTAGCCTCGAACTTTTTGTAATCGTATTTCTCCGGCAGCAGCACATAGGTGTAAAAGTTCATGCTATAGGTCCAGCCTATATGCTGCTCATCATAACCGGCTAATGAAGTCAGCATATCGAACCGGAAATGAGAGTTTTCCGGTACATTTCTGACCACGCCCGTAATCCGGTAAGGTGTTTTATCACTGCCAAATAACAAGACCTTCCCGATAGGATCCTGGTTGCCGAAGTATTTCCGGGCGGTTCCCTCAGTTAATACCAACGTGTTTGGCTCTGTAAGTGCCCGCTTCGGATCCCCTTTCAGGAACGGAATGGAGAACACCTCAAAAAAAGCTGAGTCGGCGGCAAGCAGGTTATCCTGTTTAAATGAGGTTGTTCCGTAATTAACAAACTCACTTCCCTGATTCCGGATCCGCGTTGTTTTTAATACTTCCGGAAATTCCTGTTGTAAGTCCCGGCCGGCGTTGGCGCCTAACACGGGCCCACCAACATCCTTACCGTTTAACCGCAACCTGAGCGCGACCCGGAAGATCCGGTCCGCTTTCTCATTATAGCGATCGTAGGATAGCTCATCCTGCACATACAGCATGATCAGTATACAGGTAGCCAGTCCGATGGCTAAACCAACGATATTAATGCTGGTTGAAATTTTTTGCCGCTTCAGATTCCGAAACGCAATTTTTAGATAATTCCGAATCATGATGGAGTTTAAGCTAGAGGTGGTCCGGTATTCCGGTTGTTGTTTATTTGTTTTTCTTCTGCGCACAAACGGTGGCAGCACCGACACTACGTTCAGCAGGTAACGCAGTGTAGCCTGGGTTTTGCCCGAACTATTATACCAGTGTGTATAGAGCTCATGCAGATCACCTTCTACCTCCTCCAACGTATTGTCAGGATGCAGCCAGGTTAGTAGCCAGTGGGCCCAGCGGGGTGGTTGAACAGGTGATCTCATATGCCACTAAGCCGGAAAGTGTGAGGTGGTAATAACTGCCAGAGATTTTGACGAAGCTGCTGAATTTCCTGCAATGCCTGACTTCCCAGCGCTGTAATGCGGAACAGCCGTTTACGCCGTCCACCGCGTTCGGCCGTTGCCCCGCCCAGTTCTGATTGCACAAAGCCCTTCTCTTCCAGCCGGATCAGGGTGTTATGAACCGTACCGAATGTAACGGTACGTCCGGTATGCTCTTCCAGCGCCTGGCTAACTGTAACGCCGTAGCCCTCTCCGTCCAGGATGGCCACCATCAGTAAAACCACTTCTTCAAATTCACCTAAATACGTTCGCCGCATAAGTTCAGGTTATTAGTTTCTATTTTGTCGAACAAATCAGGTGCCAACTAATTAAAGAGGCCGTTCCTATTAAGGAAACGGCCTCTTTATGCTATAAAACAAGTTAATGAGTGTCCGCAAATGAACATTATTGTCCAGCACCGGACAACCAGCTCCTCACCCATCTCTTAAACCGCCGCTTAGGCTTATTATACCTTCTCCATTTAGATGCCAGGTCAAACTCACGGTTCATGAAATAATAATCCGCATCTGTTTCAGGCATTATATAGGTGGGGTGTATGATGTTGGTAAGCTGCTGCGTTGGCCTGTTGGCGTTATGGCTGTCTTTACTAAAGGTGTGCGTAGCATCTTCCCGGAAACCAATGTTGCTGATCAGGTTTACATTAGGGGTAATGCATAAGCCGTTCTCAAAAAGGGTGATCAGCTGCAGCTGATGGTCCCAGGCCTGTACGCGGTGCTGCTGTACGGTTTCAAAAATGTTCACCCATATATCTACCAGGAAAGGATCATTGAATATTTTCTGCAGCTGCGGTTTTACATCTTCCTGCTTATAAGCGCGGAGGTCCACATCATATTGCTGCCATACCCGGCGCCAGCTGGCCCAGCCCCATATGCTGCTATGGCGGGAAAAATAATAGCTGGCAGGGCCCCATGTTTGTCCATCCTGCGAGTTGGTGCCGGTAACTACAAACATGCGGGTATCATGGCGGTATTTTTCCAGCATGGCATCGCAAAAATAAAAGAAGCTGGTGTTAGGCAAACAATCATCTTCCAGGATAATACCTTCCTCCTCCTGCTCAAAGAACCAGGTGATACCGGATGCAGGGGCCTGCATACTGCCCAGGTTCTGATCGCGGAACAGGGTACGTACCGTACAGGGCCAGTCCACCTGTTTAATAATATCCCTGGTTTGCGCGCATAAGGCAGCATCTGTAGGGTGGCCTTCCCGTGGCCCGTCTGCAGCTACATACAGCCGGTCCGGCCTAACTGCTTTTACCTGGTCAAAAACCTGTTGCGTGGTATCGGGCCGTTTAAAAATGAGCATCAAAACTGCGGACTGCACCTTATAGCTGGACATGCGACTTTCTTTTATGCGACAAATCTAATTTTTTATAATTTAGCAAACAATTCAGTACAACCACATGCAGCAGAAAGCGGATACACCGGGGAATATTCTGATCAGTATTATTATTGCCACCTTTAATGCCGGAAAGCATCTGCAGGATTGTCTTAGCTCCATTGCCGCACAAACCGCAAATATTGAAGTGATCGTAACAGATGGCGGCAGCACCGATGATACCCTTGCCATCTTAAAAACATTTGAACATAAGCTAAACTTATCCTGGACCAGCGGGCCTGATGCGGGCATTTATGATGCACTGAACAAAGGCGTACAAAAGGCTAAGGGAAAATGGGTGTATTTTCTGGGTGCAGATGACCGGCTGCTGCCGGCTTTCAGCCAACTGGCCGCGCAGCTGAAAGATGAGCGCACCGTATATTACGGCGACAGCGAGCCGTATTATGGCAACAGCGGCACTACTCCCCTGCTGCTTACCGGTAAATTCAGCCGGTACCGGCTGGCCAAACATGGTATGAACCACCAGGCTATTATTTATCCCATCACCGTATTCCACCAATATACCTATGACCTGCGCTACCGTGTTTTTGCAGATTATGCGCTGAACATACAGGTGTGGGGCGATAACACGTTTAAAAAAGTTTACCATCCCATTACCATTGCACGGTATGATATGACCGGCTTTTCTGCCGGGGGAAATGACGTGCTGTTCAAACAGGATAAACTGCAGCTGATACGCCGTAATATGGGCTGGCTGCTGTATATAAGAATGCTATACAAACGCTATAAACAAAAGCTGCAGGGCGAAGGCGGCTACTGGGACGCATAACCTAACCCGGGAAGAACTTCTTCAATATTTTACGCACCGGCCGTTGCGCCTTTTTCTGTTGTTTCAGATAGGCCTTACGCATCACTGAATAGCTGCTTTCAAACTGCTGGTAAAAAGTATATCCTGCCATTTTCAGCGCGTCGTTATATTCCGCGTGCAGGGTCTGCAGGTCCGGGCGGGCGGCCAGCTTAAAGCGGTCGTAGTGGTGCAGGGGCAGCTCGTTCTTATCTACCGCAAAGGAGCTGAAGTGATAGAACATTAATGCCTCTTTTTCATTCACCACATATTTACCGGCCTGCCGGACCAGGTGCCTTTCATGTAGGTTCCAGGGCGCCATATTAGCCCCCCTGTTCTGCAGGATGTGCACATTTTTAAAGAACAGCGGCGCATGGTTCACCGGCAGCTGGTCCACAAAAATGCCCTGCTCTGCTGCAATGTATCCTTCCTTATAGGTATGCTCCTTCCACCAGCTTATGAAGCGGTGCGCCTCTTCCCGGTTGCTTACGCCAATAAACCCCAGGTTATAGATGCCGTAGTTGAGGAAAGTATGTTCTGCCGGTTTTTTACCATCAATAGGTATAGGTGTATAAATGTGCGGCGTAAGTAAAATATCCTCCGTATCCAGTATGGTATATAAATGTGTGAGCGGGCTATATACACAAATATCCGGGTCCAGGTACAACACCTTCTCCATCTTTCTCTCCCGGAACAGGTATTCAATAACATGTGGTTTTACGCAGGTATTCAGCTCCACTATATTATACCGTAAGGCCAGCTCCTGGATACCCGGTTCGATGTCCGCTATAGGGATCACTTCATCTGCCAGGCTGCTGTAGTCGATCTCCGGCCTTTTCTCATCACATAAAAAAATAAAAAAAGACTCATCCGGCTGATGTTCTTTTAAGGACAACCACAACACTTTAGCCTGTGCCAGGTAATTGTTGGAGCATATGGTGAAAGCAACCTGCATAATTAATGAAATGTATTTATCTTTATTGTTCGAAATGAATGCATGAACCTAAGTATTGACGTTGTTATACCATCTTTTCGCCTGGACGAAAAGTATATTCTGCCAATGCTCCGCCTACGAAAGCCTGCGAATGTAAATATAAAATTTTACCTGGTAGCAGATAATCCCTCTCTTGTTCCGTCACCTGCAATACAATCGCTGGTAGATCATGAGAACGTATTCCTGTCCGTTAACCCGGAGAACCTGGGCTCCGGCTTAACCCGCAACAACGGCATGAATGCGGGCAATGGCGACTGGATACTGTTCCTGGATGATGATGTGTTAGTACCGGATGATCTGCTGGAAACCTATGCGCGTGCAGCGGTACAATATCCGGATGAAATTGGATTTATTGGCCTGGTGAATTTACCCAAACCAACTACGGCTTTTACCAAAGCGCTCACCGTTAGCGGATCGCTGGATATATTTTCCATTGCCGGCAAAAAAGCTTCTTTTGCCTGGGGCGCCACTGCCAATATGATGATCAAACGCAGCGCTGCAGACAACATCCAGTTCACCGGTAAAATACCTAAAACCGGCGGCGGTGAGGAAGTGGATTTTTTCTTAAAAATACGTGAGCGTAACCAATACCGTAATTATAAAACGCTACCCCAGGCTGCAGTACAACATCCCTGGTGGAATAATGAGCAACCGAATTACCGCAAGCCCTTTTTTTATGGTGTAGGCAACAGCTGGCTGGGCGATCTGAACCCGCAATATGCCTATTATGATTTCCCCAACACGCCGGAAACGTTGTTGCTTTCACTACTGGCGCTGGCAATAACAGGCCTGCTGAAACCCATGTGGGTAGGCGCTTTGCTGGTTTTTATGGCGGGCGTTATACTCATTGAGATCATTGCCAGCCTTATACAAACCATAAAAAGGTCCGGTACCGGCAATGTGCAGATATTAATGTATGTAATTACCCTCAGGATAGTGTATGAGACGGGGCTTTTGTGGGGAAAGCTTTCCCGTTTAAGGTTTGGAAAGATCGGGGAGCGGTTTCATGATAATGGCATCATAAACAAGGTGTACTTCTACCGCTCTAATACTTATAAAATGGTAAAGTGGGTGTTGTACCCGCTGCTGGTTATTTATATTTTAAGACACTTCGTTTAAACTTCCGCGTAGCCATTTAAGCAGCACACCAGCCTGGTTGTAAGCGTTTCACTATAGCGGCGCTCATTCACCGTGATCTGTGATTTGTTATGGTATTCATGATGCAGGTGAAAGCATACGGCAGCCAGCTTTAAACGCTTTTTATGTACACCTGCATGTATAAGGCGCGCTGCAAACTCACAGTCTTCCGATCCCCAGCCAAAGAACAGGTTATTATACCCGTTGATCGCTATAAAATCCTCACGCCAGAAAGCCAGGTTACAGGCTTTGGTATTATCTGAGCTGTAGGGGTTTGCTTTTACTATAAAGGATAAAGCGGGTAAGCGTAATGCGTTAAAGCGGTTCTGAAGGCCTTTGGTAAAGAAACCCAGCCTGGTGCTTTTGGTTTGCAGAATGTGTTTGGTGGTGGCCTCTCCTATCATGGCGCGGGCGCCCTGTACAAAATGCCCTCTTTCTGCCTGCTTCACATGGTCTTCGATAAAGCGCGGATGCATTACAATGTCGCCATCAATTTCAATGATATAATCTGCTTCCGATTGTTTTACCGCTTTGTTCAGAATAATCCCTTTGCGGAAACCGCGGTCTTCATGCCAGGCATGTTTTAAGGGAATGTTCAGGATCTTGCGGTATTTATTGATCAGCTGTTCTGTTTCCTCCCTTGATCCGTCGTCTGCGATCAGTATTTCATCCGGCAGATACGTTTGCTGTAACAGGCTCAGGAAAATTATTTCCAGCGCCTCCGGCCAGTTATATGTAGCAATTAAGATCCCAACTGAAAAGTTCTGTTTCACCATCCTGCTTGCGGTTTGTGTTCAATAAAGAAATTTTTAACGGTCATAAGGTTTTTATAGAATAGCATTGGCATTCAAGTTTATGCTTACAATACAGCGGATGTTTTATCATCCGCACTGATATATACAACGTACTACCATTTAATTTGTTACAGCTGTGGTTCAGTTAGCGCTGAAAGTTTGCATTTCTATCAGCTTACGGTATAACCCGTCCTTTTCCAAAAGCTGTAAATGAGTTCCCTGTTCAACAATGTTGCCATTATCCAGCACAATGATCAGATCTGCATTTTGTATGGTACTTAAGCGGTGTGCAATCACCAGCGAGGTACGGTTCTTCATCAGATTGTTCAATGCATCCTGCACCATTTTTTCAGATTCTGTATCCAGCGCAGAGGTAGCTTCATCCAGCAACATAATGGGTGGATTCGTCAACACTGCACGGGCAATACAGATGCGCTGGCGCTGGCCGCCTGATAACTTAACGCCTTTATCACCAATATTCGTCTGGTAACCGTGCTCTGTTGCAGAAATAAATTCGTGGGCATTGGCGATCCTTGCGGCAGCCTCAACCTCCTGCATTGTGGCCCCTGGCTTTCCGAAGGCTATATTGTTAAAAATGGTGTCGTTAAATAAAATTGATTCCTGGTTTACAATTCCCATCAGCGAACGCAGGGATTCTGAAGTAACGGCCTGTATGTTGTGCCCGTCTATCAGTATGCTGCCGGACTGTGGCTGTATAAACCGGGGAATCAGGTCCATGAGGGTGGTTTTGCCAGCGCCGGAAGGCCCTACCAGCGCTACGGACTTACCTTTGGGTATGGTAAGGCTTACGCTGTTCAGCACCGGACGCTCATTATAGGCAAAGGCTACTTTCTCAAACCGGATAGCTTCCCGGAACTGGTCTACGGCCTTTGCATCCGGCGCATCCTTGATCTGCGACTGCTGGTCAATTAAGGCCAGCACCCGCTCCCCTGCGGCCAGGCCGGAGTGGATGTTGCTGAAGGAGGCCGAAATGGCTTTGGCCGGGCGCATGATCTGGGAAAACAGGGCAATATAGGCTATAAAGGCCGCCGCATCCAGCTCACCGGTATTGGACAGCACCAGCGAACCGCCGTACAGCACAATACCTGCTACCATTATAATACCCAGCGTTTCAGATACCGGCGAGGCCATTTGCTGCCGCCTGGCCATAGCCCTGATAATATTGGAATAGTGCACGTTTTCCTTGTGAAAACGTTCCTTGATAAAAGGTGTGGCGTTAAATGATTTAATGATCTTAATACCCCCCAGCGCTTCCTCCAGGTAACTGATCATGGTGCCATAGGATACGTGGGCTGCTGTGGCCTGCTCCTTTAACCGGGATACGATCTTGGAGATGATAAACCCCGCTATCGGTATAATGATCATAGAGGCAAGCGTAAGCTTGTAGGAGATAATGAACAGCATTACCAGGTAGGTGATCAGCGTTAACGGCTCCTTAAAGATCACCTGCAGGGTACCGGTTACGGAATACTGCACCACCTGCACATCCGACGCGATCTTGGACATAATATCCCCCTTACGCTCATTACTGAAATAACCCAGGTGCAGGTCCATAATGTTATTGAACACGGCCTTTCGCAGGTTCAGCAAGGTATGAATCCGCAGATTTTCCATGGTACGTTCGGAAAAATACCGGAATAAATTCCCAACGAAAACAGACGCTACAATGGTCAGACACACATATTTCAACGTATCCCGCAGCCCTAATTTCTGATTGAGCTGGGCTGAATAATAGTTCAGCATTTTGAAAACGTCATAAAAATGTTCCGGTTTGGCTACTACCTGCTGGTTGTTCTGGTTAAACAATGTTGTGAGCAGCGGCGCCAGCAATGCCAGGTTTAATGCCCCAAACAACACGGCCAGCAACGTAAATATGATATACGGGATGGCATACTTTTCAATCGGTTTGGCAAAAGACAACAGCCGGAAATACGTTTTCATTATTATTATTATAAATATATATATAAAACTCCAAAATTAATAATTATTTAAAGACCCTTTTTAAAAACAGGGCAGGGACCGTTCCCGGGAAGCACAGGTGAAAATGTTTGGCTACAATACGGCGCCGGCATCTCTGATCATAAAAGATGCAGGGCTATGTAATGGGAAGTATATCAACATTGCTCTCTTAATGGATAAGATCAATAGCGCCCGATAAAGGTTATTTGATATCTTTTTTTACTTTTTTGTACCAACCGTTGATTCCTGTTCTTCACTAAAAATATAAACTTTCTTTATATTTCAACATACTTTATTACTTATAATTCACACGTTTATAGATATATAACCTTATTAATCCAGCTTCATGAATTGTATGATCATGCGTACCAGCCCGGGTACGGGCCGCTGCAGCAACAGGTAACGGCCGCACATCTCCCCTATTTCGGCTGCCAGCCGGCATTGCTTTAACGTATTAGCCCCCATTAATAATCTTAAAAATTTCTTAAAACTTTGGCGGCTGAACTTAGCAGGCGGTTTTAGCCCGCTTATTACCTGCTGCCGGTACTCCGGGAAAACCTGCGCCACACAGGTGGCATAACAAAGGCTGGTGGAGTAGGCCAGCCGTTTTAAGTAAGCGGGGCTGGTTCTTTTGCCGGGTATAATATGTGTAATCTTCAGGGCGGGCGCTGTACCGGCCGCCCCGCCGCCATGGATGCCGAACAGCACCATCTGGGTGTCGCCACCGCTGCTCAGGCTTTCGCCATTGCGGTCAGTAAGGGTGAAACGGCCGGTATTCACACCATTTATATATCCTTTAAGCGTGGCTGCGGGCATGCACAAGCCGGTGCCAAAGGGATAGCAGGACTGCCATTCATGTTCAGCTGCAAAGGCTACCTGCTTTTCGTGCCGTTCCTGGAAAGCCGGGCGGGCATAGGCCTCCAGCTTAGGATCTATACCGTCAATAAAATCTACCTGCACCTGCCCGGGCCCCCAGGCCGTTACCTGCGGGTATTGGGTATGCAGCTGCTGCAGGGCCAGCAGGTAAGCGCTGTCCGGCTCATTATCATCATCAAAAAAAACAATGTATTTACCCCTGGCGGCAGCAATGCCACCCATACGCGCATAGGATAACCCCTGCTGGGTAACATTCAGCAATTGCATACCGGGCACCTGGCTCAGGTAATGCTGTATATATGGCCTACTTTGCAAAGCAGGCGCGCTGTTATTATCAATTAATATAACTTCCGTTGTGATGCCGTTACGCTGCAGATCTTTTACCGCCTCCAGGCAACGTTGCAGCAGGCGCTGGTCGGGGTTATAGGTGCAGATCAGTACAGAATAATCTATAGCATAGTTATCGAACGACATACAAAACCACTTTTTTCAATATATCTTTGTTTTTAGCGCGTAAAAGTAATGAATCTACCTATAGTATCCGTTATCATTCCTAATTATAACCATGCGGCTTTCCTGGAACAGCGCATTATATCTGTGCTGCAGCAAACCTTCCAGGATTTTGAAGTAATTATCCTGGACGACTGCTCAACCGATAACAGCCGGGATATTATAGAACGTTACCGGCAGCATCCGAAAGTTTCACAGATCATTTATAATACCATCAACAGCGGCAGCGTATTTAAACAGTGGAAAAAAGGCATAGAGGCAGCAGCAGGCCAATACATATGGCTGGCAGAAAGCGACGACTGGTGCGAGCCTACGCTGCTGCAATACCTGACAGCCGGCTTGCTGCAGAACAAGCATAACGTGCTGGCCTATTGCCAGTCGTACGCCATAGACGGCGACAATAAGGTATTCTGGCAAACGCAGCACGGGTATTTAGAGGATACCGTAGAAGGGCTGCTTTTTATACAACAGTATATGGTAGACCGTAACGCCGTTGTGAACGCCAGCATGGCGGTATGGAAAAAGGAGCTGTTTGCCGGCATTCAGCAGGATTACCTGGAATATAAATTTGCCGGCGACAGAGTGTTCTGGATTAATTTATGCCGGCAGGGCAATGTGTTCATTACTGCCAGGGTGTTAAATTATTTCCGCAGCCATAGCGGCGATGTATCCACCCCGGCTTACCGGACCGGGTTAAATTTTATAGAGGAAGCCCGCATACTGCATAAGCTATACCATGAAACGCTGATACCTGCAAAAGTATATAAAAGGGCGCTGCGCAAGCTGCACCGGCAGTTCTGGGAACAGCGGGCCCGTTTTGAGCCAGCTGCACTGGATGCTATTGAACAGGGATTTTATCGTACGCCCGGCGCCGTTATACCGGCTGCTACGCTGAAACGGGATGCCCGCTGGAAGCTGCTGCGCATGCAGCTTAAAAAAGTATTTTCAAAGCGGTAAGTAAGCGCCGGATACTAAATGAAAGGAAACCACCCACATAATATGAACATCAGAACACTGGCTGTGTACCTGCCGCAATTCCACCCTTTCCCGGAAAACGACCGGTGGTGGGGAAAAGGTTTTACAGAATGGACCAATACTGCCAAGGCGCGGCCTTTGTTCGAGGGCCACTATCAGCCCCACTTACCGGCCGACCTGGGGTTTTATGACCTGCGGCTGGAACAGGTAAGAAAGGAACAGGCGGCGCTGGCCAAACAATACGGTATTTATGGTTTCTGTTATTACCATTACTGGTTTAACGGTACCCGCCTGATGAACGCTGCGCTGGACGGGCTTTTGCAAAGCGGGCAGCCGGACCTGCCTTTTATGTATTGCTGGGCCAATGAGAACTGGACCCGGCGCTGGGATGGTAACGATGCGGAGGTGCTGATACAACAGAATTATTCACCGGAAGATGACCTGGAACATATCCGTTACCTGTGCCGGGAAGTGTTTGCTGACCCGCGTTATATACGGGTAGATGGCAAGCCCTTTTTTGCCATATACCGCCCTACCCTGCTACCCGACCTGGCGCAAACCCTGCGCACCTGGCGTAATGAGGCGCAGCAGCTGGGCATTGGAGAGCTGTACCTGGCCTATATGCAGGGTTTCCAGGTAAAGGAAGATCCGCTGACCATGGGCTTTGATGCAGCTATAGAATTTCAGCCTGATTTTTACGATATGCCGGCCCCGTACATGGGCACTAAAAAAGAGCAGTGGATGGATAAGCTGGGGTTAAAACCTTCTGTTTACAAACAGCATAAGATCGTAAGCTACCCGGAGTATGTGCAACGTATGATGGCGCGGACCATGCCCCCTTACAAACAATATCCCAGTGTTACCCCTATGTGGGATAATACGGCCCGGCGTAAAGAGAACGCGTTTGTAATGACTAACAGCAGCCCTGCAATATATGAAGCCTGGCTGCGGAATACCATTGAGAAGTTTAAGCCTTACAGTGCGGAAGAGAATTTTGTTTTTATTAATGCCTGGAATGAGTGGGCAGAGGGGAATCATCTGGAACCCGATCAGCAATGGGGGCGGGCGTACTTAGAGGCAACCCAAAGAGCGTTGGAAAGTAAAAAGTAAAAAAGCAAAAATAAAAAAGGAATGCCGGGGAGATGGAAGGGAAGTAAAAAGTAAAAAGGTAAAAATTAAAAATAATGCCGGGGAGATGGATAGGTAGTGGAATGTGGAATGTAAAATCATAAATGCTAAACCGGCGAAGGAGGTTCATAGAGACCGCTTAAAAGGCTTTATGAACGGGATAAATATAAAAGCTGATGCAGGCGATAGTAATGGTATCGACGCTGCATCAGCTTTTAATTTTTACTTTTTGACTTTTAACTTTTTTTATTGCCGCCTACCAGCAGTACAACCCCTATTACAGCTACTAAACCACCGGCATAAGTAGGCCAGCCAATCCATTTATTTTCTTTCTTGTTTACTTCTACAGGGCCAAGGTCCACTACCTTCTTTTCCGTTTGTACAGAAAAACCACGGATCAGGATCATGGCAATACCGGCAATGACGAGGATAATACCTAATGTTTTCATAACAGCTATTGTTGTTTCATAGCGTATATCAATCGTCATGCCACAAGCGGGCTTATTCATGGGCGGCCACCTGTTTATATGCCTATTTATGCGCGGCAACGGCTGTTTCAGGCTGTTTCTTCCCATTTAATAAACGCACTACCAATGGCAGGGTAAGCCCCTGCCCCAGCAACGTAAACAATACTACGGCCACGGAAATAAAGATAATGGCATCCCGCTGCGGGAATGCGCTGCCATCCTGCAGGGTAGCCGGCAAACCAATGGCAATGGCCAGGGACACAATGCCCCGCATGCCAGACCAGCTGATGATCAAGCTGGTTTTTACATCCAGCAGCGCATGTTCGGTAATACGCCCCTTCTTTTTCCTGAATGCCTGCTCCAGGTTGATCTGCTGCAGGAACACCCTGATCATACGCAGCGCCAAAGCTACAATGGTGATCAGGAAAGCGTAACCCAGGTAAGGCAGGATCTGTGTTTTATCTATATGCTTTACCACATATGGGTACTGTAATCCAATGATGATAAAGATGAGGCCATTGAGCAGGAAAATAATAACATCCCAAAAGTTGCGGGACTGCTTTTTTAAATATTCGGGGAATACTTTATGACTGAAACGGGAAATGGCCAGCCCTAATATTACCACGGCTATTACGCCGGATACATGGAACTCCTCTGCCACCAGGTACGTTATAAAAGGCATGAGCAGCATAAAGCTAATAGTTACCAGCTGGTTTTGATGCACTCTTTTAAGGATGAAGGCCAGGATCATTCCCATAACCACGCCCACCAGGGCGCCACCCGCCATCATGAACACAAACGCTAAAGAGGCCCTCCAGAATACAAAAGCAGTACCGGTTACCGCAGCTACTGCAAAGCGGTAAGCTACTAGGGCAGAAGCATCGTTGACCAGGCTTTCACCTTCCAGGATGGTATTGGTTTTATGTGACAGGCCCAAACCTTTGGTAATGCTGATGGCCGCCACCGCATCCGTAGCAGATAAAATAGCGCCCAGCACAAAAGACAAAGGCCAGCTCATGCCCGGTATTACATAATGCGCTACCACCGCAATGCCGGAGGCAGTAATGAATACCAGCGATATAGCCAGCGTACCAATGGTATTGATATTGGTTCTAAACTCCTGGAAAGAGATGTTAAAAGCAGCATCATACAACATGGGCGGCAGGAAGATGAGGAAGATCACATCCGGGTTCAGCTCTATGTTAGGCAAGGTTGGTATGAACCCAATGGCAATACCGGCGGTGATCAGTAAAATAGGATATGGCACCCGGACCCTATCTGCCAGGGCAGACAGTACGATCATAATTGCCAGGATAAATAAAACGATGCTATAGTTTTCCATAAGGCCCTGTAAACATTTCAATGACGCTTAAAAGTAACACAGCTTGCCCAAAACAGGAATTATAAATTGTGAAATGTAGCTTAATTTTAGTGGGATGAAAGGCGCGTTTATGTTTGAACCGGTTTTTACTTACCTGGAAACATTTCATACTATCCCTGCCGGGGACCGGGAGATCATTCGCCGGCATATTCATACCCGCCATGTGCAGGAGGGTGAATTATTATTGCAGGAGGGTAAGCTGGCCAGGGAAATGTTCTTTGTTTGCAAGGGCATTCTGAAAATTGTATCTGTTAATGGTAAGGGAAATGAGGTAACGCAGTTCTTTGTAAAGGAAGATCATTTCTGTACGATCCTTAATAGCTTTAATAACCAGGTACCGGCACATGAAAGCATTAAAGCCGCCTGTGATACGGACCTTATTGTATTCCCCAGGGAGCAGCTGTGGGAGCTTTATAAACAGCTCCCTTACTTTCAGCCGCTGATCAATCATATTACCCAGCAAACGTTGCTGGCCAAGATCCAGGTGCGCAATTCCTACATGGGTGAGGACGCAGCTACCCGCTACCAGCAGTTCCTGCAGCAGCAGCCGGATATAGCGCTGCGCGTGCCTTTGAGCGATATAGCTTCCTACCTGGGTATTACGCCGCAGTCGCTAAGCAGGATCCGGAAACAGATACGTTAGCTTTAATAAAATAAAAAGGGCTGTACCAAAAGATACAGCCCCGTGAATTATAATGGGTTAGTAAGAAGACTAGATATTACGATACTCCCGCGGCAATAAACCGGTTAATGATTTAAAGGTACGGGTAAAATGGCTTTGATCCGCAAACCGGCAGGTATAAGCAATTTCTGTAAGGGAATTTTCTCCGGCTCGGATCATGGGCATTGACTTTGCAACGCGCAGCTTACGCATATACGCTCCAAAGGTGCAGCCAAAGTATTGAGAAAAATGTTTTGAAATGGTAATAGGGTGTATACCTGTAGCTTCAGCCAGGTCTGTTAAGGTCAGCGGCTCATCCCAGCAATCCTGCATCAGCTCCCGGATAATGCTTACCCATTTAGGGGTAGCGCTTTTTTCTGTTATGCCCTCCTGCAATAATTCCAGCAACAGCATTACCATTGCCGGCGCGGCCACGGTATCGTTTGCAAGCAGCTCTTTATAGATCTTCAGCATAGTGAAGGGAGCATGCTGCCGGCTGATAGCCTTATGCAGTAAGGTTTCTGTAAGCTGGTATTGTTTTAGAAAAGTACCCGTTATTTCCAGGTTCAGATTTTTGGAGGGATGCCGGGTGTGGGTATTGCGGTGCATTTCCCCTGCATGATAATATACGATATTCCCTGTTGTGTATTCCTCTTCCCTGCCCTGCCGCTGCTCACAGTTACCGCCTTTTAATAAGAAGCTGATGTGAGCATGTTCGTGGGAATGCCAGCCTTCAAATACTTTGGTATGGTAAGCGATCTCGCTCACTACCAGGCCGCTGCTTTGCAAGCTGCGGTTGTTATGTCCAAGGTAATGTCCGTACCCCAATGTTAATGTGGATGTTCCCATCTTCATTTGCAACACCAAAGTAATATTTTTTTTGCATTTACAATGCTACACGATCATGGTATATCTTATTGCCATTAAAATAAAGTACTGGTTGGACTATTCGCGGTACTGTTTTCTGAAGGTCAATGCAGTCATTCCTTCTGCTTTGGTAAACAGCCGGGAGAAATAAGTATGATCATCAAACCCAAGCTCATAGGCTATTTCCTTCACTGTTTTATCCGTATAATACAACAGACGTTTGGCTTCTGTTACCACTTCCTGCTGTATCCAGTAACTAACGGGTAAGCCGGTGGCGCCCTTAACCGCTTCATTGAGGTAAGGGGTAGAAATGTTTAAAGCAGCGGCATAAGCGGCCGGGCTTTTCATGGTTTTATAATTCCTGGATAACAATCCTTTGAACTGGCGGGTTATAATAAGGGTACGCGGGTGGCTGTTATCCGTAGTGGGATCTGTAGCAGCATACACCTCTGCAAACATGGCAATGAACGCATCCAGTAAAGAGCGGGTAGCCTGCTGCCGGAATGTGCTGCTGTTTGCTGACAGGTATACTTCCTCCAATAGTTTTATGCATTGCCCCATTCTGCCGGTAAACGTATCATCTACCGGCAGGGGTAGTAATTGCGGCAGCTGCTGCTCAAACACCTGCTGATATTGTTTGTGTACCAGGTCTGTATTTACTGCTACCACCCAGGCTTTTACATTATGCGCGCTTATGCCGTAGTGCACCTGCCCCGGCAGAATGCAGAAGATTGTTTTACCGCTGGCGGTAATGGTTTTAAAATCTACCACCATCCGGGCGCGGCCCTGCTCCATGACCATAAACAGGTAGTTTTCGTCGCGGTGCGCCAGGTTTGCATCGGTTTCAGGATCCATGCCGGTGAACCGGCGGACTAAAATACCCAGCTGGTTAACCTTATCTAAGGAGTGAATGGGGATAGATCTGCGTTTAGGCATAATGGTAAATTTACTGCGAATTGTCCAATTATGCCTGTTTATCCAATAACAAAAAAACCACGTACAGTTTCCCGTACGTGGCTCATCTATTCTACCTGATGCGTTGCTGTTCCGCATCCGCACCGCCTACGGAGCGGTCACGCTTTTCATATGTCTTACCAAAGTTGTAAGAGAACGTTATTTGTGCTACCCGGCTATCACCTTTGTTACGGTAACGGCCGCTGGCATTGGTTAAATTGTTGATGTCGCCATAATTAAGGCGGGTGTAGAACAGGTCGTTGACAGCGAGCTTCAGCGAGCCTTTCTTTTGCAGGATCTTCTTTTCCACGGCGGCGCCCATTGCCCAGAAATCGCCCAGTACAAATTGCAGCGCGGTGATCTTGCCACGGTATAATCCCGTCAGCTCCGCATTCCAGGCAGGGCTGATCTTAAACTGCGCGGTGGCATTGGTAACATAGTTCACACCATCTACATTCAGCACATTATTATACAGGTTGCCTTTAAAGTGGCAGTACTCCCCTATGCCAAACCAGTGCAGTGTGAACCATTTAAAAGGCTGCAGGTCGGCATTCACGGAGAGGGAAACATAGTTACTGGTGCCCACATTAGCAGGGCGGCTAAAAAAGCGGTCGCCGCGGGCTTCTATGGTTTCTCCTATTTCGCCTGCATAGTGTGCATAATTAACCTTAGTGGTGATCCTATTCCGGTACACCCAGGAAAGATCCAGCGAGTGGCTTATAACCGGCTGCAGAAAAGGGTTGCCCACGTAGTACATAAATTTATCCAGAGGGGATATGAATGGGTTCAGATCATTGAACCCCGGGCGCTCAATACGTTTGCTGTAAGATAGTATGAACTGTTGCGTGGAGGCGGAATCTGTTTTGTATGCCAGGTAAAAGGTGGGGAACAGGTTGGTGTAGTTCCGTTTAAAAGCGGAATCTGTTTTTACGGCATTGCCCAGCTGCCGGCCCTGCATAATGGTATTTTCCAGGCGCAGGCCAGCCTGCAGTGAAAGCTTTGCCCACTCTTTTGAAAAGTTGCCATAGGCGGCGTTGATATGTTCTTTATACAGGAAATGATTGGTTTTGTCGTAATCCGGCGTGGTGATACCTTCAATGGTAACCGCATAATCGGCCTTGTTATCCGTAGAGATATAGCTTGTTTTTAGCCCGCCTTCTATTTTGGCCGTCTTTGACAGTGGGTGCGTATAGTCTGCTTTGGCGCTGTAAATGTTGATGCCGGAGGGTATGAAGCCCTGCAGCTCATCCCTGCCTTTCAACGTACTGTCTGCATAATAGCTGGTATTTTTAAACAGCTGATTGGTTTCAGATTCATTGCGGATGTAATCCAGGTCAATGCCCAGCGTACGGCCGCTGCTGTCATATTGATGCCGGTAGTTCAGGTTTACCCCGCCGCGTTTAAACATACGCTCATCCCGGTTGTCTGCAGTTACCAGTGAATCCAGCTGATGTGCAGGATTGTACAGGAAGCTGTTATTGCCTACCAGGCCGGTTGCCTTACTGGTATTGCCATTGAGCACAATGCCAATGGTGGTGTTCTTATCTTTATAATAATCCACACCCATTTTCAGGGAAGGCGAACGGTACCGGTGGCGGATGGCGGAGAACTGTGAAAAATCTGACAGCGGGCTGCCATCTTCATTAAAATAGCTACGGGTAATAAGCAGATCGCTGAAATTGCGGTTATTGCTATACCCTGCGCTAACAAAATAGTTAAAGGCATTATTACGGAAATTCAGGTTCAGGTTATTGAAGCTTTTAGGGTATACCCCTTGTGTATATGACGTAGATACGTTGCCGTTAAAGCCTTTCTGTTTCAGCTTTTTGGTGCGGATGTTTATAACGCCTGCATTGCCGGCAGCATCGTAGCGGGCAGGTGGCACAGGCATTAGCTCTATGGCTTCCAGGGAACCGGAAGGCAGGGAACGCAGGTAGGCCGCCAGGTCGCTGCCGGAGAGATAGGTTAGCTTATCATCAATGTAAATAGTCACCCCGGATTTTCCCAGCAGGCTGATATTGCCATCCTGGTCTACCAATACGCCGGGTGATTTTTCCAGCACATCCAGCGCGCTGGTACCGGCATTGGAGATCAGCGCATCCACGTTTACAATGGTACGGTCAATGCGGGTTTCCACAAATGGTTTACGGGCCGTTACATTCACATCTTTTAACTGCGTGGCGGTAGCCGGCTGTAAAACAATGTCCGGCAATACATGGGTTGCATTCAGCTGCAGGGTATCGCTGTTATAGGTGGCATACCCTATATAGGTAACGGTTATACGATAAACGGCAGGTTTCAGCCGGCTGAACTGGAATTGCCCCTGTGCATTAGCAATGGCGGCTTTTACCAGCGTTGAATCTTTCAGCAGGCTAACCGTGGCGCCGGCAACTGCCTGCCCGGTCTGATCTTTGAGGCGGCCGCTTAATACCATGTTCTGCTGGGCGTACAGGCAATGGGATAACAGCACCATGCTGACGGCCAGCAGGCAGTGAATCAATTTCATAAAGGACGGATTTAGATGCGGGCGAACGATCTGCTCACCCGCTAATGAATTGAATGGTTAGGTTAATTGGAAGTAATGGAAACGGTTTTGTTACCGGTATGTATTTGCGAACTGGTACCCTTCGCGGATCTGGAATAGGTATAACTTTCTGAAGGGGATTTAATGTATTTCTGCTTATAGCGTTTTAGTATCTGGTCTGATTGAGGTTTGTCGTTCACCACAAACTTATCCTGGCTCAGGTGGAAGCGGAGATTATCTTTTTGTGTGATCAGCCCATCCGCCATCATATCGGCCACAATTTCCTCTGCAAGGCTGTTATCAACTTTTACAGCAGGTACGGGCGCCAGCGTGGCATGTGTTGGAGATAGCGATGCTGATGGCGATGCTGAAATGGGGGCTGCCGGCTGCAAAGCGCTATGTGCGCTCAGGGGTTCGCGGGCGTTTATTGGCTCACGTACCTGCACGCGCTTTTGATTGGCATCATTGCGCTGTGCCTCCCGGTCAAGCTCCATTTTCCTTTTCTCCAGCTCCTCTACTTTCCGCTTCAGCTCTGCTTCCTGAATATTGCGGTCTGTTTCTATTTTTCTGCGGATCTGCTCTGCTTTTTCCCGCTCCCGCTCCGCTTCCTGGATATTCCGGTCTATTTCCATTTTCTTACGGCCCAGATCTGCTTCAGCAGCATCTCCTTCCATTTGCCGGAAAATGGCGTTCACCTCTGCATACCTGAAGGGCAGCTGATCCTGCGGTACCTGCACACCGTCCACGATTAAGCCGGTCATGCGGTTATTGTCTACTGATATTTTGTACACCTTACCATTGGTGGTGTTGGTAATAACACCGGAATAAGTAGCATTGGCCTTGTGCAGCACCGGTACGGTATCCTGCTGTGGATGGTAAGGCTGGTAGCCTGGTTGATAGGGCTGATAGCCTCCTTTATAGGGTACCTTATAATCCGTAGATAATGTTTGCAAAGCGGTGAGATAAGGTGAAAGCTGTTGTTTGTTATCGCCGTCAATGTACACTTCCCTTCCATTTACTTTAAATAACAACAGCTTATGCTGCGCATCTGCCGCTGCCTGGAACAATGTGTTGTTGCCTTTAAACAGGTGGATCATATTGGGCTGCCCCTTACGTTTTTCTTCAAATTGTAAGGTAGTGCCATTGGTTACACCGGCGGGGTCCAGGCCTTTGAATTTATCTTTGTGTTTATCTTCCGCTGCGAACTTTATTTCCGGTTGAGGCTTGCTACCAGCAGCGGTAATTATTTTCTCCGTTACCTGTGCCAGTACCGGTATAGGCGCTTCCTGCCTTCCGGGATGGGAGAACACCATACCCAACATACCTATGAGGCTGAAGCAAACAAGCAGGAAAGATTTTTCCGCTACATTCAGCGTGTCGTGATGCTGGCCCAGGATACGCTTTACCCGGTGCAGCAGCTGCTGTTTTTTACCGGGAAATGCCATGCCATACCGGGTGCCGGTGGTCAGGTATAATTCCTGGAAACCAACCAGCGCCTCTATATACCCCTTTTTGCTTTGGGTAGCAGCAATGGCCATATCATCACAGCAATGTTCCCTTTCTTCGCGGATGCGGGCAGAGAGCCACAACAATGCCGGGTTAAAGAAGAAAATAGTTTCGGCAAAATGCTGTATGAGGTTCACCAGGAAATCGCGGCGGCGGATATGCGCCAGCTCATGCAGCAGTACAGCCTCTACCTGGTCCGGCGGCAGCTGCGCCATTAAACCAATGGGCATCAGGATCACTGGCTTTAACATACCTATGGCTGTAGGTACCTTAACCATAGCGGATTCCAGCAGCTGCACCCGCCTTTTCATTTGCAATTTAACAGCCAGCATTTGCAGCCAGCCTGTTAAAGCGGCATCCGGCACAGTGGTTTTATAATAACGGATACGCTGTATGGATACCAGGCCGCTGAACAACCATAACAGCTTACCTGCAAAAATGATGAACCAGAACATGACCAGCAAAGGCGCATGCTCATTGAAATAAGTGATAAAAAGTTCTGTAAAACCCGGTGCTGCCGGCGTATTCATTTCCTGCACTGCTACCGGTGTTACAGGGGTTTGCGGAGCAGCCACCAGCGCTAATGGCGCGGTTGCGGCGGAGACAGGCTTTAGCTGCTGCAGCTCATAAAAGAAGGTGCCTACTGCGCTGCCCACCAGCACAAAGAACAAAACGGTAAATATATTATAACGCAACGCCGGTTTGGCCTTACGGGTAAATAGGATCAGAATGCCCGCCACCACAGCCAATATAAGGCCTTGCCACAAAGAGTGTATCAGGGTCCAGCCAATGGCGCGGACCATATCATTTGATAAGGTGTGCATAATAAAGCGGTTTACAGATTATAGCTTATCGGGATCTATTTTATTTAACAGGGCTTTTATTTCATCCAGCTCATTTTTGGATGTTTTTTTATTACCCAGTAATTGCAATAACAGCGTAGTGGCGGAACCGTTAAAGGTAGTTTCCAGGAAACGGTCCAGCAGCAGGCCTTTGGTAGATTTTTCCTCCAGTACCGGTCTATACACATGTTTCATACTGCTCTCATCCCGGGCCAGCATTCCCTTGTCCGTCATGATCTGCATGATCTTTAAGGTGGAGGTATATTGCACGGCACGTTTCTCACCGTTCAGGTGATCATTCACAAAACGTACGGTAGAAGGCCCGTGCTGCCATAATATCTGCAGGATCTCCAGCTCAGAGCGGGTAGGCTCTGCAGGTGCATTATTCTTAGCATCTTCTTTCATGACACTAAGGTACGAATCAATTCGTACGAAACAAGTGCAAGGTTATATTTTTTTGAAAAAAGTGGATGAGCGGTGACTGTTAACAATTAGATAATACCTTCTTTACTTTATGTTCATATGGCTTTATTACTCTTGCGGCTGCTAAAAACTTCTATCAGCTAAACGTATGAGAACTAAACAATTATTGCCGCTTGCCATGCTGGTTATGCTGGCCGCATGTTCCAAAGATGAACCGCATGACCCCGTGCTGAACGAAGACCCGTCTACCTTTGCTGAAATTGGCTCCCTGGATATTGGCGAAACCGGCGCCGCGGAGATCAGCGCTTATGACCCGGCTACCAAACGCCTGTTTGTAGTGCACAATGATGAGACGAGTAAAATAAATAAAATAGATGTTATAGACTTTGCCGATCCATCCAAAATGACCGTGATCAAGTCCATTACCCCTAACAGCGGTGCAGTGAACAGCCTGTCTGTAAGCAATGGTAAACTGGCAGCCGCTATAGAAGCGCTGGATAAACAGCAGCCCGGCAAAGTAACGGTATACAACACCAGCGACTATACGGAAATTAAAACGATCCCTACCGGCGCTTTACCGGATATGATCACCTTTAGCCCGGATGGTAAATACATTCTTACGGCCAATGAAGGCGAGCCCAGTGCAGATTATACGAATGATCCCGTAGGTTCTGTATCCCTGATCAGCGTAAATGATCATTACAGCGTGGTAAATATTGACTTCAGCGGTTTTGCCTCCCAGCAGGCTGCGCTGGCGCTGAAAGGACTGCGTGTGTTTGGCCCGCATGCTTCTTTTGCACAGGATATGGAGCCGGAGTACATCACCATTTCACCGGATTCCAAAACAGCCTGGGTAACCTTGCAGGAAAATAATGCCATTGCCAAAATTGATATAACCACTAAAACCGCTACTGATATTTTCCCGCTGGGTTTTAAAGACTATAACGTGGATGCCAATGCCGTAGACCTGTCTGACAAAGATGGCGGCGTTAGCTTTAAAAAATGGCCCGTAAAAGGTATGTACCAGCCGGATGCGATCGCTGTATTACAGAATGGCGCTGTGCCCTACCTGTTTACGGCAAACGAAGGCGATGTGCGTGAGTATGATGGTTTTGAAGAAGCTAAACGCGTTAAAAGCATTTCCCTGGATCCCACTGCTTTTCCCAATGCAGCCGATCCGCAGAAAGATGAGCAGCTGGGCCGCCTGAATATTACCACTACCCTGGGCGATGTGAATGGCGATGGTTTATATGAAACGCTGTATTCCTTTGGCGCCCGCTCTTTCAGCGTATGGAACGGCAATACCGGCGCTATGGTGTTTGACAGTAAAAATGAGCTGGAAGTAAAAACCAATGCGGCGGGTTATTATGATGATGGCCGCAGCGATGATAAGGGTGTAGAGCCGGAAGGCATTGCCCTGGGCCTGGTAGGCAACAAGAACATTGCGTTCATTGGCATGGAAAGAGCCGATGCAGTGGCGGTGTATGATGTAAGCAATCCCACGGCTCCGGTGTATCTGCAGCTGCTGAAATCCGGCGATGCGCCGGAAGGCGTGCTGTTTATAGCGGCTAAGGACAGCCCTACCAAAAGGAGCCTTTTAATAGCAAGTAGTGAAAATGATGGCGTGATCAAAGTATACTCGCCTAAAACGTTATAATTTTTCCATCTATTGTGTAATACGCCGGCCCCGTACTTTGTGTACGGGGCTTTTGCTTATCAAAACATTTTCTTCCAGAAACGGCCGGTGTCTTTAGCCGCCGGCGGCTCCACGATTGCAGCTTTATTCAATGCCGTATCGTTCGTCATTTTCCTGATGGCATTTGCCAGGGGCGCTGCCTGTGGGAGCAGCGGGGTGGTTGGCTGTATCGGAAAAAATTCATTTTTAACATCCAGCCCAATGGGAAACTCCGTACGATGCACCCATTCTGCTTCTTCCAGCGCAGGTGCGGGCGGCATCTGCATCTTCTGATCTAAACTGGCCCTTGCTTTCCCTATGAACTGCTCTTCCAGGTTATCATCCCCTAAACGTAAGACGGTGTTCTTAAAAAAGTCAATTGCTGTTGCCGGAATGTGTAATAAGAACAGCTGGGTTTTACCCTCTTTCTGATAAATATCCAGTACTTTAAAATAGCTGTCGGCATTGATGGTATGCTGCTGCCACTTTTCAATTTCGGGGTTGACCTTATAAAGCGGCGCGGCTTTGCTGCTTGCAAAAATGAAACGGCAGTTTTTTGTAAGCTGACCGGCAAAACCGGATACATCTACAAAAGTTTGTGAGCGGAAGATGTGTCCCACCTGGTATTTGGCAATAACATCTGCGGGCAGCTCGCTGTCGCGGTAGTACATAGTAAGGCCGGAGAGGGTCCAGTTCACGATCTCCTCTATTTGCTCATTGGTATAGGCAAAGTTCATTTTTGCGGTTTGTTTTAATAACCAGCGGGTTAGCAACTGGTAAGGTGATTGATGTGGTTATACCTAAGTTGCAAGATAATAAATTAATAAAAACTAACATATATTAATTCGCGCCCAAGCTGCGAATGTAGTCAGCAATCAGGTGCACATCTGCCTGGGTAAGATAAAGATGTGTTTCACATTTAAGCCGTATTTTTATCCTCTAACCCGGCGCATAATGAAAGGTACCTTAATACAACATACATGGCTGTACGCACTCCTGTTCCTGTTCACCACTACGGCTACCGCACAGGCAAGGATTGATTCCTTTGACATTCATATGCTGCAAAATATAGCGGATACCCGCACTGCCGGACAAACGAAGTTCTTCCTGCTCATCTCTAACACAAACGACTATATGAATGTGGCCATACCGGCCGGTCTGCTGATAGGCGGTATAATCGATCATAACCCGGATATGCGGCAAAACGCATTATATATAGCTACCAGCACAGCTACTACTACCCTGCTGAATACCGCGCTGAAGCTCATTTTCAAAAGGCCACGGCCCTTTAAGCTGCATGTGAATTTTACGCCGGTGTACACACCGGGCGGCTATTCCTTTCCTTCCGGCCATACTTCTTCTGCTTTCAGCAGCGCAACGGCGCTGGCCAGGGCTTATCCTAAATGGTATGTAATTGCGCCGGCTATGTTATGGGCTGGTACCGTAGGTTATTCCAGGATGTACCTGGGCGTGCACAACCCGTCGGATGTTACAGCGGGCGCATTGTTAGGTGCGGGTACGGCCTTTGGATTGGGATTTATGCGGCCATAAGAAATTATTCAGGCTTCCTCATTTTAGCCGATTGCTTTCTGTCAAAGCGGTTCTTTGCAACAAGGTGGGCTTCTTCAATAAACTTAATCGTTTTCACTAACTGCTCCCCTTCCGGATTCAGCACACAAATAAAATACTGTGCAGCGTAATCCGGGTGAGGCATGAAGCGGTTTAGCTCCGTATAATCCCATCCGGTTTTAATATCTGCAAATAGCTTATTGTATGTATCCTTTGATACGCCGATATTCACACGGAATACGCCGTCACGATCCAGGTTTGATATCTTATCATATTCATTATCGGATGCAGCAATGGTTGTAAATGGGAGCACCTGATCGGTTTCATAGAAGAAGAACCGGTATCCAAAATGATCAAGTGTTGTAACGTTGGGGAGCTGTTCAGCTATATATTGCTCAATGGTTTGTAATGACATAACAGAAGCGCCTTTGTTTATTGCAAATTAAGCCATGTTACAGTACATTTACAAGTAGTTATCACTTTGGCAGGTAGTAATACAAAGTAAAGTAATACGGACATTATGGCCTTACAGGATGAAAAAAAGATGAAAGATCCTCAAATTTGCCCCTGCCAGGAAGCAATTACCCAAATATTATCTTTTCATGTACTGATACAAAAAGCTCGATTTATTTTTTTATTCTTGCGTACCATACCAATCGTATGACCCGGTACCAGCAACAAACGGATGCAGACTTAATAATGTCCCTGCGGGAGGGTAATGGCGATGCTTTTACCGAAATCTACAACCGTTACTGGAAGAAGTTACTAGCCATCGCATATCATCATTGCAGGGATAAAGTAATTGCAGAAGAAATCGTGCAGGAAGTTTTTATTGGCCTTTGGAACAGGCGGGATGCGCTTTATATAGATAATGTTAACGCCTATCTCGCTACTGCAGTGAGGTTATCCGTTTTTAAACAATACGCACGTGAGAAACGGAGGGATCAGATAAAAGAACAGGCGGCCGACCCCATCATAAGCGCCTGGGACGAAGAAAAGATCTACACCCGGTTCCTGCAGCAGCATATTAATGGCATAGTAGAGGTTTTACCGGAGAAATGCCGCCTGGTATTTAAACTAAGCCGGGAAGAAGGCCTCAGCATCCCCGAGATTGCCCAAAGAATGGGTATTGCCGAAAAAACGGCAGAAGCGCATCTTACCAAGGCACTGAAAGTACTGAAGCTTAAATTGAACCGCCCCCATTTATGGATGGCCATCCTCATCAGGATCCTCATGCCCTAAAATTTTCTTAAAAAAATCCCATCCTCACTAAGGGTAAGCAAACACCTTATGGTACATATCCCTGTAACCATAAAACCCGTACGTTGAAAGACGATATATCTCAGCTGATCGAAAAATACCTGGACGGCAGCATTACGCCGGAAGAAGAAGGAACGTTAATGGCCTGGTACCAGGATCATAACCAAACCGATGTTGAATGGCCATCAGAAAATGCCGGTGAGGAAGAGCAGGTACGTTTACGTATGCTCATGCGCCTGCAGCAGCAGATCAATATCCCTGTAGCTAAACCCCGCACCAGCAGGCGGCTTTGGTACTACCTGTCAGCAGCTGCATCTGTACTGATCATCCTCGGTATTGCAAGCTATTTTTATGCTCCGCAGCTACAGCATCAGCCAAGCCCGCAAACCAGTATAGCCCAGGCCTTTAAAGACATTGCCCCCGGAGGGAATAAAGCAATATTAACCCTGGCTAACGGTGATAAAGTAGTGCTGGAAGATGCTAAGAACGGGATCATATCCCAACAGGGTAATGCCGCTGTAAATAAAACAGACAGCGGAAGCCTGTTTTATAATGAGGTGGCCGGTAACGCAGCAAACAATATCGTTTATAATATCCTGAACACGCCCTATGGCGGCCAGTACCAGCTCACTTTGCAGGATGGTACCAAAGTGTGGCTTAACGCGGGTTCCACGCTACGTTTTCCCACATCATTCCCGGGAAATGAAAGGAATGTAACCCTCACCGGCGAGGCATATTTTGAAGTGGCTAAAGATAAAGACAGGCCGTTCTTTGTAACGGTAAATACAGGATCTGCAGCGCCCATGACCGTAAGGGTATTGGGCACCCATTTTAACATTAACGCTTACCCTGATGAGCAGCACAATATTGTTACACTCCTTGAAGGCTCCGTAAAAGTAGATTGCGGCCGGGCCAATGCCCTGCTGGCGCCCGGCAACGCTGCCATATTAAACAAGTCCTCCGGCAAGCTTAATATAAAAGATGGTGACACAGAAGCCGCTACTGCATGGAAAAACGGCTATTTCTTATTTGATAATGAAAAGATAGAAAGCATTATGCGGCAGATCAGCCGCTGGTATGATGTAGAGATCAGCTACCAGGGCGATGTTTCAGGGAAAGCCATTGGCGGTAGCTTATCGCGGTCAAAAAATGTTTCTGAAGTATTAAATATGCTGGAATTAACAGGTACCGTACACTTTAAAACAGAAGGAAGGAGGATCACAGTTATGCCATAAAAAAACATCCACAAAAACAGGGGGGCATAAAAAACCGGGAGCGTTCCAGCGCCCCCGGGCAGTTTGAGCTTATCCTGCGAAAAACAAATTTCTAACGCTTGTAGTCACAGTTATCTGATTATTAAACTCAAACATCCAAATGTAATGAAAATTTACATACCTGGCGTGCGCCCGGAACAAACCGGCCCCACGCTCAAAAAAATCCTGTTGGTTATGAAACTGACTGTTGTTTTAATGATTGCAGCGTTACTGGAAGTAAGCGCTTCCGGTTATGCTCAAAAGGTAACATTATCAGCCAAACAGATCACACTTAAAGAGGTATTCCGCCAGATCCGCAAACAAACCGGTTATAATGTACTGTGGGATGTTGAAATTTTAAAAGATGCCAAACCAGTAGCCCTGCAGGTAACCAATGCAACAGTAGAAGAAGTGCTGCAGCAAAGTTTCGCCAGCCAGCCTTTTACTTATACCATCCATGCAAATACAATTGTGATAACGCGTAACCCGGAACCAACAGTGGTGAGCATTACCATTAAGGGACGCGTTACCGATATCAATGACCAGCCATTACCCGGAGTGGCTGTAAGACTTAAAGATTCCCGGATAGGAACAACCACCTTGTCTGACGGTACTTATACACTCAATGTGCCGGATACGGGCGGTATGCTGTTATTCCAATTCCTGGGTTATACGTCCAAAGAAGTACCGGTTAACGGGCGCACTATTATCAACGTGCAGCTGGAACAAGCCACGTCACAGCTCAACGAAGTGGTAGTGGCTTATGGTAAACAAAGCACGCGCGAGATTGTGGGTTCCGTAGCAACGCTATCTGCCACTGGTATTAAAGATCAACCCACCGGCACCTTTGCTGAAAGGTTACAGGGCAAGCTGCCAGGCGCACAGGTAGCGCAAACCACCGGCCGGCCCGGTCAGGGAATGGATCTGCGTATACGCGGCGCCGCATCACTCTCATCCAGCGTACGTCCGTTGGTGGTAATTGACGGGCAGCCTATGGTGGGCAACCCTGACAACATCAACAACATTAACCCCGACGAAATAGAAACCTTCACCATTCTAAAAGATGCATCTTCAACTGCTTTATATGGTTCACGTGCAGCCAACGGCGTTATCCTCATCACCACCAAAAGAGGAAAAGCCGGCGTTGCGCAAATAAATTTCAATTCCTATTACGGAAGCGCCTCCCTGATGCGCGAGCTGATACCGCCTGTTATGAACGCCAGGCAGCTGGCCACTTACATGAAAGGCTTTTATGAAGATAAGATCAAATACGAAGGCTATACCGGCGGCATACCAGCCGTATATCAAAACCCGGATCAATATGGAGAAGGTACCGACTGGTTCAGCGCGCTGACCAGGAATGCACCTGTACAGAACTATAGCCTGTCTGTTAATGCCGGTAATGATAAGGCAGCCTACAGTGTGGTAGGCGGCTATTTCAATCAGCAGGGCATTCTTGTAAACACGGGCTACAAGCGTTTTTCATTACGTATGAACGGTGATTTCAACGTGAGTAAACGCGTAAAGGTGGGCGTGGGTGTAGCGCCGTCCTTACAGCTGGAACATAATAACCGGCAGGGAGCCGGGTTTAATGTGGACGGGCAGCGCGCCATTTTTGCTGCAGCCTCTATGATGCCTACCATGGGTTCACCTTACAATCCTGATGGCTCACTGGCTCTGGGCATTTCAGGTTTTACCAACCAGTTTGTATGGGCAAACCCGCTGCGGCAGCTGCTGGAAGTAAAGGATGATGCAAACCGCTTCCGTGTACTGGCAAATGTGTTCACAGAAATAAAGCTGACGGATAACCTGACCTTCCGCACATCTGGCAATGCCGACATCGGGAACATGACCCGCAACCGGTTTATTCCATCTACTTCCGTGGGCGGCTTTAATGCATTGCCGATAGAAAATCCTCCGCCGGGCAATAATACTGCTTTGGGTGAATCAGCCGTTAATAATGATTATTCCTGGCTAAATGAAAATACCCTTAACTACCAGAAGCAATTTGGCGCGCATTCATTAGGTGTATTAGGTGGCTTTACCATACAGCGCTCTACCGGTTTTTCAAGCGATGTGGTTGGCCGCGATTACCCGGACAACAGTATTTCCACTTTAAGAGCAGCTACACGTTTTACTACCAATGTATCCGATTATAACGCCTGGTCAATGGCATCCTTCCTGGGCCGTTTGAATTACAGCTACAAAGACCGTTACTATTTACAGGCAACCATAAGGAGGGACGGGTCCTCACGGTTCGGAGACAGGAATAAATGGGGTACTTTCCCTTCCGTAGGTGCAAGCTGGATAGTGAGTGATGAATCGTTCCTCAAGGATGTGCCGTTCCTGAGCTTATTGAAATTAAGGACCAGCTACGGTTTAACCGGCATGGCCGAAATAGGCAACTATACTACAATAGCGGGTATTGGGAGCAGCAATTATACTTTTTCCAACGGCATGGCGCCCGGAAAAGTGCAAAACAGTTTGGGCAACCAAAGCCTGGCCTGGGAGCGTAACAAACAATTTGATGCCGGCTTTGACCTGGCTCTGTTTGACAACCGGGTTACTTTCTCTTACGATTATTACAATAAGCTAACAGCGGGATTGTTATTTGAAGTACCTGTTCCACAATCTTCAGGTTTTGTAAAAGTGCAGGATAACCTGGGCGATATTAAGCAATGGGGGCATGAGTTTACGGTGAGTACCAGGAACCTGACCGGAAAGCTCAAATGGAACACAGACTTTAATATCGCATTTAACAGGAATATTGTTAAACGCATTGGTTTAAACAATATACCCTTTGCCGCCGATCCAACCATCACACTCTCCGAATTCACTGACTACCGCACACTGGTTGGTAAGCCTATCGGGCAATTCTATGGTTATGTATTTGATGGCATTTTCAAAAACCAGGCAGAAGCTGATGCCGGACCTAAATATTATGGAACCGGCTCCACTACCCTTTCACAGGCTGGCACCGTAAGGTTTAAAGATCTGAATGGCGATGGCAGGATCACTTTCCCGGATGATCAAACGGTGATCGGAGATCCCAATCCCAAATTTATATTTGGGTTCAGCAATACCTTCCAGTACCAGCACTTTGATCTGAACATTACCATGTCAGGCACTTACGGCAACAAGCTGAAAAATGGTATGCAGGAAAGTACTTACAACCTGGATGGTGTATTCAACGGCCCGCCGGAATTACTGGATCGCTGGCGCTCTCCGGAGGATCCCGGTAATGGACGGGTGGCGCGTACTTTAGCCAACACCACTGCGGCCTACCGTACGGATAATACGCTGTTCATCCATGACGCTACTCACCTCACCATCAACAATATTACACTGGGATATATGCTGAAAAAATTCAGGACTCCCTATATCAGGAGCCTGAGAGTGTATGCGTCTGCACAAAACGTTTACATCTTCACCAGCTATCCGGGCAACCCGGAGGTAAGCGCCGGCGGCCTGGCATTTGTAACACAGCAGGGACAGGATCTGGGCGCATATCCCCTGCAAAGAACCTTTACGTTTGGCTTGAACCTTGGCCTTTAAAAATCAGTAAAAATGAAAAAGATCTCCTTTTTAATATTAGCGGTATTAAGTTTGGCATCGTGTAAAAAGTTCCTTACTGAAAACAATCCGAACTATGGAACGGTGGGCGCCTACTTCAAAACCCAGAACGATTTTGACCTGGCAGTGAACGGCGCCTATAGCCAGCTGCGTGGGCTTTATAATAACAGAAGCGCCTGGATCATGGGCGAAATGCGCTCAGATAACACGCACTATGACTATAAATCATCTGACCAGGCAGTAGCCACCGTAAACCGTTATGCAGTTGCTGATTTCCTGGATGATAAATATAATAACCAGACACCTCCCAAATGGAATGCCGGCTTTAGCGCAATATCAGCCGTGAACCTGATCATAGATCATATCGATGATATTCAGTTACCGGATGCCAGCCGCAATGCTATTTTAGGCCAGGTAAAGTTTATCCGCGCCCTGACATACTTTGACCTGGTGCGTTTCTATGGCGGGCTGCCCATCTATAAGCATGCGCCGCTTACCCGTGAAGAAACCTATATCCCGCGCTCTACCGTGCAGGAAGTATATGACCTGATCATTGCCGATGCTACTGATGCTGCAGCTATGCTGGATGCGCCGGCTTTTCCGCAAACCGGGCGTGCTACAAAAGGTGCGGCGCTTACCCTGCTGGGCGATGTATACCTTACCCTGAAAAAGTATGACCTTGCTGAAAGCGCCTTAAAACAGGTAACTGCAATGGGCTACACGCTGTTCCCAAACTATGGCGACGCATTTCAGCTGAACAACAAAAACGGCAAGGAATCTGTATTTGAGATCCAGTTCAACACCGGGCTGGCCGTGCCACAGGCCAATACCGATGCTTCTATTTACAATTTCATACCGCGTATGACCAACACCACGGTGGTAACAGGTGTAAACTTTAACAACGTTACAACCGTAGGTGGTTTTAACACGCCTACACAGGACCTGATCAATGCTTATGAAACAGGCGATCAGCGCCTCGATGCATCTATTGCTATAGCAGAGGGCACCTTTAATGCCACAGATGATTTTACAGCAACTGCGGTTGTATCATCTGTAAACTATACTGCGCCTGCAGGCAAGGTGGGCCGGCCCTTTCCTAAAAAGTTCCTTCATACACATACCATCGGCGGCCAAACAAATGATAACTGGCCGGTTTACCGCTATTCAGAAGTTTTACTGCTGCTGGCTGAAAGCCTGAATCAACAGGGAAAATCCGGTGAAGCATTACCTTATCTGAATGCTGTAAGAGCACGCGCCTTTGGTGATGCAACCCACAATATCAGCACTACAGACCAGGCAACATTACAGACCATTCTTTTAAAGGAAAGACGGGTAGAGCTGGCCTTTGAAAATAAGCGCTGGCTGGACCTGGTACGCACCGGCAATGCCATCACAGTAATGACTGCTTTTGGCGTTAAACAAAAGGCGCAGTATAGTTACCTGCAACCGGGCAGCTATAATGTTACCCAGGACCGCCTGCTGTTTCCCATACCCAATGCGGAAATATTGCTGAATGATAAACTCACACCAAATCCCGGATATTAAACAAAGCCATTTAACCAAAACCCATAATAATGAAACAGATCAAGAATCTGGCAGGTATTTCCTGCCTACGGTCTACCTGTGCTAATTTGAGTGTTATTGTGCTGGTTGTACTGGTAGCTTCCTGTACCCGGAAAACAGATGAGGTACAATTAAAGAACGAAACGCCTGAAAGGGCGCCCAAAACAGAGCTGGCCGGAACCTGTTGCTGGGTAGCTATCACCAATCAGGCCACCAAAAAAATTGAAGTCTATGACCCTGCAGATGCTTCCTGGACCACGCCCAAATGGAGCTGGATGCCTACCACTGCCCTGTCGTACATTAGCTCCAGTGAAATATCACTCTGGGATGTGCCTACAGACATCAAGGTGCGGAACAATACTGTATTTGCAAATACCGCGCAGGTGATCACCGCCACCTCCTACCGGCTGGCCACTATTGCACGTTATACCGGTACGGGCCTGCAGGGGCAAAAGCTGTGGGTAATGGGTTTTAATGATACCACCAGCCTGCATGCTATGGAAATATTACCGGACGGCAACTGTGTGGTAGCCAGCGCCGGCAAAACATGGCCGCAGGGATATATCCGTGTATATTCATCGTCACAGCCCTCACCCAATCATGGCGTGTACACGCAATACGGTTTCACCTCCGTGCATGCAGTGCTTTGGGATCAAACGCACCAGGTACTTTGGGCGCTGGGAAATCAGCTGAGAAAATACACTTATAATACTCCTGGATCCGGCGGCAGCATCACAAACCCGAAGCTGCATTTAGATACTACTTATGATTCTTTGCCAAGTCCCTGGGGGCACGATCTTAGTGCCGATGTAAATAACCCGGACCAGCTGTTGCTTAGCACCAATGGCGGGGTTTATACTTTCCATATCTCCACCGGTACTTTCGATTCCATACCCACAGCGGCATTTGGAAACTTTGTAAAAGCCATCAGCAGCCAACCGGGGCAGAACACCCTTGTGGAAACACGGCCCAGCTCAGGCTGCACCCTCAACTCATGGTGTACATCTGTTGTTAATTTTTATAACGCTACTACCGGTGCTGCTACGGGCTCACGTACCGTGAGCGGGGCCGCTATTTATAAAGGAAAAACATTTGATCCTAACTATTATTGATACATATCCTATGCAAAGAATAGTGCTGATAGGCGCTGCCTTTTCATTGATTATTTTTCAAATGGCCTGCAGCAAAAAACCGGGGGCCCCATTGGCTCCCGGTCCTATAGATAATCCGCCTGTAGTACAGGCTTATCCCGGGTTTCAGCTGGCTTTAACCAATGATGCCAGCAAGCAGCTGGAGATCTATGATCCCATGATCACAGACTGGAATACCGCGGAGGCAAAAAAATGGAGATGGTCCCCGACCACTACGCTGGGCTTTAGCGCCAATGAAATTAAGAGCTTTGGCGGAGGCACCGATTTCAAAGTGCGGAAAATGCAGATCTGGCAGGATGCCAGCTATGCAGCCATCAGCGACAACGGAATGGCGGCGGTCATTGCTTATCCATCCGGGCAGCGCGTATGGTCAAAACTGATCAGCGGCAACCTGCATTCGGCAGAGCTGCTGCCCAATGATAATATTGCCCTGGCAGCTTCTGACGGCAATTGGGTGAGGGTATATGCTTCCTCACAGGGAGCTGATAACAGCACCTATGCGGAGTTTTCACTGGGCGCGGCGCACGCCGTGTTATGGGACCCGGTCATTAATGGATTATGGGTTACCGGCCAGGACTTATCCAACAATACGCACATCCTCACTGCCCTGGCAGTTGGCGGCAGCGATGCCTTGCCGGAGTTAACCGAATTAAAACAGTACCGGGTTAGCCTGCCAACTGCGTGGGGCCATGAAATAAGTGCATATTATGGCAATACCAACCTGCTATGGATAACTACCAACGGCGGAGAATATGTGTTCAATAAAACTACAAAAACCTTCTCCACCTCCCCTACCAACAATCTAACCTTTGTAAAAGGTATCGGGAACCAGCCCAGCGGACAGCTTGTACTGGTGCGGCCTGACACCAATAAAAATCCGCGCCCTGCAATCAGCTGCACGCTCAACGACTGGTCATCCAGCACGGTTGATTTCTATACATCCGGCGGGCAATGGCAGGGATCGAGAATAGTAAATGGCGCTTGTTTTTATAAAGTAAAAATAGTTTACGACAATTATCAGTAATGTACTTTAGAATATATACCTGTTGCCTGGCCCTGCTGGGCATGAGCGCCGGAAGCAGTACTGCGCAGCAGCATACACCGGCACTGATCCCCATGCCCCATTCCGTAAAAATTGATACCGGCCATTTTGTTTTCGATTCCAATACCCTGATCCGGACAGCCGTCCAGGAAAAAAATGTTGTTGCGTATTTCACAGACTACTTATTCAGCAGCTGGCAATTCAAAAACAGGGTGATAACAGACACAGCGGGCCAGCGGCCAGAGCTGCTTATTACTACAAGCGGTTCAGAACAATTACCTGCAGAGGGTTACCGGCTAACAGTAACGCCTAACCGTATTACACTTACGGGTAGCAATGCGGGCCTGTTCTATGGCATGCAAACCTTACTGCAGCTAATTCCTGCACCAACAAACGGAACAGCTGCCATACCCTGCCTTAGCATAGAAGATGCGCCCCGTTTTGGCTACCGCGGCCTTATGCTGGATGTTTCCCGGCATTTCTTTACCGTGCAGCAGATCAAAGACCTGCTTAACCTGATGGCTTACTATAAGCTGAACCGTTTTCACTGGCACCTTACAGATGACCAGGGTTGGCGGCTGGAGATAAAAAGCTACCCGGAACTAACGCAAACAGGCGCATGGCGGGTGCCACGCCTTGAGTTTAGCGGCACTACCCTCCCGCCGCAACCTGGTGAACGGGCCATTGATGGCGGTTTTTACACCCAGGAACAAGTGAAGGAAATTATCCGCTATGCTGCTGAAAGGCATATTGAAATACTCCCCGAAATAGATGTACCCGGGCATTCCATGGCCGCCATAGCAGCTTATCCTGAGCTATGTGTTACGCACAATGCTAATACTAAAGTTAACCCGGGCAGCCCCTTTGCCAAATGGTTCCCCACAGGTGGCTTTGAAATGTATGAAGATAATTCGCTGACCCCCACTGACGAGCGGGTGTACCAGTTCCTTGATAAAGTATTGGGAGAGGTAGCTGCCTTATTCCCATACCCTTACATTCATATTGGCGGCGATGAATGTTACAAAGGCTTTTGGGAGAAAGATACCAGTGTGCAGCGGTTCATGAAGGAACATCACCTAAATAATACCCATGAGCTGCAAAGCTATTTCATTTCAAGAGTAAATAAGATCATTCAATCCAAACACAAAAAGCTGATCGCCTGGGATGAGGTAGCAGCCGGCAATGCAAAAGACAGCATCACGATCATGAACCGCTTTGGTGAAAAAGATGCCCTTGAGCAAATTAAAAAAGGGCTGAACATTGTACTGGCGCCCGGTAATAACGGCTTGTATTTTGATTATGCGCAAAGTACCTCCGACCAGGAACCATCCAGCCATGGCGGTAATGCCCCGGTATGGAAAGCCTACCAGTATAATCCGGAATATTCTGCATTATCCGCAGCAGCGCGTACACACATTATGGGTGTGGAAGGCTGCATATGGACAGAGAACATCCCCAATGTATCCAAATTGCAATACATGCTGCTGCCCCGCATGCTGGCACTTGCGGAAACAGGATGGAGCGCCCAGGCTGATAAAGATTATCAACGCTTTGCCGGTACTGCATTGCCAGCACACCTGGAGCGCTTTGATAAAGCGGGTATGAACTATCGTGTGCCTGCGGTGCTTAATTATGCGGATACAACCATCGTAACCAATACTTTCAGGTTTGAGGCAGTGCCGCCTGTGCCGGGAGCGCGGATCTTTTACACGCTGAACAACCGGCCGCCAGGAGACTACGATCACGAATACACGGAACCTGTAACCATTACCATTCCCAGGGGGAAGACTATTATCCTCAAAACCATTGTTATTACGCCTGCGGGCCACAGAAGTATTATTACGCGCACTGTACTGGATAATAAAACTAAATAGTAGCCATGCAAAAATTCTTATTCCATGCTTTCACGATCGCTGCGGTATTTGTTGCTACCTGTGTAAAGGCACAGCAGCCATCAGAACGTTTTGAAGAGGTGGCCGCCAGGTTTAAAAGTCCGGGCCGGGATTATGGAACCGTGCCATTCTGGGTATGGAATACAAAGGTCAGCAAAAGCAATATTGATTCCATGCTGAATGATTACCGCAAAAATGATTTTGGTGGTGTGATCATTCATGCGCGCCCCGGGTTAATTACGGAATACTTATCAAAAGAGTGGTTCGATCTGTTTGAATACGCAGTGCAGCAAGGGAAAAAGCTGGGGCTGAATATCTGGATCTATGATGAAAACTCCTACCCTACGGGTTTTGCCGGCGGATTAGTAGGCGAGCAAATGCCGGAGGCCTATAACCAGGGGCAAATGTTATTTATGGAAGAAGCCAGCCAATTGCCTGCTGATGCTTCTGCATTCTTTATATGTCTTAAAGAAGAAAATGGATCTTATAAGGATGTTACCGCTCATTTACCCGATGAAGCAGGCAAGGCCGGGCATTACCGGCTATTCAGAAAGGTAAATTATCAAAGATCAAACCGGGGTTCGGTTGCAGGCCCTATAGGCGTGTCTTACGTAGACCTGATGGCCAAAGGCGTTACGGATAAGTTTATTGATGTTACCTACAAAAGTTATGAAAAAGTAATGGGCAGGGAATTTGGCAAAGCGATCAAAGGTGTTTTTTCTGACGAACCCACCATCATCAATGAAGGGAGCAACAGCGTACGCTGGACGCCTGACCTGTTTGACCGGTTTTATAAGGATTGGGGCTACGATCTCAGGTTACAGCTGCCATCCCTGTTTACAGAAACAGGCGACTGGAAACGGGTACGCCATAATTATTACCAGGTATTGCTGGAATTATTTGTGGAGCGATGGTCTAAACCGGTATCTGCCTACATGAGCGATCATCAGCTTACCTGGACCGGGCATTACTGGGAACATGGCTGGCCAAGCCCTTACCATGGGCCGGATAATATGGCTATGTATGCCTGGCATCAGATGCCGGGTATTGATATGCTCTTTAACCAATTCAATGAAGATAAACCTGTGCAGTTTGGCAATATACGCGCTGTACGGGAGCTGGGCAGTGTGGCCAACCAGCTGGGGAAAACACGTACCCTGTCTGAAACGTACGGCGGCGGTGGTTGGGAGCTTACTTTTAAGGATATGAAACGCCTGGCCGACTGGGAGTTTGTATTAGGGGTTAATTTTTTGAACCAGCATTTATCGTTCATGACCTTAACGGGTGCACGTAAATACGATTATCCGCCCAGCTTCTCTTATCATGAGCCCTGGTGGCCCTATTACCGTTTCATGAATTATTACTTCAGCCGACTGTCTTACCTGTTATCCCGGGGGCAGCAGTATAACAATATCCTGGTAATTGAACCTACCACTTCGGCCTGGATATATTATGCCAGGCGCGCTGAGCACAAACGTTTCTTCGGGATCACCAAAAGCTTTAATGATTTTGTGACCCTGATGCAAAGATCGCAGCTGGAATATGATCTGGGTTCTGAGAATGTGATCAAAGATCATGGCCGTATTGATGGCAACAGCTTTGTAGTAGGCCAGCGGGCCTACAAGGTGGTAGTGATACCGCCGGGCATGGAAAATATAAACAGCGCTACCTTCCGTTTACTGCAAGCCTATATGGCAGCCGGAGGAAAGGTGATCTGTTTTGAACAATTGCGCTTAGTAGATGGCGCTGAGAGCAGTGAGCTTTCCGGCATCGGCCAGCCTCATAACGTAAGCCGGGACGCCTTGCGGCGGCTGCTCCATAATGAAGGTTTCAGTATTGCAGGCATAAAAGGCGATAGCATTGGCGGTAACATTTATCACCAGCGCCGTAAGCTGGCCAATGGCGAGCTATTACTGTTAACCAATGCCAGCATGACCGGCGCATCTTCAGGTACCATCAGCATGCGGGGCCAGGATGTAGTACAGATGGATCTGCATACCGGAAGCATCTCCCGTATTAGCTATTCGCAGCATGAGCAGGAAGTACAATTCGATTTTAATATTCCGCCTGCCGGTAGCCAGGTGCTGTTTATTGCTGATAAAAAATCACCAGGGTATAAGACCGCAGCGCCGCCAGCACAACGGACCACCGTAAACGCTTTCCCAATAAAAGTGAGCAGGCCGGCATACAATACCCTGACCATTGATTTTTGCGATCTTCATTTACATCAGCCGGATTCCAACTATACCCATATACATGTAGGCCAGGCTTCCAATACTGCGTTCAAACATAATGGTGTTACGGATGGCGTGGGCAATCCCTGGAATAACCGTACCCAGTTTAAAGACGCTATTGTTAAGCGCGACACTTTTGCTACCGGCACCGGCTACACGGCTGTTTATCATTTTAATGTGGAGACGGGGGTTGATGTCCGGGATTTTAAAGCAGTGATAGAACAACCCGGGCTTTGGCATGATGTAAAAATTAATGGCACTGCCATTAAGAACGAACCCGGGCAATGGTGGCTGGACCGCTCATTTGGGGTGTACCGTATTGGCAGCTACGTAAGAACCGGGGATAATGAGCTGGCCGTAACCGTTTCCCCCATGCGTATTTATGCCGAAATTGAGCCGGTGTATATTTTAGGAGATTTTAACCTGGCAACAGCAGCACAGGGCTGGAACATTGTTAAGCCGCAACCCTTGCAGCCCGGTTACTGGAACAAGCAGGGATTGCCTTTATATGGCCAGGGTATCACCTATACGAAAACATTTACAGCAGCTGCCCCGGCCTCCTATACAGTAACCTTGGGTAAATGGAGAGGCACTGTGGCGGCGGTAAAGGTCAACGGCGTATTTGCCGGCATCATTACTGCTGAACCCAATACCCTCGCTATCGGGGAATTTGTAAAAAAAGGAAATAATAAGATTGAAGTAACAGTGATCGGCAGCCTGAAAAATGTTTTAGGACCTTTTTATAACAAGCCGGCGCCGGGTTTAGTGGATCCCGGTAAATGGTACAATATAAAAACACAGCCACCGGGGAATGAATATGATCTTTATGATTACGGGTTAGAGGATTATGAGATTAAGTTGATGCGTTAAAAAGAATACCAGGGCAGTTTACCCTGGTATTGCTTATTTAACCACCATTCCCTTTATCCCTCCTATTATATCATTCAGCGTTACCGGCTTTTCATTTTTCCAATAGGTGGCCTTGCCATCCAGGTAGCCTGCCACATAAACGTCGTTGCCTGCTACTGTGATCACCTTTACCCCGGCGCCGGAAGCTTCGTTGCCGGTGGTTAGCTGTACGGCGGTCCCATTTTTCCAGCAGACAACAATGTTAGCGCCTGCCGCGTTCCGGGTGATCCCGGCCACATATACATCATTGCCTGATACGGCAATAGCATCTGCCCTGGCGCCCCCTGCAAGCATAACAGGCTCACCGTTCTTCCAGTACATAGCCACTTCTTCTCCCGCTGCATTAATTGCAAAACCCGCCACATAAACATCATTGCCGGATATGGCAATAGCATTGGCTTCTGCACTCTTTGTACCATCTGTCAGGGCTTTTGCATTCCCGTTCTTCCAGCAGGTAGCCACATATTCCCCTTGCTCATTTGCCCGGTAACCGGCTATGTAAACATCGTTCCCGCTGAGGGCAATGGCATTTAATTTAGTGTTTTCCCCAAATGAGACGCCCTTTCCATTTTTCCAGTACATAGCCAGGCCACCATTATTTCCAATCACATGTACATCCTGGCCGGAGATACTAATACCTGCTGCTTTTGCATAGGTGCTTCCATCGGTGAGCGTGGTGGCTTCCTTGTTCTTCCAATAGGTAGCAACCGGCTCACCTGCAGCATTATCCTGATAACCCGCCACATACACATCATTGCCGGATAGCGCAATGGCCGATGCGCCTGCATTTGTTTTACCATCCGTCAGCTGGATGATCTCTCCGTTTTTCCAATAGGTAAGGCCGGCTCTTGTACCGGAATAGTCGTCATATACTAGGAGTATTGAGGGTGAGGATTGTGCCTGAAGAATAGAGGTTGTGGCTAATAATAATAGTAATGCACCTGCTGGTTGTTTAAACTTTCTGATCATTCTTTACTTTTTTGTTCGTGTTGAGGTGTGGGTTATGCGGTGAAAGCATTCCTCAAAAATAGGTGGCAGGCGGGGTTCTTTGCATTTTTAAGCGACTACAGATCTACTACCATGGCCTCGGAAGGCGACTACAAAGCGTCTACATCGTTTACCTGATCAGATTGAGTGGGACAGACCAAATTTTTTACTATAAAAGCGCACTAACCAGTAAATTTGAAGAAAGACCAAGATATGGATGAAAGAAAGAAGCATTGGGAACAGGTATATCAGACAAAATCACCTGGACAGGTTAGCTGGACACAGGCTGTTCCACAAACCTCACTCGATTTCATCAAGGACACTGCCGTTTCCAAAAACGCCCGGATCATTGATATCGGCGGTGGCGACAGTAAGCTGGTTGATTTTCTAATCAGCGAAGGTTATGAGCAACTTACTGTTCTGGATATATCGGAGAAGGCTTTAGAACGCGCAAAGAGCCGGCTGGGCAAAGATGCATCGAAAGTAAACTGGATCGTATCAGACATAGTTGAGTTTAAGCCAAAAGAGACTTATGACCTTTGGCATGACCGTGCAACTTTCCATTTCCTCACCACACCTGCCCAGATTTCAGCCTACCTGGAGCTTGCAGGTAAAAGCGTCAGGCAATACCTTATCGTTGGTACTTTTTCAAATGGGGGCCCTGAGAAATGCAGCGGGCTTCCTATCAGGCAATATTCTGAAGCAGCACTACAGCAAACCCTGGCAAAAGATTTTCAAAAAATAAAATGCATTACGGAGGATCATGTCACTCCTTTTGACACCGTGCAGAATTTTACGTTTTGCAGCTTTAAAAAAGCCAACACTGTCCACATATGAATATGCGAATAACCCATATCAATCCATATCCACCACTTAATGGCTATGTGAGCAAAATATGGGTTTTCGAAAGCAGCGGCCGTATTCCCGCCGAAGACATGCGTCTGATTGTTCCGAATGGCATGGTTAAATTAACGATACCGTTTCGCAATGGGGTCTCAGGTAAAAACGAAACTATGTATCACCTGTCGAAGGAATCCCGCCTGACCTTGATCGGTATTGGCGATATCCCGGCGATCATAGACGTGGAGCAGGACAAGCCATCAGGTACTATCGGAATCGAGTTTTCAGCAGCCGGCGCCTACCGTTTTTTTCAGCTGAAGCAATCGGAAATAAAAAACAGGATCTTTTTATTGGATGAGGTCTTAGATCATACAGCCCGCCAGGTACAGGAAATGATCGCCAATCACGGATCTGTTGCAAAAAAGCTGCATGTCATACAGCAGTATCTGATCGGAAGGCTGCGGCGGTCAGCGGCTGATCCCCTGATTGATTATTGTGTAATGCTGATCAAAAACACCCGGGGTCAGATAACAGTCCGCCAATTGGAGCAAAAGACAGGCTATAGCGGCAGGTGGCTGAATGATAAATTTCAGCATAAGGTAGGCATAAGCCCAAAGAGCTTGTGTTCCATCGTACGTTTCCAGCAATTTTATGAACCCTGGGCACGAAGTGGCTGCCATTTTAATGATAACCTGTACCATTACTTTTACGACCAGGCGCATTTTATAAAGGAATTCAAACGCTTCACGGGCCTGTCTCCGCTGAAATACACTAAATCGGAGAACGAGTTTGGCCGGATCTTTTATAAAGATTAACACTTCCGATTCTTACAATTTTTGCTGCAGATGGTTTTGCACCTTTGTACCGGACTACTATCAGGACAAAAACGACATTATGAAAACAGATAACACCGATTTTAAGCATTTATATCAGGCGCTGATTGACCGCATCCTGAAAGGAGAAGGTTACAGCACGCAACAGGACAGGCTGGCGGCCTTTGCCAATGAGAACGTGCAACCGCCGTTAGATCTGCTCGTTGACAAAGTGGCTCACCAGGCTTTTAAAATATCCGATAAAGATATCGATATGGCCAGGCAGTCCGGGGTTAGTGAAGATCAGCTGTTTGAACTGATCGTTTGTGCGGCTGTGGGCCAGGCTTCCAGGCAGTACCAAAGCGGTTTAAGCGCGTTAGCCGATGCAACAAAAAAAGAAGGAGGTCCTTATGCGTCTTGAAATACTAAATAGTGGCTACAAGTTTGGTACTAAATTGCTTTTCGGGGTCATCAGGTTGTTTTCCGGCTACCCGCTGCCGGATGCGGCCAGGCTGGTATTTTACCGGCCTGATTTTTACGGAAATCCAGCCAAAAACTTTACACATAGAGCTATGCGGGGTCCGTCCGCGTGGTCAGTGGGTGACAGAGAACTAATGGCAGCCTATATATCACGCATGAATGAATGTAACTTTTGTGTAAAAGCGCACGGCGCCGTTTCCGCCAAAGCTTATGATAATACAGCCATAGTAGAAGAGGTACTCGCCGATTTAAAAACTGCGCCAATAGATCAGCCTTTGAAGTCAACCTTGATTATGCTGGGTAAACTAACCCGGGAAAATTCGGTTAATGCAGCCGACATGCGGGCTGTATTAGATTCAGGTGTATCTTCTCAGCAGATAGAGGATGCCTTAGCTATTTGCTTTGCATTCAACATTACCAACCGGTTAGCAGACGCCTTCAATTTTTATGTACCCTCAGATAAAGCGTTTGACGCAGGCGCCAGCTACCTGCTAAAACGGGGATATGCCTGATGGTTTCTATTATCGATACCTACGGCGGCTGAACCTCAATCGTTAGCCACTGAGCTTTCAGTCAACATCGGGCAATTATCAGTAGCATTCTATGGAGGATCGCCCGAAAATCTTTTATTCCTCTTAAGGCATTGTCACAACCTCGTATTTCAAATTCCATACCTTGATAGCTTCTAATATGGGTAGAAAAGCTAACCCCTTTTCAGATAACTTATATTCTACCCGTGGTGGTAATTCTTTATAAGCCATCCTTTCTAATAGCCCGTCTTCTTCCAGCTCTTTAAGTTGCTCCGTGAGCACTTTCCGTGTTATATGCGGTATGATGGCATCCAACTGCCCAAAGCGAATGGTTCGTGTACCAATTACATTTATGATTATTGGTTTCCATTTGTTGCCAATAGTACCAATAGCCCTTGTAAATGGGCAATTCGAATTACAAAATCTTTCGTCTTTCATATTTCTAAAATTTGTAGTTACCGAATAGTAACCAGTATATACTTAAATGGTTACAAAAATATACTATTAAAGGTACCTTCGCTAAACTAATTCTAAAAAATACGGAAATGGGTAAATTAAAAAACAAAGTAGCCGTGATTACAGGCGGCAATAGCGGTATTGGATTTGGTATTGCTGAAGCATTTAAAAACGAAGGCGCAGCCGGTGCAATCGCCGGAAGAAATGAGGCCACGCTGAACAGTGCTGTTAAAACCCTGGGTAGTAATTTTATCGGTGTAAAAGGAGACGTGACAAATCCTGATGACCTGGAGAACTTGTTTAGGACTACGGCTGACAGGTTTGGGAAAATAGACGCATTGGTAGTGAATGCTGGTGGCGTTGTGGACGGGATCCCATTGATGACGATAACCGATGTAACGGAAGAAGGTTACGATCGCTATATGGACCTGAATTTAAAAAGCGCCTATTTCACCGTAAAAAAGTCGCTTCCTTATTTAAATGACGGCGCTTCCATTATACTGATCGGGTCGAACGCCGCATACCGGGCTGCGCCCGGAGCGACGATATACGCTGCCGCAAAAGCAGCCGTTATTTCATTGGCCAGAGGCTTATCGCTCGATTTATTGTCAAGGAGAATAAGGGTGAATACAATTTCGCCTGGCTCAATTGATACGCCGGTTTTTGGAAAGATGGTACCGCAGGATGTAGTGGACCAGGTGAAGCAGATCTACATAGATCTTACGCCGCTTGGCAGGCAGGGAACGCCGGCTGAGATCGGGAAAGCGGCTGTTTTTTTAGCCTCAGACGATTCAACATTCATTGTAGGCGCCGATATCTTAGCCGATGGCGGTATGGCGAATGTCTTCTCAGTTAAATAACTTATCAACAACGGAAACAATGAGTAAATTAAAAAATAAAGTAGCGATAGTTACAGGTGCATCAAAAGGAATTGGTGCAGGAATTGCAAAAGCATTTGCCAAAGAAGGTGCAAAGGTTGTTGTAAATTATGCTTCAAGCAAAGCAGAAGCGGACAAAGTAGTTAAAGCCATAACCGATAATGGAGGCACCGCAATTTCAGTGCAGGGCGATGTATCGAAGGAAGCCGATGTAAACAGGCTATTTGAAGAAGCAAAGAAGGCTTTCGGCACCCTGGATATTTTGGTAAACAATGCAGCATTTCAAGGTTACACACCTATTGAACAGGTATCGGTAGAAAGTTTTCATCAGCATTTCAACGTCAATGTTTTGGGTGCTATACTTACTATCCAGGCATCTTTAAAACTGTTTAGTGATAAGGGTGGCAATGTGATCAATATCAGTTCGGGTGCAAGCAAAATGCCTCTTCCCACAGCTTCGTTATATTCTTCAACCAAAGCGGCATTAGATGCCATAACCATTTCTTTGTCGAAAGAATTGGGTGCAAAAAACATTCGTATCAATTCTATTTTGCCGGGAGCCACGGAAACAGAAGGAGCAAGCAGTGCGGGTGTTACTACCGGTAGTGAGTATGAAAAATTGTTTATTGCCAATACACCGCTTGGACGCAGAGGACAACCCGAAGACATTGCGAAAGCGGCCGTTTTTCTTGCTTCCGATGATGCAGGCTGGATTACGGGAGAGCAAATTTCCGTTTCGGGCGGTATGTATGGTTTTTAAATCAGCAATAACCAAAAGCCACAGATACACAAGTTATCTGTGGCTTTTTTAAAGAAATCACTTTTTTTAGCCGCAGCTTCCACTTATTGATATGGCAGCTGTTGCCGTGTATGCTATTGACAATGCTCACGGGGATCTAACTTGCTCAAATACAATACAAAGCCAAAAAAGGCCTCCATTTTTTCCGGATTTCGTAAATCTTTTTCCGGATCGGATTACCGGCCCCTCCCATTCCGTGTGACCTTTGCGCCTTGAAACGATATCACAATAGAATGAAGTATTACTTATCAGCCCTCTTTTTATTATGCACACTGGTGGCCGCCGCACAGGAAAAAACCGGCACCATTAAAGGAAAGGTACGTACTGCCGATGGGCAGCCGGCCGGATTTGTAACCGTAGGTATTGCCGGCACCAAAATAGGCGCCATCACTACTGAAAGCGGCGCCTACCAGCTGGACCGCCTGAAACCAGGCACCTACACCGTGCGTACCAGCGCCGTGGGCCTGTTGACACAGGAAAAAACCGTAACTGTAATTGCCGGTCAGATAGTGACCGTAGAAGATATTAAGCTGGAAGAATCTGCCTCCAAACTGAAAGAGGTGGTAATTGAAGGACAAAAAACCAACTATAAACCCAGCGAAGTTTCCAATACCCTGCGCTTAAAAACATCCCTGTTGGAAACGCCACAGAACATACAGGTGATCAGCGGCAAGCTGATTGCCGACCAGCAGATCACCGATATGCTGGAAGGCGTAACCCGCAATGTGAGCGGCGCTACCCGTGGCGAACACTGGGATAACTACGCCCGGATCTATATGCGCGGATCCAACATCCCCGCTTTCCGCAACGGTATGAATGTAACCATGCCCTTTGGCCCGATGACGGAAGATATGAGCATGGTAGAACGGATTGAATTTGTAAAAGGCCCTGCCGGTTTTATGATGGCCAACGGAGAGCCCGGCGGTTTTTATAACGTGGTAACAAAAAAACCTACCGGCATTACCAAAGGCGAAGTGGGCGTTACCTTTGGCAGCTACGACCTGTACCGCGCCACCCTGGACCTGGATGGTAAGCTGAGCAAAGACGGCAAGCTGCTGTACCGCCTGAACCTGATGGGACAATCCAAAAACTCTTTCCAGCAAATTGACTACAATGAGCGCTACTCTGTAGTGCCGGTGCTTACCTATAAGCTGGACGACCGTACTTCCCTGACTGCGGAGTATACCTTCCAGTATTCCAAAGTACAGATGATTGGCGCTAACTACCAGTTTTCCCGCAAAGGTTATGCTGACCCGGATGTACCGCGCAGCTTTACCACCACCGCACCTACCCTGCCCCCTTCCAAAACCAATGACCACAGCCTGCTGTTAAACCTGCACCACCAGATCAATGACGACTGGAGCGTAACGGCACAGCTCATGTATGAGAACTACAAGCTGAGGGGCAGCTCTGTATGGCCCGGCGTACAGCCCGATTCCGCCGGTTACATGCGCCGCGCTATGACCATATGGGATGTGGACGCCGTAAACAGGCTGGGACAGATCTATGTAAACGGTGAAGCCCATACCGGCAGTGTAACCCACCGCCTGCTGGGTGGTATAGATGTTGGCGAAAAAAATAACTACTCCGACTACGGCCAGTTTAAATATATAGACGCTGCCAGTACTTTTAATATTTACAACCCGCAATACGCCGCTACTGCAGATATTACACCGTTTGACCACAGCGTTCCTGTAAGCCAGCGCACCGGGCCAAATGCCTCTGTTTTCACCACTCTGCAGTCTTACAAAGGCATTTACGTGCAGGATGAGCTGCGTTTCCTGCAGGACCGCATCCGCCTTACACTGGCCGGCCGTTATACCTACTCAAAAGATAATGACGGTTCTGAAGTGGAATCTAAAAAATTCACACCGCGTGTAGGCTTAAGCGCAAGCCTGGACCGCAATACTTCCGTATATGCATTGTATGACCAGGCTTTTGTACCTACCGCAGGTTATGACAGCGCGAAGAGCCGCTCTTTTGTACCGGTTACCGGCGATAATGTGGAAGTAGGTTTAAAGCGCGACTGGTTTGGGGGCCGCTGGAACAGCACCCTTTCCGCCTACCGCATTTACCGCAACAATACCGTTACCGGCGACCCGAACAACATTAACTGGTCAACCCAGCTGGGCCAAACCCGCACACAGGGTATTGAGCTGGATATCCGCGGCCGCATCGTAAAAGGCCTGGATGTAACCCTCAACTACGCCTATACGGATTCCAAGATCACCGACGATACCAATAAAGGCAATATAGGTCAGGCTACACCCGGTACTGTCCGCAACATTGCCAACGGCTGGCTCTCTTACCGCCTGGAAGAAACCAAGCTGAAAGGTTTGGGTATAGCCATTGGCGCACAATACCAGGGCGGCCGTTTTGCATGGTATTCCTTTACCGGCGAAACCCCGCTGGAAGATTATTTCCGGATGGATGGCAGCATTTCGTACCAGGGTTCCCGTTACAGCGTTAGCCTGAACGTGAACAACCTGCTGAGCAAATACCTCTATTCAGGATCTATTCTGAATGATGGTGCGCCATATTACTTCTGGATACCGGAAGCACCGCGGAACTTCCGTTTGAATGTAGCTTACAGGTTCTAAAAATAACAGGGTATTCCCTTTCTAAAAATTACTGGCTCCGTCGGGCGTGCCTTGCAAATAACTGCTGGCATCTTCTGACGGAGTTTTTGTTTTGTTGACTGTACCCACGGCAAACAAGGTGCGCCAATACTGATGTTTAATTTTTTTTTACTCTACTGTCCGGTTGATTGATCCTCAATACTGTCAATGCTTACATTTGAAACACTGCATGGCCGCCGCAGTGCACATTTAGCTGATACGGAAAAAAAATTTTGGCAATTTAATTTTTAATGTATTTTCGGGAAACACAACAAAAAACAGCCCTCATGTTAACTTAGCCATTACAAATTCAGATCATAGATGAGATCATCCTATTTAATGACCCTATTCATCTTTATTATTTCAGCTTCTTACGCCCAATCAACTATCCAGGGAAAGGTAGTCAATAAAGAAAATAGAGCAGTAGAATTTGTCACATTAATACTTAAACAGGATTCGGTTACTCTTTTTGCGGCCTATACTGACAGCCTGGGAAATTATAATTTCGAGCAAGTACCCCAGGGTGTGTACAGAATGTTCATTTCACGCCTCGACTACGAAAAAGTAACCCTGATCATTCACATTAACCGGGATACCACCATCAATATCCAGCTTCCAGACAACGCTAAACAGTTGAAAGAAGTTGTGGTAGCAGGGAAAGCTCAGCTCATAGAAAGAAAAATTGACAGGATGGTTTTTAATGTAGAAAATTCCATTGGAGCTTCAGGAGGAGATGCCCTGGATGCACTCAGAATAACTCCCGGCGTACGTGTACAGGACAATCAGATATCCATGGCAGGTAAAGGAAGCGTAGCTGTTATGATTGATGACAGAGTGTTACAGCTGTCAGGAGAAGACCTGGTTAATTTTCTTGCCACTCTTAAAAGTGATAATATTAAAAGCATAGAGGTGATCACCAATCCTGCTGCAAAATATGATGCAGAAGGCAATAGCGGTTTAATAAATATAAAACTTAAAAAAGCAAAGGTAAATAGCTGGAATGGCGCAGTATTGAGCAGCTACACACAAACTTCCTATGCTGCGGGCAACATTGGCGGCAACTTCAACTATCAGAAAGACAAGTTATCCTTTATGTTCAGTGTGGATTATAAAAGAGGCGCCAGAAAAAGGACGGAAACAGATGAGCTTTACTACCCTGATCAATCCTGGAACACGGATTTTGTCAAGAAAATAAACATCAATTACACAACGGTTAACGCGGGTATAGATTATAGGGTTGGCAAAAAATGGACTACGGGATTATTATTTTCCGGGAGCTACAGTAAACCCGTGATTGATGAATATGACGCAGGTGTGATCAGCAGTAATGATCATATAGATTCCCTTCTCAATACCGTTGCAACCACGGCAAGAAAAGTAAATTCGAGCTCTCTGAACTGGCATGCTGATATAGATCTTGCCAAGAGTAAGCTCCTGTTAAACTTTGACTACTTTAAGTTTAATAACAATACAAACAGGGATTTTAGCACAACCGGCTATTCCACTTTTCTGTCAACGAAAAACGCTGGTGTACAGGGAATGAATAACTATACAGCAAAGGCAGATATGGAAACGCCCATAAGAGGGATAAAGATGCTGTATGGGGCAAAAATATCATTTACAGACACCAATAACGATCTGAAATATTATAATACAACTACAGGAACGCCTGTATTGAACCCGGGGCAGAGTAATATCTTTAATTACAAAGAGAATACAACGGCCGTTTACCTTTCCGGGGATAAACAATTCAGAAAGAAATGGCAGATACAGGCAGGATTACGGCTGGAGCACACTCATACGACAGGTAATTCTGTAACCTACGGCAAGGAGAACACGAACGACTATACACAGCTTTTCCCTACCCTTTTTGTTTCTTATGCTCCTGATGATATTCATTCATGGGTAATAGATTATGGAAGGAGGATCTCAAGACCGGGATATGCGAGCCTGAATCCATTTAAGTTCTATTCCAGCCCGTACAATTACACTGAGGGAAACCCTTTTCTAACGCCAAGGTACACGGATAATGTGGAGTTGAAATACGGGTATAAGAATATACTTTATACAGCAGTCTACTATGCACATGCAAGTCATGGTTTTGGAGAAGTACCCTTTGCGGATGAAGTGACCAAGGTACAATACTTCACACAACTGAACTTTTATTCGAACAATCAGATGGGATTTTCGGAATCGTTTAGTTTTAACAGGCTAAAATGGTGGGAAAGTGAGACGAAAGTGGATGTTTATTATTCAGCCTCAAAATTTATCAGGACGGTTAATCTGAAAAATACAGACAGCTGGGGATGCTATGTGAGTAGCAACAATTCTTTTATTCTGAATAAATATTTAAAAGGGGCTATCAACTTCTGGTATCAGGCACCTGAATATTCATTATTGTATAAGTATAGGTCGCGGGCCAACCTGGACCTGGCCCTGAGATATTCCCTGCTGAAGAATAGTATACAGCTATCGTTTGTAGTACAGGATATCCTGAAGACCGCCAGGAATTACAGTACCGTATATACGGATGGCATCAGGCAGGTGTATTATGATTACAGCGATAACCGGCTTTTAAGGATTTCAGCAACGTACAAATTTGGTAATAAAAAAATTAATATAGAAAAAAAGAGCTTCGGAAACGACGAAGAAAAAGAACGAGCAAATAATTAACCCTATATATTTCCACCGGTATTTAGTCAACAAGATATTCATTGCGCAAGAATTGCGGGAATAATTGACGCATTTCGTAACCCAAAGAAAAAAAACAAGATGCCCCTTTATTAACTTCAAAAACAAATTAAAATGAAACAAGAAGAAATCCAAAAACTGACAGATTTTCTGGGTGTTAAAGTATTGACCCCAATGGAAGAAAACTTAGTAGTAGGCGGTGCTGCAGAAGTAGACCCGGTTGACGTAGGTCACCATCATGACCATGATAGCGTTGAAGCTGCATAATCAAATCTTAAGGAGGGAGTAGGCAACTACTCTCTCTGCTCTCTATACTATATTCTATCCTTTAAAATTCATGACAATGGAAACATTACAGGAAATCGATGTAAAAAAATTCAGTGCAGAATGGTGGGATAATTTCCTTGAAGTGACACAGGGCCAGACCAAAACCGCTGTATTCAAAAATTGTATGGACAAGGATGAAACAGCATTATTAAGGAGCCTTGTTTTAGATATACTCAAAGAGCTCTGTATATTAAGAACGGTAAAATATGGCTTCCGGGCATATGTGAATGGCCGCATCATTAACACGGAAGAAATGGGCCAGATCTACGATGCGCCGCCGCTGGAAGGCGAAGATGTGGAAACATGGTCTGCACGTGTATTTGGTGATAAGAAATTTGGAATGATCATTAACCTCGGCGAGAAGTTTAATCTTCAATTATCCACTATAATCGCATTGAAGGCAGAACACCTGTTTGAAAGAGTAGGCTTTCCCCGTGACGGCGTTAACTTCACCTTGTTTATTGGTAATTATGATAAAACTCCTCTTGGAATACATAAGGACCCTACCGGCCAGAATGTAATCCATTTCCATTTAGGCCCCGGCCCCAAGACAATGTATACCTGGGATAAGGATCTATATGCCGACCTGCTTTCACAGGGATATAAAAGAGAAGAGGTAGATTCCCTGCTACCTTATGCCACTGAATTTTCTTTTGAAGAAGGTGATCTGTATTTCATGCCTGAAGGAGAATTCCACATCGGCAAGCAGGAAGGGCTTTCTGTGGCGGTAACTTTCTGGCAGTATAACCTTACCAAAGAGAAGCTGGCAAAAAAGATGCAGCTGGTGATCCACAGACAGTTCCTCCAGAAAAATGAGGATATCCTGGCGCCTGACAGATCCTCCCTTGAGAGTACTGACGGTATCGCAGAGATCCTGGAAGCATTTACGATTCCTCCTGAGCTGAGCAGCCTCAGTTATATGGATCTGATGCGGGAAGCATACAGGGAGCTGCGATATTCTGTAGCCAGCAATGCAGGATACAGGACCAGCCCTTTAGTAGGAGCTGAAAAACCATTATTTGAACTCCATGACCGGGTGATCCGGGAAGCGCCTTTTAAGATCCGCTATCGTAAATCTGAATACAGTGGAAAATTACATATATATGTAAGAGGCGTAAAAATCGAATTCAATGATTTTGAAGGTATCAGATCATTAATAAACAAGATCAATGAAGGACAGGAGCATTCGGTAAGCGAGCTGCTTTCCCTGCTTGATCCCACCTGGGATAAACAGATTGGTCTTTATATCCTGAAAATGATCTATGGTGCTCATGGCATCCGTAAAGTAAACTAACTTATTATGGAAAAGACAGTAACCACATTCAGCCCGGTCTGGTGGGATGAGTTCCTGGATACCACCGGAAAGATGAGCAGGACTTCTGTTATGAAAGACTGCATGACGAAAGATGAAACGGCCCTTATGAGGACCTATATTCTTGAAATACTGGCAGATCTTGCACGTATGCGTACTGACAAGCATGGTTATCGCGTATACATAGAAGGCAAACAATTAGAAAAGAATGAAATGTTCCGGATCTACGATCATCCTCCCCTGCCCGGTGAAACAGTAGAATCCTGGGTTGAACGGACTTTTGGGGATAAAAAGTTCGGGATGATCATCAATGAAGGAGAACGGTTTAACATGGAATTATCCCGTCGTATAGCCCTTAAATTAGCACCATTGTTAGAAAAAACAGGAATGCCCACTGAGGGTATTATTTTCACCCTGTTTATAGGAAATTATGACAGCACTCCACTGGGCATACACCTGGACCTTCCGGGAAAGAGTGTGATCCATTTTCATTTGGGGCCCGGTTCCAAAACCATGTATACCTGGGATAATGCAGAATATGAGGCGCTGGTAGGGGAAGAAAAATATAATAATAAAGCGATCAGTAAATACACTCCCTATGCGAATAAATTCCCTTTTGATGAAGGGGATATTTATTTTATGCCTGAGAACACCTATCATGTTGGTACCCAGGAAGGCCTTTCCATTGCTATTGCCTGCTGGTGTTTTAACCGCGCCAATTATGACTTTGCCGGAAGATTGCAAACGATCATCAAAGAGCAGTATTTACAAAAATCTACCCTCATGCTGAAGCCCGATACCAATCCGCTGGATAATACCGGTGGGGTGGATAAAACTTTAGACCTGTATAAGCTCCCCCCTGAGCTGGAAGATCTCAGCTTCAAAGATCTGCTGCGTGCAACCTATAAGGATCTCCGGTATGGATTATTCAGTAATGCCGGTTACCGGACATATCCCTTCCCCAAAACAGATAACAGAACATTGCTTGTTACTGATACTATTGAAGTAGAGAAACCCTATAAGATCCAGTATTATCAAGCCTCTTCCAAACTATACATATTTGTAAGAGGTGTTAAAACGGAGTTTAAATATTTCTCCTGCATTGAAAATCTGATTGATACTATTAATGAAGGTAAGCCCCTGCTAGTAAGTGATTTGCTGGCAGTACTGCCAGACTGGGATGAATCCATTGGCCTTTATATTTTAGGATTGTTGTATAAACACCACGGCATAAGGGTATTATGAAGTTTGTCGCGCAGCACGATCAGATGGATTGCGGCCCGGCCTGTTTGTCGATGATAGCAGGTTTTTACGGCCGGAAGTATTCATTAAAGTATCTGAGGGATCATTCTTTTCTTACGCGGGAAGGGGTGTCGCTTGCCGGTATCAGCGAAGCGGCCCAGACGATTGGTATGGAAGCCGTTTCTGCACAATTAACCCTGGATGTGCTGGCAACAATGCCCCTGCCCTGCGTTCTTCACTGGAACAAGAATCATTTTGTTGTTTTACATAAGATAGTGCGCCGCCCATTCTCTTCTACACCTGTTTATAAAATTGCAGATCCGGGGTACGGGATGATCACCTTATCAGAAGAAGACTTTAAGAAGTCATGGTTCTCAGACGGCAATACAGGAGTAGCATTGATCCTTGAACCATTGCCGGAGTTTTATTCTTTTTCCATCCCCGCTCCTGAAGTGAACTTATCGCTTGGGCAGCTGGTTGGGTATTTGCGTCCTTATAAGAAGCAGGTCTGGTTCATGTTCCTGCTGCTGTTTTCAGGCAGCGTTATTACCTTTGCTTTACCCTTTCTTACCCAAAACCTTATTGACAAAGGCGTTCATGGGAAGGATCTTAACCTGATCTCCCTGATACTATTGGCCCAGCTGGGATTATTCCTGGGTACCTTATTTATCGGGGTGATCCGGAACTGGCTGATGCTGTATGTTGGGGCAAAGATCAATATTACCATTATCTCGGATTATCTGCGTAAGCTGCTGAAGTTGCCCGTGCGGTTCTTTGAAACAAAAATGATGGGAGATTTCAATCAGCGGATACAGGATCATGAGCGTATAGAGATCTTCCTCACCTCTCAAAGCTTGCTGACGATATTCTCCATGCTGACGTTTTCTGCGTTTATGGGGGTGCTTTGGTATTATAACTACAAGATCCTCTCTGTTTATCTATTCCTGACTATATTATCTGTTCTATGGTCTTATTCCTTTCTCCGCAGGCGCCGCATTCTTGACTATTACCGGTTTCAGCGCCGAAGTGAGAACCAGGAGTCTATTTATGAGATCATCAACGGAGTAACTGAGATGAAGCTGAGTCAGCTGGAAGATTTTAAACGAAGCAACTGGGAGAAGATCCAGCGGAAGCTGTTTAAGATCAATATCAGGATCTTAAAATTAGATCAGCTGCAGTCATCCGTATTTGATCTGATCAACCAGGTGAAGAATATCATTGTTACCTTCTTGTCCGCAACCTATGTTGTAAAAGGTCATATGACGCTGGGAGAATTGCTGAGCGTATCTTTTATTATAGGGCAGATGAATGCACCTGTTAACCAGCTGGTGAGCTTCTTCCGGTCGTTGCAGGACGCGAAACTTAGCCTGGAAAGATTGAATGAGATCCAGTTACACCAGGAGGAGGAACAGCCGTTCTTATCGCCTGTTTCTTTGGGCGGGATCTTTATGAAGGATGTAAGCTTCCGGTATGGAAGCAGTACTTCCCCGCTTGTCCTTAAGAATATCAATCTTAACATTCCGTATGGGAAAACTACTGCAATTGTTGGTGCCAGTGGCAGCGGCAAAACCACGCTTATGAAGCTGCTGCTTAAATTCTATGAGCCAACATCCGGAGCTGTGTTCTTTGATCATCTTCCACTGTCGTCCATTTCTCCCCTGGATCTTCGTGAGAACTGCGGTGTGGTAATGCAGGACGGATTTATCTTCTCTGATACAATTGAGCGGAATATTATTGCCGGCGGGGAACTGGACCCTGTCCGGTTCAGACATGCAGTGCGCATAGCCAATATTACTGATTTTATAGAGTCCCTGCCACTGAAAGCAAATACAAAGATAGGTGCTGCCGGGAATGGTATTTCCGGTGGTCAGAAACAACGGATCCTGATTGCCCGGGCGGTGTATAAAAACCCGCATTATTTCCTTTTAGATGAGGCTACCAGCGCCCTGGATGCGGAGAATGAGAAGATTATACAGGACAACCTGCTAAGCTTCTTTAAAGGCAAAACAGTGGTGATTATAGCACACAGATTGTCGACTGTTAAAAATGCAGACCAGATCGTGGTGCTTAAGAATGGTGAAATTGTTGAACAGGGCAGTCATCTGCAGCTGGTACAGCGGAGGTCTGAATATTTTAGCCTGGTGCAAAATCAGCTGGAGCTGGGATTATAAAAGGGTACTGTATAGTAGAAAAAACCGCCTCAATTATCTTTGAGACGGCTTCTTTCATTGTGTGCCCCCACGATTGCTAATGTTGTTCAATACTGTTCTATATAAAACACGATAGTGATGTTATAAATAAGCTGATGAATAAAAAACGCCGGCGCTCCACATAAACTATCCCCATCCTACTTGTACCATCAAGAGCGCCGGCAGCATTCCACCCCAGTAAACAATAAAAATTGGTTTTGTCCCCCTGTTATAATGTATGTCACCTAATTTTTTCTCATTTTACAGATCCCTGCCGGATGGCTGCAACGACCGGCTGTGCAACGGTACATTGCAGCGCATTCCAACAGTATTTCATTTTCAAGGCTGCCGCATTGAATCAGGCATAGGGCGGACAGACCCACTTCGAAATAAATTCCACATCCTTAATGTTGGCATAGGTTACGACACACACAATTGGCGCCAGGGAACTCTTTCGCCCCTCCAGATACTCAAATGTTGCCGCTCCGCTGGCGCCCGGTGTACTGCTAATGTTGTAGGTTTGGCTGTTGGTGTATAGCCTGTCGGCCGTTTCTTTAAAGGTGTTAGCGGTTAATGATCGGGAATGAAGCGCGCTTAGGTATACAACGGGGCTTATATTATCATCCTCCAATTTGGAGCTGGCAAGCAACAACACGGTGGTAATAGTGAGTGATCCGTCGTAAACAAGCACGCTTTTTATCTTCATAACATCTTGTTTTAAACCGGTAACATTCTGCTCAATCAATTCCTGTTCTCTTGTGTAATCCTGGTTACTATCTGTCGTTCTTTCTGATACAAAGATGAATTAAATGTGAACACGGCTTTTAATAATTGGGGTGAATGCGCCGGTTTCTGTGGTATTTCATTTTAAAGCAGACCTCAATTATTCCTGATACGAATAATTACAGCACACAAATAGTGTTGACAACAAGTGGAAATGCAGTATGGCAGGCAGTTCTAACGGTTCAGCAGGTGCATGAACTCATCTTCATAGTTATTGCTTAAGGGCACTTCTTCCCCGCAGTGCAGTACGATCATTTTGTTACGCACGCCAGCTACCTGCGATAAGGGTACAATAAAGGAACGGTGCACGCGTACAAATACAGGAGCGGGTAATTTTTCCAGGATGGCTTTCAGGGTCATTCTTACTATTACGGGGTTCTTATCTTTCAGGTGGATCTTTAAATAATTATCCAATCCTTCCATAAAAAGAATGTCGGAGAAATGAATTTTTACCAGGCCATAATCCACACGCAGGGTAATATGATCATTACCCGGTACGGCGGCCTTTTGCCGCAGCTCATGCGCTATATTTGCTTTTTCTATGGCTTGTGTAAAACGTTGCAGGGTGTAGGGTTTTACCAGGTAATCCACGGCGCTGAGGTTATAGCTTTCCACTGCGTATTCGCTAAAAGAAGTGGTAAAGATAACCATCACCCGGGCGGGCACTCTTTTATAGAAGTCAATGCCGTTTACAGAGGGCATGTTAATGTCCAGCAACAGCAGGTCTACCGGGTATTTTTCCAGGTATTCAAAAGCTTCTCCGGCTTTAGTAAAGGTTTTTTTCAGGTCTACAGTAGGAATATTCGCGCAAAAACCTTTAATAATTTCCAGCGCTGGGGGTTCGTCGTCCAGTGCAATAGCAGTTATCATAGCAGTTCCATTATCAGTGTCACCTGGTAGTGGTGCGCATCTTCTGTTATTTCCAGCTTATGCTTACCGGGATACAACAATTCCAAACGTTCTTTGGCATTGTGCACCCCTATTCCGCTGGAAAATGAATGCTGCGGCAACACTACCTTATAGTTATGCACTGATAAATATAAGGTTTTTTTGGACACTTTGATGTGTATGGATACCCGGGAAGCGGCTTCGGGGTTAACGCCGTATTTAAATGCATTTTCAATAAAGCTGATCAGGATCAGCGGGGCAATACCTGCCGGCCCTATTTCTTCCTGCTCCAGGGTATAGCAGATCACTACGGTATTCCCTAAACGGGAACGCTGCAGCTCAATATAATTTCCCAGGTACTCCAGCTCTTTGTGCAATGGGATATTCTGGTCCCCTGATTCCCTGAACACATAACGCATGAGACCGGAAAGATGCACGATGGAATCTGCCGTAGCATCATCTTTCCGTACCGCCAACGCATATATGCTGTTTAAGGTATTGAATAAAAAGTGGGGATTGATCTGCGCCCGGATAGTAGCCAGTTCCGCGGTTTGCCGGGTACTTTGCTCATTATAGCGGCGGCTGCGGATCCGCAGTAATAAAGAAAAGAACACCACTGCTATAAAAAGGAACAGCTGGTGTTTAACCTCTGCCAGGAAAGGGCCTGGTGGCGGGGGCGGCAGGCGCGCATCCATTGGTGGATAAGCTGCGGCGCCCTGCAGGAATGGATTTCTGCCCGTTAAAAGTGAAGGCAGTAAACAGATCACTATAAATCCCGCCAGGATGCTTAACAGGTATGGCAGGCGTTTTTGTTTAAAGTAAAGCCGCGGTATTATTATAAAATAATGGAGATAGAAGAAACCCAGCATCAGCGCATTGCCAATAAGATCCCGCTGCATAGGTTTGGAGAAAAAAAGGGCTGCCCGGTCCGGCGGACCAGTATATAACCAGACCGGTTGGCTCAGGAATAAGACACAACCAATTATGTGTACCATGGCATAGCGGTTCAGCACCTTCATCGGGATGTAAGGTGCTGCGATTCTGTGGTTCAGGCTCCACTTTTGGGGTAAATTGTGGAAATGTTGGGGTGTTTGAATGAAACGGCTCTTAAAAAAGGAAAAGGCCGTAATGATACGGCCCTAACCTATTCCTCTACTTTACTTAGTCAATTATATATGCCTGCTGCTGTTAATTAATGTAGCAGCTCATTAATGCACTGGCAAAGCTGCGCTTTTGTGAAGGGCTTTTCCAGGAACATATCTGCGCCCATTTCAATGGCGACATCTTTTGCTGCGGGATCCATACCGGAGATCATAATGATCTTGGTGGCGGGGTATTCCTTTTTCAGGAAAAGAATAAAATCCAGCCCAAAGCCATCCGGCAGGCGATTGTCCAGCAGCACGATGGCCGGCGGTTGTTGTTGAAAATATTCTACAGCATCAGCAATAGTTTTTACATGCTCGATCTCCATTTCTTTACCGTCCAGTAAAAGGTTGATCAGTAAACACATTTCTCCTTCATCCTCAATGATTAAGAGTTTCTGCTTTTGCGTAGTAGCGGTAATAGTATTGGTCATAAAAATGGTTTTAAACGGTTGACTAGGTTTGTAGTGGATATGTATAAAAAATCGTACCAATACAGATGGGGTGGCATGGAGAACTAATTACTAATGGAGAACTTTACAAAGCTTTATACCGGAAGCAACTGGGCTCTTTCACCCATTTTACTTTCCATTCAGGCGGTAAGCCTTCAAAAACATTTTAAACTAAAAAATAATATATAAATTATAAAGAAATATATAATTTCGGGTAGTTATGCCCGTTATTCTCGAATACCTGTTACATCTCTCTATACCTGCCCGCTGGGCTGTTTTCCTGGCGGAGAATGTACTGATCACTTTCCTGGTGCTGCTTATTGGCAATGCAGTGCTGAAAAGGTCTGGTGTAGTGAAAAGCACTATTACCTCCCGCGACTGGTGGTACTGTGTGCTTACCAATGTGCTGAACACCGTGGTTACTTATGCCGGATACTGGCTGTGGGAAAAGGGTATGATAAGAATTACCATGGAAGAATCCTGGCAGATAGTTACCCATTTCTTATTACTGTTCTTTGCCATGGACCTGCTGATGTTTGTATTTCACTATCTCATTCATAAGACCTTTTTGTTTAAAGCAGTGCATCATTTGCATCATGAATCAGTAGATCCCTCTCCTATTGACCTGTTTGTGCTGCACCCGGTAGAGACTATAGCGTTTGGCAGCCTGTGGATATGCTTACTGATACTATTCCCCTTTAATATTTATGCGATCGCTATTTACCTGACCGTGAATGTTATTTTTGGATTGGCCGGGCATCTGGGACTGGAACCGCTGCCGGAAGAACTGCGGAATAAGCCGGTAGTAAAGTTTTTGGGAACTTCTACGTTTCATCATAATCATCACCGGAACGTGGAATATAACTTTGGATTTTATACGAGCATCTGGGACAGGATGCTGGGGACGTATAAGCGTTATTGAATGCAACATGAAACTTCCAATTATACATGGTTATATTGACCGCAGAATCTTAGTTAATTTCACAGCGGACCCGCAAGTTGTTCAGCGCATTATTCCGGCGCCGTTCAGACCGAAGGTTTATAAAGACAAAGCAATTGTTGGCATTTGCCTGATCCGGTTAAAGCACATCAAGCCTAAAGGGTTTCCCGATCTGCTTGGGATTTCTTCAGAAAATGGCGCGCACCGTATTGCCGTTGAATGGGATGAGGATGGTGTTACAAAGGAAGGTGTATATATTCCCCGGCGCGATACATCCCTGAGACTTAACACCCTCGTTGGCGGCCGCATATTTCCGGGCAAACATTATCTTGCAAAATTCAATGTAAAGGAAGGTAACGGACATTATCATGTTAGCTTTACCAGTAGTGATAATACCAGTATATCCGTAGACGCAAAAAAGTCAGATAGCCTGGGCAGCAGTTCTATATTTGAAAACCTGGAAGAAGCTTCTGCTTTTTTTGAAAAGGGTGCTTTGGGGTATTCACCTAATGGCAAAAAATATGAAGGGCTGAATCTGCAAACCTATACCTGGCAGGTACAACCACTGGACGTACAGCAAGTACATTCCAGCTTCTATGAAAATGAAACCCTTTTCCCTAAAGGCACTATTCAGTTTGATAATGCGCTGTTGATGACAGATATTGAACATGAATGGAGGAGTATAAAAAATAAAACAGCCAACGAAGTATAACTTTATGAGAACAGCTATCATTCTATCAACATTTTTAGCGCTCACAATTGCTTCCTGTGATATCCCCGCCCGACGGGCGCAGCAACAACAGCAACAACAGCAACACCAGCAACCGGCCACACCTAAGGCTTTGGACGATAATAGCGCTGCTTATGATATTACTTCAAAAGGAAGAGGGGAAGACCTGGTTGAATCTTTGTATGATGAGCAGGTTAGCAAGAACCCTGATCTGAAACTATTGGAAGATAAGCTGAAAGCCCTGCAGGCCGGCCGGCATGATTCGGTTGAAGCGTTTAACAGGTTCAATGATAAAAACGAGATCTATTACAATGTGGCCGGCCAGCATGTTGAAGGAATAAAAGATTCTGTTTTACGAGATAAAATAAAAGTGCTGGTTGCCGGTAGCCTGAAAAAGTATCAGGGGTTAACCGCCGGCCACAACGAATTGCTAAAAGCGATAGAAGCAAAAAACCTGACGCTGGCAGATCTGCATACTGTACTAAAGGTCGTAAGGACTTTGCAGGTAATGGAAACATACCAGCAGGATAATCTTCCATCAGCTAAACCGCTGAAAGGGTATATTTATAGCCAAAATGAGGCATTGAAGTTGGTGGATACGCTGGTGAAGAAATAGGGATTAATTACTTTAACACGTCCACAACCGCTTATTCTTAAAATCAATCACCAGCGGCCCATCGGAGCAGCCCCCGATCTCTTCTGCATTTTTATCTTCCGGCGATTGCCCGATGATCCATTTGCCGGACTTATGTTTGATGATGATACCTTCATCAATGATCTCTCCTTTTTCACCACTCAGGTTGGGATTACCATTGTGGATCACTTTTATACCATCTCCTTTTATGATAACAGTGCAGGTGGCGCCTAAAGACTTGCCCTGGTGTTCTGCAAATGCTATGGTATAAGTATAAGTGCCGTTCTTAGGCTTCTGCGCATAAATGCCGGAAGAAATGAAGAGCATCAACAGCAAGCAGCATAAATTTTTCATGTAAAGTCTTTGAAATTGATCAATGAACATCCAGCCCGTCGAAATTTATCTCACTTACTGCAACCTCCATATATTTATTGCCTTTGTAAACTTCCTGAATCTCAAAGGTAAGCACCAGATCCTTATTTTTAATGGTGGATCTTACCGGCTCAATTTTAAAAGACTGTTGGGCGGTTGTATCGCTTAATTCCAGGATGACGTGAGGAACAAAAAAAGCCGGCGCGAAGGCCGGCCTTTTCTTCTTTAAACATCAAAACAACCACACCCCATTCATCATGGCTACCCCACAGGTGGTTTCAAAAGCGTTTACATAACTGTCCGGCGTTCTGCGCCACCACTGGCCCCACATAAGGCCACTGGAGTTCCGGTAGTTCCAGGCTTCTGCCGCATTGTAATTAAGCCAGGAGGCATAGGTGCCCTGGTATCCCTGGTCATGCGTGAACTTACATGCCCAGCGTGCAAAAATGGACTTAAAGCCCTGGCAATCTTCATTATCATATTCATCCGGTAACAGGCCCTGCGCATTGCACATGCTGTTTTTCGTATAGTCCATGGCCTTAGCGCCCATTGCCTTGTAATTATTGGAGGGATAGGCATTGTGCAGTAAGTTGCAGGCGCCTATAAAGGTACCCTGTGTGTAGGTGCGGGTGCCTTCGGTAATATTGCCGGCCGCATTCATGGCCCCTGCAAGCGCCCCGGTGCCGGCGTTATATAATTTGCTCACCATCCAGTCCATGATCATTTTGGCTTTGTCGCGGTAGCTGACGTCGCCGGTGGCCTGGTACAGGTACATGGCGCAAATAGCTGCAGGTGCATTTACACAGGCATTTTTGGTGTTATTGGCGGTGGTCCACCATAATCCGCCCCCCAGGTTGGTATCCCAGGCACGATTCCAAACCATGTCAAAATTGTTTTTGGCCATATCTTTCATGCCGCCATCATTGGTGAACTGAAATGCGCGGATACACATCAGCGCTCCCCAGATCACATCATCATTATAGATGTTAGAGCTCCACAACAATCCATAACCATCCCTCATACCATTATACAGGTATACCATTTTGTTTTTGAGATCAGGATCGTTGCTGATCGTATAGGCGTCTATGATAGTTTCAATGGCTTCTGCCTGCTTCCAGAAATCCATTCTGCCAGTGTGATTAATATCGGAATAATAATATGCCTTAAAAGAAGGGCCATAAGTACCGTACTCATGATAAAAGGCATTGTTATAACATTGCATGGCCAGCAGCGCTTCTGATTTTACCGGCTGTACGGAGCTGGCAGTTACCGCGCTTTCACTGGCGCCGTCAGCGGACATTTTTTCTAATTCTTTTACTTCCTTTTTAGCGCAACTGGTGAAGGTGAGGATGAACAAGAGGGCAGCCAGGGCTTTGCTGCGGTTTACAGATAGTGGAATTTTCATGTTTTTCAATTTTTATGGTAATGAAGAATTGTGCTACATGCTTGTTTGGACGGGTCCAGCCTACACAAAGGGCAACAGTACTGCAAGCTCACGACAGTGGAACCGGGTTTTCAGAACAGGTTGTTAATAGAGGACAGGTATAGGGGGACGAATTACTTACAGGGGGATGGAATTTTTTTTGGGGGGATTAATCTTTTTTGTCCTTTTTTGAATATTTACACGCAGACAATCACTTATGCTTCTCCATATACTCCTGCAACACCAATGCATGATTATGTTCCTCATCCTTCGCCGCATACAAAAACGTTACGGTCTTATGTTCTTTGATACAAGACCGCAGTTCTTCCACTGCCGGTGATCCCTTTAATTCAGCATGATACTTTTTGCGGAATGCTTCCCAATCCCCCTCCTCATGATGGAACCATTTCCGCAATTCCGTAGAAGGCGCAATTTCCTTCATCCATTCATCAATATGCGCGTCTTCCTTTTTAATGCCACGCGGCCATAAACGGTCTACCAGTATGCGGTAACCATCGGTCTTTGAAACGGGATCGTAGATCCTTTTTATATGGATAGCCATACAAGTTTTTTTTCAAAGGTAAGCATCTCTACTGTTATACGGGCCAGGCGCAGCGGCGCCTGCGTTGTTTTACGATTGTGCGTCCTTTAACAGTTTGACCGGCCCCTAAAATTCAGCCCTTTCCAAATCAGCCAGTAAATGATTTTGAAAATCAGCTGCATGGCTAGCCATATTCAGCTCATAATGAAAGTGGTCGCCATTTACAGTAAAAATCCTTTGTGAACGGATACTTCTGGGATCATTTAAAATAGCTGCGCTGTTAAACGTGAACGTTTCATTCTCCGTTTGCATCAGCTCATATGTTTCCATACGCCCGCCTACCTGCACGCTGTGCAGCAGGATCTTATCTTCCTTTAGTATAATGAACCCGGTGTCCCAGAAAACGGTGTGGCCATTCTTTTCCGTATTGTTCTTATACCATGTTTTTTGCCGGAAAAAGATAGCGTCTTTGTACTCATCCGGTATAAATTCCAGCTGTTCTGTATAAGCGGTATCGTCAATGGTAGGGAATTTTGCAAACCCCTCTCCTGCCCATTTACCGGCGAACAGGCTTTTCATTTTCAGCAAGATATCTTTCATAATTATAGTACTGATTTACGTACAAAGTAACAGCACTTTAGGGATCAATACTTCATTGGCCAATGAAGTATGACTGTAAAAAAAGGCGGCTGCACCATTGCTGGTACAACCGCTCCACTAATAAACCATGCAGGGTTTACTATGGTTGAGCGCCACCGCTCAGGTAAGGCGCCAGAATAGGCTGTAAACGGCCTGCAGCTTTTATATGCCCGCTTACACTGGGATGTACATCCGTATTATTCGTATAGTCCGGGCTGTTACGCGTAAGCCATCCATCTGTATTAATATAGTGTACCTTGTTGTCACCGGCGGCTATTCTTGCATTTACAGCAGCCAGTGTTTGCGCAGCTTTTACGCCGAAGAATGTTCTCATAGCAAAAATGTGCGCGTTCGGGAATTTAGCCCTTACTTTTCCCAGGAAGGAGATGTAGGTGCTTTGAAACAGGCTGTCAGGCACCTGTGTGCTTTGATCGTTCTGCCCAAGATTAATCACCACCACTTTAGGCGTATACCGGGTAAAGTCCCAGTCCGGCGAGTTCGTAAAGGCCAGCGATTGCTGTTTGAAATACTGGATCTCCATGCCGGTTTTATTGGCATTGATACCAAAGTTATTGGTAAGTGCTATACCCGGGTAAGCGATCTGCGTATGTTCAGCCCCTAATGCCTCCGAACATACCCAGGCGTAATCAGAAACATTTGCCTGGTCATCCGTATAACCGGCCGTAATAGAATCGCCAATGTATTCTATCAGGTCTGCTCCTACCTGCGGCGCACTGGTGGTAGCGCCTGCATCCAGTATTAATCCCTGGAAAATGAATACATAGCTGTAGTCTTTCCCCTGGGCTACTGATAAGGTATGTGTGCCATTGGCCAAGGGTGTGGATGTAAGGTTCACCGTGCCGCTAACGCCTTTGTAGCTTACCCATGGGCCATTATCAATTTTTGCATAGTAGTTGGTGTTATTCCCCACCTTAATTTTAACGGTGGTCCCCGTAAATTTCACTTTAATATAAGCGCCACCCCAGTCGCTTTCATACTGGGTGGCATTGCTGAAATTCCAGCGGCCAAAATATCTGATGTTGGTATCGCCCACTGCGCCGGGCATTACAAGTACAGCCTTTGCTTTCACCCGGTCTTTATTCTTCGTGGAATTAACCCCTTCAGCCGTTAACAGCTGCTGTTTGGCGCATCCCAGTGAAAGGCTGATAAGCCCTATACATAAAAGATTTTTCAGTGCTTCCATTTTCCGATCTGATTTTATAGATGAATGTTATTGCGCAACTACATTAAAATAGTTAATGGCCGGGTTACCGCTCACGATCTGTAAACGTACCGTATGCAGGCTGTTGCCGGCAAAAGAGATAGTACCTGCATCGGCAGTAGCATAGCTGCCGTTACCGGTTACCGGCAGGTTAATAACCGGCTGGCTAACCCCATCTACAATAAAACGCACGGAGCCTGCCTGGTTAGAGGAATACCTGACCTGGAAACGGGTTGCTGCCAGCAGGGGCAGCTCTTTCCATTCCAGCCATTCGCCGGCCTGGGTGTTGGTTACGTGCCAACCGCCATTTGCATCGCCGGTTTTAACAATGTCAATATTCCCATCGCGGTAGGTATTGCCGCTGTTGCCGGCCGACAGATCATTATAATAATCACAGCCCTCTGCTTCTACTTTTAAATTGCCATAGGCTTTATTGGTATAACGGCGCAGAATATTAATGCGCTGGTTAGGATAATCATAATAGACAGTATCCTTACTGCGCCATACGCTGGTATTCTCCGGCCAGTCCGTAAACCCTTCCACCAGCGTGATCAAAGCACCTGCATTAGCGGTATTGCTGAGCCCTGTAATAAAGGTTTGCCCATGATTGGCATCTATGAACATATTGGTAGTGGCGGTTACTACCCGGAAGCCCGGTACTGCGGTACCTACTTTCACATTATTGAAGGTGCTTACCCGCCAGGGATTAGCCATATTGAACCAGGGGTTTACTGCATCAATTACTGCAGGGTCGTTACACTGCTGATCAAACTGCAGCCAGGTAGGGTCCACAACAATGTAGGGGTTAAAACCAAAACTGGTCTGGCATTGAGTGCGCACATACTGCACTATCTTTTTCAGGTTACCATTTCCCTGGTTGGTGCAGAATGCATTGGCTACGCTCCAGAACATAATGAGCGGACGCCCGTTTATTTTAAAGCGCTTTGCATCCGGCACCGCTGTAAAAGTGGCTTTAATGTCGTAGTCCCAGATATATTTGTAGTTGTCGGTATTGCCGCAGTCAAACAGGGGCGTGTAGTCGTAGCCGTCGCCATTATCCAGGTTACGGGCAGCCGTCCAGGAGGCGGGGTTATCATCAAAAATGGCGATCTTAAAAGCATTGCTCAGGCCACGCCGGTCCATGGCAGCCACCAGGCTGGTAAGCCTGCGCGGATCTCCCGCATCCCGGCTGTTATTGGGCGTGTATCCACGCAGGGTAGGCGCTACAAAATCTACCCCGCTGTATGCAATTTCCTCTGCAATGTTATCCCACCAGTCATTATCATTGTCAGTGGATTTAAAAATGGATAAATTATAACAGATGTTGCCACCGGCGCCCGGAGTTTTTCCTCCCAGCCTGGCGTCATGATCAAATCCCATGGTTACGCCAATATACTGGCCGGGCGCGATCTCAGTTTTCGCCCGCCGTGTATCGGGATCATCCGTTAATGGATCTTCTTTGACCTCTTTTTTACAGCTCACACCAAGGGCTATAATGGCGAGCAGCAGCAGTACGTTCTTTTTTACCATAAGATAGTAATTGATTAAGGGTGAAACGATATGGTTTATTATATAAATGGAGAAGACGTGGAATTATGAATATGGTTATGCAAAGTAAAGCCGGGGGCATTAATATTCGATTAATAACACATTAACGGAGCGGTGAATTTGAATTTTTCTGAAAAAAAGAAGGCAGCCATCAGGAAATGATAGCTGCCTTTAATCCGGAGAGTTACCTGTTATTTAACAATCATTTTTGTTAGCTGCTTTTTGCCATTTGTTACAGTAATATATATTACATAGGTTAAGGCACCTTCTTCTGGTACACCCGCACATAATCCACCTCAAACCTTGCAGGGAATGGTGTTTTGGATGTAATGTTTCCTCCATTCATGCCGCCCATGGCCAGGTTCAGCAGCATGTAATGCGGCTGGTTAAATGGATTTACACCGCTGCCATCTTTATTTACCAGCTTATCCAATGTTACCTTATTCATTAACATATCATCCACGTACAGGGCAATGGCGGTTTCGTCCCAATCCATACGCCATACATGAAATTTAGCGGACCAGATAGCGCCGCCCAGCGAATCTATACTCCTGGTTTTGGAATACCACTCCGCTTTTTTATTACTGTCCAGGCATGCCACATTTGCCAGCAGCTTGTTCCGGTAATATTCCATTATATCAATTTCTCCATTGGCCGGCCAGTGTCCTTTTACGCCCAGTGTCCACCAGGCGGGCCATAAGCCGGGGCTGATGTCTATTCGTCCTCTCATTTCAAAACGGCCATACTGCCAGCTTTTAAAGCCGGAAGTATTGATGCTGGCCGATGTGTAACGGATCATTTTATCTTTCTTCCGCCAGTCTTTGCTGCCTGCTTCATAAAAGGGATTAGGCTTTTGCTCTTTCCTGGCTTCAATGATCAGCAGCCCGTTTTTGCAATAGGCATTTTCCGGCTGGTACCATTGCGCCTCCTCATTTCTTACAAAACCTTTTTCATACCCCCAGTACTGCGGATCCGGTGGGCCATCTTTACTAAATTCATCAGCCCATACCAGCTGGTAAGCAGAGGCGGTAGTATCTTTTTGTGCAAACACAGTACGCGGCGCCGCATATAAAGCGAGCAGGAACATCCACCTATTTAGCATGATCAGAATTTATAGTGAACGGTTTTATTATAGCTACATAACCACCTGCATTGCTCATACGGATGGTTAGCGGAGTACCGGCTTTCAGGGTAATGGTGGATTGCTGTACCTTTTTGGGATCCACATCCGCGTCCTTTGCATCTGTCCAGATCTGCAGCTGGTAATTGCCGGCGGATAAAAAACCGGTAGGCACTTTAAGCGTTCTGCCCTTGCTGTTATTTAAGGCGCCAATGAACCAGCTGTTGCCGGAACGGCGGGCAATGGCAACAAACTCCCCGGGATAACCATCCAGCACCTGTGTATCGTCCCAGGTAGTAGGCACCTGCTGTAAAAAATTCTCCCCGGGCTGGCCGTATACATTTCCGGGGTGTTCACAATTCACCATGAAAGGGCTTTCATACACAACAAACTTGGCCAGCTCTGCACAGCGTGTATTGGAAACCAAAGTGGGCGACTGCTGCTTGAACTGCTTTTGCGTTACATTTAAAAAGCCGCCGGGCGTATAATCCATAGGACCGGCAAGCATGCGCGTAAAAGGCAGTGTGGTATTATGTTCCGGCGTTACACGGTTGGAGAATTTGTAGTACTCCTCTCCCATCACCCCTTCGCGTGTGATCATATTGGGATAGGTGCGGGTAATACCATCCGGCTTATAAGCGCCATGAAAATCCACCAGCAGGTGATGCGCTGCAGCGGCCTTAATGATCTGGTGGTACCAGTTCACCATCTCCTGGTCGTCGCGGTCCATAAAATCTATTTTTATCCCGGCAATACCCCAGCTTTCGTATAAGGCAAAAGCCTTTTCAAAATTGTTGTTCCGGTTAACATCAGCACTATACAGCCAAAGCCAGCAGCGTACCTTCTTAGCGGCTGCATACTGCAGTATTTCCGGCATATTCAGCTGGGGTGCGGGTTTGGTAATATCCGCCACCGGCTGATTGAAAGGGCCGTACCATTGCCAGTCGATTAGCATATAAGGCCATCCTTCCCGGGAAGCATAGTCTATATAAGTTTTTATGGTGGGCATATCCATTTTCACTTCTCCGCTCCACCAATGGTCCCATGCGCTCATGCCGGGTTTTATCCAGGAAGGGTCTGCAATAGCACAGGGCTTGTTAAGGTTCTGCACTATTTCAGATTCAATGAGCTTACCCGGTGTTGCTGCCAGCATGATCACGCGCCAGGGTGTGGGCAGGCTATCATCAAAGCGGGCTTTCACGCCATCTTCCGGCTCGTGCGGCAATGGCGCCAGTTTGGTAAATAGTGTGATGCTGCTGTCGGCCTGCCGGGATGCGCCTAAATAAAAGCCGGGGTAATTATCTATCTCCGCTTCCGTAATGGCTGCCCAGGCATTTTCATTCACCTTTGTGAGCAAAGGCAGACCGGCTTTGGTGGATATATGCATATCTGTTAGTGCTTTGGCTGCAAATTCAGCTTCCTGGCTGGAGGCATATCCGCTTTTATATTCAGCTACCCAGGCTTTTTGATCGCCTGCAAAGCGGAAGCCGGTAAGCTCCCCGGTTATCTGCCGGTTCCCCGGTTTCCCGCTCCTGTAGAGGGTATACCGGAAAGCCACACCATCATCATACACCCGGAAGCAAAGGCGCAGATGCCGCATCAGGCTATCTTTTTCCGCCAGCAGCAGGTTCAGCTCATTGTAATGATTCACAACAGCCGCGTGTTTGATTTTTATTACAGGCTCCCAGGTTTCGTTAAAGGTTGTTTCTTCCTGGCTTAAGACCTTAAAACCGCCCTTCATAGCAGGTTCATTTTCAAGCTCAAATCCCAGGGGAGAAGGTAATATGACCGTTTTATCATTGTAAACAATGCTATAGCTGATACCGGCATCATTACTAACCTGCACGGTTATATTTTTACAGGGAGAAGTAATGTTATACTGCTGTGCCAAACCTGGCAAAGCAAACAACAGGAAAACGAAAAAGCTGCTTTTTTTGTAACGGGCTGCGCCCCGGATGATACGATTCATAAGGTACATGTTCTATAACGTGAGATACAACAAGATAGAATAAAAGTGCAGGAAAACGAAACTAACGTGCTCATCCTTAAACAGATGAAAAATAATTTTATCTGATCATTCATCCCTTATCCGTATTAACTATCAGGCTCAATGCATTACTTTTATAAGATATAATTTTACCCGGATGAGCAATAGAAATGTATTTTTAGTTGATGATGATAACGACGACAGGAACATCTTCCAATTTGTGCTTACAACCATTGATAATACTGCCAGTTTAACCTCAGCCCAGGATGGCGTACATGCGTTTGAGTTAATTAATGGAAATGGCTTTACCAAACCTGATATTATTTTTTTAGACCTGAACATGCCCCGGATGAATGGCATTGAATTTTTAACGGAGATCCGCAAAATGAAAGAATTTGAGGATGTACCCGTTATTATTTTCTCTACAAACATCATGAAGGAACAGGCGGCCCAATGCATGGAGCTGGGCGCCCTGGAATGTGTGACCAAACCCGATACGGTGGAAACACAGATAGGCGTAATGAAGGAGCTATTGGAAAAATATACCTGATCGGCGCCTATCCCCCATTCCCCCGATGCAGGGTTTCCGGTACATGTTACCGGATCCTTCCCAGGCAATGGGTATCAAAGCGTGTAAAATCCACATGCAGGTTTTCAAGGTCTGCTTCCGTGCTGCCTTTTGCCGGCACAATGCCATACATCAGGTTAGCCTGGTAAGGGTTCCAGGTGGAAAGGGTAAAATAGATCTTTGCAAACCGGCCAATGATCCCGGTTTCATAATCGCTTGCCTGGTAAGGCCCATACTCTCCGCCAGATTCCCCGTACCGGTCGCTACCACCCCAAAAAGCAGGTTCATTTAATTTATCCGGTGTATGGGCGCTATGCATAATTTTACCATATCCGTTCGTGAATGGATTGAATAACATTTGCTGTTCCGGCCATGGCCCGTAAGGGGTATCCGCTGTTCTGAGAATAATGCCCCTGGGATTATCCCCGTTATAAGTGATCACCCATTGCTGCAGGTACTTGCTGAAACGTACGGAGAACTCGCCAATGCACCCGGCGCAGAAAAGTGCTACCGCATCTGCTTCCGCACCGCTCCAAACAGGCTGGTTAAACGGGTCTGTACCGGCAAAATAAAGAGCGGCCATGCTGCCGTTTAAAATATTAGCGAAGGGCAAAAAGGAAAGATATACATCGCTGGAGCGGTACCTGCCGGAACCCCAGATCCATAAACCCGCGCCGCTGTGAATGTTATAACGTGCAGGCTCCCGCTCCGCCACCACAGATACATTGATGAACTTAGCACTGGAATAGGTGCCTATATACTGAAAGCTCAAACCCTCATCAGCAGAGGCGCAAAGAACAGAACGGCCCATAACTGCCGCATTGCCAACTTTAAAATGATTGGAAGAGAAAAATACGTATAGCCGGCCATCCAGGCTAAAGCCATCCAGCGGCACATCAAATTCAGCCTGGGTAATACTGTCATCGCCACTGATAACAGGCGCCTGATCGTTAAAGGTCAAATGCAGCCCATCCCTTGCGCAGAGATCAGTAGTGTGGGCAATGGCATCAAAAGTAGTGCGGCCAGCCTCATTCCAGTGGCGGCCCCAGGAATCTCCAAACAGGAAAAAAACTTTAGCATTATGCCGGAAGGAAACGCCCAGGTCCGTGCCTTTAAGCCCCCACTGGGTCTCCGTGCGGTTAAAGGCAAAAGAAGGCTGGCCATCTTTCCACACAGTACGGTCATACTCACCGGTAAGCTGCACTACTTTTTGCACGTATTTCATTTGCGGAAGCGCAGGCTCTCCTATTATTACTTTGCCGCGCAGCCAGGGAAAAGTAACATCTTCATTCAAATGCCGGTAATGCACTACGGATTGCGAACATTCGTCCGTAAGCACTTCAAAATTATGCGGATGCCCGCCGGTAACATAATCGCTGCGGATAATGCAGCCGTTGCCGCCGGCAGATGCTGAGATCAGCTGTCCCCTTTGCCAGGACGCAGTTACATCTGCATTGCTTCTCCAAAAATGCCACAGCTCTTTACGGCCATTGCTGCTGAAAAGCGGTACTACCACTTCAAAATTGCCATGGCCGCCTTCCATAAAATCACTTTGTATAATGGAGCCAGGGCCTGCCACCGCGTCCTGCAGGCCGGTTACCCGTTGTCCCCTTTGCCAGGGGGTAGTTACATCCGTATTGTTTTTCCAGAAGTGCCAGAGTGCTGTGTTGTTACCAACACGCAGGGGTACCACTACTTCAAAATTACCATGACCGCCTTGTACAAAATCACTTTGTATAATGGAAGCAGGACCGGCTACATCATCCTCTGGACCGGTTACCCGTTGTCCCTTTTGCCAGGGTGTAGTTCTATCTGCATTATTTTTCCAGAAATGCCGGAGTTCAGTGTTGTTGCCAACCCGCAAGGGTACTACTACTTCAAAGTTACCATGGCCGCCTTGTATAAAATCACTTTGTATAATGGAAGCAGGGCCGGCTACAACATCCTCCGGACCGTTTATCTGCAGACCTTTTTGCCAGGGTGTAGTTACATCTGCATTGCTTCTCCAGAAATGCCAGAGTTCCATTCTATTGCCAACCTGCAACGGAACCACTACTTCAAAATTCCCATGGCCGTCCTGTATAAAATCACTTTGTATAATAGATGCAGGACCGGCTACCTGGCCGGTAATGAGCTGTCCTGGTTTCCAGGTTTCTCCGCCGGCAGCAGAATTATCCCGCCACCAGTGCTGCAGCTTTCCTTCATGGTTAATGATGACGGCTTCAAAATTACCATGCGGGCCGCCACCCATATTGGACTGTATGAGACTATTGAAGATCCTGGCGGACATATATTTTGTTTTACTTCCCATTCACTACAAAACCATCATCTTTCCCGTCTTCCAGCACCACATAAGCGCGTACCCAGCTTTCTTCGCTGAGCCTGCGCCACTTATGGCCTGAGCCGGAGATATCTGCTGCCACCAGGATATCGCCGGGTTGCAGGAGAAAGGTGCTGCCATCTGTTACGGTAAATTCCAGTGTACCCCTGAGCGTTATAACCACCTGCCTTCTGGGGGCAGGATGCCAGTCGAACGCAAGCCGGGAGGCATCGTCTTCCTGTATAAAAAAATAATCCGCTGCAATATGCTGCAGCGTGGTGATCTTTCCTTCTTCAAATGCGCTATGGCCATCCGCGGTTGTAAAAAGTCTGTATGCCTTCATCTTTATAAATTCCTATTTCAATCCCTTAAAATGCTGTTCCTGTTCGTTTCCGGAAATGCCTGTTTGCTCCCAGCGCTTTCTGATATTCAGCAGCAGCACTAAATATGGGATCTCCAGCAGCACCAAAGGTACTGTCCATATCATAAGATCCAAACGCCCGAACATATTGTAAATGATAACAAAGGAAACGCAGGAATAGAGTATATGCAGCACCGTTATTATTATCCCGGTCAATATAGCGCTCTTTCTTTCCAGCCAGATGAAAAGATTGGACAGAAAACGCAGTACGGGAAATGCAAGTCCGGTAAAAATGGTGAGTAAAAGAAATTTGTCAAACGATTCATACCTTAACACATCCAGCCACCGCTGGATATTGATATAAATAAAGGTAAGAACGTTATACACACTAAAGAGCATATAGAACCAAACATAGATCTTTAGCGCCAATGGCATTAGCTGGCGGCGGCGTACAAAGGTTTCCTGCAGGAAATCCTGGTCAAATATAGTATTGGACTCGTTTTGCATAGGAATGAGAATGTCTGGAATGAAATATACAAATAATAGCTAATAGATGAATACGGAACGCAGGACGTGGAATGCTGAACGCTTTCCCACATTATGCTTTAGCCCATTATATTAACAGACTTTCTGGGCGAGGAATACTTCACTATGACAGGTTTCAGGGCATTTATCTTATTTGGCAGACAGGTGCTGTATCAGAGCCACATGACAAGTATTTAAAAAATTATGCAGAAATAATTGCGCAAGTAATTGCTTGCACTTATATTTGCAAGTAATTACTTGCGCATTATGAAAGCACGACGTGATGTATACCAGGCGATTGCCGACCCTACCAGGCGGGCCATCATTCATATGATCGCCACCCAGCCGCAGAATGTGAATACGATTGCGGAAAAATTTGATGTAACCCGGCAGGCTATCTCACTGCATGTGAAGATCCTGACCGATTGCGGCCTCATTGTTATTAAACAGCGTGGCAGGGACCGTTTCTGCGAAGCCCGGCTGGATCAGCTGGGAGAAGTAGCGCATTGGGTGGCCCAATACCGGCAGCATTGGGAAAGCAAGCTAGACGCTATGGAAAATTACCTGGAAAAACTAAAAAAGGAAAGATATGGAAAGGCCAAAAAGTAACACGCAGGACCGGGAGCTCTTCCTGTCCAGAAAGCTGAATGCACCCATAGAGCTGGTATGGGAAGTGTGGACCCAACCGGAACATATTGCCAACTGGTGGGGCCCTAATGGATTCAGCAATACCATCACTACTATGGACGTACGCGCCGGCGGTGCATGGAACCTCATAATGCATGGACCGGATGGAAAGGATTATGACAACAGAAGCATCTTTAAAGAGATCATCCCGCTTAAAAAGATCGTTTACGAACACATCTCCTACCCCAGGATCCTTGCAACCATTGAATTTGAAGCGCAGGGCGACCAAACGCTGATCACCTGGCACATGCTGTTTGATTCTGCAGAAGAATTTATGGCCGTAGTAAAAGCCCATAAAGCAAAAGAAGGGCAAAAAGAGAATGTTGAAAAACTGGCCGCCTACCTGGAAGGCTTATCTCGGCAACACAGCTAAAAACCTACAACATGCTGAACAGAACAAAATTTTATATGCTGATAGCTTTATTTGCATCAGCCCTGTCAACAAACGCCCAAATCAATAATATGGAAACATTAAAAACATCCGGCCATGCACCGGTGAACGGTATTCAAATGTATTATGAGATCCATGGCAACGGCGGCGGCCTGCCTTTGGTATTGATACACGGAGGCGGCTCCACTATTGAAACCACCTTTGGCGTTATACTGCCCATGCTGGCCGCCCATAATAAAGTGATTGCCGTGGAGCTGCAGGCCCATGGCCGCACCAGCGACCGTAACGCGCCAGAAACTTTTGAGCAGGATGCCAGTGATGTAGCAGCCTTACTTAAATATCTGAAAGTAGATAAAGCAAATATCATGGGTTTTAGTGATGGCGGCTGCACTACCATGCAGCTGGCCATGAGCCACCCGGAGCTGTTGAATAAAATAGTGGTGGTTTCCTCCAACTATCAAAGGGAAGGCATGATACCCGGTTTTTTTGAAGGCCTGCAAAAAGCCACGTTAAAGGATATGCCGGAGCCATTAAAAGCAGGTTTTTTAAAGGTAACGCCTGATAAAGACCGGCTGCAGAACATGTTTGAGAAAGACAGATCAAGGAGATTAGTCTTTCAGAACTGGCCGGATGCAGCGCTGCAATCTATAAAAACCCCTGCGCTGATAATGGCCGGTGACAAAGACGTAATTACCACTGAACATATCGTTAAGCTCTCACACCTGATACCAGGCGCGCAGCTGGCCATATTGCCCGGTATGCACGGCACACTGCTGGGTGAGATCTGTTCTGCAAAAAAAGACAGCCGTCAGCCGGAGATCACCGCTACGCTGGTGCAGGAATTTTTGAATGACTAGGCCTGGGATCACCCATAGCAACTAAATACAGGGGAATGCCGCTTCTGCAATGCATTCCCCCATTTACCGCTCATAGCATCTCTATAAACAATCTGGTGTTTTTTTATATTTTTACCGGTCCACGAAATCTTACTTGTAAAAATGAAACACCAGGTCAAATTTTTCTCCACGTTCGTCATCTTACTGCTGGCTGCCGTTAGCAGTAAAAGCCAGTCAGCAACAGGTTATACAAAGTATGTAAACACATTTGTTGGCACGGCGCCGCTTACCGATCCTAAAATTCTGGGATATACGTTACCGGAAGGCTGGCGCTCATGGGCCGGGCTTACTTTTCCCGGCAGCTCGCTGCCCAATGCCATGGTACAGCTAAGCCCCATTACGCAATACGGATCCGGCGCAGGGTATGAATATGAGGATTCCGTTATTTACGGATTTACCCATACCAATAAAGGCCACTGGAATTTGTGCAACATTCCCATTCTGCCGCTTTCCAATCCAGGCGCTACTTTTGGCTCAAGATTCACCCATAAAAAAGAAAGCGCGTCACCGGGCTTTTACCAGGTATACCTGGATGATTATAATGTGAATGTGAACCTTACTTCCACTTTACGCTGCGGCTATCATCAATATACCTATAAGAACAACAACAGCAGGCAAATACTCTTTGACCTGGCTAAAGCCAATAACCGCGTATCCGGCTGGAACATTGAGCAGGTGGGCGCTACCGCCTTACAGGGTTACCAGCAAACCGGGGAAAGGATCTATTTTTATGCTACGCTGAACACGAACATAGAAAAGCTGGAAAAGAAAGCAGAAGGCCAGCGGGAAGGCTATGCCATTGTTCATTTAGCCGATGGCGCTGCTAAACCGGTTGAGCTTAAAATAGGCCTATCATTTGTAAGCATTGAAAATGCAAAACAAAATCTGCAGCAGGAGATCGGTAACAAGTCTTTTACAGACATCCGTAATGAGGCCAACCGGAAATGGGAAACCCTGCTCTCTACCATACAGGTAAAGGGCGGAACGGATAAGCAAAGAAGGATGTTCTACTCCTGCCTGTACCGCTCATTCCTGTGGCCGGCCCTGCGCAGTGATGTGAACGGCGAGTTCACCGATGCAAAGCATAATGTGGTGAAAGCTGATTTCAACTATTACACAGAACCTTCTTTGTGGGATACTTACCGGAATAAAGATGTGCTGCTGGGATTGATCTCGCCACAGGTTACATTGGATGTGATCAAGTCTATGAAAGATGTGGGCGACAAAACAGGGTTCATCCCCACCTTCTTTCATGGCGACCATGGCACTTCCTCCATTGCAGGCGCATACCTGCGGGGCATTGATAAATTTGATATAAAGGATACTTACCGGGTATTGCTGCGCAACGCCAATGTAGCCGGAGGCGCCCGTCCTTACATCACGGAGTATATTGAGAAAGGCTATATTTCCGATCCTGATGTACCCAATCCGCATGTAGAAACCAAGGCAAAAGCAGGCGTATCTAAAACCCTGGAATATTCCTACGATGATTATTCATTAGCCCAGATAGCCAAAAAGCTGGGCGATACGGCTAACTACAGGATCCTGATGGCGCGGTCAAAAAATTATAAGCACATGTTTGACCCTGCTACCCGCTTTATGAGAGGGCGGCTGGAAAATGGTGAATGGATCACACCTTTCAACCCGCAGTACCCTTATTATGAATATATGTACCGGGAGGCAAATGCCTGGCAGGTATCGTTCTTTGCGCCGCACGATATTCCGGGGCTCATTGAGCTGTATGGCGGAAAAGAAGGTTTTGAATCCAAGCTGGATTCCCTCTTTACCCTGCCCTGGAACCCGCAGTACATAGCCCGCAACGTGGAAACCATGATAGGCCAGTATTGCCATGGCAACCAGCCGGATCATGAAGCGCCTTTTGCTTATTATTTTATAGATAAGCCGGAAAAATCACAAAAGATCATTGATACCATCCTGAATAGCTTATATGGCATCGGGGATGATGGCATAGCGCTCTGCGGCATGGACGATGCCGGGGAAATGTCCGCCTGGTATGCATTTGCATCATCCGGCTTATACACCTTCTCTGCCACTGACCCGGAATATATTGTTACGGTTCCGCTTTTTGATGAAGTGAAATGGAAGACCAGCACCGGTAAATCACTCACCTTAACTAAAAGAGGAAAAGGCAGGGCATTAACAGCTATTAAAGTGAATGGTAAAGCAATTAAAGGATATTTTGTACCGCATGAGCTGTTTAAAACCGGCGGCAGCATTGAGATTGTAACGGAGTAATCAACCGCGTCATTGCGAGGAGCCGGGAGATTACAGTGGGAAGGGCGACGAAGCAATGACGCGATGGTAAATAAAAGCTACGGCTTAATACAGCCGGAGCTTTTATTTTTAGCATATCACGGATTCCGTTTCAAAAACGTAAGTCTCCATCAATTTTGCCATGGTGCGTTTGTACAGGTTCAGCACCTGGTCAAATGCGCCCTTGTTCAGCAGGTCCAGCGCCTGCTGCAGCTCATTGTTGTATAAGTCCTGGTAAACCTGCTCTTTTTCAGGCAGTGCTGCCATAGCGCGTATTATGGGACGGGATACGAAGTAATACATTTCATACAGCGCATAACCGCCTGGCTGTTCCAGCATATAATCGTCCCGTAAAGTGCGCAGTGCGTTCAGCTGCTGTTCCGTGCTTTTTTGGCCATACCGTCCCATCAGCTCTTTTACTAAACAACCGGTGCCTTCAACACCGCCACCACCGCCCCCCGGATCAATGTCGCAGGGCGGATTGCATTGGCCATACTCCATAAATATGTTCAGGCTTTGCCGGCCGGCATCCACTGCTTCCAGCACCTGCTGGTTCCTTTTACAGGGAAAGGGGTGTGCAGCATTATAACCAAAATTAAACATTACACCATCACAGCCTTCCTGTGCCAGCAATGCTGAAATGCGTTGTATGCCCCAGAAATATCCGCGGTGCACTTTGGATAATACTTCATGAAAGCGGCCGTTGTACACACGCTCCGCATGGTTGCCTAAAAGCTTCCAGAGCTCGTCTCCTTTTACTTTTTCCCCGTTATTGCTCACATAACCTTCCTTTAAAAGTACCAGGTCCGGCGCGCCTTTTTCATCGGTAGTATGTTCACAAGGCACCAGAATTATCTTTCTGCTCAACGGGTCATTCACATCAGCTAATCCATACCGGAAGCTGATTCCGGAAAGAACGGGATAGGTACTAATACAGTCCAGAATGGTTTGCTTTGATAAAAAAACAGCAGGGGCTGCGTCGGGAAACTTAGCAGCAAAACCGGTTTTCAGGGTTTGAAATTCAGTGTGGGAAATAAATTGCCCGATGGAATCCAGGGATGGTCTTCTGTTGAGGCTCATGGGAAGTGTTTTGTGGTGATTGAATAAAAGAGGGATGTTCTTTTAAATATAGGTATAAAATTGCTGAGGGGTTTGTCTTAAATAGCGAAAGCCCGGCACGCTCATTAACACCGGGCTTTGGGCTTTAAATATCTTCAGGCCTAAGGATCAAACCAGGTTCCCTTTCTGATCACTTCCAGTAAATGATCAATAGTAAATGTTTGCTTTACTAACTTTTTTCGATCAAATATTATACGATATACTGTAAGGAAGATGTTTCCCAATTCATATTCCGCCATCCCGCCATGGGCCAAACCCAGTCAGAACTGCTTACCCAAACACTGTTTGAATTTCATAGATACAAACAATCCCTTAATTTTGCCGCATGAGCGCTCCTGAAAATGCAAAGGATTTTCTTGCCAACCGCCTGCCGGCCCTGGATTTCAAAGATCAGTTCACGGTATTTGAGCGGCAAACCTATGCCAGCAAACCCATGTCTTATAACCGGAGGGATTTTTACAAGATCTCCCTGGCATTGGGCAGCAGCCGCCTGTATTATGCTGATAAAGGAATTGAGCTGAACCGGCCTGCCCTGATCTTTTCAAACCCCATGATCCCCTATGCCTGGGAGCCTGTTTCAGCAAAGCAGGAAGGCTTCTTTTGCCTGTTCACGGAAAACTTCCTGAAAGCAAAGGACCGGGACCTGGTTTTACAGGACTCCCCGCTTTTTAAAGTAGGGTCCAACCCGGTGTTCTTTGTTGATGATACCCAGCTGAAATATATCAGCTCCATTTTCCAGAATATGCTGCGGGAGTTTGACACGGATTATATTCACAAGTTTGACCTGCTGCGCAACCATGTAAACCTGCTGCTGCATGAAGCCATGAAAATGCAGCCATCAGCGGGTTATTTCAAACATCAGAATGCTGCAGCGCGTATTACTGCCATGTTCCTTGAATTGCTGGAAAGGCAGTTCCCGGTTGATTCTCCGCAGCATGCCTTAAAGTTAAGAACGCCCAATGATTATGCGGAACAGCTCTCCGTTCATGTAAACCATCTTAACCGCGCGGTAAAAGAAGTTACCGGTAAAACCACCACCACGCATTTAGCAGAGCGGATGCTAAGCGAAGCCAGGGCGCTTTTAAAACATACCGACTGGACCATTAATGAAATTGCCTACAGCCTGGGTTATGAATACCCTACTTATTTCAACAACTTCTTTAAAAAACAAACCGGCGTTACACCCAGCTCCTTAAGGTAAGCGTCAATTGTTTGAATTTCTTAGCATTCTGTTTGAGAACCTTTAACAGGCCGGCAGGTATGCGGACTACCTTTGCCTTATCAAAAAATAGATAAGCAATATGGAGAACAATGTAAAAGGTAAGGTAGTTGCCATTACAGGCGCAGGCAGCGGCATAGGCGAAGCCACAGCACTGTTGCTGGCTGCAGGCGGCGCAAAGGTGGTGCTGGGCGCACGCCGCACAAACCGGCTGGAGGCGCTGGCAGCCCGCATTACAGCAGCAGGTGGAAAAGCCGCCTATTTACAAACGGATGTAAAACGCCGCGATGATATGACCCAGCTCGTAGCATTTGCCTGTGAGCATTACGGCCAGCTGGATGTGCTGATCAGCAATGCCGGCGTTGGCCCCATCTCTCCCCTGGATGAGCTGCGCGTGGAGGATTGGGATGATATGATCGACATTAATATAAAGGGTATGCTATACGGCATTGCCGCTGCGCTGCCGGTATTCCGCAAACAGGGCTCCGGGCATTTTGTAAATATCGCTTCTACCGCCGGGCACCGCGTTGTTCCCACCATGGCGGTTTATGCCGGCACCAAGTTTGCCGTGCGCGCCATTTCAGAAGGCTTACGGCAGGAGGCCGGTGATAAGCTGCGCATAACTATTATCTCACCAGGTTTCATTCACACAGACTTCGCGGAATCCATGACCAATCCCGGTATAAAAGCCCAGATGCTGGAACAGCGGGATAAAATAGCCATACCACCGGATGCCATTGCCCGCGCCATTGCCTTTGCCATTGCGCAACCGGCTAATGTGGATGTGGGTGAGATCGTAGTGCGGCCAACCGCGCAGGCTTAATGCTAACAATTAACTGTAACCCCTCTCCTGTTCGTAAAGTGTTAAGATCCGCTTAATACTTTACGAATGGTTTTTTCTTGTCATTTCTACAACTATTCCCTCCCGTTACCGCGCCCGGGCATATCCCGGCAAGATTCCCATTAAGCGTTGCCCCATTGATGATCTGATAATCCATCCTTTTGAACCGTTTGTCCATTTATGAATTATGCCAGTATGCTTAGGTTTACGGGTATAAATAATTCCACTTTTTTACCATAAAAATCAATCAAAAATTCCACATGGGACAATGAAGAACTTCCCTTCCGCTTATAGAAATAAGCAACGCGGTCAATCTATTTTTTAACAAGCAATTTTATTTGATATGCCAAGATCTACTACTCGTAGTTGGAAAAAAATTCCACTTATCACCTTGCTGCTGGCTATTTTACAGGTTAGCAGCAGCTACGGCCAGCAACAGCTTACAGTAACAGGCACGGTTACATCAAAAGACGATGGCCTTCCCCTGCCGGGTGTGGCTGTTAGCATTAAAAATACCAGCCAGGGTATTGCTACAGATGCCAGTGGCAAATTCTCCATCAGCGCCTCGAAAGGGAGCGTGCTGGTGTTTAAAGCCCTGGGCTTCACTCCCCAGGAAGTGAGTGTGAATGATGGACTAATGAATGTGGTCATGGAATCTTCACAGAGCAACCTGAATGAAGTTGTGGTGATCGGGTATGGAACAGTGAAAAAGAAAGACCTCACCGGCGCCATTGCCAACATTAAAGGAGCCGATATAAAGGCACAGGGCGTAAGCGACGTTACCCGCTCATTGCAGGGAAAGCTGCCCGGCGTAACCATTGAATCGGCCGGCGGTAACCCGGGCTCCGGCACCCGTATCCTTATCAGGGGCGTAGGCACCCTGGGCAATGCAGCCCCTTTATATATTGTAGATGGTGTACCGGTAGCCAGCATCAACAACCTTAGCCAGCTGGATATCCAGTCTGTTGATGTGTTAAAAGATGCTTCTGCAGCGGCCATCTATGGCTCCCGCGCAGCTAATGGCGTAGTGCTGGTAACCACCCGCACAGGACAGAACGGGAAAGCAGTAGTGCAAATGAATGCCAATTATGGCATACAGCGTATAGCGCATAAGCTGGATGTACTGGATGCGCAGCAATGGGCCAAGGTTAGCAACACGGCACATGATGCAGCCGGCCTGCCCCGGCTGGATATAGCCCGGAACCCGGATTCACTGGGCGCGGGCACCGACTGGCAGGATGCTATTTACCGTACCGCACCGGTACAGCAATATCAGCTGCTGGTAAACGGCGGCAACCAGTACAGCAACTACAGCGTATCCGGCAGCTATACCAAACAGGATGGGATTGTAAAGGTTACCGGTTATGACCGTTATAACCTGCGCGTAAAATCAGAAACCACCAAAGGCCGGTTCCGGTTTGGGGAAACCGTGTTGCTCACTAAAGAAAAAACCACCAATATGGCTGGCGGCTGGGGTGGCCAGGGAGGTAATCCCGTAGGCTCTGCGGCAAAAATGATCCCGGTTTTCCAGATCTATGATACCAGTGCACTGGGCGGTTATGCAGGCGCTTATGGTCCTGTGGTGAATGTGGCCAACCCGATAGCGCAGTTAAACCTGGAGAATATTACCAAAGCATCGTCCAGCATTTTAACGAATGTATTTGGCGAGGTAACGCTTATTCCAGGCCTGGTATATAAATTAAATATGGGTTATACCAGCAACTTTATTACCAATGATGATTATTACAAACGTTATGTAGTAGGCACCCTGTTCACCCATCCCACCAATGATCTTACACAAAGCAAAGAGCAAACAAACCTGCTGCTGCTTGAAAATACATTGAACTACACCAAAACACTGGGTAAAAGTAATATCCAGGCTTTAGTGGGTTATACTTACCAAAAGACCAATTATACGTACCTGCTCTCTGCCAGAACCGATCTGCCGGATGGCTTAAAGAATATTGATGCAGGCGCAGGCACCTCCACCACCGGCGGTAACAGTACGGAAAGCAGCCTGCTGTCTACCCTGGGCCGTGTGATCTATAGTTATGACGACCGTTACCTGTTAACTGCCAGCATACGGCGGGATGGCTCCTCACGGTTTGGCAGCAGCAACCGTTATGGCAGCTTCCCATCCGTTGCCCTGGGCTGGAACATCTCTAACGAAAGGTTCTTTACTTCCCTGAATAATGCCATCTCACATTTAAAGTTAAGAGGCAGCTACGGGGTGCTGGGTAACCAGGAAATCGGTGATTATCAATATAGTGCAGCGGTTGCTTCCAATATTAATTACGTTACCGGTGCGGACCAGCAGAAATGGTTTGGCGCTATACAAACATCCTTCTCCTCCCCGAATATAAAGTGGGAAAACACCAAAACCGCCAACGTTGGGCTGGATGCCGGCTTCCTGAAGGGCCGGCTGAATATTACAGCTGATTATTTTATTAAAACAACAGACGATGTGCTGCTGAATGTACCCATCCCGGGATCAGCCGGCTCCACGGCTAACCCGGTAGTGAATGCAGGCCGCTTAAGGAACAATGGTTTTGAACTTGGATTCAATTACTCAGATCATGCAGGCGAGTTGAATTACAGTGTGTTCGGTGCCTTTTCTAAAGTAAATAATAAAGTATTGGAGCTGGGAACAGGATCCCAGCAGATCTTTGGCGGGCAGCCCACTCACCATGGCGCCTCCAGTACCTTAACAGAAGCCGGCGGTCCTATTACCGCATTCTATCTTATTAAGGCCGATGGCATCTTTAATTCACAGGAAGAAATTGATGCTTATAACAAGAACGGCACCCTGATACAGCCTAATGCTGCACCGGGCGATATTAAATTCTTCGACGCCAATGGCGATGGACAGATCAGTGATGAGGATAAAGTATATGCCGGTAGTCCTTTCCCTTCCTTTGAATATGGGTTTGGCATCAACGCATCTTTCCGCAATTTTGACCTGAACGCTTATTTCCAGGGCACACACGGGAACAAGATCTATAATGGCCTGCGCCAGGACCTGGAAAGCATGAGCCTTGAGTTCAACTACGCCACCAGCACCCTTAATGCATGGACGCCGGAAAAGCATACCGACATACCACGCGCAGTAACCAATGATCCGAACTTTAACGACCGTACCTCTACCCGCTTCCTGGAAAGCGGCTCTTACCTGCGCATGAAAACGCTGCAGATCGGGTACACCATCGGAGATGTATTAAAAAGCAAATTCAGGATCACCTCTTTACGGGCTTATATCAGCGCCGACAACCTTTTTACGGTTACCAGCTATAAAGGTTTTAACCCGGACATTGGCCGTACCGGCAGCATCTTTGACCGCGGCGTGGATTACGGGCACGTAGCTTACCCCATTGCCCGCACGCTTTCTTTTGGATTGCAGTTAACACTTTAGTCAACCAGAAATACCGATCATGTATGAAAAATATTACCGTTCTTATAGCAGCCATGACGCTGATGCTGGCCTGCAAAAAAAGCACCCTGGAGCTGGTGAACCCGAACCAGATCACTTCAGAAACCTACTGGAAAACTGAAGCAGATGTGCAAAGCGCTTTTGCCGCTACTTACGGGCTGCTGCGCGATGTAAATGGCGGTTTCTGGGCCGTGCGGGGCATTGAGCTGGGCAATGGCCGGGGCGATGATTTCTTTATCCGCAATGATGTTGCCGCACTGTACCAGTTCTCCACCTTTACCAATACACCCGATAATGGTACCGCCAACGACCTCTGGAACATCTGTTACCGCGGCATTTTCCGCGCTAACCAGATCCTGGAAAATATTGATAAGGTAAGCGACCTTGCTGCCGATGCAAAGGCCGCCTATATAGCAGAAGCAAAGTTCCTGCGGGGCTTAAACTATTTTATACTGGTTATAAACTTTGGCGATGTACCCATTCACCTGAAAACGCCTGTTACCAAGGAGGATTATTTTGTAGCTAAATCGCCGGAAGCGGATGTGTGGAAACAGGCAAAACAGGATTTTACTGAAGCAGCCGCCGGTTTGCCGGTATCCTATCCTTCAGAGTGGATTGGCCGGGCTACCAAAGGCGCTGCGCTGGCCTATCTTGGTAAGGCCAATTTATTTACCAAAGACTGGGCAGGCGCCGTAGCCGCTTTAACACAGCTTACCCAGGCGCCCTTCACTTACCAGCTGATGCCCAACTACGGCGATAACTTTATTGTTACAAAGGAAAACAATATTGAATCTGTATTTGAGATCCAGCTGAGCGATGTTGGGGGCACCAATCCCTGGGCAGGAGAAAACGCAGCGCAGGGCCTGGGCGTTACAACCGCGCAGGAATTTGCCCCCGCTGAAGTAGCCGGCTGGTTTGAGGTAAGCATAACGGACAAGCTGTTCAACGAGTTTAAAAAAGAAAAGACCCTGGCCAATGATTTTGATCCGCGTATGTATGCCACAATCGTATGGGACTACCCCGGTGCTACCTTTTATAACAAGCCATTCAGCAGCTTTAAGCTCATATTTGGCTTTAGCTCTTTAATTAAAAAGTACCAGAACTATACGCAAAAAGATGAGATCACAGGCGCCAGCGGTGCATCCAACTACACCTCCAGTAATAATGAGCGGGCGCTCCGGTATGATGATGTGCTGCTGATGCTGGCAGAAGCTGTTACCATGCAGGGTAAACCGGCAGAAGCTTACCCCTACGTAAAACAAATACGGGACAGGGCTAATTTAGCGCCGCTGGCCGCCGGCTTAAGCCAGGACCAGATGATGGCCGAGATCAGGCACCAGTGCATGCTTGAATTTGCCAGGGAAAACCATCGCTTTTATGATCTGAAAAGATGGGGCCTGCTGAAACAGGAACTCACCAACAGCGATAAAGTAGGCAAACAATTTTATATAGCAGGTAAACATGATTATTTTCCCATTCCGCAGGCGGAAATAAATTCCAACCCGCAAATGAAGCAGAATACAAACTGGTAAGTTATTTTTTTATAAACCGTATTAATACCATGCAGAGGACAGCCACGTTGTTTTTTAGTACATGCTTATTGTTAACATCCGGATTGATGGCCCGGGCGCAGCAGCCACCGGGAAAAGCTGAAATAAACCTTTCCGGGCAATGGCGCTTTCAAACCGATTCCCTGGATGAAGGTGTTACGCAGAAATGGTATACCCGGGAGCTGAAGGAAACCGTTACCCTGCCTGGTTCCATGACCACCAATAAAAAGGGAAATGATATAACGGTAAATACGCCCTGGACCGGCGGCATTGTAGATTCCACCTGGTTCCGGGATCCTGCATACAGTAAATACCGGGTACCGGGCCAGGTAAAAGTTCCGTTCTGGCTGCAGCCCGGCAAATATTACAAAGGAGCGGCCTGGTACCAGCAAACCATTGATATACCTGCCTCCTGGAAGGGGCGGCACCTGGAGCTTTTTTTAGAACGCTGCCACTGGGAAACCAGCGTATGGGTGGATGATCAGTATGCAGGCATGCAGAACAGCCTGGCCACTGCGCACACCTATGATCTGTCGGCGCTGTTAACGCCTGGTAAACATAAGCTCAGCATCCGGGTAGATAACCGGGTAAAGGACATTGACCCGGGCGAGAACTCGCACAGCATATCAGACCACACGCAAACCAACTGGAACGGTATCATTGGCAAAATGGTGATCAGGGATAAACCCGCCGTTTATATCAGCGACGTGCAGCTGTTCCCGGATCTGAAAGCAAACAATGTAACCGCGCTGATAACGGTGAACAATATCAGCGGTAAACCGGCTGCAGCCAAAGTAACCTTACAGGCGCAGCCCGGCAAACCCGCTACGGAAAAGCTGCAGCCGGTAACAGCGCAGGAGCAGGTTGATAAAACTACCGTGCTTAAAGTGGTGTACCCCATGGGGCAGCATCCTGCCTTATGGGATGAGTTCCATCCCAATGTATACAGCATGAAAGTGGCGCTTAGCTCCGATCAGCCGGGAACAGATGAAAGCCGTGTACTCTTTGGTATGCGGGAATTTTCAGCCAATGGCACACAGTTCACTATTAACGGGCGGCCTACTTTTTTGCGCGGCACACTGGAATGTGCAGTGTTCCCTAAAACCGGTTACCCACCTGTGGATACCGCTGCGTGGATGCGCATTTTCAGGATCTGCCGGTCATATGGTTTAAACCATTTACGTTTTCACTCCTGGTGCCCGCCGGATGCCGCTTTTGAAGCAGCAGACCGTATAGGTTTTTACCTGCATATAGAATGCTCTTCCTGGGCTAACCAGAGTACCACGATCGGCGATGGCAAACCGCTGGATGAATACATTTATGAAGAAAGCAGGAAGATCGTAAAAGCGTATGGCAACCACCCCTCTTTTTGTATACTGCTGTATGGAAATGAACCTGCTGGTAAACACCATACCCAGTACCTGACGAAATTTGTGGAATACTGGAAACAAAGGGATACCCGGCGGCTGTACTCCACTGGCGCAGGCTGGCCCCTTATTTCTGAAAGTGATTTTAACAGCACACCGGATCCGCGTATACAGCGTTGGGGCGAAGGGTTGAAAAGTATTATTAACGGCCAGCCGCCGCGTACGGATTATGACTGGTCAGCTATGATAAAAAAGTGGCAGCATCCTACCGTAAGCCATGAGATCGGGCAATGGTGCGTGTACCCTGATTTTAACGAGATCAAGCAATATGATGGGGTGCTGAAAGCAAAAAATTTCGAGATCTTCCGGGATCAACTGGAAAAGAACGGCATGGGAAAGCTGGCCCATGATTTCTTATATGCTTCCGGCAGGCTGCAGGTATTATGCTATAAGGCAGATATTGAGGCGGCCCTGCGCACGCCCGGTTTTGGCGGGTTCCAGCTCCTGGGTTTGTATGATTTTCCGGGACAGGGCACCGCTTTAGTGGGTGTATTAAATCCTTTCTGGAAAGATAAGGGATACGTGACCGGGAAGGAATACCGCACATTTTGTAATGCCGTGGTGCCACTGGTACGGCTGCCTAAAATGGTGTACCTGAACAATGAAAGCTTAAGTGTGCCGGTGGAGATAGCGCAGTTTGGCCCTGCTGTGTTAACGAATGCCACGCCTTCATGGACCATCAGCAACAGCGCAGGGAAAGTGCTTTTTAAAGGTGTGCTGGATAAAAAAGATATCCCGTTTGGCAATGGCATTCAGCTTGGCAATATTAACGTGGCGCTGGATGCAGTAACTACACCGTCGCGGCTTACTTTAGCCGTTAACGTTGCCGGTTACACGAATAGCTGGGATGTATTTGTTTACCCCGCTACCCTGCCTGCTGCTGACCCGCAGGTGCTGGTTACACAGCAGCTGGATCAAAAGGCGCTGGATGCGCTGGAAGCCGGCGGCAAAGTATTACTAACCCTTAAACAGGGCACCCTGAAGGCAGATAAAGGCGGCGATATTCCCATTGGATTTTCCAGCATTTTCTGGAATACCGCCTGGACCCATCAGCAGCCGCCGGTAAGCTTAGGCATTTTATGTGATCCTGCACATCCGGCATTCCGGCAATTTCCTACGCAGGGCTTCAGTAACTGGCAATGGTGGGATGCTATGTCGCACTCCGGCGCTATTAAGCTGGATGCTGTTCAAAAAGGACTGCAGCCTATTGTACGGGTCATTGATGATTGGGTAACGGCGAGGTCCCTGGGCCTTGTGTTTGAATGCAGGGTTGGAAAAGGCAAATTAATTGTTTCAGGAATTGATCTGCTCAGCAACCGGGAAAAACGCCCGGAAGCCAGGCAGCTGTGCTATAGCTTACAGCAGTATATGAGCAGCAAGGCATTTAACCCGGCAGCGGTGGTGAGTGCAGCGCAGATAAGGGCGCTCTACGAGTGATAATTACGAATTATTCAATTACGGCCCGCCCAAAGCGGGCCATAGCCTGCCCCGCCCAACGGGGAATGCCATTGAAAAGACATTATGATATGAATAATTACGAATGGATCATGTTTTGTTGATGACAGTATGCATTAATTATAATCTATAATTGTCAATGCATATACAGCACAAGGGCCTCATCCGCTGCATTCCAATTCATAATTCATAATTCGTAATTGAATAATTCGTAATTGAATCTAGCTTTTCTTATGCTGGTTCTTATAGAACGCGGGTGATTTCCCCATAAGCTTTTTAAACAGCCGTGAAAAATAATATGGGTCCTGGAAGCCAAGCTCCGCGCAGATCTCCTTAATATTGCGGTCGCTGAAATACAAGTACTGGCACGACTTCTGGATCTTAAGCTGGCTGAAATACTGGTTGGGCGAGCTGCCCATTTTGGTTTTAAACAGCCTGGAATATTGCGATACCGATAAATGCTGCTGTTTGGCCAGCTGCTCCAGCGTTAACATGCGGCTCAGGTTCCTTTTCATAAAAGCGATGGAATCTGAGACCACATCATCATCCTGGTACGAGGGGTTAATCTCTTTAAAATAAACGAACGAGGATATATAGTTAAACAGCTTGATGTTAGCGATTTCCAGCTGCTTTTCGTCGAAGCTGCTTTCCAGCAGGGAAAAGATCTCTTCAAAATCCTGCATTCTTTTTTCATCATAAGGGATAGAAACCAGGCTGCCTTTGTCCTCGTAATACCGCGCCGTTAAAAGATCTGCCGCCTCCCCCATAAAATGCACCCAGTAAATGCTCCAGGGATCTTCCTGTGAGCTTTTGTAATGATGCGGTACATGCCGGGGTATAATAAAAAAAGTATTAGGCAATAGCTCAATGGTATTGCCCGGTAAGGAAATGGTCCCTTTCCCTTCTATACAATACAGTAAAATGTACTGGTGGCAGCCGGCCTTGCGCTCCCGGTCATGGTTCACCGCATGCGGGTAAAAACCCATATCTGTCAGGTAAAAACGGTTGATGAGCGCATTCCGGAGCACAATCTTTTTTATATTGGGTGGAAGCACGATCATCCGCTGACCAATAAACCCCTCTTTGATCTTTTTTGAAATGTTGCCAACACTGTTCATAACGTTAATCTTCTGGCATGAGTAGAATCTTATACAATATCACTAATAAAAGAGAAACTTCAGCTCCCTGATAACATTATCCATGATTGTGCGGAAATAGTCCATCCGGGAATTATTACCCTAAATATAACTATTAATACATTCCGCCGGACGCCGGGGCATTTCCCCTAAAACCAGTACAAACAGGTACTTTTATCTTTAAAGGTGTAAAACACAATCAATTTCACCCGCAGGGGTAAAAAATGGAGTTAAAGTCCATCTTTAGGGCTACATGGCAGCTTCGGGATACAGCGCTATATTACAGCAAAAGGCAAAGTGTAAACGACCAGGATTATATGAGAAGGCAAAGCACCTACAGTGAAGTATTATATAACGGCAAGCTTATTGGGGGGTAGTAGCGGCACAGTTATGCTTACAATAGTATTAAACAAAAAACAGCAGCACATTAATAAAAATATGCTGCTGCGAATTAGTTATTCTAATATCAGTGCTTCTTTTTATTATCCTTTTCCTCTGTTCTGTCAATCGCATCTTTATTAGCATCTTTGTCCTGGTCGTTATCCCCCATCACTTCCCCTACTTTCTTAACTAAAGATGAAACCGGGCCCTCCATATGTTCCTGCGGTTCCGGCCCGGTGGTTTCCGGGTCTGGCTTTAAAGTGGAATCCTGGGGCTTTTTCTTCGGATCTAACTTTTTAGGATCATCTTGTACCATAACAATTGTTTTTAGTTCAAAAAATGTGGTAACAAAATCATGCCAATACATCAGAGCCGGCTACACAATTCATACCTTTCTGATCATAATGATCAGCTGGTTTAGGTTAATTTTAGTAAAGCTTCTGCCAAAAGACAATAAGCCGGGCTGAGGATAAATAATTAAGTTAGTGGCTATGCAAAATTTCATATCAGTTATAAGGGGCATAATTATCAGCCTGATTTGCCTGGTAATATTTACCACAACTAAAGCGCAAACACCTGCCAGCAAAATATTCACCAAAGCAGACACATTACGAGGCAGTATTACCCCGGAACGCGCCTGGTGGAACCTTATACGATATGACATTACCGTTAAGCCGGATTACGAAAGTAAAACCATCAGCGGCTCCAATACCATCACCTATAAAGTGGTAAACGATAATAATAAGCGCATGATGCAGATAGACCTGCAGGAGCCCCTGGTGATCGATAGCATCTTATTTAATCACTCAGGCAGGCTCCATTTTACCAAGGAAGGTAATGCCTGGCATGTAGCGGTTCCCGAACAGAAAAAAGCTACGGAGGGGAACGTAACTGTTTATTATCATGGGCAGGTCAGGGTATCTGTTCGCCCGCCGTGGTCTGCCGGCTGGACCTTCACAAAAGATTCCCTGGGCCGCCCCTGGATGACCGTTACCTGCCAGGGTTCCGGCGCATCTGTATGGTATCCCTGTAAAGATCACCAGAGTGATGAGCCGGATAAAGGCGCCTCCTTAACGGTTATTGTTCCGGATACCCTGGTAGCTGTTGCCAATGGCAGGCTTCAGCTGAAAAAAGATAATGCAGACGGTACCACTACCTACAAATGGGCGGTGGTAAACCCTATCAGCAATTACTGCATCATACCCTATATTGGAAAGTATGTAAACTTCAGTGAAAAATATGCCGGCGAAAAAGGATCGCTGGATGTTAATTACTGGGTGCTGGATTATAATTTAACCAGGGCAAAAGAGTATATGCCGCTACAGGTGCATAATATGCTTAAAAGCTTTGAGTACTGGTTTGGGCCTTACCCGTTCTATGAAGATGGCTACCAGCTTATAGAAACTTCGCATTCCGGCATGGAGCACCAGAGCGCAGTATCTTACGGCAATAAATATAAATTCGGATATGGCGGCAGGGATGGCTCCGGAACCGGCTGGGGCATGAAGTGGGACTTTATCATTATTCACGAAAGCGGCCACGAATGGTTTGGCAATAATATCACCAGCAAAGACCTGGCAGATATGTATATACACGAAGGTTTTACCAATTACAGTGAAACACTGTTCATAGACCATATTTTCGGGAAAGATGCCGCCAACGCCTATAATGCAGGCATACGGAGAGGTATCAAGAACGACCGGCCTGTTATTGCAAAATATGATGTGAATGACCAGGGCAGCGGCGATATGTACCCCAAACCATCCAACATGCTGCACGCTATACGCCATGGGCTGGATAATGATACCCTGTTCCGGCAAATACTGAGGGGCATGAATAAAACATTCTACCATCAAACCGTTACCACGCAGCAAATTGAAAATTACATTTCCAAACAGGCGCATTACGACTACAGCAAAGTGTTTGATCAGTATTTGCGGACCACGCAAATACCGCGGCTTGAATTTTATTTAGACCAGGATCAGAAGAACGCGTTCTACCGCTGGACCAATTGTGTAAGCGGCTTTAACATGCCGCTGGTGCTGCAAAATAAAAACGCAAAGCTGAAAGTTATTCCAACAGAAAGCTGGAAAAAACAGCCGTTGAAAAGCAATGAGGCGCCATTGTTTGATACGGCCGCCATTGTGAAGATGTATTACATAACGGCGGCGGTGATAGAGAAGAAGTAATAATTAAGAATGAATAATTAATAATAGAGAGGGCGATATTTCAATTGAAGTACCGCCCTCTTTATTTGTACTGGTTGCAGAAATGTATTTCATCGGGTACTGGCCCTATGATTATTAATTATTCATTCTTAATTAAGAGGTCACCTGTAATTTCCTCCACAATTCACTCCATCCCTCAAAAAATAATAATTTTTTTATTTCAATCGATTGTTTTTTTACATTTGCCCAAGGATTACCACGTTAGCTAGAATTACCACGTTACCAGAAAAACTAAAATCTTTTCCATTTATGCGACTATGAATTAGGATCTATTAATCACATCTGTTTGTGCCGTGCATGCAAACGTTTGCAGTGTATGGCACTTAATTCATTCGTACCGGCTAAACCGGTACCAGGCTTCCTTTTGCCATTACCTTAAAATTTCCGTTATGTTAAAACATTTACCCTCCTTACCTCCGCCAAGCAGGTTAAACTTTAGGCGGCTCCTTTTTACTATGATACCCCTGGCCGGCCTTTTTCCTGCAACAGCAGCCAGCAGCTTATCACTATCCATACCCGCTACAGCCCTGTTCCGGCAGGAAAAACAGACACATGAAGTAAGCGGCACTGTTACCGACGAATCAAATCAGCCATTACCCGGTGTTACCATCACGCTGAAAGGCGGCGGCAACGGCACGGTTACAGATGCCAGCGGCAAATATTTGCTGCGTGTAAGTGTTGAAAGCGGCACGCTCGAATTTTCATCGCTTGGTTTTGACCGGCAGGAGGCTGCTTTCTCCGGCAGCCGTACCACTGTTAACATCCAGCTGAAATCAAACCAGAAAGCATTGGGTGAAGTAGTAGTGGTGGGCTATGGCACCCAAAGAAAGGTGAACCTGCTGGGCGCTGTTTCCGCAGTAAAGGTTGATCAGAAAATCACCAGCCGTTCCCTGCCCAACGCTTCTTCCGCCCTGGCGGGCCTGGTGCCCGGGCTGGCAGTTACCCAATCAACCGGTATGGCCGGTAAAAACCAATCCAGCCTGCTTATCAGGGGCCTGGGCACAGTTAACAACAGCAATCCGCTGGTGGTGGTGGATGGCATGCCGGATGTAGACATTAACCGGGTGAATGTGAATGATATTGAAAGCATATCCGTGCTGAAAGATGCTACGTCCGCATCTGTATACGGTTCCCGCGCTGCTAACGGGGTTATTCTCATCACTACAAAATCAGGCAAGGGACAACGGAAAACAGTGCTCAGCTTCAACGGTAACTATGCCGTGCAAAAGCCTACCAGGTCGTATGAGTTTATGGCGGACTATCCGCGTGCGCTAACCCTGCATCAGCGTGCAGCAGCGGTGAACACACTGCGCTCCCAATGGCTCTTTAAAGACGGTACCATTGACCAGTGGATGGCCCTTGGCATGATAGATCCACTGCGCTATCCGAATACGGACTGGTGGGATATTATTACACGCGATGGCATTATGCAGAACTATAACCTGTCGGCCTCCGGTGGCAGTGAGCAATCCAACTTTTTTATATCCGTTGGCTTGCAGGATGAAAAAGGATTGCAGATCAATAACAATTTCAAACAATACAACGCACGCTTTAATTACGACCACAAGCTCCGGAAAAATATAAATACGGGCGTAAGGTTTTACGGTAACTGGTCTAATTTCCTGTATGCGCTGGATGATGGTTTTACAGATGATAATTCCAGCAATACAGCCGGCTTTGACCTGCAGTTCGCTATTGCCGGTATTACGCCGTACGACCCTGTGAGCGGGTATTACGGAGGGGTAATGGCTTACAATGAAGATGCGCAGGCGTACAATCCATACACCGTATACATTAACAACCTTACGTACAGGAACCGGCAGGAGGCCAATGGCAGCATGTACATCGACTGGTCGCCCATACCAGGTTTAACGGGACGTGTAGATTATTCGTTAAACTACTACAATCAATTCAGCTGGAATGCCAATACTCCTAACAGGTCGTATAATTTTCAGGCCAATGCCTTTGGCAGCCGCGTGTATGTAGGCGATAATGCAGGCGTTAGCAACAATACCAGCACCGGTTACAAAACAATGATGACCAGCCGTATTACCTACCACAAAGCCATCACCCGCAATCATGACCTGACTGCATTGGTGGTGTATAGTGAAGAATATTGGTACGACCGGCTGCAGGGCACTTCCCGCAACGACCGCCTGTACCCTACCCTGCACGAAGTGGATGCTGCATTACCCGGCATTCAAAGCACCAGCGGCAGCTCCAATACAGAAGGCCTGCGCTCTTATATTGGCCGTATTAATTATAGCGCCTATGATAAATACCTGCTGGAGGTGAACGCCCGGTATGATGGCTCTTCCAAGTTCCTGCCGGGCCACCGCTTTGGTTTCTTCCCTTCTGTGGCGCTGGGATGGCGTTTCACAGAAGAGAATTTTATGCAGCCCGTTACCGGCCGCCTGCTCAGCAGCGGTAAACTGCGTGTTTCTTACGGCGGTTTAGGTAATAACAGTGGCGTGGATCGTTACGAGCAGCTCTCAACCCTGGCTAACAGCAACTACATGATCGACGGTAATATTGCCAAAGGTTTTGTGAACAAAAAAATGGTGAACCGCGATCTTTCCTGGGAATCAACCAGGGTGCTGAACCTGGGGCTGGATCTTTCTTTCCTGGATAGCCGCCTGGGTGTGGAGCTGGATTATTACGACCGCTTAACCACCGGTATGAACCGGCCTTCGGAAATGTCTAACCTGCTTACAGGCGCCTACACTGCGCCCCGCAAGAATATCGGCAACCTGCGGAACCGTGGTATAGAGGGCAACTTTTCATGGAACGACAAAGCCGGCGCTTTCTCTTACGGCCTTAATCTGAATGCCTCCTATAACAGGACCGCATTGGAAAAATGGAGTGAGTTCCTGCCCAAAGGATATGTGTTCCTGGATATGCCCTATCACTTCCTGTACACCTATGAAGACATCGGCATTGCGCAAACCTGGCAGGATGTTTACAATGCAACGCCGCAGGGCGCTTCACCCGGCGATATCATCCGCAAGGATGTAAACGGCGATGGCAAGATAGATGGGAATGATAAAGTAGCTCATCCTAATGTGCAGCGCGACCGGCCCACCACTAATATCTCTCTGGGCGGCAGCGTATCCTGGAAAGGTATTGATCTTGGTTTTTTGATACAGGGCGCTACCGGCCGCAAGGATTACTGGATCAATAACTACAACAATGTGAACTTCGGTGCACAGCGTTACGCATCCACCTGGGATCACTGGACCCAACCCTGGTCGCTTGAAAACCGCGATGGTGAATGGCCCCGCCTGGGCGGCTCCTCCAACCGTGAGGAAACTACTTTCTGGCTGGATGATCTCAGCTACATCCGTTTTAAGAATGTGCAGCTTGGCTACACGCTGCCGGCAAAACTGCTGCGCAGAATAGGCATCAGCACTTTCCGCATTTACTGCTCCGCGGAAAATATTGGTACTATTACCTCTTACCGTGGGCTTGATCCGGAAATGACGGGTAACAAAAGCAATGCCTATCCACTGGTGAAATCGTACTCCCTTGGTATTAACATGAGCCTTTAAAAGTGTAACTATGAAAACATCGATCATAAAAATATGCTGTATAACAGCGCTTGGAGGAATATCCGTTCTTAACAGCGGCTGTGTAAAAAACCTGCTGGACCAGGACGCGACCACTGAGCTCAATGAAGCTAAATTCTGGAAAACAGAAGCCGATGCTACCATTGGTTTGATGGGCGCTTACGCAGATGTGCGCCCACTGTTTGACCGCGATTATTTATACGACGGACAATCGGAATACATCCGTGTGCGCAGCGCCACCAATAGCACTTCCAGCACGGATCTGCAAAAAGGAGCCGCCTACAATAATGCCGATTATAACCCCTCCGGGTATGGCGACAACTTTGATAACATGTATAAATACCTGTACGGTGGTGTGAACCGTACCAATTATGTAATAGAGAATGTAACCAAAATGCTGCCCACTGCCAGCAGCACTTCCCTGCCGGAGCTGGAAAGAGTGATCGGGGAAGCCCGTCTGTTGCGCGCAATGGTGTACCTGCGCCTGATCTCCATGTGGGGCGATGTGCCTTATATCGGGCATGTTATCTTCAACAACAGCGAGGTAGCCGGCCTAACGCGTACGCCTATTGCACAGGTGAAAGATTCTATCCTTGCAGATCTTACCTACGCATATGACAAGCTGCCGGAAAGAGCCGCAGAATTGGGCCGTGCCTCTAAACCCGCTGCGCTGGCCTTCCGGGGCAAAATGCAGCTTTACTGGGCATCCTGGAATCACTTTGGCTGGCCAGAGCTGGCCGGCTTCAAATCCAGTGAGGCCGATGCTATTACGGCTTATAATGCAGCTGCTGAAGATTTCAAAAAAGTGATCAATGATTATGGCCTTACGCTTTTCCGCGGTGGCGAACCCGGTTTATGCGACCCGCCCGGCAAGGCTGAGAACCTGCCCAATTATTACTACCTGTTTACACCCATCGCCAATGGTGATGCAGAAATGATCATGTCATTTACCCATGCCGGCACCGGCACCGGCCAGGGTGAGGAGCTGATGCGCGATGTAGCCGGCCGCTCCCATGAAGGATCACAGTGCTGGGTAACGCCCCGTTATGAAATAGCAGACCGTTACCAGTCAACCGCTACCGGCGATTTTGCGCCTAAGCTGATCCCCATGGATCCTACTGCGCCTGGCGCCCGTACTACACTTAATTCAGCGCTGAACCCGCAAAGCTATACGAACCGCGACTACCGTATGAAGTCGTCCATAATGTGGGATTATGAAGTTAGCGTGGGCATGATCTCGCTTAAATCAACAGGCTGGGTGCCATTCATTTATAAAACATGGAACCAGCCCATCACCATTGATGGTAAAAGCTACACTACCTATAACACCGATGGCTGTAATTCCGGCTACGTGCTGCGTAAGTTCCTGCGCAACTATGCAGGACAGGGGCGCAGCGATGGCGACTATGCCTGGCCGGTAATGCGGCTGGCAGATGTGTACCTGATGTATGCAGAAGCTACCAACGCTGTGAATGGTCCGCAGGGCGATGCCATTGAGCTGGTGAACAGGATCCGCCACCGTGGTAACCTGCCGCCGCTTACCGGCGACAAAACAGCCGGTAAAGATGCCTTTTTCAGCGCCATTGAGCAGGAACGTATCGTAGAGCTGCTCGGTGAAGGGCACCGTTCTTTTGACCTGCGCCGCTGGCGGGCTATTGAAAGAGTATGGGGTCCACCTTTCGGCAGTGGTGTTTGGCGCATAGATACACAGGGTGCACAGGTAAGCCGCTATTTTCAGAACTCCTCTGAAAGGCTGTACCAGCAATGTTACATTTTCAGGATCCCCCCGGCTGAGCGTGACCGCAATCCTAACCTGACACAGAACACACCCTGGTTATAATAAAGTGTAACCAATTTTTCCGCGATGTTAAATCATTATACAATGCAAAAATATTTCAGCATAGCAGGCTTGCTGCTGCTGGCAGCCTTTACCTGGATAGCCTGTACAAAAGAAAACCCGGTGGATGAAGACGGGCTGCTGATCACCACCCGCGCCGAATGTTATGTAAGCAACTTTGAGCTGCTGGGCACCGATTTTCAGACCGTATTAACCGGCACGCCACAGATCGATACCACCGCCTGCACGATTAAGGCAAAAGTATTTTTTGGTACAGACCTTACAAACCTCTACCCGCAGTTCTCCCTGGTAACAGATGCCAAGCTGGATCCCAAGATCACAGGCAAGGTTAACTTTTCAGACCTGGACCACCCTAAACAATACACGGTAATATCCGGCAACCGCCAGGTAAGGAAAACCTATACCGTATACATTACCGTACAGCAACCGTAGTGCTCATTTTAAAACACGCAACATGCCAGTTAAACATTTAAAATATACGTGGCTGCTACCCGCTTTCCTGCTGATGATGGCAGCCTGCAAGGATGATAAATACGCCCTGCCCACCGCAAAAAACGGGCTGCATAATGATTGCATTAAACGTACCCTGGGCCCGAACCTGGTAGGGCAGCCAATTGAGTTTGCCTACGCAATGGCCATTTTACCCGGCCAGGGAAAGATTGTTTCCGCACAGGTGGAAGCCTCTATTGCCGGGGCGCCGCAAACCTGGCTGCAGAATAATTCCTTTTACACCAACGGCAGCGGCGACGATGTGGGCATCCCGGTAGGCGATCCCTCCGTGAATGAAGGCGCAGTAACAAAGGTGAACTTCACTAAAGATACCAGCGCCGCCACCTTGCGGTATTACTATTATATACCGGAAGCAGCGCGCGGCAAAACCGTGAGATTTACGTTCAACGCCAAAAGCAGCAACGGGGAAACCGTGAGCTACGCAATGGGCCCTTATACCATTTCCAAAATGGATATGAAGCTGGACATACCGGTGAAAGATGCAGCGAACTGTTTTATTTCCATTGCAGACCTGACAGCGTATAACAGCACAGATGCCGCTGCCAGCCCGGATAAGATAGACCTGGTGTACCTTTACCGCTCCATACCCAATATATCTTTTAACCACTCCCTGGTATCGCCGGGTGCAGACAAACAATACCTGCCCGGTGTATCATTGCCGCCGAATGCCAATAGAAGCACAAAGATCAGCAAGGTGTGGAACCTGCAGGATTTTAACCTTGCACGGCTGAAATATGGCGTTTATATTGATGATCTGGATTTTGAAAAACTGAATATCTCCAATGCACCCAATTATGCCATTAACATGAAGGAAGAAGCCGGCGCGTGGGTAGAAACCGCTGATGGTAAATACCGCGCTTATATTTTCATGAACAAGGTAAATAACGGCAGCAAAAGCGCTGTGATCAGCATAAAGCGTTATACGCTTAAATAGAGAACCATGGTAAAAACCACGAAACAATATGAAAAATATACAGGGTTTAAAAGCAATGAATTGCTGCTTACCGGTTGGAAACTATGACCAGCCGGATGTATATTCATATATCATAGGACAGTGGGCAATACCTTATTTTTAAGATCCTCAAATCAAAAAACATGAGAAAACTATTCCTGGCCCTCTGTATGCTGTACCTGATCCCGGTTGCATTGCACGCGCAGCAGCACCTGTTAAGCGGCCGGTACACCGAAGCGCAGTTAGCAAAAATAATAATACCGCAAGCCAGCTGGCAACCTTTTCCCAAGCCGGATAACCGGGCTGCATGGGCTAAGGCAGATGCTGCAGCCGGCCAGGCGCTGATAAAAAGAGCGGAAGGATATTTAGGATTTGAATGGCCGGGCATACCTGCTGTAAAATCCCTGCTGATCGTGCGGAATGGTAACCGGAGCGAATACCAGGATATTGCCAATAAAAAACGCGCAGCCCTGGGTACCCTGCTGCTGGCGGAAGTGTATGAAAATAAAGGCCGGTTTATGGATGATATTGTGAATGGCGTATGGTCCATTTGCGAAGAATCTTTCTGGGGCTCATCCGCACACCTGCCGCATACAAAGGAATATGCCGGGTTAATGGATGTATCGCAACCCTTTGTGGAGCTTTTTTCTGCCGAAACAGCCACCCTGCTGGCCTGGGTCGATTATTTCCTGGGAGATAAGCTGGATGCCATTTCCCCGCAGGTGCGCAAAAGGATCTATTATGAAACCAACTACCGCATTTTTAAACCGCTTATGACAAAATATCATGGGTGGATGGGCACCAATGCCAACGGCAGGCGGCCCAATAACTGGAATCCCTGGATCTGTTCCAACTGGCTTAATTCCGTGCTGCTATTGGAAAAGAATGATACAGTACGCCTGGCAGCCGTGCACAAGATCCTGGGTGTGCTGGATGCATTCCTGGACCCCTACCCTGCAGATGGCGGCTGTGACGAAGGCCCCGGTTACTGGGGCGCTGCAGCCGCATCTTTGTACGATAATATTTCATTGCTGAACCTTGCCAGCAACAATGCATTCACCTATGTGTACAATGATCAGAAGATACGGAACATGGGCGCATTCATTTACCGTGCACAGATCAGTGAGCGTTACTTCCTGGATTTTGCAGATGCAGACCCGCAGCCCGGAATGGCCGGCACGATGATATACCGGTTTGGTAAAGACATCCAGGATCCCGATATGATGCATTTTGGCGCTTACTACCTGGATGAAAAAAGCAAAGGCACATTGGGGAATTACCAGTTCTTCAGGAACCTGTTCGCCCTGTTTATGGAAGATGAATTTAACCATGCGGAAAAAGGCCTGCCGCTGCCTGCCGACTTCTGGTGGCCCGACCTGCAGGTGATGATAGCCCGTGACCATGCAGGCAGCACCGCCGGTTATTTTGTAGCTGCCAAAGGCGGTAATAACGATGAAAGCCATAACCACAACGATGTAGGCAGTTATGTAGTATATTATGATGGCTTGCCTGTGCTGATAGATGTGGGGCGCGGTACCTATACCGCTAAAACCTTCAGCAGCAGAAGGTATGAGATCTGGTACAACCGTTCAGACTATCATAATATACCTACCGTTAACGGGCATACGCAGGAAGCCGGTCCCCGTTTTAAGGCGGAGCAGGTAAGCTATCATACCGGGAATGGCAGCAGCCGGCTGGCGCTGGATATTGCCGGGGCGTACCCTAAGGAAGCCGGGATCAGTAAATGGAACAGGACCATACAGCTCAACAAAGGTAAACAGGTGCAGGTAAGAGATGTTATACAGCTGCAGAAAGCAGATTCGCTTACCGAACATCTGATGACCTGTTATCCCGTAACCGTAAAGCAGCCCGGCATAATAGTGGTGCATGGCCGGGCAAAAAATGGTGGGGCTAAGGATTTTTATGTGCGCTACCCTGCAAGGCTGCTGGAAGCTGCAGTGGAAAAGGTGCCCCTGCTAACTGAGGAAGACCAGGGCGTGCAGCAGAAATGGGGCGATAATATATACAGGATCAATTTCAGGTCAACCGGCATAAGCGCAAAAAGCGATATTAATTTTGTGATCAGCGCAAATTAGTATTCAATAACTTCAGATCTCTTTTCAAGCCAGGCAGCAATGCCTGGCTTGCCCGTTTAATAAAGCCCCATTCCTGATAACTATCATTCCGTTTATTGACAACTATCATTCCTTAAACCACCAGCCATGTGTTCCTTTACATCTGCTTTTAAAGCTACGATACACAGCGCAAAACCAGGAGACATTAATACAATTTTTGATGAAATGAAAAAGGATGGGATCGGAGGCCGCAGGGCGCTCCTGATCTCAATCTCATAAAAAATTGTGGGGATCGCATACAATCCACAATAATGGTTCCTAAATGCAACTTGATACAGCTGCCGCTTTTCAGCGGCGGCTTTTTTATTTATGTAAATAACGGCTACGTATATATGAGGTGATAATAATCACATTTTTTCGTGTTGAGGATCAAGGTTTGTTATGACACACGTCATTCCTTGCAACACACGCCTTCCCTTTCTTTGCATGCATAAACACAAGCACATGAAAACAGGTCCCTCACTTACGAAGATTAAAACAGGCATATTACTTTTTTGTATGCAGCTGGCCTTAACCGCGGCAATGGCACAGGTAAATTATCATGCACCCGGCGTGCATACTGTTGTTAACGGTACCTCTACCCTGCATGACTGGAAGATGGAATCGTCCCAGGGAGAATGTACCGCCACCTTTACTATCGATGCTGCCGGGCAGCTGACCGGCTTAACAGCATTGCGTTTTACCATGCCAGCCCAAAGCCTTAAAAGCGAACATAGCGGCATGGATAAAAATGCATACAAAGCGCTAAAAACTGATAAGGCGCCCACGCTTACCTACCAGCTTACCACTGCAACTGTAACGCCGGATGGCACTGTTAAATGCCAGGGAAAGCTCACGCTTGCAGGCGCCGTACAGGAAACAGATTTGCTGGCCACTGCCAAAGTGAATGCAGATAAAAGCATTACTGTAAAAGGCAGCAAAAAGATCAGCATGAAAACTTTTAACATAGACCCTCCCTCTTTTATGATGGGTACTGTTAAAACCGGAAACGACGTAACCGTGAGCTTTGAGCTCACACTAAAAAAATAAAAACATCATCACCCTGCTAAAACCTTTTATTGTATGAAAACGTTTATTCACAATCCAATTATTTACTGCCTGCTCATATTATTATTGCCTGTGGCATTAAAGGCGCAGCAATGGCAACCAAAGATCGCCAACATGCGCAGCTACGATCAGCAAGGCATTAATGTTTTTGAAGATCCGAAAGATACTACTAGCACCTTTGATGGCCTGAAGCTGAAATTCGGCGCTGGTTTCACCCAGCAGTTCCAGAACCTGAAACATAAAAATCCCGATGCGTTAAAAAACGATGTGGGCTCCTATTCCAGCGGTGAGATCGTACCCGGTAATAAATTAAAGGTCATCACATCCGGCTTCCAGACCGCACAGGCTAACCTGTACCTGGATGTGCAGCTGGCAGATGGTATCCGCCTGAATGTAACCACTTACCTGTCTTCCAAACACCATAATGAAAGCTGGGTAAAAGGCGGGTTTATACAATTTGATAAGCTGCCTTTTAACGGCCAGATCTGGAACGATATTATGAAAGTGACCACTATTAAGATCGGGCACTTTGAAGTGAACTACGGCGATGAGCATTTTCGCCGGACCGATGGCGGCCATGCACTGTATAATCCCTTTATGGAAGGTTATATCATGGACGCTTTCGCAACAGAGATCGGGGGTGAAATATATGTAAAGAAGAATGGCCTGTTTGGTATGATCGGTGTTACCAACGGTATGATCAAAGGAAATGTGGACTCCCTGTATGCTGCGCAAAACCCGGATGGCGACCGTCATAAATCACCCAGCCTTTTACTGAAAGCCGGTTTTGACAGGCAGCTAACAGACGATATCCGTTTGCGTGTAAGCGGCTCTTATTACGGTAACCAGAGCAGCGGCAGCAACACTTTATATGGTGGCGACCGTTCCGGCTCTAACTACCAGTACATTATGGAGCTGAACTCCGCCAATCCCAGCAGCGCCACCGGCGCAGGTACGCCCCTCGCCTTTTCCGGCCGTTTTAACCCCGGGTTCAACAAAAAGGTGAATGCATTTATGTTCAATGGTTTTGTAAAAGCACGCGGCCTGGAGCTGTTTGGCACCTATGAAACCGCATCCGGCAGAACAGCCCGTGAAACCAGCACCCGCAATGCCAGCCAGTATGCAGTGGATGCAGTATACCGGTTCTTTAAAGCAGAAAATGTGTTCCTGGGTGTACGTTATAACGCGGTGCGTGCAACGCTGGCCAACAATGCTACAGGCACGGGTGCAGGCGCTATTAAATACGATGGCAATGTTTCCGTGGACCGTTTGGCATTTGCAGGCGGATGGTTCCTTACCAAAAATATAATGCTGAAAGGCGAATATGTTATTCAGCAGTATAAAGATTTCCCGGTTGCCGACTACCGTGCAGGCGGCAAATTTAACGGTTATGTAATTGAAGCCACGGTAGGCTTCTAAGCACCTGGTTATAAAAAAAAAGAAGGTCAGGATGCTGTTGCGTGCTGACCTTCTTTATTATTCCCTGTTCAATTTCTTTGCTATGATCATCCAACACCTTTCCTTAGCGCTGCTTACCTGCCTGGCAACTATGCAGCCGCTGCATGAAGCCACCAATGCCCCGGAAAAATGGGTAATAACAAAGGGATGCACCTTACGGGTGAACGGCAGCACCAACATGAATAAGTTTAGCTGCAGCATCCAGGATTATACCAACCCCGATACGCTTACCATTCAAAGAAGCTGTAGTAAAAATGCTGCGGTTTCCCTTTCAGGGTCTATAGGACTGCCGGTAGCTGATTTTAATTGCCTGAGCAATGTTATGACCAATGATCTGCGCAAAACATTAAAGGTTAAAGAGCATCCCCGGCTCACCATTACATTTGTTTCCCTGAAACAATACCCTGCGCCTGGCTTGCGGCAGGAAGCAACCTGCGGCACAGTGAACATTGAGCTGGCCGGCGTGTCAAAAACATTCCAGATTAATTATCACATTTCCAGGGATGAGCAGCAGGTGATCCATCTCACCGGCAACCAGCAGATTAAGTTCACTGATTTTAATCTTACCCCGCCGCGTAAGCTGGGCGGCATGATACGGGCAAACGACCTGCTGGATGTAGAATTTAATTTGTACCTGAAGATTGCATACAATTAAAAAAAGGGAACTGCTGTTAAGCAATTCCCCTGTATTCCTGGAGTATACTACCCATTATAATTTACCAAAGCGTTCAAAATACGCCTTTTCAAGACTTTCCCTGTGATCAGGATGCGCAATGCTGATAAGCAGCTTAGCCCGTTGCTCCATATTTTTCCCATACAGGTTCACTACCCCATATTCCGTTACCACATAATGCACATGCCCGCGCGTAGTTACCACACCGGCTCCTTCTTTCAGGCAGGGAACAATACGGGAAATGCCTTTTTTTGTAGTAGAAGGCAGCGCTATAATAGGCTTCCCTCCTTCTGACAGGGCAGCGCCCCGCATAAAATCCATTTGCCCGCCTATGCCGGAATATTGGTAGGTACCAATTGAATCCGCGCACACCTGGCCGGTAAAATCAATTTCAATGGCGCTGTTAATGGCCACCACTTTGGGGTTCCTGCGGATCACATCACTATCGTTTACAAACGCAACATCCATGCAGCTTACATAAGGATTATTATCCACAAAGTCGTATACCTTGCTGGTGCCCAGTATAAAGCTGCTGACTATTTTTCCTTTTCGTATCTCTTTATGCTCATTGGTGATCACCCCCTTTTCAACCAGGGGCACTACACCGTCAGAGAACATTTCGGTATGCAGGCCCAGGCCTTTATGGTGTACCAGCTGTTCCAGCACTGCATCCGGTATACCGCCAATGCCCAGCTGCAGGGTAGAACCGTCTTCAATAAGGCCGGCTACATATTTGCTGATCTCCCTGGTAACGCTGTCTATTTTTTCGGTATAGCTTATTTCCGGCAGCGGCGCTGCTTTCCATACCATAGCGGAGAAACGTGAATGGTGAATGACCCCGTCTCCCAGTACCCTTGGCATCAGCGGGTTTACCTGTGCAATTACTTTTTTGGCGCTGCGTACCGCGCTTAATGCGGCATCCACAGAGGTGCCTAGGGTACAATACCCGTGCTGGTCCGGCGGGGATACCTGCACCAGCGCCACATCTATAGGCAATGGCCCTTTTTCAAACAAGCGGGGTATCTCACTTAAAAATACCGGCACATAATCACCGCTGCTGGTGTTTGCCCAGCCTCTTACGTTGGCGGATACAAAAAGGGAATTAAGGTAAAAGCTTTTAAGCACCTCTGGCCGGTTCCAGTTAATATCTCCGTAAGTGCTTATGGATACCAGCTCTATGTCATGCAGCTCGCCGGCACGGTCCAGTAAAGAATTTACAAGCTCCAGCGGCGTAGCTGCGCTGCCGTGAACAAATACCCGGTCGCCGCTTTTGATGAGGGATAATGCGCTGTCTACTGTTTGGTATGAACTATTAATTACTTCCTGCATATGGTTTAATTTATGATGCAAAACTACCTGCTAACCGGCCCGCCTGCAATGACAGTAATTATACCGGCGCCTGATCAACGTCATAGTGCATACAGTACCTGCAGGTATTTAATCTTCCTCCTCCGGCGGCGCGCCGCCTGTCGAAATAGAAATGTAGGACGCCCTGCCCTCTTCATTCTGCAGCCGCAGGCTCCACTTATCCGTATCCGTAGTTTGGATCCAGATATTACCGGAACGTCGGAAAACCTGGGCACAAACACCCAGTGTATCCAGTATGTCGTTTTCCAGCTCACCGGCGCTCCTTTGCGGGCTTATATCAATGGTTGCATAAACACGGCCGGTGTTTATTTTCCCCGGTAAATAGTTAGCCTGCAGCTTGTCTCTCGATGAAGCCCTCTGGTTACCGGTTTGAATGCGCTTATAAAATTCCAGCTTCAGGTAGGGGTACATATCCCTGAAGTCCTTTTGGATCTCACCCAGTGTGCTGCCCTGGTTCACATATAGTTTCATAATACAGGATTTAGGTGGTGTTACCTGATCACATTCTTTTATAAAGGCTGATGATGCTGCATCTTCAGGCAATGGTTAAACCAGCTCACAGCGCCGGTTATTACCTGCGGCATGGCATTGTTTTCCAGGAACAGCTGGCCCGCGCCTGTTATCCGCAGCAGCTTCTTACGGCATAGCAGTTTTTCAAATGCAAAAACATTGTGCGCCAGTATATCCTGATCCAGGTCACCGGCAATCAGCATTACCGGTGTTGTTATAAGCGGCAGCACATCTTCCGCCATATCGGGCCGGCCGCCATGGCATACCACTGCCTGTACATGCGGCAGGTAATAAGCTGCTTTTAATGCGGCGGCGGCACCCGTGCCGGCTGCAAAATAACCGATGGCTAAATGCGCAGCAGGCGCAAAACCTTCCAGCCATTCTGTAACCCCGGTAAGCCGGCCGGTTAACAGCTCAATATTACTGCGCGTGTAATAATAGGCAATGTCCTCCTCTTTTGTCAGCAGGTCTAAAAGCAGGGTGCCAAATCCATGCTGCTGCAATTCCTGCGCTATTTTTTGATAGCGCCTGCTAAACCGGCTACGGCTGCTGGCATGACTGAAGATCACGATGGACTCAGCGCCCCGGGGCAGTGTCAGCTCCGCCTCCAGAATAACCTTGCCCACCGGGATCTTTACGGTATCATGAAAAAAGCATTTCATAAAAGATCAGTTAAAGTCTTAACAGCTTGGCGGCGGGTAATGATAACCGCCGCTTTGTAAAAATACAGGCACGGCCACCTGTATTCAATGACGGCAGACAACGGCGCTGCTGATCCTGGTCAGGAAATTGCCTGTATTTGCTCACGGTAACAATCATGTATGCGGCTGACGGTTGTCATTGAACACCAGCCCTAAGCGGTATAGTTTTGAGGAAAAAGCACCATGGAAAAGATAATACTTATACTGGCCGGTGAGCAACCAACAGATCATGTGCTGAGCTTCTTTCACTATCTCTCCGGTTTAGGCCGCTACCGGTTTCATGTACTGTTCTTTCAGCCTGCCAGGTATGCGGAAAAACCTGTCCTGAAAAAGGCCCTGGGCTTTCCATATGTGGAAAGCATTGTAGCCGGCGACCTCCCGGAATATGTTAGCAAAAGACAGGAGATTGAAGAAAATATGAGCGATTTTATAAACACCTGTAACAAAAAGGGATTAATTGTTTCTGCCCGCTACCTCGAAGGACCTTTAATGGAATCACTCATAGAAGAAAGCCGTTTTGCAGACCTGATCATTACAGATGCTGCAATAGGAGCTACCAAACAGGTACCCGGCACATTGCTTAAACAGCTGCTTATGTCTGCTAAATGCCCCGTGATCATTGCCCCTGCATTAAAATCAACTATTTCGGAAGTTGTTTTTTGTTATGATGGCAGTAATGCTGCTTTATTTGCCATGAAACAGTTCACTTACCTGTTGCCTGAGCTCAATGAAGCCCGGGGAACCGTAGTACAGGTAAAAAATGATGATCTACCTCCTGATGAAAAGGGAATGATCGCTTCGTGGTTAAGCAATCACTATGCATATTCAGATGTGGTTACTTTAAAAGGGGAACCGGGTAATGAGCTATTCACCTACCTGCTTAAAAAGCGGCATGCGCTGGTGGTAATGGGAGCTTATGGCAGGAGCTTACTTTCCAACTTCCTGCAGCATAGCCAGGCCGATCTTTTTATTCAGTCGCTTACCTACCCTATTTTTATTACACACTAACGGTAAGGGGTATATTCCTACTTCAGCTGCTTGCCTACCAGGTGTGCAATGGTACTGATCAGTGTTGACGGCTCAAAAGGCTTGGAGATATAATCATTCATGCCTGCCTGTATACACTTTTCGTTCTCCCCCTTTATGGCGTTAGCGGTTAAGGCAATTACCGGTATATCCCGGCTAATGTTGGCGCGGATAAATGCGGTTGCTTCCAGGCCGTCCATAACCGGCATCTGCATATCCATCAGCACCACATCAAAAGGTTGTTTTGCCATGGCATTCAGGGCCTCCTGCCCGTTATTAACCGCGGTGACCACCAGGCCGTGTTTTTCCAGGATCCTGCAGGCGATCAGCCGGTTAATTTCATTGTCTTCCGCCAGCAGCACGCGGCAGTCCTTCAGTATGGAGCTGTCTATGATCTGTTTTTCCTTTACCGGGATGTTCTTTTCTTTGCCTATATCAAAGGGTATGCGCAGCACTACGCTGGTGCCTGCGCCTGGTTTGCTCTGAAGCTGAATAGTGCCGCCCATCATTTCTACCAGCTGTTTGCTGATAGCCATTCCCAGGCCGGTACCACCGTATTTGCGGGCAGTGGTCTTATCGCCCTGGGTAAAGTTCTGGAAAATGTTCTTCAGCGTTGCCTCATCCATCCCGATGCCGGTATCTGCTACTGTAATAACAGCCGTTAGCTGGTTACCCCGCCAGCTCATGGTATTGAAGGTTATATGCACGCCGCCTTTTTCCGTAAACTTTATAGAATTGCTGAGCAGGTTCAGTAACACCTGCTTCAGGCGGAAAGGATCGCCCATGATCACAGGCCATGGACCGGCCTCCATTTTCATTGATAACAGCAGCCCTTTTTCCTGCGCCCTCAATGTCATTAATGTTATTGCCTGCTCAACCAGCTCTGCCGGGCGGAAATCAATATTTTCCAGCTGCAGCATGCCTGCTTCTATTTTGGAAATATCCAGTATATCGTTAATGATCACCAGCAGGTGTTCAGATGCCTTGTTAATATTATCCAGGAAAAGGGATTGCTCCTGATCCAGGCTGGTTTCACCCAGCTGCCGGCTCATACCCAGGATGGCGCTGATAGGGGTACGTATTTCATGGCTCATATTTGCCAGGAAGGTTTCTTTGGCATGCGCCGATTCTTCTGCTGCCTGCCGGGCTTCCATTAAAGCCAGCTCCAGCTGTTTGTGGCTGGTAATATCCAGGTGTATGCCAATGGAGCCTACCAGCTCATTCGCATCATTATAACGTGGCGCGCCGCTTACCAGCCACCATTTCAGCTGCCCTTTTTTATTACGTACGGCCAGCTCATAAGCGTCTGATATGCCCTGGGCGCGCAGCTGCAGCTTTTCCCGGGTAAAATGCTCATTGCCCTTGCCCATGAATAATGTGGGAGCGACCTTATTCATCAGCTCATCCAGGGAATACCCCGACATTTCACAAAAGCTCTGGTTAGCATAAAGGATGCGCTCCTCAAGGTCTACCTCTGTCAGCCCCAGGTTCATGTTGGCAATAATGTTCCGGTACTTTTCTTCCTGCAGCCTTATAATAGTTTCCGATTGCTTACGCTTGGTAATATCATTGTATTTCCACAGATGCCCTTTGTGTTCATTGTCAAGGAATACGGGGATATAGGATCTTTCCAGTATGCGCCCGTCGGCCATTTCCAGCTCTTCGCCCGTTACCGGCTGCCGGTCTTCCAGGATCTCCGCTACCCGGTTCAGGAACAGCTCAGGGTTTTTGAATAAGTGTTTGGACTGATCAACCGTCTGGCTGCAATCCAGCCCTATAAGCGCTTCCGGCGGCGCCGGTATGGAAAGCAGGCTACAGAACTGCTGATTGGCCATAACGATCCTGCGGGCTTCATCTTCCACCAGCACGCCGCTTTGAAGGCTGGCCAGCAGGTTGGATAAGCGGTTAGCTGTGGTCCGCAGCTCTGCCTGTATATTCTTGAGCGCATCTATATCCGTTATAGCGCCTACAACTTTAAGCACCTGGCCCTCGCTGTCCCTTTTTATTACGCCGCCCCGGTTCAGGATCCACTTAATACTGCCATCTGCACAATGCATACGGTATTCAACGGAATGTTTGCTGATGAGGCCCTGCTTATATTTGCGGAAGGTATCTACTGCAATATGCAGATCTTCCTCATAAATCTCTCTCCACCATTCTTCATTTTCTTTATCAACATACTCCAGCCGGCGTAGTTTTAAGACAGAGTTATTTACCTGCGCAAATACCATTTTACGCTGTTCAAAATCATATTCCCATACATTATCCTCAATGGTTTGCAGGGCCAGCCGCATGCGCTGTTCAGATGCGGTGATACTAACGGCATCGCCGGACAGCATCCGGTCCCTTTCATAAGATTCGTAGGACTCATTCACCGCTTCCAGGAAACGCTTGAATGCCGGTTGTTCCAGTAGCGCTGCATCCGGCAGGTATTTCTTTAATTGCTCTTCCAATAATTTATTAAAGCTCATAGGATCAGCTAAATTTCATCCGCAGCCTGCATGCTGTATTGAATTGAGTGAGAAAGGTAAAGTTTAATAGTACTGTCAGTATATACGAAAAGCCTGTCAAATGGATCTTATTCATGAACGCTTTACCGGCAGTAAATGATCTGCCTGCCCTGTTGTGCTATTGCCCCATAACCTAAAGGTATGCTATCCGGATAAATTACCAATCTTTTGTACCGGGAATGCGGGGGCTGGACTTCCGGCAGGTATTTAGTAATTTTAATATACTTAATAATAGCAACCTTCATTATAAAACCGGCATCATATGAAAGCAACTGAATTAAGGATCATCCTGACAGTAGACAACCTGGAAGAGATCATAAAATTTTACCGGGATTCCCTGGGATTGGCTACTTCTAAAGAATGGCATGAGCAAACAGGCAATGGCATTATCCTGGATGCAGGCAGGGCTTCCCTTGAGCTGATAGATAGCAGGCATGCAGCTACCATAGATGAAATTGAAGTAGGCGAACGGGTGGCCGGGCCAGTACGGCTTGCCTTTAAAGTTGGCAATGCAATAGATACGGCCGGAGAAAAGTTAGCGGCGGCCGGCGCTATCAAAATTGCCGGCGTTAAACAAGCCCCCTGGAGCAAGGTGCAGCGCATGCAGGACCCATCGGGAATGCAGTTCACTTTGTTTGAAACATCTACCTTAGCAGAATAAGGTAGTATAACGGCAGGTACAAAATGGAATCCTTGTATATTGTATGCCATTGGTAAAAGGCCCGGCAAAATTTAACGCTGCGTTTATCCATAACCGTCACATAAAGCCGGATCCTGCCCCGGGGCGCAGGCCCTGTGCCCGTACCTGCCAAATTCAAAATCCTGAAATAAATATTGTATACTTGCGCGAAATCAAAAGACACTGAACATGAAAAAAACGATTGCCAGTTTGTTGGTTTTATGCTGGTTATTTTTGTTAGCCGCCTGTAATACAGCCACCCCGGAAAATTATTTTGACAGGGCTGTGCTAAACACCAATCTTTTCAATGATTTTGCCAGTGACCACTTTACAAATATGCTGGTGGCTTATACGGTAAAACATGAAGGGGTGCAACAACAAAACATCACTGCTACCAAAGTGGTTGAAAATGATGTATTGTCCATTGAAAAAGCCCTGCATGATGTAAAAGCGCTGCCGGAAACTGATGAGACCAAAGAAATGCTGCAAACGTCCATTGCCCTGCATGAATATGTGCTGCCTGTTTACAAGAACGAGTATATGGCGCTGGCAAAACTTTGCGATAACGGAGCTTCTAAAGAGGAGATTGCAGCCAAAGGGCAGGAAATAAACAGCAAGTATGCCAAACGATTTGAGGAACAATCAGAAAAGCTCATGAACCTGGGTAAAGCTTATGCAAAGGCGCATAATATAAATGTAAACTGGGGAAATTAGAAAGTTCGTATAAAATATAATCACAGAAGCCGGGGATCGATCTCCGGCTTCTGCGTTTTCCGGATGCAGCTGGAAATATTACATATTAATATTATATTTTTTACTAATTTCAAGCATGCGTGAAACCCTTGTCCTATGCCTGTTATTGACAATGCTGCTATCCTGTGGTGCGCCGGCTGAAGAAGAGCATGTGAATACCCTTGCCTGGATCGTTAATGATATTGATTCCGGTGTGGTACAGCCTAACAGGACCGACTCTACGGTATTTATACGGGAAAAAGGTATTCATACCGCTGGTACCAACCCGGCAACACTCATCGCATTCTCTAAAACACTGAAAGGTATTCCCTATAAATATGCCTCTACTGATCCGGCAGCAGGGTTCGATTGTTCGGGGTTCATTACCTATGTTTTTAATCATTTTGGCATAGCCGTTCCCAGAAGCTCCGCAGATTTCAGTGACCAGGGCATCCCTGTTACGCTGGACCTCGCAAAACCCGGTGACCTGATTCTTTTTACCGGCACGGATAGTGCCATCAGAACGGTAGGACATATGGGGATCATTACCTACACGGGCGATAGCATTGTTTTCATACATTCCACTTCCGGGAAAGCGGCCGGCGTAACAGAAACAACGCTCAACCCTTATTATATGGAGCGGTTTATAAAAGTGATCCGGGTGTTTGAATAAAGTTACTGCATGCCTACCAATCCGTTCTGTTCGTCAATGAATGCTTTGGCATTTACATTTTTGCTTTTTATTTCGTACTCCCGTACTTTGCTTTCCATTACCAAGGCCACTGCGCCGATCAGCTCTGCCTGATAACCCAGGGTTGAAATAGCCAGCGTAGTATTGGCAGCCAGCCGCGGAATACTGTGCTCATTCAAAGCCTGCTGCACGGATGCTTCCCATAGCTTGCCGGCTAAAGCCCCCCTGCCGCTTAGCACCACCAGCTCAGGGTTCATTAAATGGATCAGGATAGCCACGGCCTTTCCTATATCATAACCTGTTTGCGATAACAGCTCTATCACGAAACGGTCGCCTTTATGAACAGCGGCCACAATGGCGTCCCAATCAGCTTCCAGGTGCCCGCTGGGGTAATCGCTGCCTAAGGTAGAGGGCCGTCCGGATCTTAAGCCCTGCGCGGCTTTTTCTATCACCACCTGTAAGGAGGCTTCTGTTTCCAGGCAGCCGCTTTTACCACAGCTGCATAATTTGTTATTGTTGAAAATGGGAATGTGACTGAACTCACCTGCAAAACCATTATGGCCCCGGAATAAGCCGCCATTCAGGATCATGCCCAGACCAATCCCCCAGCCTATATTCACCACCAGGGCATGCTTTTTTTGCCGGGCCACACCAAAACGGAATTCCGCCAAAGCAATAAGGCTGGAATCATTGTCAATATAAACAGGAAAGCCCAGCTCCTGCGCCAGGTATTCCCGGATGGTCTTATTCTCCGTATTTAAAAAGGAATAATTGATACCTTTTTTAGCATCTACAAAACCGGGCATCCCTATGCCCGCGCCTATGATCTTCTTTTTGTCTATACCGGACGCACTAATCACTTCAGACATTTTCTCCTTCAGCTGTATAATGGCTGCCGGGTTATCCGTAAGCGGCAGCTCAAATTTCTTAACCGGGGTAACCGTATTATTTTGCAGGTCCATCAGCGCAATGCGGGTCACCATCTGGTCCATAGCCACTGACAGAATGTAAATAGCATCCGGCTTCATAGCATAGGTTACCGGCCGCCGCCCGCCGCTGGAAGGCGCGTATCCCGATTCCAGGATAAAGCCCCCGGCCACCAGTTCATCAATTACCTTCATCACATGGGGTATGCTCTTTCCTATACGTTCACTCAGATCCGTGGAGGAAAGCTTGCCGGAGAAATAAAATTCCCTCAGGGCCAATGTTTTGTAATAATCTCTCTTTACCATATTTCAGAAACGCTGCTCTTTATTCCCGAAAAACATACAAATGACAAGGCAAAGTAAGGGCTAACTGATTGCAATTGCAAGTCAGCGCACAAACATTAACAATATTATATACCTTTTATCTATTCTAAATCAATGCTCTCATCTCCTAAATTGTATTGCGCATAAATGAGCAATAGTGTAAACATTTCATCGTCCGATCTCATACTTCCTTTTGAAAAAACATATTTTGGCGGATCACTGGGGTTAAAAGGGTTATCTTTTGTATTATCATAAGTGCCTTTCATGTAAATAACAGAACCACGGGGGATCTTTACCGGCTTCTTAAACCGGTACAGCTCCTGCCAGCGAAAGTCCCACTGGGGTATTTTAACCAGGTGAATGGTATCATTGCCCGGTGTTACTACAAATGCCTCAAAAGATTTGCCCAGGTAATGCATATGCGGCCACACATATAAAAGCGATTGCTCTTCGGGCGTTCTCATTTTCAGCTCAAACGTTTTTACCTGGTCAGGGGGGATCATGAAAATAGGATCAATGTCCCGCTCACCTACGCCGCCGGAACCAATGCTGATAATGCGCACCGGCCTTTTTACCGGCGCATCTTTAAAATACATGTTAACGCCTACGATCGATTGCTCATCCGCTGCTATGGGCGCATAATGCGTGGTAAAGATCACGACTCCCCTTTTTGGAAATGTCCAGCCAAAATCATTGGGATAATATTCTGCTGAGGCTCCGGGGATCCATCCTGTGTAATAAACCATGGTTCGTTTCAGCTGGTCAAAAGCGCTCCTGTTCTGTGGCTCTTCGTCCGTATCAATGGTGCTTAAACCCGCATCCAGGTCCACACTGCTATCTGCTACACTATAAAAACCATAATTAACATGGTGTATAATTTTTTTATTGTTGGTCACAAACTCAATGGCCTCTACGCTTTTACCGGCCGGTAGTTCAAACGGCACCTTATATTCTATAAACCTTTCCTTATTATTTCCTTTAACAGTAAATGGTATTTTGGATTTTAATACCAGGTCCGGCGCCCGGCCATTTAACAGCTTACCAGCATTTGTATTTAGTACGGGCGCATTCTTAGGCGCTTTCCCTTTTGGCGCTTTATGATCTATCCATGCAAGAATCGCCTGCTTCTCCTCAGCTGTAAGCCCCCGCTGGTTGGCAAAGTGTGAATACGCTGTATCTGCCTGCCAGGGCGGCATATAGCCGGTGCTGATCACTTTTTTAATAAAGGGAAGCCTCTTTGTAAAATCTTCATAGTTCAATAGCGGAAAAGGAGCAGCCTCTCCGGGGTTATGGCAAACACCGCATTTACGTACCAGTACCGGTTCAACGTCGTAGTAGGTTTGTGCCCGAAGCGCTGTGAATGTAAACAGGAATACTATAGTAAATAAGCGTGCTGGCATATGCTTCATTTATTGCTGATCAGGCAACCTACTGCCGTTGTTTTAAAAGGGTTCACTGTTCTATGTTGTAAAAAATTATCAATGGCGTCACGCAGATAATGGTGGTCCGCCTGCCTTTTCTTTTTGCCAAGGCTCACGGCCCAGTCATCAATGGCGCCATTGTATACCAGCACGCTGTTACTATCATATAAAAAAACTTCAGGCGTTACCGTTGCCTGTGTATAATTTACCAATGCTTCTTTTTTATCCCGTACCAGCACAAAATCAACTGCATATTTTTGCTGAAAGGCTTTTATTTCATCATCACTGTATGCGGATCCTGGAAAAACGCCCACAATGGCCAGGGAATCCTTTTTGTTCTTTTGAAGCTCATTCAATACAATAGTGTAATTGCGGCTCAGCGGGCAGTCCGGTGAAAGGAACACCAGAGCGGTCAGCTGCTTGTGAATGCCGGATAAGGAGAAGGATTTGCCCTCTATTGTTCTTACCTTAATGGCCTTCAGCGCATTCGTCGCCGGCTGCTGTGCATGTAATGCTCCTAAAAACAAACAGCCGCAAATAAGCAACACATATTTCATGAAAAGCAGTTTAACAATGGATCCAGATCAGACAATAAGCCTGATCTGAATCCATTGTAGTATTCTACGATTTATTTCTTATCCCACCAAACTCTTCCCGTAATATCGGTTAAGTCGCCCAGATCGGGATCCTTCTGCATTTCTTCAATAGCCGCCCTTCTGTTGGCGTAGTTGAAATCAGTGATCGGAGGTACGAACAGGCTCCATCTTCTGGGCATAACAGCTTCTACGCCGCCGGCTCTAACCTTTTCTGCCTTGAAAACTTGGCCGGTCTGGCTCGGGTAACCGGTTCTTTTTATCAATGCCCAGCATTCATAAGGATTACGGTAGAAATTGATAAACTGCTGAATGCAGATCTGCTCTATGCCTTTGGCAGGATTGTACGCGATATCAGGCGACTGCTTATAGGCGGTAACTTCATCCGCTGTCAGCGGTGTATAACCCACTACCTTTGCATCTTTTCCCCAGTCATCATAATCTGCCAGGGATGCTTCAATACCCTTGTTATACCAGTCCGCTGCATCTTCAGTAGTAACGCCTCTTGCGGCCAGCTCAGCCCTCATAAAACATACATCTGCATAGGTGATCACAGGATAGTTAACCAACCCGCTGGCTATTGAAGAATTGAACAGCGCGTATTGTATGTAGGATACATACGCAGTAGACCCGGTAATGTAGTTGAAATAGAATTTCTTGTCAGGCTCGTTGGCTGCATCAGGGCTGGTATAGCGGCCCCTGTATTCCTGGTACACTTCACCTGGTGCTATAACACCGGACGCCTGAAAAGTATTAAACTGGTCCTGGGTCAGCTCAACTTTCTGGTAAATGTTCCGGATCCGGGGATCATGGTTCTTATACATGAAATCAATAGACGCCTTCTGCCCTGAAAGTGCTGCGGCAACATTGTAGTTGCCTCCGTTAGCCACTGTGCTGCCCGCCCTGAAGATCCAGGAAGCTGCGCGGCTGTTAATAGGTCCTACGTTATCTGCCAGCACTTCATTAATGATGGCTTTTGCGGCATCAGGTTTTCTTTTGAGCATACGCATGGCAATGCGCAGCCTCATTGAATTAGCTGCCATGGCCCAGTTCTGTGATTCTGTTCCTGCACCGTGATAATACAGGTCATATCCACCCAGGGTTTCCTGTCCCGGTAAGCTTTGCTTTAGTATGGCCACGCTTTGTTTCAGCTGATTGTCCAACGTATCATACAACGCTTCCTGCGTATCATATTTAGGCGTTAATACCGGGGGAGTTGTGTACCTGGCTCTGAATGCGTCTGAATAGGCAACACTGCCCAAAAGATCAGAAACAATAAAAGCAGATAATGCCATTGGAACGTAGGAAATAGCACGTATGTGCTGATATTTTGCCCTGGTGGCATCATCCATTTTGTCAATAACATTCCTCATTTCTACCAGCGTACCACCTGCGCCTATGGTTTCCCTGGAATACAGGTCCTCATAACTGTAAGGATAGTTGGATGCTGAAATGGGTGTTTTAAAACGTGTAATAATAGCGCCGTTGCCACTCAGCGGCACCCAGGCGCCGATCCAGTACTGGATATTACGGTGTATATCGTAATAAGCTTCAAAGTCATTGGTATGTATAGCAAGTGGAGCGGTAGGGAACAGCGCTTTCGCGTTCACCTGATCTACCTGGATCAGATCCGGGTCTGTGTTCAGCTCCGCATATTTGTCGCGGCTGCAGGAAGTTGCCAAAAGCGTCAGCGCACAAGCTGCCTGTAATAATGTCTTCCTCATAACTATATTTTAAAATCCTGGTTATTACTAATTTTTACAATCGTTAAAGAGCCTGTTAGAAACTGGCGTTTACTGAAAATCCAAACTGCCTGAAATAAGGCACACCGCCGTTCTCAATAAAGGCGCCGCTGCTGGTTGAGCTCAGGTTATCCGGGTTTACATTATCCGGCGCGCTGTTATACAGGAAGAACAGGTTACGGCCTATCAGCGAAAGGCGCAGGCTATTCATCTTTAATCTGCTGGCTATGCCAACGGGCAGGTCATAACTAATGGACAGCTCACGCATAGATACCCATGAAGATTCAAACATGCTGGCAGATCTGATACCGCTGCCCCAGCCATAGGTACGATCATAATAATCAGAGGCGGCTACGGGTTTTACATATTTTTTCTCGTAGGCATCAGCTACAGTCATACCGGAAACATCGTGCTCCTGGCCGTCAGCGCTCACATCTGCACCTATTATAGTGCCGGGTGCAAATACGCCTACCGGTAAAATACCATCATGGCGTTCAGCTTTCAAACCGTTGTAGTCTGCAGTACCGGTATAGCTTAAACCTCCAAGGTCCGCGGTACGGCCGGCCAGTGTATGTTTCAGCATACCGTACTGTGACCCGTAACCATAAGTGTTGGAATATATATCACCGCCAAACTTCGCATCCAGGAAAATGCTTACAGCCAGTCTTTTATAGTTAAAGGTGTTGCGGATACTGCCCAGGAAGTCAGGCATGGTAGACCCTACAACCGGATCAGATTCCTTACCTACTGTGGGGTTATAAGTACCGGCCCTCAGGTAATAGATCACCGGTGCGCCAAATTCGCCGCCGGTTGCATTAAAGCCTACCACCGGCATGCCGTTCAGGCCACTTTGCACATTAGCGCCATTACCATCTTTTGCCTGGTAAGAAGCGTAGTGATAATTAGCGCGGATAGCACCATAATCGCCACCCAGGTTAGCCACAGAGTAAATACCATCTCCACCGTCCAGCAGCGCAGCCTTAGAATTAAATGGTAAGGAAAGAATGGTATTCCTGTTGCGGGTATAGTTGAACATTACATCCCATGAGAAATTTCCTTTTTTGTAAGGTGTTCCATACAGGGTAAGCTCTATACCGCGGTTCCTTACTTTACCACCATTGATCAATGCACTTACAACACCTGATTCACGCGGTACAGTGAAGTCCTGGATCTGGTTCTTTGAATCCTGCTGGTACCAGGTAACATCACCTCCCAGCCTGTTATTGAACAGCTTAAACTCAACACCAGCCTCGATCTTGGCATTACGTACCGGTTTCAGGTTCTGGTTGGGCAATGAGTTGCCAAGAATACCATACCTGAGCACATCGGCCCCGCTGGCATCTTTGTACAAGCCATAAGCAGTGTAAGAACCGGTATTGGTTTTATAGGGTGATGTACCACCACCTGCCTGCACATACGAAACGCGCAGCTTACCAAAGTCAAATCCCTTGGGCATTTTAACCAGGTCAGAAAACACAAAGGCCAGATCCGCACCGGGATAGAAGTAGGAATAGTTACCATGACCATCATTGTATACCAGCGTACTGTTCCAGTCATTACGGCCATACACGTTCAGGGTCAGATAGTCTCTGAAACCAACGCTGGCCTGGTAAAACAGGGAAGCCATTTGCAGGTCATTCGGTTTTCCTTCGTCGATACGGGGTCTTTCTTTAGAGTTGGAAAGACGGAAAAGGTCCGGTATAATAAGGCCATTTGTTTCTGCGTAATAACCTACCTGCTTGGATTGATTGAGCTCTCCACCACCTTGTACCAGCAGGTCAAAGTCGTTCACTTTCTTAATATAGCTCAGGCTTCCACGGTAACGGTATTGCCTTACACTATTATTGTTAACCTTATATTGACCGCCGCTAAAACCGGGGTCTGTACCCCTTATCTTGGCAGTGTAATTTGTTTCAAATGCATTGATAGAAGCGCTTCCATCAAAACGAAGCCAGTTGGTAAGGTCCGCTCTCAGGTTCACACTTCCCCTGAAGTTATTTTCCTTTTGCTGGTAGTGGTTCTGGTAAATGAACCAGAAAGCGTTGGAGGCGCCGGAGATATCCCTTGGTGATATGCCGCCGTTTTCCGTATCAGCATAGTTATGCATCCAGTAATTAATATCGTAGTTACGCGGTACGCCATAGCTGGTTGCGTACAATACGCTATTAGCGCCCTGCAAAGCGGGGTTTTCGGTGCCGCTTTGCGTATAGGAAGTATTCACATCCAGCAACACTGATTTTATAGGACGGTGTGTGGCTCTGAAGCTAAAGCTGTTCCTGTCCAGGTTATTGTTGGGCGTTGCAGACGATGATCCCAGGTTGGAGTAAGAAAAACGGAAAGTAGTTTTATCATTACCACCGGAAATACCAATGTTAGTATTACGGGTAATGCCTGTTTTATACAGCGCCAGCGGATCATTTGCGCCCGGATTATTGGCGCGGTACTGGCCGGTGATATCTTTAAACATCTGCCCTTTCATTTCAGGGCCAAAGCTGGCATAGTAATAGGTTTGATCGGTTTCCAGTGTATCATTGGCACCTTTTATCCAATCGTCCACATGTATACCTGCGCCAAACCGGTTCTGCAGATCTACGGTTTTATATGCTCTTTCAAACATAAAAGACTGGGTAAAAGAAACCCCCAAACCTCTCTGTGAGAAACCCTTTTTTGTTTTGATGAGGATCACGCCGTTGGATGCGCGGCTGCCGTACAATGCAGTAACAGCGCCACCTTTTAACACGGAAATAGATTCAATGTCGTCGGGGTTAATGTCTTTCAGGATGTTCCCGAAATCCTGCTCACCACCACGGTTGGGAAGGATTACCTGGTCGTCCATCACAATATCATCTACCACTACCAGCGGCTGGTTACCATATGGATCCAGGCTGGCGCTACCCCTGATCTGGAAGCGGGTAGAAGCCTGCGGGCCACCCACATTGGGAGTAACCTGCAAACCAGGCACCATACCCTGTAAGGCGGAAATTGGGTTGGGGCTGGCTGTTCTCCTGATATCGTCACCGGAAACCTGGGTAACGGAATATCCGAGGCTTCGTTTAGCCCTGCTTTCACCAAAGCCCGTAACCACTACTTCATTTAGTCCTTTTGTGTCCTGGTTAATAGTAACGTTAACGGTTGAACTGTTACCTACCGCTACCTCCCTGGTAGCATAGCCGATTGATGAAATGATCAGTGTAGCTGAGGGGGCTACCGAAAAGTGATAGTATCCACGTTCATCGGTAAAGGTGCTGTTCCTGGTACCTTTTTCAATTACAGTAGCGCCTATCACTACTGCAGACTTGTCGTCCACAATGGTTCCGCTAATTGATTTTTTGTCCTGGGCGAGGAGCGATGTGCCGGCAAATAGCAGCAGCATCACCATGACAAAGGCATGAGATTTTCGCATTGCGCTTAATTTTAGATTTGGTTTGATAAATGCTATTCAATATTGGTTGATATTCAACAACTTATAGACCGTGATTTGCTACAATTGTCCCTCTCATAAGTATAGATCTGTTCACTGGCTCTGATAAGATTGCGTAATAATAAACGGTATAGTCCTATTGCTCTAATTCAACGTGGTAATTCAAAAGTATAGAAATCTTTTTAAAAAAAATAAAAAGTATAAAATTTATTTTAGATAGTTAGAGGTTCTTTATATAGTATTATATTTCAAATTAATTAAATTTATAAAGTAGGGGTAGCATAGAATCACATTTGTTGTCGAAAAGGATTCACCGGTTGGTTGCGGTTAAGGGTGAGGTTGAGGTTGAGGTTGAGGTTGGGACTGAGACTGATGAATGAGGGTTGAGGAGTGAGGGTTGAAGTCGAGGTTGAAGACTGAGGCTGAGGATTGATGGCTAAGGGTTGTGGTTGAGGAATGAGGTCTAAGGGTTGCGGCTGAGAGTTTTGGCTGAGGACTAAGGATGAGGATTGAGGATGAGGAGTTGAGGAATGATAGTTGAGGTCGGGGTTGAAAACTGAGGGCTGAGGTTAGGACTGCCCAGCAGGACATTATATTGCGGGGTATGATCTGTGGAAAAGACCTTTTTAACTGGCTGTATTTTTTCAGGGAACGTTCCGGCGTTTCCGTTGTAAAGGGCTTTAAAATATAGTCGATCCCGTTAGCCTTAAAGGCATCCGGCGTATGTTCATCATAAGCCATACAAAAGATCACCGGTGCTGAAACTGGTTGGGCCAGGCATATGGAAATTCACCGAAGCGGACAAAATTAGTTCTGAACTTCCGGCTCAAAGTATTAACAGACCGGAGCAGGCATGTTATTCATCTTTTATCCATGCTAAGCGTTTTTACCATGCTGATATAAGACACCAGCAACACGGCTTCTAAAAACAATGGCGCCAATACATTCCCGATAGGATCCCCTACAATGGCGTGCGAAGTGGCCGCACTCACAAATAGAACCGTAAAACCGGCATAGGCCCATTCTTTGAACCGGGTGTACTTTGGCATGCTTAAAATAATTATACCAATTAGTTTCCCTGAACCGATCATAATAGGGAGGTAATCCGGGTATCCAAGATGTTTTACCGGTTTAGCCACAAACTCCATCCGGGTAATATCCGTAATGGCTGTTAAGAAAATAATTACCAGGAAAATGACCGTAGTAATGCGATAAGTTAATTTCATAATTATAAATTTGGTTGCTATAACCGGTTTTAATAAGTGCTGGCAAAAGTACCAACAGGTTAAGGATCAAAAAATATGGCACCTTAAAGTGCGTTACACACCCGCAGGTATGTAATAGTGAAAATCAAAAAGTTAACATGAGAATTTTTTCTAAAAATGCTGAAAGTGTAGACTTCTGCCCGGTAAGGGATGTATTCGGCCGTATTGGCGATAAATGGGCAGTTTTAGTGATGCTCACACTTGGGCAAACAGGAAGCCCGCTGCGTTATCACCAGCTGCAGGAGGCCATTGGAGATATATCGCAAAAAATGCTGACCGCTACCCTGAAGAATTTACTGGAAGATGGACTCATCTCCCGGCAAATGTATCCTGAAGTTCCTCCCCGGGTAGATTATTCATTAACCACTGCCGGCCAAAGCTTACTGCCGCATTTGTATAACCTGGCGCAATGGGCCAATGAGCATATGCGGCCTGCAAAACAGAACGGTGCAATAAAATAATATCCGCACGGTATAAAGGCATGCAACTTTTTCCAGGGCTGGCCGTCATTGTATATAATAAGCCACTGCGTACCATGAAAATATATTATACCCTGTTGCTGCTTGTAAGCAGCTTGCCCGGTATTGCGCAAAATACCCCTGATACCCTTTCCGCAAAAATTGATTCCCTGTTTAACACCTATGCCCGTACCGGCCGTCCCGGGGTGGCTGCTTTAATTGTAAAGGATGGAAGAACCGTATTTGAAAAAGGCTATGGAATGGCCAACCTGGAATACGATATCCCCATTACGCCCACAACGGTTTTTGATCTTGCTTCTGTATCAAAACAATTTACCGGTTTTGCCATTTCAACTTTGATACAGGAAGGCAAAATATCACCGGATGATGATATCCATAAATACCTGCCTGATGTACCGCAATTTGGTAAAACAATCACCATCCGCCATCTGATCCATCATACCAGCGGATTAAGGGATTGGCCCGCCACCCTGCATGCGGCCGGCTGGCGCTGGGATGAGAGCTTCCGCTATGAGGATATTATGCGAATGGTGAAGCAGCAGCGGGAGCTGGATTTTGAGCCAGGCTCGCAATATTCCTATTCCAATACCGGTTATAACCTGCTGGCAGCTATTGTAGCCAAAGTAAGCGGCACCCCATTCCCGGAATGGATCGATGCGCACATCTTTAAACCATTGAACATGCACGCATCCCTGGTGCAAGACGATTATTCAATGGTGATCAGCCATGTGGCCAGCTCATATTATGCGAACGATCAAATACTTTAAGAGTAACGATGCGCTTACGGCCTTAGGCTCCAGCTCAATATTCTCCACGGCTGAAGATCTGTCTAAATGGGTCATTCATTTTCAGCAGGCGCTTGAGCAAAAAGATCCCATATATCTAAGGATGATAGAAACAGACACACTCAATAATAAACAAAAGATTGATTATGCCTATGGCCTGGAAGTGAGCCGGCGTAACGGTATAACAAACATTGCGCATGATGGCGGCTGGGCAGGCTTCCGTACCATTATTTCCAATTTCCCGGATCAAAAGCTGGCGGTCATCCTGCTCAGTAACGACGGTAATTTTGACGTTTACACAAATGCAAATACCCTTGCCGGGCTTTTCTTAAAAGATAAGGTCAGCCCCGGCCCGAAGCGTGAAGACCTTAGCAACCTGCCCAACGTTGCTGTTGATACCCTGTTATTGAAAAAATATATCGGCAGCTACCAGCTAGGCCCTGGCTGGTATGTAACTTTTACATTGGAGAACGGCCGTATAATGGTACAGGCAAACGGCGAAGATAAGTTCCCCACCGATCTGAAATCTGATACTGTATTATGGGTGCCGGCCTACAATTCATCTGTTACTTTCAGGGAAATAAAAGAGAAAGCAGGCGCATTAAAATACCGGGGTATTATTGCCCCAAGAGTGATGCCTGTTAAAATTACCCCTTCACAGCTGAATCAATATGCCGGCACCTATTACAGCAAAGAGCTGGAAACCGCCTACCGGCTTTCTGTAAAAGATGGTAAGCTGGTTGCGCATCATATACGCTTAGGTGATTTTACTTTTGAGCCGGACCTGGTTGATGCCGGGAAATTCAGCAGCTACAACGGCATTATTAATTTCCTGACAAACACACCAAAAAAGATAAACGGTTTCAGGCTTACCAACGGAAGAATAAAAAATATACTTTTTGAGAAACAGCAGTAGTAGGGCTTACTGGCCCACCTGCCTATGCCGTTACCGCACAAAGCTCCCTTACCTTTTGCGCTATATGCTCTGCATCTATGCCTGCATCATGCAGCAGCTCATCTTTTGTACCGGATTGTGAAATGTCAGGCACTGCCATTTTAATGATATGCGCGCCGGTATCTGACAGGGCTGCTGCAGCAAAATCGCCCATGCCCCCATGTTCAAAATGGTCTTCTACCGTTACCAGTAAATTTTGTTTGGTGGCATGCACACTTTCGTTCAATGCAGCGGCGTCTATGGGATGTATGGAATAGCAATCCAGCACCCGTATATGAATGTTCTCTTTTTCAAGCTCGTCTGCAGCTTTAAGCGCTTCAAATACTGTAATACCGGTGGCGGCCACAGTTAGCTCATCATGATCCGAATGACGCAAAAGTTTGGAGCCGCCGATCTCAAAATGTTCATCTTTACTGTATAGCAAAGCTGTTTTAGGCCTTAAAGTACGCATGTAAACAATGCCGGTATGGGCGGCCATTTCCTGCACCAGGCTTGCTGTACACCAGGCATCCGCAGGCTGTAATACAACAGCGCCTGGCAATGCGCCAAACATCGCAATGTCTTCCAGCGCCATCTGCGAAGGGCCATCCTCCCCTATGGAAACGCCCACATGGGAACCTGCAAATTTGACATTGGCTTCAGATACCCGTGCCATCCGTATCTGGTCCGCAGCCCTGGTAAAAAATGCGCCGAAAGTGGCGGCAAAAGGTACCCGGCCCAACCTGGACAAACCTACAGCCACGGATACCATATTCTGTTCTGCGATGTAGCATTCAATGAAACGATCCGGTGTTTTCTTTTTTACATCTTCTGTGAAGGTGGAATTCATTACATCTCCGTCCAGCACATAAAGGTTTTTGTTCTGCTCCACAAGTGATGCCAATACTTCCCCAAACACTTCCCGCGTTGCGTACTCCTTGCCGTTCTCAAAACTGGTTGCTACCCGGTATTTTACATCTGTATTTGCCGGCATTAATTTCCCGGAAGGCTTTTTTAACGCAAACCGCGCCTGGTCATCCACATCCCCCAATTCCGCCAGCGCTTTCTGAAGCTCATCTTTCTTCAGCGCTTTGCCATGCCAGCCGTCTTTATCTTCCAGGAAAGAAATACCTTTCCCCTTAATTGTTTTTGCTACAATGGCGGTGGGCTTGCCGTTCTTATTATTTACCGCTTTTTCAAATGCCCGGTCAATCTCTTCATAATTGTGGCCATCTATAGCTATTACTTCAAAACCAAATGCCTTAAAGCGGTTCACATATTCTTCTATCTGATGGCCGAACATAGTAGGCTGGCTTTGCGCAAGGCGGTTAATATCCAGGATGGCCACCAGGTTATCCAGCTTTTCATGCGTGGCAAAATTGGCCGCTTCCCAGATCTGTCCTTCAGCCAGCTCACCATCACCGGTAAGTACAAAAGTTTTGGATGAAAGGCCTTCCCTTTTGGCTGCTAACGCAAGCCCCGCCCCTACTGATAAACCCTGGCCCAGGGAACCGGTAGCTGCCTCTGCGTAGGCAAATTTAGGCACAGGATGCCCCTGGAACCGGCTGCCGAATTTGCGCAATGTTTTCAGCTCATCCAGCGGATAGGCGCCGGCCACACCAAAAAAGGCATATAGCAAAGGAGCTGCATGGCCCTTTGAAAGCACAAACCGGTCGTTGTAATTATTCAGCGGATCTGCAATATCATAAGTGAAATATTTCTCAAACAGCACTGCGGTAAGGTCCGCCGCAGAAAGGCAGGAGGTGGGATGTCCTGAAGTAGCCTCTGTAGTGGAGATCAGCGACCACTTACGCAACAGATCGGCTTTGTTCTTAAACGCTGCAAACTCTTTCATATGATTATGATTTTAGGTATTAATACACGAGGTTGGTTACGATATCAATCTGAATGTGCCGCAATTATTAAGCCTTCTTAAAAACGGTACGGTTTTTTTGCGCCTTAATAGTAAGTGTGGAAATATCTACACGTAAGCGTTTTCACCCAAAACTCAATAATTATGATCAGGAAATTAAAATCAGGGCAATACAGATTATACTCTGTTAAGAAAGATCCCAAAACGCACAAGCGCCGTAATCTTGGTACATTTGATTCCCTTGCAGCAGCTAAAAAACATGAGCAGGAGGTACAGTATTTTAAACGGCATTAAGGGAGATAGCTGTAAATGACAATGGCCAGATACCCGTGAACCGGCCAAAATAAAAAAAGCCTGCAAAAGCTTGCAGGCTTTATGCCGGTACTGTAAACCGGATTAATAATCCATTCCGCCCATGCCAGGTGCGGCCATCGCGGCGGGCTGCTCTTTTTTGGGCTTATCTGCCACCACACATTCTGTGGTAAGCAGCATACCTGCAATAGAAGCGGCATTTTCGATCGCAATTCTGGTAACCTTTGTAGGATCAATTACGCCGGCTTCAAAGAGGTTCTCATATTGCTCCGTACGTGCGTTAAAGCCATAATCCGCTTTCCCTTCCCGGATCTTTCCTATAACTACGCTTCCCTCCAGGCCGCAGTTGTACACAATTTGCCGTAACGGCTCTTCCACGGAGCGTTTAACAATGGCGATACCTGTGGATTCATCATCGTTGGCGCCTTGTAATTCACTTAACTTTTCAACTGCCCTGATGTAAGCTACCCCACCGCCGGGCACAATACCTTCCTGCACGGCCGCACGGGTTGCATGCAACGCATCGTCCACCCGGTCTTTCTTCTCTTTCATCTCAACTTCAGTGGCGGCGCCTACATATAGCACGGCAACACCTCCGCTCAGCTTAGCAAGCCTTTCCTGCAATTTTTCGCGGTCATAGTCAGAAGTAGTGCTTTCAATCTGTGCTTTTATCTGGCTAATCCTTCCGGCAATTGCATCTTTATCCCCGTATCCACCAACAATGGTTGTATTGTCCTTATCTATGGTCACCGATTCACAGCTTCCCAGGGATGTCAGATCAGCATTTTCCAGCTTATATCCCTGTTCTTCACTGATCAGCGTTCCGTTAGTTAGTACAGCAATGTCCTGGAGCATTTCCCTGCGTCGGTCGCCAAAACCCGGAGCCTTAACAGCAGCCACTTTAAGGGTACCCCTTATTTTGTTTACCACTAATGTGGCCAGGGCTTCCCCTTCAAGGTCTTCAGCAATAATAAGCAGGGGCCTTCCTGTCTGTGCAGTCTTTTCGAGGATGGTGATCAGCTCCTTCATCGTTGACAGCTTTTTGTCATAGATCAGGATGTAAGGTTTTTCCAGCACCACCTGCATCTTTTCGCTGTTTGTCACAAAGTAAGGAGATATATAACCGCGGTCGAACTGCATACCTTCAACTACTTCAACGGTAGTTCCGGTTCCCTTTGCCTCCTCGACTGTTATTACGCCTTCTGTTCCTACTTTTGCAAATGCTTCAGCAATCAGCTTGCCGATCGTATCGTCATTGTTGGCTGAAATGGTGGCCACCTGACGGATCTTTTGCACATCACTTCCAACAAACCTTGATTGTTCTTTTAAGTTTTGCACAATGGATTCCACCGCTTTATCCATCCCTCTTTTCAGGTCCATTGGGTTAGCACCAGCAGCCACGTTCCTGAGTCCTTCATTAATCATTGCCTGCGCCAGCACCGTAGCCGTTGTAGTGCCGTCTCCTGCAATGTCGGCGGTTTTGGAAGCCACTTCCTTTACCATCTGAGCACCCATATTTTCAATGGGATCTTCCAGCTCAATTTCCTTTGCCACACTAACGCCGTCCTTTGTAATAGCAGGGGCACCAAATTTCTTCTCCAATACAACATTACGGCCCTGTGGACCGAGTGTTACCTTAACAGCGTTGGCTAAAACATCAACGCCTTTCTTCATTTTGTTTCTTGCATCCAGCTCAAAGAAAAGTTGCTTTGACATACCTGTTTTTTTTACTGTCCACAAATGATTTGTAGTTGAATAGCTGATAACCCAGCCTTAGAGGATGGCTAAAATATCAGCTTCCCGCATGATCAGCAGATCTTCTCCATTTAATTGCAGCTCTGTACCTGCATATTTACCGTATAACACGGTATCTCCTGATTTAACGCTCAACGGCTCATCTTTTTTCCCCGGGCCGGCGGCTACAATAGTGCCACGCTGAGGTTTCTCTTTTGCGGTGTCCGGAATAATGATACCACCGGTTGTTTTTTCTTCGGCGGGTACCGGGCGAACAATGACCCGGTCATGAAGTGGCTGTGCTTGAAAATTGGTTACCATAACATTGAAATTGCATTGATTAAAAACAATATCATATAGCTGGTTATATCATCGCAGCGGCGGCCGCAACTGCTTTTTTTGCACCTCACAAGCGTTATGCCAGCGGCAAAAAATTACATTTTGTCACTGTCCGTATTGAAAAATTGACACTCCCGGATACTCAAAAATTTTACAAAGAAAAAGACTACAGCACAATTGAAGGATCTTTCCTGCTACCGGAAGCAATGCCAAATTTTCAGGGAAATGCCATGGCATTGGTATTGTCTGCTGCTAAAAAAGTCTGCTTCTCATGCACAATATACTTTTACCGGTTTGTGTTCTTTGCCTGGTTATTCTGCTGCTGATCGTGGTACTAAAAAAGGCGCGGCAGCCATACATGGTTGCTTACATCCTGGCAGGCATTGTACTTGGACCTAATATTACCGGTGTGTTTTCCAGCCCGGATACTGTTGAGGGCCTGGGCGAAATTGGCATTTTACTGCTCATGTTCTTCCTTGGAATGGAAAATGAAATACCAAACAGGAAAAGCCTGCTGTTTGTACCTGTTATCGCCCAGATTGTAAAAACCATCGTTAGTTTTCTATTGGTATACCTGGTCGGCCGTATTTTCGCATGGCCCTTAACTACCGTGGCATTGTTCACTGTACTGCTTATCTTCAATAGCACGGCCGTAGTCAGTGGTTTTCTTAAAAGCAACGGAGAAATACGCAGCTTAACCGGTAAAACTGTTTTAAATATCCTGCTGCTACAGGATGTATTACTGGCGCCGGTTTTAACCTTCTTTCAATTAATAGGACCTCAAAAAACGGATCCTGTTAAGCTCATTGTTTCAGTAATAGCCTGTATTGCCCTCTTCTTCTTACTTAGGTCGGTCAGGAACCGGAACTTTTTTGCAAGCCCGGTTGCGGGCCTGGAAAACGACCATGAGCTACAGGTGTTTACCGCTGCATGTATTTGCCTGGGACTGGCTTTGATTGTTTCCCTGATGGGGTTAACCGCATCCATTGGCAGCTTTGCTGCAGGAATTTTTATAGGGCGGGTTAAGGGATTTCACTGGCTGGAGCATACGCTGGGACCTTTCAAAGTATTTTTTACAGCCCTGTTCTTTGTTTCAGTGGGCATCCGTTTTGATGTGATCTACCTGGTTCATAACTGGACCTTCATTGCGGCAATTACCGTTGTGATTATGCTTGTTAACAGCGTGCTGTCGGCAGGCATTTTTCACATGCTCAGATTTCCCATCCGTAAAAGCATTTATGCCGGGGCGCTATTATCCCAGACCGGCGAATTTGGTATCCTTGCCTGCTCACTGGCCTATCAAATGCACATTATACCCTTTAATATTTTTAAAGCCTGTATAGCCGTTACTGCACTTTCATTACTGTTATCAAGTGTATGGATATCAGTGGTTAAAAAGTACGTTTATAAAGGGCAGGATACTGACAGGCGAATACTACAAAACATGGCCGCCTGATCTCATTGATTTCACATGATAACTTACAAAAAAGTTTATTTACATTAGCAGGTGCTCTCGTTAATCTAATACCTATTGTTCAATGAAAACCAGATCTTTATCCGGGTCGCTTTGCGCCCGCGCGGCCTTGCTGTTTATTGTAGTCATCTTAACCGGGAGCAAAGTACAGGCCCAAACTACCGTCCCCTTCACATTGTACAACAACTCAGCGTATGCTGATGGCAATGTGTACGTAGCTGTTGTAGGCATCATCAACGACAATCATGTATGGATTGACCCCAAAACCGGTGCGGTCAACCTGATGAATGTATCGAACAACACCGTGCCCGGGCCGGTGATCAACGGCAACCAGGGACCAGGCGGAAATGGCCGGTATGCTAACTGTTTTGCTAAGCTGAGTGAGATCCCTAATAAGGTCATCAACATTCCCGGTATTGCAGGATGCCGCATCCTGATTTCCTTCAACTCACAGCTGTATCTCTATTTCTTCGGCGCATCCGGTTCGCCAAGCGGTTATGCAGCGCCTAATCTTGCCAATCCCACGGATCCTAACCAGGGCATCCGGTTTGAAACGATTGAGCTTACAAATGCATCCAACGGCCTTTGGGTGAACACGACCCGCGTGGACAGCTACCAGTATCCCATGGGCCTTGAAGTGTGGGGCAATGGCGGTTTTTACCAAAAGGTTGGAGAGCTCCTCCCTCACAGCCAGATCCTTTCACAATGGCAATCTACCGCACCTGCCGACTTTGCCGGCTGTTATGATGCTGCCAATGGCATCATCAAGTTCCCTTCAAAAACAGCGGCCTTTCAAAGCGGTGCACAGGCCAATTATTTTGGTTCTTACATTGATGCCATCTGGTCCAAGTACCAAAACGGCAACCTGGTTTTCAACGCAGGCGATGCAGGTACCTGGAGCGGCCGTGTATCCGGAAACGTATTCACATTCACCAGGACTTCTGACGGACAGGTAGGCACCATCTCACGCAAACCCACCAATCTGGAAGCAATGGAAGGCAGCGGGGTGATGGCCACCGGCGGACAATGGGATAAAGTGGTGCAGGCGCAGATCTGCGCTGCCATTAACCGCCACGCCATTGATCTTACGCTGGCCACTGGCGCTACGCAGGACTTTTCCTCAGCATCCAAATACTACCAGACTTCGCCTTACAACTGGTATTGCAAATTCTGGCACCGCAGCGATATCAGCCTTAACAGCCTGACCTACGCTTTTTGCTACGACGATGTATTTAACCATTCGTCCACCATCAATGCTACCTCTCCCCTGCGCACCACTATTACCATAGGCGGTTTTTCAGGGATCACGGCAAGCGGTGCAGCCATAGCCTATAAGGATTGCAACTATACCGGTTATGCCGTAGGCCTCAGCCCCGGCACCTATACCCTTAGCCAGCTGAATGCGCTGGGCATTCTTAATGATGATATTTCCTCCATAAAGGTGACCTCAGGGTATAAGGTTACACTGTACAAGCACGATAATTTCGGCGGATCAACCCTTGTATTGACAGCGGACGACAATTGCCTTGTTGATAATAACATGAACGATTCAACCAGCTCGCTGAAAATAGAATCAAATACAAATACCTCCTCGATCGTTGTGCAGGCAGAAGATTATAACTATATGTCCGGCGTAGCCACTGAAGCAACTACGGATGCAGGCGGCGGACTGGATGTAGGATGGATAGAGGCCGGCGATTGGATGTCCTATAATGTAACCATTCCAGCAACAGGTACCTACCGGGTAGATTACCGGGTGGCCAGCCCTAACGCCAACACCACCCTGCGATTGGAAAAGGATGCCGGCGCCACACAGCTGGGTACCGTTACCATACCCAATACCGGCGGATGGCAGAACTGGGGCAATGTTTCACATACCGTAACCTTACCTGCAGGCACCTATAGCATAGGTATTGCCACAGCTACCGGCGGATTTAATCTCAATTATCTTACCATTACCGGTGTTGCATCAGCTGCCAGGATGGCCGTGCAAACAGTAAAAACGGAAGATGGTAATACCGCCGTTACACTGTCGCCCAACCCTGTGACGGAGCAATTACACCTTCGTAACAATGATAAGGTTAGAGCGCTTAGCATTTATGATATAAGCGGGCACCAGGTTATGAAAGTTAAAAGCCCGGGGAATACTATTTCAGTATCCTCACTCACACCCGGTGTATATATTATTACTATAGACCGTAAAGATGGTGTGCAAAAACAGGTTAAGATCCTGAAACAATAAGTAATATTAACTTATAATAAAGGAACCCGCTTAATAAGCGGGTTTTCTTTTTTCCATAAACCCATCTTTCCAAAAAGAAGCTGTAGCCGCACAACAGACTAAGATCGCATCCCACCGAACTGTCCATTTAATTGCTCATTTAATAGAGCCCATCATTAACCAAATTCAACCTTAATGTGGAAAATGCCTCCGCGCCGTATATGGATTATAATTTGTATACAGCTCTATAGGCTATATCAATCTGTAATAACATCCATGTTTTACCATGCAAAAAAAACGCTGCGTAATACGCGTGCATCCGGACCTGATCCGGCTTTGGCCGTTTTACTGCTTAAACGGTCTGGCGGCGCCAATGTTAGTCAGCTTGTATGATGAGAAACTAAAACGACTTAAAATATATGTCATCCGGAATTTCTATTTGGGCGGCCAGCGCTGCAGAACAGCTGGCAAATATTTCAACCGAACCGGTGTATTCAACCACGATAAGCGATTTTCAATTTGAAGTGCATTACATGCAGGATGCCGTATGGCTGGTAGCAAACTGCGCCAACGCTGCCAGGATGGCCTTCCGCATTGCCTATGCACCGGAAAGCATTGTGCTGGAAGAGGTAACCAATATAGAAGGCGGCATAAAAATGGTAATGAGCGCCACCATCGGTACATACCATGCCGCAGTGAGCTTCCCGGAAGAAGGCGCTCCGCTTTTACGTTACACAGTATCTTTCACTCCCGCTGAGGATACGGATATCCCCTTTTGGCCGCGCGACATTGTAATACCGGACAACGGAAGCAGCGAGGGGCATATCCACATCAGGCAGGTGGGTACACGCTCGGGGATTATTTATGCATCCATGGAACGCCCTGCAGCCGGCTCATTTCTGTACCTGCAAAACTTTACAGCGCTGGCCGACTATTGTAACGCAACCGAAACATCTGTGGCAGATACGGTAGGCGGCGAGTGGCCGGAGTTCGGATTTTCCTTACCTCCTACTAAAGATAAACCATTGCCCGCCGGCAGGCAGGTAACCATTTCAGATGCCTTTGTTTGTTTTAGCAATAAGGCGCCAAACGACCAGTTTGAAATTGCCACACAATTTCTGACGCAGCTGGCATCCCTGTACCTGCACCTGCCGAAGCCGGAAACGATCTATCATGATTACCCGGATATCCTGTCAAAATCACTGTATGACCTGGAACACAAAAAGTGCTGCTGGCAGCAGCATAAAGGGCACGCTTATCTAAATGCATACGTGTCGGATTATAATACCCCGCCTGAAATTATGGTGCAGCTGGCAGTGCTGCTGCCTATAAGGGATTACACAGCATGGAGCGGAGACTATCTAAATTTTGGCAATGATATTTATAATAACCTGAAAACCTTCTACAATGAAGAGCTGAAGACCATAATGCGATGGCTGCCGGCACTTGAACACCAGCTGGATGGATCGGAAGAACAGAAGGCGCCAAAAGTAATGGATTCCTGGTACCTGCATCACCCCTTGCTGAACCTGTCAAGAATGGCGCTGGATGGAGATAGTATGGCAAAGGAGCTGCTGATAAATTCCCTTGAATTTGCCATTAAGGTGGCCCATCACTTTAACTATCGCTGGCCGGTATTTTACAATATGGAAACCCTGGAAGTAATAAAAGCCGAAACCCAGCCAGGGATGGGAGGCGAAAAGGATGTTGCCGGCGTATATGCGCTGGTAATGTTACAGGCCTGGGAGCTCACTAAAGAGGAGCGGTATCTTGAGGAAGCAAAAAAAGCTGCGCTCACATTGCAGGATTATGGCTTTGATATATTTTACCAGGGCAACAACACCGCCTTTTCGGCCGGCGCTATGCTGCGGCTGTATAAACAATGTAAAGAGGAAATATATCTTAAGCTGGCTTACCTGTGTATTGCCAACCTGTTCAAGAACGTAGCCCTTTGGCAATGCCGGTATGGCTATGGCAAAAATTTCCCTAACTTCTTTTCATTGTTCCCCCTCAATGATGCACCCTACACCGCGGTATATGAAGAGCAGGAAGGGTTTGCCGCCTTACACGATTTCCTGATGCATGCGCAGGGGCTGGAGCTGCTGCCTGCGGTCAGTTTATTATTACCTGAATTCATACGTTATACCGTACACCGGGCTGCATATTATTACCCGCCCATGTTACCACGGGAAATGCTGGCGGAGGAAACAAAAACAGGCGAACTGGATCCTGCCCTTTGGATAGCCCTGGAAGATATCCATGACGGCTGGGAAAAATCCGGCGGTGTTGGACAGGAGGTATATGGTGCAGGATTAGTTTTTGGGGTGGCGCCCCGGCATTATATGAAGATCCGGGATGAATCCTTTATGGTATTTATTGATTACCCGGTTACGGCAAAGGAACAAAACGGCAAGCAGTTAAAGTTTAAAGTGCTGGGCAGTAAAAAGCTTACCTGCAGCATGTGTATTGTAACTACAAACGGCGCACCGGCGCCGGAACTAAGCATACTGGCAGACAATGAACCGGTAAAAAGTACCGGCTCCCACGAAGGGCGGATCACTTACAGTATACATGGAAGCCAGGAAGTAAACATCACCTGGAAATAAGATCTTAATAAAAAATATAAACTTATGGAATCCTTGCAAACAGCAGCATACAATGAGCAATTAACCGGTGCCGTTACCGGGCGTACAGTGGTTGTAACCGGCGGCACTACCGGCATAGGCCGTGCAACGGCAATTTTACTGGCCAGGCAGGGGGCCGATGTGCTGATCGCAGGCCAGGACCCGCAGCATCTTACAGACACGCTTAACAGCGCCGGCCAGGAAGAGCTGAAGGGAAGTCTTACCGGTATTGTTACCGATCTTTCCGGCGAAGAGGGGATCAATAAACTCTTTAACGAAGCAGATAACCATTTTAAAAAGCTGGATGTGCTGGTAAACTGTGCCGCGCTGGCTTACCAGGGCATTGCAGATGGCAGCTATGCCGACTGGCAGAAAGTGGTGAACACCAATTTGCTTGCATATATGGCCTGTACGCGCCAGGCTATTGACCGTATGCGGCCTAATAAAGAAGGCCATATCATAAACATTGGTTCTATGAGCGCAGATGTGCGGGAAAAGAACAGCTCCGTTTATGTAGCTACCAAGGCAGCCATACAGGGATTCTCCGAAAGTGTGCGCAAAGAGATCAATGAAATGGGCATTAAAGTAACGCTGATAGAACCGGGCGCAGTGGGTACAGATATGCAGCCCGTTAGCGTGCCTGACCAGCAGCAAAAAGAAGAAGATCTTGAAATGCTGAAGGCGGAAGATATTGCGGCCGCTGTGCTCTATACCATTATGCAGCCCAAACGCTGCGATGTAGTGGATATAAAAATACGGCCGCATTTACAGATCATCTAGCGCCCTCAGATGGTGAGGGCTACAAAAACGGCGTGGGTGTGTTCTTTATCCTGCGCCGTTTCAAAGGCTTTATTAATATCGTCTAGTGTAAAGTTGTGTGTGATCAGTTTTTTCGCATTCAGTTTTCCTTTAGCTAATAGCTCCAGGCATATTTCCATTTCGGGGTAAATGTCGCGGAAGGAATAGCTGGCGCTTGGGATCAGCTGGATCTCCGCTTTCTGGATGCGTTGCCAGTCCAGCTCAATGGCGGTTTTGCCGGATTCGAAACCACCCACGATCACCACCTTTCCGCCAATCCTGGTAAAGGTGGTTGCCTGGGGCAGGGTAACCGGCATGGAAGGGCCTCCTGCACACTCAAAGGTAATATCTGCTCCTCTGTTCTTCGTAAATTCCATCACCTCTTTATAGCCATCCTGATTTTTAGTATTCACAACCGCATCTGCACCCAGCTCCTTCGCCAGCTTCAGGGAAGAATCTACAATATCCGTCACTATTACATCCGCGCCACAGGCTTTTGCAAGCTGCACCTGTCCCAGGCCAATGGGCCCGGCGCCAATAACGGCCACCTTATCATTTATTTTTATTCCGCTTAAATTGATAGCATGCAGGCAAACGGAAAAAGTGTCCAGTAAGGTGGCTTCCTCATCGCTCACATGATCCGGCAATTTGTAGAACTTTTCTGCAGGTCCTGCCACATACTGTGCAAAGGCCTGTGAGATTGTTCTCATCCGTACCTTGTACAGGTTCGGGCATAAGTTATATTGCTGCACCCGGCACCAGTCGCAGGTTTCATCGCCAAGCAAGGTTTCCACTACCACGCGGTCGCCGGGCTTCACGTTGGTAACCTCGCTGCCTACTTCTATAACTTCTGCTGCCAGCTCATGACCCATGATCTTAGATTTCAAATCCGGGTCTTCTTTTTTCCAGTGCCGCAGGTCTGTACCGCAAATACCGGCCACCTTTACCCTGGCTAATACCCAGTGGGGATCGGATATCTGGGGCATTGCTACTTCTGCTATTTCAAATTCTCCGCTTTCTGTTTTAAGCGCTGCTTTCATAGTTTCTGCCATAGACTCTTTCGTTTATTATTAAATTAATTATCTTAAAGATGATCATGTTGCCTTGCCTTTGAGTTCCCAATGATCCTTGATCAGCTCACCGTTGCGGTCATATTTTAAGGTGCGTGCATAACGTTCACCTTTTATATTCCCATCCTCCATTTTTTTCCCGATGAATAACAGGATGGCATTCCCTTTTTCATCGGTTTTGAATGACAGGTCATTCCCTTTAAACACCATGTCTACCATTGTAGAGGGCGCATAGAGCTGCCCTAATTTTTTCACAAGAGTCGGACTTAATTTCATACCTGTTTTTTTTAGCGCTGGTGCAACATACGGGCCAACAGAACGATCATATTACTGTGTTCAAAATACCCTTTGTGGAAAGATAACATACCACAAAAAGGGCTGATCTTCTACGTGGAGCTGATCCTGACCTTTAGCAAATTACCGGAAGCTTACACACCCTTTTACCGGTTGCCGGTGTCTTTCGTTTTCCTGCTGCTTTGCATAACTAAATAAACCACTACTGCTATTACTACAAAAACAAGCGCCAGAAGAGGTACTAACATACAAATAGGTTTAACTGTTATTAATCGATGTTCATGGGAGAGCTTTGTCTTTACCTGCATTCCTGCAGAACCCTTTATAATAAACAGAACGCGTAAAATCGTGCCAGTGGATTTAGTTAAGGCAGGGCATAATAATTGTGCTCCTGACAAGTGTATTGATAAGCATCGCCCATGAAAAAAGCGTTATTGTTAACTGCCCTCTTAACCGGTATAACCGTTACTGGTTCAGCTTGTCCTTTCTGCAATAAAGAGATCCTGAAAGGCATCTATGACAGCCAGTTTTATCCTAACCTGCTCACCATGCTGTCAGCCTTTATTGTACTAGCTGTGATCGTGGTTATTTTAGTGACAATAGCCGCAAAAAACCACCGGTCCAGGCTGGCTGCAAACCCTGGTGTGCAAATACTTTCCCCGGTTCCTTTAACCACTGCATCCATGGTTTTAGGCATTGGGCTGGGTGGATTTATGGATGGCATTGTTTTGCACCAGGTACTGCAGGTACATGAAATGCTGTCCAACAAAATTCCCGCTACCACGTATACCGGCAAAAGCATTAACATGTTCTGGGATGGCATCTTCCACTTCTTTTGCATGCTGGTTGTGCTGGCAGGCATTATTTTAATGTGGAAGCTTCTTTCCGGGAAGGGGGACATTGACCGTTCCGGTAAACTCTTTGGTGGCGGCTTATTGCTGGGATGGGGACTCTTTAATATTGTGGAGGGCCTCATTGACCATCAGCTCTTAAAATTGCACAATGTCATAGAATTTTCTGCAAACCATAATACCGGCAACTTTATTTTTTTAGGCGTTTCAGTAATGATGCTGGTCATTGGTTATGTATTGGTGACCCGTAAGCACCAACACCGGTAGGCGGCATCAAACTATGACATCATATTTACTCAAACATAAATTTGTCAGCTATGAACCGAAATTTCTCCGCAGTGTTATTTTTTATCCTGCTATCAGGCATCCTCGCATGTAAGCATGAACCTTTTCCGAGTGGTGGTCACCACCAAAAGCTGGAGCACATTAACTTTATCATCATTGACGGGTAATTTTTCCCGGCATTGACCATGCGCGGTGTTGCATCCCCCAGTCTATCATTGAGTCAAACATCAGCCGCATAGCATAGCCGGAAGGTGTAAGCTCATACTCCACTGATACCGGTAAGCTATCATTCACCTTTCGCTTTACAATGCCGTTAGCCTCCAGGTCACGCAATTCTTTGGACAGCATTCTTGGGTTGATCTTAGGAATGTTTTTCTCCAGCTCACTAAACCGCTGCTTCCCCGGTATCAGCGCCCCAATAATAAACAGCTTCCATTTACCGGTAAATGCATTCAGCGCATCGCCTACAGCAAGCACATATTGTTTCGGGCAGGTTTTCATATTGATCTCCTCATTAGGAACCTCCCGGTGGGAGCGCTTTTCTATTTGTTGCATCATAAAGACCTTTTCAATTTACACGCTATATGGCACTATACTTTAGTATAGTACTTACTATTCTATAGCCAAGGTAGTGTAGTTTTGAAATCTAAACAAACGGGAGTACGCGTTTTAAAGCTGCTGTACCCAGGTCCAGGCATTGCCTCCTGTCCGGCATCAGCTTTAGGTTCTCCATAATGCGAAGAGGTGTTTTAAAACAGTATAACGGGCAAGGTTAAACATAATTACCAATAAAAATTGAAGCATATGATCCTAGTAACTGGCGCGAACGGCCATTTCGGAAAAGCAACGGTTGAATTTTTATTACAGAAAGGTATTCCGGCCGCAAGCATAGGCGCCCTTGTAAGGGAGGAGGCTAAAGGCGCAGCGCTGAAGGCCAGGGGCGTTACCATACTAACCGGCGACTACAATAATTACGCATCGCTGGTCAGCGCCTTTGCCGGCGCGGAAAAAGTTTTGCTGGTGTCAGGCACTGAGCTGGAGCAACGCAGCGCCCAGCAGGAAAATGTTGTGAATGCTGCCAAAGCAGCCGGCGTGCAGCACCTGGTTTATACCAGCGTTGAGCGCAGAACAGATAGCGAAAACTCTCCCCTGTCCATTATACTCTCCTCACATTTTCATACGGAAAAGGTTATTAAAGCCAGCGGTATTCCCTATACAATGCTACGCAATAATATTTACCTGGATATGCTGCCGATGTTCCTGGGACAAACAGTGCTGGAAAAGGGCGTATTTTTCCCGGCAGGTGACGGAGCCGCAGGCTTTGCTTTGCGTAGCGATATGGCGGAAGCAGCGGCCAATATTCTTGCAGGTACGGGCCATGAGAACAAAGACTATCATATTTCAGGGCCGGCCCTCTCCTTTGGCCGTATTGCTGAAATACTCAGTGACATCTCCGGGAAAAAAGTGCCTTACAATAGTCCCGACGGCGAGACCTACATCAAAACAGTAGTGGAAGCGGGTGTACCCGCTCTTTATGCCGGTTTCTTTGCCGGTTTTGGAGAAGCCATCCGGCAGGGAGAGCTCTATCCTGACCATACGGACCTGCCGGCCCTTCTTGGAAGAACGCCCACAGGTGCGGAACAATATTTCCGGCAGGTTTATGGTGCGTAAATGAGATTGATTGATGCCATCAGGCTACAGGCCCCGGAACGTACCGGGGCCTTTTTTTAGTGAGCCCCAGGGAAAAAGTTTGCAATAACAGGGATTTGTAATATTTTTCTTTATCAACTTATGCCTGTATGTTCCTATTCAAAGTTGAAGAAAGATTTATGATACCCGGACGTGGACTTATTTTAGTTCCAGGTCTTCGTGATAAGAAAGCAAATATTAATGACAAGATCACAATTGTACGGCCGGACGGCTCAAGTATGAAAACGACTATTAAAGGAATAACTTTTAATCTTAATCGTGATATTTTAGTAGACAGCAACCTGACAAAGGGGGACGTTCCTATTGGTTCAGAAGTATGGTTAAATCCCTAACGTTATGCCCAAATACCAAATTATATTCCTGATCTTTTTTGCCTGCATACAAAATACTTTCGGGCAATACAAAGATCTTAAAAAGTTCATTCCGGCTGACTTTACAATTTTAGACACTGCTTCCGGCGATCTGAATAAAGATGGTATTAAAGATGTAGTGCTAATTCTTAGAAACAACTATGAAAATTTAAATGCTGACACAGCAAGGCCTTTGCTGCTATTACAGGGCAACGGGGCCGGGCAATACAAATTACTTGCGAGAAATGACCATGTGGTGCTATGCACGGGTTGCGGCGGCGTTCATGGCGATCCTTACCAGGGTATCACCATTAAGAATGGTTACTTTTCAATTGAACATTTGGGAGGAAGTGGCTGGCGGTGGACAAGGATCATTACTTTCAGATTTGACCCAAAAACAGGATCATTCTATTTACACCGGGATGCAGGAAAATCCTGGTTTATATCAGAACCGGATAAAACAACCGGGAATTTGTTCTGCAAAGAAGATTTTGACAAGCTGGCTTTTGATAAATACTCCTACAACAAAGGCTGGTAGCGTACCCTGATCAGTACCTTATTACGTTTACTTTTACCCGTAATAAGTGAATCCCTTTCTCTAATATTGCAGCATGTTAGCGCTTCCCATTACCATACGGATCCCCACTGACCAGGAGCTGGATCACCGGCCTGATATTGATGAGATCCTGCATAAAAGGAGAAAAGCAAATATCCGCGAGGGTTATAAGCTGGAGTTCAACGAGGCCCGGCGTTTGCCTTTCCGGTTCCAGGCCACCATCAATATTGACAATGGCCGTTTATGGCAGCTGTTCCTTGCCCTGGCAGCCACGCTGCCACAGAAAGTAAGCTGCGTATATGGGTTGTATGAAGAGGGCAGTGAAACAACCGCTTTATTGCAGAAAGATTTTGTATTGAATCAGCTGGAAAAATACCGGGAAGAGCTTAGCCAGGAATGCCAGCTTGAGTTTGGATTGCTGTTTCAGACAAAGGAAGTGCTCATTGAATTAGGCGTAAGCGAAAGTAAATACATCCGCTACTGGGGAGTAGAGCTGGAACGCTTTCGCCTGCTGATGCAGTCATTTCACCTGCCCCCTGTTGAAGGACTGGAGTTTATTGATGAATATCCCAAAATAGTAACGCCGTTACGGGAGCTGATCCCCACTGCCAAAGCACCGGAAACGGTTGTTTATTACCTGGATCAGGCTTTTCATATAGACAGAAGGCCGCCGGATGTTTTTTTTGATTAATGAATGTTTTATAGCCACTTAGGCGCCGCAGGATCTCTTTTGCGGTGCTTTTATTTCACCTTGCCACTTTCGCAGGATCTCATCTATAGCTGCCATTTAAAACGAAAGTGTTAATTCCTAAAATAGTAACGCCGTTTAATGAATATTTTAGATATTTAGGGCACTGTTAAAGAGCAATGAACCACATAAAATTCTCCCAATCCTATAATACAGACACGCTTCGCAGCGAGCTGGAAGCGGTTTTAAAAGAAGACTGGCCGCTGCATTTCAATCAGCGGGACTTTAACGGCGACTGGCGAAGTATTTCCCTCCGCTCTGCCAGCGGGGAAAGCAACGACATTTACGCCCATGCAAACAGCACTTACAGCAATACGCCCGTACTTGGCCGTATGCCTTATGTAAACGGCATCTTAGAGGCCTGGCATTGTGAAAAGGAAGCGGCACGCCTGCTGTCACTGGCCCCCGGAAGCCTTATTAAACCGCACCAGGATCCCGGATGCGCGTATCAGGATGGCGTATTCAGGATCCATATTCCCATTATCACTAACCCGGATGTATACTTTACCCTTGAAGAGGAAAAGCTGCACCTGGGCGCAGGCGAATGCTGGTACCTCAATTTCGCCGCCACGCATAGTATCGTTAACGATGGTGATACACCCAGGGTACACCTGGTGATAGACGGCATCCGGAACAGCTGGACCGATAGCCTGTTTGCCGCGCATGGCTACGACCTTTCAGCAGAGCATACACCGAAAAGTTATGATGATGCTACAAAAGCCAGGATAATAGCGGAACTGGAAAACATGAACACCCCTGCTGCCAGGGATTTAATTGCCAGCCTAAAAGCAGGAAAATAATGCAAGCTTCCTTAATCGTAAACTGGATCCCCTTCCGGCTTAGTTATGTCAATCCTGATGAATGGACCCTGAAATGGCTGGACCTTGGAAATGAACGGATGATCAAACCCTTCTTTGATGAAACGATACAGATTTGCCGCTTAAAACAACGGCAAAGGTCGCGGCTGGAAAGCCTGAGCAGCGCTGATTTTTTAGGGGAGGCGTGTAAAGACTTAGCTTCGCTGGAACCCTCCGCATTCATTTTCCATGTTTCCCGCTGCGGCTCTACCCTGTTGTCGCAGGCCTTTTCAGCGCCGGAGGAAAATATTGTGGTTGCAGAAGCTCCCTTGCTGGATGAAATTTTAAGGGCCGATGAAAAGCAGCCGGGGCTCAGTACCACTACCCGGGAAACCTGGTTCCGGTTGGCCCTGAAGCTCATGGGGCAGCAACGTAATTATAAAGAAAGCAACTATATCATTAAGCTGGATAGCTGGCATATTCATTTCTATCACCTGTTGCGGGAATGGTTCCCGCAAACGCCTTTCTTCTTTTTATACCGCAAACCGGATGAGGTGATTGCGTCTCATGATAAACGAAGAGGCATCCATAGCGTTCCGGGAATGGTGAATCACGCCTTGCTTAAAACAGCTCAACCGGCGCATTTTGGAGGCGATTTTAACCGCTATACAGCGCAGGTGCTGGAACAGTATTACATAAAGCTGCAGGAGATCTTCCGCCTGGATCATCCGCACAATTGTTTCTTCGATTTTGCTCATGGCGGAAAAGAAATGGTAACAGCCTTCAGCGCGTTTACCGGCATTCCCGTAAAAGATATGGACCAGGTAAATGACCGCCTGAAATATCACAGCAAATCAGCACAGGAGGTTTTTACACCGGGATCCCATGAAAATAATGAACGCTTCTTTTTTAGTGATTGTCATGCCGCTTATGAGCAGTTAAAACTTCTTAACCTTTAAGCAAATGGGCAATATCATCCAGCTTACCGGTTTATCAGGCTCCGGCAAAACCACGCTCTCCAATGCTTTGTTTGAATGGGGCAACCAGCAGCACGTAAAAGTGAAGGTAATAGACGGTGATGTTTACCGCCAAACGCTTTGCAAAGACCTTGGGTTTAGCAAGGCAGACCGCCTGGAGAATATTTCCCGTTTAGGCACTTATGCAGGATCCATTGCGGCAGACTATGACCTTGTTTGCATAGCAGCCATCAATCCCTATGAGGAAGGAAGGGATAAGCTCCGGCTGAAATACGGGGCTTTATTGATCTGGCTGAAATGCGACCTGAAAACATTGATCAGCAGGGATCCCAAAGGACTTTACCGGAAAGCGCTGCTGCCCAATGACCACCCGGATAAGATCCATAACCTTACCGGCCTGAATGATACCTTTGAAACACCCGCCCTCCCCGACCTTACCCTGGATACGGATCAATTGGATCCGGAGCAAGTGCTTGCACACACCCTCAGCTTCCTGAAACGCAAACAATTGGTATAAATAATAAAGATCAATGCCCACTCATAAGAGTGGGCACTGGTTACTTTATGATCTTCCGGGTGATCTTTTCTCTTCCGTTGCTAACGGTGATAAAATAAACGCCCGGCACAACACTGCTCAGGTCAATAATATGTTTGCGTGAAGTTTCCCGTCCCTGATATAAGACCCGGCCTGTGAGATCGCTCAGCGTGATCACCGCCTGCCCTTTTGCCAATGAAGCAGGAATGTTAACCGTAACATTATTTACCGGCGGATTAGGATAAACAGAAAGACTATCGCTGTTATAATTTATTTCCTTCGTGAGCGGCATGGCCAGCCTGGCGGCGGCACTGCTCACTGGTACCAGCTGCCATTGCTGGTTCTTACCACTGTTGTAGGTCCACTGCTGTATATTGGCCCCATCGGTCAACGCGCCTGCATTTACATCTACTGCTTTACCGCTGTGCACCGGCGTTATCCTGTAAAAGCCACCGCCGGCAGGCGTAAAGGTGAAGCGCTGGTTATTGGCGCCGGTGGATTGCCAGATCTGTACATTGGCTCCATCTGCAGTACCCGCTCCATTTACATCCAGGTTCTTCCCACTGCCAACACCCACAATAGTGTACTGGCTATTACCGGTGCTGGTGATCACCCATTGCTGGCACGCACAGTCGTTGGAGGTCCACTGCCGTACATTAGTGCCGTTGGCAGTACCGTTGTTAGCTACATCCATTGCTTTGGCGCTGTGGCGGGCAAAGATCTTGTAGGTGCCATTGGCAGGGCCGCCGTCGGGCAAGGGATCGCGGGTAAAAGTAAGCGAGCCAAAACCCAGCTGATCGAAACCGCCGCTGGTAGTGCCGTAGTTGCCTCCGCCGCCCTCCGGCCGCTGAATGGCTGCAAAAGCTGCCATAGCAGGCACGGAAAGCCCCATACGGTTAGCGTAGTGGTTGTATACCATTTCCCATACAGGACGTATGTTTCCCCTGGCCGAAGCAGAGATCACCGTTTGTGAGGAAGCAGCGCAGTTCTGGCCTGTTCCCCAGTTGTAGGTAACATAAGGCACAGAATCGCCATTATTATATTGGGCCACATACTCCGCTCCCTTCATAAAGCGGTTACTGTCGTAGCCGTACATATCATCCCCCTGGTTCCAGGCCATTTCACAGAAGGCGCCCATCAGGCCAATGCCCAGGGTGCAATGCCCCTGATCACGGCCGCTTTCCTGCCATTGTCCTAATGTTGATGAATGCAGGTACCATACTGCATGAGTAATGGAGCCGTTACCGGCGCCGTTCTTGAAATAATCGATCGCACGGTTATAGAGATCGCGCCGGTCGCAGAGCACACCCAGGGAAAGGATGAATGCCATGTTACAGAGGTCCCAGTTAGCCCAGTAGTTAGTGATACAGGCGCCGTTGTGATTATTCAGGAAGTCGTCGCTGAGGGGATAGAATTTGGTAAGCAGCATGTTCCTGAACCGTTCAAAATCAGCGCTTGCCCAGCCACTATAGGTACGCATGATCTCTGCCGCATTGGCGAACTCATAGCCGTAGATGCCGGCTGCCAGGAACCGGTCCGCATTGCCGGTAACCTGCTGCAGGGTGGATGACCAGGCGTTCATAATCTCTATGGACTTGTTAGCATAGGCCACATCGCCGGTGATCTTCCAGCGCAGGGCCGTTTGATAAGCTGCTGCTATGTCGTTCATCAGCTGACTATAGTTCTGGCGGTCGCCTCCCCTCCTGACAGTATCTACAGGCCGGGCAGTCCAGTTGAGCTGCGAGCGTCCATTAGCCACCAGGATATCCCAGCTGCCTTTCCAGGGCTGGGCGCCGGCATTCACTTTTGTACGCATGCGCGCAAAGTCGGCTTCTGTGTGCAGCAGGCCGGGATGAATAAAGGATTGCGCAGCCAGCTGATGGGTTATCATCAACAGCAGGCAGCATAACAGGGTGTTTGCAAAGGAAATAGATGTTTTCATAATCGTGGGTTTTTAATAAAGGCTATTTTGGGTTTACAGGTATGCTGCAAAAATATCCGGCGCACCCTGCATACAGGGGGAGCGGATCCGGAAAAAAAGGGTATATTTTTCGCCTTGCTTTTCAAAAAATGGGGTACATTCAATAAGCCCCATAATACCAACACACCCCAAAACATTAGATCATGGAAAAAACAAACCAAAACGTCTATGGCAGGATTGACAATAACTTTTACAACGCGGACGGAGATATCTGGTGGAAGCCGGACAGCATTTTACATCTTTTAAAAACCTCCATTAATCCATGGAGAGTAGGCTATTCAGCCGGCATCATTAAAAAGCTGGGCATTATACCCACGGGCAAAACCGCGCTGGAAGTAGGCTGTGGCGGAGGCATCCTAACCGAAGAGATCTGCAAAATGGGATTTACCACCACTGGCATTGATCCCTCAGACAACTCCCTGCAAACAGCCCGGAACCATGCTGCTACCAGCGGGCTGGATATAAAATATGAAAAAGGCACGGGGGAGCAATTGCCCTATCCGGATCAATCATTTGACTGCGTTTTTTGCTGTGATGTACTGGAACATGTAAGGGACCTGCCTAAAGTAATATCCGAAATCTCAAGAGTGCTGAGACCCGGTGGTATTTTCTTCTATGATACGCTTAACCGTACTTTCATAAGCAAGCTGGTTGCAATAAAGATCTGGCAGGAATGGAAGCACTGGGCATTCATGCCGCCTAACCTGCATGTATGGAAAATGTTCATTAAACCGGACGAGATCAAACTCCTTTTGGCTCGAAATGGTTTTAAATGGGCAGAACACAAAGGCTCACAACCTAATATCTCTATCCCAAAAATGCTACGTTATTTGAGGAAGCGGGTCAAAGGGGAATGGACCTACGAAGACCTGGGAAAAAACCTCCGGCTGGTGGAGAGCAATGATATGAATATTCTATATGCAGGATATGCTGTGAAGAAATAGCAGGCATCCTGCTTGCCGGCAGATCCCGGAAAAACTACAAAGGCCGCATGAAATGCAGCCTTTGTAATTAATGGTAGTGTCCTCATGCAGCGCTATCTCCATCTACCACAATTGTACCTTTTACGCCGGCAGAGGATGAAATTGCATAGAGCATCTTACCATTACCCTGATTGGAATTTCCATCAACCCGGTCAATCTCATCCACATGAAAATCTTCCGGATCAAGTCTCATATCCAGGTCACTGCAATACAAACAAGAAGTTTGCGTTGTAAAATCATCTTCATAACCTTTTTCCCTGAGGTCTGACAAAGCATTATCAAGCGATTCATAGTTTTTCATATGATTAAATTTTTTTGTGGTTGATCAACTGTCGTTTGCCGTTAGGCTACCGGTTGTGGCTGGCTGCTGCACCATTTTTCAAAGTTGATGGTTCCTAATGCTGCCTCCCCGGCGGGTACTAATGCAGTATGTGTAATTTCTCCTCCATAGTAGGTTGGCTTGCCGTCTGACACTACTTTGCGCGGATCATTGATGTGCTGCAGATAGCGAGCCACCACTTCATACATGTCAAAACGTTCGGGGCCGGCTATTTCTACCTTACCATTAACAGGAGCTGCCTGGGCATATTTGCTTACAAAGGCGGCTACATCATCTGAAGCAATGGGCTGGAACTTTACATCAGAAAGATGTACTTCGCTTCCGTTTGTGGCCTGATCGGCGATACCTTTCAGGAATTCAAAGAACTGGGTGCTGCGGATAATGGTATAGGGCACGCCCGATTGTTTGATCAGCTCTTCCTGTGCTATTTTGGCCCGCATGTAACCGATGTTCTGCATAATGTCAACGCCAACAATAGAAAGCGCAACATGATGTTTTACGCCGGCATTGATCTCTGCTGCCAGTAAATTACGGCCCGCTGTCTGAAAAAATTCCAGCACCGCTTTATCTTCAAATGACGGAGAGTTAGCCAGGTCAATAACCACATCGGTATCTTTCATGGCTTCTGCTAATCCCTCTCCGGTGATGGTATTAATACCTGTTGCCGGAGAAGCTGCAATTACCTGGTGCCCGCTCTGACGAAGGTTTGCAACTACTTTGCTGCCAATGAGGCCGGAGCCTCCGATAACTACGATTTTCATAATTTTTTATTTTAATTGTGATAACCGTAAAAAGCCAACCAAATGCCAGGAACCTAAGTCAATTGATAACCAATAAGATAAGTAAATACAAGCCTGTTATTTTTCACTGTATTTCGTGAAAGCACAAGATCCATCACCATATAAAGGGAGAACAGAAGGGGTTATGAAGGAGGGTTGCTCACGCAAAATAATCGCTCTTGCTGATGCCTAATTTTTTCATTTTAGAGTGCAATGTATTACCCGGGATCTTCAATATTTCTGCAGCGCTACCGGCGCCTGAGATCTTGCCCGCACAACGTTTCAGTACTTCAATAATGTAACTGCGTTCAACTTCTTCCAGTGAACGATTTAAAAGATATGCCGGTTCCTGTTTGTCAGCACCGGTATGCTGAGGTATATATACATCATCCAGTGTGCCGTTGGTTGCCAGTAATATGCTGCGCTCTATTAAATGCTCCAGCTCTCTTACATTGCCCGGCCAGGTGTAGCTGCGTAATTGCTGTATTACTTTAGGCGCCACTTTCCTGATCTTACGGCCGCTGTTCCGGCTGTACTTCTGTACAAAAAAATGAGTCAGCGCTTCAATATCTTCTGACCGTTCACGTAAGGGAGGCAGGTGAATAGGAAATACATTCAAACGGAAATACAGATCCGCACGAAAACGGCCGGCTTTTACCTCTTCTTCCAGGTTGCGGTTGGTGGCTGCAATCAGCCGTACATCAATTTTTATGGTATGCTTGCCGCCTAACCGTTCCAGCTCGCGCTCCTGTATTACACGTAATAATTTTGACTGTGCTTCCAATGGCAGTTCCCCAATTTCATCCAGGAACAGCGTACTATTATTGCCCAGCTCAAATTTACCAATGCGCCGGTCAATGGCCCCGGTAAAAGCTCCTCTTTCATGGCCAAACAATTCACTTTCTATAAGATTTGCCGGCAATGCAGCGCAATTGACCTTCACCATCAGCTTATCCCTGCGGGGCGATGCATTGTGAATAGCCCGTGCGATCAGCTCTTTGCCGGTACCGGTTTCGCCCAATAACAGTACAGTGCTGTTGGAATCTGCTACCAGCGAGATCAGGCGGTATACTTTCTGCATTTCCTCACCGCTGCCTACAATCTCTGAAAAATTATAAATGGTTTTGATCTGCTCTTTCAGGTAATCATTTTCTACTTCCAGCTGCTTTTTATAGGCCAGCAGTTTTTCAGCAGCCTGTATATTGGCAATGGCAAGAGAGATCTGTGAGCAAATTCCCTGCAGCATCAGCTTACTCAGCCGGTCAGCCAGCAGCCAGATGGTGCCTATATTTTTGTCACCTGCCCGCAGTGGCAGGGCGTATACATTCCTTAACCCGGTGGTCTTCCATAGTTTTGCATATGCAGTACCGCTCTTAAACTCTTCCTCCACATTAAACATCAATCCTTCCTTGCTGGCGAGTACCTGCGCAGTATAGGTTTCTTCAATGGTGATCTTGTTGACGGACATTTTATCGAAATCCACTTTTGCCTTTTCAAACAAGGTCCTGTCATGCATAAACGGAGACAGGTGGAAACCATCATCATCTATCACCCGGATCATGGCCAGCTTTGTATGCATGGTTTTATCCAGCACCCTGAAAACAGCGTTCTGCAGGTCCTGCTTTGTTCTTGCCTGCGTAATATCTTTTCCGAAATCCAGCAGAAAGGCCTGCTCCTCCTGTTTTTTACTGATCTGCTCATTGGCCATGATATTGGCCAGGGCAATGGATATTTGTGAACAAATGCCCTGCAGCAGCGGAACATTGATCTCTTCAATATCCAGGAACAAAATGCCATGATTCGTTTCCGCATTGCGCAGCCGGATGCCTAAAAAGTTTTGGAATCCCATGGCCTTCCAGCTTTGCAGGTAAGGTGCGGCAATGCCGCGTTGTATTTCCCTGTCTACATTAAACAATAAAGGAATTGGGCTATTCAGCACACGGTTCTGGATCCCGTCGTTAATAGGATACCTGGCTTTTTCCAGGGCGCTCACTATTTTTTGATCGTGCTGCCATGCACCCAGGTCATAGACATACGGGCTCATGGATGCATTATCATCATTGATCCTGCGGATAACGTAGCCACTCTTCTGATTCAGCTTACTGATTGCAGCGCGAACGGCACGGGCAAGTTCTTCTTTCGTTCTTACCGTTGCAATATCGCTGCTGAAATCAAGCAGGAACGACTTCTCTTTTTCCTTGTTAAGCAGCTCCTCATTTTTTATGATATTAGATACAGCGCCCGACAGCTGCGGTGCAATATCTTTCATAACATCTCTGAACTCGCTGCTAAAGCTGCCGGGTTTATCAGAATAAATATGAATAAAGCCCATGGGCTTCCCTTCTTTCATGAGCCGCGTCATCAGAATTTCTCTTACGCCTTTTTCATAATTAACGCGGAAAAAAGCGGGACTGTCCGGCAGGTCCATGATCTCCTCCAGCAAAAAAGAGATCGGGCCATCTGCCTGCAATACAGCCTGGATCACCGGTTCGTTCAACGAAAAACGGGAGTGTACCATTTCCTGGTACCTTGGATGCGACCGGATGGCAGAAGCTTCATTATCCAGCAGGAAAGGAACATATGTTTCGTCTTTGTAGTCGATCAGGGTAACAATTGTATGCGTAAGATGATATAAGCCTTTGATCCGTTTTTTGAAAAGGATCAGCAGGTCGTTCTTATCCCGGACCTTGGTGATATCATCCCCCAGCTCTGATAGCAGCTTTCTTGTCCGTTCAAGAGTGCCCGCGGAATCAGCTGGCATTTCAGATACAGAAGGTTTAGCGCTTTTCATGAAAGCAAGTTATAAAATACAGCTTGATAATGAAAGTTTTGGCCTGGCTGGTTTTTAAATACCTCCCTGTTTCGGGGCATCACCGGACGATGAGAAGATGCCAAAGCCAATACATATTTAAAAAAGCAAAAATGCCTTAAATTCTCAGGTATAATTTTCTACATTGGCGTCAGGATCAGGATAGTTTACTTTTTAAAATCGAATTTTAGGCTACTTATAGTTTTAAATATGTATTCAACAGATCTCATTCAACGTATTTTTCATCAAAAGGAAAAGGGAAATACTGCACCTTATGAAAAGGTCTACGGTGATTTGCTGGCACAACGTTTTGAGGATTCCTCCTGCTTTGATCTAAGTGGTCGTACTATTTACTGGGGACTTTTTTCAGACGGAAGCTACAAGGATATTATTTCGCAGTATAACGAAACTTTCTATTTCTATTTATGGAATGATGTACGGGATTTTGAAGTGATCATACCGGCACGGATCTATACTAACAGCGGTGTGTATTCCAATGTGCGAGACCTTCCCCTTTCTGAAAGAAAAGTGATGTTTTATTCAGAGATGTGGGTAATTGGCTCTTATTTCCCCGGTCTGGACGGGATTACACGCAGGCCGTTGAAGCTGTTTCAGGCTGTCTCCTGGTCTAATAGGGAGGATAGAATGAGCAGGTTAAACCAGCTGTTCATGCTATTGTTCCAATATTACTTTGAAGAGGAACCCCTTTTATACGAAAAAGAAGATTACCCTCAGTCAAATAAACGATTGCTAAACGGATAATAACAGTCATAAGTTACCGGACCACCGTAACCGCTCCCCTGAACAGGAAAGTAGTACCGTCCCCGCATACTGTTTCTATCGCATATATGTAGCTGCCAATGGGCGCTACCCGGCCTTTCCAGATGCCGTTCCAGCCTGCTGTGGCATTGTTGATCTGGAAATGTGTTTTTTCAAATACCAGGCTGCCCCACCGGTCATAAATGCGCATCCACGCCACTTCTTTTATGCCGCGTCCTTTGGGATAGAACCATTCATTATTCCCGTCCCCGTTGGGCGTAATGGCTGTAGGCAGGAACACAGCGCCTTTGTCGCAGGTTACCTTTACCAGCACGTCATCCGTAGCCTTGCAGCCATAACGGTTCTCTACCTCCACCGTATAATTGGTAGTCAGGTTAGGCAGGGCCACCGGTGTGGCGCAGGTAGCACAATCCAGGTATTCCGGCGGCGTCCAGCTCCATTTTGTAATATCCGAGCTGCCTTGCCCGCTCAGTGTTACCGGCACACCCGCCATCCCCGTGCGGTCAAGGCCTGCATTGATTGTGGGCGATGGGTGCACACTTACTGTCAGTGATGTATCATGCGTAAAGCAGCCGTCCGCATCGTAGCCGGTTACCTCATAGGTGTAGCTGCCCAGCGCTTTGATAGTAGCATGCGGGTAAGGGCTGTCAGCATCATCCAGCCCCACTCCTTTCCATACATAATGATCCGCGCCCCATACCCGTAAGGGCAGCACATGGCCCAGGCACATTACTGTATCTGGTGTGGCTTGTATGGTAAATGGCTGCGCTACGCGGATGCTTACTTCATCTGTATTACTACAGCCGTTGGCATCCGTTACTGCCACCTGGTAGGTAGTGCTTACTTTGGGAGCTGCCACAGGATCAGCTGCCTGCGGATTGCTCAGGTCCAGGGCCGGCGACCATTCATAAGTGATGCCGCCACCGGCGCTTAGCGTGGTGCTGTTGCCCAGGCATATAACCTCAGACGCGGCAGCTGCATTGATCACCGGTTCAGGCAGTATGTTAATGTTGTGGCGCACTGTATCACTGCAGCCATCCTGGCTGGTAACGGTAAGCAACACTTCAGCAGGGCCGGTTTTGTTGTATGCCTGGTTAGCAGGTTGCTGTACATTGCCGGTATTGCCATTGGCAAAATCCCATTTCCAGCTAACGTCATTTACCTTACTTACTGTACCGCTAAAGCTTACCGGCATATCCTGGCAGGCCTGCAAAGGCCCGGCAATAGCGGCTACCGGCTTAGGATAGGCATACACCGTTTTGTTTACCTTTTGCGTACAGCCGAAGGCGGTAGTAGTGGTAAGGGAGAAATTATATCCCTGTATTTTATCCAGGTAAAAACGTGGAGTGGCAGTGGTATCATTTTCTGCAGGCAGCCCGGCCTCATAGGTCCATTGGTATTTCGCATCCTGGTGCAGCTCGTCAATAGAATAGCTGTTGAATTTGGGCGCAAAAGTGATCCAGCCTTCATCACACACAAATGCCGGCACAGATTCCAGCTGTACATCCAGCTTATCTATAACGATGGGATCCTGTAGGAAGGCGGTACCCTTACAGCCTGCCTGGTCTGAGAGAATGAGGCGGGGCTTGTAAATGCCGGGATCTTTAAAAGTATGTTTGATGATGGAATCCGTTGTTTCCATAACAATACCATCCGTAAAGTCCCAGGCAAAATTAACCGCAGCCTGTGCGCTTACCTTAAACTCAATCTCTTTTGTAAGGCAGCCGCCATTGGAGGAAGTGGCGATAGTGGCGTAAGGGCCCTTCACCTCTACTTCCTGCTCATACTCATCTTCAGTATCAGCATCGCCCACCACTTTCAGCTTTACTTTATACTTACCTGCGTAGGTGTAAGTATGAGAAGGATTGCTGATGGTGGCAAAGCTGCCATCGCCAAAATCCCAATAGGTGCTGCTGTAGTTAACGGATGTATTGGTGAAACGGGCTATCACCGGCGGGCAGCCGCTGTTATTCACAAATTCAGTAGTAACTGTAAAACCGGCGCTCACGCTTGATACCTTGATCTGTTTCTGGGCGCTGTCCATACAGCCGTTATCGTCCTTCGCCAGCAGCTTCACGGTGTATACACCTTTATCAGGATAGTTCTTGTACGGGCTGTTATCCGTGGAGGATGTATTATCGCCAAAATCCCATTGGTAGGTAGCATAACCGCCCGTTTCAGTGGTATAGTTATAGAACCATACATCCCCACCCGGCGGTATCAGTGCAGCGCTGGGCACAAAATCCGCATTGGGCCCGTTCACCTGCAGGTAGGAACCAACAGCAGAGCTGGCGCAGCCATCTTCGTCTGTAACAGTGAGCCTTGGATTATAATAACCGGACTTATTATAAGTGTATTTGAAAGGGGGCGCAGTAAAGATCTTTGCAGGGTTGCCATCACCGAAATCCCAGTTCCAGGTCTTTATGGGCTTTCCTTTGGAAACGTCCGTCTGGTCCGTAAAAGTTAGCTCCGTACCCCGGCATTCCAGCACATCCGGGGATAGGAATGCAGCCAAAGGCCCGTGTACATCCACAACAACTCCATTGCTGGTGTCCTGGCATCCCTTCAGATTGTACGCTACAAAGCGGATGGTGTCCTTTCCGGGTTTCAGGTTTGTAAAAGTAGCGCTTTGATAATTGTAATTGTACCAGTCGCCGGGTGTGCCGTCCGAAGAGAACCACGTAAAGTACGAGTTATATATAGATCTGTCAATCGACGTTACGCTGGTTTTGAGCGTTTCATTGCTGCACAACGTTGTTTTATCTGAGGTAATAGTAATAGGCGATGGCGCAATCACACTAATGTTCATAGAGTCGGAGCTGGTACAGGTTCCGTCTGTGATAGTCAGCTTTACCAGGTACGCGCCTGACCCGTCATATTTGTGCTTAACAGGGCTTGTTTTTGTAGTGTATGCATTCTCCTTTCCGTCTCCCCAGCTCCATTTCCAGCTGGTAACAGAGCCCAGTGACTGCTCATCAAAGCTCACTTCCGTACGGTGATCGCAGTCAATACCCTGCATGGTAAAGCGCGGGAAAGGATTCACAGCTTTAATGTATGCCGTTTTGGTAACCGATTCGCTACAGCCGTTATTTGAAACGGTCAGCTTTACTGTGTAGGTACCGGGCTCCTTGTAGCTATGCGCCGTAAACTGTGCATAGCCGTAATCGTAATCGCCGAAATCCCAGGTCCAGGAGTTGCCGACGTCTGTAGTGCCGTTGAAATGCACCCAGTTGTTGCCGCAGATCTGGGGAGCTTCGGGGGATGAAAAGTCAGGCGTTGGCTTTTTATATACCCGGATAGTGTTCATGGCATGCAGGCCCACCGTTCCTTTACAGCCATTGGTGGTTGTATAGGAAAGCGTTACCTGATAAGTGCCTTCCTTGTTATATGTATGTGATGGTGTGGCGTCTGTTGATTTGGAACTGCCATCGCCAAAATCCCATTCATAGCTGGCGATGGCATCGCCAGTACTTACAGAGCTGTTAAAAACAGGCGTCAGTCCTTCACAGCCCTCACTAACACTTGCGTATGCATAGATCTCCGGTTTTTGTACATATATATAACGCTCTGTGCTGCTGGAGCAGCCGGATGCATTGCCGGCTGTGAGCCTTATATAGAAATATCCCAGGTTCCTGTAAGTAACGGAAGGATTTTGCTGGCTGGATGATTGCCCGTTGCCAAAGTCCCAGCTCCAGCTGGTAGCGCCTTGCGATTTATCTGTCAGCTGCACGGTGGCCGGCACATCGCAGATAGCTTGCTGACCGGTCTCAAAATCTGCTACCGGCGCAGGTTTCACAACAAAATCCTTGGTCACGGTCTCCTGGCACTTGCCATAGTCTGCCGTCATGGTCACCTTTACAGTACCGGCGCCGTTAGGATAGTAATTAGCAGAGGATGCACCATAGCTGTAGATGGATCCTTTGTCAACACTCCAGGTAACGTTGTTGGCCTGTGGACTGTTGGCCACATTGAAAGTGGTGTTACTGTTTTCGCAAATACTGGCTGGCAGCTGAAAATCCGTTTTAAAATTGGCCACATTAATATCTTCAGATGTTTTGGTAGCGGTACACCCTTTATCACTGGTAACCGTAAGCGTTACCTTATAAACACCTTTGGCAGTATAGTTATGCGGGCCGGGCGCAGCGCCTGAAGCAGTGCCGCCATCGCCAAAATCCCATTTATAGGTAAGTGTACCAGGACCCGTGGAAGTATTGGTAACCGTCAGTGCGCCAGGGGCGGTGCACAGGAATTTGTCGGATACATTGAAATTAGCGGTCAGAGTAGCTCCTGCATCCACAATATTACTGATCTGTTTTGATGCCGTACAGCCGTTACTGTTAGTTATGGTAAGGCTAACAACGGGCGACAATACATTATTATAAGTATGCACAGGACTGCTGCCGGAGCCGGTAGCGCCATCTCCGAAATCCCAGCTATAGGTGGCAATAGTGCCGTTCACCGGGTCCGATCTGTCTGTGAAAGTAACGTCAAAGGGTATACAACCTTTAGCCGGGCTGGCGGTGAAATCCGGTTTGGGTTTGTCCCATACGGTAACGGTTTTTTCCGTAGTGCTGGTATTGCCGGCAGCATCCTTCACAGTCAGCGTTACCTTATAGTTGCCGGGAGCAGTATAGGAAGCGCTGGGGCTTTGCTGCGTAGAGGTAAAGCCGTTACCCAGGTTCCATTGCCAGGAAACAGGGTTACCAGTAGAGTTATCAGTGAATTTGGTGATGAGGCTTTCGCAATCGCTGGTTTTACCGGGGGTAAAATCAGCTTTTACCTGCGCATGGGCAACAACATTCAGCAAAAGCATTACAAAAAGTAAAGCATAGGTAAAAGCAACGCTTCGGGTTGCCTGGGTATTTAGGGACATAACTGGCAGTTCGCGCCGGAAAAGTAAGTAAAAATTCTAAATCCCAATTAGAAAAATCCTTTGAAAAGTGCATTCGTATAGGCATTGGCGGGAAGTCAGCCGGATATATATATAATAAAATTTAACCGACAGGAGGCATAGCTTCCGTCTCTTTAAGACGATGACAGGACTGAATCCCGGAAGTTATAAAAAGAATATCTGTTTAACTACGCAAACGGCTACTCCTATTTACCCGAAATTTCAATCCAAACCGGAGCATGGTCACTTGTTTTCTCCCAGGCTCTGACATGCTTATCTATTCCGCCAGCAATCAGGCGCTTTCCCAGATCGGGGGATAATAAAAAGTGATCCATACGGATGCCGGCATCTCTTTTGAATGCGTTACCAAAATAGTCCCAATAGGTGAACATTTTCTGATCCGGGTAAAGCTCACGTATGGCATCTATCCAACCCTGCTTTAATAACTTTTGGAATGCAGCACGTGGCTCAGGAAAAAAAACAGCATCATTCACCCAGCGTTCCGGCTTATGGGCATCCATTTCTGTGGGCACAACATTATAATCCCCCACCAATACAACCGGCAAATTCAATTTTATTAACCGCCCTGCTTTTGTAAGCAACCGTTTAAACCAGGTCATTTTATAATCAAACTTTGACCCCGGTGCGGGGTTTCCATTTGGAAGATAAAGGCAAGCAATAATAACACCATTGATCTTAGCCTCAATATACCGGCTTTGTACATCTTCCGGATCCCCGGGAAGTCCTTTTTCGATCTCTTCCACCTCATAACCATCCTTTGTAAGAATAGCTACGCCATTCCAGCTTTTCTGCCCATGCCAAATGGAGCTGTAGCCAATTTCTTTAAGGCTTTGCTCCGGAAACTTTTCGTCAGATGTTTTTAATTCCTGCAAACAGGCGATGTCTGGCTTCGCCTCTTTTAACCAGCGGAGCAATACAGGAAGCCGGCCATTTACGCCATTAACATTATAGGTTGCAATTTTCATGCAGGTGGTTTTTATTTTAGCTATAAAAATCAAGCCAAAAGGCAGAGGAGATAGTATGCCACCTCCCCTGCTTTTTCATTTATTGCAATCCTGTTTGTTTGGCATAGGTTTAGAGAACGTACCTTCAATACGCCGGTTATTAATTTAAACCTTTTCCTTTGCCTCCGCTAACGTAACCGTTTTGCCCAGCGCGCCAAATTCATGCAGATCGCCAAACACTTCTACCCGGATGGATTGATCAATCCCACCAACACGTACCGGCTCAAAACCATTATCGCGGATCAGCTGCTCTATGTCTGCATTAATACTGGTATCATCAGTAGCATAGAACAATACGGCCGCTTCCGGTTTCTGGAAAGCAGCGCTTTCAAGCGAAGCGGCGCTCAGGGTTCCAAACGCCTTGGCAAACTTTGCATTTTCAGGCAGCAGCGCAGAAAGGATACTGCCTGCGGATTCTTTTTCCCCGATAATTTTTTTGAATCCTCCTTTATCATCCGGAGCAATGGGATTAGATGGGTCAACAATAATTTTCCCCTGCAGCTCTGCTGCATACTTGTTCAGGAATTCTTTGATGGTAGTAAACCAAACTGCCAGTACAATAATATCCGCTTCCCGGATAGCAGCGGATACTTCCATGGGTTGTGCCAGGCTTCCAAGCTTTCCGGCAAGTTCCTGCGCTTTTGAAAGATCCCTGCCGGCCACTATTACAGGGCGTTTGCCTTTTACAAGGTTAGCAGCTACTATTTTGCCAATATTGCCCAGCCCAATGATCGCAACCTTTTTCGATGTTTTTTCCTGTGTCATAAAATTCAGTTGAAGTTTTACAGATGAATTTTCAGACACAAAATTCCGCCTGTTGGATAGTTCTATCCAATGAGCTGCGTCAAGAAATAGTATTGATCCAGGTTAAGGTTTTGGTTTGGCCGTTTTGCTCAACCCATTTCGCAAACGGCTAAGGCTCTCCGGAGCTATGCCTAAAAAAGCGGCGATCTGTACCTGTGAAAGACGGTTAACCAGGTGAGGATAGATCTCTATAAAGGACTTGTACCGGTCCTCAGCTGTAGAGCTGATGTTTTGTAGTAACCGCTGCTGCAGCCTAACATAGCTGTTTTCCATCAGCACCCGGAAAATGCGATCAAACTTGGGCGCCTGTGTAAAAAGAGTCACCAGGTCGTCCCGGGTGATCTGTAAAGTAACGGTATCTTCCAGCGCATCAATATTCAGCTCAGAGGGCTTTAAACCGTGGAAGCTGCCAAGATCATTAACCCAATAGTTTTCAGCGGCAAACTGGAGGATATGGATGTTGCCACGGTCGTCTATTTTATACAAACGCAGGCAACCCCGCACCACAAAGTTTAAATGCGTGCATAAGTCGCCCTCCTGCAATACATATTGCCGCTTACGGTAAAGGCGGTGATGGAATTTTGCCTGCACTAATTCTTTCTCCTCCTTTTTCAAAGGTATTAAGCCGTTAAAGTACAAAAGCAGCGGTTCAACCGGATTGTGTTGAGACATAAGTTACGTTTGCAGGATCAAATATAATCATTCACAAGGCTATAAAAAGACAACCCGCTATCCTGCTTTTTTCCTCACTTTGTATCAAGAGCTTTCCAATCTTTATAAATAAACCGTAACGCACCATAGTACGCCACCATGGGTTCCGTCATATGTGTTTCTGTTGGGTAGTATTTATACTTAAAGCCTGAAACTTCTCAGCAGGAACACCCTGTTCAATGAATCCTTTGCCTCGATGCGATAATAACGGTACTGCGCGGCTGCATTTACATTCAGCTCATAATCCTGCACATGCACGGTAGTGCCGGCAGCTTTTACCCGTCCGGCATCCATCCACTGCAGGGAATCCGTACTGGCCTGTATCCTGAAGCTATCGATATATCTTTCCCCGCCGGTGCGCAGGCGCAGGCCATATGGGGTTTCAGCAACAGATAACAGCTGCACAGGGCCTTTGCGCACAGTATCCATAATATGCTTTTGCGCCACACGCTCAAAGAGAATGCGGTGCCCCGGTATATTCAGATGGATGCCATCCTGATCGTATTGCTTGTTGATAGTATTATCGGCATTGGCAAAAGGCTCCCAGAAATTAATCACTTTATCGCCATAGGTGGCCAGCAGCCAGTCGCGCATCTGTGGCAATGTATTACGCGGATGCCCGAAAGTATTGGTACGTGGCTGGGTAGTAGTTACCCACACCGGGATCTGCTTATCCGTTGCAGCTTGGATGATCGTGCGGAAATTAGCCTGCTGCTCTTCCAGGCTGTAGCCGGCAGCTGCATCATTGGTGGGAAGGTTGAGGATGATAGCATCCGGATGAAAGCTGAGCGCTTTGGTAATATTCCTTTCTGTATCCGGTTCCGGCCGGCCTTCTTTCCTGGTGCCGGTGGGCATTACTTCATAGGTGGAATAGCCGGTCTTCGAGATGTTCCGGACCGCTACTTCCGGTCCCAGTGAATGCGCAAAACGGTTCACCCAGCAGCTGTCTTTCGGCTTAATGCCGTATCCTTCTGCGGTAGAAGAACCCACAACAACAATGGTATACCGGTGATGATCCGGGGTGGTTTTACAGCCGGTGGCCGGCAATAAATAAAGGATTACCGCTGCTAATTGCGCAGCTGCCGCATTTCTCCACATGGCGAACAGTTATAAGGTAGAGGAATAAAAAGGTAAGATAATTTATTTTTGAGAAAAGTAGTGCCCATTACTCCCGTTCCGGCGCATTTGTCAATGTCGTACAAATACGCTAACTTCTGCTCCCAATATGAGAGACAAGGTCTTTTATCCATCAGCTATTTTAAGCCGTTATGTAAAGTATTACTGGACCTGCATCCACGATAGTGATACCCTGGAGCTGATGTATCCGTCCGGGTGCCTGGAATTTTGTATCGATATATCGAATTGCGATACGATTAGGCACCGGGGAAACCAGTCAATTATAGTACCCCGTTTGGAGGTGCTTGGCCATTGGAACATACCCACGAAGGCCTCTATCCAAAAGGGTAATATTTGCCTGATAACACGTTTCTACCCATACGCCGGCGCCCTCTTCTTCCCAAACCAGGTTTCCGACTTTACCAACAAATCCATTGACCTGCATGATATTCTCAACAAGGAATCCAGGGAGTTTTACCAGCGCCTGATGGAGCAACCTTCGCTGGAACAAAAGGTGAAAGTGCTGGAAGCATTCTTAATTGATAAGCTGCTCAGCAGCAGGAAAAACCAGGAGAAGATAATGTTGGTCGAAGCGTTGTGCAATTCCATCTGCCAAAATGGTGAATCATTTGACATTGAGCGCCTGGCAGCAGAAAGCGGATTTTCTGAACGGTACATTCAGAAACTTTTTCTGAATTACGTAGGCATCTCGCCCAAAAGCTTCTTTTCGGTTCAACGGTTCAACAAAAGCCTCAGGCTGGTCCGGTCGGCTAATATGTCGCTGACCAATATCGCCTATGAATGCGGCTATTACGACCAGGCTCATTTCATCCGGGAGTTCAGATCATACACCGGCATCACTCCCTCCCAGCTATCTGCTCACATCATCGATTATTGATCTGATCATAAAAAAGCCAGTACCCGGATAGGCACTGGCTTTTCTATATCGTTTTCTACCTGCTTTATTGTTTAATGATCTTCGTTCTATTCACTTCATTTACTCCATTCTTAATCCTCATTATATAAACACCTGCAGGCAATGCAGAAATATCAAGCTGCGTGTTAACCTCGCTCATTTCACGGCGCAATACCAGGCGGCCGTTCACATCAAACATGCTCACTTCTGATTTTCCTTTGTAGCCCGAAAGGTTAATGTTCACCAGGTCCCTGGCAGGATTCGGGAATACAACCATTTTGGGTGCATTGCTAGTAATAGCATCATCTCCGCGGCTGGCAGTACCTAATTGTACCCGTAGTGTATAACAGGTGGTAGCACTATTGGCCCCATTGTAGCCATACACCTGCACATAATAAGTACCCGCGCTGACGGTTCTGCTGATCGTTTCATTGCTGGTGCCGCCTGCCTGTGAAATAGCCACCTGTGTACCTGAGCTGTTCAGCAGTTTTACATCATAATCACCAGGCAGGGTTCTCAATGTAATCGTGATAGTACCGGAAGTAGTGATCACAAATTTATAATTATCAACATCACCACTTGGGCTGATAAGGCCTGTAACATCCGTATTAAATGGAATGGTTGCAGCACCGGAAATAGTTCCATTGGTTGAATTATCCAACGGATTTGCACAACCGGATGAGGTTAAGGTAGTGAATTGCGCAGTAGCATAGGTGCTATTACCGCCTGAACAATTTGTTCTTACTCTCCAGTCATATAATGTGATGGAGGTTAATCCGCTTAAGTTAACCGATGTGGAAGCGGTTCCGGTTGCGGCATTGATCCAGGTGGAGGATGCATTAGGTTTATAATCTACGTCATAGCTCAGCGCGCCGCTTACGGATGTCCAGCTAACAGTAGCTCCCGTAGCTGTTACAGCGGAACTGGCTAAGCCAGTGGGCGAATTGCAGGTGCCTGTGGAGGTGGTAGTAAATTGCGCTGCTGAATAAGCGCTGCTGCCGCTGGCGCAATTAGTTCTTACCCTGTAATCATAAGTAGTTCCGGAGGTAAGTCCTGTTAAGCCCAGAGAAACAGCCGTTGTTCCTGTTGCAGCATTCACCCAGGTAGCAGAGGAAGTAGCTTTATAATCCACATCATAAGATACTGCGCCGCTTACTGCGGTCCATCCTACGGTAGCCGATGTAGTGGTAATAGCAGAAGCAATTAACCCTGACGGAGCAGCACAGCCGGAACCGGATGTAATAGTGAAATTGGTATTGGAAATATCAAAGAAAATATTTCCTACCGCTTCTACTTTTATTCTTGCTGTGGTAGTGGGTGTATTCGGAACCGTTATCACCTCACTGCCATCATTCGGAGTGCTGGCCACTAATGTGCTGAAGGTAGCGCCTCCATCTGTAGAGATAGATATTTTTACATTAGCGCAGCTAACCGGTGATGCGGTTGTATTGGCTACACTCCAGGTTACCGTTTGTGATGAATTACCAGCCCAGGTTACCGCCGTATTAGGAGCCGTTACTGAAAAAGGCCCGGATGAATTGGTAACCGTTACTGTCATATCCGCAAAATTGGTTTGTCCGATGCTTACCGGTGCGGTAGAACTATAAGGTGCATTATCCCTTACCGTTAGGCGGAAGCTCAAGGTTCTTGAAACGGAGCTCAATGCTTCTGTATTAGCGCCTGCATCCCCGCCAGTCAATGGGCCGGACACTAAACCGCCTGCAAGAATGGTAGACATTTTGGGAAAATACCTTGTTGGCGATGTGGTAGGCGTAAATGAGATCCAGTTGGGACCAGATGCTTTGGTTGCGCTGGCCACACTGGCAGATCCCGTTTGTGAGGAGGATGCGCTGTTATTTTGCTCCCAGCAATAAGTCAGCACATCACCGGCATTAGCATCAGTAGCTGAACCGGTCAATGCAAACGGGGTGCTGATAGGGATCGCAAAATTACCGCCGGCATTTACAACAGGGGTTGCATTATTAGCGGCTATGCTGGTAGTTATCGGGCAGGTTTTGCCGGAAAGATTAGCCTGGATCTGCGCAATGGAAGCAGCATGATAAATATCAATGGAATGTGGAGCAAGATCCTGGCTGGTAATACCGGCATAACCCATAATAGTGATCCCGGAGCCTGGTTCCACATTCACGCCGGTACCTTCATTGCTCATGGAAAAAGTGTGGTTAGCACCCAGCTGGTGCCCTACTTCATGCACTACATAATCGATATCGAAATTATCTCCCTGCGGAATAGCATCTGCAGGAGAAGTAAAGCCGCTTCCTTTTGAATTGTCAGCACAAATACAACCTATACAACCGGCATTACCGCCACCACCGGATGCCCCGAACAGGTGGCCAATATCATAGTTCGCGGCGCCGATCACAGAGGTTAATGTGCTTTGCAGCTCGCTGTTCCATGCCCCGCCGGCGCCACTGCTGGCCGCGGAATATGGATCTGTTGAAGCATTATAATAGAATACATTGGTAGTTGCCGCAATCAGGTTAAGATGGATAGCCAGATCCTTTTCATAAACACCATTGCAACGGGTAAGCGTAGCATTAACAGCTGCCAGCACCAATGCAACCTGCGAAGCGCTGGTAGCGCCAAAATAATTGGAGTATTCAGCTGTAACGGATTGAGCCAGCCGTAATGTTTTCATATCGCCGGTTGACCTGGCAGCAACATCAGATACCTTGCGGGCTATATCATCTGACAATTTTTGCTCCGGGGTAGAACACTTCCAGGGTAAGGTCTTCGGCCGTTTTTTAAATACAGCATAAACAGTATGGTCGGCAGAATAAGGTTCAATAAACTCTGTTTCCTTTTCTGTGCGAAAAACAGTTGTTTGAATCCCCTGCGGAGAAATGCTCAGCTTTAATGTAGCATATTTATCCGTGATGCCTTTCCCTGAAAAAGCTCTTATATCAGGGAATTGGGCCTGTAATGCAGGCTCGAAATTGGAAGCTTCTACAATTTCAAACTGTTCAATTTGCCCGTCTGCATTCGGCAAAGAGATAATGGTTGCATGTGCGGATGCATTACGGACCGTTTTAAATGCTTCATTCCGGAAAGGGGTAAAGCTCAGATCAAATAACTGGAATTCGGCCGGAAATGCAAGCCGGGCCACCGCTTTGTCGGTAGTGATCCTGGCGGCATCGGTGTGGGGCCTCCAATAATTCTGGGCAAACGAGATTGTACTGCATAGTAATGCAGCTGCGAAGAGTAGAACTTTTCTCATGAGAAGATAGGGTTTTAGGGTAAAAAAAATGCTCTCTGCATAAATCTAGCTTAATTCACTGCGGTAGGATTGCACCGGATTGCGCTATTGGGGAACCTTTTACCCCTGGTTATTTTGAGTTTAATTAATTGATAAACAGAATATTGCAAGTTCCGGCGGAAAGAAAAAAAGGCTGGAGATAACTTCCGGCCTTTCCTGTAAGTTTATTTTACCGCCTCTTACCCTCTATGATCCGCGCAATATCTTCTCCATCTTCCGGCCCTTCGCCAGCTCATCCACCAGCTTATCCAGATACCGGGCCTGCTGCGTCAAAGGATTTTCGATCTCCTCTACGCGATACCCGCAAATTACACCTGTGATGAGCTTCGCATTGGGGTTTAGCGAAGCGCGCTGGAAAAACGTTTCAAAAGTTACCTTTTCGTTTATCAGCTCCTGCAGCTGCTTATTATCGAAGCCTGTTAACCATTCTATAACCTGGTGCAATTCTTCTTTTGTTCTGCCTTTCTTCTCTACCTTTGCGAGATACAAAGGATAGACCGAGGCAAAGATCATTTTTGCAATACGCTGATCTTGTGTATTGGAGCCGTCCATACCTTATATTTTAGCGATAGCGCCCTGGCATATTCCCAGGGATGAAAATATTAGGATTTTATTAGCAATATTAATAAAAAGGATAGTTATCTTCATATCATGATACGGGCAATCATTTTTACCGCAATTTTAATGTCGGCGGCCATGGCAACTAAGGCACAGTCTCCTTTATATTACGGCCCCCAGCATAATATACAACCGGCCTTCGGAAATCCCGGCCAGGCAGCTGATACCAGCTACCATCCAAAAAAATGGTTTATCACAAAATACGCCGGCATTACCACCGGTTTTATTGGATTTAAGGGAGGCAGCAGCACCTTCCTGTCCGCTCCATTGGAATATCAGCTCAACCGGCAATTGACCAATAATATATTTGCTTTCGGAGGTATTTCGGTAACGCCTACTCTTTTACAATACAATAGTGCATTCTACCAACCCGGCATTGACAAGAACTATGGTTCAATGCGGAACAACAATTTCAGCATTAACCCAGCCGCCAGAGTAGGCGTAATGTATATCAGCAACGACAGAACATTTTCTATTTCAGGCAGCGTTAGCGTAAGCAGGAGCAACTATTATGGCTACTCTCCTCTTTATGCACCTGCTTATGCTCCGGCGAATCCTCATGTGCAGTAAAAGCGGCTCATACCTCTGCCACCTCTATATAAAAATCATCCTCATCTACCTCAAAATCGCCTGCGTTCATTTGCTTCAGCGTAATGATCTGCCGGTTAGTTGTGGGATAAATAAAACCAAAGCGGCCCGGGGCTACTGTTACTTTTACCGGCATCTTAAACCCCGCTGCATCTGCCAGCCAGCGGTAGGTTAGCTGCAGATTGCTTCCCTTTTCTTTCAGGGATATTTCCAGCTTCGGCAGGCTGGTGTATTTCAGATACTGATCAAAGAACCAGCTGTAATCTTTACCCGTACGCAGTGAAATGTAGCTTACCAATTCATCGGCCGAAAGGGTCCGGTAACGGAAATGCTGCTGTATATCCTTTAGCAGCGTAAACCACAGGGTATCGTTATCCAGCACAAAGCGGAATGTATTCAACATCAGGCTCCCTTTGCTATACATATCCCCGATATTGTAGTGGATGTGATTTACATTATAAACACCGGTTACAGGCTCGCGGTTATTTACCTGGTCTTTCTGTGCATTCAGGTACGCTACCCCCAGCGCCTTACCTTCGCTGCATTCTACCATAAGACCTTCCGCATAGGTGGCAAATGCCTCATGCATCCACATGTCAGCAATATCTTTACAGCTGATGGCATTACCCCACCACTCGTGTGCACATTCATGCCAGATCAAAGGCGAATAATCCAGGCGCATGCCCTCTTTGATCTTTCCCATGCATACGCCGCTCTGGTGCTCCATGGGATAAGGGCTTTCAAGCAGGGTGAAACCATCCCGGGGAAACGGGTATTTTCCAAAATGTTGTTCAAAACAGGCCAGCATGGGCTTTACCTGCGCAAACATAGTTCTGGCGCGTTCTAAATTATAGGGCATCACATAATAGTCCAGCGTTAATGTATCCTGGCCGCTGATATAGGCATCTTTAAAAGAAGCGTATTTACCTATGCAAAAGGTAGCGTTGTAATTATTGATGGGATAGGTCACCAGCCATTCATACCTGGTTTTACCGGCGCCTGCCGGCGTTTTCCGCTGCAAACGGCCATTGGATATTTCAGTATAGCCGTTGGGTATAGTGATCCAGATCCGCATGCTGTCCGGTTCATCAGACAAATGATCTTTGTTGGGCCACCATAAGCTGGCGCCGGAGCCCTGGCATACTACCTGTACCCAGGGATTGCCTTGTTCGTCCTTGTCCCATAGTATACCGCCGTACATCGGGATCTTAAAGTCAGGCTCCTGCGGTACCCCATCGTAATACACCATGATCGTTTCTTCACTGCCTGCGGGCAGCGTAAGGGGAAACTTCACAAATACCGCATTATCTTCCCGGGTAAATGACAGGGGCTGATCCCCATACAGGATCTTCCTGATGCGCATATTGGCGTACAGGTCTATCTGCATCCGGTTAAACGGGGTCACTACTTTAAACCGGATCTTATTACTCCCCTCAATGGAACGGTGCTCCAGGTTTACATCCACATCCAGGTGATAAAAGCTAACGTCGTAGCAGTTACGAAGCGTCGATAGCATGCCGCGCAGCGTATCGGCCCGGGTAAAGCCGTTCTGACGGTTAGAAATATGTGCGGCTTTGCCAGAGGGCGGCGCGGCGTCCTTCTTTTGCTTTACTGAATCCTGCAGCACCGGCAGCAGGATGTTGTAGTTTTCCCAGAAAGCAGGATCATAGTCATTCCCTATCTCATGGTTCATGGATGACCGGTCATTACTAATACCCGTAGCAAAACGTTGTAAGCTATCCTTGCTCACGTCTGTGACCAGCAGATAAAAATCACCGGTCCATGGAACATCCTTCATTCCCCGCTTGCTGCTGTTCAACACGCACTCCCAGTGACGCTGTACGGTGCTCAGGTAACTTTTATTATTGTATTGCTTGTAGGTGACCACCATCGAGATCTTTGTAAAATCAAAGCTGGCCTTTATAACCTTAGACATGATCATATAGTTGATACCACCTTTCCCATGGCGGTTCACATAGTCATTCCCGGCCGGGGTGGTCTCCATCTCACACCTTACCAGTGCCAGGTCAGCTTCGTCAATATAGATCTTTGCCCATACCAGTCCTTTGCGGCTATCTTCTTTGGGCTGCAGGTATAACACCAGGAGATTACGGTCGCTTTCGCGGATCGTTTCCCTGTAATCACAGGTATAATAGCGGAAATTGCGTTCATTCAGTATATTATTCTTTGCGTCAAGGTATTTCTGTAAGTCTTCGTTCAGGGAGGAGTAAGCCGTGTTCGTAATATTACCGATCCAGTTGTACAGCTGCGGATCTTTACTCCAATCCACCTTCTTTTTACGGCCTTTGATAATGCGGATCTGGTCTTTATGATCCCGGCCGGTATGATAGGTTTTGTAAATATCCATAACCGATTCAATGAAATTGACTGTATCTGCAGCCAGGCGGATATTTTCCCTGTAAAAGGCGGTCAGCCGTACATCGGCAGTATCATAATTATCTGGTATGCTGCGAATCATTTGCCGCAGGATCCCAAAACCGTTGCGCACATTTACCGATACGGCCGGAAGCAGGTAAACAGCCGGCTCCAGACGGATATCCATATCCTGTAAGCTGGCCTTCGGCAAGGGCATGGTAACAGACTGGTAACCGATGCAGGAGATCAGCAGCGTGTCCTGCCAGAATTTTTCCGCTATTTTAAAAATGAACTCCCCCGCTATATTGGCAGCCGTACCAATACTACCGTTGGCTAGCTGGATATTGGCATAAATAATGGGTTGATGACTACCGGCATCGGTTATCCTGCCGGAAAGCGTTATGAATTTTTCCTGGGCAATAACCTGGTTACCGGTCAAAACCAATAATAACAAACAAAGACGCAAATAATGTTTCATCTCCTTTTTTCGGGTAAAGCAAGGTATTTCAGGCTGTTATATCTACTCAAATCCGGAATTGAATAACATTTTACTACTCATTTTCCGGTTTTGGCTGCTTTTCCAGGTGCAGGGTCATATATTCCCTGGGCGACATACCGGTATGGCTCCGGAAGGCACGTTGAAAAGTTGCCTGCGAATTAAAACCGGCATCAAAAGCCATGGCCAGGATAGTCATATTATCCTGCCGCAGCTCCCGGATATTTTGCTTAAATGCCTCCACCCGGTACCCGTTCACAAATTCATTGAAGCTTTTCTGCAAGTGCTGGTTCAGGATCAATGAAATGGTTTTCTGGGGCAGGCCGGTATGCCGGGCTAGCAAGGCCAGGTTAAGCTCAGGATCCAGGTACAGGCGGTCCTGTTCCATTGCTTTTTTCAGGAGTGGTTCCGCTTCCGCTATCAGCTTTTCGGACGGAGGGGTCACCACTTTTCTTGCCACCGGCGCTTCCGCAGGCGCCATCAGGTAACCTTTTATTCCCAGACAGTAGATCAGGACCACCAGGGGAATATATACCGGGTACCAGTCTACCGTATTCAGCACCTTATCTGTCAGGGATGGTATCACATAAGGCACCAGGTATACAAACCATATAACCTGGAAAACAAGAAAAAGACGGATGAACTGGCGCATCCATTGGCGGTAAGGCTCTTTCTCCGTGCTTACCGTGGCCAGGTACCTGGCGGAGAGCCAGAGATAGATAGTAATAGAACCCCAGCGCGGAATATCGGCATATACATTATAGTTGTCAATAAAACGGCCCAGGAAACCGGGGTCCGGTATTGAAAAGTCTAACAACGCAGCCGCAAAATATATTATGATGCTGAGCTGGGGGCCGCAGTCTATTATCACAGGTAAAAAATGTAAGCGCTGCTTCCGTGTAATCCTGAAATTGGGATCAATGGTGCTTTTAACATAAAAATACAAGAGCGGACCAAGGGGCATAATAATAACCAGCGGAATAAGATTGCCCAGCAGGTTCAGAATAGGATTCTCCGTGAACCGGGGCGATTCAAAAAGGTATAGGTTAAGACAAGCCAGCGCTATGAGGAGTATGAGTGTGCCCAGTAAACGGTTGGGACGGGAACGTTTTTTTGAGAAGAAGAGCAGCATGCTCATAATAACACCCTGTAAAAAGCCCAACAGGATAAGGATGTGAAAAAATTCAGCAAAGGTCATAGCCGGGAATTTGGGTTTTAAAGATAGGGATTATTGGATTGTCCGGAAGCGGACATTATAATGTCAAAAGCGGACATTTCCATTTAGTAACCGTATCATAAATAATTAAAAATGAACACCTTATTATTCTTGTATTGTTTTTGCGATATGCACCCGCAATAATCCCCTCCTGTATGCTGAAGAATTACCTTAAAACCGCTTTCCGGAGCCTGTGGCGCAACAAGCGCTATGCATTTCTCAACATTACCGGCCTTACCCTGGGCATCACCGTTTGCCTGGTGATCTATGTGATCATTCAATACGAGCAAAGCTTCGATATGTTCCATACGAAGAAAGACCGTATCTATAGAGTGCTTACGGTAATGCCGGAAGAAAGTGGCAAGATCAACTACACACCGGCGGTGCCCTTCCCTGTGCCTACTGCGCTGCAAAACGATTTCCCCGGGTTAAAGGTAACCGGTATTCTGCAAATGGGTAAAAGGCTGGTAACACTGGAAGACGTGCACGGCAACATTCAGAAGAAATTCAAACCACTGGTATATTATCTGCAACCCTCCTTCTTTGACATATTTGATTACAAATGGCTGGCAGGGAACAAAGCCACCGCGTTGAACGATCCTAATTCCACCGTGCTGGCACGTTCCACTGCAGAAAAATATTTTGGCGATTGGCACAAGGCCATGGGACAGGTTATCAAGCTTGACCAGCAGTTCAATCTAACGATAACGGGCATACTGGATGATCCGCCTAAGAACACAGAGTTCCAGTTTGATATGGTGGCAACTTATGCCATGCTTAAAATAAACGAGATAAAGGATTGGGTAACGATAGACGACGTTCATAATTGCTATGTGCTGCTGCCTCCGGGGCAGGATGAGGCAAAGATCAACCAGCAGCTGATCGCCTTCTCGAAAAAATACAAAGATCCGAAGAACAAAAACACGCATATGCTGCAGTCGCTGGCTGGCGTGCATTCAGATAACCGCACGTCGAACTTTATTGGCCGTGTGGCATCACCTGAAAGAATAAGGATGCTGTGGATGATCGCCGCATTTATTTTGCTCATTGCCTGTGTGAACTTCGTTAACCTGGCCACCGCACAGGCGGTGAACCGCACCCGTGAGATTGGGGTACGCAAGGTACTTGGTAGTAACCGCTGGCAGCTGAAAATACAATTCCTGTCTGAAACTGCCATGCTGGTGCTGACTTCTCTCCTGCTGGCCGTGGTATTGGCATTGTGCGTGCTTCCGTTCATCAGCAGGATCATGGACCTGCCTTTGGGCCCAGGTATGCTGGTTGCCTACAACGTGTATGCATTACTGTTTGCCATCTTCCTGGCCGTTACCTTTCTGGCAGGCTTCTACCCTTCCATCGTTGTGTCGGCATTCAATCCCATTAATGCGTTGAAGAGCAAGATAGCAGCCAGCAAAAAGACCGGCGGCGTTTCCCTGCGCCGTAGCCTGGTGGTTTTCCAGTTTATCATTGCACAGGCATTGATCATTGGCACGCTCATCATCCTGCAGCAAATGAATTACTTTAACAAACAATCCATGGGTTTTACCCGGGATGCCATTGTGAATGTACCTTTCCGTAACGACAGCGCAGGCAATGCAAAGATTGCTTACCTCCGGGACCAGCTGCAGCAGATCAAAGGCATACAGGAGCTGAGCTTTTCCAATGCAGCGCCTTCCAATGATGGTAACTGGTGGACAGGCTTTAAATTTGATCACCAGGCGGAGGAAACCAAATTCCCATCCATCACGCGCTGGGTGGATTATAACTATCTCAACACCTACGATATCAAACTCGTAGCAGGCCGCAACCTCACCCGAACAGATTCCGTACGCGAGTTCCTGGTGAACGAAACACTGGTGAAAAAACTAGGTTTGAAACCAGCAGACGTGCTCAATAAAGATATAGATGTATGGAACGGCCAGATCAAAGGCCCGATTGTAGGAGTGGTCCGGGATTTTGCCGCCGGTACGCTGAAAGAGGCCGTGGCGCCCGTATTCATGAGCAACATAAAACGGCGTTTCAACAGCGTGGGCGTAAGACTGGCCGCCGGTGCGGACGTACAGGCTTCGCTAAAAGCTATTGAAAAGCTCTGGAATGAGAACTTCCCCGAACAGATCTTCGAATACCAGTTCCTGGACCAGCGGATAGCGGAATATTATAAGGAAGAACGCCAGCTGGCACATTTGTACGAGATCTTTGCAGGCATAGCCATATTCCTCAGCTGCCTGGGCTTATACGGCCTGGCATCATTCATGGCAGTACAGCGTATAAAGGAAGTAGGTGTGCGCAAAGTGCTGGGAGCAACGCCCGCTCATATTGTATACCTTTTCTCAAAGGAGTTTATCCTGCTCATAGGTATCGCGTTTGTGATAGCAGCCCCGCTGGTATGGTATTTCATGCATAACTGGCTCAATAATTTCGTGAACCGGATAGATATTAACTGGGGAGTGTTTGCGGCCGGAGGTATGGCGGCACTGGTGATAGCGCTGATAACCGTTAGCTCGCAAGCCATCAGGGCAGCCATGATGAACCCTGTAAACAGTTTAAAAGCGGATTGATAAAAATATCAGCTAACAATCTGACAGGCGGCAGGGTTTCCTGCCGCCTGTTTTTTTGCGGCCGCAGGGCGCCTGCGGGCTGTATTCCTGAATAGAGGAACCGTTAAAAAAGAAGAGGCAGAAATGTATAATTTATTGTATATTCTCGAAGTAATTAAACCCTGATTCAGTGAATTAAAACCCGGACCCGTTTGTTTATCAATCTTTTGCGAAACCATTAAACCACGTATCTCAGCTATGAAACAAATTTACGCTACTGCTGTATTCCTTTTATGCGTTGCATTTGCGTTTGCCCAGCTTAATACCAATCCGTACCTGTCCGTATACTATACGGTACCGACAGGAAATACCATTCGTGATTTTAGCAACAACCGGCTCCTGGTTGTAAAAGACTCTACCTGCCGGTTGATCAACACCCTGCAAAATACCAGCGAAGTAATTACCCTTCCGCGGCGACTTGTAATTGCGTCCGGACAAACAAACTCCGCCTGGGTAACGCCCGTTGGAGCATTATTCACCGTAGCCACGGGGAGTGATGCTGTGGCGGTATATGAATGGCGGCAGGGCCAGCTGACATTAGTAGAGTCCCATGCAAGAACGTTATCGGTTAGTGGTAACTATCTTGCCTGGGTACGGGGACAGGGCCCCATACCGTCTCAGGTAACGGATTCCCTGTTCCTTAAAAACATGGCCCTGCAGCAGGTTACATTAGTTGATGATAGCGTAGGTACAGATATAGCCATGTCTAAGGAAGGTATGGCGGTGTACTATGATTATAACCAGCGGATCCAGTACATCTGGCAAAACGGTGTTAGAAAGGTCATAAAAGACCGATCCGGCAGAAATGCTACTTTCAGGATGCCGGTGGCAGACAACGGAAAGATCTTGGCCATATCACAGGAAGGTCTAAGCACGCTGGTGTTATATAACGGAACAAGCGTAGATACGCTGCGCATGCTGGGCGACGAGACCTATGTAATCGATAGAACACAGTACAGTATTAACGGCGGATACCTGGCCTATGTGGTCAGGGAGGATGGAGGTTATCCCGATTCATGGACCTATGTACGGGACTCCGTTGGCAACACCCGCGAGGCATTTCACTATCAGGGTGGTAAGTATCACTCTTACGCATTTACTTTTATAAGGGCATTGTCGCCAAACGGGGATGTAATGGTGCACAGAGACCTTAACCCAAGCGGTTTATATTACTCGCCCCGGACAGGCCCGCAGAAGCTGATCGCCAATACTCCCTACGAGCGCATTTTTAACCAGCAGAACGCCTGGTTCCTGAGCCAGGATACTATCTTATATGCCATCCATGCGGATTCCACGCTGCCGATGCATATTCAGCCCTTTTATAAAACGGGATTAGCGAACAGCTCCATTCAGTTTACAGCGAATGACTTTATTCAGCATTTCTCAGGTCCTGCCAGCGGCGCCGGTCAGCTGGAGAAGATCAAAATTACTTCTTTGCCAACCTGGGGCCGGTTAACTGTAAAGGGAAAAACTGTTTTCTGGGAAAGGAGCAATGAAATAACCAGGGCAGAGCTGGACAGCATGAAGTACACACCCAATCCTGGTATTGTAGGATTTGATGTGCTGCAATGGCAGGGCTCAAACGGGCTTACATATACCAGTGACGCTGCTGTAACCCTGCGTGTATACCCTATCTTAAACACCCCGCCCATCCTTCGCACCTTGGAAAGCAAGTATAGCATGGCCGGCGGCCCTGATACCATATTGATCGCAAACTATCCTCCCGAACGCTGGCATACAGAAGTAGCGGTGTTGCTGGATAGCGTAACAGCATTACCCGTAAGCCCCAACGGCGCCTTTATTATTGATCCGGGCGCCTTGTCAGCAGGTTTGCATAACCTACGGGTAACTTTCTGGCATCCGCTGGATACGATCAGCATTTCCCGGAACTTTACCGTTACAACCCAACAGCCGCTCATGACAATGTCGCAGCAGAAAAGCGGCGTATTCACGCAGGAACATCTCAGCATATCGCCTAATCCCTTTAGCCAACAGTTTACCCTGACCGGGCTGTCTCCTGAAGGAGCATTTATTCTGTCGCTGCTCGATCAGCAGGGCCGGGTGGTATATACTCAGCGGGTGGTAAACCAGGGCCGCGTAGCGGTGACTGTCAGTACACCTTTGAGCAAAGGATTGTACCTGTTAAATATTTATGATGAGAATAGCAGAAGGCTGACCAGCACAATAAAACTGCTGCGCCTGTAGATACTTTGTTGAATGGTTATCCTTTGCCATAATCTGAAAACCACGTCAAATAACTGAGGCGCGCTCAAAGCCTTTGTGTTCACCCATGCCCGGTTCCGAACGATCGCTTTTCGCATTCACCCTTTTAGCTAATAAAATTCATGTTACTTCCTAAAAAACCATATTAATTATGAGCACTAATTCTAAAATCCTATCTGTACTTTTTCTGCTGATCATTGTATTAGTAAGCGAATCTGCATTCGCCCAGTCAGGCATTTATGTCGGCGGGCATTTCCGTAGGGAAAGAACGCATACCGTGGCTGACTTAAAAGCTTCGGGGTTTACCTATGTAATACTCTTTAACGTCACTGTTGAAGCGAACGGTGACCTGACTACCGACGGACAAACCATCTGCTCAAACGGATCTTACGTTTTCGGCTCTACCAATCCTAACTACATTGCTGATGTAACTGCGCTGAAAACCGGCGTCACCTCTATAAACAGGGTGGAAACATGCATTGGCGGCTGGGGAAGCCACTCTTACACGAATATCAGAAACCTGGTTAATAGTCAGGGTACAGGTACTTCGGGTATCCTTTACCGTAATTTCAAAGCCCTGAAAACGGCTATACCGTCCATAGATGCGATCAATAACGATGATGAAGAGGCCTATGATGTTAATTCTGCTACCGCTTTCCACATTATGCTGGCTGACATTGGATATAAGACTACGCTTGCCCCTTATATGAACAAGCCATACTGGCAAAGTTTGGCTACCAATGTTAACAACCAGCGCAGTGGTGCCGTTGATAAGATCTATTTACAATGGTATGAGGGAGGAGCCGGCAACAATCCATGTGATTGGAACATCAACAATATTGAACTGCATACAGGTGACCTGAATTATGAGAATGGAAATACGGTAACCGACAAAATGACCCGAGCTAAAAACAATTGCAACTCCAAAGGAGGATTTTACTGGGTATATAATGACAACAATATTAATCTTCAGGAACTGGCAAACAGGGTGAACACAATCTTCGGTATCCGCACTAAAAATCTGAAAGAGGTTGCAAACTTTTACAATGACTGTGATTTTAAGGGTTTTGCCAATGGATTGGAAGTAGGCGACTATGATCTGAACAGGCTGCAGTCCTTAGGCATACAAAACGACCTGCTATCAAGTCTCACAGTAGCGGAAGGATTTCAGGTAACGCTTTATGACGACGCAAATTTCAGTGGTAATTCTAAAACATATAGCGGGAATGTAAGCTGTCTTGTTGCAGATGGGTTAAATGATAAAGTTTCCTCCTTACGCATACGAACAGCCGGGGTAACCGGTTTAGCAGGTACCTATTTTATCCAAAACCGGAACAGCGGAAAATATATGGACCTGGCAGCGGAACATATTCAGGAGAATGGCGGAAACATTCAGCAGTGGGAATATGCAGGAGGCAATAATCAACAGTTTCAGCTAACGCACTTGGGTGATGGAACGTACAGGATCAATGTAGTAGCCAGTGGCAAATCAGTAGATGTGGATGGAGTGAGTAAAGACGAGGGTGCAAATGTACATCAATGGGATTACGTAAGCGGTTTTAATCAGCAATTTGTGCTGGTAGGCACAACAGATGGACACTATAAAATTATTCCCAAACATAGTGGTAAAGTAGTAGAAGTAGCAGATGCGAGTTCATCAAATGGCGCAAATGTTCGTCAGTGGGGTAATAACAGCCAGCTATGCGGGCAATGGAAGCTGGTACCAACAGCAGCAAGGATGGCATCTGTAGAAAAAAAGATGCTGAGCACTAAGAATGAGCTAACCATCTATCCCAGCCCGGTAACACAGGCTATCTTCTTTTCTTCCGGGGAGCTTAGCGGAGCCAAAGCAGCTATTTTTAATGTGCTCGGACAGCCCGTAATAAATACAGTGGTTTCAGGTAATAGCATTGATGTATCTACGCTAAAACCAGGCTTATACACCATTGTAATCAGCAGGGATCATAAGACGATCGTTAAAAAATTCATCAAGAATTAAATGATTCTGTATAATGGGTAAGTGCAGCTTTGAGGTAGATAAGTTGCAGCTGTTCAGGCCATTCAGAGTGTGGTATTTTATTTATCTTGCGAAACTGTTGAACTTACCCATTATGCAAAATGAAAAAACATACGTCTTTATTCCCGGAGGATGGCACGGTGGCTGGGCTTACGATCCAATAACTAATAAACTGGAGCAGCTGGGAAAAAAATGTATTTCATTAACCTTACCAGGTCTTGAATCACAACCCGGGATCCAAAACAGGATAATAAATTTAGATACACATATTCAATTCGTAATAGACAAGCTTGTAACAGAAGATATCACGAATGTGATCTTATGCGGCCATAGCTATGCCGGATTAGTTATTACAGGCGTGGCAGATAAAATTCCGGAAAGGATCTATGCCCTTGTTTATATTGATGCTTACATTCCCAAGGATGGAGATTCCTGCTGGAGCCTTACCACTGAAATGTACAGGCAACGTTTTGTAGCCGGAGCGGGCAAGGATGGTTTCGCTGTTGAAGTTCCGCCAGGGGCAGACGACCGGAGAAGACCACATCCGCTGGCAACATTCATGCAAAGTTTACGTTTGAATGGAGATTATGAACGGGTTCTTAATCGTGCATTCATTTTTCTGAGTGGCTGGGAACCAAGCCCCTTTGTTAAACAATATGAAAATTTGAAAGATTCCAAGGACTGGCATGTGGAAGTAATACACTGCGGGCACAATGTGATGAGAGAATGCCCGGATAAATTGGTTGATGTTTTATGCGGGCTTGAAGAGAAATATAGTTAACAGCCTGCTTTAGATCATGGATGGCCGGCTGGAACAGGAATTACTTATGCATTGCTTAATGCTGTTGCGCAAAATCGCAAACTGCAGCCTTAAAAACCGCACTGTTTTCATAATAAAGCAGGTGTCCTCCTTCTATCTCACGCACTGTTTTTTCCGGGAAAGCAAAAGTTTTGTAACCTTTTATGCCCACTGCATGGTCCGCTGTTCCGGCAATAATAAGTACTGGTATTTTTAGTTGCTGTGTAAAGGCTATGTAGTCTTTTGTATATTCGGGATATTGCTTTTGCTTAAATAGAACGGCCATTGCAAAATCCTGTGAATGCTCGTAGTCATCCACAGCCATTTGTTTTTGAATAGTCGCCGTATCTTCCGATAGTAGCTTGTACGCTAAGCCACGTTTACGGAGCGCAGCCATTTTCTCCAAATTTAATTGCAAAGACTGTCCCTGCTGAGCATAGCGGATACGCCCGTATTTTCACCTAAAAGTTCCTTCTTATACCTGCAACTTTCACATAAAGCTTAACATTATCACTAGTTTTGAATTCAAATGCCCGCTGTTGTACAGATTGTGCAAACGTACTATGCCATACGAAGAGTTGTATAATACTTAACAAGACAAAGTTCTTCATTACAAAAAATGATTTTCTTGTAAAATACGAAGAAGAGCCTGATCAGCATACTTTCCCGGCTAATTCCTATCTACTGAAGCAGGCAACAATTAATGAAATTCACATTTTTTGATAGGCTTTGAGTGCACTGCAAAATGCAGTGCACATTTGTACTATTAAACTCCTTAAGTAAAAATTTATTGAAAGGCTATCTGCATTATTTAAAGATGTTGGCATTTACTACATTTGAGGATAATATACTGATCCCGGGATGAGCTCATCACGGCACAGAGGAAATAAATAAACAGATGAAAAAAATCGGATTTTTATCGTTCGGTCATTGGGCGAACCATCCAGCGTATAGCACAAAAACGGCGGGCGACACCTTGCTTCAATCTATTGATTTGGCAGTAGCAGCGGAAGAATTAGGTATTGACGGCGCCTATTTTCGGGTACATCATTTTGCCAGACAACTGGCGTCTCCCTTCCCTTTATTAGCGGCTATTGGTGCCAAAACCAGCAAAATTGAAATCGGAACTGGCGTTATTGATATGCGGTACGAAAATCCACTGTATATGGTGGAAGATGCCGGCGCTGCAGATTTAATTTCCCGCGGTCGTCTGCAATTAGGCATCAGCAGGGGGTCGCCCGAACAGGTAATCGACGGTTGGCGCCACTTTGGCTATGAGCCTGCCGCAGGGGAAACAGATGCAGATATGGGCCGGCGGAAAGGGCTTGAATTTTTTGAGCAGCTGAAAGGCAAAGGATTTGCCGAACCCAACCCCAATCCTATGTTCCCCAACCCTCCCGGGCTATTACGTTTGGAGCCGTTTTCCCCCGGCTTACAAGATCGCATTTGGTGGGGCTCAGGTTCCGATGCTACCGCAATCTGGGCAGGTAAAACCGGCATGAACCTGCAAAGCTCTACCCTGAAATTTGATGAAAGTGGTAAACCGTTTCATATACAACAGGCCAAACAGATCCGTTTGTTTAAACAAGCGTGGAAAGAAGCAGGTCACCAACGTGAACCCAGGGTGTCTGTAAGCCGGTCCATTTTTGCATTGGTAAATGATCAGGACCGGCATTATTTTGGACAGCAGTCTGGCAGCAAAGATCAGATAGGCACCCTGGAGGCAGACAGACGTGCCATTTTTGGCCGGAGCTATGCTGCAGAACCGGATCAGCTGATCAAAGAATTGGCACAGGATGAGGCTATCCGGGAAGCAGATACCGTTCTCCTGACAATTCCCAATACATTAGGTGTGGATTATAATGTACACGTGCTTTCTTCGATATTGGAGCATGTAGCTCCCGGGCTGGGATGGCGATAAACGTAGTTGGATAAACGTAGTTGATGGTAAATAAAATTCGATACAAAACCAAAATTGCAGTAATAGGCGCCGGGCAGGCGGGACTATCAGCTGCCTATTATTTAAAAAAGCTGGGGTTGGAAATTGGTCCGGGTTTCATCATCCTTGATGAAGCGCCTCATCCCGGCGGCGCCTGGCAATACAGATGGCCTTCGCTTACACTAAGTACCGTCAACAGGATTCATGATCTCCCTGGTATGTCTTTCGCAGAAACCATTGATACCAGTAATCCAGAAGTGCAAGCCAGTCTGGCCGTACCTCATTATTATGATCTGTATGAAAAGAAATTTGATTTCCGGGTGTATCGGCCACTAAAAGTGGAAACGGTCTATTTACATCAGGAGCGGTTTTACATCGATTCATCAAAAACCTTATTTTCAGCATTAGGCATCATCAATGCGACCGGCACCTGGGAGAACCCCTATATTCCGGAATATCCCGGTGCCCGCCTTTTCCAGGGCGAACAATTGCATACGAAAGACTTTAAAACTGCCGGCTATTTTAAAGGCAAACATGTGATTGTTGTAGGAGCAGGTATTTCCGCCGTTCAGTTGTTGGATCAGATTTCAAAGGTTACCACCACAACCTGGGTTACCCGGCGGCCACCTCAATTTAGGGAAAGTGCATTTGATGATGCTGCAGGGCGTAATGCAGTAGCGATGGTGGAGGAAAGGGTAAGGCAAGGTTTACCACCTTTATCTGTAGTGTCTGTTACCGGATTACCTCTTTCACCTCAGGTCATGGATATGAAAGAAAGAGGGGTGCTAAAACGTTTCCCCATGTTTAGCGAGATAACGAAGGACGGTGTGAAATGGGAAGACGGGAAAGAAGAAAAGGCGGACGTCATTTTGTGGAATACCGGTTTTAAAGGTGCTTTGGAACATTTAAAGCCCGTTTTGCCAAGAGAAGAAAATGGCGGTATTCTAATGGCCGGCAGATTGGCAACTATGGTTGCTAAAGAACCCCGCATTCATTTGCCGGGTTACGGGCCTTCTGCTTCCACTATCGGCGCCAACCGTGCAGGGGCGGCTGCGGCAAGCGAATTAATGGATACACTGGGGCTTAAATGATCATGTTGCACTGTTAGCAACTGCCATCCATTTTTTAAGAAGATAAAATGTTTAAGCAAACCTTGTCTTCCATCTTCCGGTCAAAGATCATTGGCAGCAAATACAAAAAGTTTCACTTGTGTGAACCTTTTTAACTAATCAACACCTTCTGCCATTAGCAAACTGGTGCACAGTACCTCTTTACGGTAGAACTACATGTTAAATGTTTCCTTCGCGTTCGGGAGTGGTAAAATCATAAAAAACTCTAAACAAATTGCCGTCCGGATCAGCGGCTGTGAACTCATACAATCCCCATGGCTTTGATTCCGGAGCTGAAACAATCTTCGCCTGGCTGGCGCTCCAAAGCCCGAACAGTTCGTTGACCTGTTCCTTGCTGCCGAGATTGAGCCACACCAATACCGGCCCGGCATTGTGGTAATGCTCCCGGAAGGCGTTATTCGTGAGAAACATTCTGCATTGCCCTTTTGAGATCCCCGCAATCCCGCCACTCTCACCGCCCCAGTCTATACTGAAGCCAAGATTGTTCTCATAGTAGGCAACAGCCGCTTTCAGATCGCTTACCGGTATCTCCGGCACGGCGCCAGGAAATTCAAAGCTCATAGGGGTTTATTTTCAACAAAAATACAGCAGACGTTCCTATTACGTTCTGTTCCAATAAAAATAAGCTGCAGCTGTACTAAAATCAAGCGGTGAAAGCCGCGCGGTTCTTATCTATAAATTCAGCTAAGGTCATTGGGCCGTTGCCGGTAATTTTTTCTATCACATCATTCATATCCGGTGTACCAAAAAGATCGTCGCTGATAACATTCGCAAGGTGATTTTTAAAGTGATCACTTCCACCTAATCCCATTAAATCTGCCATTGACTGAACGCTATTTTGTTCGTAAACAATAGCCCTGTTTAAGCTCCGGCTAAATATTTCACCTATTTCTGTATAGCTTAAAAGTTGCGGTCTTTGTCATCAAACAATTATTGATGCCACAAAAACATACTAAAAAGTATATTAAATAGCTAAATCCCTTTTTTTGATCTTTAAATGACATAGCAGCTCATTGAACTTCAGGTATCATCTGAAACCGTATTTGACTACGAACATCACGGATTTGGATACAGGCTTTTGCGAAAACCAAAAGAATTTTGTGGCAACGTTATTTAACGATCTATAAGTGATCAGCTGCAATGATCATACAACGGAATAGCTGTCTACTCGTGCAACTTTAAGCCATCCAGGGCTTTATCAACCTTCCTGCTGTCACCATATACAATGATGCCGACCAGGTTTAATTCTTCGGTTTTGTAACGGCTAATAACCGCCAGGTTCTCTGCTTCATTTTTGGTCGCAAAAAGTTCACGGACATATATGCCGGTATGCAGCTCCCGGTCTTTTGCACGATTAAAGGCCCTTTTGATCTGATCCTGCGTTTCAGCATTGTAAACAAGCACAGGATACTTTAAAAAAGGAAGGTATGCATTTCCATCCGCATCTGTCAAGGGCGCTCCGTGCGCAGCAGGAAAGGCTATTGCTACAGAACTTGTTAAAAAAGATGCAACATTAAGTTTCTGCCATCCGGCCAATTCGTTTAAAATTACAATTGCTATTTTTTCTGTGTTCATATGTTAAATAAGTTTGTTTGCGCGCTCATTTTCATATACCAGCCTTCCTTTTATATCTGATAGCTGTTGAAGCGGCTACATCTAACCAATTACGTAAGTAATTACGCAATTTAATACATATCAGATAAACATCCAAAATCCCTGGTCAGGCCCAAAAGTAAGCCGATCCATATATTAACGTCCTTTGATATACATATCATCAAAATTGATCGTCAACTCGCTAAACAGTTTGATGAAATCCTGGCCAATGTTACCATAAAAGGTTTCCGAGGGATAGATCTTTTGGGAAAGGACATCAATACTGTCCAGCCTTACTTTCTTTTTGTCGAGCAGCAGGTCAATATAAGGAAGGGTTAGCACTTCTTTTTGCTGTGTTCCGCCCGCACCACCATATTCGGTTGTTGTCTTTACTCCATGGGCTAAAACAGCGCCTCTATACTTTTGAAAATACGCAGCAAACAGCATCGATCTGCCCGCCCCGAAATCAAAGGCAAACGGCAATATGTCCCCCTGAGTTGTTTTCAGCAATAAAACAGGATTTAAGCCATCAAGCGCCATATTGCGCAAAGCAGCAGCTGTTCCATTCACCGGTATTTTCATCTTCCCGTCCTGATAAAAATGGATCTCGTGAAGTTGTGCAATGATGGGGAAACCAATAATGATATTCATCTGAAAGTCAACCGGGGCAATGTATAAAACCGTATCCGGAACCACCTGGAATACAGCATGACGAACCAGGATATCTCCGAGGTACAAACTATCGGCAACCGCAAGACTGGTTTTAAACCGGAGGCCTGTAATACCACTTCCCTCATAATAAGAAACAGGTAATATCTTCAGCCGCAGCTTCGTAGCATAGGTTTGTGTAATGGCGGAAATATTGGCCCTGGTATCAAAGATAGCGTCATACCTGATACTGTCACGGCTCAGCGGTATCTCAACAATCCCGATCTTATTCCTCTTCCACCGGAGCTCGGTATTCCCTCTAATATACGTCTGCTGGGGCTGAACATCTTTTAGCCCATTATGAATAATGAACTTATTTTCAATATCCTCTGCCCTGCTGCTCTCCAGCAGGCGCCGGTAGGTTGTTAACAGCATATTGTCTGTTTCAGCTGCCTTTGCATACTGGAATAACTTGAAGTAGCTGTCTGTTTTCAGCAATAACATTTCCACCTTTAAGGTGTCTTCTAACTCAGCAGAAAAATTATCAAATAGGGAGTCAATATGTTGAACGGCCGCCTGATTGCGGTTGAAGGCATTATCTAAGTACGCCTGGAAATACAACCATTGCCCTCGTTTTATTTGCTGCCGGAGGAGGTATAATTGCCTCTCCAGGCGGAAGTAATCTTTTTCAGCAAGCAAATCATGCAACCGGAGATATGCACTCTTGCCTTTTGAGCTACCCTGCTGAGCAAAGCCTGGGTTATTTCCCACGGCAACAAAAAATAACAGGAAAAAGCAAAACAGGTATTTAAGTTGCATAGCGCTTAACATTTTGCAGCAATCCGGCATAGCAATTTAGGAATAAATAAAGAAAAGTAAACTGGCATATAATACCACTCAACAGCGAACACTTTAAATATTATAAATCATGATTGTAATGTTTTTTGTATTACCGCTAACGAACAGGCTTTGAGCAGTAGTGGCATTCCGTGTTCCATCAAGCTCCGAACCGGAATCGATTACCGGCTGTTTTATATGTTATGATGGTTAAGCCTTATCATACACCTGACTTCTTCTTTGTCATTAGCATACCATTCCACACAATATCCTTCAGGGTCAAGATTGGGTTGTTTAAGCAATTCATCAAATGTTTTGGCGATGCCTGTTTTATCTTTCCTGAAATCTTTTACAATAGCAGAAATATAGTCGCCTCTTTTAATAGTTAGTGTATCGAATTTATATTTTTCAGCCTCACCTGCGTATGTTTCTTCCGTGCCGGCCCGATAAATGATTTTGTTGTTTTCAGGTCTGGATATGCCAAAGTATTTTCTTTCTTTTGAAAAAGGCACCATAGCATGAAGTCTGTCGTGGGCTTCTTGAATGCCCTCCGGAAAAGACTTAGCCGTTATATAAAAAATCTTAACGTCGTTTTCAAGTTTGAATGTTTGCATTTTTTCTGTTTTTTATTAAACAAAAATATTTCAAAAAAACCTGATAGAATGGTTAGCTGCGACTCTTTATGAGGCTACTTTCGTCAAGTATTTTTCCACTAATTAGAATGTTGCCTCAACATTGCCGCTAACAATTATTATACGCAACTCCGGAGTCCAGGATATTCAAAAACTACGGTATCAATAGTAATGAATATCAGCCGTGCACAATTTTCGCATTTTTTTGAAAAAGTTGCGTAAATCCATTTACTAAATTTTCAATTGATGCATTAAAATGTATAAAAATCTTAAAATGTTTGGCCCCAAAGTCCAGGGTAAAAGTTCTGGCCGTGACGATCGACGGTTTAAAAGATCCGTTTAAGCCAGGCGGGACATCTGAGCACTCGCATATGTTTGTTGGACCACATGAGCATATTGTTGCCGATGCCGGACACAATGTACCACAGGAAGCTCCCGGAGTATTTGCTGATGCGATCCTAAAAGTTCATGGCTGATTGCAACAATGACTGTTTTAAAAGGTTACCCAAAAAGCCGTCGCCTCCCACTTCCGGATATCCTGGCCAATGGCTCTGCTGCAGCCAATGCCCGTAGCACAATCACCATCCCCGGCATTTGTCAGCAACTCCTCCATTGACAAACAAACGTCGCAGGTAACCGTATATCCTAACCCCTCCTCGCCAGGAAGAACATCTCACAAATTATCGTTCGCATGCTGATTGTAAGGAATCTTTTTACAGGCTTTTGAAGAAACATTATCTTTAGCTAAAGAAAAACAGCCGGACGATTACCACCGGCTGTTTTAAATATTAACCCGGCTCAGATAAAGATCTTAATTATTACAGCTTATAAAAATCACTTCCATTAACCCTTAAACATTCACCTATGCATCAAAAAGAGAGAATCCATTATTTAGACTGGCTGCGCATATCTGCTTTTGCTTTACTGATACTTTTTCACTCGTGGCAACCATTTAATAGCTTTCATTGGCTGATAAAAAGCCCTTACCAAACGGTGCTGGCAGATATTCTGACGGTCTTTTTCCATACCTGGCGGCTATACCTGATCTTCTTTGTCTCCGGTGTAGGCACTTTTCTGGCCTTAAGGTCGCGGGGAAATAAGTTTTTTACGGACAGGTTTCAAAGGCTGATCATTCCCTTTATATTTGGGATCATTGTAATTGTACCTTGCCAGTATTACTTTCAAAAATTACAGAAGTATCCCGGTACTTCATTTTTGAATTTCATAGCTCATTATCCGGGTTTTATTGCATCCCGGCCTTACAAATTCGACATTTTTCAATGGCTGCTTGAGCTGGGCATTCACCTATGGTATTTACCTTCTTTATTTATCATGACGGTAGCATTATATCCGTTATTCAACCGGATTAATTTGTCTCCGGCCGTAAGCGTGCTTACCCGGCGGCCACAATTACTATGGCTGTTCGTGCTGCCCTTCATTTTTACACTCATCCTGCTAAAGCCAATTTTTCCTGAATATACCAGTGTGACGGACTTTATTACTTATGCCATCATATTTTTGTATGGATTCTTCTTTATCAAACAGCATGTACAGCTCCTTCCTGTTCTACATAAGAACAGTACTATGCTGTTAATATCAGGCATTGCCAGCTCCTTACTTTTGATAGGATGCTTACTGAGTCCCTCATTAAGAAAAGCAGCCTTTAACCCATCTTATTCTATTAATCATGTTATCATCTCTATCCTTCTGGGATGCTCAGCCTTCACCTGGCCGCTGTACTTTGTGAGCCTGTTTTCCCGCAGGTTCAACTATAGTAATACATTATTACCGGAGCTAAATAAAAGTGTATTGCCTGTTTATATTATTCATCAAACAATTATCGTTGCTGGAGGTTTTTTCATTATAAAATATGTTGGCAATGGCCTTCTCGAATTTATTCTTATTGTCTTAACGACCTTTATGATCTCAATACCGGTTTATTTATTTATTAAAAGATTCGGTATAACCAGGTTTCTATTTGGGATGAGTGATAAAAGGGATAAGATCATCAGGGCTCAATTATCCCGGGAATGATCTGAAACACTATTTTTTTAAGTAATTCACTTTGTCATCAAAGCATTTCAATACTGCTGTCATGCCACGATGTAAGTATTGTTAACACCGGAAAAATAGAATAATAAACCACTTAATAACAAAAACCTCCATTTGCTCAACACTGTTACCCCGCTACTCTCAATATTTTAACTTGTGACATTATTCCCCAAATTGTTTAATCAAATTCAATTTAATATGTTTAGGCGCACACAATGGTTACTCATTTTCTTTTGCTACATTATTATGGCGGCCAGCTGCTCAAAAAAAGACGGCGTCAGCAAACCTGAAAATGGTACTGACACAACAGGTAACAACAATGGTACTGATACCACACATCTGCCAACTCAATCAGATATTACTGCAGTAGACAGCCAGGTAAATGTGTTCATGAATGCTTACAATGTTCCGGCTTTATCTATTGCCATCACCAAAGGAGAAAAATTGGTTTATGTAAAAGCATATGGTATGGCCGACAAGGAGAAGAGCCAGAAAGCCGACACGGGTGACTTATACCGCCTGGCAAGTTTATCAAAACAATTGACCTCAGTAGCCATCTTGAAGTTACTGGAGCAGGGCAAAATTTCACTGGACGCCACCGTATTTGGCAAAAGTGGTTTACTGGGAGAAAAGTATGGCACAACGCCCTATGTCCCTCATATCACAGAAATAACCGTAAGACAGTTACTGCACCATACCTCGGGTGGCTGGGGAAACTCAATTAATGATCCTATGTTTTCCAATCCTTCATTAACGGCGGATGCATTGATTACATGGACGCTGAATAACAGGCCGTTGGATCATATACCGGGCACCCACTACGACTATTCCAATTTTGGATACTGTATTTTAGGAAGGATCATTGAAAAAATCACCGGGCAGAATTATGAAGCCGCTGTAAAATCATTAGTATTAACACCTATTGGCGTTACTGATATGACCATCAGTGGAAATACGCTTGCCGACAGACTTCCTAAAGAAGTAAAATATTATGGACAGTCAGGAGAGGATCCATATATCTATAACATACGAAGAATGGACGCACATGGAGGTTGGCTGGCTTCTGCAAAGGATCTGGCTAAATTCCTTGTTTATGTAGATGGATTCACGGTACGGCCAGATATCATATCAAGTCAGACATTGGCCACGATGCTTACACCGTCTGCTGCAAACAGCGGCTATGCATGCGGATGGGCAGTAAATGGCAGTAATTATTTTCACCAGGGTAGCCTACCGGGTTCTGCGACCGAACAGGCGTGCACAAGCCAGGGTTATAATTTTGTTATTCTTACGAATACCCGCAGTTTTCAGGCTAATTTCTCGAATGACCTTGATCAGTTGTTTTGGAGAGCGCTGGCGAAAAATCCTTCATGGTCAGATACCGATCAGTTTAAATAATCGGGTATTTAAGTGTAGAACGCAAAGAAGCCGGAGAAAATATCTCCGGCTTCTTACTTCTAAAAGTCTATACTAACTGAGGATAAGATTTAAAATGGCAATCCATCGTAATTAGACTGATCAATAGATCCAAATATAGATTTTACATTATGGGGCTCAGCATATTCAATGATTTTTTCACTCTCTGTGACATCTACATAATTAAACTGTTGTGATTCCACAGGCTGATTCCATATCTCATGCTGTTTTTTGTATTCTTTCGGCGGTTCTTGAGAGAGAATAAAGTCTTTGCACTCTTTTTTGTTCCTTTTATAAGTGTCTTTTAATAAATAAAAGGTGGATATTTCATTAATTATTTGGTTCTGATTTGAGGTCATTTCAATAGATTGAACAAAAACATCTATCCCATTTTTACCGATCAAATCAACTTTTACAGGTACTAACAAACCAGGTACTTCTATATCTTGCCAACAGCCTGTTCCGTTTCAGGTGAGGAGAATGTTTGAGGTCATTGCTACTTTTCCCAAATATATGCTTACATCATAGATGTATGGACAGTAAGTTGCTACTAAGTTCGTTAAAACTCCGGTTTATTTCACAAGAGTGCTAGATGTTATTAAGGGAACTCCTGTAGGAAATTCGAGCAGCACCATCTTTGTAGTAGTACAATAGTTGAAAATAAATAGTACGTACTACGGGAAACCGTAAGGAAGCAAATAGGGGAACTATGACATTTGTATTGTTGAAAATATAGAGATACAGACAATGCTTAAAAATAGTTTTATACTCTCCAATTGAAAATTCATCACACCATATACAAATTAAATTCAACGTTTATGCCTGCATCTTACATTGAACACAGACCACACGCCTCAAGTGAGCATGTACCTACATCTCACTTTGTAATTGTAGTTAATGGACAGGAAACCGGACATTTTTCTTCCCAGCGTGAAGCTAAAGAAACTGCTTGCTCAAGAGGATATCACCCAGTACATGTTGCCAGAGTACGTCATTTACAAGATAGGGCACAACCAGCACACTGGCGGGTGGATCCCTGCTAAATTTCATGTAAAAACAAAAAACGCCGGAGGTATTACCTCTGGCGTTTTGCGATAAATCGTGTTTTCATATATCCTGCAAGCGAAGACAAAATATTAGTCTTTCAACCCGAGATACACTTTTGCCGCGGCATAATCGGACCAGTTTATTGAAGCAGCTAACCTTCCCTGGGTATTCCCAGGCACGATCATGTATCGGAATTGCTGATATTTCTTACCATTGGTAGTTACAGTACCTAGGTCCCCATTGGAGTACAACGAAATCCCCTGCGCGTAAGCCGAGAACTGTATGTAAAGACCTGATGGAGCATTATAAGGCAACGGGTAAATGACAGGATCGCTTGCATCCTTACTGTTGATATACAGCTTTACATCTGCGGTGTTCACCAGCGTCGGTGTGAGTTTAGGCACACCGATATCGGCAAAGTAACCTATTGTATCAATACCGCCGCCTGCTGTATGTATCGTATTTGGCTTAAACGGCACATCCAGCCATTCTGAATAGATCACAGTGCCAGAGGCATTATCACCTTTGGGGCCTTCCGGGCCAGCCGAACCAACAGGACCTTGCGGCCCTGCAGCGCCATCTTTGCCGCAGGATACATGAACATAACAAAAAAGAGTCCTGACAGCAGGACTACAAATGCAGCGGCTGAATCATTCAATTCTAAGATAAAAGCCTTTACAAATACTATGAGAGGGGTCAGAGATGTAGAATTCTTCTTGTTCAGGTTAGCTAAATTGTGTGCTTAAACTTATGGTCCCCCAAGATTTCATCTTGATCCGAAATTTAACTCTTACGGATCTAACAGTTTAGTCAGTTTTACTCTATTACATATGCGTCAGTAATAAGCTTATTGAGGTCATTGTATTTAATATAGCCGTACCCTTTATCTCCCCAACCATTTCCCCAGGCCATTTTAAATTTAACTAATTCCGAATTATCATTATATCCTACCAGCAACACACTGATGCCACCTGTAATTTGATCATTCAATTTAGGAGTAGGATAGATACCAGTACTTAAATTTAAAGATTGATAAACTGCCATTCCAGCAATGATGCAGTTTTTGGATGAGAGATAATTTTTCAAAGTAGACAGGTCTGTCTTTATTGTTTTCCAACCTAAAATTTTATAGTGGGTAGCATTAACAGCTGAAGATGGTGGTGATTTAGCAAAATCGCCTGCTTTATAGGGCCACATCTTTTCTTCAATGCCACCTGTTTTAGTAAGGAAATTTAATCCATCAGAGAAGAAAGCTCCTTCGTCTGAATTGTGGTTTATATTGTTGTAAATATATCGTGGGCTAAAAGTTATTCTAATATTATTCTTTCGGAATATATAGTACCCTAATGCATCCGCTAACGTAAACCCTAATGCACTTGCTTCACCACCCTGATCTCCTACTGATCCTACAAACGGAGAGAGATCTATGAATGGGAGATTTACCGTAGAAAAAGCAGTCGTGTCTATTTTATCGAAGTTACCATATCCATATTTCGATATATCTAATTTGCTTTTAGCATTCTCATAAAGGATTTGAAATTGTTTGGATAAAGTATCTTGTTGCTTTATTAAAAGCACTTCGACTTGTTTGTGGCTTTCGTTAATAATGATAGCATTTATTTTATCCTGGCTGAAGGTTTCAAGCTTTTTTGTCACGAGGTCTTTTGAGTAGTCAATGATAGATTTAACACCAATCAGCCCTGCTACAAACAAAGCGATGCCTCCCATTGTATACCAGTTAACGAGTTTCTCCTTTGCTTTTTTGAATACTTTATCGACAAGAAGTTCTTCTTCTAATTGCTTTAAGTCAACTAGTCTATCCCTAAGCCTGGTGTTTTCCTCTTCCAGTTGTTGTATTTTCTCTTCTGGGGTCATGATGTTGAGCAATATAATTAATCTAATCAGATTATAAATATCAGGTAGTTGGTATTTTTTACGTCCTGCTGGTAGTTTTAATTACATATTAATTATTATCCCAATAAACAAATATAGCTAACTCCATGTCAGAAACAAAAAATGACAAGTTCTATTAAAGGATACAAAATGTACTACAGAGCTAATAACGCGGTCCAGAGCGGACCTTGATACCTTAAAACAAGAAAAGGCCGGAGATATCTCCGACCTTTCCGCCTTCAGTGCCCAGAACAGGAATCGAACCTGCACTACCTTGCGATAACCAGATTTTGAGTCTAGCGCGTCTACCAATTCCGCCATCTGGGCAATCCTGCAATCGCGGGGACGCAAATGTAGAAAATTTTCCCGGAAACCCAAATAAAAATTCTGAATTAGGTTATTCCGTAAATTGGCCCATGCAAGTAACTGATTCCACCATCCACATCGGCCTTATACGGGAAGAAAAAATACCACACGATAACCGGGCCGCATTTACACCACAACAATGTCAATGGATCTTACAGAATTATCCCAACGTACAAATCACCGTACAGCCCTCGCCACACCGCTGCTTCACGGATAGCGAATACACGCAGGCGGGTATTCCCCTGGCAGAGAACCTCTCCCACTGCCACATTCTGCTGGGCATTAAAGAAGTACCCAAGGAAAAACTGCTCTCCGGCAAAACTTACCTCTTCTTTTCCCACACCAAAAAACAGCAGTCTAATAACCAGGCTATGCTACAGCATATCATAGACCAGCACATTACCCTGGTGGACTATGAGTGCTTGGTACATGAAGACGGGCAACGCATTCTGGGTTTCGGATTTTTTGCCGGCGTGGTAGGCGCGCATAATGGATTGCTGGCCTATGGCAAACGTACAGGACTGTTCACTTACCGCCCGGTGCATACCTGCCATGACCTGCAGGAGCTGATCAAACATTACTTTGGCATTAAGCTGCCGCCGCTAAAGATCGTGATCACCGGCTCCGGCCGCGTAGCCGCAGGCATCCTGGAAGTAATGGGTATGCTGGGTATAAAATACATTACCCCGGAGGAGTTCCTCATTAACAGCTACGCTTACCCCGTGTACACACAGCTGAAAGCCGGTGAGCTGTACCTGCGCCGCTCCGATAAAACCTATAGCCGGGACGATTTTCACACCAGCCCCGAAAATTATGAATGCCGCTTTCTGCCCTACGTTACGGCCAGCGATATTTTGATGAACGGCATCTATTGGGAAGAAGGTATAGCCCCGCTTTTCTCCTGGAACGATCTGGCTAAAGATAACTTCCGCATACAGGTGATTGCCGACATTACAGACGACACCAACGGCTCCATCCCCTGCAACCTGGGCGATTCTACCATTGCCGACCCCGTGTACGGCGTAGACCGTATTAGCCGGGAACGTACGGCCCCAGGCCTCTCCCGCTCCATAGACATGATGTGTGTAAGTAACCTCCCTAATGAGCTTCCCCGCGATGCCTCCCAGTACTTCGGCGATCAGCTGATGAAATACGTGTTTGAAGAGCTGCTGCAGCCCTACAGCACGATCATTGAAAATGCTACCATCGCTAAAAACGGGCAGCTCACAGAAAGATTCGCTTACCTGGAAGGATATGTGCGGGATCGGGTATCCGGCCAATGAATAGAAAACGTATCTTTACATCAGAGTCTTTTCCCCGTTATTCTATAATTAGAACAGTTTTATGCGCATTGCCAACGCCCCAATTATTGTAATCGCATTGCTATGCTGTATGATATTTGCCTGTAAAAGAGAGTTAAGCCAGGAGATACCATACCCCGGCGGCATTACAGATACCACAGGGACAGATACCACAGATACAACCGGCACTACTCCGCCGGATACATTGGTAAACATCGATAGCTTTGCCAACTTTGAGCTGGTGGTCAGCGAAGGGAAATGCGCCAATTTCCAGGTGCAGGGTAAGTATGTTTCCGGTGAATACTTAACGGAAAATGAAACGGTAACGCTGCAGGTGAATGTCATTACTCCCGGCAGGTGGTCCGTTGTCAGCGGCACTGTCAATGGCATAACCTTCTCCGACGTAGGCATTTTTACCACCACGGGCATACAAACTATTACCATTTACGGCGCCGGTGTTCCCGGAGAGTTCGGTACTACCCTGGTACCAGTGTCCGTAGGCACTACCAGCTGCAGTTTTCATGTGCCGGTCAGTGAACATTAGGGTTTATAAATAGAGGTAGTAAGGTTGCAGCAACACCACAAATTCCGGCGTATACACATTTTGCTTTTCATAAATAGCTAAGGATGTTACTGCCGGCGTAACTGCCTGCCGGCTGAAAATACCCACGGCACGGAAATACCCGTGCTGCACGCTTTGTTTCACTTCCAGTATTTGTTGAGGATAAAAACCAGCCGCTTCTGCCAGCTGCCTGAAGCCCGGGAACGCCGCATACGGCAGCAACACAGAAAAGCTGCCCCCCGGCTGCAAATGAGCGCTGATGGCTTGCAGCAGCGCCTCATAACTAAGTGTGGTAGTGTGCATGGCCTGGTTGCGCAGGGTATCGCCGCTTTTTAAGCTGCCTTCGTAAAAGGGAGGATTGGTAATGATATGATCGTATAATTGGGTAACCGGCAATGCGCGTATATCCGCCTGCGTTACCAGCAAATGCGCTGCCCAGGGCGATGCTGTAAAGTTTTGCCGCGCCTGCGCCGCTGCAGCAGTATCCAGCTCTATAGCAGTAATGCTGGCCGGTATTTGCTGGGCCAGCATCAGGCTTAACAAACCCGTACCGGTACCAATATCCAGGATCGTTCCTACAGGCTGCGTTAACAGGTATTGCGCTGTAAAAGCCCCCTGCAAACACGCATCCGTACACACTTTCATGGCGCATTCATCCTGCTGAACCCTAAACTGCTTAAACTGAAAATAGTTATTGGCCATCAAAAAATATACAGAGGCTTAAACATGCTGTAATCAAATCTCCGCTGCATTCCAATTCGTAATTAACTCAAAAACCCGCTCTCGCGCTCACCCCTGCTTCCAGCCCTGCAAAATCACCTGCCAGGTATTTATACCAGGCCGTCATGACAATCATGGCGGCATTATCCGTGCAATATTCAAATTTGGGAATATAGGTTTGCCAGCCGTGTTTTTCGCCATATTGCTGTAAAGCATTCCGCAGGCCGGAGTTAGCGCTTACACCGCCCGCAATGGCTATTTGCTGAATGCCGGTTTCCCTGGAGGCCTTTACCAGCTTATGCAGCAGTATGCTTACAATACGTTCCTGTACCGATGCGCAAATGTCGGCCAGGTTAGCCTGTACAAACCCGGGATCTTTCTGCTGGTGCTCCTGCAAAAAATACAGGATAGCGGTTTTTAATCCGCTGAAGCTGAAATTTAAACCCGGTATCTGCGGTTCGGGAAATTTGAAACGGGCAGCATTCCCTTCTTTCGCATATTTATCTATTAAAGGGCCACCGGGATAAGGCAAGCCCAATAGCTTGGCGCTTTTATCAAAAGCCTCTCCTGCCGCATCGTCCAGCGTTTCGCCGATTACCTGCATAGACAGCGGGCTATCGCAACGCACGATCTGGGTATGACCGCCGGATACCGTTAAACAAAGAAAAGGAAAGCTGGGTTTGGGATCGGCTATAAAGTTAGCCAGCACATGCGCCTGCATATGATGCACGGCTATCAGCGGTATATTTAAGGCCAGGGCCATGGCTTTGGCAAAACAGCTGCCTACCAGCAGGGAGCCTATCAGCCCGGGGGATTGGGTAAAGGCAATGGCGCTCAGTTCACTGCGGTCCACGCCGGCTTTCTTCAGGGCCATATCCACTACAGGTACAATATTCTCCTGGTGCGCGCGCGATGCCAGCTCAGGCACCACGCCCCCATATTGTTCATGTACGGTTTGATTGGCAATGATATTGCTTAACACCTTACCGTCAGTAAGTACGGCTGCACTGGTCTCGTCGCAGGAAGATTCTATAGCTAAAATATGTACGGACATGGGTGCAAAACTACAGCATTTGCAGCTTTTATTGCGCCTTAATACAGTCTATGCGCACCAGCTTACCTGACATGCAGGCCGACATTTGCCCGCGCAGCTCCGTATAATTTACCCGCACACGCTGGCCGGGTTGCAGGTGAAAGCTGGTATCTATAATGGCTAATGGCTGCAAACGGGTATGCGCACTGTCGTTCAGTACGATCATTAACCCGCAGCCATCCAGCCCTCTCATGTCCATTACAATGCCTTCATAACGGCAGTCGCGGGTATTGATCTGGTTAGTGGCAGAGCAGGAATAAGCAAAGGCGGCCAGGCAAAAGGCAGCAATGTATATACGAAGTTTCATACACAGACAATGTTTGATCATGAAAGCGCGAAGTTAATATTCCGCCCTCACTTTTCATGTTAATTGCTCCGGATGGCAACCACCGGATCCAGCTTGGAGGCAGAAAAAGCAGGTATAAACCCGGCCACAATGCCTACAACAGCTGATATGCTCAGGCCAAGCACAATGTTCTTAAGGGATAAGGTAATGGCAAAACTCTGGCTGCCGGATGCCAGTAACGTACCCGTATACACGATGAGCAATCCAAAGCCTCCGCCTATCAGGCACAATACAATTGCTTCCAGCAGAAATTCCATCATAATTACGCTGCGGCGCGCACCAATGGCCTTTTTCAGCCCAATGATGTTGGTACGTTCCTTCACGGTTACAAACATAATATTGGCAATACCAAAGCCACCCACTATCAGGGCAAATATGGCGATGATCCCCCCGGCAACATTCATGATAGAAAACAGCCCGTTCAGGTTATCGCTCAGGGTAGTGATCTCATTCAGGGAGAAATCATCTTCCTCACGTGGCCGTAAACGGTGCATGGCGCGTTCAACGCCCCGCAGCTCGTCTTTCAGCTGTACCAGGGGCACATTGGGCGCTGCTTTCACCATAATATAAGGATCGCCAAAACGGCGTTCATCCATAATAGTACGTCCGTAACCGTAAGGCACTATCACGGCGTTATCATAATTAATACCGCCCAGCAGACTTTCCCCCTTTTTCTTCAGCAGTCCGATCACTTTACAGGGGCGGCCGGCCACCTGCACCACCTTATTCAATGCGGCTTCCGAACTGCCGAATAGCCCTTCCCAGATGTTGGCGCCCAATATCACTACGTTGGAGCTGTTCTCATTACCTGTAAAATAACGCCCGTTAATGATCGCCGGGTTCTGGATCTTATCAAAATCCTGTGATACCGCCATCACCTCTACCCCATCCATATAATCGTCCCGGTACTCTATTTTTTTACTGTAGGCCGAAAAAGCAAATGCAGCAGAAGAAGCGCTCTGCACTTTATCCTGTATCACCTTCAGCTCCTTGTGCTCAGGTTCCGGACGGTTCATGTATTTCCACCAGGGATATTCGCCCCCGCCGCCCCAGGGCCATTTCTGTATATAGATCACATCACTGCCCAATGCCTGTACATCGCTGCGGATGTTGTTTTCCATACTGTCTGTAACGGTAAAAACGGCAATAATGCAAAAGATGCCAATGGTAATGCCCAGTAAGGAGAGAAAAGTGCGTAGCTTATTCACTTTCAGCTCCAGCAGCGCCATTTTAAGGCTGTTCCATAGTATTTTAAGGGTAGCTAACATATTCCAAATATAAACTATTAAGTTAATAGTTAAGTAGTCCATGGTCCATAGTCGATGGTCCATGGCAGTTTGCAATACTACCCCCGCTGCGTTACCGGCCAGGCCATGAGCCACTTCACCACGATCCAGGCTATGGACCATCGACTATGGACCATGGACCCAAAAATTTTACCTATTTTTGCACCCATTTTACAAAAACTACGAATGAAGTACTCCAGCGAGATCAACAAACGGAAAACATTTGCCATCATAGCCCACCCGGATGCCGGTAAAACCACCTTAACGGAGAAATTCCTGTTATTCGGCGGCGCCATACAAACAGCCGGTGCGGTAAAATCCAATAAGATCAAGAAACACACCACCTCTGACTTTATGGAAATTGAGCGGCAGCGCGGTATCTCCGTGGCTACCTCCGTGATGACCTTTGAATACCGCGATGTGCTGGTAAACCTGCTGGATACCCCCGGTCACAAAGACTTTGCAGAAGATACCTACCGCACCCTTACCGCGGTAGACAGCGTAGTACTGGTAATTGACTGTGTAAAGGGCGTGGAAGAGCAAACTGAAAAGCTCATGGAAGTATGCCGTATGCGCGATACCCCCGTGATCATTTTCGTGAACAAAATGGACCGCGACGGTAAAAACCCCTTTGACCTGCTGGACGAGCTGGAAGAAAAGCTTAACATCAAAGTACGGCCTCTGAGCTGGCCCATTAACGGCGGAACAGATTTCAAAGGCGTGTACAACCTCTATAACAAAAGCTTTGTATCCTTTTTGCCCAATAAAAAGGCTACAGATGATGATATTGTGCCGCTGGCCGATCTCAGCTCATCTTATGTGGATGAACACTTTTCCGCCAAAGATGCCGCCCAGCTGCGCAATGATGTAGAGCTGATAGAAGGCGTATATGATCCCTTTGATAATAAGCCCTACCTGGAAGGCAAACAGGCCCCCGTGTTCTTTGGCAGCGCGGTGAATAACTTTGGGGTAAAAGACCTGTTGGATACTTTTGTGGAGATAGCGCCTGTACCCCGCGACCGGGAAGCCAGCACCCGCCCTATTGCCGTAGGGGAAGACAAGTTCAGCGGCTTTATATTTAAGATCCATGCCAACCTGGATCCCCGCCACCGCGACCGTATTGCATTCCTGCGGGTATGCTCCGGCCGCTTTGAGCGTAACAAATTTTACCACCACGTACGCCTGGATAAAGATGTGCGCTTCAGCAACCCCTACACCTTCCTGGCCCGTGAAAAGAACGTGGTGGATGATGCCTACCCCGGCGATGTGGTAGGCCTTTTTGATACCGGCAACTTTAAGATAGGCGATACCCTTACAGAAGGCGAATCTTTTTACTTCACCGGCATTCCCAGCTTTTCACCGGAGCTGTTCAAAGAGCTGGTGAATAAGGATCCCATGAAAACCAAACAGCTGGAAAAAGGTATCCGCCAGCTAACGGACGAGGGGGTGGCCCAGCTGTTCACCCAGCATGGTGGCAACCGCAAGATCATAGGCTGCGTGGGTGACCTGCAGTTTGAAGTGATCCAGTACCGCCTGTTGCAGGAATACGGAGCAGCCTGCCAGTTCAATACCCTGCCCTTTTACAAAGCCTGCTGGATTACCGGCAACAAACAGAAGATCGAAGAATTTACCCGTTTTAAACAGGCTAACATAGTAGAGGATAAGGACGGCCACCTGGTATACCTGGCCCAGTCTGAATGGTACCTGAATACAGAACGTACTAACAACCCGGAAATAGAGTTTCACTTTACTTCGGAAATACATAAATAATAAGTACCGCCAAGATACATAAAGTAATTTTATATATCTTGGCGGCTTATCTTGTATGCTTTTATGAAGGAAATTTATCAAACCCTATCCCAATACGGTGAGTTTTTTAACCCTGCAAAAGTAATAGGAGGCGCTGTATTTTATGGTATTGCCGCCTTGCTGATCACACTGATATTACTGATCATCTTCCGTAAAAAAATACTGGCGCCCCGCTCTCACAAAGTCTTACAGGTGCTGGCTTATACCTACTTTATCTTATTACCGCTGCTGGCAGGTTTCTTCTTCATGAAATGGGGCTTCTTTAACAGTATGCGGAAAGATATCAAAGCCCATACAGCAATATATATCAGTCATATTCCATCCACCTTTGATGCGCAAACATCTGCAGCCGTAAAGGCATTCCTGCAGGATCAGCATATCTCCCTGGCAACGCTTAGCTCAGATCAGCTGATAGATGCGGTAGCAGAAGTTATTTACACACAGTATAATATACTGCTGGAAAAACAAGCTTCCCTGAAACAGGGCAGCAACCTGCTTTTATCCTGGGCGTTGAAAATTTCAAAAGGCCAGGGAATAGCCCGGCTCATGAAAAATACCATCCACAAAATGTTAAAGGAAAAGCTGGGCCTTGATGAAAGTGTAAGCAAGGAACTAATGGCTTCGCGTATTGATGAAGTATTACGTACCGGGTTCTTTGCAAAGATCACCTTAATACAGGCCGATCATTTCCTGAAAGGTATTCAGAAAGGTATCCTCATTACCTTTTTCATCCTGCTATGCATTCCATTGGCAGAAATTCTAATAGCTCATTATTTGCTCCGTAAGAAAATGGCGGCGCTGGCAGTAGCACCGCAACCCGTTGCCACAAAGGCTTAACGGCTAAACACCTTTTACCGCAAAAGCATCTTTCCGCTTCGCGTAAATCGTTTTCCCGAATGCATAAATGCCTTATGCAGTGTACTCTTATTTTTGCATCATTCAATTAACACGTGGTAAAGCAATTTGCTTTCTTGAAATAGCAACGTAGTTTAATTTGAGTTGGTCGTACAAAAAAAGCCGCACCTGTTCCCGGGAGCGGCTTTCCTTAATTACGAATTACTTAATTACAAATTACGAATGGATTGTGTTTTGTTGAGAACATTCACAATTGTATTGCTAATTCGTAATTACCACAAAAACCTCCTGTACTAATTGTAATTAGTCATAATTCAATACAACGGCTTCATTCGCTGCATTCAATTCGTAATTAAAAACGTTCTACTTCTCTTCCTTGTTATACTGAAACAAAAACTCCCCCACCGTATTTCCCTGCTTGCCTTCCACCTTCACATCCAGGTGTGTTTCACTTTTCCAGCGATAGGTGATCTTTTTAGGGAAATCATTGGCGGGATTCTCTGCTATAAAGCCAATGGGTTTTAATACGGTGAGCTTAACGCGTGCCGGTGTATTATTAGCCTGCCCGGTCATAACAGGAATATAATAAATGCCGTCTGTGGCGCGCACCAGCTGCATGCTTTCCTGCAGGCTGCTATCCCGGCCAACAATACGCCAGGTGTGCCCCTGCCAGGTGGAGTCATTTACCTTATGCCACTGCTCCGTGATCACACTTTCCCGGGTACGCATGTTCCAGGTACCTTCCAGCAGGTTTAAATAATGAAAGTTTTCGGTACGGGCCTGCCCCATAGCCGTAGCGCCCCACAGCATCAATAGCAGGAACAGGCTACTGCTGCACCACCGCTTCTTCTCCATATATCTGGTGTTTGTATTTCAGGGAGGGCGATGCTATAAAAGGCCCCAGGTCAAGCGCTTTCCACTTTTCATCCACCTTGCGGATGGTAGCATCATCTGCCACAATAATATTGGGCCAGTCACGCTCAAAGTTATCCAGGATGCGGGTTTTCAGCGTACCGTCAAAGCCAATGCCCGCCCTTCTTTTGCCATTGGGCAATGGCAGGTTCACTACAAAGCTGTCGCGTTTAGGATCCAGGTTATTACAAAACCGCCACAGGGCAGATGGCAGGTCGCTTACATCCACGGTATGCTCTACATACAGCACCATTTTGATACCTGCCATTTCCGGCAGTTCATATAAACGGTCGTTCAGCTCTTTAATATGAAAAGGCCGGTTCTTTTCTACTGCTACCAGCAAACAGGAAATATCCATTTTCAGCAGCGCTGCATTCACTCCCTTTATTTCCGGAAACCGCTCCATTAAAACCGCTTCCTTCAATTCGTAATTCGTAATTCCTAATTCGTAATTCTCATCTATTTCCTCTTCATACTTCTTCGTTCCATCAATACACATTTTACCGCCAAAACCCATTTTAGAACAGGAATGGTCCAGCACATCCATAGGGCCCTGGCTTAAATAAATATCCGTAGCGGGGTTCAGGTGGCGGAACACATATTGCGCCAGCTGTTTATAATCCTGTATGCCGGTGCCTTCGTCCGTTACTACCAGTATTTTATTGAACATCATTTGCCCGGCGCCCCACATGGCGTTCATCACTTTCTGTGCCTGGCCGGCATAATCTTTTTTGATCTGCGCAATTACCAGGTTATGGAACACGCCTTCCACCGGCATATCCATATCCACTATTTCCGGTACCAATGTCATTTTTATAGGCGCCAGGAAAATACGTTCAGTGGCCTTGCCTATCCAGGCGTCTTCCTGCGGCGGTATGCCTACTATCGTTGAGGGATATACGGCATCTTTGCGATGGGTAATGCAGGTTACATGAAAACGCGGGTACCAGTCGGCCAGGGAATAATAACCGGTATGGTCGCCAAAAGGCCCTTCCCATATCAGCTCTTCTCCGGGGTCTACATATCCTTCTATTACAAAATCCGCATCCGCAGGTACTTCCAGCTCCGGCTGGGTTATACATTTCACCAGCTCCACTTTCCGCTTGCGCAGGAAACCGGCCAGCATATATTCATCCACATTTTCCGGTAAAGGCGCCGTAGCAGAATAGGTATATACCGGATCGCCACCCAGTATAACTGCTACGGGCATACGTTTGTTAAGCTTTTTGTACTCCATAAAGTGTTTGGCGCTCACTTTATGTTTATGCCAGTGCATACCGGTCATGGTTTTATCAAACACCTGCATGCGGTACATGCCCACATTACGGCTGCCATTGTTCGGGTCTTTGGTATGTATCACCGGCAGCGTTATAAATGGGCCGCCATCCTTAGGCCAGCATTGCATTACCGGCAGTTTGGCAAGGTCAGGGTCGGCCATCACTACTTCCTGGCAGCTACCTTTGCCGCTTACCACTTTCGGCATCCAGGACGCAAACTGGCTAAGCTTGGGCAGCATAGATAATTTATCCAGGATGCTTTCTTTGGGTTTTGACAGCATTTTAAACAGCCCTTCGATCTCCGAGGCCACATCATCCAGCTCCTGCACGCCCAGCGCCAGGCACATACGTTTATAGCTGCCCATTGAGTTGATCAGCACCGGAAAATCATATCCCGTGTTCTCAAACAGCAGGGCCTTGCCCCCGCCCGGCGATTTGCTTACCCGGTCGGTGATTTCAGCTATTTCCAGCTTAGGATCTACATAAGTTTTGATGCGTATCAGCTCTCCCGCCTTTTCCAGCGTATCAATGAAGTGTTTTAAATGCTTGTATGACATAGCGAAATGAAAAGACAAAGTAAGCTTAAAAATATGTCAATAAAAAATGTCCCGTCACGGAACTAATCCATGACGGGACTTTACCTATTTCAATCTTCATCTAAACATTTCAGACAGCACAAGGCATTTTCACAATATATAATTAACGGACAAATGTAACACCCGCATTAATCACCACGTGTGCACGTGGTCTTGCCGGGTAATAAACTACAGGTGGTGGTGGCGGAGGGGCAACATATACCGGCGGGCCATATACTACCGGGCGTTCATACACTACTACCCTGCGGTCCCTGCACTCATTGTAATACCCGCCATAATAACGGCGGTCATCGCAACGGTCTCTTTTCCAATGTTTGTAATGTCCCGGAGGTCCATAACCCCAGCCCCCTCGTTGTGCCTGAGCAGATAATACGATGCCCCCTAACAGCAGCATCATGAATAGTACGCGTTTCATGCTGTTTCAATTTTAGTTCTTAGTAATTGTTGTGAGCAGATGGTGGATGCTACCTAGAGAATGGTCAAAGGTGGATTGTGTTTTTCGGTTTGCCGGTTGATGGATTTAAGTGAGCAATGATACGGTGTATATTTATAACAGGTAGTTGAAGCGTCCCTCCTGGCGGGCCTTTCTGGTTCTTACTCTCTTCGCGTTTTCTGATCCTTATGGCAGTTGCCGGCGGGTCATTCGCTTCTTATACACCTGTTCTGTTGTATATATTTCAAAGAGTATGCCAAATAAAAAAATCCCGTCAACAAGATAGTTGACGGGATACCTTTTTTTTATTGTGGACTTTGTTGGGGGCGAATGATTGTACGCATAACCAACAAGTACTATGCCAAAATGGGTGCTGCTGTACTTAGTATTTGGGACAGCTGGAAAACTTTTGTTTGCCGAACATACCGCCACCGCCTATACGATAAGTGAGGGTTAAGCCGGAAAAAATGTACCAGTCCTTATTTTTATCAGATCCCCGGATAGTACCGTCTGCAGGGTAAGTGCCGGGCGTAATGCCTTTGGTGTTCACCTCATCGCCACGGTAGGCAAAGTTAACGGCCTCCTGCCCTCTCCAGTATTTTAACCGGGTGGCTTCGTCAACATAGGTTTTGCTTACATCATCCAGGTAATCGGTAAAGGTTTTACGGAAACCAATTTCCAGACCCAGGGTCCAGGTATCATTCAGCATCACCTTTATACCAGCGCCAAAAGGAATGGCAAACTGGTGCAGTGCATATTGCCTTCTGTCCGGGTATTCCGCAAGGTTTTGTCCTTCAGTGCTCAGGCGGCGCAAAGGAACCGTATTGCCCAGCGAATCTTTTGTAGTAGGGTAGAACTGGAAAAGTGCGATCCCCCCAAATACATAGGGAGTAAACCCTTTCTCGTAAATATCCAGGAAATTAAATTCTGCGATGAAATGCCCATCCCATATCACAGAACGGAAGCTCAGGTTGCGCGCGATCAATGCCTTACTTTCATTGGTGCTGTCGGCGCCTGCAATGTGGCCCCAGTTAAGACCAGCCCGTAAGGTCAGATAACGGTTGATGTCTCTTTTTACCATCAGGCCCAGCGCAGGACGTGTATACTTCATATCTACCCGCTGCTGTGCAAGATCGCCGCTGTAATTACTGATTCCGGCAAAGCCACCAATATGCCAGTCTTGTGCAAACGTGCTGAGTGGGGCCAGAAAACTAAGCAATAGTACCCATTTGATCTGTTTCAACTTGATAAGGTTTTTTTAAGAGGCTAATAGAATTATTATTAATAACGTTAAAAAATTGAAAAAAAGTATAAAGTTATAAGTTTCAGCTACCCGTTAATAATTTTTTCTCCATTCCTGCCAAAAACATTAATTTTATTTTAATTGGCAAAAATACATTATTTATTGTTTTTTACATACACCTATAAACGACTGTTTGCCAACAACATAATCTAACCTCACTAAAAACCTTTATCTGCTAATGAAGCCCAAAGCGCCCACAAAAGATCAATTGGAGCAATATGCCCTGCGCGGTCTGGGGTATGCCGATGATCATGTAATGGAGTCCTTTAACATGAAGGAAGTATCAGACTGGCTGGGGATCTCCTACTCTTATTTTTATCACATCTTTGCAGAGATCATGGGCGAACCTTACTGGCAATACGTAAAACGCCATCGCCTGGAACTGGCCGCCGGCCTGCTGCGCCACAGCGGGTATAATATCGGGGAGATCAGCGACCTCTCAGGCTACGCTACCATGGCCGCTTTCACCAAAGCCTTTACCAACCATTTCGGCGGCAGCCCACGTTACTTTCGCCGGATTGAGGAGCTGCCTAACGAAAAAAGAACCCTGGAAATGACGGCCATGATCACAGCCGTACATGCCCAGCAAGGCAGCACTATCGGTAACTTTTTCAGCTTTGAAAGGGCAGAACATGTAATACTGCCCGATTCCATCATGTACTACACCCTCATTTCCTACGGCCAGGACCCCATAGCCCAGCTGGTAATGAGAATGAGCCGCTACGAGCAGCGCTTCCGCAAAATGCTGGATCTGCTGGATCTGCCCCAGGGTAAAATTGTTACCGGTACCCTGGATGCCGTGCCGGTTACCGATTATGAAAGACTAAGCATGTATGCCGGTGTATGCATTCCCGTTAAGGATACCCAGGCCAATATCCAGTTAAGCGAGCAGGTAAAGAATTTAATCCGGAAACGCATTTCAGGCGGCCATTACCTGCGCCTGCAGGTGCCGCTGGACTTTGTAAGCGCCGGGGTGCCCATGTATGACTTTATTAACCGCTGCTGCCGCGAAGGCATTTATAAAATGAGCGGCAATCATTTCTTTATGTCACTCACAGGTCCCAATTTGTGCGAGATCTATATTCCCTACATGAAGAATATCTGATAAGACACTAATGTGCTGGTAGATGCATTCATAACAAATACCAGCACATTAACTCATTATTTAAACACTGCCTTAAAGCAGTTGGTCGAAGTATTTTCCCCGTCTTTTGCATTGGTTTTGCGGCCATAGTATTCATCCAGGAAAGCCTCTGCCGGCGACCATACCGTTTGCATCATGCCCTGGTACATTGGTTTCAGCTCTTTGGTAGCATCCCTGCGGAAATGATCCAGGTCATCCAGCTGGGCTACAGCTACCTGCGGTTTGCGCCAGGGGCAGGTGATCACGCGCAGGCCTTTCATGGCAAAATACACCGGCGTTTTATCCGGGCGGTCATAGTGCCAGTCGCAGATCATCACATCTTTCGGGATCAGGTCTACTGCGCGGTGGGTATTGTTCATGCTGGCCTCCCACATTCCCATGCCTGTGGTTTTACCATCCAGCAGGCGGTCGCCCCAGATCCACAGCTCGCGGTGCTTCTCTGCCAGGTGATTGCGCAGCGTACGTACCTCGCCGGCAAAAAGTTCCGCTTTATCACGGCCGCCGCAGCGCGGGCATTTATCATTGCCTATATAGAACACTTCATCCATGCCGGCATGAAAAGCATCTGTTTCAAACGCATCGCAAATTTCATCCATCACATCAAACACCACCTTATGCACTTCGGGGTGCAGCGGACAATAGCTTTTACAATAAAGGCCATCTTCATTGGGCCATACATAATTAGCCGGCATTTTCACCTCCGGGTTTTCATCAAACGCAGGGTATACCCGTAACAAAGTACCGGTGCTGCCTGCCCAGGACTGATGCCCCAGCAGGTTCACCTGTGGTATCAGATGGATGCGCTCTTCCTTACAGGCCTGTACCAGTTTGGCCACATCCTGTTTGGATAATGCACCGGGATCGCTCAGCTCCGGGTGGCTTTTATACTGGTAATTATAATCTATGCGCAGCACTAAAGTATTAATATGGCGGGGCGCCAGCTCCTTGTGAATAAAGGTGATAAATTCATCCAGCCCCTTTACAGAAGGTGCGCCAATACAGAATCCGCGCACCGGCAGGCTGTCTATTGGATTGTATTTTGCCGTGGACTGTGCATGGCTGTCAGCATGTACCAGCAATATCAGGCATAGCGGTAACAGGTATAGCAATTTTTGCATCTGGTTAAATTGGTTTAATCATTGATGATGTGATGGGCACTTAAACTACTAATAATAAATAGATAAACCAACTAACCAATAATCCTGTTATTTTTGAATAAATCTTTATATAAGATGAACGAGAGCAGACTCCCTTTTAATGCGCGCCTGGCCTTCACCCTGTTATCACTTATACTGATCATTTACATTGCGCATTTCAGCGCCACCATCCTCATTCCGCTGGTGTTTGCCTTTCTGGTGGCCATCATGCTGCTGCCGCTGGCCAACATGCTGGAGCGCTTCCGCTTTCCCCGGGGCCTGGCCGCTTTTTGCGCAGTGTTCATCTTCATCATACTTTTATCCAGCGTAGTAGCCCTGCTTACTACGCAAATGGGAGCCTTTGTATCCGACTTTCCGCATTTACAGCAACAGCTGGTAAAAAGCCTGGACTCCTTACAGCTATGGATAAACGTAAAGTTCCACATGAACGCGCATAAGCAAATGGATTACCTGGAGCAGCTGGCCATGGGTACCCTGGGCTCTGCCACCACTTTCCTGAGCCAAACCTTAGGCGCCGTATCATCCATGCTGGTGTTCATCATTTTTGTGCTGCTGTATTCCTTTTTTCTGCTGTTATACCGCTCCCTCCTCATAGCCTTCCTGGTAAGGCTTTTCCAGGAAAAACACCGTGAGAAGCTGTTGGATGTGATAAAACAAACCCGCATCATTATCAAAAGCTACGTGAGCGGGCTAATGATAGAAATGGTGGTAGTAGCCATTGTAAACTGCGCCATTTTCTGGACGCTGGGCATTAAGTATGCCACGCTGCTTGGTATTATGGCAGCCGTCTTTAACATTATTCCTTACCTGGGTATTTTTACCGCTATTATAATTAGTATGGTGGTAACCATGACAACCAGCACCTTTGGCGCCAGCGTGCAGGTAGGTATTGCATTGCTCACCGTGCATTTCCTGGACAGTAATATCCTGCTGCCCCGTATTGTGGGCTCCAAGGTAAAGATCAATGCGCTGGTAACCATTATAGGTGTGGTAACCGGTAACCTGCTCTGGGGGATCCCCGGCATGTTCCTGGCCATTCCTATTATTGCCATCCTGAAGATCATTTTTGAGCACATTGAGGTAATGCAGCCCTGGGCTATTCTGCTGGGCGAGCTGCCGGAAAAGCCTAAAAAGAAAAAGATAAAGCTCACCACACCTGATGAATAAGGCCGCTGGCCCCGCTGCATCACATTGCCAAAAATACATGGATCCCTAAGCGGCCGCTATTCGTTAAAAGAGTAGTTGCCTGCATAATGATAATTTGTATTTTTGGCCACCATGTCACTCAGTTTCCGTAATGCACTCCTCTCCGATCTGCCGCTGATCGTAGATATTTACAACACCACCATCCCCTCCCGGATGGTAACTGCCGATACCGCACCCGTTACAGTTGAAAGCCGTGAAAACTGGTTCCATGCCCATATACCGGGTAAGCGTCCTTTATGGATGGTAGAAGCAGATGGCCAGGTAGCCGGCTGGGTAAGCCTGCAATCTTTTTACGGCCGCCCGGCATATAATGCCACGGTGGAGATCAGCATTTACCTGCATCCTGATTTCCGCGGCAGGGGTTTGGGCAAAGCCGTACTAAGCTACGCCATGGAACAATGCCCGGCTTTAGGTGTAGAAACCCTGTTGGGATTTATTTTTGCACATAACCAGCCCAGCCTGTTATTGTTTGAAAAAATGGGCTTTGAAGAATGGGCCCACATGCCCGATATTGCTGAATTAGACGGCGTAAAACGGAGCCTGAAAATATTAGGGAAAAAAGTAAAGGGCTAAATGGATGATCGTTCAATACTTTCAATCCCTAAATTTGTGTGCTTTAACCATACCCCTATTGTAAAATGGCCATATCCGTAAAAATTGACTTTGAGAACCTGTATGAGATAGAGCACATTTCCGAAGACCTCCGCATCAGTACCTTTAAAACCGAACTGGAAGACGGTACCTATTTACCGCTGAAAGTGGAGATCAGTAATGAATGCCATACCCTGCTGCCCAATGTGTATAACCTGGCCTTTGGCCCGCTGGATAAAAAAGGCGAGATCAATGACAAGGCCCAGCTATCCCATAAGGATTATTCCCGTGTATTTTCTACTATCCTGTTCGATGGGCTTAATTTCCTGAACAATAATAAAGGTCATTACCTGGGCATAGATGGCTCTGACAATGCGCGGGCCTATATGTATTATATGTTCCTGCAAAGGAATTATGACTATCTGAGCAAGTACTTCAATATTTATGGGCTTAAGTATTATGTGCGCATTACCCGCTTTGGTAAGAACCAGTACGATAATCCTTTTGATTTTACAGATATACAACCGGTACCGGACCGGATCCTGAAAGGCAGCCGGCTGCCACCACCGGTCATGTACAACTATTTCATTTTCAATTCAAAAATTGCAGAATAGCAGGTACCTGCCCTCAATATATTTTTTTAGCCTTACTATTTTTTTCTTAACTTTACCTTCATGAAAGAATCCATAGAAGCAAAATTATTGGCCCTCACCAAAAAGGCCAAAGAAAATGGAGCTAACCTTAAAGGGTCAGGCGCTATCCGCAATGGGTCCTCTTTGCACAAAATAATTAAAACCAAAGAGCAAGCCGCTACCTTTATGAAGCTCTTGCAATCTTTATAATTTCATACGTTTTTCAATTTATCAAAAACCTGTCTGAACAGACAGGTTTTTTTTATTCATATTATTACCATTAAATCCTTAATAATATGTGGTGGCTTTATGCATTACTCTCTGCGCTTTTTGCCGCACTTACAGCCATATTTGCCAAAATAGGCGTATCAGCAGTGAACTCTAACCTGGCCACGGCCATCCGCACCATTATTATATTAATAATGGCCTGGGGTATTGTACTGGCCCGCGGGGAGGCAAAGGGACTCAGCAGCCTGTCTAAACACAACCTGCTGTTCCTGGTATTATCCGGTATAGCTACCGGCCTTTCCTGGATCTTTTATTTTAAAGCTTTGCAATTGGGCAAAGTATCCCAGGTAGCCCCGGTAGATAAATTGAGCGTAGCGCTCACGATCACCCTGTCTGTGATCTTTCTGCATGAGGCGCTTACCCTGAAAACAGCCATCGGGGCATTATTAATTATAGGAGGTACATTGGTGCTCATCTTTTAGCGGTAAAAGCGCACTTAGTCTTCTTTAAGTGCCAGGTTCTCCATAACATCAATACGGTATACACAGCGGTGGTCGCCGGAAACAATATGATCCGTACGGCGGATCTTTACTTCATCACCCAGGATGGTGCGGAAGGTCCTTAACTCTGATTGGCAGATATTTACACATTGAGCAGCAGCGCTGCATATGGGACAATGATTCTCAATAAAGGTAAAGCCGTTCCCGTCCTTACGCCACTCTGCCAAAAAACCTTCGGCGGTGCGCAGGGCAGCAAAACGGGCGATTTTATCTCCTACATCGGCAATACCATCCAAAGCCGCACGGTATTTTTCCAGCTGCTGGTTTTCCCGAGCGCTAATGATCTGGTCCAGCGCTTCCTGTCCCAGCTCATGACGGATGGTTTGCATCAGCTGCAGGGTAAGTGCAGCATGGGTATCCGGAAAATGGGCATTCCCCTGCGCGGTCAGGTTCCATACCTGTACCGGCCGGCCTACGCCTTTGGCGCTTGTAGTAGCAGCCACCAAGCCTTCTTCTGCCAGTTTCAGCAATTGCAAACGGGCCCCTTCTCCTGTCATGCCCAGTTCGGCAGCCAGGGAGGCAGCAGTTTGCGGTCCACGGGTCTTTAATAATACCAGAAACCGGTCGGCCGCAGCTTTGATCTTTGGCATATAATTTTCCAAGTACTTGCTTGTTTTATTGTAAATGTCGTAATTTTGTGCTATTCAAAAAAATATTGTTGTAGGGTTATACGACCTTTGAGAAAGCATCCCAACTGATCTTATCACGTTATAACAATTAACAAACTGATAATTAGATAGTTAAATGAACGTCCTGATATTTAACGGCTCCATGGATGACCGGCCACATGCTACAGCAGGGCGGGTAACCGGCTATTTTGAGGATGCATTCCGTCAAAAAGGCTTTACCACAGAGGTGTTTAGTCCGGCCAGCACAGAGATACCGTTCTTTGACCCGGCTAAGCCTGGTATACCAGCCGGCGTGCAGGCCATGTGTGATGCTTTTTGTAAAGCGGAGCTGCAGGTATGGCTTACCCCCTTATATCATGGCAGCATGACCGGGGTAATGAAGAACTGCCTTGACTGGCTGGAGCTTACCAGCAGGCATGGCCGCCCCTATTTAACGGGAAAGGTCGTAGCTTTGGTGAGTTGGGCCAATGGCACCCAGGCCATGCAGGGTATTAATGCCATGGATGCGGTGGCCAAGGCATTACGCGCATGGGTGCTGCCTTTTTCAATACCGGTATTAAGAGATCATTTATTTGAGCCGGATAGCAGTACCTTTGCACCTTTATACCGGACCAAATTTGACCAGATGATAACGCTGCTGGCCGATGCAAGGCCCGTAGCCATATAATAAAAGCTGTTGGCCGTTAACTGAAAACCGCCGCCAATAGCTAAATTCTAAAAGCTAAAAGCTTAATATATATGATTACCATTTCAGAAAAAGCAAGTGAATACATTAAGGACCAGATGGTAAGGGAAAATCATGTACCCGGCACTTTTGTACGCGTAGGCGTAAAGGGTGGCGGCTGCTCCGGCCTGGAATATGTGCTTAAGTTTGAACAGGATGAACAAGCCGGCGACCAGGTATTTGAAGATAAAGGCGTGAAGATAGTGGTACAAATGAAAAGCCTCTTATATCTTTACGGCACAGAACTGGACTATTCGGACGGTCTGAATGGTAAAGGATTGTATTTCAACAACCCGAATGCCACCAGGACCTGCAGCTGCGGGGAAAGTTTTGCCGTATAAGGTTAAAAAGGTAGGAAGTAACCGTTTAAAGGATTTTAGGTTTACGATTTTAGGCCCGGGTGTAACAATCCTTATATTAAACTAAAATCACCAACCTAAGATCGTAAATCACACAAAGCAGTATGAGAAATAGTAACGAGATAATCGATGATATTGCCAACAAGGAATACGAGTATGGCTTTACCACCGATATTGAAATGGATATAGCGCCGGCTGGTCTTAATGAAGACGTGATCCGCTTTATATCTGCCAAAAAAGAAGAGCCGGAATGGCTGCTGGAATGGCGTCTGAAAGGGTACCAGGCATTCAAGAAAATGCAGCTTCCTAAATGGCAGCATTTTGATATGCCTGAAATGGACTTTCAGAAAGTATCCTACTATGCAGCTCCCAAGAAGAAAAAACAACTCAACAGCCTGGATGAAGTAGACCCTGAACTGCTGGCCACCTTTGAAAAGCTGGGTATTCCGCTGAATGAACAGAAAGCATTGTCAGGCGTAGCCGTAGATGCCGTGTTTGACAGTGTATCCGTTGCTACCACCTTTAAAGGCAAGCTTAAGGAAATGGGCGTTATCTTCTGCTCCTTTGGGGAAGCGGTAAGAGAGCACCCGGACCTGGTAAAGAAATACCTGGGCTCTGTAGTTCCTCATTCCGATAACATTTTTGCAGCATTGAACGCCGCGGTATTCTCCGACGGCTCTTTCGTATATATTCCTAAAGGCGTGCGCTGTCCCATGGAGCTGAGCACGTACTTCCGTATCAACGCACAGAACACCGGCCAGTTTGAACGTACGCTCATCATTGCTGATGACAACAGCTACGTAAGCTACCTGGAAGGCTGTACCGCCCCTATGCGCGACGAGAACCAGCTGCACGCAGCTGTTGTGGAGCTGGTAGCCATGGACCACGCGGAGATCAAATACTCCACCGTGCAGAACTGGTACCCCGGCGACAAGGACGGTAAAGGCGGTATTTACAACTTCGTAACCAAACGCGGTATCTGTAAAGGTAATAGCAGCAAGATCTCCTGGACACAGGTAGAAACCGGCTCCGCCATTACCTGGAAATATCCCAGCGTGATCCTGCAGGGCGATGATGCCATGGGTGAGTTTTACTCTGTAGCCGTTACCCGCAATAAACAGATTGCAGATACCGGCACCAAGATCTACCACCTGGGCCGCAACACCCGCAGCCGCATTATTTCCAAAGGTATTTCTGCCGGACAGGGAGAGAACACCTACCGTGGCCTGGTACAGGTAGGCCCCCGTGCACACAACGCCCGTAACTTCACCCAATGCGATTCCCTGCTGATCGGTAACCGTTGCGGCGCGCATACGTTCCCTTACATTGAGTCCCGGAACAAAAGCGCCACAGTCGAGCACGAGGCCACTACCTCCAAGATCGGGGAAGACCAGATCTTTTACCTGAACCAAAGAGGTATTGATACGGAGAAAGCAGTAGCACTGATCGTAAATGGTTATGCTAAAGAAGTGCTGAACCAGTTACCCATGGAGTTTGCCGTAGAGGCGCAAAAGCTGCTGTCCATCACATTAGAGGGAAGCGTAGGATAATTATAACGAATAAAACAACAGAGAAACACAAACAATATCATGCTGACGATTAAAAATCTGCACGCAGAAGTAGACGGAAAAGAAATACTGAAGGGTATAGACCTGGAGATCCGCAAAGGCGAGGTGCATGCCATTATGGGACCTAACGGTTCCGGCAAAAGCTCCCTGGCTTCTGTACTGGCAGGCCGCGAAAATTATACTGTAACACAGGGTGAAGTGAACTTTGACGGCAAGGACCTGCTGGAACTGTCGCCCGAAGACCGTGCCCGTGAAGGCATGTTCCTGGCATTCCAGTACCCGGTAGAGATACCCGGTGTATCCAACATCAACTTCCTTAAAACAGCCCTGAACGAAATACGCGCCTATAAAGGTTTACCGGCTATGGAAGCAAAAGAGTTCCTGAAGCTTACCAAAGAAAAACAACAGCTGGTAGAATTTAACGCCAACCTGATGAACCGTTCCCTGAACGAAGGTTTTTCCGGTGGTGAAAAGAAACGTAATGAGATCCTGCAGTTAGCTATGCTGGATCCCAAATTAGGCATCCTGGATGAAACAGATTCCGGTTTGGACATTGATGCGCTGCGTATTGTAGCCGGCGGTGTGAACAAGCTGCGTGGCCCGGAAAAATCTTTCCTGGTTATTACCCACTACCAACGCCTGCTGGATTATATAGTGCCCGACTTTGTACACGTGCTGTACAACGGCCGCATTGTAAAAACCGGTACCAAAGAGCTGGCGCTGGAACTGGAAGAAAAAGGCTACGACTGGCTGAAAGAGGCGGAAGTTCATGTCTAGATTAATTAATAATAAAGAATGAATAATTAATAATCCAGGAAGAGGTAGTACCATTAACAGCCGGCCTTCACTATTAATTATCAATCGTTAATTATTAATTATTTACCGTTACGTTTTAATAAACGAGTAATTGCAATAACGGATGTTGCAGGGTGAACCGGCCACCATTATTATTAATTATTCTTTATTAGTTATTAATTAAAAAGGATGACAAGCGATATAACAACACCATTTTACCAATATATCCTGGATGGGGGCAATGGGCTTACACCCAAAGAAGATGTGCTGTATGGCGTGCGGCAGGATGCGCTGGCACGGTTCCGGACACTGGGCCTGCCCGACCTGAAAACAGAAGCCTGGCGCTATACCAACATTCAGCGTGTTTTAAAGGAACAGCCCTTTGTGCTGCAGCAGCAGGCATTACCTGTAACGGCTGCACAGCTGGCGCCCGCTTTTATCCCGGAGCTCTCCTGTTACCGTGCAGTATTGGTGAACGGACACCTGCAACCGGAACTCTCTGAGCTACCTGCCGCTAAGGACATTACCATTTCCAAACTAAGCGAAGCTACCCAGCAAAAAGGTTTTAAGACCTTCTTTGACAAGCACCCGCACCTGGCAGATCAGCCCTTTGCCGCGCTGAACACCGCGCTTTTTGCAGACGGACTTTTCATAGAACTAAAAGCCAACGCAGTACTGGACAAACCTTTACATATCATTCACGTATATACGCTTACGCAACATGCTTTCCTGCAACCCCGCCACCTGTGGATCGCGCATCCGCATGCATCGGCTACGGTAATAGAAAGCACCCTGGGCCTGCATAATGATGCAGTAGCCTTTGTGAACAGCGTGAACGAAGTGGTGCTGGAAGAAAATGCCGAACTATGGCATTACAACATCCAGAACGCTGTACAGAACAGCCGGTACGTAAACCAAACCGCTGCCCGGCAGGAAACCTACAGCCGTTACCACCACTATAATTTTGCATTGCCGCAAGCTACCATGATCCGTAATAATACCAGCGTAGCGCTGACCGGCAGCTATACGGAAACAGACCTGCATGGCCTGTACCTGGCTAACGGCAATCAGCATGTGGACAATCATACTTTTGTGGATCACCTGGTGCCCCATTGCAACAGCAATGAGCTGTACAAGGGCGTGCTGCTGGATACCGCCAACAGCGTATTCACCGGCCGTATACATGTACACCAGGATGCACAAAAAACCAATGCTTTCCAGCAGAACAACAACCTGCTGCTGAGCGAAAAGGCCACCATCAACTCCCAGCCCCAGCTGGAAATATATGCAGATGATGTAAAATGCAGCCACGGTTTTACCGTAGGTCAGTTCAGTGATGAATCCCTGTTCTACCTGCGCTCCCGCGGTATTGGCGCAGAAGCAGCCAAACACCTGCTGGTGAATGCATTTGCCTTTGATATCACCGACCAGGTGCATATCCCCGCCCTGCAGCACTATTTGACAGAAGAGATCAGAACTGTGATCAGTAATTAATAATTACGGATTGTCAATTACGAATTACGAATGAATGCAGCAACTGTGACCTCAATTCGTAATTCGTAGTTCGTAGTTCGTAATTGAAATCGTAATCGTATGGACAACGTATCAACTCTCGCCGCTCCGGCATTGGACGTAGCACGCATCCGGAAAGATTTTCCGCTGTTGCAGCAAGCCACCGTATATGGTTTACCCTTAGTGTATTTTGATAATGGCGCTACAACCCAAAAGCCGCAGGTAGTGCTGGATACGCTGGAGCAATATTATACCGGGTATAACAGTAATGTGCACCGCGGCGTACACCACCTGAGCCAAAAAGCTACAGATGCTTACGAAGAAGCCCGCAAAACCGCCGCCGCTTACATCAACGCACAATACAGCCACGAAGTTATTTTTACCAAAGGCACTACCGACAGTATTAACCTGGTAGCCAGCAGCTTTGGCCGCACCTTCCTGCAGGCGGGCGATGTGGTGCTGATCTCCGCTATGGAGCATCATTCCAACATTGTTCCCTGGCAAATGATCTGCGAAGAAAAAGGCGCGGAGCTGAAGGTGATCCCCATTAATGAACGGGGCGAGCTGCTGATGGACGAATTTTCCCGGCTGCTGAATGAGCGCGTGAAAATAGTAGCCGTAACCTATGTATCCAATACCATGGGCACCGTTAACCCGGTAAAGGACATTATTACACAGGCGCATGCACGTAATATACCCGTATTGCTGGATGCAGCACAGGCCATTCAGCACATTACCATAGATGTGCAGGACCTGCAGCCCGATTTCCTGGCCTTTTCCGGCCATAAAATATACGGCCCTACCGGTATTGGCGTGCTGTATGGAAAAGAGGCCTGGCTGAATAAAATGCCCCCTTACCAGGGCGGTGGCGATATGATCAAGACCGTGACCTTTGCCAAAACGATCTATAACGAGCTCCCTTATAAATTTGAAGCCGGTACCCCGGATGTATCCGGCGCTATTGGCTTAGCTGCTGCCTTAAACTACCTGCAGCAGGTAGGGCTGGAAAAAATACAGCAATACGAGGAGCAGCTCATAGAATATGCCTTACAGGCATTACAACAGGTACCCGGCATCCGTTTTATAGGACAGGCCGCACACCGCTCCGGCGCTATCTCCTTCCTGGTGGATGATATTCATCCCTATGACCTGGGCGAGCTGCTGGACAAACAGGGCATTGCCGTACGTACGGGCCACCATTGCACAGAACCTTTGATGGACCTGTTTAAGATACCCGGCACCGTACGCGCCTCCCTCTCCTTTTACAATACTTTTGAAGAAGTGGACAAGCTGGTAGCTGCCGTGAACAGGGCTGCCGCCATGCTGCGCTAAATAACCGACGACCATGACGATCAACGAAAAACAGGATGAGCTGATAGCAGATTTTTCCATGATGGAAGAATGGATGGATAAATACGAATACATTATTCAGCTGGGAAAAGAGCTGCCACTGATAGCGGAACAGTATAAGACCGACGATAACCTGATAAAAGGCTGTCAGTCAAGAGTATGGCTGCATACGGAATTAAAGGACGGAAAGCTTTTCTTCACCGGCGACAGTGATGCCGTGATCACGAAAGGCCTCATTAGCCTTATGATATCCGTACTCTCCGGCCATACACCTAAAGATATTGCAGCTTCGGACATTTATTTCATTGATGCCATCGGCCTGCGCAGCCACCTGTCCCCCACCCGCTCCAACGGCTTACTGAGCATGCTTAAACAAATGAAGCTGTATGCAGTAGCCTACATGGCAAAAATGGAAAGTTAACGTACAATTCAATACTGAAAACATGGAAGAACTTAGCTTACGGGATCAGATAGAAGCCACGCTCAGAACCGTATATGACCCGGAGATACCGGTGAATATCTTTGAGCTGGGACTGGTATATGAAATTAAGATCGGCGAAAATAACCGCATAGGCATCACCATGACCCTTACTGCACCCGGCTGCCCCGTTGCCGGCGATATTATAATGGAGGTAGACCAAAAGGTGCGTGCTATTGAAGGGGTAAGCGATGTGGATGTGCACCTCACTTTTGACCCACCCTGGACCAAGGAAATGATGTCGGAAGAAGCCCGGCTGGAGCTGGGGTTCATGTAAAAATAATTGAAAGGGCAAAGCGCAGGCTTTGCCTTTTTCTTTTACAGCAAAGGGTCCTGGTGCATACACCAAGACCCTTTGTATTTTTAGCAAACTACACGCTTAATTCAATTGTAAAGTAGGCTGCAACACCATTCCCAGGTGAATATGCGCACCGGTATGATACTGATCTGCTGTCAGGATCTGCTCAAACATTTTTTTAGCCTGCGGCTTTTTACCCAATCCCAGCTGCCCTAAACCGATCAGGTAGTGGCAATGCAGGCGGTTACGGCGGTTCAGGTCATCATCCCATATCAGCAGGTCAGGCAGTGACACGGCAAAGTAATCGATCTTTACATCATCAAATAAATGCTGCTCCCCATAATCTATCAGCTTATTAAACCGGCTGTGCGCTTCTGCAGTACGGTTCAGCCGCAGCAGGGCCAGGCCCTGGTAAAAGATCTTATCCGGCTGCTGATCGTTATAATACATAGCGGCCGAAGGTACGGCCTGCCCGGTAGCAGCACGCTCCCAGCAGGCTTTGGCTTCTGCGGTTTTTCCCAAACCGCCATAGGCGCAGCCACTCCAGTAATCAATATCATTTTCCTGCGCGCCATACAGCTTGCCCTCTCCCAGGTTATGCGGGTATTGGCGTGCCTGTTCCAGAAGCTGCAATGCTTTCGTATAGTCAGCTGCGTTAATGGCTGCCTTGGCCATGGAAACCAGGCTATACACGTACTGGAAAGTTACCTTTCCCTCGCCGCCTTCCCAGGGATGAAAGTTGCGCTGCATCAGCAGGTCATAGGCTTCCTGATGGCGGCCTAACAAGTTATATAAGGTGATCTTTTCCAGGAACAGATCGTCACGGTCATTTACCAGCGCTGGGTATTTTTCCAGCATTAGCAGGCGGGTGGCGGCCGGTTTATTCAGGCGTTTGTACAGCTGGTCCAGCTCCATACAAATGCGGGCATCGCTTTCATCCAGCGCAAAAGCTTTTTCAAGGCTGGCCGTGGCTTCTGCAGGCTGGTTACGTTTGTTATACAGCGCTAAGGCCAGGTTACGGTGCACAGTGGTAAAACGGTCGTCCAGCTGCCGGGCTTTTTCCCAGCAGGCAATGGCTTTTTCATACTGGCGGAAATGGTACCAGTAATTGCCCAGGTAATAAGGTGCACGCGCATCTTCAGGGTGTTGCTGTATCGCCAGCTGTAAGGCCAGGGCAGCCTCCTGCTGATGCGGGAAACAATAATCCGGCGCAGCCTGTGCTGCTTTTTTCCAGTAGCTGTGCGCAGCTGTTGTATCACCGGCTTCCCATGCAGCGGATGCCATAAAATACCACGCTAAGGGGTATACGCTGGTTTGCTGGTCAATACCCGTTTGCAGCAGCTGCAATGCTTCCGCATACATGCCTGCGGCCTGGTAATCCAATGCAAACTCTATGTAGTTGTGAATGTTGCCGCGTAACAATACCTGCAGCTCCTGCAATACTTTTTGATCGTTCGTTAGCAGGTATTTTTCAAAATGCGCACCGGTATTAAAATGATCCAGCTGCAGGGATGCATTGGCTAATTCCAGCGCTGCTGCCTGTTTGCCCTGCTGCCGTAAAATACTGATCAGCAGGTGGCGTGTTTTATGATGATGCCAGTTGCCGTGCAGGGAGCGGGTGGCTTCGTCCAGCGCAGCGTCCCAGTGCTGGTGGGTAGCAGATATCAGCGCCAGCTGGTAATAACCGGCGGGCTGCCAGGCTGCATTCCAGGCGCCTTTATAGAAGGCGCCGTAAGCTTCCGTTAAACGCTGCTGCCAGCGCAGGCACAGGCCCAGGTTGTAATAGGGCTCTCCATCATAAGGGTTAGGGTTCCGGGTGGTTAAAGTATCAATAGCACGGCGGAAACATTTTTCTGCATCCTCTAACAACAAACGGCGCAGGTACCATTTCCCCAGGGCATTATTGCAGCGCACATCTCCCGGATCGCGGCGCAGGCCTTCCTGGTAATAATCTACCGGGTTAAAAGTGGCATGCCGGTATTGTTCCAGGTGCAGGCCGGTAAGGTACAGCTGTTCTATCTCCGTTATATCTGCCGGCGCCTGTGCAGCGCGGGCTGCCAGGGGCATGGCTTGTATAGTATCCGGTGCTGGCTGCCATTCCAGCATTAGCTTACCCTGCTGGTTATAAATGGCAATGCGGTAACGGGTGCTTTCGCCGGCATCTGTTAACGCAATGGCTTCTTCCAGGTAAGCGGCGGGCAACAGGTCTGCTGTGCGGCTCCAGATCTCCGTACCCTGGTCATACAGCACAATGCGGCTTTGCGGGAAAACGCCGGTAGCGTAAAGCTTCAGCATAGCTGTGCCGTTACTTACCTCCAGGTTCATCACCAGGTCTTTGCTGGCATTTTTCACCAGCCCAACCTGGCTGTAAGGCATAAAGTACTGCGTAAAGCTTTTTTCCTCGTAGGGCATCAGCCAGGAAAAATCCGGCTGGTTGTCGGTGTACACACCGCACATCAGCTCTATATATGGCCCGTCTTCATCCGTTAGGTTGCGGTCCCAGGCCAGTCCAAAATCACTATTACCCCAGGTCCACTGCTTTTTACCGGGCGATACGTGATGATTGGCCACATGCAGCAAACCACCCTGCGTATCATGCTCATAACCGCCTACAAAATCGTAGTCAGAGGTAATGGCCATGTAAGAAGTAGGCACGGGTATGTTACGGTAGCGGGAAATATCCACACCGGCTGAATAATCTACTTTATAATAAGTGCCTGTAGCTACCGGAAAGCGCGACACATCACGCTTACCATGATCAAACACCGCATGTACATCCGGTGGAAATACAGACTGGTAGTGCTCATTCACATGCACGGCGGGGTTGGCCCACCATAAAAAAGTTTGCGGTAACGGGGTACGGTTGTAGAGCTGCACTTTTATTTCCATATACGCCTTATCTGGATACAACGTAAAACCGGCCATGCCTTTGGTACGGAACATCCTTTCCAGCTCACTGCACCATACTGTTACGCTGCCATCCGGGAAGCGTTCAATGCTCCAGTCAACCGGCTCATACGTACCGGGGCGGTGGTGCTGGGGCCAGTTAAATTCTATGCCGCCGGAGATCCAGGGGCCGGTAAGGCCTACCAGCGCAGGTTTTATAACCTGGTTATGATATACAAAATGCCGTTGTTTTACTTTATCATAGGCGCGTTGTATGCGGCCGCCCAGTTCCGGCAGGATCATAATAAGCAGGTAATCATTTTCCAGGAAAACGGCCTGCCATTCCTGGTCCGTTTTTTCATCCAGTATTTTCTCTACTACCGGGTACGGATATACGGCACCGCTGCTGCCCTGGTATACTCTTTTTTCCAGGAATACCGGATGTTTCTCAGGCTGCCCGATACCATAGGTTGGGATGCGAACGGCCTGCTGCCAGGCTTTAACTTCCATAACAAATTGTTGTATTTAAATGAGATAATGTACGCTTGTTAATTAGCGGCAAAATGCCGGTTGTCTGCAGTAGCCGTTGTGCCAATGGATTGTTCTATCTCCTCCAGCGTTTTGCCTTTTGTTTCGGGTAAAGTGCTCCTGATAAATATAAAACCTGCAATGCAGATCACCCCATAGCCCCAGAATGTGCCGGAGGCGCCCAGGGCGCTGTTCAGTAAAGGAAAGGTGTATGTAAGCCCAAAGCTGGCCGCCCAGAGGGAAAGTGTAGCTATAGACATCATACTACCCCGTAAGCGGTTGGGAAAGATCTCTGACAGCACCACCCAGGTTACCGGCGCCAGCGACATAGCATAACAGCCAATAGCCATTACCACCAGCAGCAGCAAAGGCCAGCCGCTGAAATGCATAAAGTATAACAGACCCATAATGGCATAGATCATAGCCAAACCACCAGCCCCGATCAGCATTAAACGGCGCCGGCCCCAACGGTCTACCGTGTACATGGCCACCAGCGTAAATATTAAATTCACGCCGCCGGTGATCACAATATTTAGCAGTATCTGCGATACACCGTAACCGGCAGCCGCAAATACTTCCTCCGCATAATTGAAAATAACATTGATGCCACACCATTGCTGAAATGCCGCGATGATGATCCCTATCAGCAGGATACGCGATACGCCCGGTTTCAGCAGCTGCTGTAAGCGCACCCGGGTATCGCCGTCCGCAGTTTGTGTAATGGCCTGCAGCTCTGCCTGCGCATAGGCTGCGCCGCCTATTTTGGTGAGCACCTGCCGGGCTTTGTCATTATAATTTTTAGTGGCCAGCCAGCGCGGGCTTTCCGGTAACCAGATCAGCAGCAGCAGGAATAATGCAGAGGGCACCAGCGCAGCCCAGAACATAATACGCCAGCCGGTTTGCCCGTTCCAGGACCGCAGGATAAAGTCGTCCGTAGCGCCGGCAGGCACCGGTTCTGCTATCAGCCAGTTAAAGATCTGCGCAGCCAGGATGCCTATTACCAGTGTAAGCTGGTTAATGGATACATATTTGCCCCGCAAATGGGCTGGCGTAACTTCTGCAATGTACATAGGCGACAGGTTGGAGGCCAGGCCAATACCAATGCCACCAATAATGCGATAGACCACAAAGCTCTGGAAAGAATGCGCTGCACCTGTGAGCCAGGAGGACACCAGAAACAAGGCAGCAGACAGCATCAGCAGTTTTTTACGGCCATACCGGTCGCTGAGGATACCCGAAATAGCCGCGCCTGCCAAACAGCCTACCAGGGCACAGCTCATGGCCCAGCCCTGTGCAGCCGGTGATCCGGTGATACCAAAAAAGCGTTCGTAAAAGGGTTTAGCCCCTCCTATCACTACCCAGTCGTACCCAAAAAGGAACCCGCCCATTGCGGAGATCATGGAAATAATAAACAGGTAAAGGTGGTTGTACGTATCGTTTTTCATAACAACGCTAAATTACGTTATCCCCCAGCCTGCTGACAATAGAGATTCTTTTTCAATTGATGGACAATTTTTCGATTTTTTTTGCCCTTTAATGTATACCGGCAGCACTGCTTTTATAAAGGTGTGATCTGTTATAAATCATATGAACACCTTTGCCGCAACATCAATATTGACAGGCATTAACGCGCATTTCACTACAATAGTTTGCGCGGTCATTTCCCGCTATTACTACTCCTGTCCGCATTTTTACCAGGCTGTTACTTGCGCTTTTTGTACATCATCCCACCGCCATGCAAAAAGGGCTAAAACCCTTTATAATTAAGGTATTTCCAGGTGCCTTTCTGTTTTACCCCTGTAACCTGATAATAATATTGTCCATTAAAAAGGTTAGGCCATTTTGAGTGTTACGCCTGTGGCTGCTGCTGTTTGGGCTGGCCTGATGCTTGTATAAGCATATTGTAACCAAAACTCAATGTTATGCTTACTTCATTAGTTGTGCTGGGTATTTTCCTTTTGTTAGTGATCATTTATATCGTGTGGCCTTACCGTGGCAGGAAGGGTACTATGAAAGAAAAATAAAGCAATCACCTTTTAAAATTTATACTATGCAAACGAAAAAACAAACCGAACCGCGTCAGCAGGACAATGACCTGCAGGACCCCTCCAACAGCAAAAATTCAGGTCTTAATACGCAGGACGACCAGGATCTAAGGTCACAGGATATCTCCAATGAGGACGAGGAAGACGAAGAAAATGATGACACACCAGACCTGGATGAAGCGGACCTGGAAGAGAATGATCTGTCAGACGAAGAAGCTGACAACATTGAATGGGACCCTAAACAAGGTAATGACAAAGATCAGTAAGAACCTCGCTTGTTGATTGACCTCAAATTCAGAAAACACATGGATTGTAAATGTATTCGCTGGTACAGCTTTAACACGCAAGGGGGAATTCGTTTACAATCCGTGTTTAAAATTCCACATTACCGCTTTATTACTCCTGGCGACCGTATACAACCTGTAATTTACAAAGGGTTCCCCCTGGCAGCGGGTAGCCGTTATTTCTAAAAGAAAGCAAGGCATTAACTTTTGATAGGTAAAAGAATTTTATCACTCATCATAAAAATTTAAGTCATGAAAAAGCATCTCACCGTTTTAGGCTTGGCAATGGCCTTTGGAGGCCTTGTTATAGCCCAGGGCACCATGCCTCATAATGTTGCAGCAACAAGTTCATACCAGCAAGACACCTCTATGCGGGACACTTCCATGAGAAAACACAAAATGAAAGGGGACAAAATGAAAAAAGACAAGGACTGGAAGAAGAAGGATACCACGATGAAGTACTAATTATAATTAAGGATGAATAATTAATAATCGTATAGCGGGAGTGCGAGAGGTGGAAGAGGTGGAAGGTGTGCAAATATGCGGATGTATAGATGACTAAGAATGTTATTCTGATAATGCAGAAATGAGCAGATCACTTATCATTTGCACCTCTGCATATTTGCACATCTACACATTTAGTGAAGTACTTTTCCTACGATTATTAATTATTCATTCTTTAGTATTAATTCTTAAGAACTCCGTCCTTAAGCAGCTGTGCGACCAGCTTTTGCGGATATTCCCGCACGAACTGATCTACACTGGCAGGATTAATAGTTTCAGACTGGGCAGACCATAACAGCTGCTCATTACCCGCATCATAAAGGTTAGCCTCCAGGAAATACGTTCTTTCCTTTACATAATATCCCGGATCATATACCCAGGGATACCAGTGCGCATAATAGGCATAAAAGCCGCGGTACCATCCATAAGCAGGCACCGGCGCATATGTAATGGCGCCCGGTACATAACGGGTTTCACTACGCTTGTCTAATAAGGATACGGTAAAAATAGCTTGTGCACCGCTGGCCTGGATCTTCTGTACCAGCTCCTGCCGCTCCGGCATACGGATTTCTACAAAACGGGGAGATAAATAATCTGAACTCTTGACGGGTTTAATATCGCGCATATCAGCCTGCACGGCCAGGGCATTTTCCAGCTTCACGCGCACTTCCGGATTGCGGATCATGGCAGCAATAAAAACGCTGTTATAACTTTTTGCAGCTGGTTTGGCTTCCGGGTTTTTCCAGGAGCCAGTGATACGTGTGGAACCTGAGCAGGCGCCCAAAACAATGCCTATACCGAGCATAACAACCCGCAACTTTCTCATTACGATCATTTTATGTGAATGGTAGCGTACGACAGTTCTTCATTAGGGTGGCATGGTTATACTTATAACAGTACGGTGTATAAAATGTTCATCCCGCCCGGCAACAGATCCCACTAAAATGCCATATCTACATATTACTGTTTTTTATTATTTTTGAAACGTCACTATTCCAATATTCCTATTAACCGACTTGTACACCTATGAAGACCAACAGCTTTAAGGAGGGGGCGGCCCTGGTTGCCACAGTTGCTGCCATCGCATTAACATCATTCCGGAACAATGACGAGGGTAATACGGATCGCCCCTTCCTGCAAGCTATTAACAGTCATGCCAGTACTACACTGATCACTTACAATCCGCAGCATGCCATTAGCAGGCTAACACGCATACAGCGCACCGTAGAAGAAACGTATACCGATATACGCATTCCGGTGTATGAAAGCGGCCGCCTGGTAAGCACCCTGGTATCTGACCGGGCGAACGGGGAAGACAGCCAGCTCTTTTCTTCTTTTGATTACACCGATGATTACAGCCGCATAGAGAAGATCCGTTATTATACTGAAGGCACCGTCCAGGCTTATGATTCGCTGGTATATAACGAAACCGGCCATATTACCGCCCGTTACTTTTTCGGCAAAAACGTAAACAATCATTTTGAAAATCATAATTACCAGGCTTACACCTGGGACAATGCAGGCAATGTGATCCAGATGGATAATTACGGTAGAATGGGCACCAGTGGCAACTTTGCGCTTAGCAGCACTGTGTTGTACAGCTATGATAAAAAGCTGAATCCACAGCAGCGCATCAATGGGCTGTGTTACATTACCGACATTATGCCGGCCTTTTTATCCAACAACAATGTTTTAACCGAACAAATCATCAGCACACAGGGTACTGATAAAACAACGACCAGCTATAAATACGAATATAATACCGCTCAATATCCAACCAGCGTAACGGCCATTTATGGTGCTGACGGGAGCAGGGAGACAACACAACTGAGCTACGAGTGAGTTTGTTTTAATTACGAATTATCAATTACGAATTACGAAATGCGAAGCATTCATGAACGCCATTGAAAGTAAATCATGAATGTGAATAATTAGGAATGCGAAGCGTCATGAATACCATTGAAAGTAATTATAATATGAGTAATTACGAATTGATTGCATTATGCTGAAGTAATTTACGAATGTGATTTTGTTGTGTTGAACTAATTAAAGGGGGGGATGATTTAATTACGGATTATTCAATTACGGGTTACGAATGTTTTAGTTGCATGCTGTTTTTTTTTCGTAATTCGTAATTGATAATTCGTAATCAGATCAGCGGATCTCTGTTCTCTTAAAAAACTCCGATAATCCCTTATCACTTCCGGCTACCCACACAATATCTCCTTCTTCCAATACCGTGGTAGATTCAGGGTTCAGGATACGCTGCCCGCTGCGTTCAATACCCAATACCATTCCCTGTGTTTTCTCCCGGATGCCTGCTTCGCGGATGGTTTTGCGGAACAATGGCATGCCTTCCTTTACCAGGTAGCGGCGCAATACAATATCATGCCCCTGCATGGCCTTTCCTTCCATACTGCCATCTGCTTCTTCCAGGAAATGATTGAGCTGCGTGATCTGCTCATCCGTACCTATTACTGTTACTACATCACCCGGGTATAAACGTTCCGTACCACCCGGTGCCGCAAATTGTTGCCGCCCCCTTTTTATTAATGCTACATTGGTCCCGAATTTTTCACGCAGGGCCAGCTCCTGTAATGTTTTGCCAATGGCAGGTGAGGTAGGCTGTATCTCAATTACAGCCAGGTGCGCATCCCAGGGCGCCAGCACCTGTTTGTTGATGCTGCCCACGCGGGCATCCCTTTCATTGAAGTTGGAAAAGAAACGCGCTTCAATAGTGCCATAAAATGCCTGCAGCCTGCGGGAAAATATCAGCAGCAACCCTATAATAACCAATGTAACCACCAGGGCTACCGTGGTGGAAAAGAACTGGTCTACAGAAAACCCAACAAAGAATACCGCCACTGCTACCCGCAAAGTACGCAGCAGCACCAGCGGCCCCCGGTATTTCTTTTGCTGCCAGATGTTAGCAGCTGCCTGGCTGCCGGCTCCGCGGAATACCAGCGCCCACAAAAAAGGCGATAATACCAGCAAGGTTACCAGCGCAGTGGCAATACGTGCCCAGTGATGGTCCGGTGTGTTGCCACCGGTCATAGGTAATATGTAATAGGCAGATAGCAGCACAATAGCCACAATGATCACGGAGAACAGGATGATGTTCATGAAGTAGGAACGCAGCACCTGCTTCCAGTCGCTTACCACTGCAATGGTTTGTGTAGCTGCGCTATAGCGGTTTAATGTGGTCTTCCAGCGATGCGGTAATATAGCTGCAATACGTGTGTATACCGGCTCTGAAACTTTTATGAGATAAGGAGTGGTAAAGGTGGTAACGGCCGATACTGCCACTGCAATGGGATACAGGAAATCGCTGGTTACTTTTAATGTTACGCCCAGCGTGGCAATGATAAAGGAGAACTCCCCTATCTGCGCCAGGCTCATACCTGCCTGTACTGCCGGCTTTAATGGCTGCCCTGCTACCAGTGCGCCAATAGTGGTGCTTAGCACCTTACCCATTACCGTAATAACGGTGATAATGGCTACCGGTATGGCATATTTCAGGATCATGGCCGGGTCTATTAACATACCCACTGATACAAAGAACACGGCGCCAAACAGCTCTTTTACCGGTTTTACCAGGTGTTCTATCTTTTCTGCCTGCGTAGTTTCAGCCAGTATAGAACCCATTACAAAGGCGCCCAGGGCCGGTGAAAAACCAGCCTGTGTAGCCAGCACCACCATCAACAGGCATAAGCCAATGGCAGTAACCAGCAGGGTTTCCTCGTTCATGAGCTTACGGGTGCGTTTCAGCAAAGTGGGCAGGAAAAAAATGCCTGACACAAACCAGATGATGAGGAAGAACAGCAGCTTCACTACAGAGCCTAGCATTTCCATGCCGGCAAACTGCCGGCTGGCTGCCAGGGTGGATAACAACACCAGCAACACAATAGCCACCAGGTCCTCTACCACCAGGATGCCAAATACCAGGCCGGCAAACTGCTGGCCTTTAATGCCCAGCTCCTCAAAAGCGCGGATGATGATGGTAGTGGAGGAAACAGACAGGATGCCACCCAGGAAAATGCTGTCCATGGTAGACCAGCCCAGCAAATGCCCGGCAGCATACCCCAGCCCCAGCATAATAACTACCTCTATAACGGCGGTAATAGAGGCGCTGCCTCCTACCTTTATTAACTTTTTGAAGCTGAACTCCAGGCCCAGGCTAAAGAGCAGGAAAATAACCCCTATTTCGGACCAGGTTTGAATATTGGCTTCGTCTGTTACCGTAGGCACCAGCGATACATGCGGCCCTACCAGCAGGCCGGCTACAATGTACCCTAACACCAGCGGCTGCCGCAACTTTTTAAAGATCAGTGTTGTAACGGCCGCGGCCGCCAGTATTAATGCCAGATCTGTAATAAGTGCGGGTAAATGCATGCAAACAATTAAAGGTTCAGGAAATAACAGCTAATAAGATAACTATGCTGCCGATGCTATTGCAGCACAAATTAATTATTAATTACTCATTCTTAATTCCTTAGGTGCGTATTTTGTCTAACAGGTCGCTGAGCTGCTGTGCTTCCTCGCTGGTTATGCGGGTGCCCAGGTCTTCGTAGAATGCTTTCATGGGCGTTTCCAACTCTTCCAGCAGGTTCAGGCCCTCGGGGGTAATGGTAATATCCATTTTGCGGCGGTTATATTCACAAAGCTGGCGTTTTACATACCCCTGTTTTACCAGCTTATCCAGCAAACGGGTCACGTCGCTAGCCTTATCCAGCAACACTTCTTTGATCTCTCCTGCAGACACCGGTTTGGGATGCCGGCCTTTGATGATACGCAAAGCATTGAAATGCTGAGGCAGGATGTCATATTTTTTGAAAATTTCGGCATTTGCATCCCGAAGCCAGTTGCTGGTGAATATTAGGTTGACCAGGGCCTTGTGGAAATTATTGCTGAACTTGCCCTGCTTAATGGCTTCTTCTATTCTCATAGACCGCAAAGTTAACAAAAACACAACAGACGTTGTAACGGATTTGAGCCGCTGAGGATAACCGGGGGATAATGGGGGATATTTTCGTATGCACGTTGTCGTTCTTTTTAGCGCAAAGTTTGTTAACTCCTCGTTAAGAAAGGCCAAATATTCACGTTTACTAGATAAAACTCACACTTCACCAATTGTATAATGTTTGGTAAGGCTAAGCGTATATCTTTGTTATAGGTTTTTCATAGGATATGGTTAAAAAATTAGGCGGTATTCCTACCGCCTTTTTTATTTTCTCTAAGTTCTTCATGCTGAATGCATAACGGCTGAAACCCAATAGCAGTAAGCCATTGCGCCTTTGTAATTTATTACCAGAAGCGTACATACAACGCGCTCAATATCAATAATGTAATTACAATTAACACCATAGTTGCAGGCTTTACACGGAACATGCTGGCATCCAGTTCAAATGCTTTCGGATTCACTTTAGGCCCCGCTAAACTCATAAGCACCATCACTAAAACGGTGAAAAAGAAAGCCCATCCCATGCAAATAAGGAACGGAATTTCGTATTTGCCCTTCCCGTTAGGAAATGCGGTGTATAAAAGTGTTTCATTACCAAACCATTGTGGTGCGTAGTTGTTAAATACCACTGATAAAACGAAGCCCGTAATAATGCCGGCCACTGCGGCGGCGCCGGTAGTGCGCTTCCAGAACATGCCCAGCAGGAACATGGCAAATACACCCGGACTAATAAAACCGGTGTACTTCTGGATGAAAGTAAAACCACCTTCCCCGCCAATACCTAACAGATCATTCCAGGTAAATAAAATAGCCAGCAACATTGCTGCTACGATCACCAGGCGGCCGGTCCATACCAGCTGCTTTTCATTAGCCTCTTTACGAACATATTTTTTGTAAATATCCAGTGTGAAGATGGTAGAAATACTATTGGCCTTACCTGCCAGCGATGCTACGATGGCTGCCGTTAAAGCCGCCAGTGACAAGCCTTTGAGGCCGGTGGGTAAAAATCCAAGGATAGCAGAATAGGCATTATCTGCATTAAAATGTCCGCCCGGCGCCATTTCATTTTGTAAGGCGCCATTTCTATATAATACAAAAGCTGCAATACCCGGTAACATTACAATTACAGGCATCATGAGCTTCAGTAAACCGGCAAACAGGATACCGTTGCGGGCTGTTTGCAGATTGGCCCCCAGCGCACGTTGGGTAATATACTGGTTACATCCCCAGTAGTTCAGGTTCACGATCCACTGCCCTGCTAAGTACATTGATAAACCGGGCAGCATCAGGTATTTATTGATCTCATGTTGCGGTGCATCTGCAGCCGGCTTTTGCATGATCATTTTAAAGTGATCCGGAGAATCTTTCATGAGTGCCTGGAAACCCGCCAGCACATTGCTGCCCAGGCCAAAGTGCTCACTCACCATAGTGAGCGCCAGGTACGTAGTGGCTAATCCACCAATGATCAATACAGCCACCTGTATCACATCGGTATAACCAATCACTTTCATGCCGCCCAGTGTGATCAGCAATGCAAACACCGATAACCCGATCATGATCAAATGAAAATTACCATGGCCTACCAGGCTGTTAATGGCCAGGGCGCCCAGGAACAGGATGGAGGTAAGATTTACAAACACATACAGGAATAACCAGAAAATAGCCATAATAAGGCTCACCGTTTCGTTATAACGGGTTTTCAGGAATTGCGGCATGGTGAAGATCTTGTTCTTCAGATAAACGGGCATAAACCACACTGCCACAATGATCAGCGCAATAGCGGCAATCCATTCATAGGCGGCTACGGCCACGCCTACAGAAAAACCGTTGCCGCTCATGCCAATGAACTGCTCCGCCGAAATGTTGGAAGCGATCAAAGAGGCGCCAATGGCCCACCAGGTAAGGGAACCCTCTGCCAGGAAAAAATCCTTGGTATCCATGCTGGTCTTTTTCTTACGCCGGTAGATCCAGTATCCGTAAGAAGCTACTACCAGGAAGTAGATAATAAAAATAACGTAGTCTATAAGTGCGAGTTTGTTCATAACGGTGAATTACAGTATTAACGGTACTAATATATTGTCAATTCGACAATTATTCAAATAAATGTAATCAAATAAGGCAAATGGGGAAAAATATTAGCCGGTAAGCGGGTCCCTTCTCCCCTGTTTATCTACCCGGTAAATGGCCTCATTTTCAAACAGCACACCTTCTGAAATGCCTTCTGCATGCAGCGTATCCACATCTATTACCCTCCCTTCAAAAAAGGTAGTTAATTTATTTACCGTAGTGTGGCCAATAACAATATGCTGCACCCTAAACCGCTGCAGGGTGTCGTTTACCTCCTGCGGGGTGGCCTGCCCAATGGCATACCCACGGTACCAGAAGGGTGAAGCCGGTGAGTACATAAGCAGGTATAAGGCCGGATGCCAGGGCGGTCTGCCCGTAAAGTACAAGGGGCGGCAAAGCTCATTCATATCCGGGATGGAGAGCTGTAAGGCATTTACCAGGCTGCTGATACCTCCATGCACAAACAGTACGGCGCCTATTTTTTCAATAATGTTCTTGGTGGCCAGCCAGCGCCCCAGCTCTGTGTGGGGCTTGTACCAAAGCGTATAGTCGTGCTGCAGCAGGCGTGCATTGGCCAGGTATTTTTCAGGCACATAGCGCAGGTCATCCGTCATGTTCATGATCTCATGGTTACCCAGTATAAAATGCACGTAACCACCCTGCTCCCTGGCTTTTATTTCCAGGCTGTAAAACAGCCATAAGCATTCCGTTACATGCGGGCCACGGTCCATACAGTCACCAGTGAGCACCAGGTGCCCATTTCCGAAGGTCCAGCTGTATTGATGGTCTATTACGCCATTGGCCAGCAGCAGGTCGCGCAGGGCGTTAAAATTGCCTTCTATGTCTGAAATAGCTAACAGCTTCCCGGCAGCCGGATAAACAGATGGCTGCGGCTGTAAAACAGGCTGTAAGGGGGTGGAAAAGTTCCATTCCGGGTGCTCCGGGAAAGTGCAGTGAACGGTTATGCGGTCTTTTTCTGCCAGGGGAAAGGACTGAAGGGCTGCAACCGGTTTCCCCTGCCTGCCGGTAATGGACTTTACCAGGATGGTATTTCCTTCGTAAAAGATATGCGGGCCATCAGCTGCTGCTTTCATGATAACTAATATACTAATTATCGCAGCCCTGTTAAAAAGTGAAGGGTGAGATATAAAAGCCGCTTCAAGCTTCCATACTCACCCTTGTAATGGTTATTAATAATACGATTAATGCGTTTCTTTCAGGTGCAGGGTTTCGTTGTCATAATAGAAATCTATTCCTGCGCCTGTGTTTTTCAGATTTTTCAGGAAAAAGGGCAGATCATGGTGTTTATCCAGCACACCGGTAAAGGGTGCGTTGGCCAGTGACTGATCATCAAACACCACATTTATGCCAAACCAGCGTTTGATCACCGGCGCCAGGTCGCGCAGGCGGGTATTATCAAACTGGAAAACGCCATTCATCCATGACAGCACTACCTCGCTATCAAACTGCTGTACAGTAAAGCCCAGGTGCTCGGTATATACTGCTTCCTGACCGGGTTTTAATACCAGGGTAGACGGGCCTGAGTGGGTGGCTACTGCGCCGGATACCAGGCTGGTGCTGGTGATGCCGGTTTTGTAGGTATTAATGTTAAATTCTGTGCCCAGCACTTCTACCTCTGTTTGCGGTGTATGTACAATAAAAGGCTTTTCTGCATTTTTGGTTACCTTAAAATATCCTTCCCCTTCTAAATACACTTCCCTGCGGCCTTCGCGGAAAGCAAAGGGGAATTTCAGGGTGGAAGTGGCATTCAGCCATACTTCCGTACCGTCGGATAAAATCAGGCGGTAGTCCATTTTAGGCGGTACAATGAGGGTATTCAAACCACCCATGGTATGGTCTTCTGTAGTATACTGCAGGGTTCTGGCGCCGGCATTCAGCGCTACGCTGCCGGCTGTGATCTGCTGTGAAGGTTCGTTGTAAGGGAGCTGAATGGTTTTACCGTTGGAGAGCTTTAAGCGCAGTCCCTTTGCGTGGGAGGCTGCCTCCGCCATTTCTGCACCTGACATGGGTGCAGCCGGTTTCAGGAGAAAATACGCGCCGGTGGCCATAATGCCCAACACGCAGGCGGCTGCCAGCCATTTTACGATCGGGAACCGCCTGATCTTATGTTGTGGCTGCAGCAATTCCGGTTCAATTTTTTGCCAGGCAGCTTCATTATCCTCGATCTCATACCAGACATCCTCATCAAAATCGTGCAGCCTGATATCGTCCCATAAGCGGCTAACGTCTTCGTTGCCTGCCATTAGCTGTTCCAGGTACTGATTATCCGCATGGTTAATGTTCCCTTTCTTTTTACGTAACAGCAATTCGTAAATATGCTCCTGAGTATATTCCATTTGATCGATTAGTGCCAATTGGTGATAAGTTAAAATTTTGAACAGCATTTTGAGGAAAAATATACCATGACAATGAAGCTGAAAGCATAGCGCTAAATACAGCGGTTCAATTACGCTGTTCTCATTGCGTAGACTGTTCCAAAAATAACGCTAATCGATTTAGCAGTAGTTAACAGGCCGTTAATCCCGCTGTTAAGAATATGTTAAACCCACGGGTTGCAGCCACTGTTCATAGGGCACGTTCACTTGTTGTAACAGTTTGTCTTCCAATAACATAGCAAAGGTTTCCAGGTACACCACCACATCATCCCGCTGGTTCCTTTTTAACCAGCGAAAACCACCTGGTAAACGGTCCAGCACATCCCGGTCCTGTAAATATTCAATATTATGTATATCCGTTGGCGTAAGTCCTTTTTCCAGCAGCCTGGTGATCAGCATGGCTACCGGGGCATTGGATACCACGCAGTACTCCTCTGCCAGCTCTGTCCACTCCCCTATGCCGGTTTGGGCATAGTACAGGATATCCTCTTTACTCAGGTTTGTAATTACCTGCAGCAGGTTGCCGCAGTTGCAGGTGCCATGGTTGCCCCATGCATACGGGGCCCCGTTTTGCAGGCGTTTGGCCGTTTCACGTAAAGCGGCTATCAGTTCAATGTTAGGTTGGGCCATAAAACACGCTTTTACTTAAAGTTACGGAAAATGGTGCATAGTCCATAGTCGATGGTCCATAGTCCATGGTCCATGGCCTACTGCGGGGAGGCCACGGTCCACAGTCACGGCCTTCTGCGGAAAGGTCCACGGACGTGGGCCACAGCCTGCCGCGTGAGAATAGATGTACAGTGATTCACGGTTTATGGTCTGTTGTGTGGAGATGGAACTGCGTTTGCCTTGCCTGTGCAGGCAATACCATCATGTTCAGTAAATATTACCGCACCTTCACCCACATCAGCCACCATCATCGCTTTGCGTGCTGTTTCAGCTTTTCGTAATACGCAATGGACTACGAACCATCGGCTATGGATTATTATCCCAGGCAGTAGACTGCTGCCGGTTGACTGTGATCCACTGCAGTCCCGCCACCACGTAATATGCAATGGACCATGGACCATCGACTGTGGACTCCTTAACCAAAAACTTTTAATTGTATAATTGACATTTATAAAAATAATACCTAGCTTAGTGACTCAAACTTCACGTTATAATGAAAAAAATACTCAGCTCCCTTGCGGCCTTGCTATCTTTTTTATATGTAGCCGGGCAAAACGATGCTACGCTCACTATTCAGCAAAATAATACCGGGGCAACCATCAGCCGGCATATTTACGGTCACTTTTCCGAACACCTGGGAAGGTGCATCTATGACGGCTTTTGGGTAGATGAAAAATTGCCGGTGAAAAAAAAGGACCGTATCCGCCTGGACGTGGTAGAGGCCCTGAAAAAAATACAAATTCCCAACCTGCGCTGGCCAGGTGGCTGCTTTGCAGATGAATACCATTGGCGCGATGGCATTGGCCCCCGCGACCAACGTCCTAAAATGGTGAACACCAACTGGGGCGGCGTTACAGAAGATAATAGCTTTGGCACCCACGAATTCCTGGAGCTTTGCAGTCTGCTGGGCTGCGAACCTTATATCAGCGGCAATGTAGGCAGCGGCACCGTAGAGGAAATGAATAAATGGGTAGAATACCTCAACTTTAACGGCGAAAGCCCTATGACCAAAATGAGGAAACAGAACGGGCGCGAAGAGCCCTGGAATGTGCATTTCTGGGGAGTAGGCAATGAAAGCTGGGGATGCGGCGGCAATATGACGGCTGCCCGCTATGCAGATGAATACCGCCGTTATGCTGTCTTTGCCAAAAACTACCCCGGCGCCGCGCTGAAGAAAATTGCCTGTGGCGCTTCCAGTGATGATTATAAATGGACGGAAACCGAGATGCAGAACATTCCGCTGAACCAGATGTGGGGCCTTTCCCTGCACTATTATACCGTGCCCAGAAACTGGCAGAAAAAAGGTTCCGCCACCGCGTTTGATGAGCAGGAATATTTTACCACTATGAAGAAATGCCTTTATATGGAGGAGCTGGTAAGCCGGCATAGCGCTATCATGGATCATTATGATCCGCAGAAACGTGTAGCCCTGGCCGTAGATGAATGGGGCATCTGGACCGACGTAGAACCCGGCACCAATCCCGGTTTCCTGTACCAGCAGAATAGCCTGCGCGATGCGCTGGTAGCGGCTTCCACACTCAACATCTTTAACAACCATTGCGACCGTGTACGCCTGGCTAACCTAGCGCAAACCGTGAATGTGCTGCAGGCCCTTATCCTGACCGACAAGGAAAAAATGCTGCTCACGCCTACCTACTACGTGTTTGACCTGTTTAAAGCGCACCAGGATGCCAAGCTGCTGCCCATCTTACTGAATAGCCCGGAGTACAGCATGGGTGATGAAAAGATCCCCTCGGTAAATGCATCTGCTTCTGTGGATTCCAATAATGTGATCCATGTTACACTGGTGAACCTGGATCCACACCGTACCATTAATGTATCTACACAGATCAGTAATCTTTCCTGGAAAACGGTGGACGGACAAGTATTAACAGCAGCCAAATACACCGCTGTAAATACCTTTGAAGCACCGCATACCGTGCAACCTGCCAAATTCAACGGCGCCAAAAAGAATGGCAATAACCTGAATGTGAGCTTACCTCCACAATCTGTGGTGTTACTGGAGATGAAGAATTAATAATGACGATTGAATCATTAATATAACGAAGCGGATAAACACCAAGCAGGCTGTGTTCCTTTATAGAACACAGCCTGCTTTTTTATTGGGGATGGATGTTGGTATAGGGTTAATAATAGTTATTATTTACTTTTTGTATTGCCGGGTTTAGCCGGTTGGCCGGACTTCTGGCGGTCTTTTGCTTTGTTCTTCTGGATCGCAATATCTGAGATGTCATTTTTTTGTGTCTCACGGGTAATATTGCGGCTATAATCATTCCCTACGTTAGGGCCGCCCTGTTCTAAACCCTGGCTTCCGATTGATCTGTCTTTTGCCGGCATATCTATTAGTTTTAATGTTAAAAAATAGTTTCCGTTTAACCACTTTTACAGCGCTAAAATAGTGCCAGCCTGTTTATGGAAGGGGCAGCTAAAACGCCTCCCGGTGCGGCATTGCTCACTCTGCCGGTTTGCGTAACAGGTATTGTATACAATGGGTATCCATGGTAAAGAGAGTAGCTCGTCAAAACAATTCCACACTCCATGCGCGCTCAAACTCTGCATCCGGCGCCAGTTCTATGATGCCTTCCTTTTCTTCCAGTTTGCCGCTGGCATCCACATGATCGGCAATTCCACACCAGGGCTCTATGCATACAAAATCCGCATTTTTAGCGGCCCAGATACCCAGGTAAGGGAATCCCTTAAAATGAAAAGTAAGGCCATGCGGCGTTCTGTCGCTTTTCAGGGTAACGGTATCAGAAGCCAGGTGCTTTAATACCAGGGCATCCTGGTAAAATAAGGATCGTTTTAAGGGCAAGGTATGCGTATGTTCCAGCAAAGGCTGTGTAGTGCGCTCAATTAGTCCGGCTGCAGAGAGGGGCCATTTACCGGCATTCTCTTCTCTATTAAAATACAGGTAATAATCTTCATAAGCAGTACCATCTGCCAAAGGCAGCCTGAAGGCAGGATGGCCGCCCACAGAGAACAGCAGCTTTTCCTGTCCCGTATTTTTTACCCGGTAGGTAACGGTTAAGCTGGCATCCTGCAACATATAAGCTACCTCAAACTGAAAATGGAAGGGATATACCTTTAAGGTATCTGCATTATCTGTCAGGCGCAAAGTGGCGCTGGTGGCTGTTTGCTCCACTACTGTAAAAACCATGTCACGCGCAAAACCATGCCGGCCCAGCGTGTACGTTTCACCGTTATACCGGTAGCTGTTATTATGCAGGCCGCCTACAATGGGAAAAAGCACCGGGCTTTTTTTACCCCAGAACGCTGCATCGCCATTCCAAAGGTATTCCAGGGGCATATCCTTACGGGTAAGGGTTTGCAGCTCGGCCCCGTGTTCAGCAATGGTGAGGTTTATTTTGTCGTTGGAAAGCTGTAGCATAAGATGGTTAATTATGGGGGCAAAAATAGTGAAAAAGTCGATGGTCCATAGTCCATGATCCGTCGACTTTTGCGCCCCGGCAGCTTACCAGACAAAAGTAGCTACTGACCTGCCTTCAAGAGAATATGTATATCGATGCGTACCATCTGTAACGGCAAAGGTTTTAGCCCCCTCCTCCCGGTTCAGCACTACCAGCACTTTGGAATTGTCCTTATTCAAAAATGCTACGCTTTCCAGGCCGGGAATGGCGCTACCGGTCATCGTTACACGAAAAGCCCCGGGCCGTACAAATTTAGACAGGTGGCCAATTACATAATACTCCACGTTGTGGGTAATGGTGCCGCCGGAGGCGATGGTTACCACGCCCCTGCAATCCTGGCAACCTCCGTTACGCGGCCCGCTGTTGCTATCCAGCGCCAGGTTCCAGAGCAAGGTGATCTTAGACCAGTTGTTCATAGCGCCAATGAATAAATTACTCATGTTCCAGTCCAGGTTGGATGCAAAATCCGTGGCCCAGCCACCGCCGGAAATTTCTGTGAAATAAAGGCCTTTGTCCGGGTGCTGCGCATGCACCTGCGTCATAGCGCTTACCTGGCCTGCATAGGCATGAAATGCGGAACCGGTTATGTATTGTTTGGCCTGCGCATCGTTCAGTATGTTAATAGGGTATTCCGGATGGTTCCAGTTATGATCATACACAATAATGCCGGTGTTAAGCTTATTCTTCTGGAAAGCCGGTCCCAGGTGATCTCTGATGAATGCGGCCTGCATACCGGCCTCCATGTACATGGAGGGATATTTGGCTTCAAACAGCGGCTCATTTTGCGGGGTAATAGTATTAATAGTGATCCCCTCCTGCTGCATGGCCTGCAGGTATTTTACAAAGTAGTTAGCATACGTTGCATTCCATTCTGGTTTCAAACGGCCACCGGCCAGCTTACCATTATCCTTCATCCAGGCAGGTGCGCTCCAGGGTGTGGCCATCAGCTGCAGGTTGGGCGCCAGCGCTTTAATGGCCTTTAGCACAGGCAGCACATCGGCCTTATCCTTTTCTATAGAGAAATGTGTTAGCCCCGGATCTGTTTGCCCTGCGGGCAGATCATCATAAGTGAAATCCGCCAGGGAAAAATCCGATGCGCCCATGGTTAAGCGCAGGTAGCTGATGCCTATGCCCTGCTGTGGATCAAACAGGTCCTGCAGCAGCTGCTGGCGCTGTGTGCTATTGAGCTTATTGATCACGTAGGCCGATGACCCGGTTAGGGCGGCGCCAAAACCATCTATCTCCTGCAGCTTTTTTGTAAAATCAATATTTATAATGGCAGCAGCTGAAGAAGCGCCGGTAGTAATGTCAATGTCTTTTTGCGGCTGCAGCAGCTTCACCTGGTTGCCGGTGGTTACCCAAACTTTGGCTTTACCCGCAACTGCTATAGTATCTGCAGGCGGAGTGGTGGTTTGTTTTGCGGGGCTTTTACCGCAAGCCGCGGCCAGTACCAGGCAGCAAATGCCGTATGGTATTATCTTCATACACACTGGTTATGCTATTAAATAAAAAGCGGACCGGCCAGGGCTTGTAAATGATGGCCGGTCCGCGGTATTAATGACGTGGAAATATTAGTTATATCCCTGGTTCTGTGATAACTGTTTGTTACGGTCGCGCTCCTGCTGCGGAATAGGCATCAGCTCCTTTTCCTTTGTCATTTTATAGTCCACGCGCTGGTTGTTGCGCAGGTCTATTTCATTCAGTCCATTCATCACCGTTTCTGCGCGGTTATAGCGGCGCAGGTCGTCCCAGCGCTGGCCTTCCTGTGCCAGCTCCAGGCGGCGTTCTTTTTCAATAGCCAGCTGCATGGCGTCCTTGGTAGTGGCGGTTGTCCCAGGCAGGTTAACACGGGCACGCACCTTATTCAGCTCAGTGGCTGCTTCCGGCGTACGGCCCAAAGCGTTCAGGGCTTCTGCTTTTAGCAGTATAATATCGCCCAGGCGGAACAGGTATTGCCGGTTGGTGCTGGCCCAGCCATTAGCGCTTTTCCACTTGTAGGCAAAAGGCACGCTGCCGCCGCCAATGGCCCAGTATTCATCTGTCCAGCTTACGTTCTCAAACAGGATGCTGGCGTTCTTGCGAATAACGTCCTTCTCGCTGTCAAAAGCCTTTACCAGGTCCTGGGAGGGCGTTACGAATTTGCGCCAGGTATCACCGCTTACAGAAGGCGGCAGCAGCAGCTGCGGGCCGTAATTGGCTTCTGCCCCACCGGTGTACTGTATTTCCATGATGGATTCATCATTGTTATAATGGTTACCATCAAACAGGAAATTATAATTAATAAGCTGATAACCGGCCGGGCTGCTGGTTACAGCATTACAGTATTCCAGCACCTTGTTGTAATCACGGTCCGACTTCTGCGCGTATACCTTTGCCAGCAGCGCATTTACGGCGCCTTTGGTGGCGCGTGCCTTGTTTACGCTGGCATCATCGGAATAAGTATCCGGCAGGCGGGTTAAAGCAAATTCCAGGTCTTTAATGATCTGTGCGTATACTTCCGCATCTGTAGCACGCGGCTTGTTTGTTTCGCCAGGATCTGAAGAGGTAGCGGGTTCCAGCACCAGCGGCACGCCACCAAAAGTTTTCACTAACTGGTAATAGTGATAAGCGCGCAGGAAAAATGCTTCCCCCAAGATCTGCTCTTTGCGGTTATTCACATCCAGCTTGGGATCCGTAATACCCGGCACTTTTTCCAGGATGATGTTAACGCGTGCAATACCGGTGTACAGCTGGCTCCAGGCATTAAACAGGCGGCTGTTCACCGGTGTGTAGGTGAGCAGGTCCATCTGGAAAATTTCCGGGTTATCGCCGCCGGCATAATAGTTATCGGATACCACATCCGTAAAGTTGATGTTGTCCCATACATAATATTCCTGCTGAAAGGCGTCGTAAGCCCCGATGAGCGCGGCTTCCGCGTCGCTGGCTGACTGGTAGGCATTTTCCGTGGTGGCATCTGAAATGGGCGACAGGTCCACAAATTTGCTGCAGGCGCCCAGGCTTAATGCCAACACACATAATACAATATATCTTGCTTGCATAGTTGTAAGAATTAGAATGAAACATTTAAGCCCACAATCAGGTTACGCGTTTGCGGGTAAGTACCAAAGTCAACACCCATAGAGGTATTAGCTTCTGTAGCGTTGGTGCTGTTACCCAGGAAATTCACCTCCGGATCAAAACCGGTGTACTTGGTAAAGGTGAACAGGTTTTCACCGGTTACGTATACACGCAGGCTTTTCAGCTTAATTCTGCTCAGCAGGTCCGCCGGCAGATCGTAGCTCAGGGTAGCGGATTTCACCCGCATGTAAGAGCCGTTCTCCACGTAACGGGTAGAGATGCGGGAGTTATCTGAATTATTAGCCACCGCTTTGGGAACATCTGTTACCTGGCCCGGTGTTTTCCAGCGGCGCAGCACGGCTGTGCTCTGGTTGCGCGGGTCTATCATAGATTCTGTTTCTATGCGGGAGGCATTGAACATATCATTACCCTGTGAGCCCTGCAGGAACACGCTTAAACGGATGTTCTTATAGCTGAAATTGTTGGTTAACCCATACAGGAAATCCGGGTTGGGATTACCAATGATCGTGCGGTCCTCTGCAGCAGGTGCGAAGGTTTTTTTACCGGTTTTATCCAGGTACTGCATGTTACCGGTTTCCGGATCCACGCCGGCAGCCACATAACCGTAGAACACGCCCAGGGGCTCGCCTTCACGCGCCAGGCTTACGTTACCACGGTTAGATACATTGGCGTTAAAAATATCCTGCCCAACAATGTCTACTACCTTATTGCGGTTAAAGGAAATATTGAAATCCGTTTCCCACTGGAACTCGCCTACAAAGTTGCGGGAGCTTACCAGGAACTCTAAACCTTTATTCTGGATCTTACCAACGTTCTGGGTGGAGATATCAAAACCGGTGGATTTAGGCACGGGCACATTCAGCAGCAGGTCGGAAGTATTTTTCACATAAGCATCTGCACTAAAGCTCAGACGGGAATCCAGCACGGCTACATCTATACCCACATTATATTGTTCGGTAGCTTCCCATTTCAGGTTCCTGTTCTCGAAAGAGGAAGGTGTGCTACCGGGTAATACCACACCGCCAATGGGATAGTTGCTGCCGCTGCCTACAAGGCCCAGCCATGCATAACGGCTATCGCCTAGTTGGTCGTTACCTACCTTACCCCAGCCGGCACGCAGCTTCAGGTCATTGATAGCGGTTACGCCCTTCATAAACTCTTCCTGTGAAATACGCCAGCCTACTGATGCGGAGGGGAAGTAACCCCAACGGTGCGCTGGCCCGAAAATGGAAGATGCATCTGCACGGAAGTTAGCTGTCAGCAAATATTTATCAGCATAACTATAGTTGATCCTGCCCAGGAAAGAGGCATTACTTTTTTCTGATTTGGTATTGTCTGCGCTCACAAAAACAGAACCGGCATTGGTAGTGGGAATGCTGCCGCCGGAAAAACCTGTTTTTTCTATAGTGGCGCTTTCCCATTTGGTTTTTTGTGCTACCACGCCACCCAAAGCGCCAACGGTATGTTTGCCAAAGGTTTTGTTATAAGAAAGCGTATTCTCTGCGATCCAGTAGTTTACCAGGTCGGTTGTATTCTTACCTCTGCCCTTTTGTGCCCGGCCATAGCTGGTGCGGAAGGGGTCCAGGAAATAATCGTACACGGAGTTATTATAATCCACTCCAAAGTTGCTGCGGAACTTCAGCTCAGGCAGCAGGTATATTTCTGCATACACATTACCCAGCAGGCGCTGTTGCTTATAACCGCGGTCCGCACCATCGGTGCTGGCAACGGGGTTTTCCCAGTCCTGGAAAGGGTTGCTGGTAAAAGTACCATCTGCATTGTAAATGCCTATTACCGGCGGGGTGGCCAGGGTGCCTAACAGCACACCGCCTCTATCCACGCCAATGTTATCCGTAACATCCACATCGTGCCAGCGGCTGTAAGCCACGTTGGTACCCATGGTAAGCCAGTTGTTCACCTTTTGCTCCAGGTTCACCTTAAAGTTAAAACGGTCCATGGTAGCGGAACGGATAGCACCGTTCTGCTGTACCCAGCCACCGGAAAGGTAATAGGTGGTTTTATCCGTTTTGCCGGACATAGACAGCTGGTAGTTCTGTGAAGTGCCTTTGCGGAATATTTCATCCTGCCAGTTGGTGTTCTGGTTGTATTTATTCCAGTCGGTGATGTAGCCTAATTCGGTCATCAGGTCTTTATACTGGGGGCCGTTCAGCACATCCATTCTTTTCCATACAGAGGAGTAACCGCCGTAGGCATTGAACTCAAACCGGGGATCGCCCGTTTTTCCCTTGCGGGTAGTGATCAATACTACGCCGTTAGCGCCGGAAGCGCCATAGATAGCGGCAGAGGAAGCATCTTTTAATACAGATACGCTTTCAATATCCGATGGGTTCAGGGAACGGGTATCTGTAGTAGGCACCCCATCTATTACATACAGCGGGTTGCTGCTGCTGCTGATAGAGCTGGTACCGCGTATGCGGATGTTTAATCCGGCAGAGGGTTTACCCGAGGAGGCCAGCACCTGCACGCCGGGCGCTTTGCCCTGCAGCACAGATCCCAGCTGGGTATTGGGACGGGAAGCAAATTCCTTTTCCCCTACTACGGATACGGAACCGGTAATGTCCTTTTTCCGTTGGGTGCCATACCCTACTACGACCACCTCGTTCAGCTGCTTGTTCTGATCCTGTAGGGTAATGTTGATGGTGGTTTGGTTATTCACCGGCACCTCCTGTGCAACAAACCCGATATAGGAAAATACCAGCACATCCGATGCGGCTGCCTGGATGCTGAAATTACCATCCGGCTGGGTAATGGCGCCCTTGCTGGTATTTTTAACTGAGATGGACACACCTGGCAGGGGATTTCCCTGCTGGTCCTGGACGTGCCCCTTTATGGCAAGATCCTGTGCGCCGGCATACAGCACCGCCAGCAACAGGAAGGCCATTAAAAGCGTAAACTTCTTTTGCATGTGGATAAACATAAATGTAATAGAATACGAGTCTTTGGTTTTAGTATCTGTTTTGGTTGGATCTCATAAACGTTCGCGGTTCTGATCTCACAACATGGAAAACTTACGGTAGAACTATTGCTGTAAAGTTATCTGAAAATTAAGTTGAAAACCAAAAATATTTTTTATAACTTGTTGATAATAAAGTTGTTATAATTATTTTGATACGCTTGGCTACCGTAAATTGAAACGGGTGAACGACCCTGATAATCAAGGGCATTCCGCCCGCGGCCGGGGGGTAAATTGCAAGAAACTGATACGGATGATTACCTGCCTGAAAAGGGGTTAATCATATTCCATAACCAGCTTGCTCCATCCTTTTTCGTCGGAATTTTGCAGGGTTTTCTTCCTTTCCTCCATTACTTTTTTAATACGGGTGCTGTAAGACCAGCAGGTACTTTGGCGGATGTTCAGGATCTCGGAGAGTTTATGGGAGGATATTTTGCCTTTGGTGGAGTACACCAGGAAGATCATGTAAAAGGCCTTATTGATATCTATTCGGGTATTCTGTAAAATGGTGTTGGCGGTTACGGATTCCTCGTACCCGCATTTGGCGCAGCGGCGGCTGTATATTAAATGCCCGTTGAAATAATGATCGTGCCCGCATTTCCGGCAGGCATAACCCTGGCTCCATTTCAGCTCAGCCAGGAACTTAAAGCAGCTTTCCTTATCGGGGTAGATCTTGCTGAACTCCTCAAAATCCACCGGGGCAGAAAGCACCCTGGCCCGGGATACCTTTTCCACATTGGTTTGCAGCTGCCGGTTATCCTGTTCCAGCAGGTCGTTCATACGGGATATTTCCAGGGACTGCTCCTGCAGCAGCTGGTTAGCCTGCTGCAGCTCCTCATTCTGCTGTGCGATCAGCTCTGATTTCTCAAACAGCTCCCGGGTACGCTCCTTTACCTGCGATTCCAGCTCCCGGTTCAGGGTGTCCTTCAGGCGGGCATTCTCCGTCATCTGGCTAATGATCTGCCGCTGCGCCTTGTCTTTCTTCTTTTTCAGCAGGCGTACCTTATCGCCAATGGCAAAGGACAGGAAGAACATTTCCAGGATAAAGCAAAAGCTCAGGCTGTAATAGCTGATCACCCCAAAATTCAGCCACTCATACCCCAGCATAATAAAGAACTTAAGCATAAATCCCACGAACAGGAAGCTGTAGGCCAGCACAAAAAAGCGAGCCGGCCGGTATCCCCGCCTCCATATATAAATGCCGGTGCCAAAAGCAACGGCCAGCGGCAGCATTTCTATGAATTTGTAATTAAACCAGCTACGGTTCAGCGCCAGGGCGGCCAGGAAGAATAACACGCGGGCGGCAATAATGCCCATGATGATCTTATTCAGCAACGGCGCTCTTGACCTTACATACAGCAGCTTGCGGGTGAACAGCAGGGCAAAAATGCTCATACAGCATAGCGGTATGGCAAAAGCATACTGGTTCCAGGCCGGGGCGTGCGGCCACAGGTACTGGTAGGCAATACCATCCGTACACATCTCGTACAGCGCCACGCTGAGGTTATACAATACATAATATAAATACTGGCGCTGCCGTACGGCCAGGAACATGATCAGGTTGTAAAAGCTGAAGATCAGGATCATGCCATAAAAGATCCCGAAGCTGAAGTATTCATTGAGGGCGTAGCCCACAAATTTGTTAACAGAGCGCAGCACAATGATCACGTCTGCTATTTGTGCAGAGCGGATGCGGAAGTAATACACCTGCTCCCCTGCCATGCTGTTATCCAGGTCCAGCTCAAAGTTCTTGTGCAGGAACATGCGTTGCTTAAAAGGGTATTGATCGCCCATTTGCAGCTGCCGAAAATGCCCGTCTGCATCTGGTATGTAGGCCGTTAGCTCATCAATGGTCTGGTCAAAGTATTCCAGGATGAAATGCTTTTTTACTGCGGGATCATTTTTTATTTTGATGCGGTACCAGTATACTTTTCCTAACTGATGGTTTTGCGGAGTGCTTTGTTTATTGGGTGCAAAGCCGTTAAAGGCCGGGCTGCTCACCTGCTGTATGGTAAGGGCGCCGGATGGATCCTGCAGGTATTCGATCTCTCCAAAAGTAAAAATATGCTGTTCCAGCGCATTGCTGATGGCTACCGGCTGCTGTGCGCGGGTGGGTATTACCGCCATCATTAACAGGCATAAGAACAGTATTGTGGAACAGCGCCTAATGGCAGATTGTAAATATTGGCCCCCCATTCTGGTTCACGGATTACGGGGATAAAGGTAGGGGATATTTAATTAAGGCGCGGCTACTCTACTTTCTCCAGGTAATAGCTATCCACTTCTTTGCGGTCTGCATCCAGCTCCAGCAGGCGGTTACCGTTAATGCGGTAGCTGTGGGAGGTACCGTCGCTTTTGCTTTGCAGCATATAGATCATGTCCTTCCCTTTTTTCACCTGCCAGGTACCGCTGTCTGTAAAGGTGTTATCGTTTTCCCGGCAGTGCTGGCTCATTTGGTAAGTGCCGGTATCTGCGCCGCGTGCGCGGGTAAAGGTAAGCTGCACATCAATATCCTGGCAGGTAAGGGCATGGATCACGCCCTGCCATTTTTCAGCGGTGTGGAGTGAATCGGTGGCCTTATCTGTAACGGTTGCTTTACCGCATTGCTTGCCGTTGCAGGCCCAGAGGAGGAGGCAGGAGAAGTAGAGAAGGACGTTTCTCATAAATTACGAATTGTCAATTACGAATGGATGCAGCGAAGATAATTATCAATTACGAATAGCCGCTACTTTCCCATTTTATTAAACGCCACCTGCATTACACGGCCGCTGCTTATTTCAAAGCCGGTTATCTGATTTAATTTGTTGCGTTTCACCGTTAAATGATCCATCCACCAAAACTCCGTGAGCAAATGATCAGGACCGGCTAAGGTAAGCGGCATATCATTATATTTATTATTGGTCAGATACAGGCGGTGATCTTTCAGCACTATTTCATAGCTGCAATCAAGCTCCGGGCTATAATACCGGCCGGTATAGGCCTGCAGCGCTTTATCTTCCGGCAGGATGGGTACATACTTTTTTAAGACAAATTTCTGGTCGGGTGTGGTAACGGAGATGGTAGTGTCTTTTGCATGCATGTCAAAGGAAAAACGGATCTCCGGGGCATAAAACATGGAATACTTGTTGGTTGAATCCTTTTTCATCAACGATGGCCCGCCATCTGAGCGGTAATAGAGCTTGCTGTCTTTTATTTCCAGGGCAAGGGTAATACCCGCATCGCTCACGTAATTACCAAGATATTTATGTAAAAACATCGTGTCATTGTTTGAAAGGGCCGCAGCGCTTTCATCTTTTTTCTCCTCTTTAATGTCAGGAACCTTTTTCGTTGTATCGCCGGCAAAAAGCCCGGCAATCTGATGAGCTTTACCGGTAGGATTAAAATCATTCACATTACCGAAAACAATAACACCCATTTTCAGGTCCGGAAAAGCAGCAATAAAGGTTCTGAACCCGGCATCTCCCCCACCGTGTGAAAACTGCCGCCAGCCGTTGTAGGTATCAGATACGATCCCTGCAGCATAGCTTAGCTCCTTCCCGTTGCTCAGTCTTGTCTTTGTAGTCAGTACATCAATGTCCTTTTGATCTCCTACTTTATGATCATAAAAATTGCTTATCCATTTCGACATATCCTTTACATTGGTAAAAAGACTGGTTGCCCCTGCGTTGGAATAGCTTAAGATACTTTTCGCATAATGAGCACTGTCTTTCCGGTTATAAGAGTCTGCCCGGTTATTTACAATTTCTGTATAATCATCATGAAAGTGTGTATGCATCATTCCCAGGGGCTTAAAAATAGCCGAATCTGTAAATTGCCTGAATGACTGGCCTGAAACAGCTTTGACTATTTCTGCCAGTAAGGTAAAATTGCTGTTGGAATAACTGTATTCTTCACCGGGTTTAAAGTTCAATGCCTGCTGTTTGCTCAAAATTTTGATGATATGCTCCTGTGTGATCACATCATCGAGCCGGGTACCCTGGATGGCCACCAATTGCCATTGATCCCTTATGCCACTGGTATGATTTAAAAGATGGCGTATGGTGATCTTTTCTTTCAGATCAGGGAACCAGGGAAGGTATTTGCGGATGTCATCATCCAGTTGCAGCTTACCCTGCCTTGCCAGCAGCACAATAGCAAAGGCCGTAAATTGCTTGGATACAGATGCCATGTGGAAGATCGTTTCACCGGAATTAGGGATACTGTATTCCAGGTTTGCCATTCCATATCCTTTGGAAAAAATAAGGGAATCATTTCTTACGATGCCCACTGCACAACCGGGGCTGTTTGGATTATTCCATTGGTCAAAAAGTGCATTGATCTTTGTAATGATGGAATCAGGCAATGTTTGTGCAGACAGGCTGTTTGATATTGTAAAGGCAATAACCAGCAAAAAGATAGACCGGATGCGCTGGCGCATCCCATTTGTGCTACTCAGGTTTAACGCTTCCATGAATATTAAGTTTTGGGTATTATACTTCAAAAGACCATTCAGGGGTTGCAGACGTGTTTAACAATTTCACAGGGGCTTACCACATATTTTAATACTCTTTTTCACGAACGGCAGGCATATAAAAAGGATCCTCTAATGGCCAAAACTACACTTGTAGCTTACAATACAAGTGTAGTTATCTTTTTCCTAAAAACAAGGTTAATTTGCTTTTGATGCGAATTAATTTTTTAATGGCATTTCCGTTTCGCGGACCGTCATTGACCATCCGTAATTAAAACGATGCCATCGCCTTGATCACGCCATTCGCCGGATCCAGCCAGCTTTCAAAATTATCCTTTACTGCATCAAAGCCAACGCGGTGGGTAATATAAGTAGCTGGTTTTACCAGTCCTTTTTTCATGGAATTTATTACATGCTCAAAATCTTCACGGGTGGCGTTGCGGCTGCTCATAAGGGTCGATTCCCGTTTGTGAAATTCAGGATGCGAGAAGCTGATCTCCCCTTTCTGCAGCCCTACCAGCACATAACGGGCGCCATGGGCCATATATTGAAATGCGTTTTGAATAGCTTTTAAGCTGCCGGTAGCATCTATTACCACCGTAGGCATGTCGCCGTTAGTGATCTGTTTCAGCTGCTCCATCACATCGGAGGAGGTGGCATTCACCGTATGGGCAACCTGTAATTTATCTTTACAGAACGCCAGGCGGTGTTCATTAATATCCATGGCAATTACCTGTGCGCCGGCAATACGGGAAAATTCCATAATGCCCAGGCCAATAGGCCCCGCGCCTACTACCAGCACAAACTCGCCCGGTTGCACGGCGGCCCGGCGTACGCCATGCGCGCCAATGGCCAGCGGCTCCACCAGCGCCAGCTCATCAAAAGAAAGCCCCTGCCCGTGTACCAGCGTATGGCTGGGTACCGATAAATATTCTACCATGCCCCCGTCCACATGCACGCCGCATACTTTCAGGCTGGTGCAGCAATTGGGCTTGCCCGAGCGGCAGGCAATACAGGTGCCGCAATTAAAATAAGGTATAAAGGTTACGGCTTCGCCCTTTTCAAAGCCGGGCGCACCATCGGCTTCCACTAACTCACCGGATAGCTCATGCCCTAAAATGCGGGGATATTCAAAATAAGGCTGGGTGCCTTCAAATGCATGCAGGTCCGTACCGCAAATGCCAATGCGGCTTATTTTGATGATAGCCTGGCCTTTTGTTAGAACCGGTTTTTCCTTTTCTCCGTAGGCAAACTGCCCGGGCGTAGTGCAAATCAGTGTTTTCATGAACGTTTTAAATGTATAAATGACAAGTAACAGGTCAGCGCGAATATACAACGCAAAGATCTATTCTTATATGCGCTGGTGTAACAAAGCGTAGCCCCGGCACAAGCGGGCCTTACGAGGGATCCAACCAGGGAGGGGTAAGTGGACCTGTTTAGCAGCTGAAATGCCAACGCTGAAGTATTACCGGGCAAACCGGCATGTACGTCTCCTCCGGACATTACCAACAGGCTGATTATTTAACTCCCAGGCGTACAGAAGCACCTGTACACCTTAAAGTATAACAGCTACTATTAAGTCTAACTCCAAAGACCAACCTCCCGGTGAAGCCACAAGTAAGAAATAACTGCTATATTAAATAATAGCCCCGTTTAGTTGTATACTTCCATAGTTATTTCAGGAAGCGCTGCTGTAAATTTTAGCAGGATAGTTTACCTGTAATGATCCTTTTTCTACAGAAAATCCACCACCAATCCCCTTTTTGCAGGGTCATCTTTCCGGAAATGCCCATCAAACATGAAAAAGACGCCTACACTTATTCACACCAAAAGATGTTTTCCACAACAGAGTTATTCACATTTTAGTTGTATACTGAAATACAATTAGTTATGACTTTTCAAAATGTTCCACGTGTAACATTTATCCACATTAAAGATATCCACATCGCTTATTCATGTCATTTAAGGGTGATTCGCCCCTACATTTTAGCTTTATAAATATGTATGCCGGGGAGGTGAAAATGAGAGAAATTGTTTGTTACTTAGGTTCCGGGTTACGTACCCAGCTATACGAAGAGAACACAAACCAAAATCTTTCTACACCGTTTACAGCATTCCCTTCCAGGAAAACGGTTTAAGGATGCAGGTATGTTATACCTGTATTACATGACCACTATTATTCAATAAAATGTCGCAACTATGAAACAAAATTTCCTGCTATTGCTGGGCGGTGCCAGCTTGTTACTTTCCTCTACAGTTTGGGCACAGCAAAAGGGTACGGCTGCTTTAAAACAAACGGCTATCGCAGATATACAGTCGCAATACGACTTCTATAAAAAAACCGAGCTGCAAATATGGAATTATGCAGAAGTAGGCTATAAGGAATATAAAAGCACCGCCCTGCTGCAGCAAACGCTGAAAGACAATGGCTTTAGTGTAGATACCGGCGTAGCAGGCATTCCTACCGCTTTTGTAGCTACCTATGGCAGCGGTAAGCCGGTGATCGGCATCCTGGCGGAGTATGATGCACTGCCCGGCCTGGCGCAGGAAGCAGTACCGGAAAAACAGCCTAAAAGCGGCATGAGCGCCGGGCATGGCTGCGGGCATCATTTATTTGGCGTGGCCTCCATAGCTGCCGGCATAGAGCTGAAAAAACTGATAGCCGATGGCAAACTAAAAGGTACGGTTAAAGTATATGGCTGCCCGGCCGAAGAAGGTGGCTCCGGCAAAGTGTACATGGTGCGTGCCGGTTTGTTTAAGGATGTGGATGCCGTGCTGCACTGGCATCCGGGCGATAACAACGGAGTAATGACGGGCAGCACCATGGCCAACATCAGCGCCAAATTCCGCTTTCATGGCCTCTCTGCCCATGCAGCAGGCGCACCGGAAAAAGGCCGATCTGCCTTGGATGGTGTAGAAGCGATGGATAACATGGTGAACATGATGCGGGAGCATATCCCCTCCTCTACCCGCATCCATTACGTAATTACCAACGGCGGCAAAGCCCCTAACGTGGTACCTGATTTTGCAGAAGTATATTATTATGTACGCAACGTGGACCGCGATATTGTGCGCAGTGTTTTTGACAGAGTGGTGAATGCTGCCAGGGGCGCAGCTCTGGGCACTGATACCAAAGTGGAATATGAAATTACCGGCGGCGTATATGATCTGCTACCTAACAAAACGCTGATAGCAGCCATGTATAAGAACCTGCAGCAGGTGGGCGGCGTAAATTACACACCTGCAGAAATTGAATTTGGGAAAAAGATACAAACCAGCTTTACCTATAAAGTACCGGCAATCAGCGAAGCTGCTACCATAGATACTCTGCAATCCGGGGGCCAGGGTGATATCAGCGGATCCACAGATGTGGCAGATGTAAGCTGGAATGTGCCTACCGTAGGGTTAAGCGCAGCTACCTGGGTGCCCGGCACACCGGCGCATAGCTGGCAGGCGGTAGCCAGCGGGGGAACCGACATTGGCGCCAAAGGCATGATGGTAGCGGCTAAAACCATGGCCTTAACCGGCATAGACCTGCTCTCTGATCCGGCACTGATACAAAAGGCCACACAGGAATACCAGAAAGTAAGAGGCGCAGATTTCCAGTACAAGGCCCTGCTGGGGGATAGGAAGCCGGCGCTGAATTATAGAGACGGGAGTGAGTAATTACGAATTGTCAATTACGAATTACGAATTGGTAGTGCGAAGGGGCAGCTTTATTTCAATAATGCTCAAAACACTACCATGAATCGCAACACGTTATATTTCACACTCCTTAATCCGTAATTATTCATATCATAATTATTTTCAATGGTATTCATGATGCTTCGCATTCGTAATTGACAATTCGTAATTAAAATATTAGATTGTGCACATTCTTTATTCATCCTTAGCTTAAAACCATCGTTATGAACAACAGCAGAAGGTCTTTTATTCAGCAGGTGGCATTAATGACCGCCGGCTTAGCCCTCCCCTCCTCCATATTCGGCTGTAAACCCGCCACAGAGGCGAGTGGCCGTAAACTAGGCATACAGCTTTATACGCTGCGCGATCAGCTGACCAAAGATGTAAAAGATACCATAGCAAAGGTAGCACAGGCTGGTTATGAACAGGTGGAGACCTATTTTGGGTATAACGGTCCCGGTTCTACGTTCTGGGGATTAACCACCGATCAGCTGAAAGCCCTGCTGAAAGAGCATAACCTTACCACGCCCAGCGGACATTACCAGCTGGGTGATTACTTAACCCTGGGCAATGGTAAAGATGAAGCGCTGAAAGCGCAGGCCGACCTGGCCGCGGCCCTGGGGCAGGAGTATTTCACCATACCTGTTCCACCCATGGCCCTCATAGCCAAATACCCTGTGCCGGCAGATGATTATAAATTTGTAGCCGCACAGCTGAATAAGGCCGGTGAGCTGTTAAAAAAGTCAAACATGAAAGTAGCGTACCATAACCACTTCTGGGAGTTCCGTAAGCTGGCTGATGGGAAGTCTACTGCGTATGATATACTCCTGAATGAAACAGATCCCGCGCTGGTACATTTTGAGCTGGACCTGTTCTGGGCTAAAAAAGCCGGGCAGGACCCGGTTCAGCTATTTGAAAAAGCACCCGGCCGTTTTCCTATGTGGCATGTGAAAGACATGAGCAAGGATGCGCCGCAGCCCGTGGCAGACACCGGCACCATAGACCTTAGCAAAATTGCCAATGATATTAAGTTCGCCGAAGTAGGTACTGGCACCATTGATTTCAAAGCTATTTTTGCAAAAGCTAAAACCGCCGGCGTACAATACTTTTTTGTTGAGCAGGACCAGATCACCATTGATCCTTTCGTAAGTATTAAGCAAAGCGCAGACTATGTGAAAAAGAACCTGTTCTAAACATTACAGCCTTAAAATAGTATAGCCGTTCCGGTAAATACCGGAACGGCTTTTTATTATAAAAAAACGGAAGTATATTAGCTCCCGAAATTGTAGAGGACAATATATTACTGGAACGAGGGTACGCTTTTGATGTTTGTTATACGCCAGGATCTTTTCTACTGTTAACTTATTTCTAACCAATAAAAAACTATTGCTTTCCCATGCCACAAAAAGGCCTTACCAAAACAAGATGGACTATTGACGACGCCCGTATAATCATCTATCCCTACCGGGTATTTCTTATTTTTAGTGTAGTGCTGGGCGTTCTTTTTGGCGGATTGCTTTTTCTATTCACAATCGTAGAACGCAGCAGCGCCAATACTATGGGATCCGTTGCCCTTTTACTGGCAGCCATTGTAATCCTGTTCCTTGCCTATTCAAGAACACAGATCATTTTTGACAGGGCCACCGGCACCATGCAGCAAAAAATATTGGGACTGATCCCTGTCAGGAACATTCCTTTTGACCGCTTACATGGCGTAAATACAGTTACGCAACAGTACGGCGGCTTTAACTTCAGAATATTTTCCAAAAACAATAAATACGGAAAAGGCATTACTATTTCATCAGGCTACGGAAAAGAAACAGACCCTAACGCAGTTGCATTCAGCCAGGAAGTGATTCCCCTGATCCATGAATATATAGCGCAGTATGCGCCCCTAACGGAACATACTAACAGCACTATTACAGCCTACCAATATTTTAATGAAAATGCCGGTGTTTATACGCTAAAAAATCAAAAGGCCGGCACCATCATTATGGGTATTGCGCTGCTGGCATTAGGTATTCATGAATGCACCGGCACTCCGTGGATGAAGACCGACAGCAGCACCGGCAGAATAGTGTTACTCCTTTGCTGCTTTGGCTTAGGCCTGATATTCCTGCTGGCGGCTTTTACACGTATTATATTAAACCCTGCCGCCCGTACTATTGAAAGGATCAGCCCTATAGGTCTTGGCAATAAAAAATACGCCTTCGATGATTTCTCAGGATTCCGCACCGTGCGTAAGTCTTACAACATGGTATATGCAGGCACAGAGGTGCAGATGTATTTTACACCGCCTAATGTAAAACAGCCTCAGATAGTAGTAGTGTCAACCATCCGGCAAAGCCGGAAGATTGAGCGTTTTATTGAGGAGATCAAAAGTATAATGGAAAAATAAATGGTGCTGTGTGCTGCAGTAATTAAACCGGGGCACCGGCATATTTCTCTACTATGGCCAGCAGCTCATCCCGTTGAAATGGCTTTTCCATAAAGGCATCTGCACCGGCCTGCCGGGCAGCTCTGCTTAAACCGGGTGTAGCGGAGATCATAATTACAGGAATATGCCGGGTGCTTTCCTGGCTTTTAAGATGGCGGCAAAGGTCTAACCCATCGAAGCCAACCAGCTGTTTATCCAGCAAAAAAATAACAGGACATTTAAACCGGTTCTTCATGATCCGCTCCCCATCCGGAACCAGTTCAGTGGCATAACCAGCCTTTTCAAGTATTAGCTTGTAAATATCCTGGATACCCGGATCATCATCTGTTATCATTATTGTTTTCTTCATGCCCGATTAACTACGGGAACAGCTGCAAATGACATACCACATAAAACCGCTATAGCGTGCCTATAAAGGTGTGTATACATGACGGTATATTGAGGAACCTATTTCACACGTAACACTACATGTCTGATATTTTTTCTATCAGCCGTATAGGTAATATGCAACAGTCCATCCGGTGTTTGAATGATGGCGGGGTAGCTGAACTCTCCTTTTTGCTGATCTTCCAATGCATAGATGTCTTTCCAGTGCCGCCCGTCAGCGGAGAGGGCTACGTTTAATTTGCTGCGGCCTTCAAACCACTCTTTGCCTGCGCTAAGCGGGTTGTACACCAGCACCTGCAAGCCATTGCGCAGGGTTACGGCATCGGTGCCGGAATTAGGGTTGGGCAGGTCTGTTTTGGATAAAGGGCCCCAGGTTGCTCCCTGGTTACCGGACCAGGCTTGTACTACATAGTTCTGCCGGCTTCTGCACAGCAGCTGCAAACTATCGCCCTTATGAAATAAAATGCTGGGCTGTATTACGCCGAAGGTATCGTTATTAACCGGCAGGTATTGCCAGTACTGTGCCTCTGCATCCGACCTTTCCAGGTGAATATGCCACTGTTTTTCATCTTTACTTTCTGTGCTGGAGGGGTATAAGATATCGCCGTTGGCCAGCTGCACCGGTTTGTTCTTAATGGGCCCCAGCAGGCTATCCCGGAGCTTTTGCGCGGCCGACCAATGTTTGCCGTCATCGCTGGAAGTGCGCATTACGCCCCACCACTCGCGGGGCGACTTCCCTATCTTGTAGAACAGCAGTAAGCGGCCGGCCCTTGTGCGGAACAGTACCGGGTTCCAGCAGGGATAGCGCAGGGTATCATTGATCACGCCGTCGGCTACACGCCGGGGTGCGCTCCACTGTCCATTCTCCCAGGTGGAGGTATAGATACATACATCCGGGGCGCTCTCCCGCGAACCGCCAAACCAGGCTGCCATTAAGCGGTTATTTGATAAAGGCGTGATAGTGGATGCATGGCAGGCCGCAAAGGGCGGGTTTTGCATGATCAGCTCACTCTTAACTAAGGTAACGCGCGGCTTTTGCGCATGGGTTTGTGTACAACACAACAACAGGAAAATGCAAAGGGAGTATCTCACGTATGTAAATATACGTTTTCAGGAAAGTAGATGTTCATTGTCTTTCAGCTGCACACCGGATAGCTGCAGGCGCACTGCTTCGCGCAGCAGATAAAAAGTTTTGGCTGCGGCCGCTTCATAAGATAAGCCTGCTTCCCGTATATTGGAAATACAGTTGCGCGCCTCATCTGTTAACCCCACTTTGGGGCGGTAAGTAAGGTACATACCCAGGCTGTCGGGGGAGCTTAAACCCGGCCTTTCCCCGATAAGCATAATGGCGGCCTTTGCCTGCAGCAAAGCGGCTACTTCATCACCTACAGCTACCCTGCCCTGCTGTACCAGGCAAATGGGAGCAATGCTCATACCAGCGCCCTGTATCAAAGGGATCAGCTGCTGCAGTAAGGGCACTGCATGTTTGTTCACTGCAGTGGCAGATAAGCCATCTGCAATAATAATAGCTACATCACTGCTGGTTGCCGTTAATAATTGCGCAGAGCTTTCATCCAGCTTACGCCCCTTATCCGGGCGCTGCAGGTACTCATGCCGGTCGGCAGCACTGCTATGGAGTACGTGTACAGGCAGCTGGAATACGCTTAGCTGATCCTGCAAGGTTTTTACATCTGCCAGGGAATATACCGCATCCCGCGCATGGGCATGCGCCATGCGGAACTGCAATACTTCCTTCAACGGAATAGCAGTACCGGTTCTGCCCAACGCTATGCGTGCGGGCGTGAACGATTTTAATTGTATCCAGGGATCGGCCATGAATGAATAATTAATAATAATGGATGCAGGAGTACGCTTAGTTGTAGCACTGCATTGTTGTTTGTGCATGGTTAAGAATGAATAATTAACAATAATAATGCAGCACTAAATCTGCACGTAGTATCTCCCTACGATTATTATTTATTCATTCTTAACTATTAATTACAAATTTTCCAATAGTCTGTGCGTATGTACGGGCAGCTGGTTACCATGTGCATCCATAATACCTTGTTGCAACAGCCATTGCTCAAATTCAGGAGCCGGGCGCAAACCCAGCACCTTACGCACATACAGCGCATCATGAAATGAGGTGGACTGGTAATTGAGCATAATATCATCTGCACCGGGTATGCCCATTATGTAATTACAACCTGCCACACCCAGCAGGGTTAAGAGGTTGTCCATATCGTCCTGGTCCGCTTCGGCATGATTGGTATAACATACATCCACTCCCATGGGGAGGCCTAACAGCTTACCGCAAAAATGATCTTCCAGCGCCGCGCGTATGATCTGCTTACCATCAAACAAATACTCCGGTCCAATAAAGCCTACCACGGTATTCACCAGCAGCGGATCAAAATGCCGGGCTACTGCATAGGCCCTGGCCTCGCAGGTTTGCTGATCCAGCCCTTCATGTGCGTTGGCGGATAAAGCGCTGCCCTGGCCGGTTTCAAAATACATGACGTTGTTGCCGATGGTGCCGCGTTGTAATGATAAAGCGGCGTCATGCGCTTCTTTCAGTAATGCTATGTTCACGCCAAAGCTGCTGTTCGTTCTTTCCGTACCGCCAATGGATTGAAACACCAGGTCCACCGGCGCCTGCGGCATAATTTCCAATGCGGTAGTAACATGGCATAATACGCATGACTGGGTGGGGATCTCGAACTGCTGCCGCAAACGGTCCAGCATTTCCAGCAGGGTTATTACGGCGGAAGGGCTGTCTGTAGCGGGATTGATACCTATCACCGCATCGCCGCTGCCATACAGTAATCCATCTACAATACTGGCGGCAATGCCTTTAGGATCGTCCGTAGTATGGTTGGGTTGCAGGCGGGTGGATAAGCGGCCTTTTAAACCGATGGTGTTGCGGAACTTTGTAACCACCTCACATTTGCGGGCCACGCTGATCAGATCCTGATTGCGCATGAGCTTTGATACCGCGGCTGTCATTTCCGGTGTAATACCCGGCGCTAATTGCTGCAGGGTGGCGGTATCTGCCTCATCGCCCAGCAGCCAGTCGCGCCACTCGCCTACCGTCATATGGCTAATACGGGCAAAGGCGCCCGGGTTATGCGTATCTATGATCAACCGGGTAATTTCATCTGTTTCATAAGGCACCAGCGCTTCCTGTAAAAAGGTTTTCAAAGGCACATCAGCAAGCGCTATTTGTGCGGCCACTCTTTCCTCGTAACTGCCGGCAGCCAGCCCGGCCAGCGCATCGCCGGACCGGTAGGGCGATGCTTTTGCCAGTAAGGTTTTCAGGTCCTCAAAGCGGTAGCTGGTATTTCCTATAGTACACTGGTAAGCCATGTTATGATGGTAGCTGGTATAAAGTTATATCTTCCTGTGTTTGTTTGTGCTTACCGGCCAGCAGAAATACGATCAGCGTAAGTCCCATGCCGGCAAAGAACAGCAGGCTTAACCAAACATTATAATAGATGATGGCAACCAGCGATAGAATGGATAATAACAATGCCACCAAAGGCACCCAGGGATAACCCGGTACTTTAAAGGGCCGCGGCATATCAGGCTCTTTTCTACGCAATATGAATAATGCCACCATGCTCAGGATATACATTACAACAGCGCCCAGTACAGACAATAACACCAGCTGATCTGTTCTGCCCAAACACAGGGCAACAATACCCAGCAAACCGCCTGCTATAAGCGCCCGGTCAGGGGTTTGATGTTTGCGGCTTAGTTTGGATAAGCCTTCCGGTAAATACCGGCTGCGTGATAGTGCAAACAGCTGCCGCGAGTAGCTGATGATAATACCGTTAAAAGATGCCAGCAAACCAAACAAGCCAATGCCGGCAAAAATGCGGGTAATATTATTTTGCCTGCCCAGCACAATGCCAATGGATTCCGGCAAGGGATAGTCGATGCCGGAAAGGCTTTTCCAGTCGGTAATACCACCGGTAAGCACCATTACGCCAATGGCCAGCAGCATCAGGGTTAAGATGCCGGAAATATAACCTTTGGGTATATTTTTTTCAGGATCTTTCACTTCTTCGGCCACCATGGCTATACCTTCAATACACACATATAACCAAATGGCAAAGGGCAGCGCTGCAAACACGCCTTTTATACCAAAGGGCATCGCATCATGTAAAAAATTCTCCGCTTTAAATGCCGGGGCCACAATACCCATATAGATCAGCAGCTCCAGCACTGCCAGCAGCGTAATAACCAGCGAGAAAAGCGCCGATTCCTTAATACCCAGCATATTTATGCCGGTAAGCGCTACATAAAAGGCAATGGCGGTCCACAACACCGGTAAGGATGGGTACAGGAAATGAATATAACTACCAAGGGCAAACGCAATGGCGGGGGTGGCCAGCAGGAACTCCACTACCGTAGCATAACCTGCTATTAGCCCACCGATGGGGCCAAAGGCGCGGTGCGAGTAAGCAAAGGGCCCGCCTGCATGCGGAATGCAGGTGGTTAGCTCTGTAAAGCTGAAAATAAAAGTGAGGTACAGGATAGTGATAATGAACGTAGCTATTAAAAAGCCTACGGTACCCGCTACGCCCCAGCCATAGTTCCAGCCAAAATATTCGCCTGAAATAACCAGCCCCACGGCAATAGCCCAAAGGTGTATGGGGAGAATAACTTTTTTGAGTGAAGACATAATGTTCAATTACGAATTATTCAATTACTAATTACGAATTAAATACAGTGGTGATAAACGCTGTTCTATTAATTCGTAATTCTTTTGTCTTCCGCTTCCGGTAGCAATATAATAAAAAGGCCTGACAGGTTTCAGTAACCCATCAGGCCTTTAAAATTTATGATCTAAGATCTAAAATCTAAACGAAAGCCTGCTAAAGAAATAAGTGCCGTTAAAGCCCATCTGCAGCGGCTCGTAAATACCACCGGAATCGGTAAGGGTTGCATTGTGCCTGGTGGGATATACGTTAAACAGGTTACTGGCGCCAACCACCCAGGTAACGGCCGGAATGATCTGGTAGCCCACGGAAAGGTCGGTTACGATGCGTGCGTCATATATGTCGTATACAAGATCATAGTTCTGCAGGCGAATGCGGTCGAAACGTACAAAACGCAGGTTGGTATTGAACTTACCGTAACGGTAATCCAGCGTAAGGTTAATTTTGCTGGGTGGTGCGGAGGCTACCAGGAAAGAGCGTTCCCGGTCGCTGAAGTAAATATCCTTACGGCTGGCCAGCTTGGCAGATGTTTTAATATCGCCCGTTTCCAGATCGTTGAAGTTAGCAGCCAGGGTAGCGGTAAAATCATGCCCGCCGCTGAAACGTTTGTTCCAGGTTACAATAGCATCCAGGCCCAGGGTTTTGGTGTCCAGCGCATTGGTAAAGAACTTTACCACGCTTACATTCAGCTTGTCCAGGTCCGGGGCTATTTCCGGCGCATTGTCCGCTGTAAAATCACCGGTAAGCACAATGCGGTCTTTTATTTTCACATAATAACCATCTACCGTAATGCTTAAACCCGGCGCCGGCCTGGAAGTAAGGCCCAAACTTGCGTTCACGGCCTTTTCCTGCTTCAGCGGCTCTACGCCCAGCACGCGGGTTATATTGCTCTGGTTACGGGTCAGCAGGTTTTCAATGACCTCTCCCCTTACCACGTTGGTATAGGTGGTATTAAAATAGATCTGTGCCAGGGAAGGCGCGCGGAAACCGGTGCTTATAGAGCCACGGAAAGCCAGCGCAGGCGAGATCTCATACCGCATAGACAGCTTACCGTTTATGGTGCTGCCAAAATCATTATACCGCTCATAACGGCCGGCAGCGCCTATCATGAAGTTAGAAGAGAAGTTAAACTCCCCATCTGCATACACGCCCAGGTTAGTACGGGATTCATCCACCATATTCGCAGGCTGAAAACCCGGGAAGCCCTGTGAGCCGGCAGCTTTGTACACGGTATCTATACCGCCGTTATCATTGGGCACCAGGTCGTATGCGCCATATGCTTTCCAGGAACCTTCCTCGCCTGCAAAAATGCGGTAGTTCTCTGTGCGGAACTCTGTACCAAAGGCAATGTTGGTACCCTTGGGCAATACATTTTCAAAAAAGCGGGTAAAGTGCAGCCCTGCGGTGTTCTGGCTCAGCTGAAAGCCGCCGGCATCAAAGCGGGTGGGCGATTGCTCCAGTAAAGAAGCATTCAGCGTATGATCCACATAATAATGAAAACGGTTAATGCCGTAGGTATTGTTAAAATCCACGTTCCAGCCTTTCATTACCCCGCGTACGCCTACGGATATAGAACGGTCGCCAATATCAGAAATGATCTGCGGGTCAAAACCATTGGGGTAAATGGAGGGTATGTTACGGTCGTCGCCGGCATAACGCGTAAACGCATAGGCGTTACCGTGCCGCTGGTTATAACCGCCAAAAGAATAGATCTCCGCTTTTTCCGCAATAGGGATGCGTGCATTGTACATGGCGGCATAGTTCTCCATCATGGCATCGCCATAAAAGCGCCGCGGCACATTATCTTCTCCTACCTTGGCAGGATCCTCTGCCCGGTTGGTGCGGCCACGGTATAAATAATCTGTTGTTACATTTATAAAACCGCCCTCGCCTATTTTAAAACCGTAGTTGGCGTTCAGGCCTACATTTTCACCATCGCCTTTGGAGGTTATGCCTCCGTTAATGTTGGTGGTAAGCCCATCTGTGCTGGATTTCAGCACTATGTTAATTACGCCGGCAATAGCGTCGGAGCCGTATTGCGCAGCAGCGCCATCGCGCAGTATTTCAATACGCTCAATAGCTGCAGCAGGTATGGTGTTCAGGTCAGTACCGGTATTACCCCGGCCACGGGTACCGTACAGGTTCACCAGCGATGACTGGTGGCGGCGTTTGCCATTAATAAGCACCAGTGTTTGATCCGGCCCCAAACCACGCAGGGTGGCGGGGTCTATGTGATCTGCACCGTCGGAGCCTGTTTGCCGGTTTGAGTTAAAAGAGGGCGCTACAAATTGCATCAGCTGGTTCAGATCCAGCTGCCCTACTGAGTTGGTGATCTTTGCAACCGGGATAATGTCAATAGGCACCGGTGTTTGGGTTACAGAGCGGTTCAGGCTGCGGCTACCCACTACCTCCACGCCCTGTATAGCGGTGCTTTCACTTACCAGCGATACGTTGAGCGTGTTTTTCCCATTCAGGGATACTTCCTGTGTAGCATAACCCAGCACACGGAAAACAATTACAGCGTTGGCATTACCAGCCTCCAGCTGAAAAGCACCTGCAGCATCGGTAGTGGCGCCGCGGCTGGTACCTTTTTCAAATACGCTTACACCGGGTATGGGGGCGCCGGTATTATCGCTTACTTTTCCTTTTACTACATGTTGGGCATAGCTGTTCAGGCATGCCAATAGCAGACCTGCAATCATGAGGGCTTTGTTCATATGGTTCTTCTGATTTAGATAGCTCTAGTACGAATTGGCTTGGATTTAAAAACGATTTAGATCTTTTTGGTACGATTTAGATTCCTGGCTTCAATTAAATATAAGCACTTTTTGTGGAGATAAAAAAAGATGCTCCTTCGCATGGGGGTTCCATTCGTGCGTTTTCATTGTTCACTGTTATATATAAAACATTCAGTGTTCCGTTGTTTTTCAGAGGTGTAAGGCTATCCGGTTAATTCAGGGTACAGGGGTATGGTGATAAAGTTCCGTGTATGTAAAATTGTATTTTACGATATTTATATGGCGACGAAAATATATAAAGGCCCCTAACTATTACATATCACGTTTGTGTGATAAATTGTATAGTTGACAATTTTAGCAACTATTTATTCGGATAGTTGTGGAGAATGTCCACAAAAAAACCGCCCAGGAATGAGCGGTTATTACTTTTCCAATACAAGTGAAACATCTGACTATAAAAATTTAAGCGTGTACTAAAGATTTATATAAATCTAACTACTCCCAAAGAAACAGGGCCCTAATCAGATGTTAATAAGGCCGGAAGTTTTAAATTTATAGTATGCAACACACAGATCCCCGGGTGGATGCCTACATTGCAAAAGCGGCCCCCTTTGCACAGCCCATCCTGCAACACTTACGGGCATTGGTACACAAGGCCTGCCCTTCCGCTACAGAGAACATCAAGTGGGGCCGGCCCTTTTTTGAGCACCAGGGCATACTCTGCGCTATGTCGGCCTTTAAGCAGCATTGCTCTTTTATGCTTTGGGGCGCCAGCATGTTAAGCGATCCGCATAAAATATTGCAGAAGGAGGAGGACTCAGGCATGGGGCAGTTCGGACAGCTTACCAGTGTAAAAGACCTGCCGGCCGATAAAATACTGATCGCCTATATTAAAGAAGCTGCAGCGCTCAATGAGCAGGGCGTTAAACCCCGTGCAAAGCCGGCTGTTAAAAAAGATAAAAAGGAGCTGGAAATACCGGACTACTTTCAAAAAGCCCTGGCAAAGAATAAAAAGGCGGCTAAAACTTTTGAAGACTTTAGTTATACCAATCAGAAGGATTACGTGGAATGGATCACAGAAGCTAAAACAGATGCCACGCGTGAGAAACGCATAGCTACTGCCATTGAATGGCTGGCGGAAGGAAAAAACCGTAACTGGAAATACGAAAAGAAATAAATTAGAAATACCGCGGATCCGCATCATCATTCCTGCCGGATGGGAACAGGATACCGATAGATATTTCATGCGATGGGCCTGTACCGGTAAGCTTACTCATGTTCATATCATACGAATACCCCAGGCGGAAACGCGGCGCATTGAACACGCCCATAATGCTTACGTTGCTGGTGGTACGGTAAGAACCGCCTACCCATAATTTAGCGCCCTCCCCTATCAGTAAAAAAGAATTAAAGTCAATGCTGATGGGCCCTTTCATGTCGGTTTTCACCATCAGGGAAGGCTTTAATTGAAAGTTCTCTGAGAAAGGTATCAGGGTACCGCCGGTAAGATAAATGTGCTGTGTTTTGCGGATGGTCTCAAACTTATACCCTTTCCAGGAATAGCTGGTATTGGTGTAGGTAGATAAGAGATCCATTACAGATAACCCGAAATAGAACTGCGGGCTGTAATAATAGATGCCAAAGCGGGCATCCGGCGCTATGGAAGCTGCAGGCGCCACGGGAATCACAGGGTCATTGGCATCTGTATACATGAAGGTGCTGCCGTCAATACCATATTGTGTAACACCAATACCCAGGCCTAAGCACAGGCGGCTCAGGTTCTCCTCATCCATAGGAATGCGGTAGGCGTAAGAGCCGTATATGGAGTAGGCATGCTGCGGCCCTAAATTATCCATCATCATTTGCACGCCAATGCCTACACGACGATCATTATCATCTCCGCGCACCAGGCCGTCAACCGATACGCCTCCCGTACGGGGTGCGCCGGGAAAGCCGGCCCATTGCTGCCGGTAAGTGGCATTCAGGTACCAGTCTTCCTTATTGCCTGCAACAGCCGGGTTCACACTCAGCTCATTAAAAATGTACTGGCTAAACTGCAGGTTCTGCTGCGCATTACCGGTGTAAGCCAGCAGCAGCATTACTATGCATGCATACAGCTTACGCATAACAGCTCTTTTTGGCATGGCAGCCTGCTTCATTATTTCAGTATTTGCACCCATCCCTTATAAAGTTTCTCTTCGTCAGATGATGTTTTTACCTTCAGCACATAGTAATAAGTTCCTTCATTCAGCTTTCCTCCGTTGCCATCCCAGTCGTTATGATAGTCCTGGGAAGCATATACCTGTCCGCCCCAGCGGTTATACACATATAACTCCGGTGCAGTATAACTTTCCAGGCCGGCTATTTTAAAATATTCGTTCAGGCCGTCGCCGTTAGGTGTGAATACGTTCGGGAATACCAGGTCCAGGTTCACCGGCTTGTTTTCCACCAGTATAACAGCCGGTGCAGGTGTGCCGGGGCAGCTGGCGTCCGTAAACGGATCGCAGATGCCTGTACGGCGCACGGTATCGGCAGTGCCTACCGTTGCTATATTTTCTATCTGCGCTACGCCGGTAAGGTCATCATCTGTTCTTACCAGGAAGCTCACTGAGTCTTTTACTTTTACGCCTATGGTGGCACGCGTCCAGCTAATGGTATTGGAGGCCGCATTATACACGCCGCCCGTGGCATTGCTTACATACTTCGTATGCGCGGGTATAGTATCTACGATCGTTACATTGGCTAACTGCACCCCGCCTGTATTGCGGATGTAGATCCTGTACAACAGCTCCTGCGCCGGTTTGGCTACGGCGGTATTATCATCGTTCTTCACGGTTTTCCAGGTATTGAAGCCGCCGGATTTATTCACGTACACCACAGTTGCCGGATCATTAGGCCCGGAGCTCAGGTTCGGGAAGTTGGGATTCAGCGGGTCTGCCGGGTGCACGGGCTGGTCGCCCACACCGTCGCTCAGGTCAATGGTGGCTGTATTCACAATGCTGTCTGCGCCGGTCAGGTCATCGGCCACCCTTACCAGCAGCTCACGGGTAACAGTTATACCAGGGGCAATTACCGGAATGGTCCATGTTAACAGGCCGCTGGCATCCGGTTTAATACCATCTTCTGCTGATACGAATACCGTGTAAGCGGGCACTAGGTCTTTAATGATCACGTTCACCTGGTTGGTATCGCTGCCATTACTGATGTGGATGGTGTAACGGATGGAGTTGCCTGAGCTTACCTTGCCGGTTACATCAGTGCTCATCCAGGCAGCGGTTGTTACCGTATCGTTATCGGCTATCTGCACAGTGGCAGAGCTGTTTAACCCGGTAAAGGCCAGGTAAGCGGTAATTTTATTAATGATAAGCGTAATAGCTTCCACGCCTTCCGGCTTGGTATCGTCAATTACAGTGATCGGGATCTTAACTCCGTTGCTGCCGGCAGGTATCACTACCTGGGCGGGTATGCTATCATAATCAACGGCGTTCTGCGCGCTGCCTTTTACTTCATACTGTACGGTAATAGGCTTATCAGCCAGCTTGCCGGAGGCCAGGCGCACGGTAAATTCGCCCTTGTCTGTAGTGCCATCACCCGGTTCTGCGGCATCTGCCTTGGTGGCTACCATTTCTATGGCCATGTTAGCGGCATCCTCGTCGGTAATGGTTACGGTATCGGTCTTCAGCTTACCTATGTCGTACTTCACAGCTGAGGTAAGCTTGGTAAGTGTAACAATCACGGTTTCTTTGCCTTCTACCCTGTTATCATCAATCACCGTTACCGGTATGGTTACATTGCTGCTGCCGTTAGGGATGGTTATGGTAAGCGGTATGCTGGCGTAATCCGTACCATTGGTGGCTGTACCGGTGATGGTAAGGTCCAGGACCACATCGGCTGTTACCGGTTTGCCTGAAGCTATGCGGATGGTGAACTGGCCGCCGTCTGACGGTTCAGCGGCATCCGGGTCGCTGGCGCTGATGATCACCTGTTCGGTATCATCATCATAAATGGTAACAGTATCTTTATCAGCTGCGCCTTTTACAAAAGGCATGGTGGATGTAATGGTATTGAGCGTAACGATCACTGTTTCGGCGGTTTCCGCAATCGTATCATTCATCACTTTTACCGGGAAGGTTACGCTGGTGCTGTTGGCCGGGATGGTTACTGTACCGGTAAGCGGTGTAAAGTCTGTTCCGCTAACGGCGCTGCCGCTAACTGTGTAGGTAACGGTAATGGGTACCAGCGGTGTTTTGCCGGAGGCCAGCTTAATGGTGAACTCACCATTGGTAGCCGGTTCTTCTGCATCCGGGATGCTGGCTTCAATTATGATCCCCATGTTCACATCATCGTCGTCATCAATGATCACCGTGTCTTTGCTATGGGCGCCTATTACAAAGGGCAGGCCGGCTGTGGCGCCTGTAAGGGTCATGATCACGGTTTCATCCCCTTCTACCAGGTTATCGTCTTTCACAGGCACATCTACCGTAGCGCTGCTGCTATTGGCGGCAATAGTTACGGTGCCAGACAAGGCGGTATAATCTGTACCACTGGTAGCGGTACCGGCGGTAGTATAAGTAACGGTAATGGGTACGCTGGTAATTTTACCGGAGGCTATGCTTACCGTGAACTGGCCATTGGTGGCTGGTTCTGCACCTGTTTTCACACTGGTGCCGGCAATAATATCCATGTTGGCTACATCATCATCATCAATGGTGATGGCGGCTGAATCTTTAGTATGATCTATCGTGAACGGTAAGGTTGAGGTTACCGTCAGTAATTTAATAGTCACTGTTTCGTCCCCTTCTATCAGGTTATCGTCCAGTACCTGCAGCGGTATAAAGGCGCCGGTGCTATCGGCCTCAATGGTAACGGTGCCGGTTAGGCTGGTATAGTCAGTACCATTGGCGGCGGTGCCGCCTACCTGGTAAGTAACGGTTACGGGTACGGATGCGGCATTGCCATTGGGCAGGCTTAAACGGAAGGCCGCGGTATCAGTAGGCTCAGTAGCGCTTGGATCATAGGCGCTTACTGAAACTTTCAGGTTATCATCATCATCATCCAGGATCATTACCACGCAGGTATCGCCGCCGGCAAAGTTAATGCCGCCGCTGGTTACCGGCTGGGGTTTAATGATCACGGATTCATCCCCTTCTATCAGGGCATCATTTAATACCGGTACTGGTACCAGCACACTGTTCTGCCCGGCTACCAGGGTAGCTGTGCCGGCTAAGGTGGTATAATCCGTGCCAGGCATAGCAGTACCGCTTACCTGGTAGGTTACGGCCATATCCTGCTTAAAGGTATAGGTACCGGGCAGGGCCAGCTTAAAGCTGCCATCGCCGCTGGATTCGCTGCCGTCGGCCACAGTAATGGCGTTGATCTGGCAGTTGGCCGGCACATTATCATCATCCTCTATACTAACTGTAGTGGTATTATTGGTAGTGCTGATGGCATAGGTAGCCAGGTTATTGGAGCTGCCGCTTAATACGGTGATCACAATATCCTCCTGGCCTTCTATCACCTGGTCGTCGAACATGGTGATGGGCACCAGTACGCTGCTTTTACCGGCGGATATGAATGCTTTACCTGTAAGGGCTTTATAGTCGCTGCCGGCAGTGGCGGTGCCTCCAATGGAGTATACCACCGTAACAATTTCCCCGGCTTTTACCCCCGGCGGCAGGCTAATGGTAAAGGCGCCCGATGTGGTGGGCTTTTCCTTACCGTTAATGGTGCCTACAATGCCAATGCTTAGTTCGGAGTCATCATCCAGGATGGAGGAGCTCACAGAACGGCTGGACGACAGCTGCACGTTAAAGCTGGCCGCGGTGGCGCTGGACATAGTGATCCTCACGGTCTCGTTCCCTTCAATGGTCTTATCGTCTATTACCGGTATGGTAAGTACTACATAGTTGGATCCCGCCGGCAAAATGATCTGCCCGGAAGGTGTTTGGTAGTCAACCCCATTGGTGGCTGTACCGCCATCTACATAATAATTAATAGTAATATCCTCCGGCGCCAGTAATGAGCCGGGCAGTGCAAATTTGGCGGTAATGGGTGCGGATGGCTCCCCGGCCTGCCCTGTGGTGGGATAGGCGGTAATAACGTTATCGTTATCAATGATCTTCAGGGTTTCGGTAATATGCGGATCCAGTGCATAGGCCGTGGCGCTGCTTAAACCGGTGGCGCCGGTAATAGTTACCACTACGTCCTCATCCCCTTCTATCAGGTCATCATTAATAGCCTCTAAAGGCAGGTGTATATAATCTTCCCCGGCAAAGATGGTGGTGGTGCCGGTCCATATGCTGGTATAATAGTCTGTATTGGCTGTAGCCGTACCGGAAACCGTAAAGGTAATGGAGATGTCTTCCGTGGCCGGGCCTTCGGATAATAAGATATCCATCCCTCCATATCCCCCGTTCTCATTGGCGTCTATCGGGTTGCCGGTGCTAATGGTCTGGATCCGCTTTCCTTTTCTGTGAAGCTTAACGGGGTTATCAGCAGCCAATAACTGGCTGGCTGCCAGTATAAAGGCAGCGAATGTGCAGCATAAGGTTCTATAGTGTTTCGCACTCATAAGTTACAGCATAACAAGCGTTTACGACAAAGCAACTGCTGCGGTTCACAACAATTGCCGTAACACTTTGTAGTCATTAAAAGCACCCCCTGTTTATCTCAAACCAAATATTAATTATTCGTATTATAATATATAAAATTATGAATATTTATTAAATAAAATAATATTATTTGTCGTTAATGTGGTAAGTTATTAACACCTGTTGTGAATAGAAACCCAAAGTGTTGGCAGATCAATGAGTTGGATCAGGAGCTTTTATAGGGCTGTATAATATTCTTGATAACGTATTCTGTGAGGGAGTTGCGGCCGGTAAGCCCCAGCTTCTGGGCAATGTTATACTTGTGATTTTCAACGGTTTTTACGCTCACGTACAGGTCCTGGGCTATTTCCTTGGTGTTTTTGCCTTCTGCAATGAGGCGAATAACCCTGGCTTCCGTTTTACTGAGCTTATCCTGAACATCGGCCGGTACCAGGGGAATGGCCATGGGGGTTTCGGGGTTGGTTTCAACGGCCCGGCGCATATTATTAAAAATAGAGAAGCGGGAAATACGGGAGCGGATGCTGGAAAGCAGGTCCTGCCGTTTAAACGGCTGTACCAGGTAATCATCAGCCCCCAGGTTCATAGCCATGCGCATATCCTCTTTAGTATCCTTATTGCTGACCAGTATGAACGGCAAATGGGCCAGCCGGGGATCATCCCGCAGGGCCATTAAAAAGTGGTGACCGCTGCCATCCCGCAGCTCCATGCCACAAATGATCAAATCGGGTAATTGCTCCAATGCAATGCCTAACCCCTCTTCGGACGATAACGCGGTGATTATCTCGTAATGCGGGATCAGCAATTGACTGACTTGCTTAATGAATATATGGCTCCCGTCCACAAGCAGTATTTTACGGGAACTGTCAGTCATCAGACAATATGTTTGAAGCAGTTAGCATTGGTAAGATTCCAGGCAGCCTAAAAAGCTAACTGACTACACGGGCAACATTTTCATTTTGTGTTGGCAATTCGATTTTGTTATCACCATAGTTTAACTAACAGGCACGGGATAAAGAGCGCCAATATAGCTTTAAGTTTTTGTTATTCAATGGATTACAAATTTTTGAGGTGTATTGTATACCCTTGATTACCCAATCGTGTTCACAAATAACGGGCGCCACTATACGCTTACAGAACGGCTTTACACCAATTTGGGTACTAGTTCCCAATATTGGGAGTATGCACTCAATTTTCGGCTACACGCTAAAAATCATTAAAATGGTTGGCCACTCTTTTGCATTTTTGTACACGACCAAAAAAAGCTAAGTAGCGTAGTATTCAATGCAGTATAAAAATACCACCGGCTAGCCCCTGGTGTGCTATGCGAATGCAATGCCGGCAAAAGCTGGCATATTAATAATATTTAAACATACTCTCTATAACTCAAAACTAACAGGATTAGCTTGCGAAAGCAAGTTTTCATAGGATAGTTATCTAACCCTGTCCCCCATTCCTGGGGGACAGTTTTCGTATATACCACTTGTATGCATTGAAAGACAGCACAAATGCCACAGCGCAATTGTGAGCATTAAGTGGATAAGTTTTTTGAAAAATTTTCCTGTAAAAAACGAAAAGCACTCCCTCATGATGAGAAAGTGCTTTCCAGCTGCAGTAACGCCTATACGTTAATCTGCTGTTTGTTTCCCGACTACTTTATACCCTGTCATATTACTATCCAGCTGTACCTGTTGATAATACATTCCATCCGGTGAAACGTATAGCTGCTGGCCGTTTATCTCTACCTTATGGCTGCCATCCGGAAGCTGTGAAACTACATCATCCGGCTGTGTGGCCTGGTTATCAGGCGCTGCGTTATTACTGTTATTATCACTATCATCACCGCCCATATTCAGCTGCCCGTTCTTACCTACTATTGCATAACGGCGCTCGTTATGTTTGATCACTTCCTGGTAAATGGTACCATTGTATTCGTAATAAGTATTCCCATCAATTGTTACCTGTTTAGCGCCAGCAGGTAATGAGGGCACATCTGCACCAACGGGCGGCTCTGCTACTTCATACTGCGTATCGTTGTTATCAGGATGCCGGTAAAAAGTACCATCAAAGTAAAAGTAAGGCCCCCAGGGCGTTCCAAAGGTCATAAACCCATAAGGCAATACCCCTAATCTAAAACCTACCGGATAACGGTAGTAGGGATAATAAGCGCCCACGTAGGGATGGTATACCCGTACCGGCCTGTAATAACGCGGTGCGTAATATCCTCCGCCGCCAAATGCTATGCGTCCGCCACCGCCATAAAAATGTGCTCCCACGCCTACACGCACATGCCCACGCTGTGCGTAGGCGCCTCCTGCTGTTAATGTAGCTGCCAGTAACAGCAGCGCTCCCAGTATATATGATCTCTGTTTCATTGTAAAAGAATTTAATGAAGCGGATATCAGCATGTTCTTCTTTTCTTTTAAACGCTTCCCTCTTTAGATCATTGCATATGCCTGAAGTTTAACAGGGCCAACCGTTAAAGTTATCTTAAAGTGAAAGTTTATTTATTATAAAAATCACTGTTTATCACAACAGTTATGTTTTAGCAAAACGCATTTGCCAGGATTATTTATTACCTGTATTTTGTAAGCATCATGGAAGCACTTCTGAATACCATCCGGCATTTTATCCCGCTCACAGAAGCGGATGCAGCACTGATCCGCCAGCTGTTCAAAGTAAAACAGCTTAGCAAAGGCGAGTACTTTGTACAGGAAGGCTATACCTGCAAACAGGTAGGTTTTATTCAGCAGGGATTGGTGAGATATTTCCTGAACAAAGACGGTCAGGAGCTTACATATGAATTTGGAAAAGAAGGTGAATTTATTTGCAACTATGCGAGCTTTTTAGATCAATCTGTTTCCGATGAAAGCATACAGGTGCTGGAAGATACTTCCCTGCTGGCGATCTCTTTTGATGACCTGCAAACCTTTTACAAACAGGTGCCTGCCGGCGACCGGTTTGGGCGGCTGATAGTGGAAAGCATTTTTGTACGCGCCAAAAAACAGCTGGCCTCCCTGTACAGCGAGCCGCCGGAAGTGCGCTACCGGCAGTTCTTACAGCTGTATCCCGATATTCAGCAGCGCATACCGCAGTATTATATTTCTTCTTATGTAGGCGTAAAACCACCCTCGCTCAGCCGCATCCGCAAACGGCTGGCACAATCCTGATTTATTAACCCAGGTGAACGGAATTGGGAAGGCCGGAATAGAACTTTGTACTGTGATCAAAAACACAAGTACTATGAAAAGAATTACCAGTGCTACCATGTGGTGGCTTACCTTCTTAAGCGGCGCACTGCTTGTTTTTATCGGCCTCCGCTTTTTTGCCATGCCGCAGCTGGCAGAAACAGCCTTTGGCATTAATACCCAAACCAATGGCGATTTCTCTTTCCATTACATTAAGGGGGGCCGCGATCTTGTTTCGGGATCGATGTTTATTGTGCTGCTGCTCCTGAAGCAGTACCGCGCATTGGGTGTAATGCTGCTTATAGGCTCATTAGTGCCCTCTGTGGATCTTTGGGTGGTTGCATCTCACCCGGGCTATGAAACGGCCAGGATATACCCTCATTTAACGGCTATTATACTTGGCCTGGTATTGGGCTGGTATTATGTACGTCAAAGCTCCTTTAACATCCAGTTATCGCAGGCGTAATGGCCGGTATTGCCCATAGGGCCATCCAGGTAATAAAAGCCAAAGTGCTCATACAGGCGGCGGGCCTGCGCCAGCTCCGGCATGGTTTCCAGGTAACAATGCGTATAGCCGTTGTTGCGGGCAAACTCAAGGCATTGCTCAATCAGGTTGCGGGCAATGCCTTTGCCGCGTGCGGCCGGCGCCAGGTACATTTTCTGCAGCTCGCACACCTGCGGCTCGCCCCCATCCAGCGGGTGTATGCCTGCACCGCCAACTATTTCCCCATCCAGCAGGGCAACGTTGTAGGCTGCACGCGGAATATCAAAAAGCTTATACAGGTTATCCGTAGTAGGGTCTGTAAACACCGTACCTGGTTTATTGAGCTTATGTTCGGCCAGTGCATTGCGTACAATGGTGGCCAGCTTTAAATTATCTTCCGGTTGTATAGGACGTACGGCTACAGTTGACATATGCATGGTATTTATTAAGGGATGTAAAATTAGACTATTTTACTGCATGCCCCTAAGCCGGGGCGCCGTTTCCATTACCTTGATAATTTCCGGTGTGGTAAGCGCTGCGGCAAATACTTTTACATGATCCATATACCCGTTAAAAATGCGGGCGTTGGGAAATTCTTCATTACGGCCCAGCGTCCATTTGTTGGTAATGGACAGGTTCACAGGAGCATCCAGTTGGGTAGTGGCTTTTAACACACCATCTATGTAAATGCGTAAGCTGGTACCATCGCAGACCCCTGCTATATGGTGCCAGCGCCCCAACCAGTTCTCCGGCAAAGGTGCGCTCACATCGCCCCGGCCCCAGCCGCCGGCAAAAAAGGTAAGGTCTTTATTACCGGCTACCTGCAGCACATGGGCATCCCCTTTGGTGAAAACATCTGTAAGCCCGTTATCTCCTGACGCTACCGGGTATACCCAGGCCATCATGGTAATGGTATTACCCATTACATCCAGGCTGCGCGCATTGGGCACTTCTACATAACACTGTTTGCCCAATAAAAGCCCTGCAGTGTCTGTGGCGGCTTGTGTGGAAATAATACGCCCGTGGTTATTAAAGCCTGAATGATCCGTAACCAGGCTGTCTGTTTTTTGAAACTGCAGGTCCAGCAGCAGGGTTTCCAGGGGTGTGGTATGTACCCTGAACTTTTCTTTTACATCTCCTGCCTGTAGCTGCTGCCAGCCGGCCTGCTTTGCAATAAACTGCTGCGTAATGTTCTTTTGCTGGCCCGGTTGCAGGGTAAGCTTCAGGGTATTGATCACACTATCCTGTAAGCGGATGGGCAGCTGAAAGCTGCGGGCCTCGCCGCCAATATTCTGCACAGTAAAAGTAAGGCGCTGCGTATCGCCTTTTTGCACCAGGGCCTGTATGGCCAGCTGCTGCACTTCCGGCAAGGCCGGGTAAGGCGTTTGTGGCTTTATAACGGTTACTGCCTTTGCAGGCAAGCCTTTTAGGGTTATACTGGCTGTACCGGTCTTGTATAAACGCAGCGGTATACTATCTGTTACGCTGGCTCCTTTATTCACCAAACAATTCTTATACGCATATGCCTGCCCGTTCACCAGCACCTGTACCTGTTTGGTACCTATGCTGCCGTTATTGCCCAGGGTAAAATGCAGGTAAAAAAGTTCATGCGGTATTACCTTATTTGCAGAAAGGTGATATTCCTTCAGCTGCAGATCCGGCTGCTCACCCGTTAAGCTATCCTGCAACGGCCATTGCTGCACCGGCGCTGTTGCTGTATTAAACACCATTTCTCCGCCTGCTATCACCTGTGCATGCGGCAAATGGATGTGGCCATACGGCTGCTTATTCAGGCTTACAGAACGGATGTAAGCGCCCGGCGCTGTGCTGCGTTTAATGGTGAACGTTTTACCGTTCTCCAGATGCAGCTTTACAGATTGGAATAAGGGCGCGCCTATGCTGTACTCCGGTTTACCCGGGCAAGTGGAGTAAAGGCCCAGGGCGCTGAACACATACCAGCTGGAGGTGCTGCCCAGGTCATCATTGCCCGGCAGCCCGCCAGGAGTGGGCGCAAAGCGGTGGTATAAAATATCGTGGATCCATTTTTGCGTATACGGCGCTGCGCCGGCCTCATTGAACAGCCAGGGCACATGGAATACGGTTTCATTATCAAAAATGATCTGCCCGTTTGTAAGCGCAGCATCCAGCCGCTGGGTGAACAGCTGCCGGCCCCCCATCAGGTTTATTAAGTCCTGCGGGTGCTGCGGCACAAAATAAGAGTAGATCCATGCATCCCCTTCCTTATACCCGGTGGTACCGGGCTGCAGCTTATAATCATCCCCGGCACGCGGCAGCATAAACATTTCCCCTGCATGAAAAAGATTCTGGTAGGCATAGCTTCTTTGCAGGTATGCGGCGGCATCCCCGCTACGGTGCATCACCTTTTCTGCAAACTGCGCCAGCGCCCAATCATCATAGGCATACTCCACGGTGCGGGTTACAGATTCCGGCAAGGTATAGGGAATGTAACCCTGCTGCTGGTACACTGCCAGGTCGGGCTGCAGGAAAGGCGTATCAGCATGGCTTTTTTGCAGGGCCTTGTAAGCCAGCTTACTGTCAATGCCCGGTATGCCTTTCAGGTAAGTATCAGTAATAATGGGTACTGCATGGTTGCCGGTCATGGACTCTACCGGCAGGTGGCCGGTTTGCTGGTACACATCCAGCATGGATAGTACCATATCCCTTTGTACGGAGGGAAACAACAGGCATAACAGCGGGTGCAGGGAACGGAAGGTATCCCAGGGGGAGAAACCGCCGTATTGTGCGGCACCGCTTACCGGGTAAATATTTCCATCAGCGCCCCGGTAGCCGCCATCTGTATCGGAAATGATCCAGGGCATTAACAGGGCGTGGTATAAGGCGGTATAAAAAACAGTTTTATGCGCTTCATCACTATCCTTTACCTCTACTACTGATAAGGCTTTGGCCCAGGCGGCATGGGTACGTGCGTGGATGCGGTCAAAGGCGCTATCCAGCTCCACGGCAATGTTACGCGCGGCACTTTCCTGCCCTACGGTAGAGGTGCTTAGCTTTAGTATTAACGTAGTAGGGCCGGCGGCTGCCGCTGCAAACGTAAACAGGGTACCACCTTCCACGGCCTTTTTATGGGTATAGGCCAGGTCAAAACGGGTAACAGTATTAAAGTGCCGGCCATCGCCAATGAACAGCTGCGGTATTACGCCCGGCGCAAATGTAAAACGGAACAGGCCTGTGCGGGTGGTGGCCGTAGCCTCTACCAGGGTGTTATTATCCGGGAACAGCACCCGGTAATACCCCGGCGATGCTTTTTCCCCTGCATGTGAAAAGCGGCGGTGATAAGTACCCAGCTGAAAGCTGTCGTTACTATTTACCGGCATTATGAATAGCTGGCCTGCGGAGCCACCGGGAAAGCCGCTGTGGTGGCGCAGGCAGCTGAAGTAGTAAATGGAAGTATCACTGTAATCATACCCTCTTGCCCCGCTAACACGGGTTTCCGGCGTTAGCTGCATATTACCCCAGGGTGCTGCGGCGCCGGGATAGGTGCCTCCTTCGCTCCCCCATTTGGTAAGCACGCTGCTTTTGGCGGTACCAATAAAGGGATCTACATAAGCTATTGGGTCTTTTGTTTGGGCATAGCTGCCGTTTATCACTAGTAGGAATAAAATAGCTAATAAATAACGATTGCCGGCTGGTAAGCTCACATTCACTGCTTTTAATTGAAGGGCGGTAAGTTATAAAAAATATCGGGGTTTGTTAGCTGATCTGAGGATGCGGCTCCCTCCTGTTCCAGTAGAAACAACCGGTTGCAATAAAGAGATAAGTCCCCTACTCCTCCTGTAAGCCTTCTATAAGCTTCCCCTTATAAGAGGTGAGTTATCCAGGGCTTATCTATAGTTTATGGTAAAGATAATGGCAAGACAATCTGTCTTGTCCTGGAATAGGTTTACACGTTGGTTAAATAATCCTGTTTGAAGTTTACAATAGCTTGCTGTAATCCTGATTTTGGTTTACAGTTCGTTTTTTTCTTGTTTTCCATCGGGATAGTAGGGTTCCCTTCTGAGTAGCGGCCTGCTCCGGCGTCAGATAATTACAGCTGGCATGAGGCCGTTGCTGGTTGTAAATCCGGATAGCTGCTGTAACAGCGCTGGCTGCTTCTTCGTAGTTGTTAAACTGTCTTGCCAGGTCAAACTCTGATTTCAGAATGCCATTCATCCGCTCTGCTATTGCATTTTCATAAGGATCTCCTTTCTCTGTCATACTGATGGCTACTTCATTGTC
>NZ_FOBB01000020.1 GCF_900109685.1 Chitinophaga rupis | reverse complement strand
TTACAGCAGATAGGCATCCATGATAATTTTCTTGAGCTGGGGGCGCACTCTTTGAACATCGGCGCATTTGTGAACCGTTTGCATCATGAAAGCCATATTCGTTTAGGCTTGCGGGATGTGTTCAGCGAGCCCACCATAGCAGGTTTATGCAAGGTGGCAGAGAGTCGTGGGCTGAGCCTTTACGAAGGCATCCGTCCGGTAGCGCAGCAGGAGCATTATGCCCTGTCACATGCCCAGCAAAGATTATGGATACAGAGCCTGATGGCTGATGATAAAACAGCTTACAATATTTCCGGCGCATATGAGATCACCGGTGCTTTAAAACAGGATGTGCTGCAGCAGGTATTTGAGCAGTTATTACAGCGTTATGAAATATTACGCACAGTGTTCATTAACGCTGGCAGCGCTACACGGCAAAAGATATTATTGCCTGCAGCAAGTGGTTTTGCCTTGAATTACCGCAACATCAGCGGGGCGCAGGATCCTGCTGCTGAGGCAAAAAGAATGGCTGCAGCAGATACGCTGGCAGCATTTGATCTTTCCGCCGGTCCTTTATGGCGGGCTACTTTACTGCAGCTGGCTGCCGGGCATTATGTGCTAGTATTCACCTGGCATCATATTATAGCCGATGCATTGTCTATGATGAAGCTGATGGGAGAGATCATTGAGCTGTACAGCGCGCTGGAAGAAGGAAGGGGAAATACCCTGCAGCCGCTGGCTATACAATACAAGGACTATGCTGTATGGCAGCAGCAGGAAGCATACATTGCCGCAATGCAGGATCACCGGCAGTACTGGCATCAAAAGCTGTCGGGCAATTTGACCGTGCTGGAATTTCCGGTTGATGTTCCCCGTTCTGAAAGCCGCACCTATAAAGGCGGCAGGAGCCGTCAGTTCCTGGATGATGTTACTGCGCGGAACTTTCTCCGTTTTATACAGGAGCAGGATGTTACATTGTTCATGGGCTTCCTGGCGCTGGTGCAAACGCTGGCTTACCGTTATACCGGTACAGAAGATATTATTCTTGGTACCACGGTTGCCGGGCGTGAGCACAGAGACCTGGAAGAACAGATCGGCTTTTTTGTAAATAACCTGGTGCTGCGTATGGAGGTGGATGGAAGTGATTCTTTTGAGCAGCTGTTAAGCAAAACGAAAAATATGGCCCTGGAAGCCTATGAGCACCAGGAGTATCCCTTTGATCAGCTGGTAGGGGAAAAGCTGTCGTCGCGCAGCGCGGCACGCTCTCCCTTCTTTGATGTGCTGGTAGAATGTAATAACCTTTCACTGGATAAGCAGGAAACCGCCGGCCTGCAGCATTTACAGGTAACGCCGTTTGATAGTGGCGTCATCAGCAGCCGTTATGACCTCATATTCCGCTGCTTTGAAGGTGAGGGAATGCTGCTGGAAATTGAATATAACGTACAGCTCTATACGGAAAATACCATTAACCGTATGATGGAGCATATGGTAAATCTTTTGCTGCATATACTGCAGAACCGGCAGGCACCCTTGTCTAAGCTGCCTTATATGTCTGCTGTGGAAACCAGGCAGTTGCTGGATTTTAGCAGCATACAATACCAGCAGCTGCCCGCAACCGATGTTGTAACGCTGCTGGAAAAACAGCTGTTGCAAACGCCTCAGCTGCCTGCCCTGGTAAGCGGTACGGTAAGCATCAGCTATGCTGAAATGCATGCAGCCGCCAATAAGCTGGCGCGCCACCTAAATAACACATACCATGTGCAGCCCGGCGACCGGGTTGCCATTATGCTGAATGCTTCTGCAGAAATGATCATTGGTTTGCTGGGTATTCTCAAAAGCGGCGCTGCATATGTGCCGGTGGATCCGGCTTTCCCGGCAGAAAGAAAACACAGCATTGCAGCGGAAGCCGAGGTGAAGGTATTGCTTACAGATGCGCAGCATATGCTGTCCATGGACTTTTATGAAGGGCCGGTATTTGCGCTGGATGTGCAGCTGCCGTTCCTGGATGAAGAGGTCACTGCATTACAGGTGCCGTTGCAGGCAAATGACCTGGCATATATCCTCTACACCTCCGGTTCTACCGGCAAGCCCAAAGGTGTGGCAATAGGTCATGGGGCCCTGGTAACCTACCTTTCATGGGCTGCCGCTTATTATGTTGATGCGCATACCAGCGGGCACTTTAGCCTGTTTACACCCCTTACTTTTGATCTTACGGTAACCAGCATTTTCTGTCCGCTGATAACCGGTAATACTTTATACATTGAAGATGCGGACCAGCCATTGAGCGAAACATTGCGGCAGGTTTTTTCTGACGCGTACCCGGTGGAGATCGTAAAGCTTACACCCGCGCACATTAGCCTGCTGCCGCAGCTGGCCATTACCCGCTCTAACATAAAGAAAGTGATCGCGGGCGGGGATATGCTTACCCATAAGCATATATCCATACTGCGCAACATCAATCCGCAGATCCGTATCATTAATGAATATGGACCAACAGAAGCTACAGTAGGCTGTATTGTAAAAGAGATCAGTGAAGAAACGCGTATACTGATAGGCCGCCCGGTTACCAATACGGGCGCTTATATACTCGACAACGCCATGCAGCTGGTGCCGGTTGGCAATACCGGCGAGCTTTTCCTCACCGGCAGCAACCTGGCAGCAGGTTACTTCCGCCGGCCGGATCTTACGGAGCAGCAATTCAAACAGCACCTTTTTGGTGAGCAGCGCTTATACAGAACGGGCGACCTGGCCCGCTGGCTGCCGGATGGCAATATTGAATGCCTGGGCAGGAAAGATGACCAGGTAAAGGTAAATGGCTACCGGGTAGAGCTACGGGAAATAGAAGAGCGGCTGGTTATGTGCCCCGGTATTCAGGCAGCAGGCGTGATCTGCAAAAAGCAGGAGAGCGCGGATGTGCTGCTGGCGTTTGTAGAAGCGGCAGAACCCTTGAATGTACCGTCCATTAACCAGTACCTGCGGCAATACCTGCCCGCTTACATGCTGCCCGCTGTTATAACGCAGGTACCGGCCCTACCGCTTACGGCTAATGGAAAAGTGAATTATAAATTACTACAGGAAAAAGCCTTTGCATTGGCAGATACGCCGCAAACTATTGTGCCTCCAAGGAATACGCTGGACCAGGAGCTACTGGGCTGGTGGCAGGCGCTGCTGGAAAAGGATGCGGTCAGCATTACGGATAACTTCTTCGAAATAGGCGGTAACTCTTTGCGGCTCATCCTGCTGTTCAATAAGATCAGCCAGCAATATCCTGATGTGAAGATGAGCCACCTGTTCAACTACCCCACCATTCAGCTGCAAAGCGACTTTATTGATGGACTCACCGGTGATGCAGCAGCTGAAAGCAGTGCTGCCGGCGTAAAAGAGATCAGTTTTTAATTATAAACCATACCTGCATCATGACAACTGAACGGCTGGCATTATTATTCCCCGGTGGCGGCACACAATACCCGGGTATGGGCAAAACGCTGTATGACGCCAGTAAAATGGTGAAAGAGCTGTTTGAAGAAGCCAATGATATTTTAGGGTTCAACCTGCGCCGTATCTGTTTTGAAGGCACATTGTCTGCCCTTTCTGCCATGAACATTGCGCAGCCGGCCATATTTACCGTAAGCCTGGCGGCAGCAAAGGTGTGGATGCAGGATACCGGTATACGGCCTGCTTTTGCCTGCGGTCATAGTTTGGGCGAGCTTACTGCGCTTACTGCAGCCGGTGTGTTTTCCTTTGAAGATGCTTTATTGCTGGTGCATGCAAGAGGTATATTATTATCAGAAGCCGGGCAGCAGCTGAATGCAGGTATGATGGCGGTGAACAAAGCGCCTGCCGGCGTGGTGGAAGCTGCTTGTAAGGCATTGAACAGCGAAGGCGCGCAGGTATACGTAGCCGTATATAATTCACCGCTGCAGCAGGTAGTGGCCGGTAACCGGGATGATATGGCCCTGCTGGCAAACAGGCTGCAGGCCGCCGGTGCAGAAACCGTACTGCTGCAGATCAATACACCATCGCATTGCCCGTTGATGGCCACAGCAGGCCACCGTTTCCGCGAAAATATAAACGCCTGCACCCACGGCGCTTTTAGTTTCCCGGTTATTTCAAATGTAACGGCAGCGCCTTATACAGCAGATACGGATATAACGGAAATGCTTACACGGCATATGACCAACCCTGTACGCTGGGCAGATAGCATCACATACCTGGCAGCACAGGATATTACCACAGCAGTGGAAACCCCGCCGCAGGCAGTGCTGAAGCAGCTGATGCCTTATATAACCCCTGACATCAGCGTATATGCGCTGGATGTTGCCGAAGACCTCATAAAAATTTAAACCATGACCACTAAAGATATTGCCATAATAGGTATAGCAGGCCGGTTCCCGCATGCGAAGGACATGGAGCAGTTTTACCTGCAGCTCAGGAACGGAAAGGATTGTGTGGGCCCGCTGAGCGAACAACGCATCCGCAGCACCACGCTGGAGGACGATGTGGAATATGATGAAGGCGGTTATATAGAAGGTATTGAGCTCTTTGACCATGAGTTCTTTAAAATATCCCAGGGAGAGGCTAACCATATGGATCCCCGTCAGCGCCTGTTGCTGGAAGTGGTATATGAAACCATGGAAAATGCAGGTTACAATACAGATCACTTCAATAATTCAGACACCGCGCTGTATGTGGCAGATAATAATCTGAACTATTACCTGCATGCAGAGGAGGTGGATGCCACCCTGATGATGGGTAACCTGAGCGCCGCCACCGCCGGCCGTATTGCCCGCTTCTTTAACCTGCGCGGCAGCGCGGAAATGGTGGATACGGCATGTTCTTCATCACTGGCGGTATTAAACCATGCCTGCAATGAGCTGATCCTGGGCAATGCAGATTATGCGCTGGCCTGTGGTGCAAATGTTTATGTATTTCCGGGCATAAAGGTAGCTGCACGCAGCGGCCTGGAGATCCGCTCCCCCGACAGCCGCGCCAGGGCCTTTGCTGCCGGCGCAAACGGTACAGTGGAAGGGGAGGCAGTAGTATGTGTGCTGCTGAAACCTTTGGAAAAAGCGCTGGCAGATAAAGATGTGATCCATGCGGTAATAAAAGCAGTAGCCTCCAACCAGGACGGCGCTCTTTCCAGCAGCCTTACGGCGCCGGATAGCAAGGCACAGGCGCAGGTGATCACAAAAGCATGGAAAAAAGCCAACATAGATCCTGCCACCGTTACTTACATTGAGGCGCATGGCACGGGCACTAAGCTGGGCGACCCTATTGAGATTGACGGACTGAATATGGCCTTTCGTGAGTTTACAGACAAGCAGCATTTTTGCGCAGTATCTTCTGTAAAAACAAACATCGGGCATACGGATGTAGTGGCCGGTTTGGCAGGGGTAGCCAAAGCAGTGCTGTCGCTGCACAAGAAAGAGCTTTTTCCTTCATTACATTTTGATGCGCCCAACCCATATATTGATTTTAATAAGTCCGCTGTTTATGTAAATACAACGCTGCAGCCCTGGCCGGAAGGCAATAGCCCGCGTAGGGCCGGTGTAAGCTCCTATGGGCTTATTGGCACTAATTATCATGCAGTGCTGGAAGAAGCGCCGGAGCTGCCGGCAACTGCGGTAGTAACGGAAGGGGTGCCTTATCTTTTTAACCTTTCAGCAGCGTCCCTTACTTCATTGTGTGATACGGCAAAGGAATTATATAGTTACTTATGTGACCATAACCCCTTGCTGCAGGATATCAGCTATACACTGAATGCAGGACGTAAGCAGCACCGCTACCGCTGCTCGTTTATTGCAGACAATAAAGCACAGCTGTTACAGGCGTTAGACGATATTGCGGCTGGCCGCAGCCTGCCCATTACCGCTACTGCGGTGAATATGATTTGCTGTTTTTCCGCCAGTGCCAATGTTCCGGCTTCCATGCTGGATGCCTGCAGTGAGCAGTACCCGGAGTTTGCCCGTGCACGTTATGCATGCGGTCAGGCAGTTGCCGGCGGCACAACGGATGCGGCTTACCGGCAATTTGTATTTCAATATGCTTTTTATCAGCTGCTAACCGCCAGAGGTGTAACGTCCCTGCAGCTGCTGGGCGATGGGGTTGGCAAACTGGTGATAGCGGTGTTAAAACAGGAGATCACTTTGCAGGAAGGTATCCGCCGGGTATTAAACCGGGAATGGACGCCCGTTCTGCCGGAAGCGCTTTTTGAACGCTTACGCAAATACGTAGAAAAAGAGCAGCCGGGCAGCACCCTCTTTGCTGGTATGGAACCGACAGGAGACATTACCGCCGCGTTACAGGAGATTTTCAAGGCGCAGGGAAGCGGTATGGTAATAAGTCCCGCTGAGCAGGAGCCTGATTGCTTACTTCCTTTTATACAGCAGCTATACCTGGCAGGCATAGCTGTTGACTGGAACCACTTTTACGGGGACGTACAGGTAAAACGCGTAGTGTTGCCTGCTTACCGCTTTCAGCTCAAACGTTGCTGGATCAAAGAAATACCGGTGATGCAGGTAGAGAAAAGCTTTTACGGGATGCAATGGACGCCGCAGCCACTGCCGGCCGCAGAACGTGAAAAAGCTGCCGGCCCGCTGCTGGTAGTGATGGATGAAAAAGGCCTGGGTGAAATACTGGTAAAAAGGCTGCAGGCAGCAGGTCACACGTGTATCGGTATCCGTTATAGAACAGCTTTCCGTGAAACAGATCATACAAACTTTGAAATAAACCCTGCCAGCCGGGATGACTTTGCAGCCTTGCGTACCGCTGTCAGGGAGCGTTTTCCGGCTATTGGCGGTATTATATACCTGGCTAATTACGGCACGCATGTAACGGTAACCGCGGCAAATGCAGATGCGCTGCTGGAAAAAGGTTTATATGCGCTGTTATTGCTTATGCAGGCATTCTGGTATGAGCTGGATGATAAACAGGTAGACCTGTTAACAGTCTCCGCCAATGCGCACGCAGTGTTACCCGGCGAAAAAGTACGTATGCCCTTAGGCGTGATGCCGGAAATATTTGCCAAAGGTGTAAGCCTGGAATTTCCCAGGCTGCATGTAAAGGGCATTGACCTCGATGCTGAAGACGTTGACCTTGAAGCTGCTGCCGCTTATATATTGCAGGAATGGGAAGCAGATACGCTGCCCCGCTTTGCCGCTATCCGCCAGGGCAGCCGCTGGGTGCCAAACCTGCTTGCGCTTGCTGCAGAAGATCTTGCAGCTGCCAGGCCGGTTCACATAAAGCCAGGCGGCGTATACCTTGTTACCGGCGGTGCCGGCGGTATTGGCCTGGAAGTTTGTAAGTCGTTAGCCGCCCGTAATAAAGTACAGCTGATCATTTTTGGAAGAAAGCAGCTGCCGGCCCCTGAGGAATGGGCTGCTTATTCCGGCGAACAGGCTGCAACGGTAAAAGAGCTGTTAGTCTTGCTGGCATCCGGTTCAACAGTATGGTATCATGCATTGGATGTAGCGGATCCGCAGCAGGTAACGGCAGCTTTTACCGCTATTACAGCCAGGCATCAGCAGCTGGATGGCATCTTCCATGCAGCAGGTGTATTTGAAAAAGGTTACCCGCTGCCTGACTGGACGCTGGAGCAATTCGGCAGGGCGCTGGCGCCTAAAGTAAAAGGATCGTTATTGTTGGCAGAACATAGCCGCGCACTGCAGCCCGGTTTCATTGTATTTTTCTCCTCTGTTAATGCAATTGCTATCCCCGCCTGTAATACAGATTACGCAGCTGCCAATGCGTTCCAGGATGCCTTTGCCGCCGGCAGCTTCCCGGAAGGAACACAGGCTGTATCCATTAACTGGCCTGGCTGGGCAGATACCGGCATGCTTTTCCGCAGCGGTCATGTAGATAAAGCAGGATACCTGAAGAACATTTCTACACAGGAAGGTATTGACATACTTTACAAGGCCATGAGCGCCGGCCGGCAGCAGGTTGCCGTATTGCCTTTTAACAAAAAGGCCGGCGCTGTGATCCTGGAAGATAATCCCTTTTTCCTGGCAGGCGCTGAACAGGAAAAACCTGAAAGTGCCCCCGCGCCGGTGGCGCCTGCTGTGCCGCCGGTGGCAGAAGCAGATACGGCTTCCACTGTACGCAGAATATGGTATGAAGTATTGCAGTCAGAGAACATATCGGACAACGATGATTTCTTTGACCTGGGTGGCCACTCATTGAATGGCATGCAGGTCATTAATAAGCTGAATAAGATCTACGGCACCGCGCTGGACTTTGAGATACTGCTGGATTATGCTACTGTAAGCACCCTGGCCGCCTATATAGATGACTGGCTGGCGCAGCACAATAACACCGTTGTGGAGAATAAAGATATTATGCCTGCCCCTGTACAGGATGCATATGATCTTTCCTATGCGCAAAAGAAGTTATGGTTGTTTGACCAGGTTGAAAAAGATAAGCAGCCCTACATTATGCCGGAAGCCTACTTCATTGGCATGGCGTTAAATGAAGATGCGATGTGTAAGGCAGTTGAAACGGTTGTGGAAAGACATGAAAGCCTGCGTACCGTATTTATTGTTAAAGATGGCGAACCCAAACAAAAAGTACGCAGCTTTGAAGAAAGCGGGTTTACCTGTATGTACATGGACCTGAATGGTTACGCAGATGCAGAAGAGCGTATAAAGCTGCAAACCGCAGCGCATGCGCAGCTGCCCTTTGATTTGGCCAAAGGCCCGCTGATCAGGGTTACGCTCATTAAAAGATCGGAAGATGCCTATGTTATATTAATAGCCGTGCACCATATTATTGCGGATGCATGGTCAATGGATGTGATTGTGGACGAAGTGCTGCAATGTTATTATGCTTATGAACAGGGCATGTCTAACCCGCTGGCCCCGCTGCGCATCCAGTATAAAGATTATGTGGTATGGCAGCAGCAGCAACGTAGCAGCGGCAAATGGGATGCACATCGCAGCTTCTGGCTGCAAACATTGCAGGGCACATTACCTGTATTACAGCTGCCGCTGGATATGGAGCGTGGCAGCCTGCAAACTTTCAGGGGCGCAGATGTTACACTGCAGGTGGATGCAGCCGTATTAAGCGGCTTAAAGCAGCTTTGCCAGGAACAGGATACCACCTTGTTTGTAGTGCTGCTCGCTGCCTATACAGCATTGCTGCACCGTTATTCCGGCCAGTATGATCTATTGCTGGCATCACCGGTAGCCGGCCGTAAACACGAAGACCTTACCAGCCAGGTAGGTTTTTATATCAACACTTTGCTGGTCAGAACAAAGCTGACGGACAATATGTCCTTTGCCGCACTGGTGCAGCAAACCAGGCAATATATGATCCAGGCTTTGCTGCATGATGATTATCCTTTTGATCTGCTGGTGAAAGACCTGCAGGTGGAACGCGTTACAAACCGTTCCCTGCTTATTGATAGCGGGTTTAGCTGGCTTACCGCGCATACCGGCGCCGCAGTGCAGCCGCTATACAACATTCAGCGGCTGGAAGATGAGGTGGTAGCCGCTAAATATGATCTCTGGCTGTATGGAACAGAGGTGGCGGATGGCATCCTGTTTAAGCTGGAATATAACTGTGATCTGTTTAAAGCATCCTCTATGCAGCTTTTCGCAGAAAGATGGGCGTCGCTGATCATGCAAATTGTTAAACAGCCCGATATTTTATTGAATGATATTATAATGGATTCCATGCTCCTGCACGACGAAGCGGAAACCATGCCGTATGCAGGCGATAGCTTTGATTTTGAATACCCACTTGGTAACTCCTAATTCCCGCGTTGAATGTTATCTGTAGATAATGCCGTATTTACCGGAAGCCGGTACCAGCCTTATATTGCATATTGGAAGCAATTGCTGCAGCGCCATGCGCATACCTGCCGCCAGGCTGTACGCCCGCCGGATGAAAGCAATTGCAGCACCTTTACCTTCCGCTTATCACGGGAAGATGCGCCACCGCTTTTTGCATTAGGGGCCGGCAACAGAACGGCGCTCATGTTAAACCTGCTGTCTGCCTTTGCTGTGGTATGCAGCCGTTACAGCAGCCGCGAAACCGTGATAATAGATACGCCTTTGCATAATAACAGCACGGCGCCTAAGTATGCAGCGAAAGTGCCGCTGCTGTTAACGGTAGATGCAAAAGCCACACTACATGAATACTTATCCACCTGCCAGCGCACTGTTCGCGACGCTTACCGCTTTCAGGACTTTCCGGCATCCCTGCTGGAAACTTACGGTAAGGCATCTACGGATATATTCTTCAGCTTTGAGGACTGGCATTTGCCCGCAACCGCAGCGGGCGGATACGCGCTGGTAATACATGCTGCACAAAAAGGGGATGAGCTGGAAGTAATGCTTCAGGGCGATGCGGAGGCATTTGAGCCGCTTTTCCTGGAGCATATGAAACAGCATATATGCGCAGTGCTGAATGCAATGGCTAACCTGCAGCGTACCCTTGCGCAGGTAACATTACTTAGCGAAGATGCTGCCAGGCAGCTGCTGGATACCTACAGCGGCACAACGGCGGTGTACCCGGTGGATGAAACCATTACCACACTGTTTGAACGGCAGGCTGCTGCTACGCCGCAGCACACAGCTGTAATTGCAGGCAGCAGCAGCCTGTCATATGCAGCGCTGAATGCCGCAGCAAACCAGCTGGCACATGGCCTGCGCGGGGAATATGGTGTGCAGCACGGCGATGTAGTGGCTATTGTAACAGACCGTTCGGAGCTGGTAGTGATCGCTATGCTGGCCATACTGAAAGCCGGTGCAACGTACCTGCCTGTGGAGAGTACTTTACCGGAGGAACGTATCCGTTATATGCTGCAGGATGCCGGGGCAAAATTGCTGGTAACAGGCTCCAGGCAAATGTTACAGGCAGCTGCATATTTCAGCGGTCCTCTTTTTGTGCTGGATATACAGCTGGCTGCCTTAACAACACCCGCCGCCAACCTGCCGCCGGCAGCAACGCCTGCAAGCGCGGCTTATATTATTTATACATCAGGTACCACAGGGTATCCCAAAGGAGTGGTGATACCGCATGCCGCGCAGGTGAATATGTGTTACGGGCAAATGGAGCGTTTTGGCATCACGGCTGCGGATAAGATCTTACAAAGCGCCTCTCTTTCATTTGATGTATGCGGCTTTGAGATCTTTATGGCATTGTATGCCGGCGCTACGGTGGTAATAGCAGACCGTGACCTGGTTAATGATGGCACAGCCCTGCTGCAGTATATGCAGCAGCACCAGGTAACCGTAGCCGCTTTCACCGCATCTTACCTGCAGGTATTACCGGTAATGGAGCTCTATAGCCTGCGGGTGCTTATTACAGGCGGTGAAGCCGTACATGCAGCTACTTTGGCTGCTTTGCCGGCGAACGTACAGTTTCATAACGCGTATGGGCCAACGGAATGTACCGTTTGCGCTGCTACCTACAATATCTCTGCCGGCACGGAAGCCTATTGGCCGGTGCCCCTGGGCAAGCCCCTACCCAATATCAGGATGTATATCCTGGATCAGCAGCTGCAGCCGGTACCGGCAGGCATGAAGGGAGAGCTTTGCATTTCAGGTATTTGCCTGGCAAACGGTTACCTGGGGCAGCCGGAGTTAACCGCAGAAAAGTTTGTACCGCATCCGTTCCTGCCGGGTGAAAGATTATACCGCACGGGCGATGTTGCACGCTGGCTGCCGGATGGAAATGTGGTATACTGCGGCCGTATGGATGGCCAGGTGAAAATAAATGGCAACCGCGTAGAAACCGCTGAAATAGAAGCAGTGCTTATGCTGCAGCCAGGCATTACAAAAGTGCTGGTGCTACCGTTAACGGAAAATGAACGCACGCAGCTGGCTGCATACATACAGGCTGTTGGTGAATTAGACGAGGATCAGCTGAAAGAGAAATTATCCGCTTTGTTGCCGGCTTACATGGTGCCAGCATTTTTTATACCCCTGAAAGAATTTCCGTTAACCGCTAACGGAAAGGTAGATACGGCAGCGCTGCCATCACCCCGGCAACCGGCAACGGAAGCAGCTGTTGCCTATGAAGCGCCGGCCAATGATACAGAAGAAAAGCTCTGTAACTTATGGAAAGAGATCTTGCGGAAAGAGACCATTGGCGTAACGGAAAACTTCTTTTCCCTGGGAGGCGATTCCTTAAAAGCCATCCAGATGGTAACGGCCATTAACCGCCTGTTCGGCCGTCCGGTACCGGTAGACAAGATCTATACGGGTCCCACGATCCGTGAGCTGGCCGCCTTTTTAGGCCAGGATGCAGGCGCATCATCACTTTACCATGACCTTGAAAAAGGTACCCTGTTGCTGGAAGATTTTGCACGCAGGATCACAGCAGAAAATAAGGAAGCTTTACCGGCAGGATATGAAGATCTGTACCCCGTAACACCCATAGAAGCCGGCATGATCTATTCCTCTTTGCTGGAACCTGAAAAGCCGGTGTATTATGACCAGTATAACTTTCAGCTGGAGCTGAGCAGCTTTGCACTTTTTGAAAGCGCATTCACCTTCCTGGCGCACCGCCATCCCATGCTGCGTACCTTCTTTTTTATGAGCGGCTTCAGTGAGCCCTTAAAAGTGGTAGTACGCAATCCCACGCTGCCTGTTACTATGGAAGATCTCAGTCATCACCCCTATGACACACAGCTGCAGCTGGTAAAAGAATATTTGCAGGCCGACCGTAATAACCGTTTCCATTTTGACGGTGAATTATTGTGGCGCCTTAAAGCATTCCGTCTTTCGGAAAAACAATTTTATATAGTATGGTCTACACACCATGCTATGCTGGACGGATGGGGCAAGAACCAGCTGAAAACAGAAATGGGAAAGCTGCTGGCCGGCAACAACGGCCTCCTGGATATGCAGGCCCTGCAGCCGCTGAAATACAGCTACCGTGATTATTGCGCCATTACATTGGGCCGTAAGTATACAGAAGCCGCTAAGCACTACTGGCAGCAAACGCTGGACGGCTCCATACGTAACCGCCTGCCCTTTAATTATGCAGGCAAGCAGCTGAATGACGACAAAAGCATGCCGGTACAGGCAAAGATCCTGGACCGTGAGCTGTTGAATAAGCTGGAACTGATGTGCAAAGAGCAGCAAGTGTCGTTCAAGGCATTGGCTATGGCGGCATTTGCTTACCTGATGCATATACTTTGCGCAGAGGAGGATGTAATAACCGGCGTGGTATCCCACGACCGGCCTGCACTGGAAGACAGTGATAAAATACTGGGATGTTTCCTGACAACCATACCTGTACGTTTGCAGGTAAAGGAGGCACATGATTACCTTTCGCTCATAACGCTGGCACAACAGTATTTGCTGGATGTAAAGCCGCATGAAATGCACTTAACGGATATCGCAAAGGTAACAGGCATACAAACTACCGCACACTCGCCCTTCTTTAGCTGTATGCTTAACTATACTGACTTTTTTGTGCTGGAAGAATATGAGGACAGTGATAATATGTCGCTGCAGCGGTACTTCCAGGAAGATGCAGCGCTGCTGGATTTTGGAATGACCAATACGCTGCTGGATATAGAGATCGGTAAAACCACGCAGACGCTGGGAATTTCCATCCGTTACCGCGCTGCCTATTTCCGTGAGGAGGATATGAAGTATGCGCTGGAAATATATGAGCGCATCCTGCGCAATATAGCTGCGGATGTACGCCAGCCCTTACATACAGCCGCCTTAATGGATGGTGCAACACAGCGCTGGCTCACTTACGATTTTAACAACACACTGCATCCCTATGATGATAGTATCCGGCTGGAGAGCCTGTTAAGCAGGCAGGCTGCTGTTA
>NZ_FOBB01000006.1 GCF_900109685.1 Chitinophaga rupis | reverse complement strand
CAGAACGCGTAAATGGCATTTTAAAACATGAGTTTGGGCTGAAAAGGACGTTTAGCAACTATGGCGACGCCGTCAATGCTGTTGGTAAGGCCATCGACTATTATAACCGTGTCAGGCCTCATATGAGTTGTAACTATCTGACGCCCAATGAGGCACATACCAGAACAGGCCCTTTGGCCAAAAAATGGAAGCCAAGAAAAAAAACAATGAGTAAATTACCCTTGTAAAGCGCTCGCTGAAACAATCTACAACCTGTAAAGCCAATTCTGCATTCAATACGTCAACTGTAAGGTTTTTCTGTACTAAGACAAGCCATCTCTTATAAGGGATGGCTTATGTATAGCTCACATATAGTTCACATATAGCTTATATATGGCTTATCTCCTTTTTGCAACCGGTTGTTTCATGAATATCCGGGTAGGCGCAGATTATGAAATGGTTTGAAACTTCCCGGTTGCAGGCTATGAATCCTAAAGGGATACTCGCCTGGTGGTAAAAAGTGTGCAGAAACCAGTCGGCAATGAAGGCTGTTATCCTGAAGAGGTAGCAGCTGCGATGCTTCCTATTGATAACGTGCTGTTTATGAACGCTTTGATGCTTCCGGCAGCCGGCCATAATCGCTTATAGCCCTGGCATGCATTATCCAGCATAATAGCCGCCTCACCCAAACCCCGGATCTTTTTAAAAAAAATCAGCCAATTTCAGCAGTCCCGGCCCGGCCGATGATTTATGCCTTTTGGCAAAATTTTAACAGCGGCAAATATTGTCCAGCCCTACATTTACATTTAATTTGTACCTTTGCCCTTCTTTTTTATGAGGAAAATCTTTTTATACATCACACTGTTTGCATTGGTGGCGGCTTCGGCCTGTAATATGGAGCTGCGCCGGATAGAGAAAAGCAAGGACTTCGGTAAGAAGCTGGCCTATGCGGATAAGTTGTACAAGAAGAAAAAGTATACCCAGGCACAGATGCTGTACGAAGAGCTGTTCCCGGTATATAAAGGCACCGATAAATTTGAGCCCATCTATTACAAATATGCCTACTGCTCATATTATGTAAAGGATTATGTGCAGGCCGCCTTTCACTTCAAGAACTACCTGGACGCGTTCCCTAACAGCCCGCATGCTACGGAAGTAGATTATATGCAGGCCTATTGTTATTATAAACAATCGCCCAAGGTAAACCTGGACCAGACCAATACCATAAAGGCCATATCTGCCATGCAGACCTACATTAATAACTATCCTACATCGGATAAAGTAGCAGAGGCTAACCTGGTAATTGAGCTGTGCCGCCGCAAGCTGGAACAAAAAGAATACAACAGCGCCGAATTATATTATAACTTAGGGTATTATAAGTCTGCCGCTATTGCTTTTAAGAACCTGCAGCGTAACTACCCGGATTCTGATAAGAGCGATGGTTATAAGTATATGGCGATCAAGGCTTATTTCCAGTACGCTAAAAATAGCATCCTGGAAAAACAGAAAGAGCGCTATGAAGATGTGGTAACGGAATACATGGACTTTGCCGACCACTTCCCCAGCAGCAAAATGAAACCGGAAGCGGAAAAGTACTACGCCATGGCACAGGGCAATATCAAAACCCTGGACAGTGAAACCGAAAAGATAGAGAAGGAGCGTGCCCGCCGGGCCAAAGCAGCAAAAGCTGACATGAACAATCTTATTAACACGAATACTATTAATAACTATAACAATTCTTCTAACACCAATAAACCCTTGGAGAATGAGCAAAATAAAGAGAAATCTAACCAGTAGTTTAAATCCCTGGGTAGAAACCAAGAACACGACGGAGATAAAAGGCAAAACAGGCAATTTATACGAGTCTATTGCCGTTATTGCTAAGCGTGCCAACCAGATCAACATATCTGTAAAGGAAGAGCTGCACTCCAAGCTGGAAGAATTTGCCAGCCATACCGACAACCTGGAGGAAGTGCATGAGAACAAGGAGCAGATAGAAATATCCCGCTTTTATGAAAGAATGGCTAACCCGGCTATCCAGGCTACTTCAGAGTTCCTGGATGATAAGATCTACTTCCGCCGGAACGATGATGATCTGTACAGTTAAATAGTTAGCAGTTTGCAGTTGCCGGTTGGCAGTTCATTATGCAAACTGTTTATTATACTTTACTAAACTGGTTGGCAGTTTGTAGTGATCAGTACACAGTCAAAGACTGCTGACTGGCAACTGCAAACTGCCAACTTTTTTGTAGCTTGCCACCAAAGCCAGCCGGCAGTAGAGCCGGCTATTTGTAAAAAAGATCCACAGCAAGCTGTTGCCTGCAAACTCTGAAAACCATGTTACAAGGAAAAAAGATCCTCTTGGGTGTATCCGGTAGTATTGCTGCCTACAAAGCAGCTACCCTTATACGTTTGCTGGTAAAAGAAGGCGCCCAGGTAAAAGTTGTGATGACCGCTGCCGCCTGTGATTTTATTACTCCTCTTACACTCTCCACTTTATCCAAAAATGAAGTGCTGGTAGCCCTTACAAACGATCAAAGCTGGAATAACCACGTAACCCTGGGCCGCTGGGCCGATGTGATGCTGATAGCACCCGCATCTGCCAACACCATTGCTAAAATGGCGCAGGGCCTGTGCGATAACCTGCTGCAGGCAGTATACCTGTCGGCCACCTGCCCGGTATTATTTGCACCCGCTATGGATGAGGATATGTGGCACCACCCCGCCACCCGCCATAACATAGAAAAATTATTGTCGTACGGCCACCGGCAGCTGCCCGTTGAAAGCGGTGAGCTGGCCAGCGGTCTTTTTGGTGAAGGCCGGATGGCAGAGCCGGAAAACATTATAGCTTTCCTGCGCCAGTACTTCAACACCCCACAAACTAATATTCCTTTACAGCAGCCCTTAAAGGGCAAGCTGGCATTGGTAACGGCCGGCCCTACTGTGGAGCCTATTGACCCGGTGCGTTTTATCAGCAACCACTCCAGCGGTAAAATGGGTATTGCCATTGCAGATGCATTGGCCGCTGCCGGCGCTACCGTAAAGCTGGTGCTGGGGCCTACGCGTTATGCTCCGGCAGATCCCAGCGTGGAAACCATTCACATCACCACTGCGGCTGAAATGTTCAATAGCTGTATTGCCAACTATCCCATGTCGGATATTGTGGTAATGGCCGCTGCTGTAGCAGATTACCGCCCTAAAACCGTGGTGGATAAAAAGATCAAAAAGGGGAATGAGGATATGACGCTGGAGCTGGAAAAAACACACGATATACTGCGTACCCTGGGCAATAACAAAGGCCAGGACCAGCTGTTGGTGGGCTTTTCCCTGGAAACGAACAACGAAAAGGAATACGCGCTGAAAAAATTGAAAGACAAGAACCTGGACCTGGTAGTGCTGAACTCCCTGAAAGATGAAGGCGCCGGGTTTAACCACGATACCAATAAAGTGACCCTGTTTGACCGAGACGGTAAGGAAACTGCCCTGCCGCTGAAATCCAAACAGGAAGTAGCAAAGGATATTGTTTCGGCTATAATTGAATTGCAACATGAAAACAAATAGTCCACGGCCCACGGCCCACGCTCCAAGGCCCCGCCCTATGAGATATATTTTCTTAGCTTTTAGCTTTTGGCTTTTAGCTTTTAGCTCCGCTCATGCTCAGGAGATCCGCGCCAATGTAACCGTAGTGGCCGGCCAGGTAACGGGAGTGGATAAAAAGGTGTTCACCACCCTGCAGAACGCCATCAAGGAATTTTTAAATAACCGCCGCTGGACCAACGATTCCTATACTGTAGGCGAACGCATTGAATGCAACTTTATGCTGAATGTGCAGCAGGACCTGGGCTCCAATGCTTATAAGGCTGCGCTTACCATACAGGCTACCCGCCCGGTATTTAACTCCGGCTATGTAACCAGCCTGCTGAACACGCAGGATAATAATGTGGCTTTCCGTTATGTAGAATTTCAGCCGCTGGAGTTCAGTGATAACCGGGTAGTGGCCAATGATCCCATGGTATCTAACCTGACCGCTACCTTAGCATATTACGTGTACATTATACTGGGGCTGGATTACGATTCTTTCTCGCCCCGCGGTGGTGATGACTTTTTCAAAAAAGCGCTGAACATAGTAAGCAATGCGCCGGATGGTAAGGATATTGCCGGCTGGAAAGCATTTGAGGGTAACCGTAACCGTTACTGGCTGCAGGATAATTTGCTGAATGCAAAGTTCAGCCGCTTTCATGATGTAATGTACCAGTATCACCGCCAGGGCCTGGATGTGATGTATGATGATATGAACAAGGGCCGCGCAGCTGTTATGAACAGCCTGAACATGCTGTACGCCATTCAGCAGGATATTCCCAACTCTATGCTGCTGCAAACGTTCTTCACCGCCAAGTCGGACGAGCTGCTGAAAATATTTTCAAAAGCGCCGCCGCAGGACAAAAGCCGCGCTGCGCAAATGCTGGCACAGATGGATATAACGAATGCGAACAAGTATCAGCAAATGAAGTAAAGCAAGTGATTACGAACCAAACGATGACCATTATACGAAAGATAGTAATAGCTGTACTGCTGCTGGGCGCTGTAGCCTGCGGTAATGCAGATAAAGTGCCTTCCAACATACTGTCTAAGGAAAAAATGCGCGATATATTGCTGGATATGAACATGGCAGATGCCTACAGCTACGATATTTCACCCATGAGAGGCGTACCCCTGCCGGATTCTATGCGGCAATTAAAAGTAAAGGAATATTACCGGCAGATCCTGGACCTGCATCATATATCCGTTAAGGAATTTATGTTCAGCTACCGTTACTACGAATCGCACGCCAATCGCCTGAAAGAAGTGTATGATATGATGCAGGCCTCCATTGCAGAGGAGCGTAAGGCCCTGGAAGGCGAAGACAGAAGGCAGCAGTATGCCGACAATCCCGGCAGCTTTTTTCCATATCCCAAGAATACTGTAATTTCAAAAAAACAAGATACCATCTTTCCTTTCCTGAAAAGGAAACACTAACCCTGTAAAACACCAAAACATGAACAAAGTAGTGGCTAATGCTGATGAAGCCCTGCATGATATATCCGATGGCGCGGTATTAATGCTGGGAGGATTTGGGCTTAGCGGTATTCCGGAAAATTCCATTGCCGCCCTGGTACGTAAGGGCGTTAAACAGCTTACCTGTATTTCCAATAACGCGGGAGTGGATGATTTTGGCCTGGGCCTGCTGCTGCAAACCCGGCAGATCAAAAAGATGTTATCGTCTTATGTAGGCGAGAATGCAGAATTTGAAAGACAGCTGCTTAGCGGAGAGCTGGAAGTAGACCTTATTCCGCAGGGTACGCTGGCTACACGTATACAAATGGCCGGCATGGGCATTCCCGCCTTTTTTACACCGGCAGGTTATGGTACAGAGATAGCGGAAGGTAAAGAAGTGCGCGAGTTCAATGGCAAGCAATACCTGATGGAGCTGGCCCTGCATGCGGATTTCGCGATTGTAAAAGCCTGGAAAGGCGATACCATGGGCAACCTGGTGTTCCGTAAAACCACGCGCAATTTCAGCACTTCTATGGCCAAAGCAGGCAATATTACTATTGTGGAAGTAGAGCACCTGGTGCAGCCCGGAGAGCTGGACCCCGACCAGATACATGTACCGGGCATATATGTGCATCGCATTTTCCAGGGTAAGGATTATGAGAAGAGGATAGAGCGGAAGACCGTTAAAATGTAAAATGTGCAGATGAATGCCGCACGTGTGGCGTATTTCCAGGCAATTGGATCCGGCCCCAATAGAGCTGAGATCTAAATTCGTAAATCTAAAATTGAATCATGGCTTTAGATAAATATGGTATTGCAAAAAGAATAGCGCAGGAGCTGCAGGATGGCATGTATGTAAACCTGGGCATTGGGATCCCTACGCTGGTATCCAACTATGTGCCGGCAGGTATTTCCATTATGTTACAGTCTGAGAACGGGATGCTGGGTATGGGGCCCTATCCGGCCGAAGAAGATATTGACCCCGACCTGATCAATGCCGGTAAGGAAACCGTAACTGTATTACCTGGCGGCTGTTTTTTTGACTCCGCCGAAAGCTTTGGTATGATCCGCGCCGGTAAGGTGAACCTAACGGTGTTGGGCGCCATGGAAGTGGCTGATAACGGGGATATTGCCAACTGGAAAATACCCGGCAAAATGGTAAAAGGCATGGGCGGCGCTATGGACCTTGTTGCGGCAGCTCAAAATATTATTGTGGCCATGATGCACACTAACCCCAAAGGAGAAAGCAAGCTGCTGCCCCAGTGCAGCCTGCCGCTTACAGGCGTACGCTGCGTAAAAAAAATAGTAAGCGACCTTGCCGTATTAGCCGTTACGCCGCAGGGTTTTAAGCTGCTGGAACGCGCACCCGGCATTACTGTGGAAGAGATCAAAGCTAAAACCGCCGGCCGGCTGATCGTTGAGGGAGAGATACCTGAAATGAAAGTGTAAAATAGGAAGTAAGAGATAAGCTGTAAAACGATGAGTTTGATGTAAAATATTTTAAGGATATAGAAAATGGGTCAGGCTGCTAAGCGTGGCCCATTTCTTTTTAAGCCTTCAGGCAGCTTATAACGCACCGGCAACCCCTCATGGCTTCTTAAACCGCGTGACTGAGAGCAGACTGCAGTCCGCTGTCCGCAAAACAGTACATATGGATTTTGTATATATCATTAATCGCTCTACCTGCGACCTTAATTATTAATTCTTAATTGTTAATTATTAATTCCCCGGAGAAGTATCCCTTAAATTTTCGTAACTTAACTATCCTGTAAAAAACCTGTCACCAAAAAGCGTTCGAAGTGCAAGTTGGTCTTATTTGTTACAATGGAAGATTTCTTCCTGGATCAGAACCTATTTTTACGGCAGATAACCGTTCTTTCCGCTATGGAGACGGCTGTTTTGAAACCATGAAAGTGTACCAGGGACAGGTGCTGCTGTCGGACCTGCATTTTGAGCGGCTGGCCACCAGCATGAACCGCCTCCACTTTGATGTTCCCCTGAACTTTACCAAAGACTATTTTACCGGCCTTATTACAGAGTTATGCGCCCGCAATGGCTTATCCCGCCTGGCAAGGGTAAGGTTAACCGTATTCCGCTCCAATGGCGGTTTCTATGACCCGGTAGATAATACGCCCAATTTTATCATACAATGTTCAGAGCTGAACCGGCGCATTTTTGAGCTGAATGAGGATGGGCTTACCATAGATGTGTTCTCCGATGTCCGCAAGAGCTGTGATAAGCTCTCCAGCATTAAATCCAATAACTGCCTGGCCTATGTAATGGCCAGCATGTATGCCCGCCAGAACCAGCTGGATGAGGCTATTTTGCTGAACCATCACAACCGTATAGCAGATACTACCATTGCCAATTTATTTGTGGTGCGCGATGGGCAGATCATGACCCCTCCCTTATCAGAAGGTGGCGTATGCGGGGTAATGCGTAAACATCTCTTAAGAACAGAACTGCCGTTTAAGCTGGAAGAATATCCCCTCTCCATCACTGACCTGGAAAAGGCCGATGAGATCTTCCTCACCAATGCCATTTATGGCATCCGCTGGGTAGGGCGTTTCCGTAATACCCGTTACGGTAATGCTGCCGCCACAATTTTACACGAAGTACTGTTTGAAGGAGTGATCTAAAATCCCCCGGCTTTTTTCATTAGCAGGTCTACCGCTGCATGGCCTTCCTGGCCCAGGTCCAGGCTAAAATCATTTACATACAGATCAATATGCTGGCGCATTACGTTCTCGTCCATTTCCTGCGCATGCTGTGTTACATATTCAGATAATTTCGGATAATGCTGATAAGAATATTGAAGGCTTTTGTGGATTAGTGCATCTACCTGCTGCTGTATTTCCAGCGGTACATCTTTACGGATAAAAATGCCTCCCAGCGGAATAGGGCTGCCGGTGGTGCTTTCCCAGTACTCGCCCAGATCTATGATCTTTACGAGGCCTTTTTGCTGATAGGTAAAACGGTTTTCGTGAATAATAACGCCTACATCTGCACGGCCATCCAGCACAGCGCTTTCAATTTCAGAAAATACCATTACCTGCTTTTGTTTGGCTTCCGGGAAAGCAATGGAGAACAGCAGGTTGGCGGTAGTATTATCACCCGGAATAGCAATGCGGCAATCCTTCACATCTTCCGGGGCAATAGGTTTTTTAGCGATCAGTAAAGGGCCGCAGCCTCTGCCCAGGGCGCTGCCGCTGTTCAGCAGGTTGTACTGATCTTTTACTTTCCGGTACACTGCAAAACTGAGCTTGGTAACCGCCAGCTTGCCCTGTAACGCCCATTTGTTCAGGGTTTCCACATCCTGCAGGTCTGTGTTGAATCTTAATCCGTCCGTGTCGATCTTGTTGTTCACCATGGCATCAAAAATAAAAGTGTCATTTGGGCATGGTGAAAAACCTAATGATAAGTCCATTGTATGATTTTTTAGTTTTTAGTCCATAGTCTGTGGCCGATGGTCCATAGCCTACTCCGTATAGCTGTTTAACAAATTGCATTAGTTACACTATCTGACCTGCGATCTATGCCATGGACTATCGGCCATGGACCATGGACTCCACTGTCTCCACCAGTGCCTGGTTCAGGTTTTTAACCGCCAGCGGAATGTTCCACTTGCTCTTATCCCGTACCTCTACATAATTGGAGATACAGCGCAGCTGCAGAAAAGGTATGTTTTCCTGCAAGCAGGCAAAATGGAAAGCGGCGCCTTCCATACTTTCTATATCAGGCGTATATTTCTGCTGCAGGCGCTCAATGGAGGGCAGGCTGCCCGTTACCGTGTTAATGCTTACGCTGCTGCCTACCGGCAGGTCGGGGGTAAAGGGCAGGCCGGCAAAGGTGTTTACCAGGCTGGTATCTGCAAAAGGTGTTTGCCCGCTGTTCCAGAGTCCTATCTCAAAAAGATCTTTGAAGGTACCGGCGTCATCCACGCCCAGGTCGCCAAACTGTTCTTTACCGATCATAACTACCTGTCCTAAAGGCCAGCTATGGTTAAAGCTGCCGGCTATACCCGCCTGTATGGCTACATCCGGCCGTTTGGTGGCCAGGTATTTGCCCAGGTGCCAGGCGGTATGGGTGAGGCCTATGCCCCCGATCAGCACCTCGACCTGACAAGTTTGCGGCAGGCTGGCCTGGGATAAATATTCACTGAACGGTTTGATTTCCAGTGCTGTAGCGGCTACTACCAGTAGATTCATCCTGTAAACTTACGGCTGGCTCGCGGATTAATGGTATTTTTGCGAAAATTTTATTTCAATAATGATCTATTTAACGCGTGTGGAGAATTTCAATGCTGCGCATAAATTATCCAATCCCGCATGGAGCAAGGAAAAGAACCAGGAAGTGTTTGGGAAATGTGCCAATGATAACTGGCATGGTCATAACTATGAGTTACATGTAACAATAAAAGGCACCCCTGATCCGGAAACCGGGTTTGTATTTAATGCCAAAACTTTGGGCGATGTGATCAAAGACGTGATCGTGGAAAAGGTGGATCACCGCAACCTGAATATGGACGTGGATTTTATGGCAGGTAAATTCACCTCTGCCGAAAACCTGGCCATTGCCATCTGGGACGAGCTGGCTAAGAACTTACCTCCTGCAGCGCAGCTGCATTGCATTAAGTTATATGAAACGCCCCGCATCTATGTAGAGTATTACGGCGGTCAGTGAGCATTTGAACAAAAGACAGGACGCCGGCTTTAGAAATCAGAAATCGCACAACAAAATGGCATACAAAAAGACTGAGACATTTGATGAGCATGTGACCTCCGGTTTGATGGATAATTACAGGGAATGTTTGCAGCTGATAGGCGAAGATGCGGATCGGGAAGGCTTACAGAAAACGCCTGAACGCCTGGCCAAAGCCATGCAGTACCTTACACAGGGCTACCAGCTGGATGCCAAGGCCATCCTGCGCGGCGCTAAATTTACAGAGGCTTACAGCGAAATGGTGATCGTAAAGGATATAGAGCTGTATTCTTTATGTGAGCACCATATGCTGCCTTTTTTTGGCAAGGCCCATGTAGCGTATATACCTAATGGTTACATCACCGGGCTAAGCAAAATAGCACGTGTGGTAGATGTGTTTGCCCGCCGCCTGCAGGTGCAGGAGCGGTTAACGCACCAGGTGCTGGATGCTATCCAGGAAACGCTGGAACCGCTGGGTGTAGCCGTGGTAATTGAAGCGCAGCACCTGTGTATGATGATGCGCGGCGTGCAGAAACAGAATTCCGTTACCACCACATCGGGCTTCTCCGGCCAGTTTGAGGATGGCCGTACGCGCTCTGAATTTATGCGCCTCATTGGAAAATAACAGGGTAGTAAGTATCATATGTAACCTTCCGGGATCACATTCCTGGAAGGTTCTTTTATTATATTATTGGCTAATGTTTAAGTAACTGATTTTTTTGTTTTCTTTGCAAAGCTATTTCAATCTAAACTACAACGAGTAATGAAGCACGCTTACGTATTTCCCGGTCAGGGATCACAATTCCCCGGAATGGGAAAACAACTGTATGATACCAGCCCTAAAGCAAAGGCATTATTTGAGCAGGCTAACGACATACTGGGATTCCGCATTTCCGATACCATGTTCACCGGTACGGATGAAGACCTGAAACAAACCAATGTTACCCAGCCGGCTGTTTTCCTGCATGCCGTAGTAGCTTTCATGGGTATTGAAAATGCAAAACCGGATATGGTGGCAGGCCACTCCCTGGGCGAATTTTCTGCCCTGGTAGCCAATGGCACCTTGTCTTTTGAAGACGCGCTGCGCCTGGTATTTATACGCGCTACAGCTATGCAAAAGGCCTGTGCAACACAGCCTTCTACCATGGCTGCCGTACTGTCGCTGGATGATGCGAAGGTAGAGGAGATCTGCGCTGCAGTTACCAAAGAAACCGGTGAGGTAGTAGTGCCTGCCAACTATAACTGCCCGGGGCAGCTGGTGATCTCCGGTACGGTGAATGCGGTTAATATTGCCTGCGAAAGAATGAAGGCGGCCGGCGCCAAAAGAGCGCTGGTATTACCGGTGGGCGGCGCTTTCCACTCCCCGTTAATGGCCCCCGCCAAAGAAGAGCTGCAGGCGGCTATTGAGCGTACTGCCTTTAACACGCCCTCCTGCCCGGTGTACCAGAACGTGGTAGCCAAAGCTATCAGCGACCCGGCGCAGATCAAACAAAACCTGATCGACCAGCTGACCGGCGCTGTAAGATGGACACAATCCGTACAGGCAATGGTAGCGGACGGCGGTACAGAATTTACTGAAGTAGGCCCGGGTAAAGTATTACAGGGCCTGATCCTGAAGATCCATAAAGAAGCAGTGGTGAATGGTGTGAGTTGATGTGCCCATATGCAAATATGCAAATGTGCAGATGAGGAAAAATGATCTTCATTTACACGTTTGCATATTTGTGTTTTAGCGCATACTGTTCTTTATTTGCACCTCTACACATGCAGTTCCATTTCCCATTGCTTCACAGTCGCCTCAAACCCTGCTCGTAGCAGGAATTGCTGTAAGCCCTTGTTATCATCCGTAATATTAATAATGGAAAAAGGCCCCTGCAGCACCTGTATAACATGCTGTAGCAATGCGCTGCCAATGCCTTTGCGCCGGTGCTGCGGATGTACGCCCAGCTGGCGGATACGTTTGTTGCTGGCGTATACACTGATGAATCCCGCAATTTCGTTTTGCTCATAGGCCAGCCAGGTAAGGGTATGCTGGCCTTCCCGCTGAATACTGGCAGTGCTGTTGGCCCAGCCGGGCGCCTGGTCTGTAAAGGTGTTCAGCAGCGCCCAGTTGGGATTGGCAGCCGTGCGGATGGTAATATTTTTGCGTGCCTGTTTTATAAAAGGCTGTCCTTTATAGCAATGAAAAAAACGGGTTTTTGTAAAGCCACTGTTCTCATATGCTTTAATGGCGGGGGTATTGGTGCTGATAACCTCCAGCAATATACGCTGCACACCTTCCTGTTTATACTGTTGCCGGTAATGCGCATACATGCGCTGCACCAGGTGCTGTCCGCGGTAGGCCGGTATTACGCCGGTACCGCCGTTATACAGCAATGCGGGGTTAGGCCAGGTATCTGCCCCATGTAATATAAAACCTGCCAGCGCCGGGCCGTCAAAAGCGCCAATGCAGTGGGAGAGGCGTACGTTCTCACCCAGCAGCTTTTGTTCCAGCAAGGGCACAGTTAACTGGAACGGTACTATATAATCGCTGAAAGCAAGGTTAAAAACGCTGCAAAGCTCCGGCAGCGTAATGTTTTGAAGATGGGAGAAGCGGATCATGGTTGTTTTTAGTCCATGGTCCATAGTCAATGATCCATGGCGGTTTTCATATTGGAAAGCGGTTCACGGACCACAGTCCACTGGCCACGGTTAATTTACTGGATTTATTGATATTATGATCATGGCAGTTTGTATGCTTATAGCACCGGCTATGATCATTCCTCACAAAGAATAAACGCGCTTCAGGTCGCGGACCGTGGACCATCGTCTAGGGTCCTGCCCTGCGCTATACACCATGGACTATGGACCATCGGCCATGGACTCATCTACAGATCAATACTCCCGTTCCACCATTCCGGGTCAAACTTCGCATTATACTTTTTATAAAAATTAATGGCCGGCTCATTCCATTCCAGCACCTGCCAGGTAAGACCATTGAACTGTTTTTCCTTTGCTTCTGCGATCAGCTGATCAAACAGCAGCTTGCCAATACCCTTACCACGATAGCGTTCAGATACCACAATATCCTCCAGGTACATCCGGCAGCCTTTCCAGGTTGAGTAACGAATGTAATACAATGCAAAACCGGCAATAAACTCCTGCCCATTCTCTACCGTTACCGCTACAAAGGCCTTCCATACCGGTGCGGGGCCAAAGCCAGCATTCTCAAAATGTTCCAGGCTAACGGTTACCTCCTGGGGCGCCTTCTCATACTCCGCCAGTTCCCGGATCAGCTCCAGCAGCCGGGGACAGTCTTCTTTTCGCGCAATCCTGATTGTGATGCTCATTACTTTAAGTGATTAGTTGATAACATGGATATAACTCCCTGGTAATAATTCGTAAATCTAAAATCTAAAATCGTAAATTGGTAATAACCCGGTAGCGTTATGATGGTATCTTCTTTTTATGCCGGTGAACCCCGGCACCTGGTAGCAGTAGACGGCATTATATTCGGTTTTGAAGACAGCAGGCTTAAATTGCTGGTGATCCAGCGCAAGGTAGATCCTAAGCAGGGTGAGTGGTCGCTGGTAGGCGGTTTTGTGCAGGAAGGCGAAAGCACGGATGCTGCTGCCGCCCGCGTGCTTAAACAAACCACCGGCCTGGAAAACATTTTCATGGATCAACTGGGCTGCTATGGTGAAGTGGAAAGGGATAGCGGCGCCCGCGTGATCTCTATTGCCTATTACGCCCTCATACGCATTAAGGAGCATGATCATATACTGGCTACAGAACATGGTGCACACTGGCTGGAGCTGCATCAGATACCCCCGCTTATCTTTGACCACGGCCGCATGATAGCAGATGCCCTGAAAAAGCTGAAGGACAACGCACATTTTCACCCCATTGGTTTTGAACTGCTGCCGGAGAAATTTACCCTGTCGCAGCTGCGAAGTCTGTACGAAGAGATATACCAGCATGAGCTGGACCGGCGCAACTTCCGCAAAAAGATACTGGCAATGAGCATACTGGAAAAGCTGGATGAAAAAGATAAAACCACCTCAAAAAAAGGAGCGCACCTGTACCGGTTCGATAAACAAAAATATGAACAGCTAACCCGCCGGGGATTTGTATTTGAGATCTAGTGACGGCGCGTTGTTACGTTCTTTCCGTTATCTTCACATATAATACTTCTTTTTACATGGATATTATTTAGTATGCGTTAAGCCGTAATGTAGTGGACCATCTTCAGCGTAATAAATATATTATGAGATGGGGGGTTATTTGTGTGTGGCTGATATGTGAAGCAGCTGTATTAAGGGGCCAAAGTCAGGAGATCAGCCGGCTAAAAGCACAATTACCCCGGATAAAGGATAGCACGCAATACGTGGATATCCTGAACCGCCTTTCTGTGCTATACCTGCCCCAAAACCTGGATACCTGTTTACTTTACACCAATGCAGCACGCAGCATAGCAGACCGGCAGCACTATTTAAGAGGGCAGGCCGGAGGTTGGATGAACCAGGGCAATTATTACGCCCTCCGTTCCAACAGCTTTTTATCATACCGTTCTTACCTGCATGCCTTACGCGCCTATGAAAAGCTGGGCGATAGCGCGGCCGTATGCCAGGCGCTTGCCAATATGGCTATTTATTACAAATACATAGGGCAGCAGGCAGCTGCCGTGCAGTACATGCAGCAGGCCATGCATAAAAGCCGCAGCGTGCATAATGATTCCCTGTATGCCACCGTACTGGTGAGCTATTACTTTGTGCATGAAGATGACAGCCTGCATGCAGATTCTGTACAATGGGCGCTGGCAAAGGTGCGCAGCCTGGCAAACCAGTACCATGATGAACGCACGCAGTTAAAATGCGGGTTGTACGAAGCAAATGAACGCATAAAAAAAGGCGATGCTGCCGGCGCGGAAAAACAGCTGCTGCAAATAATACAGCAGGCAGCTGCCAATGGCTATACTTACCTGGCCATGTATGCCAGCGCACAGCTGGCCGGTTATAAAGGTTACTTTAAACAGCCGGATTCTTTACAGTATAAAGTGAGCATGGTGCAATACGGCGTAGCAGGTGGTTACTGGGAGCTTATATTACCTATGACCACAGCGTTGTATACCTACTACACGCAGCATGGACAGCCCGCTGCTGCGGCCCGGTACAGCCATTTAATGCTAAGCATACTGGAAAAAGAACAAGCCGCAAGAACACAGGGCGAGCTGGATTATATGGCCTATTATCAGCAGAATGGCCGCCTGAATGCCTTGCAGCTACAGCACCATTTACAGCAGGCAAAGCTGGATAAAAAACGCCTGGAAAACCGCAAACGCCAGTACCTGGTAGGCGGTATGATCCTGTCATTGGTGCTGGTAATGCTGCTGCTTACCTTCTTTTATTACGCATATAAAAGATCACGGGAGAATGGTATACGGCTTACAGAAAAATACCGCGAGATCAGTGAAAAGAACACCCTGCTGCAAACGCATGATGATTTTAAGAACAAGCTGATATCCCTTATTGCGCACGACTTTCGCATGCCGCTGGTGAACATACTGGAGATCATGAACTTTTTGCAGGAGCATTCCTTGGGCCCGGAGGAAGCGGCTTCCCTTTTAACCGGTGTAGAACGCAGCTCCCAAAACACGCTGCACACTTTTGACAGTATACTGCGCTGGATCAATTCCCAGCTATCCGGTTTTGTATATGCACCGGAGCCCTGCCACGTGCAGGAGCTGGTGAACATTGCGCTGCAAAGCCTTACAGATGTGATCTCCGAAAAACAGGTGCAGGTGAATGTACGTATCCCCGGCAATGTATGCGTGCTGGCAGAGTGCGAAATGCTGCAGTTTGTGCACCGTAATTTTATTCACAACGCGCTTAAGTTCTCGCCCCGCCATGGCAGTATTTATGTAACAGCTGCTGTTGATGAAGGGCAGGTGACCATAACGGTAACCGATGAAGGCGCAGGCATACCGGAACATTTATTACCGCACCTGTTTGAGTACCATGCAGACCGGCCGCGTAAAGGGCCACAGCAGGGCGCCGGGCTGGCGCTGATCATTTGCCGGGATTTTATGAACATGATGAAAGGCAGTGTGCAGGCAGCCAACAGCGGCAGCCGGGGCGCAGCCTTATCTTATACCTTACCACAGGTTGAATGTACAGATCCTTCAACCACCAGTTAAACAATGCAGCGTATTATACTGTACATATTGCTTTGCGGCAGCTTGTTGCCGGGGACCTTCCGGGCCAGGGCACAGTCTGCGGAAATAGCAGGCCTGCGCAGCAGCTTACCCTTTGCAAAGGATAGTATGGCGTATGTGGATATGCTGAACCAATTAGGCATGTACTATCACCTGAGCAATATAGACAGCTGTTTTCTGCTGGCTACCAAAGCCCGGGAAATAGCGCTACGCCTGCATTACAAAAGGGGAGAAGCAGGTGCGCTGAAAAACCTGGGTATTGTATACGGGCAGCAGTTCAGCATACAACAGGCCATTGCATATGAAAAGGCAGCTATGGCCTTATACCTTGCCAGTGGCGACTCAGCCAACGTTTGCCACATGATGAACAACCTGAGTATTGACTATGAAGCAGCAGGCAACAAACCACTGGAGCTATACTATGAGCAGCAGGCCATGGCCTGGGGCAGCCGCCTTTCCAACGACTCTATGTATAGCCTGGTGCTAAGCAACTATATCATTAAATACACAAAAGACAGTACCAAACAGCATGCTGTTAAATGGGCATATGATCAGCTGCGTAACATTACCGCACGTTATCCTTACTCACGGGAATGGCTATATGCAAAAATGTTTGAAGCGGTTACCCTGTTAAAGCAGGGGCATGGCAGGGAGGGGGAAGTATTGATCAATAAGGTGGCTGATACGGCTATACAAAAGGGATTCCTGCACCTGGGCATAGCAGCGTACTTCCGGGTGCTCGACGATTTTATTCCGATGGGTTACCCGGCAGATAGTGTGCTGTATGCCGCAAAAATATTTAAGCTCTCGCAGCAGGCCGGGTATTATGAGCTGATGATGAAAATGCTGCCTTATTTGTACCGGCACTATGAAAAGGTGAATGATGCGGATAAGATTGCTTACTATGGCAATGGCATCCGCCAGCTGGCGCTGCACCAGCTAACCCTGCAACGGCAACGGGGAGAGATCAATTACCTGGAATATTTTATGAAGGAGCAGGAAATGCAATCGCTGCAGCTGCGCAACCAGGTGCAGCAACAGGCCATTGAAAGAAGTAACCTGGAACGGGTTACGCGCCGCATCCTCATCTGGTTCCTGGCAGCGCTGCTGGTATTGTTAACCGGCATTACCATTGTGTATTACCGGTATTACCGCAACTCCCGCAAATATGAGCTGCGTGTGGATAATATGAACAGGTCTATTGCGGAAAAGAACCGTTTGTTACGCTCCAATGATGATTTTAAGAATAAGCTGATCTCAGTAATAGCACATGATTTCCGTGACCCGTTAAACAACATCATTCGCATGGCAGCCATGCTGCAGGCCCACTCGCTGGATAAACCTGCCATGGAGCAGCTCACCAGCCAGATAGCGGATTCCGCTGCAGAAACCCTGGCTGTTTTTGATAACATTCTGCGGTGGATCAAATCACAGCTTTCAGGATTTATATATGCTCCTGCGCCCTGTAACATTTATTCCATGATGACGGAAGCCCTGCCAAGCATTCAACATGCCGCGCAGGAAAAAAAGGTGAGCATTAGTATACAGGTGCCGGATGATATACAGGTAGCGGCAGAGCGGGAAATGTTACAGTTTGTGCACCGCAGCCTGTTAAACAGCGCCATTAGCTTTTCCACGCCGGGCGGGCAGGTGCAGGTATTAACCACCGGGGATGCGGGCGCCGTAAAAGTATGGGTAAAGGTATTACAGATCAACATTACAGCGGCTATGCTGCCGCATTTGTTTGAATACCGGGGAACCAGCTATTACAAGGGATTCCGCCGGCACGATGCCGAGCTGGCCCTGGTGATCTGTAAAGATTTTATGGATAAGATGGGCGGCCATATCAGCGCCGCACCGGAAAAGGGAGGGTTTGCGTTTGTGTATGAGTTACCGTCGTTTCATTAGTTTGCAGTTGGCAGTTTACAGTTGGCAGTCATGAAACAACCGCTTACTGCCAACTGCCAACTGTTTACTGCCAACTTATTTCGGGTCGTACGCCCACTTAATATAGCTCGCGCCCCAGGTAAAGCCGCCGCCAAAGGCTGCCAGCACCAGGTTATCGCCTTTTTTCAGCTGTTTTTCGTAATCCCATAAACAAAGAGGAATAGTACCGCCGGTGGTGTTGCCGTAGCGCTCAATGTTCATCATCACCTTTGCTTCCGGCAGTCCCATACGCTGGGCGGTGGCGTCTATAATACGCTTGTTGGCCTGGTGGGGTACCAGCCAGGAAACCGTGTCGGCTGTCAGCTGGTTGCGTTGCATAATATCATGCGCAGCTTCCGCCATATTGGCCACCGCATATTTAAACACCATTTTACCTTCCTGGTACACGTAATGTTCCCGGTTGGTAACAGTTTCTATGCTGGCGGGTTTAATGGAGCCGCCTGCCTTCATGTGCAGGTATTCACGGCCGTGGCCATCGCTTTTCAGAATGCTGTCCACCAGGCCGTAACCTTCTGTATTGGCCTCCAGCAATACGCCGGCGGCGCCATCCCCGAAAATAATGCAGGTAGTACGGTCAGAGTAGTCCATAATGGCGCTCATCTTATCCGCTCCTATCACCATCACCTTTTTATAACGGCCGCTTTCAACAAAACGGGCGCCGGTATCCAGTGCATATAAAAAGCCAGAGCAGGCTGCGTTAATATCAAATCCCCAGGCGTTCTTAGCCCCTATCTTATCCGTTACCACGTTAGCTGTAGCCGGAAAAACCATGTCCGGTGTTACGGTAGCTACAATCAGCAGGTCTATTTCCTCGGGGCTGATACCTCTTTTGCGGCATATTTCCAGTGCTACCGGTACACACAGATCAGAAGTACCCTTGCCTTCCCCTTTCAGTATCCTTCTTTCCTTTATCCCCGTGCGGGTGGTGATCCATTCATCCGTGGTATCTACCAGTTTTTCCAGTTCTTTATTGGTAAGTACGTAGTCAGGAACATAACCACCCACCGCTGTAATAGCGGCCGTAATTTTACTCATATGTAGGAACAATTGTTTTACTAGGGGGCAAAAATACGATATTAAAAGAAAATCAAAAGTCTTATGTTGTCATAACGAACCGGAAGTTCAAGTAAAGCACAATCACTTACGAGTTTTTCCGTAAGTTTGCGCCTTTATAAATCCTGTATGATCGCTTACCTTACCGGAAAATTAACCCACAAGTCTCCTGCAATGGTGTATGTAGAAGTGCAGGGGGTGGGATATGAGGTACAGATCAGTTTAAATACCTACTCCCGGATCCAGGGGATGGAAAACTGCAAGCTGCTCACCTTTTTGCATATAAAAGAGGATGCCCATACCCTATATGGCTTCTTTGACGATGCGGAACGCAGCATGTTCCTGCTGCTGCTGGGCGTATCCGGCATAGGGGCGTCCACGGCCCGTATGATGTTATCCTCCCTGCAACCGGAAGACATTCAGCGCGCTATTGCCATGGAAAACGAGAAAATGCTGGAAAGCATTAAAGGCATCGGCGCCAAAACGGCAAAACGGATCATTCTGGAGTTAAAAGACAAGATAAAAAGGCAGAAAGAAACAGGACCACAATTATCTGTTAGCACAAACAATACATTGCAGGAAGATGCGTTAAATGCATTGGTAACCCTGGGGATAGCCCGTAACGTGGCAGAACAGGCTATTCAAAGGGTACTGAAAACAGAACCACTATTGCAGGACTTGGAAGGGCTCATAAAAAAATCCCTGAAAAGTCTATAATTTTATTACCCTGACCTCTATAAAAACCTATTTCGCTTGGCAAAAAAGACATATTTAAGTGCTTTTGCAGTGATAGGCGTCGTATCTTTTTTTATTCTTGACACTGCCGCAAGGGAACGTTCGGGAAATTATTTCAAGCAACCAAACTGGAAAACAGATACAACCGCAAAGGATACTACCCATAAAAGTGACACCCTGAAATATCCTATAAAAGACAGGTACGGAAATGCCATTACCGATCCTGTCAGGAATGCTATTGATCTAAAAGACCCCGCCAGCATTAAAAGAGACGTAGAATACGATCCCGTTACCAAACAATATACCGTTACGGAAAAAATAGGCGACCAGTACTACCGTAACCCCACCTACATGAGCTTTGACGAGTTTTACAAGCTGCAATCCTCCCAGAGCGAACAAAGCTACTGGCAAAAGCGGGCAGCTACCCTGGGTAGCCTGAACCAGCTGGGCTCCGGCCCGCAGCTCAATAGCGGCAACAGCCTGTTTGACCGTGTATTCGGCGGCAGCAAGGTGGATATACGCCCCCAGGGAAGCCTGGACCTCACATTCGGCTACCAGGGCCAGAACATCAAGAACCCCGTGCTGGTTGAACAGGCGCGTAAGAACGGGGGTTTTGATTTTGACATGAACATTAACATGAACGTAACCGGTAAAATAGGGGATAAGCTAAAGCTCATCACCAACTATAATACCCAGAGCACCTTTGACTTTGAGAACCAGATAAAGCTGGAATACACCGGTTACGATGATGAGATCATAAAAAAGATAGAAGCCGGTAACGTAAGCTTCCCCTTACGCAGCCAGCTTATTTCCGGGGTACAGTCGCTGTTTGGTCTTAAAACCCAGCTGCAGTTTGGCCGCCTTACGGTAACCAGTGTACTCTCTAACCAGAAATCGCAGAAACAGAACCTGATGCTGAAAGGCGGCACCCAGGTGCAGGACTTTAACATACGGGCAGATGAGTATGAGGATAACCGCCACTTCCTGCTGGCGCAGTTCTTCCGGGATACGTTCAACTATGCGATGTCTAACCTGCCCGTGATCCGCTCCCTTTCTTACATTAACCGTATAGAAGTATGGGTAACCAATAAAACCGGGGCTACCACCAATACCAGGGATGTAGTAGGTTTAATGGACTTAGGTGAATACAAGCCTTTTAATACCAGCTTTCAGCCGGATGTTAAACTACCCAGCAACCGGTCTAACAGTTTGTATGCCCAGCTGGCCAACGACCCGGGCGGCCGTTTTACCGGTACTGTGGTAAGCCGCCTGTTAAGCCTGGGATTGAAACCGGTGCAGGAGTTTGAAAAAACCTTTGCCCGTAAGCTGGACTCCACCGACTATACGGTGAACCGGCAGCTGGGTTACATATCGTTAAACCAGCAGCTGCAGCCGGATGAGGTGTTGGCCGTAGCATACCAGTATACGTATAACGGCCGTGTGTACCAGGTAGGGGAGTTCTCACAGGATGTACCGCCGGACCAGAACAACAGCGCCAACCAGCAGATCCTGTTCCTGAAATTATTGAAAGCTACTTCCGCCCGGCCTACCCTGCCTATCTGGGACCTGATGATGAAGAACATCTACTCCACAGGCGCCATCCAGATCAACCGGCAGGATTTTAAGCTGGACGTATATTATAAAGATCCCGGTACGCAGGACCGTGCACCCAGTGATAAACGTTATATCCCGGATGCCCAGGGAGCCTACGCAGGGGCGCCCATTATCACTATCCTGAACCTGGACCGCTTAAATAACCAGAACGATCCCCAGCCCGATGGGGTTTTTGACTACGTGGAAGGGTACACGATCAACTCACAAACCGGGCATGTGATGTTCCCGCAGCTGGAACCGTTTGCCGGCGGGCTGCAAAAGGCCTTTGGGGGCGATGTGACCCTGGAAAAGCAATATCTCTATAAGGTATTGTATGACTCCATAAAAGTAGTAGCACAGCAGTTCCCACAGCTGAACCGCTATGTGCTGAAAGGCTCTTATAAATCCGCCAACTCGTCGGAAATATCCCTGGGCGGTTACAACATTCCGCCTGGCTCCGTAACGGTAAATGCCGGCGGGCAAATGCTGCGCGAGAATGTGGATTATATCATAGACTATAACCTGGGCCGTATTAAAATTATTAACGGCGGGGTGCTGGCATCCGGTGTGCCTATTAATGTGCAGTTTGAGAACAATGCCCTGTTTGGCCAGCAGGTACGTAACTACCTGGGTACCCGCCTGGATTATGTGGTGAACGATAAGCTGAGCCTGGGTGGTACCATGGTGCGCATGAGTGAGCGGCCCTATTACCAGAAAGTGAACTACGGGGAAGACCCTATTAATAATACGGTGCTGGGATTGGACGTAAACTATAATTCCGAATGGAAAGGGCTTACCCGGTTCCTGGATAAGCTGCCCAACTACAGCACTACCACACCCTCCAACATCCTGTTCACCGGTGAGGTAGCACGGCTGTTCCCCGGCCACAGTAAGCTGGTGAATGCAGCGGGCAGCAGCAGCGGCCAGGTATTTATTGATGATTTTGAAGGCTCCCAGAGCGGGTACGACCTGAAGTTTCCCGCCACCAGCTGGGCCCTGGCCTCTACTCCCAGCGGGGCTACAGATGCCAATGGCAACCTGCTGTTCCCGGAAGCAGACCTGAACGATTCACTGGCCTATGGTAAGAACCGTGCAAGGCTGGCCTGGTATATTATAGAACCTACCTTACAGATCCCCAAGTCACCGGGCCTGCCTGCCAACATTACCACACAGGATCAGTCGGATCCGCGGGTACGTTTGGTTTACCAGAAAGAAGTATTCCCCAATATGTCAACCGATTTTGGACAGAGCCAGCTAAGCACCCTTGATCTGGCCTACTATCCAACGGAACGGGGCCCCTATAACTTTTCTTACCTGCCATCAGATATTGATGCCAGCGGCCATTTGAAAACACCGCAGCGCAAATGGGCCGGTATGATGCGCGCTATTGACAACAGTGATTTTGAAACGGCTAACGTGGAGTTCATAGAGTTCTGGATCCAGGATCCGTTCATTAAATCACCCAACAGCGCAGGCGGTCAGCTGTACTTTAACCTGGGTAACGTATCGGAAGATGTGCTGAAGGATTCCCGTAAAATGTTTGAGAACGGCTTACCGGATCCTAATCAGAACGCCAACCAGATGGACTCATCCCACTGGGGCCGCGTACCTAAATACCAGCAGCAGCTTACACAGGCATTTGATAATGATCCCAACATCCGCTCTTACCAGGATGTGGGTTATGATGGCTTACGCTCCAACGGTGGTGTTACTGATGAACGTTTCTTTTACCGCGATTACCTGAATAAGCTGGCCGCCAGCTTTGGTACCTCTTCTGCTATTTACCAGCAGGCGTTTAACGATCCCGCGAACGATGACTACCACCACTACCGCGGTGATGATTATGACAAGGACCGCCTGGGCATTTTACAGCGCTATAAGAGATACAGCAACCCGGAAGGCAACTCACCGGTATCCAACAATAACTCCCAGTATTCATCAGCAGCCACCAACATACCGGAATCTGAGGATCTGAACCGGGATAATACCATGAACGAAACGGAAGAATACTTCCAGTACATGGTGAACCTGAAGCCTAACATGCAGATAGGCGAAAATTATGTGGTGGACAAGATCGCCGCTGATGTAGTGCTGCAGGATGGTAACAAAACCACGGAAACATGGTATCAGTTCAAAGTGCCGGTGAACCAGTATAACCGCCGCATTGGCAGTATCCCGGATTTTAAGTCCATACGTTTTATGCGGATGTTCCTGACCGGCTTCCAGGATTCTGTAGTAGTGCGTTTTGCTAAACTGGACCTGGTACGCAACCAGTGGCGCCGTTATATGTATAAATTACAACCCGGCGATCCTATACCCATTGACGAAAGCACCAAGTTCAATACCACAGCGGTGAACATTGAGGAAAACTCAAACCGCAAACCCATTCCGTATGTAATACCGCCGGGTGTAACCAGGCAAAACACCATCAGCACCAACAACACCACATTGCAGCTGAATGAGCAGGCCCTTTCCATGCAGGTATGCGACCTGAAGGATGGCGATAACCGCGGCATTTACAAGAACCTGGGCCTGGATATGCGCCAGTATAAAAGGCTGCAGATGTACATACACGCAGAAGCGGTGAATACCGCCACTTCTTTGAAAGATGGTGAGCTGCGCGCCATTGTTCGTTTGGGCAGCGACTTTACCAATAACTATTATGAATACCAGATACCGCTGAAAGTAACTCCGTGGAACTCAACAGATGCCAATGCCATATGGCCGGAAGCAAATAACCTGGACCTGGAGCTGGCCAAGCTGCCTAATCTGAAACAGCGGCGCAACATGTGCGATACGTGCTCTCCCATCCTCCCATATACAGAGGCCGACGGTACCAACTTCCTTAGCGTAGTAGGTAACCCCAGCCTGGGCGATGTAAGAAGTGTAATGATAGGCGTGTATAATCCTAAAAGCGATGGATTATCCAAATGTACCGAAGTATGGTTCAATGAAATGCGCCTGACAGACTTTGATGAAAAAGGCGGTTATGCAGCTATGGCCCGTATGGATGTACAGCTGGCCGACCTGGGTACCGTAAGCGTATCCGGTAACATGCACACCGCCGGTTTTGGCGCTATAGATCAGCGGGTGAATGAACGTTTCCGCGATAACTACCTGCAATATGATGTAGCGGCCAACCTGGACCTAGGTAAGCTGCTGCGTAAGAAAGCAGGCATTTCCATACCGGTATATGCCGGTTACTCACAGGCCGCCAGCAACCCGGAATATGATCCGTATGACATGGATATTAAGCTGAAAGATAAGCTGCGTTTGGCGCGTACCTCTGCCGAGCGGGATTCCATTAAACGGGATGCACAGGATTATACTTCTATTAAGAGCCTGAACTTTACCAACGTACGTAAGCTGAACCAGGGTAAGCCCAAGCTGAAAATATGGGATATAGAGAACTTTGACATTAGTTACTCCTTCTCCCAAACCAATAGCCATAACCCGCTTATTGAAAACGACATTCTTACCAAACACCGCGGAGGCCTGGGGTATAACTATGCCGGCCAAAGCAAGTTTATTACGCCGCTGAAAAAGCTGTTGGGTAAATCCAAAACGCATTGGCTGGATCTGATCCGCGACTTTAACGTAAACTACGTGCCTTCCATCATCAGCTTCCGCGCAGATATTACCCGGCAGTTTGGCGCCACGCGCATCCGCAATGTGGGCAGTGATGGCTTGTATAAGCTGCCGGAAACCTATAACAAGTACTTCACTTTTGACCGTTACTATGGTTTAAAGTGGGACCTGACCCGCAGCCTTACCATTGACTTTAATGCAGTAACCAATACCCGTATTGATGAACCGGACGGCCGTATTGATACCAAGGCTAAGCGGGATAGTGTACGCCATAACCTGTTTAAGTTTGGCCGTACCACCAACTACTTCCATTCCGCCAACGTTACGTATACGCTGCCTACCAGCAAAATTCCGCTGTTAAGCTGGACGAACATTGCATTAGGCTATAGTACGGAATACCGCTGGACCGGCGCCAGCCGCCTGGCATTGGAGCTGGGTAATGCCATTGAGAATACGCAGAACAGAACGGTGACCGCAGAATTTAAGTTCTCTGAGCTGTATAATAAATCCAAGTTCCTGCGCAGGGTTACCGGCGGATCATCCGGTAATAACAATAACCGGAATGCACAGAATCAGAACATGCAGGGCAACCAGCAGAACAAACAGCAACAGCCGCAGCAAAAGCAGGAAGATGATGAGATGCCCGCCCTGGTGAAAGCAGCGCTGAAACCTCTGTTATCTGTAAAACGTATTGCCATTAATTATTCTGAAAATTCCGGTACCCGCTTACCCGGTTATATAGATAGTACCAAAATACTGGGTATGAACTGGGCCTCTATGGCGCCGGGCTTGGGCTTTGTATTTGGCGCCCAGCCTAATAAAGCCTGGCTGGATAATTTTGCCAAGAAGGGATTGATCACACCGGATACGCTGTTCAACGTACAGTTCCAGCAACAGTTCACCCAGCGGCTGGATGCGCAGGCGCAGCTGGAACCCCTGCCCGATCTGCGTATTGACCTGAACATCACTAAATCATTCACCAAAACACATACGGAGCTGTTCAAAAATGCTACGGATACCTTGGGTAATGTGCTAGGTTTTGAACACCTGAGCCCTTATGATGCAGGTGGGTTTGAGATCACTTATATAGCCATACAAACACTGTTTGGTAAGATCGATGCGGAAAGCGGTATGTCTACCACCTTCCGGAACTTTGAGAACTACCGTTTAGCTATTTCCAAACGCCTGGCTGCGCAAAACCCTTATAACCAGGGGCAGCCAACCCAGAATGCAAAAGATCCAACCTATTATTATGGTTACAGCCGTTATGCGCAGGATGTATTGATACCCGCTTTCCTGGCAGCTTACACCGGTAAAGACCCGGAAAAGATTGGCCTGCTGAAGCAAAGCAATAGCAATGTACGCAGCAACCCGTTCAGCAACTTTATACCCAAACCTAACTGGCGTATTACCTATAACGGGTTAACCAAGCTGGAACCATTCCGTAACATCTTTACAAACTTTGTGCTTACGCATGCCTATACCGGTACGCTCAGCATGAACTCCTATAACACGGCGCTGTTCTATGAGGATCCGCGCCTGGCAGGGTACCCTGGCTTTATAGATACCGTATCCGGCAACTATATTCCTTACTTCCTGGTGCCCAACCTGACCATGACAGAGCAGTTTGCGCCGTTGATAGGTTTTGATATGACCTTTACCAACAGCCTGAATGCCCGCCTGGAATTCAGGAAGAGCCGCTCCCTGAGCTTAAGCCTGATAGACTACCAGTTAACAGAGCTGCGCTCTACTGAAGTAATACTTGGCGGCGGTTACCGCATGCGCGGTTTCCCCTTACCATTCCGTGTAGGAAAAAATGGCGGCAAGAAATTAGAAAATGATATGAACTTCCGCCTGGACCTCAGCTACCGCGATGACCGGACGGTGAATAACCGCCTGGATGCGGACCTGGTGATACCTACCAGTGGTCAGAAGGTGATAGGCATAGCCCCGTCTATTGATTATGTGGTGAATAACCGTTTGAACCTGCGTTTCTTCTATGACCGGAGGCAAACCATACCGGTAATATCCACCGCCTATCCCATTACCAATACCAGGGGCGGCCTTACATTAAGATTTATGCTAGCGCAATAATGTGTGTCACACATAAAAAAGAGGGGTATGAATGCACTATTCATACCCCTCTTCATTTATAGCTTAATTATTAATTATTAATTCCCACTTCCTCCTCCACATTCAGCTTCAGCACCTGGCCAGTCCAGCTGCGCATTTCATCGCACAGGCCGGGTGTATCTGCCAGTTTTTGCCCGTAAGAAGGGATCATTTCTTTCAGCTTGGCCTTCCACTCCGGGCTGTTCATCTGCGTTTTAAAGCAGCGGTTCAGCAGGTCCAGCATAATGGATACGGCGGTGGATGCACCGGGCGATGCACCCAGCAGGGCCGCAATGGTACCATCTGCAGCGCTCACCACTTCAGTGCCGAATTCCAGTACGCCACCGTGCTCAGGATCTTTTTTAATGATCTGCACCCGTTGCCCGGCAGTTTCCAGGTCCCAGTCTTCCATTTTGGCCTGAGGTACAAAAGCGCGTAAAGCTTCCATACGGCCTTCCGGCGACTGGCGCACCTGCTCTATCAGGTATTTGGTTAAGGGAATATTATCGAAGCCTGCTGCCAGCATAGGGCGGATATTATAATATTTAATAGATAACGGCAGGTCCATGAAAGAGCCATGTTTCAGGAACTTGGTGGAGAAACCAGCGTAAGGACCAAACAGCAATGCCTTTTTACCGTCAATCACCCGGGTATCCAGGTGGGGCACCGACATGGGCGGTGCGCCGACTGCAGCTTTACCATACACCTTGGCGGCATGTTGCTCAATAACTGCAGGATTGTTGCAGATGAGCCATTGGCCGCTTACCGGGAAACCGCCAAAACCCTTGCCTTCCGGTATGCCTGATTTCTCCAGCAAAGGCAGTGAGCCGCCGCCGGCGCCTATAAATACAAACTTGGTTTTAAGCGTACGTTTTTTACCGGTAGTGGCATTCTTTACGGTAATGGACCAACGTCCATCCTCTTCCTGTTCAATATCACGTACTTCGTGTGCGGTATAGATCTTTACCCCCTTCTGGTTATACAGATAGGTGCACAGCTGCCGGGTAAGTGCGCCAAAGTTCACATCCGTACCGGCTTCCATGCGGGTAGCAGCTACCTTTTGTTCAGGATCGCGGCCTTCCATTACCAGCGGCATCCATTTGGCAAGGGTAGCATGATCTTCTGAATATTGCATGCCTTTGAACAATGGATTACCTTCCAGCGCTTTTTGGCGCTGCTGTAAGTATGTTACATTCGGGCCGCCCCACACAAAGCTGATGTGTGGCACGCTGCGTATAAAACTTTCCGGGGATTTAATATAACCTTCCTGCACCAGGTAAGCCCAGAATGCTTTGGAAACTTCAAAAGACTCTGCAATTTTAGCGGCTTTGGAACTTTCAACCGTGCCATCCGGCTTTTCAGGGGTGTAGTTCAGCTCACAAAAGGCAGAGTGCCCGGTGCCTGCATTATTCCATGCATCTGAACTTTCACCGGCAATAACATCCAGTCTTTCAAAGATTTCAATGGTTAGTTCGGGCTGTAATTTTTTCAATAACACGCCCAGTGTGGCGCTCATGATACCAGCTCCAATTAACACAACATCAGGCTCAGCTTTTGAAGACATATATTAAAAGGTATTATTTACGTTTTTCCGGCGCAAAATTAATAGGAATATGCCTAAAACAAAACAGTCCCGGCCATAAGCGCGGGACTGTTAACAAATTCTTTTCTCTACTTCTCATACCTCAACTGTAGCTCAGGGAGTAATCAGCTTCACCGCCCCAGGCTTTACCCATGGCCCAGCGGCCATATTTGTTCTGCCTGGATCTGTCGGCGTAAAAGCGCCACTCCTGTTTCCACCTGGGATAGTACAGGCGTAATAATAGAATAGTTACAAATGTTAGCATAGGGATTTTCGATTATAGGATTATAGGATAGTTAGTTAGTCTCGAAACACTGTAACGTTAAAATTAAATTGTTTCAAATATATGAATCGTTTCAAATATATTCAAAATGTATAACCTATAAAATAACATGTTCATGTTAATTTCTGTGGTAATAATAAGCGCTTGCCTGTTGCAAGGGTGTTATTTCCAGGTGGTTTATACATACATGCGGAGGCAGGGTAGTGCAGTAAAAGATCACATCTGCCACATCCTCAGCGCTTAAGGGCTTTAAACCCTTGTATACATCTTTGGCTTTATCCTCATCGCCCTTAAAACGTACTACGGAAAATTCTGTTTCCGCTGCGCCGGGGCAAACATTCGTAACCTTTATACCAAAGGGTAGCAGGTCTATACGCATACCCTGTGAAATAGCATCTACCGCAGCCTTGCTGGCACAGTACACATTACCTTTGGCATATACCTGGCTGCCTGCAATAGAGCCCAGGTTAATAATATGGCCCCTGCCCTGTGCCTTTAGCCAGGGTATTACCGCACGGGATACATACAGCAGCCCTTTTACATTGGTATCCAGCATGGCGTTCCAGTCGTCTGTGCTGCCTTCATCAACAGTGCTGAGGCCTGCGGCCAGCCCGGCGTTGTTAATAAGCACTTCCACCTTTTTCCATTCTTCCGGTATGGCTTCCAGGGTGTTGACCACAGTTTGCTCTTCTCGCACATCAAAAGTGAGCGGCAGCACTTTAACGCCGTATTGCTGTTCCAGGGATGTTTTTAACTCATTCAACCTTTCCTGCCGGCGGCCGGTAATAATAAGATCATGTTTATGTTGGGCAAATTTTTCAGCACAAGCCTTTCCAAATCCGGCGGTAGCACCGGTAATGAGTATAACAGCCATGGGACTTTAGATTTTAGATTTTAGATTTACGATTTTAGATTGGATGGGGGCGGATATTGCTCCCTATTATCTAAATCATTTCCTTTCACAAATCTAAAATCGTAAATCTAAAATCGTAAATCTAAAATCGTAAATAAATTCATCTTATCAGGGTAACTGTACCGCTTTTGGAAACGGTTTGCCCGCCCAGGTCCTTGCCCTGTAAGATCCATACATAGGTGCCCATGGCAGCAGATTGCCCATGCACCGTACCATCCCAGCCGGTACGGAAATCAATGGAGGAGTACACCAGCTGGCCCCAGCGGTCGTAAATGCGGAAGAAATCATATTGTACAATGCCCACCGGTATAAACCGGAACCGGTCGTTTTGCCCATCGCCGTTGGGGGTAAAGGCATTGGGTATGTAAATGTCGGGCCCCAGGTAATATTTTACATTTAGTGTGTCGTACCCTACGCAGCCCTGCTGATTAGATACTTTAAGCAGGAATTGTATATCCTTATCATAATCCAGTACCGGGTCCGCAATGCCGGCATTATTCAGGCCATAGGGAGGCGTCCACTGGTAAAATTCACCACCACTGGCATGCAGGGGTAATAGCTGCCCGCGCGCCAGTATGGTATCATTGCCGGCATAAGGCTTTACTTGATACACGGTCAGGTTTAAGGTGGAGGTTTTCGTACAGCCTTTATCCGTATCCAGCGAAAGGGTAATGGTATACACCCCGCCCTCCGGGTACTGCATATTCACCTGCTTTCCGCTGGCTATGGCATTGGGCATGCCCAGGTCCCAGCTGCGGGTCAGGATATTACCATAGGTGTAGGAAGAGGTATCCCTGAAAATAATAGGATCCCCCGCGCAAATGCCTGTTACGGTGAAGCCTGCACGTAAACCTGGGTAGTTGTTAATGGTGCCGGTGCTGCTATCCACACAGGGCAGCCCGCGGTTTACTACCAGCTTAATGGGATAGCTGCCGGTATCGGGATAAGCGTGGTAAAATACTTTTTTATCGTAGGTAACAGTATCCGTACCATCCCCAAAGTTCCAGTAATAGCTGGAGGTAAAACCGGCATTGCTGAAGTTGGGTATGGCTACGCGCAGGTCGGCCGTATCGGTGCAGTTGTTCAGTATATCCTGCAGGTTGGCCCGCACGGCGGATTTACAGCTGAAGACAGTGAGCAAAATATCTTTATGATGGGTGCCAATGTACTTTTTGGTAACACGGTCATATTCAGTGACACAAACAGATACTACAAACTTTCCTACCCGGTTAGGTGTACCGGTAAGCAGTCCCTTGTTATCAATGGCTATGAGGGGCGCGCCACCCATAGGGTCTGCGCCGGAATAGGGCGGAATGTAATTCACGATGTCATCATACGGTGGCGGATTAATAGCATTGCTTTCATTCCTGGCCGCGCCACCGGTTAAGGCGCTGCAAAGGGCGTAGGTTAAGCTGTCGCCATCAGGATCGGTGGCGGCATAATCGTACCGGAAAGCAAAATCGGCGCAGATCACGATCGCTACATCTTTACTAAAATATGCGCTGTTATTATTAGGACGGCTTTCCGTGCCGGGAATGGTAGTGTAGTAGGTGCTGCCTTCCTGTTCTGAATTGTAAATGTTGGCCAGCTTCTCGCCCCGGCAGCAGCGCTGATAAGCCACATAATAGCCGCCATAAATGGGCGGCAGTTCAATGGTATCACGGTAAAAGGCAGCTTCCAGGTGTTGTGTTTGCGGGGTAAGACAGGGATTCTTTAGTGTATCAAACAGCTGTTTTGTTTCCTGTATGTATAGCAATACCGGTGCTATGGCCCGCTGTCCGGACGCGGTGTATACATTCACCGCAACAGGATTCTCAAAACGGTCCAGGCATCCCTGCCGGTCACCGCAGGTGAAATCTGCATCGCGGTAAAGCTTTAAAGTGATAAGGTAGCGGTATTGGCCTGTAATGCTATTATAGGCTACGGTTTGATAATAGATCTCCCCGCCAATTATATGGTAAGCAACTGCTACAACGTGGATCAGGCAGCAGCCAAAAACGAGTAGGAAGAATTTGCTCATGAAGTATGGCACAGGCTCTCTGAATGTACTAAAAAAATAGCAATCCAGGAAAAGAAATCGACGAAAAGAAAAAGGCGGAAATGCAATAGTGGAAAGCGATAGCGGGGATTTTACCCCTTACGTTTTTTTCTAACGTATAAGCGTAACAGTACCTTTGCGCAGCAGGGTATTACCATGAATATCCTGGCCCTGTACTACCCAAACATAGGTACCCACCGCCGCCGGGCTGCCGTTTAATGTACCATCCCAACCCTTCAAATATTCTGTATTGGAGTACATGGCTTTGCCCCAGCGGTCAAATACGCGGAAGAAATCCATATGCACAATACCTACCGGCAATGGGCGGAAGATATCATTTTGCCCATCGCCGTTGGGGGAAAAGGCAGTGGGAATGTAAATATCCGGGCCTACAATAAAACGCAGGTGAATATCATCTGTAGCATAGCAGCCATCAACCGTATATACAGTTACGTAATAGGTAATATCGCGGTTAATGTTTGTAAGTGGTGTATCTATATTCGGATTGTTCAGGCCTTCCCCGGGTGTCCATAAATAGCGGCTGCCGCCGGTGGCGTGCAGGCGGAAAGGCTGATCCTTAATAAGAATAGTATCGTTGCCCGCAAAGGCAGGTACAGGTGGCGTTACACCTATCTGCACTGTGTCATTCACCGGTTTGGGACAACCCAGTATATCCGTTACCGTTACAATAAAATCAGTAGTGGTTAATGGCTTGGCAAGGGTAACGGAACGGGTAGGGGTGGAAAGTACGGCAGTGGGCGTCCAGGTGTAGGAGGAGCCGCCGGTGGCCCTCAGCGTTACTGCATCGCCATAACAGATTGTGGTATCCTCGCCGGCATAAGCATGGGGCGGATCTACTACTTTAAAGTTGATGGTATCACGGGATGAGCAGCTGCCCAGCGTAACCTGAATAGCATAGGAAGCTGCTGGTGGCGGCGGTACAACGGAAGTAGTGAGCGCATTGCCTACTACACTGTTGTTGGCCAGGTTTAACCAGGTGAACTGGTAAGCGCCGTCTGTGATTGCTTTAAGCTGCAATGTATCGCCGGTACATACCGTGCTGTCGGGCGATGTGCGTACCAGCAAGGTATCTTTCACGTCTATAGCTACACGCTGGCTGTTCACACAGCCGGTATTATCTGTAAAGGTTACAGTATAAGCCGTATCCACTTTCGGATTCACAATAGGCGTTGCTGTATTGGCGCCGGTAATAAAATAGTGGCTGGGTGTCCAGGCATAAGTGCCTGGCTGCAGGCTGGATGCATGCAGCTGCAATGCATCATTATGGCAAAGCGGTGTGTCGCTGGTGGTAGTTAAAGGTGGCTTGTCGTAAATGGTGACCGTGTCGTAATAGGTACGTTCACAACCATTTTTGGTACGCACTAACAGCTCTACATTATACTTACCGGCAGCCGGGTACTGATAGGTGGGATTGCTGGCTAACAGCGCCGTATCATTAGTGGCATTGGTATCGCCAAAATCCCAGCGGTAATAATCAATAGCATCTGTTCTGCTGCTGGTAGTGGAGGTGTTGCGGAACTGTGTGGGTTTGGTGGTACATAAACCGCTTACGGAGAAATCCGGATTAAATAAGGGATATACATACACGGTAGCAAGGGCACTGTCGCCGCAGCTGCTGGAACGGTCCACGATCAGTTTTACTGTATAAACACCTTCCTGTTTGTAAGTATGTTTTAAAGTATCTGTGCTGGTAGTGGTAAGCGTATCCCCATCTCCAAAATCCCAGAAGTAGGTTTTGCCGGGTGTGCTGTTATTCAGGAAGTTGATGGTATAGCCGTTACAATCCGCATATTTATCGGGCATGGCGGCTGTTACCAAACGGGTACAGGTGGTAACGGTTATGTGAAAATCCTTACGGTGCACGCCTAACAGCTGGTTACCGCGGTATTCCTTTACACACACGGTAATTACATACTTGCCGGCAGGTGGCGCTATGCCGGATATAACGCCGGTTTGCGGGTTAATGGTAGCAGCATCGCCCAACGGGTTTTCCCCGTCGTAAGGGTTCTTATAAGGTACGCTGTTATAAGGGGGGCCTACTGCGGGCGGTGGTATACCGGTATTGGTGGTTTGTCCGCCGCCGTACGCATCGCAAAAGCTGTATTCCAAACGGTCGCCATCCGGGTCAACGGCAGAAAAGTCATACGTGAATTTTTTGCCTGCACATATCACCACTGCCTGGTCTTTGGCAAACACAGGGCTTGAGCTGCCAATGATGCCGTTGTTCTTGCCCGGTAGCTCAGCAATATAAGTGGCGCCATTACCGGGGCGGCTATTATCGTTGGGAACATGTGTGTCTACAACATTCTCTATAAAATTATCGCGGCAGCAGCTCTGGAAAGCAACGGTATACCCCTGGTCATTATCCGGTACAGTAATAGTGCCTTCAAAAATACCGATCTCAAAACATACGCTGGGCGGATTCACAATACAGGGATCTATCAGCGCAGAGCTCACGGTTTGTATAGGGCCTTTGCGGTCAAACTGGTAGTTGCCGGACTGCGCGCCGTTGTCTTTACTATAGATGGTAAAATACACGCTGGGGGGCATAGCCGCAACATTGCCGCCCGGGTTGCCGCATATGCGGAACAGCTTTAACGTAACCAGGTATTGCGTTTGGCCGTTGCTGCTGCCCAGGAATTTATAATACATTTCCCCGCCAATAATATGGGAAGCCCGTGCGGTAAACACACAGGCAAAACATATCATTAATAAGGTAAGGCGTTTCACTTAGCGGGTTGAATGTATTTTTTCGGTTGAATGTTACGGTTGCTATTTACAAAACTCAATAAACTGTTGCAGTACCAGCGTGCTTTCCTGCGCCACTTCCCACATGCCCATATGCCCGGTATGCTCAAAAATATGGATGCTGCTCTTAGGCGGTAAGGTTACCTGGGGCAGCACACTATCCATAGGCACGGCAGTATCATCTTTTCCCATAATGAACAGTACAGGCACTTGTATTTGCTGCAATACCGTTTTACGGTCCGGCCGTTGTATCATGGCTTCATAGTAAGCGATCAGCGCTTCCACTTTGCATTGCATGCCCATTTGTACCAACGCTTCTACCAGGGCAGGCTGCGTATTTTTTGTATGTGGGCTGAACATGCCGGGCACTGCCTGCCGTACAAAAGCTTCGCTGCCATATTGTTCCATGAGCTTAATGGATTTGCGGCGGGCTTCTTTTTTCTCTTCCGTATCTGCGGCTGCAGTGGAGTGGAATAATCCCAAACCCTGCAGGTGCTGCGGATATTTTTCTGCAAATGCCAGCGCCACATAACCACCCATGGAGTGTCCTATAACTGTTAACTTTTCAATGCCTTCTGCTAACACTATAGCATGTACGAAATCCGCCATGCTCTCCATGCTCAGTGGCTGGGTAAGCGGTGAGCGGCCGCTGCCCGGCAGGTCTGGTGTTATTACGCAGTAATTAGCCTGCAGGTTGCTTTGCTGCTGCGCCCATACTTCACTGTTTTCGGGGAATCCGTGGAGCAGCATTACCGGTGTGCCTTTGCCTGTTACTTGGTAGCCTCCGCTGAATTTTGCATGGTTAAGTTCTTTCCACATATGCTTTCCTGTTAGTGAACCTTAGAACGAGGGAGTATATCAATAACAAGATACAAAATATCAGCGCTCCTTTTGAGATGAGATCACCATTCCTTACATAGAACGTAAAAGTGGGGTCCGGTGTTACATTGGCTTTAATAACTGCTTCCTGCCAGTAGGGCTGCGGTAGCTCCAGATCTCCGGCTGGCGTAATAAAGCAGGAAATGCCGGTGTTGGCGCTGCGTGCAATCCAGCGCCTTGTTTCAATAGCGCGCAGGCGAGCATATTGTAAATGCTGGCGGTGCCCTTCCGTGTTGCCCCACCAACCATCATTTGTTATAATAAATAACAGGCTGGCGCCCAGGCGTACATGTTCTGCCACAAACTCACCGTAAATAGATTCATAACATATAGTGGGAAATGCTTTAATGTGTTGGGTGTTATTTTCCAGTACTGCAACTCCGGGGCTACGGCCATAGCTGCCGGTAATGCCGCCCATATCCAGTGCAAAGTTATCCAGAAACTTCAGGTAGCGGGAGTAGGGGATCAGCTCCACACCCGGCACCAGCTTGGATTTGTGATATATCTGTATAAGATTAGATGTATCTATCTGTAATCCTGTGTTAAAGGCATCGAAGTACATGCCGCCATCCATAGGCCGGGAGGAGTAGGGAGCTTCGTCTTTATTTTCGTAACGTTTAAGCGTAGTAGCGCCGGTGATCAGTTTTGCGTTGGGATATTGCTTTAACATATTGCGCACAGCCTGTACCGCGGGTTGTTCATTCAATTCATGTTCCCAGGCGCCCCGCGGAAATAAAGCAGTTTCAGGCCATACAATATAGGCAGTATTGCTGTCGGCCATTTGCCGGGTAAGGCGCATAAATTTTTCAAGCTGTTGTGATTCTGCACCGTCAGCAAACTTATCATACGGGTCAATGTTGGGCTGCACTACCACTACAGAAAGTGGCCTGGGACCGCCTTTAAACGGTTTGTGCGTCCAATAGCTAACACCGGTTATTATGCTTAGTATAAACGGTATAATAAAGGCAGCTGCAGGTTTCCAGCCTTCTTTCCAGAGAAAGGTAGCAACTGGTAAGCTGTATTGCCTGCGTTTTTGCCAGCACGTGTATATAGTAATATTAACGATCAGTACCCACAATGTGCCGCCACTGGTGCCGGTGTATTCATACCACTGGATCCAGCCGGGATGCATGGCAAATATATTACCTACGGTTAGCCAGGGCCAGCTGAACTCCCAGTTCAGGTGTATGTATTCAAACGTTAACCAATATACGATAAGCGCCAGGTAGCTCATGGTGGTGCCAAACCGCTTGCGGATATTCTTAAAACCCACCCAGGGCACCGTCATTATCAATGCGTTGATCACATTGGCTGCCACACCACTCATAGGCACGGTTGTATTACCTACCCACCAGGTAGTGCCTACATTCCATATTACCATGGCCAGGTATACGCAGCCAAAATAAGTACCGCGGTGTTGTACCAGCGTAGTTAAATGTAGCAATGGTATGAAAGCCAGGAATATAAGCAGGGTTAAGGGAGAGCTGGGCCAGGCCGCCCAAAGCAGCAGGCCGCTTGCAAGGCCCAGTAACCAGGGAAGCCATCTGTTGAAACTACGGTTAGCCATATATTGTGCAATGGTTTTCAAAAATAAGGTATTGATGTTAACAGGACATGAAAAATCGATGGAGAGCGGCCAGCTACCGACCAACAAAAACTACAGCCGTAATATTTAAACAAAAGAGCCGGGTTAGCGCCCGGCTCTTTGAATTTATAGTATGAACATTACACGTATACTTATTTTACCAACTGTTGCCTGTTCCGCGTTAATTACCTGCTGTAGTTCGGTGCTTCCTTGGTGATCACCACATCATGCGGGTGATTTTCTTTTACAGTAGCAGCGGTGATCTTTATAAACTGTGCAGCCTGTAAAGCTTTTATATCTTTGGAACCGGTAAGGCCCATACCTGCACGTAAGCCCCCAACAAACTGCATGATCACTTCTGCCAAAGTACCTTTATACGGCACCCGGCCTACAATACCTTCCGGCACCAGTTTCTTAATATCATCCTCATCCTGGAAATAGCGGTCTTTACTGCCTTCCAGCATAGCCTCTACAGATCCCATACCGCGGTAAGATTTAAACTTACGGCCTTCGTAAATAATGGTTTCTCCGGGGCTTTCTTCCACACCTGCAAAAATGGAACCTGCCATAATGCAGGATGCACCTGCTGCTAGAGCTTTCACCATATCGCCGGTATAGCGGATACCGCCATCGGCAATTACAGGTACACCGGTTTTTTTAAGCGCTTCTGCAGCATTCATGATAGCAGACAGCTGCGGAAAACCAGCGCCGGTTACTACACGGGTGGTACAGATAGAGCCTGGGCCCACGCCTACTTTCACGGCATCAGCACCTGCATCTGCCAGGGCTTTGGCGCCATCGCCGGTAGCTACGTTACCGGCAATTACCTGTAGTTTGGGAAACGCTTTTTTCAGTTTCTTCAGGCTGTTTAATACGGCTATAGAGTGGCCATGGGAGCTGTCCAGGCAAACTACATCCACACCTACCTGGATCAGTGCCTGTGCCCTGTCCAGGATATCCTGTGTAATGCCCAGGGCAGCGCCTACCAGCAGGCGGCCATATGCGTCTTTCACCGCATTAGGATGGCTGGTGAGCTGCAGTATATCGCGGTAAGTGATGAGGCCTACCAGCTTTTTGTTTTTGCTGACAACCGGCAGCTTTTCAATTTTATTCTGTTGCAGGATCTTTTCTGCTTTCTTCAGGTCAGTGCCTTCAGGGGCGGTTACCAGCCCTTCTGTGGTCATTACTTCACTTACCAGGCGTTTCATATCTCTCTCAAAGCGCAGATCACGGTTGGTAAGTATGCCTACTAAGGTTTTGTTATTATCAACAATGGGAATACCGCCAATGCTGTTCTCTTTCATGAGCTGTAATGCCTTTCCAATGGTAGCGCTGGCCTCCAGGGTTACAGGGTCTAGTATAAGCCCGTTCTCGCTGCGTTTCACACGGCGCACCAGTTCAGCCTGTTTTTCAATGCTCATATTCTTGTGCAGGATGCCTATACCGCCTTCTCTTGCCAGAGCAATAGCCAGGTTAGCTTCTGTAACCGTATCCATGGCAGCAGACACCATTGGTATGTTCAGCTTTAATTCCCGGGTAAGTTGGGAGGAGATATTTACTTCTTTCGGTAAAACTTCAGAATAGGCAGGCACAAGGAGTACATCGTCAAATGTAAGGCCGTCATCTACAAATTTGGGTTTGGCTTTTCCCGCAGGCATGTTGCAATTATTTGTTGGTTTGGAAATAATTGCACGCAAATGTACGAGTATTTACCGAATTAGAAAAACGCGTTTTCTATAACGGCATAGAGCGTGTCTATATAACAAAGAATTAATCTGGATGAAAGGGAGCCTATCCTACAAACTGGTACCGCTGCCCGGGCATGCTTTTAACCATGCAGTGCATTTCCAGGTTCATGAGCACATTATTCAGCTGGCTGCCAGGTATTTGGCTGGCCCGGCAAATATCATCATAATGCTGTTCTGTTTTATCCTGGAAAACGGCTACCACGCGCTCTTCTTCGTGGCTAAGGGATACAAACATGGCGCGTTGCTGCACGGCAGGTATGTTTTTAGGCGTTTGCTGCTCCCATCCCATAATATCCAGTATATCAGCAGCATCGGTGATCAGATGCGCGGTGTGTGTTTTAATAAGCTGGTGGCAGCCGGCAGAGTGGGGGTCGTTAATTCTGCCGGGTATGGTAAGCACATCACGGTTATAGCTGCTGGCTATTTGTGCGGTAATTAAGGAGCCGCCCCGCAGGCCGGTTTCTATTACCAGGGTAGCATCGCAAATACCGGCTACAATACGGTTGCGCATGGGAAAGTTTTGTTTATCAGGCTTGGTTTGGCTCATGAAGTCTGTTAAAAGGCCTCCGTTTTCCAGCATAGCAGTTGCAATATTTTTATGCACATAGGGATAAATACGATCCAGGCCATGCGCCAGCACGCCAATAGTAGGCATATTATGCTGCAGTGCTGTTTTATGTGCAATAATATCTATACCGTAAGCCATACCGCTTACAACAGTAATTTGGTGCGGCGCTAATGCCGCTACAATGGCTTCGCACATGGCTTTGCCATATTCGCTGGGTGTGCGGGTACCAATAATGTTAATGATGCGCGATGCATTGAGATTAGCATTCCCTTTAAAATACAACAGTAATGGCGCATCATAACAATCCTGCAACCTTTTCGGGTAGGCCTCATCAGTATAAAAAACAGGCTGGATCTTATACTTTTCAATAAAACGTATTTCTTCCTCTACGCGTGCAAAGCCTGCAAACGCTTTAATAGCCGTGGCCCGTATGCTGCCTATTTCAGGTATCCTTTCCAATGCCTGCTTGCCGGCTTTAAAAATGGCACTGGCACTACCAAAATGATCAATTAATTTTCTTGCGAGCACGTCGCCTATCTGGGGAATTTGTGTGAGGGCTATCTGGTGGAATAATTCTGAAGGTTCAAACATTGGATAAACTATCTTTACCCTAATTTACATCTTTTCCCCCGGTCCAATGCACAAAAAAACAATTTTTATCACATTCATAATCGTACTTACACTAGCCTGTAAAACGCCGCAGCCTGCAATGGTGCAAGGCCCACCACGTACGGCGTTATTACCATATGGTGCGGCATGGGCTGCTTTATGGCAGCAACGTTCATCTGAATATAAAGCATTATGTTTTCAGGCATACAATACGGCCACCCTTCGTTTGAATGAGTATGTACAGCAAAGCACGGATAAGCCTTTTGCTATTGTAACAGATATTGATGAAACCGTTTTGGATAACAGCCCTTACACCGTGCATACTGCTTTACAGGGGCAGGCTTATAGTGATAGAACCTGGCAGGAGTGGACGGCCAAAGCGGCTTGTGATACTGTACCGGGTGCTCTGTCATTTCTCAAATATGCAGCTGCTAAAGGTGTACAGGTATTTTACATTACCAACCGCGCCGAAAGTGAGCGTGCAGCCACTTTGCAAAACCTGCAGCGCTGGAATTTTCCTGATGCAGATGATCAGCACTTGTTATTAAGAGCATCATCATCTTCTAAAGAAACACGCCGTTTGCAGGTAGCGCAAACGCACAATATCATCATGTTACTGGGAGATAATCTTGGCGATTTTTCCGCCTTGTTTGAAAAACAATCTTATGCGCAAAGGGAAGTGAATACAGAAAACGCTGCTGCGGCATTTGGCAGCCGTTTCATTGTATTACCCAACCCTATGTATGGCGATTGGTTAGGTACGCTCATTAACTTTCAATACCAACTCTCGCAATCGCAGCAGGATTCTATATTGAAAAAACAGCTCAGAGACTATTAATTACGAATTACGAATTGAGTATATCATAAAAAAGAGTCCTGCGCCTTAAAGCTGCAGGACTTTTTTATTACAGTAGTTAATCGTATTTGTAACGCTACAGTGAATCACTCCTCTCCAAACCAGTCAACTGCTGCATTCAATTCGTAATTGTTAATTCGTAATTACCTTAAACTCCGTTCTCCTGTTCTTCGCTCTGCCATCTTCCGTACTATTATCCGCCACTGGCTGCGTCTCTCCGTAACCCTTGGCACGCAAGCGTTCCGGCGCAATACCTTTTTGTGTAAGGTAAGTAACCACTGCCTTTGCACGGTTGGTAGATAACAGCAGGTTATCTTTATCTGCGCCTACATTATCCGTATGCCCGCTGATCTCTGTTACGAGGCTGGGATTATCCTGCATCAGCTTTACCAATCTATCCAGCTCAATTTCAGAAGCAGGCTGCAGCGTGAACTGTTTGCTTTCAAAGAAAATATTATGCAGTACAATGGTAGCATTGGCTGTAATGGGTTGTAAGGGTATATTCTTCTCCGGCGGTGTGCTGGCCTGTGCAGGCAGCGTAAAGTTATCAGAGTAAAATAAATAGCCTTTTTTGTTTACGTTAAAGGCATATGCTTTACCTACCGGCAGCGGCACCAGGTATTCGCCGCTGTCATTGCTTTTTACCAATGCAGTAGTAAAACCGGTTGCAAGATCCGTAAGCTCCAGATCGGCGGTAAGGCGCTGATGTGTGGTTGAATCATATACATAGCCCTTTACGTACAATGTAGGCAGGGGGCGGGCTTCGGGGTACAGCTCAAAGCTGTAAATATCCAGCGCACCGCGGCTATCCGTACGGTCAGAGGCAAAGTAAGCGGTTTTACCATCCGCGGCCACTACCAGGCTGGCATCTTCATCAATCGTGTTAATGGGGTAACCCAGGTTGGTGGCCGGGCCCCAGCTGCCATCCGCCTGGCGGCGGCAGTAAAAAATATCCATACCGCCATAACCGGGATGCCCGTTGGATGAAAAGAATAACGTTTGATTATCCGCATGTATGAAAGGAGTGGTTTCACGCCCGGGCGTGTTAATATTGGGACCCAGCCTTTCCGGTGCGCTCCAGCGCCCGTTGGGCAGATGTTTGGTCATGAAAATATCTGCACCGGCATTGGGTGTTTCCCGCACAAAGTACAGGGTTTGTTTATCTGCAGATAAAGAGGGTTGCGATTCCCAGTCGCGGGTATTAACCGGCAAGCCCAGGTTTTGAGGGGATTGCCAGCCATCTTTGGTTTTAAGCGAATAATACAGGTCGCAGCTGCCTTTGCCATCGGGAAATTCACAACCGGTAAATACCAGCATCTGCCCATCCTGGGATATTTGCTGCGCCCCTTCATTAAACGCGCTGTTCACCGGCTCGCCCATATTGGTAGCGGGTTTCCACTGGATGCTATCGCGTTGTGAAATAAAGAAGTCTTCATTTTTGCCATTTACCCTGCGCGTAAAGATCAGCGTTTTATCATCAATGGTAAGGCTGGGAAAATACTCAGGGTCTTTGCTGTTAATTTGATCACCCAGGTTATGCGGCTCAAATGGCACAGGTTTGTTGGCCGATTGAATGGCGAACTCGTAGTTGGCTTTCAGCTTTACCGCATTTGGATTTTTATTTTTACTACCGGCCAGGTATTGATCAATGATCTGCAATGCATCTGCAAAGCGTCCGTTACCGGCCAGTGCGCGGGAATAGGCCAGCATGGCAGGACGCAGCGCAGCACTATCCAGCTGTTTCAGCTTTTCAAAGCTGGTGATGGCCTCTGTATACTTTTTCAGCTGCACATAACTAATCCCCAGTTGCCCATATACATCGGCAAAATTGGGTTCTATACGCAGGGCTTCCTGTAAAAAGCGGATGGCTTCTTCATCCTGATAGTTGCGGATAGCGTTAATGGCATTGTCAAAACTGGCCTGGGCCTTTTTCTTAGCCGTTTCATAAGTAACAACCTGTGCCTGCAGGTGCAGGCAAAAGAAGAGGATACAGCCGGTGAATAGTAATTTCATAATATGCTGATGTGCTAATATGCTAATGGATTAACGCGAATATATACATATTATTTCCTAACGCTATACAATGGGCGTTATAATATAGATCAGCACATTAGATATGCATTCATCTGCACACCGGCTTACGGTACATTAATGTATTTATGTATTTGCAGGGAAAGCTCCCATTGCGGGTTGTCTTTGATGTAGTCAATGATCAGCGGGGTTATTTCGGCAGCTTTAGACCATTCCGGCTGCAGGTATAGCTTACAATGTTTATTAACCTGTGCGGCATATTTCTCTGCCCAGGCAAAATCTGTTTTATTAAAGATCACTACTTTCAGCTCATGGGCCTGTTTGCACACTTCCGGCAGGGGTGCTTTGAATTTTTTGGGGGATAAGGTGATCCAGTCCCATTGCCCGCTTAAAGAAGAGGAGCCGGAGGTTTCCATATGGGTACGGAAGCCTTGTTTATGCAGCGTTTTACAAAGTGTATCCAGGTTATGCATTAAGGGCTCCCCGCCGGTAATTACCGCAATACGGCCGGGGTGCTGTGCAGCTTCATTTACAATATCGGTGATATTAATAACAGGATGTTTGGCAGCATCCCAGCTGTCCTTCACATCGCACCAATGGCAGCCCACATCACAGCCACCCAGGCGTATAAAATACGCGGCCCTTCCCTGGTGGTAGCCTTCACCCTGAATGGTATAAAAGCTTTCCATTACCGGTAGGGCAGTGGTGGGTGTATTATTATTTGTGGTTGTTATGGGCATCGTCTTGATCATCTCCTGCAAAGTTCTCACTTTTACTAATTCATGTGCACTTTTTGTCCCAGCGATGCGTGATAGGTGTTCTTCAGCAAAGCTGCGATGGTCATAGGGCCTACGCCACCGGGCACCGGGGTAATGTAGCTGCATTTAGGCGCAACTTCATCAAATTTTACATCGCCCACCAGGCGGAAACCGCTTTTCTTGGTGGCGTCAGCTACACGATTAATACCTACATCCACAATTACAGCGCCTTCTTTTACCATATTAGCCGTTACAAAGTTAGGGCGGCCAATGGCAGCAATGATAATATCAGCCTGCAGGCAAATTTCGGTCAGGTTGGCGGTGTTGGAATGGCATAATGTAACGGTACAGTTACCGGGGTAGCTGTTGCGGCTCAGCAATATGCTCATAGGCGTGCCTACAATGTGGCTGCGGCCTATTACCACGGCGTGTTTGCCTTTGGTAGCAATGTTATAGTGTTCCAGCATCAGCATGATGCCGTAAGGTGTAGCGGGAATAAAGGTAGGCAGGCCGCTTACCATTTTACCCACATTTACCGGGTGAAAACCATCCACATCCTTACTGGGATCAATGGTGTTGATCACCAGCTCTTCATTAATATGTTTAGGCAAAGGCAGCTGTACCAGTATGCCGTCTATATCTGCATTTTCGTTCAGCGAGGTGATATTATCCAGCAGGTGCTTTTCGGAGATCTGTGCATCAAAACGCAGCAAAGTGCTGTTGTATCCTATTTCTGCACAGGATTTTACTTTAGAAGCTACATACGTTTCGCTTGCCGGATCATTGCCAACCAGGATGGCGGCTAAGTGGGGTACCTTTTTACCGGTGAGTTTTATTTCGGCCACTTTTTCGGCCAATTGGGCTTTAATAGCCGCAGAAACCAGTTTACCGTCTAAAATTTGCATGCGCAAAGGTACGCATTATTAATAATTAAGAATGAATAATGAATAATTAAGGGGTGGACCGCTGGGGATGGTCTTTGGGAAAAGGTTGTCGTTAATTGTGAATTGGATTAAGAGGGTAGTCCAATACAAATGGGCTTGATAAAAGGTTCTTATTAATTATCAATTGAATAAGAGGGTAAGCCCATAGTAAATGGGTCCCGGGCAAAACTGTTGCGAGGGAACTCCGCTGCAAACAGGTCTTCAGCAAAAGGCAGGCTATTAATTATTAATTGAATGAGAGGTAAATCCAACGGCAAAGAGGTCTTCGGCAAAAAGGCTGCTATTAACTATTAATTGAATGAGAGGTAAATCCAACGGCAAAGAGGTCTTCAGCAAAAAGGCTGCTATTAACTATTAATTGAATGAGAGGTAAATCCAACAGCAAAGCGGGTCTTCAGCAAAAGGCAGGCTATTAATTATTCAGCCTTAAATTATTAATTAAGTGAAGTGTCTTCAACAAAAGGCTGTTATAAATTACTGATCTGATTATTAATCGAATGAGAGAGGGCTCCACTGCAAAGCGGGTCTTCAGCAAAAAAGCTGCATTAATTATTCATTCTTAATTATTAATTGGAGCGAGCAGAAGGAAGGAATTCGCCGCAAGTTCCGCAAAACAAGTACTCCAGCTTTCATACTGATGATGAATAAGATCGGGAGAACTTGTTTTGCGTAGATGCGCTCATCGCGCTATGTCGGAACTTGCTGTTTTGTTTTTGTGGAAATTATAAAAGCACAAGGGACCTCAATATAGGTATATTTTCGTAAAAGTTAAATTTTATATAAAATATTTTTTCTGCTATCCAACCTTAGGTGCAGCCGCCAGTATTTCAGCAGGTGTTTGAGTGGCATATTTGCTGAAATTCTGCACAAACTGGTTAGCCAGCTCTCTTGCCTTCAGGTCATAGGCAGCCTTATCTTCCCAGGTATTACGCGGGTCCAGCATATCGGCTGGTACACCCGGGCAAATTTCCGGTACGGCAAATCCAAATACGCTGTGCTCCATGTAGGCTAATTTGTCCAGATCCCCATTTAAAGCAGCAGCAACCATAGCGCGGGTATAGCTTAGCTTGATCCGCTGACCGGTGCCATAAGGTCCGCCGGTCCAGCCGGTATTGATCAGCCATACATTCACTTTGTTACGGCGCATTTTTTCTCCCAGCATCTGCGCATACTGTGCAGGGTGCAGGGGCAGGAAAGGCGCGCCAAAACAGGCGCTGAAGGTGGATTTAGGTTCTGTGATACCTGTTTCCGTACCAGCCACGCGGGCAGTATAACCGGAAATGAACTGGTACATGGCCTGTTCCGGCGTTAAGCGGGAAACAGGAGGCAATACGCCGTAGGCATCGCAGGTGAGAAAGAAAATGTTTTTAGGGATACCACCAATGGATGGCTCCATGGCATTTTCAATATAATGCAGCGGGTAGGAGACCCGGGTGTTTTCTGTAATAGTTTTATCTGAAAAGTTCACCTGTTGGGTGCCGGCATAGAACCGGATATTCTCCAGCAGGGAGCCTTCGCGGATGGCGTGGAAGATCTGCGGCTCTTTTTCTTCGCTCAGGTCTATACACTTGGCATAACAGCCGCCTTCAAAGTTGAATACACTTTCTGCATCCCACCCGTGTTCATCATCACCTATCAGCTTACGCTCCGGGTCGGCGCTTAAAGTTGTTTTGCCGGTACCGCTCAGCCCAAAGAAAATAGCAGTATCGCCATTTTTTCCCTGGTTGGCAGAGCAATGCATGCTCAATACGCCTTTATAAAGTGGCAGCTCATAGTTCAGGATGCTAAAAATGCCTTTCTTGATCTCGCCGGTGTAGGCAGAGCCGCCAATTAAAATGATCTTCTTAGAAAAATTCACCACGGTGAAGTTACCCTGGCGGGTGCCATCCGTAGCAGGATCTGCCAGGCAGCCGGGCGCCTGTATTATGGTCCAATCGGCAGTTTCAAAATCCAGCGCTTCTTCATGGGGGCGCAGGAACATGTTATAGGCAAACAGGTTTGCCCAGGGCGTTTCTGTAATTACGCGAATGTTGGTCCGGTAGTCAGCATGGGCGCAGGCATAACAATCCCGCACCCATACCTCTTTACCGGCAAAGTATTGGGTGACCCTATTATATAATGCATCAAAATAAGCTGGGGCAATGGGCTGATTAAAATCGTTCCAGTTAACAGTGTTGGCAGTTAGCTCGTCTTTTACAATGAATTTATCTTTGGGGGATCTGCCGGTGAATTCGCCGGTATGTACTGCCAGAGCGCCGTCATTGGCCAGTACACCCTGTTCCCTGCTCAGGGTTTGGGTAACCAGCACGGCAGGAGGAAGCTGGTAATGTATGTTAGCTGTATTAATACCTATCTCCCGCAGTTCTGCCACGGGATTCCTTACACTGCTCACTTGCATAGGTAAGATTGTTTTGGTGATATGGCAAATCTAGGGAATTTTTGATATCATCTAATTTAACGGGTGGTTAATAGGGTAAATTTAGAAATAGTACAGCGTAATTAGCCTTTGCATTGAATATTTTCAAATGGATTCGATTTCAAAGTGATTAAATTTTAAGTCCATGGTCAATGGTCCATAGTCCATAGCATAGTTCAAAATGTAAGATTTCCGCTTTTAAGCCAGCGGCCATATTATGTAATGCGTCCTAATGCTCAGGGCCATGAATTCATTATTAGCCATACCCGAAATATCCTTTAAAGTGCTCAGGGCTATGGACCATCGACTATGGACCATCGACCATTAACATTTTTTCCTGTAGCTTTGACCCCCTAAATTGTATTGTATGAAGTACCTGCCACTGGACCCTCAGCTTTTCACAAAGAACCGTCAGCGCTTTATGGCAAAAATGCAACCGCAGTCAATTGCCATCTTTAATTCTAACGATGAACTGCCCTCCAATGGCGATGCCTTATATACTTTCAAACAAAACTCCGACCTGTACTGGCTAACCGGCATAGAACAGGAAGATACCATGGTGATCCTGTACCCCAATAACCCGGATCCCAAATACCGCGAAGTGCTGGTACTGGTACGGCCTAATGAGCTAAAGGAAAAATGGGATGGCCACCGTTTACGCAAAGACGAAGCCACGGCCATTTCCGGTATCTCCACCATTGTTTGGCTGGATACGCTGGATGCTCTGCTGCAGCAATGGATCCATGAAGCGGATAATATTTACCTGAACACTAATGAAAATAACCGCAAGGCCAGCCTGGTACCTGTACGGGATTACCGCTACGCCGCAGACATGAAAAGCCGCTACCCGCTGCACAATTACCTACGGGCTGCTAAGCTCATCAAGGAGCTGCGGGCCTCTAAAACACCGGAAGAAATAAAGGTGATGCAGCAGGCCATGGACATCACGGAAAAAACCTTCCGCCGTTTATTGCAGTTCATACAACCCGGCGTATGGGAACATGAAATTCATGCGGAGATCCTGCATGAGTTCCTGCGCAATCGCGCCACCGGCGAGGCTTATAGCTCCATCATTGCCAGTGGCGACCGTGCCCGCACCCTCCACTATATTGCCAACAACCAGGAGTGTAAGGAAGGGGAGCTGATCTTAATGGACTTTGGCGCCGCATATGGTGGCTATAATGCAGACCTTACCCGGACCGTACCGGTAAGCGGTAAATTTACACCCCGGCAGCGCCAGGTATATGATGCCTGCCTGCACCTGCATAACTACGCCAAATCCATCCTGAAGCCGGGCATTACCATTGCGAAATACCATGAAATGGTCGGAGTGGAAGCTGGTAAGCAGTTTGTACAGCTAGGCCTGCTCACAGAAAATGACATTAAGAACCAGGATCCGGAAAGTCCCGCCTACCGCAAATATTTATACCATGGTATTTCCCATCACCTGGGCGTAGATGTGCATGATCTGGCCCCCTCTTTCCTGCAGCCAATACCGGAAGGCGCTGTATTGACCGTGGAACCCGGCATTTATATAGAAGAAGAACAATTAGGCATCCGCATAGAGAATAATATATGGCTTAATGCCAGCGGTAATGTGGACCTGATGAAGAATATACCTATTACGGCCGATGAAATTGAGGCATTGATGAAGCGGTAAGTCCATGGTCGATGGTCCATAGTCCATAGCATATTACGTAAATCAGTACCTTATGGCATTTAAGTTTGAAAAACTACAGGTATGGCAAAAGGCGTTGGATTTAACTGAAAAAGTAGATTATATTACCAGAACATTCCCCGGAACTGAACTGTATGTTCTGACCACACAGATGAAAAGGGCGGCTGATTCTATTGCCTTAAACATCGCAGAAGGATCTACGGGACAAAGCAATGCGGAATTTAGGAAGTTTCTGGGCTATGCTGTACGCTCCGCTGTTGAAACGGTAGGATGTGTATTTATTGCAAAAAAAAGAAATTTGATAGATGAAATAATTTTTGCTGATTTGTATAATGAATTGTCGTCATTGGTAAAAGGAGTGCAGGCATTGAGAAACGCATTAGACAATCATTCGGCATCATAAATTAAAGAATTATTGAACTATCCGGTACAAGGTTCATAAGCATGTCTGTAGCTGTTTGGTGATGAATAGCTAATGGCGTACTGCAGCTATGGACCATGGACTATGGACCATGGACTATAAAATGAAGCAACTTTCAAACGTACTCACGCTAGGCAATCTTTTCTGTGGCGCCATCGCCATTATATTCATATTACATGCACCGCAATACATAGCGGAGTTTAACGGTACTGAATATACCGTTACCAATCCGGAACCCATTTATTGGGCCTCTGCCCTGGTGGTGCTGGCCGGTATAATGGACTTTTTTGACGGTTTTGTAGCCCGCTGGCTATGCATACAATCTCCCATGGGTAAGGAGCTGGATTCCCTGGCCGATGTGGTAAGCTTTGGTGTAGTGCCTGGCATGATCATCTTCCGCCTGCTGCGCAGCGCCTATATGCAAATGCCGGATGTGTTCGACGTATCGTACCTGAACCTGGCCCCGGCCTTGCTGGTGCCCTGTTTTGCCGCTTACCGGCTGGCTAAGTTTAACCTGGATACCCGGCAAACTGATTTTTTCATTGGTGTGCCCACCCCCGCGGTAGGCCTGCTGGTGGCCTCTTTCCCGCTTATTATGCTGTATAATCCCTTTAACCTGGCGCACTGGCTGCAAAATATCTGGGTATTGTATGTGATCATAGTGCTGCTGTGTTATTTAATGGTAGCAGAAATACCCATGATCAGCATGAAGTTCAAAAGTTTCCGGCTGGCGCAAGACTGGCCCCGGCTACTGCTGGTAGTGCTTTTACTGATCGGTATCCCTGTGCTCAAATACGCCGTAGTACCTTTTCTGTTTGTCTGCTATGTTATCATCTCCCTCATAGCGCCTCCCGGCAAAGCCACTGCAATTAATAATTAAGAATGAATAATGAACAGGGCACTCCGAACTAACTGTGTTTCATGCAGTAACAGCCTCCCCGATTATTAATTATTCATTATTAACTATTAATTATTTAGGTTTGCACTCAAAATTTTTAGCACAATGACCTTTACTGCGCACATTAATGTGATGCCTCTGAAAGAATTGCTGGACCCCCAGGGTAAAGCCGTGATGGGCGGTTTAAAGAACCTGGGTATTGGCCAGGTAGCTGATGTGAGGATCGGCAAACACATTACCCTGCAAATAGATGCCGCTTCCAAAGAAGAAGCCCAGAAGCTGGCAGAAAATGCCTGCCAGAAACTGCTGGCCAACCAGGTAATGGAATCTTACGAAGTAAATATCCAGTAATACTAATCTTTGATTTTAGATTTACGATTTTAGATTTATTGCCGCGAATAAATAAGCCGCTTTGATCTGATCTAAAATCGTAGATCTAAAATCGTAAATACCATGTCAAAGCTCTACCTCATTCCTTCTCCCATAGGTAACCTGGCCGATATTACTTACCGTGCCGTTAAAGTGCTGGAAGAAGTAGATCTGATACTGGCAGAAGATACCCGTACCTCCGGCGTGCTGCTCCGGCACTATAACATACAAAAGCCGGTAACCCCTTACCATCAGCATAACGAACATAAAGTATTACAGCACCTGCTGCAACAATTGCAGGCCGGCAAAACCATGGCCTTGCTTACAGATGCCGGTACCCCCGGTGTATCGGATCCTGGTTTTTTACTGGTGCGTGAATGCATCCGTGCAGGTGTGCCGGTAGAATGCCTGCCTGGCGCTACCGCCTTTGTACCCGCCTTGGTGAACAGCGGCATTCCCATGAACCGCTTCACGTTTGAAGGTTTTCTCCCTCCCAAAAAAGGACGCCATACCCTGCTTACACAGCTGGCGCAGGATGAGCGTACCATTGTTTTTTATGAATCCCCCCAGCGGCTGGTGAAAACGCTGGAAGAACTGATTAAATATTTTGGCGCCACCCGTTACTGCTGTGTATGCCGCGAGCTTACCAAAATGTTTGAAGAGCATACCCGCGGCACTTTGCAGGAAGTAGTGGATTATTACAAAGAAAAAGGGGTTAAAGGGGAGATAGTAGTGATAGTTGGGGGCGCATAAAAACGAAATACACCTAAATTAGCAGTTTAAATTTTACATAGGAATGAAGCAAACTTTCGCAGGAGCAGCCCTGTTGTTATTACTATTCGCAACAGCCACGTTACAGGCACAGCCCAGCCGCTGGCAGCAGCGGGTGAAGTATACAATGGATGTGAAGATGGATGTGCAGACCAACCGTTTTACCGGCAAACAGCAATTAGAATATACCAACAACTCTCCGGACACCTTATATAAAGTGTTCTACCACCTGTACTGGAACGCGTTTCAGCCTAACAGCATGATGGATGTACGCAGCCGCGAGCTGGGTAAGACCACGCTGCCCAACGGAAAGCAGGACTGGGATGCCCGTGTGCGCGACCGTATTGAGCACCTGAAACCAAATGAGATCGGCTACCAGAAAGTATTGTCTTTAAAACGCGATGGCCGCCCCCAGCAAACCAAACAGGTGGAAACCATCCTGGAAGTAATGCTGGATAAACCCATTCTGCCGCACAGCAAAGCCGTGTTTGATATGGATTTTGAAGGCCAGGTACCGGTACAGATCCGCCGCAGCGGCCGTAATAATGCAGAGGGGGTGGATTATTCCATGTCGCAATGGTATCCTAAAATGTGCGAGTATGATTATGAAGGATGGCACCCTACTTTTTATGTAGCCCGCGAGTTCTATGGTGTATGGGGCGATTATGATGTGAAGATCACCATTGATAAAAGATACGTGCTGGGTGGCACCGGTTATTTGCAAAACCCCAACCAGATCGGTTATGGCTATGAAACACCCGGTGTAAAAGTAACCCGCCCGCCGGGCAATACGCTTACCTGGCATTTTATAGCGCCCAATGTGCATGATTTTATGTGGGCTGCTGATACCGCGTATAAGCACATCACCCAGCAGGTAGATGGTTTTACCGCGCATTTCTTTTACCTGGAAAACGATACCACACGCGAAACCTGGCCCGCATTCGCCAAAATGATACCAGCTGCCTATGCATGGATCAAGGCGCATTACGGCCCTTATCCCTACAAACAATATTCGTTTATACAAGGGGGTGATGGCGGTATGGAATACCCTATGGGCACGCTCATTTTGGGTAACGGGAAATTGAATGGCCTGTATGGTTTAGCCATGCATGAGTGGATGCATACCTGGTACCAGATGATGCTGGGCACTAATGAAAGCCTGTATCCCTGGATGGATGAAGGTTTCACCTCTTTTGCAGAAGATAACATCGTGTATCACACATTGGATTCTACAAAAACGCCAAGTCCGCATACCAGCTCTTATAACGGTTACTTTAGCCTGGTAAGAAGCGGGCTGGAAGAACCGATGAGCACCCACTCAGATTTTTATAACACCAATGCCGCCTACAGCATTACTGCTTATTCAAAAGGCGCGGTATTCCTGGAGCAGCTGGGATATATTATTGGTGCGCAGAACCGCGATAAAGGCTTGTTACGTTATTACTGGGACTGGCGTTTCAAACATCCGAATGCAAATGATTTTATCCGTGTAATGGAAAAGGTAAGCGGCCTGCAGCTGGACTGGTACCGCATGCTGTTTGTAAATACCACTAAGCATATTGATTATGGTATTGATAGTGTATATGAATACAATGGTAAGGCAGTAGTTCGCCTGCGCCGGGTAGGGGATCTGCCAATGCCCATAGACCTGGAAGTGACTACCCGCGATGGCAAAAAACAATTACACTACATTTCTTTGTCACTGATGTTTGGTGAGAAACCGCAGGAAGATGCTACGCCCCGCGTTACGCATGAATGGTGGGCATGGACACATCCTACCTATGAAGTAACATTGGATATGCCCATGAAAAATATTGAGCTGCTGGAAATTGATCCTTCAGAAAGAATGGCGGATATTGACCGGAGCAATAATGCGGCAAAAGTGCGATAGACAACACTCCGTTATAAAATAACAAACCCGCGTAAGTACTGGTATTTACGCGGGTTTTGTATTTAAATAAAATACGTTAGCTGAAGAGCCTTTCCGCCACTTCCATACCCTTTGCCATCATGCCTTTCATTTCTGTGGGATCAAACACCAATCCGCCCGCTCCCCCGCCCAGTGGTGCATCCGGACGGATGATGTGAATGGTGAGCTCCTTTTTTCCCAGGAATGGATTAGCGCCCGGTACATCAAAGAATTTGTCAATATCCGCTTGTTTTACGCCGGCATCCAGCATCTTTTGCTTTACGGCATCAATGTATTGTAACGCACGGTTATAGAGTAAAGGTATCTGCACATCATTCACCGCCACATCATTGGTGAACCAGCTGATGGTTGACTCCAGGATGTTGAAGGTGCTGGTAAAACGTTCGTTACTGGTTGCTGCTGTTTCTGGTGTAAGCAGTATGGCATACACTTCTGTGGCGCCATTGTCAATAGCCAGCTGTATAGGTGCATATTCCCGCAAGCCACCGTCTACGAACTGCCGTGGTTTTTCTGTAACCGCGCTTACTTCTATAGGCGGCATAAACACCGGCTGGCAGGAGGATGCCAGTACCGCTTCCCGGAAAGCCTGCCCGTCGTTTAATTTCACTACATCGTAATTGGTGTTGAGCATAGGCATGCCTGTATTGCTGAAGTAGGTGATACGCCCGGTTTGCAGGCATACCGTGGTAAGAAATACTTCTTTTTTGGAAGCGGCCAGCTGTTTAAAACGTTCATCTGTATAATTAGTAGTGATCTGCCTTGCCAGCGGTCCTGCGTCATACAGGGAGTTGGCGCGTGCAAAACGGTTCAGGATGTTACCGGTTATCACTACATCGGCAGTGGTTTGCGTAGTGTAAATAGTTTCCAGTAAACTAATTTCACCCAGGGCCGCCATGGGTACAATAAGAGATCCTGTACTAGTACCACATAGGGTATCAAACTGGATATCGGGCCGGTTTTCTGCCAGGTACTTGACCACACCTACGGCAAACGCTCCCTTGGAACCGCCACCGCTGACTACTAAAGCTGTTTTTGCCATAACTAATTATTTAAAGGGTATTACACCAGTGTAAGATCAGGGAACGGAATCAAACGGATTTTCCGATGGTTTTTTCATGAACAGGTTTACGCCAATGGCAGCCTGCAGCCACCAGGTATTTAACTGATAATCCCGTAATGCTTTTATGGAAAAGGTGGCTAATTGTCCTACTTCTGCAGTGAGGCCACCACCGGCTAAGCGCTGCTCTTTGGTGCCCCACAAATGCTCTGCCGTTAATTGTATATTCAGTACAGTGCTGGATAGCACTTTGGGTTTATCCGTCAGCATCAAGGCCAGGTGCGGGCCTGCCAGGCCATACACCCGTTTGTTGGTATAGGCGCCCGCCACTGCAGCGCCTATACGTAAACGGCTTTTAATAAGTGTGTACTGTGGTATAAAAGTTAAGCTTCCCAAATACAGGTCCGGTGAGTTGTGAAAGGTGGTTACGCTACCTTGCCCTAACTCCAGCGGAAATACCCAGCCTTTGGGAAACTCCTGGGCAGCAGCAGTAAAAGAGAAAAATAAACCTGCTGATAATATGCACGCAATGAATGCATATTTATGGAACCGTAACAATGGTTTTTGGGGAACTTTCATGAAGATAAGTTAACAAAATTTTTCCGGGTTGCGATCTACTTATTCCAGTATTTCGCACAGGAAACCCTGCTGGCGTACAAAAGCCATCATAGTATATTCATCTACCTTCATATCTGTAATACGTAACACTTTGTCGCAGTCTTCAATATCTACGTAGCAGGTGTCTACATCGAAGTGGGCGTGAATAACCCGGATCATGTGCTGTCTTTCTGCTGGTGTTGCTATATTGGTTTTGAAGATACCTATCATAGTATCTGTTTTATAGTTAGCAATGGCGTGTAGCATAGGATTTTGTTTTTATGATAGAAACATCCTGAATTTATAATTATTTCTCACCGGCACATTACCTGTCAGCACATTAGCAAATTATTCCGCAGAAGGGGGCGGTGGCGGGGGAGGAGTAGTTTCCGGTCTGTCCCTCCGCTCATCCCAGAAGTCCCTGCGCTCATCCCAGAACCTGCCGCCGCCGCTAAAGCGTCCGCAACGGGCCCGCAGGCGTTCTCTTTCTTCCGGTGTCATGGATTCCATGCGTTGACGCATTTTCTCGCGCCAGCGGCCTTTCCAGGGGGCAGGGCCGCCATGGCCATGCCAGCCGAACAGCAGCTTACCCAGTAATAATAAGCCTAGTGATTGCCAGAAGGTGATCACCGGTCCATGGAAAAGGTCGGGTATAAGACAGTTCCACAGGCTCATAGTTACAAAACCTATTACGGTCATGAACAAGGCACCCAGCAAAATAAATTTCAAAACCCCCAATCCTGGTTTACGTCTCATGATATCAATTCGTTTGTGTGTGATTAATTGTTTAATAACTCCTGGTACAGCTCTGCCAGCTGTTCCCGCAAATACAGCACTGCATAACGTTTGCGCGATAGCAGCGTGTTAATGGATAACCCGGTTTCTGCAGCCATTTCCTTAAATGATTTTCCCTCTACCTCATGTTGCAGGAACACGGTACGTTGTTCAACCGGTAATTCTTCTATGGCTTCCATAATGGTTTCTGCCAGCATTTTGCGGAGCATAGGCGTATCCGTTTTGGACGAGGGATCCGGCAGTATTTCAGAAAGGAATAAGGTCTCCTCCCCATCATATTCCAGCGTGTTGTCGGAGAAGGGTGTTTCCCGTTTTTTACGGAACCAGTCCGTGATCTTGTTCCGGGTTACTGCAAACAGCCAGCCGGTAATAGAATCAATCTGACTGCCTAAGCGTAAATATTCGGTGAACTGGTAAAAAACATCCTGTAAAATATCCTCCGCATCCGCCACATTATTTACCCGCTGCCGGATAAAATTCAGCAAACGCTTACGCTCCTTCTGAACGGTTTCTTGTATACGTTCATTTTGTTCTATGGCCATAGATGTTTTTGTAAGGAGCAACTCTTTCATCTTAATTAGGATGACGAAGCAGCTAACACGATATTTTACCTGTTTGAAAAAAAAGTTTACTTATTTCAAGGTGTAACGACGACCTGCGGGCCGCCGAAGGGACAAAACCGCCCGGAATTTGCACAAGTGTTTCATTTTCATTCTAAAGCCCAAAAGCAAACTTTCCTAAATTTACGTCATGTCGCACGATCATGCACACTCCCACGCACATACGCATGCGTTACCCATCACAAATGGCCATTTGAACCGGGCATTTATCTGGGGGATTGTCCTCAACCTGGCTTTTGTGGTCATTGAATTCGTGGCCGGTTTTATTACCGGTTCCCTGGCCCTGGTCTCCGACGCAGGCCATAACCTGAGCGATGTGGCCAGCCTGGCCCTGTCGCTGGTGGCCTTTCGCCTGGCAAAAGTGAGGTCCAGCCAGCAGTATACCTATGGCTACCGCAAAAGCACCATCCTGGTATCCCTGTTTAATGCGCTTATTTTACTGGTGGCAGTAGGCGCCATCGGGTGGGAGGCGGTGCGCCGTTTTACCCATCCGGAGCCGGTTCCCGGTGGTATGATGGCCATTGTAGCAGGTATTGGCATTGTGGTGAATGCTACATCGGCCTTCCTGTTTATGAGGGATAAGGAAAAAGACCTGAATGTAAAAGGTGCCTACCTGCACCTGCTGGCAGATGCCATGGTTTCCCTGGGTACGGTAGTAGCAGGCATCATTATTATATATACCGGCTGGTATTGGGTGGATCCGGTGGTAAGCCTGGTGATCATGATCGTGATTGTTTACAGCACCTGGGGGCTGCTTAAAAGCAGCCTGCGCCTTTCTTTGGACGGGGTGCCACAGGGAATTGAGTTAGAGGAGGTAAAAAAGATAGCGCTGAAAATACCCGGCGTAAAAGATATTTACCATATTCATATCTGGGCCATGAGCACCACGGAAAATGCGCTTACCGCCCAGCTGGTGGTGGCTGCACAATTAAATATGGAGCAGGTGGACGGGCTGAAAAGAACCCTGTGCCATGAGTTGGAACACCTGGGCATTCAGCATATTACGCTGGAAACTAGCGTGTCACCAGCACCACATACTTCTCCATAAAATATTCCAGTGGAAATAGGTCGTAAATATCCAGCAGGGTAGGGGCACAGCCGCTTTCGGATATTTCCTGGGAAAGATCGCCCCCCTTCAGGCATATAAGGCCGCTGGCCGCTTCTTCATCGTTTTCCGTTTTCTGCTTTCCGCTTTGCGCTTTTTTCAGCAGGGGCTTGCTCCAGCTCCATAGGTCGCCCAGCGGGGCTACTGCGCGGGATACTACCACATCGAATTTGCGGTTCTTTATCTCTTCTGCCCGGCTATGGGCAGTGGTTACATTTTTTAGCTCCAGGGCTTCCACCACTGCTTGCACTACCTTAATTTTTTTGCCGATGGAATCTACCAGGTGAAATTGCACCTCGGGGAAGAAAATTGCCAGCGGAATACCGGGAAAACCGCCGCCTGTGCCCAGGTCAAGCACCTGTGTGCCGGCCGGTATATCCACGGCAGCGGCAATGCTCAGGGAATGCAGCACATGTTTTTCATACAGGCTGTCAATGTCTTTACGGGATATTACGTTGATCTTTTCATTCCATTCCCGGTACACAGCATCCAGTGCAGTCAGCTGCTGCAGCTGCAAAGGCGTGAAGTCGGAAAAATATTGCAGGATAATGTCCATGATAAAACTGCCGGCTGGTAGCTGTTTACAAGCTATCAGCTACATTGCTGGGCAGCTTGTACTACCATTTGTTCTTTGACTTAGACTTAAAAAATAAAGAGGGTGTGAAGATAATGTAATACAGGCACATAAAGATATCCATGAACCAGGAGAGCTTGAACAGGTCGCTCTCATCCAGCTTGCGCAGGGCAAAGTAAAAGATAATGGATTGTATAAGCAGCTTAGCGCCGAAAATGGCCAGTACATAATACATCAGCGGCCAGTAGAACAGGCTTACGATGAATGCAGGATAAAAGAAGAAATGGCTTAATGAAAACATACCTAGCAGCAGCTTATGTCCAAAGCGGTAATGCTTACCGGTAGACATATGCCTGGTTTTTTGCCGGAACCAGCGGCTCCAGTTGTCTTTAGGCTCTGAGTAGGTGAATGCCTGCTTGTCAATAACCACGGCTACGTTCTTGCTGTTGGCTGCAGTGTTCACAAACAGGTCATCATCGCCGGAAGCCAGGTGCTGGTGGTTCACAAAACCTTTATTACGAAAAAACAGGTCTTTCTTATACGCCAGGTTGCGGCCTACGCCCATGTAAGGCACGCCGGCCATGGCAAAGGAAAGGTATTGCAGTGCGCTGAAAAAGGTTTCGTAACGGATCACTTTATTCAGGAAACCAGGCTTTTTCACATAAGGACCATAACCCAGCACAATTTCTTTACCATCGCTGAAGCCCTGGCTCATAATGTGCAGCCAGTTCACGCTGGCCGGGCGGCAGTCTGCATCTGTCAGCAGCACATGTTCATACTGCGCACCTTTTAAGCCTATGGATAAGGGATATTTTTTACCGGGAATAAATTTGGCGGCCTGTTTCAGCTCTATGTGGCGGTAGTGGGCGTAACCAGGCTCTATGGAACGCAGGTAGTATTTGGTATCGTCTTCGGAATTGTCGTTCACCACAATTACTTCGTATTCCGGGTTGTGGTGTATGTCGTACCGCTGTTGCAGCACCGTGGGCAGGTTCTTTTGTAGGTTCAGCTCCTCGTTCTTAGCGCAAATGATCACCGAAAAACGGTTAGCAGGCGATTCGTCCATATCAAATTGGCGCTTGTAAAAGGCTACGCGGGAAAAAAAGACCAGGTAATACAGCACCTGAATAGCTGCCACGGTAGCAAAAATGTAAAAGACAATTAAACCCAGATGTTCCGACATATTGAGGACAAATATATATGTTTTTGTTTATCTGTAACCTGATGGGGATAAAAAAGGTAAAATATGAAACGGGATAAGTCAACTACCATATTTTTGTTCTATTTAATGGTCGTTTTCCACATCTTTTTTTCTGCATTGCCCGCCTGCATAAGCGCACATTAGCAACCCATATCCTCACATTTGCACATTAATTCTACCTTTGCCCTGTTTTATGAATTTTGACCTTCTTACCACCGATAACAACAGCCAGGCCCGTGCAGGCATGCTTACTACGGCCCATGGCAGTATTGAAACGCCCATTTTTATGCCGGTAGGCACTGTGGGCAGTGTAAAAGCAGTAACCCAGGAGCAGCTGCGGAACGATGTACAGGCGCAGATCATCCTGGGAAATACCTATCACCTGTACCTGCGCCCGGGGCTGGAAGTATTGTCCGCCGCCGGCGGGCTGCACAGCTTTAATGGCTGGCAGCGTCCCATACTTACGGATAGCGGCGGCTACCAGGTTTTTTCCCTGGCCGCCAACCGGAAAATAAAGGAAGAAGGGGTGGTGTTCCAGTCGCATATAGATGGCAGCCGCCACCTGTTTACCCCGGAAAGTGTAATGGACATCCAGCGCACCATAGGTGCCGATATTATTATGGCCTTTGATGAATGCCCACCCTACCCGTCGGAGTTTGTGTACGCCCGTAAATCCATGGAGCTTACGCACCGCTGGCTGGACCGCTGCATTAAACGGCTGGCAGAAACGCAGCCGGCTTACGGGCATGAGCAAACGCTGTTTCCCATTGTGCAGGGCAGCACCTATAAAGAGCTGCGCACCATTTCCGCCACGGAAATAGCTGCGCGCGAATGTGCCGGCAACGCCATTGGCGGCCTTAGTGTGGGCGAGCCGGAAGCAGAGATGTACGAAATGTGCGGCCTGGTATGTGAAATATTGCCGGTGCACAAACCCCGCTACCTCATGGGGGTAGGCACTCCCTGGAACCTGTTGGAAAATATTGCGCTGGGTATAGATATGTTTGATTGCGTAATGCCTACCCGCAACGGCCGTAACGGTATGTTATTCACCTGGCAGGGTGTTATTAACATCAAGAATAAAAAATGGGCAACAGATTTTTCGGTCATTGATGAGCAAACCAATTGTTTTGCCAGTAACAATTATACCAAAGCCTACCTGCGCCACCTGTTTGCCGCCGGGGAAATACTGGGTATGCAGCTGGCCAGCATTCATAACCTGAGTTTTTATCTGCAGCTGGTAAAAGCCGCCCGGGAGCAGATCCTGGCCGGTACCTATGCTGCCTGGAAAGCCGCTATGGTGCCGCAGTTACAAACAAGACTATAATGCAATTTTAGATTTTAGATTGACGATTTTAGATTTCATTAACATGACCAGGTGAAAATCATACCTGCTAAATCGTAGATTGCAAAATTATAATGTTACTATTCTAAAGATTTACGGCTAAGATTCGATTCAATCAAATCTAAGATCGTAAATCTAAAATCGTAAATCAGTATGACAAAGATCGATTGGTATATACTGCGGAAATTCATAGGAACATTCATTTATTCCCTGATGATCCTGCTGGTGATTTCAGTAGTGATAGACATTACGGAAAAGGTGGATGATTTTATGAACAACAACCTTTCCCTGAGAACCATTGTAGTAGATTACTACTTTGGTTTTATCCCGCATATTGCCGCCCTGTTATTTCCTTTGTTCATTTTTATATCCGTTATCTTTTTTACTTCCAAAATGGCGTACCGCTCAGAGATCATTGCCATTCTGAGCGCAGGCGTAAGCTTTCGCCGTCTGCTGCGCCCCTTCTGGATAGGCGCTTTCCTGTTTGGTGGCCTGCTTTGGCTGGGCAACCGTTGGACGGTACCCAACGCCAATCGCATACGCACTACATTCGAAAATACGTATATACACGCCCGTGATGAAGGGCATACCATATACGATAAAACTACCCGTATAGATAGTTTCACGTACGTTACTTTCGGCTCTTATGATCCTAATTATCACAGTGGTAGCAACTTTGTGCTGGAAAGGGTAGAAGGGTTGGATATGACGCTGAAGATCCGTGCCGACCGCATCTCCTGGGATTCCACCCAAAAGAAATGGCGCCTGGACTATGTATCCCTGCGCCGGATCAGGGGCCTCAAAGAAACCTGGTGGAGCAAACAGGATACTACCCTGAAGCTGGCCCTTACCCCTAAGGAAATGGAAGAGGCCAAAAACCTGCAGGAAGCCATGACCACCCCGGAGCTGGACCGTTTTATAGCCCGTGAAGAAATACGGGGCGCAGAAGGACTGAACATTTATTACGTAGAAAAGTACCGCCGTACCGCAGCAGCTGCTGCCGTGGTCATCCTCAGTCTTATCGGCGCTATCATTGCCTCCCGTAAGGTAAGAGGGGGCAGCGGCCTCCACCTGGCCTTGGGTATTGTGATCAGCGCTACCTATATTATCTTCCTTCAGTTCTCTACCGTATTCTCTACCAAAGCCAACCTCAACCCCTTGCTGGCAGTATGGATCCCTAACTTTGTTTTTGGAGCGGTGGCTATCTGGTTATACATGCGCGCGCCTAAATAAGGGAGTTCTAATGGGTTTCTAATAAAAAATTCACATTTCCTTAATAAAACTTAACATTTTAATATATTTCGATCTATTAATTGAGATACAATGGTTTATACTTGTTAACCATTGCTTACTGGTTACGGAGAATTGCTAAAAAAGCCTGGCGTTTTAGTTAACAAATCCTTACTTTTGACAATTGATCGATTGTGTTTTAACTATCAAACTACAGTATCAAAATGGGGTATATAAAAGAAAAATTCAAGGTAAAGGCCGATGAACTTAGCGCAGAAGTTAAGGACCTGATTAAAAATCATGGCAATAAAAAATTGGATGATGTTACGATTGCACAGGCTTACCAGGGTATGCGCGGCATTCCCGGCCTGGTAACAGAAACCTCTTTACTGGATGCCAATGAAGGTATCCGCTTCAGAGGATATTCCATTCCCGAGCTGCGGGACAATTTACCCAAAGCTCCGGGCGGTGCAGAGCCTTTACCGGAAGGTTTGTTTTACCTGATGCTGATTGGCGAATTACCTACCGAAGCAGATGTACAATATCTCTCCGGCATGTGGGCCCGCCGTTCGCACGTACCCAACTATGTATTTGATGCAATTGAGGCGCTGCCTATCACGGCACATCCCATGACCATGTTCACCGTAGGTATTATGGCGCTGCAGACAGAATCTGATTTTGCCAAAGCCTATGCAGAAGGCATCAATAAAAAAGATTACTGGAGCCATATGTATGAGGATACCATGAACCTCATTGCCCGCCTGCCCCGTATAGCAGCATATGTATATCGCCGTAAGTATAAAGAAGGTAAGCATATACAGCCCAACGGAATGCTGGACTGGTCTGCCAACTTTGCTCACATGCTGGGTTATGACGATGAAGGTTTCAAAGAGCTGATGCGTCTTTACATGACCATCCACTCTGACCATGAAGGTGGTAACGTAAGCGCACACACTACCCACCTGGTAGGTTCTGCCCTTAGCGATGCTTACCTGTCATTTGCAGCCGGTATGAACGGCCTGGCAGGTCCGCTGCATGGCCTGGCGAACCAGGAGGTGATCCGCTGGATCCTGAGCATGCGCGAAGAGCTGGGTGGCGGTATTCCTACCAAAAGCCAGATCGAGCAATATGTACGCAAAACTTTGTCTGATGGTAAGGTAGTACCGGGTTACGGCCACGCCGTACTGCGTAAAACAGATCCCCGTTTTACTGCCCAGATGGAATTTGCCAAGAAACACTTACCGGACGATGAGCTGGTGCGTATAGTATGGATGGTGTATGAAACCGTGCCCCCCATTTTACAGGACCTGGGTAAGGTAAAGAACCCCTGGCCTAATGTGGATGCACATTCCGGCGCCCTGCTGGTACACTACGGCCTGGTAGAATATGAGTTCTATACCGTACTGTTTGGCGTATCCCGCGCGCTGGGCGTACTGGCATCCCTGTGCTGGGACCGCGCCCTGGGCCTTTCTCTCGAACGTCCCAAATCTGTAACCACAGAGTGGATGAAGCTGTTCGCAGAAGGTAAGGTGGAAGCGAGTGCAGAATAGTTTTTAATAGTCCATGGTCCATAATTGATGGTCCATAGACTTGTTTGCATAGAAATACTTAAAGAAATACTGAATAGTCCGTGGAGCATCCGCGGACTATTTTATTTAATCTTCGTATTTAAATAACTTGCAACTTCCATGGACCATCGACTATGGACCATGGACTAAAATATTTTTTCCATACCACCGCCAATCGCCATATTATCCAATCCAATCGAGTACCTGAAAGGGGTAGGGCCGCAACGCGGAGAGCTGCTGCGTAAGGAGCTGAACCTGCACACCTTTGGCGACCTCCTAAATTATTTCCCCTTCCGGTATGTGGACCGTACCAAGGTGGAAAAAATAGGGCAGCTCATGGGCCAAATGGATTATGTGCAGATCCGCGGGCGCATTATTTCCCTGGAAGTCATTGGTGAAAAGCGGGGCAAAAGGCTGGTAGCCACCCTGCGTGATGAAACCGGAGAAATAGAGCTGGTATGGTTCCAGGGCTGGCAGTGGATGCAGAAATCCCTGCAGGAGCAAACCGCTTACCTGGTGTTTGGTAAGCTCTCTTTCTTTAACGGCACCCTACAGATCGCCCATCCTGAAATGGACCTGCTCACGGAAAATATTGCCGGCGGCAAACAGTTCCTGGAGCCGGTATATTATACCACGGAAAAGCTGAAAGCCCGCGGCCTAACGGCAAAGGCTATCGGAAAGCTCACCTTTAACCTGCTGGAGCAGCTCTCGCCCCTGGAAATACCGGAAAATATTCCGGCGCCTGTAATGCAGCAGTACCGCCTTATGACAAGGCCCATGGCTTTTTTCAAGATCCATTTACCAGCCACGGAAGAAGAAGCGCAGCAGGCCAGGCGCCGACTGAAGTTTGAAGAGCTGTTCATTGCGCAGATCCGCATTTGCCGGATCAGGATCAGGCGGCACCAGCAATCACACGGGTATATCTTTGGCTCAGTAGGAGATCACTTCAATGACTTTTATAACAACCATTTGCCCTTTCCCTTAACCGGTGCGCAAAAGCGGGTGTTAAAAGAAATACGGCAGGATACTATGAATGGCCGCCAGATGAACCGCCTGTTACAGGGCGATGTAGGCAGCGGCAAAACCATTGTAGCCCTGTTAACCATGCTGCTGGCTATAGACAATGGCTTCCAGGCCTGTTTAATGGCCCCCACGGAAATACTGTCGCAGCAGCATTTTAAAGGCATTTCAGAGCTGCTGGAAAATATGCCGCTAAAGGCTGCGCTGCTTACCGGCAGCATTAAAGGCAAGGCGCGTAAACAAATACTGGCGGCCGTAGCAGATGGCAGCATACAAATATTGATAGGCACACATGCCCTGCTGGAAAAGGAAGTACAGTTCAGGAACCTGGGCATGGCCATAGTAGATGAGCAGCACCGTTTTGGCGTAGCCCAACGGGCGCGCCTGTGGGAAAAGAATGATATACCACCGCATATACTGGTTATGACGGCAACGCCTATACCGCGTACCCTGGCTATGACCATTTATGGCGACCTGGATGTATCCGTGATAGATGAAATGCCGCCCGGCCGCAAACCTATTACCACCGTGCACCGCACGGAGTTCCAGCGCCCGCAGGTAATGGATTTCATTAAGGAAGAAATTAGCAAAGGCAGGCAGGCCTACATCGTATACCCGCTGATAGAGGAATCCGAAAAAATGGATTATGAGAACCTGATGAAAGGGTATGAGGAAGTAAAAGCTTTTTTCCCCGAGCCGCAGTATTACATTAGCATGGTGCATGGCCGCCAGCCGGCAGATATGCGGGAAACCAATATGCAGCGTTTTGTAAAAGGCGAAACCCATATTATGGTAGCTACCACGGTAATTGAAGTAGGTGTAAACGTGCCCAATGCATCCGTAATGGTAATAGAAAGCACGGAACGTTTTGGTCTGTCGCAGCTGCATCAGCTGAGGGGCAGGGTAGGCCGCGGCGCTGAACAGTCTTTCTGTATCCTGATGACCGGGGTAAAGCTGGGCGCTGATTCAAAAGAGCGTATTAACGTGATGGTGCAAACGAATAATGGTTTCATCATCTCTGAAAAAGATATGGAGCTGCGCGGCCCCGGCGATATGGAGGGTACCCGCCAGAGCGGGGTGCTGGATTTTAAGCTGGCCGATATTTTGCACGATAAGCCGGTGCTGGATGCAGCCCGGGCCTGTGCGGAAAAGATCTTACAGGAAGATATGGACCTGTCGCTGCCTGAAAATCAACCCTTACAGGAATATTTAGCCAGCCAGCGGGGAAAATCCCAGTGGAGTAAAATTTCCTGACCCGGTTTTACGTTTGTTATTAGAATTTAAATCATGCTTTAGTATGCCAGCCAGCCGTTAAGTAACTTTAAACCGTGTAATCCGTTATAAGCCGTGGAATATGTTCCATGGACTTTTACCCACCAACTAAATGTTTATCGCTTGAAACTCAATTCCCTTGCCGTTTTTACAGGTATCATAATGGTGCTGGTAAGCGGGGTCGTTAAAGGTCAGTCTACTGCCGCCAGTAATTTTACTCCCCTGCAGTTTGTAGAGAACAAAGGGCAATGGTCCGGGAATTTCCTGTATAGAACAGACCTGGGCAGTGGCAGCATTTTTCTCAAAAAGAGTGGTTTTACCTTTAATCTGATGGATCCGGCAGGACTGGAAAGTGTAAGGGAATATTTTCACGGGCATGCTTCCGCGCCCGTACCTCCTTCTGTTGACTATGACGCTAAAGCAGCATCTAATAAAAGCACTACAGCTGCCACCGTGCCAGGCGGCGGCAGCAAGCCCCAGGCGCCGGTGATCAGATCGCATGCCTATGAGGTTACTTTTTTAAATGCCAATAAAGATCCGCAGCTGGTGCCGGATAAGGCTATAGAAGCATACAGCAACTATTTTATCGGGAACGATGCTACGAAATGGCGCTCCAATGTAAAGTCTTATCAGAGTGTGATGTATAAGGAGCTCTATGCAGGTATTGATATGCAGGTGTACTCAGAAGCATCCCAGTTAAAATATGATCTTATTGTGAAACCCGGTGCAGATGCAGCTAAGGTAGAGCTGGAGTACACCGGCGTAGATAAGCTGGAGCTGAAAAAAGGCAACCTGGAAATCACTACCTCCGTAGGCGTGGCCAGGGAGCTGATGCCGTATGCTTATCAATACATCAATGAACAACGTATACCCGTAAAAGTGAGCTACCGGTTAAGCGGTAATAAAGTAGGGTTTAAAATAAGCGGGGATTATGATGGAAAGTATCCGCTGGTAATAGACCCCAGCTATGTATTTTCCACCCTCTCCGGCGCCCGGGCCGATAACTGGGGCTTTACCGCTACCTATGATGCAGCAGGTAATTTTTATGGTGGCAGCATCAGCTTTGATCCCGGTAATTACCCGGTAACGCCAGGCGCTGCACAAAGCTCTTTCCAGGGCGGGGAGTTTGATATTGCCATTAGTAAGTTTGATCCAACAGGCCGCCGTTTATTGTATGCAACCTACCTGGGTGGCAATAATATTGAGCAGCCGCATAGCCTTTTTGTAGATACGAAGGGCGAGCTGGTGATCAGCGGCAGGACCAAATCATCCGATTTTCCTTTCACCAACGTTGTAGGCAAACGTGGTGGCTGGGATATTGCCGTAGTAAAATTAAATGCTACCGGCACCGGTATTATTGGTGCATTGTGTATAGCCGGCAGTGTGGATGATGGGGTGAACATACGGGAGGACCGGCAAAGCGGCGCCTCCGTGCTGTTACGCAACTATGGCGATGATGCCCGCAGTGAGGTGGTGGTAGATGCAGCAGATAATATTTATGTAGCCAGCTGTACCCGCTCTACGGATTTCCCGGTAACAGCCGGCACTTTCCAGAACGCTATGGGCGGCAGCCAGGATGGCGTGGTAATGAAAATAGATCCTACCTGTAATGCATTAACCTGGGCCAGCTATATAGGCGGTTCTAAAGAAGATGCAGCCTATGTGCTGGCATTAAATGGTAATACCCTGTACGTGGCAGGCGGCACCGCCAGCACTGACTTCCGCACTACAGGCGGCAGTAAATATCCTGCTTACCGCGGCGGTGTGTGCGATGGCTTTATCAGCCATATTACCACCGATGGTACTACCCTGCTGCAAAGCACCTATATAGGATCTGATAACCCATCTGCCGACCAGGTATATGGTATTCAGCTGGATGCAGGCGGTTATGTATATGTAATGGGTACTACAGAAGGTAACTGGCCCATACAGCAGCCCAGTGGCACCACTACTTTTTATAATGATAATTCCAAACAGTTTATATCCAAGCTGCAGCCCAACCTGTCGGCCTTTGTATACTCTACAACCTTTGGCAAGCAGGCCACAGAACCCAGTATTTCGCCGGTAGCTTTCCTGGTAGATAAATGTGAGAACGTGTACATTTCCGGCTGGGGCGGCGGGCTGGATATAGGCCTGAAATATCCCAATTCCGGTACCTCAGGCCTGCCGGTAAAAAATGCTTTGCAGCGCACAACTGACAATCAGGACTTTTACTTTTTTGTACTGCAGCGCGATGCTACAGGCGTGCTGTTTGCCAGCTTTTTTGGCGGCAATGGCTTGTATGAGCATGTGGATGGCGGTACCAGCCGCTTTGACCGTAACGGCGTTATTTACCAGGGTTTATGCGCCTGGTGTAACGTAGCCACGAGTTCAACCAAACCGCGCTATCCTACCACGCCGGGTGCTTACTCCAATGTAGCGCCGCCGGATTGCAATTTTGGCGCATTAAAGATCGCCTTTAACCTGGATGGAGTAAAGGCAGGCATTAAAACCCTGGACCGTAAAAAGAACTACTGCGTACCTGCAGATATTACGTTTGTAGATACCACCAGCTCACCCGCCCAAACCCGTATCTGGAATTTTGGTGATGGTACGCCGGATGTAGGCGGCAACCTGGACACCATTACGCATACCTATGCCGCTATTGGCGATTATACGGTACGCCTGGTTAAATGCGATCCTGCCAGCTGTAATGGCTGCGATACGGCCTATACAGAAATACGCATCCGGGCCGATAGTGCGGTGGTTGATTTTTCAGCCCTTCGCCAGCCGCCCTGCGAATCACTGGCCTATGAGTTTACCAATAGTTCCACTCCGCCGCCGGGCAAGCCCTTTACCAACCAGTCATTTTTACTGGACTTTGGAGATGGTACCCCGGTATCGCCCGTGGGCACCGGCTCCTGGCAGCACCCTTACCAGGCAGATGGGATTTATAATGCCACCCTTACCCTGGTAGATACCAACTATTGTAATGCACCACATACGGAAACAATACCCCTGCGGGTAGCCGCCAACGTAGTGGCCAGCTTTACGGCGCCGGACAGCTCATGCGCGCCGGCAGTTATTGAATTTGGCAATACCACCCTGGGCGGGGAATCCTTTAGCTGGGATTTTGGAGACGGGGCTACTTCCACAGAAGCTTACCCCACCCACACCTATCCCACGCCGGGCGATTACCAGGTAACCCTGCACGCAGTGGATAACAATACCTGTAATAAAACAGACGATACCACCGTAACCATACATGTATTTGGCGCGCCTTCCGCGGAATTTTCCTTTACGCCCACCAAGCCGGAGGACAATACGCCGGTTACCTTTGTAAACCAGTCCATTGGCGCAGTAAGCTATTTATGGGAGTTTGGCGATGGTGAAGTATCAACACAAACCAACCCGGTGCACCAGTACAACAAAACCGGCACTTACGAGGTATGCATGACGGCTACTAACCAGGCCGGCTGTACGGATACGGCCTGCCAGCAGGTAAGCGCCATTATTATTCCTTTGTTTGATGTGCCGAATGCCTTCTCGCCCAACGGGGATGGTATGAACGATGTGCTGCTGGTACGCGGTTTTGGCATCAGTAAATTCAGCTTCAAGATATTTAACCGCTGGGGGCAGCTGGTATTTGAATCCAATGATCCTTCCATTGGCTGGGATGGCCGGTTCAAAGGCGCTTTGCAACCGATGGATGCTTATGCCTTTACGGTGTACCTGGAGTTTAGTGATGGCAGCAAGGCAAATAAACAGGGCAGCGTTACCTTATTACGGTAAAAGGGGGACCATACAACAATTTTTGCAACGCCTTAAACGTTTTATTATTGTGCAGGTCTTAGTTTAGAACGGTACAAAAATAAATTTGCGGGCTTATGTATTATACCACTTGTTTATCCGCATCTTCTGTATAAATAACTTATTACATAGGATGAATGTTGCCCCAAAGCCGGTAACATTAGCCAACCTTTCCACGTTATTATTCGTATATTAGTTACAGGAAAAAACGCTAAATCTATTCCGTTGAAATTTACTTTCCTTGCCGGTTTTTTAAGTGTTACGTTTTGGCTGATGGCAGCATTGCCGGCCAGGGCGCAAGCACAGGAGAACAGTAATTTCACCCCTTTGCAGTTTATTGAGAACAAAGGACAGTGGGAGGGAGATTTCTTGTATAAAACAGATCTGGGCGGGGGCGCCATCTTCCTTAAAAAGAACGGGTTCACTTTTTCTCTCCTCAACAAAACCGATTACTCAAAGCTTACAGAATACATGCACGGGCATGCAGATGCACCGGCGCCGCCTTATGTAGATTATAATGCAAAAGGTACTGCCGCCGCACCCGCGGCCAGCACCACGCCGCATCAGGATGTACCGGGCGATATTAAACGTGAGAAGCCCGTTGTAAGAGCGCATGCCTACGAAGTAACTTTTCTGAATGCCAAACCCACCTTACAGGTAACACCGGATAAACCAACCGATGGTTATAGTAATTACTTCCTGGGTAATGATGCTTCCAAATGGAAGTCGGGCGTAAAGTCTTACCAGCAGGTGCTTTACAAAGACCTGTATGCCGGTATCGATATGCAGGTGTATTCAGAAGCGTCTTTGCTGAAGTATGATCTGATCGTGCATCCCGGCGCCGATCCTTCCAATATTCAATTACAATATAACGGTGTGGACAGGCTGGAGCTGAAGAAAGACCAGCTGGAGATCACTACCTCTGTAGGCACCTCTACCGAGCTGATGCCGTATGCTTATCAATACATCAATAACCAGCGTGTAACCGTAAAGGTTAGTTACCGTGTAAATGGTAATAAGGTTGGTTTTAAAATATCCGGTAAGTATGATCCGCAGTACCCCTTGGTGATAGATCCTACTTATGTATTTTCCAGCGTATCCGGCTCCCGGGCCGATAACTGGGGCTTTACCGCCACTTATGACGACCAGGGTAATTTTTACGGCGGTGGTATTGTATGGGCGCAGGGTTACCCGGTAACAACCGGCGTGATCCAGAATGCTTTCCAGGGCGGGCAGTTTGATATTGGTATCAGCAAGTTCACCCCCAATGGCCGCAACCTGGTATATGCCACCTATTTAGGCGGCAATGGCGATGAGCAGCCACATAGCTTATTTGCTGATGCAGCCGGTAACCTGGTGATCAGCGGCAGAACAACCTCCGGTAACTTTCCCTTTAAAAATGAAGTAGGTAACCGTGGCGGCTGGGATATAGCTATTGTGAAATTAAACGCAGCCGGTACCGGCATCATTGGTTCGCTGCGTATAGCCGGCAGTGCAGATGATGCGGTGAATATGCGTGAGAACCGGCAGGCCGGCAGCTGGGTACTGTTACGCAATTATGGCGATGATGCCCGTAGTGAAGTAGTGCTAGATGGCGCCGCCAACATTTATGTGACCAGCAGCACCCGCTCCACTGATTTCCCGGTAACAGCCGGCGCCTTCCAAACCAGCTTTGGCGGCGCGCAGGATGCGGTGGTAATGAAAATAGATCCTAACTGTAACAACCTGCTATGGGCCAGCTACCTTGGCGGCGATAAAGAAGATGCAGGTTATGTGCTGGCACTGAACGGTAATACCCTGTATGTAGGCGGTGGCACAGCCAGCACTAACTTCCGTACCACCGGTGGTGTTATTTATCCCGGTTACCGCGGTGGTGTGTGCGATGGGTTTATTGCCCACATTTCCAGCGATGGCGCCAGTGTATTACAAAGCACTTACCTGGGTGCAGACAATGCATCGGCAGACCAGGTATATGGTATTCAGCTGGATGCAGAAGGAAATGTATATGCAATGGGTACCACAGACGGACGCTGGCCGGTGAAGCAGCCCACCGGCACTACGGTTTTTTATAACGATAATTCCAAGCAGTTTATATCCAAGCTGGATCCTAACCTGTCGGCCTTTATATACTCTACAACTTTTGGCAAGCAGGCTACAGACCCCAGCATTTCACCCACTGCCTTCCTGGTAGACCGGTGTGAGAATGTATACGTTTCAGGCTGGGGTGGCGGTATCAATAAATCACTGCGTTATCCTAACTCAGGCACCAGTGGGCTGATCACCAAAAATCCCCTGCAGCGTACCACTGACGATCAGGACTTTTACTTCTTTGTATTGCAGCGCGATGCTACGGGCGTATTGTTTGCCAGCTTTTTTGGCGGCAATGGTTTGTATGAGCATGTAGATGGCGGCACCAGCCGCTTTGACCGTAATGGGGTTATTTACCAGGGCCTGTGCGCCTGGTGTAATGTATCGGCCAACAACGGTGCAAAACCGCGTTACCCAACCACGCCCGGTGCCTATGCAACAGCGGCGCCGCCCTTCTGTAACTTTGGCGCGTTAAAGATCGCCTTTAACCTGGATGGGGTAAAAGCCGGTATTAAAACCCTGGACCGCAGGAAGAATTATTGCGTACCTGCCGATATTACGTTTGTAGATACCACCAGCTCACCCGCCCAAACCCGTACCTGGAACTTTGGCGATGGTTCGGGGGATGTAGGTGGTAACCTGGATACTGTTTCCCATACTTATAACGCCATTGGCGATTACACCATACGCCTCATTAAATGTGACCCTGCCAGCTGTAACGGTTGCGATACTGCTTACACCCAGGTGCGCATACGGGCCGACAGTGCTTCCGTAAACCTGGTGGTAACCAAGCTGCCGCCCTGTGAAGCCCTGAGCTATAATTTTGAAAATGCATCTGTAGCGCCGCAGGGCAAACCATTCACCAACTTATCCTTTACGCTGGATTTTGGGGATGGTACGCCACAGTCAACCGTAGGCCTGGGTAACTGGCAGCACGCTTACCAGTCGCCGGGTGTATATAATGCCCTGCTTACCCTGGTAGATACCAACTATTGTAACGCCCCGCATACGGATACCGTGCCCCTGCGTGTGGCCGCTAACGTGGAAGCCAGCTTTATAGCGCCGGACAGCTCCTGCGCACCCTCTACCATCGAGTTTAACAATACCTCTATGGGTGGGGAAACGTTTGAGTGGAACTTTGGAGACGGCGGCAGCACCTCTACAGAGGCTTACCCTGTGCATACATATCCAAACCCCGGTACTTACACGGTTACGCTGCGTGCATTGGATAACAATACTTGTAATAAGGAGGATGATACCAGCATAACGATCAAGGTATTTGGTCCGCCCAGTGCCGACTTCTCATTCACGCCTACCAAGCCGGAAGAAAATACGCCGGTGACATTCGTGAACCAGAGCATAGGTGCGGCAAGCTATTTGTGGGAGTTTGGTGACGGGAGCGTTTCTGCTGAAACCAACCCGGTACACCAGTATAACAAAACAGGAACGTACGATGTATGTTTGCTGGCAACCAATGCCGCGGGGTGTGTAGATACGGTTTGTAAGCAGGTAGCCGCAATTGTGATCCCCTTGTTTGATGTCCCTAATGCCTTCTCACCCAATAATGATGGACGGAATGATGTGCTGATGGTGCGGGGCTTTGGAATAGCCAAATTCAATTTAAAGATATTTAATCGTTGGGGCCAGCTGGTCTTTGAATCCAATGATCCCACCATCGGTTGGGATGGCCGGTTCAAAGGCGCCATTCAACCCATGGATGCATATGCATACGCCGTAAGTGTAGAATTCAGCGACGGGACGAAAACGAATAAGACAGGAAACATTACTTTGTTAAGATGATGAGCCATGAAGCAGCCAGTAAAATTTTATGTAGCCGGTTTAGTATTGTTGTTCGCTTCCCTGCAGGGAGCCGCACAGGACCTGCATTTTTCGCAGTTCTTTAACTCACCGCTAACTACCAATCCGGCCAATACCGGTTTTATCCCGGATGGTAATTACCGGGTAGGTATCAACTACCGTAACCAGTGGGCCAGCATCCCGGTGCCATATAAGACGATGTCGGCCTTTGCCGATTTCCAGCTGTTCCGCGACCGGCTGGAGTATGGCTGGGTAGGTTTGGGCGGCGTGATCCTGCGTGACCAGGCGGGCAGCGGTAACCTTACCTCTACCAAGGTATATGGCTCTGTAGCCTACCACCAGTTGTTAGGGCAAAGCAGCCTGCTGTCCTTAGGCTTTAATGTAGGATCTGCCAATAAGCGGGTAGACCTGGCTAAGCTTACGTTTGGCGACCAGTGGAACGGTAAGTTCTTTGATTCTGAGCTGCCCACTGCAGAACCCATTACGCAGTCAAAAGTGAATTATTTCGACATGCAGGTGGGTATGAACTACGCTTACTTTCCTACCGATAATATTTACGTGAATGGCGGTTTTTCCGTGCAGCACGTGAACAAGCCGCATGAAAGCTTTTATGAGGGCAATAACCAGATAGACCGCCGTTATATCGGTTTCCTGAATGGTATTTTTAAGCTGAATGACCAGGTGATCCTGAACCCTGCCGCCTATTATACCCGGCAGGCCGGCTCCCGCGAGCTGGTAATGGGTACCAACGCAGCCTATAACCTTTCCGGCGATGGTACCAAGCAGGTATTTGGCGGCGCTTATTACCGCCTGAACGATGCTTTTATTTTCCTGGTAGGATATGAGATCTCCAAGGTGCGCATGATGTTCAGCTATGATGTTACGGCATCTAACCTGGCCGTATCCAACGGCCGCCGTGGCGCCTACGAAATAGGTATTGTTTATACCGGCCTTTATCCCAACCGCAGCTTCAGCAGCGCCCGCAGAGCCACATTGTGTCCAAGCTTTTGAACTTAATTACGAATTGATCAATTACGAATTACGAATTGGTACTGCGTAAAAGTGAATATGCAGGTAACCAAATTTTTTACGATCCGCTGCATTCTAATTCGTAATTCGTAATTAAATAATTCGTAATTCATCTTGCGTTATCTTTGCTTCATGACGAATTTCTCCAAGCTCGATGCCCGGCACCTGGACCTTTTCCGGGAGATTGTGGGAGCGGCCAATGTACTAACAGACGAGGAAGCGCTGCATCACTATGCGCACGATGAAACAGAAGACCTGCACTATTTACCGGAAGTAGTATTGAAACCCAATACCACGGAGCAGGTAAGCAGTATTATGCAGCTGTGCCAGCAGGAAAGCCTGCCGGTAACACCCCGTGGCGGAGGTACCGGTTTAAGCGGCGGCGCTTTGCCGCAGTGGGGTGGGGTAGTATTGTCTATGGAGCGTTTTAACAAGATCATAGCTATTGACGAACGGAACCTGCAGGTAACAGTAGAACCGGGCGTTATTACAGAAGTGCTGCAGAATGCAGTACGGGAAAAAGGGCTGTTCTACCCGCCCGATCCCAGCAGCCGCGGCTCCTGTTTAATAGGAGGGAATATTGCGGAAAATTCCGGCGGCCCCAAAGCCGTAAAATATGGTGTGGTAAAGGATTATGTGCTGAACCTGGAAGTAGTGCTGCCCTCCGGCGCCGTAATATGGACGGGCGCCAATGTGCTGAAGAACTCCACCGGCTATAACTTAACCCAGCTGGTAGTAGGCAGTGAAGGTACGCTGGGCATTGTAACTAAAATAGTATTACGCTTAATTCCGTCTCCCAAATATGACCTGCTGATGCTGGTGCCTTTTCGTTCTGCGGAAAATGCCTGCGCCGCAGTGAGCGCCATCTTCCGTGCAGGATACACTCCATCTGCACTGGAGTTTATGGAGCGTGATGCATTGGAATGGGTAACGCGTTATGTAGATAGCAGCACGGTAAAAATAGAAGAAGGTATCCAGGCCCACCTGCTGATAGAGGTGGATGGCAACTATACAGAAGTGCTGATGCAGGAAATGGAAGGCATTGCTGCTGTGGTGGCGGAATTTGATTGCGGGGATATTCTTTTTGCAGAAGACCATCAGCAGAAAGAAGAGCTCTGGAAATTAAGAAGGCGTGTAGCCGAAGCCGTTAAAGCTAACTCTGTATATAAGGAGGAGGATACCGTAGTACCGCGTGCAGAGCTGCCTGCATTACTGAAAGGCGTAAAGGATATTGGTAAAAAATATGGCTTCCATTCTGTGTGTTACGGGCATGCGGGCGATGGTAATCTTCATGTGAACATTATCCGTGGAGAGCTGTCGGAAGAGCAGTGGAATGGAACGCTCAAAACCGGCATCCGTGAAATATTTGAGCTGGTAAAACGGCTGGGCGGCACTATTTCCGGGGAGCATGGCATTGGCCTGGTACAGAAATCCTACATGGATGTGATCTTTGATGATCAGCACCTGCAGATCATGAAACAGATCAAACAGGTATTTGATCCCAGCAATATTTTGAACAGAGGGAAAATATTTGACTAAACATACCGCGCTTGTAAAGTGTGGTACAGGAATATGAAATACACCCATAGCTTAAAAAAACATTAAACAAGTAACCGATGAAACGTTTGCTCTTATGTATACTGCTGCTGGCAGGTATGCACGCTGCACAGGCCCAGTACTATAAAACAGATACTACCAGCTCCGAACGCAAAGGTTTTGATCCCTCCCGCCTGATGATCGGCGGTTCGCTGGGGCTTACCTTTGGCAGTTATACCAACATTAATGTATCGCCGTTGCTGGGCTACCGTTTTTCAGAAATGTTTGCTGCAGGTGTAAGCATCAATGCGCAGTATGCATCTGAAAAATGGGAGGATTATAGTGGCCGCACTACACAGAAAGATTCCTACAAAGTGTTTGGAGGTGGCCTGTGGGGCCGGTTTTACCCGTTTGAAATGTTTTTTTTACACGCACAGCCGGAGTTCAACTATGTGAGTGTAAAAACCACTTATTACACAGATCCTAAAACTTCCGTTTCCATAAATAAAGGTGTACCCAGTTTGTTGCTGGGTGGTGGTTATTCCCAGCCTTTAGGGGATGGCGGTTCTGCATTTTACATCATGGTGTTGTATGATGTGATCCAGGATGAATGGTCTCCCTACCAGAATCGCCCCGAGTTTCGTATGGGCTTTAACATTGGACTGTAAGTTTATTTATATACCGCAGCTAAGGCGTGCCGGGTGAACGTATGATCGTTTGCTTTGCACGCCTTATTTTTTTAGTATCTGCCTGGTTTAATTCAATTCTCAAACCCCATCCTCAAACCCCATCCTCAACTCCCATCCTCAACTCCCATCCTCAACTCCCATCCTCAACCCTCACCCCTCAATTCTCACCCTCAATCCTCACCCTCAATCCTCACCCTCAATCCTCACCCTCAATCCTCAACCCCATAACTCTTACCCCTCAATCCTCAATCCTCCCTTTTTTGTAGTATCCAATATTTTAATTTTTACTTTTTTACTTTTTACTTTATAAATCTATTGTTAATTGTTTATAAATACTAAACTCCGTATCACCTGCTTTTATACCTTTGTACCCGTAACCTTATTGACCATTACTCTCATGAATTTACAATTAGCCGTATTTGATATAGCAGGTACTACCCTGCACGATGAATCCAACGTAGGACGGGTATTACAGCAGGTAATACAACAACAGGCCGGGGTACCGGTATCGCTGCCGGAGGTAAATGAGGTAATGGGCTACGCCAAACCCTATGCTATCCGCTACCTGTTACAGCAAAAGCAGGACACCCGCCACCAGGACGACGGTTTTGTAAACGGCCTGCACACGCTTTTTGTACAGCAAATGAGCACGCACTATCAGCAGGATGCCAGCGTAAGGGAAAAAAGCGGCGCCGGCGAAGTGTTTCAGGCCCTGAAACAACGCGGTATTAAGATTGCGCTGGATACCGGTTTTGACCGCGCCATCACCAATATTATATTAGAACGGGTAGGCTGGCTAAACAATGGCATTATAGATACCGTAGTTACCAGCGATGAAGTAGCCCAGGGCCGCCCATATCCATATATGATCTACCGGGCCATGGAACAGCTGGGCATACAAAGCATCCAGCAGGTAGCTAAAATAGGCGATACTATCTCCGACCTGGAGGAAGGCACTAATGCCGGTTGCCCGTATGTAATAGGCGTTACTACCGGCGCCTATACAAAAGAGGCATTGGAAAAAGGTCCGCACACCCATCTTATTGCCGGGCTGGAAGAGATCCTGGAAATAATTAGCTAACACCACACCAGCACATTCAATCATTATGAAACAAGCCGACGTAGCCGTTATAGGCGCAGGTATAGCAGGTTTGGCAGTTGCTTATCAGCTGGCAAAGCAAGGTAATAAAGTAGTGCTGTTTGAGCGTAACAGCCGTGCGTTGAGCGCTTCTATCCGCAACTTCGGGTTAGTATGGCCCATTGGCCAGCAAACAGGTGAGCATTACCGCCGCGCCATGGCGAGCCGCCGCATCTGGAAAGAGCTGTCTACCGCTACAGGACTGGAATGCAATGAAACCGGCTCCCTGCACCTGGTGTATGCAAAAGATGAGCTGGCGGTGCTGGAAGAGTTTGTACAGGCAGCACCCGTCAACGGTTATGACTGTGAGCTGCTAACCCCCGCACAGGTAGCTGCCCGCAGCCAGGCAGTGAAAATGGAAGGCCTGTTAGGCGCCATGTACAGCCCCACTGAAATGACAGTAAACCCGCGCGAAGCCAGCGCCATGATAGCCGCACACCTGCAGCAGCAGTTCAATGTTACCCTGCGTTTTAACACAGCGGTGAACAGCATTAGCTGGCCATACATTCAAACCGTAGATGAGCAGTGGAAGGTAGACCGCGTATTTGTATGCAGTGGGGCCGACTTTGAAACCCTGTACCCGCAAGCCTTTGCACAAACAGCCCTTATTAAGTGCAAGCTGCAGATGATGCGCACCGTGCCGCAGCCCGGCAGCTGGCAGTTAGGACCTGCTTTGTGCGCTGGTTTAACCCTGCTGCATTACAGCGCCTTTAATACCTGCAAAACTTTAGCCGCCTTACGGCAACGGGTGCAGGAGCAAATGCCGGAATACCTGCAATGGGGCGTGCATGTGCTGGTATCTCAGAATGGGGGCGGGGAGCTAACCCTGGGCGATTCCCATGAATACGGCCCCGACTTTGCACCTTTTGATAAGGAGTTCATTAATAAGCTGATCCTGGATTATATGCACACCTTTCTTAAAGCCCCTGACTTTACCATACAGGAGCGCTGGCATGGCATTTATCCCAAGCTTACGAACGGCCAAACCAACCTGGTAATGGAAGCGGAAAAGAATGTCACCATCGTAAACGGTTTTGGCGGCGCCGGCATGACGCTGGCCCTGGGCCTGGCAGAGGAAATAGTTGCCCCCCCAACTAGGACACCATAGGATAACAATTCATCAGCATTATTTATTTTACTGGTCAAATTCCACATCCACGTATGCGTTCATTCGTACTCCTGTCCTTATATTCATTATTATCCATGCAGGTATTTGCACAGGACCTGCCGGTGAATCCGCAGCTGCTCAAAGGCTCCTGGCGCTCATCGTCCTGGATCTCCGCACCCGGCATAGCCCAGCGTGATTACGGGGTGTATCACTTCCGCAAAACGCTTAACCTCAGCACTAAACCATCCCGTTACATAATTCATATTTCTGCAGATAACCGTTACCGCTTATGGGTGAACGGCCAGCCCATATGCAGCGGCCCTGCCCGGGGCGACCTGTATAACTGGAATTTTGAAACGGTAGATCTTGCCCCTTACCTGCAGGCCGGCCGCAATGTACTGGCCGCGCTGGTCTGGAACATGGGTGTATATGCACCGGTAGCGCAGGTATCCAATCAAACCGGCCTGGTAGTACAGGGCGATACCGAAGCAGAAAAAGAGGTGAATACCAATACCACCTGGAAGGTGTACATCAATAAAGCCTATACTCCCTGCTCTGTCGATAACGGCAGGCGCCTGCGCACTTATATGGTGGTAGGCCCTGGTGATCATGTAAAAGCAACAGATTATCCATGGAGCTGGGAGCAGCCAACGTATGATGATAATAGCTGGCCGGCCGCCGTATCTGTCACCACCCCGGAGCCAGCGGGTTATGGTTCAGACAACCTGTGGACCCTGGTACCGCGCAGCATTCCGCTGATGGAGGAAACACCGCAACGCCTGCAAAAAGTAAGGCGTGCACAGGGCATTACAGCAAATGATGATTTCCTTAGCGGCAACGCACCGCTTACTATACCCGCAAATAAAACCGTTAGCATCCTGCTGGATCAGTCTTTTAACACCGCCGCCTATCCTGAGCTTACAGTAAGCAAAGGCGCCGGCAGCACCGTAAAAATGACGTATGCAGAAGCCCTGTTCTCCAACTATAAAAAAGGCAACCGCAATGACGTAGAAGGCCGGGAGATCATGGGCAACTTTGACATTTTTGAGCCGGATGGCGGGGAGCTGCGCAGCTTCCGCCCCTTGTGGTTCCGCACGTACCGTTACCTGCAGCTGGATATTACCACGGGTAATGAGCCGCTCGTTATAAACGATCTTAAGGGCAGCTATACCGGTTATCCCTTTGTACAAAAAGCAAGTTTCAGCAGTAACGATACTTCCCTGAAAGCCATCTGGGATGTGGGCTGGCGCACGGCCCGTTTATGTGCCGGCGAAACTTATTTTGACTGCCCGTACTACGAGCAGCTACAGTATGAAGGAGATACCCGCATACAATCCCTCATATCTTTGTACGTTACCGGCGACGATCGTTTAATGCGTAAGGCCATTCATGATTTTTATTGCTCCCGTGTGCCGGAAGGCCTTACCCAGGGCCGCTATCCCAGTAACCGCCTTCAGGTGATACCGCCTTTTTCCCTGTACTGGGTATCCATGGTATATGATTACTGGATGCACCGTAAGGATGATGCATTTATACAGCAATACCTTACCGCCGTACGCGGAGTGCTGGACTGGTATGAAAAACATATTGATCGGCAAAAGAACATGTTAGGCCCTATGCAATGGTGGGGATTTACAGACTGGAACAATGCATTCCCCGGTGGTACACCAGATGGCGCCACAGATGGTAATTCTGCAATCATTACCCTGCAGTATGCTTACACCTTACAGCAGGCCGCTGCATTGTTCACTGCTTACGGCAAACAGGCTGAAGCGCAGTATTACAGTCAGTTAGCCGCTACGCTGAATAAAAGCACCTATGCGCTTTGTTTCAATGCTTCCCGCAATGAAATGGCCAATACGCCCCTGCAAAATACATTCAGCCAGCATGCAGGTATTATAGCCGTATTGTCCGGTGCAATACCTGAAAGCAGGCAGCAAGCTGTGTTGCAGCGGATCCTGGATGATAGTACCCTGAGCCAGGCTACTTTTTATTATCGTTTTTATCTGAACCTGGCCCTTAAAAAAGCAGGCATGGCCAGCCGCTATTATGCGCAGCTGAAACCCTGGCGGGATATGCTGAATATGGGGCTTACGACTTTTGCAGAAAATCCGGAACCTACCCGTTCCGACTGTCATGCATGGAGCGCCAGCCCTAACTATGATTTCCTGGCCACCATTTGCGGCATTATGCCGGATAAGCCAGGATTTGCTGCAGTGAAGATACAACCTGCCATGGGCGAGCTGACAGCCGTAAATGGCACGATGCCGCATCCGCTGGGCAATATAACGGTAACTCTTAAACGAACAGGCAGCAGTGGGGTAGCAGCAGAGGTTACGTTACCGCCGGGCCTTTCCGGCCGTTTTGTGTGGAATAACAGTACCATTCCCCTGAAAGAAGGAAAACAAAACTTTTTAATAAAAAATTAGGTTTTAACCAACATTAGTGGTAATTTTTGTTAAAACCACGTTATTATGCATCAGGCACGTCAATTGCATTGCCGCTATCCCATTATGATCATCTGAGGGCGCCAAAAAAGTATCTGTACAAGAAGGAGCAAGACAGGCAGTGGTCGCATAATACACCGGATTTTTCTGATCCCTAACCCATAAATAATTTAGATAATTGCTGGCTTTAGATCAAGAAAGATAATGCAGCGCTTACATGTTAAGAGCTGCACGTTCATAACGTGTTAAATGTACAGCAGGTTTCTGTCAAGTTACCTGCTCTTTTTTTGCCCGTTAGTTTTGTGGTAGCCGTTTTTTACGTTCCTTTTTTGGAGGTTCTGATGAAATGATCGATAGCCCTAAAATAGTGATCAGCGCATTCAGTATCAGCAGCTCAATCCCTATCTGGAAGCCATTGAACCAGCGGGCCGCATTATCGCTGAGAATATAACAGATCACCGGCGCTGCCACGCAAACGATCAGCACTGCATATCCCTGCCTTACCACCTTTTTCGAGAAAATACCAAATGCAAACAGCCCCAGCAAAGGGCCATAGGTATAACCGGCAATTTTCAGGATAATATCAATAATGGATTTATTGTCGATCCATTTAAAGATCATTACACATAAAAAGAAGACAACCGTAAAGGTAAGGTGCACGCTGCGCCGGGTTTTTGTTTTACCTTTTTCATCCAGGTCTTCCCGTTTTTTCAGGCCCAGCAGGTCAATACAAAAAGAGGAGGTAAGCGCCGTTAAAGCCCCGTCAGCACTGGGAAACAGTGCGGAGATCAAACCAATAATAAATACAAAGGAGATCACCGGCGGCAGGTAGCTCAATGCAACGGTAGGGAAAAGGTCATCCCCTTTAATACCGATCTGCTTACTTTCTGCAAACAGGTACAGCAGGCCGCCCAGCAGCAGGAACAAAAAATTCACCAGCACCAGCACAATGCTAAAGCTCACCATATTCTTCTGTGAATCGCCCAGGTTTTTTACACTGATGTTTTTTTGCATCATTTCCTGGTCAAGCCCTGTCATACCTACAGTGATGAAAGCCCCACCCAGTATTTGTTTTAGCCAGAAGCCGCCGCTGTTCACATCCGGGTTAAAGATGCGCGTAAACCCTTTGGCATTTAACGCAGACATGGTTTCACCAAAAGAAAAACCCAGGCTGCGGGTTATGTACACAATACACACTACCAGCCCTAAAAGCATAAAGGTAGTTTGCAGGGTATCCGTAAACACAATGGTTTTTACGCCTCCTTCAAAGGTGTACAACAATATCATCAGCAATATCACAAACGTAGTAACCCAGAAAGGCACATGCAGGTTATCCAGTATAAACAGCTGCAGCACATTTATTACCAGGTACAACCGGGCAGTAGCACCCAGCGTACGGGAAATAATAAAGAATAAGGCCCCGGTTTTATAGGCCACCAGCCCAAAACGCTGTTCCAGGTAAAGATAGATGGAGGTCAGGTGCAGCCGGTAATACAACGGCAGCAGTATAAACGCCACAATAAAATAACCGATAAAGTAACCGATCACCACCTGCATATAAGCAAAGCCACTACCGCCTACTGTGCCGGGTACACTCACAAACGTAACACCGCTCAGCGAAGTACCGATCATTCCAAAGGCCACCAGCATCCAGTTACTGTTGCGGTTACCAATAAAAAAAGAATCGTTGTTGGAGTTGCGGCTGGTAACCCAGGCAACTGCCAGCAATACCAGGAAATAAGCGATCACTAAGCTGAATAACAAGGTGGCTGACATGCTGATGGTTTAAATGTTCCCCAATTATATGCTGCTAAAAATAACTTAAAAAACGATTACACGAGCCACACCTTTGTGGCACACCTTAACGGTTATACCATTAATCCCAATAGCTTCTCTGCTGTATCCGCCATACGGAGGTGCTCTATTTGTGCGGTAGGAGCAAAGGCTTCATCACGTATGCGCAGCATGTGCTGGTACAGGTGCTCATAAAAATTTTCAACATTCAGCAGCCCTACCATTTTGCTGTGCAGCGTTAGCTGGTTCCAGGTAACGATCTCGAAGAACTCATCCAGTGTACCAAAACCGCCCGGCAATATAATGGCGGCATCGCTCATTTCATACATGATAGTTTTACGCTGGTGCATGGTTTGCACCTCTATCTGCTGCGTCAGGTTTTCGTGTTTACGCTCCCGTGTGTTCAGGAATTCAGGTATTACGCCAATCACCTTACCGCCGTTCTCTAAAACACTGTCCGCTATAACGCCCATCAATCCGGCCTTTCCGCCGCCATATACCAGGTTAATATCTCGGGTTGCCAGCAAATACCCCAGCTGTTTAGCTTCCCGTGCATATTCCGGATGCATGCCCAGGCTGGATCCGCAAAATACTGCCATGTTCTTAGTCATAGGTGTTATTTTTAGTTTTAGTCCATGGTCGATGGTCTATAGTCCATGGCCTTTACATAAATCATAGGTCCTTCATCCACTAGCCATGGCCGTTCCACGGGCTACAAGTCCTGCGTAATATGCCATGGACCATCGACTATGGACCATGGACTATTTACTGTGGACTAAAAATAATATCTAAATTGCTATATTGTTAAATCAATATTATACAATGAACACTACTTTAAAAAATCTGAAAGAGCGAGATTGGACAGAAACCAAAGCCCATTCCAGCTGGCAAATATTCAAGATCATGGCCGAATTCGTAGAAGGATTTGAAGCCCTGGCCAAAATGGGACCCTGTATATCAGTATTCGGATCCGCCCGTACAAAACCGGGTAATAAATATTACGACCTTACCGTGGAAATAGCCCGGCGCCTGGCAGAAGATGGTTTTGGTATTATTTCCGGCGGCGGCCCCGGCGTAATGGAAGCCGCCAACAAAGGTGCACAGGAAGCTAAAGGCAAATCCGTAGGCGTGAACATTACCCTGCCGCACGAACAATATCCCAATCAATATGTAGACTACGACAAAAACCTGCACTTCGATTACTTCTTTGTACGTAAAGTAATGTTCACCAAGTATGCCCAGGGATTTGTAATGATGCCCGGTGGCTTTGGTACCATGGACGAATTTTTTGAAGTAGCCACACTCATACAAACAAAGAAAATGACAGAAACCCCTATGGTGCTGGTGGGTAAAGAATATTGGAGCGGCCTGCTGGAATGGATCCGTAATGTAATGATGGAAAAGGAAAGCAACATCAGTCCTGAAGACCTGGGCCTGCTGAAGCTTTTTGATACCGCCGATGAAGTGGTGGAGTATTTCCGTGTATTCTACACAACCAATAAATTAAGACCGAACTTTTAGTTGGCAGTTGGCAGTCTGAGGACAGGGTGCCAGTATTTGCCGGCATCCGCAAGCTATCATTGTTTCATATGCGCATAGCAACATGGTCATACTGCCAACTGCAAACTGGCGACTGCCAACTGCCCACTGCCAGCTGGCAACTGCCAACTAATTTCCGTAGGTTTGCAGAAATTTTTTCCAGCTTATGGACGTTATATCTGCAGCAGTGAATGCATTTGCGGAAAATTACACCAGCCCGGAAAATGACGTGCTGCGCCGCCTTCACCGCGAAACATACCTGAAAGTGGAGCAGCCGCACATGCTGAGCGGGCATCTGCAGGGGCAGTACCTGTCTATGGTAAGCCATATGGTGCAGCCGCGCCGCATACTGGAAATAGGCACCTACACCGGTTATTCTGCCATTTGCCTGGCACAGGGCCTCACCGCAGACGGCCTGTTATACACACTCGACATTAACGAAGAAAGAGAGGAATTGTGCAGACGTTATTTTAAAGAAGCAGGACTGGAAAATAAGATCCGGTTACGCATAGGGAAAGCCGCCGACATTATCCCGCAATTACAGGAAACATTTGACCTGGTATTTATAGATGCAGATAAGCAGGGATACGCCAATTACCTGGACCTGGTATGGGAACAGCTGCGGCCCGGTGGTTTTATACTGGCTGATAATGTGCTTTACCACGGTGAAGTACTGCAGGACGAAAGCCAGCAAAGCGCCAACGCGAAAGCCATGATCGCCTTTTGCGAAAAAGTAAAAGCCGATGCCCGTGCAGAACAGGTGCTGCTCACCATCCGGGATGGTTTGCTTATGATCAGAAAAATTAAATAATGTGCAAATATGCAGAAGTGCAAGTGAATGCCAACGCTTCAATCCATCTGCACATCAGCACATCAAAAATATTTCCCATTAAACTCCTCTTCATGCAAGTAAGAAAATTTTGGTTAGTGGTTAGTTTTCTTATCGGCTGCATGCCTGTGTTGAAAGCGCAAACCATGACAACGGAGCAATATATTGCTACGTACAAGGGCATTGCCATTGATGAAATGCACACCTCCGGCATCCCCGCCGCCATTAAGCTGGCCCAGGGCATCCTGGAAACCCAGAGCGGCAATGGCTGGCTGGTGCTCAACTCCAACAATCATTTCGGTATTAAGTGTAAGAACAACTGGGTAGGCCCTACTGTAAATTATGATGATGATGCCCGCCAGGAATGTTTCCGCAAATACAACTCTGCTGCCGATTCCTACCGCGATCATTCCGCTTTCCTGAAAAATAATCCCCGCTATGCATTCCTGTTCCAGTTTAGCCAGGACGATTATAAATCCTGGGCCTATGGCCTCAAGCAGGCAGGTTATGCTACCAGCAGAACTTATCCGCAGCAGCTGATCAAAATAATTGAAGACTATAACCTGGAGCAATACACGCAGGAAGGTTTAGGTATAGCAAAGTCTGATACCAGACCCGCCAACAATAATACTACCAATAACAATACTTACACCAGCCGCCCGGAACCCGCTGCCAGCAGGCCTTCCACGGCTGCCAATACACCGGCCCAACCGGCCGCCACCATCAAGCGCCCTTCAGGAGTGTTTGAGATCAACGACCGTAAAGTATTGTACCTGCCAGCAGGCACGCCGCTGATACAAATAGCAGACCGTTATGATATACGTTTAAGCCGTTTGCTGCAATACAATGATCTTTCAGAGGATGTACCCCTGCCAAACGACACATACATTTACCTGCAAAAGAAAGGCAAAAAAAGTAAGAACGATTTTCATACCGTAGCCCAGGGCGAAACCATGCACGATGTGGCACAGGCAGAAGGCATTCAGCTGAAATGGCTGCGCCGGCGTAACAAAATGAAAGAAGGGCAGGAGCCCGCAGCAGGTACCAGGCTGGCACTGGATGGTTATGCCAGTGCCACGCCCCGTTTGTCGAAGAATGAGCCTAAAGATGAAAATGCCGGGGAAGACTTTTCCATAAAAAAAGCCGGTAACGATATAGAGAAGGAGATTGCCCAGAACCAGGCCTCCCAGGCGCCCGCCAGAACAGACGGCGCCGCAACCACTTCCCAAAGTGGCGGCATACCGGTAGCGATGGTAGAAGACCTGAAGAAAATGGGCGATGTGAAAATGTCATCATCCGGCGGCAGCCAGGCGCCCCCCGCTATGCCCAAAAGCCAGACACCACCTGCACAGGTAGGGCCGGCCACCACGCCGCCTCCGCCGCCCGCCCCCGCCCCGGCTACAACACAGCCACGCAGCACGGGTATAATGCAGTATCACGATGTACAACCTAAAGAAACCGCCTACGGTATAGCCAAACGTTATAACATTTCCATTGACCAGCTGCAGCGCTGGAACAACCTGCAGGGCACCGATATCAAGATCGGTCAGCGCCTGGTAGTAGGCAAATAACGCCGTGTGCCATACCTTTAAGGTGTAGCACACATACGAGTTGCAACAAATCTAAAATCGTAAATATCAAATCTAAGATCACATGTCCATCATAAAGGTGCACGATAAAGAATTTCAGCCTTACATTGGTGCAGAAGAGCTGCAGCTGCGTATTAAGGAAATTGCCGCACAGATCAGCAAAGACCTGGCCGGCGAAAAACCTTTGTTTATCGCCATTCTCAACGGCTCCTTTATGTTTGCGGCCGATGTGTTCAAATACCTGGATATAGAAGCAGAGATCTCTTTTATTAAGCTGGTGTCCTATAAAGGCACTAAATCCACCGGCAATGTGGTAACCTCCATTGGGCTGGATGAGGACCTGTACGGCCGTACCGTAGTGATCCTGGAAGATATTGTGGATACCGGCAAAACCTTAAACATGTTCCTGCCCCAGCTGCACCACCAGCAGCCGAAAAAGCTGCTGATTGCCGCCCTGCTTACCAAGCCGGAAGCCTTAACCTACCCCATAAACATTGATTACCTGGGCTTTTCCGTTCCCAATAAGTTCCTGCTGGGCTATGGCCTGGACTATGATGGCCTGGGGCGCAACCTCCCGCAGATCTACCAGCTCATAGAACAATGAAGCATTAATAATTAAGAATTAATAATTAAGGATAGTAGCGTAACACGAATGTTTTGCGCTCATTATCACCTTAATTACTAATTATTCATTCTTAATTATTAATTTTAATACATGCGAGTGCTCCTTGCTTTGCTTTGTATATTATCCGCTGTACCTGCGGGCGCACAAACAACATGGGTAACGGGAGCCGTTGAAGATAGCATTACCCATAATCCCCTGCCCGGGGTAACCGTGAGCGTTATGAATGATACAGTGAAGGTCGCCACTAATAAATATGGCCTTTTCCGTATTGTAATACCGCCGGGAGGAACTACGCTTTTATTTGAGCATCCAAAATTTTTCAGCCGCACCATAGCTATAGAAAAATACAGCCGCATGCTGGTAGCCCTTACCCCGCGCGATAAGAATGCTGCTGCAGTGAGCGATATTGCCATGGCCAAAGCAAAGGCCAAAGCCCGCGCTTCACACAGTTCCAATCCTAATTATGGTAATATCGGCATGGGCATCCGTACGTTCTTTGATGAAACGTATGGCACCATCTACGAAAACAAGTTCGTAGCCACCATGAAAAATCCTTCCTCCAACTTTGCGCTGGACGTGGACCGTGCTGCCTACAGCAATATCCGGCGTTTCATACGCCTGAAAGAGCCGGTACCGGCAGATGCAGTGCGTATTGAAGAAATGGTGAACTACTTCCATTATGATTATCCCCTGCCGGACAGCAACCGCCTGCTGGCTATTAATACCAGTTATGCAATATGCCCCTGGGAACCCAAGCATAAGCTGCTGCAGATTGCCGTGCGCGCCAAACAGGTGGATATTAACAGCCTGCCGGCCAGTAACCTGGTGTTCCTCATAGATGTATCAGGCTCCATGGGTCAGCAAAACAAGCTGCCTTTGCTGCAGGCTGCCTTCCGGGTGCTGGTAAATAACCTGCGCCCTAAAGACCGCGTAGCGATTGTAGCCTATGCCGGTACACCCGGCGTAATATTACCGGCTACTTCCGGAACACAGAAAGAGAAGATCCTGAATGCTATTGATTACCTCAGCGCCGGCGGCGCCACAGCAGGCGAAGCCGCCATTAAAATGGCTTACCAGATAGCAGTGGAGAATTTTATAAAGGATGGTAATAACCGCGTGATCATGGCCACAGACGGGGACTTTAACGTAGGCCAAACCAGCGATCAGGAAATGGAAGACCTCATTACGCAAAAGAAGGAGAGTGGTGTACTGCTTACCTGCCTGGGTTTTGGCATGGGCGATTATAAGGATAGTAAACTGGAAGCCCTTTCCAGCAAAGGCAACGGGAACTTTGCCTATATCGATAACCTGGAAGAAGCCAACAAGATCTTTGCCCGTGAGTTTGGCAGCACCCTCTTCACCGTAGCAAAAGATGCCCATGCGCAGGTGTGGTTTAATCCCGAAGTAGTAAAGGCTTACCGCCTGATAGGTTATGAGAACAAATTGCTTGCGGATAATTCCGGTGAGGACGATAATGTTGCCGGTGGTATCATTGGCGCAGGACATTGCGCAGTAGCGTTGTATGAAATTATTCCGCGTGATACTTTACCGTCCGACAGTGCGCTGGGCCAGGTAAAGCTCTGGTACCGCGAGCCTGCGGATAGTAATACCATCACTATGCAGCATGATATTGATGGTAAATACACCAGCTTTGAAGATGCCTCCACCGATTTCCGTTTTGCCAGCTCAGTAGCCTTGCTGGGTTTACTGCTCCGCAAATCCAGTTACCGGGGTGATGGGAGTACCAGCATGGTGCTCAGCATTGCTAAAAGATCACTGGGCGCTGATAACGGCGGTTACCGTAAGGAATTTTTAAAGCTGGTAAAAGAGTTGAAGAAAACAGGGAATCTGAAATAGCTTAAGCAAATTCTAATTGTATGAGCTCCCGGCCTAATGCCCTTACCCCTTCCAGTATTTTATTTGTTTGTTTGGCAGATGGTTTTTTAATGCCGTTAATGTATTGCGATAATAAGGTTTGGTTCATGCCAATGCGCTGTGAAAGTGATTTGGCATTGATCTCTTTATAATATTCAAAAAATTGCTGCAGGTCCAGCATAATAGTAATATCCGCATCAGATAAGGGTTTTAGCCCTTTGTGATTACGATAGAGGTTTAAGGCATCCAGGATATTGCGCCTTAAAGTAGCCATATCTTTACCTGTAGTGCCTACCGGGTTTTTCTCAAAATCATCTGCATAGGCAGAGAAACCGGTAGACGTTTTTTCTACCACAAATACAATCTTCCTCATTACTTTATGTGTTATGTGATTTATAAAAGATCCGCCTGTTTCAGTATTTTAAATGCCAATCCTTTGGCTATTTCAGCTGATCCATGATCCGGAAAAACAATTTCAATACCTGCCTTCTCCGGATGGACTAATATTTTATGGCTTCCTTTTCCTGTTCTGTACACATACCATCCCTCCCTTTTTAAGATCCTTAGCAGCTCGGAACATTTCATCTTCCATACAATTTCAAAGGTAAACAATTCTTTACTATTCCTTTCAAAAAAAGTAAACAATTATTTACCCTCATGGGTTAAGAAATAAAAAAGCCGGACAATGAATGTCCGGCTCCGCTATACTAAATGATTTATAAAAAGAAAAGTCTTAATCCGCTGTTAATCACTTCACTATCTTGTAACATTTCCGGATCATCTTCTGCTGAAAATCAAACGGCAATGTTTGCGAGGTAATATCTTTAATGCTGCTGGCTTGTATCTGCTCCTGCTCCAGCACAAAGCGCCGGTAGTTATTGCTGAAATAAACAATGCCACCCGGTTTGGTAGCTGCCAGCACCTTATTCAGCAGTGATACATGGTCACGCTGTATATCCAGGAAATCCTTCATACGCTTGCTGTTGGAGAAAGTAGGCGGGTCTACTACCACCAGGTCAAAACTATTGGGTGTCAGGGTATCCAGGTATTGCAATACATCCGCGTGTACGAAGTGGTGGGCCTTCATATCAAAATTATTGAGGCGCATATTATCCTCTGCCCAGGCCAGGTAGGTTTTGGAAAGGTCTACCGATGTAACGCTGCGGGCCCCGCCGGCAGCGGCATACACGGAAAAAGAGCCGGTATAGCAGAACAGGTTCAGCACCTGTTTATCCTGCGCTTCGGCACGTACCATACCACGGGTGATGCGGTGGTCCAGGAAAAGGCCTGTATCCAGGTAATCGCTTAAGTTCACCTTAAAATTAAGGCCGGCTTCGTGCACGGTGAACTCATGTTTTTCAAAAGAGAGTTTTTCGTACTGGCTTTGGCGGTTCTCTTTACGCTGCCGCTGTTTAATGAAGATATTTTCAAGCGGCATTTGCAGCACTTTGGCTACCACCTCCATGCAATCATCTAACCATTGCTCATGCGCTTCTTCTTCCATGTTATGTTTGCGGTGGTACTCCGCTACATATACATATTCCTCGTAGATCTCAATGCTGAAGGGAAATTCCGGTATATCATCATCATACACGCGGTAGCAGGTAATGTTTTGCCGCCGGGCTGTTTTTTGCAGGTGGCGGAAAACCTTTACCAGCCGGTTCTCGAACATCGTGAATTTGGAAGCATCCGTCATAGGGGCGCAAATTAGTTAAAATAGTCCATGGTCGATGGTCCATAGTCCATAGCATGGTTCATTTTGAAGAACAGCAAGCATAATATTTACAGGGTGGCCAGCCCTATATATCTGCAATGGACACATCTAAACAAAAACATTATTACCCATCCTGCATCAAAGCCCAACACTACTCAAACATCTAAAAAAACAACGGCTGCGTCAAAACCTGACACAGCCGCTGCTTAAAAAATATATTTCCTCTCCTCACTAATCCATTCGTAATTAACTAAAAATATCCCTCACCTTCTCAAAAAATCCTTTCTCCGACTTCTCGGGGTTGGGCTGAAAGTTATCGGCACTCTGCAATTTCTCCAGCACTGCCTTTTCTTCTGCAGTAAGGTTTTGCGGCGTCCATACATTTACATGTATCAGCTGGTCGCCTTTATCGTAAGAGTTCACAGAAGGGAAGCCTTTGCCTTTCAGGCGGAAGATCTTACCGCTTTGTGTGCCTGGTGGTATCTTAATTTTCGCTTTGCCGTCAATGGTAGGCACTTCTACCTGGGTGCCAAATACAGCATCCGGGAAAGAAATGTGCAGGTCAAAAGCTATGTTCAGCCCATCCCTGTGCAGTTCCGGATGTGGTTCTTCCTCTATCAGTATCAGCAGATCGCCGGGGGCGCCGCCTCTTTCGCCTGCATTACCTTTACCGCTCATGCTAAGCTGCATGCCTTCGCCTACACCGGCTGGTATGTCAATGCTCACCATTTCCTCACCGTACATACGGCCTTCGCCTTTACAATGGCCACATTTGCTGGTAATGATCTGGCCTTCACCCTGGCAGGTGGGGCAGGTGGTCACCGTTTGCATTTGCCCCAAAAAGGTTTGGGTTACCCTTCTTACCTGTCCGGATCCGCCGCAGGTATTACAGGTCTGGAAAGCGTTTTTATCTTTTGCACCCAGCCCGTTACAGTGGGAGCAGGGTACGTGTTTTTTAACCTTTATTTTCTTGTTGGCGCCCTTGGCGATCTCCTCGTAGGTAAGGCGGATCTTTACTCGCAGGTTAGAGCCGCGGGTGCCCCTGCTGCGACGGCCGCCACCGCCACCACCGCGGTTGCCGCCAAAGAAGCTGCCAAAAATATCTTCCCCGAAAATATCCCCGAAGTTGGAGAAAATGTCGTCCATGTTCATACCACCGCCGCCATAACCGCCACGGTTGCCGCCCATGGAGTGGCCAAAACGGTCATATTGCGCACGTTTGTCCGGGTCGCTCAGTACTTCGTAGGCCTCTGCCGCCTCCTTGAATTTTTCTTCCGCTTCCTTGTTATTGGGGTTACGGTCAGGATGGAACTGCATTGCTACCTTACGGTAGGCCTTCTTGATCTCATCCTGGGAGGCTGTTTTGGCCACCGCCAGTATTTCGTAATAATCTCGCTTGGTAGACATGCTTTATCGCTTAAAGCCGGGTTATTACCCGGCATGGTTTGTTGTAGTGTGTATTTTTGTAATTGCGATGAAGGCACACCGGTATAGGGTTATGCCATATCGTCACTCATTATTTTCCTACTACCACCCTTGCATGACGGATCAATTTGTCATTCAGGTAATAGCCCTTTTCCAGCTCATCCATTACCTTTCCTTTCAGCTCTTCGTTGGGGGCAGGGATCTCTGTAATGGCTTCATGCAGGTCTGCATTAAACTCAGTGTGCATGCTTTCCATTGCCTTCAGTCCTTTGGATTGCAGGGTAGATCTCAGTTTATTAAACACCAGCGTTACGCCGTCTTTAACGATATTGATATCCTGGGAAGTTTCCAGTTGTTTTGCAGCCCGGTCCGCATCGTCCAGCACGGGCAGCAGTGCATTGATCACCTCTTTGTTGGCGGTTTGCATCAGCTCTATACGTTCTTTGGCATTCCTTTTCTTAAAATTATCGAATTCTGCCACCAAACGCAGATATTTATCCCGCATTTCATTCAGCTCCTGCTGTTTTTTATCCAGCGCAGCGTCTTCAGCGCTTACGTTCTCCGTATCCACCTGCTGGTTTACGTTTTCCGCCTGCTGACTCTCTGTCTGCATATCTTTTTCTTTTTCTGTCATGATGGTAAAATTATTTGCCTTTAATCTGCAAAGTTACACCGGACAATTATTTTGCCAACGTGGAATCGCGGACAATTTGACACACTCGATTTCAAGATTTACGATTTTAGATTTACAATTTTTGGGGTGAGTCATCGTCAATCTAAGATTACCCCACTTTTAGAATACCCGGTTTTACGATCAATTGCCCGCTAAATCTAAAATCGTAGATCTAAAATCTAAAATCCCTGTACCTTTGCAGACCTTTTAAACTTACAATGACCAAGGTTTTCTTAAAGAAAAAGATCCAGAACCGCGTACTGCAGGGCCACCCCTGGGTATTTGGCAATGAAGTAGCACAGATCGATGGCGCCGTAAATGCCGGCGATATTGTAGATGTATTCACCCATCAGGGCTTTTTTGTAGGCCGGGGGTACATTAATCCCCAATCACAGATCCTGGTGCGCATCCTTACCCGCGATAAGAACGAAACGGTAGATGCCGCTTTCTTTCACCGCCGCCTGCAAAAGGCCTGGGCGTACCGCCAAAAGCTGGGTTATGTGGAGAATTGCCGCCTCATTTTTGGAGAAGCCGATGAAATGCCCGCCCTTATCATTGATAAGTTCAACGATTATTTTGTGCTGCAAACCCTGGCCCTGGGTATGGACCGCTGGAAAGGCGCTATTGTAGATGCGCTCAACAGCATCTTCAAACCTAAAGGCATTTATGAGCGGAACGATGTACCCGTGCGGGAGCTGGAGGGTTTGTCCCAGCAAAAAGGTTTCCTGAGTGAGCCTTTTGATACCAACATTATCATTAACGAGAACGGCTTAAAATTCCATGTAGATATTGTAAATGGCCAGAAAACAGGCTATTTCCTGGATCAGCAGGATAACCGCCGCGCCATTCAGCATATTGCAAAAGGCGCCGATGTGCTGGAAGCTTTTTGTTATACCGGCACCTTCTCCTGTCACGCCGGTTACTACGGCGCTAAAAGTGTGCTGGGGCTGGATATTTCCGAACATGCGGTAAACACCGCCCGCCGCAACGCCCAGCTGAATAACCTGGACCACATCTGCCAGTTCCAGGCGGTAAATGCCTTTGATGTGCTGAAACAATGGACCCGGGAGGAGAAGCAGTTTGATGTAGTGATCCTGGATCCGCCGGCCTTTACCAAAAGCCGGGAGAACATCCAGAAAGCTATTACCGGTTATAAGGAGATCAACCTGCGGGGTATGAAGCTATTGAAACCGGGTGGGTTCCTGGTAACAGCCTCCTGTACCAACCTGGTGCCACCCTCTATGTTCCTGGAGATCATTGACATGGCGGCCAAAGATGCCAAGAAAAAGCTGCGTCAGGTTACTTTCCAGACACAAGCGCAGGACCATCCCATTTTATGGAATATTGAAAATACTACGTACCTGAAATTTCTGATTGTAGAGGTTTCTTAAAGAAGGAAGCAGCAATGTAGATCTTAGATCTTAGGTGTGGGTGAGCGGTTTCATCGGGTATAGGATAGGAAGAAATTGATATACTGCGATCGATTATTTTACGACATTGAACTTTCCGGACTCGATCAGGTTACCATCCCGGTCACGAAGCTGGAAAATATATAACCCGCTGTAATAAGAACCCAGGTCCATAGAAGTACGGCCATTCACGTTCTTCAGCTGATCCATTTTCTTACCCAGGAAGTTGTATACAATAAGATCATATACCTTATCGTTATTATGCTGTTGAATTTCAAAGTTAATCCTGCTGGAGGCTGGATTAGGATATAGCTTAACGATCTTCACGGCTCCCTCGTTCTCCGTAGCAGGGAGAGTTTTAGCCGTTTGCGCGCTGCCGGTAAGGCAGTGGAAACAAAATAGTAAAGTAAAAAAGAGAGTAGAGGTTTTCCACATAATTAGTATAAAAATAAGGATTTTTTTGAATATTTGAGATTTTAATTTCGGTTCATCACCTATGTAAATATAACAAACGGCAGGCCAACTAGGTTGGTCTGCCGTTGTTTTTTGGAAAAATTTAACGCTTTACCAGCCATTTTATTGTAAGGTGCTCAAAGTCTGTTTAATAGCTTCAAAATTTGGTTGGTCACCGGCGCTTTCCAGTACTTCCGCATAACGCAGGGTACCTTCCTTGTCTATCACAAAAGCCGCTCTTTTGGATACGCCTTTCAGGTCCAGCACAAAAGTTTCATAAAAGGCGCCATATGCCTGGGAGGCTTCCTTGTTAAAGTCAGACAGCAGGGGAAAATTCAGCTGCTGCTCTGCCTTAAATTTACCCAGCGTAAAGGGAGAATCTACAGAAATGCCTACTACAGCAGTGTTCAGGCCATTATATACGCTCAGGTTATCCCGTACAGAGCACAGCTCCGCGGTACAAACGCTGGTAAATGCCATGGGAAAGAACAGGATCACCAGGTTCTGGCCCTTAAAATCTTCAAGGGATACCTTCTTCTTTTCAGTATCCGTTAATGTAAATGCCGGTGCTTTACTTCCTACTGTTGCGCTCATATTTAAAATTGTTAGTGGTTAAAGATTAATAAGGCCGTAAAATTACATGAAAGTGTTATTAATCCAAACTCACTGGTTTTATTAAAAATGCGGGCAGTTCGTCATTTCCAGCGTACTGTTCCGGCTGTTCAGGAAGTCCTTGAACACCAGCGATATTTCAAAACCGCCAAAGGTTTGGCTGGCAGTCCGCAGGCTGGATATATTGGCATCATAGCTCATACCTACTTCCCAGCTGCCCATATCCAGCTTCATGGTGGGCACAATGGCATCGTTCCAGCGCAGGAACAAACCGCCGTAAATACCCCGGTCAGATACCAGGCCCTGGTCCAGCAGTCCATAGCCCACCATCGCCCCGCCAATATATTCCGTGTAAGTGCCCTGGTGTAGCTGGTTGTACTGGCCTATTACTTTCACATTCTCAGATACCGGTACGGTAATGCCTGCGTTAAAGGTGAACTTCATATCCAGCTCTATACCTGCATCTTTGTAGAATGATACTTTGGGCCGGTTCAAATGATACGCAGCTCCCCCCACAAAATAGCTTGTATTTTCCCCAATGGTGCCATTATAGCTCAGTCCTATGCCGGCATCCAGGTATGAGTAACCGCGCAAGGCCAGCCGGCCGTCCTCACCGGTAGGGGCATAGGGATCAAAACGCCCGTTCGTATACTGGTTATTGAAAGTAAGATGAGAGGGATCAAACTGCCGCTGTACCAGGCCACCCATAATACCCAGGGATAGAAAGCTGCTTTTATCCGCGCTCAGTGATTTATGAAAGTTCAGCGCCGGCAATACCTGTACGGATTGCAGGCGGGAGGTGCCTGCCCGGTCATAGGATAGCTGCAGGCCCGCTGTTACAAAGTTATTGCTCATACCTACCGGGAACTTCATTTCCCCGCTGAATGTACCGGTCTGGTAAGGAACCGTTACACTGTTCCACTGGTTACGGTACACAGCCTGCACACGCATATCCCCATTGAAAAGGCCAATGAGCGCCGGGTTGCGTAATATGGGTGTTTCGTAAAATTGTGACAAATGTATATCCTGCGCAGTTACGGTTTGCGTAGCATAGGTACCGGTTATAACCATTAGCAGTACACTGCGTAACAGTCTATTCATAGGAATGTATTTAGGTATATTATCGGTTCGGTTATCTTAGTAATGTCACATTTCCTTTCAGCGAAAAACTTTCATTATTGTCGCAGCGGGCTTCTATGAAATAAATATACACATCGGCCGCCTGCGGCTGGTTTTTATAGGTTCCGTTCCATCCGGAGCTGATGTCGTCTATGGCTATATTTTCCCTCTTGAATACCTCTTGTCCCCAGCGGTTAAAAATGCGGAAAGATTTAATAAAGTTAATGCCTTTTCCGCGAGGATAAAAAATATCATTCTCCCCGTCACCATTGGGACTGAAGGCGCTGGGAATGTATACCACGTTTTGGTCACATACCAGATGAATGTCAACCAGATCACTATTGGAGCAGCCGTCTGCATTGGTGCCCTTAACGCTATAGCTGCCGGGTTTATGTACATCTGCCAGGGTAGTGGGGCAGATGGCGCAGTCAATATTTTCAGCGGGTGTCCATTGCCAGCTTACCACATCCGCGCTGCCGGTAGCAGCCAGCGTAATACGGGTGCCTACAGTCACGGTTTGGTCGGGGCCTGCATTTACAGTAGGCAAAGGTTTTACCTGTATGCTCACCTGCTGCGTTTGGCCGGGGCAGGCAGCATCGTTGGTGCCGGTAACGGTATAGGTAACATCCTGCTCAGGTGTGCTGATAGGATTGGCTACATGGGCAGAAGTAAGGCCTGTAGCGGGCGCCCAGCTATACGTGGCAGCGCCGCTGGCTTTTAGCTGTGCGGCAGCGCCTTTACAAAGCACCGTATCTGACGATACGGTGAGCTGCACCTGCGGCACTACTTTTACAGCTACGGAATCTGTTACAAAACAGGCAAAGGCATTGCTGGCCGTTGCGAAGTATTTGGTATCAGTCACCGGATCTGCAATGGTGCTGGCGCAGCCCACGCAGCTCAGGTGATCGTTCGGGCTCCATAACACAGTACCATTTGACTGCGCATTGAGCGTAACGCTATTGCCTTCGCAGATCTTATACTGCCGGGAGGCCATGCTCAGCGTAGGGGTAGGATCTACCGTAAGCTGCTGCGTAAAGGAATCCACACAGTTACGCGCATCCGTTATCACCAGCGTAATAGCCACTGTACCCGCAGGGGAGTAGGTAGGCGTTGGCGGTACTTTTGTGCTGGCCGTCATACCGTTACCTAAAGACCATCGCCAGTTGGTTAAAGGAATATTGGGCCAGGGCTGGGAAGCATCTGTAAACGTAACCGGCTGGCCCACACAGGCCTTGCCAATTATAAAATCCGCCTGGGGCGCAATAATGGTTATGTGCTGTGGTTTCACTACCGTATCATTACAATACACGGCAGGGTCTTTATAGAAAATAATCAGAGTATCCGTATACGTGCCGGTTTGTTCATAGGTTTTATAAATATCCACGGCTGTGGTATCCAGCCGGGTATTATCACCAAAACGCCATGTGTAGTGGTGCACTTGCTGGGAAGGTACATGTAGTACGCCATAACCTATGCGGCTGCCCCGGCATATACTGCTGATGCCTGTACTAAAATCAGCCTGGAAGCAGGATACTGTCTGAAAGTCGCTGCTGGTGCAGGTGCCGGCTGTTTCACGCACGGTTAAGCGCACGGTGTAGTCTCCATTCTGGGTATATACATGCGTGGCATCCCTGGTATATTCCAGCGCGCTGCCATCTCCAAAATCCCACTCATAGGTAACACCGGCAGTAGTGCTGGAGGTATTGGTAAAGGTAAATGCCTTGCGGTTGGTACAGGAGCGGGCAAAGGTGAATTTAGCCGCCGGCCCTGTGATCTGCACGGTTACCGGTACGCTGCCGGCATAACAGCCATTGCGGCCTGCCTTCATTTGCACCTGTATGGTGCCATTGGCCTTAAAACCGTGTGTAATATCGTTCTGGGGTCCTTCCTGGGTAGTGCCATCGCCAAAATCCCAGCTATAGCTGTCTGCATTAGTGGCAGTGGCCAGCAAACGTATGGGCGATCCCGCACAGGCGGTACCCGGTGTAGCGGTAAAGCTAACATTGGCAGGCGGTGTGCCGGTACGTACCAGGCTGCCTGCAGTAACAGATGCGCTGCACCCCTGCTGGGTGGTAGCGGTAACCGTTACATTATAAGCGCCCACACCGGTGTAGTTATGGGCAGTGTTATTAGTGGTGGTAGTTTGTGTGGTGCCATCTCCGAAAGCCCAGGTGTATTGGGCTACAGGATCGTTATTGATGGTAGTAACATTGGCTGCCAGCGCGGCATTCAGCGGTGTGCACCCACTAAGACCGGTGCCGCTGATATTAATAACAGGTACGGCTATATTTATTAAAGCAGGTTTGGTAAGCGTTTGCGTACAGGCGGCAGAGTTAGTAACACTTAGCGTTACATTGAACTGGCCCGCTTTTGTGTAGGCATGTGTGGCGGTAGTGCTGTTAGTGGTTAAAGGCGCAGTACCATCTCCAAAATCCCAGGTGCGCACAAACCCGTCTATTGTATGGTCTGTAAAGGTAGCGGTAAAGGGTTTGCAGCTGGTAGCGGTGTTTACGCTAAAATCCACTATGGGCGATGGTTGTATGGTAATGTCCTTATAATACTGGCTGTTACCGTTGGCATAATGTACGGTCAGGGATACCCGGTAAGTGCCCGGCTGGGCGTAAATATTCTGGGGCGATGCCACATGCGAGGTGGAGCCATCTCCCAGGTCCCAATCGTAAGCTAAAGCGTAACCGGTGCTGGTATTGGTAAAAGTGAGGGTGGTAGGCGCGCACAGGCCCGGCGATGCCGTATAGGTGAAATTTGCCTGCTGGCCGCTTACCTTGTTGCTGTACAGTAGCCCTGTAAATAACAGTGCAAACGGCAGAAAGGCCGTTAAGAATGTAGGCGCTGGGCTTTTCATAGGTATAGTTAATGGCCGTATAATTAACCACAAATTAACTAAAAATAATATATTATATACAATAACTATTAGCCCCGTACGTTGGGCATTGTCTTTTAATGGGTTAAGAAGGGCATTGCCCGGCCTGAAAAAGCGGCAGGCTGCAAACAGCCTCCCTGTTATAGGCAAACTGTCTGCAGCCTGCGGCTGTATATCCGGTAGCCTGGCAGCTACCTCAGTAAGGTTACATTGCCTTTCAGCACAAAGCTTTCATTGGTATCGCAGATCATTTCTGCATAGTAAATAAACACATCCGGGTTTAGTGCAACACCGCGGAAACGGCCGTCCCAGCCGCCTGCCTGGTCGTCCGTATTCAGGTCGGAACGTTCAAACACCACCTCTCCCCAGCGGTTAAATACGCGGAACACCTTGATGGATTTTATACCCCGCCCGCGGATGTAGAAGATATCATTCTGCCCATCCCCGTTAGGGCTAAAGGAGTTAGGCACAAACACATTGCTGCCGCTGCATACCACCTTCACATTTACCTCATCTATATCCACGCAGCTATACTGGTTAGTAGCAATTACATGGTAGGTAACAGACTGTTTAGGCGTTGCCAGCGGGGCCATACAATCCGTACAGCTCAGGCTGGGATCCGGCCGCCATTCCACCTTGGTTACATCCGGGCTGGCCTGCAGCTGCAAGCGCAGCTCAGAGCCTACCGGCACCACCTGGTCAGGGCCTGCGTTAATAGTGGGCGCCTGGTTAACGGTAACCGTTACCAGGGCGGTGTCTGTAAAACAGGCATCATCACCAAAACCTATTACCTGGTAAGTGGTGGTAACAGCAGGGCGGGCTACCGGGTCCGGCACATCTGCTTTATTTAAACCGGTGGCCGGTATCCATTTATAATGGGGCGCACCGCTTACATGCAGCTGTACCTGGCTGCCACTACAAATAGCGGCATCCGCTGCACTTACTTTATGCGGCTGGCTAACGGTTACAGTTATATCGGCCTCACGGCTGCAGCCGGTGCTATTCACTGCCATTACATGGTAAGTAGTATCATGCAGGGGCTGTATGGTTGGGTTAGGGCTGCGTGCATCTGAGATCTGGTAATCCGTCCAGCTAATATCTGCGCCCGGGGATACATTGGAGCGCAGCTCCAGTGATTGTCCCAAACAAATATTAGCCTGCTTCGGCATAGGATTCAGGTCAGGCAGGGGCGATACCAGCACCGTAGTGCCGGCGGTATCCGGGCAGGTGCCGTTTCCATTGCTGATGGTCAGTAATACCTGGTTATTACCCGGCGTATTTAAAGTTACGCGCGGTGGGGTAGCTGTTTCAAACACCGTGTTATCCGGCGTTACCAGCCATACCCATTTGGTGCCGGGTAATTGTTTGGTATCGCTGCCCTGCAGCCTTACAGAGGTGCCTACGCATATCGGGTCAATAGGCATTATTTCGGCCACCGGTCTCGGTTCCACTACTGTGGGTAAGGTTACTTCACCCGTGCAGCCGTAAGCGGTGGTTACCAGCAATTTTACGGGATAGGTGCCTACCTGGTCGTATAAAAAGCGTGGATTGGCGTCGGTTGATACATCGTCCGTACGGCCGGCAATACCAAAGTCCCACTGGTAGGTCATAGGTAAGCTCAGCTGGTCTTTTGTTACGCTTAAGCTGTTATCCTTAAAGTATACATAACCGCCATCACAGGCCTGTGTAGCATCCATGGTAAAGCGGGGTGTTACCTTATCGGCTACTATCTGGTCATTGCCCAAAGCCGGCACCTGGCAGCCCTTGGCATCTTCCAGTATTACGCGCGGGTGGTAAATGCCTTCTTTCGTATACTCGTAACTGGTAGTTGGTGTGGTGGTGGTGACCACATGCCCGTCATCAAAGTCCCAGATGTATTTTATGGCGTTGCTGCTTTTAGCCGTCATTTCAATTTTCAGCGGCATACAGCCGGTAGTGGGTGTGGCAGACTGGCTGCCATCTGGCCCCTGGATAGTCAGTGTTTTGGTTACTGTGCTCGAACAACCGCCATCCGTATACACCCTCAGCGCTACGGTATAATCACCGGGGCGGCTGTAGGCATGGCCCGGCGATACTTCCGGCGAGGTGCTGCCATCGCCGAACTGCCAGGCTATATGATCATAGTCTGATGAGCTGTTGGTAAAAGGTACCAGCACCGGCGGGCATGGCGCCAGGGTAGCAGGAAAGTCAAATGCTGCCTGTGGATTGCGCACCGTAATAAAGTTCAGCGCTTCCTGGCTAGCCTTACAACCGTCAATATCTGTTACATCCAGCTTAATCGTATATACTCCGGGTTTAGTATACACATAAAGGGGCGCGGCTTGTGTGCTGGTGCCGCCATCTCCAAAGCTCCAGGCATAGGTAAGCGACTGACCGCTGCTGTTGCTGGAAAATTGAAAGTCTTTCTGTAAACAGGCTTCCTGCCCCGGCACCACAATGTTTGTAGCTACTACATTCACAGATACCGGTTTGGTAATGGTGCCTTTACAGCCCATTTGATCCGTCACGGTGAGTGTAACCGGGAAGGTGGTCATACTTCCAAAGGCATGGGAAAAAGCAACCGGCTTTTGTGTTTGTGTAATGTTGCCGCTGCCATCGCCAAAATTCCAGGTCCAGGAATTTAGAATAGTACCTGGCGAGGTTGGTGTGGAGGTATCGGTAAATGTGAACGGCTTTTCTTTACAGGAGCCGGTATAGGTAAAGTCTGCATTTACGCCATTCACCACTACCTGCAGGCTGTTGGACTGTTGCGGACAGCCGTTTATATCTATCAGGTTTAAGCGCACCGTATAAGTGCCGGGTGTGGTGTAGGCATGCGTATAAACAGCGGTTGAATCAAAACTTGCTGCAGGGATATTGATGTAGCTACCATCGCCCCATTCCCAATGGTAAACATTGATCATGTTATAATGCAGGGAATTGGTAATGCGGTAGGTAATGGAGTCACTATTGCAAATACTGTTGGTATCCGCCTTTATAACCGGTTTTTCATCAATAATGTGAATGATCTGCGATAGGTTGCTGGTACAGCTGCCATTGCCTACGGTTAGCTTTACCGTGTAAGTGCCTACCTTGGCATAGGTATGTTTGGGCGATTGGTCAGTTGAGGTAGTACCGTCTCCAAAATCCCATAACCAGGTTTTGGTAACACTGTTACCAAAGTCAGATGCATCATAGAACTGCCGGTCGTATTTGTTGATACAGTCGGGCAGTACGCTGAAACGCGCTACTGGCGGGTTAATTTCAATGAACAGTCTTTTGGTAAGGATATTATAACAGCCATTGTTTATCACCGTAAGGGTAACATCATGAAAGCCTATCTCGTTAAACTGGTGTGAAGGGTTTTGCCCGGTGGCGCCGCTGTTATCCTGCGGAAAGTTCCACAGCCACTCTGTACCTGCGGGTACGGATTTATTGGTAAAGTTAAAAATATCTGATTGGCAACCCTTGTAATGGTCCACATCAAAATCCACCTTTACGGTATCACCGGCTTTAATTGCATGCGATGCGCTCAGCTTACAGCCACTCTTGGTTTCTATTTCCAGCGTTATCGTATAGTCGCCCACTTTAGAGTAGTAATGGGAAGGTACCGTGATGTTAGTGGCAGTGGTGCCATCCCCAAAATCCCAGGTGTACTTCACTACGGGATCTACGCTGCTCACCTGGGCCGTAAAACCAATGGAAAAAGGAATACAGCCGCTATTGGCAGTCATCACGAAATCTACCTGCGGTTCCTGCACCTGCATATAACTCGTTTTTACAACCGTAGTGCCGCAGCCAAATTTGTTAATGGCCAGCAGGCTAACGGTATAATTCCCATCCGCTGTATAGCTATGTGTTGGGTTCTGCGTGGTAGCGGTTCCGCCATCTCCAAAATCCCATGCCCAGCTAGTGGCATCCGGTGTTTGTGCTGTAAATTTTGTGGTAGTAGGTACATGACAATCCGGGTTGGGACTGGCAGCAAAATCAGCGGTAGGTAAGGGATTTACGTGAATGGTTTTGGTAATGGTTTCCTGGCAGCCATTGCCAAAGGCGGTAAGCTTTACGGCATAATCGCCCGGTTGTGTAAAGGTATAGCTGGCATCCAGGTTATACTGCACACTGCCATCCGGAAAATCCCAGCGGGCAGAAAGGGGAGTAGGTGTGGTCGTGTTTTTGAGGACAACGGGCCGGCCCACGCAGTTGCTGGCAGGGACCGTAAAATCAGGTTTCATTTTCGCGATCTGTATATAGTCCGGCGCGGTCACAGATTGCTTACAACCTTCGGAAGTGGCAGCGGTAAGTGTTACCGTATACTTACCTTCTTTGGTATAGGTATGTTGCGGTGCTGCCGCAGTGCTGGTGATACCATCGCCAAAATTCCAGGTATAGGTAAGGGGCGCATTATTCACCGTAGAACTGGTGTTCGTGAATTGTACGGCCAGCGGCGTAACACAGCTGCTTTGCACATCGCTGCTGAATTTTACCGTAGGCGCATCCTGTACTTTTATTTGCTGGGTGCTGCCGTTGGTACAGCCAAAACTATTGATCACGATAATGGAAGCGGTTTGATTGCCTCCCAAGGTATAGGTATGCGTAGCCGTGCTGCCGCTGCCATTAATACCATCGCCAAAATCCCATGTTACACTGGTAATAGTCCCATCACCCGGAGTGCTCTGGTCTGTAAAGGTTACGGCCAGTGGCGCGCAGCCACCGGGTACAGAGGTGCTGAACGCCGGTACCGGCTTTTTATATACCGTAACGGTTTTTTCCTTTTTAACCACCCCATCCGGGTAAGTGGCCGTAAGGGTAATTTTGTAAGTACCGGCTACGTTAAAGATCCTGGCAGGGTTAGGGTCGGCAACATCTGCCCCTACACTGAAGCTCCAGTTAAGGGAAGTATAACCGGGGTCTGACAGGTTCTGGAATTGAACGGCCAGCGGCTCGCAACCACTCCATTTACTCGCATCAAAATCTACTTTATGGGTTTGCGCATTGGCATTTAATATCGGACACAGGTAACAACAAGCCAGGCAAATGATGGATCGCATGAGGGGCCATTGGCGCAGCCAACGGCAACATAGGTATATCTGGTGTTTCATTGGATAAGGATCCCGGTCCCGTCGGGCTTGAGTACATTCATTAATGAAGCTAAAATTACTATAATTTATGTAATTCATTTATTAATTAACACTTGGATATGCATGAATTGTTTATGTATTTTGTAAAAAAAAGTGAGGTATGATCAAGTCATTCATTCAGTGGGGTTTAAGTGTGCTGTTGTTATGCCTGTCTGTCCAGGCAGCCACCGCCCAGGTGGTAGATGTAGATGCTTTTGAAAAAGGCAGCCGGCAACCAGCCATACAGGTATTCGACGTACGAACAGCGCAGGAATTTAACACCGGGCATTTACCCAATGCCTTGCAGGCAGATTATACCAATAAAACGGAGTTCACCGACCGGGTTAAATACCTGGACAAGCAAAAGCCCGTGTACATTTACTGCCTGAGTGGTGGCCGTAGCAGCGCAGCTGCCCAATGGATGCGGGAGAACGGCTTTGCGAAAGTGGTGGAAATGGATGGCGGCATCCGCGCCTGGAAGCAGGCCGGTAAACCATTGCAAGGGGCTGTTGCCGAAAAGCAGCTGGCCGTAAGCGATTTTAAAACATCCATTAAAAGCGGATGGGTGCTGGTGGATGTAGGTGCAGAATGGTGCCCGCCCTGCCGTACCATGGTGCCTGTGCTGGAACAGTTCTTACAAAAGCACCCCCAGGTAAAGCTGGTAAAGGTAGATGGAGGCCGTGACCAGGAAGTAATGCAATCTGTAAAAGCCAATGCCCTGCCTACGTTTATTGCTTATAAAGAAGGTAAAGAGGCGGGCCGCAAACAAGGCGTCGTAACGCTGGCTGAGCTGGAAGGGATGATGAAGTAGAATTACGAATTGTCAATTACGAATTACGAATTGGGTAGTTCGTAAGTGAAGTCCAGCGCCTGATCAGTAAGCTGATTAAGAACATATTGAATTGTTTATTTATAAGCAAAAGTCCTGCATTCAAATGCAGGACTTTTAATTTATGCAGTACTCAATTCGTAATTCGTAATTGAATAATTCGTAATTACATGTAGATCTCTCCAAACTTATCCTCTGCGTACTTCAGAAAATACTGGAAATCCAGCGGCTGCCCTGTAACCTTTTCACAAAGCTCATTAGAAGTATAAAAGCGCCCGTAGCGGTGAATGTTTTCCCGTAGCCAGCTGAGTAGCTTACCATACTGCCCGGTAGCTATCTGCTCCGTAAGGCCGGGCAATTGCTGTTGTGCCGCCGCAAAGAACTGCGCAGCATAAAAGCTGCCCAGGGAGTAAGTAGGGAAGTACCCGAAGCTGCCGTGCGACCAGTGAATATCCTGCAGCACACCTTGCGTAGCGCTGGGGGCAGATACATGCAGGTACTCCTGGTAATACCGGTTCCATACCTGGTCCAGGTCTTTGGTGGAGTAGGTGCCTTCCAGCAAGCCTTTTTCTATCTCATACCGGATCATTACATGGAAATGATAGGTCAGCTCATCGGCCTCTGTACGTATCAGGGAAGGCTGTACCAGGTTTATGCCTTTATAGAATTGGTCCAGGGAAATGTTTTGAAGATTGTCAGGGAAGGTTTGTTGCAGCTTGCCGTAATGGTGCTGCCAGAAAGCCTTGCTGCGGCCTACATTGTTCTCCCACAGGCGCGATTGTGATTCGTGGATGCCCAGGCTGGCAGCCTCCCCGCAGGGCAGGCCATATTCTTCCGCAGGCAGGCCTTGCTCATATAAGGCATGGCCTCCTTCGTGAATACAGCTCCAGGTCATGTTTCCAAAATCTTGTTCATCAATACGGGTGGTTACCCGCACATCCTGCGGGCTAAAGCTGGTAGTGAAAGGATGTTCTGAAATATCCTGCCGGCCCGCGCCCATATCATAGCCCATATCTTTTAACAGGGCAATGCCCAGCTCCCACTGTTTGTTACGCTCATAACGCAGGTGCAGGAAATCCTTGTTCACCTGCGGCCGTTGTTCAATACGGCGCAGCAAGGGCGTAAGAGCCGTTTTAACGGCGTCAAAGATGGTATCCAGCATGGTGGTGCTGGCGCCCTTTTCATATTCATTCAGCAGGGCATTGTAAGGGTGGCCTTCAAAGCCCAGTATATTGGTTTCCTGTTTTTTCAGTAGCACCATTTTGGCCAGCAGGGGCTCAAACTCCGCATAGCTGTTGGCTTTACGGGCTTTTATCCAGGCATGGTAGCAGGCATTGGTGGTTTGCGACATTTCTGCTACAAAGCTGGCCGGATACTTTTTGTTCTTTTCATAATCCTCCTGCGACAGCTCAACGTTTTTGCGCTGGGTGGCATTCAGATCGCCACGGCTGCGCAGCTCCTGCAATATATCCCCCAGTTCCGTGGCGGTGAACATTTCATGTGCGATGGTAGAAAGGGTGGTGAGCTGCTGCCCGCGGAAGGCAGCGCCTTTTTCCGGCAAATAGGTTTCCTGGTCCCAGCCCAGTACGGCCATGGCATTACGTACATCGGCAATAGCCTGCATTTTGGCGGTAAAGGTGCTGTATAATTCGCTGGTAGGTTTCCGTGTGTTCATAACGGCAAAATAAAAGAAAAGTTTGATTTCCCTAAGGCCGGGTAAAAACGGTGCTTCCCCTGACCGCCCTGCCGTCTTTTTTGTTTGGTTACAGGGCGGCGCAATTGGTATCCAACTGCGGTGGTTCCCTCCTAAAACAGCCCTGTAATCCCTGTGCAACCCTAGTGACATCCCTCCCCCTACATAAAACCCCACATCATTTTTGCTGCAATTTTGAACCTCTTATGTCAATCATCTTACTTCCCATTTCCTTACTTCACTTTTTACCACAATTTTCAGCATGCTGTGTTATCATCTTACTTCCCTCCACTTTTTTCACAATTTTCAACATGCTGTGTTAACCATCTTATCTCTTCCTCCTCATGTCTGGCACCCCTCCTGAAAAGGTCTCGTAATTGCCCCGTAATTGCTGCGCAACCCGTGCACAATTCGTGCGCAATTCGGGTCGGGGTTTTGAATTATAGCTATTAAGAATAAAATACGCACTTCACCCTATAAACATCGTCTCTTTCTCATGTCCTTCCCATGTGTTTCTCATGAGTTTCCCTGCTAGATCCCATGTTTTTCCCTAGTGAATCCCTGGTGAAGTCCATGTCACGCTCACCACTTTGGATCATGCTAATGTATCTTACCCATTCCCTATCCGCACATTTGCCCATCTCCCTCAAAATTTCCTTATTTTGCCCTTAATGAAGATCAAGGACGTTATACAGGCCATTGAATCCTTTGCGCCCCTGCAATACCAGGAAAGCTATGATAATGCAGGCCTGCTGTTCGGTAACCCCGGCTGGGAGCTTACCAATGCCCTGCTTACGCTGGATGCTACAGAGGCAGTGATAGACGAGGCCCTGGCCCGCAACTGTAACCTGGTGATTGCCCACCACCCCATTGTGTTTGGCGGACTTAAAAAGATCACCGGCAGCAATTACGTGGAGCGGGTGGCTATCAAAGCTATTAAGCACGATGTGGCCGTTTACGCCGCCCACACCAACCTGGATAATGTACGCAATGGCGTATGCGCTATGATGGCCGGCCGTCTGGACCTGCAGCAGTGCCGGGTGCTGGTCCCTAAAAAAGACCTCCTCAAAAAGTTATACACCTTTGTACCCCATACCGATGCTGAAAAAGTGCGCAGCGCCTTATTTGCCGCAGGCGCAGGCAACATTGGTAATTACGGTGAATGCAGCTTTAATGCAGAAGGCAGCGGCACTTTCAAAGCCGGCGCCGGTACCAATCCCTATGTAGGGAAGCAGGGGCAGCGCCATATAGAGCCGGAAACCAAGCTGGAAGTGATCTTTCCCGCCTATCTGGAAGGTGCGGTGATACAGGCACTGCTGGCCAGCCACCCTTATGAGGAGGTAGCCTACGACATTATCCGGCTGGATAATGCCTACCAGCAGGCCGGCTCCGGGTTAATAGGTTCCCTGCCTGCACCCATGGAGGAAACAGCCTTTTTACAGCTGGTAAAACAGCAGTTCAATACCGGCTGCGTACGGTACACGCCTTTACGCGGTAAGCCCGTGCAAAAAGTAGCCCTTTGCGGTGGCGCAGGCAGCTTTTTGCTGAAAAAGGCCATAGCCGCCGGGGCAGATGCCTACATCTCCGCCGATTTCAAATACCATGAGTTTTTTGATGCTGAAAACCAATTGATTATAGCAGATATAGGGCATTTTGAAAGCGAGCAGTTCACGGTTGATTTATTTTACAATATTTTGACCGAAAAATTTCGTAATTTCGCGCCTCTTAAATCTACTATTCAAACAAACCCGGTAAATTATTTATAAAATATATGGCTACCGTAAAAGAGTACTCCGTAGAAGAAAAATTGGTGTCTGTGCTCAGACTGCAGAAGATCGATTCCAAGCTGGATGGTATCCAGGTGTTGAAAGGGGAGTTGCCGATAGAAGTGAAAGACCTGGAAGATGAGGTAGAAGGGTTAAATACCCGCCTTACCCATGTTGAGGATGAACTGAGAGGTATCCAGGACTTCATTGCTAACAAAAAAGCAGCTATCAAGGAGTCAGAAGCGCTGGTTAAGAAGTATGAGAAGCAGCAGGATAATGTGAAGAACAACCGCGAATTTGAAGCTATCACAAAGGAAATTGAAATGCAGAACCTGGAGATCAAACTCTCAGAAAAGCATATCAAGGACGCAAGTGAAGAGATAAAGGATAAAACCCGCCTGGTGGAATCCGCAAAAAAAGCGATCGTTGACAAGGAATCCAACCTGAAACATAAGAAAGGCGAGCTGGAAAAGATCATCTCTGAAACTGAGAAAGAAGAAAAACAGATCCGCAAGGAAAGCGATGAAGCCCGCACCAAGGTAGAACCCCGCCTGCTGGCCGCTTACGAAAAGATCCGTAAGAACTACCGTAACGGTCTGGCCGTGGTAACCGTTGAGCGCGATTCCTGTGGCGGTTGCTTTAACGCCATTCCGCCCCAGCGTCAGGCTGAGATCCGCCACCGCAAAAAGATCATCGTTTGCGAACATTGCGGCCGTATCCTGGTTGATAATGACCTGGAAGCTACCGTAACGATATAAACGCAGCAGCCCTTGTAGCAGCCGGCGCCCATTGCTAACTGTAAGCTACTAACTGCCAACTTACATAGTCCCGTCCCGGTATATCCGGGAACGGGACTTTTACTTTCAATTACACCAGCCCCGGCGTTATTGGAATGGAATTTGAATACTTTTGCCCATGCGCTTTTTTCTATCGGTCCTCTTACTTAGTATAACATTCACCGTTACAGCCCGTCAAAAGGTATATGATTTTAATAGCCGCTGCCAGCAAGCCTATGAGGCTATTATGCAGCTGCGTTTGGAGGAGGGTAAAGCCCTGCTGGAAGCAGAAAAAAAAGAACGCCCTGATAATCTGATCCCTTACTTCCTGGATAATTACGCCGACTTTTTCCCATTATATTTTAATGAAGACCCGGCAGAGTATAACGCCAAAAAATCACAACGGGCCGCCCGCCTGTCATTAATGGAGCAGGGGCCGGATAGCTCTCCGTATTACCTGTACACCCAGGCTGCAATTAAATTCCAGTGGGCCATGATCCGTATTAAGTTCGGGGAAAAATGGGATGCCGCCTGGGAAATACGCAAAGCCTTTATGACGCTGAAAGATAACCAGCGCAAGTTCCCCCAGTTCCCACCCAACACCATGCTGATCAGCGCCATGCAAACCGTGTTCGGCACCATTCCGGATGGTTATAAGTGGATCAGCGGGGTGCTGGGCATGAAAGGCAGCATTAAACAGGGCATGCAGAACCTGCAGGGATTTATAGACAGTAATGCCCCCCTGGCCCAGCTGTTTAAACCGGAAGGATATTACTATTACTGCTACCTGAAACTGTTCATGGAAAGCAACCCAAATGAGTTGTGGCAGTTCATACAACAACGGCAGCTGGATACGCGTAATAACTACCTGTTTGCCCTTATGGTGGCCAACCTGGCAGTTACCAACCAAAGGGCAGATCTGGGCATTAAAGTGCTGTCCGAACGTAATACCAGCGCCCGTTATGAAACCATGGTGTACCAGGATTATTTAATGGGCCTGTTAAAGCTGGCCCGCCAGGATGAGGATGCGCATGTGTACCTGGAAAAATTCCTGAATAACTTCAAAGGAAAATTCAATGTAAAAGAAGCCCTGCAACGCTTAAGCTGGTATTATTACATGCGGGGCAATATGGAAGCCGCCAATAAATACCGTAACCTCATCTTAACCCGGGGTAATACGGAAGCAGATGGCGATAAACAGGCCCTGAAAGAAGCCAAAAGCGGCAAATGGCCCAATACCTTTTTACTGAAAGTACGCCTGCTGAGCGACGGTGGCTTTTTTAACGATGCGCTGAAGCTGATGCAAACTAAAAAAGCAGCCGACTTCACGCAGATCGAGGAAAAGATCGAATATGCCTACCGCCTGGGCCGTATTTATGATGAAATGGGGCAGGATGATAAAGCCATATCTATGTATGAGGCCACAATAAAGGTAGGTACCGGCCGCCCGGAGTACTTTGCCGCCCGGGCCGCCCTGCAAATGGGGTATATCTACGAAAAGCGTAACGATAAAGCCAAAGCCCTGCAATGTTACCAGAACTGCCTGAACATGCCCGACCATGATTTTAAGAATTCCCTGGACCAGCGCGCCAAAGCCGGCATCCAGCGGGTAGGAGGCTAAAGGAACATATATTACGCAAATACAATTCGTACCCATCCGCTTACTTTGTTCCAGGCTGCACTTATAAGGTGTAGCGTGCATGTGAGCTATTGGGATTGTGCAAAACTTCTTACTTAAAATTCAGGCATTTCATTTTAATTCGTACCCGTAACGCAAACGCCCTCTATGTTACAGAAACTGACAGTTAAGAATTATGCGATCATTGACCACCTGGAGGTTGATTTCTCCGGCAGCCTGAATATCATCACAGGTGAAACCGGCGCCGGTAAATCTATTCTCATGGGCGCGTTATCATTAATATTGGGAGAGCGGGCCGATCCCGGGGTGCTGTTTGACAAAACCGGTAAATGTGTGGTAGAAGGCGCCTTTAAGGTAAAAAAAGCGCTGGTGGCAGAGTTTTTCCAGCAGCATGAGCTGGACCTGGAAGAAGTGCTTATTATACGCCGGGAAGTAAGCGCCAGCGGCAAATCCCGCGCATTTGTGAATGATACGCCGGTAAACCTTTCCCAGCTGGCAGAACTAAGCGGCTACCTGGTAGACCTGCACCAGCAGTTTGATACCCTGGAGCTGGAAAAAAGCGATTTCCAGCGCCGCGTGGTAGATGCATTGGTGAATAAGCCGGAAGCCCTGCAACAGTACCAGCAATCCTGGCAGCGCTACTCCCAGGTACAGCGTAAGCTGAAACAGCTGCAGGATCAGCGCGATAGTGCCAACAAAGAGCTGGACTATAACAAGTTCCTGCTGGATGAGCTGGAAGATGCTGCCTTTGCAGAGAACGAGATTGAGAACCTGGATGCAGAGCTGCAGGTGCTTACTCATGCAGAGGAGATCAAGAATACCCTCAACAAAGCCTGTTTCCAGTTAAAGGAAGATGAGCAGCCCATTTTGCAGCAGCTGAAACAGCTGCAATCCGGCCTGCAGGCTATGGCCGGTTATCAGCAGGAGCTGCCTGCGCTGGTGGCCCGCCTGCAATCATCCTACCTGGAGCTGCAGGACGTAGCAGATGAAATAGAACGCATAAACGACGGCATCCAGTACGATGCTGCCCGCATAGAGCAGGTGAATGAGCGAACAGCCACCGGTTACCGCCTGCTGAAAAAACATGGCGTGCATACCACGGCGGAACTGTTAAACATCAAAGCAGACCTTTCTACCCGTGTAGAAAGTGCGCTGAACCTGGATGAGCAGCTGCTGGAGCTGGAAAAGGAACAAGCGTCCTTACAGCAAGCCCTGGAAAAGCTGGCCGCCGGTATTACCACCCTGCGTATGCAGCAGGTGCCGCCTTTTGAGAAAAAGGTAAATGCCCTGCTGGCACAGGTAGGTATGCCCAATGCCCGCTTAAAGGTGAGCATTACACCGGGCGCTTTGCAGGCTAACGGGCAGGATAACATTGAGTTCCTGTTTGATGCCAATAAGAGCGAACAGTTTGCGCCTATACGAAAAGTAGCCTCCGGCGGTGAATTAAGCCGTTTAATGTTGTGCATCAAATCACTGGTGGCACAATCCGTGGCTTTACCGACATTAATATTTGACGAGATAGATACCGGTATTTCAGGTGAAGCAGCCCGCCAGGTAGGCGTAATACTCAAGGATCTGGCCCATGCACACCAGGTGATCTGTATCACCCACCAGCCGCAGATAGCCGGTAAGGCCGATGCGCATTACTTTGTGTACAAGGAAACCAGGAGCGGTAAGGTAACTACCGGTGTGCGCCTGCTTACTACGGAAGAACGCATTAACGCCATTGCACAAATGCTGAGTGGTGAAAAGCCTACTGCCGCTGCATTGGAGAATGCCCGGGAAATGGTGGGGAGTTGAGTCCATGGTCCATAGTCGGTGGTCCATAGCATACTTCGCAACCATAGTGCAATAATATCGCTATTAGCCTGTTCCGCACCACGCAATGGACCATTGACCACGGACTTGCATATTCCGTATTACCTGCAAAACGAAGTAGGCAATGGACTATGGACCATCGACCATGGACCGTTATTTGTTGAACGGGCCCCGTTCAACAAATAACAAATAATGATTTTTAAACTATAACAACTATTTTTGCCGGAAATTAATTTGAACCCAATGGCTCATAACTTATTACAAGGAAAGAAAGGTATCATATTCGGGGCGCTGGATGAGCAGTCTCTTGCGTGGAAAACAGCTTTGCGTTGCAAGGAAGAAGGAGCCCAGATCGTGCTGACCAATGCTCCTATAGCACTGCGCATGGGAGAGATCAAGAAACTGGCTGAAACCTGCAATGCGCCGGTGATCCCGGCCGATGTAACCAATATGGACGATCTCAAAAATCTCTTCACCAAGTCCATGGAGCATTTTGGCGGTAAAGTAGATTTTGTGCTGCATTCCGTAGGTATGGGCATGAATGTGCGTAAAGGCCGGCCTTATACAGACCTGGATTACGACTTCAATCATAAAACGTTTGATATTTCAGCTATGTCTCTGCACCGCGTGCTGCAAACAGCTTACCAGCTGGATGCTATCAGCGACTGGGGTTCTATCGTAGCGCTTACATACATTGCTGCACAAAGGGTGTTCCCTGATTATAGCGAGATGGCTGATGCCAAAGCCCTGCTGGAATCTATAGCCCGCAGCTTTGGTTACCACTACGGTATCCGTAACAAGGTGCGTATCAATACCGTTTCCCAGTCGCCCACCAAAACTACTGCCGGTAGCGGTGTAAAGGGTTTTGACGGGTTTATGGCCTACGCAGAGAAAATGAGCCCCCTGGGCAATGCTACTGCCGACCAATGCGCTAACTACGTGGTAACCCTGTTCTCTGACTTTACCCGCATGGTAACCATGCAGAACCTGTTCCATGACGGTGGTTTCTCCTTTACCGGGGTTTCACTGGCCATAGCAGAGCAAATGGAAAAATAAGCGTAAAGCTCAAAGCATAAAGCACAAAGCCTGTAGCGGATAGCTGCAGGCTTTGTGCTTTAATAGATAATAGCTTAATTGGAAAATAACCTTTAACACCTGAGGCAAGCTGCGGATCTGCAGCATAATAGTTCACCCTCACGGCAGCAAACCGCCCCCCTCCACCGGCCACCTTCAGGTATTACCGCCTTCTCTTCACAGCCTCCACCTCCTCTTCACGGCCTCCGCCTTCGCGGCATTAAGCGTTCCGCATTCAGCTTTTTGCTTTCTGCTTTTCGCTTTCTGCCAAAAAAAACCTGCAACAAATCGCTGCAGGCTTCCATAAATAGTTTACTCAAGGGGGAAAATCAAAAGTATAGGCTGTCGCAAAAGATGGCATAAGCTTAGGGCTGTATGCTTACATTTACCAGCTTTACAAGGCGTGGCTTTATGCTTTGGCTATCAGTGGTGCTTCAGCTAATATTCGTCCTCATTAAAGAAAAAGTCGTCTTGTGACGGATAATCAGACCATATATCCTCTATCCCTTCGTAAATTTCCCCTTCATCCTCCAGTTCCTGTAAGTTCTCTATCACTTCAATGGGTGCACCGGAGCGGATGGCGTAATCAATCAATTCGTCTTTAGTAGCTGGCCATGGAGCGTCCTCCAGGTATGAAGCTAATTCTAATGTCCAGTACATGTTAGTAAAATTTTTACTGCCTTAAATTTTCGCAAAAGTATTATTTAATTTGAAATAAACAACTATTACTATTTTAACGGTGAATTACTTTTCTTTGAGTATGTTAGTTGCTCGCAATCTTACCAAAAATTATTCCAACTTACAGGTTGTAAAGGGAGTAGACGTTACCGTTAAGCAGGGAGAAATTGTAACCATCGTTGGTTCATCCGGGGCCGGTAAAAGCACTTTGCTGCACCTGCTGGGCACTTTGGATACCCCTACCTCCGGTGAGGTATGGCTGCAGGATGTAAACCTTACTACTCTGAAAGGCAATGCGCTTGCCGATTTCCGTAACCGCAACATTGGCTTTATTTTCCAGTTCCACCACCTGCTGCCGGAATTTACCGCCCTGGAAAATGTGTGCGTACCCGGTTATATTGGCGGCGCCAGAAAGAACCAGGTGAAAGAGCGGGCGCAGTTCCTGCTGGAAACTCTGAACCTTAAAGACCGTATGGATCATAAACCCAACGAGTTATCCGGTGGCGAGCAGCAGCGTGTAGCCGTAGCCCGGGCCCTTATTAACACCCCCGCCATTGTAATGGCCGATGAACCCACCGGCAACCTGGATTCCAAGAACGCGCGGGAGCTGCACCAGCTCTTCCTGCAGCTGCGGGACCAGTTCAAACAAACCTTCATCATCGTTACCCACAACGACGAGCTGGCGCCCTTAAGCGACCGGCAGCTAACTATGAAAGATGGGAAAATAATTTAAACGCGGGGTTTCCAGGTCACTTCCGGAACATTTAGCCGGTGACCTATCCACCGGGCCAACACAAACAAATAATCACTCAGGCGGTTGGTATACTGCAATACCAGGGGCTCAATAAACAATCCTTCCTCCTGCATACCCACACACAGGCGCTCTGCACGGCGGCATACACAGCGGGCCACATGGCAGGTAGATACTGCTACATGCCCGCCCGGCAGTATAAAAGATTTCATCACCGGCAGCTCCTCGTTCATAGCATCCATACTTTTTTCCAGCAGCAGCACATCTTCCGCTTTCAGGTCAGGGATGCTCATGCCCGTTTCCTTTTCAGGATCAGTCGCTAGGGAAGCGCCAATGGTGAACAGGCGGTCCTGTATCTCTTTCAGTAAAGTATTGGTAGCAGCATCGGTAATATGGTCATTTACCAGGCCAATGTAGGAGTTCAGTTCATCCACCGTACCATAGGTTTCAATACGCAGGTGGCTCTTAGGCACTTTAGTGCCGCCTATGAGGGCCGTTTTGCCCTTATCGCCGGTTTTGGTGTATATCTTGGTAGCCATATTAAAATACGGGGAAATGGCCGCTAAAGCGGCACAGGTGATCAGGAAACAGCCGGTGTCAGGTATTTCTCATTCAGCTTATCGGTTTCAATTAATCCATCGCGTAAGCGCACTACACGGCGTGCATGGTCCGCAATATCTTCTTCGTGTGTTACCAGCACTACAGTGTTGCCGGAAGCGTGGATCTTTCCAAAGATCTCCATGATCTCTACAGACGTTTTGGAATCCAGGTTACCGGTAGGCTCATCTGCCAGTATCAGGGCAGGGTTATTTACCAGGGCGCGGGCAATGGCCACACGTTGGCACTGGCCACCGGAAAGCTCATTGGGTTTATGTTTATAACGCTCGCCCAGCCCTACTTTTTTAATCACCTCCATCGCCATTTCCTCCCGGGTCTTTTTATTGATGCCGGCATAGATCAGCGGCACTGCCACATTCTCCAGTGCAGAAAGGCGGGGCATCAGGTTAAACTGCTGGAACACAAAACCTATTTCCTTATTACGTATGCGGGCCAGCTCATTGTCTTCCATGGTGCTAACATCATGTCCGCTCAGTATGTATCTGCCGCTGGTAGGGGAGTCCAGGCAGCCCAGTATGTTCATGAGGGTACTTTTACCGGAACCGGAAGGGCCCATCAGCGCTACATATTCATTTTTTAGAATATCCAGGGATACGCCTTTCAGCACCGGCAGCTCATTGCGGCCAATAAAATAACTTTTGCGGATGTTCTCTAAATGGATGACAGAATCAGGTCGCATAGTAATAGGTTATTTCTTAATGACTTTGGGCACTTTAAAATACTGGTCGTTGGCGGAAGGTGCGTTCTGCAATCCTTCTTCACGGGTAATGGAAGGTATTACCTTATCCTCGCGGAACACATTGTAATTCTCCGTCAGGAACAGCAGGGGTTGTACATTCGCGGTATCCAGCTCATTCAGCTTTTCCACAAAGGTGATCATCCGCTGCAGATCATGCTGGATGCCCGCCCTTTCCTGCTCGCTGAATTCCAGTCTGGCCAGGTTAGCCAGCTGCTGTACCAATGCATCATTTACTTCCATGATCAAATTAAATAAAAAGAAATTGAAATATTATTGTTAAATATGACAGTATCTCAAAATTAGGGATAAATGGGGATTTATTATCTTGCACCCCATTATGGCAACAGGAAAAGAAATCGTAGTAAGTGGCATACGATCAACCGGCTTTTTACATTTAGGCAATTACTTTGGCGCTATCCGCAATTATATCCGGATGCAGGAAGATTATAACTGTTACTTTTTTGTGGCAGACTGGCATTCACTCACCACCCATCCCGATCCCAAAGACCTGAGAGGCAACGTATACCGCGTGCTGGCAGAAAATATAGCCTCCGGCCTGGATCCTGAAAAAGTGGCATTATATGCGCAAAGCGATGTACCTGAAATTGCAGAGCTGTACCTGTTGCTGAACATGTTAGCCTATAAGGGCGAGCTGGAAAAAGTACCTACTTTTAAAGACAAGGTACGCCTGCAGCCCCAGAACGTAAACGCCGGCCTGTTAACCTACCCGGTGCTCATGAGTGCAGATATCCTGGTGCACCGCGCTGTAAAGGTGCCGGTGGGTAAAGACCAGGAGCAGCACCTGGAAATGGCGCGTAACTTTGCACAACGTTTTAATGCCCGCTACGGGGAGTTGTTTCCTGAGCCCGTAGCCTTTAACTTTGGCGATAACCTGGTGCGCATTCAAAGCCTGGATGGCACCGGTAAAATGAGCAAGAGTGAAAATGAAATGGCTACCCTGTACCTGAACGATACCGATGAGCTGATCCGTAAAAAGATCATGAAAGCTAAAACAGACAGTGGCCCTGCAGAACTGGGCGCCCCTATGCCGGATAGCGTAACCAACTTATTTACGCTGATGCAGCTGGTAACAGCGCCGGAGGTGGTAAAAAGTTTTGAGAATGCTTACCAGGATCAGAGTATCCGTTATGGGGATATGAAAAAGCAGCTGGCAGAAGATATGGTGAACTTTATGGCCCCCATCCGTGAAAAGGCGCAAGCCCTGCAGCAAGACCCTGCCTATCTGCAAAAGATCTTAAAGACCGGCGCTGAAAAAGCAAGAGCAAGCGCGGCACAAACTTTGCAGGCAGCAAGGAAATTAATCGGGATCAATTACTATTAACCGCTGATGATCTTTCTACACTTACCACAATAAAAGCATGGCAAAACTTAACAAGATCAAACACATTGCAGTAGCCGGTAACATCGGCGCCGGCAAAACCACCCTTACTGAAGCTTTAGCCAAACATTACAAATGGACGCCCCAGTTTGAAGATGTGGAACATAACCCTTACCTGAACGATTTTTATGAAGACATGCCACGCTGGTCTTTTAACCTGCAGGTATATTTTCTGCACGGCCGTTTAAAACAGCTCCTGGAAATACAGAACGGAAAAGATACGGTTATACAGGACCGTACCATTTATGAGGATGCGCACATTTTTGCTCCCAACCTGTATGAAATGGGCCTGATGACCAAACGCGATTTTGATAACTATTTCAACTTTTTTGAAACATTGAAATCGATGGTTAAACCGCCGGACCTGCTCATTTATTTACACGCCTCCGTACCCACGCTGGTAGCACAGATCCAGAAGCGCGGCCGCGAGTATGAAGAGAACATACGCCTGGATTACCTGAAACGATTAAACGAATATTATAACAACTGGATAGAAAAGTATAAAGAAGGCCCCCTGCTGATAGTAGATATTGATAAGAACAAATTCCCTGATAGCGAAGAAGACCTGGGCGAGATCATTTCCCGCATAGATTCCCAGCTGTACGGATTATTCTAATAATTAACACCAAACAACAGCACTTATCAGCAAACACAATTTTTTATTTTTTACTTTTTACTTTATTTTCGCCCCTCTCTCTTAGTAGCATCTCTCCCTCAGAATTATTGTCATCAACCAACCATGTATAAATGAGAAAGCTCATTGTAACCGTTGTTTGCACCTGGGGTATATCCTTATTGAAAGCCCAATCCGTTTGGTTACCCGTAGGTCCGCAGCAGGCGGGCGGTACGTACAGCACACAATTCCAGCATGTATTTACCGCCCTGCATAACCAGGCCGCCCTGGCGCACATTTCCACCGTTTCCGCAGGCGTATATGCTGAGCGCCGTTTTATGTTAGATGCTACCAGCCTGTATGCTATGGCAGTGGCCATTCCCACATCATCCGGCACATTCGGTTTATCTGTTCAGCATTTTGGCTTTGAGGCCTTTAAACAGCAAAAGTTAGGCCTAGCCTATGGCCGTACCTTAGGCAGTAAGGTAAGCATCGGCATTCAGGCCGATTACCTGGCCGCATCCATCCAGCAATATGGCCGCGCCGGCACTGTTACTTTTGAAGCAGGTTGTTTGCTGCACATTACCCCGCAGCTGCATGCCGGTATCCATGCTTTTAATCCCGCTGCACGGCAGCTGTACAAAGCCGGTGCACAGGATATTCCGGTGGTATACAGCGCCGGCCTGGGTTACGAGGTATCCGGCAGTTTATTATTCAGTGCAGAAGTGGTCCGGGAAACAGACCGTCCCATGATCACACGTGTAATGGGTGAGTACCGTATCATCCCCCAATTATCGCTGCAGCTGGGTATTGCCACAGATCCGCAGCTGAGTGGCGGGGGCATTAGCTTCAGCTGGCAATCGCTGCGTATATTCCTTTCCGGTAGTTATCATCCGCAATTAGGTATTACGCCGGCAGCAGCTATTATCTGGCAACAAAAGAAAAAAGAAACACTGCTATGAAAAGCTACCGCATCATTCTGGCAGGCTGCCTGTTATTGGGCGCCTGCGGGCAGGGGTATGCCCAGTCAGCAGAAACCTTATCTGCCGCAGGGGAAGAGCAGCTGGAGAGTAGCACCATTATACCGGAAGATGATACCCGCTGGCAACAGCTCAATGCTTACACCCGGCATAAGATGGATCTGAACCTGGCAGATGCTGCTGCGTTGCGTTCCCTGGGTTTGCTAACCCCTTTGCAGATCAATAGCCTGTTGGCCTACCGCCGTTTATTGGGAAAACTGATAAGTATTTATGAGCTGCAGGCCGTACCCGGTTTTGATGAAGGGCTTATAAACCGTATACTGCCCTATATCACTGTAGATGCTGGCTTGCAGCCATCTTACACCCTGCGCGATTATCTGCATAAAGGAGAGCATGCCTTGCTGCTCCGTTATGGCCGGCAGCTGGAATTACCGCGTGGCTACGCGCATACAGATAGTACGGCTGCACATTACGCCGGCTCGCCGGATCAGCTGTTGCTGCGTTACCGCTATAACTTTCCACGTTATGCCAGCTGGGGCGTGGTAATGCAAAAAGATGCAGGTGAGCAATTCTTCAAAGGCGCACAAAAACAGGGCTTTGATTTTTACAGTGCTCACCTGTTCATCCGCAATTACAAACACATTAAAGCGTTGGCCCTGGGCGATTTTACGGTGAACATGGGCCAGGGGCTCATCAACTGGCAATCGCTGGCATTTGGTAAAAGCCCGGTGGTATTACAGGTAAAGCGGGAAGGGGAGGTGCTGAACCCATACGCCTCCACCGGTGAGTTCTATTTCTTCCGTGGCGCCGGTATTACGCTGCAGCAGCGCGCCTGGCAGCTAACCGCTTTTGTATCCCTCCGCAAGCTGGATGGAAATGTTTTTGAAAGCGATACGCTGGAAGCTGCATCCTACATCAGCTCCTTTGTTACCACCGGCTATCATCGTACTGAGCTGGAAGCCGCTAAGCGGGGCGCTTTGCAACAGCGTTCTGCCGGTGGAAATATAGTATATGATAACGGCAACTTGCGTATAGGCTTGAATGTTATACAGCATAAATTCTCTGCACCGCTGCAAAAGAATGAACAGCCGTATAACCTGTTTGCACCGGAGGGCGACCGGTTCTTTAATGCCAGCATTGATTACAGCGGCACCTGGAAAAATGTGCATGCTTTCGGTGAAACAGCTGTAGATGCAGGCGGCCACCTGGCTACGGTAAATGGTATCCTGGCCGGCATACACCCAAAGGCAGATGTAGCTTTATTATACCGCTCGTACCACCGCGCCTACCAATCATTATACAGCAATGCTTTTGGTAACAACTACCGGCCCGCCAATGAAAGCGGCTGGTACACTGCCATTACCCTGCGTTTAACCCCGCAGCTGAAAATGGAAGCTTATGCGGACCTGTATCGGTTCCCCTGGCTCAAATACCGGTTGAACAGGCCGGGCGCCAATGGCCGGGAGCTGTTAATGAGCCTTACCTATACGCCGGATAAGCAAACAGAAGCATTTATCCGTTACAGCCATAAAACCGGTTGGGAGAACTGTATAGGCAGTAGTAATTATATAGCCCCGGTAGTACTGCTAACCCGGCGTAGCTGGCGCTGCCAGGTAAGCATGCCTTTAGGCGGGCCCTGGAAGCTCCGCAGCCGGGTTGAGCTGAACCACTATACAAAGAACAGTGATAAACAACAGGGCTGGTTATGTTTCCAGGAATTGCAGTACCGCTTTACCACCCTGCCGCTGCGGCTTTCCGGCCGCCTTACCTGGTTCAGTACCAGTGGTAGTGGCAGCACTTTGTACGCCATTGAAAGTAATATGCTGTATAATAATAGTGTAATGCAGCTGAATGGGGATGGCTGGCAGTATAATATTAATATAAGGTGGGGCATTACAAAACGTATAGCCGTTTGGTTACGCTGGAACCAGGTAATGTACCGGAATGCCGCCACTATTGGCAGCGGGTGGGATGAAGTGGCCGGAAAGCAGAAAAGTACCATTCAGTTGCAGGCGCAACAGTTGTTTTAACGCCGGAAAGTTGCTCCAAAATGCTAAAGTGTAAAAAATACACAACATTATTATTTAGGCTTATTTTTTTGATAATGAATGCCAATATGAATTAAAAATTAAAATATCCTTAATCATTTGTTAATTTTTACTTGTCTAGTAGTGTTTTTTTTGTCTAAATTGTGGGCCGTGTCAACCAAAATCTAAATCGTTAATTAATGAAAAAGACGTTACTCTTTTTCACCATGCTTATGGTGATTGTAACGCTGGCATTCGCTCAACAACGCCAGGTTACAGGTAAGGTAACAGGAAGCGATGGCGCTCCTATACCGTTTGCAACAGTACAAATCAAGGGGACTAACACAGGAACTACCACAGATCAAGACGGAAACTTTAAGCTCAATGCCTCTGGCAGTGACGTAGTTTTAGTGATCAGAAGCGTAGGTTACACCTCCCAGGACTTAAAAGTGGGTGCAGGCAGCCAGGCAAATGCCGTGCTGCAAACCAGCAATGAAAGTCTGCAGGAAGTAGTGGTAACAGCTTTGGGTGTTCAGAGAAAAAAGAACGAGCTGCCTTACTCCGCACAAACAGTGGTGGGTGAAGACCTGGTAAAAGCCAGGGAATCTAACATTGCCAACTCCCTGTCCGGTAAAGTATCCGGTTTGGAAGTACGCCGTAATAACAGCTTAGGTGGTTCTACCAACGTAGTATTACGCGGTAACAAATCCTTATCCGGTAATAGCCAGGCGCTGTTCATTGTAGATGGAGTACCTATTGATAACTCCAACACCAACACCGCTGATCAGCAGAGTGGCCGCGCTGGTTATGATTACGGTAACGCCGCTGCAGATATCAACCCGGATGATATTGAATCCGTGAACGTGCTGAAAGGTGCTGCTGCATCTGCATTGTATGGTTCACGCGCCTCCAATGGTGTGATCATGATCACCACCAAAAAAGGCAGAAGAGGTTTGGGCGTAACTATCAATTCCGGTGTAACCATCGGTAAGGTAGATCCCAGCACTTTTGCAAAATATCAGAACAAGTATGGCGCCGGTTATGGTGCTTACTATGCTTCACCCGATGGCTACTTTAACTATCAGGATGTGAATGGCGACGGCGTAGCGGACCTGATTGTTCCCACTACAGAAGATGCTTCCCATGGTGCACCGTTTGATCCGAGCCTGAATGTATATGGCTGGTATTCTTTTGACCCGGGTAACCCCTTCTACGGAAAGGCCCGCCCCTGGGTTGCTGCAGCCAATGATCCTACCAAATTCTTCCAGACCGCTGTTTCTACTGTGAACAGCATTATGATAGATGGCGGTGGCGACCAGGGTTACTTTAAGCTGGGTTATACAAAGAACATTGATAAAGGTCTGTTGCCTAACAGCAGCATTAAGAAAGACCAGATCAACTTCGGCGCTTCTTATAACATCACGCCTAAATTAACAGCCAGCGGATCTATCAATACTACTATATTGTCAGGTCTGGGCCGTTATGGCACCGGTTATGATTCCAAGAACCTGATGACCAACATGCGTCAGTGGTGGGAAACTAACGTGGATGTACTTGAGCAGCGCGATGCTTATTTCCGCAATAAAACGAACGCAACCTGGAACCAGGCCACTGTAGGGGCTACCAACCCTATTTACTGGGATAACCCGTACTGGACCCGTTACGAGAATTACGAGAACGATAGCCGTACCCGTTATTTCGGTAACGTAATGCTGAACTATAAAATAACAGATTGGGTAGATGTTATGGGCCGTGTATCAATGGATACCTATAACGCTCAGCAGGAAGAAAGGATTGCCATCGGTAGTATCGATCCTTCAGAATATTCCAGGTACAACCGTTCTTTCAGTGAGTTTAACTATGATCTGATGCTCAACTTCCACAAGAAACTGAGCAACGATTTTAACCTGGGTGGTATCCTGGGTGGTAACGTAAGAAGAACGCACGTAACATCTATTGATGCTAAAACAAACGGTGGCCTGTTAATTCCCCGCCTGTATGCATTGCTGAACACAGCTAACCCGCTGGAAGCGCCTATTGAATCAGATTCCACTGAAGAAGTAGATGGTATTTTTGCCGCCGCTAACCTGGCTTATAAGGAAATGCTGTTCCTGGATGTAACTGCCAGAAGGGATAAATCCTCCACTTTACCAAAAGAGAACAACACCTACTATTATCCTTCTGTTTCATTAGGGTTCCTGTTCTCTAAGCTGATCCATAACACACCCTGGTTGTCTTATGCCAAAGCAAGGGCCAACTATGCAGAAGTGGGCGCCTCCGCTCCTGGTTTATACACAAGGAATTATTATGACGTACCAACCGGTATAGATGGTGTGCCGCTGGCATCAGTAAATAATACTAAATACAATCCTAACCTGAAGCCGGAACGTACCAAAAGCTGGGAAGCCGGTCTGGAAGCTGCTTTCCTGGAAAGCCGCGTGGGGTTTGATGTAACGTATTATAATACAAAATCTACCAACCAGATCGTAAAAATGCCGGTTTCAAGAGCTACCGGTTATGATTATAAAGTAGTGAACGCCGGTGAGATCCAGAACAAGGGTATAGAAGTATCCGTGTACGGCACGCCGGTTAAAACACCATCTTTCTCCTGGACTATTAATGCTAACTGGTCAAGGAACCGCAACAAGGTAAATTCCTTACCTGAAGGCGTACAGAACCTGCAATTAAACCCTGCCAGCATGCAGGGCGGTATTTCTATCAATGCTGCCTTGGGTCAGCCTTATGGTACCATCCGCGGTTCCAACTTTGTGTATAATGAAAAAGGTGAGAAGCTGGTTGATTCAAAAGGCCATTACGAAATATCCGCTACTTCCAATGAAGTGATCGGTAACGTAAACCCCGACTGGATCGGTGGTATCACCAACACCCTGAAGTACAAAGACCTGTCTTTGAGCTTCCTGGTAGATATGCGTCAGGGTGGTGATGTATTCTCCCTGGATATGTACTATGGCCTGGCTACAGGTATTTACCCTGAAACTGCCGGTACCAATGATTTGGGCAACCCGGTACGTTCTCCCATTGCTAATGGTGGTGGTATAATAGTAAAAGGCGTAACCGCAGATGGTAAACCCAATACAACCCGCGCCAGCGCAACTAACTACGGTATCTATGGCTATCGCTATAACCCGGCTGCTGCTTTCGTATATGATGCCAGCTACATTAAGCTGAGAGAAGTATCGCTTACTTACTCCCTGCCGAGAGGCGTGGTATCCAGGATCCATCCCATCAAAGGTGTAGACTTCTCTCTGATAGGAAGAAACTTGTGGATCATTCATAAAAACCTGCCTTATGCTGATCCTGAAGAAGGTATGAGTTCCGGTAACGTTCAGGGCTACCAGTCAGGTGCCTACCCAACTGCCAGAACATTTGGTTTTAATGCTAAAGTGAGGTTCTAAAAAACTATTTAAACATGAAGAAGCTAACATTATCATACATAACGCTGGCATTTACAATGGTGCTCACTGCATCCTGCACAAAGAATCTTACAGATCTGAACCAGAACTCTAAGAAACCGGCAACTGTAGTGGCGCCCACCCTGTTTGCCAACGCAGAACTCAATATCACGAATGCGATGACCAGCACCAGCGTGAACGTAAACATCTTCCGCCTGCTGGCGCAATACTGGACAGAAACCACCTACCCGGATGAAAGCCAGTATGACCTGAGTACCCGTAATATTCCGCAGGAATTCTGGCACAGGCTGTACCGTGATGTGCTGAATGATCTGAACGAAGCTAAAAAGGTAGTGAATGAAGATGCTACCCTGGATGCTGCGGTGAAAAAGAACCAGCTGGCACAGATCGAGATAGTAACTATCTACACTTACAACGTAATACTGAACACTTTTGGCAATATCCCTTACACTGATGCAATGGATATTGACAACCTTTCTCCCAAGTACGACGATGCAAAAACCGTGTATCTGGATCTGCTGGCAAGGCTGGATGCAGCTAATGCCAACCTGGATCCGGCTGCTGCAAGTTTTGGCAACAGCGATATCCTGTACAAAGGAAATGTAGCAGGCTGGAAGAAAATGGCGAGCTCACTGAAAATGCGTATGTGGATGGTGCTTGCGGACGATGAACCTGCCAAAGCTAAAGCAGGCATTGAGCAGGCTTCTCCTAATGCATTTACATCAGCAGCAGATAACGCTGTTTTCCAGTACTCTACTGTACCACCGAACACTAACCCGCTTTGGGTTGATCTGGTGCAGAGCGGCCGTTTGGACTTCGTAGGCGCCAATACCCTGGTAGATACCATGAACGCACTGAGCGATCCCAGAAGACCTTTCTTCTTTGGCGAAGCAGCAGGCGGTGGTTACAAAGGCGGTATCTATGGTACCAGCAACGATTACAGCGCATTTTCACCGGTAGGTGACCTGCTGCGTAAAAAGGATTTCCCCTCCATTTGGATTGATTATACTGAAGTAGAGTTCCTGCGTGCAGAAGCAATTGAAAGAGGTATGACCGGTGTTGCCGGTACTGCCGCTACGCACTACACCAATGCAGTTACTGCCTCCATTATTTCATGGGGCGGTACCGATGCAGAAGCAGCTACTTACCTGGCGCAGCCTCAAGTTGCTTATGCTACTGCTACCGGCGGTTACAAAGGCAAAATAGGCGTACAGAAATGGCTGGCATTATACAACCGTGGTTTTGAAGCCTGGACAGAATGGAGAAGGCTTGACTTCCCCAAACTGGTTAAACCGGAAGAAGCACAGTCTGAAATTCCCCTGCGCTACCCTTACCCGGTAAGTGAGCAAAACCTGAACCAGACGAATTATGACGCTGCTGCCAAGGCTATTGGCGGAGATGTAGTAACTACCAAATTGTTCTGGGATAAGTTCTAAACAAAAAAGTTTTTAAGTATAGCAGGTAGCCAGGCAGTTGAAAAACTGCCTGGCTTTTTTTATGGCCGTTCATTGCAAATCTCAGGGGATTTTTCTATATTGATAGTACTTGTAACCCATACCTGATAAGTACCCTATTGCCCTCACACTTAAACCAAAAAAAGTATGTTACATTCCTCAAAACCCTTGATCAGTAGCCTGATCGTAGTATTATTGATGTTTAGCATCGCCTGTAAAAAAAGTATTGACACCTCCACCGATGAAAAAGTATCCAGCGAAGTTTTGCAAAAGATCTATGATATGGGCTTTAATATTTCCGGTGTAAAAAAAGTGGCGGAAGGTTATGTAGTGGAAGGCGACATTTTACTAAAACCCGAACAATTAGGTGTAAGCAGTAAATCGCCCTGGATAAGGATGGGCGAAACAGAACAGTACCGGACCAATAACCTGGTATATTCATCTCCAACCTCCCCGCGTAACATTACCGTGTCTATTACCGGCCTGTCATCTGATTATACCACATCGCTGGATAATGCCATTGCGCGGTACAATGCATTAGGCCTGAGCCTTACTTTTCAGCGTGTAAGCGGTAGTGCGGATATAGCTGTTGTAAATGAGTCACTGGGTGGCGCCCTGGGGCGCTCCGGTTTTCCCAGCGGCGGTAATCCCTATAATACGCTGCGGCTGGATCCTGCAGCCATAGGCTCTTTTCCGGATATTAATAATTTAACTACCATCATTGCCCATGAATTGGGCCACTGCATTGGCTTCCGCCATACGGATTATATGAACCGCTCTTACAGCCACTGCCTGGTAGATGCTTCGAATCCGAATGATGAAGGCGCCGGAAGCGACGGCGCTGTTTTAATCTTTGCTACGCCCGCCACTCCAGACCCGGATTCCTGGATGCTGGCATGCACCGGTCCTTTCGATAACCGCCCTTTTACCTTCCGTGATATTGTGGCATTACGTTACTTATATGGTATTCCCTCGCCTTCCTGTGGCGATGAAAGCCAGCGCGTGATCAACGGTGTTTGCCAGGAGGCTGGCCGTTCAATTGTTAGTACGGAGTATGATGACCTGCATAACAGGTGTAACATCGTCTATTATTACATGTGGAGCAATGGTGAGGTATCCAGCCAGCACAATACAAGGGAACCCGGCCAATGCCCATGATCTTTTTACAAAATATACAGGGCATTACCTCCCTGTAAAAAAAGAGGCTTCATTTGAAGCCTCTTTTTTTACTTTTGTACCCTCAAACCTACCAAATATGGATAATCAGCAAGAAGAGCAGACGCAGTTGAATATAGAATTGAGCGAGGAAATAGCAGAGGGTGTGTACGCCAACCTGGCCGTAATAACACATTCCAATGCTGAATTTGTGGTGGATTTTATTAATGTAATGCCTGGTTTACCAAAGGCTAAGGTGAAGTCACGGATCATTTTAACACCCCAGCATGCCAAACGTTTTATGAAAGCGTTGCAGGATAATGTAAAGAAATATGAATCTGTACATGGCGCCATACAGGATCAGGACCCTGTATCCATGCCCATGAATTTTGGTGGTCCCACCGCGCAGGCCTGATCATTAGCACTGATACAAAAGCATGAACCATATTTTTTCCTATCAGCATTTAAGGGAATTTACCCACGAGGTATTTATCCGCATGGGTTGCTCTTTACAGCATGCAGAAACAGCAAGTGAGGTGCTGCTGTCTGCCGACCTCCGGGGCGTAGATTCCCATGGGGTAGCCCGTCTTAGCGGTTATGTACGTTTGTGGGAAGCCGGCCGTATTAATGCCCGGCCGGATGTGCATATTGTACACGAAACACCCAGCACTGCTGTGGTAGATGGGGATAGCGGCCTGGGCCTGGTAGTGGCGCCCTTTGCCATGGAAGTGGCCTTACAAAAAGCCGCCGCAGTAGGCAGCGGCTGGGTGAGTGTAAAAAATTCCAACCATTTTGGGATAGCCGGTTACCATGCCATGATGGCCCTGGAAAGGGATATGATCGGTATGGCCATGACCAATGCCAGTCCGCTGGTAGCGCCCACTTTTGCCAAAGAGCGTATGCTGGGCACCAATCCCATAGCAGTAGCTATTCCGGCCAATGAGCAGCCGGCCTTTGTAGCAGATTTTGCTACCACTACTGCTGCCAACGGCAAGCTGGAAATATTACAGCGTAAGAACCTGGAGGCGCCGGAAGGGTGGATCCAGGATAAGGAAGGCGCCACCAGCACCAACCCGCATGAGCTGCGCAGTGGCGGCGCATTGCTGCCGCTGGGTGGCGACCGTGAGCATGGCAGCCATAAGGGTTATTGTTTGGGCGCAATTGTTGACATATTTTCGGCCGTTCTTTCAGGAGCCAATTACGGCCCCTGGGCGCCGCCGTTCGTAAGCTTTTTACCATTACCACCGGATCCGGTAGGGCAGGGCCTGGGCCATTTCTTTGGCGCCATGCGGGTAGATGCTTTCCGGCCGGCAGATGAATTTAAGGCCAATATGGATAAATGGATCGGCCGTTTCCGGGCAGCGGAGCCGGTACAAGGGCAGCAGGTGCTGATACCCGGCGACCCGGAGCGGGAAATGGAAAAGGAGAGAAGAGTGCAGGGCATTCCGCTGTTAGAGCCTGTGGTAAAGGACCTGGAGGAAGTGGCAGCCCGGTTTAAAATTAAATTTGCTTAGCAACAACAAACACAAATACATCTAAAAGACAACTCTCACAACATGAAAGTTTTAAAATTTGGCGGCACCTCTGTGGGAAAGCCGGAACGTATGCATGCCGTAGCTAAATTGATAACGGCAGACAACGATCCAAAGATTGTGGTGTTATCTGCATTGTCCGGTACTACCAATGCGCTGGTAGAAATAGGGCAGTCACTGGCAGAAGGGAACAAGGCACAGGCTAAACAGCAGATCGATAAGCTGGAAAAGCATTACCGTACCTTTTGTACTGAGCTGCTGAAGGAGGAAGGCTCTCGTGCCAAAGCCAAAGAAATTGTGGATGAGCATTTTGAATTTCTGACCATTATTCTCAAAATATCTTTCAACGAAGCGCTGAACAAGGATATCCTGGCCCAGGGTGAGCTATTGAGCACAAAGCTGTTCAATGTATACCTGGAAGAAGCCGGTATACAGGCCGTACTGGTGCCTGCCCTGGATTTCATGAGCATTGATGAATTTGAGGAGCCTGAGATCCCCAAGATCAAGATCCGCCTGGGTAACCTGATCGATAAGCAAAAGGATCAGCGCATCTTTATTACACAGGGATACATTTGCCGCAATGCAAAAGGCGAGGTAGATAACCTGAAACGTGGTGGCAGCGATTATTCCGCTTCCCTGATCGGGGCGGCAATCCAGGCCAGTGAAGTACAGATCTGGACGGATATTGACGGTATGCACAACAATGATCCGCGCGTAGTAAAGAAAACCTTCCCTATTGAGCAGCTGTCTTTTGATGAAGCTGCGGAGCTGGCCTACTTTGGCGCTAAAATATTGCATCCGGCCTCCATATGGCCCGCGCAGCATTTTAACATCCCGGTAAAGCTGCTGAACACAATGCAGCCGGAAGCCAAGGGCACGATTATTACTGAAATGCCTAATGGAGATGGGGTAAAAGCTATTGCTGCCAAAGACGGTATTATTGCTATTAAGATCAAATCCAGCCGTATGCTGCTGGCTTATGGTTTTTTGAGAAAGCTGTTTGAGATCTTTGAGAAGTACCGTACGCCTATAGATATGATCACTACTTCAGAAGTAGCGGTATCTATTACCATTGATAATACCCAGCATATAGATCAGATCCTGGCAGAGCTGCAGCCCTTTGGTACCGTGGAGCTGGATCACCATCAAACCATTGTATCTATTGTAGGGAATGAAGTAGCGGCTACGCCTTCTATCCTGAAAAAGTTGTTTGAGGCGCTGAATGAGATCCCGCTGCGTATGATCTCCTATGGCGGCAGCCGGCATAACATTTCCATACTGGTAGGTGGCCAGCACAAGGAAAAAACGTTGCAGTTGCTGAATAAAGGATTGTTCAACTTAGAATAGTAGCTATACAAATATTAAATGTGCAAATGAGATCTCTTCGGGATCTTTCATTTGCACATTTGCATTTCGGCATATTTGCATTATCTCTTCGCTTCCTTCAGCCGCTGGTCAAATACAAAGGGCTGCTGGCTGGTTACATACACACCTTCTGCTTCAGGGTGCAGCGGGTTTACCAGGTAGTTGAACTCCTCTGGTATCACTACAGATGGAATTTTCAATATCGGGTATTTACCTTCTTCTAACCACGCATCACCTACCTTTTGCAGCTCCGGGAAAGGGGCAAGGGACTGCCAGCCGGAAGGCAGCTCTTTACGGGTAATGGTTTTAACCGGCATCTTATCCGGTATAAGAATAGTAGCAATACAAAAATCCTGAACAATATTCTTTAATGGTACATGCACCAGTACTTCCAGTGCGGAGAGGGCGCGGCTGCCTGCGGTGTACAATACCGGATGACCTTTGCTGTTCCAGCGTCCACCATACAGGCGGGCGCCAACACCATTCAGATCAGTAATGTACATGCATTTGCTGATACGATAGACTTCCATTCAATAGGGTGTGGTTATGCAAAAATGCCGTGTGCTATTTTGCCAAGTTCATCTTCGATGAGCTGGAAACCAAAGGTAGTATCTAAAAGGGAAATAGGAGGTTGGTAATTGAACGCAGGTAATGGAGTACGCATCCATTCCTTAAAATTTTCCAGGTCGCCAAATACAAAGGTACCGTGCTGGTACAGTTGAGAAAGTAAAATGGCCCTTTCGGAAGTATCTGCAGAAAGTTTTTCGTCATCTGCATAGCGTTGCAATGTTCTTTCAGAAATGTGCAACACGCGCGCCACTTCTGACAATGAAAAGGAAAGCTGCTGACTCAGGTTCATGAGCGCCTTTTTAATGATGCCATCCCTGGACAGCTGTATAAACTCAAAATACCCGCGGCCTGCCCCATAAGGCACGGCGGCTTCCTGCACTACCATTAAGGTTTGTTCCTGTATCTGGTATTCGATATTTTTGTGCGGTTTCATGCTCCAACGTCATTTGTCACAAATTTACGGCTTTTTGTCTGGTTAAAAAATTTTTATCCTCAAAATACCCAATTTTCCGCATATAACTGATTTCCAGCAATATAACATCGTACTCCTTGGTAACCCTGCCTTCCAGGATATAAAAACCGCTCTTCTGCAGGGGATACTGCCGGAAGCTTTCCGGGAAATGCACGGTATCCAGGAAGGCCTGTTCCCGGTCTAAAAAGGTTCCAAAACACATTGGCGCACCCTGGGAGGTATTAATATGTTTGGTAGTTACCAGGTAGCCCAGCGCCCGCACGGTTTCTCCCAGCCTTTCGGTCATTTCCCGCACAGTCACATACGGGCTTTGATCATGTTCCAGCACGCTGAACGGGGAGCACAGCGGAAATCCCAGCAGCGCTATTTCATCAAAAGCATCTTCATGTGCATGGTAAGCCAGCTGTGGCAGCTTGCAATCCGGCGCTGGTTCATAGAACAGGGGTAATACATGATCTGCGTTCGGATCTTTGCTCCTTAGCAGCAGGCTGCTTTTCCATAACAGCTCTTTTTTCGTATAGCCGGTAAAGTTAAAGGCGCCTATCCGTATCAGTATATCCAGCTGTTCCGGCGGGGGCTGCATGCGTTCCGTAAAATCATCCAGGCTGGCATAAGGCCCGTATTGGCTCCGTTCTGCCAGCATGCGGTTTATCCAGGCTTCTTCCAGCCCCTCTACATGAATAAAGCCGGTATATACATCGTCACCTGTAATGCGGGTAGGATAGCTGCTGTTATTAATGCAGGGCGCATGAATAGTAACACCGGTTTTTTGCAGCTCCCGGAAATACAGTTCCCGGTTATAAAAGCCGCCAAAGTTATTGATCACCGCTACCATAAACTCCGCAGGAAAATAAGTTTTCAGGAACAGGCTTTGGTAGCTTTCCACGGCATAGGTGGCGGAATGCGCTTTGGAAAATGAAAAACTGGTAAAGCTGGCTATTTGCCGCCACAGCTCTTTGGTTACTTCTATAGGGCGGTTCATCCGTGCGCTGTTGGAAAAGAACTGCTCCTGCAATTTCAAAAAGGCATCCGGCCCGCGGTACTTACCGGCCATGCTGCGGCGTATAATATCGGCATCTGCCAGGTCCATGTCGGCATAGGCATGTATCAGCTTAATTACATCTTCCTGGTACACCATAATACCAAAAGTTTCCGACAGCACCTCTTCGATAACAGGGTGCAGGTAAGTGACCTTATCCTTATTCCTGAAATTCTCCACGTACTGCCGCATCATGCCGGATTGCGCTACACCCGGGCGTATGATAGAGCTGGCTGCCACCAGCGTTAAATAATCATCACATTCCAGCTTTTTCAACAGTTGCCGCATGCCCGGAGATTCTATGTAAAAGCAGCCAATGGTATTCACGGTTCGCAGCTGCTTTTTCACATTTTCATCTGCAGTAAAATCTTTAATGGCGTGTATATCTATCTCTACGCCTTTATTGGCTTTAATAATATCCAGCGAATCGCGTATATGGCCCAGCCCGCGCTGGCTTAGTATATCAAACTTATACAGGCCAATGGCTTCTGCCTGCAGCATGTCCATTTGAGCAGTACAAAATCCTTTGGGCGGCAAATGGGTGGCGCAGTATTGATGGATAGGCGCATCGCTGATAAGAATGCCGCCGGCATGTATGCTCAGGTGGTTGGGAAAAGCTTTGCCGTCTTTGGTCATAAGGCTGCAGAAGCCCAGTATCTTTTGCTGTATGCTGTCTTCATCCAGCTTAAGCTCAAAAGGGGTATCCAGTATACGGTCTATTTCCTTTTTAGGCAGGCCGTATACTTTACCCAGCTCGCGGATAATGGCATTTTCCTGGAAGGTAGCTACAGTACCTAACAACGCCGTGTATTCGCCACCGTGTGTTTTAAATACATGCTTGATCACCTCATCGCGGTCGCGCCAGGAAAAATCAATATCGAAATCCGGGGGCGAGCTGCGGTATGGATTTAAGAAACGTTCAAAGTACAGGTTCAGCGCAATAGGGTCTACATCTGTGATGCGCAGGCAATAGGCAATAATGGAATTGGCGCCGCTGCCCCGGCCTACATAGAAAAATCCCTGGCTTTGTGCATAGCTGATAATATCATGAGTGATCAGGAAGTAAGCATTAAAATTCTGATCTTCTATGATCTTCAGCTCTTTTTCAATACGGTATTTTGCCTCTGCATTATCAGCGCCATACCGGTCAAGCATGCCTTCATAAGCTAGCTCCCGCAGCTTATCCCGGTCTGCTGCTGCGCTGCCGTACAAATATTTTTTATTACGCTGCACTTTAAAATCAAAGTGCAGCTCGCAGGCTTCCATGATCTGCAGCGTGTTCTGTACTATGTGCGGGTATCGTTCATAGTGCTCCAGCAGGTCGGCGGGTAATAACCAGCATTCATCGGGTAAGGCGGTGGTAGCAGGGGGCAGCTGGCTGATGAGGATGTTCTGATCTACTGCCCGCAGCACACAGTGCAGCTCATAATGTGCTGCATCCTGGAAAGTAACGGGGTGTAAGATCACCAGCTTGTGCTTATACTTTAGCGTATCTACCCTGAATAGTTTATTCACTTCACGGGGGCGTATGCCTATCAGCTCGTGTGCGGTCAGCTGATCCGGCGCACAAGCGCCCCAGGCATATATAACAAAGGTGCCGGGCAAAACCGGTGCCCGGTCCGGGAAAGGCGTTTCGTTTTGCAGGTGCTCAGATAAAAAACGGTTAATATGGAACCAGCCCTCCATATTGCGGGCCAGCAGAATGTATTTGAACGTATGTGCATTCCTGCATTCCAGGCCAATAATGGGTTTTATATCTTTTGCATGGCACTCTTTTACAAAGGTCCATACATCGGCGGTCATATTAACGTTGGTAAGGGCCAGGCTGGTAATGCCCATGTTACGGGCGGTGGTTACCAGGTCTTTAGTGGTAATGGTGCCATAGCGCAGGCTGAAATAGGTTTTACAGTTCAGGTACATGGCTCAGCGTTTTTGATAGGGCATTATGTGCCGCAGGTGATTATCCTTTCTTTTACCGGGTGCTGCTACGTTGGTGCCTTTCATTAAATATTGCCATCCGAAACGGTTTTTGATATGATCGATGGCCTGGTATAGGGCAATCATTTCCTGCGTATCATCAAATAAGCTGATCTGGTAATTGCCCTGTACCAGGTGGCTAAAACGTATGCCTATCAGGCGTACCAGCAGGCGGCGGTCGTACAGGCGCTGGAACAGCTCTTTTACTTTTTCCAGCAAAATATGATCGCTGCAGGTGTAGGGGATGGTCATTTGTTTGGTAACGGTTTCAAAATCAGAATAGCGGATCTTAATAGTTACGCAGCCGGTGAGCTTATCCTGCTGGCGCAGCTCAAAGGCTATTTTCTCTGTCATGCGCACCAGCTCTGCGTGCAGGAATTGCATGTCAATGGTATCGGCCCGGAAGGTATTTTCAGTAGAAATAGATTTTTGTTCATGATAAGGGATCACCGGCGATTCATCAATACCATTGGCTTTATTCCAGAGGGCAATACCGTTTTTGCCCAGCCAGGCTTCCAGCAGGGGAATGGGTATTTCACTCAGGGTTCTTACATTCTCCACGCCGCGCCGGTGCAGCTGGGCAGCGGTTTCCTTACCTACCATGGGCAGCTTTTCTACCGGCATAGGCGCCAGGAAGGCCTTTTCCCCGCCAAAAAGCACCTGCATTTTTCCGTTGGGTTTGACCTCATTAGTGGCTACCTTGGATACCATTTTGTTGGAGGCCATGCCCAGGGAAATAGGCAGTCCGGATTCCTTCATGATCTTTTCACGCAGCTCAATGGTCCATTGCAGGGAGCCAAAGTATTTATCCATGCCGGTAAGGTCCAGGTAAAACTCATCGATGGAGGATTTTTCATACAGGGGTGCATTGTTGGCAATGATCTCTGTTACTTCTTTTGATTTTTCACTGTAAGCTTCCATATCGCCGCTTAATACAATGGCGTGGGGGCAAAGCTTTAAAGCTGTTTTCATCGGCATGGCGGAGTGTATGCCAAATCGCCGTGCTTCATAGCTGCAGGCGGCTACCACGCCCCGGTCGCCATGCCCGCCTACTAATAACGGTTTGCCTTTTAGTGTACTATTCTTCTGCACCTCTACAGATACAAAAAAACAATCCAGGTCAAAATGCGCTATAGATCTTTGCTGTAAGGAGATCATTTCTATGTGCTTAATGCGGAACGCTGAATGCTTAACGCTTAATACCTATCGTTCAAATAAATGCCTGATGCATGCAAAATGCTTAAGGCCTAAAGCCTAACGCTAAACGCCTTAATTCCTATCCTTTCAAAAATACCTGGTACAAATGCCGGATGCTTAACATAATGCCCTGTACAAAACATAAGCAGCGTTCAGCACTCAGCATATATTCAAATGTACTAATATTTTTAGTAAAACTAACTTAATTAGCAATTCATTAACTAAACATATTTGGCCTGATTGGTGTAATATTTATAGTGAGGAGATAAGGATGAGGAAGCTGATCGGTAAACACTTAAATACGTTCTACCATGCAAAAGACGGCTGTTCCTAAAGAGCTCTTGATACTATTGTTGTTGTTATTACCTATGGTTTACCTGGGCATTATCTGGAATACCTTACCTACGGTGATCCCCAGCAATTTTGATGTAAATGGCGTGCCCCAGCGCGTGGGCAGCAAAACCGATTTCCTTTTATTGATGATCTTTTTATTCCTGACCAATCTGCTTTTATACTTTTTATTCCGTTACCTGCCTGATACGGATGAAGCAGGAGCGCTGCCGCAGCAGGTTGCACATGATCAGCATTCCTATTACCAGATCCGTTTCATGATCCATATTTACTTGGCTGTTTTTACCGGTATCATCATATTTATGGTAAGCCGGGGCCTGCCGTTTGTTATGGAACGCTGGACCTTTATAGGGGTAGGGCTGTTGATCGCCTTACTGGGCCTTTACCTGAAGAAGCTGCAGCCCAACTATTTTGTGGGGGTAAGAACGCCCTGGACCTTAAAAAGTAGCGAGGTATGGAAAAAAACGCATACTATGACCGGCAACTTATGGTTATATACAGGTATCGTGATCGTTATAGCCGGTTTTTTCCTGGCGGTAGTTACCGGGGTTTTCATCCTCATTTTTGTGGGCGCTATACTGGCCGCCCTCCCTTACATTTATTCTTTCCGCTTATATAATGAAGATCAGGGCTAAAATAAAAATATGCAAATGAATAAACGCTTTGCCGCGTAAACTCATTTGCACATCTGCATACGCTCATTTATACACTAAAACCATCCTCTGCCCAGCGCTGCCCGGAAAGGCCATGGGATCAGGGCCAGTATCAGCAGTAACGCAATACCAAAGAATATCAATGCAAATTTATGTTTCTGTGCATCGGTGCCGGCTTTCTTTATTTTGGAGCGGCCAATGTGTACCAGTACCAGCGCTATAAAGGCCATAAAGGTATGTTCTACCGCAAAGAAGCGTAATACGCCATCTTTCATAGCAGCGCCAAAATCTGCCCGGGCTGTTTGCATCAGCGGGCTGGTTACAAAGTACATGATCAACCCTACCAGGAACTGGATATCCAGGCTAATAGAAAAGAACAGGCTGGCTTTATTGTCAGCGGCAGTATAAGGTTTACCATTAACGCCCTGCAGCGCACGGATAAAGGCCCAGATGCCGGTTAACAGGATGATCCATCTGAGTAAGGAGTGAATGATCAGCAGCGTGCTATTCATAATGTTGTTGTTTTTTTGAGTTGGTATTTTTTCCAGGGGCAAAAATAAGTGAAGCCTTGGGAATAATATCCGGAAATATATTTGGTAATTATAAAAATTAATTGCTAAATTTGTTAGTAATGTACTAAATAATTTAGGGGTATGTCCATAGCGTGTCAAAATCTGAAATTCCTGCGTAAGCAAAAGGGATGGACCCAACAGGAATTTGCTGATAAATTAGGAATTAAACGTTCCTTGTTAGGAGCGTATGAAGAAGAGCGGGCCGAACCACGCACAGAAGTGCTGGAGCTCGTAAGTGATATGTTCCGGGTATCTATTGATGACCTGTTGCGGCGGGATATTGGTTCCCAGAAGGAGAACTTCCTGGAAAAGCGCCGGCAGCAGAAGCTCGGAAATAGCCGTCAGCAGGTTGAGTTTGTACCGGTAAAAGCGGCCGCAGGTTACCTGGCAGGGTATAATGATGACGAGTTCATTGAAGAACTGAACACCTTTACGCTGCCTATGCTGGGCGCCGGTAACTACCGCGCTTTTGAAATAGCCGGTGATTCCATGCTGCCTACACCATCCGGCTCCGTGATTGTGTGCCATAAGGTAGATGGCTGGGATGATATTAAGAACAATGAAACTTATGTGGTGGTTACCAACCGGGAAGGGATCGTGTATAAACGTTTGCTGAAGAGTAACCGTTCAAAAGGCAAGATCACCCTGGTGTCTGACAACCCGCAGTTTGAACCTTATTCTGTAGGTTATGAAGATGTGCTGGAGCTTTGGCAGTCCGATGCCGTGATCAGCAAAACCGGTCAGCAAAGCCGGCTAAGCGTAAATCACCTGGCAGATATGGTGAGCCATTTACAGGATCAGGTAAGCCTGCTGAAGAAGAAGATCAAAGATTAATATTGCTTGATAATGTCAGTAAAGTAATTAGTGATTGTAAGTCTTAGCGGTCTGTATCAATGCTGATATAATACAGCTGTTGGCCTTATAGAATGCGGCCATACGTGATTATGTTGGTCTGATAGCATGCGGCCATGAGTGCTTTCATGCGATGAAACACCATGAAATAAGATTACAGATGAAATAGGAATATATACGATGCTGATTAATATAAGTCCCATTTTGTTACCCCGTTATTCTAAAACCGAGATCCATCATGCCGTCCGTTGTCTAGCGGAGCGGCATCTTTTTTTATGATCCTTTGTTTGAGGGGGCTATATATCATGCGCAAAATGGGATGGGATCCCGTGAAGCTGTAAGGGTTCGCTGATATTATAAAAGGCTTCGGAGAAAAGCACATTCAGTCAACGAGTAGGCAGCGCAGAAGATAAAGAGTAGGCAACGCAGAAGATGGTGATCGCTGATGATCAGTCATAGATCTCCGCTGCAGCCCTGAAGGTATTGCAGTGTGCATTTACAATATCCTTTATGTTGGTGGAGTAACCGCCGCCCATGGCCACTGCGCAGGGAATGCCATGCTGTTGCAGGAACGAAAAAACTAGCTCATCCCGCTGGCGGCAGCCTTGCGGTGTTACTTTCAGTCTCCCGAATTTATCGGTTTCCAGTATATCTACTCCGGAAAGATAAAATACCAGGTCTGGCTGCACGCGGTTAATGAGTATTGGCAATGCGTTTTCCAGCAATTGTAAATAAGTGCTGGTATCTGTACCGTCCTGCAAGGGAATATCCCAATCAGAAACTTCTTTGTGAAAAGGATAATTGCCGGCGCCGTGCATACTGAAGGTGAATACCTGTTCCTTACCTGCAAACAGTGCAGCGGAGCCGTTTCCCTGGTGTACATCCAGGTCAATGATAAGCGCTTGTTTTACTTTTTTTTGCTGTAGCAGATAGTTAGCAGCAATGGCAAAATCATTCAGCAGGCAAAAACCTTCGCCACGGTCTGCAAACGCATGATGGGTACCGCCCGCTATATTGAGTGCAACGCCGTGCTGTAAAGCATGCAGCGCACAATCAATAGTACCCTGGCAAATAGTGATTTCCCGCTGGGTAAGTGCGGGCGATTGTGTGAAACCAATGCGGCGTTGTTCCCTGTCGCTCAGGGTTTGATCTTTGAGCTTATGCCAGTAGGCAGCATCGTGGGTAAGCAGAATGGTAGCTTCATCCAGCGGAGCAGGGGAGGAAATATGCGCAGGTGTGATCACGCCTTCCCTTAGCAATTGTAAAGGAATAAGCTCATACTTGTCCATAGGAAAGCGGTGGCCTTCCGGCAAAGGATGTACATAAATGTGATCATACGCTATAAGCATGCGGTTCCGGCTATTATGCTACCGTTATTTTAAATATGCTGTTATTGGCTATGGCAAACACTACTTCATCCGTTTCCGGCGCCAGCATGGCCAGCCCAGTAAAACGCCCGAAAGCAGGGAGTATACCACAGCTTTTCCCAAAATAAAAACAAGGCAGGCGTAAACGCTGCCGCCCGCCACCGGCAATGGCTACACCGGGGTGCAGGTGACCGGAAAAAGTATAGGGTCCATGCGCATCTTCCGATTCACAGGGTTCGTGTATGAAATGAATGTTCTGCAAAGTGAGGGTATCATGTACGGTTATATGCAGGCTGGCATACAGGTCGGCTGCCAGTATATCATGGTTGCCTTTTACCAGTTCAAACCGGATGTGTGGGAATTGTTGCCGCCACAGGCGAAAGTACTGTACATCGTTATTTTCACTGCTATGGAACAGATCGCCCACTACGATGATCTTTTCCGGGTGATAGTGAGTAATGAGCTGCTGCAAACGGTACAGGTCTTCCTGTATAAGCCCCGCTGGTACGGCAATACCGGCCTTGCGGAAATGCGCCGATTTACCCAGGTGCAGATCAGAAAGGATCAGCGCCTTTTCTTCCAGCCAGTACAGGGCTTTTCCGGCTGATAAATGCCATGTTTGTTGTTGAAAATTAAATACCACTTCTTCCACAACGCGAAGATAATTACGAATTGTCAATTACGAATTACGAATTGAGCAGATCATAAGGTGGACTAGCGCATTAAAATGCACTAACTGATTGGCAATTCATAGTCCCTAAACATATTCTGCTGAAATATGCAGAGCTTTTAATTACGCTCTACCAATTCGTAATTGACAATTCGTAATTCACCATTATGCATGTTTCAGCATTTTCTTTATCCGGTCTTCCAGCTTTTCACTCGTCAGCTGTTCCCGCAGGCTATCTACCTTAATGGGGAAGCAGAAGGGCGTTAACCGCGCTGGTTCTGTAATTACAATATGGCTGTTATAAATGCGTTCCATCGCTTCGCGCAGGCGGGCTTCTTCCATCTGGTAAAAGAATGCTTCGTTAAAAGCCTGCCGCAGCAGCAGGTTATGCGCATCATAATCTTTGAACACATTGAACAGTAAAGAAGACGAAGACTGTAAATGCCGGCTGGTCTTATGTTTACCGGGATAACCCTGGAATACCAGCCCGGCTATTACTGCAATATCGCGGAACTTGCGGCGGGCCATTTCCGTTGAGTTTACGCTGGCCGGCAGGTCAAGGCTCAGGTTCTCGGGGGAGAACAGCTCATGCACATTACCTTCATCCAGCGGTAAAGGCTGATCGCTCAGCAGCTCAAAGCCATAATCCGTCATGGCGATGGAAAAGGTAATGGGTTGCAGGCGGCTGATGCGGTAGGCCAGCAAAGCAGCCATTACTTCATGCACCAGGCGGCCTTCAAAAGGGTATACAAAAAGATGGTACCCATCTTCTGTTTGTATCTTTTCTATCAGCAGCTGGTTGCTGGAAGGGATGTGGGATAACTGCTCCTGCAGATCAAACAGGGGCTGCAGTATTTGCAGCTCCGGTTCCCGGGAGGTGCCGGAGAGCGCTTCGTTAAAAGTGCGGCGTAATATTTCCCCCAGGTTGGCGGAAAGGGGCATGCGGCCACCGCCCCAGCTGGGCACAATAGCCCGTTTGGCTTTAGACTTGCGCACCAGTACCGTCATATCCTTGATCATTACAAATTCCAGGATATAACCGCTGATGCTGAAAGTATCGCCTGGTGTAAGACGGGCAATAAACCATTCTTCTATCATGCCAATATAACCGCCGCTCATAAACTTTACTTTCAGCATGGCATCGCTCACAATTACGCCTATATGCAGCCGGTGGCGCATGGCTATCATGCGGCTGCGGCAAATGTACAGGTCACCTTCACGTTCCAGCTTGCGGAACTCATCGTAGCTCTGTAAAGCCTCGCCGCCGGTGGTGAGGAAGGAAAGGATCCATTGCCAGTCTTCTGTTGTAATGTGGCTGTAACAAAAAGTACCAGTTACCTCTTCCCAGATCTCATCTGCATAAAAACCATCAGAGACGCCTAAGGTCATCAGGTATTGCAGCAGTACATCGTAAGCCAGTATCACGGGCATACGGCTTTCTACCAGTTCCTCTGCAATGGCGGCTTTCAGGGCAGCGGCTTCTACCAGCTCTAACGAGTGGGTGGGCAGAAAAAATATCTTGCTCACGGCGCCCGGCTGGTGACCGCTACGGCCGGCCCTTTGCAGGAAACGGGCCACGCCTTTGGGGCTGCCCACCTGGATCACAGTATCTACCGGGCGAAAGTCCACACCCAGGTCCAGGCTGGCCGTGCATACCACGGCTTTCAGCACACCGCTGTGCAGCGATTCTTCTACCCAGGTGCGCAGCTCCATATCAATAGAGCCATGGTGTAATGCAATGGCGCCGGCCAGGTCCGGGCATTGGCGTAATATTTCCTGGTACCATATTTCAGATTGGGAGCGGGTATTGGTAAATATCAGCGTAGTGCGGCTTTCCAGGATAATGGGTAGTGCTTTGGGTAGCATGCGTATGCCCAGGTGCCCGGCCCATGGATATTTCTCAATTTCATCCGGCAGCACGCTTTCCAGGGCAATTTCTTTTTTAAGCCGTGCGCGGATGATCACCGCATCCGGATCAGGGCGGCCTAGCAATACATCCATAGCCTCCTGCAAATTACCAATGGTAGCTGAAATGCCCCATATCTTCAGGGGTGGCTTGCCGGCCTTACGCACAATGCCTTTCAGGCGGCTCAGGCCCAGCTCTACCATCACGCCGCGTTTGCTGCCCAGCAGCTCATGCCATTCATCAGCCACCACGGTATGCAGGGTGGAAAATAAACCGGCATATTCTTTTTGCGCCATCAGCACATGAATACTTTCCGGTGTAATGATCAGGATCTCCGGCATCTGCTTTTTCTGCTTTGCCCGTGTAGCCGTAGGCGTATCGCCGTTACGGATGCCTACCTGCCAGGGCATGTTCAGCTCCTGCAGCACTTCTTCCATTGCCCGCCCTATGTCTTTGGCCAGCGCCCGCAAAGGCGTTATCCATAACATTTGCACACCGTTCTTTGTTTTTTGCTGGTAGGTTTTGGGGTGATGGTCAATCCAGTCTATTACCACGCCCAGGAACAGGGCAAAGGTTTTACCGTAACCGGTAGGGGCGTTCACTAATCCTGATTTGCCCTGCTGGTAAGCTTTCCAGGCTTCTTCCTGGAATGTAAAGGGCTTTAGTTCTTTGGCAGCCAGCCAGTCGTTGATCACTTTCCATCCTGCAGTCATATTTATGAAATTAGGATAAATAGGTGAGAAAAGTAAAGCGTTACTTTTCCCTATTTTTACTGCATGTTGTCTAAGTTTTTTCAGCTTGCTGCACACCAGACCACGGTAAAAAAGGAGATCCTGGCCGGGCTTACCACTTTCTCCACCATGGCCTATATACTGGCAGTGAATCCCGGCATCTTATCCGGTACCGGTATGGATTTCCAGGCGTTGATCACTGCTACGGCATTGTCGGCCGCCATTGGCACCCTGGTAATGGCCCTGTACGCCAAACTGCCTATAGGTGTAGCGCCCGGTATGGGCCTGAATGCCTTTTTTGCCTATACCATTGTGGCCGGCATGGGCTACAGCTGGCAGTTTGCGCTAACTGCCGTTTTCCTGGAAGGGCTTATTTTTATTGCACTTTCACTGTTCCGCATACGCGAAGCTATTATTAACAGCATACCGGAAAACCTGAAACATGCTATCTCCGTAGGTATTGGGTTGCTGATCGCTTTAATAGGTATAGCCAATGCAGGCATTATTGAAACCGGCATGCATCATACGGGCAACGGGCGTTTGGAAGGCGTAGTGCTGAAAATAGGCGACATTACCAGCGCAGGGCCATTCATTGCTTTAGCAGGATTGATCGTAAGCGCGGTGCTGATGTACCGTAAAGTAAATGCTGCTTTACTGATAGGTATACTGGCGGCTACCGTGTTGGGCATTCCATTTGGCTTAACACATTTTCCCGCAAACGGCCAGCTGGTAAGCCTGCCGCCATCCCTGGCGCCTATTGCTTTTAAGCTTGAGTTTAACCGCATTTTTACCATGGACATGGTAGTGATCTTATTCACACTGCTCATGGTGAACCTGTTTGATACAGTAGGCACCTTAATAGGTTTGTGCAATAAAGCCGGTTTGCTGGATGAGCAGGGCCGCCTGCCCCGCGCTAAACAGGCCTTGCTGGCAGATGCGGTGGGCACCACTGCTGCAGGTTTATTAGGTACCAGTGTAGTAACTGCTTACGTGGAAAGTGCCAGTGGTATTGCAGCAGGCGGGCGTACCGGTTTAACGGCGCTTACGGTAGCCATCATGTTCCTGCTGGCTTTATTTTTTGCACCCATATTTGCCATGATACCGCAAGCCGCTACTGCACCGGCTTTGATCATTGTAGGCATGTTAATGATGAGCGCTGTAACTAAAATAGATTTTAATGATGTAACAGAAGCCATTCCGGCTTTCCTGGCTATTGTAATGATGCCTTACAGCTATAGCATTGCAGAAGGGATTGTATTCGGAATGCTGTCTTATGTACTGCTGAAAATATTAACCGGGCAGTATAAAGCCATTAGCCCGGTTATGTATGTGCTGGCATTGTTGTTTATTGTGGCAATGTTCATTAAATAATGTGCAGATATCAATGCCGCGTTCTTCTGCACATCACCTCATTTCCTTCAGCTCCACACCGTCCGGCTGCACGCTCAAACGGTGCATCACTCCGCATTTCAGGGCATAGTTATTTCTTTGATGCCCTACCGGGAAATTAAAACAAACCGGATAGGGAAGGCCTTTCACTTTTTCCAGCACCATGTCATAAACGGTTCTGCCGAATTCCTCACCGGGATCGTCCGGTTTAATACGGTTAAAGCCGCCAATGATCAGCCCTGCCAGGTTATCCAGCTTATGGGAGCGGTGCAGGTTACCCAGCATACGGTCCAGGCTATAGAGGTATTCACCCGCATCTTCCAGGAACAATATTTTACCAATGGTATCTATTTCGGAATCTGTGCCGGATATGCTTTGCAGCATAGAAAGGTTACCGCCTATGAGTATGCCGCTGGCAGTGCCGGTACGGTTCTTTGCATCTGCCGCTGCGCTATACTGCATAGCTGTTCCCGTTAATGCCTGCTGAATAGAGAGAATGGTGTCCTGCACCTCTTTATCCGCAGCATTCAGATCATCCGGGAAACTGTTACACATTTTGGAATGCAGAGTAGCAATGCCGTAGTGGCGGTTTATGTGGCTATGCAGCACCGTAATATCACTAAAGCCGATCACCCATTTAGGATGTTCAGTGAATTTGGTAAAGTCCAGCGCGTCTATGATCCTTGCGCAGCCATATCCGCCCCGCCCGCACATAATAGCCTGTATATCGGTGGCATCCAGCATAGCTTGCAGGTCCTGCAGGCGTTCTGCATCTGTACCACCAAAAGTAAAATCGCGCTTGCCTACTGTAGTTCCGGTGCGGATGTTAAAGCCCCAGCTTTGTAAAATGCGTACCGCCGGTTGTATATCTTCCATGGTAATGTAACCAGCCGGACAGGTAATGCCAATGGTATCGCCTGGTTTTAAATAAGGCGGTATCATTGGAGGAACAGGCGCTTTAAATATTGCTGTGGCACGTGCTAAATAACTGAGTGCAGGAATACCTATACCGGTACTGATCAACGAGGACAGGAAATACTTGCGGTTCATGGGGTTAATGTAGGAATTATTAGCCAAAAAGCAGCCACTCCGCCGGCAGGAGCGGCTGCTTTTTATTGAATATTCCTTAAAGACCAGTGTTCGGTGTATTGCCCGTTACGCAGGCGGATGATGTCTATAATGTTCATGGTGATCTGCTGCCCGGTAGCGGGTTTGCCCATAAAATCGCCTACCTGTTTGCCGATGATAGCTTTGCGGGTTACTACAGTATCGCCTTCTGCTACCTGGTCATAGATCTCTACCCGTATATCCGTTACTGCTACGCGCAGCACATTCATAATAAAATTGCTTACGCCTTCCCGCCCGCTGGGCTGGTTTACACTGGCGGCGGTATGGTTAATAAAATCCTGTGCTACAATTTCTTCAAATGCCTGCAGGTTGCCCTGCTCAATAAATGCTTTGTTAAAGCGGGTTACGATCGCTTTGTTCTTTTCCAGCTGTGTTTGCATCGTTTCTTTTTTTTAAGCCCTGGCAGATCATTGGAAAACCTGCCAGGGCCTGAAATTATAATGTGTGTACCAGTACTTTTGATTCCAGCAGAACGGGAACGTATACACGTTTATTTTTAACATCCAGGTAAAAATCGGCGGGGCCGGCTATCACAGGCCAATCCAGCTTAGTTGCAGTTTTACTGCGCAGGTCAATCTTTTCCAGGAAACCGGCCGGGTGGTCCAGCGCGCCCCAGTCAGAAACCAGCAGGGTATGCTCGTCAATCATTTCCAGGCCATCAAATCCGCCCTGCAGATCGCCAATTTTTTCATACAGGGGTTTACCCTGCTGCCAGCTGATCACGCCAATTTCGCCACCCTGTATGTTATCAAACAGGAAGTTGCAGGTATACAGGCGTTTGCCTGCTTTATCATAACAAATGCCGTTAGCGCCTTTCAGGTCCGCTATTTCAGTGAGCTTCCCTGTTTTCAGATCTACCTCCACTATTTTACCAACATCTGTTAAAGAGGCAAATAAGGTATGATCATCTTTTACCGTAAGATCGTTGGCAAAAGCGGTGTGCGTGCTTGCCAGGCTTATCTCTGCTGTCTTTTTTCCGGTAGCCAGGTTAATACCTACAATGCGGTCCAGGTCTGCTACATACAGTACGCCTTTAATAATAGCAGTGCCTTTAGGTGCATTTAATTTTTCTGTAGTAATGCTGGGGGTGATCATCTTCCCATCCAGCGATAGCTTGCTGATAAAGCCATCTCCGTCTTTAGCAGTAGGTTCCATGGCTTTGCCGATATTGGTAGCATACAGGAAATGACCGTCAGCGTGCAGGCTTTCAGGGTGGGCCAGTCCGGTTTCGTCCTGGGCAAGGGCATGGAATGCCAGTACCGTACAAGCCAGTAATGCGAATGCTGTTTTCATAAAAAATTTGATTTGTTTTTGGATGCAGGCGCCCATTACCTTCCTTTAACCCGATCAGCTGCAAATGCTTGCTGCTACCGGTTACGGGAGGATGAGAGATGCTTTTTTAATTGTTTAATGCAAAGGTATTAGCAAAGCGCTGACTGCCGGTAACGGTAAAAGCTCAAACAATTGCTTTTTTAGCTCTGTCGCTATTGGGGGTGGTACCGTATTCCTGCTTAAAGATGCGGATAAAGTGGGGGATGTTCTCAAATCCGCATTCCATGGCTATTTCAGACACTTGTTTATCTGTATGTTGTAACAGCACACGCGCATGGGCCAGGCGCTGTTCATTGATCCATTTTTTAGGAGGGCAATTATATTTATGCTGGAAATCGCGTTTAAAGGAAGCCAGACTGCGGCCGGAGAGTTTCGCCAGCTCTTCTACTGAAAGTGGCTGGAACAAATGTGTTCTCACAATATAATCAATGTCCAGTGGCTGCCCGAAAGCAATGCTTTGTAAAAATGCCAGCACCTGTTGTTTATGCGGTCCGGCCAGTAATAACAATAACAGCTCCTGCAGCTTCAGCTGTAAAATAGTATCCAGCCCTTCCACGGTTTTACCAAAGTAATCCAGGAACTGCATTTTAAAGCTATCCAGCAGCTCAGTAGTAGGAATAATGAGATGGGAAGGGGTAGGCGCTGCCTGTGTAGTGGTGAGGTTATAGGTATGTAAGAATTTTTTCAGGAAATCATCCGTAAAAAACAACAGCAGCGCTTCATACGCCACACCTTCCGGTATATATTCCGACATGGTGTAAATGCCGCGTTTCATGAACATCAGGTGCCCGCCTTCGGCAGTATGTGTGAAATCTTCGAAATGCAGCAGCTTGTGGCCCTGTATCACAAACAGCAGGGTATGTTCTGTAATAAAATTAGTGGCTTTATGGGCAGTGGCGGCTAACTTATACCGTGCAAAAGGCATGGTGGCCGATTGCAGCACATTATCATTTTTCTCTGTTGCTAAAGTAGGGAACCGGGAAAGCATAGTACAAAGTTACACAATTTTGTGGGTGGCCTTTATAACAGACATTACAAACACGCTTTCCATGTGGCCAATGTTATCCAGCTCACCCAGCTTATTCACGTTAAACTCATAATACGCATTCATATCCCTTACCTGTACCTTCAGCATAAAATCAAACTGCCCGGAAATGTTCAGGCACTCCGTAACTTCCGTAAAACCGGTAACTTCTTTAATAAACTTGCCACCGGCTTTTTTACCATGTTCTTTCAAGGAAATGTAACACAGCACCGTAAGCCCTTTATTGATCTTACGCGGATCTACAATGGCGGCATACTGGCGTATAACGCCTGCCTGCTCCATTTTGCGGATGCGTTCATAAACGGGTGTGGTACTAAGGTTCATGCGCGATGCAATGTCGCGGATGGTCATTTTCGCATCTTCCTGCAGCAGTTTCAGGATGCCCAGGTCTTTTTCGTCCAATGCTATATCCGGTAGCTCCATTAGAATATTGTACGGGTTTAAGAATAGTAACCTATACAATATACTAAATTATCTGTAACAGGTAGTGCAAATCATCTTTTGCGTACCCAGCTGCCGATATTGAATACCATGGCCAGGCTGCCAATACCATCCACATACACCTCATCCTTATTATTATTGAACAGGTAAGAGATCCTTACGCCAAAGGAGGCGCGCCCGATCGGGAAACGGAAACCGCCGTTGATCACCGGGCCATGTACAGTGGCGCTTTCGTGGTAATCATAATCATTGTAATAATCGTCGCCATAGCTTTCACTATGGGTAACCGCATGCCAGCCATAACCGCCGCCAATGAAACCACCGAACTTTTTGTAAGCTACCCGGGTAGCAGCATTGCCAAAATTGTACTCTACTACCAGCGGAATATCAGCAAAGAAAGAGACGCTGTTTTCAGTTCCGTAATAACTATTGTAATTGTAATCAAAATTGCCGCCCAGGCCCAGGTGAGTGCCTACGGAAAAGGTGGATGTTTCAGACAATACTGCAAAATTGATACGGGGCGCATACATTAAACCTGCGGAAAAATAATCGTCGGCGCCATAAAAGGCCACACCGGCAGAATGGGAGAACAGCGTTTTTTGTGCGCGGGCAGGAAAATATAATAATAGGGCTGCCAGGCAAAGGATAGACATTAATTTTTGCATAGGGGTGATAGCTAATGGCAACAAAGATAAGGCTTTAGGAGGCACCCAAATGTTATCCTTTGTATTGCTGCAGTAGCTGTTGCAGGTCAGCCAGGGTATTGATCTCCTCCGGTGTTTTATCTTTCCGCCAGCGGTGAATGCGGGGAAAACGCAGCGCTACTCCGGATTTGTGGCGGTTGCTGGCGGCAATGCCTTCAAAAGCTATTTCAAATACCAGTTCCGGCTGCACGGTTCTTACAGGACCAAACTTTTCAAGTGAATGTCTTTTCACCCAGTGATCCACTTCGTTCATCTCTTTGTCCGTGAGGCCGGAGTAGGCTTTGGTAAAGGGGATCAGCTTATCGCCATCCTTTACGGCAAAGGTATAATCTGAATAAAGGTCTGCACGGCGGCCATGGCCTTTTTGTGCATAGATCATTACGGCATCAATGGTAAAGGGATCTATTTTCCACTTCCACCAGTCGCCGCGTTTGCGGCCTACCTGGTAGGGCGAGCTGCGTTTTTTCAGCATCAGGCCTTCGCTGCCCATATCCCGGGCCTGCTGCCGGAATTCAATGAGGCGCTGCCAGGTATCAAAAGTAACCATGGGGGATAAACGAAGTGCGGGGTGATTCACCTGCGCTACCAGCTGCTCCAGCAACACACGGCGCTCCTGTAAAGGTGTATCGCGTATATCCCTGCCTTCCCATTCCAGCAGGTCGTAGGAGAGGAACACTACCGGTGCTTCCTGCAGCTGCTTATTGGTTACATTCTTGCGTCCAATGCGGGTTTGCAGGGTTTGGAAAGGTAAGGGGAAATTATCGGCGTAGGTAAGTATTTCCCCGTCTATTACAGTGCCTTCCGGGAGGGCATTTTGCAGGGGTGTATATTCCGGGAATTTTTCCGTGATCAGGTCTTCTCCTCTTGACCATACAAACAGCTGCCCGCTGCGTTTGATCATTTGCCCGCGGATGCCGTCCCATTTCCATTCGGCTATCCAATCTTCCGGCTGCCCCAGCACGGAAGGATCTTCTTCCAATGGATAGGCAAGGTAAAAAGGGTAGGGTTTGGAGGCGTCTGCACCGGAGCCGGTATCCTGCAGCAGGGCTTCCAGGCTGGTTTGGCGCGGGTCCCAGTTACCGCTGATCATGTGGGAGAGGGTTGCAGGTGGTATCTGGTAGGTTTGCGCCAGGGCATTTACCATCATCTGCTGCGATACGCCTATACGAAAACCGCCGGTGATTAGTTTGTTGAATACAAAGCGTTCATTGGTATCCAGCTCCTGCCAGGCCTGTAATATAAATTGCTGCTTCTCCGCTTCCGGCGCCTTTTCCAGCTTGGCCAGCTCATCCAGCCAGTAATGCAAAGGATGGGTGGAAAGCTGTTGCCCGTTATCAGGTAGCAGCAAAGCAATGGTTTCTGCCAGGTCGCCTACGGAGTGATAACATTCTTCAAACAACCATTCGGGTATATCTACTGTTTGCAGACACCATTGTTTCAACTGGGTGCTGTTCACGGTGCGTTTAGGGCGCCTGCCGCTGAACAGGGCCAGCACCCAGGGTTTATCCCGGGCATCGGCATGGGTAAAGTAATGCCGCAGCGCCTCCAGCTTCTCATTGGTTTTGGTGCTGTTGCTTACTATTTTTACCAGTTGGGTGAATTGTTGCATATTGTTTGGTGGCAGGCTATCCGTGATGTCAGGCCTGCAGTTATTATTTTAATTTACTCACTTTCCCCGGCCGCCGGTGCTGCCGCTGTTCCGTTATCAGGCGTAGGGTCCACTGCGGCTGTTGCTGTACCGGCTTCCTGCGGCGCTTCTTCATCCTCATTCCCGAATGCTGTTTTGATGGCTTCCGCTTCAATGCCATTCTCCTGTAAATACCGGGCAAAGGCGCTGCTGAAGCCATGCGTGGTAAATACTTTCTCCGCGCCGGTGGCTTTTACAGACTGTAATAACCCGGACCAGTCTGCATGGTCCGATAGGGCAAAACCTGCATCCGCATTACGGCGGCGCATGGAGCCGCGTACCTGCATCCACCCGCTGCAAATGCCCAGCGCATAAGGGTTGAACCGGCGCATCCAGGGGGTGCCGGCAGCAGAGGGCGGGGCTATGATCACACTTTTTTTCAGATCCGCTTTGGGTGTGTCCGGCGTAATACGTTGTATAGCCGGCAGGTCATAGCCCTGCGCCAGCAGTACCTGGTGAGGTACATCAATAGCGCCATGTGCAAAGATGGGGGTATCCAGGTCTTTCAGGTTAAATAACAGCCGTTGTGCTTTACCCAGGCTGTAAGCCAGCAGCACGCTGCTTTTGCCGGCCTGCTGATTTTCATATATCCATTTCCGTATATCGCTAAAGATCATGGCCTGCGGCTGCCAGTTATAAATGGGCAGGCCAAAAGTGCTTTCTGTAATAAACACCTGGCAGGGCACCGGCTCAAACTGACCGGAGAGGCCATCGTTCTCCACTTTATAGTCCCCGCTTACCACCCATACTTCATTGCCCTGCTGTACCCGCACCTGCGCGCTGCCTATAATATGGCCGGCGGGGTGCAGGGAAATACTTACACCATTGTAGCGCAGCGTTTCCCCGTAGGCGATGCCCTGTACGCTGATATCCGCCCCCAAACGCAGCTGCAGCAAAGGCACACTTTCCAGGTGGCACAGGTAATGCTGGTTACCCAAACGGGCGTGGTCGGAGTGCGCATGGGTAATAACTGCACGCGGTACCGGCTGCCAGGGATCTATATAAAAATCCCCGCCGGGACAGTAAATACCTTTATCGGTGAATTGGAGTACAGGCGTCATTATGGGAACAGGCGTCAAAAAAAATGCCGGAAGCTGATCGCTTCCGGCATTCCCGTATTGTTAACAGGGGAGAACTATAGGCTAACATTCATTTTAATGTCGCTGCTGTCGTTCTTCTGTATAATGTAAATGTTCTTGTTCTCGAAGTAGTCAGGTTTTTCTTCCCCTTCTTTCAGGTATACCGGCTGGTAGTTGAAATTGGTGAACACCTTCTTGGATGGATCATTTACGCCGCTGTTAAAGTACACGCCTTTATCGCTCAGCAGCTTAATGAAATAGTAAGTAAGCTCAAAACCTTTATACGCCATATCAGAAGGGCGCGCCTTATAGACTCTTTTAAAATAATCGGCTATATAACGGCTGTAGGCATCTGTTTTATCATTGTAATAAGGGGTGGAGTAATATACCTGCAGTCCTTTCAGCTCCGGCTCTTTGATCTTCATTACATCCCAGGTAGGCATGCCAAAAATATGAATGGGATAGTTGGGCGCCTGTACGCTTAGCTTTTGCATAATGGCTTTAGCGCCTGCTTCGTCCAGGGCGGTGATGATGCAAAGGTTGGGCCGGTCCACCAGCAGGTTTTGTGACAGCTCTGCATCGGTAGTGCCCTCATTCCATACCACTTCACGGATGCGGGATTTCTTATCGCTCTGCAGCTTGTCATAAGCGGCCTTTATATCATTGGCAATGCGGGTTTCAGCGGCATTGTTACGGCGCAGCAGCACAATATTCTTGGTGGCAAATGCTTCCTGCACGTAGTTCTGCAGGGCCTCGCAGTGCGTTTTCAGCGTGCTGCTGGTGATCAGTAAAAAAGGATTGCCGTTAACCCCGCCATCATTGGGATAGGTGGCGGATACCAGGTTTACCTCTTTATTTCGTGCAAAATCGCTCAGCTCTTTCAGCTCGGGGTTACTTACAGAACCTATGATCAGATCCACCGCGTCCAGGGTGCGGTTACGGATCAGCGCCGGCACACTGTTGGAGCGGGATTTACTATCGTACACAATTACATTCAGGTTAAAGCCCTGCAGGCGCAGGGTATCCAGCGCCAGCTGCGCGCCTTCATAAAAATCAAGGCCGGGCAGCACATAACGCGGCATGGTACGGCCGGAGGGATCCGTGGTAGCGGAAAAGGCAGAATCCAGGTATAATGGCGCAAATAAAGCAATGTTATAGGAGGCTCTTTTTACTTCGCGGGCAAAAGCCGGTACATTAAACGGCGCTTTCCCTTCCTTAATGATCTTTTCTTCTTCTTTCTTCTTTTCCTCCGGTGTAGTTGGCTTATTAACAGTCATCGGAATATCCGGACTGGTAGTAGTGCTTTTTTTGAACAGTGAGCAGGCCGACAGCAAAACAGCTAATGCGGTACCGGCTAACAGTTGTCTGGTAATGGTAGATAGGCTCATAGCGTTCTTAGAATTACAAAAATCATTCCCGCTAAACGGGGAGTGGTTAGTAACCAGCGTTAACCGCTAGCTACTAACCACTTACAACTTTTTATTCCCACTCGATCGTAGCGGGTGGTTTGGAACTGATATCGTACACAACGCGGTTGATACCTTTTACCCTGTTTATAATATCGTTGGACATTTTTGCCAGGAACTCGTAAGGCAGGTGCGCCCAATCGGCCGTCATACCGTCGGTAGAGGTTACGGCGCGCAGGGCTACGGTAAATTCATAGGTCCTTTCATCGCCCATTACACCTACACTTTGCACCGGCAGCAGAATGGTGCCGGCCTGCCAAACTTTATCATACAACTCTGCGTCGCGCAGGCCTTCTATATAAATTGCGTCGGCTTCCTGCAGCATGGCTACCTTGTCCGGGGTTATTTCTCCCAGTATGCGGATGGCCAGGCCAGGCCCCGGGAAGGGGTGGCGGCCCAGGAATAATTCGCTGATGCCTATTTCGCGGCCTACCCGGCGTACTTCATCCTTGAACAGGAAGCGCAGGGGCTCTACCAGCGACATGTTCATTTTTTCCGGTAACCCGCCCACATTGTGGTGCGATTTGATGGTTACGGAAGGCCCGTTCACGGATACGGATTCTATTACATCCGGGTAAATGGTGCCCTGGCCCAGGAAAGAGATATCCGTTAGCTGGGTAGCCTCCTGCTGGAACACTTCAATAAACAGGCGGCCAATGATCTTACGTTTCTGTTCCGGGTCGGAAACGCCTTTCAGCTCCCCGTAGAACAGGTCGCGGGCATTTACGCCTTTTACATTCAGGCCCATGTGTTTATAGGAGTCCAGCACCGTCTCAAATTCATCTTTGCGCAGCAGGCCGTTATCCACAAATACGCAGAACAGGTTTTGTCCTATTGCTTTGTGGATCAGTTCTGCAGCTACCGTACTATCCACTCCGCCGCTCAGGGCCATCACCACTCTTTTATTCCCTACCTGCTCCCGGATGCGGTCAATGGTTTCATGTACAAAGGCCGCCGGGGTCCAGTCCTGCTGGCATTTGCAGATGTGTACTATAAAGTTGCGCAACAGCAGCTTACCTTCCAGGGAGTGGGTTACTTCCGGGTGGAACTGCAGGCCCAGCAGCGGGCAGCTGCCCTGGGGCTGGCTTTTGAAAGCCGCTACGGGTATATTTTCTGTACGGGCTATGATCTCAAACCCTTCCGGCATACGTACAATGGTATCGGAATGGCTCATCCATACCTGGCTTTTGCCGGATATGTCATATAATAAGGTCTCTTCTTTATTTTCATGTTCCATGAAAGCGCGGCCATATTCGCGGATGGAGCTTTTGGCTACTTCCCCGCCAAATACTTTGGCCATCAGCTGTGCGCCGTAGCAAACGCCCAGCACCGGTACTTTGGCCGCCATAGCGGCAATATCCACCGTAGGGGCGCCCGGATCGTTCACGGAGAACGGACTGCCGGATAAAATAATACCCTTAATGGAAGGATCCCACTGGATGGGCTGTAAGCAAGGTTTGATCTCACAGTAAACATTCAGCTCCCGGATGCTGCGTGCAATCAGCTGCGTGTACTGGGAGCCAAAATCGAGAATAAGAATCTTTTCTGTCATGGTGGTGCAAAGATAACGGGCCAGATCCTAATGAACAATTGATAACTTCCTATAAGTTTTTCAGGGGTGTTTATTAACTTCATACAAACTTCCCAATATGAAATCTAAACTTCCTTTTCTGTTACTGTTAGCCATTCCCTTATGTGTGGCCAGCTGCGATGTTACGGGCCAGAACCGCGTAAAAGGCAGCGGCAATGTTTCCAAAGAGGAACGCTCCGTAGGTGAATTTAAAACCCTGTCCGTAAAAGGCAGCATGAACGTGTATGTAACCCAGGGGCCTGTAAAATCCGCTGTAATTGAGGCAGAGGATAATATTATTCCCCTGATACTGCTGGAAAAAGAGGGCGATGAGCTGGTGGTGCGCACCAAGCCTCACACCAACATTGATACTAAACGTGACATGAAGGTATATGTAACCACACCGGATATCTCCGACATCCGGCTGGCCGGCTCCGGCGATATAAAGCTGGAAAACAAGATCAGTAACCGGGATGCCATTGAGGTAAGTGTTTCCGGCAGTGGTAATGTCAGCGGCGCATTAAATGCCCCGCATGTGAAAGGCAGTATTTCCGGCAGCGGGGATATGTCCCTTTCCGGCGAAAGCAAAGAGCTGGAGATTGGTATTGCCGGCAGCGGTAATTTTAAGGGAGAGGACCTGATGGCGGAAACCGCCAATATTAATATTGCCGGCAGCGGCAATGCAAATGTGCATGCCAGTGTAACCCTGGACGCTAAAATAGCCGGTTCAGGCAATGTATACTACAAGGGGAACCCGCAGGTATCCTCTAAGGTAGTGGGTTCCGGATCTGTAATAAAACGCTAGCAGGTAACGGGTTGGTATAAACGAAATCCTCTTCTCTAAGGGATATTTTAACATTTCATTTATCATATTTTACTCACCTTCGCGGTTATTATAACAAACTTTTTCAAGTCCTTTAGCCTGGGTACTGTTGTAAACGTTCGCGTGTTACTCCAGTACCTGGCTGAGGCACAAGCTTGAACCACCTGCCCCTTCTTCGCCTGTAATCCGCTGCCTGAGCAGCAATGCGCTACAATACAACTCTGTAACATATATTAAAATTTTATCTCTTACTGTGACACTTTATTTGTATGTTTACAGTTTGTAGTTTGAACTCCTTATTCCTGATATGGCGAAGCAAAAAATACTGATCATATACTATACACAAACCGGGCAGCTGAAGCGTATTATTGACAGGGTGGTAACACCGCTGCAGGCGCAGGCAGATATTGTGTATGAAGAAATCGTCCCGGTACAGCCGTTCACGTTCCCATGGGATAAGCAAACATTCTACGATACCATGCCGGAAACGGTACTGGGCCGGCCCCGTAGCGTACAGCCACTGAAAGTGAACCCCGATGAGCATTTTGACCTGGTGATACTGGCCTACCAGCCCTGGTTCCTTTCCCCCTCGCAGCCTACCGCCGCTTTCCTGCAAAGTGAAGGTGCCGCACGCCTGCTGAAAGGCAAAAAGGTGCTGACACTCATTGGTGCACGTAACATGTGGCTGAATGCACAGGAAAAAGTAAAAACGTATTTACACCAGGCCGGCGCACAGCTGGTAGGCAATATTGCGTTGGTGGATACCTCCTCCAACCTGATCTCTGTTATGACCGTATTGCGCTGGCAGTTTAAAGGGAAGAAAGAAGCTACCCGGTTCTTACCACCCGCCGGGGTACAGGAAAAAGAAATACAGGCGGCCGACCGCTTTGCCACACCCATTGCACAGGCTTTACAGCAGGGTAACTGGGAACAGCTGCACCCACAGCTGCGGCAGCAGGATGCCGTTACCCTGAAACCTAACCTGGTGGTGCTGGAAGACAGGGGCATCCGCGCTTTCCGTTACTGGTCAAAGTTCATCAGCGCCAAAGGCGGTCCGGGAGCGCCGGAACGGCAGGGGCGTGTAAGTATGTACCGCGGGCTGCTGCTGTTAGGCATATTTGTACTGACTCCTATCACTAAGATCTCTTCCATGATCACTTTACTGGTAAAACGTAACCAATTATTGCAGGAAGTGGAATACTTTAAGGGCATTGACCTGCGTACTGAAAAATAGATTTTACGGAGATAGTCATGTAGTTTTGTATTGAACAGATAAGGGGGAAATATCCATTTATAATTATATTTACGCGCTGAATACGGCATGGTTATGGGATGATCCATGTGTTTGTTCCGCATGCGCGGGCGGTATTTTAAAAGAGCATTTTCAGATGAAGGATGTATTTATTACAAGGCTGTCCAAATTTTTACCCAACGAGCCGGTTGGAAATGATGAAATGGAAAGTATACTGGGTATGGTCGATGGAAAGCCATCCCGTGCCAGGTCTATGATCTTAGGAAATAATAAGATCACGACGCGCTACTATTCTTTAGATAAAAACGGGAAAAGCACCCATACCAATGCAGAAATGACTGCCACAGCAGTACAGGGGCTTTTTGATGATAAATTTCCTATAAGCCGTATGCAATTGCTGGCCTGCGGCACTACCTCCCCGGACCAGCTGCTGCCCAACCATGCCGCTATGGTGCATGGTTTGCTGAAATGCCAGCCGGTAGAGCTGATTGCCGCCACCGGCGCCTGTGCAGCCGGCATGCAGGCATTTAAATATGCTTACATGTCCGTAAAATGTGGTAACACTACCAACGGAGTAAGCACCGGTTCAGAAAAATTCTCCGCCTGGATGCTGGCAAAGAAATTTGAGCCGGAAACGGAGAACCTGAAGCTGCTGAGTGAGAACCCGATCATTGCTTTTGAAAAAGACTTTCTGCGGTGGATGTTGTCTGACGGCGCCAGTGCAGCCCTTTTTCAGGATAAACCGAATGAGGACGGTCTTTCCCTGCGGGTAGACTGGGTGGAGATTGCCTCCTATGCCCATGAGCTGGATACCTGCATGTATGCCGGTGCTATTAAAGACAGTAATGGCGGCACCCAGGGCTGGATAGATATGACGCCGGAAGAATGGGCGCAGCACAGCGTTTTTTCCTTTAAACAGGATACGCGCCTGCTGGGCAAGAACATTGTACCTTCCGGTGCAAAAATGTGGAAAGAGCTGGTAGAGCGCTATAATATTGATATAGAGAACGGGCTGGATTATTTTCTGCCCCACCTTTCCTCTGAATTTTTCCGTTTTAAGATAGATGAAGAGATCAGCCGTTTAGGCGTGCCTATTCCCCAGGAAAAATGGTTCACCAACCTTACCCGTGTAGGTAACGTAGGCACTGCCTCGCCTTACTTTATGCTGGAAGAGCTGATGAATACCGGCATGCTTAAAAAAGGCCAGAAGATTGTGATGATGGTACCGGAGAGTGCACGTTTCTCTTATGCTTACGCGCATTTGACTGTGGTGTAAAGCGGGGAGTTGCCTCCTAAAACTGCTCCTATATGAAACAGAACGAAGTACCGCAGGACGGTGATAACCTGCACGAAGGCACTTTTAAACAATTGTTTTACGCAGTGAACGATGCCGGCGAATACAAGCAGCCGGTAACCAGCGTAGGCTGGGAGCCGGAGAATGTAGCCATGGCACAGGCCTGGGAAGAGGTGCATGCTAAAGTGGAGAAAGCCCGTGAGCGCGTGCTGGCCGGTGAAATAAGCCCTATAGCCTATTACATGGAAAAAAATCTCATGGACCTGCCCCTGCTGGCCAGTTATGTGAGCAAATTTCAATGGCAGGTAAAACGCCACCTGCAGCCCCGGGTATTCAAAAATCTGAGCAGCACCATGCTGCAGCGGTATGCCGCTGCTTTCAAGATCACGGTGCAGGAATTACAGCATCTAAAATAGTTATTGCCTTATAGTACACGGTCCGCAGACCACGGCGGTTGACGTTGGTCTGTGGACCGTGCACAATTTCAGACATTATGAGCCAAGTACAATTTAACCACGTGCAAACGGCACATTGTGAGAGTGGGGTCATATCCAACCTGTTCCGGCATTATGGTCTTACCATCAGTGAGCCCATGGCTTTTGGCATAGGCGCCGGCATTTTCTTTGGCCACCTGCCTTTTGTAAAAGTGAACGGCGTGCCCGGTACCACCTATCGTATATGGCCAGGCGCTATTTTTCAGCGGGTGTGCAGCCGCTTGGGTGTAAAAATGCAATCGCAGAAATTTTCCAGCCCCGAAAAAGCTATGCAGGAGCTGGACCGCGTAATTGGCGAAGGCATCCCCGTGGGCGTATTGTCCAGCGTATATTACCTGCCTTATTTTCCGCCGGCATACCGGTTTCATTTTAATGCGCATAACCTGGTGATCTATGGAAAGAATGGCGATAACTACCAGGTAAGTGATCCTATTATGGATGTGGTAACGGAAATAGATCCCAAAAGCCTGGCAGAAGCCCGCTTTGCGAAAGGCTTCCCGGAGCCTAAGGGTAAAATGTACTACCCGGTGCAGGTGCCTTCCGGCGTTTCGCTGCAAAAGCCCATCCGCCAGGGTATTGAACAGGCTTGCCATTATATGTTAAAGATCCCGGTACCCATGTTTGGTGTAAAGGGCATACGCTTTTTAGCCAAACGGGTAAAACATTATCCTGAAAAGCTGGGCGACCGTAAAGCCACGCTGTACCTGGGTAATATAATACGTATGCAGGAAGAGATAGGTACCGGCGGCGCCGGTTTCCGTTTTATGTATGCCGCCTTTTTACAGGAAGCGGCGGACCTGCTGCAACAGCCGGAGCTGGCCAAACTATCCCGGGAGCTAACCGGTATAGGCGACCTGTGGCGCAACTTTGCGTTTAATGCAGGCCGGGTTTGTAAAAGCCGTTCCGCTGATAATGTATCTTATGGTGAATTAAGTGAAATGCTGCTGCAATGCGCTGCAGCAGAGGAAGTGTTTTTTAAGAAGCTGTCTAAAGTGAAGGTATAATGTGCACATCTGCACATCATTTAAGTCATGATTACTGTTAAAAACTTGCATAAAACCTACCCGGGAGCGCTGGAGCCGTCGTTGAGCGGCTTATCGTTCAGCTTTCCCAAAGGCAGGATAGCAGGTTTGCTGGGACCCAATGGCGCCGGTAAAACCACCACCATTTCCATCCTTTGCGGGCTGGTAAGGGCTGATAGCGGGGATGCGCAGATCTTTGACCTGCACCAGGATGCCCACCACCGGGAGGCTATTAAAAAAATGATTGGTATTGTGCCGCAGCAGATAGCCTTGTTTCCGCAGCTAAGCGCTTTGGAAAACCTGACCTATTTTGGTAACCTGTATGGCCTGAAAGGCAAGCCCCTGCGCACTAAAATAGAGGATTACCTGCAACGTTTCGGCCTGGAAAAGAACGGTAAAAAAGAAGTCTACAAATTTTCCGGCGGTATGAAACGCCGTACCAATATTATTGCCGCCCTGCTGCATGATCCGCAGCTGCTGATCCTGGACGAGCCTACGGCCGGTGTGGATGTGCAGTCACGCAATATGATCCTGCAATTTTTGCGGGAGTATAACCAGCAGCAGGGGGTAAGCATCTTATATACCTCGCACCTGCTGGAAGAGGCGCAAAGCCTGTGTGAGGAAGTAGCCATCATTGACCAGGGCCGCCTGGTAATGCAGGGGCAACCATTACAACTGATACAACAACACCCGGAGTGCCGCAACCTGGAAGAAGTATTCCTGCATCATACCGGGCTGGCGGTGAGAGACTAATACACTATGCTGAGATTACTGGCTACCATACGCAAAGAATGGCTGTTACTGATACGGGACAGGGGAGGACTGGCGTTGTTATTTTTAATGCCGCTGGTGCTGATCACGGTAATGGCGTTGATAGAAGATGCGCCCTTCCGCGACTACCAGGAGCTGAAGTTCGACGTGCTCACAGTAGATAATGACCATGGCAGGCTGGCCCGTTATATTAAAGAAGGGCTGGAGCACAGCGGGCAGTTTACCCTGGTGGATTCACTGGATGGTAAGCCTGTTACCCAGGAAGATGCCGTGCGTTTAGTAAATGCCGGCGATTATAAAATATGTATCCTTATTCCCAAAGGCGCTACAGCTGCTATTGTGAGCAATGCCAACCGGATTGTAAATGACCTTTCAAAACGTATGGGCTTACCGGCCGTGCAACCGGTAAAGAGCCGGAACGATTCTTTGAATGTGCTCATTTATTTTGACCCCGCTGCCAAAAAAGCCTTTAAAAGTGCTATTCACCAGGCGCTGGATAATTTTTTAACGCAGGTAGAAACAGACCTGCTGCTGGAACGCATAAAGCTGCAGCTGCACAGTAAAGAGGCGGATGCTGCTGATACCTTTGCCATACAGTTAAAAGCCGTAGGCCTGCAGGAGCAGGTAACCGGCCCTACCAAACAAATAAACATGGTATATAATTCCGTGCAGCACAATGTGCCGGCATGGAGCATTTTTGCCATGTTCTTCATTGTGATTCCCATTGCAGGTAACATGATACGGGAGCGGGAAGATGGCAGCCTGCTGCGTATGAAGCTGATACCGGGTTCTTACCTGGCGCTGCTGGCGGGTAAAATGCTGTTCTTTGTAAGCATTTGCGTGGTGCAGTTTTACCTGATGACGTTAGTAGGCATTTACTTAATGCCCCTGTTACATTTGCCCCGCTTAGTATTAGGGCATAGCTACCTGCCTGTGTTTGTAATAGCGCTGTGTATTTCACTGGCTGCTACTGCATACGGCATACTGGTAGGCACGTTGTTTAAAACGCCTAACCAGGCATTGAGCTTTGGCGCTATTTCTATCGTGATCCTCTCTGCTGTTGGCGGCATATGGGTGCCGTTGGAGGTAATGCCGCCAGCCATGCAGTTCATTGGACATTTAACTCCGCTGAACTGGGGACTGGAAGCTATTAACGATCTGTACCTGCGTAATGGCGGTTTTGCGCAGATCATGGGTAATGCCGGCAAACTGATGGCATTGTGTTTGGTGATGTTATACCTGGCTGCGCGGGTAGAGAAGGGGCGGATGAGCTGAGCGCAGGGGATTTATTTTCTAATCAATTGTAAAACTGTATTTTTACCGTTGTCCTGATGCAGTCGTGATATTGGGATATACCTACAACACTTATTATGGAAGATTTAAAACAAAAATTGAAAGTACAGATCATTGAGGCATTGAATCTGCAGGATACCAGGCCTGAGGACATTGACGATAATGCGCCTTTGTTCGGAGAAGGCCTGGGGCTGGACAGCATTGATTCACTGGAGCTGATGGTGCTGCTGGAAAGGCATTACCAGATAAAAGTAGAAGATCCGCGCGAAGGCCGGAAGATCTTACAATCCGTACAATCCATGGCGGAATTTATTCAATCTAAACAACCGGCTTAAGCCAATACGGTAGCATGGCGGAACGTGTGTTTATAACAGGGATGGGAATGATCACCGCCATTGGTGATACCGTTGAAGCAAACCTTGGTAGCCTCCGGCAGCAGCAAAGCGGCCTGGGATTTACCCGCTATATAGATACTATTTATAAAGAGGTATTGCCGGTAGCAGAAGTAAAGCATAGTACGGCGGAATTGAGCACTATGGCCGGTGTACCCAATAGCCCCGAATATACCCGCACCACCCTTTTAGGGCTGTTAGCCATGCAGGAAGCCCTGCAGCAGGCAGGCATCAGTGACCTGCAGCAGGAACCTACTGGTTTTATTAATGCCTCCACCGTAGGCGGTATGTGCGATACCGAAAAAGTTTATTTTGACATTACCGATGCTGAAAAGGAAGGAGATTTCCTGAAATATATTGATACGCTGGACTGTGCGGATTGTACACAGCGTATAGCCGATACCGTTGGTTTAACGGAATACATCACTACGGTTAGCACCGCCTGTTCTTCATCAGCCAACGCGCTCATGTACGGCGCCCGCCTCATTAAACAGGGATTGCTGCGCCGCGTGATCTGTGGAGGCACAGAGGCGCTTACCCGTTTTACACTTAATGGTTTTAACTCGCTCAAGAACGTGGACAAACGGCCCTGCCGCCCGTTTGACCAGCAACGTAATGGTTTAAACCTGGGCGAAGGCGCTGCTTACCTGGTACTGGAAAGTGAAAGCCTGGTACGGGAAAACAACAGCGTTATCCTGGCAGAGCTAAGCGGGTATTGCAACAGTAATGAAGCCTTTCACCCAACATCGCCCTCGCCGGAAGGGGATGGAGCCTTTGCTGCTATGAAAAATGCGCTGGCCATGAGCGGCAGAAGCATGGCAGATGTGCAATATGTAAATGTGCATGGCACGGCTACACTGAATAATGATGTATCTGAAGGTAAAGCGCTGGAACGCTTATTTGGTACGCAGGTGCCGCCCTTTAGCTCTACCAAACCCTTTACCGGGCATACCCTGGCTGCTGCAGGCGCTATTGAAGCTATTTATGCCGTACTGGCTATTCAGCACCAGGTAATATTTCCCAATCTTAACTATTCTGAAAAAATGGAGGAGCTGTCCATAACACCGGAAACCCGGCTGCTGGAACAAGTTCCCGTGAATACTGTTATTTCAAATTCATTTGGCTTTGGCGGCAACAATGCCTCCCTGGTGATCAGCAAATATGAAGGGTAAGTATTACATACAAGGATTGGCGGCGATAACGCCCCAGCATACTTTTGAAGGAAACCTTTTTTCTCAGCCACTGGTGAGTACCGGTTCCAATGTATTTGCCGTAACGGAACCGGACTATAAAACATTTATTCCCGCCAATAGCCTGCGGCGTATAAGCCGGCTGTTAAAAATGGGTTTAACCACTGCCCTGAAATGTATGCAGGACAGCGGTTTGAGCGTGCCGGACGCTATTGTTACCGGCACCGGTAAAGGCAGCTTACAGGATACAGAACGTTTTTTGAAAGACATCCGCCAGTATGAGGAGCGTGCGCTGAACCCAACCCCTTTTATACAATCCACTTACAATGCCGTAAATGGTATGATAGCCGTGCAGCAGCAGGTTACTACCTATAACAATACTTTTGTGCATCGCGGTTTTTCTTTTGAAAGCGCGCTGCTGGATAGTATGCTGTTGCTGGAAGAAGGTGTATCCCACACGCTTACCGGCGCTTTTGATGAAATATCTGCTGAGCATTTTTATATTAAATCCCGCATTGGGCACTGGAAAAAAGAAATGGTGAACAGCGCAGAGCTGTATAACCATTTGTCGCCGGGTACTATCTCCGGTGAGGGCGCTGTTTTTTTTACCTTAACGGCAGCACCCACCGCCCAAAGTTATGCGCGGGTTGCAGGTTTAAAAATGTTATACAAACCTTCGCTTACTGCTTTAACAACAGGGCTGGCAACCTTTTTAAGCCAGTACGGATTATCTGCAAAAGATATAGACCTGGTTATTACGGGACGCAATGGGGATAATAATTTTGAGCACTATTACCGGCAGCTGGACCTGGGTTTGCCGCAAGTGAGCCAGCTGCCTTTTAAACATTTGTGCGGGGAGTATGAAACCGTCGGCGCCTTTGCGTTGTGGCTGGGCGCGCACATGCTGAAAGCGCAGCAGGTACCGCAGCAATGGTTTCCCATGGTATCACAATTCCCTGCTACGCTGAACCGCATTTTAATTTACAATCATTTCTTTGGCGATCAGCACACCTTTATATTGCTGGAGCGTACCGCAGCTCCTGCCGTATAAACTGTTCCAGTGCTTCTTTGGAAGGCAGCTTTACCTGGTACTGTTTTACAAATAAGGTTTGATCCATACCAGCCGTGGCATACTGCACCAATGTTTCATTCTTATTGGTTACCATTAAAATACCGATGGGCGGATTATCATCTTTTTCCATTACCTCCGCTTTATAATAATTCAGATAAGTGTTCAGCTGGCCTGCATTTACATGACTGAACGCATCTACTTTCAGCTCCACCAGCACATGGCATTTTAAAATGCGGTGATAAAATACCAGGTCAATAAAGAAATGTTCATCGCCAATGAGTATACGTTTTTGCCTTGCTTCCAGGCAAAAGCCTGGCCCCATTTCCAATAGAAAATCCTGTAAGTTGCCCAGCAGCGCCGCCTCCAGGTCGCTTTCTATTACCAGCGCTTTTTGCGGCAGACCCAGGAACTCAAAGGCGTACATGTTTTTAATAAAGTCAGCCGGATCTATGGGAATATCTGCTTCATGAATAAACTGCTGCAGCTTTTCCTTATTCTTTGAAAGACCCATACGCTCAAAATACAGGCTGTTGATCTGCCTTTTTAATTCGCGCACGCTCCAGTTGCCTTTAATAGTTTCCAGCTCATAGAAGGCGCGTTGCAACGGATCGGAAATGGTTAAAAGGAGCGTAATATGTGTAAAGGAGAGTTTATCCAATAATCTTTGAGGATCAATAAATATGTTTTCACATTTGGCAATCACCGATTGCCAATTTCCAACTGATTGATTATTAGTTGATTGTAATTTTGCAGACACCGTCTGCCAAATTTTAGCAGGTAGGTGTTCCCGGATAACAGGCCCGATATGTTCATAGGTAGTATAGAACTGCCGGTATAAACGAAGGTTGCGTGGAGAAAAACTCTCTTTTTTTAATTTTTCAGATAGTTTATCAAATAGCTTCTCTCCATATTTCGCCCTGTCCTCTCCCTTCTGCTCATACTCCACTATGTAATACCCAATTAACCAATTGCGGATGGTTAATAAGCGGTTCACTGCTTTTGCAGCGCTTTCCTGTAAATGTTGATGCGTGTTTTCAATACTGTGCAACAAAAGATTAAAATTCATAAGATATGATTTTGGTGTAGCAATAACTTTTTCAATAATCATAAGCATGGGAGCATGTACACCGTGGTATAACAAACAATTAGTTAGTAAATTGATTCAAATTTAAAGGGTTATGAGCGTACTAACAACAGGCAAAATGAGAAATGTAGGATCATAAAAAAGCGTAAATACAGTAATTTATCATTACTGCATTTACGCTTTACGTAGAGGCGTTTACTTTATACGGTACACCGGGTACCGCAAATATCCCGGCTCAGCATACTGCGAATGGTTGTATACAAAATCCAGCTGTGCACTGGCGTTATGGGCAAAAGCAGTATCGGTAGCTTTACGTTTTTCCAGCTCCGCTTTTACTTCGGGATGTTGGCGTAAATATTCCGCAGCAGTATCTTCAAACACATAGCTGGAATATCCTTCTTTAGGCGCCAGTATGGCGTCAAAGAAATTCCATGCAAAGAAGGAGTCGCCGCCGGTGGGTTCCAGGGTTTCTATTAAATAACGGTTGGCATTTTGGTTTAGGGGAATGTAGTAATCGCCTTTGCGGAAAGCGATCTTTTCCTGTGTGGCAGCTACTTTCACCTGGCTATGCAGGTAATGTTTTTCATAGGGTCTGGCAGCTGTTTTATAATCGGTGATATGATATACTTCCACTGTGATGGCAGTATCATGGGCCAGGCGCTGCATCTGTACGTTACTATTCTTTAACAGGTCTATTACGGCCCACCAGCCTTGCGGAATAACATACGCTGCAGGCTTTTGCACAAAGTTACCCGGCTCCGCCACATTGTAAAAAGGGATCTGCCGCTCGTAGGGTTTACTGCGGTCGTAATACAGGCGTGGCAAACCGGAAACCTCGCTGGGCTTGTGGCCTGCTGCAAATCCTTTAAATGTAATGGTGCTATGCTGGTTCATATCTGTTTTCCATTCCAGCGGAAAGCTGTTTTGCGTTTTTACGGTTTGTTTGGTTTGATCGCGGATCGATTTAATGGCAGCGCTATGCTCACTTACAAATTGTATAAAACATTCCATTAGCTCATAGGTGGCTTTTACCCGCTGCGGGTAAGGTTTTAGCATATGCGTTTCCGGTACAAATCCAAAAGTATGGAATAGGGCCGCGTAACCGCTGGAGTAGCGGGGGCCGTCGAAATATTGTGTCCAGCCGCTATCGGGTGTTTCCCCAAAATGGTTTACGTAGGGGATCAGGTCATATCCCCGGGCTTTCATGAGCTTATACAGGCCGGGTTCAAATTCCTTATCCAGGTAATCGCCCATTACGCCGCCCAGCTTATTATGCTGGGTACTTAGCAGGGTTAACACGTGCTGGTAGTCGGCGCCGTTGCTTACATGGTTATCAACAAACACATCCGGGTCTGTGAGCTGGTAGATCTGCTGAAAGGAGCGGGCATTTTTAGAATCGGCTTTAATGAAATCCCGGTTCAGATCCAGGTTTTGGGCATTACCACGGGATCCAAAGGCATCCGGCCCGTTCTGGTCTACCCGGAAATCCGGGCTGCGGTTCAGGGCGCCCCCGATATTGTATATGGGTATTACAGCCAGCACCACATTATCCGGCAGGTGTTTTTTACCCAGGGCCAGGTCGCGCAGCAGCAGCATGCTGGCGTCAATACCATCTGGCTCACCGGGGTGTATACCATTGTTAATGAGTATGATACGTTTGTTTTGCTGGTGCAGGCTGTTAAAGTCAAAATTACCCTGGCCGGAGAAAATGGCCAGGTGCAGCGGGTAACCGGCATCAGTAGGCCCCATTTCCAGCAGCTTGATCTGCGGAAAGCGCTGGTCCAGCCGGCGGTAATAATCTATGCATTCTGTATAGGTAGTGGTTTCCCGGCCCTGGGTACGTTCAAAGCGGGTGGTCAGGTCCTGGGCCAAGGTGTGCAAGGGTATCAGCCAGCTGCAAGCGGCGGCTATCAACAGTTTTCTCATCGGTCAGATTTAGATTTCAGGGAGGTTAAAATAATGATTTATCCAGATAACCTGTATATTTAGCAGGGGCGGGCGGACGGTAAAAATGTTGACTGGCGGAAAGCGGAAAGCCAGGGGTGGTGTGAAAGGGCAGTAGTAGCAAAAACAAAAAGCCCTTCCTGTTTTACAGGAAGAGCCATGTATAAGAAATAAGTTGTGTGCCTATGAATTAAGCCAGGACATTCACCTTCTTAGCCAGTTTGCTCTTCAGGTTAGCGGCCTTATTTTTATGGATCACGTTACGTTTAGCCAGCTTATCAATCATAGCGGCAACTGCTGACAGGTCTTTCTCAGCGGCTGCTTTATCGGTCAGCGCTTTCAAATCACGGATCGCATTACGAGTGGTTTTACCGTAGTAACGGTTCCGCTCATTGCGCTTTCTGCTCTGACGTACGTCTTTTTTCGTTGCTTTATGGTTTGCCATTGTTTAATTTTCAGTTTCAGGAGGGCAAAGGTACGGATATTCTTTTTTCAAAACAAAAAATTAATGTACCGTTTCTGCCGAGGCACAAATCTACAAAATATATGAGTTAGGCGCATCCGGGTAGCCTGTTTGTGTACTACTTTATCCGCATATTTATTCATTATTTTACTAGCGCTTTAACAAAAAACAAGCGATATTTGCAATCCAATATTATAATGGGTATCAAATTTCAACAGAACAAGTAATTTGAACCGAAGACCAAGCAAAACTCGTTGTAAATGAAGGACTTCTCATTTGTCACTAACTCGCACCCTGCTTACATTGAATCATTATACCAGGATTACCGTAAAGATCCTCAGGCCGTTGATCCCGAATGGGTTAAATTTTTTGAAGGATTTGATTTCGCGGTATCTACTCAAAATGGTAAAGCAGGAGCAGCAACAGTGGCGGCAGGAAGTAGTGCTGCACCCGTATCCGGCGATCAGCTTAGCAAAGAGCTGAGCGTATACAGGCTTATACAGGCCTACCGCAAAAAAGGACACCTGATCTCCAAAACCAATCCCATCCGCGAAAGAAAGAACCGCCAGGCAAACCTGGAGATCTCTTTCTTTGGTTTAAGCGATGCAGACCTGAAAAGCGAATTTTTTGCCGGCCAGGTAATAGGTCTGGGCAAAACTTCCCTGGAAAATATTGTTAACAGGCTGAAACAGGTATATGCCGGTCCTGTAGGATTGGAATTTACCTATATTAACGACGCCAAAAAGGTAGAATGGCTGCAGCGTGAAATGGAAAACACCATGCACCAGCCCATGCCCCTGGAAAAGAAAAAGCGTGTGCTGCAAAAGCTGAACCAGGGCGTAATCTTCGAAAAATTCCTGCATACCAAATATATAGGTCAGAAGCGTTTTTCGCTGGAAGGTGGTGAAAACACCATTACCGCGCTGGATGCCATGATCAATACCGCCTCTGAGCTGGGCGTACAGGAAGCCGTAATAGGCATGGCGCACCGTGGCCGCTTAAACGTATTAGCTAACATCCTGGGTAAAACCTATGAGCAGATCTTCACGGAATTTGAAGGCCTCTCCACCCCGGACCTTACTATGGGCAGCGGGGACGTGAAATACCACCTGGGTTTCCGTTCTATGGTGGATACGCCTGCCGGCAAACAGATCAACCTGCAACTGCTGCCAAACCCCTCCCACCTGGAAGTGGTAGACCCGCTGGTAACCGGCTTTGCGCGCAGTAAGGCAGATGTGATCTATAACAGTGATTACGATAAGATATTCCCGATACTGATCCATGGCGATGCGGCTGTAGCCGGCCAGGGTGTGGTGTATGAGCTGGTGCAGATGAGCAACCTGAAAGGCTATTACACCGGCGGCACCATGCATTTTGTGATCAATAACCAGATCGGTTTTACCACTGATTTTGATGATGCCCGCTCCTCCGACTACTGTACCAGCGTAGCTGCCATTGTGCAGGCGCCGGTATTCCATGTGAATGGGGATGATGCGGAAGCCGTGGTAAAGATCTCCGAGATAGCCACCCGCTACCGCCAGGAATTTAATTGCGATATTTTCATAGATCTGCTTTGCTACCGCAGGCATGGCCATAATGAAGGCGATGAGCCTAAATTCACCCAGCCCAGCCTGTATGCATTGATCGATAAACATGCGGATCCGCGCGAAGTGTATACCCAGTACCTGCTGAAGAATGGTGAAACAGATGCGCAGGAAATGGCCAAGGATATGCAAAAAGTGTTCTGGGCTGAGCTGCAGGAAAGGCTGGATGAGGTAAAACAGCATCCCCTGCCTTACAGCCATCAGAAACCGGAACAGTGGTGGGCCGCCCTGCGTAAAGCCACTCCGCAGGATTTCGAGCAATCACCGGTAACGGCTATTAAAGAAGAAGATTTTACCCGTCTGTTCAACAGCCTGATGCAATGGCCCAAAGATTTTGTGCCTTTACGTAAGGTGGACAAGCTGCTGAAAGATAAGATCAAGCTGTATGAAACAGAAGGTAAGGTGGATTGGGCTACCGGCGAACTGCTGGCCTATGCCAGCCTGCAGGTAGAAGGGAAGGATGTGCGTATGAGTGGAGAAGATGTACAGCGTGGTACCTTCTCACACCGCCACGCTATTTTGTTTGACGAAAACACCAACGCTACCTATAACCGCCTGGCGCACCTGCAGGAAAAACAGGGCCAGTTCCGCATCTACAACTCTTTGCTGAGTGAGTTTGCTGTAATGGGCTTTGAATATGGTTATGCCATGGCCAACCCCAATACCCTGGTATTGTGGGAAGCACAGTATGGCGATTTTGTGAATGGCGCACAAACCGTAATAGACCAATACCTGACCAGCGCCGAACAAAAGTGGACCACCATGAACGGCCTGGTGCTGTTACTGCCACACGGGTATGAAGGCGGTGGCCCTGACCACTCAAACGCCCGCCCGGAACGCTTTTTACAAGCCTGTGCTGAATATAATATTGTAGTTACAAATATTACTACCGCCGCTAACTTCTTCCATGCGCTGCGCCGCCAGCTTACCTGGCCATTCCGCAAACCGCTGGTGAACTTCTCGCCCAAAGCAAACCTGCGTCACCAGGGTGCTTACTCTACTAAGGAAGATTTTACTACCGGTGGTTTTAAAGAAGTGCTGGATGATCCGTTTATTACAGATGCTTCCCAGGTGAAGAAAGTACTGTTCTGCAGCGGTAAAATTTACTTTGACCTGAGCGAGAAACAAGTGAAGGAAGGCCGTAAGGATATAGCCATTGTTCGTCTGGAACAGCTGTATCCTTTACCGGTAACGCAGCTGGAAGCTGTTAACCAGAAATATAAAGGAGCTACCTGGTTCTGGGTACAGGAAGAGCCGCTGAACATGGGCGCTGCCTCTTACCTGCAAATGAACCTGAAGCAGCTGAACTACGGCGTTATCAGCCGTAACCCAAGCGCTGCCACTGCTACCGGTTATGCAAAGGTGCATACCCGCGAGCAGCAGGAAATCATTGAAACAGCGTTTAATATTTAAGATTTTAGATTTACGATTTTAGATTTAAGCGCGGAGGCTTTCCCAATAAATCTAAAATCTAAGATCTAAGATCTGAAATCGAAATTATTGCAAACAGAAAACTGAAATAATGGTTGTCGAAATCAAAGTTCCTACGGTAGGAGAATCTATAAGCGAGGTAACAATTGCGAAGTGGTTGAAGAAAGACGGGGATTATGTGCAGCAGGATGAAGTATTGTGCGAAATGGAATCGGAAAAGGCCACCTTTGAGCTGAATGCAGAGAAAGCAGGCGTATTGAAAATAGCTGCCCCGGAAGGTGCTACCCTGAACATTGGCGCGGTAGCCTGTACCATTGATACAGATGCTGCTGCACCTGCAGGCGCGGTTGCCCCGGTATCTGCTAACGCACCGGAAGCCGCTGCTGCTGCCAAAGCAGCAGAACCCGCACCACAGGCGCCCGCTGGTCCTCCGCCGGCCAATAAGGGAACTATTGATATGAAAGTGCCCACCGTTGGAGAATCTATCAGCGAAGTAACGCTGGTAAAATGGCTGAAACAGGATGGCGATTACGTAGAACGTGATGAAATGCTGTGCGAAATGGAATCCGAAAAAGCCACCTTTGAGCTGAACGCAGAAGAAGCCGGTATCTTAAAAAGAGTAGCTAAAGAAGGCGATGTGCTGAAGATCGGTGATGTAGCCTGCCAGATAGATACCAACGCCGCCCGCCCGGCCGGTAAAGCAGCACCTGCTGCCACCGCTGCCAAGGCTGAAGTGCCTAAGGCAACACCGCAGGCCCAACAGGCGCCGGTAACCGCTATCCCGGATAATATTAAAACTACCCCGGTGGCTGCCGCTGTAATAGCAGATAAGCATGTGGACCCCTCCTCCATCAAAGGGAGCGGTGCTCATGGCAAAATATTGAAGGATGATGTGTATGCCGCCCTGCAAAACCCGGGTGTGGCATTAGGTAAAGAGCTGTTTGCCCGCAACGACCGCAGGGAGAAAATGAGCAACCTGCGTAAAACGGTATCCCGCCGCCTGGTGGAAGCCAAGAACACTACGGCCATGCTCACCACTTTTAACGAAGTGGATATGACCAATATCATGGACATACGCGCCAAGTATAAAGAAGTGTTCAAAAAACAGCATGAGGTGAACCTCGGCTTTATGAGCTTCTTCACCAAAGCCTGTTGTTTTGCTTTACAGGAGTTCCCTTCTGTAAATGCTTACATTGACGGGGAAGAGCTGGTATACCATGACTACTGCGATGTGTCTATTGCCGTATCTGCCCCCAAAGGTTTAGTGGTACCGGTGATCCGTAATGCAGAAAGCCTGGGCATGGCAGAGATTGAAAAGAAAGTAGTAGAGCTGGCTACCAAAGCGCGTGATAACAAGCTCACTATGGATGAAATGACCGGTGGCACCTTCACCATTACCAATGGTGGTGTGTTTGGCTCTTTAATGAGTACGCCTATCATTAACATACCCCAGTCAGCTATTTTAGGTATGCACAAAATACAGGAGCGCCCCATGGCCATAAATGGCCAGGTGGTAATACGCCCCATGATGTACCTGGCGCTGAGCTATGACCACCGTATTATTGACGGCCGTGAATCTGTAAGCTTCTTGGTGAGAGTAAAAGAAATGCTGGAAAACCCGGAACAGCTGCTGTTCGGCAAAGACCCGGTAAAGGCGTTGCTGAAATTATAATCTTCCTGATAAATTAATAAAGCAAAAATTAAAAAGTAAAACCCGGTTCTACTTTTTAATTTTTGCTTTTTGCTTTTTTACTTTTCTTTGCCCCATGACCCGTTGGGAAAATTACTTGTTATCAGCAGAGAAGATCGTTACCACTTATGATGGCAGCCTGCCATTACACCATTTTCTGAAGCCATTTTTTAAGCAAAACCCGCAAATGGGCAGCCGCGACAGGCGCTGGATCTCGCAGCTGGCCTATGCCTTTTACCGCCTGGGCCATTTATGGAAAAATGAAATGCCCGTAAAGGACCGGCTGTTGCTGGGCCTTTTCTTATGCGAAACACAAAGCAATGAAATACTGGCCCTGTTAAAACCGGAATGGAATGAGCAGGTTACTTTGCCTGTAGCAGAAAAATTGTCTGCCGTTTCCTTTAACGGGCAATCGCCCACACCCAATGATATTTTTCCCTTTACAGCCTCCCTTTCTGAAGGAATAGATGCAGTGGCTTTTGCCAACGCCTATTTTGTGCAGCCCCGCTTATTCATCCGTGTGCGGAAGAACAAGCAGGAAGCTATTACCGCATTGCTGCAGGATGCTGGTGTAACAGGGGAGTGGCTGGCTGATGATATGCTGGCATTATCCAACGGCACTAACATAGAAACCATCATTAAGAATAAAGATTGGTACGAGATCCAGGATGCCTCTTCCCAGCAAACCGGCCAGCTGTTTACGCCCAAACCCGGGCAGCGCTGGTGGGATGCCTGTGCCGCCAGCGGCGGAAAATCTTTACTGCTAATGGATAAGGAACCACGCGTGCAGCTTACGGTGAGTGATGTGCGTGTATCCATACTGCAAAACCTGTATGAGCGTTTTTACACTGCAGGTATTAAAAACTATGAGACCAAAGCGCTGGACCTTACGCTGCCTGTACCCCCGAAAACCCTTGACTACGGATCGTTTGACGGTATTATACTGGATGCGCCCTGCACCGGTTCCGGTACCTGGGGCCGCAGCCCGGAGCACCTGTACTTTTTTGAAGAAACGCGCATTAATACCTTTCACAACTTACAAAAACGTATAGCCGAAAACGTTGTACCGCTGTTAAAAAAAGGCGGTTCATTGATTTATATAACCTGCTCTGCCTTTAAGCAGGAGAATGAAGCGGTGGTAAAACATATTTGCGAACACACCGGCCTGCAATGGCGCGATGGCGGTATTATTACTGGTTATAACATTGGCGCGGATACTATGTTTGCGGCCAAATTGATGAAGTAAATGTGCGGATGTGCAAGTATGCAGATGTACAGATGATGGAATTACTGTTTTACCAGCTTCACCACCTCTTTGTTATTCCCCTGTACAAATCTCAGGTAGTACATACCTACCGGTAATTTATCTAATCCGGTTTGCGTGGTAAAGTAGCCGTAATTGCTTACAGCAGGTAGCTGCCAGGTACGGGTAAGCCGCCCTGCGCCATCTATCAGCTGCAGGTAAATGGGTTGCTGTGAGGCTGTGGATTGATAATAGATGCTTAGCTGACTGGTAAAAGGATTAGGAAATATTTTGATCATGTGGTTGGCTAGCTGCTCGCGGATAAAAGCCGTATCGCCCGCTTCCCGTTTCAATAAAGTATCATAGGCTGCATGAAAGTTGGGAATGCCGTATCCCATGCGATTATCCCTGGCCGGGTATTGGCTGGAGCATGCCTTTACCGCCTGCACAATTTCCAGGTTGGTACGCCGGGGAAAAGCCTGCCATAAGCAGGTTACCAAACCCGCCAGCACCGGGCATGCATAAGAAGTGCCGTTGCCGCCGGCAATAGTTCCATCTATGGTTACTAACGCTGTACCTACCCCCATTGCGGCTACATCGGGTTTTATACGTCCATCTGCGGTAGGGCCATAGCTGCTGAAATTAGCTACCCGCGCCTGGCTGGTTACCGCGCCTACGGTCAGCACACTGTCTGCATCCGCAGGAGCCAGCAGGTATTTCCAGGATGATTCCCCTTCATTACCGGCTGCATTTACCACGATCATGCCTTTGCGTACTGCCAGTGCAGCGGCTCGTGTAATAGCCAGGCTATGACCGTCCAGCTGCGCATAGGTATGATCATACTGCGGATCATCAAACGTGTTATATCCCAGGGAGGAGGAGATTACGTCCACGCCTAAACTATCTGCCAGCTCCACACCGGCGGCCCAGTTGCTTTCTTCTATGGGTTGTTCTGTGCCGGCTTCCTCTGTGCGTAACAGTACATAACCGGCTTCCGGCGCAGTACCGGTTATTTCGCCTGGCAGGTCAGCGGCTAGTATAGACAGGCAATGTGTGCCATGATCACTATAATTATATACATCCGCCGTACCATCTGTAAAGTTGCGGGTATAGGTAATTTTCTGGTTATTACGCAGCCAGGTAAAAGCGCGGTTATTGTTTACAGAAGGGAAACCGCCATCCAGCACCGCTATCAGCATACCATTTCCTTTCAGGTTTTTATTATGCAGGTATTCCCCTTCATGTAAATGAATTTGCGTATAGGCGCTGCCGTAATCAATATCTGTAGTACCCATTATACGGGCGGTACTAACGCTATCCCGCCTGCGCCGGTCACCCGGGGCTGATAGCCTGTTGGCACTTTTTACCAGCGTTCTTACAAAGGGCAGCTGCTGTATTTTTAGCAGGGCAGCTGCATCATTGGTGGCAATAACAGCCTGGTTAGTCCAGCGTAAGGTGTAGCCCAATTGTACATTGCCGGTTTGCAGTACGGCATTCACATAATCCGCATTCACCGGCAGGTCAGTACTGTCTATGGCAATTTGCTGGCGGCTGCGGCGCTCAATTGCGCGGGTGGATAAATATGCTGCAGGCGCATTCAGCTGATAAGGGCTCCCATTTTTATCTGTAAAGGCAATTACATACCGGGGTGTTTGCGCCCGTGCAGGTATACCGGCCAGCAGCAGGCATAGGGGAAAAAGAAGGGAAATGGATAAGGAAAATGTTTTCACAATGGGCCGGGCATTTATGTGAAATTAGGCGTTCCGGCTGAGATTTCCATGTAGCTGCAGGTACAAAAAAGGCCGGGCAAAAATACCCGGCCTGTGTTCCTACGTGTATGCTTTTTTATTGAATGATGATCTTTTTGGTGTACGTATGCTTACCGTTGGTAATGGTCATGATATATAAACCACTGGCAATGTTGCCGGTGGGAATGGTGAGCACACCGGCACTGGCCTTTTGATAGGACACTACCCGTTTGTTCACATCCACCAGCTGCACCTGTACCGGTTTGCTGGCATCATACTGCGCTACCTTCACGGTAAAGGAGCTGCCTTTCACTACCGGGTTGGGATATACGACGGTGTTACCTGTTTTAGCGCTTTCCGCTGTTTGGGTAGTAATTTCAGCAGCAATAGCTGTTTTGGCAGCTGCGCCTACTATGCCATAGGTAAAGTCTTCCCAGCCCTGTGCAGTGGCCCTGTTACAGGTCATAGCCTGGATACCGTTCTCCGAAGAAACAAACAAGCCATTGCTGCCTTTTAGTGAAATAGTACCATCTGCATTCGCGATCCACTCAAACTGTTCCCAGCCATCCGCAGCATCCCGGTTGCAGTTCATAGGGGCAGCACCGTTCTCAGAAGAAACAAATTTACCCTGGTTGCTCAGTGTAATTTTACCGTTGCCGGCATCGCCTACCAGGAACTGCTCCCAGCCCTGTACCGTAGCCCGGTTACAGTTCATAGGCTCTTCGCCGTTCTCCGAGCTTACATACTGGCCGTTAAAGCCTTTCAGCCAGATGGTTTTACCAACAGGCGCTGTGGTAGTGGGGGGCGGTGGCGTGCTGGTATCACCGCTTCTTTGTGCCACTACTTCATGAATGGCCGATACCAGGGACGTGGCGCCTGCACCGTCTGTAGAAAGGTCCCACATCATAATGCCGCCGCCCCTGTCATAGGCGAGATTTGTTTTCTTCTTAATAGTGGGTATACCGTTATATCCTATGTTACCAAATACATCTGCGTTGGGGCTGGCTCCTCTCGAAAGCAATTCGTTGTAACCTATCCAGCCGGGCCGGCCAAAAAATGGCACGCCCAGCACTGCCTTGTCCTTAGGCAGGCCGCGGCCTAACCAATAGTTCATACAGGAAACGGCCAGGTCGTAGGTGGAATGTTGAAAATCATTATCGTCATACGCCATTATGGCAAGGTAATCTGTAATGGGAAAAAGGCCGTTCACAAACATGGAACCGCCTTCGCCAATTACGGCAGCTGTGAGCAGCTTGCCTTTGGGGTGCAGGGCGTTATACAGGTCCTGCATCAGCAGTAGGAAGTTCTGCGGCTCATTGGTGCCGCTGGGATATTCCCAGTCAATATCCACACCATCCAGGTTGTACTGGTTTACAAAAGTCATCATGTTGCTGACGAAAGTGGCACGTATAGCAGCACTGGGCGCAATGGTGCGGAAACCCACATCACCGCCGCCGCCACCTACAGAAATGATCACCTTAACACCTTTGGCATGTGCAGCGCTCACCAGGCTTTGCAGCTTGGATGGATTTTCAATCGGCTGATAGCTGCCGGAAGCAGTAGGGATCAGGAAGGCATAATTAACGTGCGTAAGCTTAGTGAATTGCACGTCGCTTACATTGCCGCCCCAGGTGGGCAAATAGCCTACTACTTTAAATGGCGTTTGTGAAAAGGTCTGCCAGGATGTAGCAAGCAGCAGGAATAACAGCAGGACTGTTTTATTCCATAGGTTTTTTTTCATAAGATGTAGGTTAAATTAAGAGATCGTAAAGCTCGCAATACGGTATAAACAACACTGCCGGTCTTTTACCGGCAGTGTTTGTTTTAGTTAGTTGAGTTATTGAATGATCACCTTTTTGGTATAGGTATTTTTACCGTTGGTGATGGTCATAATATAGAACCCGCTGGCTACATTGCCGGTGGGGATGCTGAGCATACCGGTGCTGGCCTTTTGATAGGACACCACCTTTTTGTTCACATCGATCAGCACTACCTGTACAGGTTTGCTGGCATCGTACTGCTCTACCTTTACAGTAAAGGTGCTGCCCTTTACTACCGGGTTCGGATATACGAGCGCGCTACCTGCTTTAGCGGTGGCTGCTTCTTTAGGAGCAACAGCTGTTGCAGCAATAGCTGCTCTGGCAGCTGCGCCTACTATGCCGTAGTTAAAGGCTTCCCAGCCCTGTATGGTAGGGCGGTTGCAGGTCATGGCCTGTGTGCCGTTCTCAGAAGATACATACAGCCCATTGTTGCCACGCAGGGAAATAGTGCCATCAGCATTTACAATCCAGTCAAATTTTTCCCAATCCTGCGCAGTGGTTCTGCTGCAGGTAATGGCCTGTTCCCCGTTCTCAGAAGAAACAAATTTACCCTGGTTGCTCAGCGTAATTTTACCATTACTACCATCGCCTACCAGGAACTGCTCCCAGCCCTGTACAGTAGGTCTGTTACAGTTCATAGGCTCTTCGCCGTTCTCAGAGCTTACGTATTGACCGTTAAAGCCCTGCAGCCAGATGGTTTGGCCAATAGGCGCGGTTGTGGGCGGGGGAGGATTGCTGGTGTCGCCGCTTCTTTCCAATACTACCTGGTAGATGGCAGTTACCAGTGAGTTAGGATTGGTAGGAGCAACATCCTGTGACAGTTCCCACATCATAACACCGCCGCCATTGTCAAATGCCAGGTTGGTCTTACGTTTAATAGTGGGAATACCGTTGTAGTAGTTGCCGTTAAATACATCGGCATTAGGGCTGGCGCCATTAGCCAGCAGGGTATTATAACCATCCCAACTGGGACGTGCGTAGAAGGGCAGGCCCAGTATGGCCTTTTCTTTAGCCAGGCCGCGGCCTCTCCAGTAGTTCAGTGATTGTACTGCGTAATCGTAAGTGGAGTGATTTGCATTATTGGCATCATATGCCATAATGGTCAGGAAGTCCACTACAGAGAATACGCCATTTACAATGCTGCTGCCGCCTACTGCTACTACCGCAGCAGTAAGCAGCTTACCACGGTTATGCATTTCAGTGGAGAGCTGTGTCATTAATGCCAGGTAGTTATTGGCAGAGGCGCCATTGTCAGGATATTCCCAGTCAATGTCCACACCATCCAGGCCGTACTGGTTTACGAAAGCGATCATGTTGTTCACGAAAGTGGTACGGGTGCTGCTGTTGGCAGCCAATCCTTCAAAACCACCGTCGTTGCCGTTATTCCAGCCACCAACGGAGATCATTACTTTCACGCCTTTAGCATGTGCATTGGTCACCAGGCTTTGCAGCTTACCCGGGTTTTCAATAGGCTGCAGGCTGCCGTTGGAATTTGGCAGCAGGAAGGCGTAGTTGATATGTGTTAGCTTGCTGTACTGAACAGACTGTGGATCTACGTTGCCGGCCCAGGAAGGCATATAACCTACTACTTTAAAGTTATTAGTAACTGCTGCTGCGGCCATCGCTGCAGCGCTTACCTCACCCCAGCTGAAGGCTTCCCAGCCCTGTATGGTAGTGCGGGTGCAGGTCATAGCCTGCGTGCCGTTTTCAGAAGAGATATACAGCCCATTATTGCCACGCAGGGAAATAGTGCCATCAGCATTTACGATCCAGTCAAATTTTTCCCAATCCTGCGCAGTGGCTCTGCTGCAGGTAATGGCCTGTTCTCCGTTCTCAGAAGAAACAAATTTGCCCTGGTTGCTCAGCGTAATTTTACCATTACCGCCATCACCTACCAGGAACTGTTCCCAGCCCTGTACAGTAGGTCTGTTGCAGTTCATAGCCTGGGTGCCGTTTTCGGAGCTTACGTACTGGCCGTTAAAACCTTTCAGCCAGATGGTTTTACCAATAGGGCCGGTTGATGGAGGTGGCTGTATACCGGGTGCTACGGCTGCAATGGTGCCATTGTTCTTTACACAATTGGCAAACTTAATATTGTTCAGCACTGCTGCCATGTTGCTGGCGCCATCCATCAGGTAGGGCGGGTTAATGTGCATTAGTGCAGCATTTTCCTGGGTGTCAAAACGTTTGTACGTCCAGTGGCACCAGCCAATACCTTTTGAATTCAGCGCGCGGATGTTTTCGCTTAACCAGTTGTTGTCGTTCTCGCCGGTTTCGCCTACCCAAACAGGTACCTGGTTGGTGTTACGGAAGTTTACCATGTTGGCGATCAGGTTGATCTGGTTCACATCGCCATTGGTTTCCGTAGTGGAATTGGTGATCCAGTAACGGTGGGCGTTGTACACCAGGTTGGAGCGGTTGGTGAAGGTAAAGGGCTCCATGTAATTGTAGTTGTTGCCCCATCCGTTCCCTTCGATCATGAGCAGGTGATCATCACCCTGTGCACGGATAGCATTGATCAGGCGCTCAAACAGGTCATGGATCGTACGGTTGTCCGGTACGTTGTTCGGCTCATTGATCAGGTCATAAAAAGCCACGCCGTTGTTGTTGATGTAACGGGTGGAGAGGCGCTGCCACAGGCGAACGGTCATGTCCCTATAGATCTGTTTGTTCCACAGATCATTGCCTACCAGGGCGTCGGAAATGTTGGCGTCTGTGCCTTGTGCGCCGGGCGCGGCGTGCAGATCCAGGATCACATACATGTTGTTGGCAGCGGTCCATTTCAGCAGACTGTCTGTGAGGCGGAACCCTTCCAGGTCAGCGTCATTAAACAGCTGGTTGCTGTTGTACCAGGAGGTCAGGTTGCTTACATACGTGTTGTAATTGCCTGAGTTGCGGGCTACGCTGTTACGCACCGCGCGCTGGGCGCTGGTCAGGAACAGCTCATAGTGCAGCGGCAGCCGCACGCAGTTGAATCCCTGGGAGGCCAGGTAATCAATGTCTGCTTTGGTAATGAAATTGTTACGCCAGCTCTGGTAGAAGGCTTCTACCTGCGCATCGGTCTGGCCCTGGTCATACAATCTTTTTTTGATGGACCATTGGGTGCCACCACCGGAAAATGAAGGTTTGATCATGTAACCTTCCTGAAGCATCCATCCACCAAGGCCTACGCCTTTGAGGATCACTTCCTGATTACTTTCATTGATGATACGTGTGCCGCTTTGGCGGAGTCTTGATAATTGTTGCGCAAACGTTTGCATACTCAGGCAGAGTGCTAGCAGTAAAACGGAACAATACAGGTACAGGTACGGTGCACGGCGTGGAAGTCCGTGCCGTCGCGTAGAACGGGTTCTCATAGACGGTTCTTTGTTTTTTGGTTTATAATCAATAAAGGTTCATGCTCCCGCAGTGCACTGCGGGACGGTAAATAGTCGCACGAGTGCGCCCATAGTACCATCTTATCTAGCTAAAAAGCTAAAAAAGGCAAGAAAAAGAGATGAAACCGGATAAGTATTGGATGGAATGGCTACCCTGAAAACACAAAGGGACTGAAAAAATGTAAAATTTCAAATGTAAAAGGGGAATACAGTGAAGATGTTATCTGCTGCATTCCCCTTTATATTCAGGATTTATCTCGTTCATAAAGTCTTTTAAATGGTCTCTATGAACCTCCTTCGCCGGTTTAAAATTTTATATTCTTGTTGGATCAGCTATGATTATAAGCGCTGAATGATGCCGCCGCCTATTACATCATCCCCTTCATAGAACACGGCGGACTGCCCGGGTGCAATACCTTTCACCTGTTCGTAAAAGCGAACGCCGATCTGCCCGTTATCTGTGTGATACAGGTTGCTCAGGGCGCCTTTATCCTTATAACGGATCTTGGTAGTGGCTTCCATCCCTTCGGGGATATGGTCGTATTTAACCATGTTAATACCGGCTACCCGCATTTCACTCCGTTGCAGGTCTTCTTCCTCACCCAGCACCACGGTATTGGTTTCCGGGATAATGCTGGTTACGTATATCGGGCGGCCCAGGGCAATATCAAGCCCTTTACGCTGGCCAATGGTGTAAAAGGGATAACCCTTATGCTGGCCTACAATGGTGCCGTCCTTCAGCACAAAATTGCCCCCATTCACCTGTTCTTCCAGCCCATCTACCCGGCGTTTCAGGAAACCGCGGTAGTCATTATCCGGTACAAAGCAGATCTCGTAGCTCTCTGCCTTTTTGGCCAGCTCAGGATAGCCAAAGTCAAATGCCATCTGGCGGATTTCTGTTTTACGGTATTTACCCAATGGCAGCAGGGTACGGGCCAGCACATCCTGCTGCAGGCCCCATAGCACATAGCTCTGGTCCTTCAGGTCATCAATGCCTTTGCTAAGCACATAACGGTCGTTATGCTGCCGTATTTGCCCGTAATGGCCGGTGGCTATAAATGCGCAGTCCATAGCATCGGCTCTTTTCAGGAGCGCCCGCCATTTAATATGGGTATTGCAAAGCACGCATGGATTAGGGGTGCGGCCTGCCAGGTATTCATCTACAAAATTGTTGATCACAAAATCCCCGAACTCGTCCCGGATATCCAGCACAAAATGCGGGAAACCATGGTGTACGGCGGCTGCGCGGGCATCGTTAAAAGAATCCAGGTTGCAGCAGCCGGTCTCCTTTTTACTGGCGCCGGAAGATGCGTAATCCCAGGTCTTCATCGTAATGCCGATCACTTCATATCCTTGCTCGTGCAGCATCAGCGCGGTAACCGTACTATCGATACCGCCACTCATGGCCACCAGCACTTTGCCGTTTCTGCTCATAGTAGTTCGTGTAAGGCTGCAAAGTTAAAGAAAATCCTGCCATCGGCGGGCAACAGGTTATTGATAGTAGTGATAGCGCCATAGAGAGCATTCAGCCATCAGGATTTCATCATTTTTTATTATAAAATCTTAAAATGGAAGCCTATATTTAGCGGGTAAAGTATTAAATATTATAAATTAGTTCCATGTTGCCTATATTAAACAGCGAATATGTGTTAAGCCGGCCTGATCTCCATATCTCAAAGGAGTACCTTAACTACCCCGAAAAAGTACTGCAGTTTGGTACCGGTGTGTTGCTAAGAGGATTGGTGGATTACTTAATAGACAAAGCAAACAAACAAGGCATTTTCAAAGGCAGGGTAGTGGTGGTGAAATCTACGGATGGCCCTACCACAGAATTTTCTTCCCAGGATAATTTGTACACTACACATATCAAAGGCGTAGCCCAGGGCGAGAAAATTAACCGCACCCTGGTGAACGCTTCTATTAGCCGTGTTTTGCAATCGAATGCAGATTGGGCACAGGTATTGGAAACCGTACACCAGCCTGAATTGCGGGTGATTATTTCCAATACTACCGAAGTAGGGATCCAGTATGTGGAAGAGAATATTTCCAACGGTGTGCCGGCCTCTTTTCCCGGTAAATTGCTGGCGGTGCTGTGGGAGCGTTTCCAGTATTTTCAGGGCAGCGCAGACAAGGGTTTTGTGATCGTGCCTACAGAGCTGGTAGTGGATAACGGGCGTTTATTACAGGAGATCGTATTACAGCTGGCAGCCTTTAACCAGCTGCCGGCAGCATTTATAGAATGGATAAAAAACAATAACAATTTCTGTAATTCACTGGTTGACCGTATTGTGCCCGGTAAACCCAAAGACCTGGAAACACTGCAGGAGAAAGCCGGTTATACAGATAGTTTGTGGATTGATGCAGAACCTTTCCTGCTATGGGCTATAGAAGGTGATGCGCATATTAAACAACGGCTTTCTTTTCATGAAGCAGATGCGCGCATGCTAATAGCGCCCAGCATTACGCCCTACCGGGAGCAGAAATTACGTATCTTGAATGGCAGCCATACCATTTCCGTACCGCTGGCATTCCTGGGGGGATTGAACACGGTGTACGAGTGTATGGAGCATTCCTATATGCACAGCTTTTTCCGTACCGTAGTGATGGAGGAAATACTGCCTACCATACAGGATATTTGTCCGCATGCCGATAACTTTGCACAGGATGTGCTTGACCGGTTTGCCAATCCCAATATTGCGCATAAGCTCATTAGCATAACATTCCAGGAAAGCTCCAAAATGAATGCCCGTAATGTGCGCACGCTGCTGCGTTATTATGAGCGCAAGCATACATTGCCGCCGGCCATGTGCCTGGGTTTTGCCGCCATGCTGCTGTTCCTGCGCCCCGTGAAGGAAGAAGGCGGTAAGTTCTTTGGCGCCCGCGGCACAGAACAATATGTGATCACAGATGATAACGCTGCTGTTTTTGCCGCTTACTGGAAAGAGGTGAAAACCGCTGACAGCGCAGCAGTTACCCAGCTTGTACAACAAATAATATCCGATACCCGCCTGTGGGAAGCTGACCTTAACCAGCTGCCAGGCTTTGCGGAAACCGTAAGCGCGCACCTGCTGGGCATGATGCAGGAAGGCACGCTGGCGTATGCGGATGGCCTGCGTAAGGCGGTGAAGTAATTATGAATTTTTAATTACGAAATGCGGGCATTCATGAATGCCGCTGAAAGTAATTGTGATATGAATAATACGAATGGGGACACACTTCGGGAATGGCATTAAATAAATTTTATGAATTTGAACAATTATGAAAGTGAATGATGCGGGTGGATATATAATCTCCGCTGCATTAATTCGTAATTCGTAATTGAACAATTCGTAATTAAATTTCGCGTATGAAGCAATTCTTATCAGCAGATTTTTTGTTACAAACAGCAACGGCTCAACGTTTATTTCATGAGTATGCCAGCAGCATGCCCATTATTGACTATCATAACCATCTGCCGCCGGATGAAATTGCCGCCAACCGGCAGTTTGAGCACCTGAGCGCTATGTGGCTGCAGGGAGATCACTATAAATGGCGGGCCATGCGCGCCAACGGTGTGGCGGAAGAATTTATTACCGGCAGCGCAGATCATTTTACAAAGTTCAAACACTGGGCGGCCACCGTACCTTATACCATGCGCAATCCCTTATACCACTGGACGCATATGGAGCTGTTAAATCCCTTTGGCGTAACCAAACAGCTGAATGCAGATACGGCAAAGGAAATTTACGATCATTGTAACGCACAGCTGCCGCAATGGACCACCCAGGCCCTGCTGCAGCATTTTAAGGTAAATGCACTGTGCACCACCGATGATCCCTGCGATAGCCTGGAACATCATAAAGCAATCAAGCAAAAGAATTTAGGGGTAAAAGTATTACCCACCTTCCGGCCTGATAAGGCAATGGCAGTAGAAGATGCTGCTGCATTTAATGCTTATATGGATAAGCTGGCCGCTGCTGCCAGTAAAGACATTAACAGCTACCAGGCCTTGCTGGATGCGCTGCGCAGCCGTCACGATTATTTTCACGCCGCGGGCGGGCGCTTGTCTGACCATGGTATCAGCACCTTTTACGCAGCAGCGTATACCACCGCCGGCCTGGAAAACATTTTTGCCAAACTACGTGCAGGCAAGGCCGTGAGCACCGAAGAAGCGGCGCAGTTCAAAGCCGCCACCCTGCATTTTATTTGTGAGTGGAACCATGAAAAAGGCTGGGTACAGCAATTTCACGTAGGGGCCATCCGTAATAATAACAGCCGTTTGTTGCAGCAGATCGGCGCAGATGCAGGTGTGGATTCCATTGGCGACTGGCAGGTAGCGGAAAGTATGTCGGCCTTTTTTGATGGGCTGGATAAAAAAAGCAAGCTGGCTAAAACCATCGTCTATAACCTGAACCCGTCTCATAACGAAGTGTTTGCCACCATGGTCGGCAATTTCCAGGATGGCACAGTGGCCGGTAAAATGCAGTTCGGCAGCGGCTGGTGGTTCCTGGATCAGAAAGACGGTATGGAAAAACAAATGAATGTATTGAGCAACATGGGATTGCTTAGCCGCTTTGTTGGGATGCTGACAGATTCCAGAAGTTTTCTTTCCTATTCCCGCCATGAATATTTTAGACGTATTTTGTGTAACCTTATAGGAAATGATGTAGAGAACGGCGAGCTGCCGTCTGATATTCCCTGGCTGGGTAAAATGGTGCAGGATATTTGTTACAATAATGCAAAAGCCTACTTTAATTTTTAATGAAACCGGTAAAAGTTATATCGTACGGAGAGTTGTTATTCCGCTTTTCCCCTGACTGGGAACAACATAGTTCAGCATTATACATAGGCGGGGCAGAGGCTAATATGGCTGCCTCCCTGGCACGCTGGGGCACACCAGTGGCCTACATTAGCAAAGCCCCCGAAAACGGCCTCTCAAAGCAGGTAATGCAGCAGCTGGAAAAGGCAGGCATTACTACCGACCGTATGCTGTGGGGCGGCGACCGTATAGGCGCCTACTTCCTGGCACAGGGCAGCGACCTGAAACATGCAGAGGTGGTGTACGACCGCAAATACTCCGCCTTCAGCCAGCTGGAACCCGGCACCGTAAACTGGGATGAATTGCTGGAAGATGCTACCTGGTTTCACTGGAGCGCTATTACACCTGCGCTCAGCGAGCAGGCTGCCAAAGTTTGTAAAGAAGCCCTGGAAGCTGCCAGCCGCAAGGGCCTCACCATTTCTACTGATCTGAATTACCGCAATAAATTATGGCAATACGCCAAACCATTCCAGGTAATGCCGGAGCTGGTGCAGTATTGTGATGTAATAATGGGCAACATATGGGCAGCGCATAACATGCTGGATACTGCCCTGGATACCGTGGCTTTAGAGCAGGACAAAAAAGAAGTGTACCTGGAACAGGCTATTAAAGTAGCGCAGGAAATAACGGAAAAGTACCCACGCTGTAAACACGTGGCCTTCACCTTCCGTTTCTCCAGCGGGCCTACCCATAACCTGTATTATGCTACCTACTACCACAACGGGCAGCAAACTGTTTCCAAACAGGTTGAAACCAATGAGGTGGTAGACCGCGTAGGCAGCGGCGATAGTTTTATGGCAGGCCTTATACACGGGCTGCTGCAGGGCTTCGATGCACAAAAGCTCATTTCCTTTGCTGCCGGTGCTGCCTGGTCCAAATTGTTCATAAAAGGCGACTTTAACCAAACCAGTAAAGAAGATATTTTAAAACTCATTTAATATGGCACCTCAACCATCCACTATTATAGCAGCCTTTGAGCGCAGCGGGATAATACCGGTATTTTACCATGACGATGAAGCGGTTTGTATAGAAGTAATGCAGGCTTGCTATGAAGGTGGCATCCGCGTGTTTGAGTTCACCAACAGGGGAGAGCATGCCCGCCGTAATTTTGCTGCCATGCGCGACAAGAAGCTGGTAAGCATGCCCGATATGTATCTGGGAATTGGTACGATTAAAAATGCGGCAGATGCAGCAACCTTTGTAGGGCAGGGCGCTGATTTTATTGTAAGCCCTATCACCGATGCTGAAATTGGGCAGTACTGCAAAAAAGAGAACATCCTCTGGATCCCCGGTTGTATGACACCCTCTGAAATTGCAGTGGCAGAAAAGCTGGATTCCCCGCTGGTAAAGCTGTTCCCCGGTAATATCCTGGGCCCTGGTTTTGTAAAATCCATTAAACCGCTGTTCCCCAATACCAAATTTATGCCTACCGGCGGGGTAGAGCCTACTAAGGAAAGTATTGCCTCCTGGTTTGAGGCCGGGGTGGTTTGTGTGGGCATGGGCTCTAACTTATTGTCAAAACAGGTGATTGAAAGCCAGGACTGGAGCGCGCTGAAAGCCAAAGTGGTGCAAACGTTTGCATTTGTGAAAGCATTACACTAAATTGAGTGGTCAAACACCGTTTGCTCATAAATTCCAAATTTATTAGAATGAATTCCACAAAAACCGGAAACTATCGCTGGGTTATTTGCACGCTGCTTTTCTTTGCTACTACCATTAACTACATTGACCGGCAGGTAATAGGTTTGTTAAAAGGAGACCTGGAAATACAGTTCCACTGGACAGAATCTGATTACAGCTATATAGTGATCGCTTTTTCCGCCGCCTACGCACTGGGCCTGCTGCTCTTTGGGGGGCTGGTTGATAAAATTGGTTCCAAGTTAGGTTATACCATTTCCCTGATCGTGTGGAGCGTGGCTGCGATGGCGCATGCGCTGGCAAAATCCACTTTAGGTTTTGGAATAGCACGTGTGGCATTGGGCCTGGGTGAATCAGGTAACTTTCCTTCCGCCATTAAAGCCACTGCAGAATGGTTTCCCAAGAAAGAGCGGGCATTAGCCACCGGTATTTTTAATGCCGGCGCCAACCTGGGACCGGTGATTGCACCGGCGCTGGTGTACTGGATCGCGAAGGTACAGGGCTGGCAAAGCGCTTTTATCTGGACCGGCGCCATTGGTTTTGTATGGCTGATCTTCTGGTTTATTTTATATGATACACCTGCCAAAAGCAAACGGGTAACGAAAGAAGAATACGCATATATTCACAGCGATAATGAAGAACATCAACCCGGCCCGGATGCCGAAACCCGCAAGATCAGCTGGTTAAAGCTGTTCACCATCCGTCAGACCTGGGCCTTTGTATTTGGTAAGCTGCTGACTGATCCGGTATGGTGGTTCTTCCTTTTCTGGCTGCCTTCCTATATTTCCTCTGCGTTTAATGTAGATATGAAAGCCAGCTATGGCTTGCCCATCATTATCATTTATACCATGGTAAGTATTGGCAGCATTGGCGGCGGCTGGCTATCCTCTTTTCTTATTAAGAAAGGCTGGCCGGTATTTAAGGCACGTAAAACATCTATGTTCCTTTTTGCAGTCCTTGTAGTACCCATTATGCTTACCAAATACACCAGCAGCATGTGGGTAGCCGTATCCCTGGTAGGTTTAGCTGCAGCTGCACATCAGGCCTGGTCTGCAAATATTTTCACCACGGTATCTGATATGTTCCCTAAATACGCAGTAAGCTCCGTGGTAGGTATCGGCGGTATGGCGGGCTCTATTGGCGGTATGCTGTTTCCCTTGCTGGTAGGCTCCATGCTGGACCATTACAAGGCGCTGGGCGATGTGAATGTTGGGTATAACATCCTGTTCATCATCTGCGGATTTGCTTACCTGCTGGCCTGGGTGATCATGCACTTTTTTGCACCCAAAATGGAGCAGGTGCAACTGAAGGATAATTAATAATTGAAAGAAATAATTGAACACGAAAATCCCGGTTGATAAAGCCGGGATTTTTTTTGAAGAAATAACATCACTCCGGGACAATTTTACCGGCGGTACATGCCGGAATGGATATTTAACTTATCTTAATTGTCAGATCGTCAAACCCATCACCCCATCATTAAAAAACTGACCATGAAAAAACTATTATGCCTGTTGGCATTGCTGCCTGCGCTGGCTTTTGCGCAGGGAGTGCATTTTGAAAAAGAGCTTACCTGGCAGCAGGTGCTGACTAAAGCTAAAGCGGAGCACAAATATATTTTTGTGGACTGTTATACTACCTGGTGTGGCCCCTGTAAATACATGACTGCACAGGTATTCCCGCAGGAAGCAATGGGCCGGTTCTTCAACAGCAATTTTATTAATGTAAAAGTTCAGCTGGACAAAACCCCGGATGACAATGAGCATGTTAAAAGCTGGTATACGGATGCGGCAATGATAGAAAAAGAGTATAAGATCCGGAGCTACCCTACCTTCCTATACTTTTCGCCGGATGGAAAGATTGTGCACCGTACGGTTGGAAGCTCAGAGGCGGCGGAGTTTATAGCCAGGTCTGAAAAAGCGCTGAACCCTGCCACCCAGTATTATACACAGCTGGATAAATACAATAAAGGCAATAATAAGCCCGAAGCATTGTACGCAATGGCCATGGCAGCAATGGATGCCGATGATGGCCTCCATGCGGCTAAAATTTCCCGTGAATACCTTGCTACACAAAAGAACCTGATGACGGCTGATAACATCCGCTTCATGGATAACTTTACCCACAGCAGTAAAGACACCGGGTTTACCATTTTTATGAAACAAAGCAAAGGGATAGATGCTGTTTTAGGCGACGGTAAAGCCACCGCCAGGGTAAAAGACATTATTGCAAATGAGGAGGTCTATGCAAAGCTGCGGGGTAATGCAGTGGACTGGGCATCCATTGAAAAGCAAGTGCAGGAAAAATACCCGCAATATGCAATGGAAGTAGTAACCATGGGTAAAGTGCGGTATAGTATGGCAAAAAAAGACTGGCCCATGTTTCAGACCAATGTAATGGCTTATATGAAACAATTTGGCAGCAATACATCGCCTGAAATGCTGAATGAATTTGCATGGGCGGTATTTGAGAACTGCCAGGATATGACTTGTGTAACTGAGGCGCTGGAATGGAGCAAACGATCCATTAAAGACAAGGAAGAACCTATGTACATGGACACTTACGCCAACATCCTGTATAAGCTGGGTAAGAAGAGCGAAGCAATAGCTATGGAAGAAAAAGCGGTGAAGCTGTCGAATGGAGATAAAGACCTGAGCGCTACCCTGGAGAAAATGAAAAATGGGGAGCCCACATGGAAGTAAGGGACTGGCGGCGAGCTGCCTTATAAAATAAACAGGCTGTATCTACCTTGATACAGCCTGTTTTATTTGTGGTAAGATCCAATCAATTATAAGCTCACACCCCGTTTCCACGGAATAAAATCATCCTGGTGCAGCTGCTCAGCCTTGGTAATAACCTCTCCACTGGCTGTTTTAATTACAAACTCCAGTATTTCCTCTCCCATGGCTGCAATGGTTTTTTCGCCACTGATAATAGGACCGGTATTAATGTCAATAATGTCCGGCATCCGTTGTGCCAGGCGGGTATTGGTGGAGAGTTTGATAACCGGTGAAATGGGATTGCCGGTAGGCGTGCCTAAACCGGTAGTGAATAACACCACGTTGGCGCCGGAACCTACTTCTGCGGAAGTGGATTCCACATCGTTACCCGGTGTGCACAGCAGGTTCAGACCGGGTTTGGTAGCATACTCCGTATAATCCAGCACATCTACCACCGGGGAAGTACCGCCTTTTTTAGCAGCACCGGCAGACTTGATCGCATCTGTGATCAAACCATCTTTGATATTACCGGGGGAGGGGTTCTGGTAAAAGCCGGAACCCACGGATTCTGCCTGGCTTTCATAAGCCCGCATAATGCGGATGAATTTTTCGGAAGCAGCTTCACTGTTACAGCGGTTGATCAATTCCTGCTCTACCCCGCACAGCTCCGGAAACTCAGACAGGATGGAAGTACCGCCCAATGCCACCAGCAGGTCGGAAGTATGGCCTACTGCAGGGTTAGCAGAGATACCGGAGAACCCGTCAGAGCCGCCGCATTCCAAACCTATTACCAGCTTGGATAGAGGGGCCGGCTGCCTTTCTATTTTATTGGCTTCAACCAAAGCCAGGAAAGTTTCCTTAATAGCGGTGGACAGCATGTTGAATTCAGAGCCGCTTTTCTGCTGCTCAAACACCAGCACCGGTTTGTCCTCAGTAGGATTCAACTTTTTCAGTGCGGTCTGTAAAATGGATACCTGTGCATGCTGGCAGCCCAGGCTCAGGATGGTGGCGCCTGCCACATTGGAGTGGTGAATATAGCCGGCCAGTAAAGCGCAGAGGGCTTCAGCATCCTGCCGGGTACCGCCGCAGCCGCCTTCATGGATCAGGAACTTAATACCATCTATATTCGGGAATACTGAGCTACGTGTAGCCGTTTCTGTTACTGAAACCGGCTGGTAGTTCTTAATACCTTCCAGGTTGCCACTTTTATACAGGTCTACCAGGTCGCTTACCTGCTCATTATACAGTTCAGGCGGAGCAAAGCCCAGCCCTTTTTCAAATGCAGTTTTAATTACGCCCACATTCCGGTTCTCACAAAATACCATGGGTATTACCAGCCAGTAGTTGCGGGTGCCCACCTGCCCGTCTTTACGGGGGTAACCCATAAAGGTGCGGTTTTTCCATTTGCTTACATCCGGCGCCTGCCATTGGATGGAGCCGTCTTTTTCATGGAACGCCGTAGTATCATGGCGGATGTTGCTGGTAGTGATCACCTCTCCCTGGCGGATGAGGGAATTGGCTTTGCCCACCAGTACGCCGTACATCACAACGGGAGCATCAGGTTGCAGATCGGTAAGGGTGAATTTATGCTTGGCAGGAACATCTTTAACCAGTTCCAGTGAAGTGCCGTTGAATTGGATTTGAGTGCCCGTCGGTAGATCCTGTAACGCCACCAGTACGTTATCATCAGGGTGTATTTGCAAATACGTGTTCATAATACTAAAGTAACGAATATGTGTTTTCGATTTTAATACTAAAATGTTAATCCTTAATAAGATTTTGACACCTTTAAATTGTATAGTCCAGCGTGCAAAGAAACTAATAAAGCAACAAACCAGTGCCTGAATCTATGCAAACGTTTGCAAGATTCATGAATTCGCGCTATCTTACCTTATATTTCAAAATCAAAAGCATGAGTATTAAGGCAGAAACAAGGTATGCAAACAGCCCGCAGGAAGTGAAAACCTGGACCACAGCGCAAACCCGGGAGGCACTCCTGATAGAACAGTTGTTTGAAGCCGATGATGTACGTTTGGTATACAGCCACTACGACCGTTTTATTACCGGCGGCATTATGCCGGTAAGCAAAGCCATACAGCTTGAACCGGTAGACCAGCTAAAGGCAAGCTATTTCCTGGAGCGCCGGGAGCTGGGCATCATTAACGTGGGGGGCGCCGGCACAGTGAAGGTAGACGGGGAAGCATTTGAAATCGATTTCAAAGAAGCCTTATACATTGGCCAGGGCAAGCAGGAGCTGATCTTCAGCAGCAAGGAACCCGGTAAACCCGCCAGGTTTTATCTGAACTCTACGCCAGCCCATACCAATTACCCTACCCGCCGCATCACCAAGAAGGAAGCGGAGATCGTAACCCTGGGCGCCCTGGAAACTGCCAACCACCGCACTATTAATAAGCTGATCGTGAACAGCGTGCTGCCCACCTGCCAGCTGCAAATGGGTATGACGGAGCTGAAACCCGGCAGTGTATGGAACACCATGCCCGCGCATACGCACGACCGCAGAATGGAAGTATATTTTTATTTTGAAGTGCCGCAGGGACAATCGGTAAGCCACTTCTGGGGCCAGCCGCAGGAAACCCGGCATATCTGGATGCAGAATGAGCAGGCGGTTATTTCTCCCCCCTGGAGCATTCATGCCGGCGCAGGTACCAGCAATTATACGTTTATATGGGGTATGGCCGGTGAAAACCTGGATTATGGCGATATGGATGGTTGTCCGATCACTGAGCTGCGCTAAGTACCGCAATTATATTAACACAAAAACATACTAACAAGATGCTGGATCTATTTGACCTTAAGGGGAAAACGGCATTAGTGACCGGTTGTAAAAGAGGCATCGGCATGGCTATGGCGGTAGCGCTGGCAGAAGCGGGGGCTAACATCATAGGCGTTTCTGCCTCACTGGAAAAAAGCGGGAGTGATGTTGAAAAGGCGGTTACTGCCCTGGGGCGTACGTTTAAAGCCTACCAGTGCGACTTTGCAGACCGTAAAGCATTATATGTGTTTATTGAGCAGGTAAAAAAAGACATACCTGTTATAGATATATTAGTGAACAACGCCGGTACCATTATGCGTAAACCGGCAGCAGAGCACCCGGATGAGTACTGGGATACTGTGATCAATACTAACTTAAACGCCCAGTTTATCCTTACCCGTGAGATAGGGCAGGGGATGCTGGCCAGGGGCAGGGGAAAGGTGATCTTTACCGCTTCCCTGCTTACCTTCCAGGGTGGTATTAATGTGCCGGGATACGCTGCCAGCAAGGGCGCTGTGGGATCGCTGGTGAAAGCATTTGCCAATGAATGGGCTGGTAAGGGAGTGAATGTAAATGCCATAGCGCCGGGTTACATTGCTACGGATAATACCTCCGCCCTGCGGGCAGATGAAAAACGGAGCGCCTCTATCCTGGACCGTATACCAGCCGGGCGCTGGGGCCAGCCGGAGGATTTTAAAGGTCCTACGGTATTCCTGGCATCTGCCGCATCGGACTATGTGCATGGCACTATTTTAACGGTAGATGGCGGCTGGATGGGGCGTTAGATAGGTAATTAGCCACTTATTTCATAAATTCCACGCAGCTAATTACAATACATGAGTAAACGATCAGAAAAAACCATCGTCGACATAGCAGCAGAGCTAAACCTCTCTGTATCCACGGTGTCGCGCGCATTGCATGATAATCCTAACATCAGCGCCCGTACGAAAGATAAAGTAAAAAAAATGGCGCGTAAGCTGGGGTACCGCCCCAACGCGCTGGCAGCCGGATTGCGGAATAATAAAAGTAAAACCATCGGGTTGATCATACCGCGCATTTCCATGTTCTTCCCGGCTACCATTACCACCATCATGCAAAACAAATTGCAGGAGCATGGCTATAACCTGATCATTTGCCAGTCAAATGATTCCTATGAGCAGGAAGTGGCATTGGTAAATACGCTGTATTCAGCCAGGGTAGATGGTTTAGCGGTATCAACTACCTTGTATACCAGCGATTTTTCGCACTTCGATATTTTTAAGGAGCAGCATATTCCCCTGGTATTTTTTGACCGGGTGCCCCTGGAAAAAAATGCAAAAGTGATCAAAGGCGATGATTTCCTGGGTGGCTTTACTGCTACGGAGCACCTGATCCTGAAAGGCTGTAAGGATATTGTGCATATTTCCGGCCCGCTGAGCTGCAGTCTGTATATCGAAAGGGTGGCCGGTCATAAAAAAGCGCTGCAGCAATACAAGCTGCCGTTTAAGAAAACGCGCATGTTCTACCAGGAGCTTACCCGGGATAATGCCTTAAAAGCCTGTAAGCAGATCTTTGCCCAAAAGCCTTACCCGGATGGCATTTTCGCGGCCAATGATACCACCGCCCTTACTATCCTGGAATATTGCCGGGGTATTAATGTGCGGGTACCGGAAGACCTGAAGATCATTGGTTACTCTAATGACCCGCGCAGTGAGATCAGTACGCCCTCCATTACTTCCATAGACCAGTCGCCGGAAATGATGGGAGAGCGGGTAGCTGCAGCATTAATAGAATTATTAAAGGCACCCGCGGCGCCGCAAAAGCAATCGCCGGAAATTATACCCATCCGATTAATTGAGCGGGCATCTTCTGAAGGGAAAAATGTAGTGAAAGCAGCTGCAAAGAAACCGGCAAAGAAATAGCCCTTGCAACTAAACCGACAAAAGACCACGAAATGAACAAGTATTCAGGCAAACAAACCTTTAAGCTGTTCACCGGCACCGTATTGCTGGCAGCACTGACCGCCCTGGCACCTGTGCAGGCACAAACGCAAAAAGCAAAACCGGCGCTGGTACAGCGGGCCAACCAGGCATTGGACCTGGCGGTGAAACAGTATAAGCTGATGGCGCAGCACCTGCCGGATAGCCTGCTGCCCCGCTCCACCAACAAGGACGGCAGCTTAATGACCTCTAACTCACACTGGTGGTGCAGCGGTTTTTACCCCGGCACTTTATTATACCTGTATGAATACAAGAAAGATGCTTCCCTGAAAACAGAAGCCTTAAAACGGCTGGCCCTTATTGAAAACGAAAAGAATAATAAAGGCACGCACGACCTGGGCTTTATGATGTATTGCAGCTTTGGCAATGCTTACCGTTTGTTTAAGGATCCGGCGTATAAAGAAGTGCTGTTGACCAGCGCCAGGTCTTTATCCACCCGTTTTAATCCAACAGTGGGCTGTATTAAATCATGGGATCATGGCGCATTCACCTTCCCGGTGATCATTGATAACATGATGAACCTGGAGCTGCTTACCTGGGCCAGCCGTACCAGCGGTGATGGCTCTTTTGCGAAGATCGCTAAAACGCATGCCAATACGACCATCAAAAATCATTTCCGGCCGGATTACAGCTCTTACCACGTAATAGATTATGATGGCGGTACAGGTGCGGTGCTGCAAAAGAAAACCCACCAAGGCGCGGCCGATAGCTCCGCCTGGTCGCGCGGACAAGCCTGGGGCTTATACGGCTATACTATGATGTACCGGGAAACCAGGGACAAGGCGTACCTGGATCAGGCCAAACATATTGCAGATTTTATATTAAACAATCCTAACCTGCCGGAAGACATGATCCCTTACTGGGACTACAATGCGCCCGGCATACCGGATGTACCCCGCGACGCGTCTGCCGGCGCAGTAGCAGCATCTGCTTTACTGGAGCTGAGCCGTTATACTACCGGTAAGGATGCTACCCGTTACTGGAATGCAGCAGAGAAAATGCTTACCAGCTTAAGCAGCCCGGCTTACCTGGCTAAAGAAGGAGAGAATAATGATTTTATATTAATGCATAGTGTAGGTTCTTTCCCGCATAAATCTGAAGTAGATGTGCCGCTTTCCTATGCAGACTATTATTTTGTAGAAGCGCTGCTGCGGTACAAGCAATGGGGTAAGTAGGAAGTAATAATTAATAATTAAGAATTAATAATAAAGCAGAACGCTTAACGCAAAATACAATCAGCGTTAAGCGTTCTGCTTTATGCTTTCAGCTTTATGCTTAATTCGTGATGTCTATCAGGCCGTACTTAATTCCAAATATTACCAAACCTACGCGGGTCTTCACTTTCAGCTTTTCACACAGGCTGCTTTTATAATCGTCTATGGTACGGGGGCTTACATACATTTTCTGCGCAATCTCTTTATAGGAAAGCTCTGTGCACAGCAGCTGCAGGAAGTATTTTTCCTTGGGAGTAAGGTCTATTTTTTCACTTACGGACAGTACATCTTTCTGCAGGCCGGAGATCACTTTACCGGAAATGTAATCCGGCAGGTAAAAATCCTTTTTGATGATTGAGTCAAAAGCATCCTTCAGATCGTCCGGCTCCACATTTTTCATAATGTAACCTTTGGCGCCTGATTTCAGCATTTTAATGATCACGGATTCATCGTTGAGCATAGACAGCGCCAGTACTTTGATCTGCGGAAAGTGGTTATTGATCCAGGTGGCGGTTTCATATCCGTTCATGCCCGGCATGTTCACGTCCAGTATCAGGATATCCGGTAACTGTATCTCACGGCTGTTAATGATCTTAATTACTTCTTCTCCGCCACTGGCTTCAAACAGCATGAAGTAATCGTTAAAGGTGTTAATAAGCCTGCCCAGCGCCTTACGAACCAGCACATGGTCGTCGGCAATTGCTACACTATATTTGGCTTTCTTCGTTGTGCTCATGGAAAGGTTGTTTATTTACGGGTATGGTTATGCGTATGGTTGTTCCGCCATTTTTTATACTATTGATGTTACAGGTGCCGCCGATGAGGGCGGCTCTTTTGCGGATGTTCCGCAATCCCAGGCCTTTTGAGTGTTCTTTTTCCAACAGGGTACCGGGGTCAAATCCTATACCATTATCCCTTATCTCCAGGTTAATAGTATCGTTTTCATGGGTTAAGTGTATTTCGAGTTCACTGGCCCGGGCGTGCTTTACAATATTGTTCAGCATTTCCTGTACAGTCCTGAACAGGATGGTTTCTGTCTGGGAGTCCATCAGGTTCTGAACATCTGTAAAATTAAAAGAAGTTTTGTACAAATTTGTTCTTTCCAGCCTTTGCAGCTCAAATTCTATAGACTTCACCAAACCTATATCTATGATGCGTTCTGTTTGTAAACCTTTGGAAAGGTCCCGCAGTTCAGCAATGGCTTTTTGCAGCATTTTCCGGCTTTCTTCTATATAAAGATGCGCCTCGCTACCGTTTTCTACCGGTACAGTTAGCAGGGAAAGGCTCACAAAGGTGAGGGATTGCCCTATGTTGTCATGGATCTCCTGGGAAAGGTTGCCAAAAATATTTTCCTGTATTTCCAGCTGGGTCCTTAACAGCTCCTGCTCATACTTTTCTTCCATCAAACGCAGCTCCTGTACCTGGGTAAGGCGGCTCTTCTGATTCAGGATCAGCATAATAACAATAAACCCTACCAGGAAAAGTAACAGGATAATAGTTGTGACAATTACGATGGCAACTTCCGGAAATTCAGACTGCATACGGATGATATACAAAACAAGGAATAAAGAATAATACTTAACACGGCATTGATATTGGAAAAGGTTTTATATGCATACTGCGGTATATTGGCTACAAAATTTACAATCCCCAGATACGGTACCGTTATCGCATTAAAAAATAGTAACCCTGTAGCAATCCAGAAGGAGGGATCCCGCAGGAGGTTATCCCGGCCGGGAAATTTAATGCGCTGGTAAAAATAATTGATGGAACAGACAACCACAATTACCGCTCCTACAATATAGCTATAAGTCCCGAAATGCCGAGGTCCCTGTATAAAATAGATGTTCAGCAAGGCAATCGCAGGGTAAAACACCATGATCCAGGTGAAGACCTGTTTAGCCTTTCCCGGCTGTAAAAAAGAGCTTAACAGGTAAATAGCATAGGTTAAATGCACTACCCCATAGAGGTTGTACATGGTAAGGTTGTTACTATTCGCTCTTTTAAACGACCAGCCTACACATTCAATGACAAGGGTTAAAAAGAGATAACAGGTGAACAGTGCAAGGTAAGGGGGCGGATTCTTTTTAGCCAGTGATACCAGGCTGAGCACCAGGCATAGAAAGATGAAAATAATATAAACAGGAATTTCGGCGATGAAATCTAGTATATCCGTTGGGTGCATAGCAATTATTAAATACGGCATCAAATTAGGAAAGTCAGATGAATTAGCATGGGGTACTATAAAGAACTGCCAGACAAAGGATTGTCTGGCAGTAATAAACAGGTTGAGACGGCTGTTAAACCTTAAGATTTTTTCGCTACAATAAAAGTGGGCAGGTCTTTCGTTGTACCGCCGCCACCAGGGCAGGTTGGAGGGCACAGGCTGCCAAAGTTAAATGCCACCACCTCAGGGCCTTTGGGTGTGGAAACATACAGGTCTTTGTTTTCGGTTTTACCTGTTTCGCTTAATTTTTGCTGTGTGGCTACAAACACTACGGTTTGGCGGCCTGCATGCAAAATGTTTTCGGGATATGTGGAAGGATAAGCTCCGAAGTAAACCCGTATTCCATCAGCTCCGGCAGCAGCAGCTGTGTCCAGATACTGCTTTAATTCATCCAGGCTGTACCAAACACTTAATGAGTCGGGTTTACCAAGATGCTTTGAATTCTCAATCCATCTTTCGGCACGGTAATTCTCACGGAGTTCATTTACATGACGAGCATCCACGAATTTGCCCACTTTATTGATTTGTTTAGTAGAGGACATAATCGGAAGTTTTAGGTTTAATGATCAAATAACTTTATAAAGCTATCTCAAATCTGATATAATGTTATTTATAAATTACTTATTTTCATTAGATAATAAATTACTTAAATCCATAATGTAACCATAATCATGTCGTATTGATTTTTTTGTAATATAAAAACCGTCTTTTCCGGTAAAAAATATGAAGAAACATCCAGGTAAAACTGCGTGAATCACGGTGCTCACATACCGTGATTTATCGGTGTCTTTTTTCCATGATTCTACAGTCGCTAAATTCAGAGGGATTCCGGCCCCAGCTCCCCCTCTTATACCCCCTTATATATAAAAGCACAGCGCAAAGCCCGTTAAAATACGGGGGTAATTATACCGTGATTTACGCAGCCACTCCTTTCGTATATGTACATTTTAAGGTTAGTTTATTACCGGATTTTTTACCACAGTTTGCCCGTAAATCTATGTTCGTTCCCGTTAGTTCTGGTCGTTGTAAATATCGGCTAAGTACGGCTGGTTAAAGGTTTGCGGGTTCACATGTACTTGCCCTTTCCGGACGGTTTATGCTACTAAGATAGCCATTTTAACACTTGCAAAGTTGACTCAGGAACCTCTTCACGCATTTTAATTGGATTCATTTTGATAATTTGAACTTGCAATTGAAACACAAATGCAACCTTTCATCAACATTGTACCTACCCCTGAAGTTTTTGTACTCTTGTGAAAACCCAATTGTATTGTCCCCCCCAAAGTACCATAATTGGCCTGTTGTTTAGCAGGCCTTTTCTTTTTTTACCAGGTTTCATACCGGATAGGCGGTCATAAGGTATTTTTGATTATCAACGTTTTAATGCAAGGGTGAACTGGTGCAGCGCCTCCGAATCATAAAAGAAACGGAACACGATAATGCCCATTTCCCGCATGCTCTGCTCCGGTCCTACGTAAGAGATCTCTGTTTCACCTTCCGTTACCCAAAAATGATTGGAGTTCACTACCTGCCCGCCCAGGTTGCCCAAACCGATCCGCGGCTCACCATACACCTGGCTTAAACGCTCCGCGATATGGCCGCCCGGCGGCATGGGGTACACAAACAGGCTGTTTATAAAACCCTGCTCATTGGTGCCGGCCAGCAGGTAGCGGATATCAATAGTGGATTGGGGATGGCGCAGACGGGCTTTCAGGGAACCATTGTACACATAGAACCGGTCAATGTCCGGCAATACCATAAAGCGCTGCCGGTGCCGGTAATCCTTCAAGGGAATAAGACCCCGTACGTTTTTGGGCATTTTACCCAGCTGGATGCCGCCAATGCCCTGCATGTTGAAGATAAAATCCTGTTCTGTTGGAGGTACCTGCATATACGCCATGGAACCATTTGGGGATTCCGGATATAAATTTAATCAACTTATGCAGGTATTTATCTGTTGGGGACGGTCCTCTGTCGACGAAGCACTGTTCAGGGAAGCTAAAAGACCGGGACAAAAGTATTCATATCAATATCCGGATAGTATATAAAAATCCACGGTCCACTACCCATATGCAATAGGCAGTGGACCGTGGTCAGCCGGCTGTGAACGGCTACTGGTAATTCTTTTTAGCCGGTTTGGCGCCCATGTAAAAAGTGAGCTCACCGCCGTTCATGATATCCGCATGGGTAATGAAAGGCTGCGTAAGCGTATGCCCGTTCAGCACTACCTTTTGCACATATACATTCTTATCGCTTTGGTCTTTGGCTGTAATGGTAAAGGTTTTCCCGTCCAGCTGCAGGGTGGCCTGCTCCATGGCAGGGCTGCCCAGCGCATACTGGTCAGAGCCGGGGCATACAGGATAAAAACCCAGGGTCGTGAAGATGTACCAGGCGCTCATTTGCCCGCAGTCGTCGTTCCCACCTAAACCATCCGGGCCCACATGGTACATTTTTTTCAGGATCATGCGTACCCGCTCCTGTGTTTTCCAGGGCTGTTTGGTCCAGTTGTAAAGGTAGGCCACGTGGTGAGAGGGCTCATTGCCATGCACATAGTTGCCAATAATACCATCGCGGCTAATATCTTCTGTTTCCGCAAAAAAAGCATCCGGCAAATGCATGGTGAACAAGGAATCCAGGTGGGGAATAAATTTGCTTTCGCCGCCCATCAGGGCTATCATTTCCTTAGGGTACTGCGGCACATACAGGCTGTAGTTCCATGCATTGCCTTCAATAAAGCCCTGGTTAATGGTGGTTAAGGCATCAAAATCCTTGCGGAACTTACCATCGCTCATCTTTGGCCGCATAAAGCCGGTACCGGCATCATACACATTTTTGAAGTTAGCGGAACGTTTAATGAACTCTTCATACAGATCGTTCCGGCCCAGCTTTTTGGCCATTTGCGCAATACACCAGTCGTCATACGCATACTCCAGGGTTTTTGATACGGACGATGAATTTTTGTCTTCCGGCACATAACCCATTTGCATGTAATATTCCAGCCCGTCATACAGCTTGTAACGTGCAGTGTTTACGCAGGCTTCCAGCGCATGGTTGGCATCAAAGGGAGCATTGCCTTTAATTACGGCATCTGCAATTACAGATACGCTGTGGTAGCCCGTCATGCACCAGTTCTCATTGGCGTAGTGCGACCATACGGGCAGCATTTTATGCACGCTTTGATCGTAGTGGGCCAGCATAGACTGTACCATGTCTGCATTCCGTTTGGGCTGTATCACGTTAAACAGCGGGTGCAGCGCACGGTAGGTATCCCACAGGGAAAAGGTGGTGTAGTTGGTAAAACCTTTGGCCATATGATTGTTCTGGTCCAGGCCGCGGTAAGCGCCGTCTACATCCATAAAAGTGGTAGGGCTTAAAAAGGCGTGGTACATAGCCGTGTAAAAGCTCACCATGTCATCATTAGCTGCCAGCTTTATATTGATCTTCTCCAGCTCTTTTTCCCACAGCGCCTGCGCGTCTGCTTTTACTTTTTCAAAGTCCCAGTGGGGAATTTCTGTGCGCAGGTTTTGCAGTGCGCCTTCTGTGCTTACCGGTGACAGTGCAAACTTGATCTTGATCTTTTCTCCTTCGGTGGTTTTAAAATCAAAGTAAGCTCTTACCTGTTTGCCGGCCATTTCCGGGAAGTTGTGCGCCTGGTCAAACTTGCCCCAGAAACCGCGGTACACATCATGGGCATAGTTCTTTTGTCCGTAGCGGTAAAATGGTTTGGAAAAGCTCATGGCAAAGTACACGAAGCGGGTGCGCCCCCAGCCATTGGTCTGGCGGTAGCCGGTAATGAGCGTATCGTTTTCTACACGTACAAACGTCCATACGTTTTTATTCTCGTAGTTATAAATGCCGGCCATCAGGTCCAGGACAATGTGTGCCTGGTCTGTTTTCGGAAAGGTGTATTGATGAAAGCCCACGCGGTTGCTGGCGGTAAGCTCTGTCAGAATGTTGTATTCATCCAGCTTTACTTTATAATAACCGGGTTCCGCTACTTCTGACTGGTGGGAGAAGGTAGAGCGGTAACCGCTTTCCGGATTGGTGGCAGTACCGGGGTTCAGCTGTAAAGCGCCGGTGGTAGGCATTATCAGGAAATCGCCCAGGTCAGAGTGGCCGGTGCCGCTGAAATGTGTATGACTAAAACCGGTAATGGTTTTATCGTCATACTGGTAACCGGCGCAATACTTATATACATCCGGATTGTACTTACCATTCATCTCGTAGGGGAGGGTATCTGTTTCCGGGCTAAGCTGCACCATGCCAAAAGGCACGGTAGCGCCGGGGTATGTATGTCCCATCTTTTGTGTACCGATGATGGGTTTTACATAATGGGTCAGGTTGGCGCCTGTTTGTGCAAACAGCGGCAGCTGGGCTAAACAGAGCAAATAGAATAAGCTTTTCTTCATTGTTTATATGGCAATATTATTTTTAATAAGTAGTGTTAAAGATAAAACGTTTTAGCGCTCCGCGAAATTTATTCTGCTATAATTGGACCCCGCAAATGCAGCACCCGTCTATAAAAGTAGTATAGTGTAGTATAGTGCAGATATTTATTATCTTGCTGAACAGTAAACACTTTCCACTTATGAACCGCTTATTATTTTTGGTGATGATGGCACTGCCAGCCTTTGTAAACGCCCAGCAGCAGGCACTTGTAAATACCGGCAATAGCCGGTTTGCTGTTTTGAGCAGTGTAGATATGGGTGCTGTACAATGGACCAGCGGTTTTTGGGCAGAGCGTTTTGCCATCTGTAAAACAGCCATGGTGCCACATTTATGGAAGACCTATACCGATCCGCAAATAAGCCACTCCTATGAAAATTTCAGGATAGCAGCCGGTTTGGATACCGGGTCACACGCAGGCCCTCCCTTTCATGATGGTGATTTTTATAAGCTACTGGAAGCCGTAGCCAGTTTATACGCAGCTACCAAAGATAAACAGCTGGATGCGCTGATGGATAGCGTGATCCCTGTAATTGCGGCCTCACAGCGGGCAGACGGTTATATTCACACCCCCGTAATGATCGCTGCACGCCATGCTAAAGCCGGTGTAAAGGAATTTGAGGACAAGCTGAATTTTGAAACCTATAATATGGGTCACCTGATGACGGCCGCCTGTGTGCACTACCGCGCTACGGGAAAAAGAACCCTGCTGGATATTGCCATTAAAGCAGCAGATTACCTGGACCGTTTTTATAAAAAAGCATCACCGGAGCTGGCACGGAATGCCATCTGCCCCTCCCATTACATGGGGGTGATAGAGCTATACCGCACCACAAAAGATCCTAAGTATTTACAGCTGGCTAAGAATCTGATCAATATAAGAGGTTATGTGGAAGGTGGTACGGATGATAACCAGGACCGGGTACCTTTTCGCCAGCAAACCAAAGCCATGGGGCATGCCGTACGCGCCAATTATTTATATGCCGGTGTAGCGGATGTGTATGCGGAAACAGGCGACGATTCCCTGCTAACCTGTTTAAATAAAATATGGCAGGATGTGGTGTACCGGAAAATGTATATCACCGGCGCCTGTGGGGCTTTGTACGATGGGGTTTCACCCTACGGTGTTTCCTACAACCCCCTGGAAATTCAGAAAACACACCAGGCCTATGGCCGCGATTACCAGCTGCCTAATATGACCGCGCATAATGAAACCTGCGCCAATATTGGCAATGTGCTGTGGAACTGGCGCATGCTGCAAATCACCGGCGATGCCCGCTATGCGGATGTACTGGAGCTGGCATTATATAATAGTGTGCTGTCGGGCATTAGCCTGGATGGGGACCGTTTTTGTTATACCAACCCATTAAGCGTATCTGAAAAATACCCTTACACGCTGCGCTGGGCAGGTGAGCGCATACCCTACATCAGCCTGTCCAACTGCTGCCCGCCCAATGTGGTGCGCACCATTGCGGAAACTGCCAATTATGCCTATGGTATTTCAGATAAAGGGGTGTGGGTACATTTATATGGCGCTAACCAGCTGCATACGCATTTGAAGAACGGCGCAGCCCTGCAGCTATCACAGGTTACCAATTATCCCTGGGATGGGAATGTTAAGCTAACCGTGCAGGCGGCAGGGACGGAAGCATTCACCGTTTTCCTGCGCATACCTGGCTGGAGCCGCCAGGCCACCTTGCTGGTAAATGGCAAACCGGCCGGTGTTACAGCTATACCCGGTCAGTATGCGGCGCTGCACCGCAGCTGGAAAGCGGGCGATGTGATCTCCCTGCAATTACCCATGCCGGTAACCTTAATGGAAAGCAACCCGCTGGTAGAAGAAACCCGTAACCAGGTGGCTGTAAAACGCGGCCCCATTGTGTATTGTCTGGAAGGGGCCAACCTGCCCAAAGGCGCTAACCTGTTTGATATTGTAATGCCGGATAAAGCTGCACTGCAGCCCGTGCCTATGCAAATAGACCATAATAATATGATGGGCTTAACCGGTACTGTGCGCCTGCGCAGTGATACCGGCTGGCAAAACACCCTGTACCGGGAAGCAGCCGTGAATGATACCAAACCGCTGAAAGTAACTTTTATTCCCTATTACGCCTGGGGCAACCGCGGTCAGGCTGATATGGCGGTATGGGTTCCAAAATATTTTCAATATTTTGGGGGCCAAATTCAATCTCAGTGAGCAAGCCTATTTTAGTGATCAAGTTTGGAACGGCGTCAATTACCCATCAGAACGGAGAGCTGGACGAATCAATAGTAGCCGCTATAGCAAGGCAGGTAGCTACCCTGCATGCGGAGTATAATATGGTGCTGGTATCATCCGGGGCGGTAGCTGCCGGTAAAAAATACCTGCCGCAATACAGCGGTACCATTAGTGAACGCAAGGCTGCCGCAGCTATTGGCAACCCTTTACTGTTAAATAAATACGCTCAGTATTTTCAGCCTTATAATATTGCCATTGCGCAAAGCCTGTGCGAGCGGCGGCATTTCAGCAACCGCAGCCAGTTCCTGCAGCTGAAAAAAACCTATGAGGAGCTGTGGGCCAACAACATTATTCCTGTAGCCAATGAAAATGATGTGGTGAGCGACCTGGAGCTAAAGTTCTCTGATAACGACGAACTGGCCACGCTGATAGCAGTAGGTTTTGGCGCTTCCGGTTTGCTGTTCAGCACTTCGGTGGGCGGTGTGCTGGATAAGGAAGGCAAAGTAGTACCACAGATAGCGCTCATAGATGAAGCCATTTTTGCGCTGGCAGATACCCGCAAATCCAGTCTGGGGCTGGGCGGCATGGTATCCAAGCTTACCTTTGCCCGCCTGGCTACCCGCATGGGCATACGCGTGGTGATTTTTGGTATTCATACTGCCGATGGTATTTTAAATGCGCTGGCAGGTACTACCGGTACTTTATGCTTGCCGCAGGAGTGCAGCATGCCGGCACGTAAAAAATGGCTGGCCAGCGGCAGCCTGGTAACCGGCCGCCTGCAGGTAGATGCCGGTGCGCAAAAAGCGCTGGAACAGCGTCATAGCCTGCTGGCGGTAGGCGTAAAGGCCATCCTGGAGAAATTTACCCGCGGCGAAGTAATAGAAATTGTAAACGAACAGCATGAAGCAATTGCGGTAGCCCGTGCAAAAATATCGTCCGATGTGCTGGCCGGTAATAAAAAAGCGCAGAACGTAGAGATTGCGCACGCTGATGATATTGTGTTGTTGTAAAAAAAATCATTTCATGGAGTCTATCATGCCTTTACTGGAACAGGCGCAGCAAGCCACCAGTGCTATTAAAACCTTTCCTGACCGCCAAAAGCAGCAGCTGCTGAAACGGCTGGGGGTATACTTACAGGAACATATAAACGAAATTGTAAGCGCCAACCAGCAGGACCTGGAACGCATGCCGGACACCGATCCTAAAAAGGACCGGCTGCTGCTGAACAAAACACGTATTCAGCAATTAGCAGACAGCCTTACGGATATAGCCAAACTGCCGGATCCTTCTAACCAGCTGCTTTCAGAGAAAAAGCTGGACAATGGGCTGCTGGTGCAAAAACGTACGGCGCCTTTAGGCGTAGTAGGTGTGATCTATGAATCGCGGCCTAATGTAACGGTAGATGTGGCAGCGCTGTGTATCCGCTCCGGTAACGTATGTGTGCTGCGCGGCGGTACAGATGCTTTTTATACCAATACCTGCCTGGTAGGGCTTATACAGGATGTACTGTCGGAATTTGAGCTGCCTAAAGCAACGGTACAGCTGCTGCCTGCAGACCGTAACCTGGTTATGGAGCTGCTGACCGCTGTAAAGTATGTTGATATTATTATTCCCCGCGGCTCCCAGCAGCTCATCAACTTTGTGCGTGACAATGCCCGGGTGCCGGTAATTGAAACCGGGGCCGGTGTATGCCATACTTATGTGGAGCGTACGGCCGATCTTCAGCAGGCCGCTATCATTGTAACCAATGCCAAGGTAACACGGCCTTCTGTTTGTAATTCTTTGGATACGGTACTGGTGGATCGTGCGGTGGCAGCGGATTTCCTGCCATTGCTGGCGCCTTCCTTACAGGCGTATAATGTAGAGATCTTTGCAGATGAAACTGCCTATCCCATCCTGGAAAAAGCCGGTTACCCTTATTTACAGCATGCTACCCCGGAAGATTTTGGCCGCGAGTTCCTGGACTTTAAATGTTCCGTAAAAGTGGTGGAAGGTGCAGATGAAGCTTTGTCGCACATCCGCCATTATTCCTCCAAACATTCAGAAGCCATTATATCAGCGGATGCAGCCATTAGTGAACGGTTTATGAATGAGGTAGATGCTGCTGCGGTATACGTGAACGCCTCTACGCGGTTTACAGATGGGGGCGTGTTCGGCCTGGGGGCGGAGATAGGCATCTCTACCCAGAAGCTGCATGCCCGCGGGCCTTTTGCGCTGGAAAAGCTGGTAACGGAAAAATGGTTTGTATATGGGAACGGGCAGGTGCGTATATAATTACAACATCATGATCAGCGTATAGATCTTACCATAGTGACCCCAGTCTTTCATGCTGCTGGTAATGGTTTCCAGCAGTTTTTTATTATCTACAGCTTTGCCTTTTGTGGGCGCTTTTAATTTATCGGGTGTAATATCTTCTGCCAGCACTTTTGTAGCAAACCAGGTTATATGCTCATAGGGCAATGCTATGCCCAGTATCATGCCGGGCAGGCCGGTAAAGGATTCCGGGCCGCCGGGGGTAACAATAGCATCTGTATAGAATGCCACCACGTAAATGGAATCCATGATCACCGCATTGGCGCGGCGGCAATCAAAACCGGCAATATTGCGCTTTTCATCGGTTATTTTCCATCGAATCTTGCGGGTGCTGTCTTTCACCAGGAATACCTGTTCAAATACGGTTTTCCTGGCGGTGCTTTCCTTTTTATCCAGCTGGTCATAGATCACGTTATCATTGCCGGGTTCCGGCCGCAGGCGTATATTATCCGGGTTTTCCCGGCCCGGCGCATATAAGGTGGTATTGCCATTAAAAACCAGGTCAAAGTAAAAGCTGGTGAACTGGGGCAGGCGCTTTTTTTCCATGTCTTTCCAGCCATCATCATTCTCATTTTTAAACAGCGCTTCCAGGCGGGCGTGCTGGTTCACTTTTTTCTCAAACTCAATACGGCCCTGGGTAAGATAAACGGGGTTTTGCGCCGTGGCGTTTACGGCGCAGCCTAACAGGATATACAGGAGTAATTGTTTCATGATCGTAATTTTTTATTTAGCGCCTGCGCCGGTTTTATTAAAGTTCCAGTTAATGGATAAGAACACATAACGGCTAATGGTGCCATAGTTCTGCTGAGAAATAAAGTTGCTGTTCACCTGCCGGTTGAAGCCTATATTCTCTTTCAGCAGGTCGTTCACTTCTGCCTTGATCATCAGCGCATCGTTCTTCATGAACTTTTTACCTATCCAGGCGTTCCATAATACTACGTTATTATTGTTGTCAAAAGCAGCGGTCTTCTGCCGCAGGTTTATATTACAATCCGTGTGCAGCTGCAGCTTCCAGGGGAAGAACAGGTCTATGTTGGGATTAATGCTGAAGGTCCAGTAGTTGGTTTTTATAGCTTGCTGTACAGATGATTTACTGTTGGTATAAGTGGCCGATGCTTCCATGCGGATCTCATATTTCTTTTCTTTGGATTTATTCAGATAAGTTCCCAGGGTATAGTTGCCACTGTTGGTAGTGTTCATCGCTTCGTTAATATAGTTTACATAACGGCTGTAGCCTACATTACCATTGAAGCCGGCGCGCATGTCAAGCTTTTTCATCTTAAAGTTATAACCCAGGTACAGATTGGCATTCCGGTTACCGTCCACGTTCACGGCCTGGTTGGTTCTTTTTCCGCTGGCGTCAATAACGGTTCTGCTGGTAATGGCATTATAGGTAAAGTTATAGGAGCCGTTGATCCAGATGCCGCGATCCGTAAGGATCTTATAGTCACTGAAGAACATCCAGATATTGTTGGAGAACTGCGGTTTCAGGTCCGGGTTGCCAATGCTGATGTTCAACGGATCTTCGTTGGTACGTAAAGGTTGTATCTGGTCAATATTGGGCTGGTTGGTGCTGCCGTTATAGTTAATGGACAGCCTGCGCTGGGTGCTGAACATGTAGCTGAAAGATGCCTGCGGGAACCAGTTCACGAAATCACGGTTACGTTTAAGGCCGGTATGCATATCCTGCTGGTCAAAGCTGGTAAGGCCTGTGCTAAGACCTGCATTGGCCCGTAATTTCTTTTTAACAAGGCTATAAGTAGCGCCGCCCCGGTGGGTGAATACATTGAACTTATAGTCGTTGCTGTATAAAGAATCCAGCTCACCGTACTTGCCACTGGCGTCCTGGTTAAAGGAGCTGCGGTTGGAGCTGCTGTTGTTAACCACTATGCCGTAATTCAATATAATGGAGCTGGACTTTGACAAAGGCTCTGAATAAGTAAGCCTGGTATCAAACGTAATATTTTCGTTACGGTTTGTTTTATACTGATCAATGACCTGTGAGGAATCCACGCTGCCATTCTTATAAAATTCCGTAACAGCATCCAGGTAGCCGTCGGAATTATTCTGGCTATACTTTTCCTGGATATTCAGGGAAAGGGTGCGGCCTTTTTTGCGGAGCTTTTTGCGCCATAATATACTGCTGTTTATTGTACGTATATCCCCGGTGGTAGCTATGTTGCGCTCATTCTGGTTTACCAGTGCATTATCCTGTGCTATGGACTGCATGGTGCGGGCGCTCTTTGTGGTCTTATGATCCAGGCCTCCGTCGGCAGTAACACGGATAGAGGAGGTAGAATCTATCTGCAGGTCGTATATACCGTTAGCCCGTTGCCGTAGTATAGTGTTGGCAAAACGTTCGCTGGAATTGGTATAGTAAAAGGTATCCGGCAGCAGGTACTGGGAGTTCGTATTGCTGTAACCGTCCATATGCAGGTTCAGGATCTTGTAGTTACCGTTAATGGATTGCTTATCCTCATTCCACTTATTATTGAAATGCAGGCCCCCGGTTTGCACCAGCGGAAAGCCCTGCCCGTTATACCGTCCGTCCCAGTTCTCCAGGTCGTCTGACTGAAAGCTGCCCGAATACATATCCGTATTTTCATCGTAGCTGAAATTTTCCGACATGCTTTGCCCGTAATTATCCCTTTCGCCCCAGTTAAGCCCTGTTTTACCGGTGTTGGAAACAATGCCGTAACCGGAGATCTTGCGTTTCTTTTTAAAGAAGTTCAGCATCAGCTGGCTGTCGTGAAAGCCGTCGTTACCCGCACCGGTGCTGGCTTTACCAAAGTAACCGTTCTTTTTATCCTCCTTCAGCTTCAGGTTCAGCGTTTTTGTTTTTTGCCCGTCATCTATCCCGGTAAAGGCCGCCTGATCGCTTTTTTTATCAAACACCTGCACTTTGTCTACCATATCGGCCCGCAGGTTCTGGGTAGCCAGGGTAGGATCATCTCCAAAAAATTCCTCCCCGTCTACCAGCACTTTCTGCACTTTTTCACCCTGGGCGGTGATCTGCCCATTCTTATCTACCTGTATACCCGGCAGCTTTTTCAACAGGTCTTCTACCGTTGCATTGGGCTGCATTTTAAAACTATCCGCATTATATTCGGTAGTATCTCCCTTTAGCTTAATAGCGGCTATGGCCTGGTTCACCAGCACCTCTTTCAGCAGCCGGCTTTTGAGCGATAGTATAATATTAACATTTGTGGTGGAGGTGCTGTCGGCTAACGTGAACGGTTCTACATAATCTGCATATCCCGGTGTAGTGGCCAGCAGCAGGTATTTACCGGGTGGCAGGCGGGGTATGGAAAATTTACCGCCTGCATCGCTGCGGGTAAAGGTTTGCAGAATAGAATCTTTTGCCTGTAAAACAGCGATCACAGTGTTGGATAGCTGCTGATGATTGAGCGTATCCAATACACTGCCTTTCACAGCAGGTTGCTGGGCATAACACAGGCAGGGCACTATGAGGAAAACAATGAATAAATATTTTTTCATGAAGGGAGTTGACGGTTAAACTTATTGAGATGCTGACAATAGTTATTTCCACAAAGAATAATAAAATATTTTATGGTTAATCCCGGGGTGCAGTAAAAGATTTGTTAAAAGGGATGAACCGGTTTATAACTGTGATGAACGACGAATGGGGCTTATAAAAAATAAAAAAACCGGAATAAGAATACTCCGGCCTGTACCTAAACCTACAACTGTTACACTGTATATAAGTGAATCGTTATTTACTGTTTATTACAAGCAAAGGTGCAACGAAAATGAATGGAAAAGAATGGCTATTTAACGGATTCTGTTGTACTTATCCCGGATTATTGTAATGGAAAAGTCTGCTGCTATTTACGGAGCTGCCCGGGCGGGATGCCGAAGTGTTTTTTAAAGGCCCGCTGGAAGTGCTGCGGGTGGCTGAAACCGGTTTCGTAGGCTATTTCAGAGATGGTATTACCGGTATGTAAAATGAGCTGCCTGGCCTGTTCCAGGCGGGTGGCGGCAAAGTACCCGAATACCGTGTTGTTAAAGACCGCTTTAAACCCCTTCTTCAGCTTAAATTCATTGAGCCCGCATTGGCGCGCCAACTGGGCCAGGGTAGGCGGGTGCTGGATATCCCGGAGCAGTATTTCCCGCGCCAGGTGCAGCTTTTCCAGCTCGTTTTTGTCCGGGCCTGTATTTTTCCCCGGCGCAGGTTGCGTGAAAAGCTCAAATTGCAGCAGCAACAGCTCCATCATTTTTGAATCCAGGAACAGCTGTTTTAAACCGCCGGTTAAAGTACAGCTCCACAGGGAATTAATGATGGATAACATCTGCGGGGTATAAGGCAGGCCTGGTTGCTGCAGCAGGAAGGGTTGCTGTTTCAGCACGTTTTCCGCCAGCCGGTCCATGGGGGAGGAGTAAGCGGAGAACAATTCCATAAAACGGTCTGCATGAATATTAATGGTAAAGGTGTTGTGAATGCCGCCGTTCATGAACTGATTATGCTCCCATTCCCCGTGGTTGTACATAATATTGTGGTACCCTTTTGTGAATAGCACATCCTCTTTCATGAATCCCAGCTTCTGGCGGATGCAGCCTTCCAGGGAAAAGTTCATTTCAACCAGGGGCAGCTCATTAAAATGTTTCATGGCCGCATATTCCAGGTTTTTGTCCTTCAGCTGCATCCAGCCGTCGGAAAGGGCTATGGCGCCCATTTTCAGGAGACGGAAATGCCCATCCACCTGCGGCAGGGAAACAGAGAAAATGTAAGGCGTTTCACTTTCCGGCAAATTGGTTATCTCATCAAAACCCGGGAAATCAGGATGTTGTTCCTGCTGTGGCATGATCCAGTCAGATTACTCCGTTTAAGGTACAAAAAAATCCCGTTGGTGCCCTTTGCCGCTGAGCGGTCGGTGCAATTTTGCGGCAACATAATCCATCAGCAATGAATGTAACAACAAACACCCTGCATGTACCTGTTTTAATTGTGGGCGGTGGCGTGGTAGGTTTATCGGCCGCATTATTCCTTTTACAGCAAGGCATTACACCCTTATTAATTGAGCGGCATAAAGGCACTTCCATTCACCCCAGGGCCAGGGGTTTTGACATACGCACCATGGAGCTGTACCGGGAGCTGCAGCTGAGTGAAGCCATCCGCGATGCAGGGAAGGCACTGGCACATAGCTGGGGTATTTATAAGAACAGCAGCCTTGCCGCGGCATTAAAAAAAATAAAACCCGGGAATAAAACGCCCGGCAAAGTGTTGGGTGTAGACAAGATCATGGCATTAAGCCCTGAGGAAGCCGCCCGTTGCACGCAGGACCTTTCAGAACCGGTATTGCTGGCAGCTGCGCGGGAACGGGGCGCACAGCTGGCCTTTTATACGGAGCTGGTTTCTTTTACGCAGGATGCAGAAGGCGTAACAGCCCTGATCCGTAACCGGGAAACGGATGAAACACAAACCGTACGCGCTGCCTATATGATAGCTGCCGATGGCGCTAAAAGCCCTGTGCGGGAAGCTTTGCAGGCGCCGGTTTGCGGCAGGGGCGCTATCGCAAGCCTGCTGAACATTTATTTTGAGGCCGACCTGGCAGCCATCCTGCAAGGCAAACGTTTCAGCCTTGTGATCATAAAAACGCTTACAAGAAAAGGGCTGCTTGCCACTATTAATAGCAGCAATCGCTGGGTGTTTCACCTGCATTATGATCCGGCGGTGGAGAACGCCGCTGATCTTAGCACTGAGAAGGTGACTGCTATTTTGCAGGAGGTGCTGGGCATGCCGGGGCTGCCTATCCGCATCATCAGCATTTTACCCTGGCAGCCTACGGTAAAGGTGGTGCTTAATATGCAGCATGGGCGTATTTTCCTGGCCGGCGATGCTGCGCATGTAATGACACCCTATGGCGGTAAAGGCGCTAATACCGGCATACAGGATGCGCATAACCTGGCCTGGAAGCTGGCTGCTGTATTACAGGGAACCGCGGCGCCTGCGCTGCTGCAAACCTACACTACGGAGCGGCAGCCGGTTGGTTTACATTATGCCATACAAAGCGGCAACTGGTCTGATGAAGATGGATTATTGAAGAAGAATTTCCTGAACATACTGAATGTTATTACAACGGTAACAGGTGCTAAAATAGCTTCGTTCTTAGGCTGGCAGCAAAGCAGCCATCGCCTGACCATGCGTTATGTAGGAGGCTTGCTGGGATTACCGGCCTTTAAATATACATCTGCCGCCGTGTTGGATAATGCATTGCCCACGCAGGAATTTCAGCCGGCCCGCGCGCTGGATGGCACACCGGGTACGCGCATGCCACATCTTTGGGTGTTGTATAAGGGTAAGCAAATATCTACGCTGGACCTGTTAGGAAAAAGCTTTGTATTGTTTACCGGCATGGATAATGCAGGCTGGCAGCAGGTTGCGGCTGCTATGCAGGTACCGGTGTACAGTATTGGTGCGCAGGGCAGCCTGGTTTTTACAGCAGGTACTATCGAAAAAATATTAGGTATCAGCGCTACCGGCGCGGTGCTGGTGAGGCCGGATGGTTTTGTGGCGTGGCGTTGTGAAACCGCCCCTGTCAATGCTTTGCAGGCTTTGCAAACTGCTATGTTGCCTTTTGGGCGGCCTGTTGTTTATAGTCAGGTATAAGCCTTTATAAGAGGAGTTAATAACAGGAGCTGGCCCAAAAGAATGTAAAATGTAAAATTTTAAATCATAAATGTAAAAGTAGAATGCAGCGAACCTGCGTCAGCACCTGGTACCGTGACATTCTACTTTTACATTTGAAATTTTGCATTTATGATTTTACATTCTTTTGGGCCAGCCCCAAGATCTTAATGCTAGGTTCAGAAGCCCGGGCCTGTTTCACACCAGAAAGTGTTTGGCGGAATAGTGGCGGCTTTCAGCTTGGCCTGGTTTGTTTCACTCAGTCGGCTGATCTTCAGTTTTTTGACGTCGAGCTTTTTCTTGGTTTTCTTTTTCATACAAAGGAATTTTGGTTAAACAAATTTGCCTACTCTGTCAGAAGGTTTTCGGCTGCTCCTTGAAAAGATATGTGTTGTAAAAACGGGTTATTAACAGGGTTGGGTTATCTTTCTAAGATACTTTTAAAATATTTATCGGGCAAATTTTTGTATTATCATGGAAATTATACGTCATGGACAGTACCATCCAGATACGGGCGGCTACTATGAAAGAGGCCCCACAGATCACCGAGCTTTCTATACAATTAGGTTATCCATTAACTGTACAGGATACCATCACTAACATTGCAGCCATTGATAAGAGTAATTATGACATGGCGTATGTGGCTGTGATGAATGAACAGGTAGTGGGATGGATCCATGTGTTTTACACCATGCGTTTGGAAACCGGCCCCTTTTGTGAAATAGGCGGCCTGGTAGTGGCCGCCAGCGCCCGTGGTAAAGGCATAGGCAGCCTGCTGGTAGAGAAAACTAAGAAGTGGGCAGCAGAAAGAAATATCAACAAGCTGCGGGTGCGCTGCCAGGTGAAAAGAACAGAGGCGCATGCCTTTTATGAGAAAAACGGGTTTGAAGAAAAGAAAGTGCAAAAGGTGTTTGAGTATGTGATTTAAACGTATGGGTATATAACGTTTACGGATATACTAAAATAACAAAAGGCTGTCTCAGGAAAATGAGACAGCCTTTTGTTATGAATAACATCGCTTAACGTAATGTCTCGCTGAATAGCTGTAAAGTTCTTTCCCAGGCTTTATCTGCTGCTTCCTTATTATAACGCGTAGGGGCGGTATCGTTATTAAACGCGTGCTGCGCTCCTTCGTATACAAACAGCTGGTATTTAACGCCTGCTGCTTTCAGGGCGGCTTCATAGGCCGGTATGCCGGCATTTACGCGTTCATCCAGCCCGCCATAGTGTAATAGTACGGCAGCTTTGATCTTTGGCACATCGGCTGCATCCGGCTGCCGCCCATAATAGGCTACTGCGGCTTTCAGCGTAGGGGCATTTACTGCCAGCTGGTTGGCCATTGCGCCACCCCAGCAAAAACCTACACAACCAATTTTACCGTTACATTCCGGCAGGCCGCCCAGGTAATCCAGGGCTTTCAGGTAATTGTTCAGGTTCTTTTGCGCATCCAGCTTGCCTATGAGGTCGCGGGCCTCATCCTCATTCTGCGGCGTGCCGCCCGTGGCAGAGAGGGCATCCGGCGCCAGGGCAAGATACCCTGCCTGTGCCACCCGCCGGGTTACATCGCGGATGTGCGGGTTTAAGCCCCTGTTCTCATGGATCACGATCACGGCCCCTGTTTTAGCGCCGGCAGCCAGTGTGGTGGGTTTTACCAGGTAACCTTTCATGGTAATGCCGTCTCCCGGGTAGGTAATATCCTGGCCCTGGATGCCAGCGGTATTTTCCGGCACGGTGGCCGCCTGTGCATAGTTCACCTCCAGTAAGGGTAAAACCGCGGTGGCAGCGGCCAGGCTGCCGGTAAGCCGTATGAGGCGGTTAATAAATTCATCGCGCCGTAAAGGCTTGTGGGTATATTCATCAAAGAGGTTTATGATACGCTGATCCATAAAAAACAGATTTCCGGTGAGTAAGGTTTAATATGAAGAGAAAGTACCTTAAATTTAATGTTTTAGACGACAATAATTACAGGAACCGGGTTAATTTTCGAACGGATCTATTAGCAAGCAAAAATTGGTTTTATGAAGCACATTATCGTTGTGGGTGGCGGGTTTGCAGGTATTAACCTGGCGCGTTCACTGGGAGGCAATAAGAATTATACCGTTACGCTGGTTGACAAGAACAACTATAACTTTTTTCCACCACTGATCTACCAGGTGGCTACGGCTTTCCTGGAACCCTCCAGCATCAGCTATCCTTTCCGTAAATTATTCCGTCATAAAAATAACCTGCACTTCCGTTTGGGAAGCGTGGTAAAGGTAGTGACCGAAGAAAATAAGGTGGTGCTGGATAACGGGGAGCTTACCTATGATTACCTGGTGTTTGCCACCGGTGCGGAAACCAATTACTTTGGTATGCAAAACGTAAAACAGCATGCCATGCCCATGAAAACCCTGCATGATGCTATTGCCATGCGTAACCGCATGCTGCAACAAATGGAGAGGGCCATTATTACCAAAGATGAGGCGGAGCGTAAAAAGCTGCTCACCTTTGTAATAGCCGGCGGCGGACCTACAGGCGTGGAAATATCGGGCATGCTGGCTGAAATGGGCCGTACCATCGTGTTAAAAGATTACCCGGAGCTGCACGGCACACGCGGCGAGATATACCTGGTGGATGGCAGCGAAAGCCTGCTATCGCCCATGAGCAAACAGTCGCAGAAAGGCACCTATGATGCGCTGCGCAGGATGGGCGTACGCATACGGTTAAACGTACACGTAAAAGATTATGTAAATGATACCGTGATCCTGGACGATGGCGATACCATTGAAGCCAAGAGCCTCATATGGGCGGCCGGTGTTACCGCAAAAATGTTTGAAGGCATACCAGCTGCCAGCTACGGGCGCGGTAAGCGCATGCTTACAGATGAATACAACAAGGTACAGGGTACCACGAATATTTATGCCATTGGCGATACCTGCTTACAGCTGCATGAGCCGCACTGGCCCAACGGGCATCCACAGGTAGCGCAAACGGCCATACAGCAAGGTAAGCACCTGGCAAAGAACTTTAAAGCCATGGCGCTGAACCACGCAGTAACGCCCTTTAAATACCACGACAAAGGCTCTATGGCTATCATAGGCCGCAACAAGGCGGTAGCGGACCTTCCCAAACCAGTGCTGCATTTCAAAGGCATTATTGCGTTTTTTATGTGGCTGTTCGTACATGTAATGTCGCTGATCAATTACCGCAACCGCTTAAAAACATTAGCCAACTGGACGGTGGCTTACTTTAGCAAAGACCAGTCGTTACGTATGATCATCCGTCCGGATAATGAAAACAATACGTAGCTTCCTGTTATGAAACAGTAGCCGGTACCCCTGATCCCAATGTATGAAACGGCCATTGTGGGGTATACGCGCTTACAGATAAAACTATACACATGCGGTACGTACTGTATTTTTTTTACCTAGCATGGTATTGGGGCCTGGATGTAGCTATTTTTATTATTGAGCATGAGATCCGCGGTGAGCGGCGGTTTGGCGTGCGTACTATTGGCCTTCACCATTTGCCGGAGCACTTGCCGGAACAGGAACGTAAGCACTTTTCCTTTTATGAGCCGGTAAATTATTATAGCGCTACCACCTTATTTGATCAGCTAACACCGGAGGATAAGCAAACCACCCTGCTGGATGTAGGCTGTGGCCGTGGCCGCGTGCTGGCCATTGGCGCGGGATATGGGTTTAAGGATATGATTGGAATAGATTTTTCCGAAGCGCTTTGTGAGGAAGCGGCAGATAATGCAGAAAAAGTAGAGGACCGCCACCCCGGCACACATATTACCATTGAATGGATAGATGCCCGCTATTACGACATTCCACCCCGCGTAGGCGTTATTTTTTTATTTAACCCTTTTGACGGCACCGTAATGGAAACTTTTATCGCCAAAGTATTACAAAGCCTGGAGCAACATCCGCGCCCCATGAAAATATTGTACGCCAATCCCCAGTTCAAATACCTGTGGCAGGATGCAGGCTTTACGGAAACAGCCACCTTTGTAAAAAAAGATATGCTGCGGGGTTGTGTGCTGGAGCGCCCATAAAGGCTGCTGGCGCATTAGGATAATTGTATTATTTTAGGGCCAACGCAGAATTGACTTATACATAATTATGCATAATACCTTTAGCCTTTACATTTTCCTGCTGCTGGCGATCCTGTTCCTTGTTATGCTGGCACATCGTTTAAAGATCTCTTACCCGATTGTGCTGGTGCTGGGCGGTTTGTGCCTGAGCTTTATTCCGCGCCTGCCGCAAATTGAGATCAACCCGGAGCTCATTTTCGTGATCTTTTTACCACCGCTGTTATTTGAAGCTGCCTGGCAAACTTCCTGGAAGGATTTCTGGAAGTTCCGGCGGGTAATTGCCAGTTTTGCATTTCTTATTGTAATACTTACTTCCTGCGTAATTGCCGTTATATCCTCAAACCTGATCCCGGCATTTACGCTGCCGCTGGGCTTTTTGCTGGGTGGTATTATTTCGCCGCCGGATGCAGTGTCGGCCACCTCTATCTTAAAAAGCATTAAAGTGCCTAAACGGCTGGTAACAATAGTGGAAGGGGAAAGCCTGCTGAATGATGCTTCCAGCTTAATTGTTTTCCGTTTTGCATACAGCGCCATTGATTCCGGCAAATTCGTTTTCCATGAGGCTGTTGTGAGTTTTTTTGTGGTGATCATTATGGGTATCCTCATAGGACTGGCCGTGGCCCTGGTGTTTTACGCCATTCACCGCTGGCTGCCCACCACTACCAATATTGATATTGTGCTCACCTTTATTGCGCCATATGTAATGTACATAGTAGCGGAAGAGTTTCACTTTTCCGGTGTGCTGGCAGTGGTAAGCGGCGGCTTGTTCCTCTCTACCCGCAGTAACGTGATCCTGAGCCCTGGCAGCCGCTTCAAGGGAGAGAATGTGTGGGCCACCATTGGTTTTGCATTAAATGGTATTGTGTTTATGCTGATAGGGCTGGAGCTGCCGTTTATTGTACAGCAAATGGGTACAGTAAGTATGGGCGCTGCTATCCGTTATGGGTTGATCATCTCCCTGGTATTGATCGTGGGAAGGCTTTTATGTACACTGGGTGCATCGGCCTTCACCGTTTTTGCAAGCAAATTTATTACTACGGCAGATAGCCGGCCCGGCTGGCGTGCGCCGCTGGCCCTTGGCTGGGCCGGTATGCGTGGGGTAGTGTCGCTGGCGGCGGCATTGTCTATTCCCATCACCTTATCAAATGGTACGCCTTTCCCGCAGCGTAACCTTATTCTATTCATCACATTTACCGTGATCCTGGTCACGCTGGTATTCCAGGGACTAACCTTACCCCTGGTGGTGCGCTGGTTAAAGCTGGAGGACAATGATTATCCCATGCCTTATGCAGAGCAGGAAAAAGTGGTGCGCCACAAGCTGGCGCATACAGGGTTGCGTGTATTAAATGAGCAGTACCTGGAGAAAATAGCCGCCAATGAACAATTGCAAAGCTTAAAGGTGCGCTATGAAAGCGACATTCACCTGCTGGAACGCCTGCAGGATGAGGCAGCGGAAAATACGCAGCTGGCAGCTGAAACTACCAGCAGGCATTACCGCGCCGCGGTAGGCGCTGTGATCAAAGAGCAGCGTGAGCTCCTGCAAAAGCTGAATAAAAAACAGGAGATAGACGAAGACCTGATCCGCAAATACATTGGCCTGCTGGACCTGGAAGAAGAAAAGATCCGGTTAATGGTGAGCGGAGAAGTGACGGAGTAATTATGAATTACGAATTATTCAATTACGAATTACGAATTGGGTTGAACGATGAAGCACTAGTGCTTGTGTATGAAAAATTTCCAATGCCCGGTATTAGCGTTAAGCCTTCGGCCTCCATTCGTAATTCTTAATCCTTAAATTCCAGATTCTTATAATTAATTATCTTTTATGTAAGGAATCAGCCTTATTTGAGGTGCTCCATTCGTAATTCGTAATTGAATAATTCGTAATTCCCTTTTATCTTGGCGCACTACTTAAACGTATTAGTAATAGCTATGAGAAAGACACTGGTATTTTTGGTCGCGGTATGCCTGGTTGCTGTAATCTCCTTATCCACAGCCGTTGCACAGCAGAAAAAAGTGGGGAACCCCGTGATCAGCGGCTGGTACGCTGATCCTGAAGCGGCTATTTTTGGTAAAACCTATTGGATCTTCCCTACCTATTCCGACAAATATGAGAACCAGGTGTTCTTTGACGCCTTTTCCTCAACGGATATGAGCCGCTGGGTAAAACACCCGCATATCCTGGACAGCAGCGCTATTAAATGGGCCAAACGTGCCATGTGGGCCCCGGCTATTGTAGAAAAACAAGGCAAATACTATTTCTTCTTTGCAGCCAACGATATTCAGAACAACCAGGAAAAGGGCGGCATAGGCGTAGCCGTAGCCAGCCAGCCGGGCGGTCCCTATAAGGATTACCTGGGCAAACCGCTGATCGATAAATTCCATAACGGAGCCCAGCCTATAGACCAGTTTGTGTTCCATGACAAGGATGGCCGTTATTATATGATCTACGGCGGCTGGCGGCATTGTAATATTGCCCGCCTGAAAGCCGATTTTACCGGCTTTGAGCCTTTTGCAGACGGCGCTACGTTTAAAGAGATCACGCCCAAAGGATATGTGGAAGGGCCGTTTATGTTCATCCGCAATGGCAAATATTATTTTATGTGGTCTGAAGGGGGCTGGGGCGGCCCGGATTATTCCGTAGCCTATGCCATAGCCGATTCCCCTGCCGGGCCTTTTAAGCGCATCGGGAAAATATTACAGCAGGATACAGCTGTAGCTACCGGCGCCGGCCACCACTCCGTAATACAGCTACCCGGCACCGATCAATGGTATATTGTATACCACCGCCGGCCTTTAACTGAAACCGCCGCTAATAACCGCGTGGTTTGTATTGATGAAATGCATTTTGATAAAGATGGCCTGATCGTTCCCGTAAAGATCACCAAAGAAGGAGTTACGCCGGTGAAGATAAAGTAGGTTGCATCTTATTATTCCGGTTCATATCTTTAGCGGGTACAATACACCACCAGTACACCCGAACCGTAATAAACCAAATCTTAAATAGCTTGTACGGCAGCCTGAATGATAGCGCGCTTTGGAGTAAGGTAATGGAAGGCGACCAGGATGCGCTGGCTTTCATTTACAGCACACATTTTCATTCCCTTTACCGCTATGGCATGAAGCTGCATGCAGACGGCAACCTGGTAAAGGATTGCATTCATGACCTGTTCGCCGGCATCTGGCTGAGCCGGGAACGTTTATCCGTAACAGATTCCATTAAATTTTACCTGCTGGCCAGCCTGAAAAGGAAGATCGGCCGCCAGCAGCAGGGCGTGTTCAGCCGCCTGTTTGAACATACGGAAGAGCCGTTCACGCACTCCCGCGAAGAGGACCTGATCAAGGAGCAGGCCAGCGCAGAGCGTACCCAAAAGCTCGAAAAGGTGATGAGCAGCCTGCCCCGCCGCCAGCGGGAGATCCTGTACCTGCGCTTTTACGAAGGGCTGGATACACAGCAAACAGCAGCCATTATGTCGCTGAGCGTGAACTCAACCTATGTGCTGCTCTCCAAAGCATTGAATTACCTGAAGAAGAATAGTGATCAGCTGCTGCCGCTATTATTAATAGTGCTTGAGCACCAACAGTTTTATAGTCATTTTTGAGGGGCAAAAACTTTTTTTAAAAAAACTTTCCAAAACACGCTAAGATTTTCACCATTCACTGCTTTACCTTATTAAGAACCAATAATGACATTCAGGGACTTTAAGACGGAGGATTTTTTACAACATCCTGTTTTCCGCAACTGGGTGCTGGAACAGGAGCCGGAAGCTACACGGTTCTGGGAGCAATGGCTGCAGGAAAACCCTGACAAACAGCCGGCTGTAAACCAGGCCCGCGAGCTGCTGCTGCTGATAGGCGGCGGCCCCGCACATGCACCGGCCCCGCAGGATGAGGAGCAGACCTGGGAAAAAGTATTACAAAGTATTTCCATCGCAAACCAACATACAGTTACCGGCGCTAAGCTGGTAGCGCTGCACAAAAAACGCCGGTGGTGGCCTTATGCGGCCGCTGCCCTGCTGGCAGGGATGCTGGTTGCCTGTGCAGTTATTTTCTTTTCCCTCAATAAAACCGTGCAATACGCCACGGTAATGGGAGAAATGAAAACCATTGAACTGCCTGACCATTCGGTAGTAAAGCTGAATGTAAATTCCACGTTATCTTTTTCTAAAAAATGGGCCGGTACCGGGCCCCGTGAAGTATGGCTGAAGGGCGAAGCATTTTTTACGGTGCAGCATACCTACAATAACCAGCGGTTTGTTGTACATACCAACGATGTAGACATTCAGGTGGTAGGTACAGAATTTAATGTGAACACCCGCCGGGTAAAAACCCAAGTGGTGCTGCGCAACGGGGTGGTAAAGCTCACACTGAACAATACCACATCTGCCAAAAAAGCCACCGCGCCTATTACCATGAAGCCCGGAGATATGGTTACCTATTCCGCCGCCACCGCGGAGCTAAGCAACCAGCGTGTGAACCCGGAACAGTATGCATCCTGGAGCACACCGGCCCTGCTGTTCAATGAAACGCCGGTAGCAGAGGTGATACGCTCATTGCAGGATAACCTGGGTCTTACCATTGTGCTGGAAGATGACAGCCTGGGCGCCCAAACCTTTACAGGCACTATACCGAGGGATAATATCAATGTGTTTTTTATAACACTGGGAAGATCGTTTAATGTACATACCGAAAAGACAGGAGCTAACACATACAGGATAAGTAAAACACAGGGGGAATAAAAGCAATACAGTAACAGTGTTTCGTAAATACATATAACCAACCTTAATCTAATGCTATGGTGAAAATTCACGCCGGGTATACCGGTGGAGGCCTTGCCTTGGCTCTTTTGATCCAATTGGGCAGCCTTACTGCCATTGGTAAAGCACAGGGCCCGGCCATTGATAGATCTGTTTATTACGTACAAAACAACACACAGGAGCAGGAGCCGCTCAAAGATCACCTGGCTCATATGGAGCGCCGTTACAACATACGCATTAACTATGTTGGCAACACGGTAAAAGGTATTTATGCAGATGCGCCACCGGCCAAAGATCCCGCTACCAAACTGATTGATTATCTCAACAAATTCCTGTCGCCTTTAGGCCTGGAAGCAGAGCAGGTAGGGCAGGACCAGTACATTCTTTACAAGAAGTCCGGTACAAAACCAGCCGATCATCCCATTACCCCTTCTGACCTTAATATGGAGCCCGTGAGCGCAGTGGTGATAGGTGCTACTTCAACCGCTGCGCCTTCCGGTGAGCTGCAGCAGTTTGCTGTAAGCGGACAGGTAACAGAGGAATCGGGTGTGCCGCTGCCTGGTGTAACCGTGGTGGTAAAAGGTACCACCAATGGCGTAAAAACCAATGAAAATGGTAAGTACCGCCTGAATAACGTACCGCCCAATGGCACGCTGGTATTCAGTTACATTGGTTATAAAACGCAGGAGGTGAAAATAGGCAACCGTGCCGGTATTGATGTAAAGCTGCTTACAGAAGTACAGTCAATGAAAGACTTTGTGGTGAATGGTTATCAGCAGCTGAAGAAAGAAAGCTATACCGGCTCCGCCATTACTATTACCGGCGAGGAGCTGAAACGTTTTAACCCGCAGAACATTCTGCAAAGCATACAGGCCTCTGATCCCTCTTTCCGTTTGGTGGAGAATAATATTGCAGGCGCTAATCCTAACCAGCTGCCCAATGTAAATGTGCGCGGCGCCACCGCCATACCTACCGGCGATGCCAGCCAGCTAAGCAGAACGCAGCTGGCCAATGTAACCAACCTGCCATTATTTATACTGGATGGTTACCAGGTAAGCATAGAAACAATTTTTGACCTGGACTTTAACCGGGTGGAAATGGTAACCCTGCTGAAAGATGCCGCTGCTACCGCTATTTACGGCTCGCGTGCATCCAATGGGGTAGTGGTGATACAAACCCGCGCACCAAAAGAAGGAGAGCTGGAGCTGTATTATAATTATGAGCTGAACGTAACTACACCGGACCTTACTGCCTATAACGTATTAGATGCCACACAGAAGCTGGAGTATGAAAGGCTGGCCGGTTTATATACCAGCAATGGAGTGAGCAGTGCCGACGATCTGGAGAAGCTGTATTACGCCAAAAAGAAAAATGTGCTCAGCGGCATTAATACCTATTGGCTGTCGCAGCCGGTGGCTACAGACTTTGGCCATAAGCATTCCGTGTCATTACAGGGCGGCTCGTCTACCATCCGTTATGGTATTGATGCACGTTACCAGACCAATAACGGTGTTATGAAAGGCTCCGGGCGCGATCGTTACAGCTTAAGCAACACGCTGTCTTACCAGCCTAGGAGCCAGAAGCTGCTGTTCCGTAACCAGTTCACACTGTCGCAGGTAAGCGCCAAGGCATCACCATACGGTAATTTTGACCAGTATGTGAATATGAACCCTTATTATCCCATGCGCGATTCCGCCGGGCGTTTGATCCGCGAAATAGATAAATGGAATTACCGCGGTTTGAATGACAAGGGAGAGGATGCAGGGCTTACCGCCACCGTACTGAATCCTTTATACAATGCTACCACCGGCAGTTTTAACAAATCATCTTACCTGGAATTTATTGACGCTTTTTCTACACAATACACACCTACTGATGCGTTACGGTTCAATGCAACCGTAAGCCTTACCAAACGTAAAACCACGGAGGATGTTTTTGCATCGCCGCTCAGCAACTACTACTATTTTTACAGTGGCGACGCGCTGAAAGACCGTGGCAAGTACACCTATACCAGCCAGGATGATATGCAGGTGGATGGTTATGCCACCATCACCTATAACAAGGCCCTGCAAAACACGCACTTCCTGAACTTTTCATTAGGCATGAATGTGCAGGCCACAAAAACAGACATTAAAAGTTTTTCCGCTATAGGCTTTACCAATGACCGGTTCACCAATATCACCTTTGCCCGTAAGTATGAAGATAATACGGCGCCTGCCGGCGATATTGAGGAGCAGCGCCTCATTGGTGGGTTTTTGTCCTTTAACTATTCTTATCAGAACCGTTTCTTAATGGATGGTACCGTGCGGGTAGATGGCTCGTCCAAGTTTGGTACGGGTTCCCGCATGGCCCCTTTCTGGTCCTATGGCATTGGCTGGAACCTGCATAAGGAAAAGTTCCTGCAGCATACCGCCATCAGCCAGCTGCGTTTAAAAGCTACTACCGGTTTAACAGGCAGTGTGTCGTTCCCGGCCTATTTATCCAATACCACTTACCAGTATTACACCGGCAGCTGGTACTCTACCGGCGTAGGCGCCGTGTTTACCGCCTATGGCAATCCACAGCTGAAATGGCAGCGCACCAATAACTATGATGTAAGCATGGAGCTGGGCTTGTTTAATGACCGCGTGTACATTTCGCCGCGTTATTACTACAAGCTTACCCGCGATCTGCTTGCAGACATTAATGTACCCACCTCCACGGGTTTTGATAAATACAAAGCCAACCTGGGCGAGATGGTGAACAAAGGCTATGAGGTGTACATGCGCGCCAATGTATGGCGCACCCGTAACTGGTCGGCCAACATTAATATAAACCTGGTGCACAACACCAATGTGATCACTAAAATCTCCGATGCGCTTAAAAGCTACAACGACCAGGTAGATAAACAGCAGGATGCCAAGGCAGACCTGGCCACCGCGCCCCTGCTGCGTTACAAGGAAGGGCAGTCGCTCAACACCATTTATGCCGTACGCTCTCTGGGCATAGACCCGGAGAACGGGAAAGAAATATACCTGAACCAGGATGGTACCCGCACCTATGATTATAAGGTGAAGAACACGGTGCCTGTAGGCGATCAAACGCCGGATGTAGACGGTTATTTTGGCGGCAGCCTTATTTATAAAAGCCTGATGCTGCAGCTGAATTTTTATGGAAAAGTAGGCGGCGATATTTATAACCAAACCCTGGTAGACCGTATTGAAAACGCCAACCCATGGTATAACGTGGATAGCCGCGCGCTGGGCCTGCGCTGGAAGCAACCCGGCGACCATGCCCTGTATAAGGACATTACAGATAAAAGCCTTACCCGCACCTCATCGCGCTTTGTGCAGCGGGAAGACCGGCTGGAGCTGAAATCCGTATACCTGAGCTACGATGCGCCAGCGGCCCTGTACAAGCAGTTAAAGATGAAGAACCTGCGCTTTGCGCTTACCATGAACGATCTCTTTTACTGGTCCACCGTAAAGCTGGAAAGAGGTATTGAGTATCCCTTTGCCAGGAGCTTCACTTTTTCATTATCAACCAGGTTCTAAAAAATTATTTACGGATGAAAAGATATTTCCTCTTAATTATAATAATAACCGTCTTCGGATCCTGCAAAAAGTGGCTGGATGTGCAGCCACAGTCGCAGGTATCGCAGGATGACCTTTTTAGCACGGAAGATGGTTTTAAAGAAGCCATCAATGGTTTATACAGCCGCTGCGCACAAAAAGACCTGTATGGCAAAGAGCTGCTGGGCGGTTTCCCGGATGTGCTGGCGCAGAACTATACCATTGCGTCCGACGACCCGGTACATTATAAAGAAACAGCGCTCTATAATTATAAGGACGCTGATTTCATTAGCCGTAAAGACAGCGCCTGGCGTGGATTGTACAATGTAATTGCTAATGCCAATCTTATCCTGGAAAAAGTAGATAAGCGGCAGGCAATTCTTACACCGGTGAACTATGCGCTGGTAAAAGGGGAGGCGCTGGCCATGCGCGCTTACTGCCATTTTGATGTGCTGCGTTTATTCGCTGCCGTTGATGCCGGTGGTAAAGGCATTCCCTATGTAACCGCCTTTAGTAAGGATGTGCCTAAAATGTATAAGACCGGTGAAGCCCTGGACCTGATGCTGAAAGACCTGCAGGCTGCCAAAACCCTGCTGTCCACAGCCGATCCTATTGTATCAGCCGGTTATAAAGTAGGTTATCCTATCCCGGATTCATCTACAGAACAGAATGGTGATCTTTTTGTGCAGGAGCGCCGTCACCGCCTGAACTATTACGCCGTATGCGGCCAGCTGGCGCGGGTGTACCTGTATAAAGGTGATAAGGCCAATGCGCTCAACAATGCGCTGGAAGTGATCAACGCCCATAAATTTCCCTGGACCCGTCAGGCCGATTTCCTGAACCCGGATGATACCAAAAAAGACCGGGTATTATACAAAGAGCTGCTGTTTGCTTTTTACATACCCAATACCACAGAAGAGCTGCGGCGCCTGTTTCGTAATTCGGACAGGGGCCTGTATATCTCCACACCGGAAGGCCGTAACCTGTATGAAACCGGCGGGGTAGGCGGGGAGGATTTCCGTTACAAACAGTGGCTGTCCGAACAAACCGTAAGCTCCACCAACTACCTGCGCCTGGAAAAATATGCCCGCGATCCGGATAACAACCTGCACCCGCAAATGGCTCCGGCCATGCGTCTTAGCGAAATGTACTACATAGCTGCAGAATGTACGTTTGATACGGATCCTGCCAAAGCCTGGGATTATTTTAATACCGTGCGCCTGAACAGGGGCATAGGTGTTACGCTCAATGATCCTTCCAAAACCGTGTTCCTGCAGGAGCTGGTAAAAGAAGCGCGTAAGGAGCTGTACGGAGAAGGTCAGATCTTTTATATGTACAAACGCCTGAACATGCCCATTACAGGGCAGAACGGCAGCACGGTGCCAGCCAGCAGCGCCATTATGGTGTTGCCCTTCCCGGACGATGAAATTGTATACGGTAACAGATAAACAGATACGAATGAAGCATATCATAGCTATAGCACTCTTATGCGGTATTTTATATTCGTGTAAAAAGGTGAAAGAGGTCAGGTATCAATCCACCGACAACGTGTACTTCAACTTAATAACAGATACAAGCAAACAGATACGTTCAGATAGTATTGTGTACAGTTTTGCGCTGTTCCCGGAAAAAGCTGCTGATACGGTGTTCCTGCCCGTACGTATATCCGGCAGCCGTGTAAAAACAGCGCGGCAGTTTAAGATAGCAGTGGTAGACAGCGCCACCACCGCCGTAGCCGGCCTGCATTATAAACCGCTGGAAGATAGGTATACCATGCCGGCAGATTCAGGCACCGCGCGCGTACCCCTTATACTGCTGAATACCGATCCGGAACTGGCCAATAAAACCGTACGCATCAAATTTATGCTGGTGGCCACATCGGATTTTAAAGTGGATTATACACCCTGGGACAGCCTGCGCGTAATATTCTCTAACCGGCTGGAAAAGCCCGTGTGGTGGAATGTGTGGATAGGTGAGCTGGGGCTGTATTCCCGGGTAAAGCATGAGCTGTTCATCCGCGTATCCGGCACTACGGAACTACCTGCTACTAACAGTGACGCTACTACAACGCCACGGGTGCTGTATTATACCCGCCGTTTTAGAGCCTTCCTGAGTGATCCCCTGTTATGGGTGCAGAACAACCCGGATGCCGGTTATACTGTAACGCCCACTACCAACGGTAACTACTTTTTTTACAGCATTACCAACCCGGAGAAAAAATATCTGCTGGAGCTGAACCCGGCAGATAACCGGTATTATTTCCGGGATGAGGATGGCAACCGCATTGTTGTGTAAAACAAATTATTCGTCATGCAGAAATTGAAACACGCTCTTTTATATATACCCGTACTGCTGCTGTTACTGGCAGCCTGCGCACGCGATAAAGGCAATTATGATTACGTGGAGCTGCCGGATCCGCAGATCAGTAACCTGGATACCGTGTACAACGCCATTACCGGCGATAGCCTGATCATTACTCCGAAGATAACACTGGCCTCCGGCAAAAATGACTACAGCTGTTACTGGAAAATAGATGTAGCCGCAGAAGCCCGCACACAGGACTATGAAGGCCGGGAGCTGCGCATTGTATTTGGATTGCCGGCCGCACGTTACCCTACGCAGCTAGCTGTAACGGATAACAGCACCGGCATGAAATACTTTTACAAGTTTGATATTATAGCGCAAACAGAATTTACCAAAGGCCTGCTGGTATTAAGCAATAACAATAACCAGGCAGTATTGTCATTCGTAAAGCCGGATGGCGCCGTACGGCCGGATATTTACCAATCCATTAACCAGGAGGCGCTGCCCGGCCCCGCCAAACAGCTGGTGCCTATACAGAATATGTTTTACCTGAACACCCTTACTGCCTACTGGATCACGTATGACGGGGACCAGAACGGCGGTGTGCAGATAGACGCCAGCAGCTTAAAAAAGAATAAATACATACCGGAGAATTTTTTCGATGCCCCGGCCAATGCGCATGCAGATTATTTGCTGAACATGGTGAATGGTACTACCAATGCTGTCATAGACGGTAAGCTATATATAGGCGCTACAGAAACAGCGCCCTTCTGGCCCTACTATGGCTTTTGGGGTGTGCCCGTTAACGGCAGCTACTCCCTGTACCCGCAGCTGATGGAGAATTTCACAGAAACAGCGCTGTCAGGCAGAGGAGGTAATTATTGCGTGGGGTATGATAAGAACCGGAAAGCCTTTGTACGTTTTTACGCCAATACTTTTTATGATGTGAACTACACGGTGCTGGGCGATGCATTTGATCCCAAACAGGTGAAGATGGACATGATCTACATGAACCGCTTTAACGATAATGAGCTGTATGCCATTGGCGACAGCCTGGGTAAAAAGCTGGAATTAAAGTTCAGGGTGGATTTTACAGACAGTACCCAGCGTTTTTATACCACTTATAAAAGGCCCTTCCCTGGTACCAGCCTGTTAACGGCAGGCACCAAATGGCAGTCATCGCCTATCGGGGTGTTCTTCTTCAGCGCCAACGATATTATTTACCGTTATAACCCGCTGAACAACGACATTAAACCCTTGCAAACTACCACTGCCGGTAAAAAGATCACCCTGCTCAAAGTATTGCAGGGCGGCAACTTGCTGATAGTGGGCGCAGAAGGGGGCAGCATTTATTACCTGGACATCAGCACTGGTAAGCTGGGGCAGCTCATTAAAAAAATAGACGGCATCCCCGGATCGCCGCAGGATATTATACTACGTGATTAAACTTTAAATAAATAAACAACATGCAAAAGTGGATATTACTTGCCTGTGCAGCATTCCCTCTGCTAACCAAAGCACAAAGCGGCAACTTTGTATTAAACGGTAAACTGGGCCACCTGAATGCGCCTGCCAAAGCCTACCTGGATCGCCGGGAAGAGGGCAAGATCATGCTGGATTCCGCCATACTGAAAGACGGCGCTTTTCAATTTAAGGGTAAGGTAGACGGCCCTTTATTATGTATGCTGATGGTAGATCATGACGGCGCAGGCGTAACTAACCCGCAAACGGCGCCGGATAAACGCCTTATTTACCTGGAAAAGGGTACCATTACCCTGGTAGCTGCCACCACGCTGGAAGATGGAACTATTACCGGATCAGCCATCAACACGGAAAATGAGCGCTACAAAAAATTCCTGTCGCCTTTTGATGAGCAGATGAACAGCATTAATAAAGACTTTGGCGCCGCTACCGATGAACAACGCCAGGATACAAATTTCACCAAAGGCCTGGACGCGCGTTTTCATAAAGCGATAGCAGAAAAAAAGGAGCTGATGCAAAAGTTCATAGCAGCAAATCCTAACTCCTTCTTCAGCATAGTAGCCTTAAAGGAGCTGGCCGTGCATACCAATATGGACCTCGCGCTGCTGGAACCTATGTACAAAGGCTTAACACCGGAGCTGCGTAACAGCCCTGCCGGTAAAGAGTTTGCCGCTTCTATGGAAAAAGAGCGCGGCCTGGCAATAGGCGCTGCTGCACCTGATTTTACGCAGAACGATGTAAATGATAAACCGGTAAAGCTCTCCGACTTCCGCGGTAAGTATGTGCTGCTTGATTTCTGGGCCAGCTGGTGTGGCCCCTGCCGTGCGGAGAACCCGGTGGTGGTAAAAGCATTCAACCAGTATAAGGACAGGAACTTCACCGTGCTTAGCGTATCCCTTGACCAGCCGGGCAAAAAGGACCTGTGGCTGGCAGCCATTAAAAAAGATGGACTGGAAGGCTGGACGCATGTATCTGACCTGAAGTACTGGAGTAATGCAGTAGCCGGTTTGTACGGCGTAAGAGGCGTGCCCACCAACTTTCTTATTGACCCTGCCGGTAAGATCGTAGGCCGCAACCTGCGTGGCGAGCTGCTGGAAAAGAAGCTGGCAGAGCTGCTGGATAAAGACGCTGCCCATAATTGATTATTTAACTATCCTATAAGAGCAGTTCCGCTTTTAATACCTCAAAGTTTCCCTTTTTAAAAAGCCGTTGCAACCGCAGCGGCTTTTTTGCTGCTTACAATAATCCATCAGTATTACAGGATAATCCATTTTACAGGTGTTTTGCTTTCCCCATTTTTATTAACCACTAAAATTTAATGCAGATGAAACTACTTCCCGTTATGCTGGCCCTGTGCCTGTTAGCCTGTCATCCGGTAAAACCCGTAAAACGTTATGGCATGGTTACCGGTTTAAAACCGGAAAAGATCGCTTATTACAAACAATTGCATGCCGCTGCCTGGCCCGGCGTATTAAAAACCATTAAAGCATGCAACATTGACAATTATTCTATTTATCTTCAAAAAATAGATAATAAATATTTTCTTTTTAGTTACTTTGAATACACCGGCACTAACTTTAACGCAGATATGAAAAAAATGGCCGCCGATACCACTACCCAACGCTGGTGGAAGGAGACGGCGCCTGCGCAGCTACCCTTACCGGAAGCAGCCGGTACCCAAAGTACCTGGACTACCATGGAAGAAGTGTTTCACACCCCCGGAAATAATTAACTCCCTATGGCTGAATCCTATAACCAGGGGCCTGTAACATTACGGGCCCTTAATTTTTATATTATCTTTAAGGGTGTTTAAACCTATGCCTATTCCTATGCGGTCCTGTTACCTTATTTTATGTATGCTGTGTTTTGCATTTTCCTCCGCAGCACAGGATGATACACTGATCACTAAGTATCCCAATGGCAAAACGGGCGAAATGCAAGTGCGCAGGAACGGCATTACCCACGTAGTGGTGAAATATTCGGAGAACGGCCGTAAAAAATTTAAATGGAATATAGATACGCGCACCCTGGAAGGGTATCTGCTTATTGACCATGATGATAGCCTGATCAGCGGGTTTATAAAACAATGTCCTGACCGTACGGAGATCCAGCATTACGGCGAGGGCAAGCCTTTTTACTCCATTACCCATTACCAGGATAATAAGATCCATGGCACTTTCCAGGGCTTTGACCGGGATGGGGTGCTGAATGTTCAGGGCCAGTATGATCATGGTGTGCGTACCGGTGTCTGGAGATATTACCGCACAGATGGGATTGTGGAAAGCAGGCTGCACCTGGCTGCATTACCCAATTACAAGGGCATATCCATCACATTTACCATTATACCCGTTGCCGTTACCCTGCTGTTGTTAGGTATGAGCGCCCTGGTAATGATCAACAGCCGCAGCTACCAGTCCTGGTATACCATGGTAAGTATTGTTACTATTGTGCTGTTTGCGCTGGCATTTTTTGCAGCATTGTTCCCATGGTATCCGTATGCGGATGTGGTGAACGCATTCATTATTCATTATTTTTTAGCAGTAATGGGCACTTTGCTGGCCGTAACCCTGCTGGCTTCTGTGATCAGCTTAGCCTGGGCTACCCGCACGGGCGTACGCCGCTGGTTCAGCAGCGTAGTGGTTTTTGTTACTATTGTATTGATACTATATACAATAGTAGTGGCCACGCTGGCCCGTAACGGCTTAAGCAGCCTGATTATATAAAATCCTTTCTGCACCGCCAATTCAGCGCCAATTGGTACATTTGCCTGTTTTATTTAATTTACGGCGTTAGGGTTTCTTAAATGTACAAACACATGGACAGCATACCATCCGGGGAGGGTTTGATAGCACGGATGATTGAAGGGGATGAGTCGGCTTTCACGAGCATTTACCGGCAGTACCATCCTGCGCTGTATACTTACCTGCTGCGTATCTGCAAAATACCTTCGCTTGCAGAAGACCTGGTGCATGATGTATTTCTGAAAGTATGGGAGATCAGGCACCGTATTAATCCCGCCCTGCCCTTTACCGGCTACCTGTATCGCATTGCCCGTAACCATGCTTTTAAAACCCTTAAAAAGCTGGCGTATGATGAGGTGTTACAGGAAAAAGTATTGGAACATCTTCAGTTCCAAGGTAATGGGCCGGAACAAATGGTAAATGAAAAAGAGTACAACCGTTTATTCCAGGAAGCACTGGGCCGTTTAACCCCCCAGCGCCTGCATGTATTCCGCCTGTGCCGGCAGGAAGGTAAAAGTTATGATGAGGCAGCGGCCATTCTGGGTATTTCCCGCAATGCGGTGAAAAAACATATGGTATTAAGCATGCGGGCCATTCATAATTATATTTACCGCCAGGGCCTGGTAATCACTCTTTTATACCTAGCACAGAAAATATTCTAACTTTTTTTCAGGAAAGGGGTACCCTCGCACCCGTTTTTCGGATATATACCTTGGATACCTGTGTCAAACAGTATCTGTTGTCCACTTATGTCTGAAACCAAAGGCCACTACGAAGAACTGTTACAACGCTACCTGGAAGGTAGCTGTACGCCCGAAGAAGCAGCAGCGCTGTACAACTGGCTGAAGGCTTCAGACGCGCATCGTCCCCTGTTAGCCAGGCTGCAGCAGGAGTTTGAACAGGCTATTAATACACCCCATGAAATACCTGCCGCTGTAAGCGACCGGATTGAAGCCCGTTTGCTCCAGCACATCAGCCGTAATAAAATAATGCCTTTACGCCATCCCTGGCGCTGGGCAGCCGTAGCATCTGTATTAATGTTATTACTGGCCGGCAGCGTATACTGGTTCTATAAAACAGATAAGTCGCACAACATTGCCTCAAACATGGCGCTGAATAAGAAAAGTGTAATTAGTAATGATGTAGCGCCGGGCACCAATAAAGCCGTGCTTACGCTGGCAGATGGCACTACGGTGGAGCTGGACAACGCAGGCAACCAGGTGCTGCAGCAGGGCAAAACCACTGTGCAGCAGCGCAATGGCCGGCTGGAATATGCTGCACAGGGTAAAGGAGAAGCTATTGGTTATAATACACTGGTGGTGCCACGTGGCGGCCAGTTTAATATTGTGTTGCCGGATGGCAGCCATGTATGGCTGAATGCCGCTTCCCGCCTCAAATATCCCACCGCCTTTACCGGTAAGGAAAGGGTAGTGGAGCTGCAGGGGCAGGGATATTTTGAAATAACGCACAATGCAGATCATCCGTTTATTGTAGCTATCAATAATACACAGGTACAGGTATTAGGAACCCGTTTTGACATTATGGCCTACCCTGATGAACAAAGCCTGAATACAACCCTATTGGAAGGCGCCGTGCGCGTGCAGCGCGGTGAGCGCCAGCAGCTATTGAAACCCGGACAGCAGTCGGTACTGGAATATACCACCGGCCAAATGTCCGTACGCCAGGCAGATATAGACCAAACCATTGCCTGGAAAACAGGCTTCTTTGAGTTTGATAATGCCGGCATGAATGTGATCATGCGCCAGCTGGCCCGTTGGTATGATGTAGAAGTGACCTATGGCAATGTGAACAGCAACCGCCTTTTCGGCGGCCGTATCAGCAGAAATCTGCCTTTATCTGAAATATTGCATATGCTGGAAGCGAATGGCGCAAAATTTAGCCTGGAAGGGCGGCGGCTGACGGTTACAGCAGAATAAGCCACGTCATCAATTTCATACCTGGCCGCTACCACGTGCGGCCGGGTATGCATTGTTAAAACTGATCGTAAAACATGAATAAACGTTATGAAGCCTGAAACAAGCTAACACGCACAAAGAGGGCAACACCTATGAAAAAAGCCGGAAGTGCTCGCAACACCCCCGGCAGAAAGTCTGGGTTCCCGAAGAAACAATAAGTCCCGTTAAGAACTATTATCTGGTCATTCCCAAACACTACAAAAGTATGTATTTAAACTTTAGTGGTAAAGCTTCCGTTACCCGGAAGCTACCTACCTGGCGTGGGCACGCTCACGTTATTGAAAAGCAATACCAAAATCAAATCACGGACCATGGTATTACAGCAAAAAGCCTGCTGGCCCGTAAAATGCTCTGCGTTATGAAACTGACTGCCTTTTTAATGCTGGCAGCCTGCTTGCAGATAAGCGCAAAAGCAGTGTCCCAGCAGATCACACTTTCAGAAAAGAACGCATCGCTGAAAAAGGTGCTGAAAGAAGTATCCCGTCAGGCGGGCATGTCTATAGTGTATGATGAGAATATGCTGTCACGCACTAAGCCTGTAACCGTATCGGTAAAAAATGCCACGGTAAAGGAAGTGCTGGACGAATGCCTCCGCGATCAGGCCATGTTCTATAGTATTGATGGCTCACGTATTATTATACAGGTGCGCCCTGCAGCTAAAATGCAGCAGGATACCACTGTTAGCATCAGCGGCCGCGTAACCGACGAAAAGGGCCAGCCCATACCCGGCGCCACCATCCGCGTTAAAGGTACCAACACAGGTACTGCAACTGACGGCGAGGGCCGGTACAATATCCGCGCACCCCGTAACAGTGAGCTGGTGGTATCCTTTGTAGGGTACACCCAGCATACCTTGCCGGCTGTTGCCGGAGTACAGGATGTACAGCTGCAGATGTCGCAAACTGCTTTAACAGAAACCGTAGTAGTAGGTTACGGCGTACAAAAGAAAAGCGTGGTAACCGGCGCTATCTCCAGCGTAAAAGCTGCTGATATTGAGAACCAGCCGGTAACCCGCCTGGAACAAACCCTGCAGGGCCGCACTTCCGGTGTTACTATTGCCGCCAGCAGCGGCCAGCCCGGTTCCAGCGCCAGCGTACGGGTACGAGGTGTTACCTCTTTTAACAATAGTAATCCGCTGTGGGTAGTAGATGGGGTAGTAGTAGATAACGGCGGCATCAGCTACCTGAACCCGCACGATATAGAATCCATGGAAGTATTGAAAGATGCTGCTTCCCAGGCTATATACGGTGCGCGTGCAGCCGCCGGCGTTATACTCATCACCACTAAAAAAGGTAAGGCCGGTACTACGCAGGTGAACTATAATGGTTATTATGGTACCTCTGCACCTGCTAAAAAGCTGCATATGCTGAATGCTACCGAATACGCTACCCTGCGTAATGAGGCAGCTGTAAATGCCGGCAAGGCTGCACCATTTGCCAACCCGGCATCTTTTGGCGCAGGTACCGACTGGCAGGATGTGATCTTTAACAACAGCGCTGCCCGCCAGAGCCATGAGATCAGCGTAAGCGGCGGTAGCGAGAAGTCTACCTTTTACAGCTCCATAGGTTACCTGAAACAGGATGGTATTGTAGCCACTGATATTTCCAAATACCAGCGTGTGAACCTGCGCCTGAACTCCACACATAAATTATCAGAGTGGGTAACCGTTGGGCAGAACGTAGGTTACTCCTACGAAAAATCCATCGGCCTGGGTAATACCAACAATGAGTTCGGCGGGCCTTTAAGCTCTGCCATCAATATGGATCCTATTACGCCGCTAGTAGTAACGGATCCTGCTGTTGCAGCAGCACAGCCTTACCTGAACCTGGGTGTGGTAAAAGATGCCAGTGGCCGCCCGTATGGTATTTCCGGCCAGGTGGGCCAGGAGCTTACTAACCCCCAGGCATATATCCAAACCCGTTTGGGCAACTACTCCTGGGCACATAACATAGTAGGCAATGCGTATATAGAAGTGCAGCCCATTAAAGGCCTGCGTCTGCGTTCCACAGTAGGTACCAAAATAGGTTTCTGGGGCGATGAGACCTTTACGCCTATTTACTACCTCAACTCTTCCACCAACACCACCCGTACTTCTTTCCTGCGTAGCAACAACCAGCGTTTTGACTGGAACCTGGAAAACACGCTGTCTTACAACAAAGTAGCCGGTTTGCATAACTTCACGGTGCTGTTAGGACAAGGCGCCTATAAGGACAACCACACCCGCGGCACCAGTGTTACCTATTACGAGATACCAGCTACCAATTTTAAAGAAGCATCCCTGAACTTTAATGTGCCTAGCGATAAGCGCGTATCATCCGGTTCAGAAGGTATTGATCATACGGTGTCTTCACTATTTGCCCGTTTGGATTATAACTACGATGAAAAATACCTGGTACAGGGTGTTATACGCCGCGATGGTTCATCACGCTTTGGTGTAAATAACAAGTATGGTAACTTCCCATCCTTTTCACTGGGCTGGGTAAGCTCCCGTGAAAACTTCTGGCCTAAGAACAATGTAGTGGATTTCTTAAAGATCCGCGGCGGTTACGGTATTGTAGGTAATGATAACATTAACGACTTTGCTTACGCCTCTACCCTGGGCAGTGGCCGTAACTATACCATTGGCAACAGCGGCAGCTACCTGATAGGCTACAGCCCCAATGCACCGGCTAACCCGGATCTGAAATGGGAACAAACCAGCCAGACCAACGTTGGTTTTGAAGCCACCCTTTTCCGCGACTTCTTTGTAAATTTTGACTGGTACAAAAAAGTAACCACCGGCATTTTGCGTAACCCGCGCATCCCGGCTTACATAGGTTCCAACACCAACCCTGCCGCTAACGTAGCGGATATGGATAACACCGGTCTGGAGCTGGAAGTAGGTTACCGCAAACAGCTGGGTGATCTGAACCTGGGTGTGAACGCCAACGTATCTTACCTGAAAAATAAAGTAACCAACCTGGGTACCGGTGTAAAATATATTACAGACGACCAGGTGCCTTTTGTAGCCAGCAGCTACCCTTTAACACGTATTGCAGTAGGCCAGCAGTATAACGCATTCTATGGTTTCAAGACCATGGGTGTTTTCCAGAACCAGGCAGAGATTGATGCATATACAAAAGACGGCAAAAGGATTCAGCCGGGCGCACAACCGGGCGATTTCCGCTGGGCGGATCTGAATAATGATGGGGTGATCAGTGATGCAGACCGCACATTTATTGGTAACCCTATTCCCAGCTGGTCATACGGCTTCTCCATCAATGCTGCTTACAAAGGATTTGACCTTACTGTATTTGGCCAGGGCTCTGCCGGTAACAAGATCTTCCAGGCGCTGCGCAGGCTGGATATTCCGAATGCCAACTGGCAAACCACAGCGCTGGGCCGCTGGCATGGTGAAGGTACTTCCTCAGATTTTCCCCGTTTGAACGTAGATGATCCGAACAAGAACTTTACCAACCCTTCAGACTTTTACCTGGAAAGCGGCAGCTACTTCCGTATGCGCAACATACAGCTGGGTTATACCTTACCGGGCACGCTTACCAAAAAAGCGCTCATTTCAAAAGTACGGGTATATATAATGGCTGAGAACCTGTTCACCATTACCGGTTACAGCGGCTATGATCCTGAAATTGGCGGTAATGACCGTAGTAATGGCGTACTGAGTGTGGACCGTGGTATTTATCCGCAGGCCCGTTCTTATATGGCAGGTTTAAATGTTACTTTTTAAAACTATTGAAAGATGAAGCAACGTAATATAAAATACATCGCATTAGTGGCCGCTGGTCTTTCCATGGCAGCAGCCTGTAGCCGTGGTTTCCTGGATGTACAGCCCAGGGGCACCATACTGGAAGAGAATTATTACAAAACAGCGGCAGAAGCCTATACCGGACTGATAGCCATTTATGATAAAGTACCCTGGACCAGCAATGGTTATGTGACCAAGGTAGGTGTGGCAGATGCCGCATCAGACGATCACCTGGCTGGTGGCGGCGGCCCGAACGACGTAAGCCAGCTGCAGGTTATTTCCAATTACACCTTAACGCCGGCAACGGGCCCGCAGGACGATATCTGGGCTAACAGCTACCAGGGTGTTTTCCGTGCTAACAAGCTGCTACAAAAGCTGCCCGGTGTAACCGCTATGGATGAAAATACCAAAGCGCGTTTTACAGCAGAAGCAAAATTGCTGCGGGCCTATTTCTATTTTGACCTGGTACGCTTTTTCAAGAACATACCGCTTACGCTGGAACCTATTGAAAAAAACGACTGGTATAATATACCGCAGGTAACGCCGCAGGAAGTATATGCGCAGATAGAAAAAGACCTGAAGGAAGCTATCGCAGAAACGAACCTGCCCAATACCATCAATGCCGCTTCAGAAGGTGGCCGCGTAACCAAAGGCACTGCACATGCCCTGCTGGGTAAGGTATATCTGTGGGAGCAGAAGTGGACAGAAGCCATTGCAGAATTTCAGGAAGTAAATGGCGCCACCCCCGGCGATGTAAGCGCTACCTACGGTTATAAGCTGCTGGCTAATTTTGGCGATCTGTGGAAAACGAAGTTCAATTCAGAATCCATTTTTGAAATGTCCTTCACCTCTACTTCTGCCGGTAACTGGGATTGCGTATCCTGTTCAGAAGGTAATGTGCTGGGCATTATGGTAGGCCCCCGTGCTTATAAGGCATTAAAAACAGGCGCGCCTGATTACGTATCCGGCTGGAGCTTTTTGCCCGTTACCACCAGCCTTTTCAACGCTATTCATAATGATCCCCGTTATCTCTATACCATTGCTAATCTTGACAGCCTTGAAAAGAACGGTATTGCCTCCTATGAAAAAGGATACAACAACACCGGTTATTTCCTGGAGAAATTTGCCGGCCGCGTATCTAACAAAAGCACCGGCGGTGGCCCCTCTGAGCTGAACTTCGGCATTAATATGTACGAGATCCGTTTGGCAGATACCTACCTGATGGAAGCAGAAGCCCGCGTGCGTAATGGCGAAAGCGGTCTGGCCGGCACCCGCTCTTATGCGCTGCTGAATGCCGTGCGTGCCCGTGTAGGCTTACCCGCTATCCCGGCTACTTTTGATAACATTTTTAACGAGCGCCGCTTAGAACTGGCCGGTGAAGGCAAGCGCTGGTTCGACCTGGTACGTACCGGCAAAGCCGCCACCGTACTGGCTACCCGCGGATTTGTAGCCGGTAAAAATGAAATATTGCCCATCCCCCTTTTAGAGCTGGACAACACCAAAATCGAGCAAAGCAAGGAATGGGGCGGCACCAAATAATAGCATCAGGGCTTGACAACACTAAAATTGAGTAAATCAAGGAATAAATAAGGTGGTGCAAGAGAGGCCCAACAGCCCGGCACCACAGTAGCAACAACGCTTAATCAAGGTACCACACCGCAACCGGGCGGTAACCGGTTGCGGGCCCCTTTTTGGTTCCTTTTTGGGGAAGCAAAAAGGAACAAAAAAATAGATACTTTTGATGAAATGAAATCCGGCGGGCAGGAATGTTTACATTCCCCCGCCGCTTTCATAAAAACAAATACCGTTATGAAGGCGCCATTATTACTCGCATTATTATTCGCTTTGCCATTAACAGGCCACGCCCAGCAACCCGCCAAACACTGGCAGTTTGAGAAAAACCCGGTATGGGCCGATGAATTTAACTACAGCGGTTTGCCGGATTCCGCTAAATGGGGCTATGATATTGGCGGCAGGGGCTGGGGCAACAATGAGCTGCAGTATTACACCAGCAGCATTAAAAATGCATCTGTAGCCAATGGCGTACTTTCCATTACCGCCCGCAAAGAAAATAAGGAAGGAAAGAACTATACCTCCGCGCGCATAGTTACCAAAAACAAAGGCGATTTCCTGTACGGCCGTTTTGAGATCAAAGCCAAGCTGCCCGCCGGTAGAGGCACCTGGCCCGCCATCTGGATGCTGCCTACAGACTGGGCTTATGGCAACTGGCCTAAGTCGGGCGAAATAGATATTATGGAGCATGTAGGGTATGACCTCAACAATATTCACATTACCGCGCATACGGAGTCCTATTATTTCAAGATCAACACTCAAAAGACAGCTACTAAAATTATTGAAAATGCCACTACGGCATTTCATTTGTACCGGGTAGACTGGACACCCCAATACATGCAGGGATTTATTGATGACCAGCTGATATTTGAATTTAAGAATGAAGGTACTGGCTACAAGGTATGGCCCTTCGATAAACGCTTTCACCTGCTGCTGAATGTAGCCGTAGGCGGCGACTGGGGCGGGCAAAAGGGGATTGACGACAACGCTTTTCCTACCGCTATGGAAGTAGATTATGTACGGGTTTATAAAATGATTGATAAATAACGATGGAAAAGATGAAAGTATTATTATTGTTAGGCGCCCTTTTTACAACTACGGTATATGCACAGCACAGCCCTGGAAAGCCGGCCAAAGCAGGCAGCGTATCGTACTGGCTTACAAAGTCCGACCGGTCGGTAACCTTTACCAAACAGCCTGCCGGCCTGGTATTTAAAACCGCCAAGAACAGTTATCCCACCATTACGGTAAATGCGGCGCAAACCTTCCAGGAAATAGATGGTTTTGGATATGCGCTTACCGGCGGCAGCGCTACCTTAATTCACTCCCTTTCCCCTGCCAGGCAGGATGCTTTATTGAAAGAGCTGTTCCTTACCAGCGGCAATAACATTGGCGTAAGCTATTTGCGTGTAACCATTGGCGCATCAGACCTCAGCGATACTACTTTTACTTATGACGAAATGCCCGCCGGGCAAACAGATACCAGCCTGGCGCACTTTAGCATAAAGGAAGATGAAAAGGATGTGATACCCGTGCTCAAAAAAATACTGACGCTCAACCCATCCATTAAAATATTAGGTTCGCCCTGGACCGCCCCCACCTGGATGAAGAGTAACAACAGCTTTAAAGGCGGCAGCTTAAAGCCGGAGTACTACGGTGTATATGCGCAATACTTTGTGAAGTATATAAAGGCCATGAAGGCCGCCGGTATTACCATTGATGCCATTACCCCACAGAATGAGCCTTTGCATGGCGGTAATGTGCCCAGCATGGTAATGAAGCCCGCAGAGCAGGCAGATTTTATCGGTAACCATTTAGGCCCTGCCTTTAAAGCCGCCGGTATTAAAACAAAGATTATCATCTACGATCATAATGCCGACAAGCCGGAGTATCCCATTACCGTGCTGGATAACCCTGCTGCACGGCAGTATATTGATGGCAGTGCATTTCACCTGTATGCGGGCCCTATTACGGCATTAAGCAAGGTGCATGATGCTTACCCGCAAAAACACTTATACTTTACAGAGCAATGGGTAGGCAAGCCCGGTACGTTTGATAAGAACCTGAGATGGCATGTAAGCACCCTGATCATAGGCGCTACCCGTAACTGGAGCAGGAATGTAATAGAATGGAACCTGGCGGCTGATCCGGCTTATAATCCGCATACAAAAGGCGGCTGCACGGAATGTATGGGCGCAGTGACCATCGGCCCCAATGACCAGGTGGAAAGGAATGTAGCCTACTACATTATTGCACATGCAGCTAAATTTGTGCGGCCCGGCGCAGTGCGTATCAGCACGAATGTTCCCGGGCAGTTAAACAATGTAGCCTTTAAAACAAAGGATGGCAAAAAGGTGCTGATCGTTATTAATGATGGCAGCGAGGCGCAAACATTTAATATACAGTTCAATAATAAGATAGTTACCAGCTCGCTGGATAGTGGCGCAGTGGCTACGTACGTTTGGTAAACGGATGGGATGTAAAATGTAAAAGTGGAATGCGGCGGTTAAAGCTTCGCTGCATTCCACTTTTACATTTATCCCGTTCATTAAGTCTTTTAAATGGTCTCTATGAACTTCTTTCGCCGGTTTAAGATTTTACATTCTCCGGCTGGCGTTCTGTCCACCAGTTTTGCCAGGCCTTACGTTGCAGAATATCCACCGGTTCACCGATCTGCGGAGTTGCTACCGGAAAGCCTTTTTCCTGTGCTAGCTGTGTAAGCCGTGTAATGGGCTCATTCCACGGATGATTTGCTAATGTGAATTTTCCCCAGTGTACCGGCAGCAGCAGCTTCGCCTGCAGGTCTATGGCGGCCTGCAGCGTTTCACCGGGCATCATGTGTATATAAGGCCAGGCCTCGTCATATTGTCCGCATTCCAGGATGGCCAGGTCCATAGGACCATACTTTTCACCAATGGTTTTAAAGTGGGTATCATAGCCGGAATCTCCGCCTATGTAAATGGTATAACCATACAATTGCAGCACAAAGGAGCTCCATAATGAAGTGCTGCGCCGCAGCCCCCTGCCGGAAAAGTGCCGGGCCGGTGCAGCTGTAAGGGTAATACCGGGCATGGGGTTTTCTGTTTCCCACCAGTCCATTTCCGTAATGTGTGTATCATCATTACCGAAGCAATCTTCAATATCCCTGCCCACACCTAATGGCGTGTAAAAGGCGCTGGTTTTAGCTTTCAGCTGTGTCAGCGTTTTGCGGTTCAGGTGATCATAATGGTTGTGGGTAATGATCATCAGGTCAATGGCAGGCATGTCCTCCGGTTTATATACATCCGTACCGGGATAGGCTTTCATCATACCGGCTATGGGCGAAACGCGCCCGCTGAAAACAGGATCTACCAGTATATTGGTGCCTTTGCAGTGAATGAGGTAAGAGGAATGCCCGAACCATACCACTACCGGTGTTTCCGAATGCAGGGTAGCCAGGTTTGTTTTTACAGATGGTAAAGTGTGCGAAGGTTGTATAGTAGCCGGCCGCTTGAACTGGTCACGGATAATTTGCCCGTAGGAAGCATTTTCTGCCAGCATGGGCGTAGGAGATAAGTTCTCAAATTTGCCCTGCTTGTAGTTTTTTGAATCGCTCAGCGAACGCCATTGTTTTTTCATTGTATCATTTCCTGGTTAAAGGCAAAGGTCTGGAAAAGCAGGGGGAAATGTAACCGGTGGACCTAAAAATGTACATTCGACATCAGCCCCAAAACAGTACCAAGTCCCGGCAGACTGCCGTTAAAATATACGGCATAACAGATCCAGGAAGGAATGGAGACAAATCCCAGGAGCATAATGTATTTCCCATGTTGCCGGGTATGCTGGCTGTAAGCGTACATACGTGAGCCGTCCGGCAAAGTTTTTTTAGCGGTAAAAAGGAAAATGCCAATGAACAGCCCCAGCATACCGCCCAGCAGAGCGGAAAGATAGCCGATCACCGTCCATACAGTGCTGCCATTATCCGGTGTAGCCAGTGTGGTGAACCTTTCCTGGTTAATGCGTTCCAGGTCGCTGGTGGTTAAGGTCACTCCCCTTGTCTGCAGCAGCTGCAGGGCCAGCGCGTAATCATAAGTTCCCCATTCGTCGCGTTTTTCTATTACCTCCATCAGCTCCTCATCGGAGAAAGATAATAGGTAATAATCGTTTTCCATTTCAGGCGGCTGCACGCTCACTGGCTGCCACAACAGGGCATCCGCGGCACGAAAACAATTGGAAGGTATTTTTAAACGGTAGGGAAGATCAAAGTTCTGGCCTATGAAAGTGGAGGGCAGTAACACCGGGTCTGCTTCCAGCACACAGGGAATATCGTTCTCAACTAATAGCTCCTGTACTGCACAGGCCTCATCCTGGGTAGCAAATTTCCGGAACGTCAGGTACTCATACATAGGTAGGATGGATAATTATCTGTTTTTGCTAATCTCTGCTTTCTCGCTATGAAAATAGTGAAAAACGTTAAAAAAAGCCAGCCGGTTTGGCAACAAGGTAAATTTGGCTACTTTTGGCCATAGCCCGGCTGCCGGAAATCCACAGCAGCCACCGGTCAGCGGAATTGGAAACGTCAGAAAAATATTTTACCAATGAACAATAAAGGGATCAGAGCCATAATTACAGGCACCACCGGTATGGTAGGAGAAGGCGTATTACACGAGTGTTTGCAAAACCCGCTTGTAGAAGCGGTTTTAATTATTAACCGCAAAAGCCTGGGCATTACCCACCCTAAGCTTACGGAGATTATTCATACGGATTTCTATGATCTGTCGCCCATAGAAAAACATCTGAGCGGTTATAATGCCTGTTATTTTTGCCTGGGTGTATCATCTGTAGGCATGAAGGAGCCGGCCTATTTTAAGGTCACCTACACACTTACTATGCACGTAGCAGAAACCCTTAGCCGCCTGAACCCGGGCATGATTTTCTGTTATGTATCCGGGGCGGGCACGGATAGTACGGAAAAAGGCCGCAGCATGTGGGCGCGCGTGAAAGGCAAAACAGAGAATGCCCTGCGGAAGCTGCCTTTTCACCGGGCATATGCTTTCAGGCCGGGCTTTATTAAGCCCATTAAAGGATTGCATAATGCGCATCCATTATATAAATACATTGGCTGGGTGTTCCCTATTGGCCGCAGCTTATTTCCCAATGGTTTCTGTACCCTATCAGAGCTGGGCCTGGCCATGATCCATGTTACCATCAATGATTATAATAAGGATGTGATTAATGGCGTGGATATTATTCAGCTGGCTAAAGAATAATTACAAATTGGATTTGTATATTTCGGGTATCATCTATCGTTATGAATAAACGCCTGTTGTACGTATCCTGCTGTATTATTGCCTGTATCACTATTCTTTCACAATGTATCAATAAGGCGGAAAAAAATGAGGCTGCCTTCAGGGGGCCGCAGTATGCAGGCGCCGCTGCCTGTGCCGGCTGCCATAAAAATATTTTTGATACGTACATGGGCACGGCGCATTACCACACTTCCATGCCTGCCAATACCTCTACCGTAAAAGGATCGTTTGCTGCACCGGATCATACTTTTACTTACGACAGTGCTACAAAAGTAGTGATGGAAGCCCGCGACAGCGGATTGTTCCAGGCAGCCTACAATAATGATGTGCCCCAGGAAAGCCATCGTTTTGATATTGTGGTAGGCTCTGGCCGCAAAGCGCAAACCTATTTATACTGGCAGGCAGGGAAATATTTTCAGCTGCCCCTTTCTTATTTTGTACCGGCGCATAGTTGGGCCAACAGCCCGGGTTTCCCTGCAGATCATCCTAAGTTTGACCGCATGATACCCAGCACCTGTTTTGGCTGTCATAGCTCTATGGTAGCCAAAAGTACAGACATGCAGGGAGTGCACATTGTAGAATCATTTGAAAAGAACCAGGTTGTTTATGGTATTGACTGTGAGCGCTGTCATGGCCCTGCCGCGGAGCACGTACAGTTTCAAAGCAGCCATCCGCAGGAAAAGAAAGCCATGTATATGACGCGGATCGCTGAGCTAAAGAATCAGCAAAAGCTGGATATGTGCGCCCTTTGTCATTCCGGTTTAGGCACACCGCAAAAGTCTATGTTCGATTTTAAACCGGGCGATGCATTGTCCGGTTATTTCTTTCCTGAGTTTACGGCGCCAAAGCGCACCGCGCAAATGGATGTACATGGCACCCAATACCAGCTGTTCACTGCCAGCAAATGTTTTATGAAAAGTAATGACATGAACTGTTCTTCGTGCCATAACCCTCATAACAGTGAAAGCAATAATATGGAGCTGTTCTCCCAACGTTGTATGCATTGCCATAACACGGCCAGCCATAATTTTTGCAAACTGGCAGAGCTGCCTGCAAATATCCTTGCAAAGAATTGTATAGATTGCCATATGCCGGCATTACCTTCGGCCAACATTACGTTGCTTACGAACGGCAAACAAAGCCCTACACCGGATTCTATCCGTACGCACCTGATCACCATTTACAAAGAGGAAACAAAGAAGGTATTAGCCCGCTTAAAGCAAGCCAGCTAAATAATCCGTTCCTTATCTATTGCTGAACTCCCTCGAACATTTACTCTTTTCGCACTCCTGCTATACGATTATAATTGCTTTGGCATGGTTTTACTTGTACAGCTTTAAAAAGAAACCATGGATAGCATTAATCAACAGCAGCCCGAAAAGAACCGGGAAAACCTGCAGGGCATGGAAGCTGCCCATAAGCTGAAAGAGCTGGGTGAAAAAGCTAAGACCTGTTTTTTCTGCACCCATATTACCACTGGTAAACAATTTGCGGTACGCCCCATGGCCGTTCAACATATAGATGATGATGGCACCTGCTGGTTCCTGAGCGCTACAGATAGCGAAAAGAACATTGATATAGCTGAAGACCCGGCTGTACAGCTGTTATTCCAGGGCAGCACCCATTCGGATTTTTTAAGCTTTTACGGTCATGCCACCATCAGCCAGGACAAAGAAAAGATAGCGGAGCTGTGGGAGCCTGTTTTTAAGACCTGGTTCACAGAAGGGCAGGATGATCCCCGCATATCAGTGATCAGGGTAGTGCCGGAAGAAGGTTATTACTGGGATACCAAACATGGGCAAGTTGTAGCATTTGCGAAACAGGTTGCCGGCGCCATGATGGGAAAAACACTGGATGATTCAATAGAAGGAACATTAAAGTTGTAAACGCACTTTTAAAATAAGTTAAAAGGTCCGGGTAATTTACCCGGACTTTTTATTACATTAGATACGTTCCACTAAATCATCAATGGCATGCTACACAGAAAAATATTCCTCTTTTGCAGCCTGGCGCTGCTTTTTAATTTTTGTACTGCCCAGAAAAATGCAGGCGGTGCAGGCTGGATTTCCCTGTTCGATGGAAAAACATTTAACGGCTGGAAAGTAGGCGATCATGATTCTACTTTTAAAATAGAGAATGGCGCTATTAAAGTAAATGGGCCGGTAGCGCATTTATTTTATGTTGGAGAGGTACACCAGCATGAGTTTAAAAATTTTGAATTTAAAGCGCAGGTAATGACGCTGCCGGGCTCTAACTCCGGCATTTACTTTCATACCGCTTACCAGGAAAAAGGCTGGCCGGAAAAAGGTTTTGAAGTGCAGGTGAATAATTCGCACACAGACTGGAAACGGACCGGCAGCTTATATGATGTGGTAGATGTAAGGGAAAAATATGCAAAGGACAATGAGTGGTATACAGAGCATATTATTGTAAAAGGGAAAAGAGTGATCATTAAAATAAATGACAAGACCGTGGTGGATTATACAGAGCCGGAAGGTTATCAGCCGGATGCCAGCCACAGCGGCCGGAAAATATCATCCGGTACTTTTGCATTACAGGGGCATGACCCCGGCAGCACTGTTTATTTCAAGGACATTATGGTAAAACCGCTGGCCGATTAATAGCCGGTACGTGGTAACAATATGGTAAAATAGAATTAACACAATCAATAACCGCAATAGCTGTCAACCCGCTGACAGCAGGCTTGTAATGTGATCTGGCAGCTGGTTTATTGCGGGTGTTTAACAACAGATAAAACCGTAAATCAAATCAGGGCAACCGTTGGGAGTTTTCAGCACACCTGTTGATTGTGATCGGGCTGAATTGTTTTACCAGTTGTAAGTCCGCTACAGCAGCAGGTTTTATGCCCTCCGGGTAAAGTGTTTGTAACATGAACTTAACGTTAAAAAAAATTGAAAGTGACACTAAGTTATTTGGTCAATAAAAAAAAAGTCCTAATTTAGCACCCTGAAACAACCCTAAGGACACAAAACAATTTGTCACAGATGTTGTTAATTTCCCAAAACATTGTAACTCGACCAGATTTATTTTAAGGATTTCCAACAGGCTATTTCGATAAATGTTTGTAACCGGGAAATACTAAGGTTTTAGAAATTTTTTAACGCTTTTAGTAGTTCTTGTACTCAAGAGTAGCGATAGCTATATCTGGTTAGTAAAGTTTAAGCATCAACAGCGCATAATCTCCCTCTAATAAAGCCGTAAACTGAATAACCTATGGGTCAATTTTCCCCTGCATGGTGTTTAATCTATACCAGATCAAAGCAGGAAAAAAAAGTTGCAGGATTGTTAAGTAAGCATAACATTACCTGCCTTTTGCCGCTGAAAAAAGAAATAAGTAAAAGAAGAGACCGTGTTAAAGTAATTGACGAACCGTTGTTCCCGTCATATGTTTTTGTACAGCTGCAAAGCCTGACTGAATATACCAGCAGCCTTAACTTAGAAGGTGTTTGTTATTACGTGAAGTTCAATAACCAGATCGCAAAGATCAGCGAACAGGAAATTGAGAATATCCGCCTGCTGTCGTCTGTCGCAACAGGAGTAGAAGTGTCTTTTGAACGCTTCCAGAAAGGGACCGAATATTTAATTGAACAAGGACCACTTAGTGGATTGTTCTGTGAAATAATAGAGTACAAAGGCCATCATAAATTATTGGTACGAGTACAAATATTGCAAAGAGCTGTGCTGATGAACCTCCCTGTTGATTATCTTGCAGAAGTGACACGGGAAAAAAATATACTTGTAGGCTAACAACAGATGCCTGCGGATACAAGGAGGACAAACGGACAACGCGAAACCATAGCCACACCAGGCTTTTTCCAATAAGCTACTTACACTCTTAACCGCTCCGGCAGGTGAAACAACCACGTATTTCATCGTCATAAAGCGCCGGTTCCTGTAAGTATTTTCACCTCCCACCTGTTTAAATTCCAAACCTATTATCGTTAAAAACTCATCAAAGCATTTGATGTTATGGAGACTGTCATTAAAAAAATAATTGATAATTATTGGATCGGGAAGCTGGGCGGACGTACGCTCGTTAATACAACACCGCCGGTCACGGCCACCCAAACCTGCAGCGCTTTTATAGCCAACAGGGAGATAAGCTATTTCAATAAATTAACGGCCGGAAATGATACGGCCGCTTTTACCGTATTGCTGGCTGTTTACAACATACTGGCACAGCGGTATTTTGGCGAATGTGAGCTGATTGCTGCCAGGGGATTGTTATATGCCTTTAACACCATCGGCAGGAAAACTGTAAAAGATCATTTGCAGGAAGTAAAGGAAGAAGTGCAGCATGTGTATAAATACGCGGCATATGATGGGCCACATCCGCTGGAAGCCTATGCGGCTTACGGATTTGCCTATAATGATAAAGCAGCGGTGCTGCCCTGTTCATTCATCGTAAACAAGCAGGAAGCTGGTCTTGAGCTGGTCCTGAATTTTTCAGAAGATCTTCTTGAGCCGTCAGTAGCGGATCATTTCCTGCAAAATATGCAGCGCTGGATAACAGGTTTAAGTGCGTATATAAATGAACCTGCTACCACCATCCCGTTAATCAGTGAAGAGGAAAGGCAGGTGTTATTGAATGTTTTTAATAATACACAAAAGCCTGTTAGCAAAGCGCAAACACTGGTAACTGTTTTTGAGGCACAGGTACAGGAAAGCCCTGATAATACCGCGGTTATTTTTAATGATACCAGCCTCACCTACCGGCAGCTGAATGAAACCGCCAACCAGTTTGCCGCTTATATACAACAAACGTACAACATAACAGCCGGCAACCTGGTGGGTATAAAACTGCAGAGAAGCGAACAGCTGCTAATAGCAATACTGGGCGCCCTGAAGGCCGGCGCAGCATATGTTCCCATGGATGTGGATTACCCCGCAGAAAGACTGGCCTATATTGAACAGGACAGCCAATGCAGGCTGGTGGTAGATGATAAGGTATTAAATGGTTTTAAAGCACAGCAGCCGCAATTTGCCAAAGAAAATAGGGAGCAGCATAGCCGTGCGGCTGATCTGGCTTACATTATTTACACTTCAGGCACTACCGGCAAACCCAAAGGAGTGATGATCACGCACAGCAATGCAGTGGAATTCATCCATTGGGCGCAAAGTGAATTTGATGCATCCGTGTTTGAGGTGGTCTATGCTGCCACCTCACATTGTTTTGATCTCTCTGTTTTTGAGATGTTCTATACTCTGTCCGCAGGCAGGAAGATACGCTTGTTGCACAATGCATTGGAGATAGGCAAATACCTGCAGCAGGATACCGGTATATTGCTGAACACGGTGCCCTCTGCTATGCGCAGCCTGCTGGATGAAGGGCATGACCTGAAAAATGTGCGCTGCATTAACCTGGCAGGGGAGCCTTTTCCGGTGGATATTGCAAAAAGACTGACGCAGCCTGATGTTGAAGTAAGAAACCTTTACGGCCCTTCCGAAGATACTACTTACAGCACCTGTTATAAATTATCAGGCAAAACATACAAAACTATCCCAATCGGTAAACCGGTTTCCAATACGCAGGTATACATCCTGGACGATCACCTGCAGTTATTGCCGGTGGGCGTTATTGGTAAGCTATATATTTCGGGGGCCGGATTATCAAAAGGATATTTAAACCGTCCTGAACTGAATAAAGAAAAATTCATCAGCAACCCGTACAAAGATGGCGCGCTGATGTACGATACCGGTGACCTGGCAAGGTGGATGCCCGATGGCAACATAGAATTTTCCGGACGTAAAGATCACCAGCTTAAGTTACGCGGTTACCGTATAGAACCCGGGGAGATTGAAAATGCAATGCTGGCCTTCTCCGGGAATATATTGCAGGCCGTGGTGGACCAGAAAGATCAGTTACTGGCAGGTTATTATGTTGCAAACGTGCCGGTGGATACCGCGTTGCTGCGAGAGTACCTTGGCGCACAGCTGCCAGCCTATATGGTGCCGGCGCATTTCATACAGCTGCCCTCTATCCCGTTATCCGTCAACGGAAAGGTGGATAGAAAGGCGCTGCAGGCACTTTCATGGAACGCGCCTGTTACCAGCAGCAATGTGTTTCCCCGCAATGCCGAAGAAGAGCAGCTGGCCGCCATATGGCAGGAAGTGCTGGGCGTAGAAAAGGTAGGTATCAGAGATCATTTCTTTGAGCTGGGCGGGCATAGCTTAATGATCTCCCAGATCATTAACCGCATGTATAAAACCGTGGGGAAAGGAGTAGCGTTCCGGCTTTTTTATGACAACCCCACCATTGAAACATTAAGCAAAGCGCTCCGTAATGAGCAGTTCACACCCATTCATAACACAACGCTTTCGGCATCTTACCCGGCTACCCCTTCCCAACGCCGTTTGTGGCTGTTAAGCCAGTTGGACGGCGGTATGCAGGCCTACCGCATTTTTGGCGCACAGCGTTTAAAGGGCCCGCTGCTGGTGGACTGTTTTGAAAAGGCCTTTGCATTTGTAGTAGCGCGCCACGAAATTTTAAGAACCAGCTTTGGCCTGAATGAGCAGGGGGAATTACAGCAATACATACTGCCGGAGCTGCAGCAGGCGATTACGGTAAAAGACCTTTCAGCCGCTGCTGAACCGGAACAGGCGCTGGAAGGATACATACAAGCAAAGAACCTGGAAAAATTTGAGCTGTCCCGGGCGCCATTGTTCCATGCGGCATTAGTGAAGCTGGGAGAGGATGATCATGCGTTTGTATTATCCATACATCATATCCTGGCAGATGGCTGGTCATTAGAGGTATTAACTGCTGAAGTACTAACCGTTTACAACCAGCTACAACAAGGTAAAGCCGCCGCATTGCCGGAGCTTGCCATACAGTTCAAAGATTATGCAGTATGGCTGTTGGCAGCCGGTAAAACCCCGTCCTTTGCACTTTCAAGGGAATACTGGCTGCAGCAGTTCGCCGGTGAGGTGCCGGTATTAAAACTGCCGGCTTTCAGGAGCCGCCCGCTGGTAAAAACCTTCAACGGCAGCCAGCTGCGTCATTCGTATTCCCAAACCTTTACGGACCGGTTAAAATACTTTGCACAGGAACATCAGCTAACGCCGTTTATGCTGTTAATGACCGGTGTTAAAATATTACTCTCCCGCTATAGTAACCAATATGATATTACAGTGGGTACCCCTATTGCCGGCCGTGAACATCCCGACCTGGAAGGCCAGGTAGGGCTGTACCTTAACACACTCGCCATCCGCACCGTGTTTGACGGAAATGACACCTTCCTGGAAGCGCTGCAAAAAGAAAAAAAGCAGCTGCTGGATGCATATGCACACCAGGAGTTTCCTTTTGACAGCCTGGTAGAAGCGCTGGACCTGGAAAGGGAAACATCCCGCTCACCTTTGTTTGATGTAATGGTGGTGCTGCAAAATCAACAGCAGCTGAACAGTTTCCGGCATCAGCCCACAGACCTTGTTATTACCGGACATCCCGTTACGCAAAATACCGCACACTTTGACCTTACTTTCACCTTTACGGAGAACGATACTTTTTCACTGGAAATAGCCTACAATACAGACATCTACGATGAGGTAGCTGTAAAACGCATTTTTTCCCACCTGGAAAATTTATTTGCACAAACAAGCCGTTTCCCGGATACACGCATCAAAAACATTGATCTTTTAACGGTCGCAGAAAAACAGCTGCTGCTGGAAGAATATAACAGCTGTAAGGCCGATGTTGGCCCGGATGCAAATATTGTAGAAAAGTTTGCGCGGCAGGTAGCCCTGTATCCCAACCAGCCGGCCGTTGTATTTGAAGGCAGGGAGCTTACCTATGTTGCACTGGATGAGCGCTCCAACCAGCTGGCCCATTACCTTTTGCAGCATTATAACATTGCGGCAGAAGATCTTGTAATGGTAAAGCTGGAAAGAAGTGAATGGATGATTGTAACGCTCATGGCTATTCTGAAACTGGGCGCCGCCTATGTACCCGTTGACCCGGAATATCCTGCGCACAGGATACAGCATATTCTGCAGGATACGCAGGCTAAAGTATCGGTAGATGCACTGCTGATAAAAAAGATGACGGAAACACCCGGCTTATCAACAGCGCCGTTGGGGACCCGCATTACAGGCAACCATCTTGCCTATGCTATTTATACCTCCGGCTCTACCGGCCTGCCCAAAGGGGTAATGATCACCCATAAGAACCTGCTGCATTTCCTGGCATTTTACAATGTTGGTATTCACCGCACTGCACTTACAGCCAACTATGTGTTTGATGCTGCGGTAATGGAGATCTTTGCGGCCATTACATCCGGCAGTACATTGATCATTCCCCGTGAAGAAACCGTGATGATCCCCGAAGCATATGCGCAATTTTTGTATGAGAACAGGATCAGCCACTGCTATATGCATCCCATGCACCTCGAACAGATTGCCACTTTTTTGGGTAAATATGACCAGGTGTACCTGAAGCGCATTCTGGCCGGTGTGGAGGGTATTAAAAAAGAAGCGGTTACCTGGTACCACCAGAATAACGTTACCATACTGAATGCTTATGGGCCTACGGAAGCAACCATTGTTTCCTGCGCTTACCTGGTAGGAGATCTGGACCGCATTACCACGGCTAATATTCCCATAGGTAAGCCGGTACCCAACTATTATATCTATATCTTAAATGAAGATACCCAGGTTTTACAGCCGCATGGCGCTATAGGAGAGTTATGTATATCCGGCCCCGGTGTGGGCAGGGGATACCTGAACCGCGAAGAGCTGACCCGCGAAAAATTTGAAGCCAGCACTTTTATTAACGGAGAGCGCATTTACCGCACGGGCGATCTGGCCCGCTGGCTGCCGGATGGCAACATTGAGTTTATAGGCAGAAAAGATCAGCAGGTGAAAATAAGAGGGAACCGGGTGGAGTTAGGGGAGATAGAACAGGTCATCCATACCTATCAGCCGGATCTTAACCACGTGCTGGTAGAGATAAAAGAAGTGAACGGTGAAAAAGTGCTGGTCGCTTACTACACCACTCCTGAACCAATAGATAAGCTGGCATTGAGAAGTTATTTGCAGGAAAAGCTGCCGGGCTATATGGTGCCTAATTATTACGTGGAGCTTGCGGATATACCCATTACCATCAACGGAAAAATTGACCGTAGAAAACTGCCGGATATTTCAGATGCAGATATTATCCGCAAAACATTTGTAGCCCCACGCAATGCCACAGAGCAAAAAGTGACCGCTATCTGGAAAGTATTATTGGGTCAGCGTATAATAGGTGTTACAGATGATTTCTTTGAGCTGGGCGGCCACAGTTTATTGCTCACAAAGCTGGTCAATGAATACCACCGCGTATTTAACGTAACCATTGATCTGAAGGAGCTGTATGCCAACACAACGCTGGAACATCATGCTTACCTGCTAACCACCACGGAAGAAACTTCGTATGAAGAAATAGAAAGGGCAGGGGAACAGGCGTTTTATGATCTGTCGCCCACACAGGTGCGCTACTGGCTGCTGCATAAGATCCGGGGTAAAACAAAAGAATTTAACATCTATAATAGCTTTCAGTTACCGGCCAACCTGGACACGGATGCTTTTGAATATGCCTTTAATGCCCTGCTGGAACGGCATGAAATGCTAAGGACCGTGTTTACGGAGCAGGAAGGTATTCCCAAACAAAGGATACTGCCGCATGAACCGGTGCAGATACCCTGTTACCAGCAAGAAGCGGCGGCGCGTAACAGCGTATATGACCATGCATTTGACCTGGGCATTTTTCCCTTATACAAAATAGCCCTGGTAAAAAGTGCTTCCGGGTTTGAGCTGTTCTTCAACATGCATCACATTATTAGTGATGGCTGGTCTATGGGCATTATTTCCCGTGATCTGATGGAGCTTTATAAGGCAAAGGTAGCCGGCAGTGTACCCGATATTCCGGAGCTGCCGGTGCGCTACAGGGATTATGCACAATGGCAGAACCGGTTACTGGGCTCCACTGCGCTGGCTGCCCAGGAAAATTACTGGAAAACCGCGCTGGCAGGTAATCCGCCCTATTTGCAATTACCCATAGATTATGCGAACAAAGCCGGCAAAGCTGCTACAGCTGCTTATTACACCATTTTTATAAAAGAAGAGCTGAAGCAAAAGGTCAGGGCGCTTTCCGGTAAAAACGCCACCAGTATTTTTGCGGTGTTTGTAGCTGCATTTAAAGTACTGCTGCATCGCCTTACCGCGGAAGAGGACATTATTATCGGTATTCCCGCAGCCAACAGGAACCATTATCAGCTGAAAGATGTGGTAGGCTGTTTCCTGAACACATTAATGCTCCGCGATAAACTGAGCAGTGACGTTCCCTTTGAACAGTTCCTGCAGCAGGTGCACCACACGCTCGTGCAGGCGCTGGCCAACCAGAACTATCCTTTTGAGCATTTGCTGGAGCAGCTGAATATTCCGAAAGACGATCACCGTTTTCCGTTGAGCGCCGTGTTCCTGAACCTGCTGGATTTTGAAGCCAATACTACTGCAGAGATCCATGATTTTGAAGCCGTGCATGGCACGCTGGAAGCAGCGCCCAAGTTTGACCTGGAATGTTACATAAAAAGCCTGGCCAATGGTTACTCTATTCACTGTGTGTATGATGATGAGCTGTTTAAAAAGGAAACCATTGCATACTGGATGGAAGCATATACCGCTATACTGGCCCAGGTAGCCGACCATGCAGCACAGGCAGTGAGCGCGCTGAACTTGTTCAGCGAACCTGCCTGGCAGGATGAGGATATAAAACCTGCCAATGCGTTCACGTATTTTGATGCAGCCGCAATAGAGCAGAGTATAGCCCGGCGTTTTGAAGAACAGGTGTATTTATACCCTCATCATACAGCCGTGTTTTGCAATCACCGCCTGCTTACCTATACACAGTTAAACAATAACGCCAATCATCTTGCCCGGCAATTGCTTGCCGCCAATACAAAACAGCAACGCATTGCTTTGTTGCTGGAGCATGACGAAACCTGTGTAACAGGCATGTTAGGAGTTTTAAAGGCAGGTTATGCATATGTACCTATTGATGTGCACAACCCCCTGAGCAGGATCCGTTATATCCTGGAAGATTCCGGCGCTACCATCCTGGTATGCGGGCAGGCCACGCTGGAAAAGGCTCAACAGGTGCAGCAGGAGCTGCCGGCACTTACGCTGGTTACACTCACGGTAGATGAGCATATAGCTGATATCCCTAACCCGGGAATAAATATAGCTCCGTCAGCCGAAGCCTATATTTTATACACCTCCGGGTCTACCGGCACACCCAAAGGCGTTATACAAAACCAGCGCAATGTGTTGCACTTTATAAGGGTATATACCAATAATGTGCATATAGCTGCTGCCGATAACCTGAGCGTATTTTCCACCTACACCTTTGATGCATCTGTAAAAGATATTTACGGCGCTATCTTAAATGGGGCGGTGGTAAGCCTGTACGATATTAAAGAAAGCGGCCTGCATAACCTGGCGGCATGGATCCGTGCACAGCACATCAGTATTATTCATATGGTGCCCACCATTTACCGGCATTTCATGAAAGGCCTGCAGGAACAGGAGCTGCTGGAAACCGTAAGACTGGTGGACCTGGGCGGTGAACCCTGTGTTAAGGCAGACCTTGACTATTTTAAAAAGCATTTTGTAAAAGGCGCTTTCCTGGTGAATGATTATGGCCCTACGGAATCAACCATCGTTTCGCAGAAATTCATGTCGCATGATACACAGCTTACGAGAAATGGGGTACCCCTGGGTAAAACCGTTGCGGATACAACCATTTTCCTGCTGGATGCCGGTCATAAAAAGCAAGGTATTTACCAGGAAGGAGAGATCGCTTTTTGCAGTGAGCACCTTTCCCTGGGTTACCTGAACCGGCCGGAGCTAACGGAGCGCGCATTTATATTGGATCCTGCTTTAGGCGGCAGAATATATAAGTCCGGTGATATTGGCAGAATGCTGCCGAACGGGGAAATAGAATTTTTACAACGTAAGGACACGCAGGTGAAGCTGAACGGATTGCGCATTGAACTGTCTGAAATTGAGCACCAGCTGGGAAATATAGAAGGTATTAAGGAAGCGGTGGTATTGCTGAAAGAAATGAACGGAAACCAGCTGCTGACTGCTTACCTGTGCCGGGATGCTGAGCTGCCGGCCGATGAAATAAAGGCCATTCTCAAAAACCGCCTGCCCAAATACATGATCCCGGCAATATACATTTCCGTAGCGGCGTTCCCGTTAACCCGTACCGGGAAAATAGACCGGGAAAATTTGCCTGAACCTACAATAACAGATCTGAAAACTGTGGCCTATGTGGCCCCGGAAAATGAAACGGAAAGCAGGCTTACCACCCTCTGGGCAGAGATCTTAAAACTGGACGCCGCCACCATAGGGGTAAAGGATAATTTCTTTGAGCTGGGGGGCAACAGCCTGCAGGCAGTGGTATTGATCAATAGAATTAATAAAACGTTTGATACCGCCTTTTCAATTGAGCATTTATATGACACGCTGAATGTAAGGGAGCTTGCAGACCTGCTGGAATTTTCTGCCATGCAAAGCCGGTATAAAGGCATACCCAAAGCCACGGAGAAGGAAAGTTACTCTGTTACACCCGCTCAAAAGCGTTTATGGGTGCTAAGTAATTTTGAAGAAGGCAGCGCTGCCTATAACATGAGCAGCGAGCTGCAGCTTACCGGTAACTTTGACGAGGTCCTCTTTTCAAAGGCATTCAAAAAACTCATTGAAAGGCATGAAAGCCTGCGTACTTATTTTAAGCTGGATCCTGAGCATGGATTAAGACAGTATGTATTGCCACAGGAAGCCGTAACGTGGGAGATAGACCTTGCAGATGCTGCTGAAGAAGATGCAGCTGAAATTATCCGCCGGCATTATACTCATGTTTTTGATCTTTCAAAGGCGCCCCTGGTTAAAGTACAGGTAGTAAAAATGGCCGCGCAAAAATACCTGCTGCTGTTTAACCTGCATCATATCATTTGCGATGGCTGGTCAATGGAGGTATTATCCGGTGAGCTGGTAGCATTGTACAACACCTTGCTGCACGGTCGGCCGGTGGAGCTGCCGGCGCTCCCGGTGCAATACAGGGATTACTCCGAATGGCTGCTCAGTGAAGCACAGCAAAATAATTTAAAAGCAGCAGAAAATTACTGGCTGCAAAAAATGAGCGGCAGGCTGCCGGTACTGGAGCTGCCAACGGTACACAAACGTCCGGAAATAAAAACCTATAACGGCGCTACGCTGGATCACCGGTTTGCTGCCGTTTTTTATGAAGCGCTGGTAAACTATACAAAACAGGAAGGCGCCACCTTGTTCATGGGTTTGATGGCAGGCATTAACGGCCTGTTTTACCGGTATACCGGGCAAACCGATATTATATTAGGTACACCGGTGGCAGGCAGGAAGCATGCCGACCTGGAACACCAGATAGGGTTGTATTTAAATACCCTGGCCATACGCACGCAGTTTGCATCCGGTTTAACATTTAAAGAACTATTATCCCTACAACGTTCCACGCTCATAAATGCTTATAAATACCAGGCCTACCCCTTTGATGCATTGGTAGACCGCTTAAGCCTGAAAAGAGACCTTTCCCGCTCCGCGTTGTTCGATGTAATGGTGGTATTACAAAATCAGCAGCATATTATTGATGCAAAACCCCGTGCCTTTGATGGCGCTACTGTAAAGGTGTTTGAGAAGCGGAAAAAGAACAGCCAGTTTGATATCAGCTTTTCATTTATTGAAAGCAACGGTGAGGTGAGGGTAGTTGCAGAATATAACACGGACCTGTATAATGAAACATTCATCCGTAGCCTGTTGCAGCACCTGGAAGAATTTATGCTGCAATGTATGGCTTTACCGTTACAGCCCATTGAATTACATACAGAGAACTTACAATCGTTGAATAACCACGCTGGCAAAGCAGTTCGCCAGAAGAAAATGATTATATAACATGGAAACAGCGTCCTTATTAAAACAGATAAGAGAACAAGGTATAGATATTAAACTGTCAGGAGATAACCTTGAACTAACCTTTCAGAAGGAAGATGTTGAAGACAGTGTCATAGCATTAATAAAAGAGAACAAACCGGGTATCCTGGCTTACTTAAAGTCTGTAACTGCGGCCGGCCGCGTGGAGCAGATACCGCTGGCGGAAGAGCCGGATTATGCAGCCCGGGCAGGTAATAAAGAGCAGGTTAAAGCTGACGAAGCTTACTGGCTGGAAAAATTAGCCGGTGAGCTGCCGGTCCTTAACCTGCCAACATATAAAACACGGCCGGCTTTAAAGACCTATAACGGCGCCACCTATACGCACATTTATGACCCGCAGCTGTTACAGCGCCTGAGAACATTTTCCAGCGAAAACAAGGGAACGCTTTTTATGGCATTAATGGCCGGCGTAAATGCATTGCTGTACCGGTATACCAACCAAACCGATATTATTGTAGGCACGCCCGTTGCCGGCAGAAATCACCCTGACCTGCAGGGCCGGGCAGGATTGTATGTGAATACCCTGCCGGTACGTATGCAGTTTGAAGCAACATATTCTTTTACAGAGCTGTTCGCTTTGCAGAGCGCCACTTTAAGGTCAGTGTACACTCATTCAGGTTATTCCTTTGACGGCCTGGTGAACAAGCTGCAGGTAAGCAGGGATGTAAGCCGCTCTCCTTTATTTGATGTACTGGTTACACACCAGCAAAAGAATGATAGTTCTTTTGACCCGGGATCCGGCTTCTCAGTCAGTGAATATGATATCACTTTCACCTTCTTTGAAGATGAAAATGATCTGAGTGTATCCATAGAATATAACACAGACCTTTTTCAGCAGCAGTTTATAAAGCGCCTGGCCAATAACCTGGAAAACTTTATGCGGGAAAGCCTGGTGAACCCGCAGCAGCAGATACAGCGCATATCTTATCTGGATGCGGAACAGATGCGGGAGCTCCTGTATTCCTTTAACGATACGGAAGTAAAGTATGATACCACGGCCACCGTGATCTCCTTATTTCAGCAACAGGTAAAAAGAACGCCGGGCAACATTGCCCTGGTTTGTGAAGGCGCTGAAATATCCTACCGGCAGCTGAGTGATAAGGCAGATCAGCTGGCTTTATACCTGCGGTCTGTGGGTGTAACACCCGGTACCACGGTAGGCGTGTGCCTGGGGCGGTCTATAGCAATGATGACAGCGATCCTTGGCATTTTGAAAGCCGGCGCCGCTTACCTGCCTATGGATCCATTTTACCCCTTAGATCGTATTGATTATATAGCAGATCACAGTGGTACAAAATTTATACTCACGGATAGCCAGTCAAAAGATATTATTTCAACGGCATTTACAGCCATTAATGTGGAAGAACCGGAAATATGGAGTTATAGCGGGGAGGACATTTTACCGGTAACAGACAGCGCAGCCATTGCTTATGTGATCTACACTTCCGGTTCAACCGGCAAACCCAAAGGCGTAAAAGTATCGCACCGGAACCTGGTGAACTTTATTACAGGCATGGAGCAGCGGTTCATAAAAGAAACCGCCGTTGATGTATGGCTGGCCATGACCAGCATCAGCTTTGACATTTCTATCCTGGAGCTGTTATGGACGCTTACCAGGGGAGACAAGGTGGTGATACACCTGGAAAGGCCGGCGCCCATTCTTCCCCAACCCGCAGTAGACTTCAGCATCTTTTATTTCCCCACGGGTGTTACCCGGTCAAATACCAATAAATATAAGCTGTTGATCGAAGGTGCCCGGTTTGCGGATCAGCATGGGTTTAAGGCCATTTGGGTGCCTGAACGCCACTTCCATAGTTTCGGTGATCAGTTTCCAAATCCTTCCGTGGCAGCAGCAGCTGTTTCCACCATCACGCAAAATATCAGGATCCGTTCCGGCAGTGTGGTGCTGCCCCTGCACGATCCGGTAAGGGTGGCAGAGGAATGGTCTATGATCGATAACCTTTCGAATGGGAGAGTGGAGCTGTCTATAGCCTCCGGCTGGCACCCGAACGATTTTGTACTGGCGCCCAACGAGTTCCACCACCGCCAGCAGTCTATGCGCGATAAGATAACGATCCTTACAGATCTATGGCAGGGCGGTTCTTTAACCCGGCAGAATGGCGTAGGCAAAGATTTTGAGTTTAAGATCCACCCCCGGCCCATACAGGAAAAGCTGCCTTTATGGATCACATCCGGCGGGGGCATTGATACTTTTAAATACGCCGGCTCCATTGGTGCTAATGTGCTTACCCACCTGCTGGGACAGAGCATTGAGGAGCTGGGCGAAAAAATAAAGGCCTACCGGCAAGCCCTGCACGAAAACGGTTTTGATGACCGCAAAGGCAAGGTAGCCCTGATGGTGCACACCTTTGTAAGTGACAATGCAGATATGGTAAGGAAAGTGGTGGAACCGCCTTTTAAGAACTATCTGCAAAATTCACTGAGCCTGTTAAAACCTATTGCCGAAGAAAAAGGCCTGGACGTTGAGCAGGATGTAAATGTGCTGCTGGATATGGGCTTTCACCGTTATTACAGCACCAGCAGTTTGTTTGGCACACCGGAGACCTGCCTGGATGTGGTTAACAGGATCTATGAGGCCGGTGTAAATGAAATAGCCTGTTTAATTGATTTTGGTGTGGATGAGGACCTGGTGATCAGCAACCTGCCCCATCTTTTTACACTTAAAGAGCTGATCAGGCGGTCAAAGATCCAGCATGATTTTATAGTGGAGCGCATGAACCGTTTAACTGAAAATGAGGATGCTGCCGCGTTAATAGAACAGCACCAGGTAACCCACATGCAATCCACCCCGTCTTTTTATGAAGAGGCCCTGCTGCACGCAAAGGGAAGGGCTGCCCTGCAAAAAATAAGCACCCTGCTGGTAGGTGGTGAAGCTTTAAAACGGTCATTGGCTGAAAAGCTCATTGAAAACGGCGGGCGTCCGGTACATAACATGTACGGGCCTACGGAAACTACCATCTGGTCTACCGTAAAAACCATAACAAAGGCAGATGCCGTCACAATCGGAACACCTATCGCCAATACCAGTATTTACATCCTGGACCACCTGCACCAGTTATGCCCGGTAGGGGTGGCCGGTGAGTTGTGTATTGGCGGCGATGGGGTAGCCCTGGGTTATTTACATAACGAGGAGCTGACGGCATCCAGGTTCATTGCTAACCCATTTGCCCACGGGCAAAAGATCTATAAGACCGGAGACCTGGCACGCTGGCTCCCGAATGGAGAGCTGGAGTGCCTGGGCCGGCTCGACAGGCAGGTGAAAATAAAAGGTTACCGCATTGAGCTGGAAGAGATCGAGAATGTTATGCTCACATATCCGGGCGTTATTCAATGCGTGGTAGCAGCCAACCGGGTAAAAGAGCAGGTAGTATTAATGGCGTACGTAACGCACCGGCATCAGGCAGATGAGGGGGCCATTAAAGACTTTTTAAGATTAAGGCTGCCGGCCTATATGCTGCCACAGCATGTAATAATACTGGATGAATTTCCGTACACCCCCAATGGAAAAGTAGACCACCTGCGCTTACCCCGTCCCGATGCAATAAAAACCACTGCCAGGCATATCGTAGCGCCCCGCAATGAGCTGGAAGCAAAGCTGGCAGGCATCTGGCGCGAATTTTTAAAACTGGACCAGCTGAGCATAGATGATAATTTCTTTGAGATAGGCGGTAATTCACTGAAAGCATTTCAACTGCTTGTTATTATAAACACGGCACTGAATGCAACGCTGAAGATCATTGTCTTTTTCCAGTACCCCACGGTAAGAACCCTGGCCGCCAGTTTAAATGAAAGCCATATTCCGCAGAAAATGCTGGTGGAGGAAAATGAGCTGGAAGGGGTAGATGATCTGATCAATTTCATGGATAACGTGTAATGCTAAAAAGCAAAAAAAATGAAAAAGGATATAGCAATTATCGGGATGTCCGGCCGGTTCCCGAAGTCAGGTAATATTGAAACCTTCTGGAACAACCTGTTGGCGGAAAAGGAACTGATCCATTTTTTCACCGACCGGGAGCTGGAAGAAAAAGGTATGGATCAGAAAAAGCGCGAGCGGGCCAATTACGTAAAAGTATCGTCTTTTGTAACCGGCACAGATGAATTTGACTATCCCCTGTTTAAATATACGATCCATGAGGCCCGGGTAATGAACCCGCAAACCAGGATGATGCATCAGCTGGTATGGGAAGCTTTGGAAGATGCTGCCTGTAACGTGGAATTGTATAATAAAAAAGTGGGCATTTTTTTAGGGGCCAATAAAGACCTGGGCTGGAGCTTTCACTCCACGGTAACCAAAACCGAACATGTGGATGACCTGACTAAGCGCAAAATGGCCAACCCCAATTTTATGGCCTCTCTGATCTCGTACAAACTAAACTTTAAAGGTCCCTGTTATTTTATAGATACAGCCTGTTCTACCTCCCTGAGCACCGCGCACCTGGCCTGCAGAAGCTTGTTGTTAAATGAATGTGGCGTGGCAGTGGTAGGCGGTATCCGCCTGCTGTCTGAGGAAGATACCGGGTATATTTACCAGGAAGGCACCATCATGTCAAAAGATGGGCATAACAGGAGTTTTGACAGCAATTCTTCCGGTACGGTGCCCTGCGATGGCGCAGGTGTAGTGATCTTAAAGCGCGTAGAAGATGCGATAAAAGACAACGACCATATTTATGCCGTTATCCGCGGATCGGCTATGAATAATGATGGGAATGATAAAGCCGGGTATACCATGCCCAGTGTGAACGGGCAGGCAGAATGTATACGCCTGGCGCATAAAATTGCAGGAGTAACACCCGCAGAGATCAGCTATGTGGAAACGCATGGCACCGGTACCCGCATTGGCGATCCCATTGAAATTGAGGCTTTGAACAAAGCGTTCAATAACGACCGGTTGCATAAATGTGCCATTGGTACCATAAAATCCAACATGGGGCATGCAGATGAAGCAGCCGGTATTGCCGGGTTAATTAAAACCACGCTGGCCCTGAAACACCGCATGCTGCCTGCCAGCCTGCATTATCAATCACCCAACATAACCATCCCTTTTAGCGAAGGGCCGTTTTATGTAAATAAAGCCACCACTGAATGGCAGCCTGTTAACAATGCACCCCTGGTTGCAGGTGTAAGCTCTTTGGGCATAGGCGGCACAAACGTGCATATGGTACTGCAGGAAGCGCCGGAAGCCCGTAAAGGCAAGGCCAGGAAGGGACATCAGCTTATCCGCTATTCCGCCAATACAGCAGCGGCCCTGGAACGGTACGAAGCTAAGTTGTTACATTTCCTGCAACAAAAAAAAGACATTAGCCTTGCAGATGTAGCCTACACTTTACAAACGGGCCGTAAACATTTTGATTACGGCAGGTACATCATTGCAAAAGATAATGAGGAGCTGGTAACCACCCTGCAGGCGGGGAAAATAAAGACCTATACGGTAAAACCCAAAAGCAGGATCGTGTTCATGTTCTCCGGCCAGGGCAGCCAGTATGTGAATATGGGAAAACACCTGTATGAAGAACATGCGCTGTTCAGGGAGATCATGGATAACGGTTTTGCCCGCCTGCAGGAGCTGAAGGGTATTGATTATAAAAAGGTGCTGTTTACTGAGGGGGAGGAGATCAATGAAACTTTTTACACACAGCCTGTATTGTTCCTGTTTGAATATGCATTGGCGCAATTGCTCATGAGTTTTGGAATACACCCCAGTCATATGATAGGGCATAGCCTGGGCGAATATGTAGCAGCCACTATCAGCGGCGTGTTCTCCCTGGACGATGCTTTGAAAGTAGTAAGCGCCCGGGCAGCATTAATGGCCGGTGTGGCAGCAGGTGATATGATCAGTGTAGGCACGTCCCTGCAAAAAATAAGCAAAACATTGATCAACGGCACTGCCATTGCAGCGGTGAACGCCCATGATTCTTTTGTATTGTCAGGCACCCGGCAGGAGATGACCTCCATAAAAGAGCAGCTGATCGCCGAAGAAATTTCTTTTATAGCATTAAAAACATCCCATGCCTTTCACTCCGGAATGATGGAAGTGATCATTGATGATTTTGAAAAGGTATTAAACAGCATTCAGCTGAATAAACCGGTTATCCCGGTTATCTCTAACCTTACCGGTGAGGTGCTTACAGCGGAGCAGGCCACTTCACCTGCCTATTGGTCCGGTCATATCCTTGGTACCGTGCAGTTTGAAAAGGGGATCAAACAACTGATAGCCATGGACCATACGCTGTTTATTGAGGTAGGGCCGGGAAGAACGTTGGCCACCTTCTTCAAAAAATCCCAAAACCCTGCTTTGGAGAATGCGGTGCTTACCACAATCAAACATCCTAAAGAGCAGGTGGAGGATGATTGGTTCCTGGCCAATTTCCTGGGCAACCTGGGCATGCACGGTATAACCGTGAACTGGGATAATTATTATGGAGCGCAGCTGCCTAGCAAACGCTCCATACCCACATATGCATTTGAACCTTACAAAGTACCGGCTAAAGTAAGCATAGAGGAAGCATTGCTGAACAAGGAAGCCGCTAACCGCAGCAGCCGGCAGATAAGGGATGCTTTTTACCTGCCTTCCTGGAAACAGCAACCAGTGAAACCTGCTACGGATGCAACTTTTGCAGCCAAAGAAAATTACCTGGTATTAAGTGATGGATCGGCCTTTTGTGAACAGCTGATCAGCAAAGTAAAAGCAGGTAATAAAAAGGTAGTGGAAGTAAGGAAAGGGGATGTGGATCATGAGGACCTGGCAATACATTTAAAAACCTTGCAGCAGGTTGCGGATGTTATTGTATATGCCTGGGACCTGGATAATGAACACACAAACCACCATGCTTATAACGCGGCATTTAATAACCTGTTGCAGCTTGTAAATGGCCTTGAATTGATGGAAACAGCAGATCCTAAAAAGATCATCTTCCTGAGTAACAGGAATTACGCAGTTACCGGCGCAGAGCACATCCGCACATTCAATCAGCATGCCGCCACCTTGTTAAACGTGCTTGCACAGGAGCGTGCGCACGTTTACGCCACCGTAATAGATCTTGACCTGGATCATTATTCAATAGATGCTATAACAGGCGAGTTTGAAGATGCAGCAAAATACAGCCAGGTAGCCTTCCGCAACAACAGGCGTTGGGCGCCTTATTATGAACCCCTGCCGGTAACGGATGAAAGGAAGCCGTTTATAAAACAGCAGGGAACCTACCTGGTAACCGGGCACCTGGATGATATTGAATACACGCTGGCCGCTCATTTATTAACGGAGTACAGGGCAAACGTGATCATACTTTCACCGGAACCGCAGCACCAGAAAGGAGCGCAGTTGTATGAAAAGCTGGCAGCGCTTCCCGGAAAAATTGTTTTTGTACATGCGGAAATAACTGCAGCAAACATTGAAAAGCTGGTAACGCAGTACGGTCCTATAAACGGCGTCATTCATACTGCAAAGCACACCAGTGCAGGGGCCATTGCTTTTGCCAATGATATTACTGCAGAAACTATTGAACAGCATTTTGCCCCCAGGGTGAACGGGCTGCTGCAGATTGACAGCTTTTTTAAGAACCGGCCCGTGGATTTTATCACCGTTATTTCCAGCCTGTCATCTTTCCTGGGCGGTATTTCCTACGGTGCCTATGCAGCCGCCGCTACGTTAATGGATAACCTGGCGCTGCATGCACGGCAAACGAAAACAAAGTGGTCAGTTATAAATATAGACCGTGTACATAAGGAAGAGCCGTGGATACAGGAGCAGGAGCTCATTGCTGTTCTTTACGGTTCTTTCCTGTACACCGGCGCAGAACAGATCATTGTTTCCAAAAGGGATATCCACAACCTGCAGGCCGCCCCTGTACAGGAAAGCGCGAAAACCGGCATCAGCGTGGAAATGAACAGGAACCAGCTACGATCTTCCTACAAGGCCCCGGAAAATGAAACGGAAACGCGCCTGGTTAATTTGTTCGGAGAGCTGTTTGGTATGCAGGGTATTGGAATGGAAGATGATTTTTTTGAGCTGGGCGGCGATTCGCTGAAAGCAGTAGTGTTGATTAACCGGCTGAAAAAGGAAATGGGCATAGAGATCACCATTGCAGAAATGTTTGCTAACAAAACCGCATACGACCTGTCCTTACTGGTAACTGAAAAGAAATGGTTAGGAGAGGCAAAGCACCGCGTGAATGAACTCATAATTTAAATTTTTATGGAGATAAAGGAACTGTTAAAAGAACTCAGAGAAAACGAGGTATCTCTTTCACTGGATGGAGAGAACCTGCGTTTAAAATTTGATCACCAGGAGCTGCCCGGCGAGCTGGTAGGTAAAATAAAAGCTGCTAAGAATGCCATCATCAGCTATTTAAAAGAAAACAGCACTACGGCCGATGTGAAGGCGGCCATTATGCCTGTTCCTTTGTCAGATGAAGGTTACGTGCTTTCCTCATCACAGCAGCGCCTGTGGGTATTAAGCCAGTTTGAGGATGGATTGGCAGCCTACAACATTACTCACCAGGTTGAGCTGAACGGGCAGTATGATATAACACTTTTTAAAAGAGCGGTGTTTGCAGTGCTGGAGCGGCATGAGATACTGCGCACTGCTTTTAAAAAGAACAGTGAGGGAGAAACCAGGCAATGGGTAGTGCCCATGCAGCAGCTGGACTTTACCATACACTACCAGGATCTTAGCGGGGAAGCAGATCCCCTGCAGGCCGCCAATGATTATGTAAAAGCAGATACAGACCAGCCGTTTGACCTGGAAAAGGCGCCCCTCTTAAGAGCGGCCCTGCTGCAGGTAGCACCCGGCCGGTATGTGTTCCATTACAACATACATCACATTATAGGGGATGGCTGGTCCATGGGTGTGCTGGCCAATGATGTAATGGCGTATTACCAGGCCTTTTTATCGGATACCAACGCAGCGCTTGCGCCGCTAACCATACAATATAAAGACTTTGCCGCCTGGCAGCTGAAAGAGCTGACCAGTGCAGAAAATACTAAGCACAAAGAGTTCTGGTTAACTGTTTTGTCGGGTGAGCTGCCGGTAACAGACCTGCCATCCAACCTGGTAAGGCCCGCGGTAAGAACGCAGCAGGGGCATACGCTGGAAACCTATCTTTCCAAAACGCTTACCAGCCAGCTGAAAGCATTCACCAAAGCACAGGAAGGCAGTTTGTTCATCACCTTACTGGCTTTATGGGAAGTATTGATATACCGCTACACCGGGCAGGAGGAGCTGATAACCGGTTCGCCGGTAGCCGGCAGGAACCATGCAGACCTGGAAAACCAGATCGGCTGTTTTGTGAACACGGTTGTATTCAGAGACCAGGTAGCGCCCAATGATAGTTTCCTGGCACATTTTAACCGGGTTAAAAGGAATGCGCTGCAGGCCTATGCGCATCAAACGTATCCGTTTGATCAGCTGCTGGATGATCTGAACCCTAAACGTTATGTGAACCGCAATGCTATTTTTGATATGATGGTGGTATTGCAAAACACCGGCAAAAAGCGGGAGGACAGTGGCGCGGATATAAACACCGATGCAGTCTATGACAAAGGTGCGCACCTGGCCAAGCTGGACCTGGAAGTGAACTTTGCAGAAGCAGGCAGCTACCTTTCCTTCAACGTTAACTTTAATACAGATGTGTATGAGCGGGAGATGGTAACATCATTAATGAAGCATTTTAAACAGCTGGCATCTGCCATCATGGCTAATCCGGAAGCAGGTATCCAAACTTTTGAGCTGCTGGCGGCAAATGAAAAGGTGCGTATTTTAGAGGAGTTCAATCTTACTGATACGGTGTTTGAACCATGCAGCACAGTGGTAGCGCTGTTTGCCGCACAGGCAGCCCGGAACCCGGATAACACAGCGGTGATATTTGAGGGCACAACGCTTACCTATAAACAGCTGGATGACCTGTCCACACAGTTCTCCCGGTATCTGACAGACCGTTATAAAATTACCCGCAATGACCTGGCAGGTATTAAACAATACCGCAGTGAATGGATGATCATCACCATTCTGGCCATACTGAAAGCTGGTGGGGCGTACCTTCCCATAGACCCGGCGTACCCACAGGAGCGGCTGGAATATATAAGGACCGACAGCGCCTATAAGGTATGTATTGATGAGACAGTGCTGGAAGATTTTAAAGCCCTGCAGGAAAATTATGAAACTACACCGGTAGATGCAGCCATTCTGCCGGCAGATTATGCTTATGCTATTTACACCTCCGGCTCAACGGGGCAGCCCAAAGGCGTGCTCAATCATCATGCAGGCCTTACCAACCGGTTGTTGTGGATGAAAACCTATTTAAGCGTATCTCCGGAAGCAGTGATCCTGCAAAAAACACCCTACACTTTTGATGTTTCCGTATGGGAGCTGCTGTTGCCCCTTATCTGCGGTGCAAAACTGGTATTTGCCATACCCGATGGGCATAAGGATCCGTATTATTTGCAAAACCTGATCAAAGAGCAGCAGGTGACCATTGCCCATTTTGTGCCTTCTATGTTAAAGGTGTTCTTAAACAATGTGGATAGTGCAGCAATAACCAGCCTGCAACAGGTGATCTGTAGCGGGGAGGTTTTGCCCGCAAAAGTGGTAAGTGAATTTAAAACCAAAATGAACAGCCGGATCTATAACCTGTACGGCCCCACGGAAGCCGCTATTGATGTAACAGCCATTGACCTTACCCATTATGATACGGAGCTGAATGGTGTGCCCATTGGCTATCCTGTTTCCAACACCGGCATTTACCTTGTGAACGATGCGATGATGTTACAGCCGGTGGGCGTTCCCGGTGAGCTGCTGATAGGCGGCGTACAGGTAGCCCACGGTTATTTAAATAAACCGGAGCTGACCGCAGCCAAGTTCATTGAGAACCCATTCCGGAAAAATGACCGCTTATACCGCACCGGTGATATTGCCAAATGGAACAGCGATGGCAGCATCACCTTTCTGGGAAGAAGGGATAACCAGGTAAAGATACGCGGCCACAGGATTGAGCTGGGGGAAGTAACCACTCAATTACTGCAGCACCCGGAAATTAAAGAAGCCGTGGTTTGCGCAAGAAAAAATGCGGAACAGGATCAGGAGCTGGCGGCATACATCGTATCGCCTGTTACGCAAAATGCATCGGACCTGCGCAGGTTCCTGGCAGCCCGGGTACCGGAGTATGAGCTGCCGGCTTATTTTATACAGCTGGCAGCCCTGCCGCTGAGCGCCAATGGTAAAATAGATGAAAAGGCATTACCCGCCCCGGAAACACAAACCTTAACCGCCAGCACCGCATATGTAGCGCCCCGCAATGAAACGGAGGAAAAGCTGATCGGCATCTTTGCCCGTGAGCTGGGACGGCAGCCCCAGGAAATAGGTATTAACGATAACTTTTTTGACCTGGGCGCCAATTCTATAAAGCTGATCAAGATCCTGAACGAGATCAGGGCGGAGATGAATGTAGATATAAAACCCGTTTTCCTGTTCCAGTATGCCAACATTAATGACCTCGTAAAAAATGTGTTTACGGAAACGGCTAAAGAACATGAGCAGGAAAATGTCTTATTGTCAGAAGAGATTGACGATATGATAGACCTGATGGAAGAGTAGGCCGTCATTTGTTTTAACCCCATTATCTGTTTCTAATGAATAACACGGACACCAGGAAGGTGGAAAGAAAAAAAGATATTGCCATTGTAGGATTATCCGGCCGGTTCCCGCAGTCAGCGGACCTGGCAGCGTTCTGGAAAAACCTGTTGGCAGGTAAGGAGCTGATCCGCCTGTACCAACCGGAGGAGCTAAAGGCATTGGGTGTGGATGAAAAGGTGATCCGGCATCCCAACTATATCCCCGTTACTTCTTTGCTGGACCACCCGGAAAGTTTTGACTATAACTTTTTCGGTTATACGAAAGCTGAAGCTGATGTAATGGACCCGCAAACGCGGTTGATGCATGAGCAGGTATGGTGGGCGCTGGAAGATGCCGGCTGTAACCCGGATGAATACAAGGGTAAGATCGGGTTATATTTATCTGCCTCAGACAACATGAACTGGCGGGCGTATACGGTGCTCAATCCTGATCACCAGGTAGGTTTGTTTATGACCACCCGGCTGGCAGATAAAGCATTTATCAGTACCCTGGTAGCTTACAACCTGGACCTGAGAGGCCCCGGTATTTATACGGATACGGCCTGTTCCAGCTCTTTAACCTCCATTCACCTGGCCTGCAGAAGTTTGCTCATGAAAGAATGTTCCATGGCGCTGGCCGGGGCAGTTACGGTTAATACCACCAACGATAAAGGGTATTGGCATGAAGAAGGGATGATCTTTTCAAAGGATGGGCATTGCAGAACTTTTGACAAAGATGCATCCGGCACCATTTTCGGAGATGGCGTAGCCGTAATAGTATTAAAAAGGCTGGAAGATGCTATTACAGATAAGGATCACATTTACGCCGTAATAAGAGCTACTGCCGTAAATAACGATGGTAAGCGGAAAGTAGGTTACACCGCACCCAGTGTGAACGGGCAGGCGGAATGTATAAGCATGGCGCATAAGATTGCCGGTGTGGATCCCACCTCCGTTACTTATGTGGAAACACACGGAACGGCCACCAAGCTGGGCGATCCTATTGAAATAGAGGCATTGAACAAAGCTTTTAATTATAATACAGCCCACCGCTGTGCCATTGGCTCCGTAAAATCGAACCTGGGCCACCTGGATGCAGCAGCAGGTGTGGTGGCCGTTATAAAAACCGCGCTGTCATTAAAACACCGGGTACTGCCTCCTTCTATTAACTACCACGTTCCCAATCCGGAGATCAATTTTGCATCCGGGCCTTTTTATGTGAATGATAAGCTGCAACCGTGGCAGCGTATAAATGATCAGGTGTTAAGGGCCGGTGTAAGCAGCTTTGGCATTGGCGGCACCAATGCGCACGCTATACTGGAAGAAGCGCCTGTAAGGGAAAGCACACCCTCTGCGAAAGCGCAGCTGCTGGTATTTTCCGCCAAAACAATTACCGCGCTCAATAACTATAAACAGCAGCTAAAGGATTTTATAAAGGAGAACGGCGCCCCCGTTTTGCAGGAGCTGGCCTACACCCTGCAAATGGGCCGCAAACATTTTAAACACAGGGATTTCCTGGTATGTGAGGAAGATACGGACCTGCACGCGGCATTAACAGATTTGAAACCAGCCACCGGCAGCCGTACCGTTGCAAAAAATATTGTTTTCATGTTTTCCGGCGCCGGCAGTCAGTACTTTAAAATGGCCCAACAGTTATATGAACAGGAGCGCTATTTTAAAAGGCTGATGGATGAAGGTTTTGAATTATTGGAACGTAAAACCGGCCGCGATTTTAAAAAGATCATGGGGTATACGGACGATGCAGCTACCGGTAAAACACTCATCAATACCGCGCTGTATATGCCGGTGCTCTTTTTAGTGGAGTATGCCCTGGCCCGGCTGCTAATGCGTATGGGCATACAGCCCGGTTACATGATAGGGCATAGTTTGGGGGAATATGTGGCAGCCTGTTTAAGTGGCGTATTTTCTTTTGAAGATGGGTTGAGCATTGTGATGAAAAGGGCAGAACTGTCTGAAACACTGGAAGAAGGCCGTATGGTGAGCGTGGAATTATCAGCAGAACAGGTAAGGCCCTACCTCACAGAAAACTTATCCATTGCAGCCATTAATACTCCTGACTCCTGTGTGGTCTCAGGCCCGCTTGCAGACATAAAGGACCTTACAGGCGTACTAACGTTGCATAACATCCCTTTCACGGAGCTGAAAGTTACGGTAGCCGCCCACTCAGCTATGTTTGATGCAATACTGGACGACTACCGGGAAGCATTTAAGCGTATTCCCCTTTCAGCGCCGGTATTACCGTTTATTTCAAACCTGAGCGGTAAGGAGATCACGGCCGCAGAAGCCACCTCAGTGGAGTATTGGGTAAGGCATTTAAGGCATACGGTTAATTTTTTAAACGGCATTCATTGCCTGCTGGAAAAAGGAAGCGCCAATTATATTGAGATCGGGTCCGGCGGAATCTTAACCTCTTTCCTAAAGATGCATCCGCTTTTTCAAACAAACAGCCTGGGTATAAATGTATTAAGGCATCCTAAGGAAGCAGTGAACGACTATGCGTTTTACCTGCATGCATTGGGTAAATTATGGAAGAACGAAGTGCCGGTGGACTGGGATGTTTTTAATGACCACGAAAAATATAATAAGATATCCATACCCGGTTATGCCTTTGATAAAACCAATTTGAGGGTAAGGATAGACACCTTTAAGCAGGTAACCAGTGGCGGGGCGGTTTTTAGCGCCGGCAACCCAGGCGCTGCAGAAAATAAAACCCCGGAGGAGGCTCCTGCCGGTTCCGCAGCTTATGATGTGAATGAGAACTACGTTGCGCCGGAAACTGCAATGGAAGCAGCATTATGCGAATTATGGCAATCTTTTCTGCCATCCGGCAAAATAGGCATTGAAGATAATTTTTTTGACCTGGGCGGCAACTCACTTAAAGCAATGACCATGCTCAGAAGGATTGAGCAGCAATATAACGTGCAGGTGGATCTCAAAGACCTGTATGCCCGGCCTACCATAAAACTGCTGGCGGAAGAAATTAACATTGCCACCCTGCTCAAATCACAAAAACCTAAAAAAGAGACGAGAAGCTTAAAAATATAACTTGTCATGAATATTAGTCAGTTACTGGTTGAACTAAACCATCACGATATATCTGTTTCTTTAGACGGCGACGACCTGCTGATAGGCTTTGAAGGAGACGAAATAGCGGAAACGCTGGTAAACAGGATCCGGGAGAACAAGAGTGAGCTGATAGCCTATCTTAAAAGATATGCTGCACAGGGATCCTTCGCGGAAATAACGCCGGTACCGGTGCAGGAAAGTTACCCCATGTCTTTTTCCCAAAGAAGATTATGGATACTGAGCCAATACCCGGAAATGTCCAGGGCCTATGTGATCCCCAATCATGTAGACATGACTGATGACCTGGATATAACACTGTTCAAAAAAGCTGTGGACGCGGTAATAACACGCCATGAAATTTTACGCACTGTTTTCAGGGAAAATGCAGGCGGCGAAGTAAGGCAGTGGATCTTGCCATTGGACGAGCTTGGCTTTGAGATCACGTTGGTAGATCTCAGTGAACAGGAGGATGCGGTAGCGCAAGCCGGTGAATATATGGAGGAAGACAGCTTCCGGTTATTTGACCTGGAAAACGGGCCCCTGTTCAGGGCCAGCCTCATTAAGCTGTCGGATAAGCAGTACCGGTTCTTTTATGTAATGCACCACATTATCAGCGATGGCTGGTCGCTGGATGTGTTGGCAAAAGACGTATTTGCCTACTATCATGCATACACGAATAATACCAGCCCTGTTATATCCCCGCTCCGTATTCAGTACAAAGATTATGCAAACTGGCAGGGCTTACAGCTAACCGCCGGTAAAGTGAATGATGACAGGAATTACTGGCTGGCGCAATTTAAAGACGGCATACCGGTAATAGAGCTGCCCAGCGAACAAACCCGCCCTGCTATTAAAACCAATAATGGGATCTTACTGGAAACCTGGTTGTCAAAAGAAACCACGCAAAAGCTCAGGGCCTATACACAAAAACAGGAAGGCAGCTTATTTATTACGCTGTTAAGCTTATGGAATGTGCTTTTATACAGGTATACGGGTCAGCAGGAAATGGTAGTGGGTACAGCGGTTGCAGGGCGTGAACATGCTTACCTGGAAGACCAGATCGGTTTTTATGTGAACACGCTGGCGCTTAAAAATACCCTGGCGCCAAAAGAAACGTTTACAGATAACTATACGAAAGTAAAAGCCAATACGCTGGCAGCCCTCTCACACCAAACCTTTCCGTTTGACCTGCTGGTGGAGGAGCTGCAGCTTATGCGCGACAGCAGCCGGAGCCCGCTGTTTGATGTAATGCTTACGTTTCAAAGCGCAGGCGCCAATCCTATAGAGCTGAACAACGAAATGGTGAACGGCATTCATTACAGGGGCCGGCGCAATGCAAAATTTGACATAGAGATAAATGCGCTGGAAGTTGGCGCCTATGTACAGCTCATCGTAAATTATAATACGGATGTATATAACCCGGAGATCATCAGGCAAATGATGCAGCACTTTAAACAGCTGGCAGCTGTGGTGCTTGATGATCCGGACCAGCACATTGATACCTGCAACTTTCTTTCAGTGCCTGAGCGCAATGAACTATTGTATGCGTTTAATGATACAAAAGCAGATTACCCATCTGACAAAACCATCATTGAGCTGTTTGAAGCGCAGGCAGCCCAATACCCCGACCGGGTGGCGGTTGTAGCGGAAGCAGGCAGCCTTACTTACCGGCAGCTGAATGAAAAGGCGAACCAGCTGGGGCACTTTTTACGGCAGCATTATGATATGGCAGCCGATGACCTGGTGGGTATTGAATTACCCCGCGGGCTGAACCTGGTAACAGCCATTTTTGGCGTATTAAAGGCCGGTGCCGCCTATGTGCCCATTGATCCTAATAACCCGGAGGACCGTAAATCATACATTAAAAAAGACGCTGCCTGTAAATGCATTATTGACCCGGACTTTATGGCCGGGTTTGAACCGTGTGCAGACCAGTATCCTGTACAGAACCCCGGGAAAATAAATAATGCAAAGAGCCTGGTATATGTGATCTATACCTCCGGGTCTACCGGCCATCCCAAAGGGGTAATGATAGCGCACCATGCTTTGGTGAACCGCCTGGTATGGATGCAAAAGGCTTACGCGCTGGGTAAAGCAGATGTGATCTTACAGAAAACAACCTACTCATTCGATGTATCTGTATGGGAATTGTTATGGTGGGGTTTGTACGGCGCACAGGTATATTTGTTAGCGCCGGAAGCGGAAAAAGTGCCGTCAAAGATTGTACAAAGCATTGAGGATGGTGAAGTAACGGTTATGCACTTTGTACCCTCCATGTTATTGCCTTTTTTGCACTACATCAAACAGTTTCCGGAAGAAAAAGCAAAGCTGCTTAGCCTGAAACAGGTATTTACCAGCGGGGAAGCATTATCAAAAGACCACAGCACCCTGTTCCGCGAACAATTGCCCTGGGTAGCGCTCATGAACCTGTATGGCCCCACAGAAGCCAGTATAGATGTAACGTATTACGATTGTGCAGCACCCCGTGCAGATAACATAATACCGATAGGTAAGCCCATTGATAATACAAAAATGTATGTGCTGGATGAGCAGCTGCAGCTGGTACCTATTGGCGTGAAAGGTAAATTATATATTGGCGGCGAAGGCCTGGCCAGGGGGTATGTGAATAATGAAACCCTTACCGCCAAAAAATTCATCACCAATCCTTTTGAACCGGGTCAGCTGATCTACGATACCGGCGATGTAGCCCAATGGCTCAAAGACGGGAACATTAATTTCCTGGGGCGGATAGATGACCAGGTGAAAATAAGAGGTTTCCGCATTGAGCTGGAAGAGATAGCTTACCATTTAAGGGAAAAGGAAGATATAGCAGCAGCCGTGGTACTGGTGAGAGAAACCATAACCGGGCAAAAAGAGCTGGTAGCTTTTGTGGTTTCAGACAAAGAGCAGGACGTAGCTGCACTCAGAATGCACCTGGCAGCTAAAGTGCCACATTATATGGTGCCCGCGGGTTTTGTGCAGGTTGATAAAATACCGCTGAATGCAAGCGGCAAAACAGATAAACGTAAGCTGCTGGCTTCCGCTCAGCCGGACCTTTCCAATAAGATAGCATATTCAGCGCCTGTAACAGACCAGGAAAAAATACTGGTGCAGGTATGTGAGATCGTTTTGAACAAAGAAAGAATAAGCGTTAAAGATAATTTTTACAACCTGGGCGGCGATTCTATCAAATCCATACAGATCGTATCCCGGTTAAAACAGCTGGGCTATACCCTTAAGGTAGAAGCCGTGTTGCAAACCCCCGTGCTGGAAACACTGGCCAGTCAGCTGGTGGTAAATGCAACGGAGCAGGCAGTTAACAGTACAGCACTATTTTTCCCGGGACTAACGGCAGAAAGTTTAAACGCTGTTAAAGCAGATGAGAATATTACAGCGGTATATGAGCTGTCGCCTTTGCAGCAGGGTATTTATTTTCACTGGTTAACCAGCAGCTCCCCATCGCTGTATACAGGGCAGATCGCTTACCGGGTACAGCTGAATACGATAACACTGCATGCCATACAGGAAGCTTACCAGCAGCTCATAAACCGGCATGCTGTTTTACGCACCAGCTTTGTACACCACCTGGCAGATATTCCTTTACAGCTGGTAAGAAGGAATGTAACCGCAAACTTTCATTACGACAGCTTACCCGCCTTCCTGGAAGAAAGGGATGTGGAGCCTTATATTAAACAGTACAAATTAAAAGACAGGGAAACAGGTTTTGATCTTGCAGCGCATTCACTCATGCGCTTAAAGGTGCTGGACCTGGGCGCCAACCGGTATGAATTTGTATGGAGCCATCATCATATTTTAATGGACGGCTGGTGTATGGGTATCTTAATCCGGGATTTTAACCGGTTATTAAACGGGGAGAGCCTTCCAGAACCCAAACCCTATCTGGATTATATACATTGGTTAAGAAGCATTAATACCAGTCTTTCCCTGGATCACTGGAAACAATACCTGGAAGATTATACCAGCGTTGCCACCATTCCCTTTTTAAAACCTCAGCAGCAGGAGTATAAAGAAGAAAAAAGGTCCGTTACCATTAAGGGCGCACTGTTTAATAAGCTAAAGGCGCTCTGTAATAAGTTAGCCATTACGCAAAACACGTTCTTACAAGCTGCCTGGGGATTTTTATTGTCCAGGTACAATAATACCAACGACGTGGTTTTTGGCGCTGTAGTGTCCGGGAGGCCTGCGGAGCTGGATGGCATAGAAAATATGGTAGGCCTTTTCATTAACACCATACCCGTACGCATAAAATATGAAGAAGACTGCACACCGGTAAAGCTGTTAACAGCAACACAACAGGCAGGTATTAGCAGCACCGCCCACCATTACCTGAACCTGGCTAAAGTGCAGGCACAAAGCGAGCTGGGAGCCAACCTGCTGAACCACATTGTTGTTTTCCAGAACTTTCCCATTGAGCAAATGGTAAAAGAAGCAGCGGTTACAACAGACCAGCTACAGGTAGAAACAGTGGAGTTTGTACAGCAAACCAATTATGATTTTAACCTGCTGGTATTCCCAGGTGAAGCCGCTTTGCAGGTAGACTTTATGTTTAATGCCGGCAAGTACGATGCCACAGCCATAACATCGCTTGCCGCACATTTGCACAGCATTATTGAGCAATTTGTAACAGCAGAGGACCAGCCGCTGAGCCGGATTAATTTTCTGCCGGCGGCAGACCGTGCGCTGATCTTTGAAAAATTTAATGCAACAGAAGTGGCCTATGAACCGGGTAAAACGGTGCTGGACCTTTTCAGGGAGCGGGTACAGGAGCAGCCGGAGCTTACCGCTGTTGCTTATGAAAATGCGCACCTGACGTACCGGGAGCTGGACCTGGTTACCAGCCGGCTCGCCGGCTATTTACAACAGCATTACAGCATACAGCCCAATGACCTGGTAGGTATACAGCTGGAACGCGGATTAAATATGCTCATAGCCATACTGGGCATTTTAAAATGTGGCGGCGCTTATGTGCCTGTAGATACGGAATACCCGGCAGAGCGTGTAAAATATATAGCGGCAGATAGTAGCTATAAAGTTTGCATAGATGCCATTTTCATGGAAACCTTTCAGCAGAAAGAACAAACGCCGTTCACGGAAGTGAACATACCTGCATCTACCCTGGCTTATGCCATTTATACCTCAGGCTCCACCGGTAATCCAAAGGGTGTATTAAATGATCATGCAGGCCTGTACAACCGGCTGTTATGGATGCGTGACGATCTGGGAATTAATGCCGCAGACATTATTTTACAGAAAACGCCTTATACATTCGATGTATCCGTATGGGAGCTGGTAATGCCTGCCATTACCGGTTGTAAGCTGGTATTTGCCAAACCGGGCGGCCATAAAGATCCCTTATACCTGCAGGAGCTGATAGCCGCTGAAAAAACTACCATCCTGCACTTTGTGCCTTCCATGCTGGCTATTTTCCTGGAAGGCCTGGATGCGGATAAATGTAAAACCCTGAAACACGTGGTATGCAGCGGCGAAGCATTACCGGCTGCTACGGTAGAGGCATTTAAGACGCAGCTGCCCTGGGTACGCATACATAACCTGTACGGCCCTACGGAGGCTGCTATAGATGTTACCAGCATTGAGCTTACAAAAGTGGATACACGAACCTGCGGGGTAACTATTGGCAAACCGGTTGCCAATACCAGGATATTTATTGTAGATAAACACCTGCAGCCACAGCCGGTAGGCGTGCCCGGCGAGCTGCTGATCGAAGGCGTGCAGGTGGCACGCGGTTATATCAATCAACGGGAATTAACGGAGCAGAAATTTATTACCAGCCCTTTTAATGCCAACTACCGCGCCTACCGCACCGGCGACCTGGCCAGATGGCTGCCCAACGGGGAAATAGCCTATATGGGCAGAATAGACCACCAGGTGAAGATACGTGGTAACCGTGTAGAACCGGGAGAAATAGAAATCTGCATCACGGGATCTGGTTATGTGGAACATGCCGCGGTGCTGGTAAGGGGAGAAGGGACCCCGCACAAATACCTGGCAGCCTATGTAATACCCAAAGCTGGTTATAACCAGGAGCTGTTATACCAATACCTGAAAAACCAGCTGCCGGAATATATGATCCCCGGCCGTGTAGTGGAGCTGGAAGAATTTCCATTAACCAGCAGCGGAAAGCTGAACAGGCGGGCCTTACCTGACCCGGGCGACAGTGACTTAGCGGCCACAACTTACGAGGGGCCCCGCAATGAAATAGAAAGCGCGCTGGCAAACATATGGGAAGAAGTGCTGAACCTGGAACGGGTTGGTATACACGATAATTTTTTCCGCATAGGCGGGGACTCCATCCTTTCTATCCGTTTGATCAGTAAGATCAACAAACAATTCAATGTGGGATTAACCATCGGGCAGTTATATGAATGCAGCACCATTACCGGTTTAAGCGAAGTAATTAATAACAACCTGGGTATTTCGGCAGCCAGGCAAAAACTAAAAGATGAAACAATCGCCAGGGTTGCGCAATTAAAGGAAAAGGTATTGGAGGTTATCCCGGACGCCGCATCAATAGAAGATATTTACCCCATGAGCGATATTCAGCGGGGAATGGTAATACTCTCTACATTGAATCCTGGTTCCGGTATGTACCATGACCAGTTTATTTTTCAGATACCGGCTGTGCGGCCGGACCTGTTTGAGCAGGCCTTTTCAAAGCTGGTATGGAAGCACCCGGCATTAAGAACCCGGTTTGATCTGTCAACGTATGGTGAAGATATACAGATCGTAGACAAACAGATAGCGGTTAACATCGGTTATCACAACATACAGGCATCAGCAACAGCTGCACAGGAAGAGCATATCAGGAATTATATGTTACAGGAACGCAAACGCCCGTTTAATATGGGGGAAGCGCCTATGTGGCGGGCAGACCTTTTCAGCATTTCCCCTGAAACAGATGTATTCCTGTTCCAGTTCTACCACGCTATACTGGATGGCTGGAGCGTAGCTTCCCTGAATACGGAGCTATCTCATATCTATCAGCAGCTGGCTGATAACACGCAGCTTTTTCACATAGAAAAATTAAGATCCACATACCGGGATGCGATCCTGGGTGAGTTATATGAAAAAAACGATCCGGAAACCATTCACTTCTGGAAAAATGAGCTGGCAGATTATAAGCGGTTAGACCTCTTTAAAAATGCACCGGTTATGCAAAGTTATACCGGCGTATACCCCGCACACTTTATTAACAGCCTTCGTGAAAGGTGCCGGCAGGAAGGAATTTCCATGAAAACGGCTTTTTATGGCGCCCTGGTATATGTGTTTAAAATGCTGAGTTATGAGGAGGACTTTGTAATAGGCATGGTAACCAATAACCGCCCGGTTGTGGAAGATGGCGATAAGATCTTAGGCTGTTTCCTGAATACGATACCGGTGCGCAACCGCCTGGAAAATACGCACCGGCTATCGTGGAGGGCATATTTTAAACGCATGGAGCAGCAGCTCACCGGTTTAAGGACCAAAGAGCGCATGACGTTATATGAAATTTCAAAGATCACGAATGAAAGGGACGCCGGCAGATCGCCATTTTTTGATGTGCTGTTCAATTATGTGGACTTTCATGTTTATAATGAATTGGGCGCCATCCATACACCTGCAGCCGGCGAAGTGCCCGCACAACGCCTGAACGTAGCATCATTTGAAGCCACCAATACTTTCCTGGATATAGATGTTATTGCCAGCGGGGAAACCATCCGGTTAATTTACGGCCTGCGTTACCTGCTGAAAATAGATGTGCCCATAGATACCCTGCATACGTATGTGAACCAGGTATTGACCGCTTTTGTAATACAGGCGGCAGAAAAAATTAACGATACCAACCTGCTGCCGGCAGCGGAACAGGAAAAGATCCTGAAACACTTCAGCGCTACGGAGACCCGTAATAACGCAGATAAAACCATCCTGCAGCTGTTCAGCGAAAGCGCCGGCAAAAACCCGGACAAAGCCGCTTTAATTGAGCACGAACAGGCGCTAAGCTACCGTGAAATGGATGGCTGCATTAACCAGCTGGCCGGCTATCTGGTGAATGACCGGAACATAGCAAAAGGCGACCTGGTGGGCATTGAAATGGAACCCGGCGCCTGGACCATCATTGCCATGCTGGCAGTCATGAAGGCCGGCGGGGTATATGTACCGGTAAATCCCCGGTATCCTGAAAAACACAAAACATTTATTTATGAGGACAGTAAATGTAAAATAGTTTTAAATGATACGCTAATAGCCGGTTTCAAAGAGATCAGGGAGCATTACAGCAGCACGTTCACAGCAGTGGCATGCAGCCTCAATGACCTGGCTTATATCATTTACACCTCCGGTTCTACCGGTAATCCCAAGGGCGTACAAATAAGGCATCTGTCACTGGCAGATTATGCTATCACCTTTTCAGCCTATTTTCAGCTAACCCCGGCAGATAGTATTGTACAACAGGCCAGTATTTCTTTTGATACGTCTGTAGAAGAAATTTTCCCGGTACTCATTAGCGGCGGCACATTGGTGTTATTCCAGGGCAAAAATGATATTGACCAGCTGCTGCAGCTTTGCGAGGACCATAAAATATCTATCCTGAGCACCAACCCTTTTGTGCTGCAGCATTTGAATAATGTATATCACAAATATGCCTTTAACTTCCGCGTGCTCATTAGCGGGGGCGATGCTTTGAAGCCCGGTTATATAGATAACATCTGGACCACCGTACCCGTTTATAACACCTACGGCCCTACGGAAAGTACGGTATGTGCCACCTATCATAAGGTAACAGCATTAGAAGATTCCATACCCATTGGTAAGCCCATTCCCAACAGGCACATTCACCTGCTGTACCCGGGAACGGAGCAGTTAACTCCCATTGGCGCGGTAGGGGAAATATGCCTTTCCGGCAAGGGCATTGCTGCCGGGTACCTTAACCGGCCGGAACTCAGCGCCGTAAAATTTGTACCGAACCCCTACCTGGATGGCGCCACTATGTTCTGCACCGGCGACCTGGGAAGATGGTTGCCCGATGGCAGCATAGAATTTATTGGCCGTAAAGATGACCAGGTGAAGATAAGAGGCTACCGCATAGAATTAGGGGAAATAGAAACAGCCCTTTCAGGAACAGGCCTGGTGCAGGATGCCATTGTGCTTGTAAAAGGCATGGAGGAGGAAAACAAACGCCTGGTAGCATATATAATACCCGGCGCAGGTTATACGCAGGAAAAGCTGTTGGGTTATCTGGCGCAGGTTTTACCGGAGCATATGATCCCGGGCGTAATAATGGAAATGGACCATTTTGCACTTACACTAAATGGTAAACCGGACAAAAAAGCCTTGCCCGAACCAGATGCGCTGCAGTTCCTGCAGGACATTGAACCACCCCGCAACAAAACGGAAGAAAAGCTGGTGCACATTTGGTGTGCGTTACTAAACAGGGAGCAGGTAGGCGTTACCACCAGCTTCTTCCAGTTAGGCGGTACTTCGTTAACTATTATCCGGCTTCGCCAAAAGATAGAAGAAGAAATAGGGGTCTCCGTAAATATCGTTGACCTGTTTAACCATACCACCATCCGGGACTTTGCAGCCACCATCAGCCAGGAAAGAACAGCAGGTATGGAAAGCAGCAACCTGACGCCCGCCACACTTAAATTCTAAAAACATTTTCAACTCAGTTTAAAATATACAATATGAATAAGTCCATTGCAGTTATTGGTATCTCATTTGAACTGCCCCAGATCAGGAGCTGGTCAGACCTGACCGCTTCTTTAGAGAACAAGCACACGTTTGTAAGTGAATTACCCGCTAACAGGAAAAAAGATATCCAGGACAGGTTTGGCCCCGTGGCCATTGCCAAAGCCGGCTACCTGGATCATATCGATCTGTTTGACCCTGTGGCTTTTGGTCTTACCAAACGCGAAGCATTTAAGATGTTTCCCGAACACCGGTATTTTTTACTGCACGCCTTAAGAGCATTTTATGACGCAGGTTATACCCGGGAAGATCTGAAAGGCAGCAACACCGGCCTTTTTTATACCAGCCCTAATTCCCACTATACTTATTTTATGGATGATGGTGTTGACGATACCGAGCTTACTCCCGGCATTGAAGGCACGCGGCTGGCCAGCTTCCTGGACCTGAGAGGGCCGGTAATGTCAATAAACACCACCTGCTCATCATCACTAACAGCGTTGCATAACGCCTGCTTAAACCTGCAGAGCGGAGAAGCTGATATGGCACTGGCAGGCGGCATACGTTTCAGCACGCCCACTAAGCATACCCAGAAAAAAACGGTAGTAATGTCGGACAAAGGGGAATGCAAACCCTTTGATGCAGCAGCAGACGGCATTATGAACGGTGAAGGAGCTATTTGTATCGTATTAAAACGTTTGGAGGATGCAGAAAGGGATCATGATCCCATTTACGGCATTATTGAAGGCAGCGCCATGAACCACGGTGGCGCCAGGATACCCAGCCTTACCGCCCCCAGCTCCGAAGCGCAAAAAGAGGTGATCATAAAAGCCTGGGAATATGCAAAGGTGAACCCCGCTGAAATTAAATTTATAGAAGCGCACGGCACCGGCACCATACTGGGCGACCCTATTGAGTTTAAGGCTGTTACCGATGCATTTAAAGAAAAAGGGATCACCGGTACCATTTGCGGCATCAGCTCCTTTAAAGGGCAGGTAGGTCACCTGGATACCCTCAGCGGCCTGGCCGGCCTGGTACGTTTGCTGGCAGCCTTAAATACAGGCATGCTGCCGGTACAACCCAACTTTACGGCCATTAATGAACATATTAACGAACGTAACAGCAATGTGCGCATTCAACGGGAGTATGAACCCTGGCCGCTTGTGAATGGTATTCGCAGGGGAGGGGTAAGCAGCTTTGGATTAACCGGCACCAATGTGCATGTGGTAGTTGCATACAAAGAGAACCCGGTTAGCACACAGGACCAGGATACCTTTAAATTCCTGCAGCTCAGTGAGCAAACGAAAGACCGGCTTGAAAAACAGAAAAAAGAGATCGTTCAATTCCTGGAAAATAACTCAGCCGCCAACCTGGACGCCTTCGCGCAAAAGATCAACCGGCTTTACACGCCCGGCAAGTACAGCGAAGGTTTTGTTTTTACTGATGCTAAAGTGTTGCTGGAACAGCTGCAATCATCCGCAACAGCCGCAGATAAAGCTGCAGCCTTTTTATTAATGGACCTGGATATTTTAAATTATGACCGGAACCTTATTAAGAACATACTGCAGGAAAATGTACTTATAAAAGATAGCTGGAACTTGGAGATAGGCGCAAAGTATGTACCGGAGCAGATACAGGACCAGCACCTGTTAAATGTGCTGTTCCAGTATGTACTGTATAAATACATGCTGTCCGTTTTGGGAAATAAAGTACAGGTAATTGCACGCAAAGGAGAAGGCACGCTGCAGGCATTATTGAATAAGGAGCTGCAGCCGGAAGATCTTATAAAGGATCCCGGATTGATCAGGATCAACCAGACCCCTTTTAATAAACAGGGTTTTGAAGAGTACGTGTTTAAGAACTATGATCAGCAGAAAGTGGTGATCATCCATTTCTCCAATGATATTCAGTTCCCGGAACAAAAGCAGGTAGTGAGCATACCGGGCAGGTTTGATGCAAAAGCGCGTTTTCAATTCTATAAAGAATTACTGATCATTAATAAACATCCGCTTAAAACGCAGAATGTGCCGGTTTATGTACACGGCCTGCAGTTTCCGTTGTATGAATTAAACCGCTTCTGGCCGGAAAATGTGCGTAAGATCGAAGCAGGCAAACACTTGCTGGAAGATGCAGATGCAGCCAAGGAGGTGAAACAGGAAAACACGATCAGCCTGGAAGAAGTAACCGCAGGTATTAAAGCAATATGGCAGCAGATCCTGGAAATGCAGGAAGATATTTCCCCGGCCGATGATTTCTTTGTACTGGGCGGCGATTCATTATCCGGCCTGGATATGTTATCAGCACTGGACAAAAAATTCGGGGGCGCTCATATCCGGTATGAGGAGATGTTTGGTGTTTCTACACTGGGAAAACTGGCTGAAACCTTACATGCCAGGATCTCCCGGAAAGATAAAGATATGGTAGCTGCACAACCGGACACCTTGGTGATACAGGACGATGATGCAGAAGTAAGAAGCGCCCGTTACCAGGACCTGCTGAATACCATCCAGCAATCACCCCTGCCCCGTAAGATCACGTATAACGATGTGCTGGTAACCGGGGCCACCGGTTTCCTGGGCTCTTACCTGGTGAAAAGATTACTTGATACAACGGATACAAATATTATTTGCCTGGTAAGGGGCGATAATGAGCAGGAGGCACATGACCGGTTCTGGGACATTTATAGGAAAGACTTTAACATTGCTAAGCACAACCGCATCAGGGTGATCTGCGGGGATCTGCTGGAGAAGAACATCTTTCAGGATAAAGAAGCAGAAAAGATATTGGAGAACGTGGATATGGTATACCATGTTGCAGGTACCGCCACCTTTGTAGGCAGCCCCAATCTCGAAGATCATATAAACTACAAAGGCACCCGCCATATATTTGACTGGGCGGCAGCCAATAAGGTGAAATATTTTAACCACATTTCCACCATCGGTGTTATAGGCGGCCGCATGCCCAAACACATCCGGGCGTTTTATGAAACCGATCTGAATGTAGGGCAGGATACTACCAACTTTGTACATTCAGGCACTAAGCTGCTGGCCGAAGAATATATAAGGCAGCGCCAGACGCCCGCCATGAAAGTAAATGTGTACCGCATTCCCAACATCGGTGGCAGGTTTTCCGATGGTTTTGCCCATTTTAATATGCAGCGGAACCTGATGTATATTAAGCTGCGCATGTTATTCGAGATCGGTCATTATTCCGATGCTTTCCTGGATTACAACTCGCAGCTGGCCATTGTTCCGGTGGATGTGCTGGCTCATTACATCTGCAGCCTGTCTTTTTACGAACACCCGTTGCTGGATACTTTTCACCTGGCAGAAGTGAGGGGCTTTATTGTACATGAAATCATGGAAACTTTTAATAAAAATGGCTTATTTTTAACGAAACTGGGAAATGAGGAGTTCCTGGAATACGCCGAAAAGTGGCAGCAGACCACAGATGGGTTCCAGGCAAGTTTGATCAGATACGGAACCTTTAATAAACCCGATAAAACCGAAAACTTTAAGATTATAATAGACGCCACCAATCTGACCTTAAAGAAAATAGACGCCTATTTAGCATACGACCGGAGAGAATACCTCGATAATATAGTACGATTCTGTATTCAGGAGGGATTCCTAAGCACCAACAGGCTTAGTTTGTTAACGAATGAAAATGTTTAACCAAAAAACATCATGAAGATCTTAATTGTAGCAATAACCCTTACAATTGCCCTGTTTATTGTACCTGCAGCAGTTAACGCCCAAAACATCAGCACTATTTCAGGTAAGGTTGTAAATGCCGCAAATGAACCGCTTTTGGGGAATGTGGTATTACTGGCTGTTCCCGATTCCGGTTTTATAAAAGGCGCCGGTTTTACCAACGGCGCTTTTGAAGTACCGGCTGTGAACCTGAAAGAGGTGTTCCTGAAGCTCACCTCTCTGCAATTCCCCGATACGGTAATAAAAGTACAGTACAACGGACAGCAGCATGTGGAGCTGGGGACTATTGTGATCAGGCAAAGCAAGTTCCAGTTAAATGAAGTGCGGGTAACCAGCCAGGCCCCGCTGGTACGGTATGCCAACAACGGGAATATTGAGGTGAATGTAGCCAACACCGTGCTGGCCAGCAGCGCATCGGTAAGTGAGATCCTTACCCGCACGCCCAACGTAATTGAGAATGATGGCCGGTACTCCGTGTTCGGTAAAGGGGAAGCCATTATTTACCTGAATGGTAAGCTCATCACCAGCGAGCGGCTGGCATCCATACCCAGCTCGCAGATAGCCAGGATCGAGATCATTTCCAACCCCTCCTCAAAATATGATGCGGAAGGAAAGGCCGTGATCAACATCATTACAAAAATGAAGGTAGATGAAGGTATTATGGGTACCATCAGCCAGTACCTGACATGGTCTGATTTTGCAGGCAGCAATGCCAACACCTTTGCGGACCTGAGTTATATGAAAGGCAAATTTACCCTGGTGGGCAACTACGCAATACTCTTTGGTAAAACCAGGGAAGTATTGCATACCATCCGTACCCGGCCGGCTACGGATGATTATATGAACTCTGACCTGAGAACAGACTGGAACAGCAAGCTCAAAAATTTCTCCACCTTTGGATTGGGCGCGCAGTATAACATTAATGAGAAGAGCAATATTTCATTAGCCTACAATGGTTACCTGGAGAACCTGGGCGGCACGCAGGACAGCAGGAACACCATTATTACAACTGCCGATAATAGTTTTTATACCAGTGGTATTGCTAAAAAAGATGTGCTGTGGAATCATTCCGTTACATTAAACTATAACAGAACGCTGGATACTTTAGGATCTGCTTTTTTCATAGGCAGCCAGTTCTCGCACTACGACGATGAGATCGATGATTTTATAGACGAAAAGAATATTGTGAACGGGCAGCATGGCGGCCGTTTCCTGAAAAATAATGTGGATCATAGCATAGATATATCCAGCACACAGGCAGATCTTACAAAGTATTTTGATGCCAATAATAAGCTGGAAGCCGGCGCCAAATTCAGTTATGTGAATAATACCTCCGGAACGGATTTTCTGGTAGCAGAGAATGGCGGCGATTATAAGCCGGACACCCAATTATCCAACAGCTTTAAGTATATAGAAAAGGTACCGGCTGCCTATGTTAATTACAGTGGCGCCATTGGCACTAAAACAAACTATGGTTTTGGCGTGCGGGGCGAGTGGACCAATTACGAGCTGAATACCAGCGTGGGCGGAGGGCAGCTTATTTCAGACAATTATTTCAACATTTTCCCAAACGTATCCATCAGCACGGCCGTATCTGATAAGCTCAGGCTAAGGGCCTCCTATGTATCCAGGATCACCCGGCCCAGGTACCAGTCGCTGAACCCCCTGGTAGTATACCAGGATCCGTTTACCACCATAGAAGGTAACCCCAACCTGATCCCGGAAAAAACACACTCTTTTGAAGCAGGCGCTAATTACCGGCAGTTCGACTTCAGGGTAGGTTACAATTATGTGCTGGACCCTCTTGATGCAGCTGCTTTAAGAGGTACTACCCCCAACAGTTACGTGTTAAAAGCTATTAACCTGGACAAGGGATATATTTATTACGCCGCTCTTTCCAAAACCTTTAATCTTAAATGGTGGACCTCTACTAACACAGCCAACCTCAGTTATAATAAGCTTACAGATACCAGGTATAACTTTGTGATGGTAGATCCCAAACCACAGATCTACCTGTATTCAAGTAATACATTCACGGTGGGCAACCTGTTCAAGCTGCAGCTGCTGGCCTGGTTCCTGGGCGATAAAGCTTATGGGCTGTACTACGACAACAGCCGGTCAACCGTAACGTTGGGTATTGAAAAAGATGTGCTCAAAGGCCTGAAGCTGAAATTTATGGCCAATGATATTTTCCACGGCACCAATGCCTCCGGCACTTATGGAGTAGGGCAAACGGATATTTATTATAACAGAACCTACAATACCAATTACTTCAGGTTGATTGCCACCTATAGTTTTGGCAGGTTAACGAAAACAAATTATAAGAGCAAAGCAACCGGTCAGTCTGAGAATAACAGGGCCAACTGATTACTAATCCATATTGTCATGCAACTTTTTTTATTGCATTTTGCCGGCGGTAATTGTTATTCATATGATTTTTTGAAACGAATAATGCCGGCAGCGGTTAAATTTTTTGCACTGGAGCTGCCTGGCAGGGGCAAGCGGTACAAGGAAGGCCTTTTGCGGCATAAGCAGGCGGCCATTAATGATTATGTACAGCAGATCCGGCAGCACCGGAACGGAGAGCCATATATCATCTACGGGCATAGCATGGGCGCCACTTTGGGGCTTTCTGTTGTAAAGGCCATGGAAAATGCGGGCGACCCGCCCCTGACCTTTATTGCATCCGGTAACCCCGGTCCGTGCATCAGTGAAACGGATGATGAAAGACTGAAGAACAAATACCTGCTGGATGATGACGGTTTTAAAGAAGAGCTGAGAAAGCTGGGCGGACTTCCGGATGAGATCCTGAACAATGATGAGCTGTATGGCTTTTTCGGGCCTGTGATACGGGCCGATTTTGAGATCCTGGAAAAAGATGAGCTTTTTGAAAAAGATACCCGCATTAATACCCCGGTTTATGCTATCATGGGCAATACAGAACCGATGGTAGAACAGATAGATAACTGGAAACACTATACGAATAATTATTTCGGGCGCCAGGTTTTACCCGGCAACCATTTTTTCATACACCAGCATCCCAAAGAACTGGTGAAGATCATTTTGCATTGCTCCCGTAACATGCAGGTGAACCATTAAGTTTTGTGTTAATCATGTAACTCCATTTGCCATGCTGAAATTAAAGCTGAAGAATATCCTTTTTCTGTTGGCATATGCGCTACCCAATACCCTGTTGAGTTTTGGGATCGTGTATATCATCAATAATGTGCTTGCCGGTAATGAAGCCTTTTTGAAAGACTATATGGGCATTGTGTTCCTGGCCATTGTGGTGTATACGTACCTGCTGAATATCGCTTTTCAGAAGCGGCTGAATGAGTTCTCTTTTCATATGTTGTATGAGAACGAGAAAAAGATCTTTGATAAGGTGCTGACAGCGCCATTGATGAAGCTGGAAAAATACGGCTCCAAACGGTTCTTTACAGCCGTAGAGGACCTGCGTACTTTTTCTTTTCTGCCGTTCACCATTACCCATACGGTAAATTCCATATTAATGCTGATCCTTTGCCTGGCCTATATGTTTACGCTGTCAATAGTATCCGCCTTTATTGTTATTGGCCTGATCATAATGGTGGCCGGCTGTTACTTTTTAGTTATAAATACGATGTCCAGGCAGGTAGGCAAGCTGCGTACCTACAATGAGAATTACTTTCAGTATGTAGATGATGTAATGAAAGGATTTAAGGAGCTGAAACTAAGTTTTTTCAGGCGGGAGAACCTGATGAACCGGTTCCTGGTCCCTAACCGGAATGAGGCCAGGGACCTGGATTTCAGGATCAACTATATTTTCCTGTCCATAAACCTGATCAGCCAGTACGGATTGTATTTTGTAATAGCAGTGATCCTGTTCCTGCTGCCGTCCATCGGGTTATTACCCCGGGAAAATGTGATCGCTTATGTAGTAATGATCCTGTTCAGCTCAGGCCCAATTAACAACCTTATTAACCTGCAGCAAATGTATACCCGCTTCAGGGTGGCTAATAGCCGGCTGCGGAAGTTTATGGAAGATTTTGATATCAGCGGAACAGGCGCTATAGTGAAGCCGGCCGCTTTCAGTGACGATTTTCAATCACTCAAATACCAGGACATCTGCTTCTCTTACCAAACAGATTCAGCAGAAGCTTCCTTTGCCCTGGGGCCAATAGACCTGGAAATACAGCAGGGGGAAGTGATCTTTATTATCGGCGGCAACGGCTCCGGGAAAAGTACTTTTATTAATATCCTTACCGGTTTGTATGCCCCCACTGAAGGGCAGTTACTGCTGAACGGCGCCGTGGAAAAAGATAACCGGGAAAAAGTACAGCAGCTGATCTCCGCCGTGTTTACAGACAATCACCTGTTCTCCCATAACTATGAGGATTACGAGATAGAAAATAACGAAACCTACCGGGAACTGCTAGCCGTAATGGAGCTGGATAAGATAGTTTCCGGTGAAAAAGATGAAGCAGCCAGGCGCAGGTTTTCCAAGGGGCAAAGCAAGCGCATGTCCCTGATCTTTGCCCTGTTGGAGAAAAAGCCTATCCTGGTGCTGGACGAATGGGCAGCAGACCAGGACCCGCATTTCCGTAAATTCTTTTATGAAGTGCTTATTCCAAAATTAAAACGCGAAGGAAAGACCATTATAGCTGTTACCCATGATGATGCTTATTTTCACCATGCAGACCGTATCATTAAGTTTGACTATGGCCTGATCGTAAAAGATGTGCAGGTAAGCAGCGCTGAAAGGCATACTGAAAGCCTTTGGGCATAAATGAATAGTACCCCGATCTTTAAAAAATTAGTACCCCGTGACCATGAGACTCTCGCTTCCCCAACAAGATGTCTATTATGAACAATTGTTGTACCCCGGTGAACCCATTTATAATATAGGCGCCAAAATTTCCATAAAAGGGCCCCTCAGATACGAGGCGCTGAACCAGGCGTATATCACGCTCATTGACCAGCATGATGCTTACCGCAGTATAGTGGTGCAGGACCACAACGAAGCGCAGATAGCGGTATTGCCTGAGCATGGCTCTGTATTGCAGTTCCTGGATCTTTCCGGAGAAGAGGACGCGGATACACAGGCTAACCGGTATATGCAGGAAACCTTTACCAAAGCTTTTGATTTTAATGACCGCACATTATTACACCGTTTTGTGCTGATAAAGGTGAGCGATAGCTTTCACTACCTGTTTTCCATGTATCACCACATTATTACGGATGGCTGGGGCACTTCCTTAATGTTCCAGCGCTGGGTAAAAAATTATAATGAGCTGATCACTACCGGCAGTATAACCCCACAGACATTGTATACCTACAGTGATTTTGTAGCAGATGACGGGGTGTATGCTGCTTCTGCTGAATTTGAAGAAGATAAACAATATTGGAAGGGCCGGTTCGGGAATCTGCCGGAAAGATTATTCCAGAAGATTGACCCGCAGCTTTATATAAACAAAAGCAGCCGGAAAGAATTAATAGTACCACGGCCGCTGTACAACCAGCTGGAAGCCCTGGCCAGCACACATAAATGCTCCACCTTTCATGTAATACTGGCCTTGTTATATATGTATTTTGGCCGCCGTTGCCAAAACAGGGATTTTGCTATAGGGCTGCCCGTGTTGAACAGGGGTAAGTCTGCCTTTAAAAAAACGGTAGGGCTTTTCATGGGCGTGTCTACTCTGCGCATGCAGTTTTCTTTTGATGATACTTTTGAGGACCTGGTATGTAACATTAAACAGCAGCTGCGCCAGGACTACCGCCATCAGCGCTTTCCACTGGGGAAACTGATCCAGGAGCTGGATGTTTTCCGGGAAAAAGACCGCCTGTTTAATATTACACTGTCTTATGAAAAGCAGAACTATGCAGATCAGTTCCTGGATACCCAAACCCGCGTTGTCCCGTTAACACATGGCGCGGAAAGGGTAGCGCTGGCAATTTACATCCGTGAGTTTGATGAAGCAGAAGATGTAAAGATAGATTTCGATTATCACATCAATTACTTTGACGAAGCCACTATTTCCGGTATAATTATGCATTTTGAGCAGCTGCTGCAGCAGGTTTGCGCGGACCCCAAACAGCAGCTGTCCGGTTATAAATATTTAACCCGGGCAGAGGAAGAACAGCTTTTATACACGTTTAACCAAACGCAATGGGAATATCCACGGGAGCTTACTTTTCTCTCTTTTTTTGATCAACAGGTAAAAGACCGTGCGGAATATATAGCCATTGTGGATGATGAGTTTACCTATACCTACCGGCAGCTGGATGAATGGTCAACCCGTATAGCAAACAGGTTACTGACCTACCCGGCAATAAAAGAAAAAGCGCCGGTTGCTGTATTAATGCCCCGTTCTGCTAATCTGGTGGTTACGCTGCTGGGTATTTTAAAGGCTGGCACAGCCTATATTCCATTAGATCCTGATTTTCCACAGGCACGTTTGCAATACATTGCAGATCATAGCCGGGCCGCTTGTATTATTGGCGCGCAGGATCAGCAGCATATTATTAGTTCAGCCATTTCCTTTATTTGTATAGATGACCTTACTGGCGATCAGCAGCAGGCCGTTGTACTTCCCGGAGTAACAGCCGCAGATACGGCCTATATTATTTATACCTCCGGTTCCACGGGCGCTCCAAAGGGAGTGGAAATAGGCCATCGGTCGCTCCTGAACTTTTTACTGAGCATACAACAGCGGCCGGGTATTACCGCGCAGGATACTTTTTTCTCAGTTACCACACAATCCTTCGATATTTCTATCCTTGAATTTTTTGCGCCATTGATCGCAGGCGCTAAGCTGTACATTGCCCCCAAACAATTGCAGCAGGATCCTGTTGCCATGATAGCTAAGCTGGAAGCTATACGCCCCAATATGATACAGGCAACACCCGGTTTTTACCAGATCCTTTACAACGCAGGCTGGAAGGGAAATAAAGGCCTTACAATATTATGCGGCGGCGACTTGTTAAGCGCATCGCTGGCAGAAAAACTGCTTGGCACCTGCGCCGCGTTATGGAATATGTACGGTCCAACGGAAACTACTATCTGGTCAAGTACCAAACACATTCAAACTCCGGATGATGCGTCCAACATTGGCACGCCTATTCATAATACGCAATTCTACATTCTGGATGAGCAGCTGCAACCCTTGCCTGTAGGCTGCCCGGGCGCTATTTATATTGGCGGCGAAGGCTTGGCAAAAGGATATTATAAAAATGAGGTTTTAACAGCGGAAAAGTTTATTCCCCACCCGTTTAATCCCGGTCAGCAGATCTATGAAACCGGCGACCTGGGGCAGTGGAACAGCCAGGGTGAGATAAAGTTCCTGGGCAGGAATGATAACCAGGTGAAAATAAGAGGTTACCGTATTGAGCTGGGTGAAATAGAAGCAAAGCTGAATCAGCTGCCTGCTGTAAGATCATCGGTGGTGATCGCAAAAAAGAAAACAGCGCAGGAAGCGTTCCTGGTAGCTTATATAGTACCGGCGCAGGAGCCGGCTGATACGGCTGCTTTAATAAAAGCGCTGCAAAAAGAGCTGCCGGAATACATGATACCGTATATCATGATCCCGGTGACAGATTACCCGTTAACGCCCAATAACAAAATAGACCGTAAGGCATTAGCGGCCCGTGAAGTGCAGCAACCGGCAGATGCAGCGCTGCAGCTTGACCCTGAAACATCATTGGAAACAGCGCTTTGCCGTTTATTTAAAGAAGCGCTGGAATGGGAGGGAAAGCTGGGCGTAACGGATAATTTTTTTTCAATGGGAGGCCACTCCCTGAATGCCATGAAAGTGGTGAACCTGGTACAACAGCAATTATATTACCGGGTATCCCTGAAAGATATTTTTAATCATCCTACTGTGCAGGCCCTGGCCGGCCGTTTACGTGAGCAGGGTACCGTTCCGCCAAAAGGGATAAGCTCCATTGCCGACAGGCCCTGTTACCCGGTTTCCCCTGCCCAGTATGCCCTATGGCTGGCTGCGCAGCAGGGCCGCCAGCGGTCGGTTGCCTACAATGTTTTTGTGGTATATGAGATAACAGGTAAAATAGATGTAGCACGGTTAGAGCAGGCCTTTACCACCCTCATAGCAAAGTATGAAATATTGAGGACCAACTTTATTGAGATAGAAGGCATTCCCCATCAAAAGATCGGAAGTACCCGGTTTCAGATAGATATTGTTCCCGATACGGCAGCCGCATATGTAAACAAAGCCTTTGATCTGGAAAATGATCTGCTGCTGCGGGTAGGCCTGGTTAAAACAGCGCAGGGATATTTGCTGGCTTTTTCATCCCATCATATTATCCTGGATGGATGGTCAATGGGAGAGCTTATCCGGGAGATCAGCCAGCTTTACCGGGCTGCTGGTGTACAAAACCAGCCATTGCCTTTCCAGTTCAGGGATTATGTGGCCTGGCTGCAGCAAACCACGCAGGAATGGCAGCAACGGAATGAATGGTTCTGGGAGAATTATCTCCTCGGCTACCGGTGGAAAACCATTCTGCCGGCAGCGCAGGGAGATGAATACGCTGCTGCAGAACATCATTTTCAGTGGGAGGGCGATTTTTTTGAATCGTTAAAAGCAGCTGCCCATCAGCAGAACAGCACACTGCATACCTTTTTGCTAACGGCCTTTTTAACCCTGCTGCATAAAATATCCGGTGAGCCGGACCTGTGTATCGGCACTATAAATTCCGGCAGAACCATTGCCAGCCTGCACAACCAGGTAGGCATGTTTGTGAAAACGCTGCCGCTCCGGTCACGGTTTAAACCACAGCAGTCATTTGCCGCACAGTTAAGGTCTGTGCATAATGATCTGCTGGAGATGGATGCGCACCAGGACATACCTGAAAATATTTACAATACCCTGTGGCCGGACATTTTATTTGTATTGCAGCCGCCGGCCTTTAACTATGATCATATTGTGCTGGATGAGGAGGTGCAGCTGCAGTTACACCCGGTAGCGCCTGCATACAGCCGCCTGCCCTTATTGATCAACTTTATTGAAGCAAAAGAAAGTTTGCGTTGCGCGGTGCATTATAGTACGGGTAAATATGATCCGGAAACCATTGCGCTGCTGTTCATGAGATTTGAAAGTATTTTAACCCAGGTAATAGCGCAGGCAGCGGTAACAACCGGCAACCTGGATCCGGCACTGGCCTTTGAAAAGGAACAGGCGCTTGATATACATCTTAACTTTTAGCATTAATCCTATTACAATGAACGCTTTTATAAAAGCATTACCGCTGGTAATACTCCTTACTTTTTCCTGGTTGTTTAAAACGCAGGGGCAGCAGGTATCTTTTAAAGACACCACCTCTTTTTACCCCAACGCTCGCAGGTTACAGGACCAGCAAGTGAAGTGGGGATACCTCTCTGTACCTGAGAACTGGGACGATCCGCAGGGCAAACAGATAGCAATAGCTGTAGCCGTATTAAAGAACACCTCCCATATACCCCACGCAGACGGCGTGGTGTTTATACAGGGTGGGCCGGGGGCCGGTGGTATACCCAACATCTGGAACTGGCTAAGCCATCCTTTAAGGGAGAAGAACGATATTATATTATTTGATGTAAGGGGCACCAGCTTCTCAAAACCGCGGCTGTGCCCCGACCTGGGAAAACAGTTGCTGGAGATCTTTGCAAAGAACCAATCCGGTATTGAGGATGAAAAGCAAAAAGTAGCGGCTGCCGTAACCTGCAAACAGGATATGCTGGATAAAGGAATTGATGTGAATGCCTATCACAGCCTGTCAGTAGCCAGAGACCTTCATGCATTAAGAACGCAGTTAAACTACGGCCGTTGGAATGTATACGGGGTATCTTATGGCACCTATATGGCACAGGTGTATGCCAGTACCTATCCCAATGATGTAAGGACCTTAATACTGGATTCACCGGTGGCAGATGTAAGCACTTATTACACGCGTAATACGGGTAATTACATGCACAGCCTTGCCAAAGTATTTGAGCTATGTAAAAAAGATCCTGTTTGTAATAAACAGTATCCTGACCTGGAACAGGTGTATTACAAAACCATTGCGGAACTGCAACAACACCCGGTAACCGTAACGGTTGATAAAAACACAGTACCGTCAGAAAGATTTACGTATAACGCAGATGATTTTAAACTGGCCCTGCAACAGGCATTGTATAATAAGCAGCTGGTTGAGGTAATACCCTTGCTCATTTATCAGTTTCATAACAGGAATGAAGCCGTATTAAAGAATCTGGTCACTGCTTTCTCAGGCCTTTTAATGCTGGATTATGGCGTTTATTACTGTGTAAGCTGTAATGAAGTATTGCCCAATAACAGGGTGGCAGATTTTGCGAATAATACGGCGCCCTATAAAAATCTGAAGGGAGGGTTATCTTTTTATCAAAGCGACTTTAAAGTATGTGAAGCCTGGAATAAGAACGGGAAACCCTTACATCATGATCTGTCTAACCTGTCGGCCGCTCCTTACACGGTATTGGTTTTCTCCGGTGGCTTTGACCCTATTACCCCACGGATAAATGCAGAAGAGGTAGTAAAACATTTTGCCAGAGGGTACCTGGTAAAAGCGGATGATTACGGCCATGCACCCAGTTTTACAAAAATAGGGTATAACGTGGCAAATGGGTTTGTTAATAATCCCGGCCAAACGCCGGATATAAATGCGTATGACAAGGCTATTAAGGTACACCTGGTAAAAAATGTTACGCTTAATAAAGGGATCTTTAACATAGGTACCAGCCTGAATAAGCCCGACCTGTTATTCCTGGCTCCCTTAATGGTTGCTTTTATACTGATGCTGGTTTTTGCGGTGATCTACCTGGTTAAGCTGCTGAAGAAAAAGTATGCCCTGCTACCGGATAAAATAATAAGGATCCTCACGATCCTCACTTCTGTGACAGGCATCATAGCTATTGCCTGCGCCATCTACGCCATTATGCAAACCGCCACGCAGAATTTTTACATTATGGCTTTTGGTTTGCCCGTTGTTTTCCATTATGTATTTACCATGATGCTGGTATTTGCCGGGCTGCTGCTGCTTACGCTGGCTTATTTCATCCTTCGCATAAAAAAGATCCATAACAGGAGTATGGTGTTCTCCGTTATTTTCTCCAATATTTTATTATCTGTTTACCTGCTGTACTGGGGAGTTATTTGACCATAAAATTGTTTTGTTATGATAGAAAGCCCGATCAACAATAGCATTCTCTTTGAGAAATTTTCTGAATTTACCGCCAGCTTCCCCTGCGATGTTCCCGTATGGATTGATACCAACAAATACGGGGTACCCGACATGCTGAGGGATTATCAATACCCCGTAAGTGCCTGGCCTGTTGTAATAAGCCCCCGGGTGGCCGGTGAGCTAAACCAGCTAACCATACGGCTGCCAAAGCTGTTAGGGCAGCTGCCTTCGCTTTATTTTAATAATGATATCAGGAAAATAGCAGCATTCTATTTTGGCGGGGATGAAATGGTCACACAGTTTGCGTTAATGTGTCATGAAAAGAATATTGAAATAGGCTGCCGGCTCGATCTAACGCTGACCAGTGAAGGGTTTAAGGTGCTGGAAGTAAATGTGGGTTCATCTATTGGCGGATGGCAGGTGCAGAGTTTTGAATCCATCATCCGGCAGTTGCATTCACCTTTAACGAAGGAGGAAACTGCCCATAATTTTGAATCGCGGAATACGCAGGCCATCTATATAAAGTTCCTGGTAGATAATATATTGAAGCACCAGCTGGTAACCAATAAGGAATTAAACATCTTTATTGAAATAGGAGATATGGCGAAGAATGAAGAAGAAAAGGACCGGATCCGGCAGTTTTTTGATGGCTTGTTAAAGCAGGAGCTGAAAGCCCGTGGCCTTACCGGCGGGGCTTATATAGGTGCGTTATCCACCCTTACATTAGGAAATGCGGGCCGGCTTTTTTTGAACAACAAATGTTTCCATGCAGTATTGATCTTTAACATGGAGAAAGAAAAAGTGCCTCCGGTTATATTCCGTTCATTTCTGATGGATAAGGTATACTTTCCGGATCATTTGGGTACACAGGTGCTGGGCGATAAGCGGAACCTGTCGTTATTACGGGTGCTTGCCGAACGGGGTGTATTCAGTGCTGAAGATAATGCCCTCATCCTTCAATATATACCCTGGACATCACCTGTTGAAGACCGGAACGTAATATTTAAAGACGGGGAATATAAGCTGCTGTCACTGATGGCTGACAATAAAGACCAGTTTGTGATTAAAGCTGCCGGCGGTTTCCAGGGCAAAAATGTTTTTGTAGGCAGGTTTTTATCGCGGCAGGAATGGGAAAACGCCATTAATATGGCGCTGGGAAAAAGCGCATTTATTGCACAGGAGTTTAGTGAGTCGCTGGATTTTCTGGCGCCCAATGCTGCCAACAAATGGGTACCTCATAAACTCATCTGGGGGGCATTTGGCTTTGGAGAACACTATGGCGGTGTTTGGGTGAGAATGTCATCTGCAAAAACCGATCTTGGGGTGATCAATTCAGCCACCGGCGCTATTGAAGCGATTGTTTATGAATGGAAGGATTAAAAAATGAGCATAACACAAAACAGGTAAACCCGCTCTGTGAAGAGCGGGTTTTTTTATGGAATTGGCAGAGATGGATGAGGTAGAAAGGTGGGGAATTTCAAAGGGCGAATGGCAACTCTATGTTAGCAGCCGTTAATTTTTTATATTTATCAGATGAAACATACACTTTTACCTGTTATATTACCTTTTGCCCTGTTGCTGTCATGCACATCAGCCACCACTACTAATACCACCACAGCAGTACCCATTACCGGTACCTGGCAGCTGGTATCCGGTACTACCATTGCAAAAGGTGACAGCACCACTACCGATTATACCAAGGGATCCCGCATGATCAAGATCATCAATGATTCCCATTTTGCCTTTTTAAAGCATGACCTTAACAGCCCGAAAGACTCTTCAAACCATTTCGACGCAGGCGGGGGCAGCTATACCCTTACCGGCAATGCATACACGGAGCACCTGGATTATTATGCAGACCGGAACTGGGAAGGCAAAACATTTGATTTTACCGTTACCATCAGTAACGATACGTTGATACAGCGGGGAATGGAAAAAGTGGAAGGCGCCGGTATTGACCGTGAGATCATTGAGCGGTATGTAAGGGTAAAGTAGGCGGAACGTTCAATTAAGCTATAAAAAAGGCTGTCACGTTTGAGTGTGGCAGCCTTTTTCGCTACAAATATCCTGCTCACTATTGCTTTTTCAGAGGACGGTGCATTGTCCGCACTACAATGGTATCATATCTTTGCGTAGTGATATCTCTTTGCAGCACATCATCATGATAGGTCAGCGTTGTGTTGTTCTTTATTTTATCAATTAAAAGGCTGTCGCTTGAGATCATGGAAGGCCCTGCAATGTAACCCTTGCTCGTGGACGCCACCATCATACCAAATATAGGCCTCCAGGTAGTAGTGGAGGCGATGGCAATGTAATAGGGTAAAGAGTAATTACCCTTGGAGATCAGGATAGGGAATTTTCTCCGGTAGCTGCATGGATTGGTATAATAAGTCGGGCATTCCGCCAGGGGGCCATACTTAGGCAAGAGATCCAGCAAAGTATCGCAAACTGATCTTGGGCCTGGGTTATCAGTGGTGTTATCCATTTCTGCAATCACCATTAAAGAATCGTTCTTATTGATGATCTCTGCTTTTCTGTTTCCCCGCAGTACGTTGTTACCACCGGTAAATTCCAGTGAGTAAGAGGATAGATCGCCAGGGGCCGGTGTTTCCGGTGAGTAGCCCATACGGGTAATATAATCCGCTATCAGCGCCTGATCATGTATTATATCATTGTTGGTGTACATGACTGCGCCGTCAGCTATTATTTCACTGGTTGGCTGATACGATTCATTATTACTATTATGATCAGGTGTAACATCGTTGTTGTCATCCTTTTTACAGGCAAACAGGAAGCTGCACGCCATCAATGCGATCATTACTCTTTTCATGGTCAAATTCGATTTTTAGTTTGTAAACTCGTTTAAGGTGAATCAATTTGTATATAAGACGAGAAAAATTGAAGAACTCCTATCGGCCGGGAAAAAATTAAAAAGATAATTTATAGGTTAAATAGCCATTGAATTTGAAGAGCTCACGGGGATACATATCCAGGTCGTAGCTTTTATTGTCTTCCGTTATGATCTCCGTACTATATTTCATAGCAGATTGATTAATAGCGCTGATGCCGGCAATCACCGTATGCCGCACCTTTTTTGTATCAAAGTAATAAGCGGCATTCAGATTTACCCGGTTGCTGACAGGGCCTTTGAATGGAGGCTTTACATCCTGCCCGGGGTTTATAACATTCTTTTCCGGATCCAGGGATAAGGTAGCAGGAAGCGTTATCCACCCGCCGGTATTAAAATGCCAGAGCAGGCTGAGGTCCAGCTTTTTTATGGGTTGATATTCCACTAAGAGATTAGCCTGGTTCCGCCGGTCGTACCGGTAGGGCTGGCGCTTACCATTATGGGCGCTGTCAAACTGCCGCCAGCTCCAGGAAAGCGTATAGGAGAGGATCACTTTAAATTTTTCAAACTTCTTTTCGCACATCCATTCGGTCCCATAGCTCCATCCTTTGCCGGTAATGATCTGATTTTCTACAGAGTCACCGTTGAAAAGGATATTTACATTTTCAGCGAAGCCGGTTACATTATTCATCTTCTTATAATAAACATCCGCCGTAAGGTTCACCAGACGCCTGTTCTTAAACTGGTAACCAAGGTTTATCATACGGCTTTCTTCGGGCTTTAATTGCGGGCTTGCCGGCAGCCATACTTCCCGGTTAATACCGGTGTAAGGGCTGGTAACAAGGTGCAGCATTTGTCCGGTATGCGCATAGGAAATATTGATCTGCTGATCGTCATCTATGCGGTAGCTGGAGAAAAACCTGGGCTGAAATACCTGGTAGTTATACGTATCATATTTATAGCTGTTAAATTGAACACTGGGTCTTATCAGCAGGTTGGCGCCTATATTGATGTCATTTTCATAGTAAGCCGTCAGGTTAGAGAAATGGGGAGAACGTGTAGTCCGGAAAGCATCTGTTCCTTCCTCAAAATCTTCTGTAACAAGCGTGTTAAAAGCGTGCAGGATATTGTACTCAAACTTTGCTCCAAAGCGGGATTGCACACCAGGTGAAACCGCCAGCTCAAATTGCGTTTTTGCCTCATACCGGCTGCCGGATGAATAATTATTGAAAACAATGTTCCGGCTTACAGGCACGCCAATATCGTTTGTCTCCTGCAGCTTATACATTAAAGCAATGTAATTATTATGACCGCTTGTACTAAAGGTAGTGTTTACAAAAGAGCGGCTGTTTAATACGTGGTTCCAGTTTGCCGTAAACAGTGCATTGCTCCACTTTTGCAGGTATTCCTGGCTATCCTGTGTTAATTTAAGCCGGTCATTGCCCACATAAGCGCTTAGCTGTAATTTATTATTCCTGTTAAGAAGATGGGTGAGCTTAACATGGGTATCTCCAAATAAGGCATCGTATGCAAACATGTCCTGGTTGAAAGCATCTCCCACGCTTTGTCTTACAGATGCCATCATTGCGGTATGGTTTTTCTTCAGCGGGCCTTCTATGGTAGCGGAAAATGCGTTTAGCCCGGCTTCGGCTTCCCCGCTCCAGCGGTTCATATTACCATCCTTTGAGTTTATTTCAGTCACAGAAGATATAGCTCCGCTAAGCCGGGCCGGGAAATCATTTTTGTATTGCTGCACAGATCTTATACTGGTATTGCCTAAAATGGAAACTTCACCCAGTAAATGAGCAGGATTAAATACCTGGTTGCCATCCAGGTAAAAAAGACTTTGTCCCGGATCGCCGCCTCTTACCAATAACTTACCGCCTGATTCCTGGCTTTCCATATTGCCGGGTAATAAATACAGGGCACGTACCTGATCGGTTTCTCCCAGCAGATTACTATATAAGCCTGCCTGGTATCTGTCAAGCTTAATACTGGCATCCCTTTTCAGCATGTTGCCTGCTGCTACCTGGGTTTCAGGCAACAGCGCCGGGGAAAGGAAAAAATTCAGCTGGGTATTTTTAGTGAGATCTATCGTTACGGTCTTTGAAGAAGATCCTGTAAAGGAAACCTGCAGCACATGCTCGCCGGCCGGGAGCACAATACTATAAAAGCCAAAGACATTCGACTCGCATATTGCCTTTGCGGATACTTCCCGCAGGGAAGCAAAGGGGATGGGTTCAAGGCTGTTTTCCTGCTGAATGAATCCATACAGCATATGTTTTTCCAGCAAAGCATCGGCCGGCAGGGGAGCATCAGCATATAAGATAATGATCTTATTGTTCTTTTCGATCACGGATACACGTTGTCCGCTTAAGATCCTGTTCAACACTTTTCCCAGGGATGTTTCACCATCGGGTAATGTAACATTTACCGTACTATCCAGTATAACGGGGGAATATTCAATATTGAACCTGCTATAGGCTGCAAGATCATGTAATAGCTTATGGGCATTCCCTGCTGCCGCGCGGCAATGGAACTTTGTATTTAACAGGTTGTTTTGCGCCATAACATCCGATAACAGAAGACAGCCGGCTAAAACAAATAAAAGGCGTAGCATAGGTATATACTCTGGTACCGTGGAGCTAAGGTTTAAATAAAATAATGGTATCCTGTTGCTTACGGTAACGGATGTTAACAAGCAGCTTTAGCTCTTCCAGCACCTGTGCCAGCGGCTGTTTCTCAAACCTGGCGGTAATGGCGTAAAGCTCCGGATGTTGCAGCAACAGGCTATCCGGCTGTATGTAGCAGCTATAATGGTCTGCCAGCTCCGCAGCCACCCGGTCAATAGGTGTATTATCAAATTGCAGAATGCCGGTTTGCCACGACAAATAATTTGAGTCCTTCACTTCCTGCATGTTAAAACCACTCTTATCCAATACAGCAGCCTCGCTGGCGGATACAATATGCCGTTCCGCCGTTTCGTCCCTGTTTATAAAAGCAACTTTGCCAATGGTTACCACCAGGCGGTCGTACTGCTTATTGCTGTTCACCAGGAAAGATGTTCCGATCACTTCAAGGTTAGCCCTTAGGGTTTGTATGCGGAAAGGGCGGTCCTTATCTGGTTGAACATCAAAATAAGCGTCGCCCGTGAGGGTAACCGCACGTTCCTTTTTACTGAACGTTTTTGGGAAACTGATGGCAGCACCTTCACGCAGCACTACCATTGATCCATCAGGAAGTGTCAGCTGTTTGTTAGCCTTACCGTTTGCCTGCAGAAGAAGCAAGCCCGTATCTTTTTTGAAGAACATCCAGCCCGCAAGGAAAAGGACGCCCGTGAGGCAGGCCGCCAGCAATACCCTTACCATAACACGGATCCTGGGCTGAGGGATAGGCGTTAGGGGCACTGTTTCATCTTTACCATGCCGGAGGGCCAGGTCCAGCTTATGCCATGCCTGCTGCGTATCAAAAACAGGCTCCTGCAATAGGGCGCCTGATTCCTCCCATAGTTTAAGCACCTGCTGGTAGAACAGCTCATGCGCTGCTGTTGCGGCTCTCCATTCCTCCAGCACTTTCATTTCTGCGCTGCTTTGGAGGCCTTTCAGCTGTTTTTCTATTATTATTGCTATATGTTCGGGTAATGATGTCATACTTTTCCTGTAATTAAGACCAGCATTTTTCAAAAACTCCTATCGCCGAAGAAAAAAATAAATAAAACCGGTGGTATCCACAAGCTGGCCTTTCGTATAAATGCCTTTAACAGCTTCATGGCTTTCCAGGTTTGATTGTTAACCGTATTAACAGAGATACCCAGGTGATCTGCAATTTCCTGGTTACTCAGGTTGCCGGAGCGGCTGAGCAGAAATACTTCCCGGCACTTTGGCGGAAGACTGTCCATGGCCTTTTGCAGCAGTTCACGGTAATGGATGTTATCATGTTGCTCCGGTTCCGCCGTCAGATCCCAGGGGCTGGCTTCTTCTTCTCCGGTGTCCCAATCCGTTAAACTATAGACCGGCAGCTTATTTTCTTTGGTCAGGTGAGTAAAGGAGCTATTCCTTACCGCTGTATACAGGTAAGCGCGGATCTTTGAAGAGCGTATTACTTCCCGGTGCTTCTCCCATATGCGGGTAAAAACATCCTGCACTATGTCCTCACTGCTTTCTTTGTCTTTAAGGAACGTAAAAGCATATTTACAAAGCGGATCGTAATGGGTTAAAAATAACTCCCTGAATTGGCTATAAAGATCGTTGGGATCCACAGAAAAAGGTTTAATAAAAATGATTGCTACACGTTAGCAATAAGAATGTTAGAGCATTGTTCATCGCGAATAAAGGCGCTGCAAGTTAAAGAAATAATTATATATTCTTACGGCTGTACCAGCGCAATAGGATAGGTGTCGTAGCCCCTTCCCTGTTATTTAACAAAAAGTTCATTGGAGCGCTGATTAAAAACCAATCAGATCCTGCTAAGATATAGGTAGTATAACAGCCGGTGTACCATTAATTTCGGTGCTGTTCAACCGTGTATGCATATGCGATATCTTATTCTGCTGGTCTTTTCACAACTATCTGTTGCCTGGTCATTTGGTCAATCATCCCATATTAAAAGCCAGGAGCAGGTATCCGCATTCCCGGTAAAAGATGTTACCATTACCGGTGGTGATTTTTTCCAGGCCGGCAGTACGGATAAAAAAGTAATGTTGTCTATAGTGCCTGACAGGCTGTTATACACCTTCAGGAAAAATGCAGGTATACCGGTTAAGCCTGCCATTAAACCCTATGGCGGCTGGGAAGCGCCTGATGTCGCATTGCGCGGGCATACCACCGGGCACTATTTGTCGGCGCTTAGCTATTGGTATGCGCAGGAGCCATTGCCCGCAATAAAACAGCGGATCAGTTATATAGTAAGCAGCTTGGCGGAATGCCAGGATAAGCTGGGAAATGGGTACCTGAGCGCTTTTCCTGAAAAGGATATTGACCGGGTTGAAAAAACAGGTGAAGGATGGGCGCCGCATTATACCCTGCATAAAATACTCCAGGGCCTCCTGGATGCCTATACCCTTACAGGTAACGAACAGGCGCTGAAGGTGGCCACCCGTTTTGGCGACTGGTTTGCTGCACGCGCAGCAAAGATCAGCGATCAGGCACATTGGGCAAAAGTGCTGGATATTATTGAGCAGGGAGGTATTGAGGAATCCCTGCTGAACCTTTATGTTATTACTCATGATGAGAAACATAAAACAGCTGCTACTTTCTTTGAGCAAACATCCAAAATTAAACCAGCCGCTGAAGGCAGGGATGTGCTGAATAAAAATATTACCAGCAATTATCAGCACGCAAATGCCACTATTCCGCAATTTATTGGCGCCCTCCGTAAGTATGAGGTTAGCGGGGATACTTATTACCTGCAGGCCGCTGATTTCTTCTGGAACCAGGTAACCGGCCACCGTGCTTTCAGCAATGGCAGTACCGGTTACAATGAATACTGGCATCATGGCCCGGATACCTTGTTGCCTGAGCTGGGTATTAAAGCAGGTGAAACCTGCTGCAGCTATAACCTGGTTAAATTAAGCAATGATCTTTTCCGTATGCATCCGCATGCTAAGTTCGGTGACTATGTAGAAAGAGCACTGTATAACGATATTCTTTCGGCTATTCACCCTGAAACCGGAGGCATGATGTACTTCCATACGCAGCAGCCCGGCGGCTTTAAAACGTTCGGTAAGAACGAGGAAGTGTTCTGGTGCTGCACCGGCACCGGTATGGAAGATCATGTGCGGTATGCATCCTCCATTTATTTTCATAGCAAAAATGACCTGTATGTGAACCTTTATATTCCTTCCAGAGTAAAATGGAAAGCAAAAGGTATCAGCATAGAACAGCTTACTTCATTCCCCGATGATGAGCAGGCCGTGTTTAAGATCAGCGGAGCTGCTGCCAGGTATGCCATACATTTCAGGGTGCCTTACTGGGCTGCTAAAGGCATCACTGTAAAAGTGAATGGGAAGAACATAGCGGCAGCGCCAGACAGTACCGGCTTTGTGATGATCAACCGCAGCTGGCATAACGGCGATAAAGTAACCATTAACCTGCCTATGCAGCTCCATCTGCAGCCACTGCCTGACGCGCCTGCGTATGCTTCTGTAATGTATGGGCCCCTGGTATTGGCCGGTGAGCTGGGGCGTGAAAAAATGGCCGATTCGCTGATCATGACCACCGATTATTTTTTTGGTGATGTGCCCCCGGCTTATGCCGCTACCATAGCAGTACCCGCCCTTACCGGGGCTACCGGGCAGCTAAGCTGGATCCGGAAGATGCCCTCCACAAGACTGGCATTTACAACAGACCAGACCAGTAACGGGAAGCCGGTAAAACTGGTGCCCGTGTCCAGGATCTATGATCAGCGGTTTGCTGCTTACTGGAAGTTTGTGGGAGGGAAGGAGTAATAACGTTATAAGGAGCGTTCTCCGGCCTTAATAGTTTTATCACTAATGCAGCCGAAACGCTTGCTGATAAGACCTTTTTCATCAAACTCCAGCTGCTCATTCCCGTAGCTATGAAACCACTGGCCATCGCGGTCACGCCATTCCTCCTGGAAGCGGATCGCATTCCGGTTTTCTTTAGCGCCCCACACTTCTTTCCGGATCTTATAATCCTGCTGTTCTGCAAACTTGCGGCTTAAATATTCTTTGACCTGGGCCCTGCCTTTGAGAAAAGTGGTACGGTCTGACCATTCAACGTCTTCTGTGTACAAAAGAGATACTTTTTCAGCATCGCGTGTATTCCATTCATTTTCGTTCAGCTGCAATTTTTCAGCTGCTGTTTCCCCGCTAAAGGGCGGTACTAATTTTTCGTTTTCCATTTTTTTAACTTTAAGAATTGACCAATAAATGTTAAGATCAATGGACGTTTTCATTGATCGCCATTGACTTTACAAAGGTCATTATATGCAGGGGAGTGGTCCATGGACGGATAGTGCTTTGGCATGGACAATTGATACAGGCGGGAACTTACTTAAGCATTGGCCTGGTTGAACCCAATGGTATCCCTGAAAAATTGTGGAGAGATGGCAACGTGGTTTTTAAAAAAGCGGCTGAAATAAAATTCGTCATTGAAACCCAGCTCATAGGCAATTTGTTTAACCGGCTTATCTGTAAGGTACAATTGCCGTTTTGCTTCAATGATGATCCTGTCTGAGATCAGGTGCGACAAGGTTTTATTGAAATGCGTTTTGCAAACCCTGTTTAATGCGGCCGTAGATATATTTAGCAGGTCTGCATATTCTCCCGCGCTGTGCAGGGAGCTGAAATGCTCCTCTATAGCGTTTTTTAGGGTGTCTAAAATAACCGGTGTTTTTGTGATGGATGCATCTTCCGTCTGTTGTTGGAAGAGTTTGATCCGGGAGCCGTTTATCAGTAATATTTTTAAATAAGATATCAGCACTTCGGTTTGCGCAATCCCTGTGCTTTGCAATTCCAGCTTAAGGCCATTTATGGTCGATAGCAGCAGCTCCGTTTCATCTTTTGCCAAAGCGGTTACCGGTGAATCATAAATATTGTTGAACAGCACACCGTTGCAGGAAACTTCATTACGGTGTTTATGCAAACAAAAAAAATCCGGGTGAAAATTAACCATCACTCCCTGGAACACCCCTTCACTTTTGATCTTAAAGGGCTGGTAAAGGGAAAAGCATATCAGGCAGGCTCCATCAAAAGGGTATTGTGACAGATCTGCAGTTACCATGCCTTTACCCTTTGTTACCAGGATCACTGAAAAATAATTATACTTTTTAAGACTGCTGAAATATGCATCATCTTCAAACGCATAAACTTTAAATACCAGAGACTTGCGCTGTGGATCTATTAATTCCAATGCATTACCGCTCATGCTTATTTTCTTTTATCCCTGCAAAAATAAGCCATAAACAAACCGCAGCCTCCCCAATGAAGGATGGGAACAGGATATAAGGGAATAAAGGGTTTGCAAAACCTCGTGAAAGGAACATGGTGAAGCTGTTGATGATATAACATAAGCCGGCAATAGCATATAAGATCCCCAGTATTTTGGGTATGTAAAGCGTTTTGAAAATAAGATAACCTATTATTATGCAGTAAAACCCAAAGAACACCAGGCCGATCGCATAGCCCTGTGATTGGAAATCGAGGGCCATGGCAGATAGCGCTGCTAACTGACTGGGTTGAAAAGCGCCCAGGTATGCCTTATTACCAAAGATCAGCAGAGGATAGAGCTGGTATAAAATATTGATCGCAAATACAGCATTTGAGATGACCACAAAAAAGATCGCAAGCAGGGTACTGCGTTTATGGATCGGCCTAAATAAAAGATAAAAAAACAATATTACCGGTAACCCGCAAATGAAATTTATAAGGTCGGCGAAAAAGCCTAAACGATAAAATAGTTCATGGGATTGTATGTTGTTTGCCGTTGCCATGGCATCATTGGGCACCGTCAGGCCCTGCCGTACAAACACCTGTGCGAACAGCCCGCCGGCAATAACTGTCAGGTAGAGAATGCCGGCAATGCGCGCATTTTTTTTCATGGAAGGGAAGGAGCTGTCTTGCATCGGGATAAATTAAATATAGCTTGATGAGGGGTAAAGCTATTTGTTTTTTAATGATTATTTTGGGAAACATCTGCAAAATTCCTGATGGGGCAGCCATTGAAAGGATTGTTAACAATTTCATAGCTTCTTCTTTGAAAAAATTCTTCTGAATATGCAGCAGACGATCTATCTTTTAGCCCGTATCCTAAATTCATTATTCCATGACAGCTGAAGAATATAAGCAACAATTTTCAGAAGAAGATGCCGTAGGATGGTTATCAATTGATGCAACATTGGATAACGTGTACGGGGGAATAGAACCCCGGCATTACGGCCCGCTATGCGGCCTTCATTATGTGGCAGGTGGAACAGATCCTATTGATGGTGCAAGCATCTATGACAGCAACAAACAGGAACCCCACCGGCATATTATCAGCTATGGTATGTCGGAGCTGTATTATAATGCAGAAAAGGCTGGCGGTGAATTCAGCAAATGGGGCTTTGAGCTTACCTTCAGATTAAAGCCCTATGCAGGTGATGCAGGCGACCCGCTTTGGGTTGTTCAGATGATGAATAACCTGGCCAGGTATGTATACCAGAGCGGTAAATGGTTTGAAGAAAATCATTTTATTCCGGCAAACGGCCCTATACGCCTGGAAACCGAAACCAACATTACAGGTATTGTATTTACACTGGACCCTGAGCTGGGGAAGATCCAAACCCCTCACGGAGAAGTATCTTTCCTGCAGATGGTAGGCATCACCAGTGAAGAAGTAGAAAGAATCAAACAAAACCCTACTACGATTGAAGTGCAGCAGCTGATCGATGAATTAAAAAGATCAAATCCATTATTAATAACGGACCTGGACAGGAAATAGAAAATAAGTCCCCTCTCCATTTAACCCGGCCCAAGTTCCCTTGCGCTAAAGCGAACATGCCTGTCTCAAAACCGAACACATATAAAACAAACATATATTTATGTTGGTGGGCTTTACCATGGTATTTTATGGCACAGCCTTGGTGAGTTGCATTGAATTACTCACCTAACCTTTGATACCATGTTCAAGAACTATCTTAAAATAGCCTGGCGCAATTTGGTGCACAGTAAATTATATGCCGCCATCAATGTGGTAGGCCTGGCCGCGGGAATGGCCGTAGCATTACTGATAGGACTATGGATATGGGATGAGGTTTCCTTTGACACCTATCACCACCAATACCACCGCCTGGCGCAGGTAATGGTAAATGCAACCAACAGTGGAAAAACCTATACCGGTGGCACTGTTTCCATTCCTATGGGTACTGAGCTGCAGGATAAATACGCTGCTGATCTTAAATATATATCATTGGTTTCCCATCCCGCCGCGCATATACTGGCAGTGGGCGACAAACAAATATCGCAAACAGGCGTGTGGGCACAGCAGGCCTTTCCACTTATGTTAACCCTGAAAATGTTACAGGGCAATGCGGATGCGTTGAAAGATCCCAGCTCCGTATTGCTGTCCCAATCTGTGGCCCGTGGTCTTTTTGGAGAAGAGGATCCGTTGAATAAATTAGTGCGTTTGGATAATAAGACAGATATGAAGGTAGCCGGTGTGTATGCAGACCTGCCGTATAACACCACCTTCCGTGATATAAAGCTGATGCTGCCCTGGAACGGGAACAATGCAGACTGGATAAAAAATGCCCGGACACAATGGGACAATCATATGTGCCGGCTGTACGTGCAGCTAAGCGATCATGCGGATATTGATAAAGTGAATGCTAAGATCCGCAATGTACCCACACCGCATATTAACTTTTCCCGGGAAGAGCTGCTGCTGCATCCTATGGAAAAATGGCATTTATACAGCAGCTTTGAGAATGGTAAAATTGTTGGAGGCCGTATCAGCATGGTATGGCTTATAGGTATTATAGGTGTGTTTGTGCTGGCGCTGGCCTGCATCAATTTCATGAACCTTTCCACTGCCAGGAGCGAAAAACGCAGCCGCGAAGTAGGCATACGCAAAGCCATCGGATCATTCCGCACACAGCTTATAGCGCAGTTCCTCAGCGAGTCATTGCTGGTGTCATTCCTGGCCCTGGTGCTGGCAGTGCTACTGGTACTGCTGCTGCTGCCGTTCTTCAATAGCCTGTCAGACAAAGCCATGGCCATTCCCTGGAGCATGCCCCTGTTCTGGGTGCTTACGCTGGCCTTTACCTGCTTTGCAGGACTTGTTTCCGGCAGCTATCCCGCGTTTTATTTATCGGGCTTTGAACCGGTAAAAGTGCTCAAAGGTACCTTTCGTGCAGGCAGGTTTGCGGCGCTTCCCCGCAAAGTGCTGGTGGTAGTACAGTTCACGGTATCTGTTTCACTGATCATGGGTACGCTTATTGTTTACCGGCAGATAGAGCATGGCCGCAACCGTCCCATAGGCTATACCCGCGCAGGGCTGATCACCATAGATATGAATACGCCAGATATGCAGGGGCATTACAACACCATACGCCATGATCTGCTGGAAACAGGCGCAGTGGCCGATATGGCGGAATCCAACAGCGCGCCTACGGAAGTATGGTCTAACAACCTTGTTGACTGGGAAGGTAAAGATCCCGGCCTTGTAGTGAGCCCGGGCACCATTGCTGTTTCACACGACTTTGGCAATACCATTGGCTGGAAAATGAAGGAAGGACGCGATTTTTCCCGGAGCTTTGCTTCAGACACCGGCGCTTTTATATTGAACGAATCAGCCGTTAAGCTCACTGGTTTTAAAGAACCGGTAGGTAAGGTTATCCGCTGGCTGAACCAGGATCATGTGATCATTGGTGTAGTAAAGGATATGGTAATGGAATCGCCTTACCAGCCGGTACGGCCCACTATTTTTCACCTGAATCCGGCCTGGGCCCGTTTAATAACGGTGCGGATAAAACCTGGCGTATCTATGCGGGAAGGCCTGGCCAGGATAACACCGGTATTCAGGAAATACAATCCGGGTAGTCCTTTTGTATATAAATTCACAGACGATGAATATGCCAAAAAGTTCGATAATGAAGAACGTATCGGCAACCTCGCCACCTTTTTTGCAATGCTTGCCATTTTCATTTCCTGCCTGGGATTATTCGGGCTGGCATCCTTTGTGGCAGAGCAGCGTACTAAGGAAATAGGCATACGCAAAGTGCTGGGGGCCTCTGTATTCAACCTGTGGAAATTGCTGTCGAAAGATTTTGTAGGGCTGGTTATAATATCCTGCGCCATTGCCATTCCACTGGCAGGGTATTGCCTGCACCAATGGCTGCAGCAATATGAATACCGCACAACGCTCTCCTGGTGGATCTTTACGGCTTCCGCTGCTGGTGCGCTGGTAATTACACTGGCAACAGTAAGCTACCAGGCCATAAAAGCGGCTGTTATGAATCCTGTAAACAGCCTGAAAACAGAATAGTAATTATAATTAGTGTAGTAGAAAGCCGCACGGATCATATGATCTGTGCGGCTTTTTTTTATATCAGGCTAATTGCAAGCCTGCTGATTTAATGTTTGGCAATAAGGCCGGCTGCGTGCCTTGTTTAATTTTACCAATTACTTATACTTTTTTATCGGTTATAAAGTATTTAAGAAAGAGATTAAAACCACGGAAAGGCTGCCAGCAGTGAGTTATACGGCATAATATTACTTAGGGAAACCGCTTTTCAGGAATTTATGCAATCGTTTGCAATTCGAGATAAAATACTTACATTAGATTAGGGTTAACGTATATTCCACGAGTAAGAACTGTTGCATAACCTTGTATTGCGCAATTTTAGGATTCCTATGTATGCCTGCACAATTCCCCGTTGGTGTTGCGAGCTCCCTATGTACACCCTCAGTTAAATTACCCTCTAAATCATTCCACATGAACCCGAAAAACTACTCATTACGTATCTTTTTCTTTATGTTATGCGTAACAGCAGCCCTCCGGCTTTCAGCTGCTACCATAAATGTTTCTTCTCTGTCGGCTTTACAAACAGCTATCAATAATGCTGCGCCGGGAGATATTATTATTCTTGCCAATGGCGTTTACACTGCATCAACAGACATTACTATCAGCAAACAGGGAACCGCTGCACAGCCTATTACCATTACCGCGCAAACAATTGGTGGCGCTGAAATAAATGGGACGGCGGGTTTTAACATTGTAAGTCCGGCGAGATATGTCATCATCAAAGGATTCAAATTTACTTTTAATGCCTCGCAGGCTACCATGGCAAGCGGTACCAGCTTTTGCCGGTGGACCTGCAATGTGTTCCAAACACCAGGTACAGGTGAGAACCTGACCCTGAACGGTAATGACCATGAAGTAGATCATAATACCTTTCAGCATAAAAATGCCCTGGGACGTTTTATTGCAGTACGGGGCAGCGGCAGCCAGATCGCACAACGCCTGCACATTCATCATAACTACTTCCTGGATCAGCAGCCGCAAACAGGGAATGGCGCTGAAACATTGCAGTTCGGGCTTAGCGGCTACAGCCTCTCTTCTTCCAACAGTATTTTAGAGTATAATCTTTTTGAAGATTGTGAAGGCGAAAATGAGCTGATATCTATTAAATCATCCGGCGTTGCCATCCGTTATAATACCATCCGCAATTGCCCGGCCCAGTTCACTTTGAGGCATGGTAACCATAACACCGTGTATGGGAACTATTTTATTAACACGCCGGGGATCCGCATTTTTGGAGATGATCACAACATTTTCAGCAACCATTTTGAGAATTGTAATCCTGCCATTAATATTGGTAATGGCGATGGAGAAGTAGCAGATGGAGCCGCGCTTACAGCCCATGATCGCCCGGACCGTACCCTGATCGCGTTTAACACGCTGGTGAATAATACAGGCAATATAGTGCAGTCTGGCCGTACAAACGGGCTGGGTGCTACTGCGCAAACCGTTGTCAATAATATTATCCAGGGTGGGGGACCAGCAGCTTCCATTGCAGGACCTTACACCGGTGCTGTATGGTCAGGGAATATCCTCTATAATACCAATGGCGATGGTGATATGCCTGCCAGCGGATATACAACCGTTAATCCGTTACTTGCAAGAGACGCAACCGGTACTTTTCACCTGCAGAGCGGAAGCCCTGCTATTAATGCAGCAACAGGCTCCTATGCAGCTGTTACAGCTGATATGGACGGACAGCCACGGACTTCATCCCTGGATGTTGGCGCTGATGAAGTTTCTTCCGCTCCTGTTATTGCCCGCATACTCACACCTGCCATGGTAGGTCCTTTTGCCAGTGATCAGCCATCTGCCTGTGAGCCGGTAACTGCCAGCGCCGACGATGGCAATGTGCCGGCGAATGTACTGGATGGGGATCTGAACACCCGCTGGTCTGCCAACGGTAATGGGCAATGGATCCAATTTTGCCTGGATGATACACTGACGGTATCTGGTGTACAGATCGCATTCTACAGCGGTAATGTACGGACATCTACTTTTGATGTATTGGTAGGTAATGATACCCTTCATTGGGCCACAGCAGCAGCAGGACAGGTCAGCAGCGGTACTTCCCTTAACCTGCAAACATTTTCCTTTACGCCGGTAACTGGCAGATATGTGCGGATAGTGGGCCATGGTAACAGTGTGAATGCATGGAACAGCTATACGGAAGTAAAGATCCAAACAGGCAGCAGCCTGCGTTCATCTGCCATGATGAATGTTACTCATGATGCTGAAGAGCTGTCTTCACTGAGCAGTTTTCCCAATCCATTTAATGATCATGCAATGATCCGCTTCAGCATAGAAAAAGCAGGTATGGTTAATCTTGCAGTGCATGACATAAATGGCAAACCGGTGAAAGTGCTGATCCATGCACGCTTGGAAGCAGGCGCCTATAATGTACCGTTTGATGCCGGCCGTAAACCGGCAGGTACCTATATACTATCACTGAATTATAACGGGAAAGTGAAGGTGAGGAAGATCCAGAAATTGTGATTGCCGTTCATTGGCCTGATGCAGATACGGAATGTTAATATAGCACTGATGGTATTGGGACCTGATAAGGAAGTAATAGATGAAATGGGACAAGCCTTCAATGAAGACTTGTCCCACCTGATGATAAAAGTTCAGGTTTCCTTAATTACTTTCTTATCTCGTAAAATAATTCCACCATCCCGCTTTTATAAGCTGTCACGTCTTTTAGGTGCAATGCCTGTTCCTGTCCTATCTGATCAAAAAACAGTGTTCCGTCGCCCAAAATAACAGGCATAATTGATAACCTTATTTCATCTGCCAGTTTTAAACGAATAAAATCTTTGGCAAGCATTGCCCCGCCTGCAAGCCAAACATTCCTGTAGTTTGGTTTTAACCGTTCATTTACAAGCTTGTTCAGGTCACCTGAATAAATTTCAATGTTTGGCCGGTCAACAGGCAGGTTCCGGTGAGTTAATACAATTGTTGGTGTATCTCCATAAGCCCATCCATAGGATTTTGAAAGCTCCAGAGCATGTTCATAAGTCCGGGCGCCCATTACATAGCAATCTATTGCTTTAAGAAATTCGCTGGTATCCTGTTCCGTGAGCGTAACTCCTTTTTCGTAGTGATCAGCTGTTTCAAACCAGGAGATGCTATTGTCTTTTTTAGCAATAATGCCGTCTAGGCTGGAAACCATGTGGATGGTTATTTTAAATGTGGGTGTTGTCATGTGGGCGTTTTTTTATCTGTTTCTGCCGCCGGAAATGGCAGATGGTATATGTGAGGGATGCTCTTTTGAGGCCGGCTTGACGAACATAATTATTCCGGCAGTAATGGTAAACTGCCGTTATTATAAATATAAGAAGAAGTAATGACTTTTGCTATTGGCTGTCCCTATGGCGGTACACTACCACTACCTGATCTTTGACTTCAAAGACCGGCTTAACTCTTTAATAACAGCCGCTTTATCCTTTTTGATCTTCTTGCCGATCTCTTTTCGGGGACAGTTTGCATTGTATTTTGCACCCCAATCCATTATTTCTATGACAATCGGTAATAGATCCAAACCCTTTTGCGTAAGGCTGTATACAAATTTTGACTTATTTGCGGGCGACACTTCTTTTACAAGTATCTTTTCAGCTTCAAGAACATTTAGCCTGTTGACCAGAATATTTGAAGCGATTTTCTCTTCCGAACCTAAAAATTCGCTGTAGGATACCTTGTCTCTCAACATTATATCCCTGATTATTAATAGCGACCATTTATCCCCAAATACATCAAGGGAACAACTGATTGGACAATCTGACCTGAATTTTTCCATAAAAAAAGTTCTTGCGTTTTGCAATATCTTTTATAAATTTGGTTCTTGCGTTTTGCAACAACAAATTTATAAACTTAAAACATATAAACCATGGAAAAATCAGCACAGACAAAACAACTACTGGAAACCTATTACAAGGGATTTGCAGAAAAATCGAATTGGGAAAGCGTAATTGCAGACGACTTTGAATATGTTGGAGGAGACATGAACAATATTAAGCCGGTAATAGGAAAACAAGCCTATATTGAGATCATTAAAAGATTTTCGCAGCGCTTTAATGCTATGCGTGTAAAACAAATGATTGTAGAAGACGATAAAGCAAGTGTTATCGGAAACTATGATTTTGTATTTCCAAACGGCGTTCAGATCAATGGGAATGTTTCGGAAAACTGGACCGTTGAAAAAGGAAAACTAAAATCCCTGACTTTATACTTTGATACCTTGACCTTTATGACAAACTTAAAACCTTGATGGCTTACAGTGAATTGCTTACTGTGATTTTTTTGCTGAGTAGCTTAAAAATAATAATTTGTGGGAATGGCTTCTGCTGAAAGTAGCGCATAATAGCGGAAATATAGTATTGTAGCAGTTTTAAATAATATAATTATGATTTTCATTAACCCACAGTGGCAAGGCTCAGGTTTCACGGATGATCTGAAAATGGGAGCAGAGACTTTCATTTCATATTTTAAGGATAGTGACACCAAAGTTATCCCACTTTCAACCAAAGGTTTAACAACAATCGCCAACATTAAATGCTTTGAACCCATACTTGAGCAGACAAAGCTTTTCAAAGAGATCATCCTTGACAGTAAACCTGATAAAATATCAACGATTGGTGGCGACTGTGGAATTGAGATCGTACCTGTTTCCTATCTAAACAAGACATACCAGGGAGATCTTTGTGTCATTTATATAGATGCTCACGCAGATCTGAATACACCGGAAAGCTCACCAAGCAAGGCATTTCACGGAATGCCGTTACGCATGCTCCTGGGAGAGGGGAACGAAGAATTTATCGGCTTACTGTTTTCAACACTGAAACCGGAGCAAATATGTTATGTTGGATTGAGAGACTTAGACGAGCCTGAAAGCGAATATATCAGGCAGCATAATATTACAACAATTGCAGATTGTAAATTTGAATACGTTCAACAGGAAATTAAGAACTTCAGGAATGTTTACATTCATCTTGACTTAGACGTTTTAGACAAATCGGAATATGAGTTTTCCATGTTCCCGACAAACATTGGTTCTTCCGTGTCTGATGTTGCTGAACTTGTAAGGAAAATAAAGGCAAATTATAATGTCGTTGGGTTTTGTATCACAGAATCAATAGCTACAACTTTAGAACAGCTAAACCCAATAAAGCCGATCATAGATCAAATTAACCTCTGAACGGCTGGCAGAAGAAAAACTGCCACCAAACGTGTTGGTGACAGTTGTGATATACATGCCGGGGTTATTTCCTGATCAACCAGGCTTCAACAGCTCTTGAAAAATCGGCTACATCGATCGGGTGCCTGCTGGTGACGAGATTGCCATCAGTAACCACAGGTTCATCGGTTACAGTTCCACCCGCATTTTTCAGATCAACCTGGATATTCCAATAACCGGTCAGCTTTTTCCCTTTCAGAACATCAGCTGATGCCAATACAACCGGTGCATGACAAATGGCCGCAATCAGCTTTCCTGACTTGTTGAAATCCTGGATGAATTTGATCACATCTTTATCATAGCGAAGATTATCCGGATTCCAGGCGCCACCGGGAATAAACACCGCATCATAATCACTTACTTTTACCTGATCGGCCGTGCGGTCGAATTTGATCCATCCTACAGGCTGCAGATATTGGATAGCCATGATATGTGTTTTTGACATCTCCGGGTAGCTCAGGCCATATCTTGCCGGGGCGGGATTAAACTTAGGCGCCACAATGTCGACCCTGGCCCCCAATTGTTTGAAATACCAGACAGGCCCGGTTAATTCGATCTCTTCAAAACCGTCTGCTGCTATCACTGCAATCTTCTTTCCCTGTAATGTTTTTTCCTTAACAGGTGTGAAAAAGAAATCTCTCAACGCCTCATTACCTGGCGCGTTCAGAAGGTGAGATACCGGCATATTGACAATGGCAGTAGAAGTAGTCAATTGATTTACTACTTCCAGCTCATACGACTTTACTTGTTCGGCTTTCATTTTTGTCTGGGCATTTAAGTTAATTAAAGAAGGTATGCTTAAGAGACCTGTCATCAGGATTTGATAGATCGGTTTCATTTTTTGAATGTTTTGATTTTAATGTAATGGAGTTTAATTATTGGCGGATAACCGGTGCAAACTCGATTAACCTGTGAAGGCCCGTTTCGAAAGGTTGTTTTTTGATGCTGGTATGCAGGTAATCGATCACGGGTTGTATGGGCGGAAAATTCAGGTGATATTTAAACGCATCTTCGTTCCTGAATTTTTCATACGTAACGAATTGGGTATTGTCTTCTTCCAGCTGCGAGAGCTGGTAATTAATAACTCCCGGTTCGCCACGGAACTGCGGCATGGCATTGTGATAGACTTCTTTAAAATTATTTTCCGTTCCGGGTTTTGCATCCACAAACAGCATAATGGTAAGCGGCTGATCCTCCTTTTGGGCACCCCTGCGCCATTGCTGTTTGGACAATGGCGCAAGATCTTTCACATAGATCATCTTAGCCGGTTGTTTCAGTGAGCTATGGGATAAAGATCCGATGGCTTTGAATCCTGAACTTTTACTGGCTTTGTCCAGCTCGTCTTTGTTGCTCCATCTTTCAATAAGCCACAACACGGTAGTATCTCCCTGCTCATGGTATGCTTCCGATAAAACGTTCGTTTCCGACTGAAGGGAATGGAACACATAGTCGCTTACCGCCTGGCGGAATGTGGCCTGGAATTCCGGTTGCACATCATAACGGATCAGCCGTGCCACAACCTTATTCAATGGATCCGGTTCCTGCTGTTTCCCAATTTTGAGCAGCAGACCGGAAAGCTCATGGGGCTGCGACAAAAACGGAGAATGGCTGGTATTAAGAGAATAAACCGTTTTGATACCTGCTCCGGCGATCATACGGTCCTGCAGCCCGGGTGAGATCACTTTATCCTGGAGGGTCTTGATGTACACTTTCTCCACTGCACCGAAATTTTCCCGCGACAGCGTTACCTTACCGGTAAAGGGAATGGCCGGTTCAGCGCGATAGTTTTTAAGTACTTGCTGCTTGGCGGTTTCAGAGCCATCATCTATAAAAAGATAGGTCAGGCTGTCCCGTTTCACATCGAGTGTTAACTGATCGGCTGAAGGAATTAGTAAAGGCCCCAGTCTGGAGCCAGGATCCGAAAACGAAAGATCGGTTAAGGCTTGCCCCGATGAAGGAAGAAAAGCTCCGATGTACACCAGCTTCCTGATCTTTGAAGGGATCTTCTCCGCTACCTGTGTGATCACCATTCCACCCATGCTATGTCCAACAAGGATTACATTACTGTCTGCTTTTGAGATTGCATCGATCACCTTATCCCTGTACACATCAAGGCTAAGCTGATGCGGCGGTGTGGTGTCGGAGCCATGGCCCGGAAGCTCCACTACAATTACTTTGTTACCGCTTTTAGAAAGATCAGCCTGAACTGAATCCCAAACATAAGGAGCCTGCCATGCTCCATGCACGAGCACATAAGTTTGCGGAGCTGCAACCGGATTTTTCTCATCGTGGATGCACGCGGCTGCTATTGAAAGGGCGGCTGCTGTTGAAAGCAGTGATACAACTGTTTTTTTCATGTTAGGTTGTCTTAATTTTTTTATGGGTTTACTCATTATTATCAGGCGCAGGCATGTCAAATCCATTTAAGATCATTGCAATGAGGCAATAACCACCGATCAGAAAGAAGAGCTCTGCCACGCCATCCTGCCCTAACAGATCTACTGCCTGTTTATAAGTGGAATCCGGAATAATATGACCGCTGACCAATGCACAGGCAATGACATGGGCAATGTTCTCTGCTTCGTTTAAACCATGCGGATGACCACCGGCTGCAAGTGTTGCAATAGTACCAGGTGAAAGACCGAAGGCTTCCGCCATGATCTCATGTGCGTATAATTCGAAGCGGGCTCCGAAGGCGCTTCCTACTGTAAGTATGGCTACTTCACGAACTGTTTTTGCTAATGTTGATTGTGTGTCGAGTGTTCGCAGGAAGCTCAATGCGGGTATGCCAAATTGTGGATAATGAAGCATGGGCGCAAAAGGCCCCAGCAATGCTCCTGACGGATCGAGCATGTTTACCTGGCTTTGACTTCGGCCAATGAGACCAGCAATTTCGTCATGCACGAAACGGATTTCAGGAGTAAGCGTGTCTGGCGGTAAAGGTTTAATACGCATAATTGTGATTTCAGTGTTGAGCAATTTCATCGGTGAACTGCCCGTCAATCAGGATAAAAGCCATCCGGCAGATCTTACCGGAACGGTTTGCCCAGGCATGGTTTGTTCCGCATTGAATAACGATATCGCCAGCCTGAATAGTTGCTTCCGCACGGTCAAGGACCAGTGTTATCTCGCCTTCCAGCACGATCCCATAATCAACGGTTTGTGTCCGGTGCATTAAGGGGTGAGGCGCCCCTTCTGCAGACGTGGAAGCTTTTTCATCGCCCATCGTTTTGAATTTAGCCGCAGCGTCAGCTCCTGTTAGCTTGCGTATTTCTTCACCTTCAGGTGGGAACTCAATAACACGCATCCTCGTTCCTGTTTTGGGTGGCGGTAACACCAACCCGTTTTCATCAGGCTCCCTGGATTGGGAATGAATTAAAGCAGGCGTTTCCAGTGTGTGCCATATCTCGAAAAAGGTAGGGCCTCCAGGGCCGCCGACCAATTGGGTGTGAACGGGTGGTGCATCGGAAATAATAATAGCTTTCCCATCGGTATCATGACCTGTTACGACGCGCCTGAATGTTTTTTGTTGCTGATCCATAGTTATAGTTTTTGGCTGTTACCTGATTTTTTGAAAACAAACACACCGAGGTAGTGGAATAGTACGCCTATTGCCCATGCGGGAGTAGACCATAACGGCCATGGATATGTTCGATCGGTTAAATACCATACCAGCCAGATAACCGGAGTGGCCACGAGGAATACAATTAAATGGATTTTGAATCCCTTTGCAGCATTGGTGGGGGTAGTTGCTGCCCATTGATTTGGATGTGTCATACAAATGGTTTGGATCCGTTGTGGCCATTTGTATGCCATTCAATTGAAACAGCGAAGAGGGAGACGCAGCTATTTGGTAATGCTTTGAAAATCAAGTTGCCCGCATCGGCAGGCGGAAGTGAAGCGAAAGAAGTTGAAGTTATGCACCCCCGAAGATATCGGGGTATTTCTTTAGAAAACCCGAAAATTCCGGGGCATATTGCTATAAAGGCTATAAGTTTTCAGATGGATCGGTAAAATCCTGTCTTTTAATATTCAGCTTCGTCATTTTTGATTCGAGGGTGCTGGGTTTGATGTTTAATAATTCCGCAGCACCTCCGGCTCCGCGTATACGGCCTTTTGCTTTTTTCAGAAAGGAAGTGATGTATTCTCTTTCTGTTTGCTGCTGAATATGTTTTACTTCTTCAAAGGTATTGAGAGCGGGTTTACCGGCCGGTTCCGGAATGGCCGTACTAAAGCTCCTCATTAATTGTAATTTAGATCTGCCATCGTTCAGCACAACAGATTGCTCAATAATATTTTCGAGTTCACGGATATTTCCCGGCCAGTGATAGGCATACATTTTTTCCATCATCGAATCAGTAATACCTTTAAATGGCTTGTTCAACGCGTCACAAAATTTTTGTGCAAAGAATAATACCAGGGCTTCGATATCGGTTTTTCGTTCACGAAGTGGTGGCAGCGTGAGGGGAAACACATTCAGCCGGTAATATAGATCAAGCCGGAAATTCCGTTCCGCCACTTCCTTCTCCAGGTTTCGATTGGTGGCGGCTACTACGCGAACATTTACTTTTACCGGCGAACTGCCGCCTACGTATTCGATCTCCCGTTCCTGCAAAACACGTAATAATTTCGCCTGCATGCTAAATGGCAGTTCTCCGATCTCATCTAAAAAGATAGTTCCCCCGTCAGCCAGCTCAAATTTTCCTTTTCTTTTTTCAATAGCGCCGGTAAAAGCGCCTTTTTCATGCCCAAATAATTCTGACTCTATCAATGTTACCGGAATAGCCGCACAGTTCACCTTTACAAACGGACCTTTTTTCCGGGGCGAAAGTAAGTGGATGGCTTGCGCCACACTTTCTTTCCCGGTACCGCTTTCGCCTAATATCAGAACGGAAGTATTATAGGGCGCAACCTGCGCTGCCAGGTCCAGTGCCGACAACAGTAAATGATGGTTGCCGATAATACCTTCGAACGCTTTTTTGTCTGCCACCTCATCCTGCTTCCTTTTAAAAGCGGCCGGCTGACGAGCGGCTGTAACGGAGGATGTTTCGGTATATAGTGTTTTATTTGCTACCTCTTCCAGGCATATTTTCAGACGGTTTAACAGGCTAATATGATCTTTGTTGTAGATATCAGCATGCCGGCTATAAAAGAAATAATGTACGGACAATCCATAACCGAGGGCCACGGGGAATGCGAGATAGGATTCCATCCGCAAACAATCCATTAGCTTTCTTTGCAGCAGATTGTTGTTTGTATTTTTGGTTGTCCCGTGATTATAAATACCGGCATGGCTGTCGCTATCGCTGTTTTCAATGATACCGGAAAGTGCGGCTTTGCTCAAACCCGAGATGGCCACCAGTTCTTCTTCACCAATAAACTGATATTCATTGAACCCGGTGCGCAAATATCCTGTATCCGTGAACTGTTTTGCATCCATCGGCCTGATGCCGCATGCAATAAAATCAAAGGGTATGTACGATTGCATCACTCCTGCAATTTTCAGCAGTGATTGCCGGGCATCCAACGCTTCATTGCTTATTTCCGTTATGCTTTTCTGCAGCTGTTCTTCGCGCCTCAATTTTGATTCATAGCTATGCTGATGCAGGTACCAGGCAATTTCCAGCGCAACCAGCAGATCCTTCTCCCTGACCGGCTTAACCAGAAATCCATAAGGCTCGGTTGTTTTTGCTTCTTCGAGTATGGTCTGGTTCGCGTTGGCAGATAGGTAAATAAAAGGAATATGATCGGCTCTTAATTTCCGGGCGATATCCATACCGGATAGTTTTCCCTTAAGCCTGATGTCAAGCAGTACCAGGTCGGGTTTATTTTGTTGAATATACTCCTGCGCTTCCCGGGCCGAAGCAGCAATACCGTTTATTGTATAGCCGGCTTCCTCCAATATCATCTGCAGATTGTTGGCTACAATAAATTCATCTTCTACAATAAGTATTTTTTTAGTCATACGACTGGTTATTTAAAGCGCTAAACCGGATTGATATATGCAGACCTTTGTTGCTTTCAATATTAAAAATTCCATCCAGCTGCCTGGTAAGCCCACGCATCAGGCTAAACCCCAGCGAGCCCCGCTCTGACAGCTTCCCATCCAAAGGCAGGCCTATACCATTATCTGATATATTGAGCACTAAATGGTCAGCGTCACTATATTTCAGACTAATCCGTACAATACCAGTCTGCTGCCTGGGGAATGCATATTTAATGGCATTTACAATGCCTTCGTTTATGATCAGTCCCAGCGGAATGGCTTTCGCAACGTCCAGCTTCAATGGTTCAATATCCTGTTCAATTACGGTACGGCTGCCGGTATCAAAGCTGTCCTGCAGGTAGCTAACCAGTTCATCTATATAGTGAGGCATATCGATCGAGGACGTATTTTCGGATTGATACAGCTTTTGGTGGATCAGCGATATAGCCTGTACTCTTCGCTGGCTGTCATTGATGGCTGTGAGGGCCGTATCATTGTCTATGTACCTGGATTGAGAATCGAGCAGGCTCATGATGATCTGAAGATTGTTCTTAACCCGGTGATGGATCTCTTTCAATAACCACTCTTTATCCGCTACCAGGTCCTGCAGCTGTTCGTTTTTATAGGTAATTATTTTATTGCTCTTTTGTTTTAAACGGGTTTGGCGGTATAATAACCCTGCAATGATCATTGCTGCAACAATACCTGAAAGGGTTAAATTCCTTATAAGTTTTGATTGTTTTGCGTCCTGGTTCAATGCAGCGATCTGGGTTTCTTTTTCCTGTGTTTCGTACACGACCTGGAGCTCTTCTGCCTGTCTTATGCTTGTTACTCTGAAATTGGAATCAAGCAATTTTATGTATTCCTTATAGTGGGACATCACTGCTTCTTTATTGCCAAGCGCCGAATCGGTAGCAATCAGCAAACGGTATGCTGCCAGATCATTCATCAGGGCCCGGTGGCCATAGGAAGGAACTTTGAAATGTTCTTCAAGATATTCTTTTGCTTTCTGGTATTGTCCGCGATTAAAGGAAAGCGATGCATAATGTTCGATGACAGCCCCTCTTCTTAGTGGTCCCCGGATAACTTCAGCCTCTGTTTCAAGCGAATCCATCTTTTTGATATGCACTTCGGCTGAATCTAACATGTTCAGGGCTTCATAACATGTAGAAAGTGCTGCCTGATAATAGAACATATCTGATATGCCCACCGGTGTGCTCACCTTTTTTGAAATATTGAATACAAGATCGAGCGCTTCTTTTCCATGGCCTTCTTCATTCATAGCCTGGATTACAAGTTGCAGGACATTGTACACGGCCGGGTTACGATCTATGATAAATCGCTTTATTGATTTTTGCGCCGTCTCTAACGCCTCCTTCCGTCTGCCCTCGGCATCATATAATATTGCCAGCCGGCCATATAAAAGCGCCCACGCGGTGCTGTCGCGGCAGCTTTCTGCAACCTTAATTGCCTGACGTATATATCGTAGTGGTTCCCCGAATTTTCCCTGGTACATTGTGATGTTGGCAAGCGCCTCTGTAATGTAATGGGTATATGGATATTGAATAGATGCTGCCAGTGAAAGCGCTTTCAGAAAAAGATCATTGGCTCTTTGCAGCTGTCCCGCGGCCATAAAAACATAGCCCAGGTCCATCAATAGATTGATCTCAGATTCAATGTCGCCCAGGCTGTGATAGCCGTCTGCAGCCTGTTGCAGATCGGTCAGTTTTCTTTGAAACGTAGTTTGTCTGGGAGCTGTGTATATGCCACGATAGGCAATTGCCCTGGTTTCTGTTTCTTTATCGCCTGCTTTCCTGCATTGATCTATCAGTTGATTATAGATCGAATCGCCTTTATTGTCGTATGCCTGCAGATATATTTTCCCCAGCAGGCAAAGTGCTATACGTCCCCACTTTTCTTCCTTCAGGGTTTTACTTTCTTTTATCGCTTTATTTAGAAAATATTCAACGCTGTCTTTATACCGGGAATAACCCGCGGGCTGAAAAGCATAGTAAGCACCAAGCAGCATCAATAATTGCAGATGTTTTTTGCCGCTTGCTTTTGAAAGAGAGCGGATGGCTATGTTTGGATCGCTCTGATCGATCCATTTTGATTGCTCACGCAATTTTTCATCACCAAATCCCTCTGCCAGTATGGAAAACCGGCTCAGACCAAGATAACGGCCGGCTATTAACAAACAACTATCCTGGTCGGTCAGTGCCTCCTTGGCAATATAGAGATACGTGGAGCTAAGCCACAAATTCAGCCGTTGCCATGATGCTTTATCCTTAGCTGGCGGGTAATAAGAATACGCTGAAGCCTCCGGCTGTGCCGTTGATTGGGATGGGATTCCAACAGATAACAATAAACCGGATAGCAGACCAATTAGAACCGCCCTGGACATAGTTTTCTTTTTGAGAGTGGTGTGGCCGGCCGGAGCGGCCGGTCAGAATATAGTGGTCTCAAGTTAGCAAATTCAGAGGGGATGTCAAAGGGGAGTTGAGGTACCTGGAAAACAGGTAATTGATGATCCTATATATATTGGGGGTACAAATTTTTATTCCATTTTTGTTTTTTTGCCGGATAGAGCTGTGGGAGTTATTCCAAATTGTTTTTTGAATGCAAAAGAAAAATGAGAAAGCGTCTCAAAACCCAGATCAAGATAAATGTCAGATGGTTTCAGTCCTTTCTGATCAATCAGGAAGTACGCTTCCTGGAGACGCTTTAATACCAGCCAGCGGCTTGGTGTTTCATTGAATATTTGCCTGAAGTCCCGTTTGAATGCAGATATGCTTCTGCCGGTAAGAAATGCAAATCGTTCTATGCTGACATTGAACGGATAATTTCGAACCATGAATTCTTCCAGATTGATTTTTGCAGGGATACCGAAATCGAAAAGCAAACCGGCAAATTCCGGTTGCTGTTCCAGAAGGATCAGCAACAGCTCCTCACGTTTTACATTTGAAAAAGGCTCTCTTATCTTGCCATGGCTATATATTCGCTGCAATGATCCGATATAGTTATCAAGTAATTCATTCTTACTCACCGGAATGCATGTTTCAGTACACTCAAATTTTGTCACTGCTATTTTGTGCTTATTATAAAACTGTTTCAGAAAGGATGTATCGAGAGAGAGGATTACTTTATCCAGTTCACCGTCTTCCCTCGTCTTATAGTAGCGCCCTAATCTGTTTCTGCGGGCAATACAGCTTTGCCCCGATCGCAATTCCTGGTATTGACTCCCATCATAAAGCACCACCACTCCCTTTATAACATACATAAAATAATGCTCGTCAATAAAATGTTGAGATGAAATTTCATCAATGACATATGTTGGATTTGTTCCTGTTGCCTTCGTCATAACAAATTCAAATTACAATACTTTCTGTAACAGCGCTCTCGTTTCTGCAACAACGCGGTCCTGGAATTTGGGATCGCGCGACAATTCCGAGCCTATCATTGGATAGCCTTTTTCATCAAAATATATACCTGTCTGCCCTGTTTCGTCCATTAGTATTTTTGCGATAACCTTTGCAGACTTTTCCGGAGTGCTACTGTAGTGAGAGAAGGGCGGTATAATAGCCATTAGGTGACCGAATATAAAGCGTACAACCGAATTTGTGCTTTCACTGCCAAGATTGGTGCCCCGGGTGATCCCTGGCTCTACGGCATTAAAATGCAGTCTTTTGTTTTCACGTGCCAAAGCCATCGCCGCGGCGAGGATACACTGCTTCGATGTTGCGTAAGCATCTATTCCGGCCATTTTTGAGCCGCCTTCTTTCCACTCTCCCCGGGCACTTGCCTCGGCAGAAATGTACCGGCCTCCCCGCATACCCATAATCTTTGCTGGTTTGCGCTCCGGATCTTCTATAGCAGAGGCGATGAATATCACGTTTGCTCTATCGGGCAGGTAAGGCGAGAGTGCTTCGGTAAATGCGAAAGCGCCAAGATGATTGGTCGCGTAGGTCATATCCCAGCCCTGTGCGCTTTTTGAGCCCTTTCCCAGCATAATACCTGCATTGTTGAGTACTCCCGCTATGGGAAGTTGTAGGGCAACAATTTGCTGTGCTGCACTTCTCACACTTCTGATGTCTGATATATCACACACTACACATATTGCTTTTTGCCCGTTGCCAGCGATAGTTTTTTGTACCTGATTTAGTTTATCACGATTTCTGCCTACGAGAATTACCGTCCCATGTTTGGCTAGTTCCATTGCAGTTGCAAAGCCGATGCCGGAAGTTGGTCCGGTTATCACATATGCTTTAGTTGCTCCCATTGTTGTAAGATTTTATTACACAAAGGTCGGCAGGGAATGTTTATTCTGCTTTCCTGAAAAGTCCAAAGTTACTTTCCTGAAAAGTCCGGCAACTTGCATTTAGGAGTAATAAATGATCTTATCGAAGCGCATCGCATTTCAGGATGTGCACCGCCTGAAAATCCGCTGAGCAGCAGAATGACATGTGATAGTACGGCTTTTAGCAATGATATTAGTTATACCTGCGATTTCAGCTTCAAGAAGATGAAATTACGGTATTGTAAAACCTAATACGATCATACTCAATTCTTTTATTGCTTTTCTAAACTGTTTTCATTGGAGGAAGATTTCCCAATTCTAAATTTTTCTATTGGTGTCAAAGGACTATACTATCTATTTCCCAGCTCTAATTTGGTAATATCAACCGCGATCCCAACGGTCATTTCAGCTTTATCCGCTTCACAGAGGGTGAAGTGTAAAATATTAGGCTACGATTAGTGTACCAAAACGTTGTAACGCTTTGGCTTTGCATTGCCTCACGCGGAATCATATTGCTGGATTTACAACTTATGTTGAAATTAGCAATTTTTGCTGCAGTACAAATTGCAGAATGAGACACATAGCCGGTGTCAAATATTTAATAGCCTTCGCGTAGCCATGAAATATCCTATCGGGCATAAAAGACACTAGGTATAGCTTTCGGAGGTGTGAAAGGTTTTGAATAGTTTATCAAAGATTATATAAGTGTTAACGGCAGAAATATTCTGCTGTTAACACTTATTGCATATTAATTAATCAACTTGCAGCAATGAAGTATCTTTCCATACGTCTTCATATCCCGGTGCGATTAGAAATCTCCATCCCGGTGCAAGACCAAGATATTTAATTATTTGAGGGCACCACTCGTTTAAATGTTCAATATGAAGAGAAACGAAAAAATCCGGGTCTTCTGAAAATTCTTCGCCTGCCCAAATATACCATCCCGAAGTGTCTCCTTCAATCGGATGACGCATTCCATTTATCGGATAAATGCCGTCTTTAACATTTAGAGAAATGCCGACTTTAAGATTAGAAGGAGCCTCGACGAATACGGCTCCGAACTTAGTACATACTTCTTTTTGTGTTTTAATTAAATCCATGTTTTTTTCTTTTGCGCTTTTGAATATTTACTCAAGCAAGTTAAAAGGCTATCACCATTATAAGTTTTGAGGGTGTACCAGTACACCCTCAAAACTTATTTATTGCAAGAGGGCTAAAACAGCTCATGTAAATAGTCACCCTCATCAGAGTTTATCAGAACTTTGAATTAAAACAAAAAAGGCCGTATCAACTCCAGCCTTTGTAAGTAATCGAAAATCACCGTGCCCCACATAAGAGAATTATCGAACCAGGAGATAGAAGATCTAATCTCCATTTTCAATCTTAAATCTTTAATTAATAAACAATTAAGATACTGATTCTGAACTATTTCGGTATAATTTTCGATCCTTCAAACATTGTATCGATAGTGCCAAACTTGCAGATCGGATTATTGTATTCGTAATATTCGGCCAGTTATTCACTTCAAATGTCAAGCAAAAAATAAAATTTATTTTGAAAAATGAACATTGTTCATTTTCTTTGTACTGAAATTGATTTTATGGGTACTATAGAAAGAAAAGCAAGAGAGAAGGAAGAGCTGAAGGCGCTTATTTTAAAAGCTGCCCGTAAGTTGTTTGTAGAAAAAGGCATCGGACAAACAACTATCAGAAATATCGCTGATTCCATAGACTACAGCATCGGTACAGTATATGTTTATTTCAGGGATAAGAATGAAATACTCCATGCGCTGCACACGCAGGGCTTCGTTGACCTCGGCGGCCAGTTGAAAGTATTATTTAACGTAAAAGACCCGATGGAGCGGCTAAAGGCAATGGGCAAAGTGTATATCACTTATGGCCTGAATAACCCGGAAATGTACGATCTGATGTTTATTCTTAAAGCACCAATGGAGTTCCTTGAAACAATCCAAAAAGATGAGTGGGATGAAGGGAAAGCAAGCTTTGATTCGCTAAGAACTACGGTAAAACAGTGCATGGATGCCGGGCATTTTAAAGGGCATAAACTGGACCCCCTGTGTTTTCTGATATGGAGCTGTATACATGGCATGTGCAGCCTGGAAATAGGTTCCCGTACGAAAAACGCGAATATTAAAAACCCTGAAAACATTGTAACGGATGCGTACGATGAGTTTTTAATAATCATAAGTAATCTGTAAATTTTTTTGCCCTCATAATGAACATTGTTCATTAAAATTATATGGTTCATTAAAATCAGAGCCTTGAAAAAGTTATCGTGTTTTTTTTGCTTTAGAAATGAACATTGTTCATTAAAATAATATGGTTCATTAAAATAAAAATCATGAAAAAATTTATCCCATTTCTTTTGCTGTTATTATGCGTTGGAAGCGCTTATGCACAAACACACCTGGAGCAGTATATCAACACGGGTCTGAGTAATAATGAAACAATCCGCCAGCAGCAATTTTTACTTGATAAAAGTCTCTGGGCTTTGAAAGAAGCTAAATCATTATTCCTCCCCAATGTTGAGTTTAATGGAAACTATACCCTTGCAGGCGGCGGACGCACCGTGGATATTCCGGTGGGAGATTTAATGAATCCCGTTTACAAAACGCTCAACCAACTGACAGGCACTAATAATTTTCCACAAATACAAAACCAAAGTGTACTGCTGAACCCCAATAATTTTTATGATGTAAAACTACATACCACTTTTCCGGTCATCAATGCAGAAATAGCTTACAATAAAAAAATAAAAAGTCAGCAGTATGATTTGCAAAAGATAGAAATAGACATTTACAAGCGGGAACTTGTAAAAGAAATCAAAATCGCTTATTATAATTATTTACAGGCAACGGCAGCCATCGGGATTTATGAAAATGCCCTTGCACTTGTAAAAGAAAATGAAAGGATAAACACTTCTCTTTTTAATAACGAAAAAGTAAACCGCACGGCAGTAGTAAGGAGCAATAATGAAGTAACAAAGATTACTGCACAACTGAATACCGCCATGATAAACCGTGATAATGCCAGAGACTTTTTTAATTTCTTAATCAACCAACCGCTAACCACTCCCATACTTATAGACTCAATAACCAATATTCCTGACCCACATGTTGCAGATGATACTGCTGTAAATAAAAGAGAAGAATTATTAAAGTTAAATACAGCAGCCGCAATCAATAAGAACCTTATTGGTCTTGCAAACTCCTACAAAATACCAAAACTAAATTCCTTTCTTGATTTAGGGTCGCAAGCTTTTGATTTTAAAGTAAATGACAAATCGCCTTATTATTTCTTCGGGATTTCACTTGGCTGGGATATTTTTTCAGGAGGCAGAAATAAATTTAAAGTAAAACAGGTGGAGGCGGATACTAAAGTGATTGCATCCCAGACAAGCAATACCGAACAGCAACTGAGATTACAGGTTAGCACGGCAGCCAATTCATTCAACACCGCGCTTATAAATTACAATGCAGCTGTTTCACAAGTGGCTTCTTCTGAAAAATATTATAAGGATGAATTGCTGCTATATAAAGAAGGTATTTCACTTTATATAGAACTGCTGGATGCACAAAACCAACTCGTATCTGCCCAACTTCAGGCAAATATTTCACTTTACGACACATTAATAAAACAGGCAGAAATAGAACGCGCCAACGCCAGTTTCACCATTCAATAAAATAAAAAAACAACTAAGATGAAGAAAATACAATTGCTCAGTCTTATTGCAGCAATGTCAGTTTTATACTCCTGCAATGAAGAAGACAAATCAAAAAATCCGTTGGGAGAAACGGATGTTATTCCTGTAAAGATTTCAGCAGTGTCTGCATTAGGTTTACCTCAAAAAATAAATGCAACAGGCCTGGTAAGCACAGAAAACGAAGCCAAATATTCCTTCAAAATAGGAGGTGTAATTAACCGTGTTTTGGTAGAAGAAGGCCAGTTCTTCAAGAAAGGCCAGTTGCTTGCCACACTCAATTCTACAGAGATTTCAGCAGGCCTGGAGCAAGCCAGCCTGAATGTTGACAAAACACAACGCGACTATACACGGGCGGTGAATCTTTACAAAGACAGCGTTTTTACTTTAGAACAACTGCAAAACACCAAGACCGCCCTGGATATTGCTCAGAAAGCAAAAGAGGCAATAGCTTTTAACGAACGCTATTCAAAAATATATGCAGCATCCGATGGTTTTGTAACTCAAAAAATTGCCAATGAAGGAGAAGTAATTGGCGCGGGAACGCCGGTCTTTATTATCAACGAAACAAACGGAAACGATAACTATTTGCTTAAGGTTGGTGTAACAGACCGTGAATGGTCCGCTGTCAGTCCGGGCCAGGCAGCGAAGGTAACGCTGGACGGATATGCAGGTAAGGAAATTGATGCTTTCGTATTTCGTAAGTCACAGGCGGCAGACCGTGCGCTGGGCTCCTTCCAGGTAGAACTGAAACTGAAATTAAAAGATATAAAACCTGCAGTAGGCATGTTTGGCAAAGCGGAAATCTCTACTAATTCTGATGAAAATGTAAACGTCATTCCATACAGCTCTTTAGTAGAAGCCGATGGTGATAAAGCATTCGTCTTTGCGCCCGAAGGAACCGGTAAGGTGAGGAAGATCCCGGTAACTATTTCAAAAATCGACAACCAACAGGTGTACCTGAGAGAGGGACTTGCTGATGTGAAAGAAATTGTGGTATCCAACAGTGCCTATCTCAACGAAAAATCTACAATAAAAATTATCAGGTAATAACTATAGATATGAAGATTACAAATTTTGCGGTTAAAAATTACCAGTTCACGCTCATTATTTTCCTGCTGTTTGCAGTAGTGGGCGTACTCACCTTGTTTACCATGCCGCGTTCGGAGGATCCGACCATTCATCCGCCAGAATATCTCATAACGGTCATATACCCCGGCACAAGTCCTAAAGACATGGAAGAGCAGGTAGCCAAGCCGATTGAGAACAAAATTTATGGCCTGGAAAACATTGATAAAATGCTTACCACAATTGAAGACGGCGTGGCGGCAATCCAGGTGAAATTCAAATATGGTGTTGATATTAACAATAAGTACCAGGAAATATCTACAGAGATAAATGCTTTGAAAAACAGTGAACTTCCCAAGGATATCTACCTGGTCAAAACAGAAAAGATCTCTTCTTCGGATGTAAAAATTTTACAGGCGGCATTGGTCTCTGATAATGCTTCCGATAAACTATTGAGAGACCAGGCTGATATACTAAAAACCCGCCTGGAGAAAATAACAAACCTCAAAGAAGTTAAATATTCCGGTATGCCGGAACAGGAAATCCGTGTTGATGTGCAACTGGATAAACTGGCGCAACTGAAAATTCCGCTTAACATAGTTGCAGGCAGTTTGCAAAGTGAAGCGGCAGACATTCCCGGAGGAAGCATCAATCTTGACAGTAAGGTTTTTAATGTAAAGACCAGTGGAAAGCTTAAGAATGTTGAGGATGTTGCCAATACCGTTATTTACAACGCTAATGGAAAGATTATCTATTTGAAAGATGTGGCTGATGTAAGCTATAAAAGCGAAATGGTGAACCATATTATACGTCTAAACGGACACCGTTCTGTATTGGTGACTGCAGCAATGAAAGACAACGTCAACATAGCACAAGTGCAAAAAGAATTTCTTCCAATTGTTGACGAATTTTCGAAAGGACTTCCCTCTAATATCAAACTTGTCAAAACTTTTGACCAGGCAAATATGGTTTCGCAACGTTTGGGACATCTCGGATTTGATTTTGGGTTAGCAATTCTTTTAGTAGCCATTACCTTATTGCCTTTAGGATTCAGGGCATCACTCATCGTAATGATTTCTATTCCGCTTTCGTTAGCAATAGGGCTTATAGCATTGAATTTATTAGGGTTTTCATTAAACCAGCTTAGTATTGTTGGGCTCGTTGTGGCGCTGGGATTGTTGGTGGATGACAGTATCGTAGTTGTTGAAAATATAGAAAGATGGCTCAGGGAAGGACACTCACGAATGGATGCTATCTTAAAAGGCACTAAACAAATAGGTGTAGCAGTTGTAGGATGTACAGCCACGTTAGTAATTGCGTTTTTGCCTCTTGCCTTCCTGCCGGATGCACCCGGTGAATTTATGCGCAGCCTGCCTATGGCTGTTATCACCAGTGTACTGGCATCGATGGTTGTAGCTTTAACGCTTGTTCCTTTCATGGGAAGCCGGATATTGAAAACGCATGCCCATGGAGAAGGTAATTTTTTCCTAAAGCAATTGCAAAAATTTCTCACCTACAGTTATCGCGGTATTATGCCACGAGCTTTAAAATATCCCAAAACAACCATTGGAATATCATTAATACTTAGTGCTTTCGCCTTTTTCTTATTTACAAAAACAGGATTCAAACTTTTTCCAACTTCTGAAAAGCCGATGTTCCTTATCAATATCAAAATGCCGCTGCAGGCTGATATTCCAGAGAGTGATAGGGTAACTAAACTCATAGAAAATGAATTAAAACAACACAAAGAGATTGTGTATTATACAAGCAATGTGGGCAAAGGAAATCCGCAGATATATTATAACATACATCAACAGGACGTTAAGCCCGACTTTGCCCAGATTTTTGTACAGTTGGATGATGAGGCAAGTCCTGCCTCTAAAGTAGCGTTGATTAAACAGCTAAGAGAAAAATTTAAAAGTTTTCCCTATGCCAAAATTGAAGTGAAAGATTTTGAACAGGGACCCGCGATAGAAGCCAACATAGTTGTAAGGGTTTTTGGTGAAGACCCGGACACGCTACGTAAGCTTTCCTTTAAGGTGGAGGATATTTTGCGCAACAACCCAGGTACTGTTTACATCAATAACGAATTAAACACCTACAAGTCTGACGTTAAAATAGAAATAAACAAAGAGAAAGCCCGCACATTGGGTGTGCTTACAAGCGATGTTGATAAGGTAATTCGAATGGCGGTAGCAGGATTAACTGTTGGTGATTATATAGATGACAGAGGCGATGCCCGCAACGTTGTCCTGACACTTCCCAAAGATAAATTTTCAAATTTAGATGCATTCAAAAACCTGTACGTAAACAACATACAAGGTGTTCCTGTATTGGTTAACCAGATTGCAACCATTTCTTTTGAAACATCGCCTACGGCAATAAATCATTTTAATAAATCGCGTTTTATAAAGGTTACTTCTCTAACCAAAGAAGGTATATATGCAAACGATGTACTAAAGGATATTGTTCCGCAACTGGACAAACTTAAAATGCCGCCTGGTTACTATTATAAGCTATCCGGAGAAGCGGAATCGGAAGGTGATGCATTGGGTGGAAACTTCCTTTCAGTTATACTGCTAAGTGCATTCCTCTTTATCGGCGTTCTGTTACTACAATTTAAAACGTTTAAAGGTATCATCATTGTACTATCTATTATTCCATTAGGAATTCTCGGAGGTGTGGTAATGCTACTGATCACCGGCCATCCGATGTCAATCGTTTCTATTATTGGTTTCATTGGTTTGTCCGGCATACAAGTCAAGAATTCGTTGTTACTCGTTGATTTTACCAACCAGTTGCGGGCTGAAGGTTATAGCATAGACGATGCAATTAATAAAGCAGGAGAAACCCGTTTCTTACCGGTGGTGCTTACCTCTATAACCGCTATCTGTGGATTAATTCCTCTTGCCTGGAACCCCAATCCACTTATAGCTCCATTAGCGATTGTATTGATTGGAGGATTAATTAGTTCAACTATTCTTTCAAGAATTGTAACGCCGGTAATGTATAAGCTTATACCACCTTCCATTGAAAGTATTTAATCATTCATAAAATCAAACAAAATGAAACAATACATCTTAATAACCGGAGCATCATCCGGAATTGGTTACGAAATGGCCCAACAGCTTGCAGCTTTAAAATACAATCTAATACTCACTGCCCGCAGTGAAGATAAATTGGCAGCCATGGAGAAGGAATTATCTTCCAGATATGGAATTACTGTGCACTACCTACCCAAAGACCTAAGCAAAACAGAGCAGGCGGCTCAGTTATATGATGATATCAAGAAAGCTAACTACCAGGTATCTCATTTGGTGAACAATGCAGGATTGGGCGACTATGGCTGTTTTTTGGAAACATCACTGGAAAAGGAGTTGAACATGATTGATCTCAACGTCAGCAGCCTGGTTATCCTTACCAAATTGTTTGCAAAAGATATGGCAGCCCGAAAGTTAGGCAGAATCATGAATGTTTCTTCAGTGATTGCATATTTGCCTTTCCCTTACATGTCGGTGTATTCCGCTACCAAGTCTTTTGTCTTAGCATTTTCGGAAACTCTCGCTGCCGAACTGGAAGGAACCGGCGTAGTGGTTACCACACTGGCTCCCGGCACAACTGAAACAGCTTTTGTTTCACCAGAAATGCGGGAAACAAATCTGGTAAAATCTAACAAGCCAGCCCCAGTGAAAACAGTGGCTACTGAAGGAGTGAAACTTTTACTACATGGAAAAGGAAAGAAAATTGTAGGCTTTCAAAACCGGTTTAATTCCATTTTAGCTGGAATATTGCCAGACTCTATGATGATGAAAATCAAGATGAAGCTGGCAAGTGCCAAGTGATGTGTTTGAAAATTCTGTTTTGAAAGATGTGAATGGCATAAAATAAATTAGTACTGATAGAAAAAAAGATTAGGGTATATTCAAAGCTTTGTTTGAAAACAGTTTACCAGCAAGCAATTTGTAAATTAAATCATCATGAGCACTTCAATACCTCGTATTCCTCCTCCAATTTTTTTTCTTATAGGATTAATTGCGATGATACTACTCAGTTCATTTGTTCCAATCGGACGTTGGTTGCATTTTCCTTGGAGGTACATTGGAATTATAATAATTGTTCTTGGATTTTCTCTTGGTCTTGGAAGTGGTATGTTCTTTCGGAAATTAGGCACAAATCTTCGTCCGGGTACTCGGGCAACTCTAATTGTAACAAAAAGGCCATTCAAGTATACAAGGAATCCGATGTACTTGGGTCTTATCACTATGCTTATTGGCACTTCAATACTTTTAGGAACATTTTCACCCCTCATTGTAATCCCAATCTTTTTTTTGATACTTCACACGCAATTTGTACTTCGAGAAGAGAAATGGATGACAGAATGGTTTGGTGAGCCATACTTAGAATATAAAAAGAAAACACCAAGATGGTTATAGTAGCAAGGATGTCTGCTGCTAACCTTGCATTGGCAATATGGCGGGGCGACGAATATATGCTCAACTCTTTGTTCGCTAATTAGCTTTAACTCTAAACAACGAATAACGCCAAGCAACAGAATTAAGAAACGACACACATCCAAAAGCCAAATGACTGAAACGAAAAAAATATCAAGACGAGTACTAATAAAAAACGGTGGACTTGCTTTATCAGTTTTAGCTTTACCTTTTCCATTAACAACATTTTTAAATTTTAATGAAATGACAGATAGTAAAGATTTTGACGTAATCATAGTTGGCGGAAGCTATGCAGGGCTTTCGGCAGCAATGTCTTTGGGGCGAGCATTAAGAAATGTTTTAATCATTGATAGCGGTTTGCCTTGTAACCGACAAACACCTCATTCGCATAACTTCATTACGCAAGACGGAGAAAAACCAAGCGTTATTGCGGAGAAAGCGAAGAATCAAGTATTGAAATACGACACAGTAAAATTCTTAACTGATCTTGCCATTAATGGAACGAAAACCGATAAGGGGTTTGAAATTTCAACTCAATCAGGAAAATTATTTTCAGCTAAAAAACTCGTTTTTGCAACAGGCTTAAAAGACTCAATGCTAAAGATTAAGGGATTTTCCGAATGTTGGGGGATTACAGTAATTCATTGTCCTTATTGCCACGGATATGAAGTGAAAAATCAAAAGACAGGGATTTTGGCAAATGGATATGGTGCATTTCATTTGGCTCGACTCATTCGTAACTGGACAAAAGATTTAACCATATTTACCAATGGAAAATCGGAATTGACACAAGAGCAAACTGACGAAATCAAAAGACACAATATTTCAATAGTTGAAAAGGAGATTGCATCATTGAACCACAAAAACGGAGTAGTTGAAGAAATAGTTTTTTCAGACAATTCAAGTTTTGAATTGAAAGCTATCTATTCAAGACCTCCTTTTGAACAACACTGTAAAATCCCCGAATTGTTGGGTTGTGAATTGACAGAACAGGGACTTATCAAAGTAGATGAATTTCAGAAAACAACGGTGGATAATATATTCGCTTGTGGAGACAGTACCAATCCTGTTCGTGCTGTATCATATGCTGTATCGACAGGGAATAATACAGGAGTATTCTTAAATAACGCAATGACAGAAGAAGAATTTTTAAAATGAAAAAAAGCTGCATATAACATCGGGCTTACTGCTATGACGGGAGGCGGAATAAACTTCGGCTAAATGCAAACATCAGCAAAAGTTCCAGCGTAACGAACAACGCCAAGCAATAGCTGTTACAATCATCTTCATTAACTTAATTCAGCAGCGCTTCAGGACTGGATGTTTAGTGAACACCGCGACAGCAGCAAGCCCTGTTCGTTGGCTATTTTTGCTAATTGAAAATACTCAGTATCCGCACCGGGATTTGAACCATATAAACTATTGCTCTACCTTGATTTGAGCTTTGTCATTCAGAAAGCAAGAATGAATTTAAGCAAAAAAGGCCTCAAGCAGGTCGAATTTTGATGCCTGTATGCAGCCATGTTTTTGTTTGGCATTATCACAGTACTGAATGAATATAGTAGAAGTACCATCTTCATGCACTCTCTTTGTACGGCAAATCAGCTTAATAGACAACTTGATGATCCTGAAATTTTAAAGACCATCACTCAGGTCGAGGTCGAGTTATTAAAGTGTCAAGCTGAAATAAAGGTAGGAAGAATGAGCAGGCGATATTGTTGCTACTTATTGAAAATCAACTCATTAAGTGCAAAGTGAAGTAAAATAAAAAAAGGTTTACCATTGCTGATAAACCTTAGATGCGGACCGGACGGGACTCGAACCCGCGACCTCCGCCGTGACAGGGCGGCATTCTAACCGACTGAACTACCGATCCGTTCCGTGTTAAACGGGCTGCAAATATATAGAGATCTCCCAAATAAACAAATCCGCATCAAAAAATTTTCTCCTCCCACAGCCGGCAGCAAAAAAATAGTAATTTACCCGCGCCATGCAGCTGCACCAAACATTCAATAAAACCAGGCTAGCGCCTACCCCCAGCGGTTTCTTACACCTGGGTAATGTATTGTCGTTTGCCATCACTGCTGCACTGGCAAAGAAAACCAACGCCAAAATACTTCTGCGTATTGATGACCTGGACCGTGAACGGGTAGAGTCACAATATGTACAGGATATTTTTGACACCCTGCATTATCTCAACATTCCCTGGGATGAAGGCCCTGCAGATTACGCTCAATACGAAAAGGAATATTCACAGCTGCACCGCATGGAGTTATACCGTGCAGCGCTGCAGCAACTGAAGAAAAGTGAGCATGTATTTGCCTGTGAGTGTTCACGTGCACAGGTACCGGATGGTATTTATCAGGGCACCTGCCGCAATAAAGGGTTACCGCTGGATCAGGAAAATGTAAGCTGGCGGCTGCGTACTGATACTGCAAAAGAGATCAGCATTCAAACATTGACAGGTAAAGTAAAAACCACCTTACCACCTTCCATGCAGGATTTTGTTGTAAGAAAGAAAGATGGTTTCCCGGCTTATCAGCTAACCTCGGTTATAGATGATCATTATTTTGGCGTGGATTTAATCATAAGAGGAGAAGACCTTTGGCCATCCACCATTGCACAAAATTATTTGTCTGCATTACTGCCAGGTAATACTTTTCAATACAGCACCAGTTATCATCATCCGCTGCTATTGGAAGCGCCTGATAAAAAATTATCAAAATCCGCCGGTGCTACTTCCATACAATTCCTGCGAAAAGAAGGGAGGCAGCCGGCGGATATTTATACAATGATTGCACAAATGTTGGGTTATGAGCAAGGGGTTAAAGATTTAGAAGGCATAACGGGGTTAGTGAAGGTGCCTGTTTGAAAATACCCCCTACGCCGCTAACCCCTTCAAAAATTCCAGCACATCCTGCCCAATCTCCCGGTAATGCGTTTCCAGTGCAAAGTGCCCGGTATCATAAAACTTAACGATCGCTTTCGGGTTATCCTTTTTATATCCTTCTGCACCAGCTGGTAAAAAGAACGGATCTTTATTTCCCCAGGCAGCTAATATCGGCGGCTGGCTGTTACGGAAGTATTCCTGGAATTTCGGGTACAGCGCTACATTGCTGCGATAGTCCAGCATCAGGTCCAGCTGAATTTCTACGTTGCCCGGGCGGTCCAGGAAATGCTGGTCCAGCGTATAGGTTTCAGGGGCAATTAATGATAGATCTGTTACCCCATGCTCATATTGGAAGCGCGTCATTTCATTGGCTACAAATCCGCGCAGCGCATTACGGTTAGCCTCAGATGGGTCTTTCCAATAAGTTTGCAGTGGATTCCATTCTTTACTTAAGCCGGCTTCGTATGCATTCCCATTCTGGGAAATAATACCGGTGATCTTCTCCTTGTTAGCCAGTGCCAGCCGGTAACCGGTAGGGGCGCCATAATCAAACACATAAATGGCAAAACGTTTCACGCCCAGGCCATCAATGAACGCCTGCATGGTGTTGGCCAGGTTGTCAAACGTATAGGCAAACTGGTCGTGCGGTGGCGCATCAGAAAAACCATACCCGGGCAGGTCAGGTGCAATAACATGGTACTGCTCACTTAAAATGGGGATCAGGTTGCGGAACATGAAAGAGGAGGTAGGGTACCCGTGCAACAGCAGTACAGTAGGGGCATCCGCAGGTCCGGCTTCCCGGTAAAATATGTTTAAACCATTGGCTTTGGCAGTGCGGTGAAATACAGTCGTATTTGTCATGGTAAGCATGTCTTTTGTTGATCCTACAAATGTACACTAGCCATTTAATCAGTAAAAATGATTAGTTTTGATATAAACTATCTGTAAAAGAGATGAATTTACATGACCTGCAAACCTTTGAGGCAGTAGCTGCCTTAGGTAGTTTTACCAAAGCGGCAGAAACCATGCACACCGTGCAATCTAACGTTACCGCACGTATTAAAAGCCTGGAAGATGAATTTAAGGTAACCCTTTTCACGCGTACCTCCCGCCGGGTAGAGCTGACAACAGCAGGAGAAACACTGATCAAATACTGCCGGCATATCGGCCAAACCATTGAAGAAGCTAAAAGAGAGCTGTCTGAAACCTCGCAGGTCAGCGGTATTATCCGCATTGGTACAATGGAAACTTCCCTGTCCATGAAGCTGCCGGGTGTTATTAACCGCTTTACGGATCATTACCCGGATGTAGAGATTGAAGTTAAAAGCGCCTTTACCGGTGTGTTAACAAACGATGTGCTCAACTATAAGCTGGATCTGGCTTTCGTAGCGGCGCCCATTGCCTCGCCGGAGCTGCAGGAGAAGGTGATCAAAAAAGATAAGCTGGTGATCATTACCGCCAGCGAACATACCAGCCTCAAAGATTACCTGAAAAAACAGCCGGTAAAGATCATCGTGTTCGACCAGGGCTGCAGCTTCCGCGCCCGGCTGGAATCATGGCTGAATGCTAAAGGCGTGGTAAGCTATAGACGCACGGTAATGAATAGCTGGGAAGGTATCATCAGTTTTGTGGAAGGCGGTATGGGCATGACCATTGTACCGGAGGACCTGCTGCTGCAGCATTATGCTAAACGCAAAATAAAGGTCCATGAGATCAATAAAGAGCTGGGTACCTTAACCACGGTGCTTGTTTACCGGAAAGATCTGCCGCAATCAAGGGCCATGAAGGCGTTTATTGAAATGTATGCATAGTGGCCCGCAGTTTGGATCATGACCAAAATACATTTGTAAATGGAAGAGTACAATAATGAGTCTTCCTGAGATATTACAGGGAACCATAACAATCATTATAAAGATGCATTTGTAAATAGAAGAAGTGCTTTAATGACTTCCTCAAATGCTACCACAGATCATGAGCCTTTATGTAGTACACCTGTGATACAGTAAAACTGCCCGGAGCACCCGCCCCGGGCAGCCGTATCATATCAGTGACGCCCCGCCGTCAATCACCATATTCTGTCCGGTACCAAATTGCTGTTTCATCAGGTATAAAAATGCCAGCGCAATTTCTTCCGCTTCACCTACCCGTTTTACCAGCAAAGCATCGCCCACATTTTTATACAACCCTTCCCGGTCTGCTTCCGGCAGGCTGTTCCAAAGATTGGTTCTCACCACACCTGGCACTACGCTGTTTACCCGTATAGGCGCCAGCTCCACCGCCAGCGCACGTGTTAAGCCTTCCATGGCGCCGCAAATACTGGCAGCGATGGTCCATCCTTTACCCGGACGTAAACCGGCGATACCACCGGTTAAACAAATAGATCCACCGGGGTTAATATGCGGCGCACCATATTTAACGGCCGCCAATGCGCTCCAGTAGCGCAAACCAAAGAACTGGCGTGCATTATCTATTACGGTTTCACTCAGGTTGTTCAGGCTAATATTTTCTGCTGCTGTGTATACCAAATGATCAAAGGCGCCGGCCTTTTCAAAAAAGTCTTTAATGTTGGCCTCTTTGCTCAGGTCTATGGCATATCCTTCACTGCCTGCAGGTAATTGTTGCAGGGCCTGATCCACCCGTTGCTGATTGCTGGATACGATCACTACTTTCGCGCCTTCAGCTGCTGCGGCTTTGGCAGTAGCCAGTCCAAAACCGGAGCTGCCGCCTAATAAAATAACCCGTTTGCCTGCCAGTGCTGATCCTTGTTTACTTTGATTTTCCATGATGCTTGTGTTTTATACCACAAAGGTCTGCCGCTAAGAATTGCTTTCATTTACCAAATGGTAAAAAGCATCCGGGAGGTATTTTGACTAACGGCTGAAATTGCCTATTTTCATCAGCTCACCCGGTTGCTAATTATTTCACGTTAAATATTCACGTTATGGAACGTCGTTCTTTCCTCAAAAACACCGGCCTGTTAACTGCCGGTATCAGTCTGGCCGGTACCGCTGCCATGGCTGCCTTACAGCCATCTGTTATTAAGGCTAACAAGCTGCCTAAATGGAAAGGGTTTAACCTGCTGGATTTTTTCTCGCCCCAGCCTGCAGGTACGAATAAGCCTACTACCGAAGATCATTTCCGCTGGATGCGCGACTGGGGTTTTGATTTCGTGCGCATTCCCATTGCTTATCCCAGCTATTTAAATATTGATCGCAGCCGCAACATTACGCCCGAAGAGGTGTATAAAATAGATGAGCAGGCAGTTGAAAAGATCGATCAGCTGGTTACCCTGGCCCATAAATATAATATGCACGTAAGCCTGAACCTGCACCGCGCTCCTGGGTATTGTATTAACGCAGGATTCCATGAGCCGTATAATTTATGGACAGACCAGGCAGCGCAGGATGCTTTCTGCTTTCACTGGAACATGTGGGCTAAACGGTATAAAGGCATATCCAGCAAAAAGATCAGTTTCGACCTGGTAAATGAGCCCAGCATGCGGGAAGATATGAACGATCAGCATTCACCCTCCAAAGCCGTTCCCGGTAATGTGTACCGCAAAGTGGCGCAGGCCGCGGCAACCGCCATCCGTAAAGAAAATCCCAACCACCTGGTGATTGCCGACGGCAATAGTGTAGGCAATAACGTTATCCCGGAGATCATAGACCTGGATATTGCGCAAAGCTGCCGCGGGTACTTCCCGGGCGCCATCTCGCACTACAAAGCGCCCTGGGCTAACAAAGACCCGGAACATGCCCCTGCACCACTGTGGCCAGGGCAGGTAGGCGATAAATACCTGAGCCGCGGCATGCTGGAAAACTACTACAAACCCTGGATAGAGCTGGCCGCAAAAGGCGCCGGCGTACATTGCGGGGAATGCGGCTGCTGGAACAAAACACCGCATCCTGTTTTCATGGCCTGGTTTGGCGATGTGCTGGATATTTTATCCACTCATCAAATTGGATTTGCTGTTTGGAATTTTATTGGCGATTTTGGAGTGCTGGATTCCAAACGTACCGATGTACAGTATGAAGACTGGTATGGTCACCAGTTGGACAAACAGTTCCTGGAGCTGCTCCGTAAACATTGAGTCATTAATCAGAAGAGATCTATCGTATGAAGAAAGTTATTTTGCTTTGCGCCCTGTTGTTCGCTGCATCTGTTATGGTATTACAGGCACAGGATAAGCCCCGGTTCTGGGACGATGTACAAACCATCAAACAATTTGATAAAATGTACAATCCGCCGGCCCATCCCATCCTGTTCACCGGCAGCTCTTCTATCCGCAAGTGGGACGACCTGGAACGTACCTTTGCCAGTTATGTGGTGCTGAACCGCGGCATTGGCGGAGCCATTGTAAATGACATTACTTTTTATCTGAACGATATTGTTTTTCCATACCATCCGCGCCAGATCGTATTATATGTAGGAGAGAACGACCTGCCGGATGAAGCCAGCACGGCCGATTCTGTGCTGCAAAGAACAGAACGCCTGTTTCACCTGATCCGGAATAAGCTGCCGGATGTACCCATCGTTTATATTTCCATGAAACCCAGCCCTTCCAGGGAAAAATTCCAGCAAAAGGCCATTGAAGCCAATGCGCTCATTAAGGATTTCCTGAGCAAGGAAAAGCAAACCGTTTTCATAGATGTGTTCCATGCCATGCTAACGGCTGATGGAAAAACACGTCCCGAGCTCTTTGTATCGGACATGCTGCACATGAATGCAAAAGGTTACCAGATCTGGAAGGAGCTGGTGGAGCCTCACCTGTTAAAATAAAGCCTGCCAGCCCCGGTGCTGCCTATACGCAATGCATCTGGTCCGGGAGATTGTGTTTGCAAAACTGAACGGCCACAAAGCTTTAAGGATCGCTTAAGCTGAAAGGTATCCAAATAAATAAGGGCTGACCAAAAGTAGTGGTCAGCCCTTATTTAGTAGTTGCTTTGATCTTTATGCCTTGGCAGTTACATTAGGCGTAGCGTAAGCCACCTGCACGCTGCCTGTTTTCTTTGGTGCGCCCTTGTTCTTCTTTTTATCCTTCTTCTTTTTGCCCCACCAAATGTAAAACCCGGTTACCGGTAAAGAAGCCGTGATCAGCGAAGCGAGGAACATTAATATCCTGCCCGGCCATCCGGCAATGGCGCCCACGTGAATATCGTAGTTCATTCGTACGGCCTTATCTGCTATGGTAGCTTCGGAATATTTGCCCCAGTGCGGCACCTTGATCTCTTCCAGGGTATAGGGATTAAAATAGGCCAGGTCAGTAGTATAGTTCAATTGTTCATCATTATAAATGCGCACGCCAACGGCAGCAGAATCTGTGGCAGGCAGCATCAGCATCACACGTTTGGCATTGGGGTTTTGTGCCTGTACAATGGCAGTGATCTTATCCAAAGGGTCTTTTACCGGCTGGGCCACTGGCAGCACCTTCATCTTTGGCAGTACCGGCTTGCTTTTGCCGCCGCTCAATAATGAATATTCCGCTTTAGCCGCCCACTCAAATCCCCATACAAGGCCTGTAAGCACGGCAAACAAAATGATCCAGCTGGCATAAAAGCCCAGCACGTTATGAAGGTCGTAGTTGAGCCGTTTGGGCGAGGCATCCCATTTTACCTTAAAGCTGGTTTTGCGCCGCGCTTTGTTCCGCGGCCACCACAGCACAATACCGCTAATGATAATTACCAGGAAAGTGAGGGTGCCGTAAATATTCACTATATGGCCAATGGGCTGGGGCAGCCATAGGTACAGGTGTCCCAGCAGCGTTACGTAAAAGAAATCCTTATACATATCCTTTACAGCCAGCACCTTGCCGCTGTAAGGGTTTATGTACACATTGTAATAGTAGGGGTTCTTTTTCCGCTCAAAGAACATCACGTTCACTGATTCGTCTTTGCCGCGCAGCATAATGCGGATGGGCTTTTTACCGGGCAGCTGTTTTTCCGCAATAGCTTTAAAAGCGGAGGCAGGCAAAAAAGGCCTGTTCTCCGCTTTTACTGAAAGGTAAGGTTGTGTTGCCTTTGTCAGCTCCGGCTGAAAGGTATAAATGGCGCCGGTAAGCGCAATGGTCATCACTATCAGTCCTGCAATAAGGCCCAGCCACAGGTGCAGCCAGCCGGATATCTTCTTAAAGGTCATACATCAGAATTTAAAGGTTACACTTCCTGCAAAATTTCTTAACGCCTGTGGTGCGCCGTACAGGTCCCAGTTCTTACGGCTGCCTATATTATTCAGCTTAAGGTCAAAGCGCCACTGGTCCGTATCATAGAACAGTGATCCGTTCACGATGGTATAGGAAGGCATGAAATATTTGTTGTCCGTAGCCAGGTAAACTTTATCCACGTAGTTGCCGCCGGCCGCAACTCCCAGGTTCTTCAGCACGCCGGGCAGGCGGTAGCTGATCCATACATTCACCACGTTAGCCGGCGCCGCAGCGGCTTTATTGCCTTCAATGTTCTTATCCGAGGCCCGTATAATCTTGTTGTCATTGTACGCATAACCGGCTATAATGCTCAGGCCTGTTACGGGGCTGGCTATTAATTCCACTTCCATGCCTTTGCTCACTTGTTTACCATCCTGTATAGTGAACAGGTTTGCATCGGTACGGGTGGCGTTATCTATGGTAATGTTATAATAGCTGGCTGTCAGGTTCAGTTTTTTAGAAAAGGCTTCCATCTTTACGCCGCCTTCCCATTGATTGGCAAAAACGGGATCCAGCGCCAGCTGGCTGCCATCGGGCTGGTTCACGGGCGCCATGTTCTGGAAACCGCTCATATAGTTACCAAATACAGATACCTGGTCTTTTATCACTTCGTATACCAGTCCCAGTTTGGGCGCCAGGGAAGTTTGCTTATAGGCGTCAGTACCTTTTACACCTTTATAATTAAAGCGGTCTGCCCGTAAGCTCAGCATGGCTATTAGCCGGTCGGTGATATTCACTACATCACTGGCATAGGCGCTCAGGGTTTGCTGGTCAGAAACTGCAGAGGGCTGCATACTGCCATAGTTCAGCATAAACTGGTCTATCTGGGCTTTGCTGAGTGCAGTAAAGGATCTACGGATATTGATGGTGTCTATAAAACGGTTGTTCCGGCTGCCAGTATAGTTAAACGTGCCGTGGAAATAACGGTAGTTCACACCTGCCAGCAAACGGTGGCGCAGCCGGCCGGTGTGGAAGGTGCCGTTCACATTCTGCTGAAAATTCGTGTAGTCATTATGGATAGGCCCGTAGTTCAGCACATTCCTGGCTACGGTAGTATCCGTAAGCCAGGTGGGGTAGTACTGGTAGCTTTGAATAGCATTTTCACTAACATAGGAGAACAGGGTGGTGGTGCTCCAGTTATCTGAGATTCTGTATTGTCCCTGCAGAAAAAGCTTGTTGGCAAAAGCACGGGCATTGGCGTCGTCCAGATAAAGTGTCTGGTCATAAGGCAGCTTAATATCTGCCGGGTTCGTTATGCCGGAGTTAGCGGCAGTGCGGGTGTACATTACCCGGCTTTGATCGGTGTATAGGTATTCCAGGTCGGCCAGCAGTGTAAGCCGGTCATTTACTTTGTATGATAGGCTGGGCGCTACCAGGTAAGCATTGTTATGCCCGTAATTCAGGAAGCTGTTCTGCCGGTTCACTGCCGTGTTCAGGCGGAACAGCACTGTTTTGTCCTGGTTCACGGGCGTATTAATATCAGCAGTAACACGCTGTAAGCCAAAGCTGCCGAAGGTGTAAGCGGCTTCGCCTTTAAAGGTGTCAAAAGGTTTTTTTGTTACCAGGTTCACCAGCCCTCCAAAGGAGGAGATAGTAGAACCAAACAAGGTACCGGAAGGACCTTTGATCACTTCCAGGCGTTCTACGTTGCCCAGGTCAATAGAGGAGCGGCTGGAAGCAGTTTCCATGCCATTGCGCGCATTTACGCTGGTAACAAAACCACGGGAGCTAATGGCCAGCCCCCCGGCGGGATAAGTAACCGGCGCAGCGCCCACTGCATTGCGCAGGGCTTCTTTAGCGTCCACTACCACCTGCTCTTTCAGCAGCTCTTTATTTACTACAGAATACACCTGCGGGTTTTCCAGGTTAGAGATGGGCATGCGGGCCACGTAGTCGGTATTTTTATTTACCAGCCTTCCGCGTGCGCTGCTAACCACCACTTCCTGCAGCTGGCTGCGGGAAACAGTTAACCGGATAGATAGCTTAGCCGTTTTTCCTTCTTTTACCTCCACGGTTTGCTCAATAGTTTCGTAACCGGTTAGCGAAACAGACAGGGTATAGCTGCCGGGTTTTAAACGGCTAAACGAAAAATGGCCTTCCTCATTGGTGAGCGTGCCTTTGGATAATGATTTGATCTGAACGGTTACAAATGCAGCGGCCGTACCGTCACTGGTAGTAACGGCTCCGTGAATGTTACCATTCTTTTCAATGTCTTCCCGCGCAAACAGCGGTGTATATAAAACAGTGATAAACAGCGTGATTAAAAGAAATGATATGCGGATAGGGGAATAGCTGAACATGACTTAATTGATTAGCACCGCAAAAATCAGGAATGAACGCAAGGAGCGTTTACGCAATCGGGAGAATAACTTATCTAATTGGGAAAATCTGTAACACTTCACAAAAGGGCCGGCTGCCAGACCCCTCCAAAATGATCCAATGCCATACCGCCGCGGCAGGGTATTACTATTTTAAGGCAATTTGGCCTGAAATAAATAATTTATTAGCTCTGTACTTGACATTCCTGAAACTGTTTGTATATTTGTCTACATAATCAGTAGACTAATAAAATTTACCACCACCAACTACTGAACCCTGCATGCGCTGCCCCACCAACAGCACTGCACTTAGCAATAATTTAATTAAAACCAGCTAACAATGAAAAGGCAACTATGCCTGCCGGTATGCGCACAGCCGTACCCTATGGTGGTCCATGTAAAATTCCTGCACTTTACTGCACAGCCGTGCTGTTGTTCCTGTAGCTGATAGCAGCCACCAGCGCTCATTTGTACCAAATGGTTTTTTGTCCGGGAGGATGGGGGAGAGCTATGCCTGGTCATGAGCAAATAAACACACAACCATTCATATCAACTAAAGCATAATTATATGGCAACTGTAAAGGGGCATTCCTATGTCCTGATCCCACTGTTATTACTTGTTTCATTATACAGCCACGCACAAACGATCGTTAAGGGAAAAGTGGTGGACGCCACTTCCAGGGAGCCATTGCCAGGTGCCTCCGTACGCATTACAGATATTAAAACCGGCACCTTAACAGATGCGGAGGGTAATTTTGCATTGAGCGCTACCAGGCCTTTGCCGCAAACTATTACCGTATCGTATGTGGGTTACCAGGTGCAGGAATTAAAGATCACCGGGAACGGGGAGTCTGTAATATCCCTGCAGCCGCAGCAGGCCCTTTCCGAAGTAGTGGTAACAGCGGTAGGTATTAAAAGCACTACCCGTTCCCTGGGTTACAGTGTGGGAGAGGTGAAGGGAAAAGAAATTACCGCTGCCCGCGAACCTAACCTGGTAGCGGCGCTTAGCGGAAAAGTAGCCGGTGTGCAGATCAGCAACAGCGGCGGATCTCCCGGTGGTTCCTCTACTATAAAAATAAGGGGCAACAGCTCCCTGCTGGGTAACAATGCACCCCTATTTATTTTAGACGGTATCCCGGTAGATAATTCCATACAGGATATTTCACCCATCAGTAATAACGTTTCACTGGCCACCCCTTCCAACCGGGCCATTGATATCAACAGTGCGGATATTGCCAGCATTACCGTGCTGAAAGGACCGGCTGCTGCGGCCTTATATGGTATACGTGCTGCCAATGGCGCCGTGATCATTACTACCAAAAGAGGCAGCAGCTTAACAGAAAAACCGGTATCCGTTAGTTACAGCGGATCATTTACCGTTGATAAAATTAACCGCAGGATGCAGCCGCGGCAGAATATTTTCTCAAACGGTTTAGGCGGAAAGTACATACGGCCGGGCTTTACAGGGGCCGATGAGAATTGGGGCGCTTCGCTGGATACCTTAACCTACAGCAATCAGCCCAGCAACTTTGACAGGAACGGCGTGATAGTAGGTAAAAGTGATCCGCTCTCCAACGGCATTCCTGTAAACCGTTACGATAATATCGATAACTTTTATGTGACCGGCTTAACCAATGATCATAACATCAGCCTGTATGGCAATACCGGTAACGCAGGTTACTATTTCTCTTATGGCAACCTGAAACAAACCGGTATTATTCCCACTACAGACTTTTACCGCCATACCTTCCGCTTTAATGGTGATTATAATGTAAATGATAAGCTGAAAATTTCCGGCGGTGTTAACTATATACAGGATGGCGCGCATAACCGCGCATTAATGGGTGGCTTTAATACAAACGTAGTGCGGGCGCTCATGAACTCACCGGCCAATTTTGATATTACCAATGGGTATGAGGATGCCTGGAAACATCCGGAATCCTACAAGCTGGCGCCCACCGTGGCCAAGCCCTGGGGCGACAGCCGTTCCTATGCCAATGGTATTGGCTGGGATAATCCCTACTGGTCGCTGAACATGAACCCGCAAACCGATCAGCTGAACCGCTACATTACTTTTGCCGAAGCTACCTATGATGTAACCGGCTGGCTGAAAGCAACTGCCCGTTATGGTATAGACAACTACACCGATGTACGTAAAGGCGCATTCAGCAACGGCACTTCCGGTATTGGCACCGGTACTATTAATGATGTGAACTTTCGGAGGAAAGATAATAACCTGGATCTGCTGCTGACCTCACAGCATCGTTTAACCAACGACGTTAGCCTTACAGCAGTAGCCGGCTATAACTATTACAGCTCCTGGAAAAATCAGCTCAATACCCGGGGCGATGGGCTAACCATTCCCGGTAACTTCAATATCGCCAATGCATCTTCTGTACAAACCATTGACCAAACCATCCGCAAAAAGCTGGTGGCCGGTTATGCAGATGTAAAGCTGGAATACAAGCGCTGGTTATACCTGGAGCTTACCGGCCGTAATGAATGGACCTCCACGCTGGCGAAGGGGAAAAATGCTTTCTTCTATCCCTCCATAGGTTCCAGCCTGGTATTTACAGATGCGTTAAAGCTGAACAGCAAGCTGCTCAACTTTGGTAAGGTACGCTTCACCTATGCGCAGGTAGGTAATGATGCGGACCCTTATTCATTGCTTACCTATTACATACCCACTACCACCGGTGGCTGGATCCAGAGCAGCCTCAGTTTTCCCTTTAACGGGCAGCAGGGCTTAAGCTATAGCAGCGCCATTGGTAACAGTGAGCTGAAGCCGGAACGCATCAGCACCTGGGAAGCCGGCGCAGAGCTGCACTTCTTTAACGACCGCACCATCCTGGATGCCGTGTATTATTATAACAGCAGTAAAGATCAGATCATACCCGTTTCCCTGCCTTACTCCACCGGTGCAGCCAGCACACTGGCCAATGCAGGTAATATTGTTAACCGCGGTATTGAAGCCTCTTTGCAGCAGAACATCCTGAAGGGAAAGGATTTTTCGTGGAATGCCACTGTGTTGTTCACCAAGAACATTAGCCTGGTAAAATATATTAACAGCAGTATCTCCAATGTTAGCTTAGGCGGTATCTGGATGGAAGCCCGCGGGCAGGCAGGCCAGCCCTATGGCGTATTCTACGGGATAGATGTAACAAAGGATGCAGCCGGTAAATTGGTCATTGATGATAATCCGAGCAGCGCTAACTACGGTTATCCCTTAGTGAATACTACGTTCACGAAGATCGGTGACCCGAATCCAAATTTTAGCCTCGGGCTTAAGAATGAATTTAAAGCAGGCGCTTTTACTTTCTCTTTCCTGCTGGATGGGCGTTTCGGGTTCGATATCTTTAATGCGCCCCGTTTGCAGATGGTATTCAATGGGGTAGATGCTTCCACCGCCAACCGCGGGCAAACCACAGTGTTTGAAGGCGTGAACAGCAAAGGCGCGCCTAACACCATACCGGTAGAGCTGTCGCAGGCATGGTACCGCCGCACCTTCAGCATACAGGGTTTGTATGTGGAGCATGACCTGTACTGGGTGAAGCTGAAAGATGTGAACCTCACCTACAACCTGCCGGAAAGTTTATTGCACCCCACGGGGATCTCTGCCGCCAGCGTGACTTTAACAGCGCGCAACTTTTTACTCTCTACTAATTATACCGGTAGTGATCCGGACCTGGGTACCCGCAACGGGCTGTCCAACTTTTCCGGTATTGATTTCTGGACCACGCCTAACACCCACAGCCTGGGTGTAGCCTTAAACGTTACTTTTTAAAATTCAGGTATGAACAAGCGCTTATACACAATATTGTTTTCGCTGTTGCTGTTATCAGCCTGCGATCTTACGGATACCAACATAAATCCTAATGCCTCCTCTGAAGTATCAGTAAGCGCTGTGCTTAGCGGCGCAGAAGTTACGCTGGGATTTAACGCCGGCGTAAACGCTGGGCTGATTGCCAACATCTACATACAGCAGGTAGCCGGCGCCAATGGTGATGCCGCTTCCTTTGATAACTATACTACTTCCCCCAGTTATTTCAACTCCACCTGGCAGGGTTTTTATGCCGGTGTGCTGGATGAGCTGAAGATCATTAAAGCCACCGCAAAAGAAAAACAGCTGCCTTATTATAGTGGTATTGCCCGCGTGCTGTCGGCTTACTCCTATGGTACGCTTACAGACCTCTTTGGGGATATTCCTTTTTCAGAATCACTGGGCGGTAATGTGATCACCAATCCGGTATATGATAAGCAGGAAAATATTTACCCTGCCCTGCAGCTGGAGCTGGATTCTGCCATACGCGAGCTTTCACAGCCATCCACCGATAATAAGGGCGCGGTACCTTTTAATGATGATGTGATCTTTAAAGGCGATGTAAGTAAATGGATCGCTACTGCCTGGACGCTGAAAGCCCGCTATGCCATTCACCTCAGTAAGCTGGACCGCACCACAGCCGCACAACAGGTATTGGCTAACCTGTACAATGGCAGTGTGTATCGTGGTATAGCAGATTATACGGCTGATGCGCAGGTGGTATTTGGTGCAGCCGCTACCAATGCCAATCCTTTTTATCAGCAAAATACTAACCGTCCCGGGTGGATAGGATTGGGCGCTTCCTTCGTGAATTTATTGAATGGCAACAGCGTAACAGATGATCCCACAAAAGAAGAGGGCACATTTGTAGATCCGCGCCGCGCCGCTTTTGCCACCCAGTCGCCGGCAGGCAGCAATAAATACCGGGGCAGCGCACCCGGCGTGCCCGGCGCATTTTCTGTGATAGGCAGCTATTACGGCAGCGCTACGTCGCCGGTAGTACTTATAAGCTTTACGGAAGCTAAATTTTTAGAAGCAGAGGCCCGCCTGATCTTAGACCCTGCTGACCCGCTGGCGCAAACTGCGCTGGATGCAGCTGTAAAGGCCTCCTTTGCCAAAATAGTGAAGGGCGGCGATGCATATGCTACACCGGAAAAACAAGCTGCTTATGTAACGGCAAAGGCTACGCTCACCGGTACGCCTGAAGCTAAGCTGGAAACGCTGATAACGCAGAAATACATTGCGCTGTTCCTGCAGCCGGAAGTATGGAGCGATTACCGCCGCACCGGCTACCCGGCCATTCCATTGGCAGCCAATGCTACCAGCAGCGCCAACCCGCAGGGCCAGATCCCGCGCCGCATCCCGTACCCGGGAAATGAACAGTCGCTGAATAAGAATACCCCGGCCGGTTCCGGTTATCAAACACCCCGCCTTTGGTGGGATCGTTAATGCTATGCTTTCAAACACGCACACACTAACAACATGAGCTATAAAACGCAATTATTCATTTTAGCCCTGGTGCTTGGCTATCAGGCGCAGGCCCAGTATAGTCCCCAGCCCGCATTTAAGGGAGTAGCGGGTAAAACCCTGTCGGAAACGCGTTCGGGTAATACGGCATTTAATCCTGTAGCGCCGGCTGCTGCGCCTAACATTGTATACATCCTGCTGGATGATGTAGGTTTTGGCGCCAGCAGCGCTTTTGGCGGCTTAGTGGAAACCCCCGTCTTCGACAGCCTGGCCAATAACGGCCTGCGCTATACGAACTTTCATACCACGGCCATTTGCTCGCCTACCCGTGCATGCCTGCTTACCGGGCGCAATCATCACTCCGTAAATGTGCCAACGGTAATAGATGTAGCCATAGATGCGCCGGGACATAATGGTTACATGCCTTTTGAAAAAGGCACCATTGCAGAAATAGCCCGCGAAAACGGTTATAACACTTTTGCAGTAGGCAAGTGGCACGTAACCCCCACGCCGGACCTTACGCCTGCAGGGCCTTTCAACCGCTGGCCTACCGGCCGTGGGTTTGATCATTTCTTTGGCTTTATGGCCGGGGAAACAGATCAGTACACCCCCATGCTCTGGGAAAACACGCAAAAAGTAGAACCCGACCTGCACGGGCAGCACCTCACAACTGTATTGGTAGATAAAGCCATTGAATATATTGCCGGTCAGCAATCCGCAGCTCCCAATAAACCCTTTTTCCTGTACCTGACGCCGGGCGCCACACACGGCCCCCACCAGGTGGAACGGAAGTGGATAGATAAGTACAAGGGCCGTTTTGATGCAGGTTGGGACCATTACCGGGAAGCGGTGCTGGCACGGCAAAAAAAGCTGGGTATTATTCCGGATAGTGTAACCCTTCCTGTTAGCAATGGCGGAGTAAAGCCATGGGATTCCCTTTCCCCCATAGAAAAGAAAGTATTTGCCCGTTTCTTTGAAGCCTACGCAGGTTTCCTGTCGCACACAGATTATGAGATAGGGCGGCTGATCCACTACCTGAAAGACATTCACCAGCTGGATAATACGCTGATCGTATTAATGATAGGCGACAACGGCGCCAGCAAGGAAGGCGGCTTAACGGGCCATGTATACGGCATTAATGAGTACATAGATCAAAGCTTGTTTGAAGAAAAATACGAAGACCGCATCCGTGAAATTGCACGCCGCTATAATGATATCGGTACCTCCCTTACCGGTCCTAATTACCCGGCCGGCTGGGCGCAGGCCGCCAACACGCCTTTCCGCTACCTGAAGCAGGATGCCAACAGCGAAGGCGGCACCCGCAACCCGCTGATCATTTTTTACCCGAAGAAGATCAAACAACCCGGCATCCGCACGCAGTACACGCATGTGAACAGCATTACGCCCACAGCCATTGAAATCGCAGGTTTAAAAGTTCCGGAAACCATTAATGGTTACAAACAGGATAGCCTGGAAGGCATAAGCCTGGCTTACACGCTTGAGGATGCGCAGGCGCCTGCCCGCCACCACACACAGTATTACGAGATCTCCGGCAGCCGCGCCATTTACCAGGATGGCTGGAAGGCGGAAGTATACCACCGCAATGGCGCCTCCTTCAGCACCGATAAATGGGAGCTGTATAACGTAGCCAACGATGTAAATGAACAGCATAACCTGGCCGCAACAAACCCTGCAAAATTAAAAGAGCTGCAGGACCTGTTTGAAGCACAGGCAGAAAAATATCATATTTATCCATTGTTAGGCGATACCACCCCACGCCTGCAGGCGCTCTTAACCAAAGGCCCCTTTGATACACAGCAGCAGTCTGTCCTATATCCCGGTGTTACCCAGCTGCCTGCCCGGGCAGCGCCCTCCCTGTTCCAGCATTCCTTCAGCATAAGCGCAGAGGTGGAGATAAAAGATAACAGCACAGAAGGCATTCTGCTGGCTGCAGGCGGGCGTTTTACCGGCTTTAGTTTTTATGTGCAGGGTAACAAGCTAAAGATCGCGCATAATAACAATGGCAAGCTGGTGTACCTGGAAGCAGCGCAACCATTGAAACCCGGTAAGGCCGTGCTGAAATATACCCTGCAATATACGCCTGCTAAAAAGCTGGTAGATCCTGCCGGCACAGAAGCGCTGTACATTAATGATGAGAAAGTAGCAGAGCGTAAGATCACTAAAGCAGATGCCACTATTATGCCCTATGATGAAGGCGTGGATGTGGGGCTGGACAATGGTTCTGCCGTAGCGCCACAGTATAAGGCGCCGTTTGCTTTCACCGGGGTGTTACATAAAATTATTGTTGATCATCAAAAACCATAGAACTATGAATGTGGCTGACATTGCCTTGTTGGTAAAGAAAATAGCGGTGGGCATTTTCATATTCCTGCTACCACTGCTGATTATAGCCGGTGGTATCTGGCTGGCATATAACCTTTTTAAATAATTGTTGAAGCGTAAAACTGAATTGTTATGAAAACAGCTCAAGACATTCAAAAAAGTATCTGGCGCGATGCTGCCATCAGCATATTCATTTATGCATTACCGGTAGTGCTGATGTTCAGCGCCTTTTACCTGACCAACACCCGGCCCTGGGAAACCCACGGAAATGGAACGCTGCCGTTCCGCTTACCGCATTTCCTGGATGTTGTTTTTGAAAACCTGCGCAGCTGGGGCCTGCCGGCCATTATGCTGGTGCTGGGCATTATTGAATTTGCCGTAGGCCTGTATGAGAACAAATGGACCAGGAACGAACGCATACTGGATATTGTATGCTTCACGGTGCCTAAAATAATATTGCGCCCGGCAATTGCCTACTTTGGCTTAAAGTTCCTGCCCGTGCTACTGCCCGGCGCTGCCAATGCTTTTGCCTGGATCCCTTTTGGCTGGGGTTTGCTGATCATAGCCATTGCAGATGATCTTACGCAGTACTGGTATCACCGCATTCACCACCAGGTGCCCTGGCTGTGGCGTTTTCACCGTACGCACCACTCTGCGCCTTATATGGGTATGGCCATGACCAGCAGGCAGAATGTGCTGTACACGTTCTTCTTTTCGCAGATCTATTTAACCACTACGCTTACCTACCTGGGATTAGGCTATCCCGCTTTGTTTGTAGGCGGTATTAAATCGCTGATCACTACCGGCGCACATTCCAGCATCCGTTGGGATAAGCCCTTCTATACCATTAAATGGCTGAATCCCATTGCCTGGGTTATGGAGCGGCTTATATCCACACCGGCCACGCATCATGCGCATCATGCAGATACAACAGATGATGGCATAGGCAACTATAAAGGTAACTTCGGGAACATGTTCTTCCTGTGGGATATTATTTTCGGTACCGGCATTATAACCCGCCAGTATCCTGCATCCTACGGTATTAAACACTATAAGCAGGAGGAATGGTATGCGCAGTTCCTGTGGCCCATTTTTAAATCCAGGAAAGAGGGCAGTGAGCTCTCTGCCAACGGCCCAATGGTGGGAGATGAGGTGATTGAAAAACCGGAAGCCATCACCAAAGAGCTGCCACAACCTGCTGTTGCCGCTCACACAGCATAAAGCGCAAAGCATAAAGTGCAAAGCATAAAGCATAAAGCACAAAGCCCTAAATGTAAACGTTGAATGCAGCGAACCCCTGCATTCAACGTTTACTATATTAATTATTCATTCTTAATTATTAATTACCCAGGGCGCGGTAAACGTGCACCACAGTACCTGCCTTAAATGCAATATGCTCTACCAGCTGCAGATCCGAGGGCTTGGGCAATTTAGAAAATACGGGCAGGCCGGTACCCAGCACTACCGGGTGTATTACCAGGCGGTATTCATCAATTAAACCGGTAGCTACCAGGCTTTGTACAAAACTGGCGCCGCCCTGTGCCAGTATGTCTTTCCCCTGTTGTTGCTTCAGCTTTTTAATTTCTTCAGCCAGGTCGCCGTTGGCTATCTGCGCTTCTGCCCAGGTGTGTGCATCCGGTGAAGCGTTAGCATCTTTCAAAGCCTGTGCGTTTAATCCCTTGGCTTGCAGGTCAAGTTTATCTTTGCTCGTGAACACTACTTTAGGAATAGCGTTCATGGGTTCAGCAACAGCATCTTTGGCAAAAGGCCAGTGGGACGCCATAGTATAAAAGGTGCGGCTGCCCATAATATGGAGGCCCGCCTGCCACAGCGTGTCCGCCAGCCAGGCGGCACCCTCTTCACTCCTGCTTTTAAAAAACCAGTCCATTTCCCCATTAGGCCCGGCCATAAAGCCATCAACAGACATAGACACTTTCAGTATAAGCTTTCTCATATGTTTTATGTTTTTACAAAACTACGGATTGCATATACCACGCAGGCGGGGAGAAACCGACTAATCAGGGGGGTAGAAGCGCACTTATTTTACCGCTGCATATTCCAATAAAACCACACCCGAGTTATGAGCGGTAGTGTTTATTAAACTAAGCCCCACCCGGTTCTTAAAACCGGAAAAAAGCGGTTTGCCTTCGCCCAGCAGCACAGGGTGCACTGCCAGCCGGTACACATCTATCAAACCCCGTGCTATAAACGTAGTAATAAGTTTACCACCACCGTATAACCAGATGTCTTTACCCGGCTGCTGTTTGATGGCAGCTACCTGCGCTGCAATGTCCCCATGAATGTAAGTGGCTTTATCATCATCTTTCGGATGGTGGGAGAACACATACTTCTTTTTGCTGTGCACCGTTTGCCAGAGCTGCTGTTCTGCCGCTGAAGCATTACTGTCCGGCTGGAACCGCCCCCACATATCATAGCTTACGCGGCCATAAAAAATGGTGTCAATACTATTCAGGAAAGCGCCAAAACCGGATTCCCCATCCATAATGTCGCCATCCATTATACACCAGTCAATTTCCCCGTTGGGGCCTTCAATAAAACCGTCTAAGGTAACTGCTAAGTCCAGTACGATCTTTCTCATGGTTTACGTATTTTAATATAGGTTGAAGGGGGAAGTTAAAAACTCTTGCCAGGAATAACAAACAAGCTGTCACAAAACAGCTGGCTATCCTGTCTTACTTTTGTACCAATGCAGTAATTAAATTATGGACTACAGGGCAGCAACTTTTCTTGAATACAAAAACCTGCTGTTTTCCATTGCCTATAACATGCTGGGTAATGTGGATGCAGCAGAAGACCTGGTGCAGGACACTTTCCTGAAATGGATGGAAATGCCGGTGGAGGATGTGCGCCACCGCAAAGCCTACCTGGTAAAAATGATCACCAATAAAAGCATTAATTACCTGCACAGCGCCCGTTTAAAGCGGGAGGAATATATTGGTATCTGGCTGCCGGAGCCGCTGCAGCAGTATGCCACACACCCTGCTTACCGGCAGGTGGAAATGTACCATGCATTGTCTATTGGGATGATGGTGCTGCTGGAAAAGCTCACCCCGCAGGAAAGGGCCATTTTCCTGCTGAAAGAAGTATTTGCCTACGACTATTATGAGCTGGCAGAGATCTTTGACAGATCAGAAGATAACTGCCGGCAGATCCTGAAACGCGCCAAAGATAACCTGGGCAAGGAAACCCGCCGTTTTGAAGTGGATATTAAAGCCCATGAAAAAATACTGCAGAACTTTTTGCTGGCCGCTTCAGAAGGCAGGGTGGATGAGCTGGTGCAGCTGCTGAAAGAAGATATTACCCTGTTTGCCGATGGTGGCGGTACCGTAACTGCGCTTAACCGCAAACGGCTTACCGCTCCTTTAAATCCCATTTACGGTAAGGAAAATGTGATCAGGCTCCTGAAAGGCGTAGTGCCTGTATATTACCGCGATATGCCGGAGATTAGCCGGGAAATTACCCTGGCCAATGGACTGCCTTCTATTATTTCCTATTCAGGCACATCGGCCGTAAGCATCGTATCCATTGAGCTGGAAGGAGAGCAGATCAAAAATATTTACATACAAACCAACCCGGAAAAGCTGAAACGTTTTAAAAGGTTGTCACAGGATGAATAGCTGCGCTGTCCTATGTATAAACAATACATCATGAAAAAGGACAAGCGCATTTACTGGATCACCACCGGCATCATTTGCACTGTAATGGTATACAGTGTTATCAATTTTAATCTCAAAGCCCCCATAGGGCCGGAAGTATACCGCACAGAAGGGCCTTTCAAACATTTAGGCCTGCCGGATTATATGCGGATAGAGCTTTCCATTGCGAAGGCATTAGGGGTGCTGGCCTTGCTAATTCCCGGCATACCATCAAAGGCAAAAGAGTTCGCCTACGCAGGTTTTGCCATCACGCTGGCATCTGCTGCTATTGCGCATTTGTCTGTGGGCGATGGTATTATCTTCATTATTGATCCGCTCATTTTCCTGGGCGTTTTAACGGTTTCCTACACCTATTTCCGGAAGCTAAAAAGTAAGGCGGCTGTAACACAGACACCGGCCCGTATTCAAAATTCTGTAATGGCGTAATACGCTTTCTTTGGTCTTAAGCGGCTATCAAACAACAAAGGATAATTCTTTCTTCCCTGGGCAGAAGGGGTGCGGTCAAGCCAGGTGTATTTATCAGACACGTTCCAGAAAGTAACACCTGTGAGCACCCCTTTATACTGCCTGAACACATTGAATACGGATGTGTATTGCGCCGCCTGCTGCTGTTCCAGCTGAGGTGTATACGCATCCGGCTGTGCCAGCCAGGCGCTATCGCGCTGTGATTTTGGCGGCAGCACGGAAATATCCAGCTCCGTGATCTGTACCTGCAGGCCCAGTGCGCGGAAACGTTCTATGGTAGCAATCAGTTCTTTTTGCGCAGGGTCCGTAAGGTTCCAGTGCGCTTGTAAGCCAATGCCTTGTACCGGCACTTTGTTATCCAGCAATTTTTTCAGCAACCGGTAAATGCGTTCCCTTTTTTCGGGATGCTCCGTATTATAATCATTGTAAAACAAAATGGCATCCGGGTCCGCTTCATGTGCATATATAAAAGCCTTTTCAATAAATTCTTCCCCGCAGATCCGGTACCAGGGCGAATTACGTAAGAACTGCGTACTATCATCCGAAATAGCTTCGTTCACTACATCCCAGGCATATATTTTGCCCCTGTAGCGTTGCATTACAGTAAAAATGTGCTCCTTCAGCCGTTGCAATAACACTTCTTTACTAACAGGCGCGCCTTTCCTGTCAACAAATAGCCAGGCCGGTGTTTGCTGGTGCCAGCAAAGTGTATGGCCCCGCACTTTAAGGTGATGCGCCTGTGCAAAACTGATAATAGTATCCGCCCCGTCCCAGTTATAACGCTGCTCCTCCGGATGCACAGAGCCAAATTTCAAAACGTTTTCCGTGGTAAGGCTGTTAAACTGTTGAAGGATCAGGGTAGTATCCCCGCCGCTAACATTACGGGGCGATACGGATACGCCTATGGGGAAATAATCGTTATAATAATCTTTTAACCCCTTTGTTGTAGTCGTAGCATGTTCAGTAACACCTACCCACTGTGCAGGTAATTTATCCTGATTGTTGCTGTAATGCACATTGTGCAGGAACAGGTGTTCAATATCCACACCTATCAGTGGTATGCGTGCATCGGCCGGGTTAAGCTGCTCAAAGGTTACATCTGATAAGCGGATGTTTTTAACATGCCGGATGAATAGCCCGGAGCTGGGCAGGTTCTTCCACGTGGTGGGCTCGGGGTAACCCTTTTCATCCTCCGGCACCTGTAATGCATCTCTTATATAATCCCCGGCTTTTACGGCGGTTCTGTTAATGATATGGATATTATTGAGTGATATGTTTTCAATGAGCGCGCCAGGCACGCCGGTTATAGATGAACAATAGTTGCCGGCATTATAAGCCGTTATATTACTGAGCTGCACATCCCTCATTATACCCGGCGCCGGGGTGGAAATGCCTTCCATATAAGGACGGCCACGGTTACCCAAACGTACATATACCGGGCATTCAGTACCTTCAATCACAATGTTGTTTACGTTTACGCCCTCCATGGTACCGCCATCCACTATTTCTAATGAAATGCCGGTAATGCCAATATTGGTGCGGCCCCAAATGGGAGGCAGCTTGCTTTTGGAAGGTTTTACCACGCAATTGGAAATAGTGATACGTTTAAAACCACCCGTGGATTCTGTGCCGCATTTGATAGCATTGGTAAAGCTGCTGGTGATACAATTGTTGATCACCACATCCTCGCAGCCTGCTTTACCCGTGCTTTTTAGCACAATGGCATCATCGTCCGAATCAATGATGGAGTTGGACAGTACAAACCGCCGGCAACCGTCAATATCAATACCATCATTATTCCGGTTGGCATGGTTGTACACTTTAATGCCGTCTACCATCACATCCTCACAATCCAGGTAATGCTGGTTCCAGATGCCGGCATTGTACATGCTTACCTCTTTTACTGTTATGTTGTTGCAGGAAATAAACAGGATGTTCCGGGGCCGCCCGTCCCGGTCGCCATCCGGTTGGGCATGCCGGGGCTGCTGCCTGGCGCCCTGTCCGTCTATAACGCCGCTACCGGTAATGGCTATATTATTAGCGCCGGCTGCATAGATCAGTGCAAACCAGCCGCCCGGGTCTTTCTGCGAGCGGTAGGCAGGCCGTGGTTGCTGCGGAAAATCCTGCGGGTTTACACTGGCATATAAAGTGGCGCCCCTTTCCAGGTGCAGCTCCACATTGTTTTTCAGGATAATGGTGCCGCTTTTGAAATTCCCGGCCGGTATTACCACCCTGCCACCGCCACGGCCGTAGCAAGCCTCCACGGCTTTGTTAATGGCGGTGGTGCTTAAGCGGGTGGTATCGTTCACAGCTCCATATTGCAGGATGTTATAATCCTGTGCGGCTGCCTGCAGGCTATATAACAGGGCAATAGTAACAGTTAAAAGGTATTTCATCAATATCCGGTATTTTGTGTAATGGCGCTATTTTGCTGGCGTACAATTTCCGGTATGGGCAGCAACAGTTTATCGGGTGTTACCGGTTTGCCCTTGGCGCTTAATACCGTCACTGCACGGTTGGTTCTGCGCAGGTCAAAACCCCGCTGAAATTCAATGGCCAGCTCCACCCGTCTTTCATGCTCAATGGCCAGGTCCAGTGAAGGGTATTGTGCTGCCGGGTAACCCGGCATGCCGTATAAAGGCAGTCCTGCACGGGCCCGCACCTGGTTCAGGTAGGCAGCATCGCCGGTGGCTTCCGTAAGCATCAGCAATACATCCGCATAACGCAGCACCATAAAATTATTGCTGCTGGCTTCCCGTGCGTTACCATTAATGGTAACAATAGGCGCCAGACTATCCGTCCATTTACGCGGGTATTTGATGGGGATGAAAGTACCTGTTTTGTTAGTGTAACCCGGTGCAATGCTAAGATCGCGCCGCGGATCATTACTTTCAAATTCATTGTACAGGTCATCGGTCACCATGTTCATACCGCCGGCATACAAGGTAAAGGAAAAGTTTTCGTAAGGGGTGTATTCGTTGTAAAAATCACTTAACGGTACCCCGGTTGAGCCGCCTTTGTACTGGATCTCAAAAACAGATTCTTTGGTATTCTTATTCGTTACTACCCACAGGCTGGCATATTGCGGCAACAGCATATACTGGTTGCTGCTTACCACTTCCTGTAATGCCTGTGCAGCAGCCGTTTTGTTGCCTTGTGTAAGGTATACTTTGCCCAGCAAGGCCTGGGCTGCGCCTTTGGAGGCGTGGCCGGCAGCCGTTACTGCAGGTGCCAGTGGTAATTTACCGGCTGCAAACTGCAGGTCGCTGATCACCTGGTTATATACTTCTGCTTTAGGTGAGCGCAAAATGCCATAGCTTTCTGCTGCCGTAATGTCTTTGGTTACCAGTGGCAGGTCGCCCCACATTTGCGTCATGTAGAAATAATACATGCCGCGTAAAAAACGCATCTCCGCTCTTACCTGGTCCTTATATGCTTCATCCAGGTCCGCGCCTTCTATTTTGTCCAGCACAATATTCACGTTGTATAAAGAGCGGTAGCACTGCTGCCAGAACAGGTATACCTGCGTGTTGGAGGAGTTCACATTAAAATCCTTGAACGCTTTTTTATCTGCCTGTATGCCGTTAATGTTGTAGATGGTAGCATTGTCCGACATCTGTTCAGAAAAGAACGATACGGCGCTCTGCGGCGCAAAGAATACGTAAAGCGTGGCATAAGCTGCGCTTACGGCCAGGTCAAAATCGGCCTTGGTTTTATAAAAATTGCTGGCGTTTGAATTGGATACCGGCGCCAGGTCCAGGAAAGAATTTTTGCAGCTGCTGCCTGGCATACAAACCAGGCCAGCTATTATTATACTAAGTATCTTTTTCATAACTGTGTTGCGGTTAAATTTAAAAATCAGCCTTTATACCTATGGTTATAACACGCGGTACCGGATACGATCCATAGTCTACCCCCAGGAAAGCGCCGGTAGGAAAGGCTGTAGTGGTGGCAGCCGTTGCGGTAGGCGAATAGGCGGTAGCGTTATACGTAGTGTTTTCCGGGTCGTAATTGGTGTATTTGGAGAACAGGAATACATTCTCGGCGTTCACATATGCCCGCACTGCTTTTAAAGCCGGTACATTTCTGAACAAACTTTGGGGCAGTGTATAGGAAAGCCGGATATTTTTAACCCGCAGGTAAGAGCCATCCTCTACCCAGTAGGTGGAGAACTGATTCTGCAGGCCTTTGGGCTCTACAGTGGGTTTAAAATGTTTACCGTCACCGGGGTTACTTTCTGAGCGCCAGTAGTTGTAAGCATCTGCATAGGCATTACGTCCGCCGTTCCATAAACCGCTGTAACGTACCAGCTGATTGGCTATCTTACCGCCATAAGACCCCTGTAAAAGAAAAGAAAATTCCAGGCCTTTAAAGCTAAGCGTGTTGGTAATACCACCTATGAATTTTGGCTGGTAATTACCGATGGTCGTACGGTCATCTGCTGTTATTTTTCCATCGCCGTTCACATCCCGCACAATAGGATCGCCCGGGGTAGTGGTGGCATCATGCGGGCTGGTATTGATCTGGGCCTGATTCTGGTACACTCCGTCAAAAATATAACCGTAGTAGTTAGAGATAGGCTGCCCCACCTCCGTGCGTACGTTCACCGAAAAATCGCTGTAGTTAATGGGTGCATTGTTAGGCCCCAGCTGTAATACCTTATTCCGGTTAATGGAAAAATTAAGATCTGTAGTCCAGCTGAAAGCGCCGGTAATATTTTTGGTGGAGATGTTTAATTCAAGCCCCTGGTTGCGTAAGCGTCCTATGTTGGTAAGCTGGTTAGTGAAGCCGGTAATATCGGGTACAGGTACATTCAGCAAAAGATCGTTGGTAACGGAGTAGTAGGCATCAAAGGCAATGTTCAGGCGGTTGTTGAACAGGCCCATATCCAGGCCGGCATTATACTGCGTGGTCTTTTCCCACTTCAGTCCTTCGTTGGGAATATTAACAACGTTTAAACCATTGCTTACATTACCGCCAAATGTGTAGTTGGAGGATGCCAGCAATGCTACCGGCCCATAGTTCGGGATCTGGTTGTTACCGGCAATACCATAGCTCACACGCAGCTTCAGGTTGCTGATCCATTTCATATTGTCTTTTATAAAACTTTCATCTGAAAGCAGCCAGCCCGCTGAGGCAGAGGGAAAGTAACCATATTTATTATCCTGCCCGAAGCGGGAGCTGCCATCGCGGCGGATGGTGGCGGTCAGAAAATACCGGTTCTTATAATTATAGTTCACACGCGCCAGGTAAGAGATCAAAGACCATTCAGAGGCCAGGGAAGTGCCTCCGGTAACAGTACCTGCATTCAGCGTGTGCACCAGGTCGTTAGGGAAGTTGCTGGCCAGTACCTGCGCATACTCATCCCGCTGGTGCTGTGTGGTATAACCGGCCAGCACCGTGAGGCCATGGTCGCCAAACTGTTTGTCGTAAGTAAAGGTATTTTCCGTAAGCCAGTTAAATACGTTGGTGGAATTACTTTCCGCCACGGCCGGACCTGCAGCGGAATACCCGTATTTCTGCAAGGCATTCTGGTAAGAATTGTACCTGCTGTTGGTAAGGTTGGCATTAATGCTGGAACGGAACTTTAACCCCGCTGTTATATTGTACTCCACATAACCCGTGGCCAGTGTATTGTACGTTTTATTCTGCCTGTCTACTTCGCGCGTTAAGGCATAGGGATGCCACAGCTGCAGATCAGAATACTGCGTAAAGCGGTATAGCGCTGACTTGGGATCGCGGAATCCCAGGTTGCCATTCTCATTATAAACCGGGAAAATGGGATCGTTGGTAAGGCTAAGGCTTACCACATCAGCTTTGCCCAGTATACCATCCGTACGGTCTGCAATACCGGTAACAGCCAGGTTGGCGCCCACGGTAAATTTTTCAGAGATGGTATGTTTAAGGTTGGCCCGTATAGCCAGGCGTTTATAATAATTCCGGTCAAGCACGGCCTGCTGATCCAGGAAAGCGGTGGATAACAGGAACTGCGTTTTATCCGACCCTCCGGAAACAGACACCTGTGCGTTGTGAGAGGGTGCGGTGCGGAACATTACATCCTGCCAGTTAGTGCCCTGCCCAAATTGCTGCGGGTTATCCGTAAAGTCAACCGGTATGCGGTACGCCGGTCCCCGCACACTGTTATCGTCACTGGGTTTGCCGCCTGCTGCTACCCAGGCATTGTTATGCGCATCAATATAATATTGTACAAATTGCTGCGCATTCATCATATCCACCTGCCGGGCCACTTGTTGTATGCCAAATTCATAGCTGGCATTAACGCGGGTATCGCCGGGTTTACCTTGTTTGGTGGTGATTATAATTACACCGTTGGCGCCACGCGAGCCGTAAATAGCCGCAGAGGAAGCATCCTTTAAAACCTCTACGGAAGCAATGTCCTGCGGATTAATGAGGTTCAGGTTAAAGTTCTCTACCGGCAAACCATCTACCACGTATAACGGGTTGGTGCCTGCAGTAATAGAGCTTGTACCACGTATGCGCACTATGGGGGAGGAGCCCGGTGCGCCCTGCGCCTGTGAAATATTTACGCCTGGCAGCTGCCCGGAGAGCGCCTGCGTAACATTGCTGAAAGAGCGGTCCTTGAATTTCTCATACCCCACAGAAGTTACAGCGCCGGTAACGGCACGTTTGCTTTGCGTGCCATAACCTACTACCACTACATCGGTCAGGCCCTTTACATCATCCTTTAAAACAATGCTGAGCTGCAGCTGGCCGGCCACTGCTATTTCCTGCGTTACATAACCTGCATAGGAAATGATCAGTACTGCATTGTTATCAATACCGGTAATGGAAAAGCTGCCATTGCTGTCTGTAATAGCTCCTTTAGCGCCCCCTTTTACGCGCACAGAAGCGCCAATGAGCGCCTGCCCTTTACTGTCGGTAATGCGGCCGCTAACGTTAACAGGAGGCGGCGCATTAGCAGGGTTATCGGCTTTTGCCGCGCTGGTAATAATGATCACTTTATCCCGGATCTCGTAGCGCAGCTCTTGTTGCTGCAATATCTCACGCAGCACTTCTTCCAGGTTGCGGTCTGTAACATCAATGCTTACCGGTTTTGCTTTTTGTATAACTGCTTTGCTGTAAATAAAGTAGTAACCGGTTTGTTTGCGGATGGTGTTCAGCACTGTTTTTAGATCGCTGTTCCGCTGGTGAATGCTTACCTTTTGCGCATACCCCGTGGCGCTCACCTGCAGGGTAACAGCCAATAATATAACACCGGTGAATTGCATGACTAAAAAAGATTTACGGATCGTTCGGTAAAGCTGATGAAGGGCATAGGCTACCCCGCACTGTAAAGCGGCGGCTTTACAATGTATTTTTTGTTTCATACATTTGTTTGGTTGAAGGTGAGCGGATAATCTGTGAAAACATTGATCCAGCGTAACCGGAAACACATAGCTTACCGGCTGCAACCCGGTAAGTTTTTTTCTTTATACGCGGAATGGAATTTTATCAGGTGGAATATTTCATAACGGGTAGTTTTTAAAAACGTGATTAAGTGATCATTGCTGCTTTACTATAATTGTATTGTTACGTAATTCAAAAGCCACGCCCTGCGCAGATTCCAGCAGGTTCAATACTTCCGTTACACTGCTGCTGCGTGGCAGCACGCCGGTAAACTCAATATCCGGTTTACGGCCTTCATACACGACATCTACATTATACCAGCGTTTTATTTCCTCCATAGCTTCATCAATGCCGGTATTATCAAACAGGAACAAGCCTTCTTTCCAGGCCATCACCGCTTCCGTATTGGCAGGCCTTACTTTTATAACAGCGCTGTGAGGGCGTATGCTGGCCTGCTGCCCGGGTGTAAGCGCCTGTACAAGGCTGCCACGTTTTACCTGCACAGCGCCTTCCAGCAGGGTGGCTTCAAAGCCGGTAGCATCTGCATAATCCTTTACATTAAAGTGGGTACCCAGCACAGCTACCTCGTTTTCGCCGGTCTTTACATAAAACGGTAAACGGTTATGGCTTTGGGTATATACCTTGGCTACTTCAAAATAAGCCTCTCCTCTCAGGGTTATCCGCCGCCCGGCGCTGTCAAATGCCGTGGGAAAGGTAAGGGACGATCCTGCATTCAGCCATACCCGAGTGCCATCCGGCAGGGTAAGCTGGTATTGGCCGCCGGCAGGTGTGGTAATGGTATTCAGGCTGCCCAGGGCTGTAGCGCTTGCCTGCGCGGGTTCATAGATCAGCTGACCATCTTTTGTTTTTTTTACGGCTGTACTGCCCTGCATAGCCAACACTCCATTGGAGGCCTGGTTCAGCTCAATGGTAGACCCATCTGCCAGCTGCAGCAGCGCTTTATTATTCCCTGGTGTGGCGGGTTGCTTAGCTAAAGAAGGTGCGGGCGTAATGGCCTGCCTGCCGGCATATTGATAATATAGCGCACCGCTGGCCAGCAGACACAGGATCACCGCGGCAGCAGCATATTGCCAGCTGCGGACACGTTTTATTTTAACAGGGGCCGGCTGTACCGACTGCATTAAACGCGTCAGCATTTTTTCTTCCAGCTCCTGCCGCACAACAGTATCATCCAGCTCAAAGCTGTTGTAAAAGCGCGCCAGCAGCTGCTCTTCCTCCGCAGTGGCCTGCCCTTTCAGGTATTTATCTACCAGCCGTAAGAAATCCTCCTTAGTCAAAATGGGATGTTTTGCATAAGGAGAGTATTAAAAGCGGTGAATCCCCTATGCGCGGCAAAAATATTTTTTATGAATGCAGTAACCAGGCCAGCAGCTCCAGGGTTAATACCTGCCCCAGTGAAAGGCGTAACAGGCTAAGAGCTTTGGTAAGCTGGTTTTCAACAGTTTTGGTGGAGATGTTCAGCTGGGCGGCAATCTGTTTGTGGCTCAGATGCTCTTCCCGGCTGAGCTTATACACGGCCTTACACCGCTCGGGTAAGCTTTCCACGATGGTGTGGATCTGGGTGTACAGCTCTTTATATTCGAGATGCGGGTAATCAGGCCCTGCCTGCATACGTTCAAAAATATGATCAAAAATATCTTCCCGTACCTTGCCTGTTTTAATATGCCGGTACACCTCATACCGCACAGAGGAGTACAGGTAAGATACCAGCGTGGCTTTGATCTCAATGCGCTCCCGGTTTTGCCACAGCTTTAAAAATATTTCCTGGATAATATCTTCGCAGGTCTGCTCGTCTCTTAAAACAGCGTGGGCTGATACATACAGGCGCTGCCAATACTTCCTGTAAATGCAGGCTAATGCGGCAGTTTGTCCCTTCTTAACTTGGGCCAACCATTCATGATCTTCAAGATGGTTATACACGTGGAAACAGGCGTTTAGTAAAACGAATATATAGCTGATATTCCAATTTGTCAATAATAATATAAGCACCTGCTTATCTACACATCCGGTTTCTTATTCACCTGCTCCCGGAAAGTTTTAGGCGTTTGCTGGCTGCGCGCCTTAAATACCGTTGAAAAATATGCGGGCGATGAAAAGCCGCAGGCATAGGCAATTTCTGAAACGGACTGCTGGGAATTTACCAGCAGATATTTAGCCTTTTTAACACGGGTATCCAATATATAATCATTCACATTACAGTTCAGCAGCTGCTTCACCTTGCGGTATAGCTGCATTTTGGAAATGGATAGCTGCTGGCAAATATCATCCACCCCAAATTGGTCATTGCCCAGGTTATTTTCAACAATAGCCGTGAAATCATTTACAAACTTGCGATCCGGCTTATTGGACTGAGGCGTATGCACCCGGGTTTCCGGCTCCGCAATGTAATGGTCTTTGAGCAGCGCACGGTTATTCAATATGCTGCTGATACTTTCTGCCAGGTATTGCAGGTTAAAGGGTTTGCTGATGTAGGCATCTGCATTGTGCTGCATGCCTTTTATACGCTGCTCCTCACTGCTGTTGGCGCTGAGCAGTATAACCGGTATGTGCGAGGTGCGGATGTCTTTTTTCAGGGTTTCCAGCACCTGTATACCATCCATCTCCGGCATCATAATATCGCAGAGGATCAGGTCGGGAATGTGCTGAAAGGCCAGCTGCAAACCCTCTGCACCATTAACTGCATGAAAAACTTCGTATAGCCCGCCCAGGTAGCTGGCCAGGAAGCTGTTCAGGTCCGGGTGGTCTTCAATGATCAATATGGAATGCAGGTGTTCGCCGGTATTAGTGGTGGCCGGCTGCTGCTCTTCCGGTTCTTCCAGGTAATTGAACAGGGAATGGTTCAGCACATTCATGCTTTCAGCTTCCTGCTGGATCTCTTCCGGTTCAAAAGGCGCGCTGCTGGCGGGCAGCGTAAGGGTAAAAGTAGTGCCGGTGCCCTTAGCGCTTTTTAAGCTGATAGTGCCATGGTGCAGGGAAATGATCTCCCGGCTCAGCGCCAGCCCTATGCCCGTGCCTTTGTGCGCGGTTTCCCGGCTTTGGTAAAACAGCTCAAAGGCATGCGCCAGCGTGGCTTCGTCCATACCGGCGCCATTATCCTCAATGCGGATGATCACCTCGCCGGCCTGCTCGGGTTTTTCCAGGTATATATGCACCTTACCGTAATCGCTGGTGAATTTAAAAGCATTGGAAAGCAGGTTGTAGAGCACACGGTCGAACAGATGCTGGTCAAACCAGGCTTTAATGCCCGGCTGCCGGTTAATAAGGCGGAAGTCAATATGTTTTTTTACAGCAATGCTTTTATAGGCTTCCATAATATCCATCATAAAAACCTGCAGGTCCTGCTCTGCTACTTTTAGCTGCAGCTTACCGCTTTCAATACGGCGGAATTCCAGCAGCTGGTTCACCAGCCGCATCAGCCGTATCACGTTGCGGTGCATCAGCTCCAGCTGGTGCTTTTGTGTGGCGGAGAATTGCCGCCCGCCCATCAGGCTTTCCAGCGGCGCCTGTATCAGCGTTAGCGGCGTGCGGAACTCATGGGATACATTCGTGAAAAAAGCAAACTTCGCTTCTGTTGCTTCCTGCGCTTTGGCCGTCATTTCCACCAGGCGGTCGCGCTGCTGCAGTATTTCATCCCGCTGCTGTTTCAGCTGATGGTTAATGCGCCGGTTGGTGCGCAGTATAAAGAACAGCACAATGCCCAGTAAAAAAGCAATGCACAGGGTAGTGGCCACAATGCGCAGCAGGTGCTGCTGGTCCTGGTACAGGGAGCGCTGCTCCTGTAACAGCGATTGCTGTTTTTCTATTTCCTGGTGCTGCGCCTGGATCTTATCTATCTGTAAGCGCATCAGCTTTACGTTGCTGCTGTCTATCAGCACCGTTTGCAGTAAAGTGCTGCGGGGTACTTTTTTGCCGGCTAAAATATCGGCTGCCATGCTAATGGCTTCCTTACCGCCGCTGGGGTACAGCAGCGATGCGCTTAAGATTCTGCGGGATACCAGGTCTATACCGGCATCGGGGTAGGGCGATGCATCCACGCCAATGAACCGGGTGCGGGTCAATCCCTTTGCCCGGCAATAACGGTACATGCCATACGCCATTACATCGTTCTGGGCAAACACCACATCGGCCTGCCGCAGGGCGGAATCATGCTGTGCGGCGGCAGCCTGTGTTTTATCCGCCACCCAGCTGCCTTCCAGCGTGGCTATCAGGTGCAGGCCGGGATAGCGTACCAGCGCATCGTGAAAACCCTGGTGCCTTTCTATGGTGGGGGAGGATCCTCTTAACCCGGTTACTTCTATAATACGGCCTTTGCCGCCCAGCTGGCCGGCAATATATTCCGCCGCCAGCTTACCTATATTATAATTATCGCCGCCAATATAAGCGGTAAAGGAATCGGTGGCTGCCTTACGGTCCAGGATGATCACCGGTATACCTTTTTTATATACCTCGGCAATTACCGGCGCCAGGGGAGTAGCTTCATTGGGGGATACCAGCAGGATATCCATTTTTTGGGCCAGCAGCTCCCGGATCTGCTGTACCTGCCGTTTGCTGTCGCTTTCCGCATCCTTATATAACAGCTGCATTTCCGGATGGTAGAAAAGTTCCCTTTTCATTTCCGTCAGCATGTTACGGCGCCAGTCGTCATTACCGGTACATTGGGAAAACCCGATGCAGTATTTCGGCGCCGTTTCCTGCCGGCAGCTAATGCTGCATAACAGCCCCCATAAACAGCAAAAAAACAGGAATGTTCTTAACATGACATATAACGTGGCGGGTAATCTAATGATGGCAACCTGGTGCTAATTTCTAAAAACAATGATACAAAATTGAAATACTACCCCAGATAATATTTTTATAAGCATTTATAATTAGCTGGTTATTAACAATAAATACAGAATTCATTCCCGTTACAATTTCAAAAGCATTGGAAGCTATCCTGTAATGCCGCCGCCTGGGAAAAGGGCTAGGTTTGAAGCATTAACAGGATCTGCGTTATGAAACCGGACAAGGCTGATTTCTTCTTCCACGGGAAAAAAGCATGTAAGGTTCCCATCCTGCCTTAAAATAAAACAACCAAAAGGATGAATAGCAACATTGTTTTTTTCTGGGCCTTTGTAGTAGCACTGGGCGGTTTTTTATTCGGATTTGATACGGCGGTAATTTCCGGAGCGGAGCAGGATATTCAGCAATATTGGCATTTATCGGAAATGCAGCACGGCTTCACCGTATCCATAGCCTTAATAGGTACGGTGCTGGGCGCCCTGGGTGGCAGCATCCCTTCTGATAAGCTGGGCCGCCGGGCTACCTTATTACTGGTAGCCATTGTATACCTGGTTTCTGCGGTAGGTACGGCCATGGCCACTAACTGGTACCTGTTCCTGTTATGCCGTTTTGTAGGCGGGCTGGGAGTAGGCGCATCCTCCGTAACAGCGCCGGTATATATTTCAGAAGTATCGCCCGCGCAGTACCGTGGCCGCATGGTAGCGCTGTTCCAGTTCAACGTGGTATTTGGCATCCTGGTATCTTATTTATCCAATTACCTCATTGGCGGGCAGGGCGGGGAAAATGCCTGGCGGCTGATGCTGGGCATACAGGCTTTTCCCGCAGCATTATTCCTGTTGTTACTGCGCTGGGTACCGGAAAGCCCGCGCTGGCTATTGCTGCAGGGTAAAGAGGAAGCTGCGGCCGTGAAAACCCTGCAGATCATTAACCCTGCCGGTTATGAGCAGGATATGGTTACCATCCGGCAATCGCAGCAGGTGGTGGCAGGTGCGCCCAAAGAAAAGCTGTTCTCCGGCAAATACCGTACGCCCATTATGCTGGCCGTATTATTTGCCATGTTTAACCAGGTATCCGGGATCAACGCCATAATATATTATGCGCCCCGCATTTTTGAAATGTCAGGCTTAGGCGCCGGGTCTTCCTTATTATCAACAGTGGGTATCGGAATCGTGAATTTCATTTTCACGTTAACCGCTATACGTTTTATTGACCGCATAGGCCGCAGGCAGCTTATGCTTATTGGCACTGTGGGGTTGATTGCCACCCTGGGCCTGGTAGCTATTTCCTTTTACCGGCATACCGGCGGCATCGCAGTGGTGTCCTACCTGCTCATCTACATTGCCTTTTTTGCCTTTTCACAGGGCGCCGTTATCTGGGTGTTTATTTCAGAGATCTTCCCGAACCAGGTACGCGCCAAAGGACAAACCATTGGCAGCTTTACGCACTGGATCATGGCAGCGGTGATCGCTTTCACTTTTCCTTACCTGGCCAGCCATATCGGCGGCGGGCACATTTTCCTTTTCTTCTGTTTGATGATGGTGCTGCAGTTATTATTTGTATGGAAATGGATGCCGGAAACCAAAGGCCAAACCCTGGAGCAGATAGAAGTAAGCATGGTAGTGCATTAACGGAACTTTTAAAACTAAAATCTTATGATAAAGCACAATATCGTTTGCCTTGGAGAAATACTGTGGGATGTGTTGCCGGATAAAGAGCTACCTGGTGGTGCGCCGCTGAACGTGGCTTATCACCTGCAAAAACTCTCGCAGCAGGTGGCCATGGTATCCCGCATTGGGAATGATGATCATGGCAAACGCCTGCTGCAGCTCATGGAAAAAATGCAGCTCACCACTGCATATGTACAGCAGGATAATACTTATGCCACCGGCAAGGTAAATGCCTGGATGGATGCGCAGAACGATATGCAGTATGATATCCTGTACCCCGTGGCCTGGGATCATATCAGCTGGAATGCGCGGCTGGAAAGCCTGTTGCAGCAGCCACACCTGCAATATGTAGTATTCGGCAGCCTGATGGCCCGGCATGCAGCCTCCCGGGAAACACTGGGTAAAGCGTTGCAAACAAAAGCGCAAAAAGTGCTGGACATTAACCTGCGCGCACCCTGGTACACACCCGAAACGCTGGAATGGCTGCTGCAGCACTGCCAGCTGCTGAAGCTGAATGTAGCGGAGCTGCAGCTGATCAGCGCCTGGTACGGCAGCTATGACAATAACGAAGCACGCATACAGGCACTGGCTGCCCGCTTTAATATAGATACCATTATCGTAACGCTGGGCAGCAAAGGCTGTATGGGATATATACAGCAGCAGTTCTACTACCAGGAGGTGCAGCCGGTAACCGTAGCAGATACCATTGGCAGCGGTGATGCTTTCCTGGCGGGCTTTCTCAGCTGCCAGCTCAATAACTGCACACCGGCTTACAGCCTGGCCTATGCCAATGCACTGGGAGCGCTGGTAGCATCGCGGCCAGGCGGCTGCCCGGCATATGATCCGGCGGAAATAACCACGTCACTTAAAATCCCGCAATACAGCTTATAACGATCGTCAGGGACAATCAAGCAAAACCACCTGTTCACAATCCAAATTCCCATTATGAAAAAGTTGTTATACTTAACATCGTTGCTGTTATGCAGCCTTTGGGGCCTCGCACAACAGCGCACTATTACCGGTACGGTTACCGGCAAGCAGGGAGGCATGCCCTTACCCGGTGTAACCGTGCAGGCAGGCAACCGCAATACCATCACCAATGCCAACGGTAACTTTACCATACAGGCTGCGCCGGATGAAGTGCTAAGCTTCTCCTACATCGGCATGAAGCCTGTTTCGCAAAAAGCAGGAGAAGGCAGCACTGCACTGTCTATTCAAATGGAAGAAAATGCCACGGACCTTAACCAGGTAATTGTAACCGGCTATCAAACCCAGAAAAAGGCAGACCTTACCGGCGCAGTATCCGTAGTGGATGTAAAAGAGATCAAGGATATTCCGTTGGGCAATCCTGTAAAAGCATTACAGGGCCGCGTTCCCGGTGTATTCATTACCACCAGCGGCGATCCTAACAGCAGCGCCACCGTACGTATACGCGGTATAGGCACCCTGGGTAATAACGATCCGCTGTATGTAATAGATGGTATCCCCACCAAAAGAGGGCTGCAGGAGCTGAACCAGAGCGACATTGAATCCATACAGGTATTGAAAGATGCATCAGCCGCTACCATCTACGGATCACGTGCAGCCAACGGCGTTATTATTGTTACTACAAAAAGAGCCAAAAAAGGTTACAGCCGCATTAATGTGGATGCTTCCTCCTCTTTACAGTATTACAGCACAAAACTAAAAACGCTGAATACAGATGGCCGTGGCCGCGCCTACTGGCAGGCAGCGGTGAATGATCATGTAGATCCCAACAACAACCAGATCTACCAGTACGACTGGAACGGCGATTACAATAACCCGGTGCTGAATAAAATAAACCTGCCGGAGTTTATTGATGCCGCTAAAACCATGCACCCGGCAGATACTTACTGGTATGACCAGATAGCGCAAACCTCCCTGTTGCAGACCTACAACATATCTGTTGCCAACGGCAGCGAAAGGGGCAACTCCTTTTTCTCCGTAGGCATGTACAACAATAAAGGCATTGTAAAAGCTACCAACCAGCAAAAGATCACGGCCCGCTTTAATACAGATTACTCTTTTTTCAATGGCCGTTTAAAGATAGGAGAGAACCTGTCAGCCACCTATATTAAAGATGCGCTGGTACCGGCTACGGACATACTTTTCGCTGCATTGGTACAACAGCCGGTAGTGCCCGTACATACGGTGGATGGCGGCTGGGGTGGCCCTGCACCCGGCATGACGGACCGCCAGAATCCCGTACGCCTGATCGAAGATAACCGGCAGAACAAAAGCAACTTTTACCGCATTTTCGGCAATGCTTACGCCGACCTGGAAATTATTCCCAACCTGCATTTTAAAAGCAGCTATGGTATAGATTATAATGGTACCTACCAGCGTACCCTGCGCAAAGCTTATACCTCCGGTTTCCTGTCAGATAAAACAAATTTTTCCCAAACCTCGCAGGACTACAACGGTAACTGGGTATGGCAAAATACCCTTACCTACGATGTAACGCTACAAAAACACCACCTGGATTTCCTGCTGGGCGAAGAGCAGATCAAATACATGGCGCAGAACTTTTATGCCAGCCGGCAGGGCTATGCGCTGGAAAATATCGACTATTCCTACCTGAACGCAGGCTCCACCAACAAGGATAACGGCGGCACCGGCAGCGGGTATACGTTGTTATCCTACTTTGGTAAGGTTAACTATTCTTATGATAACAGGTACCTGGCATCTGTTACGCTCCGCCGCGATGGCTCATCCCGTTTTGGGAAAGAGAACCGCTTTGGCATGTTCCCCGCCGTATCACTGGGCTGGCGCGTGAGCGAAGAAAATTTCATCAAAAATAATGTGGCCTTTATCTCAGACCTGAAGCTGCGTTACGGCTGGGGTAAAACCGGTAACCAGGAAATTGCCAACAATGCCACCAACACCTTATACTCCGCTATTTACGGCATAGATCCTACCTGGGATTTTGACAGCGGCAGCGCGTATGATCTTGGCGGCACAGGCTCCGGGCAATTGCCATCCGGCTATACTTTGATACAGCAGGGCAATCCCGCGCTGAAATGGGAAAGCACGGTACAGTCAAATTTTGGGCTGGACTTCGGTTTGTTCGATAACCGCCTCAGTGGTTCTGTGGATTATTTTATTAAGAAAACATCCGACATTCTCATTAGCCCGGCTTACCTGGCAGTAATAGGGGAGGGCGGCACCAAGTTCGTGAACGGCGCCTCTATGCAGAACAAGGGCCTGGAAGTATTACTTTCTTACAGCGGCAACATTGCACCGGGGCTGGCTTTAACCGTTACCGGTAACATCGCTACCTATCGCAATAAAATTACAAAGCTGCCGGCAGAAGTGCTTACCTCTTACCCAGGCAACGGGCAGGATAAAACCATCCTGGGGCGTTCTGTTAACTCCACCTTTGGTTATGTAGCAGATGGCCTGTTCCGTTCACAGAAAGAGGTGGATGATTATTCAGACCAGATAGGCAAAGGCCTGGGCCGCATCCGCTATAAAGACCTGAACAACGATGGCGTGGTGGATGATAAGGACCGCAACTACATTGGCAAAGGCGATCCTGATTTTACCTATGGTTTGAATGTGTCTTTAGAGTACAAACATTTTGACCTTACCTTTTTCCTGCAGGGGATCCAGGGCGTGCAGGTGTATAACACTTTTAAAACTTACACGGACTTTGCCTCCATATGGCCCGGTACTAACTGGGGCGCACGTACGCTGGATGCCTGGACTCCCCAGCATGCAGATGCTTCCATACCTGCTTTAACGCTGGTAGACCGTAATAACGAGAACCGCACCTCCACGTATTTCCTGGAATCAGGTTCTTACCTGAAGCTCCGGAACCTGCAGGTAGGTTATAGCTTCCAGCATTTTTTCAGCAAGCGTTTACAAACGGCCAGGGTATATGTGCAGGGCAGTAATTTGTTCACCATAAAGAGCAAAACTTTCACTGCTACTGATCCTGAAAACCCGAACAATGCCTACCCCATTCCGGTAATTGGCACCGTGGGTTTAAACCTGTCCTTTTAAACTATTAAACACAGCAACATGAAGTACCTTCAATATATAATTATAGGCAGCTGCCTGCTGTTGGGCGCCTGCAGCAAGTTCCTGGATCAAACGCCGCAGGCGGTAATTTCCGGTGATGACCTGAATACGCCGGAGAACCTGGAAAAAATGGTGGTGGCCGCTTATGCCGGTTTGGGTAACGACCACTATACCGCACCTTATTCCAGCATGTGGCCTTATGGCAACATTCGCAGTGGCGATGCGTATAAAGGCGGCGATGGTGCCGGTGACATCAGCGACTATCATTTCTACGAAACTTTTTCCCTGAACCGGGTTGACAATGGTTCCTCTGACCTGTTATGGTTCCGTTTATACGTGTGCATAGGCCGGGCCAATGATGCGCTGGGCCGCCTGAATACCGCCACAGACGATGCCTTTCCCAATAAAACCATCCGCCAGGCAGAAATGAAATTCCTGCGCGGCCACTTCTACTTTTTACTGAAAATACTTTTCAAGCATGTGCCTTATATAGATGAAACCATGCCTAAGGCAAGCTATGATACCATCTCCAACCGCGTATATACCGACCAGGAGCTATGGGGTAAGATCATAGAAGACTTCACTTTTGCAGCCGCCAACTTACCCGCAACACAGCCTGAAACTGGCCGCCCCAATAAGTTTGCTGCCAAGGCATACCTGGCTAAAACCCTGTTGTATGCAGCCTATAAGCAGGATGAAAGTAATAATGTTACCGGCATTGATGCCGCTATGTTACAGCAGGTAAATGCGCTTTGCGATGAAGTGATGGCATCCGGTAAATACCAGCTGGCAGCAGATTTTGCCAATAACTTTTTATCAAAGAATGAGAACGGTCCTGAATCTGTTTTTGCCATTCAATATTCCAAAGATGATGGTACACCCAAAGGCCGCCTGGATTATGGCCATGCGCTGGACTATCCCATGAACCAGGATTTTGGCTGCTGCGGTTTTCACTCCCCCAGCTACAACCTGGTGAATGCTTTTAAAACAGATAACTTTGGTTTACCTATGTTCAATACATTCAACAACGTGAACATCACCAAGGAAAGTGATTTCCAGACCCTCACCTTTGATCCGCGTTTAGACCATACCGTAGCCATACCGGGGCATCCTTATAAATACGATCCTGCTTTTATTTACCAGCGTTCTTGGGCACGCGCACCGGAAGTGTATGGCAGCTACCTAAGTTTAAAGGAAGCCGTATTGCCGGATGATCCTGCCTTTCAGAAGGTGCCGCCTTTTATGTCCAGCTCCAAGAACTGGGAAGTGATCCGTTATGCTGATGTATTGTTGTTTAAAGCAGAAGCATTGATAGAGCTGGGCCGGCAAAATGAAGCTTTGCCTTTAATTAACAGCATACGGCAAAGGGCCGGCGCCAGCACCAGCCTGTTAAAACAATCGAACGGCAGCTTTACCTCCAATTACAAAATGGGCATTTACCAGCCAGGCATTAACTGCACCTGGACGCAGGATTTTGCCCGCCAGGCCATGCGCTGGGAGCGGCGTTTGGAGTTTGCCATGGAAGGCTACCGCTTTTTCGACCTGGTCCGCTGGGGCATTGCAGCAGAATATCTAAACACCTATTTTACCACCGAAAAAACCCGTAGCGCCCACCTCAACGACGCGCTCTTCAAAAAAGGCCGCGACGAATATTTGCCCATACCGCTGAACCAGATTAACTTCAGCAAAGGCTTATACAAACAAAACACCGGCTGGTAAGCCACCACGATATACCGCAAAGTATGTGTTAAAGCATATCAGAAATATATCGTAAAGTAGGCCAGAAGATATGTCAAAAAGCACGTTGAAAAATAAGTCAAAAACATATCAGAAAGTATGTCAAAAACATATCAGAAAGCAGATAAAAAAAACAAAAACATCATAAAACACTGTGCAGCTCAAGGCCCCAAAGCCCGGCACCACAGTAGCAAAAAAACTTAATCAGGGAACTACACCGCAACCGGGCGGTAACCGGTTGCGGGCCCCTTTTTGGTTCCTTTTTGGGGAAGCAAAAAGGAACAAAAAAAAGGAACAAAAAAAGAAATAATGAAAAAACTCTTTTCAATCTCACTCCTCGCAGCAGCGCTCCTACCAGCGATGCTGCACGCCCAGGACGCCACCACTCCTACGCCTCAATGGCGCCCGGTATACCACTTCACCCCAGCCAAAAACTGGACCAACGATCCCAATGGATTGATCTACCTGGACGGCGTATACCACCTGTATTACCAGCACAATCCCTTTGAAAATAAATGGGGCCATATGAGCTGGGGTCATGCCACCAGCAAAGATCTGCTGCACTGGAAACACCTGCCGGTGGCTATTCCTGAAATGGAAAGCAAGGATACCACCACCTGGATCTTTTCCGGTTCTGCCGTGTTGGACAAACATAACAGCAGCGGTTTTGGTAAGAATGGCAAAGCGCCCATTGTAGCTATCTATACCGCAGATCAGCCTAAACAGCAAAAGGAATCACAGTTCATTGCCTATAGTAATGACGGTGGGCTAACCTACACGCAATATGCCGGTAACCCGGTGGTGGATATTAATAAAAAAGATTTCCGCGACCCCAGCGTGATCTGGCTGGAAGACCAGCATAAATGGTTGATGACCGTAGCCGTACCGGCGGAGCATAAGGTACAGTTTTACAGTTCTGCTAACCTCAAGAATTGGGAGCTGCTGAGCGAGTTTGGCGGCCAGGGCGATACGCGCAAGATTTGGGAATGCCCTTCTTTAACGCCGCTGTACGTAGATGGTGATCCTTCAAAAAAGAAATGGCTGCTCATGGTATCATCCGGTAACCCGGATGCTGCTACTGGTATGCAATACTTCATTGGTGATTTTGATGGCAAAACATTTACCAATAACAATCCTGCGGAAAGCAAGCTGTTCGTGGATTATGGCAAAACCTTTTACGCCGCTATCCCCTACAACCACCTGCCGGAGGGCCGGCAGACTATGGTAGGCTGGCTCATGCCTTTTGAAACGGCCACCTTTCCCTGGCGGGGGCAAATGTCTATTCCCCGGGACTTGCTGTTAAAAACCACGCCTGCGGGTATACGTTTATTTCAGCAGCCATCAGCGGTGCTGAATGCTTCGCTGGATAAATTACCGGCAGCTAAAAAACTGGTAAAAAAGAATGTTACTATCAATAACCAGGAGCTGCCTTTAAATACAGCCAACAACTTTAACACCAACACGAACTGGATAGAGGCGGAGTTTACCCCTGCCACTGCAACAGATTTTGGTCTGAAGGTAGCACAGCAAACCGGCGGTACGGAAACCGTGCTGGGTTATAACACCCAAAGCCATGAGCTGTACCTGGCAAATATGAAAGAAGGCAAAGTTACCGGCGATGTGCAGAAGTTACAGGTACAACCTGTGAACAATAAAATAAAATTGCAGGTGCTGTTTGATAAGTCTTCGCTGGAAGTATTTGTGAATGATGGGGAGCAGGTGCTTACTACCTTGTTATTCCCAGCGCCCGGCGCTACTGGTTTTGCAGCTTTTGCAAAAGAGGGGAGTGTAGAGCTGAATGAGCTGAAGGTATGGAATCTGGATAAGTAGGAAAAGAAGATATAATAGTACGAGGGTGTCTCAATTACTTTTGAGACACCCTCTTCGCATTTTTTTGTGCCCGGTAATGGCAGATCCTCGAACCGGGACTGTTTCAGGTATTTAGTTAACTACCGGGAAATTTCCTCCATCGATAACGAGATTCGCGCCGGTGATATAGGAGGCAGCGGGTGAAACAAGGAAGTAGATCAGCTCAGCTGTTTCTTCCGGAGCGGCCATTCTTCCCAACGGTACGCCGCCAACTCTTTCGAAAAGCTTTTCAGTCATTTCCTCTACAGTAATACCTGCCTGTTTTGCATAATCCTCCAAAAATGTGGTCATAGCCTCTGTTTTATTTAAACCGGGCGATACGGTTACTACTCTTATGCCCTTACCGGCTACTTCTGTAGCCAATGCTTTACTATAGGTGTTCAATGCTGATTTGGCGGCACTATAAGCCATGGTGGACTCCCAGATGGGGAACTGACTGCTGGTAGTGGATATGTGGATGATCACACCGCTTTTTTGCTCCAGCATTTTGGGTAGTAATGCCCTGTCCAGGCGAACAGAAGAAAGGAGGTTCACCTCCAGGGCCTGGATCCAGTGTTCGTCAGTTAAGGTACTAAATCCTCCACCAGGATATGTGTTTGCTCCCATGTTATTGATCAGAATGTCTATATGCCCGAATTGCGCATGAATGATGCTGGCTACTTTGCTCACCTCTTCGGCCCGTGATAAGTCTGCAGCAATGAAGGTATCTGTAGCATGCTGTTCATCCGGCTGGTTTCGGGCCGTGACAATAACCGTTGCACCTGCTTGCTCCAATCTTTTAACAATAGCTTTACCAATTCCCTTTGTTCCCCCTGTCACCAGGGCTATTTTACCTTGTAATACCCCGTTAGTTGTTTGTTTACTTTCCATGCTGGATGTTTTTAATTACGTGATGTTCGTTTACCGAAAAAATAGATTTACTTTAGTTTCATAAAGTAACTAAAACTGTTGCTTGTGATTATTCTCACAACACTAATTGGCAGTAACGTTTATGTAACTAAAAGCCGAAAAGTGGTAACATTCATGTAACCAATGAAGAAGTTCAAGGCACATACATCCACCTGCCCGATTGTTCACACGATGACCTATATTGGTGGAAAGTGGAAACCCATTATCCTGGGAAGGCTGGTAAATGGAGCTGTCCGGTTTGGAAAGCTGGCGGTACAAATACCGGATATATCACGTAAGATCTTAGCCGAACAGCTGAAGGAGTTAGAGGAGGATGGATTGATCATCCGGCATAGTTATAACGAGAAGCCGCCACGTGTTGAATATGAGCTAAGCGGGATCGGTCAAACAGTTATCCCTGTTTTGATGGCTATGACGGAGTTAGGGAGTGAAATGCACGAAGCTATAACCAAACATAAGCGCAGTGTTACACGTGCTCATTGATAAATGTTTACGGAAGCCGGCGTCACGGCTTCTTCGCAAAAAATATCCCCGTTAAAGCCACCAGCATACCGGCCATTTCCCCGAATGACAGCCGCTCGTGAAACAGTACATAGGCATACACCGCCGCAATCAGCGGCTGCGTGAGCACCACCACTGAAGCCACCGCTACCGGCAGCTTACCCATGCAATAACTCAGCAACCCCTGCCCAAGGATCTGGGAAAGCACCGCTAAACAGATCAGCGGATACAGGTCCGTAAACGTCTGTGGTACATAAAAACCCTCCCGCCAAACCATCGCCCCAAACAATACCGGCAGAGATCCGAACGCGCTTATAAACATAATGGTCAGCGCATCCACCTTATCCCGTATAGTATACACCGTTAGCAGGAACAGCGCATAAAAAACAGAAGTGGCAAACGCCAGCAGATCGCCTTTGTAATTGCTGAACGTGGGATTTATTTTACCTGACACCAGCAAAAAGATCCCCGCTAAAGTAATGGCCACACCCAAAAAGAACCGGGGCTGCAAACGCTCTTTAAAAACAAAATACGCCACCGGTATCATGGTAAAAGGCACTAAATTGGCAAACAGGTTGGCATTAGCTACAGAGGTCAGGTGAAAGGAGATGTTCCAGAGTATGAGGTCCAGCGCCAGGAATACCCCTGCTATAATAATAGTGGCCATCGTTTTTACATCCAATTGCCGTAATTTACTTTTAACAAACGGGTACAGGAGAAAAACGGAGAACAATACCCGGTAAAAGCCGGTATGAATAGGAGGTAAGGTACTGAGCCTGACAAAAATCCCGCCGCTGGCTAAAAAGCAGATGGCTAAAATAGCCAGCAGGAAAGAACGGTTAGCCGTGTTCACAGCCGTGAGTGTTTTCATGGTACAAAGTAAATACCGGCAGGGCGGAAGGCCGCTTTCGATTCAAAAGAATATCTTCGCCAAACTTACAAACCGAAAGAATTTATATGCAGCTCGATGAATTACATAAAGCCATATTGAATGAACTGCAGCAGAACGCACGTATCAGCAACGCGGAGCTGGGCCGCCGTATAGGCCTTACCGCGCCTGCTGTGGGCGAAAGAATAAAACGGATGGAAGAAGCAGGCATCATCAAAGGTTTTGGTACCCATATTGATTTCCGGAGTTTGCAATACACAGAAAAAGCATTGATAGGCGTAAAGCTGCCGCACGCCCACACAGATACATTTTTAAAAGCAACAGAAAAAATAGCGGGTATAACAGATATAGTGCGGGTAACCGGGGAGTATTGCTTCTTTGTAAGTGTAACGGTAAGCACAAGGGCAGAGCTGGATGTGATCCTGGATCAATTTGGAGCGTACGGGGAAACGGTCACGTATGGCGTATTATCGGAACCGGTGGAAGGAAAGGCGATAATGTTATAACCTAATGGCACGAAATTCGAAATACTGATCCACATAAATCCCATCACTCATCATCATGAAAATAGCTACCTATAACGTTAATGGTGTCAATGGCCGCTTACCTGTTCTGCTGCGCTGGTTAAAAGAAACCGCGCCCGATGTGGCCTGTTTGCAGGAGCTGAAAGCGCCCCCGGAAAAATTCCCGGAGCAGGCTATTACAGACGCTGGTTATGAAGCCATCTGGCACGGACAAAAAAGCTGGAACGGTGTAGCCATCCTCTCAAAAATAGGAAAGCCCCAGGAGCTGCGGCGGGCGCTGCCCGGCGATCCGGACGATGTAAATAGCCGTTATATAGAAGCCACTGTCAACGGCATCTTAATAGGCTGTTTGTACTTACCTAACGGCAACCCTGCGCCAGGCCCGAAGTTCGACTATAAGCTGAGCTGGTTCAAACGCCTGCATGCACATGCAAAGGACCTGCTGGCGCAGGATATACCGGTAGTATTGGTAGGCGATTATAATGTAATGCCTACTGAGCTGGATGTGTATAAGCCTGAAAGCTGGGTAAATGATGCCCTGTTCCTGCCGGAAGTGCGTGATGCATTTAAAAACCTGGTAGCGCAGGGCTGGACCGATGCTATACGCACCCTGCATCCCGGTGAAAAGATCTACACCTTCTGGGATTATTTCCGCCAGGCCTATACCCGTAATGCCGGTTTGCGTATTGATCATTTCCTGCTAAGCCCGCACCTGGAAAAGCGCCTGAAGGCCGCCGGTGTTGATAAGGAGGTACGCGGCTGGGAAAAATCAAGCGATCATGCGCCGGTGTGGATCCAGCTGGATAAGTGATCACCAGGGGCTTTCATCCCCGTCACCATCCATATCATTGCTGAAGTATTTCCCGGTAGGGCCGTCCGCATCGATCGATGCATATTTAACAATGATCTTTGCAGCGTCCTCCACGCTGCCAGGGCCGCGGTGATTATTAAAATCAGTACCCGTATGCCCTGGGTCCACTGCATTTACTTTGAAGGCAGTATCGCGCAGCTCATAAGCCAGGGCAACGGTATACGCGTTCAGCGCCGTTTTGGAAGGACCATAAGCCGCGCCTTTTATCTCATAATATTTCCAGCTGGGGTCACTGTGTAAGGTAAGCGATCCCAACCCGGATGTTACATTTACGATACGCGGGGCAGGGGATTTTTTCAGCAGGTCAAGGAAAACCTGTGTAACGTTAATGGCGCCAAAAAAGTTGGTGTCAAAAACTTCGCGGATGGTGGCTACCTCCGTTGTAGAAGGTGTTTGCGGAAAGCCGCCGCTAATACCGGCGTTATTGATCAGCAGGTCCAGTGAAGCGGTTTGTTTTCCCACCTGCTCCCGGGCCGCTTTTACTGATGCCGGATCAGCTACGTTTAGCTGAATAAGTGTGAGCTGGTCAAAGCCTTCGGCTTTCAGCCGGGCCACGGCCTGCTCTCCATTTTTAAGATCCCTGCTGCCCAGGAAAATAAAATAACCCTGTGCAGCTAATTGTCTGGCAGTTTCAAAACCAATGCTTTTGTTTGCGCCTGTTATAAGTGCTGTTTTCATCTGTTAATATTTGATTTTTTTATGGGTCAGATCGAACCTCGCATTAACATGCCCCTGTGTGAGAAAATGTCTCATGCTCGGTTTCATATGTCTTATTTACAAGGCAAAGTTATTCCTGCCGGTAATGGCAAAACTGCACTTCAAATGGTTTCAATGGTAAATTTCACGGATGGCGCTCCGGTACTGCAACGGAGTTTGCTGGGTAAGCCTTTTAAAGAATTTATTGAAGTAAGACGCCTCTTCAAACCCCAGCTTAAAGGCAATCTCTTTAATAGACTGATCGGTATGGTACAGCAGCCGTTTGGCTTCCAGTATTAAACGTTCATGAATATGTACAATAGCAGGTTTGCCGCTTTGCTCCTTTACCACTTCACTTAAATGCCCGGCAGAAATGTTCATTAGTTGCGCATAGGCGGCTACTTCATGCAGGCGGATATAAGAGTCTTCTATATGTGAAAGATATTTCTTCAGCAGCAGCCGCTCCGGGAACTGGTTTACCTCGCTGAACTGCTCCATATACAGGCGGCTTAAATAGATCAGCAGCACTTTGGTATAGCTGAGCAGCATAGTATGCTGCCAGTCGTGTTTGGCGTGGTATTCAGCATGGATCTTTTCCAGTATATCCTCTACAAAAGCCAGGTCCTGCTCATTCAGGTTCAGCTCATGGCCGTTATAAGGGTTCTGGATAATAGGCAGATTTTTAAGGAAGTCGTTTTCATCCATAGCCAGGAAATCCCGGGTAAAGCTGAGCGTAATACCTGTGAGGGCCGCAGTTTCCTCCTTCAAATGTACCTGGTAAGGCACCGTAAAGTAAAAGGTATTATCCTTTAAGGTATAAGGGGTCATGTCTATCCAGTGCCGGCTGCTGCCCTTTTTTACAAAAGCAAAAAAGTAATAGTCTTTCCGGTGTGGCACCAGGAAGTCGGAACGCCGGTAATGCAGTACACTGTCGTTTTTATTGATACGGAAAAACTTGTTCCCCGTAGCGCTATCCGGCTCCAAAGCATATTTTGGAATAGTAGTTTCTGCAGTGTAGATCATACCTGAAAATTAAACCATTTCAGCGAACCTTTCCTGATCCCGTTATAAACCGCCTGCTCGATAAGATGAAATGGTACTGTCCAAATCCATCCCCCAAATTGTCTAAATGGTACATCCTTGAAGTAATATTTAGACAGTAGTTTTGTTGCATAAACATTAAAACTATGGCAGACATCAGGCATAACGTAGTGATCAAAGCTACACCCGAAAAAATTTACGAAGCAGTTACCACACAGGAAGGTCTTGAAGCATGGTGGTGTAAGCAAACAACCGCCAAACCGGAACCGGGGTTTGTGAATATCTTCATCTTCGGACAATACTATAACGAAATGAAGGTAACTGACCTTATCCCCAACAAAAGGACCGCATGGGAATGCATCAATTCAATTGAGGAATGGATTGGTACCAGCATCTCTTTCGACCTGGAAGAAAAGAACGGGAAAACATTGTTACGGTTTACTCATGGAAACTGGAAAGCAGCTACAGACACATTTGCTGCCTGTAATTATGACTGGGCTTTATTTTTGAAAAGCTTAAAATCTTATTGCGAAACCGGAACAGGACAACCTGCTTAATCATCATCAATTACACAAAAAACAATAACAATGCAAAACACAAAAACACTAACAACACAGGAAGTTGCAGCGCGGTTCCATGAACTGGCGCAGCAGGAAAAATGGTTTGAGATCCAGGATGAGTTTTTCACGGAAAATGTTACCAGCACAGATCCTGCAGACTCTCCATACTTTGGGTATGCAGAAGGTAAGGCAGACGTTCGCAAAAAAGGTGAAGACTTTGTGAAACAGATCGAAGCAGTTCATAGCGCTTCTACAACCGCACCGGTTGTGGGCGGCAATCATTTTGCCGTTGGAAGGGAAATGGATATTACCGTACAGGGATATGGCAGGATACAGATTAACGAGATCATGCTCTATGAAGTGAAAGATGGCCAGATCATATCAGAGCAGTTCTTTTATTAACCCCTCTATGCCGCATACCGGTAACAAACTGCATTAATATTCATCCCGGCGCCAACGGACGCAAACAATACTACATCTCCTGTATTTAACGTATGGTGGTCTAACTGGCCCTTGCGCACCAGGTCATATAAGGTGGGAATGGTGGCTACGGAACTATTGCCCAGCCATTGAATACACATAGGCATAATGTATTCCGGAACCTGTTCTATGGCATACAGCCCATAAAAAGCCTTTACAATAGCCTCGTCCATTTTTTCATTGGCCTGGTGGATGAATATTTTCTTCAACCCGCTGATCGGTACACCGCTTTTGTCCAGGCAGTCCTTCATGGCTTCCGGCACATGCCGCAGCGCATACTCATATACTTTGCGGCCTTTCATTTTAATATAACGGGTATGGCTATCCGCATCCGGGAAGTAGGAGTGGCCAAAATTAATATACTCCAGTTCCTCAAAACAGTCCGACCGGCTGCTGGCAGACAGTATGCCGGCGCCGGCATTGCCTGTTTCCTGGAGTTCAAGAACGCAGGCGCCCGCCCCGTCGGAAAAGATCATGCTGTCGCGGTCGTACCGGTCTATTAACCGGGAAAGGGTTTCCGTACCAATTACCAGGCACTTTTTTGCTGCGCCGGCCCGGAGGTAAATGTCGGCCTGTATTACCCCCTGCAGCCAGCCCGGGCAGCCGAATAAAAGATCATAAGCAATACAGTTAGGGTTGCGGATGCCAAGATTATGTTTTATCCTGGATGCTAACGAAGGAACCGCATCCGTTTGCGATGTACCACTGTTAATATCACCATAGTTATGCGCTACAATGATCTGGTCAAGTGATTCCGGTTCAATACCGCTTTCTTCAATAGCCAGCCGGCCGGCATGGGTAGCCATGTCAGAGGCATTAATGCCATCCGCCGCATAACGGCGTTCGTTGATACCCGTTATCTGCTGGAACTTTCTGATGATCTGTGGTGATGGCTGTTCGATCAGCTCATGTTTATCCGTATAAAAACTTTCTGATTCAAATTCTTCATTCTTTTTCATAACAGACGGGATATAGGCGCCTGTGCCGGTAATAATGGAGCGTTGCATAGATTGTACTGTTCAGGTTAGCTGATTAATAGCCATCATATTGTTCCCCAACAAATGAGCTGCCAAAGAAAGCTATTACATGCTTAGGCTTATGATCTTATCTCCACGTAGATTAAATGCCGCAATTAAGGTATGTGAAAAGAGGAATATAAGTGTTGCAAATATAGGCATCTTATAGCAATGCACAACTTGCTGTATTTCAATTTCTAACTTTAACAAAATATTTTCAATATATTTCATATATTCGTGCCTGATTCTTTTGATAACAACCTACAACACTTGGATTTACTTTTAACTGTTACGGTAACGATCATCGTCTCACCTTAGGGCCGTCAGGGACATGCTATTTACAATAGCAATTTCTTTCGAAGACTAATGTCTCAGGGGCCGGCTTTCACACTTCAGCATCCATCCGGAAAATTTGTTTAACGATCCAGAAAGCCGTCAAGGATTAAAATTTATTAAAACTATTCCATATATGTCATTTATAGAAAATGTACTAGAGACGCCTGATTATGGCTGGAAAGACAACCAGGGATCTTTTTACAAACCCACTCCCAAACAAATTTTTTCCCAATTCTTTAGCAGGCTCAATATTTTTGCCTCTGCCAAGAACTGGATGCCATTTTTTTCCTGGTTATGTACCCTGTCGCTGGCGCCCTTCCTGTTCATTTTCATTGCCATGGAAATAAATGATTTTAATCCATGGTACCTGGCCGCAGCATTTGTATATGGAATGGTATTCATGGGCACGCATGGCACCATCTGGTACCACCGTTATTGTACGCACCAGGCCTACACTTTCCGGAATAAGTTCTGGCGGTTTATAACAGCCAACCTGGTGATTAAGATGATACCGGAGGAGCTGTATGTAGTGTCGCATCATGTACACCATTCATTATCTGATAAGCCCGGTGATCCGTACAATGCAGAAGGCGGCTTTTTATATTGCTTCCTGGCCGATGTGAATCACCAGCCCATTGCCAAGAACCTGAGTGAGGAGGATTACGCCCGCGCAGCAAAAATGCTGGAGCATACAGGTGTAAAGGCCAATTCTTACCAGCAGTATTTAAAATGGGGCTCTGTTGCCTCACCGCTGAAAACGGTGATTGCTACGGTTGCCAGCTGGATCTTCTGGTTCACGGTGTTTTACCTGATCGGCGGCTTTTACCTGGTAGCAGCCTTATTTGCCGGCGCTTTTGTATGGGCAGTAGGCGTAAGGACTTTTAACTATGAAGGCCATGGTAAAGGAGAGAACAAGCAGGTAGTAGGTACTGATTTTAATGAAGACGATAAATCCATTAACCAGTGGTGGCCCGGTATTGTGGCAGGTGAGTGGCATAATAACCATCATCTGTACCCCGCCAGTGCCCGCTCCGGTTTCTTACCCGGTCAAATAGACTTTGCGTGGTATTATATAAGAACTTTAAAATTCATCGGCGCAGTATCTTCCTGCCGGGATGCTAAAAAACAGTTCATAGAAAAATACAGGGCGCCATACCTGCTGGAAAAAAGCCAGCAGAATAATGCGCAGGCTAAATTCGAAATTTAGGCAGGTTTCTTTGAACCGTCTGATACATTTTTTTATTAATTTTGCCGCTCTTATCAAAACAATACCTTAATGTGAGATTCACTTTCTTTCAATAAATAAACAGCGCCGGCCGCTATGGCCCTGGTGATTATTTACTTTTTAAGAAAGGAATGATGATGATGCTTCAGGGTATTACCTACACCCATCCCAACCGGGATCTATTATTTACTGGTATAGATCTCGTTATCAACAAACACGATAAAATTGCATTAATAGGCAATAACGGCGCAGGAAAATCTACCCTGTTAAAGATCCTGTCCGGCAACCTGCAACCCTCCGGCGGCCTGGTAAAAGCAGCCGGCAAGCCTTATTATTTACCACAGCTGTTTGGTCAGTATAACCATCTTAGTATTGCAGAAGCCCTGCAGGTGCAGCATAAGCTACAGGCATTAAAAGAGATCCTGGATGGCCATGTAACAGCTGAGAACATGGCATTGCTGGATGATGACTGGGCCATTGAAGAACGCTGCAAAGAAGCCTTCATGCACTGGAAGCTGGACAGCCTGACCCTTACCCAAAAAATGGGAACCCTTAGCGGCGGGCAAAACACAAGGGTTTTCCTGGCAGGTATTATGATCCACCGCCCGGAAATAGTTTTGTTGGATGAGCCCAGCAACCACCTGGATACCCTTAGCCGGAACATTCTCTATAACTACATACAAACTACTAACAACACCCTGGTAGTAGTAAGCCACGACAGAACTTTATTAAACCTCCTGCATACCGTTTATGAGCTCAGCAAGCGCGGTATCACAGTTTACGGCGGTAATTATGATTTTTACGCAGCACAGAAAATGATAGAGCGGGATGCGCTGGACCAGGACCTCAAGAGTAAAGAAAAAGCACTGCGCAAGGCAAAAGAAACAGAAAGGGAATCACTGGAACGGCAGCAAAAGCTGGATGCCCGCGGAAAAAAGAAACAGGAAAAAGCAGGCCTGCCCACCATTTCCATGAATACCTTTAAGAACAATGCGGAAAAAAGCACGGCACGGTTAAAGGGCGTTCATGCAGAGAAAGTGGATACCATTGCGCAGGAGCTGGATCAGCTGCGAAAAGAGCTGCCCGGTACAGAGAAAATGAAGATGGACCTCGACAATTCCGCCCTACATAAGGGAAAGATCCTGGTTACTGCAAAGGAAATTAATTTCGGATACGGCAGCAGGCAGCTTTGGCAACCCGGCCTTAGCTTCCAGGTAAAAAGCGGTGAGCGTTTAGCCATTAAAGGCCTTAACGGCTCCGGCAAAACCACCTTAATAAAAATGATCTTAGGGGAGCTGCAACCCCGCTCAGGAACCCTGGACAGGGCCGGCGTTAAAGCCATTTATATTGATCAGGACTATTCAGGGATCAACAATACCCTCAGCGTATACGAACAGGCGCAGCAGGCTAATACCGGCGCCCTGCAGGAGCATGAGGTAAAGACCCGCCTAAACCGTTTTTTGTTTACAAAAGAATACTGGGATAAACCCTGCAGCGCACTAAGCGGCGGCGAAAAAATGCGCCTGATGCTTTGCGCCTTAACCATCAGCAACCAGGCCCCGGATATGATCATCTTAGATGAGCCCACCAATAACCTGGACATCCAGAATATAGAGATCTTAACCAATGCCATTAATGAATATAAAGGCACGCTGCTGGTAGTGTCGCACGACGAATATTTTTTAAGACAGGTAAATGTGGAAGGGGAGATTACCTTAGGATGATCCACCGGCCCGCCTGACCGCAGCGGAAACGGCAATAAAAGTTTTTTTAAAAAAATATTTCTCTTTTTGTCCAATCCGGGAAATTCAGTTGTCATTCTGCTTTAACAACATAAAAACTAAAGCAATGAATCAACGTTTGAATCTCCACCAGAAAGGACAAAATGCCCTTAAAACACTTTTTGCCACTGGCAGTTACCTGAAAAAAACATCCCTGGAGCTTTCCTTACGGGAGCTGGTCGATTTCAGGGTATCCCAGATCAATGGCTGCGCCTATTGCCTGGATATGCATTCAAAAGATGCACGGGCCCATGGCGAAACAGAGCAGCGCCTGTATGGTTTAAGCGCCTGGCGGGAAACGCCTTATTATACTGACCGGGAAAGGGCCGCATTAGCCTGGGCAGAAGCCGTTACCGCCTGCCATGTACCGGATGAGGTATATAATGATGCCATACAGCAATTCTCAGAAGAAGAGCTGATCGATCTTACGCTTGCCGTTTCCAACATCAATACCTGGAACCGTTTTAACCTGGCATTCCCCACTACGCCAGGCGGCTACCGCGTAGGGCAGTTCGGTTGATCATACCGCCGCTTTTAAGTATTTACTAAATTGTAGTAATTTTTAATAACGCCAAACAAACAAATAAAATGAATGAGTTCCTGTTAATATTTCGCAGAGATTTCATGAATAAGGAAGCGCAGCCATCACCCGATGAGCTGCAGGAATCCCTGAAGCTTTGGCAAAACTGGTTCGGCGGAATTGCTGCCCAGGACAAGCTGGCCAGGCCCCTGCAAAGATGGGATGGTAAAGGCAAGGTGGTAACGCCTAACAAGGTGGTCACCAACGGGCCTTATGTTGAGATCAAGGAATCAATAGGCGGGTTAGCGATCATAAAAGCGGCGGATTATGAAGAAGCCTGTGAAATAGCGAAAGGCTGCCCCATCCTGTTGTTAGGAGGTAATGTGGAGGTACGGATGGCTAGTCCCATAGAGTAGCGCAGGTTATTTTCTGGAAATGCCTTTGTAATTTACAAAGGCATTTTATTTTCTATGACCGGAAATCAGCTCATCCCGAATTTATTCAGAACAGAGTACCAGAAGATCGTTTCGGTGCTCTGTTACCTGTTTGGCATTGAACATATTGAAATAGCAGAAGACATCGTCAGCGATACATTCCTTGCTGCAACAGAATCATGGAGCCTGCACGGCATTCCGGATAATCCCACAGGATGGCTTTATACCGTAGCAAAAAACAAAACAAAGAATTATTTAAAGCGCAACTCCCTGTTTGAACAAAAGCTTTCAGCGGAATTAAAATATAACGCAAGCCTGGAAACCGGCAGCGAGATCGAAATTGACCTCTCGCCCAAAAACATTACCGACAGTCAGCTGGGCATGATCTTTACCGTGTGTAATCCCGTTATTTCAGCAGAATCGCAGATTGCACTTGCTTTAAACCTGTTATGCGGTTTTGGCATCCAGGAAATAGCGGATGCCTTTTTAACCAACAAAGAAGTAGTGTATAAGCGGATAAACCGGGCCAAGGAAAAATTAAAAGAAGCTAAGATCAAAATAGAAACACCCGGCCTGGCAGAAATTAATACCCGGCTGGAGATGGTGCTCACTACCATTTACCTGCTGTTCTCAGAAGGTTATTATTCAACTTCCAAAAATATAACCTTACGTAAAGATCTTTGCGCAGAAGCAATGCGGCTAACCTACCTGCTGATTGAAAATACAAACACCAATACGCCGGCCGTAAATGCCCTGATGGCCCTTATGTGCTTTCACACCTCGCGGTTTGATGCAAGGATGAACGAAGAAGGAGAGGCCATCCTGTACCAGGACCAGGATACTGCACTTTGGAACCAGGAGCTCATTGCCAAAGGCCGGTATTTTCTGCACCAGGCTTCTTCTTTAGAGGTGTTAACAAAGTATCACCTGGAAGCAGGCATTGCTTATTGGCATACCTTTAAGGAAGACAGCCCCGAAAAATGGGAAGGCATTCTGCAGCTGTATAATAACCTGCTTATCCTTCAATATTCACCCATTGCTGCGCTTAACAGAACGTTTGCCCTGAGCAAGGTAAAAGGAAAACAGACGGCCATTATTGAAGCGGAAAAGCTGGGCCTTACCAATAACCATTTTTATTATTCATTATTGGGGAACCTTTATACGGATATTGATAATAAACAGGCATTGCAGCACTTTGAAAAGGCATTGGAGCTGGCCGCTTCAGAATCCGATAAAGCTATGATAGCAAAGAACATTGCCCGGCTAAGTACCCATTAGTGTTGCCCCTTACCAGGCTAAATACATACAATTTTTATCATGATCACCTATATAGTTTTGTACGTAACAATCCATCCTCATGCAAAAAAACAGCACTTCCATTGGCAATCGCATTAAGAACCGTATCCGGGCTGTCATCCTTGCGCTAACACCAGGCCAGGCAAGCCTGAAAGCCGCAGGTACCGGTGTTTTTATAGCCGCCCTGCTCTTTTTTGTTCTTTCCATGGCAGATACCTTTTTAAAAGGCGTCAGCTTTGGCTATTACCTGGTAAGCGTTGTATGCTACCTGTTGATAGCAGTGGCAGCAGCCTGGTTATTAGGGCAGCTGGTGCGGCTGGTGGCCAAAACACCGCGCAATTTCAGAACAGCAGTGTCGCTGGTTGTTTTGTGCCTGCTGTTTTTCTTCCGGCTCAACGGACAGTATGGCTGGATCCTGATTTCCATCCTGATCCTTTTCCCGGCTTTGACCTTTGGAGCGCTGTACGCCTGGAAAACCCACCGGGGAGCGGCATGGCCTAAAAAGCAGCGCATCATTACCCTGGTTTCGCTGGCCATAGGCATACTGGGTATAGTCATAAGCCTGTACCTTTTCTTATATTCCGGCTCACCGGTTAAGCCCATAAAAGATTATAAGATCCTGGCTCATTTACCGGAGCCTATTCAGGCCGCTGACCCTTCTAAGCCCGGCAGCTATGCAGTATCGTTCCTCACCTATGGGTCAGGGAAAGACAAACGCCGCGATATATATGGTAAGGATGCAAAAATAAAAACGCCTTCAGTAGATGCTACCTTCCTGCTTAAATCCTGGGACGGATTATCGGGTAAGCTGCGTACCTGGTACTTTGGCTTTGATCAAACAGCATTGCCTTTGAATGCCATGGTATGGTATCCCAAAGATCTGAAAGCACCTGCGCCGCTGGTGCTGGTAGTGCATGGAAACCATCTTGCCCAGGACTGGTCGGAAGGCGGGTATGATTACCTGGCTGAATTGCTGGCCAGCAGGGGATATATAGTAGCTTCGGTAGATGAGAACTTCCTCAACTCCAGCTTTACAGACCTGCCGGGTGGAGGATTAAAAGAGGAAAATGGCGTCAGGGGATGGATGATGCTGAAACACCTGGAGCTTTGGAGAAAGTGGAACCAGGATCCCAAAAATCCCTTTTATCATCTGGTAGATATGGACCATATTGCCCTCATGGGCCATTCAAGAGGAGGAGAGGCCATGTCGCACGCCGCCTTATTTAACACCCTGCCCAGCTTTCCGGATAATGCAAATGAAGTGTTCAATTTTAATTTCAACATCAAAGCCTATGTAGCCATTGCCCCGGTTGACGGGCAATATAAACCCGCCGCTATATTGGCCCCGCTGAAAGACATCAACTATTTTGTGATACAGGGAACGCATGATATGGACATGCAATCTTACGGCGGCTTAAGCCCTTTTAAACGGATTGAATATTCCCCTTCATTCAACGGTATTAAAGCCGGCTTATATGTGCACCATGCCAACCATGGCCAGTTCAATACCTCCTGGGGAAAGTACGATGGCAGCAGCCCTTATATTAACCGGTTTAACATGACCAACCTGATGCCGGTCAAAGACCAGGAGCAAATAGCAAAGGTGTACATCAGCGCTTTCCTGGATCTGAACCTGAAGGGCGACAGTGCTTACAAACCCCTGTTTATGGATTACCGTTATGGCCGCCAATGGCTGCCCAAACAAATTTATTTCAACCAGTTTGAGAGCAGCCGCACCACTTATATAGCCCGGTATGAGGAAGATCTGAACCTGCAAACAGCCACCCGGCCAGGCGTTTCCATATCATCATCACATTTAAGCGTTTGGAGGGAAGCGCAGCATAAGCTTATGTGGGGCGATCATATTTCCCGTGCCGCCTATATAGGATGGAACAGGGAAGAGGTGGATTCCCTGGTAGGGAAATATACCTTTACCCTGCCGGATAGCGCAGGCTTAAAGCTGGATGGCCGGGCGCTGGTATTCAGCCTGGCAGAAAGCGACGAAAGCTCCCTCCACGTTGAGAAAGGTAAGAAGAGCAAAGCAGAAAAAAAGAAAGAGAAAAAAGCGGCTAAAGAAGATAAAAAGGACAACGAAAAAAAGCCGGTTGACTTTACCCTGGAATTAACGGACCAGCAGGGCTCCCATATCCGCTTCCTGCTAAGTGAGTGTATGCCGCTGCAGCCGCAGATAAAGAAGAACCTAGCGAAATACGCTTTTCTAAATTCTAACGATGATGCAGAATCCATTCCCGACTTCTTTTATTTTGACCTGGATGCATTGCAAAAGAAACATCCTGCTTTTGTAATGAATAAGCTGCGCAGCATTCAGCTGATCTTTGACCAGTCAAAGGCCGGCGTGATCATTCTGGATGATGTCGGGTTTATGGATTAACTACTTCCCCGAAAGAAAATCCGTTCGGCCCTCAATAGAGATACCTATAAAAGGTCTTACCGGCTGATCCTGGTTTATACGGGGCGGGTCCGGCAATACCCTGGACTGGCTTGTGCCGTCAGGCGGTTGATTAACAATGCTGCCCAGCCCGGGGAAATTGTATATTTTCCCGATCGTTATAAACGTTTGGTTGCCGCTGCCTATGGGGAAAGATACGGATGGTATGGGAAGATCATCTGCCGTAATTGAAAGCAGGTTACCGGATCCTATTTTACCAAGGAACCTGACTGTATCAGGCATTAACAGGTTGCCATATCCCAATCCGCGTACATCGCCGAACCGGTTGGCCTCCAGGCCCCGTAACGGGCTAAAGGGCGATTGGTTGACAGTTACAATGGTTTCATCCCGTTTTTCCTTATTGGTTTCACCCATTGCTTTGCCTCCTTTTTCTATTAACCGTTCCCACCATTTGTCTTTGTCAGAAGGCGGGCGCAGATAGGAGACTAAGCGTTTCATTACAATGTCTTTAATTGCTTTTTCGCGTTCAGCCTTAGTTTTTAACGTGAAGATGTTCTTCAGGCTGATAGCGGTTTCCTGGATCACAAGGGAAGCCAGCAGGATGGCCAGCTGATGGTTTTTGTTAGAGGGATAGTCCTTTGCTATTTTGGCGTGCGAAGTGGTGGAAGACGCTGCCTGGTCTTTTTTAAACTTATCATCGTAAAATTCACTCGTTGTTCCGGTGGTTACATGGGAGGTTATGGAATACAGGGAAGTATTGTCGCTGGTTCCAACAGAGCCCGTAGTAAGCTCAGTGCCAAAAGAAGTATCATGCTGCATAAGCTCTAAAAAGTTGGAATGCGCAAAAAAATCTTCTATGGTATGAAAGGCGTTACCGATCCGGGTGAAGCCGGCTGCAGATGGAGGCGTTTGTTCTACCGCAGCAAGAAATTCCGTTTCAATATATTCAACAGGCGTTTTTTTAGTGGGTTCACCTTTGATTGGTAAGATCCGGGGTACCCATTGCTGGCTTTTTTCATCCCATATTTTGTTCCATTCGTCCCGGCTTATCCAGCGTTCTTTTTCACTGTCCCATACAAAATTATCAAAGTGCTCATAATCCTTATAGCCCCCGAACCGGTTATACTCTCCCAGCAGCAGCGCATTTACCAAAGCATAGGGGCTTTGGCTGTAATCCCGTTGTTTATTGCCTTTTTCAATGTTGCGGATATCTGCTTCTTCAAAAATGCCTGACAAGGCCGATTCGTCTATTACATGGTGATCATCGTCAGCAAACCTTTGAATGGAGGCTGCGCCGCTTTGCTGCACAGTATGCGTAAGCTCATGCGCCAGCAGCTGTTTGCCGCTTTCGGATTGAGGATTGTATTTGCCTTCGTTAAAATAAATATCGTTACCCACCGTAAATGCCTGCGACTGCAATTCGCGGTTCATTTGTATGGATTCGTTATCCGTATGGATCTTTACCCCGCTGAAGTCAGTGCCAAAGCGGTTTTCCATAAAGGTCCTGGCGCCGTCGTCAATAGCGCTGCCGCTTCCTTTGGAAGCATGGATCTTGCTGCTTACAGCATCTGAAGCCTGAGCGCCTCCTTCACTGCCTTTCTTCTGGATAAAGGAAGCTAAGGGCTTGCGTTGCATCTGCTCTTCATTTTCGCAATGCGTGCATTTACGTTGAATAAAAGATGCGGCAGGCATGCGCATTACTTTATTTGCCATGGCATCGGCTTCATGTTCTAATGGATCGCCGGTAGCGCCGATGTTTAATTTACAGGAAACGGATAATGGCATAACACCCATTTCAGGCATGATTGGTTGTACGGGTTCCTGTGCAGGTAATACGGTTGCATTTGTTTTTGTGGCGCCATTCGGGGTTTGTGTGTGATGTATTGGCATGTTCATGTTAAGGCGGTATTTGTTTTGAACAAACAACATGGTATAAGCCCGGTTAAAACGGTACAGGCTTAAAGAGTTAACGGGGAGCATTAAATAAGAAGTAGCAGCAGAGCATTCCGCTGCTACTTCCGGGAATACTATTCTGCAGTGGTGGGGTCAATTACCGTAGCCACCTCGTTGATGGTATTGGCTGGGAACCCTCCCTGCTTTGCATGTTCACGGATCATGTCTGCATTCGGCGCAATGTAAACACAGTAGATCTTGTCGGCGGTTACAAAACTCTGAACCCATTGAATTTCCGGTCCCATTTTGTTTAGCACGTCACACGAAGTTTGAGAAACTGCTTTTAACTGTTCTGCGGATAATTTACCTGCGCCTGGAATTTCGCGCTCGATCACATACTTAGGCATAATTTGATTGTTTTAATTTTTCTATCCATTAACCATTGAAATTTGCTTTATTATAGCTGCTACTTGTTCTGGGGTGGCCATTGAGATAGTAAAAGGGGTACGCCATAAATATACGCAATTATTTCATTGTGCAGGCTGGGCGGTATGAAAGCGGCTGGGGATCTTAGTAACGGCGGCCCTGGTTTGCTCTGCGGTGGTAATTAAAGGATTAACGGCGGTGGCGGCGCTAATACGAAAAGGAAAATTCCTGGTTATTTTCATTTGTTAGTTTCACCGACCAGCTTGCATATTCCTTACTTGCAAACAGCAAGATCTGGTCCCGGTAGGTTTTACCATTTAACTCAAACTCAATGGCAACAGGCGGGTTGGCAACATCTGCGGAACTTTTAGAAGAATAGGCAAGATAAGTGTGGGTAGATGATGCACAACCGGAGCTGGAGCAGGCCGTTCTTGAATTGTAGCTGTCATAAAACCGTAATACGCCATCCAGGTGAAGCCCGTTAATCTCGTATTGCTGAAAGGTGATGGTAACATCCGCAATAGCGCTACTCCGGGTAGAAGATGATGAGGACGAGCTGGTCTTCGTAAAAGATCCGTTCACCACAGCTTTGCCGCCGGCAGCGCCCTCTAATACCTTCCCGGAATAAGTTTGGTTCTCCTTGGTTAAAACTGGTTTCAGGGTAGAGGTCCATAAAGCGTTGATCTTAGCAAAGGCGGCTCTGGCCTGTTCTGCGGTGGTGATCGGCGGATTAACGGCGGCGGTATCCTTATCATCTTTACTGCAAGCGGTTAACAGGCAAAGGCTAACAAGGATCCCTGACAGATACTTTTTCATGGTGATGCTGTTTAAGGTGAGCGGAAATTTTATCTTCACCAAAAGTAGCAAAGGCCAGGGCTGCCATCAATATAACAAAAGTTATAGCGGATATGACCATTACTCCGCACATTACTTTTCCGCAAAGGCATCGCTGAATGCCGCTATATTACTGCCGTCTTTACTTTTATCCAGTACGGCAAAAACAACGGATTTAAAACATTGACTGTACTTCCCGCCATTCAGCAGGTATGATACAAAATACCTGGCGGTATAACAGGCTGTTGGATACAGAATAGGTAATGTCATCTTTAACGTCTATTTTTTCACCATTCACCTGGTAAAAGCCCCGGTCAATAATGGCCAGCGTTTCCTGGGCTTTCTCGGCTCTCGTCGTCTTTTTCATCTTTAAACTTTAGCCGTTAAAGTTATACTATTGCCTGCAATGGCCAGGTATAATAAAAAGCCCCGCGTATAACACGGGGCTTCACATTTGTGTCAGTCTCACTGCCCAACAGCGCCGGGGTTTTGTCCATTTTGATTTTTTCCATGAATGTCATATTTTGGAGTACTATAAGAACAATAATGGCACAGATCACACTACCCCACTTCGGAACAATAGACTCCGGTAATTTGGAAGAATATTATGATGTTGAAGTTACGCTATCCGGAAATACAATTGAGATAGGCCTGAATTTCGACGGCAATAGTATAGACACAGGCCGGATAGAAGCTGCGAAGAAATTTCTTGATAACATCGGCCAATACCTTGGGAAAACCCGTGAATATATTACTGCTGACTTCGGGGATGAGGAAAGCGATTCAGTGAAATTTTATCTGAGCTTTCACAAAGAGGAAATGGGAGAAGCTGAATTGCGTGAAGAGCTGAAGCTGACTGGCGGTAGCAATGATCTGGATCAGCAATTGATCGCAAAATTGCAGCCCGCGCGCATGGCATATATCCCGGAAGTGATGATCACTTTGCAATCTTTGATTATTCTTTTGGCCGGGATTTTACTAATTATATCCTGGTTGTAGCTACAGATGAAAATGGTGAATTGATCGATATGACCGTTGAGAGCTGACCAGCAATGCAAAAACTTTGTTGACACCTTTGCATCCTTATTAAAGCAAGCCTACCGTTTATACCTGAACTGTTTCAGCAGCGCTTCCTTTTTCCGCCACGGCACTGTTATACACCCCATTTAGCATTTAATATAGTGGAGGTTGATAATATTAATATGCGGGTCCAATATATGCGGGACAGGAAGAACTGCCGTTTAGCAAATGGGAGGGATGACTGAGCCGGCGGAGGATTGCAATGTCGTAAATAGCCCTTCAGTTAGTCCGGTATAGCCGCTATCCAAAACAAATTTTCCCGCCATCTTTGTTGTGTCGAAATCAATAAACAATCGGCATAAACATAAGTGGAGCAGCGACCACTTTAAAAACGGGCGGAACCGAAAAGCCAGATGAGTAGGAACAAAAAATATATGTTATGTCAAACAATGTTGTTTCACTGCACAGAGTTCTTAAAACATCGCCGGAAAAAGTATACCGCGCATTTACAGAAGCCCTGGCAATCGCTTCCTGGTTACCTCCTTATGGATTTCTTTGTACCGTTCATGAAATGAATGTAACGGTAGGCGGTACCCATAAAATGTCATTCCAGAATTTTACAACCGGCGGTAGTCATTCATTCGGTGGTACCTACCTGGAGCTCAAACCTAATGAGCTGTTAAAGTACACTGATAAATTTGACGATCCGAACCTGCCGGGAGAAATGACCACCACTGTATTGCTCCGGAAAACTATTGCAGGTACAGAAATAAAAATTACGCAGGAAGGGATCCCGGCTGCTATACCCGTTGAAATGTGCTATTTAGGCTGGCAGGAATCACTGGAAAAGCTGGCTAAGCTGGTAGAGCCTGAGATACCGGCTTGATGCAGATAACATGCGATATATTGCTTTTACAGACCATCAGGTATAGGATTCCGGTGGTCTTTTTTTTGTTGTGTCAAATGTCAGGTAGTTTAATAGCCGTGCTGTTGCTAATAATACATCTTCCTCCGGTATTGCCTACCCAGCCGTAATAAAGCTGCCTCATATTACCTTCATTTTTAGTGTAATTACGATATTATCAGATAGCTTTGGATGGCCAATTATGGACTAAAAGGTAAACGTCGCAAATGGAATCCCCTTCTGCCGCACAATCTGCTCCGGTATCTCAAAATTCCGGATATCCAGTCGGAAAAAATAGGGCGCCATCGACCTCTCTATCAGAGTAGAGATCTCGATGGCTTTGGCCCTGTAATCGGGCTCGCTCCGATTCAACGCCCTTAATGCATGATAATGCTCCGCAATCCCTGGATTTACAATACCATAGATCTTCTCCCGCTCACTGGCATGCTCTGTATGGGAATAATACTCTCTTAAATTTTTTTCATTCGAAAATTCCATCATCATGATGTAATCAACATCCTCGTTAAACAATAGCTCTATACCCAATCTACCGTCAAATGCCTGGATATGCGTGCGGGTTAACAGCTCGATCTTGCGGAAGTTAAAGAACCGCCCGTTCAGGTTCTTTAATTTATTGACCAGTTCAAAAAGCCCCTCCTCCACTTGCCTGGAAGCACAGCACTTAAAAATAGCCAGGTGAATGATCTTTTCCACTTCATTATCTTCCTCAAACATCAGCTTAATTTTATCAGAAAAAATATCTGGTTGTCTCACAAAAACAGGGTCCCACCGGATTATCCTGTAATCCTCCTGGAAGTCACCGTACAGCAACTTCTCTTCGATCTCCTTCAACTTTGTGATAAACCGACTTGTGCCGCCTTCTGTAGGATGATTGATTGAAACCGGCCTAAATTTAAACACATTGTTATCCAACCTGGCTTCTATGAAATGTTCTTTTTTATCGACGTCGATGTAGGAAAGAATGCCAAAGTCATCATCAAACAGGTTGAAAAAGAGCTGGCTCCTGGTAATATCCGACAAGAACTTCTCATAAGTCTTTTTAGAGCACATAAGTACTGCCCCTTTATTATCAGCGCCATAAGCAACGTGATGGGCCTGCAGGATGTTTTTATAATCATTAACCTGCGTGCAGTTCGAGAAAACAAAAAGCCGGATGATCTTTATCTTTTTATTAGATTGTTTCTTCAGGTACTGGATGGCCTTATCTTCATACTTCCGGTCGTCCCAAAAGGTGGAGATGCCTGTCAGGCTAACAGCATAAATGTTACTAGCGCTTTCAAAAATGGAGATGGCTTTTAGAAGGTAGCCATTTTCATTACCAATATCAATGCTATAAGGACCGTCGCCCAGGATATTCTTTGTTTCCTCTAATACGTGCTCAATATGATCATTAGCTAAATTGAGCCGGTAGAATTCCGGATTCCGTTGTTCCACCTCATCCTCTATCTCCCTTAAACGTTTATACATGATTTGTTTGGCGAAATCTTTAGTCAGGCTGAGGCCGCGGATTGCAGGCACTAGTTTTTGCAATGCCTGCTGCTTATGATTTGGCGAAAACCGGATCTGCCGGGCATCCCTGATAAATTGAGGTAGCGCGCCGAGGTTAGTGGATTCGTCTGCAAAACACACCAGGTGTTTCTTTCTTTCATGTGCCCTGGTAAACTCTTCCCTTGTTTCGGTGGATCCCAGCCATTCTTTGGTAGCAATGGCAATCACAATATGCGAAGCGTTCAGCATCGTAGAGATTCGGATATGGATGGGATATCCGATCAGGATATTCTTTTCATCATAATAGATCTCGATGTTATCATCGGAACTGAGTATGTTGATGATTTCATCCCTTAATTCCTTATTGGCATGGGAGTAACTTAAAAATACGCCTACCTTTTCCATAAGATGATATTTTTTGAAGTAATCGGATACAATAGATCACTGGAGAACAAACTCTTTCTTAAATTCCTTGCCCTGATCATCCATGACAGTCATTTTGATCACCTGCTGCTCCGCCCTGGTGGCCGGAACGGTGTACGTAAAGGTGATCGCCTCGTCCATTACGGCGGGGTTCACTATGGGATCGTCATCCATTTTAATGGTCACCTTCCGCTTAGTGAGGGCTTTGCCTTTAATGGTCACTAGGTTCGCTACTGTTTTCTTCAGTGCGGCAGGCATTACTTCGGTTATTTGAAAATCCTGCATCTTATTGGGACGGTCATCCTTTGGTTTGAAGATCACGACGAATACCTCTTCTAGCTTCAGTGTAGCTTTGTCTGTAAACAATCCCGCCAGGGCTGCCAATGAAATGATGCCGTAGATGTTGATGCTTCCACCATTATCAGTCCCACTGAAGAAGCCTGCCCTGAAAACGAAGTAGAAAATCACTGCTACAGCAGCGCCGGTAAAGGGTTTCACAAAATACCAGAGGACCCAGCTACGCTTGAATTCCCCGGCGCCCACAAAATTGGTGAAGGAAGCGGCGATATGTACCATGGCCCCCAGAAAGCCCGCCGATGCCACCAATATCAATAGTAAGATGTTCAAATGGATAGTACTGGCCAGGGGGACTGTTGTCACCTTGTGGGTGGCAGGTGGCTTTGTCTGATTGTTCATGAGGGGGAGCCCTTGTACCACGGCCTCCTCCGGCTTGCTGGCTGAAACATCCGGCGGAGACGGCTTGTTTTTCAGGCTATCCGCTTTTACAGTTACCTTTTTCTCGTTGTTGTCTTTGACAGGGGCCTGCTTTGGAGGCTGTTGCAGAGTGCTATCATACAAGGTCATATTGAACAATTCGTACACATAACGATTAGCCTTTCCGTTTACATCCGGCAAACGGTCCGGCCAAAAGGCGATCAAGGTAAACATGGCCAGTAGGGAACAGCTAATCAGCAGGATACCTGCCATTACTTTTCCTAAGGTAGACATTTGCGTTGTCTCCATAGTAATGAGATTTTGTAGTGGAACAAAACGGTCTTCCGTAGAGTGGTTAAAATTGTGGTGAAGATTATGAAAAGTTATATCCTGTGCGTGGTAGTGCTAGTGCTACTCAAGCAAGCCAACGTCACCATGACGGCATATGTCCCAGGAATCGCAAATTCAAACATGGTAAGGGAATATTTGGAGTTAATTATAGACAAGCATAAATAATAAACAGGCTATTGATCGTTTTAATAACAGATTTTGGGGTAGGTTATTTTGCCAGTCCTTTAACTAGCTGAAGCTAATATTATTTTCATTCTTTGCAAAAAAAATTTGGAAGGCGGCCTGAATTTGTCTCGTTTTTGAATAGTCACCACACTACATATTCCAATATATTCCATGTTGGTCTGTGCTCGCCAGGACTGTTCATCGTGTAAATAACTCAGATAGTAACCATAAGCACGCTTATAGGAATTAATCAGCAGAACACACTTTTAAAAGCCTGACATTATAGTAGAACGATCATCGTTTAAAACCCTTGCCAGGACCATACAAACACACTATCTAAGAATATTGGATTTCTTTCAATAACAGGGCTACTAATGCTGCGGCTGAATCTTTTAATTCCAGGGTCAAAGCCTTTGGAAATGCTATGAGGAGAGTAAGGGATGTAGAATTTTCTTTTTTAGACTTGCTAAATTAATGCTTAAAAAGCAAATCCCAAGGATTTCAACTTGATCCCTTGATCCCCCTATTTGCTGCTGCAAAAAGATCCGTTTCCCCCAAAATAAAAAACCCGCTCATCGAGCGGGCCTTATTTGTATCAGTCTTACTACGCGGACCGGACGGGACTCGAACCCGCGACCTCCGCCGTGACAGGGCGGCATTCTAACCGACTGAACTACCGATCCTCCTTAACTTCACAGGCAAACCTGTTCCGTTTTGGGATTGCAAAGATAACAACAAGCCACCCAATTTTGCAAATCTTTTTTAAAAAAACTTTTACCCGTTATCTTTACACCGTTCTTTAATCAATTTTAAAACTAATTATGCAATTCCTGGACTTCGAAAAACCTATTGCGGACCTGTACGAACAATTGGAAAAGCTGAAGGAAAACGGCCAGAAATCCGGCGTAGACGTATCTGCCACTGTAAAAGAGTATGAGCAGAAAATAGAAACTACCCGGAACGACCTGTATTCCCATCTCACCAGCTGGCAAAAGGTACAGCTTAGCAGGCATCCCGATAGGCCCTATACCCTGGCGTATATTGAAAAAATGTGCACCAACTTCGTGGAGCTGCATGGCGACCGGAATGTGAAGGATGATAAAGCCATGGTAGGTGGCTTTGCAGAGCTGGACGGTGAAACCGTAATGTTCATTGGCCAGCAGAAAGGTATTAATACCAAAATGCGCCAGATCCGCAACTTCGGAATGGCCAATCCCGAAGGCTATCGCAAGGCCCTGCGCCTGATGAAGCTGGCGGAAAAGTTCAACAAGCCCATTGTAACCCTCATAGATACCCCCGGCGCTTTCCCCGGCCTGGAAGCAGAAGAAAGGGGACAGGGCGAGGCCATTGCCCGCAACCTGTTTGAAATGGTTAAGCTGCGCGTACCCGTGATCTGCGTGATCATTGGCGAAGGCGCTTCCGGCGGCGCCCTGGGCATCGGTATAGGCGACCGTGTATTCATGCTGGAAAACAGCTGGTACACCGTTATCTCCCCGGAAAACTGTTCTACCATCCTGTGGCGTACCTGGAATTTTAAGGAAAAAGCCGCAGAAGAGCTGAAATTAACCTCCGACCATATGAGCAAATTTGGTCTGGTGGATGGTGTCATCAAAGAACCATTAGGCGGTGCGCACGTCAATCCCGACGAAGCAGCCGCCCTTTTAAAGGCCAGCCTGAAACAAACCCTGGCTGAACTGAAGAAAATAGACCCGGACACACGCATTGAGCAGCGGATCGACAAATTCAGCAACATGGGATTTTTTGAGGAACGCTAAAAAATATTTAGAGATCACAGGCCAAATGCTAATATTTGCAGACTTTTTGGCTTATAAATAATTCATGGAACAGTTAAGAGGATCGGGTGTAGCCCTGGTTACGCCGTTCAAAGCAAATGAAAGCATTGACTGGAATGCTTTGGAAAAATTGATTGATCATGTTATTAACGGGGGCATAGACTACGTAGTATCTTTAGGCACCACCGGCGAAACACCCACGCTTTCTGCAGAAGAAAAGCTGGACATTATAAAGTTCACCTTTGAAAAAGTAAATAAGCGTATACCCGTTGTAGTTGGTATTGGGGATTATAATACCCGCGATGTGGTGAAGCGCCTGGAAACCTGCCCGCTGGATGAGGCAATAGCCGTACTCAGCGTAGCACCTTACTATAGTAAGCCCAGCCAGGAAGGCATTTTTCAGCATTATAAGGCCATAGCACAGGCATCGCCCAAACCGGTGATCCTGTATAACGTGCCCGGTCGTACGGGCCGTAATATGACGGCAGACACCACGCTGCGTCTGGCGCATGAAGTAGAGAACATTGTAGCCATGAAAGAAGCCAGCGGTGATATGGTGCAGTGTATGCAGATCATAAAAGACAAGCCCAAAGACTTCCTGGTGATCAGTGGGGACGATGCGCTGGCCTTACCGCAGCTGGCCTGTGGCATGGATGGCGTAATATCCGTTGCCGCCAACTACTTTGCCGCCGATTTTTCAGCCATGGTAAAGGCAGCCCTGGCCAACAACATTCCGGCCGCACGCGCCCTGCATTATAAGCTGCATGAAGCATTTGACCTGATGTTTGCAGAGAACAATCCCGCCGGCATTAAGGCATTTTTGCAGCACGGCGGCTTAATGGAGCAGGCCTTCCGCCTGCCCGTAGTACCGGTAAGCAGCGGGCTGAATGAAAAGATCAAAGCCTATCTCGATAAGAATAAGTAGAAATAATTTAACGGATCTTCCGCAGGACCTGACAGGCTCGCAAGACTTGTCAGGTCTTTTTCTTTCGTATCCACACAGTTTTTATGGGGTATTTCCCCGAATTATAGCCTGCGCGCCATTATCCTCCGCGCCTCAAAAGCGGCTTGTCCATTTCTCCGGTCTGATTGCGGTAAAACTGGGGTTTTCCCTACGTGCAACCCGTGCGACATTGCTGCGCAACCCGTGCGCAACTCCTCCCCCCTACATAAAACCCTACATCATACCTACCCCTCATCTTTAAACGAGTTTCTTATCTTTTTCCCATGTCCTTCTCATGAGTTTCTCATGTCTTCCCCTGCTAAATCCCATGTTTCTCCCATGTGAATCCCTGGTGAATCTCATGTCCAACCCATATTAAAAGCACATAAAGGTCTTCTGCCGCACTATTCACCTTCCGTTCTATGCTATGGACCATGGACCATCGACCATGGACTAAATAAGAAACGTAGCCCCTTCCACCGATAGCTCCGTATTCTCAAACACCGGCCGGCACTCATCCAGGAAAGGCTGCAGCTCCGTATACTTGGAAGAAAAATGTCCTATCAGCAGGCGTTTGGCGCCTGCCCGCGCCGCCAGGGTAGCGGCTTGCACAGAGGTACTGTGGTAGCGTTCCGCCGCCCTTTCAGCCAGGCCATGCAGGTAAGTGGTTTCATGATACACCAGGTCAGCATGCTCCATCTGCGCAATCAGCTCCTCATCGTAAATGGTATCCGCGCAATACACATACTTTTTACTGGGGGCGGGGGGTAGGGTTACCCAATGGTTTTTTACCAGCACGCCATCTTTCCGCTGATAATCAGCGCCTTCCTGAAGCTGGGAGTAAAAAGCGGCTGGTATTTCGTAGGCCTGTGCCTGTTCCGGTATGATCTTCCTTTTCTTGCGCCGCTGCTCTATCACAAAGCCAAAACAGGGTATGCGGTGCCGTACAGGGAAAAAACGTACTTCCAGGTCTTTTTCATCCACTATTACGCCGGCGTTTTCCGCGCGCAGCGGCACAAAATGCAGGTCAAACTTCAGCTGGGTGGCTGCGCATTCGAGCTGTAGCTGTAAAATGGCTTCCAGTTCCGGCGTGGCATAAATAGTAAGGGATTCCGTACGGCCTAAAAGGCTTAAGCTGTTTAACAGCCCGATCAGCCCAAAATAGTGATCACCGTGTAAGTGGCTGATGAAAATATGTTTAACGCGGCTGCGCCGGATCTTGTAGCGGGTCATCTGTACCTGGGTGCCTTCTCCGCAGTCAATTAACAGCAGTTGTTCATTACAGGTTACTACCTGTGCGGTGGGATGCCTTTCAGTCGTGGGTATCGCGGAGTTATTGCCTAAAATGGTAACAGCAAACATAGTAAAAAGTCGTAAGCGTAAATTGTTTTTGCTGTGCCGAAAATAGTAATTAGTTAGCAGTTTACGCCAGGTATGAACAGAGAGTACCAATGGTAAGTACCTAACTATCTGTTATAATGGGGCTTAAAAATAGTCACACAAACCATCCACATTTGTTGCCATCATGCATCGTTGATGGCTCATCGGTAATGGTCATTTAATGTTATTTTACCCCTGCATTTCAACCATTCACCACATTGTTTTCTGCCTTTTATGATCACCATTCTTCACCTTCCATCAGTTCTCTTTCCAGTGATTCCATCATTACAATATCAATCGCTTCAGCAAGGGTAGGGGTAATGTTCAGGTCTTCATAGGATTCACGTAAGATACCTGTTAAAGTGTTGTTAAGACCAGTGATTGCGCAGGATTGCCTGCTGTCATATTGCTGCTGGTATACTGTTAAAATGGCCATCAGTCCTGCTTCATCTATCTCAGGTACCAATGCCATATCCAGTATAAGATTGCGGTCTTTCAGCTCCGGCAGATCCGTGATGGATCTTGCAAATTCAACTGACAAATTAACATCCAAACGGGGAATTTCAGGGTGTACAATGAGTATTTTTTCTTTGGTATCAATTTTGAACTTCATGATGCTTGGAACTTGTTTAGTACATTAGTAGTAACTGAAGGAACCTCTGCGAAAATTCTGTAAGAGACCGGCAACTTTTAGATCGCTTTCTCCGTAAGATTAACACAGCCTTTCCAACATACTCAGCACAAAAGTAAATCTTATACTATTAACGTGTTAGAAGAAAAGAATCAAAATTATTTGCTAATATTGTATAAACAAGCCCCCGTAAGGGTTTTAATAATTTAATAATCTCACAATGGACCAGAATTTTTCACCGCAAGTAAAGGAGATCATTTCGTTTAGCAGGGAGGAGGCTTTACGCTTGGGAAATGATTTCATTGGCACAGAACACCTGCTGCTAGGCATTATTCGCGAGGGTGAAGGCACCGCAGTAAAAATTCTGCAGGCTTTGAACGTGGACCTCTATGAATTGCGCAAGGAGGTGGAGTTAGCCGTAAAAGACAAGACCGGAAAGAACATTGCCAATATCAATAGTCTTCCACTTACAAGGCAGGCAGAGAAAGTCATCCGGGTAACCGTACTCGAGGCAAAGGCCCTCAAAAGCCCTACCGTAGAAACGGAGCACCTGATGCTGTCTATTCTCAAGAATAAAGAAAACGTTTGTACACAAATCTTACAACAGTTTGACGTGGACTACGATACATTTAAAAACGAATTGGGCTTTGTTAAGTCCGCAGATCCTAAAGCCGAGTTCGACGATCCCGGAGAGGAAGAATTCGAAGACGAACGTAAAAGTTTTGCTTCTAAAAGCAAGCAGGCTAATACTAAATCCAAAACACCCGTTTTGGATAATTTCGGCAGGGACATTACCAAGCTGGCCGAGAGTGGCAGCTTAGATCCGATTGTGGGTCGCGAGCAGGAGATTGAAAGGGTATCCCAGATCCTCTCCCGCCGCAAAAAGAATAATCCGATCCTGATAGGCGAGCCGGGAGTGGGTAAAACCGCTATCGTTGAAGGCTTAGCCTTACGCATTGTACAGCGAAAGGTATCCCGCGTATTGTTCGACAAACGCGTGGTAAGCCTGGATCTTGCAGCGCTGGTAGCCGGTACCAAATACCGCGGCCAGTTCGAGGAAAGGATGAAAGCCATCATGAACGAACTGGAGAAGAACCGCGATGTGATCCTGTTCATCGATGAGATCCACACAATCGTAGGAGCAGGTGGCGCCTCAGGCTCACTGGATGCTTCCAACATCTTTAAACCGGCATTAGCCCGTGGCGAGCTCCAGTGCATTGGCGCATCCACGCTGGATGAATACCGTATGTACATTGAAAAGGATGGTGCTTTGGACCGCCGTTTCCAGAAGGTAATGGTAGATCCTCCCACCGTGGAAGAAACCATCCAGATCCTCAACAATATCAAACCCAGGTATGAAGAGTATCACAATGTATCCTATACGGAAGATGCCATCGATGCGTGCGTAAAGCTGAGCGACCGCTATATGACAGACCGCCTGTTGCCCGATAAGGCCATAGACGTGCTGGACGAAGTAGGCGCCCGCGTACACCTCAAGAACATTAACGTACCGCAGAATATCCTGGATCTGGAAAAACAGATCGAAGATATTAAGCAGGAGAAAAATAAGGTCGTGAAGAGCCAGCGCTTTGAAGAAGCAGCAGCCCTCCGCGATACTGAAAAGAAGTTGGGCGAGGACCTGGAACGTGCCAAAGGTGTTTGGGAAGAAGAAGTGAAGCATAAACGCTACCCGATCGACGAGGAAGCCATTGCAGAAGTAGTGAGCATGATGACCGGCATCCCCGTAAAACGGATGGTACAGGCAGAAACTGAGAAGCTCCGCCGCATGGGTGAAGACCTGAAAGGCGCGGTAGTTGGGCAGGATGAAGCCATTGCCAAGGTAACCAAAGCCATTCAGCGTAACAGGGTAGGGTTGAAAGATCCTAAAAAGCCCATCGGTACCTTTATCTTCCTGGGACCAACCGGGGTAGGTAAAACCGAGCTGGCTAAATCCCTGGCCCGTTACATGTTCGATTCTGAAGATTCACTGATCCGTATAGATATGAGTGAGTATATGGAGAAATTCTCCGTAAGCCGCTTGATCGGTGCGCCTCCGGGATATGTAGGATATGAAGAAGGCGGACAGCTGACCGAGAAAGTACGCCGCAAACCGTACTCCGTGATCCTGCTCGACGAAATTGAAAAAGCACACCCGGATATTTATAACATCCTGCTGCAGGTACTGGACGACGGTATCTTAACCGATGGCCTGGGCCGCAAGGTGGATTTCAAGAACACGCTCATCATCATGACCTCCAACATTGGGGTGCGCCAGTTGAAAGACTTTGGTGCGGGCGTGGGCTTCACTACCGGAACAAGGCAGATGAATGAAGAAGAGAACACCAAATCCGTGATCGAAAAATCACTGAAACGGACCTTCTCTCCCGAGTTCCTGAACCGTATAGACGATGTGGTGATCTTTAACTCACTCAGCAAGGAGCATATCTATGTGATCATAGACATCACCATGAAGAGTGTGCTGAAACGCCTGAACAACCTGGGCTTCAGCCTGGAGCTGACCGACGAGGCCAAAGGCTTCCTGGCAGAAAAAGGCTACGATCAGCAGTTTGGTGCAAGGCCACTGCACAGGGCCATCCAGAAATACCTGGAAGATCCGTTAGCAGAAGAGATCCTCAATATGAACATCCATAACGGGGACATACTGGTAGCTGACCTGGATAAGGAAAATCAGAAGCTGATCTTCACGATCAAGAATCTGCCTAAAAGCAACAAATCCGAAAAATCGGAAGCCTAAGTAGGTAAATTAGTTATCAGAATAATTTTAGATCCCGCTCAGCGTAAGGCTGGGCGGGATTTTTCTTTTTCGGAAGGCAATTCTAACCCTTGTTATAACACATATATGTTATATCACTACTCAAATTGGTATAATATAATTATACGATTTTGTGCAAAATAATTACTGTGAATATCAAAGGGTTAGACATACAATTAGTCAGGCCAATTGTCCTTTTACCCTCATTATCAATTGTTAAGCGCTTGTTAATAGATGTCTAAACAGACATCCCTTAACTAAATACCTTCAGTAAAATGACATCATAATACCATTTTATACACGGGTTAAATATTTCATTTTTGTCATATGAAAATTATTGTTCATTTCATTATACTAGTGAACCGGACAATACCTTTATCCATCATACGGTAAAGTTTTCTTCCATCGTAGGTAACAGTACTAACTATTTTAATGGACTATCCGGAATAGGAAGTACATCACCAGCCGGCAGCGTTGCAGCCGTAATTAACCTGAGCGAGCAGAGTACAAACAGTGGACAATATCTAAAGTACAGCAATGTGCTTGATGTGGCCCTTATATCATTAAACAAGAACAAAGTTCTATTGGATTAATAAACCACAACAGCCATGAGGTAAAGCCTCATAGCTATTATTTGACTTGATAACTATCCTTATACCATGAACAAATCTCTACGTATCGGAGCAAAGCTGCTCCTGGCAGGCTGCCTTGCCTTATTCTCTGTTACCGTTCAGGCCCAGTTAAAGGTCGGTAGCAATCCAACTAACATCCAGAAATCAGCAGTGTTAGAGCTGGAATCTGACAGGCAGGGTCTGTTGCTGCCCCGCCTTACAGATACCGTGGCTATCAATGCAATTACCCCGGCTCCCCCGGATGGTATGATCATTTACCTGGCCCTGGCGCCTAACGTTGGCCTGTATGTTAGAAAGGGCGGCCACTGGGAAATGATGGCTAATTCATCATCAGCTTTAGGTAACTGGGGATTAACCGGTAACGCAGGCACCAACCCAACCAATAACTACGTTGGTACCAGCGATGCCCAGGAGCTTTCTGTACGTGCAAACAATACAGAAGCCATCCGTGTAACCACTGCCGGTAATGTGCAGCTGAAACAGGTAACAGTAGGTGCTGTTGGCGACCTGGAAGTACTGGTATTAGGTGCAGGTGGTTCTGTAATGCGCCGTACCATTTCTGCTTCCGCCTTCACTGGCGCTATCAGCAGCCTGAATGGATTAACCGGTAATGTACAAACAATGGTAGCCGGTTCTGCCGGTAACGACTTCACGATCACTTCTACCGGTACTGCACATACCTTTGATATCCCTACACAGGATGGTACTAAAACACGCGGTCTGTTAACAAGTGCTGACTGGACTAAACTGAACAACGCGCAGAAAGCTATCGTTATAGGTACTTTCTCTACCACGCCTGTTGCCGGTGGTTTAACCATCGACAATACAGGCCCCCAGGCTTCCCTGGTGCTGCATGCCGCTGATGCTACCAACCCTGGTGCTGTATCAGTTGCCGCACAGACCTTTGCAGGTGTAAAAACCTTCCAGGATAATTTAGTGGCAGGTGCAAACTTAAACGTAACCGGCACTACCGGCTTAGGCGGTGCTACTACTTTAGGCGGTGCACTTACCATCACCAACGCGCTTACCGATGCTGCTGCTGCTGAAAATGATGTGCTGATCCGTACTGCCAGCGGCCTGGTATTAAAGAAAACACTGAATGACGCTGCTTTCAACGGCGCCATCCAGAAGCTGAACAGCCTTACAGGTCCCAGCATTTCCCTGAAAACAGGCACTGCCGGTACTGATGTTGCTTTTGATAGCACCAGCGTAGCTAATGTTATTACCCTGAATGTTCCGGATGCATCACTGACTGCACGCGGTGTGATCAATGGTAAACCTGACCAGGCTTTTGCCGGCAGCAAACAGTTCCGTGATTCAGTGGCAATTGGTGTTGCAGCAAGGCCTAACTCTACTTTACAGGTAGAAGGTTCTGTATCTATGTCTATCACCACAGTTACCACTAACTACACGGTAACAGCTACAGATAACACCGTACTGGTAAATCCTGCAGCAGCGGTAACCGTTACCCTGCCTAACCCTACCGGTATGAAAGGCCGTATCTACACCATTAAGAAAATAACTTCAGGTGTAGATAACATCGACAACACCGTAACCATCACGCCTACCGGCGCTCAGATCGAAGGTGGTGCCAACTACACCATTTACAACGCCTGGACTTACGTAACACTGCAAACTGACGGTACCAACTGGTACATCATTAAAAAATAATAAACACGGTCTGTTAACAGGAGCGGCGTATAGCCACTCCTGTTAACCCGTTTTTATGAAGTAGTCTTCCCTAACCATACGCAAGCGAGTTTGTGATGAAAATAGTTCTACCTATCCGTCTATCTATATTGGCCGCCCTGTGTACCTGCATCAGCACTGCTTTGCAGGCACAACAGCTTAAGCTGGGTACTACCCCCACCGTAATACAGAAGTCTGCATTGCTGGAGCTGGAAAGTACCAAGCAGGGCTTATTATTAACACGTATCTCCGATACGCTTTCCGCGCCTTTGAATACCGCATTGGATGGAACCATCATTTACTTTACACCAGACAAATCATTACGGGTACGCGCAAACGGAATTTGGCAAAAGCTGGGTAGCGGTGTAGGATTGAATGACTATATACAAAACCTCAGCGCCGGCACACAAACGGCCAGCTTTTCCATCAATGGCAGTGGCAGTATTGGTGGCACTTTGGGCCTTCCTTCACTGGCCAGCGGTTCAGTGCTGTTTATGAATGGCGCCAATGTAGCGCAGAACAGCACAAACTTTTTCTGGGATATTGCCAACAGCCGCCTGGGCGTTGGCACCAACACCCCTAACAATAAGCTGGAAGTAGCAGGCACCACAGCGGCTACCGGCACCTCCGGTTTACGTTTAAAAGATCTGGGCACTGCCACTGTGCAGGCCTATAACAGCAAGGTATTATCCATTAATAACAATGGAGATGTTATTGTAACCACCAACGCGGGGGCCAATAACTGGCTGATCACCGGTAATACCGGGATAGATCAGACCCTCAACTTCCTGGGTACCACAGACGATAAAAAGATGAGCCTGCGCTCCAACAACCAGCCTTACCTGGAGTTTGGCCGCCGCCAGACCTTAGGTTTAACAGAAGGGTACACAGACTACACTGATAATGATGAAAAGGTAACGTGGGTACGCTCTGCTTTGCAGTTTGAAGTACCCCCTGCCGTTAGTTTCTATAAACCGAAGATGTGGACCACTACGGATGGTAACTTCCGCATCAAAGGCGCATCCGCCGGTACTGATTATTTTGAGATGGGCGCCACTGGTACTGCCAACAATGGCGGTTTTGAATTTATTATTGGCGATGATGGAGATGAACCAATCCTGTTCAAAAGTTATAACTACGCAACAACCACCTTCACTGAAATGATGCGTTTGCAGAGCGGCAAAGTAGGTATAGGCACCAATGCCTTGCCGGTGCGTAAGCTGGAAGTGCAGGGAGATATGCGCCTTACCGCCAGTGCAGGTACACCTACCAGCCTGTTAGGCCGCGATGCCAATGGAGATATTGCCAACATGGCTATAAACACTACCACGCTGGGAATAGCCACCGGCACTTTAACTGCAAATAATAACAGCAATATCTGGAACGCCAATAAAGTACAGAACCGCAATGTGCTGGATTCTGTACCGGGTACCGGCGACGTGCTGAAGTGGAATCCAACCCGCAGCTTGTGGCTGCCCTCACCGGATATTACCGGTGGCGCTTCCTATGGTACACTTGCATCCACAGATATCCGGAATGCAGATGCACCGGATGCTAACTACAGGATGAAGATCTGGGCAGGCCCACCCAGTGCCCCGGCGGCTGGTACTGTTAGCCAGGGACCCTTAGGTACTACAGCATTTGCCTGGAGCGTACTGTCATTTCAGAATGCAGCTTATACTACCCAGTTATACTTTGATAAAAATACTTTGGCTCTAAGAGAATGGCAGGGTAACACCGCACCCCTGACCGCTAATGCAGGACCGCCGGCTAATCCCTGGTATAAGGTGGTAACTACCCATGGTGATAACATCTTCACGGATGGCGGGCTCATTTTTGCAGGTAAAACTTCTGACGCAAGCACAGAAGTAAAACAGGATGATGCAAACCTGCATTGGGATAATACAAATAAAGAGCTGGGGATTGGCACTAATGCGCCTGCCAGTACTTTAGATGTGAGAGGCAGCCTTTCAATGCCGATAAGGTCCGGTACTACTAATACTACTTTAACGGCAGATGATTACACTTTTATAAAAACAGGTACCGGTAACGCAACAATTAATATACCTGCTGCCAACACTTGCGCCGGCCGGATCTATATTGTCAAACGTGTATCCGCAACCGGTAGCGTTTTTATTAAATCAACCACCGGTACGCTGGATGGGACCAGCCTTACAGCAGGCAGCGGGGTTACTTTCACGGCAACGGCAAATAGATCCTGGATGATCCAGTCAGATGGTACTAACTGGTACATCCTTGCTCAACTCTAATCACAGGGAACAGATCTTATAGTGAAACTAAAAGCGCTCAAATATCTCTTATCCTTATACTTACTTGGTGTAGCCACCCTTGGCTTTGCCCAGCAGGGCACCTACATTCCTCCCGGCGGCCAGGTTTGGATGTTTGGCGGCAACAACGCTCCCATAGCAGTTTTCGGCAATATGCAGCAGGAGGGCACCCTGGGTTCCAATCCTAATTCCTTATTATATTTCCTGGGTAAAAAGTGGACTAACGGTAACGCTGCTACGCTGCCTGATGAAACAGGCGGCAATAGTGGTACCGGTGGTATATTCCGCTTTTCCTCCAACAATATCCTGTACGGTAATATGGGCCAGCAAACCGTGTTTGGCAACTACAACGTAGCCAGTAGCGCAGGTACCAGCTTCCCTAACTTAGAGCTTAACAACCCTTCCGGTTTGCTGCTGGATGATCTGAGTGATCTGAAAGTACGCCGCACCCTTAGCTTCATCAACGGGCACATTTTCCTGAATGGCTGGAACCTGGTGGTAGGCCACCAGTCGCCCGGTACCATTACCGGTTACAGCGATCAGCGTTTTGTAGTAACAGGCACCGGTTCAGTAGGCGGCTTTCTTTACCGGGAAGGTTTGATGGGCACTTCAGGCAGGGTAGTGTTCCCTGTAGGTACAGATGCGAATAACTATGCCCCCGCAGCGCTGGCATACCAGGGCACGGCAGATATGTTTAAGGTGCGTGTGTTCGACAGCATTTATACTGCTGCCAGTGGCGGTACCGCCCTGCAGGATACCTTTATTACCAAAACCTGGAATATAGGCCATCTGCAAACCGGCAGCGCACCTACCGATGTGATCCTGCAGCACATGAACAGCATGGAAATGCCTATTTATGCTACGTACCGGGATAGCAGCTACATTAACCATTATAATGCAACGGCCTGGGATAAGCTCAGCGTCCTGCCATACCAGCCGCAGGCAGGTACGCTTACTACCGTACCTATGAGTGGGGCCACTATGCACCTGCGCAGCTTTAGTGATGGGTTGCTCACCAACGAATACTTTTCCAAAACCGTACTGTTCACCGCCCTGCGCCCGCCGGCTACCATCATCGATTTTCAGGCCTGGCGTTTAGCCTGGGATAAGGTGCACCTGGAATGGTCTACCAGCCAGGAAGTAAACAATTACGTGTTTGAAATAGAGCGCCGCTTTGAGGCCGATACCGCCTTTACCACCATTGCCAGGGTGCCCACTAAAGCCCCCGGCGGTTATAGCAATAAACGTTTGGATTACACTTACCAGGATAATAACAACAGCTATGATGGCTGGACCTATTACCGCATAAAAGTGATCGGACGAAATGGTCAGGTGGTGTACTCCGTGATCAGGGCCGTACCGCCGCTGATCCAGATAGATGTGTATCCGAACCCGAACCTGGGCCAGTTTAAAGTACGCATCCGCGGCATCCGCCAGGCACTGCATATGCAGCTGATCAACAACTGGGGCCAGATCCTGCGCCAGTATGATATACAGAATGAAGGCGATGTGCTGGTGAAAGAGCTGCCCGCCGGCCTGTACTACCTGGTGCTGTACCATAAGGATACCCAGGCAGTAGCCTACCGCACGAAGGTGGTGGTGCTGGGACAACAGTAAAAGCATAAAGCGAAAAGCTGAAAGCATAAAGCAGTGTACATCGCTGCGTTGGCTTTCAGCTTTTTATATTTACTACACTTTCACCCCACCATCTTGCAATCGCAATCAGCATTCACCCTTCCATTTTTCCTTTATCCTTCATCTGCTCTGCAATCATCCGCTGCATTAGGCTTTCAGCTTTCAGCTTTATCCTTTCCGCTTTTCCACATCTTACAATCCATCCGCTGCATTAAGCTTTCTGCTTTCAGCTTTATCCTTTCCGCTTTATCAGGCTTTCTGCTTTATGCTTTCACCTTTTCGCTTTTTTCTTACTTTTGTACAAACACCCGGTTTTGAAGAAGATCATTATAACGATAGACGGTTACTCCTCCTGTGGAAAAAGCACACTGGCCAAACAGCTGGCCAGGCAGCTGGATTATGTGTACATTGACAGCGGAGCTATGTACCGGGCTATCACCTTCTACTTCATACAGAACCAGGTAAGCTGGTCAGACCCTGCCGCTGTAAAAGAAGCCCTGCAAAACATTCACCTGGAATTTGAATACGACGAAACCAATGAAGGCCAGGCCTCCATTTACCTCAATGGCGAAAATGTAGAGCACCTGATCCGGGATATGCTGGTAGCTGAAAAAGTGAGCGAGGTAGCCGCCGTGAAAGAAGTGCGGGAGTTTGCCGTAGCACAGCAGCAGCAGATGGGAGAGAAGAAGGGGATCGTAATGGATGGCCGGGATATAGGCACTACGGTATTCCCCAAAGCCGAGCTGAAGATCTTCATGACAGCAGATACCGCCATACGGGTAGAACGCCGTTTTAAAGAGCTGTACGCAAAAAATAAGAGCATCACCATCCAGGAAGTAAAAGAAAATCTGGAGCTGCGGGATTATATAGATTCTAACCGGGAAATAAGTCCGCTGCGCAAAGCAGCAGATGCTATTATATTGGATAACAGCCAATTAAGCATGGAAGAACAGCTGCAGTTAGCCCTGCAGTGGGTAGAGGATGCCATGATGGTGCAGTCATCCTGACCTCATAATATCCCTTGAATCATAAATATTTATGCCGCCAGTGTAAATATTTTTCCATTTTAAAGAAAGGTTTTATAAATTTGTTTTGAATCCGTTGACCTGCGGATCACTCCAATAATTTACCACATCCTTTAGAATCTCCTGCCGTACATAATTTTCCACCTTATCCATGTGTAAAAGCCATGCTTGATTTTTTGGGCGCGCAATAAAATGTTGTGTGCACGTGTTTGGTATGATAAATATTAAGCAGGGCCGGGATAGGTGCAGTATAATGATGACTATAATGTGTTTTGGAAGATTTTAGCCTAACTGTATCCAAAAGACCTCTGCTATTAACCGATAATAGAAATTTTTATCTATATAAAATTAACGGCCGGACAGGTTGCCAGGACGGCTGTTATTATTATTCAAACTTAATGTGGAATAGGATTGTTTTTCAGTCTTATTTCATGTTTTCAGTAGGTGTATTCGGTTAATAGGAAGAAGGGGCGAATTCTTTCGCCCTTTCGCTTTTTTATCAACCCCGTGAACCGGTAACATTTAATGCCGGTTACAGTTAAAAATTGGGGACAAAAGGTGCAAATGCGCTACAGTATTAATTATTCAGTCTTAATTAGTGATTAATTACTTAAATTGTGTAAGTTCTATCCCTACTGATCCATGTTCAGCAAAGGTGCCTGTATTTTATTGATTCTGACCTTATGGGCAAATGGGCGTTTACGGGGGCAAGACTCATTGCTGGTAAATCGTACGCTTGATTCCGCCAAAGCCTTGCCAAATGACTCCGGCAAAGTGAATTGGTATATTGCAAGAGGCAAAGCAATGGCCCGTTACTTTGACGGCCGGCAGGAAGAAAATGCTTTTTTTCAGGAAGCCATTACCCTGGGACAACGCATCCGCTACCCGCGGGGCTTGGCCAATGTATATAATGAAGTAGGCACCGCCAAAAGGAACCGCTCAGAATACATCCTCGCTAACGACTATCACGAAAAAGCTATTAAGTACGCAGAAGAAACAAAGGACGATCGCCTTATCAGCATATCCCTTAACAATGCAGGCGTGGATAACCGGCGTATGGATCAGCTGCAGAAAGCATTTGATTACCACTTCAGGGCCCTGCAGGCCGCAGAAAGGGCCAATGACGTACGCAGTATTTGCGTGGCCATTAACAGCATTGGCAACATAGAGCTTTCCACCGGAAAATATACAGACGCTATCGGCCACTTTACCAAAGCCCTGGAGCTGGAAGAAAAAAATAACAATGATCTGGGTGTGGCCATTAACCTGGGCAACATTGGATATGCCTACCAGGGCCTGGGCAAAATAGATCTGGCCATTGAATTCTACAAACGCTCCCTGGCAGTGAACCAGAAGCTGAAGAATAATACGGGCATGGCTATATGCTATAACTCCCTGGGCAATGCCTACCAGGAAAAAAAGGATTATGCCCATGCCATGGATGCCCTGCAAAAGGCCCTGGCCGTGAATGATAAGGTGGAGGATAAGATCCACATAACAGAAAGCTACCTGAACATAGGCAAGCTGTTAAGCGAGCAGGGTAAGCATGAAGAAGCCCGCAGGTACATACAACAGTCCCTGGACCTTAGCCTGCACTGGCGCTTTAAATCCATGCTGCTGGAGGTGTATAAAGCCCTGGCCGCAGATTACAAGGCCAGCGGTGATTTTGAACGCTCCCTGGAATTTACAGACAGGTCGCTGTTATATAAGGATAGCATCCTGGATGAAAACGCCGCCATGGCATTGGCCCAAACCCGGGCCATTTATGAAGTGGACCGTAAAGATATCCAGATCAAAGCCCTGGAGCACGATAAACAGCTTAGCGAGCTGCGTACCAAACGTAACATTGTGTACATGTTCTCTACCGCCGGTTTTTTACTGATGCTGGCCGTAGGCGCCTTTTTCTATATCCGCCACCGTAACCTGGAGGCCAATAAGCACACTTTGCAGCTGGAGCTGCGCTCCCTGCGCGCGCAAATGAACCCGCACTTTATCTTTAACTCCTTAAGCTCCATTCACCGGTTTATATGGAGCAACAGCCAGGAGGAAGCCTCAGACTACCTCACCAAGTTCTCCAAGCTAATGCGCATGATCCTGGACAATACACAGCACACCTTCATTTCCCTGAACAAGGAAGTAGAGTCCCTGCGCCTGTACCTTGACCTGGAACGCCTGCGCTGCAACGGTGTATTTGAATACCGCATTAACATAGCAGACGATATTAATGACGATGATGTAATGTTGCCCCCCATGATCATACAACCCTATGTGGAAAATGCCATCTGGCACGGGTTAGTGCATAAATCAGGAAAGGGTATGCTGGACATCAGCATTACCATGCGCAGCGGCCGTACGCTCATTTGCACGGTTACAGACAACGGGATCGGCCGCAAAAGAGCGCTGGAAATAAAGGCCAAAAAAGGGGAAACCCACCGCTCAATGGGCATGCAGGTAACAGAAGGCCGTATAGACCTGATCCGCAAGATCAATAACAGCAGGGATACAAACGTCACTATCACCGACCTGGAATTAGAAGATGGTACACCCGCCGGTACACAAGTAGCTATAACGCTGCCGGTGGAGCATATTTTTTAGTAGAAACTCAAAACCTACAAACCTATAAGCATGAGCGAAATCAAGGCGATCATTGTGGACGATGAGCAGCACTGTATAGATGCATTACAAACCATGTTACAGAAAAAATGCCCGGAGGTAACGGTACTGGGAGGCGTAAACAGCGTGCGGGAAGCCAAGGGCCTGATAGATGAGCTACAGCCGGACCTGGTGTTCCTGGATGTGGAAATGCCCCACCAAAACGGATTTGAGCTGTTAAAGCTGTTTGAAAAGCTGTGGTTCGATGTGATCTTCACCACCGCATTTGAGCAATATGCCTTAAAAGCTATTAAGTTCAATGCCCTGGATTACCTGTTAAAACCCTTTAGCGTACAGGAGCTGCAGGATGCGGTACAGAAGTGCAGGGAAAGAAAGAACAACCGCAGCGCCACTCCCACCTCCTCCCCATTGGAAGTGTTCCTGCAGAACATGAAAACCCTGCATCAGACCCACCGTAAAATAGCCCTGCCTACCATTAATGGCCTGGTGTTTATGCCGGTACAGAACATTGTACGTTGTGAATCTACCGGTAACTATACCAAGATCTTTTTTACAGATAAGAAAAACCTGCTGGTGTCCCGCCCCTTAAAGGAGTTTGAGGAGCTGTTATCGGATGTGGACTTTTTCCGGGTACATAACTCGCACCTGATTAACCTGCAGCAAATGCAGTCCTATATACAGGGAGAAGGGGGCTTTGCCCTTATGACCGATGGTACGCAGGTAGAGGTATCCCGGCGCCGGAAAGCAGAGTTCCTGAAGAGGGCTATGCAGTTTTAGGGCTTCCAGATTTTCACCAATTCACGCCACTTATTTACTATTATCTGCCGGATAATAATTACACGTTGCACGCACTATATGGAACTGGTACATTTGTTTAACGATCACGATCATACTACGATAATACATCGCATAATATAAACTCTTTTTTTCTCTGCATTACTAGCATTGAGTAGCCCCAAAGAAAAAAGGCACCCTCGGGTGTCTTTTTTAATTTAATGTGTATCCTTCACTATTAATTCTTAATTATTCATTAGCTGGTCCGCCAGCTCATCCGCCTTATGTTCCAAACCATAAAACGTCAGCAGTTTCCGGATCACGCCTTCTACCAGCGCATCCGGGCAGGAGGCGCCGCTGGTAAGCATAATGGTGGCCGGCGTTTGTTCCGGTAAAAAGTGCAGGCTGTGTAGCTCCTGCTTATGGTGAAAATCCCAGTGCAGGATCTCTTTTTCAGATAAGATCTTTTCTTCAGAGGAGATAAAGTAGGTAGGCATCTTTTCCTCGCACAGCTCTACCAGGTGTGAGGTGTTGGAGCTGTTATAGCCACCCACCACAATGGCCAGGTCTGCGTTGGTGGCTAACATGCCATTCACCGCGCTCTGGTTATCGTTGGTAGCATAACAAAGGGTATCACGGGTATCGGCAAATCGTTCGCCGGCAGTAGCTTCAGTAAGCTGGTATTGTTGCATAATTATACCCTTAATATAATCGGCAATGGCCTGGGTTTCGGTAGCCAGCATGGTGGTTTGGTTCACTACGCCCACCCGTTGCAGGTCTGTTTCCACGTTAAACCCGGGGGAATACTGGCCCTTGAACAAACCGGCAAAATCTGATGCCGGCCGTTGCCCGGTCATGAACTCGCCCAGTATTCTGGCTTCAGCCATATCATTTACCACAACAGTAGGCGTATTATGCAGGCTGTGGGAAAAGGTGGCCCGGGTTTCTTCGTGTCCCGGCTTACCATGTACAATTACAGTATAGTTCTTTTCACCGATCTGCTCCGCTTTATTCCAAACCCTCTCCACAAAGGGACAGGTGGTATTGTATTGTACGGGGGAAATGCCCAGGCTTGTAAGCTGGGCCTCTATTTCCAGGGTAGTACCAAAAGCAGGGATGATCACAATATCATCCGGTTGCAAAGCTTCCCAGGGTACCAGCTGCTTACCGCTGGTATCCATGATGAACTGTACCCCTTTTTCCAGCAGGTCGCTGTTTACATGGGGGTTATGGATCATCTCACTCAGCAAAAAAATGCGTTTGCCGGGATTTTCCTCTATGGTTTTAAAAGCTATTTCAATGGCGTTCTCCACCCCGTAGCAAAATCCAAAGTGCCGCGCCAGCAATATCTTCAATGCCCCGAAATCCAGCAGGGTAGGGGTAAAGTCCTTCTTCATCCGATCCTGTTGCTTGCGCTTTTGCTTTATAGCGGTGATCAGCGGGCTGCGGTAAATGATGGGAACATTAAACGTCTTCATGTTGCTTCTTAATTAATAATTAAGAATGAATAATTAATAATCACACACACAAGTACTTCCCGTAAAGGAGGTACTTCTATTCATCCTTAATGATGGGGCAAAGGTAATTCATTGCATGGGGAACCAAAAATATAGGGTAATAACGGTATACATCGGGCATCAGCAGCAATACAATATCTCAGCCTGGCCCCGCACCATCAGCCTCCATGATTATTAATTCTTAATTATTCATTATTAATTCTCCGGCCCCGGAGTAGGCAATAGACCATGGACTATGGTCTGTGGACTGCGCGCAGCGCATTACTGCTCCTGACTATGCTTATCCAGCCAGGCCTTTTCCTCAGCGCTTAGGCTCTCGATCCCTCGTTCATTGATCTTGTCCAGCAGCTGGTCTAAGCGCAGCTGTTTGTTCTCCACAATGTTCTTTTTTACCACTTTCAGAGGAGATTTTTTGGGTTTAAAGGAGCGTTTGGTGGTGGACCGGTTACCGCTCCGCAGGTTGGCAATAGCCTCAAAGCACCATATAAAGGGTTGGCCCAGGTCTGTACCGTTCTGCAGCAGCTTAATGTAAATGAAACCCGTAGCAGCACCGCCCACATGGGCCAGTATACCGCCCAGGTTACCCTGCGGAATGGAGATCAGGTCCAGCACTATCACTGCCAGGGCCAGCCATTTCAGCCGCACGCTGCCTATCAGCAGCAGGCCTATTTCGTAATTGGGCATCAGGGTAGCGCAGGCCACCAGCAGGGCCATTACAGAGGCAGAAGCGCCCAGCATGGTAGTATCTGTGCCGGCCGGCAGCAGCAGGTGAAAGCAGAGCATATATACCAGGCCGCCGGTAATACCGCCCAGCAGGTACAGGGGGAGTATGCGTTTATTGCCCAGGAAAGAGCGGAACAGGTTGCCAAACCAGAACAGGTTCAGCATATTGAAGAAAATATGAAAAACGTTCAGGTGCGCAAACATGTAAGTGATCAACCCCCAGGGTTTCCGGAGAAAAACGCCGAGTTCCGAATGCAGCACTATCTGGTTATAGGAAAACATGAACACCAGGTCCGAAACGCCGAAATAGCTTAAGCTTACCAGGCGCAAGAGGCCCAGTACCACAAAGATCGCTATGTTCCAGACCAGCAGATGGTTTACCGCGTTTTCTTGCTTGAGCCAGTAGCGAATATCCGATTGAAAAGAAGTGCCATTCATATCTGAAAATTACTACTTAACGGAGAAATGAAAAATACCCCTTTTTCTACATTTCCTGCATTTTTTTTAGTATCTTTGCCGTCCCAATAAAGGGTTCTGGGCGAAATCCCGGGAAATTTTAAACACAATAAAAGGACAAGTTTTGGAAGAAAACAACATTATTAACGAACAAAACGCTGAACAACAGGCTCCGCAGGCAGCTACTGCCGCAGTAGAAACAGCGACACCAAATGCACCTGTTGCCACCGCTCACGATGATTTCGATTGGAGCGTGGACAAACGGAACGTTTCTTCTTACAACAAAGAAGAAAAAGCTAAGTACGATCAAACGTACGACAGCACCTTCAAGGTAATTGAAGAAAATGGATTGATCAACGGCCTGGTGGTGGGTTTAACCAAAACCGACGTAGTGATCAATATCGGGTTCAAATCCGATGGTCTGATCTCCCTGAATGAGTTCCGCGACATGCAGAACCTGAAAGTAGGAGATGAGATCGAAGTACTGGTAGTAGAAAAAGAAGACCGCAGCGGTAACCTGCACCTGAGCCGTAAACAGGCTCGCCAGCAACGTGCATGGGAACGTATTGTGGAAGTGTACAAAACAGGCGAAGTGGTTACTGGTACCGTTACCAGCAAAACCAAAGGCGGCCTGATCGTAGACGTGTACGGTATGGAAACATTCCTGCCCGGTTCTCAGATCGATGTGAAACCGGTTACCGATTACGACCAGTTTGTAGGCAAAACAATGGAGTTCAAAGTGGTGAAGGTGAACGAAGCCATCCGCAACGCCGTAGTTTCCCACAAAGCGCTTATCGAAAGCGATATCGAGCAGCAAAGAGTGGATATTATCTCCAAACTGGAAAAAGGCCAGGTATTGGAAGGTACTATCAAAAATATCACCGACTTCGGTGCGTTCATCGACCTGGGTGGTCTGGACGGCTTGTTGTACATCACCGACATCAGCTGGGGACGTATCTCTCACCCAAGCGAAATACTGCAGATGGATCAGAAGATCAATGTGGTGGTATTGGACTTCGACGACGAGAAGAAACGTATCAGCTTAGGTTACAAACAACTGACCCCGCATCCGTGGGATACTTTACCCGCACACATCACCGAAGGTGCCAAAGTGAAAGGTAAAGTAGTGAACATTGAAGATTACGGAGCATTCCTGGAAATTCTGCCTGGTGTAGAAGGCCTGGTGCACGTATCTGAGATCTCCTGGGCTTCTACGCCTATCAATGCTAAAGAATTCTTCAAATTAGGCGAAGAGTACGAAGCAGTGGTAGTAACGCTGAGCAAGGACGAGCGCAAAATGAGCCTGTCTATTAAACAGCTCACAGAAGATCCATGGGCTACTATCGAAACCAAATTCCCGCTGGAAAGCCGTCACAAAGGTATCGTGAAGAACATCACTCCTTATGGCGTGTTCGTAGAGCTGGAAACCGGTATCGGCGGTATGATCCACATCTCTGACCTGAGCTGGATCAAACGTTTCAATCACCCGAGCGAATACACGAAAGTAGGTAACGAAATCGAAGTAGTAATTCTGGGTATTGATAAAGATAACCGCAAGCTGAGCCTGGGTCACAAACAGATCGAGGAAGATCCCTGGAACACTTTTGAAACGATCTTCCCGATTGGTTCTCACCATGAAGGTACCGTAGTGAAGAAAGATGAGAAAGGTGCAACTGTACAGCTGCAATACGGCCTGGAAGCTTACGCTCCTGCCCGTCACCTGCGCACGGAAGATGAGAAACCCATCAACGTGGAAGATGTGAAAGAATTCCAGATCATTGAATTCGATCGCAGCGAAAAACGTATCCTGGTATCTCACACCCGCGTTTGGGAAGCTCAGAAAGCAGAAGAGAAAGAAGCCGTTAACAAAGAGAAGAGAGCAGATGCTGACAAAACACGTAAGGCAGTGAAGAACCTTCAGAGCAAGGTAGAAAAAGCTACCCTGGGCGATCTGGGTGCACTGGCCGAACTGAGAGAAAAGCTGAAGCAGAACGAAGGCGGCGAAGAGAAGAAAGGCGAATAATTACGACAAGCTTTAAGCTCACATACCAATCCCCCGGCTTTTAAGTCGGGGGATTTTTTATTTATACGCTCTTCAATTCTCCACAACTACTGCCCACTCCCGGCTGCCAACTATTACACTAGGACACCACAGGATGCCCCTGCTGAAACCCTGCCCTATTTTCATAAGCGGCATTCCACGCATTATTGTTTAAATTTCTACGTTATGGGAAATCAATTGTTCACCCGCAATTGCCCGAAACTATCACAGCAACTATGATACAACAACACTTTTTCCGTGTGTGCTTTACGCTGTGCTTATTGGCTCAGCTGCAAACACATGCACAATCCCTGGCTGTAGTAAACATAAAGGAGCTACGTTGTGAAGCCCGGCAATCGCCGGTAGGTATTGATGTACCGCATCCGGTATTCAGCTGGCAGCTGGAATCCATAGGCCGGGATGTGCAGCAAACGCATTACCGCCTGCTGGTAGCAACATCCGAAGCCCTGCTGGCCGGCACACCCGACCTGTGGGATTCAGGTAAGATACCATCTGCACAAAGCAGCTTTATACCTTATGTCGGCAAGCCTTTGCAAAGCGCTGCCAGCTGTTACTGGAAGGTGGAGGTGTGGACCAATAAGGGAGGCCCGGCCACTGCCGCCGGTGTTTTTACTACCGGCATTATGCAGGCGCAGGAATGGAATAAAGCGCAATGGATAGCTTATGAAAACCTGCCGGATAGCAGTAAAATATACCCCGGTGTGCATGGCAACGGCAATAAGCTGGGCAGCAAAGGCCTGCAGCGCTCCGTTGTGCCATACCTGCGTAAGTCCTTCCTGGTGCAGAAACAGGTGCAGCAGGCGCTGGTATTTGTAAGCGGATTGGGGCAGTATGAGCTGTACCTGAACGGCAATAAGATAGGCAATGATTTTCTTACTCCCGGCTGGACCAATTATAACAAGGTCTGTCTGTACAACAGCTTTGATGTAACCCAGCAATTAAAACCGGAGGAAAATGTAATAGGCGCTATAGTAGGCAATGGTTTCTTTAATGTAAACCGGGAGCGCTACCGCAAGCTGGTAATAGCACAGGGTTATCCTATGCTGCGGGCTAAGCTGGTGATCCGTTATACTGATGGTACCAGCACAGAAATAGTAACCGATAACAGCTGGAAAACAGCGCCTTCGCCAATTACCTTCACCAGCATTTACGGCGGTGAAAGTTATGACGCTACGCTGGAGCAGCAGGGCTGGTGCCGGCCCGGTTTTAAAGATGCCGCCTGGAAGGCCGCCCTGCCCGTACAAAGCCCGGGTGGTGAAATGCGCGCCCAGCGGGAGTATCCCCTGCAGGTAATGGATAGTTTTACAGTACAAGGAACATATACCCCGCAGCCGGGCAGGTACGTGGTGGATTTTGGACAAAATGCTTCCGGCATTATCCGCATAAAAGTAAAAGGGAAAAAGGGCGCAGTAGTACGTATTACGCCCGCTGAGCTGCTGGATGATGAGCACCTGCCTTACCAGAAAGCCAGCGGATCGCCCTACTATTTTTCGTATACCCTTAAAGGTGAGGGCACGGAGGAATGGACGCCCCGTTTTTCCTACTACGGCCTGCGCTACGCCATGGTAGAAGGCGCGGAGCCTGCCGCCACTTACAAAGACGGTGATTCTGCACAGCTGCAGGATATTACCTTTTTACATACCCGCAACAGTGCGCCAACCGTGGGAAGCTTCAGCTGTTCTGATACTTTGTTTAACCGCATATTTGCCCTCATTAACTGGGGCATAAAAAGCAACCTGGCCAGCGTAGCTACCGATTGTCCGCACCGCGAAAAACTGGGCTGGCTGGAACAAACCTATTTGCTGCGCAACTGTGTAGGTTATAACTACGATGTGCTGAACCTCTTTAATAAAACGGTAAATGATATGATGGAAGCACAGCTGCCCGATGGCCTGGTACCGGACATTGCGCCGGAATACGTGGAGTTTGACGGTGGCTTCCGCGACTCACCGGAATGGGGCAGCGCCAGCATACAAATACCCTGGTTCCTGTACACCTGGTATGGCGATAGGCAGGTGCTGGAAAGAGCATATGACATGATGCAGCGTTACATAGCCTACCTGGGCAGCCGTGCGCAAGATCACATCCTGGACTATGGCCTGGGCGATTGGTATGATATGGGACCCAAACACCCCGGCATTGCACAGCTAACACCTTTGGCACTAACGGCTACGGCTATATACTACCAGGATGCAGATGCCATGGCTAAAATAGCTACGGCATTAGGCAAACGCGCAGATGTGAGCCGTTACCGGTCACTGGCAGATAGCATACGGAAAGCATTTAACAAAAAATTCTTTAACCCGGCTACCGGCACTTATTCCACCGGCAGCCAAACCGCTTATGCCATGCCACTATACACCGGTTTGGTGGAGGGGCGTTACCGGCAAAAAGTGTTCAGCAACCTGCAGGATAGCATCCGCAAAGGGAACTACGCATTAACCGCAGGCGATATCGGTTATCATTACCTGGTGAGCGTATTAAGCAATGGCGGCGCATCACAGCTGCTGTATGATATGAATAAGCGGGATGATGTACCGGGATATGCTTTCCAGCTGAAACACGGCGCCACTGCGCTTACAGAAAGCTGGCCTGCGTTGCGCTATGTATCCAATAATCACATGATGCTGGGGCATTTGATGGAATGGTTTTACAACGGCCTGGCAGGCATTCGCCAGGCGCCTGACAGCAAAGGTTTTACGCTGCTGAAAATAGCGCCCATCCCGGTAACAGGTATGGACTGGGTAAAGGCTGGTTTTGAAACATTACATGGCCCGGTGCAGGTGGCCTGGCATAAAGAAGGTAAGAAGTTTGCGCTGGAAGTAACCATACCTGCCAATACGCAGGCCCGGATCATAATGCCGGGTAGTAAAAAGCCGGAACTGATAGGCTCCGGTACTTACAGCTTTACCACGCAGTTGTAACAGGCGTGCAAGGCCTTTTGCTATCAAAATTAAAATTCCCGTTACGAAGAAATATGGTTCGTATAAATGCTATACAACTGCCCTGCAGTAATTATGACGTGTGTGATTATGAATTACGCGGAACGCATAAAGCTTAATGCTGAACGTTGATTGCTTTATGCTTTCAGCTTTATGCTTTCAGCTTATTTAAACAAACGGCGCTAATTCCGCATCTCCGAACGCCAGCAGGGAATCCAGCTTCAGATCTGCCAGCGCATAACGTTTATCGTTACGGTTGTGCGCTTCGGGCACTACCACTACTTTCATGCGGGCTGCCTTGGCAGCTATCATACCGGTAACGGAATCTTCAAACGCCAGGCAGTGCAGGGGATGGCTGTCCAGCGCTTCTGCGCAGGCCAGGTACACCGCGGGGTGAGGTTTGCCATGCGATTCAAATTCCGCAGAGCGGATGGCGTTGAAATAAGGTTTGATCTCCAGGTGATCCAGTGCAGAGTCTATCAGGCGCAGGGGAGAGGAAGAAGCTAATCCCAGCTTGAAACCCTTGGTACGGAAATAATCCAGGATGTAATGCAGGCCCTCCATGGCAGTGCCCTGGGCCAGTATTTTAGAAATAACGGTATCAATGATCTCGGTGGTTACCTGTTCCCGGCTTTTGCCGTTCCATTGGAAATAGTCGTGCCAGTAATCCACTACTTCTACGGTGCGTAAACCAGTGGTTTGGGAAGTGAGCTCAGAGGTCAGCTCCACACCTACTGTTGCAAATACTTCCCGCATTGCCTTGCCCCATAATGGCTCAGAATCTATCAGCAAGCCATCCATATCAAAAATCACCGTATTAACCATATTTTATGCCTTTTTGCGCCGCAAAGATAAAACTAATGCGCTGATCTGCTAATGTGTTAATGTGTAGGGGATTGTTAAAAAAATGGAGTGACAACTAAAAATGTGAATGCATACTGCCGCAAATCTTCACTCATCAATTATCTATCTAAATATTAATCAATACATTAGCACATAGTAAACCCGGTCATCTACCAGCACATCAGCCCTCCGCGCATTCATGCATTCATCATCTGCACATCATCTCCACATTCCGCAATTATCAGGTTGCCCGCCCTCCCCATCTCAGCTACTTTTGCGATATTACAAATGCAAATACAATGGAAATACAAGACAAACTGAATTACGATCGAATTGCCACCGCTATCGATTACCTGTCCGAAAACTTTAAGGAGCAGCCGGACCTGGACGAAGTGGCCGCGCAGGTGCACCTGAGTCCCTTCCATTTCCAGCGCCTGTTCACGGCCTGGGCCGGTGTAAGCCCAAAAAAATTCCTGCAATACTTAACCACCGCTTACCTGAAAGATAAGCTGCAGGCATCTTCCAACCTCATAGAAGCGGCAGAATGGGCCGGCCTGTCCAGCCAGTCGCGGGTATATGACCTGTTTGTGAATATGGAAGCGGTTACGCCTAACGAGTTCCGCAACAGCGGCGCAGGACTTACCATCCAGTACGGGTATCACGATACGCCTTTCGGTAAATGTTTTATAGCTGTTACGCCACGCGGAATCTGCGGGTTAAGCTTTGTAGAGGAAGGGCAGGAGGAAGCTGCCCTGCAGGATCTGAAACAACGCTGGGCCTTTGCCAATATAGAGCCGCACCAGGCCTTTACCGCCGGTTATATGCAGCAGATCTTCCCGGAAGGGGGGATGCCGGGCGGCAAGGTGCACCTGCTGGTGCAGGGTACCAATTTCCAGGTAAAGGTGTGGCAGGCCTTGCTGCAAATACCGCCGGGAGCAGTATCCACTTACCAGCAGATCGCTAAAAGCATTGGCAGCCCGGATGCCTCCCGCGCCGTAGGTACTGCCATTGGCCAAAACCCGGTGGCCTGGCTCATTCCCTGCCATCGCGTTATCAGGCGCGAAGGTATACCCGGCCAATACCACTGGGGCGCCACCCGCAAAAAAGCCCTTATTGGCTGGGAAATGGCACAGATGGAGCCTTCCAACCCATAACCAGCAGTTATTACGCATAATTAATAGTTATCCTTTATGGCCCGCTTTTCACCCCGAAAAGTTTTGTTTATCTGCCCGGGCTGTATATCTTTGTATTAGTCTACTAAAATTATGGGAATATAGGCTATATAAGGAGGCATAGCTATATAACGATAGAAAAAAAGTATTGTATTACAATTACTTATAAAAGCCTCCTTGCATAAGGGAGGCTTTAATTTTAGATACCAGGTTTACGATCCACCACCTCCGCCATAAATCGTAAATCTAAACCGTAAATCGTAAATCAGATCAGTATGCAAAGCTTCAGAACAGAACTGGAAAATCCCGTTGTAGAGAAGGATATCATTGAGCTGGACAAAAAGATAAAATTGTTCAGGGAAGGGCAGATACCGGATGAAAAATTCCGCAGCCTGCGCCTGGCACGCGGCATCTACGGCCAGCGTCAGCCCGGTGTACAAATGATACGCATCAAATTACCCTACGGTAAAATGACGCTGCAACAGTGGGCCCGGATCTCTGACGTATCTGATGAGTACTCCATCAGCAACCTGCACCTCACTACCCGCCAGGATATCCAGATCCACTACGTGAGCCTGGAAAGAACGCCGGAACTGTGGGCACAGCTGGAAAAAGATGATGTGACCATACGCGAAGCCTGCGGTAACACCGTACGTAACGTTACTGCATCTGACAAAGCCGGTATTGATCCGGATGAACCCTTTGATGTAACGCCTTATGCAGATGCCACTTTCCGCTATTTCCTGCGCAACCCCATTTGCCAGGATATGGGCCGTAAGTTCAAGATCGCCTTTTCTTCCAGCGATAAGGATACTGCCTGGGCTTTCATGCATGATGTGGGCGTGATCCCTAAAGTGCAGCAGGTAGATGGTAAAGAGGTACGCGGTTTTAAAGTACTGGTAGGCGGCGGTTTGGGTGCACAACCTTACCTGGCCCACACCGCTTTTGAATTTTTAGAAGCAGATCAGCTGATCCCATATATCGAGAACGTGCTGCGCGTATTTGACCGTTATGGCGAAAGGGCCAGCCGTCACAAGGCCAGGCTGAAATTCCTGATCCAGAAAATAGGTTGGGAAGAGTTTGACCGCCTGGTAAAGGAAGAGCGCAAAGCCCTGAAATCAAAAGTATTTGTGATTGATGGTACCGAAGAAAGAGTAGCGCTGCCGGAAGAAAACGCTGTGCTGCCTGCTTACAGCATCAAAGATCCCAAGCAATACGAAGCCTGGAAAACAACCAACGTATTTGAGCAAAGACAAAAAGGCTTTTTTGCCGCTTATATACGCGTGCCGCTGGGCAACATCAGCACCGGTACTTCCCGTGAATTGATCAAGGCGCTGAAACCCGTTATAGCCAACGATGTACGGGTAACTGCCAACCAGGGCTTGCTGTTAAAATATATTCGTCCTGCACATTTACCTTACGTGTTCAGCGTGCTGGAAGCAGTAGGTTATGCCGCACCGGGTTTTGACAGTATTGCAGATATTACTGCATGTCCCGGTACCGATACCTGTAACCTGGGTATCAGCAGCAGCACCGGTATTGCCGCTAAGCTGGAGCAGGTGATCCACGATGAATTTCCTGACCTGGTATACAACAAGGATATTAAAATAAAGATCAGCGGTTGTATGAACTCCTGCGGCCAGCATGGTATTGCAGCCATTGGTTTTCACGGCAGCTCTTTAAAAAGCGGCGGCAAAACATTACCCGCTTTGCAGGTATTGTTAGGCGGTGGTATTGTAGGTAACGGCGTAGGCCGTGTAGCCGATAAGGTTATAAAGGTACCGAGCAAACGCGGCCCCGATGTACTGCGTTCCCTGCTGAATGATTTTGATGCAAATGGCCAGGAAGATGAGCTGTTCAATGATTATTTCGACCGCCAGGGCGAACGTTATTTTTACGAGCTGCTGAAACCTTTAACAGACCTGACTACCCTGCGGGATGAAGATTTTGTGGATTGGGGTCATGAAGAAAAATACGCAACAGCCATTGGCGTAGGCGAGTGCGCGGGTGTGGTAATAGACCTGGTAGCTACCCTGCTGTTTGAAGCCGAAGAAAAGCTGGCCTGGGGTGCTGATGCGCTGGCTGTAGGTCAGTATTCAGATGGCATTTATCACGCTTACTCCACCTTTGTACAGGGCGCCAAAGCGCTGCTGCTGGGCGAAGGCGTAAGCTGCAATACACAGCACGGTATCATTAATGATTTTGATAAACATTTCGTAGCTACCGGTAAGATCAACATTGAAGGTGGTTTTAAATCACTGGTAATGCAGATCAATGAGCACGAACCGGCTGAAAGCTTTGCCAAACAATACTATCAGCAGGCTGCAGATTTTTACAAACAGGCACAGGCCTACCGTGAAGCAGCTGCTACCGCCGCTGTTCCGGTAACCGCATAATATTAAAAGGTGAGGGGCTTTAAGTCCCTCACCACTACTACAACTGATTTAAAGAGAAGTGTATGCAACCAATAGTTCCAAAATTAACGCTCGTAGGTGCAGGACCTGGTGATCCGGAATTGATCACCGTAAAAGGTTTGAAAGTGATACAGCAGGCAAAGGTGATCCTTTACGATGCGCTGTCTAATAATGAACTGCTGGAACACGCGCCTGCCAACTGCCTGAAACGTTTTGTAGGCAAGCGCGCCGGTATGCATGTATATTCTCAGGATGAGATTAACCGCATGATCGTTAAGTACGCGCTTACTTTTGGCAGCGTAGTACGCCTGAAAGGCGGTGATTCATTTGTATTTGGCCGTGGCCAGGAGGAAATGGCCTTTGCACAGCAGTTTGGTATTGAAACGGAGATAGTGCCGGGCATTTCCAGCGCAGTAGCTGTACCGGGCATTAACAAAATACCTGTTACCGCACGTAATGTAAGCGAAGGTTTTTGGGTGATCACCGGTAATACACAGAACGGCAATCTTGCCCGCGATCTTGAATTTGCCATCCAGGCCAATACAACCGTAGTAATATTAATGGGTATGAGCAAGGTAGCTGAAATAGCCGCTGCTTACGCCGCACAGGGCAAAGGCAGCACACCGGTTGCCATTATCCAGAACGGTACCCTGCCTAACCAGAAAATAGGCGTAGGCACGGTAAACGACCTTGCGCACATAGCTGCCAGCCATGAGCTGCGCAACCCCGCCATTATTATAGTAGGAGAGGTGGTGCGCTTCCACGAAGCGTTCCAGGCCATACAGGAAAAGCTGGCCGCAGAATTAAAAATGGCAGTATAATGTGAACGATTGTCAGCTGAAAGTGAATTAACTTCAGGTCATGGAAGAGAACCATTTGTTTCCCGTATTCTTTAAGCTGAACCGCCTGCACACCCTGGTGGTAGGCGGCGGCAACATAGGCCATGAAAAACTGAATGCCATGCTGCAGAACTGCCCGGATGCCAACATAACTGTGGTGGCAACCTGGTTCTTACCGGAAGTAGAAGCACTGGCGCAGCAACACCATACCATTACCCTTATTCAGAAAGAATTTTCCTGTGGCGATATGATCGGCAAAAACCTGGTAATAGCCGCCACTAACGATAAAGAGCTGAACTATACCATCTGGGAAAAGGCCAAATGCAGCAAGGTGCTCATTAATGTAGCCGATACCCCGGAGCTCTGCGATTTTTACCTGGGCTCTATTGTACAGAAAGGAAACCTCAAAATTGCCATTTCCACCAATGGCAAATCCCCCACGGTGGCCAAACGCCTGAAACAGGTATTACAGGAAGCCATTCCCGATACGCTCGATGAAGTACTGAACAAGCTGCAGGTTATCCGCGACCGCCTGAAAGGCGATTTTACCGAAAAGGTAAAACAGCTGAATAAGATCACCGATGTGCTGGTGCAGGAAAAAGAAAAAGAACAGTAACCTTTCCTTTCATCTCCCTTTATTGCTGGATCCCTTTTTAATAGGTTGTTCCTATACTGGATGGCTATTGTTTAAATATTTTCCGCCCCATTTATTATATGTGTATAATTATAATATAATAGATAGGCTGATAGGTAATCAAATAGGGTATTTGCCAAATAATCATTAAAAGTTATTTATATGATTGTAAATCAATTAATTAAGGTGTAAAATGTCAATTGGTGACCAATTCTAATATTATATTACAATTAAAAATATGTTACTATTTTGATGCTTGAATGGTTAAAAATTCAATTTATCTCTCTATTTTTACAATACAATGGTGAACGGATATTATCAAATAGTAATACTGAAATGTGCGTTCACCAGGGTTACACAAAAGACAAAATCATAAAACCAACCGACGGGAGCAGCGCTACCCGCGCTGTTTCCTTTGTTCTTTCCAAGATTCTTTTATTGCTGTTACAGCAAAAGATAGTAGCGGTCATAGGCGGGGTTCGACTTAACGGGTCCCGGGGTAAGCTAAGGCCATCTAAGATCTTGACCTAGAAACCTATTAGTTGCGAAAAAAGGCTCCGCCTTATGCCGCGCCAAACCCCTGATCTGCCCCATTAAATTATTGTTATTTGCTACGCGCAGATCCATTTATCAACCAGGATTCCCGCTTCCCTATAGTTTACCTTCTACCGGGCCCGAAAGGGGCCCCGGTAAAGGTGTTATAATCGTGTTATGTGTGCGCAACACATCTTAATATTCAGTATATTTATAGTGAACAAGAGTTTTAAGTGCGTATGATTGAAACAACTTTATCGACACAACTAATCAACCCCACCGTAACCTATGTAAAGAAGGAGTTGACCCACGCAGAAGGCGGACACGACTGGTGGCACGTTCAAAGGGTTTGGCAGCTGGCCAGGCATATTGGTTCCAAAGAAAACGTAGATATGCTGGTAGTAGAGCTGGGAGCCCTGCTGCATGACATTGCAGATTCCAAATTTCATAATGGCGATGAAACGGTCGGGCCTGAAAAGGCAAGGGCGTTCCTGCAGTCTATTGATGCGCCGGAATCTGTAACCAAACATGTGGTGTCCATTATTCAGAACATCTCCTTCAAAGGTGGGAACCATCGTCCGGACTTCTGTTCCCCGGAGCTGGCGGTGGTACAGGATGCGGACCGGCTGGATGCTTTGGGTGCTATTGGCATAGCACGTACGTTTAATTATGGCGGCTTTAAGAACCGTCCTATGTACGACCCTTCCGTTACGCCCAACATGACCATGACCAAGGAACAGTACAAACAAAGCCTTGCGCCAACCATCAACCATTTTTACGAAAAGCTGCTGCTGCTGAAAGACCGTATGAATACCAATACGGCCAAAGAAATGGCGGAAGAGCGGCACCGTTTTATGGAGCAGTTCCTGGAACAGTTTTACCGGGAATGGGATGTTGATGTAGCGTAACTGGCAGTAGACAGTTGGCAGTTGCCGGTGAGTAGTTGGCAGTTGCCAGTGGGCAGTTGGCAGCCGTGAGCGGCTGCTGAGCAATTTATTTGGTTAACAAATAATGAGGTAATTCTTTTTTGTTACATCACTAACTTATTTGCTACACTACTACTAATTAATACGACTGATTAATACTACTTTATAACTTAAGTAACTAATTTACTTTGAACTACTCCCTCCTAAAAACTATTTCCTGACTGCCCACTGCCAACTGCCCACTGCCAACTATTTCACTGCTTTCTCAAAGAACAGCGCTTTCAGCTCACCAGCATCCTCCGGTTTCATTTTGCCGCTTAATATCAGGCGCAGCTGCCTTCTCCTGAGCGCGCCATCGTATAATTTTTTCTCTTCTTCGGTATCAGGGATAATAGCAGGTACCGGGCGGGACTTACCATTGGGGTCCAGGGCTACAAAGGTCATAAACGCCTCATTGGATTTATAGCGGTACTGCTGCACAGGATCTTCGCCCCATACACGCATATGCACTTCCATAGAGGTGGTAAAAGCACGGCTTACCCGGGCTTCAATATGTACCACATTGCCTAGCTTGATAGGCGTTTCAAAAGAAATGTTATCCACAGAGGCAGTTACCACCGGCGCGCTGCAATGTTTCATACAGGCCAGGGCCGCAGCAATATCCATCCAGTACATGAGGCGGCCGCCCATTAAATTGCCAAAAGTATTGGTATCGTTTGGTAATACCAGCTCCGTCATCCTGATCACTGAATCCTGGGCATGTTTGGGCGTAATAGTCATATGTTTATAGTTGGTCCATAGTCCATGGTCCATAGTCAATTGCCTATAACGCTCTGCATATCAAACGGGTAAAGGCCATGGACCATCGACTATGGACTATGGACATTCAAACCGCAAACTTAGCAAAATTCCAGGGGCTAATCCACACATTCTGGATAATTAATACAGGTAATCGGGTGGAGGTTGAGGGTTCATAAAAATTTTGTGTTAACTTTGCCTGACCTTCGGAAGTAATTCTACTTGACAGGTACAGATTACACCAAACAAAGTCCGGCGCTTCCTCCTAGGTCAGGGAAATCTTTTCAGAATTTAGTTTTTATGGCAAAATATATCTTCGTTACGGGAGGTGTTACTTCCTCATTGGGAAAAGGAATTATAGCCGCCTCGTTGGCTAAACTATTGCAGGCACGCGGCTTTAGAGTGACTATTCAGAAATTTGATCCGTACATCAACGTGGATCCCGGGACCTTAAACCCTTATGAACACGGGGAATGCTACGTAACCGAAGATGGCGCCGAAACCGACCTGGACCTGGGGCACTACGAGCGTTTCCTGAACACACCTACTTCCCAGGCCAACAATGTTACCACCGGCCGTATTTACCAAACCGTTATTAATAAAGAAAGGGAAGGCGCCTACCTGGGTAAAACCGTGCAGGTGATCCCTCACATCACAGATGAGATCAAACGCCGCATCCTGCTCCTGGGCAAGGACGGTAAATATGATATTGTGATCACGGAGCTGGGCGGTACTGTAGGTGACATTGAATCCCTGCCTTATGTAGAGGCGGTACGTCAGCTGCAGTGGGAGCTGGGCGAAGAAGATTGCCTGGTCATTCACCTCACCCTGATCCCTTACCTGCGCGCAGCTAAAGAATTGAAAACCAAACCCACCCAGCACTCTGTAAGACTGCTGAGCGAGAATGGCGTGCACCCCGATATTATTGTATGCCGCACGGAAGAGCCTATGTACCGCGATCTGAAGAAGAAAATTGCCCTGTTCTGTAACGTGCAGGTAGATGCGGTAATAGAAGCGAACGACGTAGGCACCATTTACGAAGTACCGCTGGAAATGATGCGGGAAAAGCTGGATGTGATCTGCCTTAAAAAGCTGAACCTGCCGGTAGAAAAAGAACCTGAGCTGGTCAAATGGCGCGAGTTCCTGGACCGGCTGAAATACCCTAAAACCAAGGTAACCATTGGTTTGATCGGTAAGTATGTGGAGCTGCAGGATGCCTATAAATCCATCCTGGAATCGTTTATACATGCCGGTTCGGTAAATGAATGTAAAGTAGTGGTGCAGAACCTGCACTCTGAACATATTACACCTGATAATGTGGGCGATAAGCTCCGCAACCTGGACGGCCTGCTGGTAGCACCCGGCTTTGGCCACCGTGGTATAGAAGGTAAGATCACGGCCATCCAGTATGCCCGTGAAAACAACCTGCCTTTCTTTGGTATTTGTTTAGGTATGCAGATGGCCGTGGTAGAATATGCCCGTAACGTGCTGCACTGGACAGATGCCCACTCCACCGAAATGAACCCTGAAACCGCTCACCCGGTAATTGGTTTAATGGAGGCACAGAAGAAGATAACAGCCAAAGGCGGTACCATGCGCCTGGGCGCTTATGCCTGCCAGCTGAAACCCGGCTCCCGTGCAGCCCAGATCTACGGCAGCACGCTTATCAGCGAAAGGCACCGCCACCGCTATGAGTTTAACAGTGAGTTCCAGGAAGATTTTGTGAAAGCAGGCCTGGTAACCTCCGGCCATAACCCGGAAAGCACCCTGGTGGAGATGATAGAGCTGCCGGACCACCCGTTCTTTGTAGGCTGCCAGTTCCACCCGGAGCTGAAAAGCACCGTAGAAAGCCCGGCGCCCCTGTTCGTACACTTTATAGCCGCTGCCAAGCAGTATGCAGAAGGTAAGAACGGCAAGCTTAAAGCTACCGACGAAAAGAAGATCGTTCATCATCCGTAAATAATGTGAAATTAATATGCAGCAGTGCCGGCGGTAATCAATTGATTATCACCGGCACTGCTGCTTTCCACCACCCGCACATTAATTTCATCGTCAGCACATTAGCATATTAGCACATTAGCACATTTTTCACGTACCTTTGCTGCCTAAATTTTAATTGCACTTCGATGGACAGAAACTCGGTCATTGGATTTATACTGCTAGGGGTTTTACTGGTAGGCTACATCGTTTTTAACCAAAAACAACAGACCACCGCCCTCAGGGAAAAAGCCCGGCAGGATTCCATTGCTAACCTGAACAAGCCCAAAACCTTTACAGATACCAGCAGCCAGGCAAGCGGCAAACCCGATTCTGCGCAACTGGCCGGTGAATACGGCGTTTTTGCCAACGCTGCTACTGGTACTGAGCAAAATATAGTGCTGGAAAACAAGGTGGTAAAGATCTCTTTTACCAATAAAGGAGGCCAGCCGGAATCCGTACAGTTAAAAGACTTTAAAAATGCTGCCGGTGGCCCGCTTATGCTGGTAGAAGGCTCTTTTAACCGCTTATCTCTGCAGCTGCCGGTAAACAATCATACCTTAAATACAGCCGACCTGTATTTTACCGGGAGCCAGGTGGAAAAAGCGGCAGATGGTACGCAAACCCTGCGCTACCGCCTTTCCGTAACCAACGCTTCAGAATACCTGGAATATATTTACTCCCTGAAACCTAACGGCTACCTGGTGAATTATACCATTCACGCCGTAGGTATGGAAAAAGCGCTGCCGGCTAACCAGAATACGCTGCAGCTGCAATGGAATAATGAAAACCACATCCAGGAGCACGACATGCAGAATGAGCGCCTGAACAACCAGGTGCACTACAGCAATGTTGATGATAAGCACGATTATTTTACCCTGCAACGTACCAGCCATGAGAAGTTTGATACCAAGCTGCACTGGCTGAGCGTAAAACAGCAGTTCTTTAATACTACCCTGATAGCCGCAGCTAAAGATGCGCCATTTAGCAGCGCCGATGTAAATACCAAGGTGCCGGTAAGCGGTAACATTGTAGGGCAAACCTTTACCACGCTGGATATCCCGTATAACCGCGCACATGATTTCAGCTACCCGGTACAGATCTACTACGGTCCTAACCACTACAAAACGCTGAAGTCTTTTGATATCGGGCTGGAGAACATTATCCCCCTGGGTTCCGGTATCTTCTTTTGGGTGAAGTATGTGAACAAATGGATCATTATCCCTACGTTTAACTTCCTCAGTGGTTTTATCAGCAACTACGGTATTATTATTATACTGCTCACCATCTTCATCCGCCTGCTCATAGCGCCCTTCACCTACCAGAGCTATGTATCCCAGGCTAAAATGAAGGTGCTGAAACCCGAGCTGGATGAGCTGCGCAAAAAGCATGGCGATGACCAGCAGGCTTTTGGTATGGACCAGATGAAGCTGTTCAAAAGCGCCGGTGTGAACCCGCTGGGGGGCTGTTTACCAGCTTTGCTGCAGCTGCCCATCCTGGTGGCCATGTATAGCTTTTTCCCATCTTCTATTGAGCTGCGGCAGGAAAGTTTCCTGTGGGCAAAAGACCTGTCCACCTACGATTCTATCCTGAACTTGCCGTTTGAGATACCTTTTTACGGTAACCACGTAAGCTTGTTCACCCTGCTGATGACGGCTACCAGCCTGGTGCTGGCCTTCTACAACCGTGGCATGGCCGACCAGAGCAACCCGGTAATGAAGTACATGCCGTATATTTTCCCGGTTATGCTGTTAGGCGTATTTAACCGCCTGGCTGCCGGTTTAACGTTCTACTACTTCCTGTCTAACGTGATCAGTATTGCCCTGCAGTGGGTGTTACAAACTTTCGTGATCAACCACGACAAGATCCACGCACGCATCCAGGAAAACAAGAAGAAGCCGGTGTCCAAATCCAAATGGCAGGAGCGTTTGGAGGAAATGCAGAAACGCCAGCAGGGCATGCAGGGACCGCAGCGGAAAAAGTAATTAATAATGAAGAATGAATAATAATAATCGGGGAGGTAATACTTCGGATTATGTAAGATACTAAAGGGAGGCCAGAAGGCTTCCCTTTTTATTTGCGGGTAATATGCAGCTGTAATAGCCCCGGGAGCCTGGTGAGCCTCCCGGGGCTTCTTTTTGCCTGAAGGGACGTGTTGTAAACCAGCAGCAGGATTACGGCAGGTCATTGACAACTTTATACCGGATTATTTAGTGCATGAGTAAACTATCTCCTAAATAAGCCATCCTATATTTATAGGTAAGCCATATGTCACGTCCTGAAAAAGGTTTACACTACAAAAAGTGTAAGACATGCAAAAAACAAACAATTTAGGGCAAAACAGAAAAGGCAAGGGGGGCCGTTCGTTCCAACATTCCCACGCTTTTATGCGCAAAGTAGTAGCAGACTATCTGTTAGGTAGCCAAAGTATGGCAGAGGTAGCGGCTCGCTATAGCGTAAAAGCTAATCAGATAGGCCACTGGAAATCGCTGTTTTCTTCGGAACTTGAGCAACGAACCATCTTACCTACCGTCATGACCGAAGAGGAACAAAAGGAATTGGACGCCCTCAAAAAGCAAAATGAAGCGTTGTTGAAGAAACTGGAATATGCCAATCTGCAGGTGTTCGGGTTGCAGACGATGATAGACATTGCGGAAGAACAGTTTAAAATAGAGATCAGAAAAAAGTCTGGTACCAAACCGTCCACCAAGTGAGGCCTTACTATCCCGAGGTTAACCTAGGAACTCTTTGTGGATTGTTTGGTAAAACCCGGCAAGCCTGGTACAAGCAACAAAAAGCAGATCATCAACAGCACCTGGATGAAGTCATTATTATTAAGCGG
>NZ_FOBB01000014.1 GCF_900109685.1 Chitinophaga rupis | reverse complement strand
TTTAATTGTTTTTCCTTATCTGTATTGGAGGCTCCTGCTTTTAGGTCCGGTGAGCCAACTGCTGGAGCATTTTTAACTACTGGCAGCTGATCCTGGCTGTAATGCCTTTCGTACCAGGACACCATACTCCTAACGACCTCTCTGTTTTTAAGGCCGTACTTCTTTGCCAACTCCCCATAGCTTTGATCTGTCGATAGATATTCCCGGGCAACGCTGATTTTCAAGGTCTCGGCGTAGATAGGAGGTGGTCCTAATGATTTTCCTTTCATGTTAGTAATTTAATTAATCCTTAATTAACCCCCAACATGTAAAGTCAATTCTGAATCAATACAGAGATCTACTACTGTTGTTAGCCTGAAGTACATGGGATTTACATGAACTGTTGTTGCCCTTTACATGAGTCCTGGCCCTTTTGCTTCTTTTTATTCCAAGTTGCCTTTGCCTGCTGCTATGGGTTTGCATTGCACTCATTGGTGCTTCTTGCCCGCGCTTATGGGTTCTGCATGCTTGCAGGTTAAAAACAAACTGCGCCTGGCTGTTTTGGGCCTTGATGGGGCGTGGAGAGGCCGTGTGGGCTTGGGTGCCGGGATTGGGCTTTATCAAGCGGATGACGCCAGCCAAGGTTTGTTTTCAATCGTGCAAGCAATGCGGGGATACAAGGGGACCGGTGTGGGATTGCGTTGGTTTGCGAGGCCTTTTGTGAAGTAGGTGGATACGGAGGATTACGTACGGATGGAAAATGCCTGGCCCAATATTGGGCCAGGGGCGGTTGGTATTGTTAAAACGCCTTTTTGTATTGAGCAATTGGAGATCCGCCTGTTCTATTTGGGGGATATTGTGAGGGTTGTTATATTCGTGTAAGTCATTCATTATTAACCGAAAAACTTACTGAAATGCCAAAACAAAAAGGACCGGTTTTTTATACCGGCACACGCGGTGATGCCTGTTTTTACAAGATGGACGGGCAATATTATGTTCGCAGGAAAAGTACGCTGAGTGGGAAGCGTGTAAAGCGTGATAAGGCTTTTACACTTACACGGGTGTATGCGGATCTTTTAGGACAGGCATCACGGCTGGCAGCGGCGGTGTACCGGTGTTTGCCGCGGGAGGAACGAAAGCATGCGCAATACCGGGCTATGACCGGGGAAGCGTTAAGAATGCTGAAAGAGGGTGTGGTGGCGGATATTATTAGTGCGCGGCTGGAGCAGGCGTATGTTGTGAAGGAGGAAGCAGTGGTGTCTGTTGCGCCAGATAACATTGTACCTGGTACTTTGACTGTTGGTATAGACAAGGATCTTGCAATGCCTGGTATAGCTCCGGCAGGAATTGTAAAAGAAGAAATAGTTGCGCCACCAGTAAAGATCTTGAAGACCGATCGCTCCAAAACAGCAGTGGCCCGGCTAAAAGGGAAACGCCTCTTTATGCGGTTGCCTAAACAGGTGGATATTCATACGATGCCGGACGGGCGCATGGAGATCAGGCTCACGAAAAAGGCGTATGTTAAGCGGGATAAAGCCGTTATATTTATGGAATAATATCCCTTATTCACATTTTACCTATGAAGTATATTGTTGTTACCGCACTTCTTTTCTTAAGGCTGTCTTTTGCATTTGCCCAAACGGAAGCTGCTGCTCCTGCCAAAAATGAAAGAGTAAAAATTATTAAGCTGACGGCTGATAGTAAGCCGGATCTGGCGCCGTTTCCTATAGGCATTACCGGTATCCGGATCATTCCTCTATATGGTGATACCGCCAGGCTGGGTTATGTGCAGGTGGGTATGATGAACAAAAAGATCAGCGCTGTGCCAGATAAGCCCTGGGCAAATTATCTGCAGGATTTTACAGATGCACAGTATAAAAGTATGTTTAAAGATACCGGGGTACACCTGTTGTGGGTGATCAAAGACCTGCGTATTAATGAACGTACCTTTGCAATGAGTGAAAAAGCATTTGTACGGCTAAAGGCAGATGCCTATGCATCATCAGACCGACAGCATTATCATTTGCTCGCACACTTTGACACCACTTTAGTAAGAGGCGGGATGGATGTTACCGGCAAACATGACCGGAACATAGCGGAGATAGTGCAGTTATTGCTGAAAACCGCTGTTGCCAATGTTAATACTGCTATTAACGATACGGCTCCCCTGCTGGCTGCAGATATACAGGACAAAGCAGTTGCAGAACTTAATGCGCCTATTCTGCTGGCTACTCAATACTACAGCGGCGTGTACCGCAGCTATGCTGAATTTTTAGCCAATACTCCTTCTGTCAGCAACTTCGATATTGCGATTGAGAAAAAGAAAGTGAATGTCTATGAAACAAAAGCAGATGGCAGCCGTGTGCTGGTAGAGCATCCCTGGGGCGTATGTAAAAATGGTGAAGTGTATAAGTGCATTCCCACTGCCCTGATACCGCTGGAAAAGAGCGGTCATGCTTTTGTGATCTCTAATTACCTGGAAGCTATTAACCGGAAGAACAAATCTATCTTTTGGTCGGGTGTTGCAGGTGGTTTGGGTGGCGGATTGATCGGCGGGGCTGCCATGGGCGCTGCAGCATCTTCTTCGACAGGTAGCAGTGTGTACCTGGTAACAGCGATACCGTATATTAAGAAGCAGCAGCCGGAAGCGACGACGGTGGATGTGGAGAGCGGAGAGTTGATGTTTTGATATTTTTTTTAACGCGTGTTTATGTTTGGATGGTTTAGTAAATCGAGGAAAGTAGAATGCCCTGTACCGGAAGATGCACGGGTATGGCTGGAAGAAACATTTCAGTGGCTGCTATCAGAGTTTGACAAGGAAATGATCATGCATAGAAAGGTGCTGCGGCCCATACCAGCAGACTTCCCAATCACCTTCACCCAAACGGAAAAGGATGCGCATGCCTTGTTAAAAATTGTAGCTGCCCAAATGGCGGTTAATCCTGATCAGATTGAACTGTTTTTTTATGATCAGCAACTAAAGGAATATGGCGGTTCCGGACTGCGCCTGTTTTCCCAACAGTCTCCCGGAGAAAAATATGCTTCCGGAAAATACTATGGAAAAAATGAATATAGCCAATATCAGATTGCAATTGAACTATCTGAATTAAAAGATGCCGGCGGTCTTGTTGCTACGTTGGCGCATGAAATTGCACATATTAAGCTGCTGGGAGAAGAACGCATGAAATTTAATGATGAGCATTTGACAGAGCTAATCCCTGTTATTTACGGTTTGGGCATCTTTAATGCAAACACGGCTTTCCGGTTTTATGCTACGCATGATAGCTGGGGGTATAAAAGGCAGGGGTATCTAAGCCAGCAAATGTGGGGATATGCGTTAGCGTTGTTTGCGCATATACGGAAAGAAAGGGATCCTGAATGGGTGAAATATTTGACGACGAATGTGCGGGCGGATTTTAAGAAAGGGTTTAAGTTTTTAGAAGGAAATAGCGGGTTGAGAATAGTAAGGTAGGGTGCTTTCTGATTTTTAGGAATGTTGAGTGATGATAGATCAGCATATCCGACACTATAACAAAAACTGTGTAAACATAAAAATCGGGGGTTGGTAAGAGCTTCGATTTTTTTACTTTTAAACTTTACACAGGCTATGAACACCGAGGATTTTTTATCAGACGACTTTTTGAAGCAGTTTAAGACAGGTCAGCAACTCAATGATTTTCTGGGCCAAATCCAGAAACGAGCCATTGAGAAGATGCTGGAAGGCGAGTTGGATGGGCATTTAGGATATGAGAAGAATGAGCAGAATGACAGTAAAAATGCGCGTAATGGTTATGGGAAAAAGAAGATCAAGACCCAGTATGGGGAATCAGAGATTAAAGTCCCACGTGACCGGGATGCCAGTTTTAACCCCATGATAGTTCCCAAGCGGGAAAGCATGGTAGAAGGTATTGAAGAAGTGATTGTGTCACTATATGCCAAAGGCATGAGCGTAAGTGATATTGAGGAACAGATCAAGGATGTTTACAAATTTGAAGTATCTACGGCAACAATCAGCCGGATCACCTCCCGGATAGCCGAAGATATCGTAGCATGGCAGAACCGGCCTCTGGAACGAGTTTATCTAATCGTGTGGATGGATGGCATTGTGTTCAAAGTCCGGGAGAACAGCAAAGTGGTCAACAAAACGGTTTATATCGCAGTGGGGCTGCGCCAGGACGGTTTTAAAGAGGTGTTGGGCATGTGGCTGAGCAAAAATGAATCTGCAGCCTCAGTACTGACCGATATGAAGGCCCGGGGCTTAGAAGACATCCTGATCACTGCTACAGATAACCTTAATGGGTTCACTCAAACCATCCGGACCGTCTTCACTCAGTCAGCAACCCAGGTCTGTGTTGTCCACCAGATCCGGAACAGCTGCCGCTATGTAGTCTGGAAAGACAAACGTGAGTTCAGCCATGATATGAAGGATATCTATGGGGCTCCCACACGCCAGGCGGCGCAAGCCGCCCTGCAAGCCCTGGAAGCCAATGGGGCAGCAAGTATGGGTATGCTATCAAAAGTTGGAAAGACAACTGGGAAGAGCTGACTGTATTCTTCGACTTTCCTCTGGAAATCCGACAAATCATCTATACCACTAACCTGGTTGAAAACCTCAATGGTAAGATCAGGAAGTACACCAAGAACAAACTCTCATTCCCCAATGACGAGGCGGTGCTCAAATCTGTACCTGGCCTTGAGAGAGGCTACAAAAAAATGGACAATGCCCATTAGAAACTGGGGCATTGTCCTAGATCAGTTTTTAACTATTTTTGAAAATAGGATCAGAATATAGATCCCACTACGAACTCCGTTTTTTAAAACTTATACAGTTTTTGAGATAGTCCCCTTTTTTAATATAATATAGCAGTTTGATTTATTTAAATAACTTATTGACTAGATAAATAATTCCACCAACTAACAGCCCAAATAAAAACATGCCTATATAAACCTTGATAATAATTTCTAAGTTATTATTAATTATGCCATAAATCGCTATTACTATCATCAAAATAATAAAGACTATATTCCTTGGATTTTTAATCCAGTTTATCAACTTAACCATCATCTTTAATCCTTTTTTTTCTTTTCGGCAGACTGCTCTAAAGTTTCTACAGCTTTTGAAGCTGCACCAGATGCCGTAGCAGCTGACGCAGCGGCTCTAGTATTTACATATTCATCTAATTTCTTTTCAGCTTCTGCAACTTTAGCTTTTACCTTAGAGACCGTATTAGATTTACCTCTAGCAATATTTTTCTCTCTATTAACCGCTTCCTTGAGTCGACTTGCAGCCGCTGAATTAGCTGCTTTTTTCTCCACTAACGCCCCTGCTCCTCTTCCAACAATTTGTCCTGCTCCAACATCAATCAAAGTCTTTTTTAAAGTAACTTCTCCATCGTTAGCCAATTGACTGCCTGCACTCACTCCTGCATCTGTTGCCAATTCAATACCTATTTTAACAATAGTACTCGCTTGTTTAATTTTTGCTATTGAAGATATACCTGAACTTAATGCTCCGGCAGCGGCTGAAATTGCTACTGATTTGACACTAAAATCAGATAATGTTTTATCAGTAAGGGCTATTTCTGTTAATTGTAGCCCTGCATCTACAACGCCGCCAATAATAGCGCCAACACACCAAGGACATTTACCATCGGGATCATTATATCTTATAGGGTTATTACCTGAAAACTGATACGGCGTCAACATCTCTTGAGTACCAACTTCAATCCAGGGATCTATCTGCATGAACCGTCCTAACTGTTGATCATAAGTTCTTGCATTAAAATCAAACCACTCCAAACCGCTTCCATCTCTGAACTCTTCTGACTGTAGTTCATTTCCATTGTATTTCTTACGGTTTTCTTGGTAATTACTTCCTATCAGTGCATTCGCACTTATCCCCGTCATCGTCAACCCAAACGGATAATAATGAGTTTCCTCCAACAATGGCCCGGTAATATCCTGTACCACTACATTATCAAAGAACACATCCTGTGCAGTTTCATTGCTGGTATACACATACAGGAAACCACTTTTCTCAATCGGCATCTTGTCTACCGCCAGGGTCTGCAGCTCATCTGGTTCGCCTTTCACCTGCCGTACACCACTATTCTGATCCACTAAGTTAAACTGATCGTCGAATAATGCAAAATTCAGATAGGCTTTGGGTTTATCCTGCTGGTTCTGATCGGCATCCTTTTCCTTTAAATGCTGATAATCATTGCTGTTAAAGTTCCTGAAAGGTGAAAGGTTCTCTGCCTGGCGGGCGGCGTGCGAAGTGCTGGAACCGGCAGCTCCGCCGAACACCTGCAGCAGGGATGCCACCATATCTTCCGGGGAAACGGTTTTATTATCCTTAGGACCGGTGGACTTATAAAACGCACGGGCGCCTATCTGGATGGTATCGCCAGCCATTACTCTTAACACCAGTGAAGGACCGATCTTCTTGCCGCCATCTTTGGCATTTAACTTAGCCACATCATGGTTGTCAGGTGTTGTTTCATCCTGTGGGTAACCAACCGGTTTAGCAGTACGGGTTTCATCCAGGTTGCTGAATAAGGCCGTTTCTGTGGCCGCTTGTTCAGTTTCCATCGTGGCAGCGTACATGCTGAAGTCCGTTTGTTCGGTGAGTACAGTTCTGACATTACCCAGGTGGTCTTTCAGGAAGTAGTCATATACATAAGATACCGGTGTGGCATTCTTAAACACGGTACGGATGCGGCCTTCTTCATGGCTTACAAATTGCAAGCTATCATTCTGATACACGAAACCGCCTATGTAGGTAGTGGTAGTGATCTTTGCTAGTGTGCCAGTATTGTCCGTAACGGTCTTCTTTAACTTATTTCCGGCTGCATCATACTGGTATTGGATACTTCCTTTACCTGTAATGGTTATGGTTTCGGGAAGATTGAGATGATTGTAAGAGATGTTAGTGATGCCTTTATTGGCATCGCTTATAAGGTTGCCATTAACATCATACTCATAATCGTCTCCTGTATTGGTACCGTTTATAAAGTCACCTAATTTAGCAGTGGCCGTACTACTGGGATCTACAACGGTAGCCAGCTTGTTACTGGCATTCGTGTTTTTGTAGCCGTAAGTCAGTTGATCTATGGTGGTTATGGCTCCGTTTGCCATTCCCTTTTGCGTCATGGTACCAATATTGCCGTTGGCATCATAAGTGATCCCGCTTACGGAAAAATCCATCTGGTCCTTGGTCCAGGTAGTGCTGCCGCTGTTCTGCTGAGAATAGTCGGCTACGGTTAAACGGTTTGCATTGTCATAGTTGTAACCGTATGCCCGTTGAATACCATTGCTTTTACTTTTCCATTTGTTACCAGAGATATTACCGTTGTATTGATTGGTAACAAAACCATAATCGTAACTTAATTCCTGGCCGAACCAGTTGGTGCTGCTACCTGCAGCGGTTACAAAGCCTTTATTAATGCTTTTGAGCCAGCCGCGCAGGTTGTATTCATAGTTCAGTGTTTCCAGTTGAGTAGTTGTTACTACACCCAGGCGTTTACTTTTTAACTGCCCCAACTCGTCATAGGTATTTTCTGCTATTGTTTTAGGGGTACCAATATCGTTGATCTGCTTTTTTATTGTCTTCAGCCGGCCTGCTGGATCATACAGGTTTTGCGTCATCACCGTGGTATTGGCGGTTACACCACTTTTAATATTGCTATGACGCAGAAAGGTACTGAGCAGCTTACCGCTAAAATCATACAAACTGGTAACTACATCCTTACCGCCACTTACATTGTCTGAGATAGTTTGCAAAGTCCGGCCCTTATCGGTGTAGTAAATGGTGCTGGTCAACCATTGGTCAGTACCTAACACACGTACCTTACTGCCGGTTACCAGGCCTTTAGTCATATTACTGGTGCTGGTAATCACTTCCGCATATGAACTACCAGAATATTGTGGTTTAAGAAAGTCATTAACCGGATCCTGCTTCCCGGTGAAAGTATAGCTATCATAAAAAGTATAGGTCAGCGGGGTTAATGCACTGGCCGGGATATTGGGTAAAGGGTTGGTGACCGTAATACTGGTGATGCCCTGGTTAGCAGATGGATTGATCTCTGCCAGCATGTCATCTGTACCCGAATCAAAACCGTTGTCGAAAGTGATGCTATTGGTGGCTTCATATTCCGGCCGGCCATCGTGATTAGCCACTACCATGTCTGCTACACCGGGAAAAGTGTAACTGATGCTCTGGGTATTGCTGGTAGCGGTGTTCATGGTGGTTTGCAGGGCATCCCGGGTAGCGGAGGAATTATATAGCGCCGTCATGGTGGGGCGGTTTAATCCATCGTAAAAGGTTACCATCCACTGGTTTTTGCCCTTCAGATTGCCATCCCGGGTGAAAACTAAGCGGTCCCGCACATCGTACACCATTTCGGTAGAATCTGCTCCAGGTACCTTTTTCATGATCATCCGGTTACGGCCGTCATAACGGTAAAAGAAACAAAGCTCTTTAGCGGTGGTGGCGTCAATTACCCAGCTGCTGCTGATTATTCCAACCGCTTTGGGTGGTATTACGCAACGCAGGTTACCCAGATCGTCATACACGTAATAAGTACATAACCAGCCGGTATGGCCATCTGCCGAGCCAGCGGTTAGTTCTACTTTCTTGAGTACAACACGGTCTTCCTTATCCTTAAATTCCACTACACGCAGGCCGCGTTCGTCCTTCGTGATATTTTTATATAGTTGCCCTGCAGTATATACCTGGTTAGTGGCACCGGTGGGGATAACGCTGGTGGTAATACTCCATATGCGAACACCGTCTGCTGTTGTATTTACCTGGTATTGCAGCTCTACAGGCTTATCTCCTCTTGAGTTTCCCTTTGCCCAGCTGTTACCCGGTGCATACGTTTTTAGTACCCGGTTCAGCGGGGATGCTTCATATTCGGTTTGCCCGTAGTAAATGGTTTCTCCAACAGCTCCTGGCACCAGCGTTGCATCCTGGTAAAAAGCTTTTTGTCCGTTAAACGGATCTGTTTTAAACTTTCCATCACTGGTGTTTCCGCTTTTGGGTACGTAGGGCAGATACTTATACTGCTCACGCCCATATGCATCATATACTACCGGCGCTACCTGGTCTTTTCCTCCGGGAGTAAGCGCCTTAGTGACTGTTTGTAAAGGCCGCCCCAATCCATCAAAGTACTGGGTGCTTTGCTTTACCGCATTTACATCTGTGGATGCACTTACTGCTGCCGGATCAGATGTTGGCATACTGGGCTCCCAGATGCGGATATAATTAATGGTTGTATTAGTATAGGCGCCAGGCGTTGTAACAGCCGTGGCTGTTGCTCGGATACTGGTGTCAGGCTTGTTCTGGGCGGATAGCGAGTGGCTTGTCCCCAGCAATGCAAGTCCTGTGCCTGCTTTTAGTATATATGATATAATTGATCGCATGTGTTTTCTTTTAAGGGAACTAATTACTGGGTTACAGGTTTCTGAAATTGGTAATCATATTGCTTTAATATCTTGCCATCCTTATCTTTTACCAGTTTCAGACGTCCAAAAACATCATATTCATAGTATACAGTATAGCCTTTGGGATCTGTTTCGCTGGTAGTACCTAATAATGGTAAATAAGTATAGGTTGTTACCATTGCATTGGTGCCGAGACCAGTCCCAATCTTCTTTAGTTCGGCCCTTAGGGCTGCGTCACTGGATGGGTTATCTAAAATGCTTTGCGTAATATATTTTTTTGCGGTATCATAAACCACTCCTTCCACCTTTGCTACCGGGTATTGAGCGTTATATCCCCAGAGATAGGATTGATTAATATTATTCTGTTCATGATAGGATAGCAGGTTGCCCTGTTCACTATAGGCATCAAAATAAACATTGGGTTTATAAGCGGAGTGAAAGACCGGCAGACCAGCACTTGTGAAGGATGATTCTGTAAGGTCGCTTAATGGTACTGCTGTTTCTATCTTATAAAAAATATCCGGCTTAAAAAAACTGGAATAATATTGCTTATAACTGGTAAATGCTCCTGATAAAAGTTTTGTTGAAGTTCCTCTTTGCAGGAATGTTTCCTGCTCTATTACAGGAGATAATATATGACTATTCCTCATTTTTTCTACGAACGACAGATTCCCGGTTACCGTGTAGTCACTGGGCCGCTTAAACTTCGTTATTAGTGTGCTGCCATCGCTTTTTACTACATCAATCCTGGTAGGCTCTCTATGTACATTATTCTGATAATAGCTTGTTCTTACATTCACAATTTTAGAAGTCCCATCAAAGACGGTTTCAGTATCAGCTACAGGAATGGCCCAACTGGATATGTTATCATAAAACTTCACGCGATAAACATACTTGGCATCTGGTACTGTAGCAATTGTCATAAGCTTTACGCCTTTGAGTGTGGAGCGTTCATTTACCGTATAAGTGAAGTCATTTCTTTTTACCGGAGATCCCTGCGCATTATAAACAATGACCGCCGTTGGCTTGCCATTCAATGGATCTCCTAGACTGGGAATAGTAGCAAATACATCGGTGGAATCTTCTGCATTGTGATAGTAATATTCAGTTTTCCCATTTTCCCCATTCTCCCCCAGTAATTCGGTTACTTTGGAGTAACCCACAATAGCTGAGCTGGAAGACAATCCTTGTGGAAACAGGGTCGACGACTGAATGCCATAATAGCGGGCGGTGTAATCACACGGAATAACAACGCCTGTACCTATAATGTAATTTGAACGGCTAATATCATAATAATATGCATAAACAGGAGTAGACATTAAGATGCCGCTGGAGATGCCGTCATCTCCTTTGTAAACAAACCGGCGAACCGTTTGATTACCCATACCATCCTGGTCCGTAATTCGACTAACCCTTATTCCTCCGCCCTTTCTATATGTTATAGGAATAGGCTCTTTTTCCTGCCAGCTAATAGACATGTAAAAAGACCATCCTCTTGTTGCCTGAATAAGCATTCTGTAATTTCCGGTGTCCAGATTACGATTATTAAAAGTGGGGCTTGGATTAGGCTGATCATAGTTAGCAGTGGTACAACCAGCAACTGTTTGTAAGCTACCGTCATTAGCAATCTTCCACATATTTGAGTATCCCAGGCTCACCAGATCTGATACATTAGGATCTACCTTTTGATAACTACATTGAATGGTTACAGGGATTTTAGCACTTTCGGATCCTAATAAGGGAGGCAGACGGAAGGTTGCACTTGTTACATCTCCTCCGGGATTATTGGAATTGGACCGTACAAATGCAAACTTATCTACTGTTCTATATGCCTGCTCCCCGTGAAGATTAGAATAGTCATGCAATTCGTATTCAAAATTTGTACTTCCACCCGTGGGATACTTAATAGAATACAGCACCCCATTCATAGCATAATTTGCGGACGTGTCGGGGCTTCTATCTGCTCCTGTAAAAGATATAGGCGCCAAAGGAAAGGTCGTTGTTGGTAAGAGGGTGGGATTAACAATTCCATTATAGTATCCCCAGTGATCAATTGATTTTGTATATACCGGTGGAAGATTGTCTGGGTTAATATAGCTAAAAGTATACGGAGGGTTCCTATTTACACCGATTCCCAATTCAGCTACTGAGTCCAGTTTCAAGCGCTTGTCATGGTCGATACTGTTAAAGTAAGTATAATAAAATGCATACGCTTTAATACGGGTGCCATTATTATCCTTAATAATTACGCTGTCAAGTTTTGATGGTTTTAACAGCCCATCATTGTTAGCCAAATAGCTAACATCATTTCTTTCAGATACTTTAAATTCAACCGAGCCATTTGAGAATGTTATTTTCTGCAGATATGCATCGCGGATGTCCTGCCGGGATGCATCATAAGAGCGGAAGTCGTTTAACATACCGGTAGGTGTTTGGCTCGTACAACCCGTAATATTCATCGCACCTAATTTGACATATATTTCGGATTGGCTAACCAGGCTGAGGCTTTTACCATATGTATATGAAAAACTGATCCTTTCTGCGGTAGGAGCTACAATAGAATCAAGATACCAGGCTGTTACGGGAGATGAATTTATATTCTTGTTGAAAGCATCAATGCCATTAAAGTTTGTCAACTCAGCGTTAGAAGAAAGATAGTAATCCTGGGTCATTTCAAACGTGCCGAAATAATATTTGTACCCATCTCCATCTGTTGCCATCCATTTTCCCGCTGTATAGGTAAAGTCCATATTATTCTTTTCATCAAAGAAAACCACGGAGCCATTTGCTTTTTTGCCCAGCACAAACTTTCCGCTATAAGCGCCAAAATTGTAACTGAACAGGTCCGGCTCCGCATCCATTTGGCCATCGTAAACATTATCAAAATAAAGTCTGTCGTTTGGTTCAGTGCTTGGGCTGTATAGATAATCATTACTCTGAGTGTTGGCTGGTAACGCCTGGGAATTGTAATATCCATGCCCAATGAAATCATCCTGTTGTCTCACTATACGGGTAATAGCTCCACCCGCTTTTAAAGTCCAGCCAAGCCCGACCCAGGAAGCTGCCTGCAGTGTTTTCGTTCCAGTGGCGCTGTATTGTAATCCTATATTTAGCGTATGATTGCGTGTTGTGATGTCATATAATGGAATAGAAATATTGGGAGTACCATTATAAAAACTCACTGGTGTATTTCCATATTTGGTAATTGAATAAGCGGTTGGAGACGGTGGTATGACTCTGGTTGCACGGTATGGGGGCTCCTGTGCATGAACTATCATTGACAACAAACTCAAAATAAAGAATAGCCCTGGCAGTTTACTAAAATTCAGGCGACTCATTTTTTTATTATTATAAGTGAACATATAACGAACAGCGTTCTGATAAGAGTGCATTTATTTATTAATTATTTTTCTCTAACTTTTCAATACGTTTTAACAATTCAGTAATCTGATCTTGGCTTTGTTGTTTAAGGAAATTATTCTCCTTTTTAAGATCAATCATATACAGCGTCAGTTCCTCTATTTTTTGCAAAAGCTTCCTGTTCATTTCCTCTACATCCATCCCTTCCTTTTTTACTTCCTCTGCTGCCGGCATGCCGGGCAGATGTTTATTCATTTTCACGAACTGCTCAAGTTCTAACAGAGACGGCAACTGATAACGCTCCTCAAACACATAGTCCGGCCAGGCAGTATAAGACTTCACTTTTATTTTAGTAAAAATGGCATCTCCATTTACCGCCAGTTTGTATCCTTCTGTATCAGCAGTACCAATACCCACATTACCATTCGTAGCATTTTGGGCACCGGCAAGTATAAGATCCCCATTGGATTTAAATAATAATGGAGCATAATAGCCACCTCCCTTTTTTACAGCGTAGAATTCCCATGTAGGGCCTGTTAAGTCAGTGGTGAAGTAACCGTCCTTTCGTAAGGATGCTTCCCATAATAAAGGCTTACCTGTTGCCAGGCTGGTAGTATTCTTTACCATGAATTTCATGTCCATGTAGGCAGCTGCATCTCCGTCACTGAGCATAGAGAACCCACCTCTTGTAGCGCCCATATCTATAGTTACTTTATCTGCTGTGGCGACGGTGCCTATACCAATATTGCCGGATGCAGTCAGATTATTTTTCAGGTTCAGGTTCCCATTTCCATCCAGGAACATTAATTGATCGTCATCTGTTGTATAATCAATGGCGCCATTATCATGGGCCAACCACCGGAACCTGAAGTTATTCTGTTTAAGGCCTGTTAATCCAAAGTTGATAGAGCCATTGCTTTGATATATAAAGCCGGATCTGAAATTGGCGGCAGCAAGGATGGTCGTGATTGTATTCGTGTATGTATTGGGAAAATTGAGAATGCTATAGGTACCTGTTTGGGCTTTTAATTGAAATGTTAAGGCTAACAGGGATAAAATACCTGGGATAATTTTATTCATAAATAACGCTATTTTTTTATTATTGACTGTAACTCTTGTATCATCTGCTTTTGTGCTTCACTATCTTTTTTTAACTGGATGATGTAAAGCGTCAACTCCTCTACTTTTTGCAACAGCTGCTTATTCATCTCTCCAATGTCCAACCCTTCTTTCTGCACTTCCTGCGCAGATGGCATATCCGGCAGGTGTTTATGCTCATTAATATATTTCTCTACTACTGCTAAAGAAGGCAAAGCATAATCCTCTTCAAACACATAATCCGGCCAACCGGCAAAGGGTTCAACCTTTACCTTTGTAAAAATGGCATTGCCATTCACTGCAAGTTTGTACCCTTTGGTGTCTGTTGCTCCAATTCCTACGCTGCCATCTGCTTTAAATGCTACCAGGTTCTGACCAAAGCTGTTTATCATTACCACATTATTACTGTTTAATTTGGATGCATTTTTACTTCTGCCATCTAATATTATAGCGCCGGCAAATGCTTCAATGCCACTAGGCGTCACATCTTCTGCTTCACCTGTCAGGTACAGGCCGAAAGGCCTTCCGCCTGCAGAACATCTTCCTCTTATAGATGGAATATAATGCCCCGTTGTATTAGTACCATTTTCAAAAGACAAAAAAGCATCTGCTTCCGGTACGCTTGTAACAGTAAACTTTGCTGATGGAGTTCCCTGGGGTCCTGTAATATGCAACCTTGCCAAAGGTGTAGTAGTACCAATGCCGACATTAGCATCCTGAGTAATACCCATTGCTTCTCCGGTAACTCCACTTCCGCTGCGCACAAAAAACTTTAAGGCAGAAAGCCTGCCGGTTGCCACCGTTCTTTCTGCTTCTATGGCGCCTACTTCTGTACCTGCCATATTGAACTTAACAGCACCCACGGCGCCCAGTACATCCCAGTTATTGGTTAACTGTAAATTGGATGCGCCGTTTGTAAGTATTTCCAATCTCTGCGATGGGGTTTTAGTACCGATCCCGGCGTTACCTGTGGAATCAAAACGGTTGGAAGTTTGCCCTAGTGCCATGTGTCCACAGGCCATGGCTGCAATGAGGAATATGTGTTTTATCATAGTACTTACTTTACGATTTTATTTAAAGCGGCCATACGCTGCTCCATCTGCTGAATGTGTTGGTTTTGTTGCTCGTTCTCCTTTTTTGCCCAAACGGGGCCGTATTTAAAGGGCTGCTTCCAGAAAGTCGGCAGATGTACGGTAATAAATATTACCCCATTTATTAGGGGAACGTACCCATACGGCATCATTAAAAATGTAAAATATAGCTGCTGACGGATTACCGGAGGTACATTGTAGTTCCAATCCATCAAACCGGGTAGATGTATTGTACTTATCTATCCGGATAACGTAAGAGCCCTGCATATTATAGAAGTTAGCATCTGCCTGTACACTTACTTCAATAATAGATGCATATTTATGCGCAACCGCATTGATCTGTATTAACTTATAAAAGTAAAAATCGTTGGGAGATGCCGCAGTCTCCGTAGGGCCAAGTACCTGCCATCCATCATCCACCGTCTTAACTGCTGCAAAAGAGCTGGACAAACAAACAAAGCACATGATGAAGGAGAAAAGCAAATTCCGCATAATAAGGAGATATTAGGTATGGGTTTAATTACAGTTTTACAAAGTTGTTTTCATAGTACGCAGTCTATCTGCATGCTAAAAATTATATCCTAATCTTAATTTAATAGGATCTGTTCTGGGCACATGTTGATTATATAAAAAGTCATACAGCAAAATGATATTGCCTTTCAGCTTACTGTTGATCTTGTACTTCTTACTAATGCCGATTAACGCGCTCCCCTGCCAGTTGTCTACACTCTTTAACTGCTGCGTGTTCTGGAAGTTGCTGGTGTAATTTTCCTCAAAACCACCATTTACATAAATGGTGCCTTTCAGCTTCCAGTCCAGGAAAGAACGCAAGCCCATCCCCTGGCTGGAAAAACGGATATTGTCAAAACCAGTACCCATGCCTAATTTATAAGCCGCACCTACGCCTGCTGTGCCGTTCTTATGGAATTTGTAGGCTACCTGCCCGGCAATATCGCTGGTGGTGGGATAGAATTGTGTAGAGCGTGCGAACTGCATGTTGCCGCCAAATTCCAGCCGCTGCAAAAAGCTTTTGGTCTTCATTTCATTGGGCTTGAAGTCCGGCATATCGGCGGCATTATCTACATCCGGGAATTTCTTCTTCAGCTCATTGAACTGCTCCCGTGCCTGCGACATCTGCTGGCTTACAGCTGCACGTGCATCGGGCCCGCTGCCGCCTAAACGTTGTTGTATGAGCTGCTCCACCTGGTTGCGGGTTTGCAGGCCTTCCAGGTTTTGCGCGGTGTTGCTACCGCCTGAGAGGTTGAACAAACCTGCCAGCTGAGAATGTTTTTGAAGGAAGTTATTATAGGCAGGTACTTTCTTCAGCACCTCCATGGCCTTGGCTTCTGCTTTCTTTTTGTCTTTGAGGACTTCTTTGTATTCCTTCAACTGTTGCCCGTAGTAATAAGCTTCCTTGTTATATTTCTGCAGGTCTTTGGTGAAGCCGGCGTATTGTGCTAGCTGTGCTTTCAATTGCTGCCGGCGTTCGCGGATGTAAGCCTTGATCTGTTCTGCCTGTTGAAATTTCGCCTGCAGATCCTGTACACTTTTCAGGGAGCCACTTACCTTATCCTGTAAGCCTTTCGACTGACCGCCCAAATCCCTGGCGTTTTTGAGAAAGGATAAAGAGTTCTGCAACGTATCCAGGTAACCGGAGTAATTAGCCCCTAATGTTGATGGATTATATTTCCCTGCTTTTTGCTGCAGCTTTGATTTTAAATTGCCGAGTGAATCAATAGAGTGACTGAAAATATTCTTCGCCGCAACAGAATCGATCTTTGCCAGTTTAGATTGCATCCTTTTTTCCTGCTTTTGCAGGCGTTGCAAAGCTTTGGCGGTGCGTTTGTCAACCTGCTGCTGCATTTGTTTGGACTTACCGGTAACCTGAGAGAAATATTTAGCGGGCACTTTCTGTAGAGTGCTGTCCTGGGCACAAACTATATTCACAATGAATAATAGGAATAAGGGTACTCCGTAAAAATATCGCATATAGGGATGGGTTAAAAACTTTCGCGGCTGCAAAATACATCGAATTTTTATCCGGTCAACAAAACTTTTGTGTTAATTTGCTGAATGCCAGCTTATTGAGGTGTTGAAAAAAGGCCATGGATAAGGGAGAAAGGACGTTTTTGTGAGGGGTAAAATTGCTTTCTTATTATGGTTCTATTCTTATAAATAGTCGAAGTATTATTATTTTTTGTAATGAATATTTAAGGGTGGATTGAGTAAATTGGTTATGCCTTTTCTTTCACGCAATTTAAACTAATCTTAAACTTGCCTTTTTTGCATTTAGTTTATTGCTTATTCTTTAACTTAATTTGCTTCGCCTTGAAGAGAATCATCTCCCTTAAAAAGCTGTATAGTAAATAAATAATTGCGATTGCCAGGAACCATGTTTCCTTATCATAAATATTATTTTAACTTCAGAATTGACACACCAGGATTACTTAACAGATATTCAACAGTTAAGGTTTGTCCTTTTTTGAGCTGTTTACCATCAACATATTTCTGAAAGCGTTTAATACGCTCACCGTTGACAGTGTAAGTAAATCCTACTTTAGCCCAATCCTTATAGACTATCGTACCGGTTGTTTTACCGGTCTCTTCCCCGTTAAGAAAAACAGGATTGGTAAAATCAATCCTGCTTATTGCAGGATTAGTTGCCTTATAAATTATCAAATAATGCTCTCCGGTAAAGATGCCGCTTGCAGGAGAGTCATCTTTTCTTTCATATCGCTTGCCGTCCACAAAATACTCTGCCACGGCATAACTGCCTTTCATTGAGCCAACTTTGATAATAGTCCCTATTGTGGAAGTATGGCTTTCCTTTATTTCGAGGATACTTTGATGTTCGGACCAGGATGCAAATTTTGCCAGACCGTAAATGAGTGCATACACGCCGGCCAAGACCAGAATAAAGTAACCCGCATTCTTCAGCTTTTGCAGTGGATTAATTTTCAGCTTTGTAACATTTGTTTTTACAGGATCTGTTTTTTTTACCTTCATCACATGGGATTTCTGTCATTATGAGGCAAAACGCCCCTACAAAAAATATATAACATAAATATAGATTTTTCATGGCTGTAATATGTGAATGGAAATTGGCAAAGTGCTATCACGTTCATCGTTCCGGTAAACTTTGGATTATAGGAAGCCAGCAGACATAACATGGATATTAACATCCCATACCAGAATTGTTTATGAAAACTTGTAGCAGAAAGTATAGGTTTACTTTTTTGACGGCTACTTTATTTTGATAATGGGTAATTATACTTACTCACCCTGACCGGTATAGTTAATACTTCAAAACTTTTTGATTGCTTGTCAAACTCGTGCTCCTGCATGTAATATGCAGATTGCTTGCATAAAAGGTCTACAAATTTATATATTGCAAATTCAAAACAGAAGTTATATCATTGAGGCTTCTTAATTTATCTGCTTCGTTGCATGAGCAATATTTATCCCTTTTAATCTGAGCAGTTGCAGATGAAGAAAGGAAGAATAGTATGATTACGAAAATTTTCATTATAGTATATTTAGTGCACGACACTTCCTATATAAACTATTACTGTCAGGTTATGAGTTTCGTTGTATTTTCTTGAGTTATTGGGCTTGGCGGGAAGGCTGACCAAGCCGTTTCCCTTTTAGTCAACTCCTATTTTCCAATTATATCATCATTCAGCTTTCCGGCCTTAACAGCATTGAGAAGATCTCGCACTTTTAAAACTTTCACATCATTAGAATGATATGATGTCATTGATTCCGGATAAAAATATTTTGTAAAATAAAAGTTCGTAATATCTACATTGTAAATCTTGGCAAACTTACAAATCAGCTCCTCTCCATCGTCTCCTGTAACACCAAGATCACTTTCTATCTCTGTATCTTCTGAAATGACCACCTCGTAACCTCGTGTCTCTCTGTATAAAAAAGCTATCAAGTCATCTAAAATATTTTCTTTCATCTCAGAATACTATTGGCAGTTGCATTTTTACGGGAACAGCTTTCCCCTTACAGGTTCCCGGTTTCCATCTGGGCATTGTTGAAAAAATCTTCAAGGCTTCCTTTTCCATAACTGTTATCTCCCCGGGAGCCTTATTCATTATTTTGGGCCCTTTCAGCGCTCCTTTTTCAGTAACTATAAATTCCATTTTTATAGATCCCTGAAAATTATCCGGATCCTTCAGCTCATGAAAATGAGCTGAAAAATAGGTTAATATATCTGTAGTTCCTTCTCCGTATTGTGGCATTTTATCTACCCATACATATATTTTCTGTTTAAAGGTTGAGTCATATAGAGAAATACAATCTTGTTGTTCTCTCTTTTGAGCATGGGTGGCGCTAGTCCCAACAAAAAAACTGAATATTATTATCAGGCATCCTTTCATCTCATCATTTTTGAAATTTGCTTAGTCCTACTCCTTCTCTAAAAATAATATCATTGCAAACTTATTTGCAGGCAAATCAATAGAAAAATCTTCCAAGGGTGACAAGTTTCTAATTCCATTCGCAGTCCGGTATCAATTAACAATCCTAAACGTCAAATTAATCCTCTCCCGCATCGGCGCCGTTGATTTTGCGATCCTGTGTTCCCAATGATGCTGCAGATCACCCTTCATGATCAGCAAAGATCCATTGGTTAAGGTCAGGGAATATTTCCTTTTATGATCTTCCTTGTGCCTGAAATCAAACTTCCGGGCTTGCCCCAGGCTTACAGATGCAATTAAAGGGCGTGGCCCCAGCTCCTTTTCATTGTCGGCATGCCAGGCAACAGAATCATTACCATCCCGGTAATAGTTAAGCAGCACGCTATTAAAATGTTCATGGGCAAATGCTTCCACGCGCAGTTTCAGATCAAGGAGCTCGTTGGTCCAGGGATGAGGGTCAAAGGATTTGCCTGATAATTTGTAAGCACTGTTCGGGTCTCCAAACCAGGTAGTGAGCCGGGGCGTTAGAACCTTTTTACCATACATTTCCACCTCGTATTGTTTCCAGGGCGTGCTGCTGATCAGATGATCCAATAAAGCTATAGCTTCTTTGCCGGGAATAAACCCCGGCGTAAATTCCAGCAGGTTTTCCGGGAAGCGGAGACCTTCATTATCATCAAAAAAGCTGAGCTGTTCCATTTTTTCTGTTACCGCAATGTTTGTGCCTGTAACCTGGTCTAATACAGGATGATAGTTACACTAATTTTTCGGAATAATGCTTTTATAATGTTCTGTATCCATTGTCGGCAGGCATTTTGTCCTCCTCCTCTTTTAAATGTTGCCGCTTCCACCGCAGTCCGTTTTTTATCTCCTTAATTTCTTCTGCAGCTTCAATGTAACAGGAATCTTCTTTCAAACACTTTTCAAAATATCCTATTGATATAGAATCATCAATTATAGAGTAATTTAATCCAAGATTAAAATAGGCTGTGTTTTTACGATATCCAAGATTCACCGCTTCCAAATAGTCACCGGTCGATTCCGGAAATCTGAAAAGTTTTCCTTCACTGTATCCTCTTTTAAAATAATACTCACCATTCAGGGAGTCGATCCTGATCAGCGTATCAAAATAATTTATTGCCCGTACGTATTCATTTAAATTGTAAAAGCTATCTGCTTTTGCTTTTAGTAAAGGGATCCTGCTTGCAGACCAGGCCGCGTTATGATTCGCTTTATTATTGCAACTTATTGCGAAAAAGACAATACCTATGAATAAAACAGAAAATATTCTTGTCATGCTTATTATTTTATTGTTGTGGTTACGCTAATCGGATCCCTTACAAAAAAGACTGGACTAACTTTTATGCTTTCTTTTTCCCCTTCTCCACCACAAAAAATCCACTCCCCTATTATTACATAATAATTAATTGTTAATTCACAATCATTCGTTATTTTTAATAAAAATAAATATAACCTACATCCCCAGCTCAACCAAAACGTAAATTCTACCTGGTATGAAGAACACTTTCCTTAAAACCTGTTTGTGTGCCGTATTCTTATTTGTTTCCCTATGGTCTGTAACACAAGCACAACAAATTTCCATCAGTGGCGCTGTCACCGACAAAACAACCGGCGAAAAAATGGCCGGTGTAACCGTTAGCGTGAAGGGCTCCCTGAGCGGCACTATTTCAGACGCCAGTGGTAACTTTAAGCTCAACACCTCCCGCAGCTTACCATTAACGCTGGTATTTTCCTACGTAGGATTTAAAAGTGAAGAAGTACTGGTAAGCAATGCCGGCGAAACCTTGCGCGTACAGCTGTCATCTACCGAAGTGCTGGGACAGGAAGTAGTAGTAGCTGCCAGCCGCGTAGCGCAAAGCATTCTGCAATCACCGGTATCTATTGAAAAGCTGGATTCACGCGCTATTAAAGCATCCCCTGCACCCACATTCTACGATGCCCTGGCTAATATGAAAGGCGTAGAAATGAGCACGCAGAGCCTCACCTTTAAATCAGTGAACACCCGCGGTTTTAACAGTAATGGTAATACCCGCGTGCTACAGCTGATCGATGGTATGGATAACCAGGCGCCCGGCCTGAACTTTTCTGTAGGTAATATAGTAGGTATCACCGAGCTGGATATGGATAATGTAGAGCTGCTACCCGGTGCAGCATCTGCCCTGTACGGGCCAAATGCGCTGAATGGCATTGTACTGATGAACAGTAAAAATCCTTTTGAGCACCAGGGGCTGAGCGCCAATGTTAAATCCGGTATATTATCAGATGATGGCCGCAGCAAAGCCACTACCGGCTACTACGATGTAACGGTACGCTATGCACATGCCTTCAATAACAAATGGGCCTTTAAGGTGAACTTTGGCTATATTAAAGCAGACGACTGGCAGGCCTACGATAACCGCGATCAAAGCATCCTGAATGGTCATAACCTGCAGGACGGCACACGCGCCAATAACCCGGCCTATAACGGGGTAAATAGCTATGGCGATGAGACCAATGTAAACATGTATGCTAGCCTGCGGCCCGCAGCGCTTACACCCAACAACCCGCTGGGTATGGGTATTGCGCAACTTTCTGCCGCTACCGGCGGCCTTATCACCCCTGGCCAGATCTTTAATGCGATTATGCCGGACAGCGCCAACACCTTCGTATCCCGCACCGGTTACGACGAACGCTCCCTGGCAGATTATAATACCAAGAACATGAAGATCAACGGCGCCATCCACTACCGTATCAGGGATAACCTGGAAGCATTTATACAAGGCAGCTATGGTACTGGTACTACGGTGTATACGGGCGCAGACCGCTACTCTATTAAAAACTTCCGCATGGGTCAGTATAAGGCAGAGCTGAAAGGCAGCAACTTCTATGTGCGCCTGTACACCACCCAGGAAAGGGCGGGCGACAGCTACGCCATCGGTACCCTGGCCCAGGGTATTAATGAAGCCTGGAAACCCAGCGCCGGCGCTAATGGCTGGTTTGCCCAGTATTTTGGCGCTTATGCGACGTCCTCATTAACCACCTTCAGCACCGCCTTCCAGACCGCGCTTGCACAAGGCCAGAACCCGGCGCAGGCATTTGCCACCGCCACCACTGCTGCAAAAGGAGGTTCTACCAATTTCCACAACGGTGCAAGAGCCTTTGCCGATCAGGGCCGGCTGATGCCCGGCACTGCGGCCTTTGATAATGCGGCTGATACCGTTAAAAGCAAAGCCATTCCCGGCGATGCCAGGGGTGTAGGTGCTAAGTTCAATGATAAAACAAACCTGTACCAGGCAGAGTTCATGTATAACTTCAGCGACCTGATCCCCTTTGCCGAAGTACTGGTGGGCGGCAACTACCGCGTGTATGCCCTCAACTCCGGCGGCTCTCTTTTTGCCCTGGATGATAACGGCAAAGAATTCCGCATCAATGAATACGGCGGTTATGTGCAGGTAGCTAAAAGCCTGGTAGAGGATCACATACACCTCACAGGCTCCATCCGTTACGATAAGAACGAGAACTTTAAAGGGCAGTTCAGCCCCCGTCTCTCTGCGGTATACACCTTCCTGAAAACGCATAACATCCGCGCTTCCTACCAAACCGGTTTCCGCATTCCCACCTGTCAGGATCAGTACATTGACCTGCAGACGCCGCAGTACCGTTTGATTGGCGGCATTCCCTTTATGATTGACCGCTTCGGACTGAAGAACGGGCCGATATATACCCTGGAATCCGTACAGGCAGGCACTCCCCAGCAATACCAGTTCCGCGATTTTGAACCGGAGCGCATTGTAGCATTTGAAGTGGGTTATAAGGGCCTGTTTGCCAATAAGGTGCTGGTAGATGCTTATGTATACAGCAATAACTTCAAGAATTATAACGGTGTGCAGGCACTGGTAAAACCGGACGGCGCCGGTGGCCAGCAGATCTACTCCATTCCGGTAAATCTTGACAGGGATATTAAATCCTGGGGATGGGCATTGGGCATAGACTATTCTCTTCCGCTGAACTTTGTAACAGGTGGTAATATTTCCTATAATGATCTGCGGGATGATGAAGGGCTGACCAGCGCAGGCGTAATGTGGAACACACCTAAAGTGCGTTATAACCTGTATGTGGGCAACCGTAACATTGCCGGCTCTAATTTCGGTTTTAATGTTACCTGGCGCTGGCAGGATAAGTTCATCTGGAACTCTACCTTCGTATCTCCTGCAGTGAATACGCGTGCCCTCAGCGAGATCCCTGCCTATGGCACACTGGATGCACAGATAAGCAAATTCTTCCCGAAAGCGAAGACCACCGTGAAGATCGGCGGCGCTAACATTCTGAAGAAAACATATATACAATCATGGGGTAATCCTACCGTGGGGGCACAATATTATGCTTCCCTGGGGTATAACTTATAGCTTACTCACTCCTTAAATTGGCGAAGGTCCTGGCTTATGCCAGGACCTTCTATTTTGTTGTAACCCCCAACCGAGTTGGGATATCTTTATACTATACGTTAAATCTGAAGTGCATCACATCACCATCCTTTACCAGGTATTCCTTACCCTCAATACGCAGGCGGCCGTTATCGCGGGCAGCGGTTTCTGAGCCATACTTCACGTAATCATCGTAGGCGATCACCTCTGCTTTAATAAAGCCTTTTTCAAAATCAGTGTGGATCACGCTGGCGGCCTGCGGCGCTTTCCAGCCTTCGTGGATGGTCCAGGCGCGTACTTCCTGTACCCCTGCCGTAAAATACGTGATCAGGTTCAGGAGCTTGTAGGCAGAGCGGATCAGGCGGTTCAGGCCGGGCTCTGTGAGGTTGTATTCTGACAGGAACAGCTCTTTATCCGCCGGATCTTCCATTTCGGAGATCTGTGCTTCAATAGAATTGTTCATAACAATTACCTGTGCGTTTTCGCCCTTTACGGATTCTTCCAGGGCTTTGGAGAATTTGTTGCCGGTATGCAGGGAGGCTTCATCCACATTGGCTACGTATAATACCGGCTTTTCCGTTAACAGGAACAGATCGGCGATAGCGCTGCGGTCTTCCTTGCTTAATCCCAGGGAGCGGATGTTTTTGCCCTGTTCCAGGCATTCCTGGCACTGTTTCAGGGTTTCGTATTCCTTTTTGGCTTTGGGATCGCCGCCGGTTTTGGCCATCTTTTCCGTACGGGCAATCTTCTTTTCCACAGTTTCCAGGTCCTTCAGCTGCAGCTCGGTATCAATGATCTCTTTATCGCTTACCGGGTTAATGGGACCTTCTTCCCTTAATATATTATCGTCTTCAAAGCAGCGGATCACGTGTACGATGGCATCTACCTCGCGGATATTTGCCAGGAACTTGTTACCCAGCCCCTCTCCTTTGCTGGCGCCTTTTACCAGGCCGGCAATGTCCACAAATTCGATGGTAGTGGGCACTACGCGGTTAGGTTTTACCAGCTCTTCCAGCTTGTACAGGCGGGCATCCGGCACGTCCACCAGGCCTACGTTCGGCTCAATGGTGCAGAACCGGTAGTTGCTGGCCTGTGCTTTGGCGCTGTTACTAACTGCGTTAAATAAAGTTGATTTTCCTACGTTCGGCAATCCTACTATTCCTGCTTGCAACGCCATTCTTTAAAAATTTGCCCGCAAAGATAGGGGAAATAGTTGAATAGTCGATGGTCCATAGTCCATAGTCCATAGAACCTTGCGGGTGGCTGGTTTGAAGAGTCCATGGTCCATGGTCGATGGTCCATTGCCTACTGCGTGGAGGTAGATTTACGGGAAATGGCGGCATAGATGCTTCCACACACTTGCTATAGACCGTGAACCGTGACTATGGCCTAACCGAAGTATGCTATGGACTATGGACCATCGACCATGGACTTTTTACACATATCATTTTTAATTTACAATTTTAGCATTTAGATTTGGCAGATGGACTTTGATCTACAGATCATTGCCTATAGCATTTAAGCGCAATATAAACCGTACGCAGAACAGCCATGGACTATGACCATGGACCGTGGATTAAACAACAACTATGGCATTAAACTACATCTGGATCGCTTTTTTTGTGATCGCGTTCATAGTGGCGCTGATCCGCCTGATCTTCCTGCATGATACCACTGTATTCTCTACCCTGATGACCGGTATGTTTGACAGCGCTAAAACCGGCGCGGAAATATCCCTGGGCCTGGCCGGTATCATGACCTTCTGGATGGGCATAATGCGCATAGGCGAAAAGGCCGGCATGATCGGCATTTTTGCGCGGGCGGTAGATCCGCTGTTCTCCCGCCTGTTTCCGCAGGTGCCGCGCAAACACCCGGCCATGGGCTCTATTGTGATGAACTTTTCTGCCAACATGCTGGGGCTGGATAATGCTGCTACGCCGGTAGGCCTGAAAGCCATGAAAGAGCTGCAGGAGGTGAACCCTACCCCGGATACTGCTACCAATGCCCAGATCATGTTCCTGGTGCTGAATACAGCCGGTATGACCATTATCCCTACCTCTGTAATGGCCATGCGCTTAGCCAATGGAGCGGCCAACCCGGCAGATATTTTTATTCCTACGGTGATCGGCACCTTTATTTCCTTCATCAGCGGTATTATAGCCGTGGCGCTGTACCAGCGCATTAACCTTTTTAACCTGCCCATGCTGGTGTTCTTAGGCGGTTTTGGCCTCCTGATGTGGGGCCTGTACGCCTGGCTGCACAATATGCCACCTGCCGAAGTAGCCGCTTATACGGGTATGCTGGGCGGGCTGGTGATCTTTTCCATCGTTATCTCCTTCCTGGTGCTGGGCTTCGCAAAAAAGATCAATGTGTACGAAGTGTTTATTGACGGCGCCAAGGACGGATTTTCTACCGTAGTATCCATTATCCCTTACCTGGTGGCCATCCTGGTAGCTATCAGCGCTTTCCGCAGCACCGGCTGTATGGATTACATAGTGAATGGCATTGGCAGCGTGTTTGCCTGGATGGGTTTTAATACCGACTTCGTACCGGCGTTACCGGTAGGCCTTATGAAAACCCTGAGCGGCGGCGCTGCCCGCGGGTTAATGGTAGATACCATGCAGCATTACGGCGCCGATTCCTTTGCGGGCCGCCTGGCCTGTATTATGCAGGGCTCTACCGAAACTACCTTTTACATACTGGCCGTATACTTTGGCTCTGTAAATATCAAGAACACCCGTTATGCCCTTACCTGCGGCCTGATTGCAGATTTCGTAGGAGTAGTGGCGGCCATTATATTGGGATATCTCTTTTTTCATTAATTACGAATTACGAATTACGAATTAGGTACTGAGATGATTATTGTAGCGCGCATTTAGAAATTATAATGGTATTGAATGAGGCACTATACTAATCATTATTTTGATGAGTTCACGATACGAACTACCCAATTCGTAATTCGTAATTGATAATTCGTAATTGAATTTGTATTTTGCGCGTCCGCACCCACCATGCGCTATCTCATATCAAAACCTTTTCATGACTATGAAGAAGTCTCTCCACGAAGACTGGATAGCCGTTATTATTGCTTTTCTAACTATTGCACTGGTATGTAGCGGCCTTAAACCGGCGTTACCAAAATTTGGAGCCTGGAATACGGGCGGCGGCTTATGGGCACAGCTTAGCAGCCCGGACCTGTTACGCCAAACCGGGATCCTGTTCCTGTGGGCTTTAGGCAGCCTGCTGCTGGCGCGCCTGCTGGCCAAAGATATTCAACCCGTAAAGCTGGCAGTAAGCCTGCTGGGTATTGTGCTTATTACCCTAGTGGCACAGCTTATTACCAGCAACAAAGTCATTAAGGACTTCGGTATTGAAGTGGTGTTATTCAGCCTGTTGCTGGGCCTTTTCATTAATAACGTGCTGGGCGTGCCTGCCTGGCTGAAACCAGCTATACAAACGGAGCTGTTCATCAAAATTGGTTTGATATTGCTGGGCGCCAATGTGCTGTTCCAGGATATTATTAATGCCGGCGGGCTGGGCATCCTGCAATCTGTAGTGGTAGTGTTTACGGTATGGTATTTCTCTTTCTGGATCTGTAAAAAGCTGGGGCTGGATGATGAATTCAGGATGATGATCTCCAGCGCAGTATCCATTTGCGGGGTATCGGCCGCTATTGCTACTTCAGGCGCTATTGAAGGCGATAACCGTAAATTATCGCATGTAATATCGCTGGTGTTGATCGTAGCCATTCCCATGATGCTGATCATGCCCTACATTGCTATTTGGGCAGGTATGTCGCCGGCAGTGGCCGGGGCCTGGCTGGGGGGCACTATTGATACTTCCGGCGCAGTGGTAGCAGCAGGTACGCTGCTGGGCGAAGAAGCGCTGAAATACGCTACCCTGGTGAAGTTCTCGCAGAACGTGCTGTTAGGTCTTGCTGCTTTCCTTATTTCCGTATACTGGACTGTTACCAAAAAAGAGGTGAGCGCCGATAAAAAACCGGGACTGAAAACCATCTGGGAACGTTTTCCCAAATTTGTGCTGGGCTTCGTACTGGCGTCCCTGTTATTTTCCTTTGTGCTGCCGCGGGATGTAGTGACCGCAGCCAAAGGATCGCTGAAAGAGCTGCAAACATACTGGTTTGCACTGGCCTTTACCTGTATAGGCCTGGAAACCAAGTTCACTGATATTTTTAAGATGGAGAACGGCCGCCCCGCTATGGCGTTTATTATTGCGCAGCTGTTTAATATTTTTTTTACGCTGGTGGTGGCGTATTTGGTGTTTGGAAGATTAGCCGGATAGTTTTAATTACGAATTATTCAATTACGAATTACGAATTAAGTTGTGCAATAGAAAAGGTCCTGTGTCTTAAAGATGCAGGACCTTTTACCTTTTTTATCAGAACTTAATGCAATTACATCCGCTTCAATCCATTCGTAATTCGTAATTGACAATTCGTAATTACTATTGATCCCACCACAACTTATCAGACAACGCCCCTACAGGCGGTACATTAGCTGCATTACGGCTGGTTTCAATAGTAGGATAAGCTACCCGGCGGATGAAGGTGTTTAACACGGCATTCTCCGGCAGGTGAAAATCCTTATACTTATAATCAAACCTTCTTGCATCTACCCATGCTTCCGGGTTCAGGAACATGGCTACGTATTTTTCCTTCATGATGAGGTCAAGCGTAATGTTGGCGGCGCCTACGCTTACAGCGGCATTATTTACATAACTATCGCGGTTAGCAGCGCTAACGCCTACTTTATCCATATTAGCCCTGATGCCATCCTGGTAAGCAGCATAGGCGGCAGGCTTATTGCCTGAGCGGAAGTAGGCTTCTGCTGCAATGAACTTACATTCCGCATAGGTGATCAGCAACAGCGGCGCACCACCTTTTGAATAAAAACCATTCACGGAAAGATAGCTTTCATCTTTAGTGGTACCGGTACCTACCCTGCCCTTGCCGTTAATCGTACCACGGTAGTCGCCATAGCGGGTGGTGTCTGTGATCAGTGGCAGGCGCGGGTCAAATACGCCGAAGGTGCTATCGTTCATGGCAGCTACGTAATGTGTGCTGAGCCATCCATCCAGCAAAGCCTGCGTATTGTTATAAGCAGCCTGGTTCCAGGGGCTGCGCGCCTGGAATTGTGTAAGCTGTGCATCATCATTATTGCCGGTGTATGCGCTGCCCAGGGCTGCCAGCACTGCTGCCGGATCATAATCAGCGGTTTTAGTGATGCGGTTCAGCAGGCGCGCTTTCAGCGCATACCCGGTCCTTCTCCAGGCAGCAGTATCGCCATGGTGCAGCAGATCGCGGGTAGCATCCAGTAGTATCTTCGGATCGGTCTTATTCAGATCCGCCAGGCCGGCATCTATCAGCGACAGGCAGGATTGATATACTGCTTTATCAGCATCATAATGCGGCTGAATAAAATCTCCGCTCAGTGCTTCCGAATACGGTACTGATCCAAAAAGAGAGTTCATAATGCTGAGGTTCAGCGCCATCATAATTTTAGCAGCGCCGGCATGCCCATATGCACCTACGGAATCGGCCTGTTTAATAAGATCATACAGATCGGCCATGGTGTTATAGGTGGCTTCCCAGGTGCCGCTGTAATCTACATCATCATACGTATCTGTGCTGCTGGCCGTGTTGGGAGAGGCCAGGTATTGCACAAAATAAGAAGTGAAATCGCCTGTACGGTATACCGTGTAAGCGGTATTATAGGTAGTGCTGCCCAGCAAACCATTGAGGGGCGCAGTTTCCGATATGTTTGGATTTTTGTTTACATCCAGGTACTTCTTACATCCTGTCATAATAAACAGGCTGCAGCAGGTAACGGCTATGATCAATCTTTTCATAATGCAGCGCTTTAAAAGGTAACATTAATACTGGCTAAGAAACTCCGTACGGCCGGATAGGTGAACCCTGCAAATGCATCGGCATTGCTGCTGGCATTAAAGGAGCTGGATTCCGGATCAAAACCAGTGAATTTAGTATGCAGCCACAGGTTATTACCGGTGAGGGTAATATTGGCGCTGCTAATGAAATGCGTTCTGGAAAGCAGTTTAGAAGGCAGCTGGTAAGAAAGGCTTACATTACGTAAACGTACCCACGAAGCATCTTCTATGAACGCCTCTGTTACACCCCTGTATATGCGGCGGTAGTAACCGTCCCCATAATCTTTCCCGTCCGGGCCTTTTGCCTGTCCCAGGTACACGGGTATATTATTAGGCTTTCCGTCGGAGAACACACCATCAAAGGTCTTCGTCTGATCACGGTTTTCCGTCATTTTGGAGGCGCCAAAGGCTGCCAGGAAGTTCGCAAACTGGTTATACTTCTGTATGCCTTGTCTTACATCAAACAAAAAGGAAAAGCTGAAGGCTTTATAAGTAAATGAGTTGGAAATGCTGCCGATCCATTTGGGTTGTGAATTGCCCAGGTATTTCTGATTAGTATTGATAACCGGGAACCCTGCCGCAGAACCGCTGCTCTGGATCAGGATAGGCCGGCTTTTATCGATCAGTAAAGGATCTTCTGTGGCATCGCCGTAATACCGGGCATAGCTTCTGCCAAAGATGGCGCCTACCGGGTAACCGACAATATACTTCATAGTGGCGGTGGAGCTGGCGTAACCGAATTGGGAACCCACCACAATTTCATTTACGCCGTCTTTTAGAGCCATTACCTTATTACGGTTGGCGGAGAAATTGACCCGCACATCCCAGTTAAAATCTTTGCTTTTTACTGGTGTACCATTCAATGATATTTCTACGCCCCTGTTGCGGATAGAGCCCGCATTGGTATAGAAGGTCTCATAACCTGAGCTTGAAGGAATGGGAATGCTCATCAAAAGGTTTGTGCTTTTGGAAGTATACCAGGTAAAGTCAATACCTATACGGTTTTTCAGGAACTTTAACTCCGTACCCGCCTCAAAGGTGTTGGTGAATTCCGGTTTCAGGTTCGGATCGGTTTTGGTATCAGCCCTTGTCCAGCCAATAACGCTGTTGTCGATAGGGCCATCTGCAAGCGTCTCATAGCCGGAAGTAAGCTTGTACGGAAGAGGGTCCTTTCCTATCTGCGCCCAGGAGGCGCGTACCTTACCATAACTGAGAATGTTGTCCGGTATCTTCAGGTGATCGGTAAATATATAACCTGCGCTCACGGAGGGATAGAAAAAGTGGTTGCGTTCTTCAGCAAGCGTGGATGAAAAATCTTCACGGCCGGTAAGCGTAAGATACAGATAGCTATCCCAGTTCAATGTCCAGTCAGCAAACACACCTATGATGCGGTACTTCTCATCATATGTTCTGCCAACCACCCGTTTCGCATTCTGCATTACCAGCAGGTCCGGAATATCCAGGGTATCTCCTTCGGTTGATACACGTTTAAGCTTATACTCATATAGGTCATGTCCTACTTTTAAGTCTGATGATAAACGTGATGTAATGTTATTTTTAAAATTTGCAATGAAGGTGCTATTAAGCGTACGTTTGTTGATTTGGTATTCATGAACAAAACCGGGGCCTGCATCTCCATTAGGCACTTCATCTGTCAAGCCTTTAGGACCTGCGGCCGTAAAGCTCCTGCTATCCGTATAAAAGTCGGTACCAACGCGGTACATCAGGTCAAGCCATTTGAACGGAGAATAAGTAGCGTTCACATTGCCAATAACCCGGTTCACATTGTCCACAAAGCGGTTGTGATACAGGGTGTACATTGGGTTATCAGTACCGGCGCTATAGGTTTGTTGTGTGCCATCCGGTTTAATGTAGTTGGCTACATCCCAGCGCGGCGACCAGTAGATCAGCTGCTCACCATAGCGGTCTGCATTCACGCGGTTACCACCGGAATTAATATAATTCATGGATGCGCCCATCTTGAATTTTTCACTGAAGCGCAGCTCACCATTTAATTTGGCGGAGTAATTCTTGTAATCACTGAAAGGTATTACTCCATCCTGGTTTAGCTGGGAGAAAGATGCGGCAAATACTGCTTTTTCCGTACCACCGCTCACGTTCAGTGTATTTCGTACCTGCTTGCCTGTACGATAGGCCTGTTTATAATTATTGAACAATTCTGCCGGATGTGTAGGATCCAGCTGTTTGGCCTGTTCTACCGTGGGCCCCCAGGAAGGCCAGAAGCTGGTGGGGTCATATACCCCCTTATAACCTTGCGAGAAACGGGTTTGTACGTCTGGCGTTTTATTCACATTCTCAATGCCGTAAGTGGAGGTAAGGCTTACTGTTAAGCGCCCTGCCCTGCCGGATTTGGTGGTGATAACCACCGCGCCGTTCGCGGCACGCAAACCATATAAGGCTGTAGCAGCGCCGCCGCGTAAAATGGAAATGCTTTCCACATCATCCGGGTTGATATCTGCTGCACGGTTGCTCATGCCACGGGTATCATCCACGCCCTCAGATGTGTAGGTATCATTGTCCATAGGAATACCATCTATAATAAATATAGGCTGGTTGGATTTGCTAGGGTCCAGTGAGTTAATGCCCCGGATAATGATCCTGGAACCCTGGCCCGGCGCACCGCCTGTGCTGGAGATCTGTACGCCGGCTACTTTACCCTGCAAGGCATTCACCACATTCGTTTGTTTGGAGGTGGCGAGTTCTGCCCCGCCTACATCCTGCACGGCATAACCCAGCGCACGTTTTTCTCTTTTAATACCCAGGGCCGTTACCACCACCTGCTCCAGGTTACGGGTGTCGGCCTGCAGCACTACCTGCACGCTGGATTGGCCATTTAACGGCACTTCCTGTTTTAAATAACCTACAAAGCTGAACACCAGTGTGGCGTTCGTGTTGGGAACAGTGAGGCTGAAGCTTCCGTCTGGCCCGGTGGTGGCGCCAGTGGTGCCGCCTTTTACCTGGATGGTTACTCCGGGGAGGGGCTGGCCTCCGTCTGATGCTGTTACGCTACCGCGTATTACCGGGTTTTGTGCCTTTAGCAAAACAGGCAGCAAGCAACAGCACAGCATGATGCACGCGAAGATTTTTTTCATGTTGCGCGGTTTAGAATTGGTTGACGTAAAATGATTTAATAGATCAGTTAGCCCATGAGCTACGGTTAAAGGCTCATGAACGAATATGTGTTACATATATTTATGCGTATGGTTTTCCTCCTTCTGCAATTTTGGTTATTCTTACTCTCTATGCTATGTTACAGTAAATCGTATTTACCTACTTTTTCTTCCATGGTTACATCTTCATCCTTACGGATCTGCATTTTAATATACACCAGCAGCTGCGAGGCGCCTGCTTTAAAACACACTTCCTGCGCTCTGCGCGCAATATCCATCAGCTGGTCATACGGGCCTTCCATCACGGTTTCAAAGGGGCATACGCGGTAAGGCACACCGGAGGCCTGTATCACTGCAATGGCTTCGTCTACTACGGCGTATACTTTTTCGCTGGCCACCTGCGGAATGATCTGTAATGCTAAATTAATCTTGTGAGAATGCATGTGTAAGTTTTATGCAAAGTTTCCTTTATATGCTTCTTGCAAAATAATCAATGATCGTCTAAATTCATAGTTTTATATAGCGGAAAGCAGAAAGCAGAAAGCTCTCACGCTATATGATTCCCAGCTACTTCTTCCATTTTACTTCGTACAAATCCTTTCGCATATCTTTTTTCGTATGCACGCTGCCAAATGCATTCAGCTCTTTCAGCAGTACCAGGTCTACATCCGCCACCACGATCATTTCCGTATTGGGCGTGGCATCGGCCTTTATACCGGTTACGGGAAATGCAAAGTCAGAGGGGGTGAACACCGCGCTTTGCGCATATTGCAGGTCCATATTATTTACTTTAGGCAGGTTACCTACGCAGCCGGCAATGGCTACATAACATTCCATTTCCACGGCACGCGCCTGGGCGCAGAAACGTACACGGTTATACGCATGCTGCGTATCTGTGAGGAAGGGTACAAATAAGATCTGCATGCCCTGTTCTGATAATATACGGCTGGGTTCGGGGAACTCTACATCATAACAGATCTGTATACCTATTTTACCGCAATCTGTATCAAAGACCTTTAGCTCCTGCCCGCCTTTTACGCCCCAGGCAAATACTTCGCTGGGTGTGGGGTGTATTTTAATGTAATGGTCGTAGGTACCATCGCGGCGGCACAGGTAACAAATATTATACAGCTGCTCATCTATTACAATGGGCATGCTGCCGCCAATAATGTTTACGTTGTAGGACACTGCATGGCGTACAAATTCATCGCGGATCTGCTCCGTGTAACGGGCTACGCCGCGTATGGCGCCGGCAGGGTCCAGCTGGTTAAACTCCGCCATGAGCGGGGCATTGAACAGCTCCGGGAATACTACAAAGTCGGATCCGTAATCGCTCACCGCATCAATAAAATATTCCACCTGCTCCAGGAAGCCGTCCAGGTTGCGGTAATCGCGCATTTGCCATTGCACCAGGCCAATACGCACGGTGGATTTGTTATAACGCACTGTATCGGCATCCTTCTCATAATAGATATTATACCATTGCAGCAGGGTGGCAAATCCTTTGGATGATTCGTCATGCGGCAGGTAGTTGCGCAGTATTTTCTTTACCAGAAAATCGTTGGAGAACTGGAAGGTTAGCGTAGGATCGTACAGCTCTTTGTCCTGCACCTTTTCAATGTATTCACGCGGCGACATTTCATCTGCATACTTTTCATAATTGGGAATGCGGCCCCCGGCCACAATACCGCGCAGGTTCAGTCTTTCGCATAATGTTTTACGTGCATCGTACAGGCGGCGCGCCAGGCGTTTGCCCCGGTAGTCGGGATGCACAAATATTTCTATGCCATACAGGATATCCCCTTTTGGATCATGTGTGTTAAAGGTATAATAACCAGTGATCTGTTCATAGGTATGCTCATCGCCAAACTTACCATAGTTCACAATAATAGATAATGCGCAGCCTACCACCTTATTATTTACGGTAATTGCTATCTGCCCTTCGGGGAACAGGCTGATAAGCCGGCTGATGGTAGGTTCCCGCCAGTAGCTGCCTGCCATGTCCGGGTAGGCGGATACCATGGATTCTTTCAGGTCAAAATAATCTTCTGCCGTTAACAACCGTATGTCTATTGTTTCTGTCATGACCGTAAATTTGGGTGTATCACAAAATAATTTGTTACTTTTAGCTCTCAATAAATATACCCAAAAGACTCCAATAACCCTTAATACAATCCCTATTTGACACATTAAACCCTCATAATACCTTAAATCCAATCTATGACTATGCAACTTTACCCCTCCCAACGAATGACGTGGATCATGGCGGCGTTGTTATTTCTGCTATTCCCGCGTACCTATGCACAACAGGTGTATGCCAGCAGCCAGACCAACGGCATTACCGGCTTGTGTTTTTCATGTAGTGTCAGCAACCCCAATAATGCGGTGAGCAACAGTAACCTGAATGATTATGCACAGCTTAACATGGGCACAGGGCTGGGCACTGTAACGATGTACCAGACCCTCATCTTTCCATCGGCCAGCAACGGCTGTGATTCACTGGTGATAGGCATTGGCACCAGCGGCAGCCCGGTTGACAATCCGTATGCCAGCGTTACTGTGCAAACGTATAACGGCAATACGGCCAATAATGATGCGCTTACAGTGGACAACAGCGTGCTGCGGCAGCTGCAGGGTTATGGGCAGGCAGAGATCCTGCTGAAGCCCCAACAAACTTTTGACCGCGTACGCGTTACGCTTACCCGGCAGGGATCCGGCTCATTAAACAACCTGCGCATCTTTTATGCATACCGCCAACCCGGCCTGCTGCCGCCTGTTGTAACAGACAGCCTGCTGAGCACCTGCCAGGGCAGCACCATTACGCTGCATGCATTTTCGGCCGACCCGCAGGTAACCGCTATTAACTGGTACGATGCACCCTCCGGCGGAAACCTGTTATATACCGGCGATTATTTTACACTGCAGGCCGACAGTAGTGCTACCTATTATGCTGCCTCGCAGGCGCAATGCGAATTTCCGCAACGGGTAGCCGTAACAGTGACCACCACTCCCCGGCCGCCGGCGCCAGTAATGGGCGTGCCGGACACCGTGTATGCCTACCGTTTTGCCAATGTAACGCTTACGGCTACTGCGGCAGACAGCGCAGTGATACACTGGTACCGTTCCGATACGGCTACCACTGCGGTTTATACCGGCAACAGCTACCCCTTTACCGTGCTTACAGCCGGCACGCTATACTTTTATGCCGGTGCTGAGCAGCAGGGCTGCATTAGCCTTCGCAAACAGGTAGTAGTAATAGTAAGCCGCAATACAACACCGCCGGCCGCGCGCAGCGCCGCACCAATACAGGCGGTTAAACAGCAGCCGGTATTGCCCGCATTGCAGCTATTCCCCAACCCCACCAGTGGCGAAGTTCGGTTTACCGGTAAAGATCTTTCCGGCAGTGTAGCGGTCATCAGAGATGTGAATGGAAGGGAAGTACAGCGGGAAGTGCTGCAGCGTAATGGCCTGAATATATCCTCCTTAACAACAGCGGGTATTTACTTTATACAGGTTATTGCCAAAGATCATACAGTATACAACGGCAAAGTGCTGCTGAAGCGATAAATAACAGGTTCAAACCGGCAAAAGCCCTGGTAAGCTACCGGGGCTTTTGTTTTGGAGGAAAGCCGTTACCTTTGTACCTTATTTCAAACTATAGCGTTCTTATGCCCCTTATTCAGAACCGGGACATTGTTATTGTGGGTCTTCAACAATGGTACACGCCTATTGGCAGCAATTGTAAAAATATTGCGTTACAGTTTGCCCGGCATAACCGGGTGCTGTATGTAAACTCCCCGCTGGACCGCCGCACCATTATGCAGCAAAAACATGATCCGGAAGTAGCCTTTCACCTGAAAGTGGTAAAAGGGGAAACCAGCGGCATTGTGCCCATTGGAGAAAACTTCTGGAACCTGTACCCCAACCGGGTGCTGGAATCGGCTAATTTCATACCCTTTACCCCCCTGTTTTCCATTTTTAACCGTATTAACAACGGACGCTTTGCCAAAAGCATTCAGGAGGCTGTAAATGAGCTGGGATTCAAGAACATCCTTTTATTTAACGATAACGATATTTTCCGCGGCTTTTACCTGAAAGAGCTGTTAAAGCCTGACCGCTATATTTATTACAGCCGGGATTACCTGATAGCCATGGATTACTGGAAACGGCATGGCGCCAAGCTGGAGCCCCTGCATATTGCCAAAGCAGATGTGGCGGTGGCCAACTCCCTGTACCTTACTGATATGCTGCTGCAGTATAACCGCAACAGTTATTATGTAGGCCAGGGCTGTGATCTGAGCTTATTTGACCCGCAAAAAGTATACGAGCGGCCGGCAGACCTACCGGTAACAGATGCGCCTATTATTGGTTATGTAGGTGCGCTTACTGCTATGCGCCTGGATCCTGAGATCCTGTTATACATTAGCCGTAACCGCCCCCAGTGGCAAATTGTACTGGTTGGGCCGGAGGATGAGGTGTTCCAGCAGTCAGCGCTGCACCAGCAACCTAATATTCATTTCCTGGGACGCAAACCGCTATCGGACCTGCCGCTGTACCTGCAGCATTTTGATGTATGCATTAACCCGCAGCTGGTAAATGAAATTACCATTGGCAACTATCCCCTGAAAATTGATGAATACCTGGCCATGGGCAAACCTTCCGTAGCTACGGATACCAAAACCATGCAGCTGTTTAAGGATCATGTGTACCTGGCGGCAGCTAAAGAAGATTATGTACCGCTGATAGAAAAGGCCATGGCCGAAGATGAACCTGCCCGCCGTGCTGCGCAAATAGCCTTTGCGCAATCCCATACCTGGGAGAATTCAGTGGAGGCAATTTATAACGCTATCGCGTTATAAATTAAAAAGCAAAAAGTAAAAATTAAAAAGGGTAGATCGAAAGAGAAGATTTACTAATAAAGCCAATTAAAAAAGGAAGCAGATTATCTCCGCTTCCTTTTTAATTTTTGCTTTTTTACTTTTTACTTTTTCAGTCTCCCGCCTTTAAGAACTTACCGGTCCAGCGGAACGTTCCTTTGCTGTCTTTAACCTCCATGATATAATAACCACCGGTGAGGGTGCTTACATCTATATCCTTCTGGATGGTTTTACCGGTTACCGGCTCGCTGAAGTTAGCTTTAGGCCGCCCGTTCAGGTCATAGATGGTGAAGTATAGCCTGTCACCGCTGCCTATGTACCTAACCGTAATACGCATGTTGGTAACAGCTGGGTTGGGGTACAGGGCTACAGAATCCAGGGTAATGCTGGTTTTATCTGTAAGCACCTCTACGGTGTAAGTGGTTTTGCTTACTGCACCCTGATCATCCGTTACGGTCAGCTCAAACACATAGGTACCTACTTCCAGGCCGCTGATGCGTGTTTCCACCCAATCCGGATGCCAGATGTAAGCCGGGCTTGGGCCGCTTACCTGCCTCCAGGAATAAGTAGTAATGATGCCGTCAGGATCATTAGACTGTTCGGCGTTTATGTACATGAAATCGTTAGGCGCCTGTACAGATTCATCGCCGGTGGCAATGGCCAGCGGTGCAATGTTCTTGGCAACTGCTGCCTCTTTCACGGTTACGGTTACACGGTCGGTTGCAAATACACCTTCATTATCAGTTACTTTCAGCTCATATACATAGGTACCTGCAGCTACCAGGCCGGTAATGTTGGTGGCTTTATTGGCTGGTTCAATAATGGTGGAGTTTGCACCGCTTATTTGAGTCCACTGGTATTTGCGGATACTGCCATCAGCATCCTTGCTTTCGCTGGCATCTACATGCGCAGTGGTAAGCGGTAAGGTGATGGTGATATCACTGCCGGCATTGGCAATGGGTGCTTTATTATTCGGATCAGGCAGTACGGTAACGGTTACACGGTCAGTAGATACCGCGCCTTTGTTGTCCGTTACGCGCAGCTCATATACATAGGTGCCTATATCCAGGCCGGTAATGTTGGTGGCCCTTTTAGCAGGTTCTATGATTGTGCCCTGGCCGCCGCTTACTTTGGTCCAGCTGTAAGATGCGATAGTACCATCCGGATCTTTAGACGCGCTGCCATCTGCATGTGCAGTGCGCAGCGGCAGGGTGATCCAGATATCGGGGCCTGCGTTCGCAATCGGGTCTTCGTTTACAACCGCATTTATTACGGTTACGGTTACACGGTCTGTAGCGGTAGCGCCCTTGTTATCTTTTACCGTCAGCTCATACACATAAGTACCTGGGGCCAAGCCGGTAATGTTGGTGGCCTTGTTGTTGGGTTCTATAATAGTACCCTGGCCGCCGCTTATTTTGGTCCATGTATAAGATACAATGCTGCCATCCGGATCTTTAGACGCGCTGCCATCCACATGTGCGGTACGCAGCGGTAAAGTAATGGTCAGGTCCTGGCCGGCATTTGCTACCGGTGTTTTATTGGCTGCAGCGTTTACAACTACGGTTACCTCATCGGTGGCAGTTGCATTCTTATCATCTGTTACCGTTAACCTGAACACATAGGTGCCCTGGCCTAAACCGGTAATAGTGGTTTTGCTGGCGCTGGCAGTAGTAATGGTGCCGCTTGCGGGGCCGCTTACTTTTGTCCAGGCGTATTTGCTGATCCTGCCATCAGCATCCGCTGATTTTGTACCGTCCAGCGTAGCGCTGTTGGTGGGCATGGTAATATTAATATCGGCGCCTGCATTTGCTGTGGGCGTTTTATTAGCGGCTGCATTTACAATTACGGTCACTTCATCGGAGGCGGTAGCATTATCATCATCCGTTACAGTTAACTTGAACACATAGGTGCCCTGTGTTAAACCGGTAACCGTGGTTTTGCTGGCGCCGCCGGTAGTAATAGTTCCACCGGTTGGGCCGCTTACCTTGCTCCATAAGTATTTGGTAATAGAGCCATCCGTATCTGTAGAGCCAGTACCATCCAGCGTAGTGCTGCTGGTTGGTAAGGTGATGGTTACATCTTTACCTGCATTGGAGGTAGGCGCTTTATTAGTGGCGCTGCTTACGGTAACAGTTACATCATCCGTAGCAGTAGTATTCTTATTATCGGTTACGGTTAAGCGGAACACATAAGTGCCGGCAGTGGTAAGCCCTGTTACCGTTGTTTTGCTGGCACCGGCGGAGGTGATAGTACCACCTGTTGGTCCGCTTACTTTTGTCCAGGCATATTTGCTGATGCTGCCATCGGCATCTTTAGAGGCTGTACCATCCAGCGTAGCGGTGCTGGTTGGTAAGGTGATCCTTACATCAGCGCCTGCATTGGCTACTGGTGCCTGATTACCACCCGGGTTCACCACGTTGATCACTACCTGGTCTTTGCTAACACCGCCGGCATTGTCTGTTATGCTCAGCTCAAAAGTGTAGCTACCTGCTACCAGGCCGGTAACATCGGTATTGCTGGCATCATTTTCTGCAATGGTGAAGGCGCTCGGACCACTGATCTTTTTCCACAGGTAGCTTACGATCACACCATCCGGATCCAGTGAGTTGCTGCCGTATAATTGTGTTGCGTTGGTTGGTAATGTTAAAGTAACATCGCTGCCAGCTTCTGCATCCGGCAGCTTATTACCGGTGGAGGGCTGTACGGTTACCATTACTTCATCTGTGCTGATTGCTCCGCTGTTATCTGTAACGGTTAGCTGAAATACATAGGTACCTTGTATAAGGTTGGTAACCGTAGTTTTAGAAACCGTAGCGGTGGTAATAGTGCCCTGTACGGGACCGCTCAGCTTCTTCCAGGCATATTTGGTGATGATGCCATCCTTGTCTTTAGAACCAGTACCATCCAGCGTAACGGTGGCGGCTGGCAGCTTAATAACCACGTCGCCACCGGCATCGGCCGTAGGCGCAGTGTTCAGCAGGCCTGCATACTCATACGCACCAACGTCGTACTTACCACCCTGCGGGCGTGTTACATCGTCAAAGTCTGTTTTCAGACCCAGGTCAGACATATCCCGTCCGGCATTTACTGCGGCTGATTTGGAGGTAAGCTCGTATATACCACCCAGGATATTTCCCAGTAATGGCAGGTCAGTTGTTTTATACGACTGGTTGTTGGAATAATCGAATTTAATAGGTGCGGAACCTCTGATATACATGCCGCTCTGCGGATAATCCCAGGAGCCACCCGGCGCTATCAGCAGGTTATTATACACTTTGTGGCCAACCGTGGTGAGATCGGCATAGATCTTAATAGCATCCACGCCAGTACCGGATACCGTGTTATTGTAGATATAACCGGTGGCCGGCTGGAATAACAGTTTATCCGTTACGTTTATACCTTCATAATAAATGTTGGTAACCACGTTATTGTACACATAGTTAATGCCGCTGCCAAAGATCTGGATACCGCAGTTATAACCTTTATCTACCCGGTTATTGTAAATGCGCAGCGTACTGCCGCCACCGCAAAGAATGCCGTAGCCGTGTGCGCTGTTCCTGGCCATGGCATAGTTCACCAGGCGGTTATGGTGCACCAGGTTGGTGCCCAGGTCGGCCATGGAGATCTGGATACCATCACTCCCTACATTTTCCAGATCGTTATCATATACTTCCAGGTTTTCAATGTGGTGCGATTTCATGCTTTTGCAGGTACCATCATCCCACAGGTAATGGGTGTTACCAATGTAAAAGCCTTCCCATGCGGAGTTGCGGCACAGCAGGTGGTGGATCTTTACATTACGCATTACGAACGCGCCTTCCAGCCACTCCGGATGCCCGCACTGCTGCAGGGTTTTGGCCTGCACAAACATACCGGCATCGTGCACATATGCATTATGCAGGTCATAGTCGCTGCTGCCATCTCCCAGGAAGAAGCCAAACAGCTTCTGGCCATTTTTATTAGTACCGTTTACATCAAAACCATATTCCAGGTTCTTGTCGCCGGTACCTTCTACTTTAAAATATTTTGAGTTGGTAAATACAAAAGCGGCTACGGTGGTGGTGCTGTTTACGCCGGTGCGTACCAGGCCGCCACAGTTCTGGATAATGATGGGCTTAGCGGCTGTGCCCAGCAACCCGCCGAACTGGATAAAATCATAATCACCTGCTGCCAAACACAGAGTATCCCCTGCCGTTATGTTCAGGCTCTTCATGGCATCCGGATAATAAACCTGGTTGCCGCTGGAGCGGGGTACAGTAATGCGTTTATTAACCGTACCTGTGCCGCTGGATGGTTTGGAAGGTGTAGTGGTTGGAGGTGTGGAAGAGACGCCACGGGTATATTGCAGCATCCACTCATACACATTCATACCGTTCTCCTTAAAATTCGGATCGTAGGTTTTTGACCACGCATCGTGGATTCTGGCGTTAAAAGTCGTCAGTTTGGCCATGGGATTCGGCGCCGGTTTGGAACCATCAATCCCATCTACCCAGCCTACAGAATATTTGTAGGGCACCGTAGGGTCATTATTGTTATGTGTGGCCCACACGGGAGTATTATTGGTGGCAATTGTTTTTTGCAGCTGCGGATATGGAGCGGGGTCATAGGCGCCGCATACCACTACGGCTGCAGCATATTGTTTTGCTTTTGAAGGCACTTCTGAGATAGCGCCCCAGATAACGCCACCGCCCATACTTAAACCAGTAACGTATAAACGGGATGCGTCTATACGTAAGGTTTTCTGCAGGTAGGCCACCAGGCGGTGAATGTCGCCGGCGCCGGGCCATGTTTTAAATTGTGGTGAGACTACAATGAAAGAGTACTGTTGTCCGTTAGATGTGAATGAGTTGGGAAAAGTGCCCCGCTCGATCAATGCCTGCGGTCCGTTCTTCAGTACTTTGGACTGTAAGGTTGTAGTGTTGGCGCCGGCAAGTTCTCCCACGCCATGTACGGAGATCAGTAAAGGATAAGATTTTTTAGGATTAGCGTCGTAATCGACAGGAAGGGCCTGATAATAGCCTGTTAAATTCGTAAACGTATCCGGCAAGGTTTTTGGAACGTTCTTCATTCCCTGACCGAAAGACGACAGGCATAAGGATAGACAGGACAAGAGCACTAATAGACCTGTGCGGCCAGGCACAGTTGAGTTAGTGTAATGTTGTTTCATTACATAGAGGTTTTTCATATTAAACATATGGTGTTGGTTTATCAATGAGATCTTTCCAAGCTTTCAAGCCTTAATCCCCCCTGGACAAGCATTGAATGGCTGAATGAATAACACTGACGGGTGATGTTGGTCTTCTTATGTTGGGCGTAAATATTATGTACTCTTCTAATGTTTCTTCAATATCACCCTTGCAAAGAAAGTATTTTTTATTTATCAAATAATAGTTTTTTTGTATATATATCAGGATTTATAATAAATTATCTTTTTTCTCCTCTCGTATTACGTTGTTTTTCAATATTTACAACACGCGGTTGTTGTAACATATTTTTTTTATTAACAAAAAAATGTATCTTGCACACGTAAAAAACATATAGCATTGTTCCCCCATATACCACTCTTTTTCTAACTGTATCCTGTTAAAAAACTGCTTTACTATTATTAACGACGACACATGGCTTTTGGATTTCTGGCTGCCATCCGCAACCGGCATTTTCACTCTTTAATGGGTAATGTTGTGATGGCTTTCTTTAACGTACTGTCTTTCTCGTTACTCGTGCGCCTGTTATCCCTGAATGCTTTCGGGGAATGGGTTACTTTCATTGGCACCTATAACCTGCTGGATCAGATACGTACTGCCTTACTGCAAACCGGCCTGATAAAATTTTATGCGGGGGTAGATGAAACAACCGGCCGGCGTGTAATTGGCGCGGGCTGGTATATTTCCCTGCTGCTTACCTTAAGTTATATAACACTTTCGTTCCTTGCTTACTTTGTAGCTTACAGATGGTTTAACCCTACCTGGCATTTATTTATTTGCTGGCTGGGGATGCTTACCCTTTTTTCCCTGCCCATGAACTTTGCTACCTGGATATTGCAGGCAGAACACCGTTTTGAAAAAATTATCTGGATACGGTTAATGCAGAACGGCTCTTTCCTGGTGCTACTGGGAGTGCTATACCTTACAAAGCTGGTTAGCCTGCCTAATGTATTATATGCGTATTGCGCATCCATGGCGCTGGCCAGCATTTACTGCCTGCTGCGTAAATGGACCATGATCCGCTCCGTGTTTTTCCGTACAAAAGAGCAGGCGCGGGAACTTTTCAACTTTGGCAAACATATTGTGGGCAGCATGGCCTCCTCTTCCCTGCTCAATTATTCCGATACGCTGGTGATCCGCACCCTGCTGAACCCCGCAGCTGTAGCTATTTACAGCATACCGCAAAAGTTTATGGAGGTAATTGAAATTATACTGCGCAGCTTCGTAGCTACCGCACAGCCTACGCTTTCCAGCGCCGCTAACCGCAATGACTATACGGGCGTAGCACGGGCTTTTGCAAAGTATACCGGCACGGTAAGCTTGCTTATTACTCCATTTATTATAGGACTGCTGATCTTTACCCAGCCCTTAATTATCATATTAGCTAAAAGTACTTACCTGGATGCTACGGACATTGTGCGCATTATCCTGTTCTCCGCTATCCTGTGGCCCATTGACCGTTTTATTGGCGTTACGCTGGACATGATTAATTTGCCCAACGTGAATTTTTACAAAAACTTCCTGAAGCTGATCCTGAATGTGGCCTGTGATATTCTTTTTGTGTGGATCTATACGGATATCCGCTCAGTAGCGTTCGCTTCCCTGCTGAACGTAATATTTGCCGTGGTGTTCGGCTATTACTTTTTGAAGAAGCACCTGGATGTACATTTGCGCGATATATGGACCTTAGGCTGGCAGGAATGTAAAAGGCTATTGGCCAAAGTAAGGGGAAAGGCCATGGTGGCGGATAAAGCGTAATTCAATTACACATAAAAAAAAGCCGGATATGAAGTAATGATCATATCCGGCTTTTTTAATAAAATTAGCTCATAATACCTTCCACACTACTTCCTCATCCAGCAGGTCCATAATGGCGGCGCTTTTTTCCATATCAAACTTGCGGGCAAACAGCTTACCTGAGGCCAGCAGCGGTGTCATATCTTCTGTAGCAAAAGTTTTAGGATGTTCTTTTCCTGCGCTCCAGTCAATGTAGTGCAGGTTTTCGCCGGTTACCTGTGCGCGGTAAGGGCTGTTCATGAGAATGGTCTGCAGCAGAAACTCGTCCGATCCCCAGGTGTATTTAAAAAAACGATGCAGTTCCGGATGCTGCTCTTCAAATTGCAGGCAGTACTCCACGCAATCCGGTGTAAGCGTCCACCAGGCGGAGCCACAGTACAGCTTAAAGCCCAGCGGAGGGCGGCGTTTAGGCAGCAATGCTGTAAGCAGGCGGCCAAACTTGTACTTACCGGGAAAATTATGCTCTACAAAATGATAGTTGTTCATTTTGCTCATCATGGGCGCCAGCGCTTCATCATTAATAACGTTAATGAACTGCTGACCGCTCTCCCGCCGGCTGCACAGGAAATCATAAATATAACCGGCAGATTTTAACACATAATCCTGCCCGCTGAGTAAAGTAATGTACTTATACTTTTCGCCACTTTCCATTACTGCCTGCATACTGTTCAGCGTAGCCTGCAAAATGCTCCAGCCGGCCCAGGTAACTTTTACCCTTTCCGGCACCGTGTATACCTGCGGCAGGGATAAAGGCGCTTCCCAATCCTGCAGGCCGCACTTTGCATCCACATGCACATAACAATCAATGCCCGGGTGCGCCAGCCTTTGTAAAAGGCGCTGCAGCTGGGCCGGTTGTTTGTGTGCGAGTATTATAAACGCAATTCTCATTTCTTAGTCCATGGTCCATGGTCCATAGTCCATGGATGTTATGTTGTTTATTGTGGTTTGTCTATAACTGTCCACGACCATTTTCGAACTATTAGCAGCCACGAAAAAGGCAATGGACTATGGACTATAGACTATGGACCACTATTTCTTCCTCCATACTGTATTAAACCCGCCTGTAAAGCCCAGCGGCAATATTTCTGCTACCTGGCAATCCAGGGCCTGCAAAAATTTAATGCGTTTGGTGAACAGGGAAAAGGGAAATACATCTTCCACAAAATTGGTTTTAGCAAAACGTACGATCTTAAAATCGTGCGCAGTAGCCAGGGCATGCAGATCCTTACGGGTAAAGAACTGCACATGATCCAGGTTATCGGCCTGCGACTGTACCGTGGTCCCCTTAAAGCCCAGCGCTTTTTTAATACCGTTAATAAAACCCCATATTGCAGGGTTTTTGCGCGCTTTCAGCATAGGCTTGGTTACACATACTTCCCGCGGGCCTTTACCATTAGGCACTGTAACTATTAACATGCCTTCCGGTTTCAATGCGGCAGCTATTGTTTCCAGTAAAATGCCCGGCTGGTCCAGGTGTTCCAGCACCTCGCTGCATATTACTGCATCGTACTGCTGGCCCTGCGCCTTTAATGCTTCTGCGCTGATGGCTTCAAAATGTACATTGGGCAGCTTATTTTTTGAGCGGGCTACATCTATTGTTTTCTGGCTAATGTCAATACCCAGCACGTCATAACCAAACTGTCCAAGGTGACGGCTTATCACCCCATTGCCACAGCCTACGTCCAGTACGCGGCCCCGGGCCGGAATGCCTTGCTGCAGGCAGCTCTCAATAAATTTCAGTCGTTTGTTGTCAGTAAAACGTTCGTATTCGTAAGTGATCGTGGTCATAGTATCCAATTATTAATTTTTAACCAGCTTTTAGTATTTAGTATTGACCATTACTAAGCGCTAAAGGCTAATTGCTTCATAGATATTTTCAATGCGGCGGGTCATTCCCGTTACATTGTAGGTAGTTTGAATAGTTTTAACGGCCTTTTGCTGCAGCTGTTTACGCAAATAAAAATCCTGCAGCAGCCGCACCATAGCGGCGGTTAAGGCCTCGGGATTAGCGGGTGGCACCAGCAGCCCGTTCTGCTCATGGGTAACGGCTTCACGCGTGCCATCCACATCGGTGGCAATCACCGCTTTACCCATGGCCATGGCTTCCAGCACACCAATAGGAAAACCTTCCCATAGGGATGGCAGGCAGTAAATATCCATAGCTTTCAGCACAGCCGGAACATCCTGCCGGAAATCCAGGAACACTACTTTGTCTGCAATGCCCAGCGCCTGCGCGGTATCCATGGCGGTTTGCTTCAGCTCTCCCCCGCCTACCATCAGCAATGTAACGTCCTTTACCTGTTGTGCTGCTGCGGCAAATGCGCGGATCATGGTAACCGGATCTTTCTGGTAGGTCATACGGGCTATGTACCCTACTACCAGGTGGTCTGCCGGGATGCCCAGGGCCGTTCTTACATCCGGGTAAATAACGGCGGGATCAAACTTCTGCAGGTTCACACCATTCCTGATCACCTCTGCATGGAAGCTGCCAAAGGCCTGCAGGCCGGTTTGGCGGTTAGCTTCAGATACACAGATGTTGACCTGGGCCTTGCGGGTTATGTATTTTTCTGCAGCTATACGTGCCCGTTTCATCATGGGGTTCAGCCCTTCATGAAACGACCAGCCGTGAATGGTATAGATCAGCGGCAGCTGCAGGGAACGCGCGGCCCACAGCACATTGGTGTTGGCGCGGGTGCCGTGCACATGCACCATATCTATTTGCTGCTGTTGTAAAAAACGTTTTACCTGTTTCCACACGCTGATGTCAAATGCTTTTTCACTGGCTATTACATGTACGGGCACCTCCATTTTTTGCAGGGCCTGTATCATAGGCCCATCTGTAAAGGCCAGCACTACCGGTTCAAAACGGGTACGGTTTAGCGTGGCCACCAGGTCCAGCACATGGCTTTCCCCGCCGCCGATCTTGCCCTGGCGGATGGTTTGCAGTACGCGTATTTTTTTTGCCGGTAACATTATAATTTCTCCATCCAACGGTTATACCATAACTGGAACACCAGTATATTCCAAAGCTTCTGGTGGCTTACCTTACCACCGTTAATATATTTTTCCATGAGCTGCTGCACGTGCGGCGCGTTGAACAAGCCGCTTTTGGCCAGCCTTTCAGGCGCCAGGTAATACTGCATCTGCTCTTTCAGCTCATCCCGGAACCATTCCTGCAAAGGCGCAATGAACGGGCGTTTGGGACGGTCCATTAAAGACTGCGGAATGTATTTATGTACAATGGTTTTCAGAATGTACTTGTTCACATTGTCCTTTACCTTCAGCGACTGCGGCACCTGCGCCAGGAACTCCACCAGGCGGTGGTCCAGCATAGGTTCGCGGCCTTCAATGCTCACGCTCATGGTAGCACGGTCTACCTTCACCAGGTTATTATCTACCAGGAAGGTTTTGTAATCAATGGCCAGCAGCTTATTCAGCGGGTCGTTTACATTGGTAAGCTCACCGTTCAGGTCAAAGTTGGTCCTGTACTTTTCCGGCTTTACCTGCATATAGTGATGCACTTCACTTTCCGTGAGGTACTGGCTGATATATTTCAGCGCATACTGCGCCTGGCCGGCGCCCCATATCAACTTCATTTTCTCATAGCGGGAGGCGAAGTTGTATTTTTTATTGAAGTATGGGATCAGCTCCGGTTTCATCAACCCCATGGTATGGCTTAATACGCCCTGCAATCTTTTGGAAAAGCGGGTATAGCGCAGGGATTGATTGAACTTATTATAACCGGCAAACAGCTCATCGCCGCCATCGGCGCTCAGCGCTACCTTTACCTGTTTGCTGGCCAGCTTACTTACCAGGGTAGTTGGTACGGTGGAGTTATCGGCAAACGGCTCGTCATAAATTTCAGGCAGCTGCTCCAGTATTTCCAGCGCATCCTTGGGGCCTACGATCCATTCTGTATGGTCGGTACCCAGGTGGCGGGCAATCTTTTTTGCTTCCTGCGATTCATCGAACGCGCGCTCCTTGTACCCGATGGTAAAGGTTTTGATACGGCTGCCGGATCCGGCCTGTATAATAGCGGCCACGCTGGCACTGTCGTACCCGCCGCTCAGGAACACGCCTACCGGCACATCGGCTACCATGCGGTAGTTGTAAGCGCTTTTCATGAGCGCTTCCGTATGCTGTATCACCTCATGCTGGGAAAGGCCCGTTAGCGGCTGGTTGTAGGCATCCAGCACATTCCAGTATGCCCGCTCCTGCAGCTCCTGCCGGTTTAAACGGATGGTGAGCAGGTGGCCGGGTTTCAGCTTACGCGTTTCCTGGTAAATGGTATAAGGGGTGGGTATGTAGCTGTATTGCAGGAACAGGGATACACTGTTCACATCGATCTCCTTTTTGAAATCCGGGTGTTCGCACAAAGCTTTCAGCTCAGAGCCAAATAATAAACGGCTTCCATCCCAATAATAATAAAGGGGTTTTACGCCGGCGCGGTCGCGGCACAAAACTACTTCATCCTGCTGGCGGTCAAAGATCACAAAGGCAAACATACCAATGCAACGGTCCAGCACGCGCTCTTTCCAGGCATCGTATCCTTTTAGCAGCACTTCGGTATCAGAACCGGAATGGAAGCTGTAACCCAGCTTTTCCAGCTCTTTCTTTATTTCCTTGAAGTTGTATATTTCCCCGTTGAAGATGATGGAGTAATGTTTGAAGTGCATGGGCTGGTGTCCGCCGCTGGAAAGGTCCAGGATAGACAAACGGCGTTGTCCGAAACCAATGCCGGCTGCAGCATGTTCAAAAACTTCATAGCCGGAGTCATTGGGGCCACGGTGCTGCATTGCATCTGTCATGCGCTGCAAAATGTCTGTTCCGGATTTTTTGGAAAAATCAATAAACCCTGCGATACCACACATAGTTGTTCAGTGTTACGGTTAGTGTTCGGCGAAATGTGAATTAATAATTAATTCAGACTTCGTATCTCAAGTTCTTCATGTTCCAGGCAATACCTCTCCAGAATGCTTTCAGGTGCGTTGCTTCGCGCTTCAGCAGGAACTGGAGGGTGTTTTTGGGTACAGTCAAAAAAATGAAATAAAGTAAAAATACCAGGCGGGCCGGCAATTGTACATTGCGGCGCATGAACAGTATCCTGTTCCTGGTGATGTAATATGTCTTCAACGGGCTGTTCTTGCCCGTGGTCATAGATTCTTTGTGATAGATCAGCGATTTGTACTGGTAGTAGATCTTATATCCTTTGCGGCGGAACTGCTCGCACCAGTCAAATTCCTCATAATACAAAAAGTACACTTCGGGCATGAGGCCTACTTTTGCCAGCGCCTCGCGGCTGATCATCATAGCACCGCCATGTGCATAGGGAGTGGCTTTGATGGCATCATACTGGCCCTGGTCCGGTTCATGGCAGCCTATCATGCTGTTACGGCCGGTGAATATATCAACGGCATGGTAGCCGGCATACTCAATGGTACCCTTATGAAAGAAGTAATGGAATTTGGGGCTGGCCACCCCTGCATCCGGGAACTGTGTAAATACTTCCAGCAGTCCTTCTATTAATCCCTCCGTAAATTCGGTATCATTATTCACCAGGAACAGGTAAGAGCCTTGCGCTGCCTGTATGCCCATGTTATTGCCGCCGGCAAAACCGCGGTTCTCCTGGCTACGGATCACTTTCACTGAGGGATACTGTGTATTAATAATGCCGGAAGGATCTTCCTGAGAGGCATTATCTACCACAATCACCTCCAGCCGGGGGTAGCTGATCTTTTGCAGGGAGTTCAGCAGCTCGCAGGTCACCTGTGTATTGTTATAATTAACAGTGATGACAGATACTAAGGGATAATATGTTGATCTATTTGCTGACAACATCTAATAAGGGATTATCTATACCGGTTTTAGTGTGTTTGGTGTGAATGAACCGGTTATTGGCTCCTTTCAGGCGGAACAGCAGCGATACCATTATAAAAATGGCGCGCGGCATACCCAGCAGCGCAGAAAACAGGTATTTACGGAAAAACAGCACTGGTACAGGAAGTAACAAACTGATACAGTTACATACCCACAGCGCTACCCACCAAACGGCGGGCAGCAGCAGGTAATGGTGTAAAAGAATATAGAACACTGTAATGACCGTAACGGATGCCAGCAGTAACAGGCGTGGCATTAAAAGGTTCTGGCAAACCGCCAGGTTAAAATAATCCACGTTACCCTGGAACAGCTGCTGCCAGCCTTTTTTCCAGTACTGGCGCAAATACACCAGCTGACTGGATAACCAGCGGCGGCGCTGATTTTCAAATGCCTCGGGCTGCTCCACCTTTTCGTCAAACACCCGCGCATCCTCCAAATAATAAATGGCATGGCCCTTTGATACCACCATTAACTGCAGCACTTTATCAAACCCGCCAATAGCCTCAATTTCCTGCATAATACCTTTAATGAGCGGATAATGAAAGGCCATGCCGCTACCGATAACCGAGGATGAAAGGCCTAAGGCGTTTGCGCCCTTGCGGTACAGGTGGTTGGCAATGATCTCATTGGCTGCATCCAGCACGGCAAAAGGCGTATTTAAGTTCTTAGCTACTCTTTGTGTTTGTATGGCATACTCCCCGTTCTGGAAAGCGCCGTTCACCTTTAACAGGAAATCAGGCGAGAGCATATTGTCTGCATCGCAGATCAGCGCCAGGTCATAGGCATCATCCGGCAGCTGTGAAAAAGCTGCGTTAAGGGATTTGGCCTTGGTGCTTTTCTCGAACGACACCGGTATAACTGTTGCGCCTGCACGGTTTAGCTGCGTTAAGGTATCAGGCTGCAGGGAATCGGCTATCACTACCACTTCATACATACCGGCGGGATAGTTGAGCCGGGCATAACTTTCTACCGTAGACAGGATAATGCTATCTTCTTTATAAGCAGGGATCAGTATGGCCACACGGGCATAAAGGCCTGCTTCCGGTGGCGGCATAGTTCTTTTACGCTGCAACCGTCCTGCTACAGAAAGTACCAGGTTAAATAAAATGCATCCGGCTAAGTAGGAAAATAAAATTACTTCAATAACGGCGATCATTATACGTTATCTTTTTGTACCATAGCGAACGGCGTATTCACCATCAGCCACATATCATATACAAACGAATGTTTGTTTGCATAGTTAATATCCAGGCTGATACGCTCTTCCACTGACATATCTTTTTTACCACGTTTGCTGATCTGCCACAGGCCGGTAATGCCTGCAGGCGCCAGGAAACGTTCTGCCCACGCATCGGTGGTTAAAGACGCTGCTTCATATAAAGGCAGCGGCCTGTTCCCTACCAGCGACATATCCCCTACCAGCACGTTAAACAATTGCGGCAGCTCGTCGAGGCTGGTGTTCCGCAAAAATTTACCCAGGCGGGTGATCCGGGGATCATTGGAGAACTTCAGGAATACGGGGCCATTTTCATTGGTGTTATACTGGTTCCGGTCCTTTAACTGCTGCAGCTGTTTATCTGCATTCGGTATCATGGTCCTGAACTTATGAAAGCGGAACATGCGGTAGTTCTTACCTGCCCGGGGGGAGGAATAGAATACCGGTCCTTTGGATTCCAGCCTGATGAGGATGGCAATGAGCAGGAACACGGGAGACAGCAGCACCAGTAAAGCGCCGGCTACTGCTACGTCGAAAATACGTTTCAGCAGGTGGTTGATATGTTTGCCGGAAGTAGCTACGATGGATGTTTCGGGCGTTTTGTCGGCAAACAGGTGCATGCGTTTGAACTTGCTTACGAAATTCACTTTTTCTGCCAGGCGGCTAACCAGGCATTCCCGTGTAATGATCTCGTCAATAAAGTTGTGTTTTTTAACTAATGATTTCAGGGGCGCAGACAATTGATCTGTATACAGGAAGAACGGAATGGAGCTGAGCACCTGGTGCTCTTCAAAATAGGCTTCCCAGTTTGCCAGATCTGTTTCGTAAGAACTGTTAAAGCGGTAAATGATCACCGCCGGTATTTTGCGATACACGTTCAGCAGCTGGTCTATGGCCTGCTGTGCATCTTCAATGTGCTCTGCTACGAGATACCTGAAGCTGGGAGTTTCCTGGGGTACATCCACATAAGAGTGACCAACGAACAACGCGATCTTCTCATCGGTGATTTGCCGGTAGATCGGGTTGTTCTGTTTACCAGTAGTGCTACTCCTGACAACAGTGGCAGTAGTTGAAAAACTAGGTGTAATCGTCGTCTCCATATTTTATTACAGTTAATAATGGGTAAGGGATTATCTTATATCGACACCGTAAGCTGACCGTTCAGCATGTGTGCTACTTTTTCAAGTAACACTACGGGATCAAAAGGCTTTTGCATTACTACCCGTACGTTATCAAAACGGGCGATAATTGCAGTTGGCTCTGTATTTAGTACTTCTCCGGAAAGTACCATAACCGGTATATCTTTATAAAGGTAGCTGCCGGACAGGTGTTCCAATAATTCCCACCCGTCTATATTAGGCATGTGAAGGTCAGTGATGATCACATCTGCTGCATTCCCCTTCGAAAGCCAGGCCATTGCTTCCAATCCGTCCTGAGCGGTCATTACAGTGTAATGCCTGCCAAGGATTGCATCCAACAATAATCTTATTGGCTTGCTGTCGTCTATTATTAAAACTTTCTTTTTCATTTACTACCTTCTTTTTCAATATTTCTTTGTTAAACCAAATACCACGCGACAAAGCATAGCTGTGCCATAGGTATAAAGAAGGCTTTAAATTGGATGTGGTCAAAGATGAACTGAAAATGTACGGTAGTTTTTCAGGGGATATTATGGTCGATTAGAAAAGGATTAACTATACAACTTAGTAGGTCTCCTCAATAAATATAACTCTAAAGTACGCATATTTGCCAAATTCGGTGCAACTGTTTTCATTTAAGAGAAAATGGAACAATGTCCGAACGGATGTAAAAATATAATACTTGAATCATTTCATAATCGATATTTCGTAAACGGTTTATTTTGGCTGGTGAATGCGTTAAAAGTGATGGTAAACGAGTTTGAAAACAAAAAATACTTCAAAAATTTGTTATTATGGAATGAAGTGCATTAATTTTAATGCCTCACTTACCTCGAATCTTCTCCATGAAAAAATTACCTGTACCTGCGACTTTATTACTACTATTAGGAGTTACAGGATACGTGTTTCTGGTGCTGCTTACCATTTACCACAAACAACCGCCCCTGTACGACGAGCCCCTTTTTATTCCAAATGTGTATCTGTTTGAACAATACGGGCTTTCAAAAGAGTTCCTGCTTAACATAAATCAACAGGCCCCCGGCCCCCTTTATCAGTTTATCCACTACCCGTTGCGTTGCATTACCCATTTGCAAACACCGGGTATACGGCTGGTAAATACCGCTTTACTGGGGTTAATGATCCTGGTGCTCACCGCGCTGATCACACGCATACATACGGCCGACAGGAAGCAGGCCTTTATACTGGCGCTTACCGTAATGGCCATACCTATGGTATGGACGGTTTCCGGTATGGCTTTAACGGAAATACCGCCCATGTTCTTTGCCACCCTGTCTATTCTGCTATTATGGTTTGCGCTGCAAAGGCAGGAAAGCGCATTGCCTGTAAGCCTGATAATGGCTTTGCTGGCGGGGTTTGCGCTGGGTCTGGCTATCCTGGGCCGCTCCCCTTTCCTGATCATGGTGCCGGCTGCCGGTGCCTTACTGATCAATAATTTCCGCAGCACCGGCCGCTGGCTGCTGCTGATCATTTACTGCGGCGTGGCATTAGCCATGTGCTTACCGGTATTTTATATATGGAAAGGGCTCACCCCTCCGCAGCAGGCTTTTACCGCTGCAGGCGGGCTGGATGCAGAACATGGTATGCTGGCCTTTGCCTATGGCGCGCTGATCACCTTTTTACTGGCGCCGGGCTGGTTCTATTTCAGAAAACGCGTTTTAATATATATGCTGAGCGGTTATGCAGTACTGCTGCTGCTGAACATAACCCTTGTACGCTGGGAGTATGGCCCGCTAAGCGTAGCCATGGAAAAAATACTGCCGGCTGCCCTTATGCGGCTATACCCTTTTATTATGGCGCCAGCACTGGCAGTGGTAGCTATTTACTTTGTAATATGCTCTGCATGGCGGGCCTGGGAACGCCGCACGGAACCTTTTTTCCTGTTCCTTTTAGCCGCAGCTATGCTGATGCTGGCTACCAGCTTTAAAGTTACACACCTGTTCAGCTCCCGCTATGTAGCGCAGGCAGCGCCCTTCTTTGTGCTGCTGTTACTGGGGTACGATAAGCTTACTTACAGCAAGGTGTTAAGGACGGTGGCAGGGATGGTAATTGGTCTGTTATCGCTGGAAACATATTTTCTTTTTCATTAAATGCTTTAAAAATTAACTATAAAGCCCCGAAAACAAGCTTTCACTAATTAAAATACCCAATTCACCTAAAAAAATTAGGTAGTTTATGATCTGCGAATTAATTTAGCGCTCGAAACCGGGTACGCCTTTAGTGTGCTATTTATTGCAACAGTATTACGTACTGTTTTTCCCAAAGTAGCACAGGTGTAGCAAATCTTATCTTTCTTTCGCCTTATCCTAACACAAAAACCACACGTAGTCCGGCTATAAACCGATCGCTACTTTCTTATTTACCATTCCTTTGAATTTCTGGTTGCATGACTACATGCGTTATGTTCATGCATTTAACTAAACGGGTATCGTATGATTTGCCGCAGGGGTCCGGGTTTTGCCGGATTTTTTAAGGTGGCATAATTGATAAAAAATAATAATTGATATGGATGTAATATATTTTGTGAAAGCACTGCTTAAAAAGAAATGGTGGATCATTATCAGCACGATAGTGGCCATTGTGCTTTCGTTTGTTTTCACCATGGACCGTGCGAAGCTGTATGTGTCCAACGCCCAGATGTCGACCGGCTTTACCATTAATGATGATATTAAGCTGCGCGATGAAAATAATGTGAACCTGTTTGAAGCGGATGTAAAGTTTAACAACGTTGTTGAAACCATTACCTCCCCTACCGTTATCAGCCTGCTTTCTTACCAGCTGCTGATACACGATCTTACCTCTCCCAAACCTTTCCGTTTCCTCACGGAAAAAGACCGCCGCACCCCGGAGTACCTGCAGTTTAACCGGGTAGCGGGTTTACAGCTGGCGCGCCATAAGCTGGACTCTTTGCAGATGCTGACCTCTTACCAGCCGGAAGAGCGTAAGCTGCTGGAATATATGAAGCTGTGCAAGTACGATTATGAATCCCTCCGCAAACGCCTGAATATAGGCCGCCTGCAACGTACGGATTATATTGATATGTCTTTTGGTTCTGAGAACCCCGAGCTCTCCGCCTTTGTGGTGAACACCCTGTATTCCGAGTTCACCCGTTACTACCGCAGCATGCGTTCAGAACGTTCTGTGGAAAATGTAGGCACCTTTGAAGCGCTGGTGAACCAGAAGAAAACAGAGCTGGATCAGAAAATAGATGCGCTGCGTAACTATAAATCATCTGAAGGATTGCTGAATGTAGAAGCGGCCAGCGGCAATGAGCTGGGCCTTATCAGCCAGCTGGAAAAAGCGCTGCTGGATGAGAAAGCCACCTACAACAACCTGAACTCCTCCGTGCAAAGCGTAAACGAACAGTTAGCGCAGATGAACCAGGGCAAAGCGGTATATGATAATAACAACGCAGAGATCGTAGCGCTGCGCAAGCAGCTGAACCAGAGTAACGATGAATACCAGCGCGGCGGCAGCAGTGACGCAGACCTGGCTGATAAGATAAAAACGCAACGCGCGCAGCTGCAAAGGCTGATGTCCAGCTCCGCCGTGGCTACCGGTAAAACCGTAAGCAAAGACGAGCTGTTACAGAAAAAAGCATCATTAGACGCTGACTTAAAGGCATCCCTGCTGAATATAGCCAGCCTGCAAAATAAAATTGGTTCCCTGCGGGGCTCCGTAGGGTCCTATGCGAATAAAGAAGCTACTGTAAGCACTTTACAGAAAGAAGTTGACCTTGCCCAGGAAGAGTATAATAAGCTGAAAGAAAAGCTCAACACGGCACTGGACAGCCGTCTTGCGCCCCCGGATGATTTCAGGCAAACGCTGAAAGGCCAGCCTGCATTTAAACCGGAATCTTCCAAGCGTATTATTATCATGGGTATGGCCGGCGCATCCGTGTTCCTGTTAACCACCCTGGGGGTATTGTTTATGGAGTTCTTTGATAACTCTATAAAATCGCCCTCTGTGTTTGAAAGGCATGTGGATCTGAAGCTGATCAGTACTATTAACCATGCTGACCTGCACAGGTACAGCATTCCGGAAGTTTTGCAAAAGCAGATCTCGGACGATGACGCTTCGCGAAGAAGGCAGAACACGTTCCGGGAGCTGCTTCGCAAGCTCCGGTATGAGGTTGAGAGCAGCAACAAATCCATCTTCCTCTTTACCAGCACAGAATCCCAGCAGGGTAAAACCACGCTGGTGCAGGCACTGGCCTATAGCCTGAGCCTGAGCAACAAACGGGTGCTGATCATTGACACCAATTTCTGCAACAACGACCTTACCGTGGCGCTGCAGGCCAAACCTACGCTGGAAACCTTTTCCATGGCCCCGGAAGAAGTGAGCATTGAAAAAGTAAGGGAAATTGTTACCACCTATTCCGTAGAAGGGATAGAAGTGATCGGTTGTAAAGGCGGCGACTATACGCCCTCTGAGATATTACCCCGCAACCACCTGCTGAATTACCTGCCGCAGCTGAAAGGGTATTATGATTTTGTGCTGCTGGAAGGCGCTCCGCTGAACGATTATACAGACAGTAAAGAGCTGGTACATTATGTAGAAGGTGTAATAGCTATATTTTCCTCCAGGGCATCATTGAAGCAGAATGATAAGGAATCCATACAATTCCTGCAGAGCATGAATGGTAAGTTGTTGGGGGCGGTACTAAATAATGTAAATGATGACTTTTTGGAATTGTAGTTGTCTGAAAACAGCAACAGCATGGAAGCCATAACCCCAAAACTAAAATTTATTTTTTCCTTCCGGCCGGCGACATCGAGACGCTATGCCTGGGTGGACTATGCAAAAGGAATCGCAATTATATTTGTAGTGTACAGACATGTATTATATGGATTATTGTATAGCGGCGTATCGGTAACTCCCGCCCTGATGGATGCAAATGAAATGTTGTACGGGTTCCGTATGCCATTATTCTTTTTCCTGTCGGGCCTGTTCTTTGCCTCCAGCCTGCAAAAGCGGGGGGCTGCCGACTTCCTGGTAACGAAGATCAATACTTTGCTGTACCCTTACCTGTTATGGTGCTTCATCCAGTTAACCCTTCAGATCATTTTTTCAGAGTATACAAATTTCAAACGGGGCGTTGGCAATTATATTGACATTCTTATTCATCCCCGCGGCATGCTGCAGCAATGGTATTTGTTTGCGCTGTTCAATGTAACGGCACTGTATCTCTTTAACCATGTAGTGTTAAAGTTAAAAGCGCCGCTGCAGCTGTTACTGGGGCTGGTAATGCTGGGGCTTATTCCTTTGGCAGGCACCATCAGCACCCTTTCCGATGTAATGATGTTCTATGTGTTCTTTTGCCTGGGACACCTGGCCGCGCCTTATTTTTTCCAGGATAAGATACAACGGCAGCTTACCTCCGGTTATAAGGTAATGATACTGCTGCCCTTTTTTATACTGGCGCAGTATTACTCCATGGAGCACCCGGAAGCCAATATGTACGTTTTTTCCGCCCTGGCCATGTTTGGCGCACTGCTGGTGATCATGATCTCTTTTTTGCTGGCCAAATACCAGCGCGCTGTTTTTCTGCAAACATTAGGTCATTATTCATTATACATCTACCTGCTGCACCTGGGCATTGTATTCCTGTTCCGGATGTTGCTGTTACGGTTGGATGTGCAGCTGAGCATGCCGGTAATGACACTGATACTAATGACCTTGGGGATCACATTATCCATTATACTCTACAGGCTCTGCCTGTTGTTACACCTGGAGTTTCTGTTTATCGGGCCTTTTAAAACGCAGGCAAAAAAACGGCCTGTGGCCAGCGCAGCAACAGATAAAGTAAGTGAACAATGAGAAAACCGGAAAAAAAAATCATCAGCGACCAGCTGCATAAATCACTGATCATCCTTTTTGTAGGGGTGACCATTCTTATGCTGCTGATCAAAACAATGTTCCTGTAAGGGAGTATAACGGTAAGGCATACATGCAATTGACAAAGAAAAATATTACGCTCTGGTTCATAATACTGTTATGGGCTATCATGGTACCGGTGCTGGCCTACGTGGCCTCTACCGACCTGAAGGTGGGCGTTGGGCTGAGCGTAATGATCATAGGTGCTGCCATTTGCCTGGTATGCGTAGCCAATTATAAGCTGGGGTACTACATCTACATCAGCATTACCATGACGCTGCCTTTGCTGGAACGTATGTCCGGCTCAGAACAGAGTGTGGGGGTAGTGATGGATGCGCTGCTGCTTTCCGTATTATTCGGCTGCATTTTTAAACGGGGTGATGAAACGATCAAAAAAGTAAAGTTCTTTAAGGATCCGCTGTTAATATGCCTGTTCCTGTACCTGATCATCCTGGTAATGGAGTTTTTTAACCCGGAAACACATTCTTTCCTGGGCTGGTATGTGTTTATGCGGGTGTCTTTGCGCTGCTATATTTTCCTGTACGTAGGGCTGAATGTTTTTAACAACCTGAAGGACGTGCGTACTTTCATGAAGTACTGGCTGATACTGGGTACCGCGGCTGCCTTCTATTGCTGCATACAGCAATGGCATGGGCTGCTGCCTTATGAGCAGGCATTCATTAACAAGTACCGGGACAAGTTTGGCACTACCATGATCATATCCGGTATAAGGCTGTTCTCCTTTATGTCGGATGCAGCGGTGTTCGGGATCATTATGGCCTGTAACATCATCATGATGCTGATCCTGCTAACAGCTAAAAGGACCGTTATTACCATCCCCACCAAGATCGTCATCATTGTATCCATCATGCTGCATGTGCTGGCATTGGGCTATTCGGGTACGCGTACCGGTTATGTAATGGTGCCGCTTGGATTGATGGTATTCTTTATGGCCAACCTGCAAAAGCGCAATACTATTTTAGTGGCCATGGCCTTTGCGTTTTTTTCGCTGGTAATATTGTACGGGCCTTTTCACAGCAACCCTACTATTGTGAGGGTAAGAACAGCCTTTATTGGCAAGCAGGATGAATCTGTGAATGTGCGTGACCGTAACCGGCACCGCATACAGCCATACCTGCAATCGCATCCGTTTGGGGGAGGCGTAAATACAACCGGTGGTAACGGGGCAAAGTATAACCCCGGGCATCAGCTGGCCGATTTCCAGACGGACAACGGGTTCCTGCGCGCTGTGCTGGAAACGGGCTGGATAGGCATGCTGCTGGTAGCCGGGCATTTCTTTTTCCTGATACAAATAGCGGTATCAAACTTTTTCCGTGTGAAATGGGAGCTGGACAAGCTATTGATGATAGGCATTGCTGCCGCCAGTTTTGCGGCAGCCATATCACAGTATGCGCAGGATACCTCTACCCTGGTGGAAACATCTATTATGTTGTATGCCTTTATGGCTATTGTAATTAAAATTAAATACCTGGAAAGGGCGTAAATATTTGCTGGTGGAACCGCACTTCATAAGTTTTCCGGCTAACGGAAATTTATAAGCGGGGGCTATCATGCAGTTTTAAAATCTAAATATTGACTGATGAAACGAGCCTACATTACTTTTTTGGCAGTATGTATAAGCCTGGGGGCTTTTGCACAGCTGCAACAACCGGATACTTCTGTTTTATTAAAGCTGCCGAAAGATCCGTCTATTATTGCACGGTTTAAACAAAAGCTGGTGGAACTGGCATTGCAAAACCCGGACGTACGGCAGTATGACGCCCAGAAAGACATCACCAAATACGAAACGCGCATTGCCAAAGCAGCCTGGCTAAACCACTTTACGGCTGCCGGTAACTTAAATGAGTTCACCATTAAAGGCAACAACAATGGTAACAACCCGCAGGCCAGCTTTTACCCCCGTTATAACTTTGGGGTAATAATACCGCTGGGCCATTTTATTTCTATCCCCAACGAGGTGAAGAAAGCAAAGGCACAGGGCCGCGTGGTACAAAAACAACAGGAATCCGCTGCGCTGATCATTAAGGATAAAGTATTGGAAGCGTATGAAGAATATTCCGCCAATAAACAGCTGGTGGAGCTGCATGGCCCTATCCTGGAGGATGCATTGGTGCATTACAACCAGATAGAGGAAAAGTTCCGTGCCGGCACTGAAGGTATTCCGCTGGATGAATATAAGGCGGCCTACCACGATTACAACGTAGAAATGGTACAGAAGGTATTGCTGGAAAAAAACCTGCGTCAGTCAAAGCTTGCGCTGGAAGGCATTGTAGGCATGACCCTGGAAGAGGTGATGCGCTTACTGTAGTATTTCTTTGTTGATGGTAAATTTTATTGTAATGATCTTAAGGCATATGATGCTGCTGGCGGGCCTTTGGCTATGCGGTAACGCGTACGGGCAGGATGTTGTAGATTATGCCCCCATGCAAGCAATACAGGTTAAGATCAGTCCGTGGCAAACCAGGCCTGCGCTGATCTACACACCGGACAACCCGGTGCCTGGCAAAAAGTATCCGCTGCTGGTTGCCTTTCACGGCAGAAGCATTGCGGGCAAAGACCTGGGTAAAATATTCCGGGAAGGCGTAACACGGCAGATCCATGAGGGCAGGAAAATTGAGGCTGTGAACCCGAAGGATAAAAAGGTATACGAGTTCATTGTGGTGGCGCCGCTGGCGGAAAGCTGGTCGTTCTCCCCACAGGATGTGGATCCGATGCTGGATGATGTGATCAAACGTTATCCGGTGGATACTACCCGGATCTATCTGACCGGTTACAGTGCCGGCGGGTGGTCAGTAGAATCTGCCAAAACGCATAACAAGCACCTGGCTAACCGGATAGCGGCCTGCGTTACAATGTCGGCGCCCATTACGGACAGCCCGTATTTAAAACGTTACCGGCTTGTAACCGATGCCAACATACATACCTGGTATTTTGCCGGGCTGGAAGATGGGTACGTGCTCAGAAATGCGCACACCTATGTAGATAGTACCAACAAGTATAAACCCGGGCTTACGCGTTTAACCGTATACCCTGGCGGGCATTGCTGCTGGCACGAGTTCTACAATCCGAAGTACCGGGAGAATGGACTGAGCATTTATGAATGGCTGCTGCAGTACCGGAAGTAACTGTGAATTACGAATTATTCAATTACGAATTACGAATTGAGTAGTGCGTAGTGATTGTAGTTCGTAATTGGCCATTTTATAGTTATTGAATAAGGGTGATAGATTGGATATATGAAGTACATAATTCGTAATTAATAATTCGTAATTGACTCATAGTGGATTAGCAATATGAAGTACATAATTCGTAATTCGTAATTGAATAATTCGTAATTGAATCTCATGGATCGAAGAAAAGCACTCAAAGGTTTCCTGCTCTTCGGCGGTGGTGCTGCCGCGGTAGCCGCCGGTTTTAAAAGTTACCAATGGTATAGGAAACCAGACCTGCAGCAATTGCCGGATTATAAAACGCTGATCGCTGAGCTGGCAGAAACCATTATACCGCGTACAGATACGCCCGGTGCTAAAGATGCCAATGTGCAGGATTATATCATTACCATGATACAGGACTGCACGCCCACCAAGCTGCAAAATAAATTCATGGATGGACTGGTGGATGTGCAGCTGTATGCGCAAGCCCAGTACAACCGCTCCTTCCTGGAATGCAGTAAAGAACAGCGCCATAATGTGCTGGCGCATTTTGAAAAAAGAGACCGGCAATACAGCGGCCTGGCGGGCAAAGTACAGCGCAAATTATTTGGCGACAGCTTTTTTGTAACCCTGAAAAAATACACCGTGCAGGGCTACTGCACCTCTATACAGGGCGCTACACAAGGGCTGGCCTATGATTACATCCCGGGCAAATACCAGGGCTGCGCTACGCTGGCTCCCGGGCAGAAATGCTGGGCCACCTGATTCAATTACGAATTACGAATTATTCAATTACGGATTGGGTAGTTCGTATATCAATTGGCCAAATAATATTAATGATTATAAAGTGATGTGTGATATTAAGAAGAACAATCCCCAACGTAGTACACAATTCGTAATTCGTAATTGAATAATTCGTAATTAAAACAGTCATGCGTGCAACTTATATCATATTTATCATCAGCCTTTTTATCCTATTCTACAACTATGTAGGGTACGGGTTGCTGCTATGGGTAATGGTACGCATTAAGCGTATGCTGGTACGTACAGCGCCGGCCCCTGCCCCGCCCTATGAGCCGGATGTTACGCTGGTGGTAGCAGCCTATAATGAAGAAGGGATCATTACTGCGAAAATAGAAAATACCCTGGCGCTGGATTACCCGGCACATAAAAGACGCCTGCTGTTCATCACAGACGGATCAACCGATGCCACACCGCAGATCATTAGCCGCTACCCGGAGCTGCAGTTACTGCACACGGATAAGCGCGGCGGTAAAACCGCAGCCCTGAACCGGGCCATGGAACAGGTGCAAACCCCTTACGTTATTTTCTGCGATGCCAATACCCTGCTGAATAAAGACGCTATCCGCAATATTGTAAAACATTATGCGGATGAAACCGTAGGCGGCGTGGCGGGCGAAAAGAAAGTGATCAGCGATGACAGCAGCGGAGCAGCAGCCACAGAAGGTATTTACTGGAAGTATGAATCTTACCTGAAAAAGCTGGATGCCGAGCTGTACTCCGTGGTAGGCGCAGCCGGGGAGCTGTTCTCCATCCGTACCGGCTTATTTCAGCCGGTGGAGGAAGAGGTGATCCTGGACGATTTTGTAATTTCCCTGCGCATAAACCTGAAAGGCTACCGGATTGCCTATGCACCAGACGCCTATGCCATGGAAACACCCTCCGACAATATTGCGGAGGAGCATAAGCGCAAGATCCGCATCAGCGCCGGCGGCTTCCAGTCTATTGTGATGCTGCGGGCCCTGCTGAACTTTTTCCGCTTCCCGGTAGTATCGTTCCAGTACATATCCCACCGGGTATTGCGCTGGACGCTGAGCCCTTTAAGCCTGTTACTACTATTGGTAACAAATATAATGTTAGTAATATATCCGGGGGGCTGGCTATTTTATGCTTTCCTCCTTATTCAAGTAATGGGCTATGCAGCAGCCTTTATAGGTTACAGCCTGGCAGAACGTAATATTAAGATCAGTATATTTTATATCCCTTTTTATTTCCTGTTCATGAACATAGCGGTGTACCAGGGATTTTACCGCTACCTTACCAACACCCAGTCTGCAGCCTGGGAAAAAGCGAAACGTAGTAAAATATAACAGGTATGGAAAAACAATTACCACTCACAACGGACAATACCCTGGCGCCTGCCGCCATTGTTCCCCCTGCTGCGCCGGTAAATGCAGCCAAAGCCCCCAAGAAATTCATTGGCTACATCCACAATTTCCGTGGAGTGGCTATTATTTATGTAGTAGGCGCGCACATTTTATTAAACTGGAAAGAGGGTTCCGTATCGCATAAGGTGCTGGATATCATTATGCAAAACTCCACCATCCTGTTCCTGTTCATTGCAGGCTACTTATTTCAGCACCTTTCTGCCAAATTTGAGTATAAGGATTACCTGGTTAAAAAGTTCCAGAACGTAATTTGCCCGTACCTGCTGTTATCCATACCAGTAATGGCTTACCGCCTGATATCGCAGGATATTAACGGTTTTACGCTGCAGGATCACCCGGATTTTGCAACGTGGAGCCTGTGGCGCCAGGGCAGCTATTATTTGCTGCATGGGGCGCATTTGCAACAGTTGTGGTTTATACCCATGATCACTTTATATTATTTGATAGCACCCATATTGCTGTATGTGGACCGGCATCCGAAATTATATTACGGTGTTTTGCCGGGGCTTATTATCATATCATTAGTGATACAACGCAGTACCTTAAGTGATACGCTGGTCATGGCGGTGCACTTTTTATCCGTATATGTTTTTGGAATGTTCCTGAGCCGTTATAAAGATGAATACCTTGTATTTGCCCGTAAATACTGGGTTTTAGTAACGGTGCTGCCTATAGCTTTTTTAGTATTGAATTATTTTATAAGCCCCCGCTTTTATGATAACGTGGACTACACGCATAAAATGCTGTTCTGCCCTTTTTACCTTTACTGGCTCTGGAGGCTGGAAAAATATGTGCCAAAATTTGTAGATGTGCTGGCGGTGCTGAGTTTTGGTATTTATTTTGTGCACTACTTCTTTGTGCTGTTATTGAGAGGTGCGTACCAGAAGATATTTCACGCAGCTATGCCGGGTAATTTAGTGGTTTGGGCTGTATGCCTTATAATAGTAATGTTACTTTCCATATGGACGTTACAGTTAACTCAAAGGATCTTAGGGAAAAAGAGTAAGTTCCTGGTGGGCGTGTAACCCGCTCCCACAACAGGTCTTTAAACTTTCTGAGGAAGAATTATTCCGGTGATCAGATTTTAATAAAATTTTAATAGAACGGGAAAAATTTGTTTGCTAACTTGCACAGATTTTAATCGTGTAGACTATTACGTTGTTGTTGATCTGCATTGTTGTGAATTATTGTGTGATCATCTTCGGGAATTCATCTATTCCAATATTTTAACCATTCATATCCCATGAAAGAGCCTGGTAACAATGAATTTATTACCGGATACTCAATCATAATATATGATCAAATTCTATCTCCGATTGGTGATACTGATGCTCATTTGCACTCAGTCATCTTTCTCATGGGCACAAAGTGTACTGGATCCGAATGATGTAGTAGTAACATACAACTCATCCAAGCCCCCGGTGCAACCCGCCTATAACCAAATTGGCAAATGGGTAAGAACCAAGATCCTGAGCTGGAACACCGATGATTATAAATGTTATATTTATAACGGTATGCAGTTCCGCCTGCTGTACCCCAAAAACTTCAATGCGGCAGACACCACCAAGAAATATCCCGTTACCATTGTATTTCACGGTACAGGATCCAAAGGAGATATTTATAATAACGAAAAACAACTGGAAGCAGGCGGCACCCAGCACCTGGCTAAAAGGAACGACGGCTCCTACGACGGGTTTGTGATCTTTCCGCAGAATCTGACCGGTTTCTTTGGTAATACGCAATATGATTACCTGGTGCAGATCGTTACCAATTTTATGGCTCCCCAGCTGCATGCGGATATATTCCGTGTAACCATAGACGGTTATTCCGCCGGCGGCCAGGCCGCCTGGGATATGCTCATTCGCCATCCTAAATTTGTGGCCGGTGCAACGCCCATCAGCGCAGCAAAAGACACTTACGATGATTCTGTAGAGCTTTGGAAAGCCATACCCGTATGGCATTTCCAGGGTGGTAAAGATGGTAATCCCAACCCGTCTGTAGCTACGCTTATTCAAACATCTGCAGTAAATGCCGGCGCCAACTATAAGCTTACTATTTACCCTACCCAGGGACATAGCATATGGAATATTGCCTGGAATGAGGCCGATTTTTTCCCATTCATCATGCGGGCTAACAAAGCCAATCCCTGGCCATTATATAATCATTACCAGTATTGTACCGGTGAAACCGTGAATACCACGCTTTGCCTCACCGCCGGATTTGACGCCTACCAGTGGCGTAAGAACGGGACGGTAATACCCGGCGCTACCGGCAATACGCTGCTGGCAAGCAGCTATGGCACCTACGATGCCCGGGTAAGGAGCGGCAACACCTGGTCTGACTGGTCGCCCCAGCCCGTAGTGGTTGGCGCTAAAGCACCTACCATAACACCCCCTATAACCACCAGCGGCCTGCAAAGTAACGTACTGCCCACACCGGAAGGGAAAGACAGCGTAGTGCTGGCAGAACCGGATGGTTATGACACCTATAGATGGATGAAAGCCGGTGGTACGGATACCTTAGGCCGTAACAGCACTTTTGCAGCACGTGATACCGGCGGCTATATAGTGCGGGTAACTGAAAAATACGGCTGCTCCGACAATTTCTCCGCACCCTTCCGCGTAATTCCGGCCAATGGCGCACATGCCCCGGATGCCGCTGCAGGCCTCATTGTTTCCTCCCTTTCCCAAACCTCGTTAAAACTGAACTGGATCGATAAGCCATCCCCGGCGTATAATGAAACATTCTTTGAAATATACCGTACCCTTACACCCGGCACCAAGTACCAGCTGGTAGCTAAGGTAAATGCGGATGTACTTACGTATACAGACGCCAGCCTGCCCACCAATACCCGCTTTTATTATATTGTAAGGGCAGTGAACGATAACGGCGCAGCGCCGGTGAGCAACGAAGCCAGCGCCACCACCAAAGCAGATACTACCGCGCCAGGCGCACCCGGAGCTTTAACCAAGGTAAGCGCCACCCGCAATACCATCAGGTTAAAGTGGAGCGCTGCTTCAGATAATGTGGGGGTAGACCGGTACGATGTGTATGTAGACGGTATTAAAAGCTACACCACGCCTAAAGATAGTTTTGCCATAACAGTATATGGGCTTAATTACCGCCAGGTATATAACTTTGTGGTAAGGGCCCGCGACCTGGCAGGCAATGAATCGCCGGCCAGCAACCAGGTATCTGTTGCCGCAGTAAATGCTACCGATACCATTACCCTGGGCAATGTACCGGCCATACCATATAACTTAACTGCCGTTGCCGCATCCTCTAACCAGCTGCGTTTAAGCTGGGCCGATAGCAGCGGCCGCGCCTCCGCCTTTGAGATATACAAAAGCACCACCTCCGGCGGCACTTACAAAATTGTAGCCACTGTAGCAGCCAATGCAGGCACCTATACTGATGCAGGTTTATCTCCCAACACCAGCTACTATTACAAGCTAAAAGCCATCAACAAATATGGTGGCAGCGACTTAAGTAATTATATACAGGGCACCACCAGCAAAGCGTCATTACCTACTTCGCCCAACGCACTTACGGCTACCGCCGTATCGGCCAACCGCATAGACCTGCAATGGACGGACAGGAGCAACAATGAAACCAGCTTTGAGCTGTACCGCTCTTACAACAATAACACCACTTACTTATTGCTGGCCTCACTGGCTGCCAGCTCCGGCACCACCGTACAGTATGCGGATACCGGGCTGTTTGCCAATGGCGTTTATTACTATAAGGTACTGGCTAAGAATGGGGATGGCAGCAGCGGCTACTCCAATGAGCTAACAAAGCAAACATTGAACAGCCTGCCTGTTATCAGCGGCCTGGCAAACCAAACCATGCGCTACGGCACCCAGCTAACCTACCATATTACCGCCACTGACCCGGACAATGAGGCTGTAATCCAGGCCATTACGGGCCTGCCGGCTTTTGCCGCCATTACCGACAGCAGCGCAGGCAGCCTTACTGTTACCTTCTCCCCTGCCCAGGCAGATACCGGTGCGTATACCATTACAACAACTGCTACCGACCAGCATAACGGCGTTACCACACGAATATTTAAAATAACGGTAGATGATAACTATCAACCGGTAATAAGCCCCATTGCCAACATAACCCTGGCTGAAAAAGAGAGCCTGCAGGTAAGCCTTTCTGCCAGCGATCAAAATGCTACGGATACGGCTATATGGACGGTTACCGGACTGCCTTCCTTTGCAACGCTTACACCGGCCGGCCATACCGCGCAGCTGCTGGTAAAACCCGGCTATGCAAATGCCGGCACCTATAATGTAACGGTGAAGGTATCGGATAACAGAAGCGGGCTGGCTACCCAGCGTTTTACCATTACCGTTACTGACGTAAATCCCAACTATAAGGTATACGTTAATTTCACCGACGGCTCTTATATAGCCGGCAGCCCGTGGAACAATACCAATAAGAAGCCCCTGCAGAACGATATATATTCCGGCTGGAAAGATGATAAAGGCAATGCCTCCGGCTTTAGCATGACCGTGCTTACGCCCTGGCAAACCGTGAATGGCGGCGCCAATACCAATAACCAGGGTTATAATGCCGGCAGCAATGCCGGCCTGTACCCGGATAATGTAATGACCAGTAACTGGTGGACCAACACCGACAAGCAAACCATGCAGCTCAGCGGCCTGCCCACAGCGTATAAATACAACTTTACCTTTTTTGGCAGCCGCTATGGCGTAGCAGACAACCGTATTGCCAGCTATACCATTAATGGCAGCAGCGTAACGCTGAACGCATCCAACAACACCAGCCAGACCGTAACCATCAATAACGTAAGGCCGGATAGTGCGGGCAATATTAAAATAGACCTGCAGCCTGCTGCAGGCTCCCAGTATGCTTACATTAATGCGATGGTGATCACCGTTGTTTATGACGACGGTACTGCACCTGCACAACCGGGCAATTTTACAGCTGCCAGTGTTCCCCAGGGCGTAAAGCTAAGCTGGACAGACCAGGCGTATAATGAAGATAGCTATGAGGTATACCGCCGCAGCGCTACCCCTGCCGACACCTTTACCCTGATACATACCAGCGCAGCTAACGATACCGCCTATACGGATGCTGACGCTGCCAGCGGCCAAACCTGGTATTACAAAGTGAGGGCTGTTAATAGCGCCGGCACTTCACCTTTTACAGATAGCATATCCATACTGGTGCCCAACAAAGCGCCGGTACTGGCAGCTATAGATAACGTGATCATAAAGGCCGACAGCACGCGGCAGATAGCCCTTAGCGCTACAGATGCTGCGGGCGACACTATAACCCTGCGTGCCAGCGGGTTCCCGGCCTTTGCCACCCTTACCGCCACCGGTAATGGCGCTGCTACCCTGCAGCTGGCGCCTGCCAGCGCCAACATTGGCAAATACACGCTAACGGTAGTTGCTAAAGACAACAAGGGCGATTCCAGCAGCCAAACCTTTACCGTACAGGTAGTGGATAACAAAATATCTACGGTATACGTGAATTGCAACCAGGTACAGCCGGCCGGCGCACCCTGGAACAACTTTAATTCGCTGCCCAATGTGAATGCAGGGATCAGCAACATGAAAGATGAAACCGGCACAGGCAGCGGCATTAGCATTACCATACTCGATGCCTTTAGCGGCGCCAATAATGTAGGCGCTGTAACAGGCACCAACACCGGCGTGTACCCGGATACCGTAATGCAAACATTCTTCTACGACCAAAGCGGCGCCGCCAGGCGCATACGCCTCAGCGGCCTTTCCGCCACCCGTAAATACAACCTGGTGTTCTTTGGCAGCCGTACCGCTGTATCGGATAACAGGAACACTATTTACGCAGCGGGCAGCGACAGTGTAATATTAAATGCGGCCAGCAATACCACCAATACCGTGCAGCTGAATGGCCTGGCGCCGGATAGCAGCGGTAATATCATCTTTACCGTAAAACAGGCTCCCGGTTCCTTCTCCGCATACCTGAACACGCTGGTAATACAGTCTTATGTAGATGATGGCATTCCCATTGCCCCGGATAACCTGACCGCCACATCCGCCGGCAGAACCAGCATACAGCTGGCCTGGGCAGATAAAGCCAGCAATGAAACCGGCTACGAAATATGGCGCGCCAACAGCAAGAACGGCGCCTATACGGTGCTGGCCACCGTGGGCGCTAATGCAGCCGCCTACACGGACAACAATGTTAGCGCCAACACCGTGTATTATTATAAGGTAAGGGCCCTGGCAGGTACCGTAGCCTCTGCATTCAGCAATATTGCCGGCGGCAGCACTATGGCCTACAGCCTTAGTATTAATTTTACCTCTGTAAACCTGGCGCCTGCCCCCTGGACTAACATCTCGGTATTACCGGATGCAGGATACCGGGTTACCAACCTGAAAGATGACGGCAGCAATACCACCGGCGTTAATATGACCTTCCTGGCGCCCTTTGCAGGCTCTAACCCGGCCGGCAAACAAACCGGCAATAATAGCGGCGTGTACCCGGATAAGGTGCTGGCAGAATCATTCTATACGGAAGGCGCAGATACTGCACGTATAAAAATGAGCGGACTGGATCAGCTGAAAGAATACTCCTTTACCTTCCTGGGCAGCCGTGCAGATGTGGGCACCCGCATTACCGGTTACAAAATAGGCAGCCGCGCCGTAACACTGGATGCGAATAATAACACGCAGAACACGGTTACTATTGATAAGGTAAAACCGGATAATAACGGGGAAGTGTATATAGACATTTACTCCACCTTTGATTTCGGTCACCTGAATGCAATGGTGGTAAAGGTATTCCCTGCTACAGACAGCACTAACCTTGAAACCCTTCCGGTAAATGTGGCTGCCGCCACTATGGATAACGGGCGTACTACCCAAACAATAGGGATCATGGGCGCTATGAGCGGCGTACCGGCAATAAATAACACGCCGGCGAATGCAGTGGAAGCGGTGACCGTATATCCCAACCCATTCACCAGCTTCATTAACCTGAACTTTACCATAAGCAGCGGGCAAACAGCCAGCCGCATACAGGTAAGGTTAATAGATATGAATGGGCGGCCGGTACTGCTGAAAGACCTGGGCAACAGGGGCAGCGGCGCCTACCAGGAAAGGCTGGAGATCAACAACCAGCAGCTGCAGCGTGGCATATACCTGTTGCAGGTGCTGTCCGGTAATAACCAGATAAAAACACTTAAGCTGGTAAAACAGTAAGGTCCATAGTCGATGGTCCATGGCCAGCTGCGTAATTTGATGTTGCGCGTGGCAGGCTTACACCACAATACCTCTACAAGGGCTGGCTAAAAAGTAACTGCAGGCAGGCAAGCAGCGGTACTTTTTAGCCGGCCCTTCCTATTTTATACCCCTTTATTTTAGCCTTTCCCCAAACGGTTATTGTACAAATCAGGAGGTTTACCTGTAATTTTACGCCATTTACCAACTTTTAACTACCGGGAATATTTTTATTCTCTAAATTGCGATGAATATATCGAGTAGGGACAATTCCACTTTTTTTTCGACCATCTTCCTGAGAGAACTCACCTATACTTAATAATTTAACCATCACTTCCCATGAAAGAGCCTGGTAACAATTAATTATTACCGGATACTCAATCATACTATATGATCAAATTTTACCTCCGACTGGTGCTACTAATGCTGGTATGCACACAGCCTGCATGGGCACAAAGCGTACTGAATCCCAATGATCCAGTAGTAACCTACAACTCCGCCAGTCCCCCTACCCAGCCTGCCTGGGGGCAGATTGGTAAATGGGTAAGGACCAAACGTGTTAGCTGGAACAGCGACACCTACAAATGTTACATCTACAAAGGCATGCAGTTCCGCCTGATGTATCCCCCGAACTTCAACGCTGCAGACACTTCCACAAAGTATCCCCTCATCATCTTCTTTCACGGTATTGGTGAGAAGGGATCTATCTATGACAATGAGTATCAGCTGTATCATGGAGGCCAGATACATCAGAGCCGGGTACTATCCGGGGCATTTAACGGCTTTCTCCTGTATGCGCAGAATATTAGCGGATACTGGGGAAATACCCAATATGATTACATCAATGAGCTCATTAACAACTTTTTTATCCAGCAGATCAACGTGGATCCTTTCCGCGTGATGATCGAAGGTCTTTCCGGGGGCGGTATGGCCACCTGGGATTTCCTGTTCCGTTATCCCAAACAGGTAGCAGCGGCTACGCCTATCAGCGCGGCAAATGATACCTACGATGATTATGTACAAAGCTGGAAATACACGCCTCTCTGGCAATTCCAGGGTGGTGTGGATAAGAACCCCGCGCCGGCTGTAGCACTGATGATACAGGCTGCAGCGCAGAATGCAGGGGCCAACTATAAATTAAAGATCTACGATGGTCAGGGCCATGGCGTATGGAACTTAGCCTGGTCAGAAACTGACTATTTCCCCTTTATGTCCCGCGCCAATAAGGCCAATCCCTGGCCTTTGTATGGCAGAACGGAATTTTGTCCCGGTGATCCGGTAAATACTACCCTGGGGCTTACCGCAGGATTTGATGCCTATGAGTGGCGTAAGGATGGCGTGCTCATTTCCGGCGCTAACAGCAATACGCTGCAGGTGACCAGCTTTGGTACGTATACGGCCAGGGTAAAAAGCGGCAGCAGGTGGTCCCCATGGTCGCCTATCCCTGTTGTGGTACAAACCAAAGCGCCTACCGTAACGCCTAACATCCAGATGGCCGGCCTGCAGAGTAATGTACTGCCCACACCGGAAGGTAAGGACAGTGTAGTACTTTCTTTGCCGGATGGTTACGCCTCTTATGTATGGATGAAATCCGGTGGTACAGATACCTTAGGCAGGGCTATGAACTTCACTGCCCGCGAAACCGGTAGCTATATTGCCAGGGTAACCGAACAATACGGTTGCTCCAGCAGCTTCTCCGCTCCTTTCCCGGTTATTAATGCGGCCGGCGCCAATGCGCCTGATCCCGCCGGTGGATTACTGGTTACACCGTTCTCCAAAACACAGCTCAAGCTTAACTGGACGGATAAGCCATCCCCGCTCTATAACGAAACAGCATTTGAAATATACCGCTCTGCAACCGCCGGTGGTCCCTACACACTGGCAGGTAAGGTAAATGCAGATGTGCTCACCTTTACCGACGCCGGCCTGCAGGCCAACACCCGCTACTATTACATTGTACGCGCCGTAAATGATAACGGTGCAGCACCGGTGAGCAACGAGGCCAGCGGCGTTACCCTGGCAGATAACCAAAAGCCCACTGCTCCCGGCAACCTGGCACAGTCCGGCGCTACCCGCAGCTCGGTGAACCTGACCTGGACTGCCTCTACAGATGATGTAGGTATCGATAAATACGATATTTATTTTAACGGCAAAAAGACCTTCACCGTTCCGGCAGGCACTACTTCCTTTGCTGCTTACGGCTTAGCCGCCAAGACCATTTACACGGTGGTGATCAAGGCAAGGGACCTTGCGGGTAATGAATCTCCGGCCAGTAACCAGGTAACGGTAGCTACTTATCAAAATGGTCTTAACTACAAGTACTACACCACTACCGCTGACTGGACGGTTTTGCCGAACTTTAATACTTTAACACCCGCCAAAACAGGCGTAGTCTCTACCGTAAGTACCAGCCCCAGAACACAGACCGACCGGTTTGCATTCCTCTGGCAGGGATGGATCAACATTCCCACAAGTGGCAGCTATACATTTGAGACCAACTCAGATGCAGGTAGCAGGGTATACATCGGCAGCGAAGTATATGATCCCGCTGCTACCCCGCTGGTGGATAATGATGGACTGCACACCTCACAATACAGGGCAGGCACCATTAACCTTACCAAAGGCACCTACCCGATCATTGTTACTTATTTTGAAGGAACCGGCGCGGATAACATTACCCTGTACTGGACGAGTATCGCCAACGGTATATTGCTTCGCCAGGCCATACCGGCACAGTACTTTGTAGATACCCTTAACCTGGGCGCCGTGCCGCCAACGCCAACCGGTGCTTCCGTAACGGTTATATCATATAACAAGCTGCGGGTGAACTGGACTGATAACAGCACTGCCGAAACAGGTTTTGAAGTATACAGGAGCACCAGCAATAACGGTACCTATACGATTGTTGGCACTACGGCCGCCAATGCTACCAGCTTTACCGATAGTTTACTGAACGCCAACACCACCTATTACTATAAGTTAAAGGCTATCAACAACTTCGGCGCTTCCGGGCTAACCTCTTCTGTAAACGGCAAAACACAGGTATTGCCCACAGCGCCTACGGCACCTAATACGCTTACAGCCACCGCAGTTTCCGGTACACAGATCAACCTGGCCTGGAAAGATAACTCCAGCAACGAAACAGGTTTTGAAATATACCGCTCCGCCAACACCAATACCAGTTACGTGCTTATAGCCACTACGGCTGCGAATGCAACAGCAAATGCATCCTACTCGGATCAGAACCTGTTCCCCAACGCACGTTACTATTATCGCGTAAGGGCTAAGAACGACGGTGGTAACAGCGCTTACACCAACGAGGTGAATACGGTCACGCTGAATAGCTTGCCGGTGATCACCGACCTTCCTGACAGAACAATGCGTTACGGCACTACCCTGTCCTTTAATGTAGGGGCCAGCGATCCGGACGAAGAAGATGTAAGCCTCACGGCAACCAATGCACCGGCCTTTGTTTCCTATGGAGATGATGGCAGCGGCGGTATCCTCCTTACCTTTAACCCGGGCGCAGGCGATCAGGGTACTTATAATATCCAGATCACCGCTACAGACCAGCATGGCGGCGTAAGCAGCAAAACCTTCGCCCTTACTGTGAATGACAATTACCTGCCGGTACTGAGCCCGATCAGTAATGTAGCCATAGCCGAAAAGGCCACCGCTACCGTAAACCTCAGCTCCAGCGATCAGAATGCCGGCGATCCTGCCAACTGGACCGCCACCCACCTGCCGTCATTTGCTACCCTTACGCCTAACGGCAACACCGCCACTATACAGCTGGCGCCGGGCTATGCCGATGCCGGCACTTACCCGGTAACGGTCAAGGTAGATGATGGTAAAGGCGGCTTTGATACCAAGGACTTTACGATCACCGTAACCAATGTGAACCCGAACTATGCGGTATATGTGAACTTCACAGATGGCGCATACCAGGGGGCTGCTCCTTGGAATAATACCAACAAACGTCCGGTACAGGGCGATGTATTCCCCAACCTGCTTAACAACAGCGGCCAGAACTCCGGTATTTCCATGAGCGTGCTTACGCCATGGCAAAACATAAACGGTGGCAGCAATACCAACAACCAGGGTGCTAACACTACCGGCGTATACCCGGTTAATGTAATGACCAGCAGCTGGTGGACACAGAGCGTGGCGCAAACAATCCGCCTCACCGGCCTGAATTCCAAATACAAATACAGCTTTACGTTCTTTGGCAGCCGCGCCGGTATCAGCGATGCCCGCGTAGCCAGCTACACTATCAACGGTGTAAGCGTAACGCTGAATGCTACCAATAACTCAACGCAAACAGTTAATATCAATTCCGTAATCCCGGGTGCAGATAGCAGCATTACCATTAGCATAGCACCCGCTGCAGGCTCCACTTATGCCTACATCAATGCCATGGTGGTGAATGCAGCCTTTGATGATTCAACTGCACCGGCCAAACCTGCTAACCTGGTTGGCACCGTACTGGCCACCGGCGTTAAGCTTAGCTGGTCAGACCAGGCATACAATGAAACCAGCTACGAAGTATCCCGTGCAGCAACACAGGGTGGTGCATACACGGTGCTGAACCCTGGCGCATCTAACGCCAACGACACTACGTATACAGATCTGAATGCTACCAGCGGTCAAACCTGGTACTACAAGGTAAGGGCGCTCAACCAGTATGGCTCTTCTCCATATACAGATAGTATTGCAGTGGTTGTACCAAACAGGCCGCCGGCACTGGCAGCTATTGCTAACGTAAGCATGAAGACGGATGCTGTACTGCAGATACCTGTAACAGCTACAGATGCAGCAGGCGATGTGATCACACTGTCAGCTACCGGGCTCCCGGCATTTGCTAACCTGCAAACAACCGGCAATGGCACCGGTACCATTAACCTGGCTCCCGGCGGTACAGACATTGGTAAGTATACCATTACTGTAAAAGCCACCGATAACCAGGGCGGCTCCAGCACCCAGACCTTTACTGTACAGGTAACAGATAAGAAGATCACCTCTGTATACGTGAACTGTAACCTGGTAGAACCTGCCAGCGCACCATGGAACAACTTTAATGCGCTGCCCAACACCAACGCAGGTATCAATAATTTGCAGGATGAAGCAGGCGCCGCCAGCGGCATCACCGTAACCATCCTGGATATATTCACCGGCGCTAACAATGTAGGCGCAGTAACCGGCGATAACTCCGGCGTATTCCCGGATAACGTGATGCACACGTTCTTCTATGACCAGAGCGGCACCGACAAACGCATCCGCATCAGCGGCCTGTCTGCTGCCCGCAAATACAACCTGGTATTCTTTGGCAGCCGTGAAAGCGTATCTGATAACCGGAACACCATTTACGGTGCAGGCGGACAAACCGTTACGCTCAACGCAGCCAGCAATACCAGCAACACAGTACAGCTCAATGGCCTTACACCAGACAGCAGCGGTAATATCACCTTTACCGTAAGGCAGGCTACCGGCTCCGTTGCCGCATACCTGAATGCCTTTGTCATTCAGTCTTATGTAGATGATGGTACACCGTTAGCACCGGCCAACCTGGTAGCTACCTCTAACTCCAGGACCAACATACAGCTTACCTGGGCAGATAAAGCCAACAACGAAACCGGTTATGAAGTATGGCGCTCAACCACCCGTAACGGCACTTACAGCCTGCTGGCTACCGTGGGCGCAAATGTGACCACTTACACCAATACCGGCTTAGCACCCAACACCGTGTTCTACTACAAGGTAAGGGCAATCGCAGGCGGTGTACAGTCGGCCTACAGCAACATTGCTACTGGTGGCACACTGGCGTACGGTATCTACGTAAACTTTACGGTTACCAACACCGCCACGGCGCCATGGAACAATACCGCTGCCCTGCCAAATGCAGGCCTGGCCTGGAATAACCTGAGGGATGATGTAGGCAATACCACCAGCGTAGACCTGAGCATTGTGAATAACTTTACCGGTACTAACCCGGCAGGTGCACAAACAGGTAACAACAGCGGTGTGTATCCTGACAAGGTACTGGCTGAATCTTACTACACAGAAACAGATACTGCTGTAATGCTGGTAAGCGGCCTGGATCTTACTAAACAGTATTCCTTCACCTTCCTGGGCAGCCGCGGCAGCGGTGGCACAAGGATAACGGCGTACAAGATAGGCACCAAGGTAGTAACACTGGATGCAAATGATAATACCAGCAACACCGTTACAATAGAAAATGTAGTGCCGAACAGCAATGGTGAAGTGACCGTTACGGTTTACACCGCCCTTAACTACGGTTACATTAATGCCATGGTGATCAAAGCTTTCCCGCCGGATGACAGCACCAACCTGCAAAGCCTGCCTAATAACGGCGGCACAATGGCCAATGGCCGCAGCACCAATACCGTTGGTATAATGGGCGCCCTGGCACCGGGTTTACAGCAGGCCGCTAATACGGCAGATGGTGTAGATGGGGTAACCGTTGAAAACGTATATCCGAATCCGTTCAGCAGCTATATTAACCTGGCCATTCGCCAGACAAAGGAAACCCGTATACTCATCCGCTTACTGGATGGTAACGGCCGCCTGATACTGGCAAAAGACCTGGGTAAGAGAAGCAGTGGTGTGTACCAGGAAAGAATAGATGTAGGCAGCAATGCGCTGGGCAATGGCCTGTACCTGCTGCAGATCCTTTCTGAGAACAAACCAGTGAAGACGATCAAGCTGATCAGACATTAAATTTTAGCTCTTAGATTTTAGCTCTTAGCTTTTAGATCTGACCGGAGCGGATGTATAATCCGCCCTGGTCAGGATCTAAAGCAAATTAAAACAATAGGATTTTAGATCTTAGATTACGATCCTAGATTTGACCGGAGCAAATAATACCGCTACTATCAAATCTAAAATCGTAAATCTAAGATCGTAGATCCGGTTACTGCGGTAACCGGATTTTTTTCATATATTAACCGGATACATTTTAGCTAGTAATGCACTGAAATATGAACGCCCTTAAGGAAAATTCATTTGACGCTATTGTCATTGGCTCTGGCATTAGTGGTGGCTGGGCAGCCAAAGAGCTGTGTGAAAAAGGATTAAAGACCCTGTTGCTGGAAAGAGGCAGGAATGTGGAGCATATTAAAGATTATCACACCACCCTGTTGAACCCTTGGGATTTTAAACACCGCCTCACCAACCCTGAGAAAGATGTGATGGCTGACCCGGTACAAAGCGCTGCTTATGATGAAAGCAGCAAGCACTTTTTTGTACGGGACTCCGAACATCCCTACATACAGGAAACGCCTTTTAGCTGGATACGCGGCTACCAGGTAGGCGGGCGCTCCCTTACCTGGGGAAGGCAATGTTACCGCCTCAGCGACCTTGATTTTGCCGCTAATGCGCAGGATGGAAATGGAGTAGACTGGCCGATCCGTTATAAGGATATTGCACCCTGGTATGATTATGTGGAAACCTATGCCGGCATCAGCGGGCAGGCAGAAGGCTTAGCCCACCTGCCTGACGGACAATTTCTGCCGGCCATGGAAATGAACTGCCTGGAGCTGCACTTCCGCGAAGAGCTGAAAAAGAAATACAGCGACCGCTTAGTGACCATTGCCCGCGTAGCCAACCTTACAAAAGGCTGGAACGGACGGCTGCCCTGCCAGTACCGTAACCTGTGCCACCGGGGATGCCCGTATGGCGGGTATTTCAGCAGCAACTCCTCTACCCTGCCGGCAGCAAAAGCTACCAAGAATCTTACGCTGCGGCCATTTTCTACCGTGGCATCTATTATTTATGACAAGGATAAGAAAAAGGCTATAGGCGTTCACGTTATAGATACGGAAACCAAGGTATCTTACGAGTATTATGCACGTATTATTTTCCTGAATGCCTCTACCATTGCCACCGCGGCAATTCTGCTAAACTCTGTATCAGATGCATTTCCCAACGGTTTGGGTAATGGCAGCGACCAGGTAGGCCGCAACCTGATGGACCATCATTTTAAAGTAGGCGCCAAAGGGGATTTTGACGGGCTGCATGACCGCTATTATATTGGCAGAAGGCCCACCGGCATTTACATACCGCGCTTCCGCAACCTGGATGAAAGCACCAAAATGCCGGATTATGTGCGGGGCTTTGGTTACCAGGGCTATGGCGAACGTGAGGCCTGGATGGATAATTACAATGCTCCCGGTTTTGGAGAAGACTTTAAAAAAGCGATTACCGCACCCGGTAAGTGGACCATGTGGTTAGGTGGCTGGGGCGAAATGCTGCCTTATGCCTTTAACCGTGTAACGCTGGATAAGACCAAGCCGGATCCCTGGGGACTACCACAGGCCAAAATATCTTTTGAGCTGGGCGGCAATGAGCTAAGCATGCGTACGGACATGAAAATAAGCGCCATGGAAATGCTGGAGAAAAGCGGGTTTACCAACATATCCGGTTTTGACTATAACTATATTGGCGGGGAATGCGTGCATGAAATGGGTACTGCCCGTATGGGTAACGACCCTGCCACCTCTGTGCTGAATAAATGGAACCAGATGCACGAAGTACAGAATGTGTTTGTTACCGATGGCAGCTGCATGACCTCCTCCGCATGCCAGAACCCTTCCCTTACCTATATGGCGCTCACTGCCAGGGCCTGTGATTATGCAGTGGGGGAAATGAAGAAAGGGAATTTGTAGATGAGTAGACGTGCAGACGAAATGTAACGAATATAAAAAGCCCTGACAGCTTACTATAACTGTCAGGGCTTTTGCTTTATGAGCCAAACATACATTAACACATTAGCACATTCTTATCATTTGCACATTTATTTCATGTCTGCCATTTCCATGATCACACTAAACTCATCGTGGGTAACGGCGCTTACGGATAAGCGGCCCAGCCTTACCAGCTGCAGGTTTGCCAGGCGTTTTTCTGCTTTTACCTGTGCCAGGGTAACGGCTTTCTTTAAAGGTTTTAAGGGTTTCAGGTCTACTACTACCCAGTTAGCATCCGTAGTGGTAGGGTCCTGGTAATGTTCTTTCAGCACTTCCGCAATGCCCACAATTTCCAGTCCTTCATTGCTGTGATAAAAAAGCACGCGATCCCCTTTTTTCATGGCTTTGAGATTGTTGCGGGCAGCGTAATTGCGCACCCCATCCCAAAAGGTTTTGCCATCTTTTACAAACTGGTCCCAGGAATATTTTACAGGTTCTGATTTAACAAGCCAGTAGTTCATATTCTAATGTACAATTTTAGATTTATCAATCTCACCATCCGCTTGCCAGCACATCGGCAATATGCATGGTTTTAATGGAGAGGCCATGTTTGCGGATATAACCATCCAGGTGCATCAGGCAGGAAAGATCGGTAGAGATGAGGTATTCTGCACCGCTTTCAATAGCGTTCAGCACTTTCTGCTCGCCCATGCCAATGGAAATGGCTTCAAACTTTACGGAAAAGGTACCGCCAAAACCGCAGCATACTTCACAGTCGGCCACTTCGCGCAGCTCCAGGCCTTTTACTTTGGAAAGCAGCTGCCGGGGCCCTTCCTTAATACCGCACTCGCGCAGCGCGCCGCAGGCATCGTGGTAGGTGGCTACGCCGTTCAGGGTAGCGCCAATATCAGTAACTCCCAGCACCTGGGTAAGGAACTCTGTGAACTCAAACATATGTTTGCGCAGCAGCTTTACCTCGTTGTGCGTGGCAGAGTTATCGAACAGCTTACTGTAGTAGTTGCGCACAAAGCCGGTGCAGGACCCGCTGGGCGCTACTATGTAATCATATACCTGGAAATCTTTCACGAATTTGGTGGCTACGGAGCGGCACTCATCCCGGTAACCGGCGTTAAAGGCCGGCTGCCCGCAACAGGTTTGATTGGAGTTGTAGCTTACATTACACCCCAGCTTTTCCAGTACTTTCACCATATTAAATCCTGTTTCCGGAAAAAGCTGGTCCACAAAACATGGTATGAAAAGCTGTACGTTCATTGAGTTAGTCTTTTGCTATTTATAACCTGCTTTAGGGACAGGTTTGCACACGCTTTAATTCATTGGGGAATACCCGGGGTAATGCTGCCGCTATTTTTGGAGCTGCCGTAACATGGCAATCATCTTTAACGCGGTAATGGCAGCTTCGTCCCCTTTGTGCCCGTGTTTGCCGCCCAGGCGCTCCTGCGCCTGTTCCATATTATCTACCGTTAAGATCCCGAATATAACGGGTACGGGTAATTGAACATTCAGCTGCATAATGCCGGAGGTAACGCCATCACATACATAATCGAAGTGAGGGGTTTCTCCGCGGATCACGCATCCAAATGCAATAATAGCGCCAGGTTGTGCGCTGGTGCCCTTGTTGGCCTCCCAGTACTGGCGGCAGGCAAACGGCAGCTCAAAGGCGCCGGGTACCTGTATCTTTGTTATGCGGGATATATTATACTGTTGTAAAGTACGTTCACAGCCGGCTACCAGCTCATTGGTTACGCCATCGTTCCATTCAGTATAGATCATAACAACACTGGCATCCTCTAAATGGAGAATGCCAGTATCGTTCAGTAATGTCTGATTATGTATTGACATGTAGAATTACGAATTAGTCAATTACTCTTTCACTTCTCCCAGCTTGGCCAGGTATTTATCCATTTCGCGGCCTTCGTTGGTTTGGGGATATTTCTCTTTAATCTCTTTGTAAATAGCAATGGCGTCCTGCGTTTTACCGGCTTTCTGCAAAGCCAGGCCAGCGCGGAACAGGTACAGGGGAGCGGTCAGCTCATTATCGCTGTAATGACCGGCTTTCTTGTAATAGTCAATGCCATCCTCTGTTTTATTCAGCTCCATATAGGCGTCGCCGGTAAGGCCATATGCATATGCCTGTACCAGTTTATCATTGGCGCTGAATGATTGCAGCAGGTCAATACCTTTCTGGAACTCGCCCAGGCGTACGTAGCAAACACCGGCGCTGTATTTAGCCAGGTTGCCTACTTTGGTACCGCCGTATTTATCAATTACCTGTAAATAACCATAGTTGTTACCATCACCGTTCAGGGCCAGCTTAAAAGAATCGGCAGCAAAGTACTGCTGCGCGTGGAACACCATTTCCTGTGCTTTCTTTTCGTTGGGGGCTTTAATAAAACGGTTGTAGGCAAAGAAACCGCCTACGATCACGATCACTGCTACTATTGCAATGTTAATGACGTTCTTGTTCTTGTAATAAAAATCCTCTGCCTTGTGCATGGATTCCTGCAGGTCAAAATCCTGCTTAGCTGTTGTAGTGTCTGGTGTAGCGGCTTTATGCTTTGTTTCTGCTGCCATTTTTTTTGTTTGTTATCAGTTTTTACTCATAGGTGTGAGTAATAGCGGTTAGTGACGAATGGTTAGCTGTTAGCGCACGCGGATAACCTCCGCAAAAATACCAACAACTAACCATCTGTACCAAATCACTTATTAGTCTACTATAAAAGGATAATCCTGCTGCATGTAAACATCCTTCAGCAGTTCATCATCGGAAGGCCAGGGTGATTCTTCAGCGAACTTCACACATTCTTCTACTTCGTTCTTCACCTTCTCGTTGATGGCTTCAATTTCTGCGTCGGTTGCCCACTTGTTCTTCTGGATCGTTTTCAACACTACGTTGATAGGATCTTTCTCTTTATATTCTTCTACTTCTTCTTTGGTACGGTATTTAGCCGGGTCGCTCATCGAGTGGCCGCGGTAACGGTAAGTTTTGATCTCTACCAGGGTAGGACCATTGCCTTCGCGGGCGCGTTTTACTGCGCGGTCCAGGCCTTCGTGTACGGCTTCGCAGCTCATACCGTCAATAGTATCGCTGGGCATTTCGTATGCTTCGGCCAGTTTATAGATGTCCAGTACATTAGAGGTACGTTCTACAGAAGTACCCATGGCGTACATGTTGTTCTCGCAAATAAAGATCACCGGGAGTTTCCACAGCATGGCCATGTTAAAGGTTTCATGCAGGATACCCTGACGGGCGGCGCCATCGCCAAAGAAACAAAGCACTACGTTATCCGTACCCTGGTATTGCTCAGCAAAAGCCAGTCCGGCGCCGGTTCCTATTTGTGCGCCTACGATACCGTGGCCGCCGAAGAAACCTTTTTCCTTGGAGAAGAAGTGCATGCTGCCTCCCTTACCTTTGGAGCAGCCGGTTGCTTTACCATACAGCTCTGCCATACAGGCATCTGCAGTAATGCCTTTGGCAATTGCCAGGGCGTGATCACGGTAAGCGGTGATGAATTTATCAGAGGGTTTGGTGGCACTCATAGCGCCTGCGGCAATTGCTTCCTGTCCGATGTACAGGTGGCAGAAACCACGGATCTTCTGCATACCATATAACTGTCCTGCTTTCTCTTCAAAGCGGCGCAGTAAGAGCATCAGCTCATACCAATACAAGTACGTTTCTTTCGTAAACTTCGTCTTCGCTTCTGTTTTAGTAGCCACTGTTTCTAAATTTGTCCGCAAATATAACAGGAAAATCCTAAAAACTAAATAACTGTGACAATTACCTGTAAATTTGTCGTTTACGAATTAGAAATTAAGCTGAAAGCGCAAAGCGGAAGGCAGAAAGCAGAAAGCAGAAAGCACAAAGCAGAAAGCAAAAAGCTTAATGCAGCGTGCGGTATTGGCGGAAAGCAGAAAGCTTAGTGCAGCGTACAAGATTGCCGGGAAAGCTTAAAGCCCATTGCAGCCTATGGGTAACAGCAGCGGCCATACCCCGTATCAGCTGCCAACATACAGTATGGCCCGGCTTTCCACTTTCTGCTTTATGCTTTCCGCTTTCTGCTTTCCGCTTTTCCCTTATTTTTGCCGCTTGCTTACCATCAAAAACATATCACTTACCCAGTTCAAGAACTATGCGCATACCGCTTATGCCTTTGAGCAGCGCATTGTAGGTATTACCGGCCGTAATGGCAGCGGCAAAACCAACCTGCTGGACGCCATTTATTATCTGTGCTTCACCAAAAGCTACTTTAGCAGCAACGAGGGGCAAAATACGCAGTACCAGACCAACGGCTTCCGGCTGGATGGGCAGCTGGAACGCAACGGGCAGCCCCACCGCATTATCTGCACCCTGAAAGATGGTAAAAAAGACATTACCCTGGATGAGGAAAGCTACGACCGTTTTTCCCGGCACATAGGGCAGTTCCCGGCCGTAATGATTGCGCCGGATGATGCAGAGATCATCCTGGGCGGCAGTGAAGAGCGCCGTAAGTGGCTGGATGGCCTGCTTTCCCAGCTGTACCCCAATTACCTGGAACACCTGATCACCTATAATAAGATCTTACAGCAGCGCAACAGCCTGTTAAAGACCATTGCCACCCAAAACCGCAACCAGGACGCCCTGCTGGACATTTTTGATGACCAGCTGGTGCAGCACGGTGTGCCGGTATTTGAAATGCGCCGGGCCTTTTTGCCCGCCTTTATACAACAGGTACAACAATTATATGATTACCTGGCCGGCAAACATGAGGTAGTGAGCATCCAGTACCAGTGTAACCTGCTGGAACAGCCGCTGGATAAGCTGCTGGCTGCCAACCGCCATAAAGACCTGCTGCTGCAGCGCACCAGCGGGGGTATTCACCGGGACGACCTGGTGTTCCTGCTGGACGGGCATGCCATGAAGGCCAGCGCCTCCCAGGGACAGCGTAAAAGCTTCTTGTTTGCCCTGAAGCTGGCCCAGTACGAGGTGATTAAACAACAAAAACAGTTCCCTCCCCTGCTGCTGCTGGATGATGTATTTGAAAAGCTGGACCAGGAGCGGGTTACACGCCTTATTCAGCTGGTGAGCAGCCCGGAGTACGGGCAGGTGTTTATTACCGATACGCATGCTGCACGGCTGCAGGAGGCATTTCAAGGACAGGCTGGGTTTCAGCTGATTGAGATTGGCAAAAAAGAGGAATAAGGTAAGTACCCATAAAATGCCGGACCCGAATTGCGCACGGGTTACAGCGCAATTGCGCAGCAATCTCCCGCAGGGAACACCCTGGTTTTATACCAATCACTCCCTCACCGGCAGATGTATCTCCGTTAGCAGCTCCTCTGGTGGCGTATTTTTCCGGCTATTCAGGTATACTTCAAAGGGCGGCACTTCCCGCAGCTGCATATTACTGTAAGGCAGCCAGGTTCTGTAGGCCTGGCTCCAGGTTTGCCATAAGGTATCATACGGGCCTTTGTGCAGGAACACCGCCCATTTTCCGGCGCTTATCAGGCACCTTTCCATGGGTTTTACAGGTACATGTTCCAAAGCCTCCGGCAGCACTATGCAGGCATCGAAACGCCATTGCGCGGTATCCAGCAGCTCCATATCGCGCAGCACCCCTAGGCGCAATTGTACATGGCTGCTAAGCTCGTGCTGGTTTAAGTAATCGTACAAAAGATCAAAAGTAGCGCCGGCATTAAAGAACTCATTTTCCACTCCCTTTTTGCTCAGATATAATAAAGGCAGGTCCGGCAGCTCGCGTATGGCCGCCTGCAGCGTACCTGCCGGGCGCTTGGTTTTAGCGGGCCCTGGGGGATAACGCAGCTTTTCCCTGCCTGGCCGGCGCGCGGGCAGCATGCCAAATGCTTTCCTGAACACTTTTATAAAGGCCGATGTGGTCTGATAGCCCACCGCAGCGCCGGCATCTGCTACGCTGCAGCCATCCTCTAACAGCTTGGCAGCTTTTGCCATGCGGATGCGGGTAATGTACTCCCCTACCGTTTCACCGGTAAAGGCGGAAAAGATGCGGTGAAAATGAAAAGGTGAAAAATGAGCCTGGGCAGCAATAGCTGCAATGCACAGCTGCTGATCCGAATGTGCACGCATATAACGCATGGCCTGGTTAATGCGGTTCCGGTAATCCATCGTGGTATCCGGGCGGTTGCTGCTTCCGGGTCTTTCATACTGCCAAGATAGTAAAACCATGCTTTGCAATAATGCGATCTTGCTAACTTCTGCTATGCGCATGCGGGGAATGCATTTGCTATTTAATTTTAAGCGCCATTCTGAATAATATGATGATGAAAATACTCCTGACCGCTTTATTATTTGCCGGTACTGTTTGCGCGCAAACCAGTGCGCCTATACCCAAAACAACCTTCACTCCGCAGCCCACCGGGGTTAGCCAGCGGGAATTTGCAGACAGCTCCCGCAGCAACTGGCTGGGCACTGGTCCGCGGCCTATACGCTGTATTGCCTGGTATCCATCCGGCGCCGGCGGGCACACAGAGCTCATACAGGATTCCATACAGTTCCCGGCACCCGTAACCGCCATGCGGGATGCCGGCCTGTCTGCCCGCAAAAAAAAGTATCCGCTCATTCTCATCTCACATGGCGCGCAGGGCCATGCATTACATATGCGGTGGCTGGGTTATTACCTGGCTTCAAGGGGATACATTACCATAGCAGTAGATCATAATGGTACGGATGCGGAAGAACGAAAAGCCGCGCTGCTTACACTCTCTGATTTTTGCATGTGGATGAGGCCTAAAGACTTATCCTTTGTACTGGATAAATTACTACAGGATCCGTTGTTTGCCGGCCGTATTGATACCAGCCGTATAGGCGTGGCCGGTCTTTCCCTGGGCGGCGCTACCGCTATATGGATAGCAGGCGCCCGGTTTGACCTGCAGCACCTGGCGGCCAATGCGCCACCGCCACCGGGCAGCCTTAAAGCAGATGTTGACCGCCTGATCGCTTTATCCAAAACAGATCCGGTGGTGAAAAGCATGATGGTACATGCTGCAGATGATTACCACGACAAGCGTATTAAAGCAGTATTTGCATTAGCGCCTGCTATTGGAGAGGCATTCACAAGAGAAGGTTTACAAAACATACGGGTGCCTGTGCAGGTAGTAGTGGGTGATGAGGATATTATTACACCCAAGGAAACCAATGCAGCGCATTATGCAGCAGACATTCCCACGGCGCGTAAGCTCATTGTATTACCGGGTGAGCGCGGGCATTACACACATCCCACAAGTGGTACATCACGTGCGGTAGAACTGCAGGAAGTAAGTCAGTTAGCCTATGATTTTTTTGCGGAGGTATTGAAATAACTACGTTACCTTTGACGCATGCGTCATGGTATTAGCTCAATAGGAGATGCACTCCGGGAATATATGAATAAAAGCCGCCTGAAACCGCGGATGATGGAGGTGCGTATACAGGAAAACTGGGAACAGCTGATGGGTAAAACCATTGCCCGCTATACACAAAATATACAGCTGATTGACGGTAAGCTGATCATAACCACCAATGTAGCTCCGCTTAAACAGGAGCTTAACTACGCTAAAGAAAAGATCATTAAACTGGTGAATGAAATGCTGGGGGAACCGGTTGTACGTGAAGTAATTATTAATTAAGAATGAATAATTAAGCATTAATAATCGCAGAAAGCGTTGAACAGGTAATCAGGAGTTTCTCATCTCACAAAACATTGCTGCTTATTTCCTTTTTGTATAAAAAAAGAATGAATAATTGATAACCAACCGGTAGCTGAAAAAACTGCCTCTGTGATTATTAATTATTCATTCTTCATTATTAATTAAGCCGGCTACAGGCTTTGCGTACTATCAGCCGCAGCAGCTACGGGTTTTGATGCTGCCATCTTTTTATCGATCAACCCCTGGATATCGCTCATTTTCAAACGGGTGTGTAGGTGCACCATTACCAGGTCTTCTTCGTCCTTTATCAGCACTACCAGGTTGCCCAGCTCATCCCCTTTCCCTTTGTTCATCATGTACACGTGGCTGCCTTCACTCCTTACTTCCAGCAATGGTTCCAGACCTGACCGCTGCACCAGCGTATTCCTTAGTTTTTGTATATCGGCGGAGGCTATGCTTTCATGATCGTCTGCCGTGATGGTATATACTTTCAGCTTGCCTACTTTTTTCAGCATGCGTTTTATCACGTACACATCTTCATCATCTATCAACCGGGCGGGTATTAATCCGCGGCCGATCTTTATCAGGAAGCCCAGGCCTATGCGGTGGGTTTCTGCGCGGTCGTAGTACTCACGCTGGAAACGTTTCAGATACTTCTGCTGGCTGAAAGCCGGACCGGCAGCGCATGCCAGGCCAATAAAGAGGAAGAGGGCGCGTACTTTCATTTCTTTAATTTTTTGAGGTTTTCCATTCCGTGAATGTTCATGTTGCCGGCTATCTGTGATATTTCGTTCAGGTCAATATCGCCCACCAGGCTCATAGCCACAAATTCATCGTCGCTGCCTACGAGCATGATCAGTTCTGCAATATTGCCTTTGGCGTTTTCCTTTACCATGAATTTCAGGTCTGTATTATCATCGCGTACGGTCATCAGCTCTTCCATGTCTTTGGTAAGAAAAGCGGCGGCTTCGCGGTACAGCTTGGGACCATCCTTCGTGTCTTCTTTTGCCAGGATGCGCAGGCCCCTGAGCTTCTTTATAACCTGCATAAACTGCTGGCCTTCACCGCTGTTAATATCCAGCTTACTGAACATGCTGAACATTTTAGGCGTTACGCTTACCAGTGTAAAGCTGCGGTCCTCTTCATATTTCTGGAAGAAACGGTCTATAGCGCTTCCCTGGCCCTGTGCGGATAACCGTAACCCGGCAACGACCAGCAGGAGTATTAATATGATTTGCTTTTTCATGATCTTAGTTTTTTGTTTTTAGAACGGCGGAAGGATCTTTAATTACGAATGAATGGCGCGCGCACTTTTACTGTAATTGAACAACCCTTAATTATTAATTCTTAATTTTCTGTGTAGCATCGTTAAAGTAAGACAGCTTCTCCATCTGCTCCGTACCCTTATTCAGGTTACGGGACAGCAGCTGCAGGGCTTTCTGCGTTTCCGCATATGCCTTTTCCGGATCATCAAATGTATCTTGCTGCGTCCAGTCGGCGGCTATCAGCTCATGCTGTTTTTGCCGGAACTGCTGCACGCTGTAACCCACGCCGGCCATAATAAGCAGTACGGCGGCATACTTCATCCAGTGCTGCCAGGGTTTGCTTTTACGCAGGGGCACTATCCTGGCCGCCGGTTGCGGTATTTCCTTCTCCTGTTCCAGCCGAAAGTACTGGAACATAGGGGCAGCTTCCCGCAGGTCTTCCGGTAAGGCCTGTGTGTGCGTTACAAAAAAATGGCGGAGCATCTGTTCCTCTTCCAAAGAAGATTCCCCCTCCCAATATTTCTCCAGCAGCGCTCTTATTTTATTGTAATCCATATACCTGAATATTTTGCAGTTGTTCCCGTACGGCTTTCCTGGCACGGTGCAGGTTTGTTTTCACTTCATTCATTGTCAGCTCCAGAATGTCGGCAATTTCCTGGTAGGAAAAACCGTCAATGTCACGCAGTTGAATAATAGTCCGGTATTTTTCCGGCAGGGCGTGTATGATCCGGTGCACGCGGTCCATCACATCCTGCTGTTCGGCGGCCAGGTGCGGGTTGGACTGGTGGGAGGCTTGCATAGTATCTGCTTTGTCCAGTAATTCCGTGTTCCGGTATTTTTTGGACTTCAGCCGGTCCAGGGCCAGGTTGCGCACTATGCGCATACACCAGGCTTCCAGGTTTTGCAGCTCCGCCATCCTGCCTTGCTGGTTCCATACCCTGAGCATCGCATCCTGGGTAATGTCCTGGGCATCCTGCTCATTATTCAGCAGGCGGTAAGCAAAGCGGTACAGCTTTGGCCTTATGGGCATTACCTGGGAATGAAACAGCTCTAATGACATATCAACGTTATGGCGTTTTCTCGATGTTATAACAGGAAGACGACCGGTGAAAAGGTTTGTTACAAAAAGTACAAAAAAAAATTCCCGCCCACCAATTGATGAACGGGAAACTTCAACCATAGTTATAATCGGGGGAGACTATACTTTATTAAAAAGCTGACCGTCCGGATGTTTTGGCCTGATTTACAGGGCCATACGGCCGGTAGTGAAATTTGTGCTTATGCTGCCGGTAACCAATATAATAGTGAATACCGTGTTAAAAGATAATGGCTTATTCTGAGTAAATGTGGATCACTCTAAGATAAGGCAAACTAAGCAAACTTACAAGGTAATGTGCCCACCCGCACATTGAATTACTCCGCCCTCAGACTCTTAACCGGGTTAGCCAGGGCTGCCTTTACGGCTTTATACCCTACTGCTACCCAGGCAATACCTATGGATAATAAAACAGAGAGTACAAAAATACCCCAGCCCATACTGGTATGATAGTGAAAACCGGACAGCCATTCCTGCATAAAATAATATCCCAGGGGGGCCGCTATTATAAAGGCAATGCCTATTAATAAGGTGAACTCTTTTGAGAACAGGTATACAATATGCTGCACGGATGCGCCCAGCACCTTACGGATGCCCACCTCCTTGGTTTTTTGTACGGCCATGAAGGATACCAGCCCATATAAGCCCAGGCAGGAAATAAAAATGGCCAGGAAGGCAAATACTTTGAACAGCTGTGCGGTCATCGCCTCTGCGGTATAGAACCGCCCGATCCGGTCATCAAAAAAAGTAGGATCGTACAGGTAAGTGGGATAGACCTCTGTAAAGGTCTTTTGCACCTGCTTCAAAGTGGCCGCCATCTTTTCACCTGGCTGTAAACGCAGCGCCAGCGTGCCATACTGATCATAATCAGATGTAAGCACTGTGGGTTGAATGGGATCCCGTAAGGAGCTGTTATTGAAGTCCCGCAGCACACCTACTACCGGGTACCGGGGGCTGTTATCCCTGAAACCAATGAGTTTTCCCAGGATCTCTTCCGGCGACTTTAATCCCAGCTTTTTCACCAGTGTTTCATTCACCAGCAGCTCACGCGCAGTATCGCTGGCAAAAGGCAGTCGGCCGGCCACCATGCTCATTTTGAAGGTGTTCAGGTAACCGGTATCTGCAAACAGCCGTTTTATGCTATAAGGCTGTTTTTCAGCATCGTTATTATAAAACACGTCCGTAAAATATCCGGATATGGAGGAAGGGCTGTTACTGCACAACGCAGCCGATGCAACGCCCGGCAATTCCAGCATACGCGTTTTCAGGTAAGGGTATTTAGTTTTTAAAGTACTGTCGCTGGGCAGGTCTACCAGCAGAATGGCCTCTTTCTGAAAACCCATGGACTGCTGGCGGAAATACTTCATTTGTTTTACCACTACCAGGGTACCTATTACCAGCAGCTGCGCAATAATGAACTGGAACACCACCAGCCCCCGGCGCAGGGAAATACCGCCCACGGTGCGGGCGCTGATCTTATTTTTAATGGCTGCTACCGGGCTGAAGCCGGATAATACCATGGCCGGGTAAAAGCCCGCCAGCAGGGTTACCAGCAAGCCGGTTGTTATTAAGAACAACAGCAGGGAGGGGCTATGTAACAGGTCTATGGTCAGTGTTTTGCCCATCAGCTGGTTTAGCTGCGGTATAAACAGCAGGGCTAGTATAATACCGCTGATCAGCGCCAGTAAAGTAATCAGGGCTGTTTCGTTCAGGAACTGTTTTAACAGCTGCAGGCGGTTGCTGCCCAGCACTTTACGCACGCCTATTTCTTTGGCGCGGGTAACTGCCTGCGCAGTGGCCAGGTTTATAAAGTTGATGCAGGCTACCAGCAGTAAAAAAATGCCAATGAGGCCCAGCGCCCATAACTCTTTGATGGAAAGACTATTGCCCCTGATGGTACCAAAACGTTTATCCAGGTGCATTTCCCGCATCGGCTGGAAAGTGAGCCTGGTGGTGGTAAAGGTGTGGGCCTCATCCTCTTTGTAATTATTCTTTACAAATGCAGGCAGCTGTGCCTGTAAACGTTTTATATTTTCATTTTTGGGCAGTAGCACAAAACAGGCGGAATTTCCGGCAAGGGAGTGCCAGTCGTCCATAGCTTCTGCCTGTTGCTGCGGAGTGCCGATCAGGTTCATGCGGGTAGCGTTGGAAACACCCATGCGCAGCGGTATATCTGTATGCTCCGTCAGGTTCTTAAATACTCCTATAACGCGCAGGGGTACACGATAAGACCATAGCTGTATGGTTTTGCCCATGGCATTGTGGATGCTGCCAAAATAGCTGGTGGCTATCCCCTCTTCCAGCACCACGGTGTTAGGCTCTTTGAGGCCGGCGGCATTACCATCCAGCCAGGTAAAATCCAATATATCAAACAGGGAGGGTTCTGTAAAAAATAACCCGCCGGTTTCTCTAAACCGCTTTTCGTCAGACAGGTTTTTACCGGGCACGTAGATCTGCGCGCCGCCAATTTCCCATATAGTAGCCACTTTTTCCAGCGTGGGAAAAGTTCTTTGCAGGCCACTGGCCAGCGGTAGCACCACCATACTATGTGTCCAGCCTACTTCCCCGTTGCTGCGGTTAATGCTGCTGGTTACCACCCTGTATATACGGTCGCGTTTTGTCTGGTAATCATCATAGGTCATTTCATGCCGGATCACCAGGAAAATGAGCAATCCTGCGCCGATACCTACTGCCAGGCCCAGGATATTGATCAGGGAAAAAGAACGCTTTCTCCATAATGCGCGGAAAGAGAGCTTAATGCTGGTATTGATCATAACTGTGAGATTGGCTACTGCCGTACAAAAAACAGGTCAGAAATATACTCCTTTAATTTTCAATGATATACGTACGGGGAAGGGTGTGGGTTTGTCCGGTTACGGAACAGGGAGTGTGCGAATATGAACAATAGGACGTAGTACTATCAACTATAAAAAAAAGGCGGGCCCGCTCTCAGTTGAAGAACGGCCCCGCCTGCGTTCATAACATGCTGGTATCGGCAAGCCATACCATTCTTTTTGTGTGCTGTTGTTGTGTTAAACGTGAACCAGAAGCGGCATCCAAAGTATGCAATCCAAATTTAGGATAATCACCCCCTTACTTTTAAATACTTTTTTATCCTATGTTTGTACTCATCGGATCAAACATACCCGCTATGGCAAGGGATGCGCAAAAGATACCTTCTTACCCGCTGGAGCTGGAGCAGCAGCCTGCCGCACAATTCAACATACGCCGGGTATTGCGCAGCGGTTATGATGAAAGGAAATGGGTGGCCAGCCCGCACCGGCACAACTTCTACTTCCTGGCCCTTGTACAGCAGGGGCATGGCAAACACCTGATAGATTTTAAGGAGTACACACTTGCACCCAATACATTGAACATTATCAGCCCTCACCAGGTGCATCATGTGCACGAGCAGCCGGATGCCGGTCAAACCGTAAAAGGCATTGTACTTGCCTTTACCAAAGATTTTGTGCATCCCCATCCCCTGCTGGATAATATTGAATGGATGGAAGGCCAGCTGCACCTGGACGAAACCGAATTACAGCTGCTGCTAAACCTTTGCGAGCAAATGCTGGCGGAGTTTGAAGCAGCGCAGCCCATGAGCGACCGCATTATTAAAAACTACCTGGATATTTTATTCTCCTGCATTAACCGTATGATGCAAACCCGGGAAACCACGCTGCAGCTCTCCAACGATGCCCGTATTGTGAAAACGCTGCAACAGCTTATACACCAGCATTTCCGGGAGCAAAAGTCGGCCGGGGAATATGCGGCCCTGCTGAACCTTTCATCCGGTTACCTGAGCGGGATCGTGAAAAAACAAACCGGTAAAAGCCCTTCCCAGCTTATTGCCGACCGGGTGATACTGGAAGCCAAACGCCTGCTGGTACATACTACAGATAGTGTAAAGGAAATTGCCTACCTGCTGAACTTTAATGAAGCCACCTACTTTTACCGCTTTTTTAAGAAATATACCGGGCAAACACCCGAACACTTCCGCGACGAAATCCGAAAAAAGTATAGTTAAACCCGGGTATTGTATGCAAACAGGGGCTGCCCGGCGGCGGATCTTTGCAGTAACAATTATTACTGCATATGAATAACGTGATCACAACCACACATAACGTACATCCGCTGCTGCTGGACCGTTGGAGCCCTAAATCTTTCCGGGACACCCCGGTATGTTCCAACACTTTAAACCGCCTTTTTGAAGCGGCCCGCCTGGCGCCCTCCTGCTTTAATGAGCAGCCCTGGCATTTTGTAGTAGCCACTAAATCGGATGCCGCCCTGTATGAAAAGATCTTACACTGTTTTACGGAAGATAACCAGGCCTGGGCGCAAACCGCACCAGTACTGATGATAGCTGTAACCAAGCTGTATTTTGAACACAATGGCGCGCCCAATGTATTTGCCTGGCATGATATGGGGCTGGCTGTAGCCAACCTTACCTTCCAGGCTGTGTTTGAAGGGCTGCAGGTTTGCGAAGCCGCCGGTATTGACCATGAAAAAGTGTATACTGAGCTTGCCATTCCGGAAGGCTACCAGCCCTGTGTGGGTATTGCGCTGGGCTATGCCGGTAACGGGGACAACCTTTCTCCTGTATTACAACAAAAGCATAACCGGGAAAGAACCCGTAAACCGCTGAGCAGCTTTGTGCATTATGGTGAACCGGACCTGCATATGAAATTAAATGAGCAGCAGAAACAGGTATATGAGATGATGAAAGGAAAGTTTGAGTTCGGGGACCTGCGGCCGGTGTTTGAAATGGCCAGGGCACGTATAAAACATTAAAGCTTAATGCGGGGATCTACAATGCTGTACAGCACATCTGCCAGCAGGCTAATGATCACAAAAATGCCGGCGGTGAATAACACAGATCCCATGAGCACGGGAAAGTCAAATTTCTCCAACGCATCCACCGTTACTTTGCCGATGCCTTTCCAGCCAAAAATATATTCTACAAAAAAAGCGCCTGCCAGCAGCTCTGCAAACCAGCCGGTAACCGCGGTGATCACCGGGTTCAGGGCATTACGCAATGCGTGTTTAAAGATCACGGCGCTACGCTTCAGGCCTTTGGCATATGCCGTGCGTATGTAGTCCTGGTTCAGCACATCCAGCATGGCGCTGCGGGTTAGCTGCACTATAATAGCCAGCGGGCGTATGCCCAGCGTAATGGCCGGCAGCACCAGGTTACGCAGATTCATCACCCGGCCCTTAAAAGGATCCATATCGAACAGGCTGCCTGTCATATGCAAACCGGTATACTGGCTCAGCACAAAGCCAAACAGGTAGGCCAGCACAATACCTGCAAAGAACGATGGTACGGAAATACCCAGCACACTGGCAAAAATAGCGCTGGTATCCATCCAGGTATTTTGTTTTACGGCAGAGAGTACGCCCAGGGCAATACCGGCCACCGTGGCAAACAGCATAGCTGCCAATGCCAGCAGCAAGGTGCCTGGCAGGGCTTCTATGAGTATTTCCCACACATCTTTTTTGCCCTGGTAAGAGCGGCGCAGGTAGGGCGTTTTTAGTACCAGTATTTTGGAAGAGGATATATGCAGTAACGTTAGGTAGTGCAGCTTATCGCGCGCTTCCTGCTCCGGGTGAATGCCAATGGGCAGCAGATCATTCAGGTATAGCAGGAACTGTACAGGCATTGGTTTATCCAGGTGCAGCTCCCGGCGCACATTTTCCAGGGAGGCCACATCTGCCCGCTGCCCCAGGGTCAGGCGCGCAGGATCTGCCGGCAGCACATTGAACAGCACAAATACTAATACCACTACCCCCAGCAGTACCAGCAAACCATATGATATTTTTTTTAGCAAGTAGTGCATGGTGGTAAAAAAGTCCATGGTCCATAGTCAATGGTCCATGGCATGGATCGTTGGATGAATACTTCCAGTACCATGATGTATTACATTACGTTATAGGCCATGGACTATTGACCATCGACCATGGACCCTCAAGGAATATCATTATAATGCCATTTCCCTTTAATAGTGCCCTGCTCTAATAAAATAAGGCAGGGGTTACTGCGGCCGGCGGTTTTAATAGCCGTACCATCCATTTGCACAAAGGGGAAGCTGATGCCATGCGCCTTTTCAAAAGCCGCTACGGCTTCTTTACTGGAGCCGGTAACTCCGTATATATATACTTCATTGGCTTCCATCTTTTTTTGCAGCGCCTGCATTTTTGCATCCCAGCCTTTACCGGCAGTGGCGGTGTTCAGCACCAGGAACAGGTATACCGGTTTAGGTTCCGATAAAATGGCCTGGGTTTGATTGCCGCCATCAAAATCCGTTAAAATAAAATCCTTAATGCCCGGTTCTCCAACACCTTTTTTCACCAGCTTATCCTTACGGTCTACAAATTTCCAGGTGCTGTCGGACCAGGGATAGTTTTCCATGGTGAACTCTTTGCGTTCCCCGTTCTTTTCGTAGATCATGGTGGTTTCATATACATCCGGCGTAGAACCCGGCGGCATTTTCATTTTTTCAGGAATGTTGTTGCCCACTTTATATGCCAGGCAATCTACAAACGGCAGGTGGCTTAACGTGTACCACTGTACGCCGAAGGAGAATACCAGCGCGGCCGCCATAATAATATTGGATGCCATTTTAGGGAACAGCGGTTGTATACGTTTGCGGTAGGCAAAGATCACCAGGATCATTACTAACAAAGCAACATCCTTATAGAAAGTTTGTTCTGCCGTAAGCTTAATGCAATCCCCAAAACAGCCGCATTCCTTAATGGTGCCGCTGAACAGCGCATAGCCGGTAAGGAAGGTGAAGAAAATGATGAGCAGCAGCAACAGCACGGAGAACAGGCGCATACGATAGCCCAGCAATACCGCTACCCCGGCTACTATTTCAAACACGTTCATGGTTACAGAATACACCAGGGAGTAGTGCGACATAAAGGTCATGTGCAGCACCTCAAAGAACTCATCCATTTTATAGCTGAGCCCCAGCGGATCATTAGCCTTAATAAGGCCGGAAAAAATAAAGAGTACGCCTACGAGTATGCGTAATAGGATCAGGATAAACTTCATATCTGCAATTATAAGACAGCGATCAATTTAAAGAATTAATAAGGAACGGCGAATAATTAATGATCAAAGGCGGCCCGCGGGTGCGGCTTCGTCTATTTTGATCAGGGCAAACAGCGCATAGTTAATGATGTCCACGAAGTTAGCATCAATGCCTTCTGAGATCAGCGTTTTACCTTCATTACGCAGTATTTGCTTGATGCGCAGCAGCTTAGTAAGTATAAGGTCCACAAAGGATTCCTGGCTCATATCGCGCCAGGCTTCGCCATAGTCATGGTTCTTATCTTCCATTACGCTTTGTACAAAACGGGCCTGCTCATCGTACAGGCGGGATACTTCGTCTACCGGCAGGTCCTGGTAGGGATTGCCATGCTGTCCCAGCTGTATAAGACCAATGATGCCGTAGTTCACAATACCGCGGAACTCCCCGTCAATCTGATCCTCCACCTTCTGGGTGCCCAGCTCCTGGATGTTGCGGATGCGCTGTGCTTTTATAAAGATCTGGTCGGTAACGGAAATGAGCCTTAATACCCGCCAGGAGGTGCCGTAGTCCCTGGCTTTTTTAATGAAGATATCTTTACACGTGCCGATGGCCTGCTGGTATTGCGCTAAGGTGTTGCTCATTGTCTTTATTAAGGAAGAAACTTTAATTTGCAGGGCAAAGTAACAAAAAATAATGTGCGGATGAACATTCAACCCTACACCCTCTCCTGCCGTGGTCAGCTGGTAGACCTTAGCACTCCGGTAGTGATGGGCATTATTAATATTACCGATGATTCTTTTTATGCAGAAAGCCGCAGCCGGCACCTGCAGCATATAATAGAAAAAGCCGGTGAGCACCTGGCCAATGGCGCCCGTATACTGGACCTGGGCGCCCAAAGCACGCGCCCGGGCGCTGTCACTGTTGGTGCGCAGGAGGAGCTGGACCGCCTGCTGCCAGCCATTCATGGCATCATTAACCATTACCCGGAAGCTATTATTTCTGTGGATACCTATTACGCCGCCGTGGCAGAAAAAACCGTGCAGGCCGGGGCTGCCATTATTAACGATGTTAGCGCCGGAGAAATGGACCCGGACATGTTAGCAACTGCCGGCCGCCTGCAGGTACCCTACATTGCCATGCACATGAAGGGCACACCGGCCACCATGCAAAAAGATCCGCAGTATGATAATGTGGTACGGGAAGTGCTGGATTATTTTATACAGAAAACTGCGCAATGCAGGGCCGCCGGTATTAACGATGTGATCCTGGATCCCGGTTTTGGTTTTGGGAAGACGATTGCCCACAATTACACCCTGCTGCGTGATCTGAACCTGTTCCACATCCTGGAGTGTCCCCTGCTGGTAGGCGTATCCCGTAAATCCATGATATACCGTTTGTTAAACACTACCCCGGAAGCCGCGTTAAACGGTACAACGGTGATCCATACACTGGCTTTACAGCAGGGCGCACATTTGCTGCGGGTGCATGATGTAAAGGAAGCGGCAGAGACTGTGAAGCTGCTGCAGTACATGCATTCCCTGTAAAAAGTGTTGCAACAGCGCAGTACATATAAATCTAAAATCGTAAATCTGGGATCTAAAATCTATTTTTACAATTATGGATATGTTTCAATTTTACGGATATAGATTTAACTGGCTGAATATTCTGGACCTGTCGATCGTAATTTTCCTGGTTATTCAATTATACCGGTTATTAAAGGGCAGCCTGGCTTTCAACATTTTCGTGGGCCTGCTGATGGTGTACCTGGCTTACTTCCTGGTACAGGCGCTGGGCATGCCCATTCTCACCAATATTTTACAGAACTTCATTAACGTAGGGCTCATTGCCATTATCATTATATTTCAGCCGGAGATCCGCAAGTTCCTGCTGGTACTTGGAAAGAAAACACCGTTGAGCAAGGATAGTTTTTTTACCAAGCTGTTTATGCCGGACCGGTTTAAAAGCTACCGCGAAGAGGAGAATATTATTAATGAAGTGATCACTGCCGTGGGCCACCTTTCTGCCCGCCATACCGGCGCCCTCATTGTGATTGCCACTACCCACAGGGTAAAGTTTGATACGGCCAGCAGCATTGGTATTGATGGCAACATCAGCGCCAAGCTCATTGAAAGTATTTTTTCCAAAAGCAGTCCCCTGCATGATGGGGCGCTGATCATTGTAGGCAATAAGATCCTGGCCGCCAAGGTAATACTGCCGGTATCCGACAATCCCAACCTGCCTACCCGTATTGGTTTGCGCCACCGCTCTGCCGTAGGTATCACAGAACATAGTGATAACCTGGCCATCGTAGTATCGGAAGAACGCGCTACTATTTCCTATGCGCAGGACGGCCGTTTGGTACAGGATGTATCCCTGGAGGAGCTGAAGATCAAGATGTATGAAGTATTGGTGGATGGGGAGAGTTAATTAATAATTAAGAATTAAGAATCGTGGGGCAACTACCCTGCACTACCATAATTGCAACATAAAGAGGAATGGCGTTTCAAGTAAACGCCATTCCTCTTTTTAATTAATTATCCAGTCTTCATTATTAATTAAAAGGGCTGTCTCAATCAAGATTGAGACAGCCCTTTACTATTAACTTTCCGAATATTACTTACCGGGAGCAGCAGGTGCAGCGGCAGGCGCTTTACCTGGCTTCACATCAACCAGTTGCACATCAAATACCAGTACAGAATTGCTGGGAATGGCCGGGGGGCTACCCTGCAGGCCATAAGCCAGTGAAGAAGGTATTACCAGTGTAGCTTTGGAACCTTTATTCAGGGAACCAATACCAGCATCCCAACCTTTAATTACAAAACCCTGGCCAATAGGGAACTTAATAGGTTCCAGCGGCATACCGGGGCGTAATGTAGAATCCAGGCTGGAGTCAAAGGTTTTACCGCTCAGCAGCTTACCGGTGTAGTGTACAAACACGGTATCGCCGGGTTTAGGCATATCGCCGGTACCAGGCTGGCTAACGGATACGTATACACCTTCAGCATTCTTGGTAGCGTTCAGCTTATGACTATCCAGGTATTCTTTTATTTCCTTTTCTTCTTTGGCAGTTTGTGTAGATGCAGAATATTTGTTCTCTACAGCAAAAGTTACCTTCAGCTTGTCGCCTTTTTTACCAAACGGCGGACGGGGCTCTGGTAAAGAATCCCAGGGAATAATGAACGTAGCGCTATCTCCTTCTTTCAGCAGGGCTAATCCTTCCATCAGGTCATATTTATTCACTGATTTGGAGATCAGCACCGGCACAGGCGCACCCACCAGCTTGCGGGATTCTGCCAGGATAGAGTCGTTCAGGCGCTGGGTAATGTTCATCAGCACCGTATCGCCCAGCTTCAGCTGTGCACCGCTGCCCGATTTATGTACGGTGTATTCTACACCACCTGGTGTTTTCTTGGGCCCACCGGCACCGCAGCTAGCCATGAACAAGCCTAATGCTGCTACAAGTAACTGATTGTTTTTTTTCATCTGTAGGTATTTGTCTTTATTTTTTTTGGTCAGTCTTTAACGGTCAAAGCCTGAAGGATGTTGTACCCTCAAACTTTTATATGATCCTGTAATAATGCTTCGTTCTCTTCCATAGCATGGATAAAGCGCTGTACTGTTTTTTCCAGCGTATCCGTACTTCTGCCGCCGGCTGCATTAAAGTGGCCGCCGCCTTCAAAATATTTACGGGCGAAGGTATTCACGTCAAAATCACCTTTGGAGCGGAATGACAGCTTTACCTCTTCCCGGCGGTCTATGATCAGCGCTGCCATTTTAATACCCTGTATAGATAATAAAAAGTTCACTAATCCTTCCGTATCCCCTGTTTGCAGGTCAAACCTTTTCAGGTCTGCATAGGGAATTGCCATCATAGCCGTATTATATTCGTAGAAGACCTCCATCCGGTGCAGCAGGCTGTGGCCAATAAAGCGCAGGCGGTTTTCCAGGAAATTGTCGTAAATGTTCTGATGAATGATCTCATGCTTTAACCCCCTGTCCATCAGGTCTGCTACCATACGGTGCACCCTGGCAGAGGTAGAGGCGAACCGGAAAGATCCCGTGTCCGTGACGGTTCCGGCATAGATACATTGCGCAATCTCTTCGGTAATATACTGCTCTTCTCCCAATTTATAAAGCGTTTCATATACCAGCTGTGCGGTAGAGGAAGCTTTGGTATCACTTACACCATAGTCAAAAGTAGGCTGTGGCTCCAGGTGATGGTCAATGAGTATTTTAGGACATTTCAGCTGCTCCAGGTACGGCGCCAGGTTCTTGGTGCGGTATAAAGCATTGAAGTCCAGGCAAAATAACAGCTCCACCCCTTCCAGTGCGCTCATGGCCTTGTCCTGCATGGATTCAAAATCCACCACCAGGTCGGCCCCGGGCAACCAGGCCAGAAAATCCGGAAAGTTAGTAGGTGAAATAACAGTGATGTCATGTCCCTTCTGACGCAGGTAGTGATACATGGCCAAAGACGAACCCATGGCATCTGCATCCGGTTTCTGGTGCATGGTAATCACCACTTTTTTAGGGGTTACCAGCAAAGGCTTGATTTCCTCGATCGGCTTCATACCAAGAATAAGCGGATGATAAAATATTGTTATGCGTTCATTTAAAACGAAGTGCGAAGTTCTTTATTTGGTGCAGAATTTCAAAATTTTGTCCCGGATTTATCTGATAAACAAATTCTGGTTACCTTTGCGCCCGTTAGACGATAGTCCACAGTTGGCAGTGGACAGTTAGCAGTCGACTGCCAACTGCCCACTGCTGACTGCCAACTCTTGTGGTGGACAATGAACCTCAGAACAAACAATTTAACTTGGAATAACAACATATGGGTAACAGAACATTTACGATGATTAAGCCGGACGCAGTAGCCAATGGGCATATCGGCGCCATTTTGGAAAAGATCAATGGAGCTGGCTTCCGCATTGTGGCACTCAAAATGACCCGGTTATCAACCGAAAAAGCGGGCGAATTTTATGCTGTACACAAAGAGCGTCCTTTTTACGGGGAGCTGGTGGAATTTATGAGCAGCGGTCACATTGTAGCGGCTATCCTGGAAAAGGACAATGCCGTGGAAGATTTCCGCAAGCTGATCGGCGCTACCAACCCTGCGAATGCTGATGCCGGCACTATCCGCAAATTATTTGCAGAATCCCTGGGCCGTAACGCTATTCACGGTTCTGATTCTGATGAGAATGCAGCTATTGAAGGCAGCTTTTTCTTCAGCGGATTAGAACAGTTCTAAGCCAACACTTTTTCATAATAGAAAAGGGCCGTCTCAAAAGAATTGAGACGGCCCTTACTTTTATAGCATTCCGCTGCGCATCAATAGGTTGTTGGCGATGGTTCTGCCGGCTTTCAGGTATTTAATGTGGTATTGGACTTATGTAAGCGATAGAGCTGAATATGCTGCGAAGTGAGCTGCCTGATCACCCCGGCTTTGTCTTTCCGAAGGGCCGCCGTCAATTCTTTTTTTAGGTCACTATTGTTTTGGGAGATGCCCCAAAGTGCCATTTCTATTACGATCGGGATAGTGGTTACGCCCTTTTCGGTTAAACAATAACCTATTCTTGCCTTACCTGCAACAGGATATTTCATAAGAAGTCCCTGTTCCTCCAACATCTTTAACCTATCCGTTAAGATGTTGGTTGCAATGCCTTCCGCAGATTGAAGGAAATCTCCAAACGTATGCTTGTCATGCAATACAATGTCCCTGATAATGAGCAATGTCCATTTATCTCCAAAAAAATCAAGACTGAAACTAACAGGACATTCAGACCTTTTTTTTATCTCTTTCATGTGATCGTAACCCAGGATCTTACTTGCAATTTGAAAGTGCAAAGTTAAGCGTTTATTATTCATTTTATCTTTTTGCACTTGCAAAATACAAGTAGATAATAGTATATTTGCACTTGTAAATAGCAAGTGCAAATACTGCCCTGCGAGAAATAAAAGTTTTAAACACATGAAAATGAGCAACTTATTAGAGTCTGTGATAGACGCTTATGGCGGACTAAACAACTGGAGGAAATTTGAGAACATATCCGCCAGCTTAAGAATTGGAGGCATAACCTGGGCGTTAAAGCAGGTGCCCGGCATTATGGATAACATAAATGTCGTCACCAGTACCCGGAAGCAGTTTACCTCTTTTTACCCATTCGTTGAGAAGGACTGGCATAATTCATATGAGCCAGGTAAGGTGGCTATCATCAACAACAGGAATGAAGTGATAGAAGAGTTACTTGATCCACGTGCTACTTTTTCGGGGTATGTAACAAATACTCCATGGTCGAAGCTGCAATTAACTTATTTCACGGGTTATGCGATGTGGAATTATCTCAATGTTCCATTTTGTCTTGCAGATCCCGGGTACAGTTTTAAAGAGCTGGAACCCTGGGAGGAAGATGGCGAGACCTTCAGACGTTTACAGGTTACATTTCCGAAAGAAGTGGCCACCCACGGCCCGGTGCAAACTTTTTATATAGACAGCAGCGGATTGATAAAGAGGCATGATTATAACGTAGAAATTCTCAGTGGTGCGCGAACAGCTCATTATCTGGCGGACTATGTGGAAGTGCAGGGAGTTAAATTTGCCACTAAAAGAAATGTTTATCTAAGGCAGGAAGACAATACTGCCAAAAAACCGGAACCATTATTCATATCGATAGACATTCGTGATATTAAGCTTAGTTAATGCGATGAGGAGAGGCTGATAAATATCAAACGGGACCATCTCAGTTACTTTCGGGACGGCCCCGTTTTTGTTTAAGACTTTAAATATCAGGCTTACCCGTATCGCTGCATTCCTTTTTAATTTTTACTTTTTTACTTTTTACTTTATTCCGTTCTCAAACTCTTCACCGGGTTGGCTATCGCTGCTTTTATAGTCTGGAAGCTCACCGTTCCCAGTATCAGCACTAATGCGCCTAAGCCTACACCTGCAAAGATCCACCAGGATAATGCTGCCCGGTATTCATAATGCTGCAGCCAGCCATGCATAAAGTAATACCCCGCAGGTATAGCTATCAGCAATGCAATTGTAATGAGCATCACAAAATCTTTGGATAACAAGCACCACACATTAAACACCGTAGCGCCCATTACCTTACGTACGCCAATTTCCCTGGTGCGCTGTTCCGCCACAAAAGCAGCCAGCCCATACAGGCCCAAACAGCTGATGAAAACAGCCAGGATGGTAAAAAAGGCGGCCAGCTTGCCCAGGCGTTCCTCATCCTGGAACTTGGCCTGGAAATCATCATCCGCAAAAGCATATTCAAACGGCGTAACGGGATTATACTTTTTAAAGATGGTTTCTATCTGCGCCACAGCCTTGCCGGCGCTCAGCGCAGGGTTAATACGCAGGTTAATGAACTTTACCCTGTTAAATGCATCCAGGTAAAATATAGTAGGCCTCACCGGATCAAACATAGATTGCATCACCATATCCTTTACCACGCCAATTACATGGTACTGGCGGCCAAAAGCATTCACCATCTCTCCTACCGGGTTCTCAAAACCCATGTATTTTACGGCGGCCTGGTTTAATACAAAACCGGCTGAATCCGTGGCAAAGAGCTTATTAAAATCGCGCCCGTCGGCCATTTGCCAGTTAATGGTTTTTCCAAACTCAGGGGTAATGGCCATGGTCACAATTTCATCCTGCATGTTTGGGTCTTTACCGCGCCAGCTAAATCCAATGTTGGTAACGCCTGCATACATAGCAGAGCTTTGGGATTGTGCCACACTGGTTACCACCCCGCTTTCCAGCAGGGCATCGCGGAAGGCAGGATAATTTTTACGGGTTTCCTCCGTGATCATACGCATGGTTAATAACCCATTGCGGTTAAATCCGATAGGACGGTCTTTTGCAAACAGGATCTGTTTAAAAACAATAATGGTGCAAATGATCAATGTTACTGAAATGGAGAACTGCATTACCACCAGCGTTTTACGCGGCACCGCTGCAAAGCGCCCGGCCTTAAAAGGCCCTTTCAGGACCTTTACCGGTTTTAAGGCCGACAGGTATAATGCAGGGTAGCTGCCGGCAAGCACGCCGGTAAACAGGGTAAAACCCAGGCACAGTAACCAGAATATAGGTTGCCCCCATAAGATGCTGAGCTTTTTATCTGCTATCCCGTTAAACCAGGGCAGGATAAGGCTTACCAGCAACAGGGATAATAGGAAACAAATGAATGCCGTAAGTACAGACTCACCCAGGAACTGCAGGATCAGCTGCCCCCGGCCGGAGCCAATAGCTTTGCGGATGCCTACTTCCTTAGCCCGTTTTTCTGAACGCGCCGTGGCCAGGTTCATGAAATTAATGCAGGCCAGTAGCAGCACAAAGCCGCCAATGATACCAAAGAACCAAACAAACTGTATGCGGCCACCTGCCGGCAGCCCGTTCCTGAACCTGGAATACAGGTGCCAGCGGTTCATAGGATGCAGGAACGTCTGCGGCTGAAAAGCATCGCTGTTCATCCTCTGCAGGCCTATATTTTTGATCTTTGCAGATACCTGCTGCATATCCGTATTATCCGCTATTTGCACATAGGTTTGGAACCAGCGGTTCCCCCAGCCTGCTTTGCTGGCCAGGTCTTCGCTTTGGGCATATAATTCCCAGGGCGATATGAAACCCAGGTTTGAAAAGGTGGTGTTAGCAGGCAGGTCTTCATATACGCCGGTTACCTTTACATCCAGCTTGTTATCAATTTTCATGAGCTTACCTATGGGATCTGCCTCTCCGAAAAAAGTTTTCGCTACGGATGCGGATAACAAAATGGAAGCAGGGTCCTGCAGGCCGGCGCGCGTGCCTTTGAGCATATGCAGGGTAAGCATTTCCGGCGCCTGCGGCTCCATATAACGGCCGTTCTTATTAAGATTGTTATCCCCGTAGGAAAGGATATGACCCGCAGGATCTGTAGCCGTAACTACATACTTAAAATAGCTGCCGTACTTAACCCGCAGCTCCGGCGCCATTTGCATAGGCTCATCACCACCGGTTTGTATTTCCCCGTTCACATACTGGTTGGTCATTACCATGGCAATACGGTCATGGTTTTGATGGTATTGGTCAAAGGACAGCTCATCCCATATCAGCAAACCAATGAGTATGGACAGGGCTATGCCTACCGATAATCCTGCAATATTGATCACTGACTGTGACTTGTTCTTAAGCAGGTTACGCCAGGTAGTTTTGAGTTGAATGTTAACCATATGCAGCTATTTTCCCCTTTGTAAGATAGTGTTTGACTTACTAATTGAATGCCGGAGTTTAACACTATTGATAATCAGCTGGTTACCTGCTTTTAAATGCTTCTCTTGTCCGGTATTGACACAGGTTGGTGTCCGCTTGCGGACGGTGATGTTCCCTGGTGCATTTGTCGTCTTATTGCCCGCCGATTGTCAGATAAGCCATATATAAGCCATATGTAAGCTATATGTGAGCCATATATAAGCTATCCCTTATAAGGGATGGATTGTCTTAGTACAGAAAAACCTTACAGTTGACGTATTGAATGCAGAATTGGCTTTACAGGTTGTAGATTGTTTCAGCGAGCGCTTTACAAGGGTAATTTACTCATTGTTTTTTTTCTTGGCTTCCATTTTTTGGCCAAAGGGCCTGTTCTGGTATGTGCCTCATTGGGCGTCAGATAGTTACAACTCATATGAGGCCTGACACGGTTATAATAGTCGATGGCCTTACCAACAGCATTGACGGCGTCGCCATAGTTGCTAAACGTCCTTTTCAGCCCAAACTCATGTTTTAAAATGCCATTTAC
>NZ_FOBB01000013.1 GCF_900109685.1 Chitinophaga rupis | reverse complement strand
TCAGACCGGGGAGTGCAATATTGCAGTGAGGATTATATTGATCTGCTAAATGACAATGAAGTAGCCATCAGTATGACAGAGAAAGGAGATCCTTATGAAAATGCAATAGCAGAGCGGATGAATGGCATTCTGAAATCAGAGTTTGACCTGGCAAGACAGTTTAACAACTACGAAGAAGCAGCCAGCGCTGTTACAGCAGCTATCCGGATTTACAACCAGCAACGGCCTCATGCCAGCTGTAATTATCTGACGCCGGAGCAGGCCGCTACTCAGAAGGGAACCCTACTATCCCGATGGAAAACAAGAAAAAAAACGAACTGTAAACCAAAATCAGGATTACAGCAAGCTATTGTAAACTTCAAACAGGATTATTTAACCAAGGTGTAAACCTATTCCAGGACAAGACACATAGGGAAGACAAGTGCGCATACCTTTAAGCCATGGCGCACACAAAAAAAGGGAAGCCTTTCGACTTCCCTTTGTGAGTATTTGGTGAATGATCAGTTATCTTTCTTAGGCGGCGGGGGCGGATAGGTTGCTTTGGGCTGCCCTTCTTTTTCCTTATCCTTCTCTTTCTGCTCTTTTTCTTTTTCCGCTTCCTTTTTATCTTTTTCAGCCGGGGCAGGTTCTTCACCATACTGGCTTACATCAATATAATCGCTGGCGCTGCCGGAGCCTACATCCTCTGCTTCTGCACCTGGCTTCACATTGGAATCGTAGTTCAGGTAAATATCATTATTCAAAGTAGGCGGCATGGAGAACTGCGCCTTGGGATCTATCTTCAGCGTTTTATCCGCATACACTTTCTGGAAAAAGTAAGCCCATATAGGCAGGCCGGTATTGGCGCCCTGGCCGGCAGCAGTGGTATTAAAACGCAGGAAGTTGTTTTCACAACCTACCCAGGCGCCTGCCAGCAGCTGCGGGGTATAGCCCATAAACCAGCCATCGGTATTATCATTGGTGGTACCGGTCTTACCGGCAATCTCGCCTTCCATCTTATAACGGAAACGCATACGTGCACCGGTACCGCCGGGGCCTACTACGCCTTCCATCATCTTTACCATGGTATAGGCTTCGTTCTCGCTGATCACTTCACGTTTTACCGGGGCAAAGGTTTCCAGTATGTTACCGTTACGGTCTTCTATACGGGTAATGTAAATAGGTTTGGTAATAATGCCGCGGGCCGGGAACATGGTGTAGGCCTGCAGCATTTCATACAGGGATATTTCCGGTGTACCCAGCGCAATGGAAGGGTAGGGCGGTATATCGCTGGTGAAGCCTATTTTGTTCTTGGCAAAATCTGCAAAAGCCCTTGCGCCCAGCTGTTTGATCAGGTAGGCCGATACCAGGTTCAGGGAGCGGGCCAGCGCGCCGGCCATGGTTATTTGCCCGCCTACGCTGCCTTCCGAGTTGCGGGTCAGCGTCCAGTTGCCAATGGTAATAGGCTCATTGGGCAGCATGGTATTGGGCGACATGCCATTCATAATGGCAAAGCAATACAGGAAGGGTTTAAAGGTAGAACCTACCTGGCGGCGGGTTTTGGATACGTGATCGTTCTTAAAATAACGGAAATCGGGTCCGCCTACCCAGGCTTTTACCTCACCGCTTTCAGGATCCATGGCCATAAAGCCCGCCTGTAATATGGCGCGCATATAACGGATGGAGTCCATGGGCGTCATCACCGTATCAATTTCATTCAGGTCTTGTTCGGAAGGACTTCTCCAGGCAAACACCTTCATTTTGGTAGGGGTGTTAAATGCCTTTTGGATCTCATCGTCAGAGGCATTGGCCTCTTTCATATCCAGGTAGCGGTCTGATTCTTTCATGTAGCGGTCCAGGTACTTCTGCCAGTTCTTCCACACGCTGCCGGATTTAATATTGCTTTGGGCAGCAAATACTTTCTGCAGATCCATGAGGTGCTTACTAACCGCTTCCTCCGCATACAGCTGCATGCGGGGATTAATGGTGGTGTATATTTTAAGGCCGTCGCGGTACAGGTTATATTCGGAGCCATCGGCTTTTTTATGCGCCTGGCACCAATCCTTCAGCTCATCGCGCAGTACTTCCCTGAAGTAGGGAGCAAGGCCTTTGTTATGGTCTATTTTATTATAGCGCAGTACAATGGGGCGGCTTTGGGCAGCTTCTGCCTCTGCCTTGGTAATGTACCCGTTTTTTTCCATCTGGTCTATCACCGTATTACGGCGCAGCAGGGAGGCAGCGGGGTTACGGCGGGGGTTAAAGATGGTGTTACCTTTTAACATACCCACCAGGGTAGCTGCTTCTTCTATGGAAAGATGGCCGGCATCTTTACTGAAAAAGGTGCGCGCGCCATTCTCAATACCATATACGTTATCTCCAAAAGCTACGGTGTTCAGGTACAGGGTAATGATCTCCTGTTTGGTAAAATTGCGCTCCAGCTTAATGGCTATAAGCCACTCCTGCAGCTTCTGGAAACCACGTACTACCGGGTTGCTGGCGCGTTTTTTACCTGCATTATCGGACTGCAGGTTCAGGGCCAGCTGCTGGGTAATGGTGCTGGAACCACGCTTTTTCCCTACCATCAGGTAAAAGGGAATGGCAATGGTACTGCGGGCATCTATACCGGAGTGCTCGTAGAAGCGCTCGTCTTCTGTAGCGATCAGGGCGTTGATCACATTCTTAGAGATCTCGTTGTAATCAGAGCTGGAACGGTCTACCTGGTAATATTTTCCCAAAATGGTCCCATCTTCTGCTATTACCCCCGAGGCTAAAGCTGCGCGCGGGTTTTCCAGCTCCTCCATGGAGGGCATATTGCCTATTACCCGGAAATTGATCAGTAACAACAGTAAGACAAAAAACCCCAACAGACCCAATAACACGGTCCAGAGTATTTTTACGGATCGTTTCATCTGATAATATTATAAATAAATTAAGTGCAACAATCAGGCAAAACTATGAAAATTTGCCAGGATTTATGGGCTATTTAACAGTGCCTTAAGGATCAACGCCGAATGCTGAACGCTAAATGCTTAACGCTGAAGTCAATGTATATCGCATATTGGCGTTAAGCATTTAGCGTTCAGCATTAAGCTTTATTGTTGTGTTACATAGTTCTTATTGAAGAACTCCTGGTACCCCGGCAGGTCTTTAGTGCTGTTCAGCAATATGAAATTGTCCCTGGATATAATGAACATATTATAATCAGTGGGGCGTATGCGGGGAATAATATCTACAGGGGCTTTGGCGCGTACCTCGTCAAAATAATCCAGCGCTTTGTTCTCATCCGGGAACAGGCGGAACACCAGCATGATCTCATTGGGCGTTAGCACAAAGCTGCCGACCTCAATATGGTCTGCTGCGTGTTTATCCGCATTGTAACGGGTAAATTTCTCCAGCGCTTCATCTATCAGCGCTTTATTCACCCGCTGGAAAGAAAGCACCACGAAATGCGGTATGGGCGTGTTCACCAGCTTATACGGCGTTACAGGCTTCATGGGCGGCGGTGGTGCAGCCGTTACCTTGTTAGGTACAGCAGGGTTTAGCGGCTGGTTGGTCTTTAACCCTACAGAATCCGTAAAGTTGGGCTTGGGTGTTTGCCAGGGGTAGCGGATGGAAACATCTTCATCTACCATGGCGCCGGCTTCCCGTTTCTGGATCTGCAGCTGGGCCAGGTAAGCTACCAGGTCCTTCTTGTGGTTCAGCGCATCCAGCAGGGCCTGTGCCTGCTGCTGAACGGCACTGTCGCCGGGGTATTTGGCCAGTACTGCCTGTACGGCTTTTTTACCCAGGAACAGGCTGTCGGTGGCTGCATCGGCAGTATCTGTTTTTATAATGATCATGGCTTCCAGCAGGTCAAACTTAGGCTGCAGGTAGTTAAAGCCATAGGTGGTATCGGCCTGGTGTTTTCTTTCCAGGGCCAGGTCGTACCGGCCGGTTTTGAAAGCGGTGTAGGCCGAATTATAGGCCGTGGCTATGCCTTTCTTTTTATCGGCATCCACATCTTTCAGGGCGCCGTATTTAATAATATTGGCAAAGTTGGTATTACCGTACTGGGTCAGCATCATATCCTTATACTTAGCTGCCAGCGCTTCATGGCCTTTCAGGCTGTTATGCCATACATACAGGGAGTAAATAACCTCCGGTTTCTTGGGATGGTCCGGGTATTTATACAGCAGGGTGTCGTACGTTTCTATGGCCAGCTCTGTGGCATCCAGCTTATCGTGGTAAAGTTTGCCAAGGTCAAACCAGGCATTCATTTGCAGGCTCCTGGAGGAATCCAGCTTCTCCGGTGTCAGCGGCAGGTCGGCCAGCAACAGGCTGCTGTTCACACTATCTGCCGGTAAGGCTTTCAGCTTTTCGGCCGTGGTCATATGGGCTGAATCGGTGCTAACCCCCGCTACGTCTATGTTATTATTATTGGTAAAGTTGGCTGCGGTGTTGGAGCTGCGGCGCCAGTTGTCATCCAGCTTGCGGTTGCCCCAGCGCCTTTTGAACTCTGAGTAGCCGGATGATTTGCTGCCCTGGTTATAAAAATACCAGTCGCCCTGGTCATTGCCCTGGTTATTGGCGGCGCCGGGGTTGTTACGGCCATTATTATTGCCAAAGGCATTATTGGCCAGCATACTATTCTGGTTATTACTATTATTATCTGCTTCCTGCTGGGCGGCTTCTGCTTTGGCTTTTGCTTCCGCGGCCTTTTTAATATCGGCCACCATTTTGTCCAGCAGGGTTTTGCGTTCTGCTTCGGGCAGGGCGGCAATACGCTGCAGGCTGTCTTCCCGGTGTATTACGTTCACTTTCTCCGCCACATCGCCCAATACGGCTTTACGGGTGTTCACTACGGTGGCATCGGCAAAGTCCGGCGGCATTACACTGGCAGTGCTGTCATAATAGTTCTTGGCCAGCTGGTATTTGCGCTGTACGTAGTAAATATCTGCTACGAACATAAACGACAAAGATCTTTGTACGGGGTTTACAACAGGCTGGCTCAGGGATTTTTGTAAATAACCCAGGGCGGTTTCCGGGCTCTTGGGGGCTACCAGGGTAGCCATGGTATAATAAATAGCATCCCGGTAGGGGATAAAACGTTCTTTCTTTAACATGGTGCGCAGGGCGGCCAGGCTTTGCTCTATACCGGCATCCCCGTTCACGGTGTTCAGGCGGGCTATCTGCAGACGGGCCTGCAGGTCCATCATGGGGTCCGGCTTTTGTTTGATCACTTTGCGGAACATGTCCATGGCCGAATCGGGCTGCTGGTGCCGGGCATAGAGCTGGCCCAATATGTACGACATACGGGCGCGGCTTTCCTTGTTATGGGAGGCGGTAATGGCCAGGCGCAGGGGGGCCATGGCCTCTGCATACATGCCCTGCTTGTAACGGCTGTAGGCGCGTACCTCTGCCAGCTCGCCATAAAGGCGGTGGGGAAAGTTAGGATCGGCTTCCAGTACATTCAGCAGGCTTTGTACCTCATCATACTCCTTTTCTTCCAGCAGGGTTTTGGCATTCCACAAAAAGGCATCGTTCCGCACCTTTTTGTGTTTAAAGCGGCCCAAAAGGCCGTTGCGTTTTTCCCTGGTGGCAATGGAAATAACATCGTTGCGGGTAGAGCCTATTACGGTATTGTATTCGGATTTATTCTTGGGCGCAAAGGCCAGGTTCATGTACTGGAAGGTTTTGCGGGCATTTTCCCAGTCGCTTTTATAAAAGTAGGCGCGGCCTATGAGCAGGTAACAATCATCTATCCATTTACCGCGGGGATCGTGCAGCTGTATGCCTACGGAAGATTTCAGGATCACGGAATCCAGCTCTGTTTTGCTGATGCCCAGGTCCTGCAGGCTGTAAGGGTAAAAGGGGAGCAGGTCGTTATAATTATCCAATCCCTGGCGGGCAATACTTTTCACCACTGCATCCAGCTTAACTTTTGCGTGAAAGTAGTAGTTGTACCGCGTTACCATGTTCTGCATGAACCGGCGGGTCCAGGTAAACTTCTTTTCCGCCATCTTTTCGGAAGGAGGCCTTCTGTCCTGTACATGCGGCACAGGCGGCTTTCTTACAGGAGGTGCTGAGCGCCTGTTATTGGGCATTCTGGTAGAATCCTGTGTGCTGCGGGGCGATCTGCTCTGGGCATTCACCGCTAAGGAACCCGTAATCAATAACACCAAACCAACAGCGCAGGGGAAAAAGAAGGATACTAAAAAAGGTCGATAGCGATTCATGGATGCCGGGTGTATAGGCTACTACTATAACTGTTTACGTGAAAATTTATTTTAAAGATAGGATAATATTTTTCTTGGTACGTATTCTTTCAGATTTACATATTACCTTTCACTTCTTATGATTTAATTGTTTAATTTTATCCGGAGTAAAGAGAGAGTAAAACAAAATGGGTAAACAGCGCAATAAAAAAGGGAGGGACGGCCGCATTCATCATAAATACCGCCTGGTGATCATGAATGATGCTACCTATGATGAGGTGACCTCTTTTAAATTATCCCGTATGAGTGTGTATGTAGCGCTCAGCACCCTGTTTGTATTGCTGGTGGCCATTACAGTGGCTACGGTAGTATTTACACCCCTGCGTTATTACATTCCCGGTTATGGAGATCTGAAACAAAGAAGGGAGTTCATTAAACTAAAAATGCGTACCGATTCGTTAGAGAATGCGATCATTGCGCGCGACCAGTACCTGAACAATATTAAGCAGGTGATAAACGGCGATTTTACCGGTAAGCTTGACACAACGATGATTAAAGTGCCTAAAGTAGATAATAGTACCTATTAGGTTAATTAATAATATTTATATATCTTCAGTCCTATATATTGAAAAACCTCCTAAAAAAAATCTAAGATCCTATGTTTAACAGCAACAACCGCAGCACTAAAGGCGAAAGCAAATCTATTATGCCATCTTCCAACGTGAACATTATTGGCAGTGGAACATCTATCCAGGGGGACATTGTCTGTGAAGGCGACATTCGTATTGACGGCCAGGTGAACGGGCTGGTATCTACCAAGGCAAAGATCGTAGTAGGGCCGGAAGGTGAAATTACGGGCGACCTGGTATGCCAGAGCGCAGATATACTGGGCCGTGTTACCGGTATTATTAAAGTAGAGGAGCTGCTGTTCCTGAAAGCAAACGCATTGGTAAAAGGTGATGTGTACACCGCTCATTTTGAAATGGAGCCTACCGCTAAATTTAACGGCCGCTGCTATATGGAGCCGGACGAGGCGCCCGCTGCAGGCAGCAGAGAAGTAAACAATGGAAGATCCTTCGTTAAAGAAGAAGCCGCAACCGGAGAAGAAGCGTAATCGTAATACACTCTTACGGTACGCCGGACTGGCTTTTCAGATGATGGCCACATTGGGGTTGGCAGTATTCGTTGGTTATAAACTTGACCGATGGATCGGGTGGTCATTTCCTGTATTAATGATCATTTTTTCTTTACTGGCTTTAACCCTACTTTTGTGGCAAATTATTAAAGACACCCGGCGGAATGAGTGACCGTTTTTTTATTCGACTGATCGTAGTTTTTTCCATCCTGAATGGCGTTTTCTTTTTATTAAAGTCTCAGCTATTGAGCGCTGGTATGCACTATACTGTGCTGCTGGTGGGGAATGTGGTGCTGGCCGCTATCACCTGGGTTTCCTATGTGATGGCCCGTAATGGGCTGGCGGCAGCCAACAACCAGGTTTTTGTGCGCATGGTATATGCTTCTACCATCAGTAAGCTGTTCCTGTGCATGATAGGCATCACCGTATATGTGCTGGTAAAAAGGCCGGATGTAAGCCGGGCTACCATTTTTACCTTAATGTTCCTGTACCTGGTATATACGGTGCTTGAAACACTGAGCCTGTACCAATTGCTTAAAAGAAAAACCTGACCCCGTTGTGAAGCAGGAGGCGCCCTTACATGCATTAGCTGCATACCTGCCGGAAGGTACCTTTGAGCCGGTAATGGCCTACATTACCGCGCATAAGGTGCATTTAACCGTTACCCGCGAGCGCAAAAGCCTGCTGGGCGATTACCGCCACCCCGATAGCAGGGGCGGGCACCGCATCAGCGTAAACGGCAACCTGAATAAATACGCTTTTCTTATTACCCTGCTGCATGAGCTGGCCCACCTGGTTACGTATGAGCTGTATGCCAACCGCGTAGCCTCCCACGGGAAAGAATGGAAGCAGGAGTTTTCCAAAATATTGCAACAATTCGTAGGTAAAGGTTTTTTACCGGCCGATGTGGAAACAGCGGTGCGGCAAAGTATGCACAACCCCGGCGCCAGCTCCTGCGCGGATGATAACCTTATGCGCGTGCTGAAGAACTATGACCGGCGCAAAGAGCATTATTTTTTTGTAGAGCAGCTGCCCCTGCACCAGCTGTTTAAAACCAAAGACGGCCGCATTTTCCGCAAAGGGGAAAAGATCCGCAAGCGCTACCGCTGCGAGGAGGTGGATACCCGGCGCATTTACCTGTTTAGCCCTGTGTATGAAGTGGAGCTGGCAGGATAGGCCTCAATTCCCTGCATCAGCGCGCCGGAAAATGAAGTACCTGCCACTTTGTTAACCCGCCAGTGAACCTTCTTTGGGTAATCCCTTTTCCTGCTCCATACGCTTTTCATAGGCCAATTGCCGTAATTCCATTTTTTGTTTGCGGTGTATCTCAAATGCATGCTCATGCTCCTGCAGCAGATCATCATAGGGGCCGCGGGGCGAGATGAGCTTTACAAACACCGGCGCACATTCTATGGCAATGAACAGCAGCATAATGAACCAGTTGGTCCAGCGTATAGGCGTGCTGCGGGCGGTAAGGCGGCCCAGGGCATCCAGCCGGGAGGCCAGCCCATCCAGCCGGCTGCGTAACGGAATGCTGGCTTTCATGGCGCTGTCTACCGATTGCAGCTGCTGCTGGTATTCATTAATGCGTTGCTGGTTGCGGATGGTAATAGCCTGCAGCTGTGCGGCGGCAGTATCTGCATCTGCTTTCTTGGCCTTGTAAATAGGGCCCAGGTTACGGATGCGGGAGCCGCCGGTACCGTCGGCCTCCTGCTGCGCCAGTAATGCCAGCGTATCCCTGCGGGCAGCCTGCCGGCTGATCTCTGTATTCAGCAGCGCAATGTTGGCCTTTAGCTCATTAATGCGGGCCTGGTAGCGTACCTGCACCTGGTCTTCCTGGGTTTTGAACACCTGCTGTTCCATTGTGATCAGCTCTGCCTGGATCTCTTTATCAAATATTTTCAGCTCCAGTGGTTTGGAGATCACCACGGCTATTAATATGGCCAGCACCAGGCGGGGCAGGGCCATGCGGAACTCCAGCCAGAAGTTATCGCGCTTCTTCATACTGGACACAATGTAGCGGTCCAGGTTAAAGATCATGAGGCCCCACAGCAGGCCAAATAACAGGGTGGCCCAAAGCTCATTGAACACGGTCCATAAAGCATAGCCGGCCGAAATAGCGGCCAGCACGCCGGTGAAAAAGATGGTGCCCCCAATACCGGCGTATTTATTGGTTTCTACGGGCGCCCGTTTTAACATAGGCACATGCGCTCCTGCGCAGAATAAAAAGAAAGCTCTTAAACGTTGCATTACTCAGACTTTGAAAAGGTGTAAAAGTCCGCTACCCGCGGATGGCAGGGTATATAAAAGGATGGACTGCGAAGGTAGGAAAATTAATTACGAATTATTCAATTACGAATTACGAATTGGGTGGTACGGAGGGACATGTACTTTTGACGAATGGGCCGTTATTACGAATTGAGTTTTACAAAGTGGAAATAATACGCAGGTATTAAAAGTAGTGAGAGGTTTGAGAGGTGATAGGGCAGCAGGGAAAATAAGGAGAGGATAAAATCAGAACATGGCACAAAAAAAATTACGAATTACAAACCGGTCAAATCGCTTCGATCCATTCGTAATTCGTAATTAAATAATTCGTAATTATATCTTACGCACTCACTGCTTTATTCACCAGTGCGGCCGCTTCGCTCAACAGTATGGCGGATTGTACTTTCAGACCGCTTTCTTCTATCAGCTTTTTAGCTTCTTCTGCATTGGTACCCTGCAGGCGCACAATGATGGGCACTTTAATGTTACCAATAGACTGGTAAGCATCAATTACCCCCTGGGCCACACGGTCGCAACGAACAATACCGCCAAAGATATTGATCAGGATAGCCTTTACCTTGGGATCTTTCAGGATAATGCGGAAACCAGCTTCCACTGTCTGGGCATTGGCAGTACCGCCTACGTCCAGGAAGTTGGCGGGCTCGCCACCGCTTAATTTGATCATATCCATGGTAGCCATGGCCAGGCCGGCGCCGTTCACCATACAGCCTACGTTGCCATCCAGCTTTACAAAGTTCAGGTTAAATTTGCTGGCTTCTACTTCGGTCGGGTCTTCTTCTGTAATATCGCGCAGGCCTTCCAGCTCGGGATGGCGCATCAGGGCGTTATCGTCCAGGATCATTTTACAATCCACCGCAATGATCTTTTCATCGCTGGTTTTAAACAGGGGGTTAATTTCCACCTGGCTGGCGTCCAGACCTACATATGCATTATACAGGCTGGTCACAAATTTCACCATGTTCTTGAAAGCCTCGCCGCTTAAACCGAAGTTAAAAGCAATTTTGCGGGCCTGGAAAGGCTGCAGCGGGCCGCCGGGGAATACCCACTCCTTAAATATTTTATCGGGCGTGTTGTGCGCCACTTCTTCTATATCCATACCACCTTCAGTGGAGTAGATGATCACGTTCTGGCCTGTAGCGCGGTCCAGCAGTATGGACAGGTACAGTTCCTTAATGGGGTTGGGGCCGGGATAATAAACATCCTGCGCCACCAGCACCTTATTTACAAGCTTACCGGCAGGACCAGTTTGTATGGTCACCAGTACGCCGCCCAGTATATTACCGGCAATGGTCTTAATGTCTTCTGAATTTTTACCCACTTTAACACCGTTCTGCTCTGTCCCGCGGATCTTTCCTTTACCGCGTCCGCCGGCATGGATCTGCGCTTTTACAACCGCAAACTCATTCCCAAATTGCACTTTCAGCTGCTTATATGCTTCAGCCGCTGCCTCTGGTGTATCTACCGGAATACCCTCCTGGACCGGTACATTATATTTCTTCAACAGTTCTTTAGCCTGGTATTCATGTAAATTCATCAGTCAAAAATTTGAGCGCTAAAATAGGGCATTATGATTTAAATATAAAACCACCGCGTTTGTGAATTTAAAAATAACTTTGCGCGCAAGAAAAGTAACCCGTTCTGAACAGCTGGCGGCAGGGAACGTTTTTCAGCTGCCGGCTAACCCTTAAACGTTCGTTACTAACAACTTACCGTAAATGAGTGACCTATTACAACAAATAGCGGCTGCTAAACAGTATATACAGGGCTTTTCCGCTACCCGCCCGCTGGCTGGTATTATCCTGGGCAGTGGCCTGGGTGGGCTGGTTGAAGATATTACTGACCGTATAGAGATCCCCTATGCCGATATTCCCTATTTTCCCGAATCCACGGTAGAAGGGCACCAGGGCCGGTTAATACTGGGTAATATGCAGGGCCGCCCCGTAGTGGCTATGGCCGGCCGGTTCCATTATTACGAGGGGTTTTCCATGCAGCAGGTTACTTTCCCGGTAAGGGTAATGCAGGCGCTGGGAGTGCAAACCCTGCTGGTTTCCAATGCCGCCGGTGGTATGAATACCGCTTTTAAGGTGGGTGACCTCATGATCATCCGCGACCATATTAATCTGCAGCCGGAACATCCGCTGCGCGGGCGCAACCTGGATACCCTGGGCCCCCGTTTCCCGGATATGAGCGAGCCCTATGCCAAAACCCTCATAAACAAAGCAAAGGAAATTGCCGCTGCCAACAATATACCGGTACACACCGGCGTATATGTAGGCGTGCAGGGCCCTACTTTTGAAACCAGGGCCGAGTATAAGTTTATGCACATTATTGGTGGCGATGCCGTGGGTATGAGCACCGTACCCGAAGTGATCGTAGCCGTTCATGCAGGATTGAAGGTATTTGCCATGAGCGTGATCACGGACCTGGGTATACGGGAAGAGGACAATGTGATCACCCATGAAGAGGTGCTGCAGGCCGCAGCAGAAGCGGCGCCCAAATTAACGCGTATCTTCAGGGAATTAATACAATCACTTTAGACACATATAGCTCCACAATATTATTATTGAATGAGGCATTTTTTCATCATACTGGCATTGCTGATAGTAAGCGTAAGTGGAGTAATGGCCCAATTTAACACCGGTAGTTTTGGTAACTACGGCTCCGGCGGCGGCACCATGCAGCGGGATACCTCCCAGCGTAACCTGGGGCCGGATACCATTACCATTAAATACCATTTCCTGAACGATCCTGTAGACAGGCACCTGGATTCATCTGTAATAGACTTTAACGCCAACTACCTGCAGATACCCGCCAGCTACATGACCCTGGGCAATAACGGGAATGCCGCCCGCAACCTTATTTACACGCCCCGCATGCAGGCTGGTTTTGATGAAGGCTTTCATGCCTACGACATTTATGAATTTACGCACGAAAATGCCCGCCTTTATAATACCACCCGCCCTTACTCTGAGCTGCAATACCTGGTAGGCGCCCAGCAGGAGCAGATGATAGGCGTATCCCATACACAGAACCGGAATGAGAACTTTAATTTTGCATTCGACTACCGCAAGATCAACTCGCCCGGTTACTTCCGTACACAGAACACCAACCATGATAATTACCGCGTAACAGCTAATTACAACAGCCAGAACAAACGGTACCATGTAAATGTGAGCTACTATTATAATAAGATCAACGGGGGGGAGAATGGCGGTATCTTTGGCCAGGCCGGTACTGCTGCCGACACGCTGGGCCTCAGCAAGTACAATTCAAGAAAAACTATTAATGTAAACCTGGGCAACCAGGATATTCCGGCCTATTCCTTCTTTGGTACCTCCATTGCGGTAAAATCATCTTACCGCCAATCCGGCCTGCTGATACAACAGCAGTACGACTGGGGCAAGGGAGATACCATACACGTGAACGACACTACGCAGTATTACAAATTTGACCCTGTGTTCCGGGTGCAGTACACCTTTAAAACACAGGGCAACACCTTTATGTATACGGATAATGATCCGAGTGAAACTTATTACACGCAGCATTATGGGATAGCTTTCCGGGAAGGAGACACCATTCGCGCAAGGCAGCAGTGGCGCACACTTTCCAATGACCTGTCGCTGATCCAGTTCCCCGTACGGGGTAACCTGGCGCACTTTATCAACCTGGGCGCCCGCTTTGACCATACTACCGGCAATTTCCTGGATGATGTAAAACAGAACTTTAATAACCTGGCCCTGCACGGGGAGTACCGCAATAAAACCAAGAACGACCTGTGGGATTTTTCTGCCAAAGGCGAGCTGTATGCGCTGGGCCGCAATGTGGGCGATTATAGTGTAAGCGGTATGCTGAGCCGCTACCTGAACAAAACGCTGGGCAATGTAAGCCTGCTGTTCCGCAATGTGAACAGGGAGCCTTCCTATGTATACAAATTCTTCAGCTATAGCCGGGATAGCTGGTACAATGGCGGCCTGGGTAAGGAAAACATTACCCAGCTGCAGTTTGCAGCCGATAATAAGCTGCTGAAATATAACCTGGCGGTGAACTATTTCATTTTTACCAACTACACTTATTTCGACAGCTATATGCAAAGCACACAGTCCAGCGGGCTGTTTAACCTGCTGCAGGTAGTGCTGAGCAAACATTTCCGCTACAAACACTGGAACTGGTATATGGATTTTGCTTTTCAGCAGGTGCATGGCAATGGCCCGCTAAATGTACCCTCCATCTGGACCCGCCACCGCATTGCATATGAAAACCGCATTTTCAGTAACCTGAACCTGATGACCGGTATTGAAGCGCGTTATAACACAGAATATTATGCGGACGATTACTCGCCGGTGCCCGGCCAGTTTGTGTACCAGAATACACAAAAGGTGCGGTACTATCTTCCGGACCTGACCGCTTTCCTGCACTTCCGCATTAAATCACTCTCTGCCTACATCCGTGCGGAGAACCTGAATACTTTCCTTAAAATGAATAATTTTTCAGCGCCTATGTATCCGTATAATAATTTCGGGATCCGCGTAGGGCTGCGGTGGTGGTTTGTAAATTAATGTGGGGGTGATGATCTGATATACCCTTTTCTTCGTATATTCATAATGTCTAAAGATCCCAAACTAAAACCAACCCCATTACCAACCGTTGGCTTAACTTTTGTTAAGATTTTGTTGATAGTGGTTATAAACAAAATTTTATCATATGAAGGCATTTACGATCAAACACAATGCAAACCGGTACGACGTACTTCCCCTGAATGGCCATGCTCATCGCTACAAAGTAAATGTAAATGGCTTCGATGTTATTTATGAACCGGATATGGATGGTTACCTTCGCCCGGAAGTAACCGGCGGTTATAACGCCAACATGTCCCTTCTACTGGATCTGGCAGACCGCATCCAGGAAACAGAGCTCAGGTAGCACAGCAAATATGTGCTACCTTTGTACCTGCCATGCAAACTTTTGAATTACACATTAAGAATATGGTATGCCCCCGCTGTGTAAAGGTGGTGCATACCATACTGGAAAAAGAGGGGTTACCGGTGCAGGAGGTACAGCTGGGCAAAGCGGTATTAGCCGCAGCGCCGGATGCTACCCAGCTGCAATCGATTACTGCTGCTTTGGCTCAGGAAGGGCTACCTCTGGTAGATGATAAAAAGCAGCAGCTGGTAGAAGCTATTAAGAACATTCTTATTACAACCATCCATCATTCCCCGCTGTTTGAATTAAGAGAGAATTTCTCCACCTTACTCTCTACCCGCTTACATAAAGATTACCATTACCTCAGCACCCTGTTCTCAGAAATAGAGCAGATCACTATTGAGCAATATATTATTCAGCAGAAAATAGAAAGGGTAAAAGAGCTGCTGGTGTATGATGAGCTGAACCTGAGTGAAATAGCCGGGCAAATGGGCTATAGCAGTGTAGCGCACCTTTCCGGGCAGTTTAAAAAAGTAACCGGGCTTACTCCCAGCCAGTTCAAACAATTAAAAGAGCAGAAGCGCCGCCCGCTGGATGCTATTTAACAGTAATCATTATGAAACACACCATTCTCAGCATATTACGTTTTGTGCAGTCACTTTTTGTGAAGAAGAATTGTTGTAAGTAAAACAGGAGCAGGGGGCTTAGCCTTACCATGCACTTCCTAACTGCTGCTTTTATTACCGGGACAGTTTTTTCATTATCTTTCACCCGATAATTTACGTATTTCACCCCCTGATTTTGCGCGCTCCCTGGAAAATCCCAGCACAGTATTTGCAAATCTTTAATTTTAAAACATCACAAGAGAGCCTGTTTTCCCAATGAGAGGTAATAATCGTTTATTTTACTTGTTAGCTGTAACCGTTTGTTTGCTGGCAGCGTGCCGCCACAAAGCCCCCAAAGAACGCGTGATCGTACAAAACCTTAAAGAGCTGCATGAAGCTGTAACCGGCAACATAGCTGACCGCCTGAATTATATGGCGGATAATAATGGTTTAATGGAAGATAGTGTGCCGGGTATGATCACAGCCCTTCAATACTTTTACCAGCAACATCAAAATGCCCCGCAATGGTCAGACAGCGGGGTAGCCAGCGCCAATGCAGATGCGATGCTGTACCTGGTACAGAACGCCATGGATGAGGGCTTGCTGCCATCGCAATACCATGCCGCACAGCTTACCACTATTATGCAAACGTTTAAGACCAGTGAAGAGTCAAAGAGAGATGCAGCGCAGTGGGCAAAGATGGACGTGATGCTATCTGACGCTTTTATGAAAATGGCTACCCACCTGCATTTTGGTGTAGCGCCGCGTGACAGCATTACCCTGCGCAAAGATTCTACTTTTACCGATACGGTACTGACCGCACTTTTACAAAAAGCATTACAGCAGAAAAATATTGCAGCCGTATTAGGCAGCCTGGAACCTTCGCATGCAGGATATGTAGCGCTGAAAAAAGGCCTGCTTAACTTCCGCAAAACCTATGGCAGCAAACGCTGGAACGCCATACCGGAGAACTATACAGATACCCTTGCCTTTAAACAGCTGCTGCTAAACCGGCTGGTGCAGGGCGGTTTTGTTGATACCAGCGGCCACGCAGGCGATACCGCCTTACTAAAAGATGGCATTAAAGCATTTCAAAAGGCATTTAATTTATACCCGGATGGGGTAGCAGGTAAAAAAACGCGGGAAATGCTGAACCGCTCCCTGCATGACTGGGAAGTGCAGGTGGCTCTGAACCTGGACCGCTGGCGCAAGCTGCCGGATACCCTGCCCCAACGTTATATAATGGTGAATGTGCCGGCCTTTGAGCTGGAGGTAATGGATAGCGGAGCAGTAGCCCTGGAATCGCGGGTAATAGTGGGTACGCCCAAGACCCGTACGCCTTTGCTGAATTCGCGCATGGCCAACTTTGTAATGTACCCTTACTGGCGCGTGCCGTACAGCATTGTGTTTAAGGAAATGCTGCCGGCTATACGTAAAGATGTGAACTACCTGGCCAGCAAGAACCTGGAAGTAATAGATAAGGATGGCAATGCCGTAGACCCTACTACTATTGACTGGATGCAGCTGCACCGGGGCCATTTCCCTTATGTATTGCGGCAGATGGATGGGGAAGATAATTCATTAGGCATCATGAAATTTAACTTCATGAACAAGTACAGCGTGTACCTGCATGATACCAATAACCGCGGCCTGTTCCGCAATGCCTTCCGCGCGCTGAGCCATGGTTGCGTACGCGTGCAACAGTGGGATAGCCTGGCTATGTACCTGATAAAAGACGATACTTCCTATAAGAATACGTTGCGTGATAGTGTACGTACCTGGCTGGCCATGCAGGAAAAGAAACAGATCCCCGTTAGCCGCATACCTATTTACATCCGCTATTTTACGGCCGGCGCGCAGGATGATCACCTGCTTTTTTACGATGATATTTATGGCGAGGATAAGGTGTTGAGGAAGAAGATAGGCTTTTAGAAGCTGAAAGGATAAAGCAGAAAGCATAAAGCTAATGCAGCGATTGATTGCAGCAGCTTTATGCTTTTTTATTGCTATTATTTTAAATGGTGTACCAGGCTTTCTGCTTTGAGCTTTATGCTCTCTAATGCATACACCCGATATACACGCTCCCTTTCATCACAAAGGCGCCGGGTACCTGCGCTTTAATGGCGGGTAGGGCTGCATTGGCGCTTGCCTCATCTGCGTAAATACCGCTGATAAGGGCCAGGGTACTATCTTCCGTGTGGCGGGAATATACATACAGGTATTCCAGGCTAAGGTATTCACCCGGTTCCCGGCGGGGATAATATTCACCGGCATAGATCTCATCTTCATCATCATCCGGTAATACAATACGGTTCTTCTGCGGATTATAATAACGGCCCATACTGTCTACCTTCAGGTGGGTAGCGGCTTTCAGCTGCAGCAGCTTAGCCTGTAACGGATGGTAACTGAAGCCGGTATCTGCTACTACAATGTAATAATCTGCATAGGGCTGGTCTTCTGCCGCAACAGTATCAGCAAGGCTGGTATCCCGCGCTGCTGTAAGTTGTGGAGCGCTGCTATCCGGTGCGGTGCTTACGTTGGCAACGGTATCCTGCGGCGTGGCGGCGTGGCCGTTAGCGCCGGAGGGCTGGCAGGCATAGGCCAGCATCATAACAGGTAGCAGAAAAAGTAAAGTACGTTTCATAGGGCAGGGATGTTAAAAATAAATGTCCTGCACCTTACGGGTACAGGACATTTTATCGGTTGAACCAATGTGTTCAATTATTTCTTCAGTTTAGCTTTCAGAGCAGTGTTCAGCTCTTCCAGGAACTCTTCTGTATACAGGAAGTGTTTGCCATGCTCCACTTTATTACCGTGGATACATACAGCAAGGTCCTTGGTCATTTTACCGCTTTCCACTACTTCAATACAAACCTGCTCCAGTGCCTGGCAGAAATCGATCAGCGGCTGGTTGTTATCCAGGCGGCCACGGAATTCCAAACCACGGGTCCATGCGAAAATGGAGGCAATGGGGTTGGTAGAGGTAGGCTTACCAGCCTGGTGATCGCGGTAGTGGCGGGTTACGGTACCGTGGGCCGCTTCTGCTTCCATGGTTTTACCATCCGGCGTAACCAGGGTAGAGGTCATGAGGCCCAGGGAGCCAAAACCTTGTGCAACGGTATCGGATTGTACGTCGCCATCGTAGTTCTTACAGGCCCATACAAAGTTACCGTTCCATTTCAGGGCGCTGGCCACCATATCATCTATGAGGCGGTGCTCATATACCAGCTTATGTTTTTCAAATTCAGCTTTGAATTCGTTTTCGTAGATCTCTTCAAAGATATCCTTGAAACGGCCATCGTATTTTTTCAGAATGGTGTTCTTGGTGCTCAGGTACAGCGGCCATTGTTTTAACAGGGCCTGGTTAAAGCAGGCGCGTGCAAAACCTTTGATAGATTCATCGGTGTTGTACATAGCCAGGGCTACGCCGTCGCCTTTGAAATTGTATACCTCATGCTGGATCTTTTCGCCGTTCTCACCTTCAAAAGTGATGGTCAGCTTACCTTTACCTTTGGTTACAAAGTCGGTAGCGCGGTACTGGTCGCCGAATGCGTGACGGCCTATACAAATAGGGGCGGTCCAGTTGGGCACCAGGCGGGGAACGTTCTTCATAACAATGGGCTCGCGGAATACAGTACCATCCAGGATGTTACGGATAGTGCCGTTGGGCGATTTCCACATTTGTTTCAGGTTAAATTCCTTTACGCGGGCTTCGTCGGGAGTAATGGTAGCGCATTTGATACCAACGCCGTACTGTCTGATCGCGTTAGCGGCATCTACGGTTACCTGGTCATTGGTTTGATCGCGGTATTCTACGCCCAGGTCGTAGTATTTGATATCAACATCCAGGTAGGGAAGTATCAGTTTGTCTTTAATGAATTTCCAGATGATCCGTGTCATCTCATCTCCATCCAGTTCTACTACCGGATTTGCGACTTTGATCTTTTCTGCCATTTCAGGTATTGTTTTTAATTAAGGTTATCTATGGTTGCTCAATAAGATAAACCCGGAAATTACTATAACGTGGTATAAAATCCAAATTAGCAAAAAGATAAAAGGATAAAGCAAAAAGCCTGTTAATAAATTATTCATTCAGCTTTTTGCCTTATCCTTTATGCTTTACGCTTTATTACATCTGTTTTATAATCTCATCTGCAAACTCGCTCGTAGACACCAGGGTGGCATCATCCATCAGCTTATAGAAGTCAATGGTTACGCGTTTGCGCATAATAGCGGTGCTCAGGCCATGTACAATAATGTCTGCGGCCTCTTTCCAGCCCATGTATTCCAGCATCATTACGCCGCTTAGGATTACGGAGCTGGGGTTCATGCTATTGGTATTGGCAAAGCGCGGGGCAGTGCCATGGGTAGCTTCAAATACAGCGTGGCCGGTTACATAGTTAATGTTGGCGCCGGGTGCAATGCCTATACCGCCTACGGCTGCTGCTGCTGCATCGGAAATATAATCGCCGTTCAGGTTCAGGGTAGCTACCACGGTATAATCCTGCGGAGCCAGTAGGATCTGCTGCAGGAAGTTATCGGCAATTACGTCTTTGATCAGTATTTTGTTATGTGCCAGGGCAATGTTCATTTGTTTGTTGGCTTCTTCTTCGCCCTGTGCTTTTTTAGTGGTTTCCCACTCCTCCCAGGTATATACGAAATCGCCAAACTCGCGTTTGGCCAGCTCATAACCCCAGTTCTTAAAGCCGCCTTCTGTAAACTTCATGATATTGCCTTTGTGCACCAGGCTTACAGATGACTGTTTATTTTCAATGGCATATTTAATGGCGGAGCGGATCAGCCTTTCAGAACCTTCCTTGGATACGGGTTTAATGCCCAGGGAAGAAGTTGCCGGGAAGCGGATGTTTTTCACGCCCAGGTCGTTCTGCAAAAAGTGCAGCAGCTTATCGGCTTCGGGGGTGCCGTACATATATTCAATGCCGGCATAAATATCTTCGGTGTTCTCGCGGAAGATCACCATGTTCACGTTCTCAGGATGTTTCAGCGGAGAAGGCACTTTATTGAACCAGCGTACGGGGCGTACACAGGCGTAAAGATCCAGCTCCTGGCGCATGGCCACATTCAGGGAGCGGATGCCGCCGCCTACCGGCGTGGTCAAAGGTCCTTTTATGGAGATCAGGTATTCCTTAAAAGCATCCAGGGTGGCCTTAGGTAACCATTCACCGGTAGCCTGGAAGGCTTTTTCGCCCGCCAGTACTTCCTTCCATTCAATTTTCCGTTTATTATCATACACTTTGGCTACGGCGGCGTCAAATACGCGCACGCTGGCCCGCCAAATGTCGGGGCCAATCCCGTCACCTTCAATAAATGGAATAATACAATGGTCGGGAACCTTTAACTGCCCATTGGTCATTATGATCTTTTCTGCCGGCATAAAACAGTGACTTTAGTGAAATAATCGAGCGCAAAGGTACACCGATTTTACATTTCAGGCAGACGATTTTAGACAGCACAGCTGGATGGCCAGTACCTACAGGCTGTAAAACATCCCCTGGAAGGGGTGGTATTTAGCTATAGCGGGTAAGTGCCTGTTTTACAGGATGGCCGGCCGCTTGTCAGTCCTGGCCCAGGCGGCCAATACGGGTAGGTTTGGGCGCTTCCTTATAAATAATGGAGTACAGGATATCCTGTGTGTCGCCTACCGGCACCAGGGATTGGTTGGAGCTAACGATCACAATATCAGGGTTATTAGTTAAGAAGGTATTTACCTGGCTTTCCAGGTCCTGGATCTCCCGGGCGCGTACAGAAAAAAACTTATGCATGGCTATAACGTTTACGGGCTAAATGTAAAACAAAAGTACATGCAAATTATTTTCACCGGTCTTTTGCCACCGTTTACCGGAACTCCGGTATTTTTAGCCTAAATCCATTTGATGTACCCGCGCTCCCGTAATAATTTTACATCACAATCTTACAGTAATGGAAAATCAAAATCAAAACATCATAAATAGAAGAAGCAAGGGCATATGGGGCGGCTTAGTGCTTATTGTGTTAGGTATCTTCTTTTTTTTACAGAACCTGCACCTGAATGTGCCTTCCTGGATATTTTCCTGGCAAATGCTCCTGATACTCCTGGGCCTTGTTGTGGCCATCAAGCATAAGTTCCGGGGCGGACCCTGGTTTATTATGATGCTGATCGGCGGCATTTTTCTTTCCGAAGAGATCATTCACTGGGATTTTGACTTTCCCCGTTATGGCTGGCCTTTAGTGCTGGTGGTTATCGGAGTGTATATGCTTACTAAACGTCCTTCCCATAACCGTCCGCAGCGTTACCTGCAGGAGGGGGACAGGAAGCAGTGGCGGGAAGACAGGCGGCGCTGGAATGCCGGCTCTTACCAGGAAACCGTAGTGGGACAGAACTCAGAAGATTTCCTGAATGCCCTGGCCGTTTTCGGGGGCGATAACCGGATCGTATTATCCAAGAATTTTCAGGGAGGTGATATTACTTCCATCTTTGGCGGTTCTGAGGTGAACCTTACCCAGGCGGATTTTACCGGCACGGTTGTAATAGATGCCACGGCCATTTTCGGGGGCGTTGAGATGATAGTACCTTCCAACTGGGATGTGAAAATAGAAGTAAACACCATCTTTGGAGGGGTAGAGGATAAGCGCGCCATTGAGCTGCTGGCCCCTAATCCCGATAAAAGGCTGCTGATCAAAGGCATTTGTGTATTTGGCGGCATAGATATTAAGAGTTATTAAGCCAGTAACCTATATTCTGTATTGTACCCATTCTAAACCCTTTTAAATTGAATTTGTATGCGTTGGTTTGTAGCAAAAATAGTGTACCAGATCATTTGTGGCAGTGGTAACCACATGCCGCAGTTCGATGAGCAATTGCGCCTGATTAGTGCAGAAACAAAACAGGAGGCCGCACAAAAGGCCCGCGAAATAGGACAGCAGGAACAATATGCCTTCCGTAACCAGAAACAAGAGCTGGTAGAATGGAAGTTCATTAATGTACCGGAGCTGTTTACACTGGATCAGCTGTCTGACGGTATGGAGCTGTATTCCCGTATTGAAGAACCGTCGGATGCTAATGCTTATGTAGCGTGGCTGCAGATGAAGTCTGCGCAGCTGCAGGAGTCCCGCTTCATTGAAATTAATAACTGATAATTAAGAATTAATTACAAACAAACACTGTGATAAAACGCCCTTTATCAGACAAGTATTTCCGATGGACCATAGCAGTAACTACCTACGTGTTCCTGTTACTGTATGGTGTGCTGCTGATACAGTGGTTTAAGCTGGGGACCATTAATGCCTGGGCCGACAGTGCAGTGCATACCCTGCTACTGGGTGTTGCGGTGGCCATTATAGCGCATAACCTGGGCTATTACCGGCCGGCGAAAGGCAAATACGTGTTTGTAATTTGTTACAGCACGGTGTTAACGGCTATCTGGATGGCGGTGACCACCTGCTGGTTAAAATATTTTTTCCAGGCAGATCATGCCTACCTGCAATGGCTAAACGCAGCAGTGCCCATACACTTCCTGGTAGCCTGGCTGGTGATCACGAGCATGGGCCTGCGCGCCCTGCTGATGTATGACATGGCAGAGCAGCAGGAAGCGCTGGAACGCCGGGAAGCTACAGAACGTTTATCGCGGGAGGCAGAGCTGTATAAGCTGCGGCAGCAATTACAGCCGCACTTTTTGTTTAACAGCCTGAACTCCATTAACGCCCTGATCGTATTACGCCCGCAGCAGGCCAGGGAAATGGTGCTGAAGCTGTCTGACTTTTTGCGGGGCACCTTAAAACGGGAAGACCAGCAATGGATAGCGCTGCCGGAAGAGCTGCAGTACCTGCAATGGTACCTGGATATTGAAAAGGTGCGCTTCGGGCATCGTTTATCAACCGAAGTGGTGGCCGATGAAAACACACAACAACTGGTAATGCCGCCCATGTTATTACAACCGGTGGTAGAGAATGCCATTAAATACGGGTTGTATGATACCACGGAGGCCATTACCATTACTATAAAAGCCTGGGTGCAGCAGGATATGCTGTATGTGCAGGTGCAAAACCCGTATGACAGCGCTTTGCAGCAGCCGCACCAGGGCACCGGGTTTGGACTAAGCTCCATACGCCGCAGGCTGTACCTGCTGTTTGCCCGGCAGGACCTGCTGGAAGTTAGCTCCGATGACCAGATCTTTACTACCTTAATTAAAGTACCACAACCACATGATAAAAGCAATCATAATTGATGATGAGCCTTTGGCCCGCGCTGTAGTATTGGAATATTTAATGGGCTTCCCGGAAGTGCAGGTATTACAGGAATGTAATGATGGATTTGAAGGGCTGAAAGCCATTCAGCAGCACCAGCCGGATATTATTTTCCTGGATGTGCAGATGCCCAAGATCAATGGCTTTGAAATGCTGGAGCTGGTAGAAGAGATGCCTGCCGTGATCTTTACAACGGCTTTTGAAGAACATGCCATCCGTGCTTTTGAGGTGAATGCAGTGGACTACCTGTTAAAACCTTTTTCAAAAGACCGCTTTGAAAAAGCATTGCAAAAATGGTTAGGTAATAAAGCTACTGCTACGCCCCCAGCTGCCCCGCAGCAAACCACACAGCTGCTGGAAACCGCTGCAGCATCGCCTTTGCAGAGTAACCGTATTGTGGTAAAGATCAATGGTAAGATCAAAATTATTCCCGTGCAGGATGTACATTACCTGGAAGCAGCGGATGATTATGTGAAGATCATTACCCCCGAAGGCGCTTTCCTGAAGAATAAGACCATGAGCTTTTTTGAACAAACGCTGGACCCGCAACAGTTTGCCCGCGTGCACCGCTCTTACATGCTGAATGTGAACCAGGTTACCCGTATAGAGCCATATGAAAAAGAAAATCACCTGGCCATCTTAAGAACCGGCGCTAAAGTGCCTGTAAGTAAAACAGGTTATCCCAAGTTAAAGGCAGCGCTGGGGCTATAATATTTATCCTTCGTTTTTTATGGCCTGGAAGAACAGCTGCATATCAGCTGCCAGCAATTCCGGTTCCTCCATCGCAGCAAAGTGGCCGCCACGGGGCATATCTGTCCAGTGCTGTACATTCAGGCTGCGCTCCACCCATTCAATCGGCGGCTTATTACCTTTAAAAAGGCTAATGCCTGCAGGCACTTCAATCCGTTCACCTTTCTTGAGCGGCGGTGGTGTCCGTGCATTTTCATAGTACGTGCGTATGGAGGAAGGAATGGTTTGCGTAACCCAATAGATCATGATATTGGTCAACAGCTCATCTTTGGTGAAGCGTGTTTCTATAACGCCATTACAATCACTCAGCGATTGAAATTTTTCAATGAGCCAGGCAGCCAATCCCAATGGTGAATCATTTAACCCGTAGGAGAGTGTTTGCGGCTTGGTGCTTTGTATCATGGCATACCCGCCTTCGCGCATCATCCATTGCTGCCGTTCTTTCAGATAAGCCTGTTCTGCCGGAGTAAGGTCTGACTGATCTGCATTAAAGTCCGGGAATCCAACATAAGAAAGATAAATGCCGCTGAGCTGTTGCGGATAATGCAGTGCCAGGTACCGTGTAATACCGCTGCCGAAATCTGTGCCACTGGCGGCGTAGCGGGAATAGCCCAATACACCGGTCATTAATTTATGCCACAGGTGCGCGGTTTTTTCCAGCGTCCAGCCAGGTTCCTGCGGGCGGGCGGAGAAACCGAAACCGGGTATGGAAGGTATAATTACATCAAAGCAAAGATCTGTACTATTTGTGAGCAGGGGAACAATTTTCAGCAGCTCATAAAAAGAGCCTGGCCAGCCATGGGTAATAATAATGGGAACAGGGTGTGAGCCTTTGCCCCGTGCATAAATGAAATGAATATCTTTTCCGTCAATGCTGGTTTTAAAATGAGGAAAGCGGTTAAGCGCTGCTTCCTGTTGGCGCCAGCTATATTGCTGTTGCCAGTAAGCTGTGAGCTCCTGCATATAAGGGAGGTTTGTGCCATACTCCCAGCCGGCATGCTGCACCTCATCCGGCCAGCGGAGCAGCTGCAGCTTTTGCATTAAGTTATCCAATACGGGTTGTGCAATATTGATGTTGAATGCCTGCATGATGGAATGCTTTATCAAACAAGGTTGCTGTTATACCACATGGATAGCATCAAAAATAAAGCCGTCCCGGGTACAAGACCTGGGACGGCTTTATCCTTCAAGAGAAAAAGGTACTTAGTTTAATGCGTTTACATCCTGTGCTATAAAATCCTGGTAAGCTTCACGTGACCATTCAATATAATCATCCAAGTGGATGTTTAATTTTTCATCACGTTCTACTTCTTTCATATCACGCACGTCCCAGTAGCCTTTGGCTAATGACTGGATATTATTGCTGGTCTCCTGTTTTACAGGATCATAATCTTGCGGATAACTTGAATAATTACCAATAGCTAATTCCTGGATGTTTTGCTTTACAAACTCTAAACTATTCTTAGACATGGTATAAAACTTTTGGTTCGGATAGTGTAATCCAAAAGCTGTTCCGTTTTGTGCCAGATTAAGAAACCGTTATAATAAAATTTTGTTAAAAGGATATTTTGATCTGTTGTATCTAACTGATATTCAGTGTGATGTGGTGGTACAGGAAAGAAGGGGTCTGGATTAATTTTAACGGTCAAAAGTGACGTTTATAACTCAAATAGTTTTTGAAGTTTCTCTTTTTTAAGCACTTTTTGTCCCTGTTCCCCTGTGGCAATAACCAGGTTGCCCACTTTTGCCTCATACCTGCACACAATAGTATGTGTCTGCAATTGTACAATAGTGGCCGTAAAATCCACACTGCTGCCCGCTTTGGCCGGTGCATGATGTTGTACGGTAAGCATGGTGCCAATACCTTCTTCATCTGCTTCCTTCATATCCAGCACAAATAAACGGCAGCACCATTCCGCATCACGCGCCAGCGCAAAGGTGCTGTACACGGGGTGTACAGCGCCGCTGTCAAATGCTGCGCAATCTTCCTCGCGCACTACGCGGGTAAAATGTTTCTGATCGCCTGGTTTAAAACAGTGTAGCATATGCCATTATTTATTGCACCAGCAGTACGGGTACTTTTACGTTGTGCCGTACCTGGTGGGCTGTTTCGCCATAAATCCAGTCTTTAATACCGGTATGGCCATGGCCTCCCATTACAATAAAATCTGCTTTTTCTTCCTTTACAATACGTACAATTTCCTTGGCGGGATGCCGGTAGCCCAGTATGCCCCGCGCGCGGAGGTTGCGTGCCTGCAGCAAGGCCAGGTAACTATCCAGCTGCTCCTGGTCCTTACGGGTTTCAAAATCGTCAGACAGTCTGCCGAAGTATTTGGCAGAAGCGCTTTCCACTACATGTATCAGTATATATTCCGTATGCTCGTTACCGTTAGCCACTGCATTAGTGATCACTTTTTCATCCTGCTTGCTGAAGTCCAGCGCCAGGGCTATACGGTAATACTGCGGTTTTTCCATGCTGCCCAAAGAAAGCAGCTGGGAAGGGTGTATGCGTACAGAAGCTATTTGCCGGTACCGGCTGATGATCGGAAATACAATGGTGATGACCAGCAGCACCACAAAACCTATCCCTGACAGTATAATAATAGCATCTACCCAGCCATTGCCTGAATGGGTAATATATTTAAAGGCTTCTGTAAATACCATGCGCAGGTTCAGGTATACCAGCACGGCGGTGATCAGCCAGCTGGCAATTTTGGTTAACGGCTTGATGGCATAATCGCCCATGGTGCCTTTATCACTCACAAAATGAATGAGTGGTATTATGGCAAAGCCTAATTGCAGGCTCAATAATACCTGGCTGAACACCAGCAGCTCGCCTACTTTATCATCGCCCGCTAATAAGATGGTGAGTAAGGCAGGCACTATGGCCAGCAGGCGGGTGATCAAACGGCGCAGCCAGGGGTTGATGCGTAAACGCAGGTAACCTTCCATAATGATCTGCCCGGCCAGGGTGCCTGTTACTGTAGAGCTCTGGCCGGCGGCTATCAGCGCTACTGCAAACAGGATGGGGGCTACTTTGCTGCCCAGCAGTTTTTCCAGCAGCTCGTGCGCGTCCTGGATCTCTGCAATATCCGTACGCCCGCTTTTAAAGAATACGGTGGCGGCTAATATGAGGATGGCGGCATTTACAAAAAAGGCCAGGTTCAGGGCCACGGTGCTGTCAATAAAGTTTAGCTTCAGTGCCTGTTTAATGCCCTTTTCATCCCGCTGAATTTTGCGCGTTTGCACCAGGGCGGAATGCAGGTACAGGTTATGCGGCATTACGGTGGCGCCTATAATACCAATGGCAATGTACAGGGCTGCATTATCCGGTATGGTGGGTACAAAACCGGTTACTACTTCTGACATTACAGGCCGGGCAATTACCAGCTCCGTTAAAAAAGAGATGCCTACAATGGCTACCAGGCTTATGATGAACGCTTCCATTTTGCGGATGCCATAGCGTTGTAAGATCAGCAGCAGAAAAGTATCCAACACCGTAAAGCTAACGCCCCATACCAGGGGCAGGCCGGTAAGCAGCTGTATACCTATGGCCATGCCCAGCACTTCTGCCAGGTCGCAGGCGGCAATGGCTATCTCTGCCAGCACGTATAAAATAAAGTTGATAACGGGCGGGTAGGTTTCCCGGTTAGCCTGCGCCAGGTCACGGCCGCGCACAATCCCCAGGCGGGCGCTCAGGCTTTGCAGCAGCAGGGCCATCAGGTTACTCATGAGCAGCACCCATAATAGCTGGTAGCCGTACTGGCTGCCCCCGGCCAGGTCAGTGGCCCAGTTGCCGGGATCCATATAACCTACGCTTACCAGGTAGGCGGGTCCAAAAAAAGATAGCAGCTTTTTCCACCGCGACCGCGCAGTGGTATCTATACTCTGATGTACTTCACTCAGCGATGTAGCAATATGATCCATAGCTTTAACAGAAAATTATTTGTTTCACTTACAGGGGCCGTACCATAATATTTTTACTCACCTGTTCACTAATGGTAAAGGCGGGCTGGTTCCGGATCTTTATTTCAATGGAATTATCAAATTCGTAGCGTTCAATTACTTCCAGCTGGGTGCCCAGGCGAATACCTTTGGCGTTTAGGAATTCCAGCAAAGCGGCTGATTTGTCGGATACGGCCGTTACCTCCAGGCGTTTGATGCGGGCCTGGTCCAGGGATATTTGCGCGCGTTGTTTCCCCATTTTGCCCTGTGCATCGGGAATAGGGTCCCCATGCGGGTCAATGGTAGGGTTACCCAGGAAGTCGCTGAGGCGGCTGATCAGCTTTTCGCTGCGCACATGTTCCAGCTCTTCGGCCAGCTCATGCACCTCTTCCCAGCTAAAGTCCAGCTTATCTACCAGGAAACATTCCCACAGGCGGTGGCGGCGTATAATGTGCAGGGCGGCCTTTTTACCTTCGGCAGTAAGGTTAATGCCCTGGTACTTTTCATAATCAATAAGCTTTTTCTCTTTTAGCTTTTTAGCCATATCCGTTACGGATGCGGGTTTGGTATCCAGCTCATAGGCTAATCCGGTAGTGGTTACCGCTTCTGTCCCTTCTTCCAGCTTATAAATAGACTTGATGTAGTTTTCCTCTGCAACTGTTAAATTCATAAACCCTAAAATAAAAGTTAGACAAATCTAAACATTTTCCATGTTATTCCCAACCCTTGCAGGAGCGGGAAGGCTCCGTTCATCCATTTAACCGGCATTTTTTTTGATTAGCTATGCGGTATATATCAAAAATATCTTTAACTTTTCGGCAAGAAACAATTCTACTCTAAGCATGAACAGGTTGTTGGCACTACTTTTAACCGTGGGTATTTTAGCCGGTTGCGGCTCCGGGAACAAGCATACCTCCGGCGGACGCCCGGTGACCTTTGAAGATTTTAAAGCCTTATTTCCTGAACAACAGGCGCCTTACCGGCTAATGGCCGATTCCCTGCTGCAAAAGCAGCCCGATTCCCTGGCCTTGCAGCGGGATGTGCTGAAACAGTTCCTGACAGATACCCTGGCCGGTACAGACTCTACCAAAACCAGGCATCTGAAATATTATCCGCTGGCTTATATAGCGGGCAGCAACCTGCAGTATTTTGTGATCAGGGCGGTGGACCGGTCCTCCACAGTAGCGTATATCTGTTTTACTGATAAAAAAGGCAAGTACCTGAACCGCATGGTGGCAGCCAGGAAAGATGCTAACAGCCCGGAGCAGATGAGCTTTACGCTGGATAATAAATACGTGATAAAAACCAGTACGGAAAAACCGGTGGGCTCCAATACCGCGTTAAAGGAAGATTTTTACATGGCAAATGCCAACGGCGCCATCACACTGATCATGACTAACTCTAACGGGCCTACGACGCCCGGGCAGATCTTTAACCCGATAGATACTTTAGCGCATAAGCATAAATTCTCCGGTGATTATACTTCCGGTGATATGAACATTATTTCTATCCGCGATGGGCAGGATGCTAAAACCTTCCAGTTCTTTATTACCTTTTCCAAAGACAATGGCAACTGTAAGGGAGAGCTAAGCGGCACCGGCCACTTTACCGGCAGCAATAAGGGGGAGTATAAGGATAAGGAAACCTCCTGCGGTATCGGCTTCCAGTTCGGCGCCGGCCGGGTAAGCATCCGTGAAATTGGCGGCTGCGGGGCGTACCGGGGGATTAAGTGCTTTTTTGAGGGAGGGTATGTGAAGAAGAAGGCGCCTTCAGCGAAATAATAATTAAGGATTAATAATTAATAATAATGGATGCAGTATTACGCGAGAGTGCCGATACTGCATTTTTGTTTATGAATAATTGATAATAATAAATGCAGTACTACGCCTGGACGTGGTACTGCATTTATGTTTAAATGAGTTATTAATAATAGTGCCATAGTACTTGTGCGTAGTACTACGTTACTATTCAATAACAACGCAGCACTGCACTTCCACGTACTCCTTCAATACGATTATTAATTATTCATTCTTAATTATTAATTACTACGGGGAAACGCCGGATCAGCTTTCACCTCCTCGATCTGCTGCGTATGGCGGCCGCAATGGCCGGCAATGATTAGCATATACTGGTAGGCATCCAGATAACCGCGCGGGGAGGCTATTACGTGGCTGCGCATATCGTCATTGGTACCTTTAACATAGTTGATGATCTGATCACGCTGAGTGGTAAATGCTTCCACGGCTGCAGAGGAGCTGGTATAGATGTCTTTGGGTTTCATTTCTTCTGCTGCCTGGGCTTTATGGCTGCGGTCTGCCATCATTTTAATGAGTACGGAATCTGTAACCTTTATTTCGCTGCGTTTTTCAGGGTTGGGTGGCTGTTTCATACTGGCCTGCTCCTGGTCAAAAATGGCTTTTTCGACCTTAATAATATGTTCCATGCATTCGCTGACAGACCAGCGATCCGGGGATGGTTTAAACTGCATCTGCGCATCACTGAGGCCTGAAACATCGTTTAGCAGAGTGGTTTTGGTGCTTTGCAGCTGGTCCAGCAGAAATGATTTATCGTCCCGCGTTAATGCCGGCTGCTGAACTGTAAAGGCAGACAAGACCAGGATGGATACGTACAGTGCGAACTTTTTCATTGGTGGTAAATTTAGGATGAGTGATGGGATTGTTCTAAGCGCATTTTAATTTACGCTTTTTTCCGCATTCATGTTGGTTCGTTGGCTATGGACAACGGTCAGCGGTCTACAGACGGCAGTTCACAGTTCACAGTTCACAGTCCATGGTCGATGGTCCATGGCCTACTGCGTGGTATCGGTTACTGCGTACAAGACTGTGGTCCGTGGACTTCGCAGTACCAGCCACATGCTCCAGGCAATGGACCATCGACCGTGGACTATTTATGGTGCAGTAGGCTGTGGACCGTCGTCCATAAACTTTAACGTAGTATCAACAATACGCAGTAGGCTGTGGACCATGGACCATGGACCATCGACCATGGACTACGATTCAATCAACTCCAAAAACTCATCCCGGTTTATAAAACGTGCGCCTAAGGAGGCCAGGTGTTCTGTATGTACCTGGCAATCGACCAGGGTTAGATCACTATGGGATTGTACGAATGTGATAAAAGCTGCTTTGGAGGCATTGCTCACATTGGCAAACATGGATTCACCAAAGAAACAATTGCCCAGCCGTATGCCGTATAAACCGCCTACCAGCTTATCTTCCAGCCAGCACTCTACAGAGTGTGCATATCCCTGCTCATGCAGCTGTATGTAAGCGCGTTCTATAGCCTTGGTGATCCAGGTGCCATCCTGGCCTTTACGGGGAGCACGGCGGCAGCCGCGGATCACGGCTGCAAAGTTTTGGTTGAAGGTAATACGGAAGACCTGCTTTTTGAGTATTTGCCGCATGCTGGCAGATACCTTTAGCTCCGAAGGGAATAATACAAAACGGGGATCAGGGCTCCACCACAAAATGGGCGGCTCATTATACCAGGGGAAAATGCCCGAACGGTAGGCCAGCAGCAGCCGCTCTGTTGAAAGATCGCCGCCCACGGCCAGCAGCCCGTCATCATCTGACAGGTGCACGGGTGGAAATACCAGCTCTTTTGTAAGGGAAAAAACCATGCGATTTTAGATATACGATTTACGATTTTAGATTTTAATAAGATGTACTGCAATTAAATTTGAACAATTTGAGGCAAATGCCATCACCCGCTCCGGTCAAATCTAAAATCGTAAATCTAAGATCGTAAATCAGCTCAGCCTTCCACGGCTTCTTCAACGGTGGCGCTGATGCCCCGGTCAAGGAGTGCTTCGCACATGGGGCGTAGTTGGGTAAATTCGCCATGTTTTACCGCATACTTACCGTTGTAGTGGATAAAAAGCGCGCATTGTTCCGCCTGTTCTGCGGAGTGTTCACATACTTCAATTAATGATTGTATCACCCAGTCAAAGGTATTTACATCATCATTCCACACTATAAGGCTAAAAGGGAATTGCTCATCTTCTGCGACGAGCACATCCTCCAATTCTTTTTTATATGTGCCGGTTTCGGTACGCTGACTCATGGTTTACTTCATGGCTTTGCGCAAAATTACAGTAATTATCGGGAAATACTAGGGGCCTGCACTATTACGAGAGGAACAGGCATTCATCCCAATGGTCAGGCGCATCCGGGTAGGCATAGGCCAGCAGCGACAGGGCTATGCCGCCCAGGCCTTCCAGTATGCCGGAGGCAGGCGCCCAGCTATTTTCCCCCACCTGGAACAGGTAGCCGGCCGGTCCGTTTTTATTACCCAGCGCACAGGTTTGCTGGTACCAGTGTTCGGCGGTTTCTTTAAACAGGGGGTGCCCGGTTTGTTTGAACAGCTTCATATACAGGTAGCCTACACCGCTGGCGCCATGGCAAAACCCGGGTTCTTCCACGTCCGTTTCCTGCGGCGTTCTGCGGGTGCAGGTTTTCAGCAGCATTTGCAGCACAGCACCTTCCAGCGCAGTGTTTTGCAGGGTCTTTGCCAGCTGCAGCAAGGTATACAGAATGCCAAGATCGCCATAGCACCAGGCCAGCCTTGACCTTACGGGCTGCAAAGTGATCTGGCCGTATTGTTCAGCATCTATCCAGTAAGGGAAAAAGGAATGTACGGTAGCTTCATCCTGTATGTTATTCAGGAAAAAACCGATCCCTTTTTTCATCAGCCCCTCACACAACGCAGGTAGCACATTAGCCTGATAACATTTATGCACAAAGTACAGGATGCCGGTAATACCGTGCGGCAGGCCAAAGTCGTACCGGGGTTTGGCAGAAGGCACCGGGCGGAACTGCAGCCAGCGCACCTCATTATCCGCCTGCACAGCGCTGGCTGAAAAGTGGGTGAGTATGCGCGCTACCAGGTGATGCTGTTTTCTTTTCAGGAAATACACGCCCAGGCCTAATGCGCCGTAAAAAAGATCATAGTTGCCTTTTTGCAGCATGGTATCCAGGCTTTTTTCCAATATGCCATCTACCTGTTCCAGGATGCTTTCATCAAAATCCGGTAAAATGCCCTGTGTTTTTAAATGGACCATCAGCCAACCCCATCCTGCCAGGCCGTCGCAAAAAACAGCGGATAAAGGATCGGATGTATTGATCTGATGCAGCAGGAATTTTTCTGTTTGCAATAATGCTTCCCGGTATTGTACATCGCCGGTGCGTTGCAAAAAAATACCTTGTACCAGCAGGCAGCCGGCGTGGCCCGGCAACAGGGAAAAATTGTCCAAGTGCGGATCGCTGGCATAAGCGCCTAAATAATGTTCGCCTATTAACTGCAGCTTATCTGCTATTGTTTGCTGTAAATTTTGTTCAAGCGTATACATATGCAATCAATAAAAGGTGAAGTATGAACGGAGTAACCTTTGCAGAAAAAATAAGCTAACCATGTAACACGGTTAGCTTATTTATATGTTGGAACCGGATCTGCTTAGGCATCCTGTGCAGGCTCAAGACCGGTACCGGTGGTAGCCGGAGGGCAGCAGGTAAAGCCAGTACAAGGACCCCAGGAAGTGGTGATCGCTTCTTCATTCTTACCGCCATCAACAGCATTCAGCTGGTTGTCAGACAGAACAGAAACAGTTTTCTTTTGCAGATCTAATTTTTTAGCGTCGTCTTGGTTTTTTATGGGTTTCATGATTGTAAATTTTAACGTTTAAATTTTTTTTCTACTCTGATCTTGAAATCGGATCTGATTAAGCATCCTGGCCAGGCTGATCACCAGTGCCGGTAGTAGCCGGAGGGCAGCAGGTAAAGCCGGTGCAAGGACCCCAGGAAGTAGTGATTGCTTCTTCATTCTTACCGCCATCAACAGCATTCAGCTGGTTGTCAGACAGAACAGAAACGGTTTTCTTTTGCAGATCTAATTTTTTAGCGTCGTCTTGATTTTTTACGGGTTTCATGATTGTAAAATTTTAACGTTTTATTTTTCCTACTCTGATCAAGGATTTTCGGATACCTCCTTTCTTACTCTGTTAAAGGTTTTCAGATGCCCCTTTTTCTTAGCTAAGTTGTTGTTGTGTGCTGTTAACGATATAAAGATATGTTCAGCATAAGCCGTATAAAACTATAATCCACCAACGTGTTTATCACTTATATCAAATCACAGATGCATGTTACAAGAGGGTAAAAAGTGAAGGGATGTGCATGGGGTTCCCAGACATTTTTAATGTAATAGTGTACATAAAATGGAGTAATTTATGCCCGGAATAAATATAAGGCCATGATGACTGTATTGAAAGGAGGGTTTTTGTTGCTGGACATAAGCTTGCCATTGAAAGATCCGGTACCTATTTTTTCATTGGTGTTGTTCATTATCCTGCTGGCTCCTATTATTCTGCGTAAGTTCCGTATACCCAGTATTATAGGCCTTATCATTGCCGGCATGGCCATTGGCGATCACGGCTTTAAGATCATAGAAAAGGGCAGCATAGACCTGTTTGGCAAGGCCGGTTTGTTATACATTATGTTCCTGGCCGGGTTGGAGCTGGACATGACGGAGTTCCGCAAGAACCGTCACCGCAGCCTGGTATTTGGCGCTTTCACTTTCTTTATTCCCCTTATTTTAGGATACCTGGTTTGTACCTACTGGCTGCATTTTAACTTTATGGCCACGCTGCTGGTGTCCAGCATGTTTGCCACACATACGCTGGTAGCCTATCCATTAGCCAGCCGTTTAGGCATCACTAAAAATGAGGCAGTAACGGTGGCCGTAGGTGGCACCATTATAACGGATACGGCTGTATTATTAATACTGGCTATTATTACCGGCGCTGCTGCCGGCAACCTGAATACTTATTTCTGGATACGGCTGGGTGTATCGGTAACTGTATTTGCTACCATTATACTGTGGATCTTTCCAATGATCGGGCGCTGGTTCTTTAAAAAGATCAAGGACGATAAAACCTCGCACTTCATATTTGTATTAGCCCTGGTGTTCCTGGCGGGCTTCTTGGCGGAGCTGGCAGGGGTGGAGGGGATCATTGGCGCTTTCCTTGCCGGGCTGGCATTAAACCAGCTGATACCACATACCTCTACATTAATGAACCGTATTGCTTTTGTAGGTAATGCGCTGTTCATTCCCTTCTTTTTGATCAGTGTAGGTATGATAGTAGACCTGCGGGTGCTGCTGAAAGGGCAGGAGGCATTGATCATTGCTGGTTCCCTGACTGTTATGGCCTTATTCAGCAAATGGCTGGCAGCCTTTTTTACACAGCTTTCTTTTGGCTACAGTGTTCCGCAACGGAATGTGATCTTTGGTTTAAGCAGCGCGCATGCCGCTGCCACCATTGCGGTGATACTGATAGGTTTTAACATGGGCATTATTAATGAGAATGTGCTGAACGGTACAGTGCTGCTTATTCTTGTTACCTGTTTGGTAGGTTCGTTTGTAACGGAAAATGCCGGCCGCCGCCTGGCTATAGTAGAGGCAGAGCGTAAGCCGGAAACGGATGGCGGCCCCGAACGTATACTGGTACCCGTATCCAACCCCGCGCGTATAGAATCCCTGCTGGATCTGGCGGTGATGATCAAAGACCCGGGATCCCAAACGCCGGTGTACCCGCTGGCCGTAGTGCAGGATGATGAGGAGGCCAAAGAAAAGATCCATGTTACCAATAAAATGATGGAAGCTGCAGTCATGCACGCAGCTGCAACGGAAAGCCATGTGCAGTCTATTACACGCGTGGATCTGAATGTGGCGGATGGTATTTCCCGTGCGGCCAAGGAGTTGCTGATAACAGATGTAATACTGGGCTGGACGGATAAGACCAGCACCACCGACCGGCTGTTTGGCTCCATATTCGGCACCACGCTGGATAACGTGCTGCAAAGCGTATGGGAAACCGTGTACGTATGCGATTTCCATCATCCTATGAACGCAGCTAAAAAAATGGTGCTGGCGCTGCCCCGCAATACAGAATATGAAAAAGGTTTTGTGCATTACCTGCAAAAAATGCTGATACTGGCTAAACAGATCGGCGCACGCCTGGTGATCCACTGTCCTGAAAAAACTAAAGTGGCGGTGGAAACCTTTTTGCAGTATGCAAAGATCAATATGGAAGTAACCTTTAAGCCTATTGGCGCCACGGAGCTGGAAGATTTTCAGGCGCTTTCCAAAGAAGTAAGCAGCGGCGATCTGCTGGTGGTGGTCTCTGCCCGCAAAGGCACGTTGTCATACACCGCTTTCCAGGAACATATTCCTGCCCGCTTGGGCCGCTACTTCCGCGATACCAATATCATCCTCGTTTTCCCGGAACAGATTGAAATGGATTACCTGGAGGCTGGCGTGCAGCCGGAAGACCTTACCCTGGCGCCTATACAGGAGCAGCTGGCTAACCTGAATAAGCTGGGTAAGGCATTCAAACGTATCTTTAAAGGCAAAAAATAGCCGGTTATGCATTTTGAACACCGCTCACAACCCCTGCTTCCCCGCCGTTTGTTTGTACGGCGCCTGCTGCGTTATGGCTTATTTTCCTTTTTGGTGATCATTTTCTCTATGCTGATAGGCATGGCCGGTTACCATTTCCTGGCCCATTTAGGCTGGCTGGATGCTTACCTGAATGCCGCCATGATCCTTACCGGTATGGGTCCTGTAAACCCCATGGAATCTGCCGGGGCCAAGATCTTTTCTGGTATTTATGCCATTTACAGCGGCGTCATATTCTTATCCGTAGTAGCTTTAATGTTCACCCCCATTGCCCACCGTTTCCTGCACATTTTTCACCTGGAGGGCGATAAAAAGAAATAACCCCGTTTTTCTTCAACACCATCATCCGGCGGTTGGTAGTATTGATCCGCATAGTTGGTGTATCTTTTTTTATGGCAGGGGCTCCCCTTAATATGTTTGCTATGTAAATCGATATGTATGAAACAGATCATCAAACATAGCTGGTTAATGGGGATGCTGCTGGTAGTGGCAGCAGGGGAGCAGGCAGCCGGGCAGGTACAAGCCCCTGCCAAAGATTCCGCCACCCTGGCAACCGACACCATCAGCCTTAAGATCTTTGAGGTGAAAGGCACTAAACCTTTCCTGGTACAGTCCGTGGACCGTATAACCCTGAATGTATCTGAAAGCCCGGTGGCAGCCGGCAGCAATGCCTATGATGTGATTAAACGGGCGCCCGGCGTACTGGCCGACCAAAATGGTACGCTGAGCGTAAGAGGTAAATCGGTAACGGTATGGATAGACGGCCGCCCCTCCAACCTCTCCGGCGAAGAGCTGAATACCCTGCTGCAAACCATGAACGGCAGCAGCCTGGATAAAGTAGAGATCATTACCCACCCCTCTGCCAGGTACGATGCACAGGGAGGCGCCGTTATCAACATAAAAACCATCAAAGGCCGTAGCCTGGGCATGAACGGCATCTTTACCCTGGGTGCAGGGGCCGGGCGTTTTGCACGCTACAACAGCGGCCTGAGTTTAAACTATCGCACCGCTAAGGTAAATGTGTACGGCAGCTATGATTATGGTAATAACCAGGTGTACATTGACAACCGCTCCACCCGCTATTTAGGCACTACCACCATTACAGAAAATGAGTACGATAAGCGCAGGCGCAATAACAACAACTTTAAGCTGGGCCTGGACTACGACATTAACAAAACCACCTCCCTGGGCGTGCTTGCAAAAGGCTACCTTAACTACCGCGACCGCGAAGTAGTGAACAACACGGCCATTGGAAAACCCCTGCAGCCGGATTCTTTGTCTAACGTAGCTACAACGGGTACAGCAAGTATCTTCAGCCCCTCTGTAAACCTGTACTTTAAAAAGGTGCTGAATAAACAGGGCAGTGAAATTGCTGTGAACGCGGATTATTTCTATTACCGCAAATCCTGGGAGGATCATTTTATTACCCGCTTTTATGACGCGCCGGAGAAACCCTATTCGCATGCAGATACATTAAGCAACCGCTCCCCCGCACATAACAAAGTATATGCACTGGCAGCAGACTATGTATACCCTGCAAAATGGGGCCGCCTGGAGGCCGGGGTAAAAGCTACCCGTACTACTACCGATAATGATGTGTTATGGGAAAATGCGGTGAATGGCCAATGGGAAACAGACCTTGGTAAAACCAACCATTTCATTTTTAAAGAGAACATCAGCGCCGCTTATGTGAATTATAATCAAACCTTTGGCAAATACAATGTGCAGGCAGGGCTGCGGGCAGAGCAAACCAGCACGGAGGGATACTCCGTTACCCTGCAGCAAAAGGATAAGAACAGCTACCTGTACCTGTTCCCCAATCTGTCCGTACAATACGCCGCTTCGGCCAAACATGTATGGGGCGCAGGATACAAGCGGAATATTATGCGCTATGGCTTTGATTATGTGAATCCTTTTATCCTGTATCACAGCCAGTATAGCTACAGCCAGGGTAATCCCTATATTAAACCGCAGATAGATAACAGCGTGGAGCTGTCTTATATCTACGACAATAAAATATCTGCTAACCTTACCTATGCACATTCCGGTAATTCACTGCAGCAGGTGTACCGGCAGGATACGGCATCAAAGCTTATCATCAGCTCTTATGATAACCTGTCAGGCGCAGACCTGCTTTCCTTAACCGTAACCAGCAGCACCGTAATTGGTAATAGCTCTTTTATAAACACGGTGGGCGCTATGTACACCAGCTACAAAGGCAGCTCCGGCAGTACTGCACTGGATAATCAAGCCTATGCTGCTTATCTATCATCCAACTACGCATTAAAGCTCTCTAAGCAGCTAAGTGCAGAAGCTACCGGTTTTTACAGGTCGCCTATTGCTTCCGGTATTTTTAAAATGTCGTCTATGTTCAGGCTGGATCTGGGCATCAGCCAAACCATCCTGCAGCAGCGGGGTAGCCTGAAACTGAGTGTGAGCGATGTTTTCAACACCCAGCGCGCTAAATACACGGTAGAAAATTACCAGAATGTAAATGCAGCTTATAATAATAAAATAGAAACAAGGTTCTTTAATATTATATTCAACTACAAGTTTGGTAACCAGTATGTAAAGGCCGGAAAGAACCGCAAAACAGGCATTGATGATATGAGAACCCGTATGGGCAGTAATTAAGCCGCAGCCCGCTATTTTAATTCACTTTAAACTCCTAAAACTTATCATAATGAAACCTCGTTCAACAAGCAGAAAATTAAACTTTGATAAAAAAACAATTGCCCGGCTGGATGCCGATACGCAGCTAAAGATCATTGGTGGGATTATGCCTACGGAAGATTCATTGCCTACTTTCAGAAGTGCGGTTGTTTGTTTTACCATTACCTGCTGTCACCTGGAGCAAAGCCCCGGCGCTGTACCGGAAGAAGCAGCATGAGGAGAACGGAGCTGATAGGTTGAAGGAACGTACGTACTTAAAAAAAAGAGGCCCCCTGAAGGAGGCCGCCTGGATTGTACTAAAATGGTACAATCATGAAACCACTACTAAGATCGTACAAAAAAACAGAACTATCAAAAAAACTCCGCTGCGTTGGTCAAAGGGTTAAGACGTCTTCCTTTCACGAAGAAAATATAGGTTCAAATCCTGTACGCAGTACAAAAACATAACGCATTACCTTTTAAACCCGCTGTATGAACATCCCCTACTCATTTCATAAAAACCTGGTGCTGCGCACCCCCCGCCTGCCCCTGTTCCGCCACCTGGATGAAAAGGTATTACTGGCCCAGCTGGATAATGCCGTGTTCCTGGAAGCGGTGTACCTGGCCTCCCCGGTGTTATATGATGAATGTATGAAGTGGAAGAACGGGCACGTGAAAGGAGAGAAAGAGCAGCAGAAATTACTGCGCTCCCTCATGAAATATTTTACACGCATGAGCAGCCGCTGCACGCCGTTTGGTTTGTTCTCCGGCTGTAACCTGGTGCAGTGGCAGGCCGCACCCACAGCCGTTACGGTAGATGCAGCCGTTACCCACCGCCATACCCGCCTGGATATGCATTACCTGTGTGCGCTGGCGCAACAGCTGGCCACCCTGCCGGGCATAAAGGAGCATTTACTGTACTACCCTAACAGCAGCATTTATACTATGGGCGATGAAACCCGGTATGTGGAATACCGTTATGTAGCCGGCAGAAGAAAACACCAGATCTCCGCTGTAAATGTATCGGTGTACCTGGATGCTTTATTACAGCAGGCAAAAGCCGGTGTAACCATTACTGCTATGCTGGCGCAGCTGGTAAGCGAAGAAATAAGCGCGGAGGAAGCCGGCGCTTTTATAGACGATGTGATACAGGCGCAAATGCTGGTGAACGAGCTGGAACCGGCCATTACCGGCGATGAATTTATTTACCAGATCATCCGCGTGCTGCAGCGTATACAGGCCGCACATCCGCAGGATACGGTGGCTGCCATTACCGGCGTGCTGCAGCAGGTAAATACACAGCTGCAGGCTATTGATAGCAGCGCTGCCAATACCGCTGAAAATTACCGCAGCATCAGCGCCCTGCTGGATCAGCTGGGAGTGCCGTATGAGGAGAATAAGCTGTTCCAGACAGATATTATAAAGATAGCCCCGCAAACCGGTGTGCAGGAGGCATTACAGCAGCAGCTGCTGGAAGGGCTTTCGATATTAAACCGGCTGGCAGCGCCTAAAGAGCAGGGCAACCTGGCATCCTTCAGCCGCCGCTTCTCAGAACGGTATGAGGAAAAGGAAATGCCTTTGCTGGAAGTGCTGGATACGGAAACCGGCATCGGTTACCTGGCCAAAGACGGGAATGATAATACGCCCCTGCTGGATAATATTGCACCGCCTTCACCCAAAAATGCAGAGAATAATATTAAATGGGGCCGTGTCGAACGTTACCTGGCTAACAAGGTAAACCAGGCCTACCAGGGCAATGCTTACGCCATTGATATACAGGAAAAAGAGCTGGAGCACCTGGATAACAAGGACTGGAATGATCTGCCGCCATCTATGTCCATTATGTTCCGCCTGATTGATGCAGAAAAGCAGGAGCTGTACCTGGATCATGCCTATGGCCCCAGCGCCGCCAATATCTTGGGCCGTTTTGCACATGCAGATGAAGGCATCAACAACATGGTATGCGATATTACGCGCGCCGAACAGGAGAAAGATCCCAATGTGGTATATGCAGAAATTATTCACCTGCCTGAAAGCAGGGTAGGGAATATACTACTGCGCCCTGTGTTCCGGGAATATGAAATACCCTACCTGGCCAAATCGGCGCTGGATATGGAGCACCAGATAGCGGTTGATGACCTGGTAGTAAGCGTGAAGAACGGTAAGATACTGCTGCGTTCCAAAAGGCTGAACAAAGTTGTGATACCCCGCTTAAGCACTGCGCATAATTATAGCTTTAATTCCCTGCCGGTATACCATTTCCTGTGCGACCTGCAACGGCAGCAATTACGCAGCGGCCTTTCATTCAGCTGGGGCAGCCTTGTGCATCAGTATAAATTCCTGCCAAGGGTAGCCTATAAGAACACCATTCTTTCACTGGCCAACTGGCGCTTTCTGAAAAGTGATTATGAACATTTGCTGCAGGCGCCGGAGCAGCAGCTGATGGAAAAGGTGCAGGCCTTCCGGCAACAGTGGCATATGCCCCGATATATTGTGCTGGCAGATGGGGATAATGAAATGCTGGTAGACCTGGAAAATGAGATCCTGGTAAAGCTATGGCTGGATACTATTAAGAACCGTGGCAACCAGGAGCTGAAGGAATTTTTAGTGCCGCAGTCCGGCATCACGGATCCGCAGGGAAATGTTTACACCAACCAGCTGGTAGCAGTGCTAACCAAACAAACCGCTTCCTATGGCATAACAGCTGCCGACCGCACGCCGGCTGCCACACAGCCCACCCGCTCTTTTTCCATTGGGTCAGAATGGCTGTACTATAAATTTTACTGCGGTATAAAAACGGCCGACCGCATTCTCACCGATGCCATTTACCCGGTAGTAAAACAGCTGCTGGGAGAGCAGGCCATTGATAAGTTCTTTTTTATCCGCTATAACGATCCTGAGTTTCATATACGCGTACGCTTTCATTTAACAGACCTCAGCCAGTTAGGAAAGGTGATCGGCCTGCTGCACCAGCACATACGGCCTTTTGAAGAGCAGGGGTATATCTGGAAAACGCAGACAGACATTTACAGCCGGGAGCTGGAACGGTATGGCAACCATAGTATTGAACAGGCGGAAACGCTTTTCTTTCACGACAGCATGGCGGTGCTGGAAATGCTGGAAAATACCTGGGGCGATGAGCGCGATGAGATCCGCTGGTTATGGGTGCTGCGCGCCATAGATGAATTGCTGGACGGGTTTGGATACACGCTGGAAGGCAAACAGCAGCTGGCAGAAATACTAAAGGATTCCTTTGCAGCAGAATTTAATGCTGATAAGCTGTTAAAGACGCAGCTGAATAATAAGTACCGGGAAAACCGTAAGGAGATAGAAGAGATCATGGACCGGCAGCATGATGCAGGCAGCGTATTACAGCCCATACTGGTGCTGCTGCAGGAAAAGAACCGGCAGTTACAGCCGGTAATAGCACAGCTGCTGGAAAAGCAGCAGGCAGGCACACTGGAACGTTCCCTGAACGACCTGTTGTTTAGCTATATACACATGCTGGTGAACAGGACTATTACCTCCAAACCCCGGGTGCATGAAATGGTGGTGTATGATCTGCTGCACCAGTACTACCGCTCCCTGTTAGCGCGCCAGAAGAATAAGGGCGAAAAAAAACAAATTGCTAAAGCAGCTTAATTGAAATGATATGTTAAAGAGATTCCCATTTTACAAGCAACATAACGAGATGGACTGCGGCCCCACGTGTCTGCGGATGATCGCGAAGTATTATGGCAAAAGCTTTTCTACAGAATACCTCCGTAAGCTGATGTATACCGGCAAAACAGGCACCAGCCTGCTGGCGCTGAGCGAGGCTGCGGAAAAGGTAGGCTTGCGTTCTGTGGGCCTGCGGCTGGGTTATGACGACCTGGTGGAAGCAGCCCCCTTTCCCTGTATTGGTTACTGGCAGCAGCGGCATTTTATTGTGATCTATAAAATAAAGGGTAATAAGGTATATGTGGCAGATCCTGCCTATGGATTGCAGGAGTATACGAAGAAAGAATTCCTGCAGGGATGGGCTGTGCAGGAAGATACGGGCATCATATTATCCACAGAGCCTTCTACAGAGTTTAATAACCTGGAGGAAGATCAGACCACACACCGCGGATTAGGATTTATCTTTTCACACCTTACCCATTATAAAAAACAGTTGCTGCAGCTGTTCCTTGGATTGCTTACCGGCAGCCTGCTGCAGCTGGTGATACCTTTTCTTACGCAAAGCCTGGTGGATATTGGCATCCGGCATCATGACCTGTCATTCATTTACCTGATATTATTTGCGCAGCTCATGGTGTTCCTGGGTAAAACCACGGTGGAAATAGTGCGGGGTTACATCATCCTGCACCTGGGCAGCCGTATCAACATCAGCTTACTGTCTGATTTTTTTGCAAAGCTTATGAAGCTGCCGCCGGGGTTTTTTGATACCAAACGTATAGGCGACATTTTGCAGCGCATAGGCGACCATCAGCGGGTAGAAAGCTTTATGACATCGGGTGTGATCAACGTGGTTTTTTCTATGATCAACCTGTTCATCTTCAGCATTATCCTGGCGGTGTATAACATGCAGATCTTTGCTGTGTTCCTGCTGGGCAGCATTACCTACTTTTTCTGGATCAAGGTGTTTATGAGAAAGCGCGCCAAGCTGGATCACAAGCGTTTTAGCCAGCTAGCCGTTAACCAGGAAAAGAATTTTGAGCTGATCTTTGGCATGCAGGAAATAAAGCTGCACAATGCGGAGAGGTTAAAGCGCTGGCAGTGGGAGCTGCTGCAGGTGAAATTATTTAAGATCAACCTGAAGACCTTAGCCCTGCGGCAAATGCAAACCGGTGGCGCCGCCATTGTAAATGAGCTGAAGAATATTATGATCGCTTTCCTGGCTGCCAAGCTGGTATTGCAGGGCGATATTACGCTGGGTATTATGCTTTCCGTTTCTTATATCTCCGGGCAGCTGAATGCACCCATCCTGCAGCTGGTAGAGTTTATGCAGGCCTTGCAGGATGCCCGTTTAAGCCTGGAACGTATTAATGAGATCCATATTAAACCGGAAGAGGAACCCAATGCAGATGAAAAGCTGGCGGAAGTGCCACACGGTGATATAACCCTGCAGCAGCTTTCCTTTAAATATGATGCTGACCCGCGCGCGCCCTACATCCTGAAAAATGTGAACCTGGTAATACCAGCCAAAAAAATAACAGCCATAGTAGGCTCCAGTGGCAGCGGCAAAACCACCTTGCTAAAAATATTACTGAAGTTCTACGAGCCCACCAGCGGGGAGATACTGGTAGGGGATACACGCCTGGACCATATCCGCAACAGCAGCTGGCGCACCCGCTGCGGGGTAGTGATGCAGGAAGGCTATATGTTCAATGATACCTTTATCAGCAACATTGCAGTAGGGGAGGAACGGCCGGATATGCAGCAGGTAAAGCATGCCGCCCGTATTGCCAACATCCGCGATTTTATAGAGGAGCTGCCGCTCAAATATCATACGGAAATAGGCGCTAATGGCTTGGGCCTCAGCACCGGGCAAAAGCAGCGCATACTGATTGCAAGGGCCGTATACAAGAACCCGGATGTAATACTCTTTGATGAAGCCACCAGCGCCCTGGATGCAAAAAATGAAAGGATCATTGTCAGCAACCTGAATACCATTTTTGACAACAAGACCGTGGTGGTGATTGCCCACCGTTTAAGCACCGTGCGTAATGCAGATAAGATCGTAGTGCTGGAAAAGGGCGAAGTAACGGAAGTAGGTACCCACCAGCAGCTTATTGATGAAAGAGGCTATTATTATAACCTGGTGCGTAACCAGCTGGAACTGGAAGTATAAACATTCACTCAGCATAAAAACTATTGCCATGCCGGAACATACCGCGTCAATTGAAAAGAATGAGATCCATGAAGTAATGGGCAGTACGCCGCCCTGGATGCTTCGCTGCGGCATTTTGCTGCTGGTATTAACCGTTGGCTTACTGGGCACGCTTTCCATTATGATCCAATACCCGGATGTAATGGAAGGGCAGGTGGAGATACGGTCGGCAGGGGATCATTACTCCGTGATGGCCACCCTGCCGGTGTACGGCAGCGGCAGAATTAAGGCCGGGCAGGCAGTGTATGTAAGTATGGATAAATACCCCCGGGAGGAATTCGGGGAGCTGCCGGGCACCGTTATAACCAACCCGGTACAGGGAACGGGCCAGGATGCTAAGGTGCAGATAACGCTGAACAGCGGCCTGAAAAGCACCAACGGCTATACGCTGGATCCCGGTGCAAGAGCCTCCGGCCATTGCACTATTGTAATAGGTAAAGCCCCGCTGCTGGCTAAGCTGTTACCCCTTAAAAAACGCTAAACCGCTTTACAACTATTTTATAACCGCTAAACAGTACTATCATGAAACCACTTTCCCAAAAAAACAAAAAGGATATTGTATTAAAACGCCGTACCGTGGCCAGGCTGGATACCACGGACCTTAACCGGATCTTTGCAGGCGCCGCGCTCCTGGCCGGGTCGGAGGAAGAATGCTGCCGGGCATCAGACTCCTGCCAGTCCAATATATTCCCTTACCCTAATTGTAATACCCGGCCTACAACACCTCTCGGTTTGCCGGATACAATGTAGGAAGCAACTACCTGTTGGTATAAACTATGCACGTATTGGTGGATTAAATATTGAAGGATAAATGGAAAATTGCAATTTAGTGTAAGATTGATGCAACGGTATAAACGCCGGCCATCTTGCTAAGGAAATCCATTTATCATTAATAAAATCTTAAACACCATGAAACTGCAAAAGAAGCTTACTGCTAAACTGTCTTTCACTAAACAAACTATTGCCAAACTGAATGAGGATGCTATGGCATCAATACGTGGAGGCGCTGGTGCAGCGGCAGAAGGTTTCAATATACCTATCCTTGGAGCTATCAGTTATGCAGAATGCGCATCCACCGGTCAGCCCACCTGTAATACCCAGGGCGACCAAAGTTTTTAATTTCTGCCGGTAAACCGGCAAGCCGGCATCAACCCGTTTTACCACCCAGGTAAACCGGTTGATGCTTTTTCAGGTATAAAATGTATTTTAATAGTTGTAAATACAAGTGTTGCCTTGATCGCTACTATGGAAATAACCGCTGTGAATTCCCGGAAAACAAATGCCAATGCCTTTAATCCTACCCCGTTAACCAGGATTAAGATAAGGTCCGTTATATTACAGCATGCGATTGCATGGGTTATATATATAGTATATAGCTTTCTGCTGAACCTTATCACCAACCCGGATGAGCACTTTCTGGATATTGTGTTTGCCAACCTGCTTTCCATCTGGACGTTCTACGCCGGTTATTTTTGCCTGAACATTGCTTTCCTGGATAAAAAGCCCCTGAAGGCCATTCTGCTGTGGATCTGCGGGCTGGTAGTATTGTTTGGGCTGCGGTATATTTATGTATTTGTATTGCTGGAGCTCATAGGACTAAAACCTTATACTACCGATACGGTGCGCCTTGTTATCCGCGATTCCATTTTGCTGTACATGCGCTTTTTCCTGTATTCCATAGGTTTTTATTATGCCCGCAAAGCCATTTTAAGAGAGCGCCAGCTAAGGGTGGCGGAAGAAGAGAAATTCCATCTGCAGGAAGAAAAGCTGCGCCTGGAAAAGATGCATATCCAAAGCGAATATGCCTTTCTGCGCAGCCAGATCAACCCCCACTTTCTGCAGAACACCCTGAACTTTTTTTACTCCAAATCCATGAATGTTTCCAGGCAGCTATCGGACGGTATTCTGCTGCTGGCGGAGATTATGCGGTATGCGCTGGCCACCGATGAAGCAGGGGATGGTAAGGTGCTGCTTTCCAAGGAAATAGAGCATCTGAAGAACATTATTAAGATCAGCCAGCTGCGGTTCAGCGGCGGGTTATACATCAACTTCAGCATAGAAGGCCCCATGGAAGGCATCCGCATCATTCCCTTTGTGCTCATTAGCCTGGCAGAAAATACCTTTAAGCACGGTGAGCTGCTGGAAGAAGATAACCCGGTTACTATTACGCTGAAAATAGATCCGGAACAGCAATGTTTGCTTTTTGATACCTGTAATAAAAAGACCACCGGCCCCAAAGAGCTTTCCAGCGGCATAGGGCTGGTGAACATCCGCAAAAGACTGGAATGGATGTACGGCCACAACTTTAGTTTTACGATAAAGGAAGAAGGAGATATTTATAAAACCCACCTCGAAATAAAATACGAACAGTCATGATACAATGTTTTATTGTAGACGATGAACAACATGCCATAGACGTTATTGCCAACCACATTAAAGAAGTGCATTTCCTGGAGCTGGTAGGTACTTCCACCAACCCCGTATCTGCCATACAGCAGATCAATGAAGGCAAAATGGACCTGGTATTCCTGGATGTGCAGATGCCCAAGCTTTCCGGCCTGGACCTCATTAAAGCCATCACCCGGCCGGTACAGTTTATTTTATGTACTGCCTATTCAGAATTTGCCGCTGCCGGTTTTGACCTGGAAGTGCTGGACTACCTCATGAAACCCGTGCCCTTTCCCCGTTTCCTGAAAGCCGCCCACCGCGCCTTTGATGCCGTATCCTCCAAGGTAGCCTATAGCGCTCCGCAGGAAGATGATGATATTGAAGGCGACTACATTTTTGTGAAAATAGAGGTAAAAGGTAAGATGCTGAAGATCAACCTGGCGGATATTGATTACATAGAGGGCATGAAAAATTATATAGCCATTTACCATAACGGCACCAAAACCATGGCCCTATTGAGTATGAAGGATATTGAAGAGCGCCTGCCCAAAAAGCATTTTATGCGCGTGCACAAATCCTTTATTGTGGCGGTAAAACGTATAGCCATGATAGAGGGCAACACCATCCGGCTGAACCAGGTAAAGGCGGAAGTGCCTATTGGAGAAACCTATAAGTCTGTTTTCTTTGAGCTTATGAAGAAAAAGATCATGGATTAGCCTCTTTTTTTGGTATCATCCATCGGGGCGTTGGCGTAAGGCATAGCCGGGTTGGTGTATTATATTTCATACAGATGCACGCGGGTAGTAGCTTTGAAGGGAAGAAAGATATTATTTGTATGAACCAGATCGTAGAAAAGATATTCAGGGAAACAGACCAGTTCATTGCGCTGCACCCGCCCAAAACAGACCAGCTGCTGGCCGGGGCCCTGGGGTTGGGATTATATTATTCCCAGTTATACGAGCACTACGAGAACGAAGAATATTTAGATAAGAGCATCCGTATTGTAGACGATGTTTTTGCCCGGCTGGACCTGGGCGCTACCGGGCTGGTAGGCTCCTCCTTCAGCAGTGGCGTGGCCGGGCTGGCCTACCTTACCAATTTCCTGGCAGTAAAAGGCCTGCTGGAAATAGATATTGAGGCTGACTTTGAAACCCTGGAAGAATACCTGTATAACAGCGCCATGAACGAGATAGAGCTGGATTACGTGGATTACCTGCATGGCGCTATGGGCTGCATCCATTATTTTACTACGCGCAAATACTCTGCCCGTGGCCGTTATTACCTGAATGGGCTGGTAGATAAGCTGCTCACCAAAGTTGTGGAAGAAGAAAACGGTACCTGGTTCCGCAGCCATCTGCTTAAAAGCACAGAAAAGGAAGAAGTGAACCTGGGCCTGGCGCACGGGCAATGCAGCATGCTTATTATACTCATGAATGCATATGATGCGCTGGATAATAAGAAAGAGGTGCGCAGGATCATCCGCAAGGGAATTGAGTTTATACTGGTGCAAAAAAGAGATATGAACGGCCGGGAAAATGCCTATAATATTTTCCCTTTTCATGTAAACAAACAAACGCCTAATGCACCTATCCCTAACCGGCTGGGCTGGTGCTACGGCGATCTGAATGAAGTATTGCTTTTTTACAAAGCCGCCAAGCTGCTGCAATGGGATGAGCTTAGAAAGCTGGCTGACCTGGTAGGTATGCAAACCCTGATGCGTAAAGACCAGCAGGCCACGCTGGTGAAGGATACCCACTTCTGTCATGGCTCTTCCGGGGTAGCGCAGATCTACCGTACGCTGTATGAAGAAAGCGGGCTGTCAGCTTACTTAAAAGGTTATGAATACTGGATAGAACAAACAGTGCTGATGCTGGAAAATGAATTGAAGACCGATTATTACCGCGGCAAAGAAGCCGATCTGCTGGAAGGTTTGAGCGGCGTAAGCTTAACCCTGCTGTCATTTATATCACCGAAACCGCTGAAGTGGAGTGAAATGTTTTTGTTATAAGCCTGCTTTTCATCCGCGAAGTCCCTATAAATGAAGAGTCCTGCGTGAGCGGGACTTTTTAATATGATTTAACTTTCTGATTGTAATAATCATCCATCGGTGATCCGGCAAATATACCGGTTACTTTATTGGGCTGTTGCCGTAATTGGGATAACAAAGGCTTTTAGTCTGGCCATCTTCCCATTGCGAAACCGCCAGAAATCGCAGTAATCGTAATCAACCATTTTTCCGTTTTCATCCTTCATACTGATCTTGCCAATTGCTGTAACATAATCGCCTTCTGCAGTCAAATGCTCAATATTGAACTTCGGCGGTTCTATGTACACGGCTTTCATATACTCACGCACGGCTGCTTTTCCAGTGAGTGTTTTGTCTCCAACAAACTCCCATTCTACATCGTCTGTGCAGAAAGATAAAAAACCTTCGTTATTGCCTGCAGTGACAAAAGCGTTTGCCTGAAGCAGTATCGTCTTATTATCCATACTCATTATTCTATTGCATTATAATCTATGCATTGATCATTGTACCCAATGAAGGTTTTACAGCCTTGTTTGATCCGTCCATACCAGCTGGTTGGTATCATAACCTAATGCCCTGGCTTGCTTCAGATAGTTTTCTTTTATTTCTTCGGGCATTGTTTTTTCCCTTGACAAAAGCCAGAGATATTTTAAATTATTGCCGGCAACCAGCGCATAGCGATATTCCGGATCTATTGCGATCACGTTATAACCTGCGTAGAACGGACCAAAGAAAGAAACTTTCAGCCTTCCTTCCGAAGGTGCTCCAGCCGGTTTAGCTTTACCAATGCTTTGTTTCCACTCCTGGTCTTTTACATTATATCCCCGGTTATCAACGCGAATGGTTTCATCATCAATTAAGGAATAGGTGGCTGTAACTTGGTTAAGCCCCTTTTCAAATTTAAAATCCATTCTGGCAATTTCATACCAGAGGCCCAGGTATTTTTTTGTGTCAAAAGGGGAGACCGCTTTTGCACCACGGGGTATTGACACACGGGATGAAAGGGTAAAAAAAGTGAATGCCGCTGCTGCACCTGCCGCCAACCCCAGCATTATATAAACTTTGTTTCTCATGGTTCATTATTTAGCTAACATATACAAAGTATTAAGGCAAAGGCAGATATTGACTAAATCAAACTTGATGCCGGGAGCTGGCAGGATAGTTGGAAGATTCCTCTGGCCTAAAGCCGGAGTGCCCTGAAACAATGTATAAATAAAAAAGCCCTGCTAATTGTAGCAAGGCTTTGTATTTGTGTGGGAGTTGACGGGTTCGAACCGCCGACCCTCTGCTTGTAAGGCAGATGCTCTGAACCAGCTGAGCTAAACTCCCAATATTTTTTATTCTTATCTCAGTTTGAGCCGACCCTTCCGATTGTATCGGAATGCTCTGAACCAGCTGAGCTAAACTCCCAATATTTTTTATTCTTATCTCAGTTTGAGCCGACCGACCCTTCCGATTGTATCGGAATGCTTTGAACCAGCTGAGCTAAACTCCCTTTTTTGTTACTTTTCGATCACTTTTTGTTCGATGGGATTGCAAAGATATACTTTTTCTGATAATTACAAATTTTTAGTAAAAAATTATGGCGGACCTGTCTTTAAAATAGCTGGCAAGCCACTGCCAGCGTGCATCTGTCAAAACCGGAACCCCGCAGAAAAATATGTTAACCTGCCTTCTTCCGACGCGCCTACAGACACCTGCACAATAAACAGTTCTGCCGGGATAATATAAATACCCCCGCCATAACCGTCATGCCATTTATCAGACTTTTCTCCCGGTTGCCATACACGTCCCACATCATTAAAACCGATCAATCCCACACTACCCGGTAACAGGTAAGAAGTAAAATCAAATAGTTTTAAGCGCAACTCCAGGTTGTGGTACACACCCGTTTTGCCGCTGAAGCGGTTGGTATGGAAGCCGCGCAGCATTTGCGCGCCGCCCAGCTGCATCAGCTGAAAATAAGCAGGATCGCCAAAGGTGGTACCGCCTGCAACACGGTTAGCCATCACCAATGTAGAATCGCCCAGCAGGCGTGTATAAAAACTAAATTCGGAAGTGAGCTTGCCGGAAGTAGGATGATCGCCATTGGTTTGCCGCAGGCCGCTGAGCACCGTGTTCCAGCTAAAACCTTTGTAAGGCGAGGTGGCGTTATTTCGGGTGTCCATCGTTATACCGGCTATCAGCCCGGCATACAGGCGGTCGTCAAAAACATGCTGATCCGGGAAAGCGGCATTATATACCCCCAGGAAACGGTGTGTATTATTGGCTTCCCGGCTGGTGTAAAACTGGCCGGCTATACCAGCGCTCACGGTGAAATATTTTCCCAGGTTACGGTATAATCTCACATCGCCATTAATCAGATCATAACGGTTACGGTAGTAGGAAATTTTTTCATCGCCTTCATTTACAAAAACAGATTCATTACCCAGTCCAAAGAAATTACCCAGGTTATGAGGGCCCCGGGAAAGCACATTAATGCGCAGGTCATTCTTGCCAATCAGGTGTTTATAGTCAGCCAGGTACTGCAAAATAAAAGACTGGCGGCCGGTAACATAACTGATGATCAGCTGATGCTGCTGTGCGTAAGGCTCTTTACGAAAGCCTTGTTTCTCAAACATCATATTAGCCCGTAGCATCAAACCCTGATCGGGATTGTATGTTGCAGAGAACAAGGGCCCCAGCCTGTCAAAGGTGAAGTTGCGCCGGTTGTAACTGTTAACCGTGCTGTCATTGGATGTTTTAACCCGGGCATTAATATGCGCTGGTATATAGTTGTCTTTATCCGCCCGATCATAAATGTATAACCGCCCTTTTTCCGGCATATGCTGTGCAACCAGGAAGGTATCCTTTCCACTGCCGCCTATCATACGGATCCGGATGGGCGATCTTTCATTGCCGGTAACGTTAAATACGTCCCTGCCATCCAGCCCGTATAAACGTATTTCATCTGTAACAGCAGGATCAAACACTCTTTTAAATAAAGTGTCTGAGGTGGTACCGTCCTTTTTTATTTTGCAGATGGTTACATCCACATAACCATCCGGTTGCTTACGGATGTCAAACAGCTCCTGCTTGTCAGATGCAGGAACATCTACATACCGGGAAATAAAACGGTAGTATTTCAGCGCTGTTTTTTCAAGTCCGTTCCTGCGGGCAATGAATGTTTTAATGAGCTTTTCCCCGGACAGTTTAACGATGGTATCCGGCATCCTGTGTATGGCTTCGCTGATCAGGCTATCGGTAAGGGTAGCCTGCACATAATGGATCTGCTGCTGCCAGTCGGCTTCGCTCAGGCCATTTAAAAAATAGCGGTCAAAAAAGCGTGCATTCAGGTTAAATCCATTTATATCCCGGATATTATCATGGTAGCCCTGGAACTTGGATTTTAACCATTGATGAGAAACGATCCAGGGAAAGATGCCGGTGGTATTATAATACACCATATCCCGGTCGCGGGGCAGGGGTGTATAGTCAGTGTTCTTCTTTTCTTTCTTTTTTGTCCAGCGCCACTGGTCTTCATGGCGGTCCCAGTCGCCCAGCAACATGTCCAGCAGGCGGGCCCTCAGCACTATTTGCTGATCCACATGCACATCATTATCATCCTCCAGCTTATGTTGCACTTTTTCCGTATTGTCGGTATCCTCTGCATCGGCGGGGGCTCTTTCTTCTATCAGGAAAACGGCATTGGCAAAATCTTTCCGGTATTCGCCCAGGGCGGGATCATCCGGTATATACACAATCTGTGGATTGGCATGTGGAATACCCAGTGCTGTAGCCAGGGGTGCTACGGTAAGGGAGGAGTAAGGATGCGAGGTTACCACCTGGTCCTGCAAAATATCTTTGGTGACAGTAGCTCTCAGGTTCTTGGGGAGCGCTCTTTCCGGGTACTTCTGAATGGTACGCAATACCCATTCCTGGCCGCTGGCATCGCGCAGGCGTAAAGACCTGGTTTGCAAACCGCCGCCTTGCTGTAAAATAGTAAGTCCTCCTTTTTCCTTTGAAAGGTAAAATACTTTTAAAGTAACAGGCGCCGCCCATAGCTTACGGTAGCTTTCGCCAAACAGCGCCCGGTGTAAGCCGCTCACGTTGTCATAGTTGGGAGCAATGGCTACCTGAATACTATCGCCGGCGGGCGTTTGCGCCTGCACTGTAACAGTAGCCAGTAAAGCCAGACTGGTAAAAATTTTACAAAAGCTCATTCGGTTGATTTCAGGGTGGTAACGGAAGGCGTACGCTCACATCAGATCTTAATCCGTCCAGGGCCTGAAGATAATAACAATGTTGGTGCCGTGCACATGCGTAGGGGAAAGATTTTGGGGAGGAGGGAGGGGGAAATAAAAAAAGCCTGGCTCATTGTAGCAAGGTTTTATGATGTGTAGTTGACGGAATGATCTTGTAATGCAACAAACTGGTAAGTATTTGCAACAAACGCGAAAGTGTTTTGCGGGCGGGTGGCGTTTATTTGCCGAACCTTAAAACATAACAGGAATGAAAACACTTCAAACCCCCTTTAAATTTAACAGGATGCAAAACCCCTTCCAAAGGCCCGTGCTTGCCGCCTTACTCATGTGTAGCTTATTAATTACGTTGTATGGTTGTGGCAAACCCACCGATACCCCTACCCCCCCGCCGGTAAATACCGCGGGCTGTGTTATTACAGGTGATGTTGATCAGGCGGTTGGATCCCGTGTATTTGAGTATGATGATAAAGGCTATCTTATAAAGATGACAGCCCCCAATTATTATTACGGGCCATTTGTTGAAACCATTACACCCACTAAAGTTGTTGACACGTACCCTACCCAATCGGTTAGCGGTGATGGCACTCATATCAGCGGCATAATTAACACTACCTATAAGTATACCGGCGGCAGCGGGAATATTTATGATGGTAATCCTCAATTTATGCATCAATTGTTTACTGCTTCAAACCCGCCATATGAATCAAAAACAGACTCGATGTTTCAGTTCTTATATGACGATGCAAAGAAACACCTGACTTCTGTTTTAATGCCCGGTGACGGTTCCCCCCACGACGTTGGTTTTACGCTTTTCAGATTTGAGCTCAATTTTACTTATGATGCCAATGACAACGTAACACAAGTAAAAATTGTATATGACTACCTGAGGAAGGTTTACGTCCCTCAAACTGATCAAACCCGTATCGATTACCTGAAGGTTTCTGATCAGTTGCTGAATATTACCTATGACGATAAGCCCTCCGCATATACAGCCATTTCAAAATATTGGAAGTTTATAGGTGGAGATTTTTATGGATTTACCGCGTATAACCTGGATAAGCTTCGTTTTTGGGCAGGCCGCTGTGCAATCCTGAGTAAAAATAACCCGGTTAAAATCACCGGAAAACTGAGAGAGAGCGCTGGACCGGCACTTGTGGACATTAACGCCGATCTTACCTATCAATACAACGAGAAGAATTACCCGGTTAGCATGGCAATTAATGGTACGGGCGTACAGGCTTTTACTTACAACTGCAAATAGGGCAGGTTAGCGCAAGTCCGGTATCAGGTAATGCGTGATGCCGGGCTTGCGCTAAATGACCATGTGTTTGGATACAGGCCATAGGTTATTAATGGGTAATAAGCAGGCGGTTGCGTCAGCTGTTTTTCACTTCACTTGGCGCATAGCCGAAATAATTCGAGAAACTGGTAGAGAAACTGGCGGGATTGCTGAAGCCAACCTTGTATGCTACCTCTGCCACCGTGGTTTCCCCGGCTTTTAGCAAATTCAGTGCGTGCTGAAGGCGTACCATACGAATCAGGTCGCCCGGTGCGTAACCGGTGGTGCTTTTAAGTTTACGGTGCAGCTGTGCCCTGCTCAGCCCAATCACATCGCAGAGCATATCCACGCCAAACAATTCGTTGTCCAGCTGCGCCGTTATAGCCTTCCGCACTTTTTCTACAAATGTCATTTCCTGCGATGGTAATGAACCGGCGGCAGGTTTCCACGCTTCCTCACGGCGGTAACGCTCCTGTAGCTGTATCCTGTTCCTGATCAGGCCATCTACAAGCGCCAGCAGCTCTGCTGGTTCAAAGGGTTTTGACAGGTAAGCGTCAGCACCTGCTTCCCATCCTTTTGTTCTGCTGCCGGCCGCATTCTTAGCAGTGAGCATGATTACAGGTATGTGGCTGGTTAGTTCCTGGTTTTTTATTTTACTGCAAACCGCATAGCCATCCATCACAGGCATCATAAGATCGGTGATGATCAGATCTGGTATATACTTTCCGGCAAGCCGGAGCCCCTCTTCGCCGTTCCGGGCAGTTAACGTCCGCAATCGTGTTCCTAATAGGGTAGCTATAAATTCCCGGAGTTGGTCATGGTCTTCTATGATAAGCAGAACGGGACTCTCGTCGGGCAAATTAGCTGTTTCATTTTGTTGGGCAGGTTCCGCACCTGCCTGCAAGGAGAAATTGACATCACCCGTAACTGCATTTAAATTTTTTGCCGGAAGTTTTACGTGTACAGTAGTGCCCACATGTTCAGTACTGTCGATATAGATGGTACCGCCAAGTAACTCAACGAGTTCCCTGGTTAATGCCAGGCCAATTCCGCTACCCTCGTTTGAACGTGTGTCCGAGACATCCGCCTGGTAAAAACGATCGAAAACATACGGCAGCTTATTTGCCGGGATGCCGGTGCCCCGGTCGGCGACCATAAAGATCAGATCTGTACGCTCCGCATCTTTTTCCACATCAGTAGTGACAATTATTTCTCCATGGGCCAGGCTAAACTTAATCGCGTTTGACACCAGGTTTCGGAGGATCATCGTTAACTTTCCTTCATCAACAATGCCGTGTAACTGGCTGAGCGGACTTTGTAATTTAAGGGTGACCTGCTTTTGCATGGCGATGTTGTTAAAGGGCAGCAATACCACGGTTGCTATTGCCAAGATATCGGCTTCAGCCATTGCAATTTCCATCTTGCCTTCTTCCAGTTTGCTCAGGTCAAGCAGCTGGTTGGTCAGTAGCAGCAGCTGCTGTGCATTCTGCATAATCAATTCGCCGTGCTGCCGGTCGGCCGCTGTCCCGGCTTTTTCTGCCAGCAGGCTGGCCGGCCCTATAATAAGGGATAAGGGTGTACGGAATTCATGGGTCAGGTTAATCATAAACCGCGATTTCAGTGCATCCATCTCCTGTAGTTTTTGGGCCTGGCTGCGAACCTCCAGGGTGCGCTCTATTACTGTTTTCTCCAGGCGCTCTGTCTGGCTCTCCAGTATTCTGTTTTTCTCTGCTTCCTGCGCAAGGTTCAGCGCCGATAATTCCTGAACCTCCCTCAGCCTGGTGCTCAGGTTGCGGTTAACATCAGCAAAGTCAAGGGCAAGATAAATGGAAAAGGAAACCGGGATAGCAAGCAGGCCGATACTCATCCATTGAGCGATCAGCTGATTATCGCCTTTCATTAATCCGAGCAGGTCGCTGCCTACGAGTAAATAGAAAAAGGTATTGATAAGCATACCCGCTCCGATCAGCCAGATCCTTGGCTTTCTGCTCCTCATGGCCCTGATCAGCGCAAAAAGGCCATTTGCGATCACAACTAAAAAGTAGCTGATCTCTAACAGGGAAAATAATGCCTGCATAGGGTTACGGTTCTGGAGAAAATAATCCAATAAGGTGAGGGCGCCCAATAAGGCTATAATTATTATACGCCGGCGCGGAAGGCGGTCATAGCTCATACCATACAAAAAAACGCCGGCAAAAAAGATGTCGAAAATGATTCCGGCTTCGAAAAGATCCGCTGTTATCCGCTGCACATGCAGATCGGCCGTACCAACCGTAAGATAACGCAGGTAAAGCACTGCAGCACTTGTAAACACGAAAAGACTGTAGTACAGGTTCAGCCGCTGCCGTGGATAAAAAGCGAACAGGGCCAGGTGAAGCAGCACTAAGGCTAACTGCGCGCCGATACTGGCCAATAAAAAGCTATTCATTTTTAGCGCATTGAGCGCACCGGCTGATAGCTGCCCGTAAGTGCCCACCCATAACTGGAAACCCTCGGCCTCCGGAAAAGGAGGCCGAGGGTTTACGTATCTGACTGTGAGCAGGTGCGGCCGATGATCCGTTATCATGAAAGGAACTACGCTAAATGGGGTACGGCCGGAACGGGTTGCTGCTCTTGTTTCGCCGATCCTGCCTGTGCCGCCTATCTTTTTTCCGTCGAGATAGAGCTCCGAAGCGCCGCTTTGAACTATCCGGAGCGCCAGCATACTGCCGGCCAGGTGCTCATCCACCTTGAACCACAATCTGAACCACCCGCTTCCGTTCCAGCCTATTGGCCGTCCGGTACTGCTGTACATGGTTTCTGCCATTGTCCAGGTACTGTCTGAAATCATGGGGTCACTATAATCCCTGCCATTCTCTATATGGAAACGCCAGGAAAGGTTATGCAGTGCAAACCCTTTTTCATGAGCTTTTAAACTGTCTGCCTGAAGCGTCGGAACGGCAGCCGTGGCGGAAAGGGGATATTCGCAAAGGAGTAACAGGCAGGGAAATGTTATATAAAACCACAGACGGGACATAACGTAAATTTAAATTTTCCGGCGCATCCGCGACCATACATTATTCATCAATGCGCTGAACGGCCCACAGCAGGTTGATACCCATAAAATAAAACATAACCAGGGGAATGGCAGGTATGGCGACCACGTAGCTCATCACCGAAAAAGGTACTGGTGCTGAAGGGGGAATCAGGTTAACCAGGCAGGCACACAAGCTGACGGCAACATAACTACGCACAGCTACCGGTCTGAAGTGGCCAGCCCTGCCCAGTGATATGGCAAACATGGCACTGGCCAGGTAAATGAGCGAAACTCCGACAGTGTCTATCAGCAGGAACAGCTGCTGGAAGGCGCGGTACCAGTCCGGACGTTCCGCTGTGCTAAAATGCCGGAATGCCTCGGAAAGAAAACTACCCCAATAGGCCATGGTTATCACAAAAAGCGGCATGGCTAAGGTCATCAGGCCCAGGCCGATGGCCGAAAACACATTTTCCTGATACCGTAAGAACTTGTAAAGTAAGGCCGTGCCGAGATAGGCGGAAACACCTCCCAATATCAGCAGGCTGTACCGGGTATGCTGTTCCCCTACAAGGTCCAACCAGCCCTGAATGGTTTGCGGTGGGCGGCCCATGCCGGCAAAAACGGGGAAAATGATCCATGGGCTAATGAGCAGCAGCGTAGCACCGGTAATTATAGTGCCACCGGATAGCCGGTGTTTAAGTAACACCTGCAGCGCAGCGATCATCACCAGCGTATTGACCAGCCAGGCCGGGAGATACCATTGCCAGTTTACATGACCTACGCCAAAACCCAGCAGCATGACCAAAAAGGGCACCGAAACCAGGTAAAACAAGCTTGCTTTTTGTAGATTGTTTAGTTTAGGACGCCTATAAGCGTTACGCGCCGCGGCCATTTCAGTGCTGGCGGGTTGTTGCATTTCTTCGTTTATCATAATCAGCATAAATGATGTTGTTGATAATTGTCATAATTGTAACCAACCCATAAAACCCGGAATTGGATCCATGTTTTGATGTGATGGTGAATTGATGTGTAAAACAACATGATCTACGCCGGAAAAACTTTTGCGCGGGTTGCAATTGTGTTTGAATTTGTCTCATTTGAACAACGTGAGCCCTGACCGGTGTTGATCAAAGAAGATTCCGCGGCCTTTGACTATGGCATTCCGTGTCCAATGCCTTTTCAATTGTGTAAATGAATTTTCAAATGCGCCTGAGTATTGGATAGCCGGAGTGCGCTGAACCAATGTATAAATAAAAAAAGCCCTGCTAATTGTAGCAAGGCTTTGTATTTGTGTGGGAGTTGACGGGTTCGAACCGCCGACCCCTCCGGCCTAAAAGCCGGAGTGCTCTGAACAATCAATGTATAAATAAAAAAAGCCCTGCTAATTGTAGCAAGGCTTTGTATTTATGTGGGAGTTGACGGGTTCGAACCGCCGACCCTCTGCTTGTAAGGCAGATGCTCTGAACCAGCTGAGCTAAACTCCCAATATTTTAGAGAAGGGCTTCTGACCTAACAGCCAGAGTCTTTCAACTTTTTATTTTTATCTACAGTCAACCTTTTGTTTGACGGGATTGCAAAGGTAAAAACTATTTTTATTTTGCCAAATTTTTCCTGGCCTCTTTATTTTTCTTTAATACGGCTGTCAAATTCAAACGGCTCATTACCCAGGTATTTGATCTTGCTAAAATCCTTATGAGCAGGGTTTAATATATAATTCTGCTCTTCAGGTATAATTACAGAAGGTACCTGCAGTATAGCCGAAGTGCCGTCTTTTACCCATTCATCTCCTAGATTTTGCGTATAGGGCATGCTGGCAAAATTATACCAGTGTAAGGGCAATGCTTTTCTATCAATTACAGTGATCTTTAAATGATCGGGGATCTCAATTAACAGTGTTCTGAAATTGCCCTGCAATCCGCGGGAGCTCCGGTGCACCACATTTTCCAGGCAGGCCAGCGCCCTGGAACCGGCCGTATAGATCACCTTTATATCTTTGGAATTCCATCTGGCAGGGTTACCGGAGGCAAATAATCCATCGGCGTAAGCCGCCAGGGTTATCCTGTAAACGATCATAATAGATTAAGCAATGTCTCCGTATGCAATGCGGGTGAGTTCTTCTGCAATTAATTCAATACCGGTAATGGTATCCAGTAATTCTAAGGGTACCTGGTTCCCTAATCCAAAGGAGGGTAAGGCCATCCATTTATTAAACTCGTCAACGTTGCCAAATACCAGCGTGCCTTTATCGTACAAGGCAAACAGCTTCAGGAGCTTCTCGCTCACAGTAGCATCCAGCGGCGTGTTCTGCTCTTTGTATTTCGTAAAAGTTTTGATGGTTTTATTCAGTAATTGTTCTACCAGGTTGGCAGAAAATTGGGAGATCGTAATAAAGTCAAATACCGCTTCCGGTTTCAGACCCTTTTTAGCGCTTAATAACAATGTAATATCGTTATCAAAAGAAGGTTCATATTTAGCCAGCACATTTCCTGTTCTCATAATACTTAGATTGTAAGTAAATATACGGAAATATTTCCGGAGAAAATGGAAATATTTCTAAAGATGGGATAGAGTGGGCTGTATATCAATTAATTACCTCAATTCCCAATCCACCAATCCATTCACCCATTCCGCCCTATACGGCGTGGTCACTTTAATGTAATTATCCGTATACCCTTCCATCATGCCATCCTTCTGATGCTGTTCAAACAGCACTTTCCGGGTTTCGCCAATATGCTGTTCAGTGAAGTACTGCATCTTTTTATGGCTCAGGTTACGCAGCATTTTATTACGCTCATGCCGCAGCGCTACCGGTACTACCGGCGTAATGTCCAGGGCAGGCGTGTTGGCGCGTTCGGAGTAAGTGAATACGTGCAGGTAAGAAATATCGAGGTCGTGCAGGAAGTTATAGGTTTCCTGGAAATGTTCATTGCTTTCAGAAGGGAAGCCCACAATCACATCCACACCAATACAGCAGTGCGGCATAAACTGTTTGATGAGCGCTACTTTTTCTGCATACAGCTCACGGCGGTAGCGGCGGCGCATAAGGCCCAGTATGTGATTGCTGCCGCTTTGCAAAGGAATATGAAAGTGCGGCATGAACTTGCGGCTGTTGGCTACAAATTCAATGATCTCGTTGCTCAGCAGGTTAGGCTCTATAGAAGAAATGCGGTAACGTTCAATACCCTCCACTTCATCCAGCGCCTGTACCAGCTCGTAAAAAGTTTCTTCGCGTTTTTTACCGCCCTGCAGGCCTTTGCCAAAATCGCCCAGGTTTACACCGGTAAGCACAATTTCTTTTACACCATTGCCGGCCAGGGTCCGGGCATGTTCCAGCACATTTTCCACACTGTCGCTGCGGCTTTTGCCACGGGCCATGGGAATCGTACAAAAGGTGCAGGTATAGTCGCAGCCGTCCTGCACTTTCAGGAAAGTACGGGTACGGTCATGTAAAGAGTAAGAGGCATGAAAGGAGTTAACATCTTCAATATCACAGGAGCAAATGCGGGTGCTGTCGCCTTTGGTCAATGTTTTCAGGTGTTCGGTGATATTGAACTTTTCCGCAGCGCCCAGTACCAGGTCTACCCCTTCAATGGAGGCAATTTCCTGGGGCTTCAGCTGGGCGTAACAACCGGTAATTACTACCATGCTTTCCGGCGCGCGGCGCTGAATGCGCCTTACCAGCTGCCGGCATTCCTTATCCGCATTGTCGGTAACGGAGCAGGTGTTGATCACATATACATCAGCCAATCCGTCAAAATCCGTTTTCACAAAACCATCCTGTTCCAGTAACCTGCTCAGGGTAGAGGTTTCTGAAAAGTTCAGCTTACAGCCCAGGGTGTGAAAAGCCACTGTTTTTGCCTGTGTCATAAAGGAGGGCAAAGTTACGAACTTTTATCACTTGTTGTTTTAGCAGATTTTGGGGCAAAAACGGGAAAAAGCGTGTAAGTTTAATATATTGCTGACCTCATTACAATCCTGAATGCATGAAACCGGGGGCACTGCACAAATACTTCCCTGTACTGTTACTGGCCATTTTACTGGCCATTGCCTGGCGCTGGCAATGGTGGAGAAGTCCGCAAAAGCCCTCCACGGAAGGTCCGCCTATACCGGAAATGGTGGACGATGTCCCGGAGTTTGACCGTACCGCGCGCCTGGAATATACCGTACATGCCCGCTGCCGGATGGAGTGCCGCCATGTTACTGAAAAAGAGGTGCAGGAGATCATGGCCCAGGGCCGTATTGACCTGGCCAAATCCAACCTGCACGACCACCCTTGTCCCACCTATGCGCTGGAAGGCTACTCCCACGAAGGCCAGCATTTGCGTATTGTCTTTGCGCCCTGTGACGATGCCACCCGCGTTGTTACCTGCATTGACCTTGACAAACGCTGGACCTGTAATTGCGACTGAGATGGAGATAAACATTTACGAATGAGAGATATACGGTATTCGTAATTTGTAATTTGATAATTCGTAGTTGAGAATTGGTAATTGTTGCTTAATTTTCCGGTTTGGTGTTCACCTAAACAGGGATCCGTGTTTTTATGAAATTGTTGCTAAGACCAATACAGGTAATATATGTAGTATACGCGTTGTTGGTATGGCTGGGGATCATGTTCCTCATCCTCCCGTTTATTGCCCTGGCATCCCTGCTGGGAAAAATAAAAGGAGGTAATATCACTTTTTATTTCCTGCGCCTGTGGGCACATCTCTGGTTTCCACTGGTAGGTATATGGGTCCGTAAGATCCACCAGGATAATCATGAAAAGGGTACCTTCCTTTACGTGGTAAACCACCGTTCTTACCTGGATGCCTGTATTGCAGTAAAGGTGATGGGCTTACCTTTCCGCCCCCTGGGTAAAATTGAAATGAAAAAGATCCCCTTCTTTGGGTTCATTTATAAACAGTCGGTGGTGCTGGTAGACAGGTCCAGCGCAAAGGGTCGTTCCAACAGTGTGCGGGAAATGATGTATATGGTAAAGCAGAAAGTATCCGTGCTTATTTTCCCGGAAGGCACCACCAATGAAACGGATAAGCTGCTAACGCCTTTTCATAACGGCGCTTTTCGTATAGCCATTGAAACACAAACGCCTTTAAAGCCGGTGCTGTACCTTGACAGCGGTATCCGGTTCTCCAATAAAAAAATGCTGGATCTCTCACCAGGGCGCTGCAGGGTGTTATTCCTCCCATCCATCCCGGTGGACGGGCTTACCATGGAAGACATACCTGCGCTGAAAGACAAAGTATTTAATATCATGTACACAGCCCTGAAGGAGCACTCCCAGTACCAGGATTCGGTGCTGGAGAAGGCTATTTAGATCCATGAAATACGCAGATGTAATATTACCACTGGCCTTACCCAAAAATTATACGTACGCCATACCAGCCGGTATGGAAGATACCATACAGGCCGGCAGCCGTGTAGCCGTACAGCTGGGCCGCCAGAAAAAGTATGCCGGTATTGTAAAAGCAGTACATGGGCAGGCACCATTGGATTATAAAACCAAGCCGCTCCTGGACCTCCTGGATAAAGAACCTGTCGTATACCCGGCACAGTTATCCTTCTGGCAATGGATCGCATCTTATTACATGTGTACAGAAGGAGAGGTGCTGAACGCCGCCTTACCCGCCCATCTTAAACTTTCCAGCGAAACGATCTTATTATATAATGATGCCTTCGGCGATGATATGACCTCATTGGACGAAGATGAGTACCTGATAGCAGAAGCCCTGCTGATGCGCAAAGAGCTGCGTATTGGCGAAGTGCAGCTGATCCTGGATAAAGCCGATGTGTACAGCACCATTAAAAAGCTCATAGAAAAAAAGGTATGCCTGGTATTTGAAGAGCTGAAAGAAGCCTATAAAGAAAAGAAGGAAAATTACGTACAGCTGCACCCCGTTTATGAGCAGGAGGAGCAGCTGGCCGCCCTGTTCAATGAGCTGGGGCGTGCGCCCAAACAAATGGAGCTGCTGCTGGCTTACCTGCACCTGTTAAAAACACAGGGGGCGGTATTGCAAAGCGAGCTGCTGAAAAAATCCGGCGCCAGCGCAGCACAGCTGAAAGGGCTGGTAGATAAAAATATTGTGTGGATAGAAAAGCGGGTGGTAGACCGTGTGCCGGGCAGCAAAGCGGAATCCAATATAGATTTTACCCTCAGCCCTGCGCAGGAAGCTGCATTGCTGGCTGTGCGGCAAAGTTTTGAGCATAAGCCGGTAACCCTGCTGCATGGGGTAACTTCCAGCGGTAAAACGCAGATATATGTAAAGCTGATAGAAGAATGCATAGCCACCGGCAAACAGGTGCTGTACCTGTTACCGGAAATAGCGCTTACCGCGCAGATCATCCGGCGTTTGCAAAAACACTTTGGCAGTAAGATCGGCATTTACCATTCCCGCTTTAATAATAATGAAAGGGTAGAGATCTGGAACAAAGTAAAAAGCGGTGAGCTGCAGATAGTGCTGGGCGCCCGTTCCGGCATGCTGTTGCCGTTCCGGGATATAGGCCTGATCATACTGGATGAGGAGCATGACGCCTCTTACAAGCAGCAGGATCCCGCGCCCCGCTACCATGCCCGCGATGCAGCTATTTATTATGCCGGCTTGTTTGGGGCAAAGGTATTATTAGGCTCTGCCACGCCTTCACTGGAATCTTATTTTAATGCGCAGCAGGGCAAATATGGATTAGTGACCCTGGAAGAAAGGTTTGGCGGCATAGAAATGCCGTCTATTGAAATAGCCGACATCAAACAGCCCACTGCTGAAAAGCAAATGCTGCACAACTTTACACCCATGCTGGCCGATGCGGTTAAGCAAACCCTGGCCCTTGGCAAACAGGTGATCCTGTTCCAGAACCGGCGGGGGTATGCGCCTTTCCTGCTATGTACTACCTGTGGCTGGATACCGCATTGCAAGCAATGTGATGTATCGCTCACCTACCACCGCAACCAGGATAAGCTCCATTGCCATTACTGCGGTACGCAGTATCCTTACCTGTACACCTGTGCTGCCTGCGGCAGCCAAACGCTGATACCAAAAAGTTTTGGTACGGAAAAAATAGAGGAAGACCTGCAGCAGCTGTTCCCCGATGCCCGTATTGCCCGTATGGATGTGGATGCGGTGCGTAACAAGGACAGTCATAATAAAATGATCCAGCAGCTGGAGCAACAGCGTATAGACATACTCGTGGGTACGCAGATGGTGGTAAAAGGGCTGGACTTTGATAACGTGAGCCTGGTAGGCATTCTGAGCGCGGACAGTTTGCTGAGCTATCCCGATTTCCGGGTGAATGAACGGGCTTTTCAGCTGATGGAGCAGGTGAGCGGCCGTGCGGGCCGTAAAAAAGATCAGGGCCGGGTAGTGATACAGGCCAATAATACCCGTCACCCCGTTTTACAATATGTAAGCCTGCATGATTATAAGGCCATGTATGAGGCAGAGATCGTGGAGCGGCAGCGTTTTGGGTACCCGCCCTTTTTCCGTTTACTGAAAATTACCATCAAACATAAGAAGCAGCTGGTAGTGGAGCAGGCGGCGCAGATCCTGGGCAGCTGGCTTCAACCTCACCTGGGCGCACAGCTGGTAGGCCCTGCAGCTCCGCTGGTAAGCCGGGTACGTAATAATTATTTGCAGGAAATGCTGATCAAGCTGCCCCGCGATTCAAAAGCCATCGCCCAAACCAAACAGCTGTTACGGGAGTATTTTGTAAAGCTGCAGGCCGAGAAAAAATTCCGGTCGGTTATTATTACTCCGGATGTAGATTGTGTTTAATCTACAACGGTTCTCCCGCCATTTCCTTTATTGCATCTGATTCATAAATATGTGTGCCGTTCTCGCCCTTTACTGACGCAGCTACCATGGCTTTAGCCACTGTGGATGCCCGGATGCCCCGGTACTTCTTCCATCTTCCCTGCAGCAAAAAATAAAACACCTGTACCAGGTATTGTGTAAACAGATCGCCGGGGCGGGGCTCATCCCGCTTACCCAGCAATGCCGACGGGCGGAATATATGCATGCTGTTAAAACCCAGGCGGGTTATGGCCTGCTCAGCCTCCCCTTTGGTACGCAGGTAAAAAAAGCGGGAGTTTACATTAGCCCCAATAGACGACATTAACAGGAACTGGTTAAACCCATGCCGTTTGGCCAGTGTGGCACAACGCACAGGAATATTAAAATCCACCTCGCGGAACTGCTCCTTGCTGCCGGCTTTGCGTTTGGTGGTGCCAATGCAGCAAAACAGCACATCGCCCTGCAGCGCTGCTGACAAACTTTCCTCATCTTCAAAGTCCACGATAATGCTTTCCAGTCCGGGCCGTTGTTTCAGTACCGGTTTGCGCATCAGCACCTTTACCTTGTCGAAGGCAGGGTTGTGCAGCAGCAGGTTCACCAGGTGGCTGCCGGTAAGCCCGGTAGCGCCAATTACAATAGCTGTTTGAGGCATTGTTCTGTTAATTATCTTTGTCCGGGAAAAAAACTACCGGCAGCAGCCGTAGTTAATTATAGCCATTCTATTGCTGAACATTTACAAGTAACAGGCCACAATTGGCATCATTTACCTGTAGGTTGCAGTCTTATTATAAAGTTAAGTCATTGAATTTTCACATATGCAGGTAGCAGAAAATGTTTTACTCCGGCCGTATAATACCTTTGGCATTGCCGCACAAGCCCGTTATTTTGCCCCGTTTGCTACTCTGCAGCAGCTGCAGGAGATCCTGGAAGATGGCCGCTGGAAGGCCGTTCCCCGTATGATCCTTGGCGGCGGCAGCAATATTTTATTTACCCGGGATTTTGACGGACTGCTCCTGAAAAATGAGCTGAAAGGCATTACCCTGATACGGGAAGATGAGGAATATATTTATGTAAAAGCCGGGGCCGGGGAAAACTGGCACCAATTTGTACAGCACTGTATAACGCATAATTATGCCGGGCTGGAGAACCTGTCCCTGATCCCCGGCAATGTAGGCGCCAGCCCCATGCAGAATATCGGCGCTTATGGCGTGGAAATAAAAGATCATTTCTATGAGCTGGAAGCCTTTCACCTGAACGACCGTACGCTGGTAACGTTCAACAACGCCGACTGCGCATTCGGTTACCGGGAGAGTGTGTTTAAACACCAGTACAAAGGCGAGTTCGTGATCCTCTCTGTTACATACCGCCTGCGCAAACATCCGCAGTTCAATACCAGCTATGGCGCTATAGAACAGGAGCTGCAGCGGATGGAGGTAAAGGAGCTTTCCATACAGGCCATCAGCCAGGCGGTGATCAACATCCGCCGCTCCAAGCTGCCGGATCCGGCACAGATCGGCAATGCAGGCAGCTTCTTTAAAAACCCTACTATCAGCGCGGAGCAATTTGCCGCCGTAAAACAGGCGCATCCTGATATTGTGGCGTATCCGGCCGCTAACGGGCAGCACAAGCTGGCCGCCGGCTGGCTTATTGAGCAATGCGGCTGGAAAGGCTACCGCAAAGGCGATGCAGGCGTACACGCCAAACAGGCGCTGGTGCTGGTAAATTACGGTAATGCCAAAGGCCAGGAGATCTACAACCTATCCCAGGAAGTACTGGATAGCGTACACGAAAAATTTGGCGTGGAGCTGGAAAGGGAAGTGAATATAGTTTGAGGCTTAACGCTGAATGCTAAACGCGGAACGCAAATGCGGACTGCGCTATGGAATGGATTCATTGGCGCAGGCAGTCCTTAATTTACAGCAAAAGTTTATTATACGCTGCATTCAGCGTTAAGCATTGAGCGTTAAGCGTTCGGCATTCAGCGTTAAGCATTAAGCATTCCGCTTCACATGCGCAATGATCTTCTCCGCATGGTCCCTTGAATTTTCAATAAACCATACATGCGTATCCATGCCACCGCAAACCACGCCCGCAAGGTATACCCGGGGCAGGTTAGTTTCCATGGTATCCGGGTTATAGGCAGGATATTTTTTTTCATCCTTCGATAATTCAATACCGGCTTTTTCCAGGAAGCTGAAGTTCGGCTGGTAGCCTGTCATGGCAATCACATAATCATTTTCTACGGTTACCACACCGTCGGGGGTAGAGATGTCTACTTCATCCGGCCGTATAGCTTTGATCACGGAATGGCAATGCGCTTTAATGGAGCCTTCCTTAATACGGTTCTCAATATCCGGTTTTACCCAGTATTTTACCCGGCTGCCGATACCGCTTTCGCGGATCACCATCGTTACATCTGCGCCTTTGCGCCAGGTTTCCAAAGCCGCATCCACGGCGGAGTTATGGGCGCCCACTACAATCACGCGCTGCATGGCATAAAAGTGAGGGTCTTTATAATAGTGTCTTACTTTGGGCAGGTCTTCACCCGGTACGTTCATCAGGTTGGGAATATCATAAAAGCCGGTAGCGATCACCACATGACGGGCATTGTAGGTATGCCGGGGCGTTTTTACCGTATAGGTATCTCCGTTAGGGCTAATGGTTTGCACTTCTTCAAACAGCTTTACATGCAGCTCCCGGGAGGTAGCCACCCGCCGGTAATATTCCAGCGCTTCCGGGCGGGTAGGCTTTGCATTAATGGACATAAAGGGAATGCCGTCTATCTCCAGCCTTTCGGAGGTAGAGAAGAAGGTCATATTCAAAGGGTAATTGTATAATGAATTAACCAGGCAGCCTTTTTCCAGTATTACATAGCTCAATCCCGCCTTTTTTGCCGCCAATCCGCAGGCCAGTCCTATAGGGCCCCCGCCGATGATAAGGATATCCAATGTTTCCATTAGACGAAATTACGAATTATCGGTTACGGATTGCAGGCTCTCCATGGCCCTCAACCGCTCTGATCTCCGCGGAACCCGGAGGTCTGGATAAACGGGCCTTTGCCCGGCGTGATACGCTTGACAATGTTTAACAGCAAGCCACTGCTGATACGATGATATAATAGCTAAATAGATTTACATAACAGGCGGGTGCAGCCCGTTTACCGGGCCTCCGGGAAAGCGATTAGCAATACAGGTAATAGGCCTTCAATCGCTTTGATCCCCGCGGCCCCGGAGGTGCAGGTATCCTAAAACATCAATCATTCCGCTTTCAGGCTTTTCGTTGGGTTCATGAGGGCCGCTCTGACTGATTGAAAGCTCACGGTGGCCAGTGCAATGAACAAAGCAGCAATACCTGCCACCACGAAGATCCACAAGCTGAAAGCTGCCCGGTCAACAAAACTTTGCAGCCATTTATTCATGACCCACCAGCCAAAAGGCGCGGCAATAACAAAGGCGATACCTACGAGCTTCATGAAATCGGCGGAGAGTAATCCAACAATACCCTGAACGCTTGCGCCCAGCACTTTGCGGATGCCGATCTCCTTCATTCTTTGTTCGGCGATAAAGGTAGCCAGTCCGAATATGCCCAGGCAGGAGATGAGGATAGCCAATATGGAGAAGATCATTGCAATCTCGCCTACACGCTGTTCGGCGCGGTACATCTCATTAAAGGATTCATCCAGGAAACGATAGCTGAACGGCATGCCCGGCGCCATGGTTTTCCATTTGTTTTGCACCTGTTCAACCAGGGTATTGATATTGGCCGTGCTCACTTTGAAAGAGGCCAGCCCTGTGCTTCTATGCAGCGCAAAAATGAGGGGGCCTACTGCAGCGTGCAGGGATTCATAATTGAAATTCTTTACGAGCCCTATGATGGGGTGAGCGGTTGCCTTACCTTCATCATTTATGGTATATATATTCTTTCCAACCGGATCTTTATAACCCAGGATCCGGGCCGTTGCTTCATTGATGATCCAGGAAGAGGAGTCCATGCCAAAGCCAGGCGAGAAATTCCTTCCTTTCAGCAGTTTGAGTCCCATCGTTTCCAGGTAATCATAATCAATGGCCCAGAACTGCGTATTGAAGCTATTATTCCCGGTGGCAACAGGACTTTTGAAAACATTCCACGCGTTGCGCGAGGAATTGGATACCGGCAGAAAGGCGCTCAGGGTACCGCTTTTTACCCCGGACAGCTGCACGACCTGGTTTTTAAATGCCTCAGCATTATTATCCAGCGCATCGGCGTTGTTGATAATGAGCACCTGTTCTTTATTGAATCCGAGGTCACGGGTTTGAATGAAACGAAGCTGCCTGTACACAACGATAGTTCCGATGATCAGTATAATAGAAGTAGTGAACTGGAATACTACCAATACGCTTCGCAGGCCACCGCTTTTGGTACCCATTCTCAATTTGCCTTTCAATACTTCGATGGGTTTAAACCGGGATAGAAAAAAGGCAGGGTAGCTGCCTGCAAGCAGGCCAACCACAAAGGGTAATGCCAGCAGCAGGGGTAAGATCGCCGGAGAGAAAAGGCTGGCCATGCTCATGGACTTGGCAGCCACTGAATTAAACAGCGGCAGGATCAAAAAGGCGATTCCAACCGCAACCAGCAAGGATAACAAAACCATCAGCGTAGACTCTGAGAGGAATTGCAGGATCAGCTCTTTACGTTCAGTGCCCAGCACTTTGCGGATGCCTACTTCCCTGGCCCTTCCTGCGGAGCGGGCTGTAGTAAGGTTCATGAAATTGATACAGGCTATGAACAGTATGAGCAGGGCCACGGCTGAGAAGATGGCCACGTATTGGATGCTGCCTGAAGGCCTCATCTCTTCGCCGGCCTGCCTGTCGGAATACAAATGGATGCGGGTAACAGGTGTTAGTATAAAATTGAACCTGTTGCCGGTTTTCTCAAATTCTTCCATGCTGCTCATATTGAAATCCTTCAGCAAAGGGGTAAAATATTTCACGATATACCCGTTCAGCTGTTTTTCAAAGACCCTTACACCCGGCCCCGGTTTCAGCACCAGGTAAGTATAAAAATTACTGTTGCCAACCTGTCCCCATTGATAATTCAGGCTCTTCATCGAGAACAGGATATTGAAATCGAAATGTGTGTTCCCGGGAATATCTTTGATAACTGCATTCACTTTATAGGGAACATCTTTACCATTCTCCTTTACGGTGAGCGTTTTTCCCGCAGCGTCTGTGGAACCAAAATATTTGACAGCCGTGGATGCCGTTATCACCACGGTACCCGGCTCATTTAATGCTGTACGGAGATTACCTTCAATCGCGGGAAATTTAAAGACGTTGAAGAAGGTGGAATCCACATAAGCTGTATTGCTCTCTGTGATATATTCACCGCCTTTCCCGATCAGTTTATTCGCCATACCGGGATCATTACGGCTATAAAAGATCCGCGTATATTCTTCCACCTGGGGGTAGTCATTTTTGAGCTTGGGGCCAATAGGATCCCCTATCTGGGCCATTCGCAGATCCTCGCCGCCCCAGCGGGCGTTCAGTTCAATACGATAAATGTTCCCTGCTTTGTTGTAGTACCGGTCAAAGCTCAGCTCATCCATCACGTACAAGGCTATCAGCAGGAAACCGGACAGCCCAATGGCCAGTCCAACCATATTGATAATAGAGAACGTCTTGTCGCGCACGAGATTTCTCCAGGCAACTTTCAGGTAGTTTGAAAACATGACCGGGTGATTTTACAGGTAGATACCAGCTACTCCAAGCAGAATGCCTGTTTGTACAGCATTCATAATCAGCAGGTTAATAATGGGGGCATGTCCGCTTTCAGTACAAACAATGTTCGGTTCCGGACGCTAAAAGCTAAGAGCTAACAGCTAAAAGCTGCATTAAGCCTTCTGCATATACTCCAGTATTTCAAACATCAGCTCATTCGCTCCATCTGCCAGGGCGCTGCGGTCCGCTATAGCTTCCGCGCTTTGTATATACGGCGCAGGCGTCAGCTCATCATCGCCATGCTCCACCATTTTCAATACATCGTTGCTGCGTACTTCCACGTGAAATTGTAATCCTATTACCCTGTCGCCATACATAAATCCCTGGTTGGTACAGGCTGCAGTGCTGGCAAAACGGGTGGCATTGGCCGGCAGGTCAAAAGTATCGCCATGCCAGTGGAACACGGTTTGCTCCGGTGGCAGAATGTTGGCTAAAGCGCCGGTAATATTGAATTGTACGGGAAACCAGCCGATCTCTTTTTCTTTATTGGGGTATACCTTAGCGCCCAGAGCAGCGGCAATCAGCTGTGAGCCCAGGCATATGCCCAGCACTTTTTTGCCTTGCTGTATAGCATCTGCAATGTATTGCTGTTCTGCCGGCAGCCATATATGCCGGTCAGTTTCATACACTCCCATAGGACCGCCCATTACTATCAGCCAGTCAATAGATAGCAGGTCAGGTAATACAACGGTAGGCGCATGCCACTGGGTAACGGTAATGGTGTGGCCCTGCTGCCGCGCCCAGTCTTCAATACAGCCTAATCCCTCAAAAGGCACGTGCTCAAAATAGTGTATACGTAATGGTTGCATTCTGCAAAAATACTATTTTACTACAGCCATTGCTACCCGGTAAAATTCATATCCGCGCATTTGTAATGCCTTTTCTCCGAAGTACATCCGGCGGAAATCCTCTGCGCCTTCATCATACAGCAGCTCCATATTATATTCCGCCAGGAAATGCGGCAGGTAAGCGGGATCCAGCCCCATGTTCCAGGGCTCCTTTACTTTTTTAAGCAGGCGTATAATGCTGTCAGCGCCGTGAAAGCGGGATGGGTCTTCCATCATCTCTTTAATTACATAGGTAAAAATAATGCGGGTGCCGGAGGGAAAGCCCTGGAAGTAGTCGAACATGATCCTGCCCATGGTGGCAGTAAAATTATTGACTGCGCCTTCCCATATGAACAGGGTTTTGTAATGATCGGCTCTCATCAGGTTACTGATGCAGTCCTGCGGTTGCTGGTAAGAAAAATCCATGGGCACATAGTCCACATGTACAGGCGGTTTGTTACGCACCTTATTCAGCAGCTGTTGTTTATATTTCAGTGTAACAGGCCGGTCCATTTCCACAAACTGTACCCTTTCCCGCAGCTGCAGCCGGTGTGCGCGGGTATCAAAACCTGATCCCAGGATCATTACCTGGTTCACGCCATGGTCCTGTATAGCGCGGATGGTCATTACATCTATTAAACGGGTGCGGGCTACAATAGCAGTATGGGCGCCGGGCCAGAAGTAATTGATATACTTAGGCACGGCCCATTTAAAGAATGGGTAAACAGAAAGAAAGACCCACATTTTTAATGAGGGGGTCAGGAACACTTTAGCAAAGGGATCTGTGAACAGCCGTTCCCTGGCAGGTTTGCGGGATTCTAACGCGCGAAAAAATGCAGTAAGTACAGTGGTTCTCCTGGCACGCACCAGTGATGACATAACGGGAATTTTTTTATGGATTCGTATTTTCCAGGCTTGCTTCGATCCGGTTGATCTGCTGCAAATGTCTTTCCGTATGGTAAATGAGATAGTAGGCCCATTCCAGCCTTGTCAGGTAGCCAAATTTGGCATGTTCCAGTTTTTCACATAGCCATTCCAGTGGTGCCTTTTGAAGCGCTTCTTTAATAAGCTCCCGGTTCTGGCGAAAGGCCTGGCTAAAGCTTTTTATATTATCATAACCGCCATCCAGGGTTTCCGGCTCGCCGCTTACACGCAGGCGCTGGTCAAATTCCAGGAAGTTTTTATTCAGCTCTTCCAGCTTACTGTCCGGCGCACGGTCTTCTATAGGGTGGGAGGGGCCCTGTAATGCTTTGGCTACGGCCTGTTCAGAGATCAGGATATGTTCCGCACATTCCATAATGCTCCATTCTGTACGCGGATTTTTCAACTGCAGCTTAGCCGTAGGAATGGTATCCAATATATCCAGTAAAAGATTGGTATTATTGTCAAGATCGGTATTTAGTTGTTGGATAGCAGGTATCATGACTCAATTGTTTTTACTTTCACGCTGGCCATTGCTACATTACACCATTTATATCCTTTCATACGGTCTGCCCGTTTACCATAATATAACTGCCGGTAAGCATCTGCGCCTGTAAGCTGCTCCAGCTGCAGGTCGTAGGCTTGCAAAAAATCCCGGAAACGGGCAGGGTCCTGGTCATAGTTCTGGTCGTTCGGATGCTCCTGCAACAGCCTTGTCACAGGCATAGCGTCAATAAACATGCCCGGATTTTTTACCGCATACGTAAATATGAAGCGCGCGCCTTCGGGAAAGCGCTGAAAATAACCAAACATTTTATCGATATTCTTCCCCGGGAAAACACGGTGAATATCTTCCCAGATAAACAGGGTATTGTAGTGGGCCCGCTGCAATTGTAACGGCAATACATCGTCCGGCATTTGAGTGGCCAGGTCCATCGGAATATAATCAACCAGCGTCATAGGCGGTTGCGGAAGCTGCTGTAATACCTGCCGTTTAAGGGTTTGCCGCTGAAGGTCATCCACTTCCACAAACTGCACAGCCGCTGCAGGCAGCCGGTGCGCACGGCAATCATAACCGGCGCCCAGGATCACTACCTGTTTTACCTGGTGCCGCTCTATGCACGACATGATCAGATCATCCACCAGCCGCGTACAGGCAGCAGTAGTTGCAAAACGGCCGGGGTAGCGCTTTTCCATACACCAATTTATTAAAGGGTACAGGAGCGGCTGTTTGAACAGCCATAATAAACATCTCAGTCCGGGGGATAAAAAGGCCTCAGCATAGGGATCATAGAACAGACGCTCATGGGGTGGGCGGCTTGATACTACGGCGCGATAAAATGCTTTGTACTCGGCCATTTTACTGGTATCAACCAGGGGCATAGCAAATAACAATAATTGAGGGTGTAAGAATAATTAATTGATCACTATTTGAAACACGTTGGTTGTTGTATCCTGATGGTAAGCTTTCCGGACACGTTCTTTGCATCCGGTGATGCAGTCTTTTCTGGTTGATGACTTTTGTAAATATAAAGATTACGAAGGATTCAATAATGGAATTATCATATTTTTATTTGTATAATCACACCTTCGTGTGAGGGTATCCCGCAGGTTGGTACCGCTAAAATGAGCGTTGGTGTATTGTTTTTTTAACACGAAACATACAAACATAGGTTTGTATCAATATATTTAAGAAAATTCTGGAGAACCCGTACTGCATGAAATCCAAAATAACCCAAAGCGCGACCATGATGTGGCTAATGGCCTGTGTATGCTGGCATAGCATCCAGGCTCAGTCAACAGATAGTTTGCGCCGGAAGGAGCTGCAGGCAGTAACAGTAAAGGGCGCCAAACCTTTCATTGTAATGCGGGCCGATAAAATTATCATGAACGTATCGGAGAGCCCCATCGCCGCAGGAGGCGATGCCTTACAGGTGCTATCCCATGCACCGGGCGTAGTAGATCAGGGTAATGGTAATTATGAGCTGCGTGGTAAAAAAGTAACCGTGCTGGTAGATGGAAAGGACAGCCGCCTTTCCGGCGAAGAGCTGAAAGAATGGCTCAGCAGCCAGCCGGCCGGCAACATTGACCGCATAGAGCTTATCGGCAACCCGCCCGCCCGCTATGATGCCAAAGGCGCTGCTATTATCAATATTATTACTTCAAAGAACAGGAACTTCGGAACCAACGGCACCCTTACCGCAGGCATAGGCGCAGGCCAATACACCCGCTACGTAGCCGGCCTGGGACTAAACTACCGTAATCAGCAGCTGAATGTATATGGTAATTATGATTACCAGTACAATAAACAATACTACGATCTTCATTCTATACGCCTGCTGGATGCTAATACAAACATCCGGGAAAACAGCTGGGAAACCAGGGAGCGTAACAATCATTCCTTTAAGGCCGGCGCCGACTATGATCTTAATCCACGTAGCTCCGTTGGCGTTATGTTCAAAGGATTACTGAATTACCGCTACCGGAAAATGACCACCACCTCTGTAAGGGATTACCACGGGCTGGCAGCAGATTCTTTTTCTACCGTAGCTACCGGTGGCGACCTGCAGCTGTTTAATCCATCTGTAAATGTGTATTACAAAACAGATTTTGATACAAGCGGTAAACAGCTCACCGTGAATGTGGACTACTTTAATTATAACAAAAGCTGGGACGATGATTATGTGACCAACTTTTACGATCCCAAAGGAGTAGTGCTGGAAGCGCCTTACCTGCTGCGCGATAACTCGCCCGCAAATAATACCATTACCTCCGTAGCGGCAGATTATACGCAGCCCCTGTGGAAAGGCAAGCTGGAAGCAGGTTTGAAAACTACCTTTACAACAACGGATAATGATATACGCTGGGAGCAGGAAATAGCAAATACCTGGAAGATAGACAGTGGCAAAACCAATCACTTCATTTACCGGGAAAATATTTTTGCCGCATATGCCAGCTATGACCGCAGCATTAAAAAGTTTAACCTGCAGGCAGGCCTGCGTGCGGAGCAAACGCATATGAAAGGCACCTCTTTAACATTGGATCAAACCAATACCCGCAACCAGTTTAATTTATTCCCCTCTATTGCGGTAATGTATAACCAGTCCGCCAAACATCGGTATGGTTTATCGTACCGCAAAAGTATAGAGCGTTTCAGCTTTAATATTGTAAACCCTTTTGTAACCTATGTAAGCCAGTATTTTTATTACCAGGGTAATCCTAACATCCGCCCATCTATAGGGCATAGCTTTGAGCTGTCCTATACCTATAACAACGAATTATTCACTACACTTAGCTACCAGCGTTATAACCAGGTGCTCACGGATATTTACCGGAAAGATACCGGCAATGTGGTGATCAGCACCTATACCAACCTGCGCGCCGCTTATGCCGTGAATGCCAGCATTACCTATTCAAAAGGCTTTTTTGAAAATAAGTGGATGAGCACTAATACCCTAATGGCCACCTATGCAAAGTATAATGAAAAAGGTAGCGAGCAGCTTACCAATTCCGGTGCAGGCGTGTATGTAAACACCAGCAATACCTTTACGCTTACCAAGGGATTAACAGCAGAGTTGTCGGCCACCTATAATTCGCCCATGGCCTTTGGCGTTTATAAAATGAAATCCCGTTACTATATTGATGCGGGCATCTCTAAAAGCATCCTGCATAATGCGGGCAGGCTTACGCTGAACGCAACAGATATCTTTAACACACTAACAACAAAATATGATGTAGCTTCTTTTGGCGTTATCTCCTCATATGAGAATAAGGTAGAATCGCGTTTTGTACGCCTGGTGTTCTCTTATAAATTCGGCAACCAGCGCGTAAAAGCCGCCAGGAACCGCAAAACAGGCATTGAGAAAGAGCAGCGGAGAATGGAAGGAAATTAAGAAAAATTACTAATTTCCGGAATGACCGGACCCATTAAAGCCCTTGCCATCGCCACCTGCTGTTTCCTGTTTAGCTGCGTTCCGCAAAAGCCCGCGCCCTTAGCCGGCAATTACCTGAACGACCTGGTATTATATGAGAACATATTACAGGCCACCCATGCAGGTTTATACAACTATCACAGCAAATCGTCCATCGACAGTATTTTCGCTTACTACAATACCCTGGTAGGTAAGCAGTACATCAGCCCTACGGAGTTCTACAAATACCTCTGCATTATTACCACTTACATTGGCAGCCTGCATGATGATGTATTTTTGCCTGATGGCTTGCGGGATAGCCTGCGCGGGCAAAAAGGTTTCTTTCCTTATCCCCTGGAGATCATTCATGATAGTTTGGTGGTAAATACAGACCTGGGCAGCATTCCTGCCGGCGCAATTATTACCGCTGTTAATGGCCATACTGCAAAAGAGCTGCTGCAAACGCTGGGGCATTATTATACAACAGACGGGTATAATACCACCGGCAAAAAAGCAGGCATTGCACACTTCTTCCCCTGGTACTATGCCATTGAATATGGTATACAGGATGAGTTTAACATAAGCTATCTGCCCTATGGCAGCAGCGCCACAAAAACAGCAGTGCTGCCTGCAGTTACGTTTACCGCCTATAAAAAGCTGTACGCAAAACGCCACTCTTTATACCTGGATACCCTGCTGGATAACCATTACTATTTTACCTGGGCGCATGACAGCGCGCCGGTACTAACGGTAAATACTTTTTCGTTAGGCAATGCGGAATCTGCCCGCCACAAAGCTTACAGCCGTTTCCTGGATTCAGTGTTCACGCTGTTAAAAACAAAGCATGCTGCCAGCCTGGTGGTAGATATACGTAAAAATGGGGGCGGGAATGATCCTAATGATCTGCTTACTTTTTCATACCTGGCTTACCAGCCTTACAAAGAGAACCAGGAAGCTTATACGTTATTTCAAAAATTGCCCTTTAAGCAATATTACCAGGCAGAAGATTCCAGTGATATACCGGACCTGGAATCCAATTTCCTGGAAGAGCATAATCGTCTGGTGAATGGTAAGTATTACCAGAACCCTTCTTTTAATCCTTTATGGAAGCCCAATCCTTTAGCCTTCCACGGCAGGGTATATTTGCTGGTAGGGCCGCAGGTAGCTTCTGCAGCCTCTTTATTTGCCAGTATGGTAAGAAGTGAGGATAAGGTAATAGTAGTAGGAGAGGAAACCATGGGTGGGTATTACGGGCACACAGGGCATAACAGCGTTACCTACCAGCTGCCGGATTCACATATCAGCATTATGCTGTCTGTAGTAAATGTAAAACAGTATGTGCAGCCATTACCTGCTATTCCCTTTGGCCGCGGTATTATACCCCAGCTGCCGCTGCAGCAGGATCTGAAAAGCTTTTTAGATAATAAGGACCGGGTGCTGAATGAGGTAATGAACCTTGCGCAGCAATCATTGTAATAACTGCTGGATGATTTGTACAGGGAAATATAACCGCTCACCGGTGCAGAGATGTGACTACTATCGCCAAGGCTGGCCAGTATGGTACTTATAGATATGGCTATAAACAAGTAACACCCCCGTATTTACGGAGGTGTTACGTTATATACATACTTGTGATCCCTTATGGCTTACATAAAATGATACCGTACAAAAGCTTCCATCGCAGCATATTTCTGTAATCCCAGCTTATCATACAGTTCGGCGGTGTTAGCGTTGCGGTCTTCTGCTCTTTGCCAGAATTCACGCAGATCGGTTCCCTGGAAAGGTACAACATCTTTCTGGCTTTGGTGAATAAAGATGCCCAAACGTTTTTGAACCACCTGGTCGGGGCTCATAGGTACCGCCATTTCAATTTCGTGAATGTCCCATTCCTGCCAGGCTCCCTTGTACAGCCATACCCAGCAATCTTTCATAAAGGCCTCATGTTTCAGGCGGTTCAGCGCTTCAAACACAATGTCCAGGCACACCTTGTGAGTGCCATGCGGGTCGGCCAGGTCACCTGCGCAGAAGATCTGATGCGGTTTTACCTCGCGTAACAGTTGCATGGTCAGCTGCACATCCTCTTCGCCCATGGGTTTCTTTTCCACCAAACCGGTTTCATAGAAAGGCAGGTTCTGAAAGTGGATATTCTCTTCCTTAATACCTACGTAACGGCAGGTGGCTTTTGCTTCGCAACGGCGTATGAGGCCTTTAATGGCGCGTATTTCAGGCGTATCTTTCTGGCTGGGTTTCTTGATCTTCAGGAAAGCTTTTGCTTCATCCAGTATCTGGGAGCTCTTGCTTCTGTCTATATCAAACATACCTTCAAAGCCTACGGCAAAGTCAATAAAGCGCAGCACAAATTCATCGGTTACCGCAATATTGCCGGAGGTCTGGTAAGCTACATGCACATCATGCCCCTGCTCATGCAGACGTATGAAAGTGCCGCCCATGGAAATGATATCATCATCCGGGTGAGGGGAGAAGATCAGCACGCGTTTGGGTGAAGGCTCTGAACGTTCCGGGTGTTTGGGCAGTGGCGCGCCGGGTTTGCCGCCGGGCCAGCCGGTAATGGTATCGCGGATGCCGTTAAACTCTTCGATGTTCAGCTCATACGCAGAACCGTATTGTACGATCAGGTCATTCAAACCATTCTCGTTGTAATCCTTATCCGTGAGCATCAGAATGGGCTTGTCCAGCTTCATGGCCAGGCCGGTTACTGCCTTGCGGCGCAGGCTGGGTGTCCATTCGCAATCGCCGGTAAGCCAGGGCTCCTTATAACGGGTCAGCTCCTGTGCGGCCTGTTCATCTATCACAAACCGGCAGTTTGGATGCTGTTGCAGCAGGGAGGCCGGCACCTGGTCAGAATAATGACCTTCTACTGCCCTGCGTACGATCTTGGCTTTGTGTGAGCCCCAGGCCATCAGCAATACGCGTTTGGCTTTGAAAATGGTGCCAATACCCATGGTAATAGCCAAACGGGGTACCTGGCTCATATTCGGGAACTCAAAGCCATTGGCCAGGCGGGTGCTGTTATCCAGCGTTACCAGGCGGGTATGGGAGTTTACGCTGGCGCCGGGTTCGTTAAAACCAATATGGCCGTTGTTCCCAATGCCCAGTACCTGCAGGTCTATGCCGCCGGCAGATTCTATTCTGCGCTCGTACTCCTCACAGTAAGCCTTCATTTTTTCCTTGGGCAGGGTGCCGTCCGGTACAAAATAATTGCCTTCCGGTATATCGATATGTTTAAATAACTGCTCTTTCATGAACCGGTTGTAGCTCTGCAGGGCATCCGGCTCTATGGGATAATACTCGTCCAGGTTAAAGGTGACTACATTCTTAAAGCTCAGGCCTTCTTCTTTGTGCAGGCGCACCAGCTCCGCATACAGGTACTTGGGCGTAGAGCCGGTGGCCAGGCCCAGTACACAGGTTTCTTTGGCTGCTTGTTTTGCTTTGATGAGTGCTGCTATTTCCTGTGCTACTGCGCGGGATCCTTCCTTAGCTGTGGGATGAATATCCACGGCTATCTGTTCAAAACTGTCAATCAGTTCGATCTCCTGGTGATTAAGCGTCATGGTAAGTGATGTTTTGGATTAGAGGCGTTTTAAAAACGAGCCGGAAAATTAAATAAAAATGTGCTAATCTGGTAGCTTTTTTAGCAACTGTTTAACAAAACCAGTTGCTAAACCGATGTGCAGGTGGGCAAATATGCAAATGTGCAGCTGCCGGGAGCGGCCTTTGTGCTGCAATTTCAATACATCTGCATATTTGCACAGCTGCGCGTTGTTAATTAATTATTATCTCGTCCACAAAAAGCCAGGCCTTGCTGCCCGCGCCTTCTGCGCCTGCCGGTATAGTGCCTGTATTCTGGGCTACCAGCTTCACATAACGGCCTTTTACCTGCTGTAAAGGCGCCCGTACCTGGTTAATGCCTTCTTTGGCAAAGGTAGTTTGTTTATATACTTCCTTAAAATGCTGTCCGTCGTCAGATACCAGGAAAGTTACCTGTTTGGGCGGGTATATGCCCGGGCCTTTGGCGTTCAGGATGTTCACGCCTACGGAGTGAATGTCCTGCACACTGTCCAGGTCCACGGTGGCTTCCATGTTGTTGCCGCTGTAGCCAAACCACTGGTTATCATTGTATTCCTTTACACCTTCAATACCATTTACCAATGCAAACGGGCTGCCGGGATTGTAGTTACCATTAGGCGGTTGCGCCAGGGTAACTTTTTTAGCCAATGCTTTATGGAACACAAATGGTTGCGTGTACTCATTGCCGTAGGGCTTATCATCCAGGAACACCAGCGCGCGGATAGTTTCTGCCTTGTCTATCACTATAGGATTGGTATACGCAGTGCCCTTAGGGCTAGGCGCGCTGCCATCTGTTGTGTAAAAGATCTTACCGCCATCCAGCTTGCTGTCCAGCTTTACGGATACACCGCTGGCAGTGCTGTCAACCTCACCGCGTATTTCAAATACATGTTTGGCGTAGTTCACTTTTTTCATATCCAGGCGGTGCAGGTGCTGCTTCAGCCTTTCCACAAAATCATCGTAATTACGTTTTTCAGCAGGGCTCCATAAAACCTCTGCCATGGCTGTAGCGCGCGGGTATACCATGTATTCCACGTGCTCTGCATTCGGCATGTATTCAGACCAAACGTTGGCCTGCGCGCCTTTAATGTAGCTGGCTTCTTCCTTGCTTAAACCGGCGGGTATGGGCTCATAGCTGTATACCTCACTTACCGGTGTATAACCGCCAATGGCAACGGGCTCATTTTTCCCTTTGGATTGATAGTGGTCAAAATAGCAGTAGTTGCCCGGCGTCATGATCACATCGTGTTTTTGTTTGGCTGCTGCTATGCCGCCTTCTTCCCCGCGCCAGCTCATTACAGTGGCATCAGGGGCCAGGCCGCCTTCCAGGATCTCATCCCAGCCAATAATGCGGCGTCCTTTGCTGTTCAGGTATTTTTCCATGCGCTGAATAAAGTAGCTCTGTAACGCATGCACATCTTTCAAACCTTCGTCCTTCATGCGCTTCTGGCATTTGGGGCATTTTTCCCAGCGTGTTTTAGGGGCTTCATCGCCGCCAATATGTATGTATTTGCTGGGAAACAGCGCCATTACTTCATCCAGCACATCCTGCAGGAACAGGAAGGTACTGTCGTTGCCGGCGCAGTAAATATCATCAAACACGCCCCATTTGGTGCCTACTTCATAAGGGCCGCCGGTGCAGCCCAGGTAAGGGTAAGCGGTTAATGCTGCCAGGGAGTGGCCGGGCATTTCTATTTCAGGTATCACGGTTACGTGGCGTGCGGTGGCATAGGCTACCACATCCTTTATTTCTTCCTGGGTGTAATAACCGCCGTAAGGTTTACCGTCAAATTTCTGATCGTTGTAATGCCCTACCATGGATTCTTTGCGCTTGGAAGCTACTTCCTGCAGGCGCGGATATTTTTTGATCTCTATACGCCAGCCCTGGTCTTCCGTAAGATGCCAGTGAAAAGTGTTCATCTTATGCATGGCCAGCAGGTCAATATATTTCTTTACAAAGTCGGCGGAAAAGAAGTGGCGACCTACATCCAGGTGCAGCCCGCGGTAAGGGAAGCGGGGATAATCATTGATGTCGGCGCCCGGTATCCACAAGGTGCTGCCTTTTTCAACCGGTAATAATTGTATAAGGGTTTGTATGCCGTAAAAGGTGCCGCTGCCGTCATTGCCGTTAATGTCAATGCGGTCTTTTCCCACTTTTAAGGTATAACCTTCTGCATGTTTGCTGCTGTCTGTACCGGTATGCAGCACAATGGCGTTCTTATCGCCCTGTTCTGCCACGGTCAGCTCATAGCCGGTCAGCTCTTTCAGCCAGGCATTGAACAGGCCTGCAGATTGTTTATCCTCCGGGGTGGTGGCTACCAGCACGGTTTGTTTGTCCAGCAGAAAAGAATCGGGCGTTTCCTGCACGCTTACCGGCATGGGTATGATGCTTACCTTGCCTTTAGGTGCTGCTCCCTGTTGATTGTTGGTACAGGCGGTCAGGCCTGCCAGGGCGAGTGCTATTACACAGGGTAACAGGGCCCGTTTACGGTTCATTGTTCTGTTCATAAATGTTATTTCAGCCAGGTTGATGGGTGGTAAAAAGACGGTTCCGAAGATACAACTTTCAGTATAACGGTTTATTCTTTTATTTCCAGCTCAGCTACCAGGGGCCGGTGGTCAGAGGCAACGGTTTCCTGTATTACGCGGGTGGTCGTTACGTTAAAATGTTGTTTGGGATACAGCAGTATATAATCCAGCTTTACGGTAGGCGTATCTGCCGGGTAGGTAGGGCCGGCTGCCTGGGTGGCATCGGTGAACAGCTGCTTTAAAATGCCGGTTTCTTTGGTGGCAGGTGCAGCATTCAGATCACCGGCCAGTATCACAGGTGTTTTGGCATTGGTAAAACGCTGCACCAGGGCGGTGGCCTGGTTTATACGGTCGGTGGGTTCATCACTGGCATCCAGGTGTGCACTTACAAATTGCAGCAGGCTGTCGCCGGGCAGCTGCAGGGTAATAATGCCGGCTATGCGCGGCTCCCGGTCCTTATTACCAGGTAAGGCTATACGTTCTGTGGCGGTAATAGGCATTCTGGACAGGATACCGGTGCCATAAGCGCCGCCTTCATAATCCATTGCTTTTGCAAAATAGGTGTACATGCCGGTAAGGGAAGCCAGTTCTTTCAGCTGATCGGCGCCTTGTGTGCGGGTAGTAGCGCTGTCTACTTCCTGCAGGGCTACCAGGTCAGGATTGGTGGCCAGTATAACGTTGGCAATGCCTTGCAGGTCTACGGCGCCCTGGTTGTTCTGGCCGTGATGAATGTTGTAGGTAAGCACTTTCAGATTTTGCGCAGGTAGTAGTAACGGCCAGCTGCAGCAACAGAGTGCCAGGATCAGGATAATAAGGTAACGGTTCATAGTTTATCAGATATTGAAGTATGAAGTAGGTGTCTTTTCCTATCTCTGATTTCGAATAACAAATTGCAGGTATCTTACTTTCTTATCGCTTACTTCTAACTTCTTTTCCTGCCGCTGATCTCTTACTTCGTTTGATCCAATTTACAACATTTCCTGATAAGCCTTCTCCGCTTCCTCCCTGATCTTTTTTACCTCAGCCGCCTGGGTAAGGGAAATACCGTATTCCGGTACACCGGGAATGCCGCCCATGCTTACATTGGGGTTTCGGTAGGTCATACCGCTTTCTACATAGGCTTTGGCGGTGGTATGGTATTCCACCGCGCCCGTTTCCTTTACCAGGATGGCAATATTATGGGCCCGTACGCCGGAGCCTACCATAATGGCTATACGTTCCTGTGATTGCTGTACCAGCGTTTTCAGCAGGGCAGTACCTTCCGCTGCAGTATTACGCTGCCCGGAAGTAAGGATGCGTTCACAGCCAATTTCAATAATATCTTCCAGGGCCTGCAGCGGGTCTGCCGTCATATCAAAGGCACGGTGAAACGTAACGCCCATCGGCCAGGCCAGGTCTACGAGTTTTTTACATCTTTCTTTATCCACCCGTCCGTCGGGGGTAAGAATGCCTATTACAACACCGTCGCAGCCCAGCTGTTTACATAGGGTTATATCCCGCTGCATTACTTCAAACTCATGGGCGTCATATAAAAAATCACCCCCGCGCGGGCGTATAATAGGGTAAAGGGCGATCTGCACTTTTTCCCGCGCCACTGCTATGGTAGCGTAGCTGGGTGTGGTGCCGCCTTCCAGCAGGTTATCGCACAGCTCAATGCGTTGTGCGCCCCCTTCCTGGGCAGCTATGCAGGAACCTACGGAACCGGCGCATATTTCTAAGGTAACGCTCATAGTTTTTAAAAGTTGGCAGTTGCCAGTGGGCAGTTGGCAGTCAATGAGTACTGCGTAGTGCCGGTTTTGAATTTAGTTTGCAGTTGGCAGTTTGCAGTTGGCAGTCAATGCATACTGCGTAGTGCCGTTTTTAAATTTAAGAGTTTGCAGTTTGTAGTCAGGAGCTGCCCTGTTATGATCACGCTTACAATAAGAAGTACCTCCCGACTGCCCACTGCCCACTGGCAACTGCCAACTAAAAACTGTCAACTAATAAAAATGTTTCCCCTTTATCAGCTCATTCCGCGTATCGCTGGTACACACCGCATAGCTGAAACCTTCCTGCAAACAGTACGCGCCAAACTCCCCTTTTTTATTCAGGGCCAGGAAACCTACCTGGATCTCTTTTGATTTCTGCGGGCTCTTTTTCACAATACGTTTTACCGCTTCCTTACAAGCCGCTTCAGGTGAATATCCCTGCCGCATCAGCTCTACCACCAGGTGGCTGCCTACAATACGGATCACCTCTTCACCCACACCGGTAGAGGTAGCGCCGCCTACTTCATTATCCACATACAAACCAGCGCCAATAATGGGAGAATCGCCCACACGGCCACGCATTTTAAAGGCCATACCGCTGGTGGTGCAGGCACCGGACAGGTTGCCCTGTGCATCCATCGCCAGCATGCCAATGGTATCGTGGTTATATACGTTGCCCGGTAACTGCAGCGGACTAAACGCCGTAGTGCCGTTAGCGTTATAAGACTTGTTCTCAATATTCATCTGCGGTTTGTACTCAGATTTTTTCAGCCACTCTTTCCAGGCTTTTTCTGATTCCGGTGTTAGCAGGTTCTCTTTTTTGAAACCGTTGGCCAGCGCAAACTGCAGCGCACCTTCACCTACCAGCATTACGTGCGGTGTTTTTTCCATTACGGCACGGGCCACGGAAACAGGATGTACAATATGTTCCAGTGCTGCTACAGAACCGCAATTCCCCAGCTCGTCCATAATACAGGAATCCAGGGTTACATGGCCATCCCGGTCCGGGTAGCCGCCATAACCTACCGTAGTTACTGCCGGATCAGCTTCCGGTATCTGCACGCCTGCTTCTACGGCGTCCAGCGCGCGGCCGCCTTTTTTCAGCACTTCCCAGGCAGCCTTGTTGGAAGGGATGCCGAAGTCCCAGGTAGAGATCACGATAGGTTTCCCCTTTACGGTTTTACCTGCTGCGCCGGCAGGTGCAGCGCTTACTCCATCTAAAGAGAAAGCAGCGGCACCAAGGGCCGCTGCTTTTAAAAAGTTTCTACGATCTTGCATATAAGATAATATGGATCGAAAGATACTGTATTTATTTTATTCGTTCAATCCCACTTCCGTTACAATCCTCCAAAGCCTTCCACGCTCTGCTTTTCACCCGCACCCGGCCGTGCACCATTATCCGTTCCAGCCATTCCATTTTACACCTTCCTCTCCCCACCGGGCCATGGACCGTACCATAACATCCCCATTACCAGCCATTCCACTTAAACCTTCTCTATCGCATTATGCTATGGACCATCGACTGTGGACCATCGGCCATTCAATCCTTCATCTCCCACGCCAGCGCACTCGCGCCCAAAATAGCGGCATCACTTTCTTTCAGCTCAGAGAATACCAGCTTCACTTTATTCTGGAAAATAGGCAACAGGTTCAGCTCCATGTGTTCCCGCACCGGTTTCATGATCAGGTCACCGGCTTTGGTTAAACCGCCAAATAATATAATAGCTTCCGGGCTGCTGAACATAACGAAGTTGGCCAAAGCCTCACCCAGTATTTTACCGGTGAACTCATATACTTCCCTGGCCAGCGGATCACCTGCCATAGCCGCGTCAAACACGGTTTTGGAGTTGATCTCTTCTTTCTTCAGATCGCGCAGTGTGCTCTTGGTTTCCGGGCGGGTAGCCAGGAATTCCAATGCGGTATTGGTTACGCCGGTAGCGGAAGCATAGGCTTCCAGGGATCCGTGCGCACCGGTCCCGGGGTGGTACCTGCCGCCTGGGATCACAATACAATGGCCCAGCTCACCTGCAAAACCATCATGACCATATATTAACTGTCCGTTGGCAACAATACCGCTGCCTACGCCTGTACCTAAGGTGATCACAATAAAATCTTTCATGCTGCGGGCAGCGCCATACATCAGCTCTCCCAATGCAGCTGCATTGGCATCATTGGTTAACACAGTAGGTAAACCAAATTTCTCTCCCAGCAAATTAGCCAGTGGTATAACGCCCTTCCAGCGAAGGTTTGGTGCATATTCAATATTACCGGTGTAATAGTTGCCATTGGGCGCGCCCACACCTATACCCCTGATATTATCTATGCCGCCTGCCTGGTCTATCAGTTTAGACAGGTGCTCATGCAGCTCGTCCAAAAAACCAGCTACATCTTCATGTTGGTTAGTTAACATACGGCCATCACACAGAATATTGCCTCTGCGGTCTACAACGCCGAATTTGGTATTGGTACCACCAATATCAATGCCCACTACTAATTGCTGACTCATAATCGATTCCCTGAGATTTTAAAATAGTTTTAACTCTGAATGCAAAGAACGCCAGGTATGCAAAGCATAAGGCTGGTATAATATAAGAGGCATGAATGCCAAGAGACGTGTCTGCTAATCCGCCCTGCACCGGTGGTATCAGGGAACCGCCCAATATCATCATTACCAGGAAAGAAGAAGCCTGGCTGGTATATTTACCTAAACCTGCAATAGACAGGGAGAAGATAGAAGGCCACATTACGGAACAGAATAAGCCACCGCTTACAAAAGCAAACGTAGCAACTGCACCGGTAGTTAATAAACCTACCACCATACCGGCTACACCCAGTAAGCCAAAGATCATTAAGGTCTTGGCTGGTTTTTCCTGTCCGGCAAAGAAACCGATGATCTGTATTACGATCACACCGGCATATGGATACAGTGCGCTGATGTCGTTGCCTTTCCAGGCATTGGCGCCTAAGATAACACCGTAGGCAATGAAAGGTACGATCACAAATAACAGCTTACGCGTTGCCTTGGAAACGTTGAACACCGTGATGGCGCCCGTCCAGCGGCCGATCATCAGACTACCCCAGAACAGGGAAATGTAAGGATCGATCTGTGATTCAGCTAAACCTTCAGGAGTAAGAAAACCCGGATGTTTCAGCAGTGCGCCCATGTTACTGGCCACAGAAACTTCCACACCTACATACACAAAAATGGCGATCATGCCCAGCACCAGCTGCGGGTACTTCATAGCGCCCCAGCCGTCGCCATTCTTTTGTGATGCTGTTTTAGCATAAAATAAAATAACCAGTATACCAACGATACCGGCAATAAAAAATGGTAATGCATTCTGTGTGGTAATGCCGATCACGATCAGCACAAACATAGCAGTGATAGCTACCAGCGCGCCACTGGCTTTGCTGGATTTTTCAAAATGTTCATCACCCGTGGTTTTGGGCATTTTTACCAATGCAAAAATACCGGCTGCTACCAGGAACAATACAATGAGCAGGATGTACAAAGTATTGATCTTGCTGATGTCTGTTTTGGAAGCATCGCCACCCTGTGCGCTGCCAAACAGCAGCATGCTTACAATAATAGGTCCGATGGTAGTACCAAAAGAGTTTACACCACCAGCCAGATTTAAACGGTGTGTACCCTTGGAAGGATCACCTAATAAAATGGCAAAAGGGTTAGCGGCAGTTTGCTGCAATGAGAACCCAAGTGCTACAATAAAGAAAGCTCCTAAGATCAGGTAAAACGCGCCGGACTTGTTAGCCATGCCGTTACCAAGGTTCACTGCACCTATCAGCGCAGCAGCGCCTACAACGGATATCAGCAAACCGTAAATGATCCCTTTCTGATAACCGATCTTGTTGAGGATATCAACACCGCGGATAGCAGAAAAAAGATAGAGCAATAAGGAACCGATGAAATACGCGCCGTAAAAAGCAAAGTCAATTAACTGGGATTCCAGTTGGGTTAGATCAAAATGCGCTTTACAAAACGGGATAAAGATACTGTTAGATGCGGCCACAAACCCCCAGAAGAAAAAAACGAGAACAAGTACTGAAAAGGAGGGATGTGTACCTTGCTTTGATTGTTCAGCCATAAACGTGTTTAATTACTATGGATTATTACCCGATAAATGTATAAATTATTTTTTAAGATTTTCTAAAATAAAAATAAATTCTTGAAATTTTATATTATGCAAAAACGTTTTAGCGCGCAGATTATAGAAAATTATCTAAAAATGGTAGTGAATGAAAAATCCGGAAAAATACCACTTCCGGGGTTAGAAAATACCGGAATAGTTGTTTAAGTTCGCGTTACAGTGAACCAAAATCTATCTATTTTTCATCATTTTAAGTTATATCTATGTCGTCAAACTCGCCCGTTGCTACATTGCCGGAGAAGAAAGCCAGCTATGTGCAATCGATTACCATTATTGGGATCTTATTCTTCGTATTTGGATTCGTTACCTGGTTGAACGGTACGCTGATCCCATTTTTGCGGATAGCCTGCGAGCTCAGTATAGGACAGGCTTTGCTGGTAACCTTCGCCTTCTTTTTAGCTTACTTCTTCCTGGGATTACCTTCTTCATTCATCCTTAAAAAGGTAGGCTTCAAGAATGGTATGGCACTGGGTCTGGTGGTAATGGCCGTTGGCTCGGTTATTTTTCTGCCCGCTGCCAATGCCCGTAGCTTTGGTATGTTCCTGACCGGTTTATTTGTGCAGGGCGCCGGCCTTACCTTGCTGCAGGCGGCCTCTAACCCGTATATAAGTATTATAGGCCCTATTGAAAGCGCAGCTAAGCGAATAAGCATTATGGGTATCTGTAATAAGATAGCCGGTATTATTGCGCCGCTGGTACTAAGCACCATTGTATTAAAGAATGCTACCGCGCTGGAAGAGCAGATCAATACCGCTACCGATGCCGCGCAAAAGTCGCTGCTGCTGGATAGCCTGGCTTCCCGCGTAATAGGTCCCTATATTGTAATGGCCATTGTGCTGGTGATAGTTGCCTTCTTTATTAAACGTTCTTCCTTACCGGAGATAGATACATCCGGAAACGATGCAGGTTCCACCGGTACAGAAAAAACCAGCATTACACAATACCCTTACCTGTTATTAGGCGTGCTGTGTATCTTCTTATATGTAGGGGTAGAGGTAATGGCCGGTGATGTTATTGGTACCTACGGTAACCAGATGGGTATGAGCCTGGATAAAACCAAATACTTTACCTCCTTTACACTGGCCGCTATGCTGGTGGGGTATATAATTGGTATTGTTACTATCCCTAAGATTATTTCCCAGAGTATGAGCTTACGGATCTCCGCTATACTGGGTTTAATATTTACCACCTGCGCTTACCTTACAGATGGTTATACAGCTGTAACTTTCATTGCATTATTGGGTTTGGCCAACGCGCTCATGTGGCCTGCCATATGGCCCCTGGCTATTGATAAATTAGGTAAATACACCCAGCTGGGCGCCGGCCTTTTAGTAATGGGTATTGTTGGCGGTGGCGTATTACCGCAGGTGTATGGTGGCCTGTTTAATAAAGATGGTATGCTGGGTTTCCTGCATTCCGAAAGTATTAATTTCCGCCAGGCATTTTTATATTGCATGCTGCCCTGTTACGCTTACATTCTGTATTTTGCAATAGCAGGCCATAAGGTAGGAAAACCGAAGGCCTAAGTATTTTTTGACTTGTTATTCAACTACCGGAAAGCCCGTGGATCGCTGATCTGCGGGCTTTTTCTTTGATGTTTGCCGGCTATTTTCCACCTCATCCCCGCATCAAGTCCACATCAAGTCCACGTCAAGTCCACAAGGTATGTGAGAATGATCTTACTACAATTGCGCTAATACTCATATATGATAGTGCTCCATAGCCAGTCAGGTGCTGCTCCAACCCTTTGGCGCTCCCTTTTCACCGCCTTCCCTTATTACAGTTGGGTAATTAAGAATGGTACCTTATTTTTAGGCGTACTTTATACATTTAATATCATCTATCTAATTAAGATGCTACAACAAACCAGGGATCAGTTCATTCAATTATTCCACAACACACCCGTGCTGGTAAGCTCTCCCGGCAGGATCAATTTAATCGGAGAGCATACAGATTATAACGATGGCTTTGTATTACCCGCCGCGATCGACAAACGCATTATTTATGCAGTAGCGCTTAACGGCACCAACAAATGCAATGCATATGCGGCCTTTAATAAAGAGCAGGTAAGCTTTGACCTGGATGCGGTAAAACCTACACCGGGGTGGATCAACTATCTGCTGGGCGTAGTAGACCAGCTGCAAAAGCGCGGTTATAAAGTACCGGGGTTTGATTGTGTAATAGCCGGCGATGTGCCGGTAGGCGCAGGCCTTTCATCTTCCGCTGCCGTAGAAGGCGGGCTGGTAGCCGCGCTGGATCATTTAATGGGTTATGCGCTATCCCGTATGGATATGGCTTTGATAGGGCAAAAGGCAGAACATACTTTTCCCGGTGTACAATGCGGTATCATGGACCAGTTTGCGAACCTGCACGGGAAAAAAGACCAGGTGATGCTGCTGGACTGCCGCGATCTTACCTACACTTATTATCCCTTTAACTTCCCTAACCAGAAGATTGTGCTCTGTAACTCAATGGTGCACCACTCCCTGGCCTCTTCTGAATATAACGTACGGCGCCAGCAATGTGAAGCCGGCGTAAAAATATTACAGGCTGCCTACCCGCAGGTGCAGTCCCTGCGCGATGCCAGCATGGAGATGCTGGAAGCCGTAAAAGACAAACTGGATAACATTGTATATAAACGCTGTGCTTATGTAATAGCAGAAATAGCCCGTGTGCAGCAGGCCTGTGATTATCTGCAGCAGGGCAACCTGCAGGAGTTTGGTAAGCTGATGTATGCCACGCACGACGGCCTTAGCCGCCTGTATGAAGTAAGCTGCCCTGAGCTGGATTACCTGGTAGAGCTGGCGAAACAACGCCCGGAAGTAGCCGGCGCACGCGTAATGGGCGGCGGTTTTGGCGGCTGCACCATAAACCTGGTACAGGAAGATCAGGTAGCAGCATATACAACGTATATCCGCGACCGTTACCAACAAAAATTCGGCAAAGTACCGGAGATCTATGTAACGAGTATTGAAGAAGGCGTGCAAGTGCAGTAAGCATAAAGCAGAAAGCATAAAGCAGAAAGCATAAAGCAGAAAGGATAAAGCGTAAAGCATAAAGGATAAACGTAAAGCAGAAAGCATAAAGCAAAAGGTAAAAAGGATAAGCAAAAACAATCCGGCAATCTCCCAGGCCTTCAGCTTTGGGCCTTCAACATTCAGCCTTCAGCTTTATGCTTTCTGCTTTATCCTTTCCGCTTTTTTTAACAATTATTGGATTGATTTTCACTATGCCATCCGCATACGTTTATCGTATATTACATTTACTACTTACTACGACAGATAGTGTATGATGAAAAAAGCAGCAACATTCCTGGCAGGCGCACTATTATGCTACAACGCAGCAGTAGCCCAGTCCACCATCAAACCTTACGGCGCCCTCCCTACCAAAGCCCAGGAGAACTGGCAGGATATGGAGTATTATATGTTCATTCACTTTGGCCCCAACACCTTTACCGACCGGGAATGGGGGCATGGCGATGAAGACCCCCGCATCTTTAACCCTACCCAGCTGGATGCCCGCCAATGGGCGCGTACCGCCAAGCTGGCCGGCATGAAAGGGATCATCATCACCGCTAAACATCACGACGGTTTTTGCCTGTGGCCCAGTAAATTCAGCACCCATACCGTACGGGAAAGCGCCTGGAAAAATGGCAAGGGCGATGTGTTGAAAGAGCTCTCCGCCGCCTGTAAACAGTATGGCCTGAAGTTCGGTGTTTATCTGTCGCCCTGGGACCGTAACCACCCGGCTTATGGCACCCCGGAGTATAACCAGATCTTTGCCAAAACGCTGAATGAAGTATTATCCAGCTACGGCCCTGTGTTTGAGCAGTGGTTTGATGGCGCCAACGGGGAAGGCCCTAACGGAAAAAAACAGGAATATAACTGGCAGCTGTTTCACAGCGTAGTATACCGTGAACAGCCCAATGCTGTAATTTTCAGTGATGTGGGTCCCGGCTGCCGCTGGGTAGGTAATGAGGATGGCTATGCCGGCACTACCAACTGGAGCACCCTGAATGTAACCGGTTATGAGCCCGGTAAAAAAGCGCCCTCACAGGCCACCCTTAATAAAGGAGATGAAGATGGCGAAAAATGGGTGCCCACGGAATGTGACGTATCCATCCGCCCGGGATGGTTTTATAGTGACGCTACCAACGACAAGGTAAAAAGCGTAGCCAAGCTGCTGGACATCTACAACGCATCCGTAGGCCGTAACGGTAACCTGCTGCTGAATGTACCAGTAGATCGCCGCGGGCTTATCAATGCCAACGACTCCACCCGCCTCATGGAGTTCAGACGCCTGCTGGAAACCACGTTCAAAAATAACCTGGCCCGCAGCGCCAAGGTAACAGTAACCGATATACGTAAGAACAATACCGCCGTTAAGGCCAGTTACCTGGTAGACGGTAACAACAAAACCTACTGGGCTACGCCTGATGGGGTGCAGAATGCCGGCATTACGCTCACCTTTACCAAACCGGTTACCTTTAACCGGGCGGTATTGCAGGAATACATTGCCCTGGGCCAGCGCGTAAAAGCCTTTACCGTAGAGGTATTGGAGGATGGCGCTTACAAAGAGGTAGCCAATGAAACCACCATCGGGCATAAACGCCTGCTGCGGGTGCCCACTACTACCACTACCCAGGTACGCATCAATATAAAGGATGCTAAAGCCTGCCCGGTCATCAGTGAAGTACAATTATATAATGCTCCCGACCTGCTGGCCGATCCTGAGATCAAACGCGATAAAGAAGGTTTGCTATCCATCACCTGCGCTTCCCCCGATCCGGAGTTGCATTACACGCTGGATGGCAGTGAGCCGACCTTTACTTCCCCGCGCTACAGCCAGCCGTTTGCGTTGGTTGAGGGCGGCGTGGTAAAAGCTAAGGCCTTCATTCACAAAGGCAAAACAGCCAGCTCCACCATCAGTGCCAGCTTTAATATGGCCCAGTCCAAATGGAAAGTGCTGGCAGCAGATGGTAAGGCAGGAACTGCAGCCAACGCCATAGATGCCAACCCGGACACTTACTGGACCTCCGGTAAAGGCGCCTTTGGCCATTATCCTTACGAGCTGGCCATTGACCTGGGAGAAAGCCTGAGCCTCAAAGGGTTCAGCTACCTGCCGCACCGGGATGCGCACACCACTTTCAGCGGTATTATTTATAAATATGCTTTTTATGTAAGTAATGATGGGAAGGAGTGGGGCCAGCCGGTAAGTACCGGCAGTTTCGATAACATCCGCAACAACCCTGTTCAGCAAACCATCCGCTTCCCGCAGGCTGTTACCGCCCGCTATATTAAGCTGGTAGCCCTGGAACCTGCTTTTGAAACGGACCACGATGCCAGCGTAGCCGAACTGGAAGTGTTAACAAAGTAAGAAAATAAATAATTCATTATAAACGGATTGTCTTGGGAGTTATCCTGAAAGGCAGTCCGTTTTTCAATTATGTTAAAGTATTGTCACGGCAAAAAAAATTGTCGGATAATAATAGAATATGTTATAATTTTGCGGAGAATTAATTAAAGACACTTGTTTCACAATTTAATGCTGAACTGAAGTTGGAAAACTTTGCGACCCATACCAACATCTCTGCGTATCATCCTTCTCTGATGGAAGGCATGTACTCTATTGGGTGTAATGTCTTTAAATATCTCTCCCGACGACCTCGCATTTGATAGCATTCGTCTTACATATTGGCATGCTATCGCACAATGATCACCCCCATCATTTGTGATTTCTATTTTTCCTGACCACATAAGGCAGCTCATTTAATACTATTGGTTCACTTTTTTCAATTTACGAAAGTTGGAAAATACAGATATCATCGTTAGGGTAGCCACTCCCGACGATAAAATTTATGCTAAAACCATCACCGACGAGATGGAATCCTCCGCCAAAGCGCGTGGTACCGGTATTGCCAAACGCTCACCGGAATACGTGGAGTTGAAGATGGACGAAGGAAAGGCTGTGATTGCATTAACGGCAAAGGGCGACTGGGTAGGCTTTTGTTACATTGAAGCCTGGAGCCATGGGAAGTTTGTTGCCAACTCCGGCCTGATCGTCAACCCGGCCTTCCGCGGCCATGGAGTAGCTAAATCAATTAAGCATCGCATCTTTGAATTATCCAGGGAAAAATACCCGGATGCCAAAATATTTGGTCTTACCACCGGCCTGGCTGTAATGAAGATCAACTCAGAATTAGGCTACGAGCCCGTTACTTATTCTGAGCTTACAGATGATGAAGAGTTCTGGAAAGGCTGCCGCAGCTGTGTGAACTTCGACATTCTCACGGCCAAAGAACGTAAGAACTGTCTGTGCACCGGTATGCTCTACGATCCTGCGCAGAAGCTGAAGGAAGCCGAAGAGAAAGCCATGCGCGACAGAGCCGCCGCTGAACATAAGACCGTAAGCGTGCAGCCGCAAATGATGGTAGCCGCCGATGGCAATATTGATATGCTGCATCCAAAGAAGCAACGGGCTTTCAAAGAGAACTTCCGCCTGTTTGAGCGCTGGCTGCGGTATAAAAGATATGTGCTGCTGAAAGGTGGCAACACCGGCACAGCCAGTAACATCAAAAAGAAATTCTTTCTGTTCAACCTGTTTTAATGGTGCTGTTTCAACTATAATTTAGCAATTTTACCACCTAACCATCAGAACCATAATAATGAGTAAAAAAGTAGTACTGGGATTTAGCGGAGGCCTCGATACTTCCTACTGTGTAAAATACCTGACAGAAGAGAAGGGTTATGAAGTGTATTCTGTGATCGTGAACACCGGCGGTTTTACCGATGCGGAGTTGCAGGAAATAGAAAAACGCGCTTACAGCCTGGGTGTAAAGAGCCATAAAACAGTAAATGCCGTACGTTCTTATTATGATAAGGTGATCAAATACCTGGTGTTTGGCAATGTGCTGAAGAACAATACCTACCCTTTAAGCGTAAGTGCTGAGCGTATGAGCCAGGCTCTGGCCATTGCGGAGTACGTAAAGGAAACAGGCGCTACTGCCGTAGCACACGGCAGCACCGGCGCCGGTAACGACCAGGTGCGGTTTGATATGATCTTCCATATTATGATCCCGGGTGTAGAGATCATCACGCCGATACGTGATCTGAAGCTGAGCCGGGAGCAGGAAATAGACTACCTGAAATCCAAAGGAGTACAGATGAACTTTGAAAAAGCCATGTACTCTATTAATAAAGGTATCTGGGGTACTTCTGTAGGCGGTAAGGAAACGCTCACCTCTAACGGCATGCTACCGGAAGAAGCGTTCCCCACCCAGCTCACCAAGCACGATCCCGAGCAGGTATCCCTCAAATTTGAAAAAGGAGAGCTGGTGGGTGTGAACGATAAAACGTTCGGTCATCCCACAGAAGCCATACAATATTTACAATCCATAGCCGGCCCATTTGCTATTGGCCGCGATATACATGTAGGCGATACCATTATTGGTATTAAAGGCCGTGTGGGTTTTGAAGCCGCTGCACCCATGGTGATCCTGAAAGCGCACCACGCGCTGGAGAAGCATGTGCTCACTAAATGGCAGCTGAGCTGGAAAGACCAGCTGGCGCAGTTTTACGGCAACTGGTTGCATGAAGGCCAGATCCTCGATCCTGTAATGCGCGATATAGAAGCTTACCTGGAAAGCTCCCAGCAGCAGGTAACCGGCCAGGTTTTTGTAACCTTGCTGCCTTACCGTTTCCAGGTAACAGGCATTGAATCACCGTACGATCTGATGAGCAGCAAGTTTGGCAAGTACGGCGAAATGAACAGCGGCTGGACCGGCGAAGACGTACGCGGCTTCAGCAAGATATTCGGTAACCAGACCATGATCTGGCACCAGGTGAATACGGAGCCGAAAGCTTAAAGCCAAAAGCATAAAGCAAGCAAACCAACACCCCAAAAATATGAGAGACTATAAGAAGCTTGAAATCTGGAAAAAAGCTCATTTGTTAACGCAAATGATATATACAAAAGTAGTAGTATGTTTTCCTAAAGAAGAAACATACGCTTTATCCAGTCAGATCAAACGTGCTGCTTATAGTATACCATTAAATATTGTAGAAGGGTGTGGAAGATTAACAGAAAGAGACTTTGCACGTTTTTTAGATCAGGCATTGGGATCAGCACATGAAACAGAATATTGTGCACTGTTAAGCTTTGATTTAGGATATATAAAAGATGATATTTATAACGAGATCAATAAACAGGTAAATGAGGTTAAAGCTATGTTGATTGCTTTTATTAAAGCGCTGCGTAGTGATAATGTGAAGTCGGATATAAATTCATAAGGTAGGAAGCTTTTTGCTTTATGCTTTCCGCTTTATGCTAAAAAAGATTACAATGGCAAGTACTAAAATAAAGACAGGCATAGTAGGCGGCGCCGGTTACACCGGTGGGGAAATGATCAGGATCTTACTCAACCATCCTGACGTGGAAATTACGTTTGTACATAGCCGTAGTAATGCCGGTAATCCTTTATATGCCGTACATGGTGATCTGCTGGGAGAAACAGAACTTACCTTTGCCGCAGACCTTAGTAATGATATAGATGTATTGTTCCTTTGCCTGGGACACGGCGAGTCAAAGAAATTTTTGGAAGCAAATACCATTGCACCTTCCGTTAAGGTAATAGACCTGAGCCAGGATTTCCGTTTAGGCGAAAGCCTGCCGGGCCGGGAGTTCGTATACGGCCTGCCGGAAATGCAAAGGGATAAAATAAAAGCAGCGCAGAACATTGCCAATCCCGGTTGTTTTGCCACCGCCATCCAGCTGGGGCTGTTGCCTTTAGCACAGGCGGGTTTACTGCAGGAAGTACATACTACCGGCATCACCGGTTCTACCGGCGCCGGCCAAAGCCTGCAAAGCACCACGCATTTTACGTGGCGCGCTAATAATGTCTCCACTTATAAAGTGCTTACTCATCAGCACCTGAAAGAGATACGACGAAGCTTACAACTGTTGCAGCCTGCCTTTACCGGTAATATTAATTTTGTACCGGTACGGGGCGATTATCCAAGGGGCATCTGGGTTACTTCCTACCTGGAAAGTGACCTGACCCTGGAAGCGGCGCTTCAGTTGTATAAAACATATTATGCTCCGCATCCGTTTACGCATGTCAGTGATAAGCAGATAGACCTGAAGCAGGTAGTGAACACCAATAAATGCCTGATCCAGTTAGAAAAGATCGGCACCAAGCTGGTGATCCACTCCATAGAGGACAATCTGCTGAAAGGCGCCTCCGGACAAGCGGTGCAGAATATGAACCTGATATGCGGGCTGGAAGAAACAGCCGGGTTAAAGCTGAAATCGATCGTATTTTAAGCGTGATCCCGCTGGGACTCGAACCCAGGACCCATGCACTGTAACAAATTTCTCTTTCAAATGCGTGATGCGCTCATCACGCCAACAAACATATCATGAAATTATTTGACGTTTATCCGATCAACGATATTACTATTGAAAAAGGTGCAGGCTCTAATGTATGGGACGATAAAGGCACACAATACCTGGACTTATACGGCGGTCACGCAGTGATTTCCATTGGCCATACCCATCCGCATTACGTAAAACGCCTCACCGATCAGCTACAGAAAGTAGGCTTCTATTCCAATTCTATCAGGATCCCGTTACAACAGCAACTGGCAGAAAAGCTGGGTAAAGTATCCGGTAAGGAAGACTATCAGCTCTTCCTGTGTAACTCCGGTGCAGAAGCCAATGAAAATGCATTAAAGCTCGCTTCTTTCTACAACGGTAAAAAGAAGATCATTGCCTTCAAAAAATCTTTTCATGGCCGTACCTCCCTGGCAGTCGCCGCTACCGACAATCCGAAAATTGTAGCGCCGGTAAATGAAACCGATAACGTGGTGTTCCTGCCCTGGCAGGATGAAAAAGCCCTGGAAGCGGCTTTTAAGCAATATGAAGTGTCTTCCGTAATTATTGAAGGCATCCAGGGTGTAGGTGGTATTAATGTAGCCAGCGAAAGCTTCCTGCAGAAGATCAGGAGCCTATGCGATGCAAACAATGCCGTATTCATTGCCGATTCCGTACAATGCGGTTATGGCCGGAGCGGTAAGTTCTTTTCCCATGATTATGCCGGCATCAATGCCGACATCTACACCATGGCAAAAGGTATGGGCAACGGTTTTCCGGTAGGCGGCATCATCATTGCCCCGCACATTCAGCCGGCTTATGGCATGCTGGGTACTACCTTTGGTGGTAATCACCTGGCTTGCGCTGCAGCGCTGGCAGTGCTGGAAGTAATGGAGCAGGAGCAGCTGATCGCAAACGCAGCCAAGGTAGGCAGCTACCTCATGGAACAGCTGAAACAGCTGCCGCACGTAAAAGAAGTAAGGGGCCGGGGCCTGATGATCGGTATTGAATTGCCGGAAGAGCTGAACCAGGTAAGAAAAGACTTGTTATTTAAACATAAGATCTTTACCGGCGAAGCAAAGCCGAATGTAATAAGGCTGCTGCCTTCACTGGCTTTAACACAGGCGCATGCAGACCAGTTCCTGACCGCTTTCAGGGATGAGCTGTTAAAATATTAATTACTTCATTTTTCATATTTAAAACACACCTTAATTGCAGCAATGAAGCAATTTATTTCCGTAGATGATGTACCAGGTGTCCCGCGCTTAGTGGAGACAGCACTGGGTTACAAGCAGGACCCGTTCAGGGACAAAACATTAGGCGTTAACAAAACGCTGGGCATGATATTCCTGAACCCCAGTTTGCGAACACGCTTAAGCACACAGGTAGCCGCCAGGAACCTGGGTATGGAAGTAGTAGTGTTTAATATTGATAAAGAAGGCTGGGCGCTGGAAATGAACGATGGCGCTATTATGAGCGGCAGCACCACAGAGCACGTGAAGGAAGCCGCTGCTGTAATGGGCCAGTATTTTGATATACTGTCCATCCGTACCTTTCCCGGCCTGAAGAATAAAGAAGAAGACTACACAGAAAAATATATTAACCAGTTCATTAAATACGCTGGGGTGCCGGTGGTAAGCCTGGAAAGCGCTACCCTGCACCCTTTGCAGAGCTTAACAGATGTAATTACCATTAAGGAGCGCTGGCAGCAGCCACGTAAACCCAAGGTGGTAATGACCTGGGCGCCGCATGTAAAAGCATTGCCGCAGGCCGTGCCTAACTCTTTTGCCCAATGGATAAATGCCTGGGGCGAAGCGGACTTTGTGATCACGCATCCCAAAGGATATGAGCTGGATAAAAAATTCACCGGTAATGCACCCATAGAATACAACCAGGATAAAGCCCTGGAAGGTGCAGACTTTGTATATGTAAAGAACTGGTCTTCGTATAGTGATTACGGTAACATTATCAGCACAGATAGCAGCTGGATGATGAGCAATCAGAAGCTGCAGCATACCAACGAAGCTAAGGTAATGCACTGCCTGCCTGTAAGAAGGAATGTGGTAATTGCAGATGAAGTGCTGGATGGGCCGCAGTCCATTGTAATACCGGAAGCCGGTAACCGTGTATGGGCAGCCCAGGCAGTATTAAGTGAAATATTAAAACAACAACAACGCTGATCCGCATATGCTTTTCGTCATTAAAGTAGGTGGCAATGTGATTGATAACCCGGCGCTGCTGCAATCCTTCCTGGAAGATTTTGCAGCCATCAAAGGGCCTAAGATCCTGATCCATGGTGGTGGGAAGATAGCTACCCGCATCGGTGACCAGCTGGGGATCGAATCAAACTACGTGAATGGCCGCCGCATTACCGATGCTGCCACTATTGATGTAGTGACTATGGTATATGGCGGTTTGGTGAACAAACAGCTGGTGGCCAAACTGCAGGCGGTTGGTTGTAATGCCATTGGTATGACGGGGGCTGATGCAAATGTAATACCGGCTGTAAAGCGTCCGGTAAAGGAAATCGACTATGGTTTTGTGGGAGATATCAATACTGCAAACCTGAACGTTGGTCCGCTGAAAGCTATGCTGGATGCGGGGTTAACGCCGGTGTTTGCCCCCTTAACCCACGATACACATGGGCAGATGCTGAACACCAATGCAGATACCATTGCCTCTTCGCTGGCCATAGCCTTATCTGCCCACTATGAGGTACGCCTCATCTACTGCTTTGAAAAGAAAGGCGTATTGCGTGATGCGCAGGACGATAACGCGGTTATAAACCTGATCAACCGCAGCATTTATGCGGAGCTGCTGGAACAAAAGGTGCTCACAGACGGTATACTGCCCAAGCTGGAAAATGCTTTCTCCGCCATTGAAAGCGGAGTAAAGGAAGTGCTGATAGGCCATGCGGCAGATGTACGGAGCAACACTACCGGTACGGTAGCAGGTACTTTAATATGCTAACTTATGTGGAACCTACAGTTATACGAGGATGCCGTAAAACTCTTAAAACAATTAATTGCTACCCCTTCCTTTAGCCGGGAAGAACAAGGCACCGCGCAGCTTATTGGTGCTATGCTGGCAGAAAAAGGTGTTGCGTATAACCAGCACCTCAATAACATATGGGCGCAGAATAAGTACTTTGATCCGTCCAAACCCACGGTGCTGCTTAACTCCCACCATGATACCGTAAAACCCAACCCGCAATATACCCGCGATCCCTTTAGCCCGGATGTGGTGGATGGCAAACTATATGGCCTGGGTAGCAATGATGCAGGCGGCTGCCTGGTAAGCCTTATTGCCACCTTCCTGCATTATTATGATCAGCCTGACCTGCGTTATAACCTGGTAATAGCGCCTACTGCAGAAGAAGAGGTGAGCGGTACCAATGGCATAGAAAGCATTTTATCGCAGCTGCCGCCTATAACATTAGCCATAGTAGGGGAGCCTACACAAACGCAGCTGGCCATTGCAGAAAAAGGCCTGATGGTGCTGGATTGTACCAGCCATGGTAAAGCAGGCCACGCCGCGCGTAATGAAGGCGAAAACGCTATTTATAAAGCCATACAGGATATTAACTGGTTCCGTGAATACCAGTTCCCCGAAGTATCGGAAACACTGGGCCCGGTAAAGATGACGGTTACCGTGATCAATACCTCCAATAAAGCGCATAACGTAGTGCCGGCAGATTGTTCTTTTGTAGTAGACGTGCGGGTAACGGATAAGTATACACTGGAAGAGGTGCTGGCTACCATAACACAAAATGTTTCCTGTACAGTAGCGCCGCGCTCCATGCGTATGCGGCCTTCGGGCATTGCGCTGGATCATCCTATTGTGCAGGCAGGCATGCGCATGGGCAAAACCTGGTACGGTTCACCTACCACCTCAGACCAGGCGCTGATCCCTGCCACCTCTATTAAAATAGGCCCCGGCGATTCAGCCCGCTCACATACGGCCGATGAATTTATCTACCTGGAGGAGATCAGCCAGGGCATTGACACCTATATTAAATTGCTGTCAGAAATTTTATAAGATGGACTTTTATCCGGTACTGGAAAATAAACGGGTATTATTACGCCCCCTGCAGTTAGAAGATGCGGAAACACTGCTGCCCGTAGCATTACAGCCTGCTTTATGGAAAGTAGGTATTGTGACCCTGCAGCAGAAGGCCGACCTGGTAAATTATATACAGGATGCGCTGGCTGCCAGGAACAATAAAACGGATATGCCTTTTGTGATCATAGATAAAAAAGAAGGAAGAGCAGCCGGCAGCACCCGCTTTATGAATATAGCGGCCGCCCATAAGCGGGCAGAGATAGGCGCTACCTGGATAGATACAGCCCTGCATGGCAGCGGTTTAAACAAAGCCATGAAGTTTGCTATGCTGCAGCATGCATTTGAAGTGATGGATCTGAACAGGGTAGAGCTGAAAACAGATGAGCTGAACACACAGTCCCGCAATGCTATTGCAAGCATCGGAGCCAAACAGGAAGGCATTTTCCGCCATCATATGATAGTAACCGGCGGCCGCCTGCGTAACACCGTTTACTTTAGCATATTGAAAGAAGAATGGCCGGAGATCAAAGAGCGGGTATTTGCGAAATATAACTTTTAACGCCCATCAATCGTAGCTTATGAAACTATGGCAAAAAGATAAAGCGTCCCTCGCTGCAGTAGAGCAATTCACTGTGGGCAGGGACCGTGAAATGGATACTTACCTGGCGCCTTTTGATGTGCTGGGCTCCCTGGCGCACATCACTATGCTGCAAAAGATAGGGCTGTTAACAGCAGAAGAATTAGCCGTGTTGCAGCAGGAGCTAAAGAACATCTACAAAGAGATCCAGGCCGGTAATTTTGCGCTGGAAGATGGCGTGGAAGATATTCACTCCCAGGTGGAGCTGCTGCTTACCCGCCGTTTGGGCGAAGTTGGCAAAAAGATCCATAGCGGCCGTTCCCGCAACGACCAGGTGCTGGTGGATCTGAAACTTTTTCTGCGCCATGAGCTGCAAACCCTGGTGCAGGATGTAAAAGTGTTGTTTGATCTGCTGCAGCAGAAAAGTGAACAGTATAAAGCGCATTTACTGCCAGGTTATACCCACCTGCAAATAGCCATGCCATCTTCTTTCGGTTTATGGTTAGGCGCTTATGCAGAAAGCCTGGTAGATGACCTTACCGTATTGCAGGGCGCTTATAAAGTGGTAAATAAAAATCCGCTGGGCTCTGCCGCCGGTTATGGTTCTTCGTTCCCCCTGGACCGTGAATTAACTACCTCCCTGTTAGGTTTTGAAACGCTTAACTATAACGTAGTATACGCCCAAATGGGCCGTGGTAAAACAGAGAAGATCGTAGCCTTTGCGCTGGCCGGCTTAGGCGCTACCCTGGCTAAAATGGCCATGGATGCCTGTTTGTTTATGAACCAGAATTTTGGCTTCATTAGCTTCCCGGATGAGCTGACCACAGGTTCCAGCATTATGCCGCATAAAAAGAATCCGGATGTTTGGGAGCTGATCCGTTCTTATGGCAACAAGCTGCAGGCCCTGCCCAATGAAATAGCTATGATGACCACCAACCTGCCGTCCGGCTACCACCGCGATCTGCAGCTGTTGAAGGAGAATCTGTTCCCTGCATTTCAAACCCTGCGCAACTGTCTGCAGATGACCGGTTTAATGCTGAGCAACATGCAGGTAAAGGAAAACATCCTGGATGATGAAAAGTACCGCTACCTGTTTAGCGTAGAAGTAGTGAATAAGCTGGTGCTGGAAGGTGTACCTTTCCGTGAAGCATACAAGCAGGTAGGAATGGATATTGAAAAAGGAACCTTTGTACCGGCTAAGGAAGTACATCATACGCATGCCGGCAGCATTGGCAACTTATGTACAGAGCAGGTAAAAGCCTTGATGGACGAAGTACTAAAAGAATTTCCGTTTAGCAAAGTAGATGCCGCGGTTAATCAGCTGGTAGCGGGTTAATTAATTTATAATAAAAAATGTCCTGCAATAAAAGTTGCAGGACATTTTTTATTATAGGATATTCAATTCGTAATTGCTTAAAACGCCACCGTTAATCCCACCATATAATTCGTTCCCGCCATTGGATAATAATAGTTGTCCGATACCAGTTTCCCACCTTCAATCCACGTATAGCTGGCGCCGTTAGGCTCATATTTCCTGTTGAAAATATTATTGACTGCCACCTGTAATCCCAGCTCTTTGAACAGCGGTTGTGGAATGCTGTAGCGCAGGCGCACATCATTGGTATAATATCCGTTCAGGCTGCGCTCTTTGCTGCCGGTATTATCCAGGTATTGGCGGCTCACATATTTGCCTATTACATCTATATCCAGGCCTTTTACCGGCCTGGCAGTAAGCGTGTAACCCGCTACCACGCTGGGAGAGAAGGAGATGTTTGAATTACCGTAATGCACAGTATCCTGCACGCCGCTATCATAATTATCAACAAAGGCGGTATAATTCTTTATCTTATTCTGGCTAAAAGCGGCATTAGCGCCAAATGTAAATACTTCATTGAGCTTTACACTGCCCTGCAGCTCTATGCCAACGCGGTAGCTTTTAGGAATATTGGTACGTGTATAAGCGCCTACATCATTCAGCTTACCGGTTTGCACCAGCTGGTTCTTATAATACATGTAATAGGCATTGGCCTGTACATTCACACGGTTATTTCGGAACACATAACCTGCTTCTACGTTCTGCAGGTTCTCATGTTTAGGCGTTTGTGTAAGCCCGGCTTCAAAATCATCGCGGTTGGGCTCTTTATTACCGATGGAATAAGAAGCATACAATTGGCTGCTGGTGTTCAGGTAATAATAGATGCCCGCTTTAGGATTAAAGAAGTTATAGGTATTGTGTTGTATCAATGTAGGGTTATCCTCAAACCCATCTATGTTAAAACGTACCGTGCGGTATTGCAGATCGGCAAACAGGCGCACGGCTTCCGTTAATTTAAATTCACCCTTCCAGTAAATATTAAAGTCGGTTTTAACGGCATCCAGGTCGTAGTATTTATGGTCTTTATCAATATCATACTGTGCCCAGATGATCTTGCCGTAATGCCCGCCCTCATAGCGGTTCCAGCCGCCGCCTAAGCTCCAGTTCAGTTTTTGGCCGGTGCCGTTCACAGAGAAAACAGTACCGTAAAAATCATTGTCCAGCCATAGCTGGCGAATGAGGTCTGTAGTATCTACAGGCAGTCCGTTTATCACCGGTGAGCTAAGCCCGTAATCAGCAAACAGCTGCTGTGCTTTGTATTGCTCATAATAGCCTTTGCCTTTGGTATAATGCAGGGCTACGTTAAAGTTCAGCCTTGAATTTATTTCCTGGTTCAGGAACAGCTGGTAGTGATCCTGCTGGTAGTTATCCGTTTCATTATCATAAGGTGCACCGGGTTTCTCCGTGCCGGCAGAATTGTAGGTACGGTCTGTATGCAGCAGCGCTTCCGGTACCCCGTTCCAGGCCTGGTAGGTTTTTTCCTTACCGGAAAATACGTTCAGACGAATGGCCGTCTTTTTAGAAATATAAGCAGCAGAGGTATAAAAAGAATGCAGGTCAGAGCTGGCCCGGTCTATATAGCCATCAGAGCTGATCTTAGACAGGCGGGCATCAATCGTAAAGTGATCATTGATCAAACCGGAACCGGCTTTAACCGTATGTTTCCAGCTGTTAAATGAGCCATAGCTGTTGTTGATCTCTCCATAGGCCTTATCCCGGAATTCATTGGTGCTCAGGTTCAGGGATGCGCCAAAAGCCCCGGCCCCGTTGGTGGAAGTGCCTACACCCCGTTGCAGCTGTATGCTGTTTACTGAAGAGGCAAAGTCGGGCATATCCACAAAAAAGGTCCCGGATGATTCTGCATCGTTAATAGGAATACCGTTTACGGTAACGTTAATGCGGGTAATATCAGAACCGCGCACCCGTAATCCCGTATAGCCAATACCGTTACCTGCGTCGGAATTGGTAACAACCCCGGGCAATTGGTTCAGTAGCAGGGGCAGGTCCTGTCCCAGGTTTTGCTTTTTAATATCTTCTGCATTTAAGCTGGAGGTAGTAAAAGGCGCGTTCTTACCGGCGCGTAGGCTGCTGATCTCCACTGGCTGCACAAATAGCCCGGTCTCTTCCAGGGGTATATTCAGCTCGCTCACCGCATCGCTGCCTTGCAGCGTAGTAATATAAGTGCGGTAACCCAGGTAGCTGGCCTGCAGTCGGTAGCTGCCTTTGGACGGCACTTTCAGCTGGTACCGGCCGTGGGCATCCGTAAGCACGCCATTGTTATTGTTGCCCTGTATAATAATGGAAACGCCCGTTAATGGCTGGCCCTTGGTTTTATCAGTAACGGCGCCGGAAATAGTTTTCTGTGCATATAGCACAGTAGTGCTGACAAGCAGCCACAAAAGCAGTAAGGATTGTTTCATTGCTATGTTTTTCCTAACCAGCATTACCTGGTCATAGGTTCAATGGGTGTGATCTCAGCCTGACAGTAAGGCACCCCTTTAGTTGAATTATAACAGCACAAAGTTATATCTGCGTTATTAAAAAAAAGAAAATATTTTTCCGGTTAATTATTTTATACTAATTTCCATCCCGCATCTCTCTCTCGATTTTTATTTCACCCTATTTTTTAACCAGTTAACCGTATCGTTAACCGACCATTTAAATTTTAACTGATGATTAAACTGCAGATCATTGGCTATCTCGGCAAAGATGCCGTACAGAGAGAAGCCGCAGGAAAAACCGTATTAAGCTTCAGCGTAGCTCATACAGAGCGTTTCAAAAGTCAGCAAGGTGTGCCCCAGGAAAGAACTACCTGGGTAGATTGTGCCCTCTGGGACCGTGTGAACATGGCCCCTTATTTAACGCAGGGCACCCAAGTGTATGTAGAAGGTACACCGGTAGCAGATGCTTATAAGAACAACGCTGGTGAAGCTATTGGCCAGCTAAGGCTGCGTGTGCACAATGTGCAGCTGTTAAATGGCCGCCGTCATGATGATCACTCCAAAGCTGCCACCGCAGGCATTTTAGAAGATGATGCCCTGCAGGAACAACCGGCAGACGATTTACCGTTTTAGAGGTGTTATGTAATTCATAGCATAATGGGCCGGCTCTTTCCAGGGTTGGCATTACCAGACTATTATTAGCTTGTTATATACTGCTGCCGGGATAACCGGTAGTGGGGAATTTTTTGTTCAATGGTTTGTTCATTTAACCGGCCGGCCTTGTCCAGGGCCGGTATTACCTTATACTATTAGAATATTGCAGCTGCGGTATAAGCGTCAGCCTGGAAGTTTGGTTTTCATATCATATGGTTATGATTGGCCGGCCTTTTCCAGGGTTGGTGATTGTTTAGGGGCATGCTGCTGGTTTAGCCGGCGCATGACCTTGGGTTTATTTTGAGGATTATGTTTTACATGAAAGGAACAGACCGGCTTTTTCAAAGGCTGGTTCACTTTAAGCTATTAACGTATTTACTATAGCTGCCGGGAAAGCCGGCAGGGCATGATGTAATTAAAGTGTTTGATTGTAGTTCATAGGAAAACGCCTGCCTTTTTCAGGGTTGGTATATTGTAACTGACCGGTTAAGGGGTTAGCCGGTCAGCATTTTGAGTTGTAAACGATTAATAGACGACCCGCCTTGTCAAGGGCCGGTCTTATTTTATGTTGCGAAACAAACTCCCGCATTGAATTGATATTCATTCAATGAAAGGGAATAGGCCGTTTGCGGGGAATAGGGCGGCAAAAGCGGGAGGAACGAAAGGGACAGGCCATTATTGGTTAAATTATTAAAGGGCCAATATTGTTAATGGATTAAACGATCCGGCTCTTTCCAGAGCTGATCTTGTTTAAGTTGGCAATAAACGCAAGCATCTTTAATTTAGGCTGGAGCCTTAATTTATACCTAATTAAGGCTCCAGCCTAAATTTTTGCAAAAGCAATCAAAGCTCGCATTACGGAATCTCCGGAAGGGAAGCTATCTAAAAAAAATAAGTAGATAAATATCAGATCAATCTCTGGAAAAAGTACTTCACTCTTTGCCACAGGTTTCGTTTGCGAACAACAGCGCCACCTGCAACCACCATATCTCCCATAAGCATTGGATATTCATACATAACCACTTTCAGATTGGCAAACTGTTCCCTTGTACCAGTTAATGGCATCTCCTGTGACATATAACCTACACAGCTGAATACCATTATATTGGCTGTACCGGCAAGATTTTCAGGAATGCTGAGACTGAACTGTCCGTTTGCATCCGGAACAACACCAGACTGGCTATTCTTGATCATAATAGTTGCCCAGGGTAGCGGAGCGCCGGTACTGTCTGTAATTTTCCCGCTAACTGTATGTATTATATCGCTTGCTGGAACAGTATCTTTTTCCGCAACAGGCTGTGTGGCTACGGCGGGCGCCGGTGTTTGTGTGACCTGCATAACAACCTTGCCCGCCTGCGCATCACTGTTAACAGCTGCAGTAACAAGCGCAGCCGTCATTACAGCAGCCGGAATAAAAGGATTGTGGTGTGCTGGCCGCGGTGCATTCAGGTCACGATCCAGTTGCGAAGCAGTAAAACGCCCGCAGATCTTGCCGCTGGTATTTTTAAAAACAGCAGCAACCTGTTCATCTGTAAGCTGCGTGAAGTCGATCACTGTTTTGTTGCAATGACTGCAAAAGTGGCCTTCGTTACTAGGTGTCATTTCATTCCACGCCTGTTGGCACGGATTTGGGACGCTTAGGGATAAGGAAGATTGTTTGGCCATAGCTTGTAAAGTACGCTTGTAAGTTATTAATTTAATAAAGTATATGATGGTCGCCAAACAATTCCAGTAAAACGAAAATAAAAGCAAATCGCTTCAAACTTTTTTTGAAAAAGATTTGGCAGTAATAAATCATCCCCTTACCTTTGCACCCACATTGCGAGGTAGAGCAGAGGTAGCTCGTCGGGCTCATAACCCGAAGGTCAGAGGTTCGAATCCTCTCCTCGCTACAAAAGAGAAGTCCCGGCAGAGGTCGGGATTTTTTGTTTAAGAGAGAAATAAGACATCCGTAGGTCGGTGGCCGGTAGTTCAACATCCTCTCATCACTACAAAAACATTTAAAAAAGCCGGAGTAATTCGGCTTTTTTTATTTTATTTCGTTAAGGCCTTATAAAACCCCTTAACGGAAAAAATTACAGCAATGCACAAAGCAGGATTTGTAAATATTTTCGGTAAGCCCAACGCAGGTAAAAGCACCCTGCTTAACGCCCTCATAGGTGAAAAGCTGGCTATTATATCCCCGAAAGTACAAACCACCCGCCACCGCATTACCGGCATTGTTACGGCACCGGAATACCAGATCGTTTTTTCAGATACCCCCGGCATCATTGATCCAAAGTACAAATTACATGAGAAAATGATGGGCGCGGTAAAATCCGCCCTGGAAGATGCAGACGTAGCTTTGCTGATCATGGATGTGAAAGATAATGTGGCAGAGAACCTGGAGCTGTTTGATTCCCTGAAGCAGAAAGCATCCTGCATCCTGGTGCTGAATAAAATGGATGTGCTCGAAAAGGAGCCGCTGGCTGCCGTACAGGCCCAGTGCGAAGCCTGGGGCAAAGCAAAAGTGGTGACCATCTCTGCCGTACAGAAAAAAGGCATCCCCGAGCTGCTGAACCAGATCGTGGCCCTGCTGCCGGAAAGCGAGCCTTTTTACCCGGACGATACTTTAACGGATAAGTCTACACGCTTTTTTGTTGGCGAGATGATCCGTGAAAAGATCTTCCAGTTATTTCAGGAAGAAATTCCCTACCATACAACCGTCGTTGTAACCCAGTACCAGGAAAAGCAAACGCTGGTAAAGATCACCGCAGAGATAGTGGTAACACGCGAAACGCAGAAAGCCATCATCCTGGGAGAGAAAGGAAAATCAATCCGCCAGATAGGTACCCTGGCCCGTCAGGATATCGAAAAATTCATAGGACAAAAAGTTTTCCTGGAACTGTTCGTAAAAGTCAGAAGCAAGTGGCGGGATAACGAAACGTTCTTAAGGGAATACGGATATTAATCAATGTTCAATTATTTAATTACGAATTACGAATTGGGTCAACGCAATCATAATTCGTAATTCGTAATTAAAAAATTCGTAATTAAAAGTATATGTCAGGATTTACAGTCGCCATCGTCGGTCGTCCAAATGTGGGTAAATCTACCCTGTTTAACCGTTTGCTGGAGCAGCGCAAAGCCATCGTAGATGATATAAGCGGTGTTACCCGCGACCGTCAGTATGGTATTGCCGACTGGAACGGTAAAACGTTCAACGTAATAGATACCGGTGGTTTTGTGGCCAATAGTGAAGATATTTTTGAGCGGGAGATCCGCAAGCAGGTGAAAATAGCCATGGAAGAAGCCAACGTGCTGCTGTTCATGTGCGATGTTACCACCGGCATTACCGACCTGGATGCGGAAGTAGCAGATATGTTACGCCGCTCTTCCAAACCGGTATTCCTTGTTATTAATAAAGTAGATAACGGGGAGCGCCTGCTGGAAGCTACCGAATTTTATAGCATGGGCTTTGAAAAGATCTACTTCCTTTCCTCCATTACCGGTAGTGGTACCGGTGAGCTGTTGGATGAAGTAGCCACCCTGATCCCTGAAGAGCTGCAGGCAGAGCCTAAAGATGACGATCTGCCTAAAATAGCCATCATCGGGCAGCCGAACGTAGGTAAATCATCTTTGCTGAATGCATTGGTAGGAGAGGAGCGCAACATTGTATCCGATATTCCCGGCACTACGCGCGATACTATTCATACCCACTACAAATTATTCCAGAAAGATTTTGTGCTGATAGATACCGCCGGGGTACGCCGCAAGAACAAAGTACATGAGGACCTGGAATTTTATTCAGTGATCCGTGCTATTAAGGCCATGGACGAAGCAGATGTGTGCCTGCTGATGCTGGATGCCACCAAAGGCATTACTGCACAGGACCTCGCCATTTTTAGCCTGGCTGTTAAAAAAGCCAAGGGCATGGTGGTGCTGGTAAATAAGTGGGACCTTATAGAAAAGGAAACCAATACCGCCCGTGATTATGAGGCGGAGCTAAAGAAAAGACTGGCGCCGTTCTCAGATGTGCCCATCATTTTTACCTCTGTACCGGAAAAACAACGCATTTTCAAAGCGATAGAAGAGGCCCTGAAGGTATATGAGAACCGCAGGCAAAAAATACCTACCTCCAAGCTGAATGATGTTATGTTAAAGGCCATTGAATCTTACCACCCACCGGTAGTAAGGGGCACGCCTATACGTATTAAATATGTAACGCAGCTGCCCACATATACCCCCGCTTTTGCCTTTTTCTGCAATTTGCCGGATGATGTGAAACCGCCTTACAGGAACTATCTGGAGAACCAGATACGCTCAAATTTTGATTTTCAAGGGGTTCCTTTAAGAATATTTTTCAGGAAGAAGTAATTATTGGGGAAAAAGTCCACAAGTACAACACATTATAAAAATACATATTTTATATTCAAATTTATTTATATAAATTTGCGTGATCTTAAAACTAATCACTTACAGAGTATGAAAAAATTATTCGTGTTCGCCATCGCTGCAGGTATGACCTTCGTAGCTTGTAACAGCGGTGCATCTTCAGAAACTACTGATTCTACAACTACAGCTGTTGACACCCTGTCTGCTGCTCCCGTTGATTCTTCAGTAGCTACTCCTGATTCAACTATGACTGACACAACTGCTGCTCCCGCTGCTGATAGCGCTGCACATCACTAATTGTGTTGAAAGCTATTGTAGCTTTCTTACAAGAAGTTATTAAAGGCCGTTCCGGATGGAATGGCCTTTGTTTTTTTAGCAGATGGTATAAATAAAAAAGGGTGAAAAGCAGTACTTGCCTTTCACCCTTTTTATTTATAAATGTTAATCTATTCTTTTGCTTTCTCTAATTCCGTTACCGCGCGTTTTACCAGCGGATCGCCGGCATTGATCACTTCATAAAAACCTTCGGTACGGTATAGCTGCCTTGCCAGCATGGTTTTAATACGGTCGCGGATCTCCGTTTCATCTTTAGCCGTTACCCGCTCTGTATGAATGCTGTCTTTACGGGCATAGCTCAGGAAATCATTATACAGCTCCGGCGTTACCGTAAACTGCCGGGTAAATCCGGATGCATCTTTATAACGGTTCAGCACATCCTGGTGGGTATTGTAATACTTGTAGGCAAAGTTGCTGAAGGTATTACGTGTGTACATATCCGTTAATACTGCAGAAAAGCGGGAAGTATCAAAAGGTATAAATATATCCGGGGTAATACCGCCGCCGCCATATACCAAGCGGCCTTTGGCCGTTTTATACGGGATGGTATCTGCCTGTTTAATACTATCCTTGTTTAACAGCTCTCCATGCGTATAACGGTTCATAATATCCTCATCATAAGCTTCGCGGCCGTTGCTGTAAGATTTTTGAATGCTTCTGCCGGAGGGAATGTAATAACGCGCCACTGTTAACCTTAACGCACCTCCGTTGCTCAGGTCAAACTGTTCCTGCACCAGGCCCTTGCCAAAAGTACGGCGGCCTATTATCAGCCCGCGGTCCCAGTCCTGTATGGCGCCGGCCAGTATTTCGCTGGCGGAGGCTGAGCCTTCATCCGTAAGCACTGCCAGGGCGCCTTTTTCAAACAATCCGGGTTTTTCACATTTGTAATCCGTACGCGGGTAGCTTTTACCTTTTGTATAAAGGATCAGCTTATTACCATCCAGCACCTCATCGGCAATGCGGGTAGCAGCATCCAGGAAGCCGCCAGGGTTCTGGCGCAGGTCTATCACCAGCTTTTCCATACCCTGTCTTTGCAGCTTGCGCAGGGCATCCATAAACTCCTGGTAAGTGGTAGCCGCAAATTTGCTGATCTTAATGTAACCTATCTTGGGTGTAATAAGGTAGCTGGCATCCACGCTGTACAGGGGAATTACACCGCGTTTGATCCGGATGTCCATCTGTTTGTTACGGCGCAGCATGGTTACTTTTACTTCAGATCCTTTAGGCCCCCGCAGCAGCTTGCGGATCTTGTCGGATGTAATGCCGTTTCCGGTTACCAGCAGGCTGTCATTCACCTTAAGGATCTTATCGCCTGTCAATACCCCGGCTGCTTCAGAAGGGCCGCCGGCCAGCACTGCCACTACATTCACAGTATCATCCGTAATGTTAAACTCCACGCCAATACCTTCAAAATTACCTTCCAGGTCTTCATTCACTTCGGCCAGGTTGGTAGGTGGTATGTATATGGAGTGTGGATCCAGGTGGGTTAATAAACCATCTATAGCTTCCTGCTGCAGGTCGTCTACCTTTAAGGTATCCACGTATTTTACTTTAATAAGGTCCATGGTTTCCTGTAAAGCGCTGCGGCCGCCCCGGCTAAAAAGTACGGTGCTTCCACTTTGCGCTCCGGGCATTTTATAACCCAGGTACATTCCCAGCGCCAGCACAATTGCAAATAAGAGGGGTAAAAAAACATTCAGCTTTCTATTGTTTGACATAATTCCTGTATTGAGCCCCAATCAATTTACCATCCTGGATTTACTATTTTAGATTTGCCTGGAGCGGAGAACGCATTATCAAATCTAAAATCTGAAATCGTAAATCTAAAATTATAAATTGGCCGATTTGTTTAAATTGTGACAAAAATAGCATAATTATATTCTGCTACATTAATTTCATAAATCAACGGATATGCCTGTAAAGGTTAAGCTGATAGCGGATAGTGGTTCTACCAAGGCAGACTGGAGCCTGTTAACTCCAAGGGATCATTTCCGTTATCAAACACAGGGCATCAGCCCTTTTTTCCTGAACACCCAGCAGGTGCGTGAGGTGCTGGAAAAGGAGCTGAAGCCGCAAATGCCACCGGGGGTAGAGGTCGAAGAGATCTTTTACTACGGTACCGGCTGTTCGCAGCCCAGAAGTATACAGATCATGCAGGAAGCCCTGGGCGCCGTATGGCCTCATGCTAATATCGCAGTATCACATGATCTGATGGCTGCCGCGCATGCGCTATGCCAGCACAGTCCCGGCATAGCCAGCATACTGGGTACCGGTTCCAATAGCTGTTATTACGACGGTGAACGTATTGCACATAATAACCCTGGCCTGGGCTATATACTGGGTGATGAGGGGAGTGGCGCTTACCTGGGCCGGAAGCTGCTGCAGTATTATTGTTATAACTCTTTTGACGAGGAGCTGCAAATGCGCTTTGATGCAAAGTACCATACCAATAAAGACGAGATCCTGGAAAATGTGTACCGTAAACCCATGGCTAACCGCTACCTGGCCGGCTTTTCCGTGTTCCTGGGCGAGAACCGCGGGCATTTTATTGTAGAGAACATACTGGAAGATGGCCTGAACGATTTTTTCTTTAACCATATTTATAAGTATAGCGAAAGCTGGACGCATCCGCTGCATTTTACCGGTAGCATAGCCTGGCATTTCCGGGATGTGCTGCAGGCCCTGTGCGAGCTGTATGAGCTGCAGCTGGGATCTGTATTACGCAATCCTATGGATGGTTTAATAAAATACCATGAGGAAGCAGGCATAAAAAGTAAGCCGTAAGCAGCATAAATCGTAAATCTGAAATCTACAATCTAAAATAGAAATGTCCTTTGTAAGAGTAACGGAGCAAGCTTCCCACTATCGCCACCTGGAAAAGATGACCGTAGCGGAGATCCTGACCAATATTAATAAAGAAGACCAAACGGTACCTCAGGCGGTAGCAAAAGTAATTCCGCAGATAGAAAAGCTGATAGCAGCCATCGCAGATAAAATGCTGGCCGGTGGCCGCCTGTTTTATATGGGCGCCGGTACCAGCGGCCGTTTAGGCATTGTGGATGCATCGGAATGCCCGCCCACTTTTGGCGTACCGCATGGTTTGGTAATAGGCATTATTGCCGGAGGGGACGCCGCCATCCGCAAGGCGGTGGAATTTGCAGAAGATGACCGGGAGCAGGGCTGGAAAGACCTGCAGGAATTTAACGTCACAGAAAAAGATGTGGTAATAGGTATTGCCGCCAGCGGCACCACACCCTATGTAATTGGCGCCCTGCAAAAGTGCCGGCAGGAGGGTGTTGTAACCGGCAGCATATGCTGTAATGCCGGCGCGCCATTATCCGCCGCCGCCGATTATCCTATAGAAGTGGTGGTAGGCCCCGAGTTTGTAACCGGCAGCACCCGCATGAAAAGCGGCACCGCGCAAAAATTGGTATTAAATATGATCTCTACCGCAGTAATGATCCAGCTGGGAAGGGTAGAGGATAATAAAATGGTGAACATGCAGCTGAGCAATGATAAGCTGGTGGACAGAGGCGTGAAAATGCTGATGGAAAAGCTGCAGCTCACTGAGTATGAGACCGCTAAAGACCTGCTGTTAAAGGCCGGCAGTGTCAGAAAGGCGGTGGAAGAATATAGTAAGATGGCGTAACTTTAGGAGAGTAGATTGAGAGCCCATGCACGATATAGAACCATATTATAACTGGCGGCATTTGTACGCAGCGGAGGAAGATGAGCTATCGCCTTTCTATGGCAGGGAGTACAGCGAATTTGAATTTACCAATACCGTATATAACTACTACGTACATCCACAGTGGGACGATTTTGGCTCCCGCACATTGTATCTGAAAGTATTATTTGCAGATTACCAGTTCAACTTTGCCATTATAGAATTGTTGGGAGAATGGAATGATGCCATTGAAAATGATATTATGACCCTCAAAAGGGAGATCATAGATGTTATGATAGCCGAAGGCATTAACAAATTTATCCTCATAACAGAAAATGTCATGAACTTTCATTCCTCAGACGATTGTTATTATGAGGAATGGTGGGATGATATTAAGGACGAGGGCGGCTGGATCGTGAGCCTGAACATGCCCGCACAAACCCGGCACGACTTTGAGAAAGCCCGCCTGGACTACTATGTACACCTGTTCGAGAACGATAAATGGAGAACCTTCCAGCCCCAGCACCTCTATAATCTCATCGATAATGCCATGATGCGGCGGCTGGAGTAGGCGGAAAGTCCATGGTCGATAGTCCATGGTCCATGGCATTGTACAGGAAAGCTATTATTGTACAGGAAAGCTATTAATACCCGCAAAGCTGATATATGGGAAACTTCTATGGACCATGGACTGTGGACCATGGACTTACTTAATTACCTAAAACTGAGAAATATCATTTGCTTTTAACTTTTCCTGCGTTAAATTTGCCCGACATTTAGGAATTTTATCATATTACTTATAAGGAAGCTCAGTATTTTATATGAAGTGGTCACAATTCTTCGATACCTCTATTGGCAAGAAATTATTAGTAGGCGCTACCGGTTTTTTCCTTTGCAGCTTCGTGTTGGTGCACCTGGCCGGTAACGTCCAGCTGCTGTACAACGACGGGGGCAAGGCTTTTAACAGCTATGCCGCTTTCATGGGGCACAACAGCCTGATCCAGTTTATTGCCTGGGGCTTAAAGATCGTGATCCTGCTGCATGCCATTATTGCCCTGCAGCTTACTTTCAGTAACCGTAAGGCCCGCCCGGTGAAGTATGCAATTAACCCGGGTAACCAAACCTCTTCCTGGTTTAGCCGCCAGATGGCTATTATGGGCAGCATCCTGCTCATTTTCATCATTATTCACCTGGCCGATTTCTGGTGGAAATTCCACTTCGGCAATGTACCCACCATTAATTACGAAGCCACCGGCGAACCGGTAAAGGACCTGTATTCCACAGTACAGTTTGCCTTTAAGGAAGGCTGGCTGGTAGCCTTGTATGTGATCGGCATGATCGGTTTGTCCTTTCACCTGATACACGGCTTCAAGAGCGCCTTCCAGACCTTTGGTTTAAACCATGTTAAATACAACGGCTTAATTAATTTCATAGGGGTATGGTTGTTTGGCATCCTGATCCCTATTGGTTTTGCTGCTATCCCGGTGGTAATATTTTTCAAATAATTTCAAGCTTTACTCTCAAATTTTTGACATATTATGTTGGATGCAAAAATTCCTGCCGGCCAGTTAAACAGTAAATGGGAAGATTATAAAGGACATTGTAAGCTGGTGAACCCGGCTAACAAACGCAGTCTGGAAATAATCATTGTGGGTACCGGTCTGGCAGGCGCTTCAGCAGCGGCCTCTTTAGGCGAATTAGGATACAAGGTAAAAGCATTCTGCTTTCAGGATAGTGCCCGCCGTGCGCACAGTATTGCCGCACAGGGTGGTATTAACGCTGCCAAGAACTACCAGAATGATGGTGACTCTGTTTTCCGTTTGTTCTACGATACCGTAAAAGGTGGTGATTACCGTGCCCGCGAAGCCAATGTGCATCGCCTGGCAGAGGTAAGCGCTAATATTATAGACCAGTGCGTGGCGCAGGGTGTACCCTTTGCCCGTGAATATGGCGGCCTGCTAAGTAACCGCTCTTTTGGCGGTACACAGGTACAGCGTACCTTCTATGCCGCCGGCCAAACCGGCCAGCAGCTGCTGTTAGGCGCCTACTCCGCATTAGAGCGGCAGGTAGCCCTGGGTAACGTAACCCTGTATACCCGCCATGAAATGCTGGATATAGTGAAGATAGACGGGAAAGCCCGCGGTATCATTGCCCGCGACCTTACTACCGGTAAGCTGGAACGCCACTTTGGCCATGCCGTGCTGCTGTGCAGCGGCGGTTATGGTAACGTGTTCTACCTGTCTACCAACGCCATGGGATCTAACGTAACCGCAGCATGGAAAGCCACTAAAAAAGGCGCTTTTTTTGGTAATCCCTGCTTTACACAGATCCACCCAACCTGTATCCCCGTTTCCGGCGATCATCAGTCCAAATTAACGCTGATGTCAGAATCACTGCGTAACGACGGCCGCATATGGGTGCCCAAAAAACAGAACGATACCCGTAAGCCAAGCGATATACCTGAAGACGAAAGGGATTACTACCTGGAAAGAAGGTACCCTGCCTTTGGTAACCTGGTACCGCGCGATGTGGCCTCCCGTGCCGCCAAAGAAAGGTGCGATGCCGGTTATGGCGTAGGTAGCTCCAAACAGGCCGTGTACCTGGATTTTGCCGCTAACATGGAACGTTATGGCAAAATAGAAGCCGGCAAACGTGGGCTGCATAACCCAACACCGGATCAGATCCGCCAGCTGGGTAAAGAAGTAGTGGTAGAGAAATACGGTAACCTGTTCGATATGTACGCCAAGATCACCGGCGAAGATCCGTATGAAGTGCCCATGCGCATTTACCCTGCCGTGCACTATACCATGGGCGGGCTGTGGGTGGATTATGAGCTGATGACCACCGTACCCGGTTTATATGCTTTAGGTGAAGCCAACTTCTCTGACCACGGCGCTAACCGCCTGGGTGCATCCGCGCTCATGCAGGGCCTGGCCGACGGTTACTTTGTAATACCTTACACCATTGGTAACTACCTGGCCGATGAGATCCGTACCAAAGCTATTCCCACAGACCATCCGGCTTTTGTGGAAGCAGAAAAGCAGGCACAGGAAACCATTGACCGTTTAATGAATATTAAAGGCAGCAAGTCAGTGGATCACTTCCACAAAAAGCTGGGTAAGATCATGTGGGAGAAATGCGGCATGGCCCGTAATGAGCAGGGTTTAAAAGAAGCCATTGAAGAGATCAAAGCGCTGCGTGCTGAGTTCTGGAAAGATGTGCGCATACCCGGTGAGGCCAATGAGCTTAACCCCGAGCTGGAAAAAGCAGGCCGTGTAGCCGACTTCCTGGAGCTGGGTGAGCTGATGTGTATGGATGCCCTGAACCGCCGCGAATCCTGCGGAGGCCACTTCCGCGAAGAATCGCAGACAGAGGAAGGGGAAGCGCTGCGCGATGATGCTAACTTCAGCTACGTAGCTGCCTGGGAATACAAAGGTGATAGCGCATATGAATTGCACAAGGAGCCGCTCGTATTTGAAGAGTGTAAACCTACACAGCGCTCATACAAATAATTAATTCTATTATTGATAATACAGCCATAACAATGGAACATTATACCATGGGCCTCACATTAAAAGTGTGGAGGCAAAAAAATACAAAAGCTCAGGGTGGTTTTGAAACTTACCAGGTGAAAGATATCTCTTCTGAAATGTCTTTCCTGGAAATGTTCGATGTGTTGAATGAACGCCTGATCAACGAGGGAAAAGAACCGATAGCATTTGACCATGACTGCCGTGAAGGTATTTGCGGTATGTGTTCCATGCATATCAATGGCCGCGCACATGGCCCCTGGGCAGGTACTACTACCTGTCAGCTGCATATGCGCGCCTTTAAAGATGGCGATACCATTACCGTAGAGCCCTGGAGGGCAGAGGCTTTCCCGGTGCTGAAAGATCTGACGGTAGACCGTGGTGCCTTTGACCGCATTATTGAAGCAGGGGGTTATATATCCGTAAACACCGGTAATGCGGTAGATGCGAATGCTATTCCCATCCCGAAAGATAAAGCCGATGCCGCATTTGCTGCAGCAGCCTGTATTGGTTGCGGCGCCTGCGTGGCAGCATGTAAGAACTCCTCCGCCATGCTGTTCGTATCTGCTAAAGTATCCCAGCTGGCCCAGCTGCCGCAGGGCGAGCCGGAAAGAGCTACCCGTGCGCTGAACATGGTAGCTCAAATGGACAAAGAAGGTTTTGGTAGCTGTACCAACACCGGCGCCTGCGAAGCAGAATGTCCGAAAGAGATCTCCCTCTCTAACATTGCCCGCCTGAACCGCGAGTTTATCCGCGCCGGTTTTACCTATGAAAAATAGGTAACGCCTCCAGGTGAATATTATAAGCCGCAGGCTGTCCCGCTATAAACGGGGCAGCCTGTTTTGTTTTTGCCACTCCTCAGCAGCGGTTACAGAAGTTCCGTTTTTTTCGTTATTATTATACAATCTATCCACGTCTAACCTAAAATCAGGAACGTTATGTCTAACAACTCCCGCAGAAAATTCCTCCGGCAACTGGGCAGCACCGCTGCTTTATTAGGCGCCGGCCCCCTGGCTTCCATGGGCAGGGAACATATACATATATTACAACCCGAAAAACGTATATCCGCTAACGATAAGATACGCCTGGCCTGCGTAGGTATGGGTATTATGGGCTTTGGCGATGTGGATACCGCGCTGAAAGTGCCCGGTGTGGAGTTTGTTGGCGCGGCTGACCTGTACGATGGTCACCTGCAGAAAGTAAAGGAAGTATACGGCAGCAATGTATTTACCACCCGCGACTACCGGGAGCTGCTGGACCGTAAAGATATTGATGCGGTAATAGTAGCTACGCCGGATCATTGGCACGATACTATTTCCATTTACGCAATGGAAAAAGGTAAAGCTGTGTATTGCGAAAAACCCATGGTGCAGCAGATAGCAGAAGGGCACCAGGTAATAGCCACGCAAAAGCGCACCGGCAAAGTGTTCCAGGTAGGCAGCCAGCGCGTAAGCAGCGTAGCCATGGTAGAAGCGCGTAAAAGATACCAGGCCGGCGAAATAGGACAGCTGAATGTAGTAGAAGCCTGTTATGACAGGCACGATGCGCTGGGCGCGTGGCAGTATTCCATACCGCCGGATGCCAGCCCTAAAACCGTTGACTTTGACACCTTCTTAAAAGATACCGCCAAAGTGCCTTTTGATCCCGTACGGTTTTTCCGCTGGCGCAATTACCAGGCATATGGCACCGGCATTCCCGGCGATCTGTTTGTGCACCTGATCACCGGTCTGCACTACATTACCGGCTCCATAGGTCCTTCCCGCGTTTTTGCCAGCGGCAATTTAGTACAGTGGAAAGATGGGCGCGATGTGCCGGATGTAGTGATAGCTATTTTTGACTATCCTGAAACCAAAGTGCACCCTGCCTTCCAGACCACCCTGCGGGTGAACTTTGCAGATGGCGGTGGTGGCGGGCAATATACCCGTTTTATTGGAACAGAAGGCGTATTGGAAATGGGCTGGAACGATTTTAAGATCAAAAAACACAAGCTGCCGGAAGCTCCCGGCTATGGCGGGTGGGATACGTATAACACCTTCACCAAAGCGCAGCAGGAAGCTTATGTACAGCAGTACAATACCAAATATCCCGAAGCCATGCGCAAGGGAGACCGCTCAGAAAGCAAGTACGCCGCACCTGCCGGTTATGATGACCGCCAGGATCATTTCGTGAATTTCTTTGAAGCCATGCGCACCGGCAAAGCCGTTGTGGAAGATGCCACCTTTGGCCTGCGCGCCGCCGGCCCGGCATTACTTACCAATGAAAGCTACTTTAAAAAGCAGCCCATTCACTGGAACCCGGAAAGCATGCAAATTGTTTAATTTACATTCCTATATGAAGCACACGCCAGGTTTTACCGCATTATTATGCATTAGCCTTTTAGGCTGTCAGGAGAAAAAGAACACTATGACGGAACAATCGAATGTACCAGCGCCGGTAGCGCCTAAAATACCCAAGACGCTTACCATACACGGAGATACCCGCACGGACAATTACTACTGGATGAATGACCGGAACGATCCTAAAGTGATTGCTTACCTGCAGGCAGAAAATGCTTACCTGGATACCATCATGCAACCGGAGAAGAAACTACGGGAAAGCCTGTATGAAGAAATGAAAGGCCGCATTATGGAAACCGATGCCAGCGCTCCTTACATGAAGAACGGTTATTATTACTACACCCGTTTTGAAACCGGTAAGGAATATCCCATTTACTGCCGTAAAAAGGGCAGCCTGGAAGCAGCAGAGGAAGTAATATTGAATGTAAATGAAGTAGCCCAGGGACACGCCTATTGCCATGTAAGCGGCCTGTCCGTAAGCCCTGATAACCGCCTGCTGGCCTTTGGGGTAGATACGGTAAGCCGCCGCAAATACGTGATCCGGGTAAAAGAGCTGGCTACCGGCAACATTTTGCCGGATGCCATTCCTGAAACCAGCGGCGATGTGGCCTGGGCCAATGATAACCAGACTTTCTTTTACACGGGCAAACACCCGGAAACACTACGTGAGGAGCGCATCCTGCGCCATAAGCTGGGTACAGAGGTCAGTAAGGATGAACAGGTGTACATGGAAAAAGATGAAACCTTTGATGTAGAGGTACGCCGCAGCAAATCCGGCCAGTTCATTATGATCGCCTCTACCAGCACACTCTCTGCAGAATACCGCATACTGGATGCATCCAAACCGGAAGGCAGCTTCAGGATCTTTCAGCCGCGTCAGAAGGATCTGTTGTATGATATAGAACCGCTCAATGATCGTTTTTACATCCGCACTAATCTGGATGCAAAAAACTTTCGCCTGATGGAAAGCCCGCTGGATAAGACTTCCAAAGAGAACTGGAAAGAAGTGATCCCTCACCGTGCAGATGTATTGCTGGAAGAATTTGAAGTGTTCCGTGAATACCTGGTGCTGGCAGAACGTAAGGATGGCCTTTCACAGCTGCACATCATGAACCTGCAAAACCACCAGGATCATTACCTGCACTTTGATGAACCGGCCTATGTAGCCGGCATTAGCATTAACCCGGAGCTGGACACCAAAGAGCTGCGCTACAGCTATACCTCCATGACCACACCCGCCTCTACCTACGATTATAATATGGAAACCCGTAAAAGCGAGTTAAAGAAACGGCAGGAGGTGCTGGGCGGTTATGATCCCAAAGATTATGTAACAGAGCGCTTATACGCCACCGCAAAAGATGGCGTAAAAGTGCCCATCTCTATTGTATACAAAAAGGGTTTTGAGAAGAATGGCAAGCATCCGCTGTTGCTATATGGGTACGGCTCTTATGGCATTACTACAGAACCTACCTTTAGCAGCGCACGTTTAAGTTTGCTGAACCGCGGTTTTGCTTTTGCTATAGCGCATATCCGTGGTGGTGAGGAAATGGGCCGTTATTGGTATGAGGATGGTAAGCTATTTAAAAAGATGAACACCTTTACCGATTTTATTGCCTGTGCAGAACACCTGGTAGCGCAGCATTACACCTCACCAGCCCACCTCTACGCCCAGGGTGGCAGCGCAGGTGGCCTGCTGATGGGCGCTGTAACCAACCTGCGGCCCGACCTATGGCATGGCGTAATTGCAGGCGTTCCGTTTGTAGATGTGCTTACCACTATGCTGGATGAAAGTATTCCGCTTACTACCGGTGAGTTTGATGAATGGGGCAATCCCAAGAACAAGGATGCATATGAGTACATGAAGCAATACTCCCCCTATGATAATGTGGTAGCGAAAGCCTATCCCAATATGCTGGTTACCACCGGCCTGCACGATTCACAGGTGCAGTACTGGGAACCTGCCAAATGGGTAGCCAAACTGCGCGAGCTAAAAACAGATCATAACTTACTGCTCATGAAAACCGATATGGAAGCCGGCCACGGCGGCGCTTCTGGAAGATTTGCAGCATTAAAGAAAACAGCCCTGGAACAGGCGTTTTTGCTGAAGCTCGAAGGGAAGTAGTTGTTTAGTCCATGGTCCATAGTCGATGGTCCATTGCCTGCTATATTATAGAAATAATACAAGAAAAGGCGGTTGCATAAACCGCCTTTTCCTTTTAGTATAAACCTTATTAATACTTGCCTGTTCTTGTGCAACACTCCATACGCAGCAGGCAATGGACTATGGACCATCGACCAAGGACTGCGCTGTAGAGCGCCTACAATGCCAAATGCTCCGATTGCACCGTTTTCCCAAAAAAGATCCCCGCCATCCGGTCAAAGAGCTGCGCATCGTCCGTAGTATAGAATTTTTGCGTGCCCTCTTTGCTCAAACGCGTTTCCATTTCAGGATGCCGGTGTAAATAATCTTTTAAGCTATGCGCTACGATCTTCCCCTGTGATAATACGGTAATACCGCCGGGCAAATGTTCCTTTATCTTCTGCATCAGCAAAGGATAATGAGTGCAGCCCAGCACCAGCGTATCAATACCAGGCGCTATGCCCAGTATATGATCCAGGTGTTTTTTTACAAAGTAATCCGCACCGCTGCTTTCATGTTCATTATTTTCTACCAACGGCACCCACATAGGGCAGGCCTCCTGGTGCACTTTCACCTGCGGAAAAAATTTGTTGATCTCTATCGGGTAAGATTCGGATGTTACAGTACCGTTGGTAGCCAGTATACCCACTTCACCGGTTTGTGTTAAAGTGCCTACCAGCTCGGTAGTAGGCCGTATAACGCCCAGCACACGCCGGTCCGGCGCAATATGAGGCAGATCTTTTTGTTGAATGGTACGCAGTGCTTTTGCAGATGCTGTGTTGCAGGCCAGTATCACCAGCGGGCAGCCCATCCTGAAAAGGTGCTGTACGCATTCTAACGTATACGCATGTATGGTATCGAAGCTGCGGTTGCCATAAGGCGTACGGGCATTATCGCCTAAATATAAATAATCATATTGCGGTAGTTCGGCTATGATCTCCTTTAACACCGTTAATCCGCCGTAACCTGAATCAAATACGCCAATAGGCCCCATAAAATCAATTATCAATTGGTCAATTACGAATTACGAATGTAGTACATCGTGTTTAATAGTGCTGCGCATATAAGCTGTTATACATTTTCACATTGCTATATGGTAAATATGATAAAATATCAATAACAGCAAATATTATCATCCGCTGCATTCTAATTCGTAATTCGTAATTGAATAATTCGTAATTGCACTGCATCCGCTGCATTCTCATTCGTAATTCGTAATTCCGTAATTCGTAATTAAAACTGCATTCCTTTCCCGGTCAGATCATAGATCTTCTGTATCTCATGCAGCAAACCTTCAAAGTCGATCTTCAGGTCTACCAGCAAACCATTATGCAGGTCATACACCCAGCCATGTACCGTAGGATAGCCTTTGTTAATATAGGATTGCTGAACAACCGCTGTTTTTATCACATTCAGACATTGCTCCTGCACATTCAGTTCTACCAGCCGGCCATAACGTTCATTGATATCCTTTATATTGTTCAGCTCATCCATATGCAGGCGGTACACATCCCGTATATTACGCAACCAGGGATTTAGCAGACCCAGGTCTTCCGGCTGCATGGCTGCTTTTACACCCCCGCAGTTATAATGTCCGCATACAATAATGTGTTTTACTTCCAGCTGCCGTACTGCATAGTTGATCACTGACATAATGTTCAGGTCTATGTTGTTCACCAGGTTGGCAATGTTACGGTGCACAAACACTTCGCCCGCATCCAGCCCCATGATCTCATTGGCCGGCACCCGGCTGTCGCTGCAGCCAATGTACAGGTAGTCCGGCTTTTGTTCCTGTGCCAGCTTTTCAAAGAATTCCGCATCAGTAGCCGTTTTGCTGGCCACCCATTTCCTGTTGTTCTCAAAGATTTGTTCGTAGGTAGTCATACGTTAGACGAGTGAGTGAGGGATAAAGATACTTAAACCTTTAATAAACGCATACGGTAAGCATTCATAGCGCTGCGGCCTAATTTATCGGTCAGGCGGTGGTTAGCATACGCGCCTACTACCGCACCAATGCCGGGCATTAGCTGCAGCAGCTTGGCAACATCAATATAGTCGCGGTACTCCTGTTGAAAGCGGCGCCAGTCAAAAGTATGAATGTCCAGCGGCAGCTCTTTGCTGTATTGCTCCCAGTTGGCCAGCAGGGGATAGGTTTTGTTCCGCAGCTCCTGGCTCGAGAAGGTAGCCTGGAAAACATACAGCAGGAACAGGCGCTCTTTATAATCCTTCACATCAAATCCGTATAAAGCCGCGATATCAAACAGCATTTTCATTTTAATGCCCAGGAACAGCGGAAAGTCTGCCAGCCCCAGTAAAATGCCGCCAGCCCCGGTAAGGGCGCCTTCTGTAGCAGCAGTGGTCTTATAATACCGGATACGCTCCAGTACTTTGGTCTCCGTAAGCACTAGGTCCTGCACCGGCTGTGGCTCCGGGGTCATGAATTTTGCGCCGTACAGTACGGCCCGGGTCATTTGTTTAATGGCTACCGTAAAGGCCTTGTGCACTTTTTCCGGGATCCAGTTGTTTACGCGGTCCTGCAGCCGTTTGGCAAGCCGCCCCGGCAGGGAAGGCCCCCGTTGCATCTGCTTTTGCCAGCGGCGCAGCTCTTTGCGCATTTCCTGTTCATGTGGGGTGGTAGTGGACATCATGCCCTTATCTAATCAAATATCCTGCCTGTGCAATGACCCCCGGAATTTGCTTTTTTCAAGTAATATGCTTTTTAGCCCCTATTTCGTAACTTTGCGCCTTAAATTTCATTAGCCAGCATGATCAGTGTTAAAAATGTAACGCTCTCCTACGGTAAGCGCGTATTGTTTGACGAAGTAAACCTCAATTTCACCAAAGGGAATTGTTATGGCGTTATCGGGGCCAATGGCGCCGGTAAATCCACTTTCCTGAAGATCTTATCCGGGGAAATAGAACCTAATAAGGGAAACGTGGAAATTACCCCCGGTGAGCGAATGAGTGTGTTGAAACAGAACCACTTCGAGTTTGACGAAGTGACCGTGCTCAATACCGTGCTGATGGGGAACAAGCGTTTATGGGAAATAGCAAAAGAACGGGATGCGATATACGCCAAAGCCGATTTTACGGAAGAGGATGGCATACGCGCCGGTGAGCTGGAAGGCGAATTTGGCGAAATGGACGGCTACACCGCAGAAAGCGATGCAGGCGCCTTACTGGGCGACCTGGGCGTAAAGGAAGAAATGCACGGTATGCTGATGAAAGAGATCAGCGGTAGCTTAAAAGTGCGCGTGCTGCTGGCGCAGGCCCTGTTTGGCAACCCGGACATCCTGCTGCTGGATGAGCCCACGAACGACCTGGACGTAGAAACCATTGGCTGGCTGGAGAACTTCCTGGGCGGCTATGAGAATATCGTAATAGTAGTATCCCACGACCGTCACTTCCTGGATGCCGTATGTACCCACGTGGCAGATGTGGACCGCAGTAAGATCCAGATCTTCACCGGTAACTACTCATTCTGGTATGAATCATCTCAGCTGATCGCCCGTCAGATGTCTGATAAGAACAAGAAGATGGAAGAAAAGCGGAAAGACCTGCTGGACTTCATTGCCCGCTTTAGCGCCAACGCATCCAAGAGCAAGCAGGCTACCTCCCGTAAAAAGGCTTTGGAAAAGCTGGTGATCGAAGAGATCCAGCCCTCCAACCGTAAATACCCGGGCATCATCTTCAAGCAGCTGCGCGAAGTAGGTAACCAGATCCTGAATGTGGAGAAGCTGGAAAAAGCTGTGGATGGCCGCACCCTATTCAGCAACGTAAGCTTTACAGTAAATAAAGGCGATAAGATCGCTTTCCTGTCTAAAGACCACCTGGCGCTTACCACTTTCTTCGAGATCATTAATGGTGAAGCGCAGGCCGACAGCGGTAAGTTTGAATGGGGCACCACTGTTACCAAAGCTTATTTACCCAACGATAACGCCAAGTATTTTACAGATAAATCACTGAACCTGATGGACTGGTTACGCCAGTTTGTACCCCCGCACATAACGGATGTGGATGAGCCCTTCCTGCGCGGTTTCCTGGGTAAAATGCTGTTCAGTGGTGATGATATCATGAAAAAGACCAGTGTGCTGAGTGGTGGTGAAAAAGTGCGTTGTATGACCAGCCGTATGATGCTGCAGGATCCCAACGTAGTAATACTGGATGAACCTACCAACCACCTGGACCTGGAATCCATCCAGTCTTTCAACGAAAGCATGAACAACTTTAAAGGTATTGTGCTGTTCACCACACATGACCATACCTTTATGCAATCCGTAGCTAACCGCATTATTGAAATTACGCCTAAAGGTATTATTGACCGGTTAACCACCTTTGATGAATACCTGGAAGATGCGCGCGTAAAAGCGCTCCGGGAAGAGATGTATATGAATGTGCAGCCGGCGTAATTAATGTGCAGCAGATAAATAACTAAAAAGAGCGAAAGCGCATTATGCACTTTCGCTCTTTTCATTTGCACAGCTGCATGTTGCAGATCCGCACATCTACAGGTATTTCTCAATGATCTCCAGCTTCTTTTTATCCAATGGCTTGGTAATATAAGCTGCCAGTTCCGGCGTATTATTTACCTGCTGTATATCCTTATCATCAATAGAAGAAGAGCACATTATTACAGGTATCTGCTGCGGCAGGGTGTGTTTCAGTTCCCCGAAAACTTTCATAAACGCCCATCCGTTCATGGGTTGCATGTTAATGTCCACAATGATTAATGCAGGCAGGGGCCCGGGCCGGCGCAATTGTTCTAATGCGTCTTCTGCAGAGTAAAAGGAAATGATTTGCAGGTTATTGGGGTCCTTACCACATTGTAGAAACAACTTCCTGATAATAAAATGGAAAATTTCGTCGTCGTCTATAACGTACACTGATTTGGAATCCGCCATGCAGTTTGGTTTTTTAAGGTATCTCCGGTTATTTTCAGTTTTGGATTTCCTCTTTATTCACGCAGGTTGAACGCACTGGTTTTCTTTTAAAAGCAAGGCTAAGCAACAGCAACATCCGGTCACATAGGAGAAAAAAGAAGTTCAAATTAGGTTTATTTTCATATATACGATTTGGCAATAACTAATCGTTAACAAAATGGGGAAGCGGAAAGCAGAAAGCACAAAGCACAAAGCACAAAGCACAAAGCATAAAGCACAAAGCATAAAGCATAAAGCATAAAGCATAATGCATAATGCATAATGCTTTGCATGGATGCAAGAACCAATACCCATTAATACTATCTAGCATAGCTTCCCAATACCTGAGAAGCGGCTTCAGAACATAAAACAGAGGCTAACAGCTAAAGGCTAACGGCTAACAGCTAACCGCCAACCGCTCAATAGTACAAAACATAATCAGCTTTATGCTTTATGCTTTGTGCTTTCTGCTTTGGCATTGCGCTTTCAGCTTTCCGCATAAAAAAAGGATTGCCCGTTATAGGCAATCCCTTTTTTTATGTAGTAGGCTAAAACTATATCAAATCAACTAGAACCAACCGCCTTTCTTCAGGCTTACTTTACCTTGACCGATGCGGAAACCGTTGTGATAGATCTCAACGCTGTAATCGCCCGGTTTAAAATCGGAGTTTTGTTTCCAATCCATGCTTACGGTTTGTTTTTCACCTTTAGTGTAAGCAACGGTTTTCTTGGCGGTATATAATTTCTCAGTACCATCGTCCAGGCTAAAACGGCCGGAACCCAGTGCTTCTACAGCCAGTGGAGAGCCGTCGGGAGAAGAGATGGCTACATAAATTTCTTTGTCGCCGGTAGGAGCAATCCTGTTTTCATCCAGGTCAAAGGTAACCCGCATCATATCTGCGCGTTTGGCTTTGGTGGTTTCTACTTCCTTACCGTTCTTTTTCACCTGTATGGGCTGCAGCTTAATATTGCTGGCGTGTAATACAGAACCCAGGTTCACCTGTTTGTTCAGGCTGTCTTTTACAGTACCTACAGAGTCCCTTTCTTTACGGGCTACATCCCTTTCGCCGGCCAGTACCAGTTTTTCACCTTCCAGGCGTTCAATGGTTTCCTGGTAACCGGCTATATTTGTTTTCATTTGTTCTATCAGCTTGCGGGCTTCAGCCAGCTCGCCCTGGGTAGCGTTCTTGTTAGACAGGATACTTTGGATCCTGGCTTTCATATCAGCCAGTTCTTTATCTTTGGTTTTTACCAGGCTGTCCATCCGGCTGTTCTGGGAGATCAAATCGTCCAGGCGTGCGTTGGCAGCGTTGTATTCCTGCTGTAATGCATCTCTTGATGATGAAATAGAATCGATCTGAGTGCCTTGTTGTACAATAGTTTCGCTCGTCTTATTTTTGTCGTACAACATATAGATCCACGTACCCGCCAATGCTGCAATTAAAATTCCGTATATAAGTCCGTTACGGCTACGCGGTTTTTCAGAGCCGGATGATCCGGAAGCAGGCGTGTTAAATGTGTTCTCAGCCATAGTTGTTTGTTTTATGTTTAATTGTTATATGGTTAAAAATAATTATGCAAAAATAGCTTTTTAAAATTCTTTAATTCACAAACTTTTAAACAGGATTTTCTCAGTGCTACCTAACATCGCATTAGACCAGTTATTACTGCTCGATATAGAAACAACCCCCACTGTGGCTACTTTCGACGATTTACCCGAGCCGCTTCAGCACCTCTGGATGGAGAAAATAACAAAAACTGCGCCAGATTCAACAACAGGCGCCGGGGACTTTGCCGTAAAAGCCGGGATCTTTGCCGAGTTTGGGAAAGTGATCTGCATTTCAGCAGGTTATTTCACCATAGAAGGCGGCCGTTACCAGCTGCGTATCAAATCTATTTATGATGATGATGAAAAAGTAGTATTAAGCGGCTTCCTGGACCTGGTAAATAAATTTTGCGCTAAACATCCGCGCTTCCTGTTTGCCGGACATAATATAAAGGAGTTTGATATTCCATACATCTGTAGGCGTTCTGTTATCCATCAGCTATCTTTGCCCCCGTGCCTGCAGCTGCATGGCTTTAAGCCCTGGGAAGTGCCTATGCTGGATACCCTGCACCTGTGGCGCTTCGGGGATTATAAGAACTATACTTCCCTGAAGCTGCTCACCACCATCCTGGGCATTCCTACCCCTAAGGATGATATAGACGGCAGCATGGTGGCCAGCGTATACTGGCAGGAACATAACCTGCCCCGCATTGCCACTTATTGCCAGAAAGATGTAGTAGCCGTAGGGCAATTGCTGCAGCGCTTTAAAGGAGTGCCTATTTTAAAGGAGGAAGATGTAGTGATCGTATAAAATAGGCTGCGGTTTTAGGGAAATCTAAGATCGTAAATCTAAAATCGTAAATCAACTCATGGAATACCAGGATATTTTAAAAGATTGGAAGCAAAAGAAATTTAAATCCATTTACTGGCTGGAAGGGGAGGAGGATTTTTTTATTGACCAGGTGATCGACTATGCCGAGCATAAGCTGCTGGATGAAGCAGAGAAAGGGTTTAACCTCACCGTCCTGTATGGAAAAGATGCCGACTGGAGCGCCGTGATCAATGCCTGCCGCCGCTATCCCATGTTTGCAGAAAAACAGGTAGTTATATTAAAAGAAGCGCAGGCCATGCGCGACCTCCTGAAGCTGGAGCCCTATATAGATCACCCCCTGGATTCCACCATTTTTGTAGTAGCCCATAAACAGGGAAAGCTGGATGGGCGCAGCAAAATGGCCAAATTAATAAAGGACAAAGGAGTGCTGCTGAGCACTAAAAAATTATACGATAACCAGCTACCCGGCTGGGTAGAAGTGTATGTACGGGAAATGGGCCGCGCTATTTCCCAAAAAGCCTGCATATTGCTGGTAGATCATATTGGCAACGACCTTTCCCGTATTGCCAATGAAATAGATAAGCTGCTGGTAAACCTGCCCAATGAAAAAAAGATCGATGAAGGGGATATTGAAAAATATGTAGGCATCAGCAAGGAATACAATGTATTTGAGCTGCAGAACGCCGTAGGCCAGCAGGATTTTATCAAGGTAATGCGCATTGTTAATTATTTTGCCGCTAACCCCAAAGCCGGCCCGGTACAAATGGTGATCCCTGCCCTGTATAACTTTTTCAGTAAGGTGAACCTGATCTTTGGCGTAAAAGGCGGGGAAAAGGAAATAGCATCCACCCTGGGCGTGCACCCGTTCTTTGTAAAGGATTATATGCAGGCGGCCCGCCAGTATGGTGCAGAAGGCACAGAAAAAGCTATTTTATTACTGCACACCTATAACCTGCGCAGTATAGGTATTAATGATAGCGGGGTAGAGGATGGAGAGTTAATGAAGGAGCTGATGTATAAGGTAATGAGTTAATCTGCATCAAAGAATTTTCTTCGCTTCCACGCAGTCTTTATCCATTTGCGCAATAAGCGCAGCAGCATTATCAAACTTCAGGTTGTGCCGTATAAATGCAATGAACTGCACCCGCAGCTGCGCATCATAAATATCCCGGTTAAAATCAAAGAGATGCACTTCCAGGCGCAAGTCCGTACCATTAAAAGTAGGCCGGGTACCTATGCTCATTACACCTTTTATTATTTCCGGTTCATTATTCACGGTAGCTTTTACTGCATAAATACCTTCAGAGGGTATTAGCTTGCGCGCATCCGGCAGCTGCAGGTTGGCGGTGGGGTAACCCAGCTGCCGCCCCATTTTATCGCCATGTATCACGGTGCCTTCCAGGAAGTAGGGGTACCCCAGCAGCTCATCAGCCAGGGCTATATTCCCTTCCATCAGGCGTTCGCGTATTTTGGTAGAGCTTACGGAAAGGTCGTGTACTACCTGCTGCGGTATTTCTATCAGCTGAAAACCGTATTGCTGCTGCTCTGCTTCCAGCAGCTCAAGGCCGCCTTCGCGGTTGTGCCCAAAGCGGTGATCGTACCCGATAATGATCGTATGTGGTTTAAAGCGGGCTATCAGGAAATCTTCCAGGTAAGCGCGGGCAGAAAGTTCGGAAAAGGCTTTGGTAAAGGGTACCACCACCAGGTGGTCAATACCTTCTTTATCCAGTAATTGTATTTTTTCAGGTAGGGTGGTAAGCAGGTGCAGCTTTTTATCGCCGGCAAATAAAACCTCCCGCGGGTGCGGGTCAAAGGTTACAATTACGGTTTCCCCGTTTACAGCAGCAGCGGTTCCCTGCAACTGGTGTAGTATATACCGGTGCCCGGTATGCACACCATCAAACGTACCAATAGTGATCACTGCATTACGAAAAGCCGGCAAATGTGATAGATCCCTGTGAACCTGCATAAATCTGAATAACGGTCTAAAAGCCGTGCAAATCTAACCCAGTTTTTTGGGATTTGTATGATTCGGATAAGTAACTGGGGGGAATCTGTTACTTTTGCAGTTCCAAAAAAGTGCTGAAACGTACTTTTTTAGGACTAAAACGTACTTTTTCAGGTCAAATATCATTCAAACAAATGACGCAAGATCTCTATTCTAAACGCGGTGTTTCTGCCGACAAGGAAGACGTACACAATGCGATTAAGAACATTGATAAAGGGCTGTTTCCGAAGGCTTTCTGTAAAATAGTACCCGATATCCTGGGCGGCGACGAAGCCTGGTGTAACATTATGCATGCCGACGGCGCCGGTACCAAATCCTCCCTGGCCTACGCCTACTGGAAAAAGACGGGTAACCTGGATGTATGGAAAGGCATTGCGCAGGATGCTATTATTATGAACATTGACGACCTGCTGTGTGTAGGCGCTACGGAAAATATATTACTCTCCTCCACCATAGGCCGTAACAAACGCCTGATACCCGGCGAGGTGATTGCCGCCATCATTAACGGTACGGAAGAGATACTGGCAGAGCTGCGCAGCCATGGCATCAGCATTTACTCCACCGGCGGGGAAACCGCCGATGTGGGCGACCTGGTACGCACCATTATTGTAGACTCTACTGTTACCTGCCGTATGAAACGGGCCGATGTGATCTCCAACCACCGCATACAGGCCGGCAATGTAATAGTAGGCTTAGCCTCTTACGGGCAGGCATCTTACGAAAAGGAATACAACGGCGGTATGGGCAGCAACGGCCTTACCTCTGCCCGGCACGATGTGTTTAACAAGTCCATTGCCAGGGATTACCCGGATACCTTTGATGCCGGCATCCCGGAAGAGCTGGTATTTAGCGGTAAAAAAACACTTACAGATAAAATTGATATTCCCGGTTTCGGAGCCATAGATGCCGGTAAGCTGGTGTTATCACCCACACGTACCTACGCACCCGTTATACAGCAGGTGCTGGCCAAATACCGCCCGCAGATAGATGGCATTGTGCATTGCAGCGGGGGCGCGCAAACCAAGGTGCTGCATTTTATAGATCAGCTGCATGTAATAAAGGATAACCTGTTCCCCGCTCCGCCCTTGTTCCGTTTAATACAGGAGCAATCCGGGGCCAGCTGGCAGGAGATGTACAAGGTATTTAACATGGGGCACCGTATGGAGCTGTATGTACCGGAAAATATTGCAGAAGGTATTATTGCAATAGCCAAAGGCTTTAATATAGATTCACAGGTGGTGGGAAGGGTAGAAGCAGCGCCGGCAAAGAAAGTAACCGTGCAAAGTGAGTACGGCGCTTTTGTATACGAATAAAAAAATTGGGGTTAACTCTATGTTGAGAATCTACGGCAGCTACTGTTTATACAACAATAGCTGCCGTAGCTATTTTAACAACGTTTGCCATTATTCTTAAACAACATAAAAGAATTGATCATAGATGTCTCAAGCGTGTAGCGTATAGGCAGGTTAAACTGCACCGCTACTTTTCTACCCTGCTGGCTGCCGGGTGTCCATTTTGGCATTTCTTTCACCACCCGTATGGCCTCTTCTTCCAAACCACTGCCTTTAGGCGCGCCTACAGTATGTACATCGCTGATAGCGCCATCGGCCTGTACTACGAACTGCACGAATACGGTTCCGGTAACATTTTGCTCCTGCGCTGTTTTAGGGTAACGGATGTTCTTGCCCAAATACGCTGCCAGGGCTTGTTCGCCACCGGGATACACCGGCGGATTCTCTACAAAGGTGAATACTTCTTTAGACTGCTTTTCAGCTGCCGGAAGCGGAGTGCCCTTGTTGAGATCTGTCTTATAATCCTTGATCCGGTAAGTGCGGCCATCCTTCGTTTTTAAAATGGCCTCATTATCAGTAGCGCTGATGGAGGTAATATTTTCAGCATCAATAGTATTTAAGTCCTGCATGGTAATATCTATAATACCAGGTTTAGCGTCATTATTCTGCTGGCAGCCAATGAAAATAACCAGGGCAGCCAGTATTGGGAATACAATGAATTTTTTCATGAGCGTAAAATTTGATTTTTGTGTTAAAAGCATATTGATCCTGCGTTGTATAGGCGGGTGAAAAAAGTTGTTGGTCATAGAAAGCTGTTTGCTTTGCAGCATTACCTGTAAAATAGTTTGTGCATAATCCGCTACCTGGCCGCCGGCCGCCTGCTGGTCGGCAATAAATTCATGTACCAGGGCCAGCTCTCTTTTAAACAGGTGAAAGAAGGGATTAACCCAGCCTATGGCGCACACCAGCTCCATCAGCAGCTTATCCACGCTGTGTTTTTGGGTTACATGCACCAGCTCATGTTGCAGTATTTGCTGCCCGTTCGTGCTGTCAGGATTAATGTCTCCACTCCAGAAAATGTAGCGGAAAAAAGAGAAAGGCATTCGTACCTGCTCACTTTGCACCAGGTGGTAAGGGCGCAGGTGCTGTACCCGGCTGTGTTGAATAAGCCGCTGTATTTTCCAGCAGCCGTATAAGATGCGGCCCAGTAATAACAGCACTACCCCGCCATAGGCCAGCTGCAATATGCCCAGGTAATTCACCACAGTAACGGGTGTAGCCGGTAAAATAAATTCCCGCAGGGTAATAATTTGCGTGGCATAATTGGTAAAGGCCGGCGCCTGTTTACCTTCAAAAGGCGATGGTAATTGCAGCAAAGGCAGGGTTAATGACAGCAAAGTGGCCAGCAGCAGGTAATACCGGTTCCACTGGTGAAAGCGGTTGTTGCGCAGGGCCAGGTGGTAGTAGGCATACAGGATGCCGGAGCATACCATCATCTTAAGCAGGTAGGAGAGCAGCAGTTCCATAGCTTATTTGTTTTGAGCGTCCTTAATTTGTTTCAGCAGTTTTTCCAGGTCGTTTACACTCAGGTCTTTTTCCTTTACGAAAAAGGAGATCAGGTTGCTGTAAGAGCCTTCGAAATAACCCTTTACCAGCTGTTTTACGGTTTTGTGGCTGTATTCATCCTTGCTGATGAGCGCATAGTACTGGTGCGATTTACCGTAGGCCTTAAAATCTGCAAAGCCTTTTTCCACCAGTATCTTTACCAGGGTAGAGGTGGTGTTGTAATGCGGTTTGGGCTCCGGCAGCTCTTCAATCACCTCTTTTACAAAACAAGGCCCTTTTTGCCAGAGCACCTGCATAATCTGTTCCTCAGCTTTGGTGAGGGTTTTTACGGAAGGTGTGCTCATATGATTTCATTTATCCAAACTTATAACTAATAGTTTAGTTAAACAACTATTTTGTTAGTTTTTTTATAAAATGCTCCGTTGACAACTATATTCATTTATTTTTGTTGGCGTTAATCAGTTAATTAATACAGGACTACAAAATGGAGGAGCAACCGATCTTACAACTATCCAACGTTAACATATACCAGGGCAACTCTTTGATCTTATCTGATGTGAATATTGCGGTGAACAAAGGCGAGTTCGTGTACCTCATCGGCAAAACCGGTACCGGTAAGTCCAGCCTGCTGAAAACACTGTATGGCGACCTTACCCTGCGGGAAGGGGCCGGGCAGGTAGTAGGCTTTGACCTGAAAAAAATGGACTGGAAAAAGGTGCCTTACCTGCGCCGTAACCTGGGCGTAGTTTTCCAGGATTTTCAGCTGCTCACAGACCGTAATGTGCATGATAACCTGAAGTTTGTGCTGAAAGCCACCGGCTGGCTGGATGCGAAGCTGATGGAAGATAAGATTGCCGATGTATTGGATAAGGTAGGCCTGGGCACCAAAGGTTTTAAAATGCCTTATGAGCTGAGCGGCGGCGAGCAGCAGCGTGTGGATATTGCCCGTGCTATGCTTAATTCCCCCAAGCTGATACTGGCCGATGAGCCCACCGGTAACCTGGATCCGGAAACCTCCGACGGTATTATGCAGCTCCTGTTCCGCATTTGCCGGGAAGATGGCACCGCCATCGTAATGGCTACCCATGACTATATTGTGCTGCAAAAGTTCCCTTCCCGGGTGCTGCGCACGGAAAACGGGCAGGTGACGGATAATGCGGCCATCAATTTTGTTTAACAATTAATAATGAAGAATTAATAATTAATTGATGGACACGTACCTACGATTATTAATTATTCATTATTAATCATTAATTCAGGTGAAATTGGGGTTAAATTGTTAATTCCAAATATTCAATTTACCTTTGCACCGGAAAAATAGCGACGAAAAAACTTTATCATTTTTTATTATTTATTAAGATGTCTTACTTAACTGTTGAAAAGAAAGCCAATATATTCAAGGAATTTGGCGGAAGCGAAAAGAATACAGGTTCTGTAGAAGCTCAGGTAGCTTTACTGACAGAGCGTATCACCAGCATTTCCGGCCATATGAAAGCTAATAAAAAAGATTTTGCCAGCAATCGCGGTTTAATGAAAATGGTAGGTCAGAGAAAGCGCCTGCTTTCCTATCTGTCTAAAACTAACCTCTCTGGTTACAGAGCACTGATCGAGAAGTTAGGTCTCAGAAAATAACGATTTTCATGTTATAGCGCTATTCCCAACTTCATTTAGGTTGGGAATAGTTTTTTTTTAGGTATACCTTTTAATCTTCACTTATTATGAATCTAACGCCTATTTCAGTCAAATTAGATATAGGAAACGGCCGCATCGTCACCATAGAAACAGGCAAGATGGCCCGCCAGGCTGATGGCGCCGTTACCGTACGTTTGGGCGATTGTATATTACTGGCTACCGTTGTAGCGAATAAAGAACCAAAACCAGGACAAAGTTTCTTCCCCCTAACTGTTGACTACCAGGAAAAATTTGCATCAGCAGGCCGTATCCCCGGCTCCTTCTTTAAACGCGAAGGCAAACTGTCTGACTACGAAGTACTTATCTCCCGTTTGATAGACCGCGCATTGCGCCCCCTGTTCCCCGATGATTATTTCTGCGAGGTACAGGTGCTGGTAACCCTTATTTCTTCCGACGCGGAAGTATTACCGGATGCATTGGCCTGCCTGGCTGCTTCTGCTGCACTGGCGGTGTCTGATGTGCCCATCCAGGAGATCATCTCTGAAGTGAGAGTAGGCCGTGTAGATGGCGAGATGGTGATCAACCCTACCCGTTCACAGATGGAGAAAGCCGATATGGACTTTATCGTAGGTGCTACGGCTAAGAACATTATGATGGTGGAAGGTGAGAGCAAGGAATGTAGCGAAGAAGACCTGATCAAAGCCATCGAGGTTGCACACACTGCGATCCAGGCTCAGGTAAAGGCACAGGAAGAGCTGCGCCAGTTAGCCGGTGCTACTGCTAAACGCGAGTATGAAAAGCCTCACACCAACGAAGAGCTGAAAGCTAAAATAGCTGCATTTGCACAGGAGCGCATTCACCAGGTAGCTAAGTCTGCCATGGGTAAGCACGAACGTAGCGATGCATTCCACCAGATCGGCGAAGAGCTGGAAACATTCCTGAACATAGATGAGCTGCCGGAAGAAGACCAGCCTCTGGTAGGTAAATACCTGCACGACCTGGAAAAAGAAGTGGTGCGTAATATGATCCTGGACGAATCCGTTCGTTTGGACGGCCGTAGCCTGGACCAGGTACGTCCCCTGAACATGGAAGTGGACCTGCTGCCCTCCCCGCATGGTTGCGCCCTGTTCACCCGCGGTGAAACACAGTCCCTCACCACTGTTACCCTGGGTACACCGGATGATGAGCTGCTGATTGAAAGCGCTGCTACCTCCAAATATTCAAAATTCATTCTGCACTATAATTTCCCTCCCTTCTCAACCGGTGAAGTAAAACCGATGCGCGGCCCCGGCCGTAGGGAAGTAGGGCACGGTAACCTGGCCATGCGTTCATTGAGACAAATGATGCCGGGCAGCGAATACGCTTACACTGTGCGTGTGGTATCTGATATCCTGGAATCCAACGGTTCCTCTTCCATGGCTACCGTATGTGCCGGTTCACTGGCGCTGATGGATGCCAGCGTACCCTTGCCTAAACACGTTTCCGGTGTGGCTATGGGATTAATTTCCCGCGCATCTGATGGTAAATGGGCTGTGTTAACAGATATCCTGGGCGATGAAGATCACCTGGGTGATATGGACTTTAAAGTAACCGGTACCCGCGATGGTATTACCGGTATCCAGATGGATATTAAAGTAGACGGTTTGAGCATGGATGTAATGCGTCAGGCGCTGGCACAAGCCCTGCGCGGACGTTTACACATCCTGGATGCCATGTATGCCACCCTGCCTGCAGCGCGTCCGGAACCCAAACCGCATGCACCACGCATGGAAAAACTGATCATTGACCGCGAATTTATTGGCGCTGTGATAGGCCCCGGCGGTAAAGTGATCCAGGAGATCCAGCGCGAAACCGGTACCACTATCAACATTGAAGAAGTAGGGGAAACCGGCGAAGTAAGCATCTTCTCCGCACAGAAAGAGGGCCTGGATAAAGCCCTGACCTGGATAAAAGGTATTGTAGCTGTTCCTGAAGTGGGCGAAGTATACGAATCTACCGTAAAATCAGTAATGCCTTACGGTGCGTTCGTAGAGTTCCTGCCTGGTAAACAAGGTTTGCTGCACATTTCCGAAGTTTCCTGGAAACGCCTGGAAAATATGGAAGGTGTACTGTCAGAAGGCGAAAAGGTAAAAGTGAAGCTGGTGGGTACAGATCCCAAAACCGGTAAGTTTAAGCTGAGCCGCCGCGTGCTGATGCCGAAACCGGAAGGTTATGTGGAAAGGCCTGAGCGCCCGGAAAGAGGCGACCGTCCTGACAGAGGCGATCGTGGCGACCGCGGTGATCGTGGTGACCGCTTTGGCGGTGGTGGCCGTCCGCCCCGTGGTGGTGGCGACCGTGGTGATAACCGCGACCGTGGCCCGCGCCCTCCCAGACCGGAACATGATGCACCTGCACAGTTTATTGGTGACGACGAATAATAAACAGTAGTTATCTTTTTATAGAAAGCAACCGCTCTTTGGGCGGTTGTTTTTTTTATGGAAAAAACGGCGCGTTAACCAGCGTTTAACAATTAGTCCCTATTATATTGCCGCTTGTAATATTTCATTCAAAAAATTTAGGGTTTCCTATTAAATTGGACAACCGTTTGCCGCTACACAATTTATAAATTTCATGTTACACTGTACAATGCCAAGATCATTCAGGAGATCGTTAAACGGAAGCCTGGGCTTATGTATTACCATCCTCATTTGCATGTTGCAATCATCTGTTAACGCTGCCGCAAAACCGCCGCAGCGTGAGTTCTACGAGATCAGGGTTTATCATGTGAAAGATGCTGCACAGGAAAGCACAGTAGATCATTACCTTGAACAGGCTTTTTTACCTGCTGTACACAAGGCAGGCATTTCCAAAGTAGGCGTATTTAAGCCGGTCGGCAATGATACAGCTGCAGACCGCCGTATTTATGTGCTGATACCCTACAAGCGCCTGGAACAGTTCCGGCAGCTGCCGGAACAGCTGGAAGCCAGTAAGGAACATGGAACGGCCGGTGCGGAGTACCTGGATGCAGCCTATAACGCTGCTCCCTATACGAGAATGGAAATCATGCTGCTGCAGGCCTTCACCGCCCATCCCCAGCTGGAGCTGCCGGCGCTCACCGGCCCTAAGAAAGAGCGTATCTATGAGCTGCGCAGCTACGAAGGCCCTACAGAGAAATTATACCGCAATAAGGTACAAATGTTTAATAAAGGCGATGAAGTAGGCATTTTCAAACGCCTGAACTTTAACGCCGTGTTCTATGGAGAGGTGATCAGCGGCAGCCACATGCCCAACCTTATGTACCTGACCACTTTTGAGAATAAAGCTGCCCGCGAGGCGCACTGGAAATCCTTTGGCAGCGACCCGGCCTGGAAACAATTATCCGCCCTGCCGGAGTATCAGCATAATGTATCTCACCAGGACATTATGTTCCTGTATCCAACAGAATACTCAGACATTTAATTTAATTACGAATTATCAATTACGAATCAAGCTCACCACCAGGTAAGCGCTTCATGTAAAGTGCAGTACTTTATATATGATGTATTCAATTCGTAATTCGTAATTGATAATTACCTTCGCGCCATGTCACACATAGCCATCACAATAGCCTGTGCACCTGAACTTGCAGATGTACTGGTAGCGCAGCTTACTGAGATCAGTTACGAAGGATTTGAAGAGCGGCCAGGCACCCTGGTAGCCTACATACCCACCACAGATTTTGATGCTGCTGCACTGGATAACCTGCTGCAGCCTTACGGTATTACCTATACGAAAGAGGAGATCAAGCAGGAGAACTGGAATGCCCTGTGGGAAAGCAATTTTGAACCGGTGGTAGTAGGCAGCTTTTGCGGCATACGTGCAGGTTTTCATGCTCCCTTTACACAAACCTTGGAGCATGAAATAGTGATCACCCCTAAAATGGCTTTTGGTACCGGGCACCATGCCACCACCTTTTCCATGATACAGCTTATGCAACAGCTGGATATTGCGGGCAAAAAGGTATTTGATTTTGGAACCGGAACCGGTATACTGGCCATACTGGCACAAAAAATGGGCGCCGCACAAACAGATGCCATTGACATTGATGACTGGTCAGTAGAAAATAGTAAAGAAAATGCAGCCGGTAACCAGGTGGAGGTAAATATCTGGCAGGCAGACAGCCTGGACGATCTGGAAGGCCCTTATGATATTATACTCGCTAACATTAATCGTAACATTCTGCTGCAATTCATGACCAGCATGCGCAGGCTCCTGAACCCGGGCGGGCAGCTGCTGTTAAGTGGTATTATGACGCAGGATGAAAAAATAATTTTAGAAAGTGCCGCAAAAGCAGGCCTGCAGAGGCTGGAACAGGTAGAGAAGGATAATTGGCTGGCTATAAGACTGGTAGCGGAGTGAAAAAATAATTATATTTAACAATCATAAAAAACAAGAATTATTCAACTTTCGTGTTAAAGAAAAAAATAATATTTTATTAATTTTGGCGCAGATTTTCGTTATCTTAGCATTCTAACTTATTGTGATGATAGAATTGTTATTCCTTATTTGTGCCTATCTCATAGGATCAGTGCCTACCGCCGTTTGGGTTAGCAAAGGGGTTTTTGGTATGGATATACGGGAGTATGGCAGCGGCAATGCCGGTGCTACCAATACTTTCCGTGTACTGGGCCCTAAAGCCGGAACCTTTGTAATGGTGGTGGATATGCTGAAGGGAGTTATAGCAGTCAGGCTTTCCTATCTTTTACCCTATTACCAGAACTCAGATCATTTAACACAGCTCGTAAACTTCCAGATCGGGTTAGGTTTGGCCGCTGTAGTGGGCCACATTTTTCCGATATGGGCCGGTTTCAAAGGCGGTAAAGGTATTGCCACCCTGTTTGGGCTGGTGCTGGCCATACAGCCTATTGTAGCCGTTTGTTGTGTAGGCGTATTCTTAATGATCCTGTTCTTTACAAGGTATGTATCACTGAGCTCTATTATAGCCAGTATTGCATTCCCGATCCTGATCCTTTACATCTTTAACGAGCCGGAGGTTTTTTACCGCATTTTTGCCATAGCGGTAGCCTTGATGGTGGTATTAACCCACCAGAAGAACATTGCGCGCCTGCTTACCGGTAACGAGAACAAGGTGCCGCTGTTCAAAAACAGAAGGGGTTTCCGCCGTAAACCCTGATCATCTTTCCTTTCGATATAAGTTCCACTTATTTATATACATCAGTCAAATATCACTGCCAGGTAGTGCAGGTGGTTCTTTTTTATAAAAGAGCAACCTGCATACCTGCTTTGATAGCGGTTTTGCACGATTCCCGAAAATTTGCTGACCCTGTTTGTTTGGCATACCGATTGCACTAAGTATTTTTGCCACTGAACCAACTTACAATCATCCTGGATTGTTATGGTAGAAATATGCGAACCTGTAGTATAGGAGTTGGTATAGTTGGCTTAAGAAAAACAAATGACTTCACCCATGAAAAAGACTGTTTTATTTTTAACTGCCGGCCTGGGATTTATGGCTGCCTGTACCAGGGTGCCTATTACCGGCCGCAGTCAGCTGAACCTGATCCCCGAAAGTCAAATGCAGTCTATGGCACTGCAGGAGTACCAGAGCTTTTTAACAGAGAACAAAGCGGTTTCCCCTGCGGCCAGTAAAGATGCTGAAATGGTTAAAAGGGTAGGCTCACGCATAGCCGGTGCGGTAACCCGTTATATGAACGATCATAATGCCGGCAAAGAGATCTCCACCTATAAATGGGAATTTAACCTGGTAAATAATAAGGAAGTGAATGCCTGGTGTATGCCGGGTGGTAAGGTAGTAGTGTACACCGGCCTGCTGCCGGTTACGCAGAATGAAACTGCGCTTGCCTGCGTAATGGGACATGAAATTGCGCACGCCATTGCCCGCCATGGTAATGAGCGTATGAGCCAGGGCCTGATAGCGCAAGGTATACAGGTAGCAGGTTCCGTAGCGCTGAACCGCAACCCGCAGGCACAGAACATCTTTTTACAATCTTTTGGCGTAGGTGGTAATGTGGGCCTGATGGCCTTTTCCCGCCAGAACGAGCTGGAAGCCGATCACCTGGGCGTGATCTTTATGGCGATGGCCGGTTACAACCCGCAGGAAGCTATTCCCTTCTGGCAGCGTATGGCCAATACCGGCGGCGGACAAAAACCACCTGAGCTTTTAAGCACCCACCCCAGTGACGCCCGCCGCGTACAGCAGCTGCAACAGCTGATGCCGGAGGCAATGAAGTATTATACGCCCGCGAAGTAGCGGAAAGCATAAAGCAAAAAGCATAAAGCTAATGCAGCGATTGCAGCAGCTTTATGCTTTTTTATTGCTATTATTTTAGACGGTGTACCTGGCTTTATGCTTTCTGCTTTGCGCTTTCAGCTCTATCTTTAGCTTTCAGCTTTAAGCACTTTCTCCGGCACAATATCCACTACTCTTCTTTGCTTCTGCACTTTCATTTTCTCCGGTACCTGCGACAGTATTTCCTTTTTAAAGGCCCCGATCAGCGCCTGTTTAATGAAAAAGCGATGCGTGACCAAACTGATCTCCCGCACCGGCTCCGGTGTCTTAAAATAGCGTACCATGTTCATTTGGCGGGTGCTAAGGTCCTGCAGGGAAAGCTCCGGTAAGATCGTATATCCTTCATTCAGGTCTACCATTCTTTTCAGGGTTTCTACACTCCCGGTATTATATTCCAAATTCTTGTATTCGCCCATGGTAAACTTATCGCGGCAAATGTTTAATACCTGGTTGCGCATACAATGCCCTTCATTCAGCAGCCATACTTCTTTTACATCCAGGTCCTCCGGTTTAATGAATTTCTTGCTGAACAGCTCATTGCTTTTAGCGGTATATACTACAAAGGATTCATAAAACAGCGGCTGCTCTTCCAGGTTGGGATTATGCAGGGGAGTGGCCAGCAGCCCGCAATCCAGCAGTTCCAGCTTCAGTTGCTGCATGATCTGTTCTGTGGGATATTCCCATATTTCCAGCTTAACCTTGGGATATTTTTTCATGAAGCCCGTAAGAATGCGCGGCAGCAGGTAAGGGGCCAGGGTAGGGATAATACCTACCTTCAGGTTGCCCTGGATCTCTTTTTTATGGCCGGCAATAATTTCCTTAATGCGGGAGCTTTCTTTTAATATTACGCGGGATTGCGCTATTACAGAGATGCCTATTTCTGTGGGTACTACGGGCAGCTTGCTCCGGTCAAAGATCTTGATACCCAGTTCATCTTCCAGCTTCTGTATCTGCATGCTTAGGGTAGGTTGTGTTACAAAACACTTTTCTGCTGCTACCACAAAGCTTCTGTACGTATCTACCGCTACAATGTATTCCAGTTGTACAGTGGTCATTGTTCCCTATTTTATAGATTAAAGGTATAGAGAATATCTATAATTACGAATTTTCAATTACGAATTGGTTCTGCACAAAAAAAGTCCCGCATCATAAATGCAGGACTCCTAATTAAAACGTAATACTGAAATATGCTATACTCAATTCGTAATTGAAAATTCGTAATTAAAAGATGCGGTAACGGTATTTCACCTTATCCGTATTGTTATACAGCTCCTTAATGTTTATGGAAGCCTGTATATCGGCCACCGCTTCATTTTTCAGGTTACGGAATTCCGCCTGCTTGCTGTCAATAATATTCTGCGCTGCCAAACCGTTATCCTGCGCTATTTTCAGGGAGCTGTTCACTTTGCTGTAATAAGAATCCAGCAGGGTAAAGTACTCATTATACAGGTTCTCAAAACGTTTGGTTTGCAGGATCAGGTCTTCCAGCTGGTTATTCACTTCTTTCAGGTTCGGATTTTCGCGCAGCAGCAATTCATAATCTATCCGTTTGCCTTTGGAGTACTTGGTTTCAAGCTGGCCAAAGAAATCCACTACCTTTTCTTTTTTGAAGTCCAGGAAAAAATCATTCATGGTTTCTCCAATGGGTTTGTTGCCCCGCTGCGGCAGCTGAAATTTAAGCGCGCTGGCAGTGAACATCAGGTGATCATACAGGTTATCCTGCAACAGGGTCAGCTGGTCTTTGTTAAAGTTCAGGCCAAACTCAAATTTCTGATTGGCATCATTTAATGCCGTATAGTATACTACGTATTTATTCAGCTCTTTTTCAAATTCCTGCAGCGTTTTCTGGTTGATCTGCTTATTGTTCACGCTTACGCTGTGCAGGAAGTTCATTACGGAGTTGGCAATGGCCAGGGGAGGAGTTAATGAGGTAAAGCTCTGGAAAATGGGGCTGTTAATAATGGATTTAGTGGATTCCACTATTTTGCCATTTTTTTCGCCTTTGTCTGCATTGCCTTTCAGCACTATTTTTTCTACCAGTTCTACAATACGGTCGCTGAAGGAAAAGCCCAGCTCTTTACTTTCCGGGTTGTTCAGCGCAGTAATGAACACGTCCAGGTTATTGGTAGTGGTACGTGATTTTAAGTCAATTATCTTTTTGTTAAGTAAGTAGTAAGTTTCACTGGCGTTGATCAGGTTATTCTTAATCAGCTCGTATTTGGTCAGGTTGTCTATTTCCTTTCCCTGTAATAAACCCTGAATGGCGCTGGAATTTTGACGGTCGCTGTCCGCTACTTTCTGCAGGTCTTCAATAAGCCTCCTGATAGTGGTATCGGCTGTTCTGATGTTGGTCCGCATTTCCTGTGGCTGTGTTACCGTTACCGGCACCGTATCTGTTTTCGGCTTTTCCTGGGCCCGGGCCGTCACAATGCCACTTATCATCAGTGAAAACAGGGAAACACATCTTGAAGCATTTTTCATATAAAGCAAGTTCATGCAGTGTTCGCTTTTTATTAACAATATGTTAAGAAAATATGGTGCCAAAAATAAATTCAGGTGCAAAGATAGTACGATTTTATTTGATAGGTAGGATTGCCAGGTTTCCTGTTATATTTGCAAGCCAAATGGCCACTTTTTATGCTGAATAGTAAAAAGATAATAGTGGTATTACCAGCCTATAATGCAGCATTAACGCTGGAAAAAACCTATCAGGAGATCCCATTTGACATTGTAGATGAGGTGGTGCTGGTAGATGATGCCAGCCGGGACGATACATCGCAGGTAGGCCGGGAGCTGGGCATACAGCATATTATCCGCCATGACCGTAACAAGGGATACGGCGGTAACCAGAAGAGCTGTTATAACAAGGCCCTGGAGCTGGGCGCTGATATTGTAATTATGGTACATCCTGATTATCAATACACTCCTAAGCTAATACAGGCTATGTGCAGTATTATTGCAAACGGGGTATACCCGGTAGTGTTAGGCTCGCGCATTTTAGGAAAAGGCGCCCTGAAAGGGGGAATGCCCATCTATAAATATATTTTTAACCGGTTCCTGACCCTGGCGCAGAACATTCTTATTAACGAGAAGCTGAGTGAGTACCATACCGGTTACCGGGCCTTTTCCCGTGAAGTATTGGAGAACATCCGTTACATGCATAACAGCGACGATTTTATTTTTGATAATGAAATGATATCGCAGATCTTCATGAAAGGGTATGAAATAGGGGAGGTTACCTGCCCGACCAAGTATTTTGAAGAAGCGTCCAGCATTAATTTCCGGCGTAGCAGTATCTATGGCCTGGGCGTGTTGCGGGTATCGCTGCAGCATTGCCTGCACCGCTGGGGATGGATCAAGGGGAAGATCTATTAAACAATTTTAGATTTTAGATGTACGATTTTAGATTTTGACCAGCTATACTTTAACCGCCTGCAAGTCAATCTAAGATCGTATATCTGATAAACAGTTATAGATTTACAGTTTACGGTCTTAGATTGAATTACAGTGCGCACCATACGCAGGACAAAAAATCCAAGATCGTAAATCTGAAATCGTAAATCAGATGATGGCCCACAAGTTTGAATTTGCTAAAAAATACCTGCGCTACTATTTTACCGCGGGCAACCGGCACGATGTGCATTCGCCTTTTGTGTATGCTTTGATAGAAGAAGTACTGCGCGATAAAAGTAAGCCTAATATATTCAAGGAGGTGGAGGCCCTGCGCCGCCAGCTGCTGCAAACCAAAGAGGAGCTAACGGTTACGGACCTGGGAGCCGGCTCGCTCACCGGCGCCGGTACCGTACGTAAAGTAAGCGACATTGCCCGTTATGCAGCCAAACCGCCCAAATTCGGGCAGCTGTTCTACCGCCTGGTGCAATATCTGCAACCGCAATACATGCTGGAATTAGGCACTTCCCTGGGTCTTTCCACTGCTTATATGGCCCTGGCAAAACCAGATGCACAGGTGCTGACCATTGAAGGCTGCCCCAATATTGCCGCCCGTGCCCGTCAGAACTTTGAGCTGCTGGATATAAAGAATATTCAACAGCGCACCGGTAATTTTGATGATGTGCTGCCCGCCCTGCTGCAGGAAAAGCCCCGGCTGGACTGGGTATTTATTGACGGCAACCATCGTAAAGACCCTACCCTGGCTTATTTTGAGCAGTGCCTTACCCAGGCGCACGACCAATCGCTGTTTATTTTTGACGATATTCACTGGACGCCGGGCATGGAAGAAGCCTGGTCTACCATTCAGCAGCATCCGCGCGTAACGCTCACCATTGACCTGTTTTTCATTGGGCTGGTATTTTTCAGGCCGGAAGTGAAGGTGAAGCAACACTTCATACTGAAGTATTAATTACGGATTATCAATTACGAATTACGAATGGAATGCAGCGGAGATTATGATTATTAATTATTAGCTATTCTCAGCTACTAATTACGTAATTCAGGTTAAAATGCAGTAATGCGCATATGTAAGCTGACAGCGGCCGGTAACAGGTACCCTGGTACGGATAACCATAGATCACAGGCGGGCAGTTAAAATAAAACAGTCTTATAGCCCGAATTTGCCATCCGTACTACCTAATTCGTAATTATTCATAATCATAATTATTTTTAATGGAATTTGTGTCCCGCTTTGGCGGGATCGTAATTGATAATTCGTAATTTAAAGAAAACTTTCCCCATGCGTTACCTCTTATTATTTGCGCTAACGTTTACGAATATATTTTATATGCAGGCCCAGGATGTGGATATGAGCGCGTATAGCCGCGAGAACTTTTACAAAGATGGCGATACCCTGCAATACCGTATGTTGGAGCCTTTGCATTACGATAGCTATAAAAAATACCCGGTCATTATTTTCCTGCATGGCTCCGGGGAGCGTGGCAGGGATAATGCGGCCCAGCTGCTGCATGGAGGCGCGCTGTTCCTGAAAGATTCCCTCCGGAAGGCATTCCCGGCTATCGTAATATTCCCGCAATGCCCGCCGGGTATGACCTGGGCGCCTTTCCGGCTAAAACGGGATACTTCGGGTAAGGTTACCGGTGCAGAGTTCCCGGCAGATGTGCCACAGCCTAAACCGGGCGCGCTGGTAAAAGCCCTGCTGGACAGCCTGCTGGCATCCGGTAAGGTAGACCCCAAGCGGGTGTACATTGGCGGCCTTTCTTTAGGCGGTATGGGTACATTTGATATGATAGCCCGCTACCCGGACGTATTTGCCGCTGCTTTTCCCATTTGCGGAGCCGGTGATGTAAGCACTGCGGCCAATTATGCGAAAAAAATACCCGTATGGATCTTCCATGGCGGCGCCGATCCTGTGGTACCGGTACAATTCTCCCGCGATTTTTACGCGGAGCTGCAACGCCTGCATGGTGAGGTTAAGTATACAGAATACCCTGGCGTAGGCCACAACAGCTGGGATAATGCTTTCGCAGAACCCGGATTAGTGCCCTGGTTATTCAAACATCATAAATAAATGCTTTTTTGTAAATTACGCAACGTTAGTTGTGCATAATGGACCTAGATCAAAAATGTTATGCATAATTGATCATTCGTAATTCATAATTATGAATCAAGAACAAACTCTCGACGTGCCTCCCACGTTGTATGATAAGATCCGCCGCCAGTTCTGGTACGGCAAGTGGATGTGGGTGGCTGCTGTAATACTCTTTGTGCTTTCCTTTATTTTATGGCAATGGTTTGGCATGAACATGGTGCAGGTGCGCACCGGTGATGCCGGCAACCGTAAAGTGCTGCTACCGGATGCTTCCGAAGTACTGCTGGATGCCAGCTCTACCTTACGTTACCGCCAGCATTTTAATGAACGGGAGCAGCGGGAAGTATGGCTGAAAGGGGAAGCTGTTTTTTCCGTAGTACGGGAAAAGGAAGCAAATCAGCATTTACGGCCTTTTGTAGTACACACTGCTCCGCTGGACGTTATAGCCACCGGCACTGAGTTTGGCGTAAAAGCCTATCAGCAGCAAATACGGGTTACGCTGAATAACGGCCGCATTCACATTCATTTCAAAGATAAAAAGCTGCACGACCGTTTGCTGCAGCCCGGCGAAACGCTGGAATATAACGGTGATAGCGTACAGGTGTTCCCTGCAGCCCATCCCTGAGCTTATAACATCTTCTCTAAAACAAAATCCCGGCACATTGGCCGGGACTTTTCACGCTGCACTGGATTGATTTGTTAACTATTTGTAATAGCTTTAATGGCCTTTTTTGTTGCATCTATGGTGAAATCCAGGTCCTCCTGGGTCAGCGCATTGCTTAAGAACCAGCTTTCAAAAGCAGAGGGTGGCAGATATACGCCCCTTTCCAGCATGGCATGGAAGAAACGTTTAAACAGCTCGTTACTGGCGCCTGAAGCAGCGCTGAAATCAATAATGGGGTACTCAGCAAAATGCACGCTGAGCATAGAACCTACGTGGTTGATCTGGTGTACAATGCCCGCTGCGCCCAGGGCTTCGCGCATTCCTTTTACCAGGTAATCTTTTTTCTCTTCCAGGCGGCTGTATATCACCGGATGTTCATCCAGGATCTGCAGCACGGTGTAACCGGCTATCATGGCAATGGGGTTACCGCTCAGCGTACCGGCCTGGTACACCTTACCGGCAGGTGCAATATGCTGCATAATTTCTCTGCGGCCGGCAAAAGCCCCTACGGGCATCCCGCCGCCAATGATCTTGCCAAAGGTTACCAGGTCAGCTTTTATATTGAACAGCTCCTGTGCGCCGCCACGGGCCAGGCGGAAGCCGGTCATTACCTCATCAAATATCAGCAGTATGCCATTGGCATCACACAGCTGGCGCAGCCCTTCCAGGAAGCCCGGCTGTGGCAGTATACAGCCCATGTTACCGGCTACCGGTTCTACAATAATGGCAGCTATCTGCTCCGGGTTATCTGCTATCAGCTGTTCTACAGCAGGCAGGTTGTTGTAGGGCGCGGTTAAAGTGTCTTCCGATACGGCCTGCGTAACGCCGGGCACGGCCTGTATGTTCAGTGTGGCCACCCCGCTGCCTGCGCTTACCAGGAACGCATCAGCATGGCCATGATAATTACCTTCAAACTTAATGAACTTGTTACGCCCGGTATAGCCGCGAGCCAGCCGCAGTGCCGACATGCAGGCTTCTGTACCCGAGTTCACCATACGCACCTGGTCTATATTAGGCACCATTTTCACGATCTGCTCCGCTACTTTAATTTCCAGCTCTGTAGGCGTGCCAAAAGAGGTGGAGTAGGTGGCATATTCCTGTATAGCTTTTACCACGGGCTCATAGGCATGGCCTAAGATCATAGGGCCCCAGGAGTTAATATAGTCCAGGTAGCGCGCACCATCCACATCATACATATAAGCGCCTTTGGCGTGTTTCATAAAGATGGGCGTGCCGCCTACACTTTTGAATGCACGTACCGGTGAATTTACCCCGCCGGGGATCAGCTCCTGCGCCTTTTCAAATAACAGTTTACTTTGAAAATACATGGTGTTTGTTGTGAAGGGTGAAACATAGTTATGTTATGCCTGCAATAATCTTACCGCATCCTTGGCAAAATAGGTAGCGATAAGGTCAGCGCCGGCGCGTTTAATGCTGGTCAGTATTTCCAGGATGGCCTTTTCCTCATTCAGCCAGCCCATTTTAGCAGCAGCCTTTACCATGGAGTATTCGCCGCTTACATGGTAAGCACTAACGGGTACGTTTACACGGTCTTTAATGGTACGTATAATATCCAGATAGGAGAGGGCGGGTTTTACCATCACAATATCAGCGCCTTCTTCCACATCCATCAGGGTTTCTTTGATCGCCTCTTTGGTATTGGCATAATCCATCTGGTAGGTTTTCTTATCGCCAAAGCCGGGTGCGGAATCCAGCGCATCGCGGAAGGGGCCGTAAAAGCAGGAGGCATACTTGGCGCTGTAGGCCATAATACCCACCTTGTCGAAATTATTTTCCTCCAATATATTGCGGATGGCCAGTATGCGGCCGTCCATCATATCGCTGGGCGCTACAATATCGGCGCCGGCCTGTGCGTGGCTCAGGCTCATGCGGGCCAGCACTTCTACGGTGACATCGTTCACAATTTCCTGGCCTTTTACAATACCATCGTGGCCGTAGGAGGAGTAAGGGTCCAGCGCTACGTCTGTCATCACCACCATTTCCGGAACAGCGTGCTTAATGCTCCGGATGGCACGCTGCATCAGCCCTTCCGGGTTTACCGCTTCCGTGCCTAAATTATCTTTCAGCTCATCTGCACATTTAATGAACAGCAATATACTTTTAATACCCATGCTCCACAACAGCTTAGCTTCCTTCACGGTATTATCCAGCGAGTAGCGGAAATAACCGGGCATAGAGCTGATCTCTTCCTGCACATTTTCTCCTTCTGTTATAAATAACGGGGCAATAAAATCGCTGGGCGTTAATATTGTTTCCGCTACCATGGCGCGTATAGCCGGAGAAGTTCTGAGTATTCTGTTTCTGCGTATCATAATCAGTAAATTAAAATTATTCCATTAGCTTGCCCATTCCCTGGGTTTTAAATATTCCAGCAGCTCTGCCTCCTTACTACCCGGTTCCGGATGGTAGTCGTACTCCCAGCGGGCCCGGGGCGGAAGGCTCATCAAAATAGATTCTATACGCCCGTTGGTTTTTAAGCCAAACAGGGTGCCGCGGTCGTGGATCAGGTTAAACTCCACATAACGGCCGCGCCTATACTCCTGCCAGTCTTTATGAGCAGTAGTAAAAGGCAGGTCTTTTGTTTTTTTCACAATAGGCAGGTAGGCCGGTAATATAGCATTGCCATTAGCCTGTGCAAACAGGAACAGCTGTTCAGCGCTCCTGTTGGCATCCGGCCGCAGGTAATCGTAAAAGATACCGCCTATGCCGCGGGCTTCGTTATTGCGGTGTTTATTAATGAAATATTCATCGCAATGTTTTTTATACTGCGGGTATAGCTCTTTCCCAAAAGGATCGCAGGCATTTTTAAAGGTTTGATGAAAATGTTTACCATCTTCCTCAAACAGGTAATACGGCGTAAGGTCTGCGCCGCCGCCAAACCAGCAATCCTTCAGGTTCCCCTCCTTATCATACAGCTCAAAATAACGGAAGTTGGCATGTACGGTAGGCACAAAAGGGTTCAGCGGGTGTATCACCAATGAAATACCACAAGCCATAAACTGGCTGTCCTGCACGCCAAACTGCTGGGCCATTACTTCCGGCAAAGCGCCGTGTACTACAGAGGTATTTACGCCGCCCTTTTCAAACACTGCTCCATCCGCAATTACCCGCGATCTGCCGCCACCGCCGCCGGGCCGCTCCCAGCGGTCTTCCCGGAAAGTGGCTTTACCGTCAATGCCTTCCAGTGCGGTACATATTTCATCCTGCAGGCTGCCTATGAACGATATGAAGGATTCTTTTATAAGCATGTTTTTCCATTTTTAATTAATAATGAAGAATTAATAATTAATAATCGCAGGGCCAGCCTTCACTTATTATACCACACTACGATTATTAATTGTTCATTATTAATTATTAATTACTGTTTGCACAAACGCCTTCGCGTGGTCCACCGGTATATTCGGTAAAATGCCGTGGCCTAAGTTCGCAATATGCCGCTGCGGGCCAAAGGCTTTTAACATGGCTTTTACCGCCTTTTCAATTTCCGGTATGGGCAGCAGCAGCCTCGCAGGATCAAAGTTGCCCTGCAAGGTTACATTGTTGCCTGCAAAAGCGCGGGCCCGCTGTGGCTGTATACTCCAGTCTATGCCTAAGCCATGTGCGCCGGTGGCGGCCATTTCTTCCAGCGCAAACCAGGCGCCTTTGGCAAACATGATCACAGGGCACACATCTTTCAGCGCAGCCACTATCTGCCGCATATATTGTAAAGAGAATGTTTCAAAATCTTCCGGGCTCAGTAAACCGCCCCAGGAATCAAACAGCTGCACCAGGTCGGCGCCGGCAGCCACCTGCTCTTTCAGGTAAGCAATGGTAGTATCTGTCAGCATTTGCAGCAGCTGGTGTGCTACTTCCGGCTGCTGGTAGCAAAAACCTTTGGCCTCATCAAATGTTTTGGAGCCTTTGCCCTGTACCATGTAACACAGCAGTGTCCAGGGAGCGCCTGCAAAACCTATCAGCGGCACGCGGCCGGCCAGGGTTTGTTTGGTAAGGCGCAGCGCATCAAATACATAATGCAGCTTATCCTTTACATCAGGCACGCATACCCGTTTCAGGTCAGCAGCGCCTTTAATGGGGGCCGGTAATAAAGGGCCTAATTTTTCTATTAACTGCACTTCCAGCCCCATGGCCTGCGGCACTACCAGTATATCTGAAAATATAATGGCGGCATCCACGCCTACCTGCTCTACAGGCATTACCGTGATCTCCGTAGCCAGCTCGGGGTTCTCGCAGCGTTCAAAAAATGAATATTTGTCGCGCAGTTTAATATAGTCCGGCAGGTAGCGGCCGGCCTGGCGCATCATCCATACGGGTGTGCGTTCTGTTTTTTCTCCGCGTAAAGCTCTCAGCAAAAGGTCATTCTTCAAAGCGCTCATTCGTTGCAGTTAAGGTTTGTTAAAATATGCTGTGGCAGCGGCCAGCAGTGCATATGCACTGGGGCTTTCGCTGATAATGATCTTATTGCTGGCTATTGTCCGTAATGCTGCTGCGGTGGTTTCGCCTATGGCAAAACAAACAGTAGCTGCAGGCAGTGTATTCACCGAAAAAAAGCTTTGTACTGCGCTGGGACTAAAAAAGAAAATGCCATCATATGCAGCAGCATCCAGCTTTGCAGGTGTGGCAGCATTTTCATACACCACTAATTCATGCACGGTTATGTTGTGTTCCTGCAGTATAGTGGGCAGCTCATCCCGCCGTTGTTTGCCGCAAATAAAATATACCTCTCTCACATCTCCTAATGCTGTAATGGCATTAGCCAGCGCAGTAGCATTGGCTGCAGTGGCCTTGATGGTGCATTGCGGCAGCGCTTCCTTCACTGCATCCAGGGTGCCTGCTTCCAGGCAGCAAATGTTCCATAGCCGCCCTGGCACATAGTAGGTATCCGGCTGGTGCAGGTAATGGTTTTCCAGTATCTCTACCGCATGTGCGCTGGTAAATACCAGGGTAATGCGCTGCTGCAATAATGGAAATATTATATCCCACACCTCCTTTGATACAATGGGATGTATGGCTGTAAACGCTTCCACTGTTATATCCACACCCTCCCGGGTTGCCATTTCCAGCAGGCTTTCCGGCAAAGGCCTGGTGCATAATATGCGGGGGCGTTTATTTTGCATCTCTGATAGCGGCTACTATTTTGTCGCCGCCTTTTGCCAGGATCTCTTCAGCGGCGGTTTTTCCCAGGTCAGCGGCTTGTTGTACCGGTACCTGCCGGTGGGTTTCCAGGAAGGTGAGCCCATCCAGGCTGCTGAGTTCAGCGGCAAAGAGTAAGGTATCACCTTCTATATGTGCATATGCGCTGATGGGCGTAGTACAGCCGCCCATTAAAATGCGCAGGAAATCTCTTTCTATTTGTGTGCAAAGCGCGGTTACAGTATGGTGTAAGGGCGCGCAGGCTTCCCGGCAAAAAGCATCATCTTCCCGGCACACTACTACTACTGCGCCTTGTGCGGGTGCGGGCAGCATCCAGTCCAGCTCAATGGACTGCGCCGGGCGTAAATGGATACGCTCTAAACCGGCGGCTGCAAAAATAGCGGCATCCCAGTTCTCTTCTGCCAGCTTTTTCAAACGCGTGTTCACATTACCGCGCAGGTTATGGATCTGGTGCTGCGGAAACCGGCGCTGCCACTGGGCTTTACGCCGCAGGCTGCTGGTAGCTACATTGGCCGCATAGCCCGGCTGTTCCAGGAAAGCAGTATCCTGTTTATATACCAGCAGGTCCTTTACAGGGCCTCTTTCCAGTACGGCGGCTTGTATAATATTTTTGGGCAGCTGGGTGGGAACGTCTTTCAGGGAGTGTACTGCAATGTCTATACGGTTGTTCAGCAGGGCAATATCCAGCGTTTTGGTAAAAATGCCCTGTACGCCTATTTCATACAGGGGGGTGACCAGGTCTATATCGCCTTCGCTTTTTATGGGCACCAGCGTGGTGGCAAACCCCTGCGCTGCTAACAGATCCTTTACCAAATTAGCCTGCCACAGGGCAAGCTGGCTTTCCCGTGTACCTATCCGTATTTCTTTTTGCATGAATTGTATTAATCCTGTTTTATGCCGGTCTCGAAAATGTCGTTGATCATGGAGATATACAGGTCGCCTTTTTCGGTTTCCTTGCGTACTTTACCTGCCATCAGGTTGATCATTTTTTGTATAATGCGTGAAGATACTTCTTCTATGTCTTCCAGGTCATACTGGGCGCCGTTCTTCTGCTGCTGTATCTCGCGCGTGTGGATCTCGTGCAGCTTATCTTTTACTGCTTTTAATACCACGGCATGCTTGCGCATTTTATACCAGTACAGGAATTCGGCCATATGCTCTTCTATGATCTCCTGTGCGCGGGGCACTTCTTTCTGGCGCATCTGCAGGGTTTCATCCTGCACTTTGGATAATTCATCCACATTCACCAGCTCTATATGAGAAAGCCCGCCCACGGCCGGTTCTACGTTAAAGGGAATAGAGAGGTCGATCACCAGCTTAGGCGTAGCTGCCTGTAAGTGGGATGCCAGCACTGTAGGATGTGGTGCATTGGAGGCTACCAGTATTACATCGGCCTGTTGAAGGGCCGGCACCATTTCCTCGTATGGTGCAAACTTTAAACCGTGCACACAGGCAAAGTCTTCGGCTACAGTAGCGGTGCGGTTAATGAGGGTAATATCCTGTGCGCCCAGGTAGCTGATCATGTTCTTGCAGGTGTTACGGCCTATTTTCCCTACACCTACCAGCACGATCTTTTTATTTTGTATATCCGGCACCCTTTTTTCCAGTAAACGTATGGTGGCAAATGCCACGGATACTGTGCCGGCGCTCAGTCCTGTCTCGTTCTTAATTAATTTGGATACCTGTAAAACACTATTCACCAGCCTTTCGGAGAAGCCGCCCAAACAGCCATGGTTTTTGGCAAAGCGGGAGGCCGTGCGGATCTGCCCTACAATTTCATAGTCGCCCAGTATTTGTGAATCCAGGCCGGTGCTTACCTGGTACAGGTGCTTTACCGCATCTTCACCGGAACGTATATAAGCCAGTTGTGCAAACAGGTTACAATCGCCATTGGTTACCTTGCATACAAGGTCCATCAGCTGTTGTGCATCGGGTGCAAAACCATATATTTCTGTTCTGTTACAAGTAGAGAGTACAAAAAGATCATCCAGTTGCGCTGCTTTCGCATGCTCCAGTAGGCTCAGGTATTGCGCCTGATTAATGGCGAACAAGCCCCTGATCGCAGCATCTGTTTTTTTGTAATTGATCCCAATACTATGAAAATTGGTAATATCTTTTGAGTACGCAACCTGCATTTTAATATATAAGCTTCCGGCTGCAAAAATACTGGCAAGTGCAGTAACAAAAGGCATGTAGCTGGTCATTAGTGTGTCATTTCTCCTCATGGTAGTAAGGCTTCTTAAAAAATGATTTTTATCAGCTTTACTGCGCCTGTATTCTAACAATTGTATGACATTTCATTGTTTATTCGCATGATAGAACCGTTACTTTTGCAACAATTTCTGATAAATGGAAGCAAGATCTGATGTAGGCGTAGTGCTTATGAACCTGGGATCACCTGATTCTACTTCGGTTCCCGATGTACAGCGTTACCTGAACGAATTCCTGATGGATAAGCGGGTAATAGATTATCCTTATCTATTCCGCTGGCTGCTGGTTACACGCATCATTGTGCCGCGGCGTGCGCCTAAGTCGGCAGAGGCTTACCGTTCCATCTGGTGGGAAGAAGGTTCTCCATTGATCGTATTAACCAAACAACTGCAAAAGGCTGTGCAGCATGATCTGCAGATGCCTGTGGAAATAGCTATGCGTTATGGCACTCCCTCGCCAGCAGCTGCATATGATAAATTGCTGAAAGAAAATCCGCAGCTGAAAGAGGTGGTCCTGCTGCCTTTGTACCCGCATTATGCCATGTCGTCTTACGAAACGGCTGCGGAATACGCCAAAGAGGTGTATAAAAAGAAGAAATACCCGTTCAAGCTTACAGTTATACCGCCTTATTTTGACGAACCCGATTATATTAACGCAGTAGCGGAAAGCATGCGGCCCTACCTGCAGCAGGATTATGATCATGTGCTGTTCAGCTACCACGGTGTACCGGTACGGCATATACGAAAAGGTGATATAACGGGCAAACATTGCCTGCAGGTAAATGACTGCTGCCATGTGCAATCACCGGCCCATGAGTTTTGTTACCGCCACCAGGTGAAAAATACTTCAGAGCTGGTTGCGGCTAAACTGGGATTGCCGGCCGATAAATGGAGCGTATCCTTCCAGTCACGGCTGGGCCGGGAAGAATGGCTGCAGCCCTATACAGCGGCGCGTTTGGAAGAGCTGCCCAAAGAAGGTAAAAAGAAGCTGCTGGTGGTATGCCCTGCTTTTGTATCCGACTGCCTGGAAACGCTGGAAGAGATTGCCGTGGAAGGTAAACATTCCTTTATCAGCAATGGGGGAGATAGCTTTACCATGATCCCCTGTTTGAATGTGCATCCGCTGTGGGTACAGGCTGTAGTGAAGTGGTGCGGTGATATAACAAAAAGCTGTTAGCTGTTAGCTTTTCGCTGTTAGCGGGGAGGTAAATTGAATTGCTATAATTGAAAGCAACAGCTCTTAGCTAAAAGCCAACAGCTAAAAGCTGATAGCTTAAAAAAACTTCCTCATGAACAACACCATCCTTATCGCCGGCGCCGGTTTAACCGGTTTAACCATTGCCTACGAACTGCAGAAACGTAACCTTCCTTATCTGTTGCTGGAAGCCGGTAATACACCCGGCGGCGTGATCCGTACCCTTAAAAAAGATGGTTTTACACTGGATGCCGGTCCCAATTCTATTGGCGCTACACCGGCTACCATGGCCTTTATCAAAGAGATCGGGCTGGAAGCTGAGGTGCTGGAAGCAGCAGCGGTTAGTAAGAACCGTTTCCTGGTGCGCGATGGCGCTTTACACCCGGTATCTCCCAATCCTGTAAAAATATTATCGTCTAAATACATTAGCGGCGGGGCCAAATGGCGCCTGTTCACCGAACGTTTCAGGAAGCCGCAACCTGTTACCGGTGAGGAAACCGTGGCCAGCTTTGTACAGCGCCGTTTTAATAAAGAGATCAGCGATTATTTGTTTGATCCCATCCTGTCCGGTATTTATGCCGGAGACCCTGCGCGTTTATCTGTGCAGGAAGTATTGCCCTTTTTACCCAAATGGGAGCAGGAGTATGGCAGCGTAACCAAGGGCCTCTTTAAGAACAAGGGTATGATGGGCGGCCGTAAAATTATTGCCTTTAAGGGCGGGAATGAAACATTGACGGATCGTTTGCAGCAATTATTGAAGACCCCTGTGTGTTACAACAGCCGCATAACCGGTGTTACTGCTGCAGCGGAAGGTTATACGGTGCAATATAACAGTAACGGGCAAACGGAAACTGTACAGGCAGGCCGCGTGATCTTTGCTACACCTGCTTATGCCACGGCGCCGGTTATAGAGGGCCTGGATGCTGCTGCCGCACATTTACTGCAGCAGCTGTATTACCCCCGTATGGGTGTGCTGCATGTTGGTTTTGAGCGGGCCGCCGTACAGCAGCTGCCGGAAGGTTTTGGCTTTTTGGTGCCGCATGCAGCGAAGCTGCATTTCCTGGGAGCTATCTGCAATTCAGCGATCTTTCCCTCCCGAGTGCCGGATGATAAAGTATTACTGACTGTTTTTACCGGCGGCGTGCAGCAGGAGCATTTTTTTGATGAAATGAATGAAACCACGCTGCAGCAAACCATTGTGAGCGAGCTCACCACCTTGCTGGGAATAACCCAGCCCCTTGTGCTGCAGGAGTTTACCCGCTGGGATAAAGCTATTCCGCAGCTGAATGTAGGCCACCGGCAGCTACGCATGGCGGTGCAGGCTTTTGAGCAGCAATATCCCGGTATACATATCAGCGGCAATTATATTAGCGGCGTAGCGGTACCGGCTATTATTCAGCAGGCAGGCGTGTTGGCGGAGAAAATAGCCGGCTGGCCGGCAACAGCCACCAGGAAAGCATAGCCACAGCTGCAAACAGAAGGGGCGCAATAAAATGACCTATGCTGTCGCCACAGGCTATGTGTGAAGCTACTGCTCCGGTAAGGTTAAATACAATACCCGCGTACGCCCATTCTTTCAATAACGGAAACCGCGGCACGATCAGCGTTATACCAGCCAGTATTTTCCAGATACCCAGGATAGTGAGGAAGTACAGGGGATACCCCAAATGATCTACCGTGCCTTCTACAGTACCCCATAAATGCAACATTTCCCCTGCACCGCCCGACAGCAGCACAAATCCAAGGATTACAATGGTAGCCCAATATGTAATGGACTTCCATTTTGCCGGTTGAGCGGCGGGAGCGGCAGCAACAGGCGCCATACGGCGGGAGGCCGGCCGTAAAAACCAGGAAGCAACCGTTAGCGAGCCGAAAATAGCCGGCCAGATGCTTCCCTTAACATCACCCACTGCCAGATGAGATACAAAGGCACTGGAGAAAATGAAAAATGCGCCTGCATATGCCCATTCCTTCAGGCGGGGAGTACCTGGTATCAATAAAACCACGGCTCCGGGCAGCTTCCATGCCCCGATAATAAGCAGTACATAGGCAGGGTAGCCCAGCTGCGTCATCACCTCCCGTACAAAGGGTATTTGCCGCAGGTCCCAGGTGGAGCCATAGGCCAGCTCAAAGGCCAGGAAACCGGTAACAAGCCAGTAGGCAATGGTACGTATGCGGTACGCGGTGGTTGATTGTTGATATTTGATAGCGTTGTCCATGGTAGTATAAGTTTGTGGTTCATTACAATAATGACCGGGCAAACCGGAATTGGACAGATCCCGGAAAATTTTTCCGGGGAAATAAGTATGGGCATCCAGGTTACCACTCCCGGTTTGTGCATGGGCCCTGGTAGCTACAGTGCCATCGCCGTTCAATTGCCATAACCTTCAGGGCCTGCCAGCGCTAACAGCTGATGGCTAACAGCTAACTGCTAACGCCTTACGCTGCTTTCCAACTTTCTTTTCCATTCCTGCTGTTTTTTCTTTAAATTTCATCAATAAACTTTCACAGATGATTGCAGGTGTCCTCAAAGAAAAAACAGGCGAACAACGTGTTTCTTTAGTACCGGAAGTCGTAAAGCAACTGAGCCAGCAATCTGTTACTGTGTGGGTAGAGCCCAATGCGGGCGCCCTGGCCTTTTACCCCGATGATGCCTATACGCAGGCGGGCGCCATCATTAAACCGGCCGCTGAAATTGTACAGGAGGCCGATATTATCCTCAGTATTCAACTACCGGAACCGGCTATATGGGAAAACCTGCAGCCCGGTAAAATACTGGCCGGTGTGTACCAGCCGCTTTATAATAGCCGGCAAATGCAGCAGGCAGCTGACCGCCAGCTCACACTTTTCAGCCTGGATAACATTCCCCGTACCACCCGTGCCCAAAGTATGGATGTATTAAGCTCCCAGGCTAACATTGCCGGTTATAAGGCGGTGCTGCTGGCAGCGTATACCTATAGCCGTTATTTCCCGATGTTTATGACCGCCGCAGGCAGCATTGCCCCCGCCAAAGTATTGATCTTAGGCGCCGGGGTAGCAGGTTTGCAGGCCATTGCCACGGCCCGCCGTTTAGGCGCAGTAGTAGAAGTGTTTGATACCCGCCCTGCTGTGAAGGAAGAGGTAATGAGCTTAGGCGCGCGCTTTATTGAAGTGGAAGGCGCAGCAGATGCATCAGCCGCCGGCGGGTATGCCGTAGAGCAAACGGAAGCGTATAAACGCAAACAGGAGGAGAAAATAGCCGCCAGCATTGCCAAGGCAGATATTGTGATCACCACGGCGCAAATACCCGGTAAAACAGCGCCGCAGCTTATTTCACAGGAAATGTTGAACACCATGCGCCCCGGTGCAGTGATCGTGGACCTGGCAGCCGCTACCGGCGGTAATACGGCGCTTACAAAGAACGACAGCACCATTCTGCATAACGGCGTTACCATTATCGGTAACTCTAACCTGGCTGCTGCTATGCCGGCAGATGCCAGCAAACTGTACGCCCGCAACCTGTTCAACTTTTTACAGCTCATTATCCGCAATGGCCAGGCCGTGCCGGATTTTGAAGATGATATTGTGCAGGGCGCCTGTATCACGCATAATGGTGCTATTACCAATGAAAGAGTAAAAGCGCTGTGCGGGTTGAAGGAGGAGGTGTGAAGTAAAAAATTAAAAGTAAAAAGTAAAAAATTAAAAACCGCTGCATTTTAATTCGTAATTCGTAATTGAATAATTCGTAATTCATGGCGTTCATCCACCAGCACATAGAGCTCATCTACATAGTTATCCTGTCCATTTTCCTGGGTATAGAAGTAATATCCCGTGTACCTGCAGTACTGCATACACCGCTCATGAGCGGCGCCAATGCCATTCATGGGGTAGTGATCATAGGCGCTATTATTGTTATGGGGCAGGCAGAAGCAGATAATTACATTGCACTGATACTGGGTTTCCTTTCCGTAATACTGGGCACATTGAACGTGGTGGGCGGTTTTGTAGTTACGGACCGGATGCTGGAAATGTTTAAATCCAAAAAATAAAGTATGTCCTTCAGCGTGTTATCCATCATTTACCTGCTTGGCTCTGTTACGTTTATTATTGGTTTAAAAATGCTCAGCCATCCGGCTACTGCCCGCAAAGGCAACCTGATAGCGGCCGGAGGCATGACGCTGGCTATCCTGGGCACCATCTTCCTGTATGAGCACAACGGAGAGCGATTGCATAATTATGGATGGATCTTCACGGGCTTGCTCATTGGCGGGGTAATAGGTGTGCTGGCCGCAAAAAAGGTAAAAATGACCGCTATGCCGGAAATGGTAAGCCTGTTCAACGGTACCGGCGGGGCCTGCGCGGCATTGATCTCTGCAATAGAGTTCCGGCATTTAAGTGAGAATGTGGTAACAACCGGAGAGCTGCTGACTATTTTACTGGGGTTAATGATAGGCGCTGTTTCCTTTGCCGGCAGTATGATCGCCTGGGGAAAGCTGAACGGGCGTATCAAAGATTTTGCATTTAAGGGGCAGCATATTGTGAACCAGGTTGTGCTGGCCGTAATGGTCATCTGCGCTGTATGGCTGCTCTGGAGCAATGACGGATTACAGGTGCACCACCACATTTTGTTTTACATTGTATTAGTGTTAGCGTTGTTATACGGGGTATTGTTTGTGATGCCTATTGGCGGTGCAGACATGCCGGTGGTAATTTCCCTGCTGAATTCCTTTACCGGTGTAGCTGCGGCTTGCGGCGGTTTTTTGTATAATAACCAGGTAATGCTTACCGGTGGTATCCTGGTAGGTTCTGCAGGTACCATCCTTACTATTTTAATGTGTAAGGCCATGAACCGCTCCCTGAAAAATGTGCTCATTGGCTCGTTTGGCGGCGCCAAAGCCGGTGTGGCTAAGGAGCAGGGATTATACAAAGCTATTTCTTTGTCAGATGCCGCAGTGGTGCTGGCATATGCACAAAAAGTGATGATCGTGCCGGGATATGGGCTGGCAGTAGCGCAGGCCCAGCATGCCTGTCATGAGCTGGAAAAGCAGCTGGAAGAAAAAGGGGTAAGCGTACTGTATGCTATTCACCCGGTGGCAGGCCGTATGCCGGGCCATATGAATGTGCTGCTGGCAGAAGCAGATGTATCGTACGACAAGCTCCTGGAAATGGAGCAGGCCAATGCCGCATTGCCTACTACAGATGTAGTGCTGGTTTTAGGCGCTAATGATGTGGTGAATCCCGCAGCAAAACATGACCCCGACAGCCCTATATACGGTATGCCCATCCTGGAAGTGGAAACCGCCAAAATGGTGATCGTAAATAAGCGTAGCATGAAACCCGGTTATGCTGGCATTGAGAACGATCTTTTCTTTCAACCCAAAACCTCCATGCTGTTTGGCGATGCCAAGCAGGTATTGCAACAGTTGATCTCGGAGATCAAGCAGGTTTAATTAATAATGAATAATTAAGAATTAATAGACGTAGTGCCAGTGCTGAGAGTAAGCCAGCCCTGCGATTATTAATTATTCATTCTTCATTATTAATTATTTTTGCGCAAAAGTTTTTCCATTGTCTACATATTTACCTCCTGCGCTGTTAGCCGGTTTGCGGGGGCTTCCGGGTTATAATGAGGAAGCATTTTTACAGGTGCATGCAAGCGGAGAGCGGGTTACTTCCCTGCGTTTGAATCCGGCTAAAGTGCACAATGTTGCTGAAGCAGCACAGGTATTACAGTCGCTCAGCGCTGCGCCGGTAAGCCCGGTGCCCTGGTCGCAGTACGGTTATTACCTGCCACAACGTCCATCCTTTACGCTCGATCCTTTTTTTCATGCCGGCGCTTATTATGTGCAGGAAGCCTCGTCTATGTTCCTGGAACATGCCATCCGCCAAACCTGTGATCTGTCGCAGCCTTTGAAGGTACTGGACCTCTGCGCTGCACCGGGCGGTAAAAGCACGTTGCTGCAGGCTTTATTTTCTGCAGATAGTTTGCTGGTGTCCAATGAAGTGATCCGCGCCCGTGCCGGTTTGCTGGCAGATAATATTAGCCGCTGGGGTGCGCAGAATGTGGTGGTTACGAATAATGATCCGCGGGATATGGGCCGCCTGCCAGGCTTTTTTGATGTGCTGGTGGTAGATGCGCCCTGTTCAGGCTCTGGTTTGTTCCGCCGCGATCCGGAAGCAGTGGAGGAATGGTCGCCGGAAAATGTGACGCTTTGCAGCCAGCGCCAGCAGCGCATTCTGGCTGATGCATGGCCTGCGCTGAAAGAGAACGGTGTGCTCATTTACTCCACCTGTTCTTACTCCAAAGAAGAAGATGAAGCCATCCTGGACTGGTTATCAACAGAGCTGGAAGCTGAAAATATACCCTTGCAGGTGCCGGCAGACTGGCATATTGTAACCACCAGGTCGGATAAACGAAATTGTGAAGGTTACCGTTTTTACCCGGACCAGGTAATGGGCGAAGGTTTTTTTATTGCCTGTTTCCGCAAGACCAGCGCAGATCCCGTGGTCTCCCGCAAACTAAAAGACACCCTGCCGGCGTTATCTAAAAAAGAGCAGGAAAAAGTATTTCCCTGGTTGAATACCACGGCAGAAATGTTCTTAATGGAGCATCAGGGCGATGCGATTATTTTACCCGCTAGCCTGGCGCCCGCAGTGGCCGTATTGCAACAACAGTTATATTTGCGGAAAGCCGGCGTAAAAGCCGGGCAGTTGACTGCGAAAGATTTGGTACCGGACCACCAGTTAGCCATGAGCACTTTACTGGCTGCCAACATACCGCAGGTAGCGCTGAATAAAGCACAAGCCTTACAATACCTGCGTAAGGAAGATCCGGCAGTACCCACCGGTGTAAAGGGCTGGGCGCTGATGGTATATGAGCAAATGCCCCTGGGATGGGCCAAGATACTGCCTAACCGCATCAACAATTATTATCCTAAAGAACTCCGTATTTTGAAAGAGGTTTGAGGTTTTCACACCGGCGGAGAATCAAAATTTATCAATTTTAACGCATATATTCGTTGCCGGAAAATGCGTTTAGCATTATAAAAAGAGTCAGTATGGTCAGATCATTGTTGATTATCATGGGAATTATGTTGGGTGCAGCAGGTGTACAGGCACAGGACATATTAGAGGTACAGGGCACTGCTCCTGATCTGTATTTAATGCACACTGTAACAAAAGGAGAGACCTTCTATAGCCTGTCACGCGCCTACAGCGTGCCCCCCAAAGAAATTGCCGCACAGAACAATCTTAATTTTGATGGTGGATTACAGCTGGGCCAAAGCGTAAAGATCCCGCTGAACAAAGGCAACTTTGTGCAAAGCGGCGAAGCAGCCGGCCACCCGGTATATCATAAAGTACTGGAAAAAGAAACCCTGTACCGCATCAGCGTTAATTATAATAAAGTATCGCTGGATAACATCCGCCACTGGAATAACCTGACAGGTGATGGTGTACAGAAAGACAGTTACCTGGTAGTAGGATACGTGAAAGGTACTAATAATGGCGCTGTGATCGCATCTCATACACCCGCCGCCCCGCCGCCGTCAACCGTTCCTGCTGCTGCACCTGCCAGCCCTGCGCCCGCACCACCGGTAACAGAAACCACCACCGTTGTAAAGAACAATCCTGCGCCGTCTACCGTATTAACACCGGCTCCCCCGGTAGTTACGCCTGCGCCGCCGGTAAGCAGCAATACTACAACAGACAGTGATAACAATAGCGCCAGCGAAACACATGCATCAGCGCCTGCGCCAGCTCCTGCACCCGCAGCCAGCACGCCGCCTCCTGCGCCATCCGGTTCCAGCTTTGAGCAGATCTACTCTCAGCAAACCGCCGGTAAAAAGCCAACCACTGAAAAAGGCCCTGGCTCCTGGTTTAAGAGCAATGCCGGTGCGGGTAAGTATTATGCCCTGCATAACTCCGCTTCCCGTGGCACTATTATAAAAGTTACCAACCCGCTGAATGGTAAATCCATTTATGCCAAAGTGCTGGAAGCCATTCCGCAAATGAAGCAGAATGCCGGTTTGATCATCAAGCTAAGCGATTCCGCCATTGAAGCTCTGGGAACTAATGAAACGAAGTTCTATTGTGAGCTGAGCTACGAGAATTAATAATGAAGAATGAATAATTAATAATCATAGGGCCGGTGTTCAATGATACACCGCTACAACGAATCATAAAAGAAAGGCTGCTCATTACCTTGAGCAGCCTTCTTTATTTATGTATTGGTGTAAGCAGGTTATTTTTGATACCACCGTTTTGGCTTTATCCTTTCCCGGTATACCTGCTACACGATTATTAATTATTCATTCTTAATTATTAATTACCAAGCCGGAACCCACGTAAGAACGCCTCAACCTCCATCTTCTTTTTCCCCTCCAGCTGTATCTCCTGTAATACCAGGTAACCATCACTGGCGGCTATTTTCAGGTAAGTTCTGTTATCTGTTACCGGCTCGCCGGGTGCTACGGAGGGGGTAGCATGTTCTTTGGTTGCTTTGAATATTTTCAGCTGCTTATCCTGCAGGGTGGTCCAGGCAGTGGGGTAGGGGCTCAGGCCCCGCACCAGGTTATAGATCTTGTCAATAGGCTGCTGCCAGTTAATACGCCCGTCTTCCTTAAAGATCTTGGGAGCATGTTTTATCTTTTCCGGGTCCAGCGCGGGCTGCGGCCGTTCTTCAGCAGTACCGGCTGCAATGGCGGCTACGGTTTTTAAAAGCACCTGTGCGCCGGTCTGCATCAGATCATCATGCAGCTCACCGGCTGTTTCATCATCGCTAATGGGTACCTGAGCACTGAACAGCACATTACCTGTATCAATAGCATGCTGCAGTTTAAAGGTAGTAACGCCGGATACCTTTTCGCCGTTAATAATGGCCCAGTTAATAGGCGCAGCGCCGCGGTAGTCAGGTAACAGGGACGCATGTACGTTAATAGTACCCAGGGGCGGCATATTCCACACTACTTCCGGCAGCATGCGGAATGCCACTACCACCTGCAGATGCGCCTTTAAGGCGGTTAATTCTTCCAGGAACTCCGGGTTCTTCAGCTTTTCCGGTTGCAATATTTTTAGTCCTTTCGCTACTGCATATTTCTTTACGGCGCTTTCCTGCAGCTGCAAGCCACGGCCAGCGGGTTTATCCGGCGCCGTGATCACTCCAACGATCTGGTAGCCTTCCTGTACCAGTATATCCAGCGATGCCACTGCAAAATCAGGTGTGCCCATAAACACAATACGCAGGTCTTGTTTTTCGATCATTTTTTATAATAAATAGTTAAAAATTTATAATTACAAGTAGCCGTATAACATTATGTTACGCTACGATACTGCCTTATATGAACCATACAGGCATATGGCAGGCCGGCCCGGATGATAGCAATTATATAGTGCTGTTGCAGGTTTTAGTCAATACGGATCGCCCTGTAACCATTGCTGCCAGCCCGGCAGTACCAGGCATCTTACCGGAACCAATGCATGCCAGGCGTGTAAAAATACGGATTGCTCAGCTTGTGTGCCATGATCTTTTTTCCTTACCTTGCAGCAGACATCATCTGTTAACACTTAATTATTATTCGTTATGCAAACAGTTAAAAACGGGGATACGGTACGTGTACATTATCACGGTACTTTAATCAACGGTACTACGTTTGATTCTTCTGAAGGAAGGGACCCGCTGGAGTTTAAAGTAGGTGCCGGCATGGTGATCAAAGGCTTTGATAGTGGCGTACTCGAGATGCAGGTAGGCGACAAAAAAAGGCTGGAAATCCCTGTGGATCAGGCTTATGGCCCCAAGAACGATGAGCTGATCATGGATTTTCCCAAAGCCAATATACCAGACGACCTTAAACCGGAAATAGGTATGGAGCTGCAAATGAGCAATGCGCAGGGCCAGGTATTCCCGGTAAAAGTAGCCGGTGTAAGCACTGAATTTGTTACGCTGGATGCCAACCATCCGCTGGCAGGTGAAGACCTGATCTTTGAAATTGAGCTGGTAGAGATAAAATAGTTAATTACGAATTATTCAATTACGAATTGAGTAGTACATATAAAAAAGTCCTGCGTCTTAGATGCAGGACTTTTTTAATTAAGAATGGTCAATTACGAATTGAGCAATGCATATAAAACTACTATAAGTCAATTATGAACCAGGAATTAAATAATGCTCATCTCCGCTGCATTTAATTCGTAATTCGTAATTGAATAATTCGTAATTACTCGTGCGGCAGCACAATCGCCGTCGGCCGTTTCTGGTCATCGATCGCTACAAAAGCAAAAGTGCCTTCAATGGCCTTCTCCCGGTGATTGGAATACATCTGCTCCACATATACGGTTACCCGCACCTGCAGGCTGGTTTTACCCACATGTATTATTTCTCCTACCAGCTCTATAATAGTGCCATGCGGAATAGGTTTCTTAAAATCTATACGGTCGCTGGATACCGTTACCACCCGCATACGGGAAAAACGGGTAGCCGTAATAAAAGCTACTTCATCCATTAACTGCATGGCGGTACCGCCAAACATAGTATCATAGTGGTTTACCGTATTCGGGAAAACAGCTTTGTAAATACGGGTAACGGAACGGGCAATCTGAGCTTCGTATGACATTCGTTTATCGCTTTCCAAATAAGTTGAAAATATTATGTAGCCGCTGTTTGAATTTTTCTTGTTTGTAGCTGGATTTCATGGCCTGCAAACAGGAAGCGCACAGGCATCCGGAAAAACGTTCTGCAACATACTGGCGTTCATCTTCCGTTAGCGGCACATCCTGGCACTGACAGCGCAGAATAGTACCTACACGGCATTCAAAAGTAGTTTTGCAGCTGGGACAGGTAACGGTTTCGTGACAGGCCATAATCTAAATGTGCTAATGTGCTAATATGCTAGTTTGCTGACGTCAATTTGAAAATATTGCGTTAATAAATGTAATGAATTTAAGCAAGCATTATCACCATTAACGTTAACACATTATCAAATTATATCAGCACATCAACAAACACCAGCACATTAGCATATCAGCACATTAATACATCATCACACCGGTACAGCAGCCCGCATATTCTGTGCAGCCGCTACCATGTTACGCAGCGCCTGTTCTGTTTCCGGCCACTTGCGGGTTTTCAGGCCGCAGTCGGGGTTTACCCAGATGTTGCGTGCCGGCAATAGTTGCACGGCTTTTTCCAGCAGCTCCGTCATTTCATGAATAGTTGGTACGCGTGGAGAGTGAATATCATATACGCCAGGCCCTATCTCATTCGGATACCGGAAGGCTGCAAATGCTTCCAGCAGGTCCATTTGCGAGCGGGAGGTTTCTATGGTGATCACATCTGCATCCATTGCAGCAATATGATCAATAATATCATTAAACTCTGAATAACACATGTGAGTGTGGATCTGCGTTTCATCCTTAACGCAGGACACGGATACACGAAAGGCCTTCACCGCCCATTCCAGGTAGGTTTCCCAATCCGCTTTGCGCAAGGGCAATCCTTCACGGATGGCAGGTTCATCTACCTGTATCACCTTAATACCGGCGTTTTCCAGGTCTTTTACTTCATCGCGTATAGCCAGCGCAATTTGCAAAGTAGTTTCAGAACGGGGCTGATCATCCCGCACAAAAGACCATTGCAAAATAGTTACCGGCCCGGTGAGCATACCTTTCATGGGCTTGCGGGTAAGGGATTGCGCATAGCTGCTCCATGCTACGGTCATGGGCTGACTGCGTTGCACATCCCCGTAAATAACCGGCGGTTTTACACAGCGGGAACCATAGCTCTGTACCCAGCCGTTCTGCGTAAATACAAAACCTTCCAGCTGCTCGCCAAAATATTCCACCATGTCGTTACGCTCAAACTCACCATGCACCAGCACATCAAGGCGCAGGCCTTCCTGCCACTGTACAGCGTCTACAATGGCTTTTCGTATAGCCGTATCATATTGCGCAGTGGTAATATTGCCTTTCTTCAGATCGGCCCGCAGCTTGCGGATCTCCTCCGTTTGCGGGAAAGAGCCGATGGTAGTGGTGGGGAACAGGGGCAGCTGTAATATTTTTTCCTGTACCTTTTGTCTTGCAGGGAAAGGCCGTAAGCGGGTGGCGTCGGCAACTGTAAGCGCGGCCACCCTGGCTTTTACAGCGGGTTTATGCACAATGGAGGCAATACTTTTTTCGTGCAGGCTTTTACGGTTGGCTTCCAGCAGGGCTTCGTTGCCATCCAGTATGGCCTTCAGCGCTGTTAGCTCCTGCACTTTCTGGCGGGCAAAGGCCATCCAGCCTTTAATCTGCGGAGTTAAAACCTGCTCATCTTTTTCCAGCTCCAGGTCATACGGAGTATGCAGCAGGGAGCAGGAAGTGGCCAACAGCAATCGTTGCAAGCCAATGGCGCCGGCTGCTTTGCTTACCAGCTGTAAGGATTGTGTATAATCATTTTTCCAGATGTTACGGCCGTTCACCACACCCAGGGAAAGCTGGTTATCTGCCGGGAAATTTTTCAGCACAGCATCCAGCTGCTCCGGTGCACGCACCAGGTCAATGTGCAGGGCCTGTACCGGCAGCTCCAGCGCCAGTGCAGTATTCTCCTGCAGGCTGCCAAAGTAAGTGGCCAGCAGTAGTTGTAAAGAAGGAGCTGCTGCCTTTATTTTCGTATAGGCATATTGGTAAAAGCTCCTTTGCTCTGCGGTAAGGTCCAGCACCAGGCAGGGTTCATCTATCTGTACCCAGGTAGCGCCGGCCTGCTGCAGCTGTTGTAACAGCTGGGTGTATACCGGCAGCAGCTGTTCCAGCAGCGCTGCGGCGTGCAGGCCCTCATCTTTAATCTTACCTAACAGCAAAAAGCTCACAGGGCCTAACAGCACTGGTTTGGTATGAATGCCGAGGGATCTTGCTTCTTTAAATTCATCCACACATTTGGTGGAGAGCACGCGGAACTGCTGGCTGGCATCAAACTCCGGCACCAGGTAATGATAGTTGGTATCAAACCACTTGGTCATTTCCATAGCGGTAATATCCAGGCCGTTCTTCTGGTAACCTCTTGCCATGGCAAAGTACAGCTCCGGGCTGCTGGCGCTGGCCAGGCTTGACATCAGCAGCTGAAAGCGTGCCGGTATTACACCGGTCATCAGGCACATATCCAGCACCTGGTCATACAGGGAAAAGTCGTTGGAGGGGATCAGGTCAATGCCTGCCTGCTGCAGGGTTTCCCAGTTCTGCCGGCGAAGCTGCCGTGCAGTAAGCTGTAATTTCTCTAAAGACATTTTGCCCGCCCAATAGGCTTCGCATGCCTTTTTCAATTCCCGCTGGCTACCAATACGCGGATAGCCAAGTACATTGGTCTGCATACTTGCAATAATTTAAATGGTAAAAAGAATAGGATGCTTACAACGGTAGGCTTGCGGGAAAGAGAGAGAATTTACGATCTTAGATTTACGATTTTAGATTGAACCTGGCAAGTCTTCGCTTTATTCAAATCTCAAATCTAAAATCTCAAATCTAAAATTGTATTGCTTTATCCGCGAAAGCATACATCAAATTGTTTACGGCAAGTATCCTGGCTTGTAACAATGAAGACCGTCCTTCTCACACCGGCATAGTGCCGGCGCAATGGACCGCTATGGGTCATCACCTTAAAGGTTACTTACAGTTGCGCGTCAGCCCGTGAATTGCACACGGTTCCTTTTTAATCCCCTGCACCTGCTGGTGAAGGGAACCGCAAACAGTATTGAGTGTTGTAAAGAACCAACGCAAATATAAACACCTTTCATTAATACATGCCAATTTTCTACACAAACCTAGATATACAGTACATATAAATAGTAAAGTATTTAAAATTTGGTTTTTTGTATTACTGTAATGGAGTTTTAAGGATTATTATTCTATTTTATAACCGGTAAGCGTTGCTAAAAAGAAAATCTTACGTTTGTAAGATGTTTACGAATTACAAGTACACCGTTACAGAACGTTTTTTGCGTTATGTGCAGATAGATACGCAATCCGATCCGTTAAGCGCTACCTTTCCCTCCACCGCCAAACAAAAAGACCTGGGCCGCCTGCTGTTGCAGGAGCTGCTGGCTATGGGTGTTACAGATGCGGAGCTGGATGAACATGGTTACATCTACGCCACCATTCCCGCTAATACGGATAAAAAGGTGCCGGTGATCTGCTTTTGCTCACACATGGATACTTCCAGCGATTGCAGTGGCACCAACGTTAAACCTATCATCCACCCAAAATATGACGGCGGTGATATTATACTGCCGGATGATCCGCTGCAGGTAATACGCCCCGCTGAACATCCCTACCTGCAATTAAAAAAGGGAGAGGATATTATTACCGCCAGTGGTGCCACTTTATTAGGCGCGGATGATAAAGCCGGTGTAGCGGCCATTATGGATGCCGCCCACTTCTTATTACAGCACCCGGAAATAAAGCATGGCGCTATCCGCATTCTGTTCACGCCCGATGAGGAAACCGGCCGTGGCGTGGAAAAGCTGGATATGCAAAAGCTGAATGCACAATACGGCTATACGCTGGATGGGGGAGAGCGGGGCTCCCTGGAAGATGAAACCTTTTCTGCCGATGCTGTGAAGATCACCATACACGGCGTAGGCATACATCCAGGTACAGCTAAAGATAAGCTGGTGAGCGCCATTAAGGTAGCCAGTGAAATAGTGGCCGCCTTACCCCCTAACGGCCTGTCGCCGGAAACTACGGAAAACCGGCAGGGCTTCATTCACCCCGTACGTATACAGGGCGTGGTGGAAAAAGCAGAGATAGACTTCATTATCCGCGATTTTGTAACCGCGGAACTGGCCAGCCATGAAGCTTTCCTGCGCAGCATTATGGAGAGTGTGTTAATAAGCTACCCGCAGGCTACCGCTACCTTCCAGGTAACAGAGCAATACCGTAACATGAAGGAGGTGCTGGACCAGCACCCACAGGTATGCGAATATGCTGCCGATGCTATGCGCCGTGCAGGTGTGGAGCCTTTAAAGATGATCATACGTGGCGGCACGGATGGTTCCCGCCTTTCCTTTATGGGATTGCCCTGCCCCAACATCTTTACCGGTGAAATGGCCCTGCACAGCAAACATGAATATGTAAGCATACAGGATATGCAAAAGGCCGTGGAAACCATTGTGTATCTGGTGCAGGTTTGGGAGGAAAGGAGCTAGTTGGCAGTCGTTAGTTGGCAGTTTGCAGTCCGTAGTACAATGACTGCCAACTGCAAACTGCCAACTATATACTAATTTTCGTTCGTTTCCGTTAACTTATTGTATCTTAATTTAATACTTTTGCAAGGTTTAAAAATCAGTACATGCTATTAGGACTTGTTACATTATTGCAGGATTCTTTACTGACCCCCAAGGCTGATACGGTGGCCACAGCTGCCAATGCCGCAGCCACGGCCGATCAGCAGATACGTTTGCTGGACCTGTTGATGAAAGGAGGTGTGCTAATGATCCCGCTGGGCATCTTATCCCTTATAGCGGTATTTGTGTTTGTAGAAAGATATATCACCATCTCCAAGGCAGGTAAGCTGGAAAACAATTTTATGCCCATGATCCGCGACCATATTACCAGCGGCAACATGCAGGCAGCGCGTTCTATCTCAAAAAATACGGCCAGCCCAATTGCCCGTATGATAGATAAAGGCATACAACGTATAGGCAAGCCCATTGAGAACATTGAGAAATCAATGGAGAACGTAGGTAAGCTGGAGATCTATAAAATGGAAAAGAACCTGGTGATACTGGCTATTATATCCGGTATAGCGCCTATGTTCGGGTTCCTGGGTACCATTGCCGGTATGATCCAGACCTTCTTCAACATCTCCATTACCTCTGATATTACCCTGGGCACCATCGCCGGCGGTATCTACGTAAAAATGATCACCTCTGCTACCGGGTTAATAATCGGTATCGTAGCATACATCTGTTACAGCTTCCTGAATGCGCAGATAGATAAAGTGATCAATAAGATGGAAGCTGCATCCGCAGAGTTTATTGATATCTTACAGGAACCAACAAGATAATTTACGATTGTAGATTTACGATTTTAGATTTGGGCAGGTATCCGCTTTCATCAAATCTAAAATCTAAAATCTAAGATCTAAAATCATACTCATGAATTTACGAGATAGAAGAGGAAAACGGCAGGTGGAGCTGCATAATTCGGCCTTGAACGATATTTTGTTCATTCTGCTGCTGTTCTTCCTGATCGTATCTACCCTGGCTAATCCCAACGTTATTAAACTTACCCTGCCTAAAGCCAAGAGTAACACCAAGGCTAAACAAACAGTAGTGGTAAGCATTAACGATAAAAGAGAGTTTTACATTGGCACCAATAAAATACCTTTTGAAAGCCTGAAGCAAATGCTGGTGCCGGCCATTGCCCGCGAAAATGTAGATCCCACCATTGTAATAAATGCGGAAAGATCTGTGCCCGTAGAAGATATTGTAAAAGTAATGGAAGTAGCGCGGGAAATTGGGGCTAAAGTAGTACTGGCTACCGCAAATCCAAACCGGAAAGAATAGGCATAAAAAAAGAGATCGATGATCAGTTTAATGATGGAGGTGAAACTACAATTTTTGCAAACTTCATCGCCTTCATTTTTTTAACTTTCTCATCGACCTCTTAGGGTCGGAACGCTTATTCCTTTTGTTTTTTACCTTCCCCCTTTTACAAGGAAAGAAGATAAGGTTAATTAGGACATCACCGTTCCTTTTCAGAACATTTATTCCTTTCGTTTTTTATCACTGTTTCTTTTTAGGGAAACGGATAAGGTGAATTAGGAAATCAATGTCCGTTTGATTAAATATGCACCATTATCATGCCAATATGATTAATTAAAGTTTCCCCTCCTAGCAGCAAAAACAGCCGTAAAATACTGTGGTAACAAGGCCTCACTGCCTAGGAAAAAGTACTACACATCGCGCAGGTTTTCCCCCTTCACCATGCGGTCTTTTCCGAAAATATCCTGCCGCAGCTGCACATTGGCAAACCCTTCCTTTCCCATTAAGGTCACTACTTCCGCCCCTAATGCTTCATTGATCTCAAAGTATAAAGCGCCTCCTTTGGAAAGCTTGCTGCCAGCCAGTTGTACAATACGGCGGTAAAACAATAAGGCATCTTCATCCGGCACAAACAACGCTAAGGAAGGTTCATAATCCAGTACCTGCTGCTGCATACCCAAACGTTCGCTTTGCTTAATGTAGGGAGGGTTGCTCACAATAATATTAAATAAAGGCAAGGCCGCTGTTGCTTCCTCATCCAGCACATTTACCTGCGTAAAATGTACATCCAGCTGCTGTTTGGCGGCATTGGCCTTTGCAATGGTTAAAGCGCCGTCGCTCACATCAATACCCCATACGCTGGCTGCCGGCAGTGCCTGTTTTAAAGCCAGGGGAATGCAGCCGCTACCGGTGCCAATATCCAGCATCTGCAGGCCTGCCGCGGGTATCATCTGCACATCATTTAAGATCCATTCTACCAGCTCCTCCGTTTCCGGGCGGGGTATCAGCACATTGCGGTTCACCAGCAGCTCCATACCATAAAACCAGGCCGTACCGGTTACATATTGTACGGGCTGGTGCTGCAGCAGCGCAGCCACCGCCTCTTCCAGCCGGTTTTGCTGCCCAGGGTCCAGGTTCCGGTCTTTGTATACAATACGGTCCAGCTTATTGAGGCCGGTAATATGTTCCACCACTATATGGGCTATGTTGGCCGCTTCCCTGGGCTCATAAATAGGGGCGATGGTATTGATGATATAGGTAAATGCCGCTTGTATATTCATGCAAATGGTCTGAAAATAATACTTTTGCAAACATAACCAACGTTCAGCGCATGAACCCTATGCACGACGAACTTTTTATGCAACGCTGCCTGCAGCTGGCCCAGCTGGGCGCCGGCCGGGTAGCGCCTAACCCCATGGTAGGGGCGCTGCTGGTGCACCAGGACCGTATTATCAGTGAAGGTTACCATCGGGTATATGGCCAGGCGCATGCGGAGGTGGATTGTATTGAACGGGTGCCGGAGGCCGATAAATACCTCATACCCCAATCCACTATGTATGTAACGCTGGAGCCCTGCGCGCATCATGGTAAAACGCCGCCCTGTGCCGACAGGATCGTGAAAGAAGGCATTCCCAGGGTGGTGATCGGCTGTACCGATACCTTTTCACAGGTAAGCGGCAAAGGCATTGAAAAGCTGCAGCAGGCCGGCATACAGGTAACTGTTGGCGTGCTGGAAAGGGCCTGCCGGGAGCTGAATAAACGTTTCTTTACCTATCATGAAAAGAAACGGCCTTATATTGTGCTCAAATGGGCGCAATGCCCGGCTGGTTTTATGGCCACGCTAACCGGCGAGCCGGTACGTATTTCCAATGAATACAGCGACCGGCTGGTACACCGCTGGCGGAATGAGGAAATGGCCATACTGGTAGGCACCAATACCGCCCTTACCGATGATCCCCGCCTGAACAACCGCCTGTGGACCGGCAAAAGCCCGGTACGCGCAGTAATAGACCGGGAGCTGAAAACACCGCAGCATTATCACCTGTGGGATGGCAGCGTAGCTACCTGGTTCTTTACAGAAAAAGCATCCGGCACAAATGGCCTTACGGAAACGGTGCAGATAGATTTCCGGCAACCGCTGTTACCACAGGTGCTGGAACACCTGTATGAAAGGAATATTAACAGTGTGCTGGTAGAAGGGGGCGCGTATCTGTTACAGCGTTTTATAGAAGCCGGCCTGTGGGACGAAGCCCGGGTAATTAACGGCAGCACCATGCTGCCCGATGGCGTAAAGGCGCCGGTACTGCCCCGTGCATTATTAATGGAACAAACAACCCTGCAAGGGGATAATATAACATATTATAGAAACACAGAATAGTTGGCAGTAAGCAGTCCGCAGTTGGCAGTATATATACCACATGTACCTTCGCCTGACTGCAAACTGCACACTGCCAACTGCCCACTAAAGAAATGGAAGTTTATTTTACGATTGAGAAAACTGCCACCGCAGAATATAAGGACAGAGGCAGTAAATTTATTGCATACGCTTTCCCGGTAAAAAATACAGATGATGTAAAAGAATGTCTGCTGGTTGTTAAAAAAGAACACCCCAAAGCCACCCACCACTGTTTTGCTTACCGCCTGGGTACAGATGGTTTGCAGTTCCGCGCCAGCGATGATGGCGAACCTTCCGGTACGGCCGGTAAACCCATACTGGGACAAATAGACAGCAAACAGCTTACAGATACTTTAGTGATCGTAGTGCGTTATTTTGGCGGCACCTTACTGGGCGCACCCGGTTTGATCAATGCCTACAAAATGGCCACTGCTCTGGTATTACAGCTGATACCCGCCGTGCAGAAGAATGTAGAGGTAAAGTACGAGCTTAGCTTCGACTACACCATCTTAAATGAAGTGATCAACACCGTAAAACAAAATAACTGCTCCATTCTTTCCCAGGAACTGCAGCTGTTCTGTGCCATGCAAATAGGCATACCCAAGGCCAATAAAGAGCTTTGTTTGCTGCGCTTAAAAGAGATCTACGGGCTGGAAATGAGGGAGCTGAAAGCGGTTAAGTAATATAGCCCTTACCGTTAGACTGTTCCCAATAATTGCCAATAATCCGCTATTGCTGAAGTAGTACAGCGCATAGCCCTGTTCATCCTGTACGGAATGAACAGGGCTTTTTATATTTTACAATGATTAAGATAGTATAGGACAGTTGCCCTGAATTTTTATTCTAATTTAACCTCATCTTCAAATTGTACTCAGTAATTCAGGAGAGCCATCTCCTGCCATGCCATATTATTTAAACTAAAACACTTAAAAATTCCTCGGTTATGAAAAGGTATCATCACTATTATCATGCGTACAGGTAGCTTTCACAGATAGCTAATACCATACTTAAACCGTCATTATGTTTTGCCTCCGCCATCATCCGGAAGGCAGGGATATCTCTTTGCATTTATCCATTCCTAACAGCTAAACCCATCCCGTTATGTACAACAGCATTACCAACAAACAAACAGGGCGCTGGCCTGTTTTTCTATGCAATCTGGTTTTGATGCTCTGCTGCCTGTCCGCTGCAGCACAGCAAAAGAGCACCGTTAGCGGACAGGTGACCGATTCTACCGGCAATCCTTTGCCGGGTGTTACCGTGCAGATAGCCGGTAAGTCACAAGGCACACAAACCAATGCCGGCGGGCAGTTCAGCATTGCTGCTGCTACTGGCGATGTGCTTTCTTTTCATTATATAGGCTATGATGAAAAACGTGTGCAAGTAGGCAGCCAGCCGGTTATCAATGTACGGCTTATTACTTCTACTGCAGGGCTCAACGAAGTAGTGGTGATCGGTTACGGTACCCAGCAAAAGAAAGACCTTACCGGCGCAGTGGCCAATGTAAGCGGCAAACAGCTGCAGGACCTGCCGGTAGCAGGTATGGATCAGAAACTAACCGGGCAGGTGCCCGGCGTGCAGGTAAGCAGTGTAACCGGTACACCCGGCGGCGGCGCAGCCGTGCGGATCCGGGGCTCCGGCTCAATAGGCGCAGGTAGCGATCCCCTTTATGTAGTGGATGGTTTTCCTTTGTCCTCCGGTTTTGACCAGCAAGCCAGTCCGCTGAACATCATCAACCCTGATGACATCGAATCCATCACCGTACTGAAAGATGCTTCTTCCACCGCCATCTACGGTTCCCGCGGCTCTAACGGCGTAGTAGTGGTTACTACCAAACATGGCAAAAGCGGTGTGCCGCGTGTAAGCCTTAACACCAATACCGGCTTCCAGGAAGTGCCTGAAAAGGGCCGGCCGCAAATGCTGAATGCGCGTGAGTTTGCCCAATTCCGGAAAGATATTATTATAGATGATTTTGCATCCCGCGGGCAAACCGCTACCGATGCGGATATACCGGAAGAATATCGTCATCCCGAACAATACGGCACAGGTACCAACTGGTACAACACCGTACTGAAAAAAGCGCTGCAGCATAATACTACCCTTAGCGTTAGCGGCGGCACAGAGAATACGAAATATAATTTTTCAGCAGGTTATTATACCCAGGATGGCGTAGTGCGTTACACGGGTTATGACCGCTACAGTGTGCGGGCAAATATCGAAAGCCGTATAGGCCGCAAAGTGAAGATAGGCCTCAACCTGGCGCCTACCTACAGCACGCAGCAGGTGAACAATTTTGAGAACAGCTTTACCGATGTGCTTACGCAAAGCCTCTGGCTCAGTCCATTGATCCCGGTGTATGATAATACCGGGCAGCGCACACCTTACATCAGCTCACCCGGTATGTTCAGTGCTGCCAACCCCCTGAATTCCCTGGAGTTTGGCGTAACCAATGTAAAGAGCTTTAATGGCCTTGGCAATATTTATGGTGAATACGAGATCATTAACGGGCTGAAAGCAAAGGCAAGCTTTAATGTTAACTACGGCAACGGCTCTACTTTTGTATTCAATCCCTCTTTTTTGGGCGGGGTGAATAACCCGCCGCCCAGCATTCCCAATTCTTCCCAGTCAAAGGCCAATGCGATGAACTGGCTCACGGAAATGTTGCTGTCCTACGATAAAACCTTTGGCAAAGATCATGCGCTGAACGTTGTATTGGGTTATACTGCGCAGAAAGAGCGCCGGGATTTCCTGCAGATCAATGCTTCCAATTACCCGGATGACAAGATCCAGCCTATTGGCGCTGCTGCTACCATTCCTTCCTATTCGCAGGATGTGCAGGAGTGGGCCGTGCTTTCTTACCTGGGCAGGATCAATTATTCGCTGAAGGATAAATACCTGTTCACTGTAACAGTACGTTCCGATGGTTCTTCCCGCTTCGGTTACAATAACCGTTACGGTACATTCCCTTCCGGCGCTATTGCCTGGCGCGCTTCAGAAGAAGAATTCCTGAAACGCGTTTCCTGGCTCAGCGATCTGAAGCTGCGCGCCAGCTATGGCCTTTCAGGTAACTACAATATCGGCAACTACACTTACATGTCTAACATTGCCGCTTATAACTATGCTTTCGGCGGCCAGATCGCCAATGGCAGAAGCGCATCTTCCCTGAGCAATTTCGACCTTACCTGGGAAGAATCTTCCCAGCTGGATGTAGGTATGGATGCAGGCCTGTTCGGCAACCGCATAAACCTTACGGTTGATTATTACCGGCGTATCACCAAAGGCATGTTATACAATTCGGAGATCCCGCTGTCATCCGGTTACACGAACGTGATCATCAACTCCGGTAAAATAAAAAACCAGGGCATTGAAATAGGCATCAGCAGCGATAACCTGGATGGTGCATTAAAATGGACCACTAACGCCAACATTGCTTTTAACCGTAACAAGGTACTGGCATTAAATGCCAAGAACGATCCTATTTACAGCGGCCGCAGTGGCGAAGGCTCTTTTCAGCATATTACAGAAGTAGGCAAACCGGTAGGCCTGTTCTACGGTTATGTAGTAGAAGGCGTTTATAAAGACCAGGACGATCTTAACCGCTCGCCTAAGCATGTTACCTCTGTAGTAGGCTCTATCAAGTATAAAGATGTGGATGGTAACGGTATCATAGAACCGGTGAATGACTTTGCAATCATCGGCGATCCTAACCCGAAGTTCATCTGGGGGCTCACGAATAATTTCAGCTATAAAGGCTTTGACCTGGGTATTGTATTGGTTGGCTCACAGGGCGGACAGGTAATGAAAACCGCTAATCAATACCTGCTGAATATAGATGGCATCTTTAACGTGGACCGTAAAGTGCTGAACCGCTGGCGCTCGCCGGAGCAGCCTGGCGACGGTGTTACGCCAACTACCAATGGCGCAAGGGTGATCTATCGCGACGTAAATTCCTCCTGGATAGAAAGCTCCTCATTCATGCGTATCCAGAACATTACGCTGGGCTACAACTTCAGCAAAAGATGGCTGGAACATACAAAGTTCATCAGCGGCGCAAGGCTGTATGCCGGTGTACAGAACCTGCACACCTTTACAGGGTACAGTGGCGCCAACCCGGAAGTGAGCCGTAAAACCGTTTCTGGTAACGCCACCAGCACGGCGCTTACACCCGGTGAGGATTTTACTAACTACCCGATCGCACGTACGTTCACATTGGGCCTTAACCTGTCCTTTTAACCGCAAAATCATCTGTTATGCAAGGAAAAAGATCTATTCAATATATACTCATCCCGCTGATGGCAGCGCTGCTGACCACCGGCTGCGGCAAAAACTTCCTGGACCTGAACCCGGAAGCCACCATCAACAGCAATGTATTTTACAAGAACGAAGACGAGATCAAGCAGGCGGTGAATGCAGCCTACAACATACTGCAGGACCTAGGCCGCGAAAGCTACTGGATCTTCGGCGAAATGAGATCGGATAACAGCGCGTTCCAGTACAACAACGCAGACAGGGGAAGAGAACAGTGGGAGTTTGTAGATGAATTCCTGGTAGGCGCTACCGCCGAATGTATCCGTAACTTCTGGCAGGATAGCTATATCGGCATTTCCCGCTGTAATGATGTGCTGGCGCATATAGATGAAGTGACTATGTCTGATGCTGCACGCAACCAGTACACCGGCGAAGTGCAGTTCCTGCGGGCCTTTCATTATTTCAACCTGGTGCGTCAGTTCGGTGGTGTGCCCTTGCGCATGAGCGCTGTGCAATCGCCCGATTCCTCGCTTTCCAAAGGACGTGCAAGCGTTGAGCAGGTATATGCCGTTATTATAGCTGACCTTACCGCTGCTGCTGCAAAGCTGCCTGCAAAATATAACGGCGCTGATGTAGGAAGGGCAAGCTCCGCTACAGCAAGCACCCTGCTGGGCAAGGTATACCTGACACAAAAGAAATATGCCGAAGCCTTAGCTGAGCTGCGCAAGGTTACTGCCCTGGGATACCAGCTGGTACCTAATTATGCAGATATCTTTGACCCGAATAAAAAGAACGGTCCTGAATCCATTTTCGAGATCCAGTACCTGGGCTCACAAACAGGATTGTTCAGTAGCTTCATGTACACGTTTGCCCCTTATACATCCGGCAGCGCAGTAACCGGCGATACCAAAACAGGCATCAACGGCAGCGGCTCGGGCTGGAATATTCCCACACAGGACATGATCGCGGCTTATGAAGCAGGAGATAAACGTAAAGCAGCTTCCCTTTCAGAAGGTTATACCATCAATGGCGTTTTTGTGAACATTCCCTATGTAAAAAAGTATAACCACGGCTTTACTGAAGTAGGACGTACCAACGATAATTTTCCTGTGCTGCGTTATGCAGATGTATTGCTGATGATCGCCGAATGCCTCAATGAACAGGGCTTTGTGGCCAACGGCGAAGCATTTGACCTCCTGAACCAGGTGAGAACAAGGGCAGGCCTGCCAAACAAAACAGCCGCGGAGCTGAACAGCCAGACTGCTTTCAGAAATGCGGTGTTTCATGAAAGGCAGGTAGAGCTGGCGTTTGAGAACCACCGCTGGTACGATCTGGTACGTTCAGGCAATGCCGTTACAGTCATGAACGCACATGGTGTGCGGGAAAAACAGCAGCATACTTACATTCCGTCAAACGCTTACCAGGTAAGCAACAACCGGTTGCTGTTACCCCTGCCGCAAACAGATGTGAATCTCGATAACCTTGAACAGAACCCACAATAGCATTTATTATTTAAATACAACAGCATGATAAAACGGATTCTTCTTTTACTCTTGCCGGTAGTATTGATCTACTCCTGTAAACAAACCAGCAATGACCTTACGCTGGCGCACCTGCGCTGCGAATTCCGCGAAAACCCTTCAGGCATTGACCTTAGCAATCCCAGGTTAAGCTGGGAGATCGAAAGCAGCGGCAGAGGCATCGAACAGTCGGCCTACCAGCTCATGGTTGCCTCTTCTGAAGATGCACTCAACAACGATGAAGCAGACCTCTGGAACTCAGAGAAGGTGAGCTCCGATCAATCCATTAATGTAGCCTACGCAGGTAAGCCGCTCAGCAGCGGCGCGCAATGTTACTGGAAAGTGAAAGTGTGGACAAAGGATGGTAAAGAATCCGGCTGGAGCAAGCCTGCCAGCTGGAGTACAGGGTTGTTACAACTCACGGACTGGCAGGCAAAATGGATAGGACTTGATTCCGCTTTCGGATGGGAAAAGCCTAAAGACACCCTCACCCGGCTTTCTGCACGTTATCTCAGGAAAGAATTTCCTGTTGGCAAAAAGGTAAAGCGCGCCACCGCCTATATCAGCGGACTGGGATTATATGAGCTTTACATCAATGGTAAAAAGATCGGAGACCAGGTGCTGGCGCCCGGCCCCACGGAATATAATAAGCGCGTATTTTACAACACCTTTGATGTAACCGCTGAATTGAAAGAAGGCAATAATGCCATCGGCGCCATTCTCGGTAACGGCCGCTTCTTTCATATGCGGGAACCAAACATAACAAACTACGGTTATCCTAAAATGATCTGCCAGCTGAACCTCGTATATGACGATGGCAGCACCGGCAACGTGATCACAGACGATAGCTGGAAACTAACTGCCGCAGGGCCTATTATCGCTAACAATGAGTATGACGGTGAAGAGTACGATGCCACCAAAGAGCTGACAGGATGGGCCCAGCCGGGATATAACACCGCTAACTGGCTGCCGGTGCAGCTGGTGCAGGAACCTGCAGACCTGCTGGTGGCACAGCCCAACAATAATATCAAAGTGATGGATACCGTGAAAGCAGTGAGTGTGAAAGAGATCAAACCCGGCATGTTCATTTACGATATGGGGCAGAACTTTGTAGGCTGGGTGCATCTTAAAGTAAAAGGGGAGAAAGGCGCCAAAGTGAGCATGCGTTTCGCAGAACGCCTGAAAGATGACAGCACCCTGTACATGGATAACCTCCGCTCTGCAAAGGTAACGGACATCTATACACTAAAAGGAGAAGGCACGGAAGAATGGGAGCCCCGTTTCACCTATCATGGTTTCCGTTATGTAGAGGTAACAGGATATCCCGGCAAGCCGGATCTGTCGGCTATTGAAGGCAGGGTAGTGTATGACGAAATGGAAACTACCGGCCAATTTGAAACCTCCAATGAAGTGATCAACAAAATATACAGGAACGCCTACTGGGGCATACGCGGTAACTACCGCGGCATGCCTACGGATTGTCCGCAGCGTGATGAGCGTATGGGATGGCTGGGCGACCGTGCTGTAGGCGCCAGGGGAGAGAGCTTTATTTTCGATAACCACATGCTGTATGCCAAATGGCTGCAGGATATAGAAGATGCGCAAAAGCCGGAGGGCAGTGTGCCCGATGTGGCGCCCACTTACTGGAAAATATATTCGGATAACATGACCTGGCCGGCTGCTTACCTGATCATCGCCAACCTGCTGTATGAGCAGTATGGGGATGACCAGCCGCTGCGCAAGCACTATGCTTCCATGAAAAAGTGGATGTACTACATGAAGGATAAATACATGAAAGATTATATCCTCACAAAGGACACCTATGGCGACTGGTGTATGCCTCCGGAGTCGCCGGAGCTCATTCACTCCAAAGACCCTGCACGTAAAACTGCCGGCGATTACCTGGGTACTGCTTTCTATTATCACCTGCTGACAGTGATGGAACGTTTTGCAACCATCACCGGTAATACAGCCGATGTAAGCGCATTCAAGGAGCTGGGCGAAAAAGTGAAGCTGGCTTTCAACGACAAGTTCCTTAATAAAAAAGAAGGTTATTATGCGAACAACACACCTACTGCCAATATCTTTTCGCTGGCTTACGGGCTTACACCTTCCGGCAGCCAGGATACAGTATTCCGCCATGTGGTGGATAAAACCCTGCAGGACTACAATGGGCATATAAGCACTGGCCTGGTAGGCGCAGAATGGCTGATGCGGGTGCTTACCAATTACGGGCGTGGCGACCTGGCTTACCAGCTGGCCACTAATACCACTTATCCCAGCTGGGGTTATATGGCCGAACATGGGGCCACCACTATCTGGGAGTTGTGGAACGGCAACACCGCGGACCCGGCCATGAACTCAGGTAATCACGTAATGCTGCTGGGCGACCTGGTAGTATGGTATTACGAAAACCTGGCAGGCATCAAGCCTGATCCTTCAGCTCCCGGTTTTAAGAAGATCATTATGAAACCGTTGCCGGTAAAAGACCTGAAGAAGGTAAGCGCCAGCTACCACTCTGTACATGGCTGGATCCGCAGCGCCTGGGAAAAGGAAGGTAATACCTTTAACTGGAAGATCACCGTGCCGGTTAATACCCGGGCAGCGGTATATGTACCCGCAGCGTCGGAACAGCAGGTGAAAGAGGGCAATGCCGTTATATCCGGAAATAAAGGTGTGAAATTTGTAAAGATGGATGGAGGATATGCCGTATTTGAGGTAGGATCAGGAGAGTATAATTTCAGCGCAGGAGAGTGATTGGAGCTGCATAAAAGAAAGAGACCGGCCCTTTAAAGCTGGTCTCTTTCTTTTTATATTATTTGAAACGGCTGCTCACTACCAGGTCTTTACTGCCGGCCGTGTACTTATAAAAACCTTCTCCGCTTTTTACGCCTAAATAACCGGCCGTAACCATATTCACCAGCAGCGGGCAAGGGGCGTATTTAGGATTTCCGAAACCATCATGCAGCACCTGTAAAATAGATAAACACACATCCAGCCCTATAAAATCCGCCAGCTGTAAAGGTCCCATGGGATGCGCCATGCCCAGCTTCATTACGGTGTCAATTTCCTGCACGCCTGCTACGCCTTCATATAAAGAGCAAATGGCTTCATTGATCATGGGCATTAAGATGCGGTTGGCGATAAAGCCGGGATAATCATTCACCACACAGGGTACTTTCTCCAGCTTTTCAGACAGGCTCACGATTGTTTTAGTTACTTCCGCATCCGTAGCATAACCGTTAATGATCTCTACCAGTTTCATAACCGGTACGGGATTCATGAAGTGCATGCCAATTACTTTCTCCGGCCTTTTGGTGGCTGCAGCAATGCGGGTAATGGAAATAGAGGAGGTATTGGTGGCCAGTATCGCATCTGCCGGTGCATGCTGGTCCAGCTCTGCAAATATTTTTAGTTTCAGGTTAATGTTTTCTGTGGCTGCTTCTACTATCAGCCCTGCATGCTTAACGCCGTCTGCAAGGGAAGTATAGGTAGTAATGTTTTGCAGGGTTTCAGTTTTCACGGTTTCGTTAATGCTGCCTTTGGCTACCTGCCGGTCCAGGTTCTTCTGAATAACGCCCAGGGCTTTTTCCAACGCAGGCGCAGAAACATCTATCAGGTTTACTTTATAATTATGCTGTGCAAATACGTGAGCTATGCCGTTTCCCATAGTTCCGGCGCCAATAACAGCTATTTGTTGCATGCGTTTTTGTTTTAGTGTATGAGGTCGTGAAATTTATTGCTGTGCAAATATGCGGATTAAGTACATACGCACTGCGTAAATATTAGCTTGCAAATATGAGAAAATTTCAGGTACAAACATTTTTGCAAATGTCCATCCATCTGCATATTCGCACATTAACTAATCGTCTTTTCTTTTGAAATCGCCCCGTTTCCAGGCCTGTATGAATTGTGCCCAGGCCAGCGGGTTAAAGATATTCTGGGGTGGCTGCTGCCCGGCGTAATAGAGGGATTGCGCCTGTTTTTTCATGTACATATTCGACGCCTCGCGCCCGTCCACCGGCAAATAACGCGCCAGGGCCCGCATTCTGGCGGCATCCGTGTTCTTACGGGCTATTTCATATTCATCATCAGGTATATCATCGCCAATGAAAGCTTTTTCAAATTCTTCTTTGGTAGGGTAGGGCTTAATGATGGTTACCGGCAGGTAAGTAGTATCCTCCACCATCAGCTGTATCATGGAAAAATTATTGCCTTTCAGGTCAGTGGGTATGCGGAACATTTTCCTTTTGAAACCTACCGCTGTGAACGACAAGGTATCTCCTTTAAATGCCACAATGGAAAATACACCCTGGCTGTTGGAGATGGTACCGCGTCCCTGGCCTCTTATGACCACGCTTACTGCCGGAATGGCCCGCAGGCTGTCTGCCGTCATAGTAATACCGGAGATCTGGATAATACTGTCTTTAAACTGCGTGAATTGCGCTTTCAGCAGGAAGGGAGATAGTAAAAAAAAGAATAACAGTATGTAGGAACTAATCTTTCGCATGTGGTCCTAAGATAAAAGAATTTGTCAAATGTTCCATCGCTTATGACCACATTGACAAAAACTATAATTTATCGCCCAAATTAACCCCCGATTAGGTTAACTTTGCAGTCTGGAATCAAATTTAACAACTTTTTATGATCACAAAAGAGCAGGTGTTACAGGCTTTGAGCAATGTAGAAGAACCGGACCTTGGCAAGGACCTGGTAACACTGAACATGGTGAAAGACATAGAGATAGACGGCAATAAAGTAAAATTTACTGTAGTACTTACCACGCCCGCCTGCCCGCTGAAAGATATGATCCGCAATGCGTGTATCACTGCCATCCACCTGATGGTGAGCAAAGAGGCCGAGGTGCAGGTGAATATGACCGCCAACGTAAACTCTAACCGTAAAGATGGCAGAGCTGTATTGCCCAACGTTAAAAATATTATTGTAGTAGCTTCCGGTAAAGGCGGCGTAGGTAAATCCACCGTAGCGGCCAACCTGGCCCTGGCACTGGCAGAAGGCGGCGCCACCGTGGGTTTGATGGATGCCGATATTTACGGCCCCTCTGTACCCATTATGTTTGGCGTACGCGGCGAAAGGCCTTTAATGACCAATGTGGATGGTAAAGGCATGATAGTGCCGCTGGAAAAATACGGTATTAAGCTCATGTCTATCGGGTTGCTGATAGATGAAAAGCAGGCCGTGGTTTGGCGCGGTCCTATGGCCAGCAGCGCACTGCGTCAGTTTATTACCGATGTATACTGGGGCGACCTGGATTACCTGGTAATTGATATGCCGCCCGGCACCGGCGATATTCACCTGACGCTGGTACAAACCGTTCCGGTTACCGGCGCGGTGATTGTAACCACCCCGCAGGATGTAGCCCTGGCCGATGCTAAAAAAGGCATCATGATGTTTAACGGCCAGCAGGTGAATGTACCCATCATTGGTTTGGTGGAGAACATGTCCTACTTCACACCGGCAGAGCTGCCCAATAACAAATATTACATTTTTGGAAAGGATGGTGGTAAACGACTGGCAGAAGATATGGAAATTCCTTTCCTGGGACAAATACCCCTGGTGCAAAGCATCCGTGAAGGCGGCGATGAAGGCGAGCCGGTAATGGTAGGCAAAGATGAGATCACGAAAAATGCGTTCATTGAATTTGCCGGTAATGCCGCCCGCAGCATAGCCATGCGCAATGCCAATATGGAGCCAACGAAGATCGTAGAAATAGTATTGTAATTTGAAATGATATTGAAAGTGAAAAACGGAGCCGTTCTTCGTTTTTCACTTTTCTTTTTAGCCCTTAACGCTACACATTTATGCATGTCCCTAAAATAAATCAGGAAACCAACTGGCAGGAGATCTCCTCCTTTATCCGCGAAAACGGTTTTGGTATCCTGGTCAATGTAGCTGCCGGTACGCCGCTGGCTACACACATTCCCATTGAGCTGGAGGAAAAGGCAGATGGCGCTTTTGTGCTGAAAGGGCATATCGCAAAAAATAACCCGCAGTGGGAGGCCTTTACCAGCGGCCCGGCCCTGGCTATTTTCACTGCTCCGCACGCATACATATCATCTTCCTGGTATGAGAAGGAGAAGATCCCCACCTGGAATTACATTGCGGTACACATCTATGGCCCCATGCGCATTTTAACGGACGAAGAATTAGCAGCGTCTCTTGAAAAGCTGATGAACCATTATGAGGCCGCCTCCGAACACCCCGTGCATTTGCACGACATCCCGGAAAAGGAATTACACAACAACCTCAAAGCTATTGTAGGTTTTGAAATGACGATAGCCGATGTGCAGGCACGTTATAAGCTTAGCCAGAATAAGAACGATCGTGATTATAAGAGCGTGATCCATCACCTGAAACAACGTGGCGATGAAGATGCGTTGCGGATTGCAGAGGAGATGGAGAAACGAAGGAAATGATATACAAATGTGCAAATGAAAAAGCGAATGTTTCAGCAGATGGAACATTCGCTTTTTTATATAGATCGCTGCATTACTACATAATAAACGCTTTCCCGCCTACCATCACCTCCTGCTTGCCTTCATCAAACGTAGCCTTCTGGCCGGTACGGTAAGCAGCATTCCCCATGATCAGTGCAATAGAGTGGGAGTAGGCTGCTTCTATGGGCGCATTGGTTTCCTTACGGGAACGTACACACTCCATCCAGTTACGCACATGCCCGTTGGTTAATGCATCACCGCCGGTATTGGCGCTGGTAGTAGCTTTAACAGCATCGCTGGTCAGGGTAATATCCGGCAGCAGATTTGCATGCATGCCCATTTCCTGCGCTTCCCTTTCTGTTAAGCCGCCGGTATGGCTGATCTTATTGCTATCCATATCAATGGTGCCACCGTTGGAGTAATAGATCTCCTTAATACCGCCGGCAGAGTTATGAAAGCGGGAGCTGTACATTACCTGGAAGCCACTCTTGGGATCATCTTCCGGCCCGTATTCAAACACCGCGGTTAGGGTATCTGCATTTGCACGGCCATCTTTCCATACATAAATGCCGCCATTGGCTACAGCAGAACGGGGATGTTTCAGCCCGCTGAACCAGTGTACGGTATCGATCTGGTGGGTCATCCACTGGCCAAAAATGCCGCTGGAATAAGGCCAGAACAGGCGGAACTCCAGGTATTTGCGCGGGTCCCAGCTATCCTGCGGGCGGCCTGCCAGGAAGCGTTTCCAGTCAGTATCAGATTCACGGATGGATTTTACCAGTTCAGGACGGCGCCAGCGGCCGGGCTGGTTCACGTTCCAGGTCATTTCCACCATGGTAATAGGTCCGAATTTGCCTTCTTTTATAAAGTTGGCAGCAGCATGGTAGCTGGGCCCACTACGGCGTTGCGTGCCTACCTGGAATATTTTGCCGGAGCCTTTTACGGCTTTCAGTGCAGCGCGTGCATCTTCCATGGTTTCTGCAAAAGGTTTTTCGCAGTACACATCCATTTTGTGACCTACGGCCTCAATGGTATGGTAGGCATGCTGGAAATCAGCCGTGGCAATGATCACTGCATCCAGGTCCTTATTCTTATACAGTTCATCATTATTCACATAGGTTTGTATGCTATGCCCTGTTTTATTTTCCAGGAAAGCCTTGCCTTCATCACGGCGGCGGTTCCAGATATCAGATACGCCTATCAGGTCAAAGTTCAGCTCCTTGTTGTTGGCAAAAAAACAGGGAAGCAGCGCCTGGCGCGCCCTGTCTGAAAAGCCTACCAATCCTACATTTACACGGTCATTAGCGCCCAGGATACGCGCATAGCTGCTGGCTGGCATACCCATAGCAGTGAGGGTGATACCGGCCCCGCCCATAATAGATTTTTTCAGGAAATCACGACGTGAGTTGTTCATATAACAGATAATTTTTTGAGCTGTCAGCTACCGGCGTTTAGCCTTTAGCCGTTAATATGTACCAGTTTAAAAATTGTACGAGGTTGTTAGTCCTTATAAGTTTCTTCCAGCTGTTTTTGTAAATATTCCAGTGCCGGTTTAGCCTGTGCAGCCATATTATCCCAGCGGCATTCCACCATAATGCGGCCTTCAAAGCCAATGCGGTGCAGGGCTGCAAAGTAGGGGCGGAAATCCTGTTGGGCCACACCCGGGGCAGCACGTTTTTCCCTTTCTGCAATATGGCAGTGCACCAGGTTACCGCGGGCATTGTCAATATGAGCTGCGGGTTCATGTTCCATTAACATATGGTACATATCGGCCGTTAGTTTAAAATTGGGATGGTGAACGCCGTTCACTACTTCATTCGCCTCTTCCAGCGTATTTACAAAATTGGTTTCCGTGCGGTTCAGGCACTCTATAGCAATAATGCGGTTATAACGCGCCGCTACTTCCGCCATTTTGCGGCAAAGCGCAATAAACTCCTTTTTTACGACAGCATGGTCCACGCCCTCCGGTATTCTACGGGCCTCGCCACTACCGAGTACAATCAGCTGTATGCCGGCTTTTTGCGCACGCTGCATTACCGTATCTATATAACCCAGCACCCGGGCTTCATTTACCTGCGGTCCCACAATTTTAATGGTACCGGGAATAAAACCATTACAGGTTTCCACTTTGCAGCGGGTATGCTGCAGGTCGGCCACCTGGGCCTTAAACTGCTCCTCACTCACCGTGGGCGCCAGCAGATGGCTTACCCCATCTTCTATATAAACATACCCGGCCGGGCCAAATATGCTGTCGTTCTTATAATTGCTGCAAACGCCAATAGAAGGCAGTTTTTGTGCATTCGATTGCAGGATCAGTGTCAGGAAGATGGAAAAGAGTAAAAAAAAGCGTTGTTGCATGGTAATTTTTTCAGTGAACGTGGAGGATGCAGCCGGGCATGTACTGTTCATAAACGGGTGAAGATCAGGTCATGCGGCGCTGCAGTTAACCTCTGGGTGTTATAATCTGCTTCCGGTGGATAAGTTAATAAGTAAATCCGGAAGATCAAAATTTAAATGCCAGACGGACTGCTCCCTGCAATCCACATTCAGTGCCCGGAATTGTGAAAAAATGATCGGCTGAATTTGCTAAAAATAGCGGAACTTTAATGAGTGAGTCTGATTTTGCCAACAGTAGCCATCATGCCAGGACAACAACCAAGTAACCCGGGAAGCTTACCTGTTAATATACGCAGTGGACATTGTGCCACGAACAATGGATCAAATCAAATATTTCAATCACCTGCAATGGTTAAGTTTTGCTTAACTTTGCGCCCCAAATTTAACTGACTATGAATCGACAGGAATTAGTGGGCCTGATCAAGGAAAAACAATCTTATCTGTGTGTTGGCCTGGACACGGACATCCATAAGATTCCGAAGCACCTGCTTTCACACGCAGACCCGGTATTTGCCTTTAACAAAGCCATTATTGATGCTACCCGCGATCTGTGCGTATCCTACAAGATCAACACCGCTTTTTACGAGTGCATGGGCATGCGTGGCTGGGAAAGCTTGCAACGTACGGTAGAGTACATTCCCACCGGCATTTTTACCATTGCCGATGCCAAACGCGGCGACATAGGCAACACCGCCACCCAATATGCCAAAACATTTTTTGATACCTATAATTTTGACGCTGTTACCGTAGCACCTTACATGGGCCGCGACAGCGTAGAACCCTTCCTGCACTTTTCGGAAAAGTGGGCCATTGTGCTGGGCCTTACCTCCAACGAAGGTGCGCAGGACTTTCAAATGCAAAGGGTAGGAGATGAATACCTGTACGAAAAAGTGATCCGCACCACCATGGAATGGGGTACGCCGGATAACCTGATGTTCGTGGTAGGCGCCACGCAAACCTCGCAGCTGGCGGCTATCCGCCAACTGGCGCCGGACAACTTTTTCCTGGTGCCCGGTGTAGGCGCACAGGGCGGCAGCCTGCAGGAAATATCTTCCCTGGCTATGAATAAAGATTGCGGGTTGCTGGTGAATGCCAGCCGTGCTATAATCTATGCCGGTAACGGCGACGATTTTGCCGTGGATGCCCGCCAGGCGGCGCAGCAATACCAGCGGGAAATGGCAGAGTATTTATCGCAGGCAGTATCGCAAACAATGTAGAAGTAAGAATACTAAATAGCATAAAAAAAGAAGCAGGACCAGCGTCCTGCTTCTTTTTTTATGCTTATATCGTTTCCTCAAAAATCAGGATCCGCAGGTGTGTTGGGATTGTTATCCCTTTCAGCAAACGGATAGGGGAAGAAGTTCCGCTTACGTTCAGTAAGCGGACGGTTAAAGCGGCGCATATCTTCCATTTTCAGGCCGGACATATACAGCTCTATACAACGGTTCTGGTAAATAGCCGTTAGCAGCTGTGCCTGTGAAAGCGGGCCTGTAATGGCGGGTAAGGCAGCGCCAACCTTTAACGGATCGTTAGCAGCCGTTTTGGTAACCACTTTATTTAACTCTGTTAACCCGGTATTCAGATCATTCTGCCGCGCATAACATTCTGCCTTTATCAGCGTTATCTCGCCCGGCAGGAACACCGGCCATTGCGTGTTCTTATCTGCACCAAAACCTTTAATACGGTAACGCGGTGCGATGGTTAAGTTAAGCGCGGTATAAAAAGGCACACGCTGGTCTGCAAGGTTAGGCTGTAAGCCAACCGGCAATCCCAAAGTGGAATCTATTACCTGCCATACGTTGTTGGTAGAGGTAGAGGTTTCCCAGATAGGATTGGTGAACACCGCATCATAATTGAACACCGCTGTTTTGGTAAGATCAACATTATTAGCAGTGCTTAAAGCCAGTGCATAATTACCGGCAAATAATGCATAACGCGCTTTCAGCGCCTGCAGCGTATTAGGAATATCTATGCCGGCAGGAATGTTGGTTAAAAAGCCGCTGCTGGGTGCATTGGCTGCCATAGCAGCAAGTGCCCGGTCAATCCAGCCAATGGCTTTGTTAAAGCCGGCAACCCGGTCTATGAAGTTTACACTGGTGGTAAGCGTACCGGTGGTATCAGGCACCTGTTGCCAGTACATAGACATGTTGCCAAGCGCCAGCGCTTTAAAAATAGTGGCATAGCCGATCAGGCCACTGGCATAGGCTTTATCTTCCATACCCTGCGCATAATTGATCACACGGTTCGCATCAAAAATGATCTTGTTACCATTGGACCAGATATTAGCCAGGATGGTGTTGGTACCATCTACCGTACCACCACCGGAATTCAGCTGGTTCTCAGGCACATTCCCCGGGTTCATTAACAGCAGCTCATTGGTGCTGAAGCCATTCGCCGTAACAATATTATATAAAGCGCCCGCGCGGTTAGTAGAGTAAATGCGCTGCAACCCGGTAGCAACGGCTGTTACCGCCTGCGTGGAGGTAAATACATCGTCTTCCTTAGCGGCAGACGGGTTGGTGAAATCCTTTTTGCAGGATGCGCTCAACAACGTACTGGCGATACAGATACCTGCTATTATTTTTTTCATACAATGCTTTTTAATAGGTTAGAATTTTGCAGACAGCCCCACACTAAATGTTCTGGGCACCGGTACAGGGCCAAAGTCAATACCGCGTAACACAGTGCTTTGTCCTGCTGCATTCACTTCCGGATCATAGCCCTTGTAATTGTCCCATGAGATCAGGTTACGGCCGCTCACATTCACAGTCAGATCGCGGAAGCCTTTGAGCTTGCCAATGTTGTAGCCAATGTATACTTCACGCAGCTTTACAAAGGATCCGTCGTCAATACGCCATTGCTCTGTATTGTACACCCCTGCAATGTAACCGCGGGGCAGCTGGCCCAGGTACTCTTGTTCTGCTACTTTACCATTACCTACGCCCTGGCGGGTACGGAAGTCGGCGTTAAATACATCATTACCCTGCACAGCATCCAGCTGTACGCGCACATTAAATTTCTTGTAGCTGAATTCATTCACCAGAGAAGCGGTATAATCCGGGTTAGGATCACCTATGATCTTGCGGAGCGGGGTGGCGTTGGCCACCGGCAGGCCGTTAGCATCACGTTGAGGCGTGTAGGTTAATGGGCTGTTCTGGATACCTCTTTCCATTTGCGGAATGCCGGCTGCATTCTTCAGCTGACCGTTATCGGCAAAGAAAGTTCCGTAAAATACCCCGATCGGCTGCCCTTCCAGGATAGCCACCGGCGCGCCGCCATTGGTAGCATACAGGATCAGTGACTGACCTATTTTCAGGGCTTTGTTACGGTTGCGGTTAAAGATACCGGTAACGTCCCAACGGAAATTTTTGTTTAATACCGGCACCAGGTTCAGTACTACTTCTATCCCTTTGTTCTGCAGGGAGCCAATGTTGTTCTGGTAGCTGGAATAGCCGGTGGTAGGGGCTACTACGCGGTTCAGCAGCAGGTCGTTCACCTTTTTAATGTAGTAGTTGAACTGCAGGCCAATCCGGTTATTCAGAAAAGCCATGTCTGTACCGAACTCAATTTCCTTCTGGCGTTCCGGAGCAACATTTTCATTAGCTAAGATAGAACTGCCCACAAAAGATATTTTGGTATTAAAAGCATTGGTGGTGTAAGAGTTAAAACGGTCATACGCACCAATGCCGGTCAGGTTACCGGATTCACCGTAAGCGGCACGTACTTTCAATAAGTTCCACCAGCTGTTTACGCTGGCATCTTTCCAGAAATCAGATTCTGATAACACATAGCTGCCGCTGGCTTTTACATACACCTGGTTGCGCTCATCCTTACCAAATACAGAAGAGCCATCCATACGCACGGCGCCGGTCAGGAACAGCTGGTTCCTGTACTGGAAGCTTTGCTGCAGGTACACACCGGAAATGGATATTTCACTGCGGCTGTCGGCCGTAGGTAAGGGAGTGGCTGCGCTGTTCACCGCTTCTACAAACGGCGCCAGGCCCCTGCCTTGCGTAAGCAGGTAGTTGTTCTTTTCATATTGTACAGAGTAGCCTACCTGTGTGGTAGCGCCAAAATTGTCGGAGATATTCCATTTGTAGTTGGCGCTCAGGTCGTGGTTTATCTGGAAAAAGTTATCGGTAGCGGTGCTGGCATAACCATTCTGCGTGGCATCCAGGGTAGGGCCGCCGCCAAAGAAACCGGTGCTTACATTGTAAGCAAAGGGCGGCATAAAGGTATTACCCTGCTGGCTGTAATTATCAATACCCAGGTTATAGCTCAGGGTGAGGTTCTTTACCGGGTATACCTTCAATCCCACATTGGCCAGTACGCGGCTGGTTTGCTGTTTCTGTTTAAAATCTTCTATTACAGATACCGGGTTCACACGGCCTCTTTCACCTACTGCCTTCAGGTTGCCGGCAGCATCGCGGGTAAAAATATCGTGTTCGTTGGCAATAATGGTAACAGAGTTCATGGGAGAGTAAAAGGAGTTCCCATCCGGCTTTTCATCGGCCGCGCTGTTAATATAGTTCACACCGGCATTAAAGCTCATCCAGTCGGTCAGCTGCTGATCCAGGTTCAGGCGGAAGCTGTAACGCTGAAAATCTGTATTCTTAATAATGCCCTGGTTGTAGAAATAAGATGCAGAAGCATAATATTTTGTTTTGTCCCTGCCGCCGCTTACAGACACGTTATTATCCGTACCTAAACCGGTATGGAAAATATAGTCCTGGTAATCGTAACGCTTCACCGGTGTGGTATTGGTAAGCGCGGGGGTTAAGATGTCCTGCGTTTGCACATCCGGTGAGCCGCCGAATTTAATCGGCGCCTGGTTCACATCCAGTTTTTTACGCAGCTGGCTTACCATCATGCTGGTGGAGAAGCTTACCACCGGCGCGCCGGAGCTGCCTCTTTTGGTAAAGATCTGCACTACCCCTGCATTGGCGCGTGAGCCATAGATAGCTGCTGCAGCAGCGCCGTTCAGCACTTCTATATGGTCAATGTCGGCCGGGTTAATATCCACCATCCTGTTCTGGCCAACAGTGCCAATAAAGTTTGCGCCGTCATAGGTGCCGGCTGTATTGGTTACACGGTTGGTAGCATTATTTACAATAATACCATCTACAATGTACAGCGGGTCAGAAGAGCCGGTGATAGTGCTGATACCCCTCAGCCTTACAGAGATGCCGCCGGCAGGGTCGCCGGAGTTCTGCGAGATCTGCGCACCGGCGGTTTTACCCTGCAGGGCTGCAAGGGCGTTACCGGTAGCGCCTTTGGTCAGCTGCTCTGCTTTCACGGTACTGATATAGTTGCCTAATTGTTTACGGGTAGTACCTTCTGTAGTACCGGTCACCACTACTTCATCCAGGCCTAAAGCATCTTCAGACAGCTGGGTGATCATGCTGTAGGTGCTGGCATCGCCTATTTGTAAGGCTTGTTCTTTGCTGGCAAAACCAACGCCGGAGAATTTTACGGTATAGGAGCCGGGTTTTAAGGTGGCGTTAAAGCTAAAGTCGCCGTCTGTGCCGGTTACCGCGCCATAAGTAGTACTTTTTATTTGTACTGTGATACCGGGTATGCCGGCGCCTTCGGCACTGGTAACTTTACCGGCTATACGCACCTGCCCAAAGGCCTGCGTAACACTTAAGCCGGTTAACAGGAAGAGGCATAATAGCCGCCATTTCCTGCATGCTGGTAATAACAAATTCATCATAACTGTTTACGATTTTAGATTTGGATGTCTACATAAATATTGATTTACGATCTTAGATTTGAGTGTGCTACATGTGATCCTTGTCTACATTCACAAAAAATATATCACATAGAAGAAAGCCGCTACAGCCTTCACTTCATCAGATCTAAATCTAAAATCGTAAATCTTAAATCTTAAATCAAAGGATTTCCAGTCCTTGTTTTTTATAAGCGGATAATACCTGGCTCTCTGGCGCCAGTTCAGTAACAAGTGTATGAATACCGTGTATATCGCATACCTGTATGCGCTGTGCGGTATTCACCTTTTCCGCAATGGTAAGCGCCACTACCTTTTGTGCGCTGGTTACCATGGCCTTTTTAATTTGCATGACTTCCCAATCGTTTTCTGTTAATCCATGAGTAATGTCAATGGCATTGGTCCCTAAGAAGCAGATGTCCGCTTTAATTTGTTTGATCTTGGCCTGCGCCTCACCCCCCACGGTGATCTGCGCATTTTTTGATAGTTTATCGCCTATGAGAATAATTTCAATGTTCGGGTGCTGCATGTATTCAATAGCTGCCGTAAGGCTTACAGTAAAAAAAGTAGCCTTTAACTCCGGCGGCAGTGCCCGGGCCAGCTCTATGATGGTAGTGCCCCCAGTGGTAAGCACAAACATGCCATCCTGGATCAGCTTTGCGGCTTTTTGCGCAATGCACTTTTTTTCATCCAGCGCATATACCTGTTGTGCATGTACGGAGAAATGATACCCCTGCGACAAGGCCCCGCCATGTACCTTAATAAGCTTTCCCTGATCTGCCAGCTCTGCCAGATCACGCCGGATGGTATCTTCCGATACTTTGATCTCCTGGCTCAGATCGGCGGACAATACCCGGTTATGCAGGTTTACCTGGTGAAGTATATAGGTTTGCCTTTCTTTTTTAAGCATGACGGAACAGCGAAATAGACATTGGTTACTTTAATGTCGGCACAAAAACGCAAACAAACAAGCAAAAAGAAGCAAGTGATAGTAAAAAACCTGCAAAAACACGCAAACTAATCTTGTGGAGGATAAGAAAATATTGGAGTGAAAGGAGCCTGTTTCCTATGACTTTCCCATGTGTTTCCTGTGTCTATCTCATGAGTTTCTCATGTCTTTCCCTACTAAATCCCATGGTTTTCCCTAGTGATTCCTGTATTGATTCAGAATTGACTTTACATGTTGGGGGTTAATTAAGGATTAATTAAATTACTAACATGAAAGGAAAATCATTAGGACCACCTCCTATCTACGCCGAGACCTTGAAAATCAGCGTTGCCCGGGAATATCTATCGACAGATCAAAGCTATGGAGAGTTGGCAAAGAAGTACGGCCTTAAAAACAGAGAGGTCGTTAGGAGTATGGTGTCCTGGTACGAAAGGCATTACAGCCAGGATCAGCTGCCAGTAGTTAAAAAAGATCCAGCAGTTGGCTCACCGGACCTAAAAGCAGGAGCCTCCAATACAGATAAGGAAAAACAATTAAAGGAAGCCCTTTTAAA
>NZ_FOBB01000002.1:1517808-1522323 GCF_900109685.1 Chitinophaga rupis | reverse complement strand
TAATGCTATGGCAGAACGCGTAAATGGCATTTTAAAACATGAGTTTGGGCTGAAAAGGACGTTTAGCAACTATGGCGACGCCGTCAATGCTGTTGGTAAGGCCATCGACTATTATAACCGTGTCAGGCCTCATATGAGTTGTAACTATCTGACGCCCAATGAGGCACATACCAGAACAGGCCCTTTGGCCAAAAAATGGAAGCCAAGAAAAAAAACAATGAGTAAATTACCCTTGTAAAGCGCTCGCTGAAACAATCTACAACCTGTAAAGCCAATTCTGCATTCAATACGTCAACTGTAAGGTTTTTCTGTACTAAGACACTCTGGTGAATCTCATGAGCAACCCGTATTAAAAGCGCACGCACTCCTGGGTAAAAGCGCATACTGTTCAGGTTAAAAGCGCATCCACGCTTTCAGGATCCCACCAATCTGCTCAAACTCTATCAGGAATCCATCATGCCCGTAAGATGAATCAATCTCATGATACGTCGCATTCGGCATATGCTTTTCCAGGAACAGCTGCTCTTCCGGCGGGCACAGTATATCACTGGTGATGCCCATGAGCAGGGTAGGATGGGAGAGTTGCCCTAACAGGGTAGCCATATCAGCGGTACGGCCGCGGGCTATATTATGGCTGTCCATGGCTTTGGTGAGCAGCCAGTAGGTTTGGGCGTTGAAGCGGTTCACCAGCTTATCGCCCTGGTAGTTGATATAGGAAGCAGCCCGGAAGCCGTCGGTTTTATCTTTATCGGGGTCAGATTGGGTGCGGACAAACGTCTGGTAATTGCGGTAGGTAAGCATTCCGATGGCGCGGGCAGCTTTCAGGCCGCGAGCGCCGGCTTGAGGGCTGGCATCCTGCCAGGAGCAATCTGCTTCAATGGCCAGGCGCTGAGCGGTATGTATGGCAATGCCCCAGGCGCTTTCCGATGCCCCCGTACATAGGAGGAACAATCTTTCAATGGCAGCCGGTTCGGCCAGCGCCCATTCCAGCACCTGGTAGCCGCCCATAGAGCCGCCAATCAGCAGGTGTATCTTCCCGATACCCAGGTGTTTGCGCAGCAGGATGTGTGCCTGCACCATATCCCGGATAGTAACTGTAGGAAAGGTATGAAAATAGGGATGCCCTGTTGCCAGGTTATGCGTCAGGGGGCCTGAGCTGCCATAGCAGGAGCCCAGGATATTGGCGCACACAATAAAGTGTTTGGCCGGGTCAATTACGCAATTATCGCCGATCAGGCCAGCCCACCAGTCAGCCACATCGGAGTTGGCCGTCAGCGCATGGCATACCCACACAACATTGCTGCCATCCGCATTCAGCGTACCATAGGTATGATAGGCGATGCGTAATTCGGGAAGTACGGCTCCCGATTCCAGTGTAAACGCTTCTTTTATATGTAATACATTCGCGGACAACCCCTAAAAATTTGCGCGAAACTACGTAACAAAGCGCAGAAAGCAAAAAGCATAAGGCGAAAAGCTGAAAGCATAAAGCTTTCCTGCATTACCTGATCAATCTAAAACGACCTAAAGACATAACACATAAAACTTTCCGCTTACTTGATCAACCGATTCCTGTCTGTCTTCGGCCTTCCTTTTCCGCTTTCTCCCATCTGTGCTAATGCTTTCCCCAATCATCTAAACCATCTAGCCCCCCTTCTTCAATACCGCCAATCCCTTTTTGCTTTCTGCTTTCAGCTTTCCGCATTTTAAAGTAATTTTGCACCCAAATTCAAGAACGCATGAAGATCTCACTAAAAAGGATAGACGACGGATTCAATATGGAAGCTACGGACGAGAACGGGCATAGTGTGCTGATGGATTCATCCGTGGAGAACGGCGGCAACAATAATGGCGTACGCCCCATGCAGATGCTTATTATGGGCCTGGGAGGCTGCTCCGCCATTGATGTGGTAATGATCCTGAAGAAACAACGCCAGGAGATCACTGATTTCCGGATCGAGATTGAAGCTGAACGCGAAAAAGGTAAAGAGCCCAGCATCTGGGAAACCGCTAAGATCGTATTCTACCTGGATGGAAAGGTAGATCCAGATAAAGCCGCCCGCGCCGTGGAACTCTCCATGAACAAATACTGTTCTGTAGCAGAAACCCTGCGCCGCTCCGGCACTAATCTTACCTGGGAAACAAGAGTGAATCAAGCGTAAAGCTTAAAGCACAAAGCATAAAGCTTTAAATGCATCATCTTCGCGCCAAGCGCTTTTTGCTTTCTGCTTTCCCCTTTCAGCTAAAAAAAAACAAATGAACGAGAACCAGCCCAAATACCAGCCCGATACAGAAGCCATCCGCATTCAAACGGAAAGAACCTGGCAAATGGAACATTCCACTCCCATGTTCCTGACCTCCAGCTTCTGCTATGATAATGTGGAAGAAATGCGGGCCACTTTTGCCGATGAAACGGACTTCAACATTTACAGCCGTTTCAGCAATCCTAACGTAGACGAGTTCGTGCAAAAGGTATGTGCGCTGGAACAGGCGGAAGCCGGTTACGCCACCGCCTCCGGTATGAGCGCCATTTTCGCCAGTTTTATGGCCCTCATGAAGGCGGGCGATCATTTGCTGTCTGCCCGCGCCATCTTCGGATCTACCCACACGGTTGTTACCAAATTTCTGCCTAAATGGGGCATTTCATATGATTACTTTGATGTAACCCGCCCTGAAACGGTGGAAGCGCTCATCAAGCCCAACACAAAGATGATCTTTGTGGAAACCCCCACTAACCCGGGGCTGGATGTGATCGATATGCAATTCCTGGCAGATATAGCCAATAAGCACAACATCATCCTGAATGTAGATAACTGCTTTGCCACGCCTGTGCTGCAAAAGCCTATCCTGGCCGGCGCACACCTGGTTACACACTCCGCTACCAAGTGGATGGATGGGCAGGGCCGCGTATTGGGCGGGGCTGTAGTAGGCAAAAAGGAGCTCATAAAAGAGATCTATGCCTTTTGCCGCAGCACCGGGCCTTCCATGTCGCCGTTTAATGCCTGGGTGCTCAGCAAAAGTTTGGAGACCCTGCATGTACGTATGGAGCGCCACTGCGCCAACGCGCTTGCATTGGCCAAAGCGTTAGAGAAAAATACGCAGCTGAACTGGGTACGTTATCCTTTCCTGGAAAGCCATCCGCAGTATGCCATTGCCATAAAGCAAATGACCGGCGGCGGTGGAATTGTTTGTTTTGAGCTGAAAGGCGGACTGGAGCAAGGCAAACGTTTCCTGGATGCGTTGAAAATGCTTACGCTCACTGCTAACCTGGGCGACAGCCGCAGTATTGCTTCTCACCCGGCCAGCACTACACATGCCAAGCTTACAGAAGATGAACGCATAAACGTAGGTATAACGCCCGGGTTTATACGAATTTCTGTCGGACTGGAAAACATAAAGGATATTCTGGAAGATATTGAACAGGCGCTGGAAGCATCCAAAGCTTAGTAATACCACAAGCAGTCCTGTACCCCTAAGTGCAGGACTGCCAACATACCTGCACCTATATTTATGAACACAAGAGGGACAATACAATACCTGTTAGCCATCATTTTATTTTTCACAGGAGTTACCTATACCCAGGCCCAGGAAACTGCAGGCCCCGATTACAAAACCATTGCCATTTTACCTTTCCGGATAGCTGCTCCCAGCATGGATGCCGTTAGCCAGGACTCTGTTTTTTGCCTGCAGGTACAACAAGCCTTTTACAACACTTATCTGAATGATAAGAAAAGCTGGATGGTAACCGTGCAGGACTGCCAGGTGACCGATTCATTGCTGTACCGCGCTGGCATTGACTTCCGTCGGTCCAATTTCATGGACAAGTCCTCTCTTGCAGCCTTGTTAAAGGTAGATGCTGTTATAACCGGTGAGCTGGACCGCGTACACACCACCGGCCATACCGTTGGTGCGCAGCTGTTAGGTACGGACCGGATCAAATTCTCCGTCAGTAAATTATACGTATTCCTGTTTGATGGCAAAACAGGCGATCAGCTTTGGAGCTTTAATAAGAAGATCCGTGCAGAAGACCTGATCGGCAACAACTACAGCCTTAACAAAGACCTGTACCAGGCCTTTACCCGGAAATTTCCCTTGGTGGATTAAGTATCCGGGGCTAAACATAACCCGGATATAAATCCGGGCATATTGGGGAATAATACAAGCATAATCCAGGCATTATAACCATCCAGGAATAGATCAGCCTAATAAGATGGGCTAATAAAAGAAAAGGATCTTTCTTAAGGAGCAATCATTCCATAACACACATTACACAGCGTATATAGTGTACATAGCCTACATAGCATAATGAACTACTCAACATAATCGCACTACTTCCCCTCATTTTTTGCAGGCTCAAACCCCGGCCCTTTGGCCGCCGTGCCCCGCTTGATGCCGCCCCATCAAACCCATATCCCTGATACGACATTCACCGCCCAATAGTCCTCCAAACAGGCGGGTGCAGGCCGGGATTGGGCTTGCAAAAAATGAGAACGTAAAATGAGCAATCTGTTAAAT
>NZ_FOBB01000002.1:366084-1517653 GCF_900109685.1 Chitinophaga rupis | reverse complement strand
AAAAATGAGAACGTAAAATGAGCAATCTGTTAAATGCAACACAAGCAAGCCGGGATTGAGCCTGCAAAAAATGATACCATAAGGTCCAAGCACCGCAGCAACCAGCCAAAATTAGATCCGCAACAAAGGCCAATCCCTTTTTGCTTTCTGCTTTATCCTTTCAGCTCAAAACAATTCCCCTCTCAGATAACAATATTTTCTATAATTTCCGGTCATGAAATTCCTGGCCTCTCTAATCCTCATTGTTGCCCTGAGCTATGCGGGCGGTTTATTCCTGGACTGGTGGTCCGTAGTACTGGCCCCTTTCCTCGTAGCCCTGATCATGCCTATGTCTGCAGGCAAAGGGTTTGTTTATGGGTTCATCTCCATATTCCTCTTATGGCTGGCCTTAGCTTTCTTCCGCGATGTACGTAATGATCATATTCTGGCTAACAGGGTAAGCCTGATCTTCCTGCAAATGCGCAGCCCTATACTAATAGGCGTGGTAAGCTCCTTCATCGGCGGCCTGGTAGGCGGTATGGGCGGTTTAACCGGCAGCCTGCTGCGTAAAGCTTTGCGCCCGCCGGTAGCTGTAGCCAAATAACTAACCATATTTCGTCTAAATGATTCGTTCATTACTCGCCTTTGCCATATTGTTATGTGTTACCTGCTATTGTCAGGCAGGCATTATCCGTGGCCGTATCACCAATGAAAGGGGAGAGGCCCTGCCTTTTGCCACCCTGTTCATAAAGGGTACTACCCAGGGAACTACTACCAATGCTGATGGCCAATACCACCTGGAGCTGCCGGATGGCGCCTATACCGTGGTATGTCAATATATAGGTTACCGTAAAACAGAGAAGTCTGTAACGCTGGCAGGTACCCTGCAGCTGGATTTTCAGCTGCAGCCCGTAAGCATGCAGATCCGCGAAGTGATCGTAAAAGGCAACGGCGAAGATCCGGCCTACGCCATTATCCGGCAGGCCATCAAAAAAAGACCGTTCTATCAGCAGCAAGTACAGGAGTTCACCTGTAATACCTATATCAAGGGAATGTTTAAGCTGCGTAATGTACCGGAAAGGTTCTTAGGGCAAAAGGTAGATAAGCAGGACATTGGCGTAGACTCTACCGGCAGGGGCATTGTGTTCCTTTCAGAATCGCTCACGAAGCTATCGGTTAAGCGGCCGGATAAGGTGAAGCTGCAGGTATTATCCTCCCGCCAAAGCGGTGGGGGCTTTGGTTTCAGCTTCCCGGCCTATATCAATTTCTACGATAATAACGTATCTGCGGTTATTACACAGTTCAGTCCCCGCGGGTATATTTCACCCATTGCAGATAATGCGCTGGCCTACTATAAATATCACCTGGAAGGCGTGTTCACCGAAGATGGTTATACGGTGAACAAGATCCAGGTGATCCCTAAACGTAAATTTGAACCGTTGTTTTCCGGGTATATTTTTATTACAGATGATAACTGGCGCATTCACAGCGCCAACCTGTTATTAACCCGCGATTACCAGCTGGAGCTGATGGATACGCTGCAGATCCGCCAAACGCATGTACCCGTAGATTCCGCCGTGTGGCGCATGAAAGATCAGCTCATCACCATTTCCCTGAAACAGTTCGGGTTTGATATGATCGGCAACTTTGTGAACGTATACTCCAACTACGATATTCATCCCAACTTTCCGCCTAAGTATTTCAACAATGTGCTGATGAAATACGATACCGCTTTTAACGATAAGAAGATCGCTTACTGGGACAGCATTCGCCCCGTGCCGCTGGAAAAGGAGGAAGTAAAGGATTTTCATGAAAAGGACAGCGCCGCACAGGCACGGCGCGACAGCGCAGTATCAGCCCATCACCTGGATTCACTGCGTAAGCACCAGCCGCCCGTTAAGCTGCAGCAGTTCTTCTGGGGCGGTGTAAAACATAACTATTATTTCCGCCGCGATAGCGCTTTGCCTTACCACCAGCTGGCCATGCGCCCACTGCTTACACAGCTGGAATATAACACGGTAGAAGGGCTGGTGCTGAGCGTAGAGCCCAGTCTTACCCTGGACCTTCCAAAGGACCAGGAATTAAAGATCGCACCCTTCCTGCGCTATGGCTTCAGCAATACCCACCTGAACGGCTATACGGAAATTACCTGGGACCAGGAATCGCGCCTTAACCACCGTTATGGCAGTAACACCTGGAAGGCAGCCGGCGGTAAACGCGTATCCCAGTTCAACAAACAGGAGCCCATTGACCCGCTTACCAACGAAGTGTATACCTTATTGCTGAAAGAGAATTATATGAAGCTGTACGAGAACTGGTTCGGCAGCTTCTCTTTCCGCCGCAACTTTGAAAGTAATGCCGCTGTAGATGTAGGATTTTTGTATGAGGATCGTATTCCGCTGGAAAATACCACAGACTTTGTAGTATTTAAGAACAGCAGTAAAGCCTTCCTGCCCAATCATCCCTATGAGCTGGCAGATGTGCCTTTTGTACGCCACCAGGCGCTGATCATGAACCTGAACTTCAGCTTCCAGCCCGGTCAGCGGTACATTGAGCTGCCCGACCGTAAAGTAGCCATTGGCGCGAAATACCCACGGTTTGAGGTAGGCTATACAAAAGGCATTCATGGCTGGGCAGGCAGCGATGTGGATTACGATAAATGGAATGCCCAGGTATCGGACAACATGAACTTTAAGCTGTTTGGCGAGCTGCGTTACCGCCTGGCGGCCGGTGGTTTCCTGAACAGTAAGGAGGTAGGCATACCGGATTACACGCACTTTAATGGTAACCAAACGTTCTACAACATCCGCTACCTCAACAGCTTTCAGCTGGCGCCCTATTATAAGTACAGCAACATAGCCTCTTTTTATACCACGCTAAACCTGGAACATCATTTCAACGGCCTGCTCACCAACAAGATCCCCCTGCTGAACCGTTTAAAATGGAACCTGGTAGCAGGTGCCAACGCATTTTACATTAACAGTGATAATAATTATGTGGAAGTATTTGCGGGGCTGGAGAATATCTTTAAGCTGATAAGGGTAGATGTAATAGCCGGCTACCAGAGTAAAGATGCTACACGCATCGGGGTGCGGGCCGGCTTCGGAGGATTATTGGGCGGCGCCCTGTTCAGACGCAGATAAAGAAAAAAAGCAAAGAGCATGATACTCTTTGCTTTTCTGCTTTTTTAGTTTTTACTCATTTTCCTTTTGCTCACTTCTTTGCTGTCATCATAAAAGAACGCAAGAACGCGATAAGCTAAAAAAGCTATAATGAAGTAAAAGATCGAAAGAAGAATTGTACTCATAAAAATTAACATTTTTGGGTTACACCAGTTTTGCTTGTTGAAAACCAATAATTCAAAAAGAATGCCAAAGCAGGGGGTGTTTCATCAAGCTGGTCATTATCAAATACTTAATAGAAAGGGCGTTAGGGAGATGGCACTGCATAACTGTCAGGCCACCGTGGGAAAAATTACCCCAAAAAAGCCGGAGTGTGGACTTGTTTTGCTAACACCAATGTGTTAATTTTGAGGCGTCATTGTGAAACGTCATAAGCTACTCAGCATTAACCCGAAATACGCCCCTTATGAAACAGAATTTTACTTCATTTATTCCCCAAGCTGTGTATCGTCGCAGCCACAGTCCGTTTCCCCGGAACAAAAAATTAAAGCAGCTCCGCCGGAAAAAGATTGCATTAATAATGTTTATTGTAGGTATGTTACTGGCTGCCATTGCATCTTTAGCAAAAAGCTATGAATGGGCCTATATCCAGGAATCCCTGACCCTTGGTTTTGCAGGATACCTATGTATGATCAGCTCCGCCGCTTACCTGTTGCTTTCATTGTTGCAAACCTGGCGGTGAAGGGGTAATTATGAATTACGAATTAGTCAATTACGAAACGCGAAGCGTTCATGAATGCCATTGAAAGTAATTATGATATGAATAATTACGAATGGATCACCTGGTTTTGAAGACCATCTACCTATGCATTCCTAATTGATAATTCTTAATTCTTCCCCATATGTTCTTCGTATTTCTGCTTTACTCGTTCTAATCATATTCATAATCACCCCTTTCCTGGTTCCGTTGCATTTTAATTCGTAATTCGTAATTGACTAATTCGTAATTAAAAATTGTATCTTTGTTGCCCGAAAAGCACCGGCTTTCCATTTAAATTAAAATGAAATTTTGTTCCACCGGCGTTGGTCCTTAAAATTTCGAGAGTTTATTTATGGCATTACACAACAGGGTGTCTGCAGACGAGCTGAAACAGCGTTTGGCAGCAGAAACGTTTAAAAGAACAACCATCTCCTTTTACCAGTACGCAAAGATCGTTGATCCACAGGCCTTCAGAGATGAGATCTATCAGGCCCTTTCAGAAATCCAGGTATTTGGACGTATTTATGTAGCACATGAAGGCATCAATGCCCAGATCAATGTGCCGGAGCATAACTTTGAGGCGCTCCGTAACTACCTGTATTCTATTCCTTTCCTCAACGGCATCCGGTTAAACATTGCAGTAGATGATGACGGCAAATCCTTCTGGGTGCTGCGCATAAAAGTGCGCCCCAAGATCGTGGCAGACGGCATTACCGATCCTGCCTTTGACATGGACAATAAAGGCCAGTACCTGGATGCAGCAGCATTTAACGAGCTAACCGCTAACCCGGATACCATCATCGTAGACATGCGCAACCACTACGAATACGAAGTAGGACATTTTGACGGCGCCATAGAAGTACCCTCCGATACCTTCCGCGAACAGCTGCCCATGGCAGTAGATATGCTGAAAGACAAAAAAGACCAGCCTATTGTCATGTACTGCACCGGCGGTATCCGCTGCGAAAAAGCATCGGCCTACTTACTGCATAATGGTTTTAAAAATGTATACCACCTTGAAGGCGGTATCATTGAATACGCTAACAAGGTACGCCAACAGGGCATTACCAATAAATTCAAAGGCAAGAACTTTGTATTCGATGAACGCCTGGGGGAGCGGATCACAGAGGACGTGATTAGCCACTGCCACCAGTGCGGGCGTCCCTGTGACACACATACCAACTGCAAAAATGATGGCTGCCATCTGCTGTTCATCCAGTGCGACAGATGCGCCGCACACTACGATGGCTGCTGCAGTGAAGAATGTTACTCAATTGTACAGCTGCCCGCCGATGCACAGCAGGAAATGCGCAAAGGCATTGATAAAGGACAAATGATCTTCAACAAATCCAGGGAGCGCCTGCGTCCCCGCCTTGGCGACAGAGACAGATACTGATGTAATTACGAATTGTCAATTACGAATTACGAATGGGTTGTGTTTTGTTAATGACGATATTTGTTTATTGTAATTCATATTTGAACACAACATCTTCATTCGCTGCATTCAATTCGTAATTCGTAATTGATAATTCGTAATTACCTTTTAAGATATTTGTCCTTCAAGATCCTCTCCATCACCCCATCTTTCAAATGCCGGCTCACAGGGATATTCTGCGCCCCTATCATAATATCATTCCCAATGATCCGCTCTATTTTTGACAGCGCCACAATGTAAGATTTATGCACCCGCAGGAACTGCTGTTCGGGTAAATAATCCTCCACTGCTTTAAATGTAAGATAGGTAACATACCTGCGCTGCACGGTATGCAGCACCACGTAGTTCTGTAAAGCTTCTGCATATAGTATATCGTTAAAGCATATACGCTCTAAACCATTATCACATTTAATAAAGAAGTAGGAGGGAGCTTCTTCCGCTGTGGCAGGGCGTTGCAGCAGCTCGTAGTACGATCGTGCTTTTGACACTGCTTTCATAAAACGCTCAAAGGCCACCGGCTTTAACAGGTAATCAATTACATTCAGCTCAAAGCCCTGCAAGGCATATTCCGGGTAGGCAGTGGTAAATATTACCAGCGGTGGCTGCGGTAAAGAACGAAGCAGATCCAGCCCGTTAATACGGGGCATTTGTATATCCAGGAAAAGTAATTGTACCGCTTGTGTTTGCAGCAGGGTAATGGCTTTTACCGGGCTGTCGCACACAGTTACCGGGTCCAGGAAATCAACTTCTGCGCAGTATTCCTGCAGGCCTTTGCGGGCCATGGGTTCATCATCTACTATCATGCAGTGCAGCTTCATGTAATGCGGATGTTTAAGGTTACCTCAAAGGACTGATCGGTTTCCTGGATCTGTAAGGTATGTTTTTCCGGGTACAATAATTCCAGCCGGCGTTTTACATTAGCCAGCCCAATACCTTTACGGGCGCCGTTTTCAAACGGCAATACTTCCCGTGTATTATAGGTTTGCAGCTGCAGGCAGCCATTTTGCCGCTGTAAGCGGATGGCCACTTTATTGGGCGCCTGTACGTGTGCCGATACATGTTTAAAGGCATTCTCCACAAAAGGGATCAGCAGCAGCGGCGCAATGCTGAAATGCTGCATGGCAGGATCGCAGTAAAAAGAAACCTCGCAGTTATCATTATGCCGCATTTGCTGTATGGCTATATAATTTGCTACATATTTAGCTTCCTTTTCAATGGGGATGGCATCTGTATTACAGTCGTACAGCTGGTACCGCAGCAGGTCTGCAAACTGCATCAGCATATCCCGCGCAGCTTTGTTCTCTTTATCTATCAGGAAATACACCGCATTCAGGGAGTTGAATAATGCATGCGGGTTGATCTGTGCTTTCAGGTACTGCAGCTCCTGCTCTGCGCTGGCCCGCAGCGCACTTTGTAAACGGTGCTGCGTTTTCAGCCGGTCAATATAGAATTGCACCCCCACAATAGCGCCCACCATAAAGAACAGGGGAATATATACATCATACAGCTGCCGGTTCCAGGTTGCATTAGGCCATTGGGTGATCAGCGCGGCGTAGGGTTGTAATACAAGGTTCAGCAGCTGTATCACCAGCCAGCCGGTAGCGCCTATTAAGGCTGTAAAAGCAGCCAGGAAGGCGGCGTACCGCTGTTTATACAATAAGCGGGGTATCAGCACATAATTGGTAAAATATACAGCGCCTGCCAGCGTAGTAACCTTTAACACGCCAGCCCGGATAGTAGCCGGCAAGGCAGGGTAATCATCTATCCGCAGCAGCACCCATACCGCAAAGAAGCCCAGCCACCAGAGTACATGGTGAAGTTTATAACGGGAGAACAGTATGGAATTACGGATTGCCAAATTCAATTACGAATTATTTAATTACGAATTAAGTTTACCACGCGGCAACCTATTCGCTTAAAGCAATTTAGCTGTTAAACCACAGCCAATCCTCATATTTACACATCCTGCAGATTTTCCTTGACCAAAGGCACCCCTATAAATAAAATTACGAATTATCAATCATGAATCCGAAAAGCCCTTCCAGGCCCGAAGTACTGCAATCCGCAGTACTCAATTCGTAATTCGTAATTAAATAATTCGTAATTAAAAAGAATCCGCCCAGCGTTGTTTCTTCTAAGGCCGGGCGGAGTAATTGAGCATGAAACCAGTTCAGGAAGATCCATCTCTTCGAGAGCTGCATTTGCATGTCCATTCTATCAACCTATATGCGAACTAAAACCAGTCAATATTTTTAAGTAGCAAGCCGCCGGCAATCAGTAGTTTCCCTTGTGCATTTTTAACCGGGTCCACTTTCGCTTCCCCTCACTGATCACCGGCAGCTTGCCTGCATAACTTTTATAAAACATCATTTTTGCTCTTATACGCCCCATAGAATATGATGGGGAATACCAGCAGGGTTAGTACCGTAGCGGTGATCAAACCACCAATTACAATAATGGCCAGTGGTTTCTGTGTTTCAGAGCCTACGCCATGGGAGATGGCTGCCGGTATCAAACCAATAGCCGCCATCATGGCCGTCATTACCACCGGGCGTACCCGCGATTCTACTCCCAGCCGTATGGCCTCGTTCAGCGGTATGCCTGCCAGCAGGTTCTTATGGAACACCGATATCAGGATCACCCCATTCTGTATACAGATGCCGAACAGCGCAATGAAACCTACCCCCGCAGAGATCCCGAAGTTGATACCCGTAACGTGAATAGCCAGTATACCGCCTATCAGGGCAAAGGGTACGTTCAGCAATATCAGGCCTGCATCTTTCACACTCCCCAGCATAATAAACAGCACCACGAAAATGGCAACGATACTTACCGGTACCACCTGCGCCAAACGGTTGGTGGCCCGTACCTGGTTCTCAAACTCGCCCGTCCAGCCTACACTGTAGCCCTTTGGCAGCTTCACCGCAGCATTCACCTTATTCTGTGCATCTGCAATAGTGCTGCCCAGGTCACGGTCGCGTACAGAGAACTTGATGCCGATGAACCGCTTGTTACCATCCCGGTATATAAAGGCCGGTCCGGTGATAGTAGTAATGGCAGCAATCTCTTTCAGCGGTACCTTATTGCCGCTTTGCGTAGGCACCATCAGGTTCTGCAGCTCTTCTTCCGTAGTACGGTAGTTGGCATCGTACCGTATGCGGATGTCGAATTTCTTTTCCCCTTCATAGAGCTGTGTAGCGGTTTTCCCGCCTATTGCCATTTCTATCACCGCCTGCGCATCGGCAGTATTTACGCCATACAGCGCCATCTTGTTGTCGTTCAGGTTAATGCTCATTTCAGGCTGGCCAATGTTGCGGATCACACCCAGATCGCGGATGCCCTGCACATTTTTCAGCTGCGCTATCACCTGCTGGGAAAGGCTTTCCAGCTTTTCCAGGTCATCGCCATAGATCTTCACACCATTGGCGGCTTTAAAACCAGCCACAGCCTCCGATACGTTATCACTAATGGGCTGGGAGAAGTTGAGGATAATACCGGGGTATTTCTTCAGCCGTTTTTCCATCTGCCCGATCAGCTCATCCTGCGTGATCTTGCGTTTCCACTCCTTTTTATCAGCCAGGTCAACCTGGTACTGTACAAAGTAAAATCCGTTAGGATCCGTACCATCGTTGGAGCGGCCTACCTGTGACAATACCCGTTTTACTTCCGGGAAACCGCCCAGGTCCTGGCGGATGGCGTGCGCCATTCTTACACTTTCCGTGAGCGACATGCTCATAGGCAGCTCCGTAGTAACCCACAGGGAACCTTCGTTCAGCTGTGGCAGGAACTCCGTACCCATCCAGCGGGCAGAGAAAAAGGTCACCAGCATAAAGCTAAAGGCCAGCACCAGGCTAAGGCGTTTATGGCCATAAGTCCATTTAAAGCCTTTCATCACGATCCTGTCAAAGAAGATCACCACCGGGTTGTGCTTCTCCTTCACATTCTTATTCAGCAAAATGGAGCTGAGCACCGGCACCAGGGTAAGCGTGAATAACAGCGCGCCCAGTAAGGCAAATCCCAGCGTCCACGCCAGCGGCGAGAACATTTTTCCTTCCACTTTCTGGAAAGAGAAGATGGGTATCAGGGAAATGATGATGATGAGTTTAGAGAAGAAGATGGCTTTGGCCAGCTCCCCGCCGGTTTGCTTGATCCAGCCCATTTTGGCCAGCTTGTTAAAGCGCTCCATGCCATAATGTTTCGCCTTATGGTCCAGCATCACAAAAATGCCTTCCACCATCACCACCGCACCATCTATGATAATACCAAAGTCAATGGCGCCCATGGAGATCAGGTTGGCAGTCATGCCCTTCAGGCGCAAACACAGGAAGGCAAACAGCAGTGCCAGCGGAATAATGATGGACACGGTAACGGTAGTACGCCAATCCGCCATGAAAACAAACACAATTACCGTTACGAACAGGATCCCCTCCACAAGGTTATGCATCACGGTATGCGTACAAAACTCCATGAGGTTATCCCGGTCGTAAAAGGTAGCCATCTTGATGTCATTGGGCAAGATAGTCTCGTTCAACTCCTTGATTTTGTCCTTCAGCCGGGCTAATACCTCTGTGGGATTCTCTCCTTTGCGCATGACCACAATCCCTTCCACCAGGTCGTCCTGCTTATCTAATCCTACCTGTCCTACACGCGGCAGGGAGGATTCGCGCACTGTGGCCACATTCTTTACCAGCAGTGGTGTTCCGTTAATATTGTCTAATATTATATTCTCTATATCTGGTATGCTGTTCAGCAGGCCAATGCCTCTTACTACATAGGCCTGCCCGTTCTTCTCTATCACATCGCCGCCTACGTTGATATTGCTTTTCGTAACCGCCTGGTATAGTTCCAGCGGGGTTATATCGTACTTGGCTAAACGAACCGGGTCCGCCGTGATCTCATAGATCTTATCCTGCCCGCCAAAGGCCACAATATCTGCCACCCCAGGTACGCTGCGCAGCTGCCGGTCTATGATCCAGTTCTGATAAGTGAGCAGGTCGCGTGAATTGCGGTGGTCACTTTTCAGGTAATAGCGGAATATTTCGCCTGTAGGGCCGTAGGGAGGTTGTATCTCCGGGTCGGCGCCTTCCGGCAGGGATACACTTTGCAGCATATTATTCACCTGTTGCCGTGCAAAGAAATCTTCCACATCATCATCAAAAATGATCTTTACAACAGACAGGCCGAACATGGTTACAGAGCGTACACTGGTTTTCTTCTGCACCGCATTCATGGCCACTTCTACGGGCAGCGTTACAAAACGCTCTACTTCCTGCGCACTGCGGCCGTTCCATTTGGTAACAATGATGATCTGCGTATTGGTTACATCCGGGAACGCTTCTATAGGCGTGTGCACAAAGGCCACAATGCCTGATATTACCAGCGTTAATGTTGCTATAAAAACGAACAGTTTATTCTTGAGCGAAAAACCTACGATGTTCCTGATGAATTTGTTCATGCTATTGATTCTTTAAGCTAGCCTTTAGCTGTTAGCTGTTAGCTATTGGCTTTTAGCCATTGCCTTCGCTTTTAGCTAATAGCTAAAGGCTAAAAGCTAGTCGTTCAGCGCGTTATAGATCAGCAATTGATTCCGGGAGATCACCTGCTCGCCCGGGTTTAGCCCCTTGCTTAAATATGCCAGCCCGCCGGCTGTTTTATAAGGTTCTACCTCACGTACCTGGATGTTGTATTTATCTTTAAACACCAGCACATAATTCTTGCTGCGGTCAAATATTAATGAGGATGTAGGCACGGCTATCATATTATCTCCCTCATTGTAATGCAGGGTAACTGTGGCAAACATTTCCGGCTTCAGCTGCATATCCTTATTATTCAGCTTAATACGGATCTGCATGGTCTTGGTGGCCGGGTCCAGGAAGTTGTAGATCTTGTCTACCTTGCCATGGAACACCGTATCCGGGTAGCTGATGGTTACGATGTCTGCGTCATAACCTTCTTTCACACGGGCAATATCTGTTTCAAATACATTGGCCATTACCCATACATCGTTCAGCTCAGATACGGTGAAGATGTTCTGGTTATTATCTGTCCGGATCTCCATGTTATTGTTGATGTTCTTTTCAATCACATAACCGGAGATAGGAGCAGTTACCAGGTAGGTGGAGCCTGCGCCGCGGCGGTAAATTTTAAACAGGTCATTCAGGCGGTTCACTTCTGCGCGTGCCTTATCCAGCTCGCCCTGTGCATTCACCACATCTTTCTCTGTGCTTAGCTGGCTGCTATACAGGTCCTGCGCTACTTTCAGCCCTTTTTCCGCTACGGCCAGGTCAGACTTTGCTTCTGCCATCTGCTTTTCATAATCGGCGATCTCACCACTCTGTATCACGGCCAGGATCTGTCCTTTCTGCACAAAATCGCCCAGCTGCACTTTAATATCTTTTACAAAACCACTCACCAGGGGATATACTTTCAGCACCTTACCCACATCCGGAGATACCTTGCCGGACAAACGCAGCTCACTCTGCACGGGTTTTATGCCTGCTGTATCTATATGAATGCTTTGCAACATGGTATCGCTAAGCACAAATGTTTCTTTTTCAGTATCCTCTGCCTGGATATGCTTACAGCTACTCCACCAGGCAGCGCCCAGTACTAACAGGGCCAGGCTTAAAATGCGGTTCATCTTGTTCTTCTTCATTTATCAGTTGATTAATGATCCCGGAGCAGGAGGTAGGAAGCAGGATGTCTGCCGTCTATTGCCAATCTGGTATTCCTACGTTCTACATCCTGCTTCCTACATCTTACATCTTACTTTAGGTTCCTCTTATTTCGTCTTGTTAAATAACTCCGTACCTGTTGCATAATTCAGCTCCTCATAGGCCGTAATACGGTCTAGGATAAGCTTATTGGTATTCTTCACATTATCGCTGTAGCTGTTGAAATAATCGATGAACTGCAGCAGGGAAATATTACCCTTGCGGAAGTTCTGCGCTACTTCAGAGATCAGCTTATTATATTCCAGTCCAAAGCGCTTAAAGTCCAGCATCTGGTATTGTTTGTCCATCAGGTTTATCTTTTGTACCGCCTGCTGTACTTCGGTGCTGATGATGTTATTGCCCTGGGCCAGCGTTTGCTCCTGTACCTTTACCTGGTTGCTTGCAGAGCGTATGTTGCCCTGGTTGCGGTTCCAGAAGGGGAGGTCTATACCCAGGGTAAGCCCTACAAAATTGGGTGCATAGCTACCATTCTTATCGTAGGTAGCGCCTACATGCAGGTCCGGTACTGCCAGTGCTTTTTGCAGGCTGTAGTTCACCTGCGCCTGCTGCAGTTGCTGTTGAGCAACCCGCAGGTCAGGCCGGTTTAGCATTGCGGTGTCTATAAGGGCAGGCAGCGTATAACCTTGTAGGTTATAGTACGCGAGACCGTCCGTATCCACCTGCGGTGCATACTGTTCATTGTTCCCTAGTAACTGTTGTAGGTTTAGCTGTGAGCTGAGCTCCTGTTGTTTAAGATCGGTATAATCATTTGTGAGGCCTACCTGTAAAGCCCGCAGCCGTATGACATCGGCATGGGCCACGCTTCCTTTCTGATCTGCTTCTGTATAGGCATCCACTATTTTCTGTAAGTTGGAAAGTTGTTCCTGTAAGATCTTTTCTGTTTCCTGCAGGAAGTAGAGCTGATAATAATTACCTCTTAGCTGCAGGCGTAAAGTTCGCATCAGTTCAAAGAACTCAGCCTGTGTGGTAGCGGCATTCAGGGAGGCCAGCTGTACCTGTTTGTTTCGTTTACCCGCAAGGGTGATCAGCTGATCTACGCTGTAGGCTGTTTCCCCGCCGTTGCCGCCATAAAAAGGCTGTATCTTATTGGTAGTACCAAATCCCCAGGTGGCGCTAAAGGAAGGATTGCTCCATAAACGCGCCTGCTGGATCTGCGCCTTGTCGGCATCAACCCGGTAACGTTGCGCCAGCAACTGGTAGTTCCGGTTAAGGAAAGTATCTTCTGCTTCCTGTAAAGTAATGGGCTGTATACTTTGCGCCGAGCTTTTAAGTGCGATGATGAACAAGGCTATTGTTATGATCCCGAGCTTCTTTTGCATATAAGTTCCATCTCAATTTCGAGTACAAAGCTCTGAAAGAGGAATTAAAGGGGCCTTTAAGGGGGATTAAAAAGAACTTAAAATTGATGCGGCCCTATGGGCCGCACCAATTTTAAGTTCGTCCATGGTCCACAGTCCATGGTCCACGGCATAGTGCGCAGGAGTAGTATATAATGGTGATGAAGTAGTGAGTATACACGCAAGGTTACAATACGTACAAGGCCGTGGACCGTAGTCTGTGGACCGTGGACTGACTTGCATATCACGAAGTAGAATTTATACGCAGTAGGCTATGGACCATCGACTATTGACCATGGACTGCTACCGCACATTTGAGCGGCCGAAGGCACTCAAATGTGCGGTAGCAATACTGTGAAAACAGTTCCTTTATTAAGTACAGAACTTACAGAAATATGTCCTTTATGCAGCTGTACTATCTTTTTGCAGATAGATAATCCCAGGCCATGGCCGCGGGTTTGCAGGGCATTTTGACCACGGTAAAAAGGTTCAAAAACCTTATTCAGCTCATCGGCGGGTATGCCCATGCCATTGTCCCGGATCTGGATCTGTATGTAGTGGGTTTGGAAATCAATGATCACATAGGCGGTATTATCCGTTGAGAACTTACAGGCATTATCCACCAGGTTCAGGAACAGGATCTTCAATAGTATTTCATTGCCATTACAGGTAAGCTGGGTATCCAGCTCCGGCAGGTTTTCAAACTGTATATCCACCCTGCCATTATGCTTGAGCTTAATAAGGTTGCCCATTTCCAGCAGCAGCTCATCTATCCGTACTTCATAAAAGGAAAAACGTTGCTCGTTCAGCTCCGATTGTGCCATCTGTAACAGGCCATTGGTAAGGTCGGAGAGGTTTTCCGCATCTTCCAGCACAGAGCTGAGCACACTGGCATAATCTTCCTTATTTCTTTCTTTAGACAAGGTTACCTGCAGCTGGCTGATAATAGAGGCCAGGGGAGTACGCAGCTCGTGGGAAGCATTGCTTACAAAGCTCTTTTGCAGATCAAAGGAAGTGCTCAGGCGCTGCAGCATGGTGTTAAAGTTGCTGCCCAGCTGCGCAATCTCATCCCGTCCCCGTACTACTACCTTGGTATCCTGCAGGTTGTTGGCATTAATAGTATCCATTTGCTGCACCAGCTTATCAATAGGCTCCACCATTTTGCGCGAGAAGAAATACCCGATCACGATCAGCAGCACGGCTGCCACGGCCAGCTCAATAAGCAGGATGCGTTTCAGGTTCTGCAGGTTCTGGAAACCGTATTTATCCAGGGAGGATACGATCACGATCACAGAGATCTTACCTTCCGTATAATATACGCCTACCACCTCATCGTTGGCTTTTTCGTAATTATAGGTGCCGTTGCGTTTAATATAATCAAGGCGGCTGCGCAGGGTGCGGATGGTAGTATCTTTCAGGTTGGAGTATAAGAGGTCGTAATTGGGGCTGTATACTAAAATGGTTTCCTGGTACAGGTCCTGGAAAGTGGTTTTATCCAGCTTGCGCAGCAGGTCCACCTTTACTTTATCTTCTTCAATAATTACGTTGGCAATAGAGCGGGCGCGGTATTCCAGGCGTTCCAGGTACTCCGCCTTGCGCGATTGTGCAGAAAAATAATACGCAAGGCTGGCAAAGGATATCAGCAGCACCGTGGCCGATAAGGCATAATAGAGCGCTATTTTGTATTTGATCTTCATGCGTAAATATGCAGATAAAATGCAACAGGCTATTCACACTTCCTATAATCAATACAAATCGATCTCCCCTGCATTTAATTCGTAATTCGTAATTGACAATTCGTAATTCTGATTACTCCTCCGCCAGATAATATCCCATTCCCGTCTTGGTATGCAGCAGCTTATTCTCAAAATCCTTGTCTATCTTTTTACGCAGGAAGTTCATGTACACCTCTATCACATTGGTGCCGGTATCAAAGTCAATATCCCACACTTTTTCCGCGATAGTGAGTTTGGAGATCACCTTGCCTTTGTGCAGGGCCAGGAACTCCAACAGCTGATATTCTTTGGCGGTAAGGGCGATCTTTTTACCGCTGCGGGTTACTTCTTTCTTTTCGCGGTCAATTTCCAGGTCGCCGATAACGATCTTATATAAAGTGCTTTGCTGTACATCGGAGCCCGCGCGTTTCAGGAATACGCGGATGCGGGCCAGCAGCTCCCGGAAGTCAAAGGGTTTTACCAGGTAATCATCAGCGCCCAGCTCAAAGGCCTGCATTTTATCGTCCATGCCGCCCAGCGCTGTAAGCATAATAATGGGTACACGGTTGTTCTTATGGCGGATCACTTCACATACTTCATAACCATTGCTATGTGGCAGGTTCAGGTCCAGTATCACCAGGTCGTAGCTGTTGCTGGATGCCAGGCTTTTGCCCATACGGCCGTCATAGGCTACATCTACATCAAAACCATTCTCCTCCAGGCCTTTTTTAACGGCATTGGCTACCTTAACTTCATCTTCTACAACCAGGATCTTTTGCATTAATTACGAATTGTCAATTACGAATGATGTTGTTCGTTATGAAATGATACGATAAGCTTAGCTATGAATGATCAATTACAAATGACGCAATTCACTTATGAAGCACTATAATAAACAATAATTATTTTTGCGACACAGCCCTTGCATGCTTAACATCCGCAATCACTAATTCACACATGCTCCGGATACCTTCCACACGCACTACTCAATTCGTAATTACTCACATCATAATTATTTTCAATGGCATTCCCCGCTGGACGGGGCAGGCTATGCACCGCTTGGGCGGGGTCGTAATTGAATAATTCGTAATTCTATTCTACCCCTCCAGCTCCATGATCTTCTCAAACACTTCTTCATACTGCTTATTCGCTTTTTCCAGGTCTTGTGTTACCTGTTTGTATTCCGCTTCTATCTGCTGGAACTTGCCTTTATCCCCATAAATATCCGGGTTACCCAGGCTGGCTTCCAGCTGTTGTTTCTTTTCTTTCAGACGGGCCAGCTCGCCTTCCAGCTGCTGGAACTGGCGCTGGTGTTTTTGCAGCTCCTTTTGCGCTTCCTTATTAATAGGGGTGCCTTTTACCGGGGCGCTTGCCGCCGGTATTTCCTTTACTGCAGTGGGTTCCGGCGTATTATTATTGTTGTTGTTACCGCGGTTCTTGCCACGCTCACCTTTGGGCGGTTTGGGGGGTGCGGCAGCAGCAGCCTGCCGTTTCTTCCAGTCTTCATATTCCGCATAGGTACCTTTAAATTCCTTGATCTTCCCGTCCACAATTTCCCAGATCTTATTAGCAGTGCCGCTTACAAAATAACGGTCGTGGGATACGAGTAAAAAGCTGCCTTCATACTTATTCAAAGCATCTATCAGCATTTGTACGGAGTTCATATCCAGGTGGTTCGTGGGCTCATCCAGCAGCATAAAGTTAGCCTGGCTGATGATGGTTTTGGCCAGCGCCACACGCGCTTTTTCACCACCGGAAAGAATGCGGATCTTCTTATACACATCATCCCCCGTGAACAGGAAGCAGCCCAGCAAAGAGCGCAGCTCCATTTCTGTACGGCCGCTGCTGGTATTTTTCAGCTCTTCCAGTATTTCGCTGTCAAGGTGTAATGATTCCAGCTGGTGCTGGGCATAGAATGATTGTACTACGTTGTGGCCGGGAATGCGTTCGCCCTCCATGGGTTCTGTGCCGGCGATCATGCGCAGCAGGGTAGACTTTCCCTTACCGTTGGCGCCAATCAGGGCTATCTTATCGCCCCGGTTAACTTCCACACCGGTATGATCCAGCACAGTAATATCGCCAAAGTGTTTACTTACATCGTTCAGGGTGCATAATATCTTACCCGGTTGTTTATCTACCGTAAAGTTGATGCGTATTTTGGAAGGGCCACCGTCCACCTGCTCCAGGCGGTCCAGCTTTTCCAGCCGTTTCATGGCGCTCTGCGCCTGGGCTGCCTTGGAGGCTTTGGCCTTAAAACGTTCAATAAAACGTTCCTGCTGGCGAATGTATTCCTGCTGGTTTTCGTACGACCGTTGCTGTAACTCCCGGCGCATTTCCTTTTCGCGCTCATAATCCTCATAGTTACCGGCATAGTGGTGCAGCTGCTGCTGGTACAGCTCTACGATCTTGTTCACCATACGGTCCAGGAAAAAGCGGTCGTGCGATACGATGATCACCGCGCCGTTATAGCTCTGCAGGTATCTTTCCAGCCATTCAATGGAGGGAAGGTCAAGGTGGTTCGTGGGCTCATCCAGCATCAGCACATCCGGCTGCTGCAGGATCAGCTTTGCCAGCAGCACGCGCATGCGCCAGCCACCGGAAAACTCGCTATAGGGGCGTTCCAGGTCGGCCGTGCTAAAACCCAGGCCTTCCAGCACCTGGGCTGTTTTATGCCGCATGTTATAACCATCCAGCGCCTCAAACTCATGCAGCTTGTCGGAGAACTCATGCAGCAGGGCCTCCGTTTGGTTATGTTCCAGCTCGTGGGTAATACGTTCTATATCTTTTTCCAGCGCTAAGGCTTTGTCAAAGGCAGTCATGCCTACAGACAGGATGGAGTCGTCCGTTTCAAAGCTCAGCAGGTCCTGGTTAAAGAACCCGAGGCTCAGGTTACGGATCTTGTTCACACTGCCTTTGGAAACAGAGTATTCACCGTTAATAATTCTCAGAAGGGTAGACTTCCCCGTACCGTTCAGGCCTATCAGCCCTACCCGGTCACCAGGTACAATATGCCAGGAGGCATCTTCAACAATAATGCGTGCACCAAATTCAAAAGTTACGTCCTGTAGGGCGAGAAGCATATGAACAATTCTATATAAATGTTAAATAAAGCACACAAAGGTAATAATTAATAGTCCATGGTCAATGGTCCATAGTCCATAGCGTCGTTCATTGGGTAAGTAGAGCGCACCCAGCCGGTTGTATCCACCTGCAATATTACCATTCAGTTAAATGCTGTGACAAGTCCATGGTCGATGGTCCATAGTCCATGGACTTGTTCATTTCGGAGGTTGAGCGTACCCGGCCGGTTGCCTTACCCCGCACTATTCCCCTTACGCTCTATACCATGGACTATGGACCATGGACTGTCCACCAAACACAAACAACTATCAACTTTTTCCTATATCTTTGCCGGGAGAGAATGCTTTTGTGAACGAAACCGTTATCCAATACCTATGAAGACCTGCTTTAGAACAGCCACCTGTCTTTTATTGTCATACGCAAATAACAATAATCATCAGCCCATTTTATTAGCAGGGATCAATCAGTAGAAAAACCAGTAGCGCAAACCGTATCTAAACTGAATTGGGGTTGCCATGAGCTCGTCTAGTCCATATCTTCATCACCTGTTGCGGCATATCGTGCTGCCCGTACTTTGTCTTTTCCATTTTACCATAACGGTTGCCCAGCAAAAATTCACCATCAGCGGTTATGTGCGCGACACTACCAACGGGGAATCCCTTACCGGCGCCACAGTGCACATTAAAGAAAGCCCGCAGGGCATCCAGGCCAATGCATATGGGTTTTATGCTATTAGCCTGCCCGCCGGGGAATACACGCTGGTATGCACTTTCCTGGGATACCAGGAAAAAGAGCAGGTCATTCAGCTGAATGATAACCTGCAGATCAATTTTGCCATGACACCCCGTACCTACCAGGCGCAGGAAGTAGTAATTACCGATAAGCGAAAGAACCGCAATGTAGCCAGTACTGAAATGGGCCGCGTAGAAATGGCTACCGCCGACGCAAAAAAACTGCCTTCATTTATGGGCGAGGTGGATGTGCTGAAAATGCTGCAGCTCATGCCCGGCGTACAGGCAGCAGGGGAGGGCAATGCCGGCTTATATGTGCGCGGCGGCGGGCCGGATCAGAACCTGATATTGCTGGATGAAGCGCCTGTGTACAACACCGGCCACCTGTTTGGCTTCTTTTCCATTTTTAATGCAGACGCCATCCGCAATACCACGCTTATTAAAGGCGGTATGCCGGCTAATTATGGCGGACGCCTGTCGTCTGTAGTAGATGTGAACATGAAGGATGGTAATAACCAGCAGCTGCAGGGAGAAGGGGGCATTGGCCTCATCGCTTCACGGTTATCGCTGCAGGGGCCTTTGAAAAAGGATAAATCCTCCTTTATTATCTCCGGCCGCCGCACCTATATTGACTGGGTAGCCAAACCTTTCGTAAAAAAGAATAGTGACTTCAGCGGCTCCGGTTATTATTTCTATGACCTGAATGTAAAAGCCAATTACATTTTTTCAGATAAGGACCGGGTGTACCTGAGCGGTTACTTCGGGCGCGATGTGTTTAGCTTCAAGAGCGGTACCCGCACCTTTGATGCTACCATTCCCTGGGGCAACAGTACCGCCACCTTACGCTGGAACCATGTGTTCAGCAGCAAGCTGTTTTCCAATACGTCCGTTATTTACAACGATTATAAGTTCAGCTTCACCGGCTTACAGAACAATTTCGATATCCGCCTGGCCTCCGGCATCAGCGATGTTAATGGCAAGCTGGATTTCGACTACTTTGCCAGCAATAAGCACCATATTAAATTCGGCGGCAACTACATTTACCATCGTTTTACACCGTTCTCTATTTCCGGCCGGCAGGATAGTACAGCCTTTAACCCGGATAATGCTTTCCGCAAATACGCCCACGAAGCCGCCCTGTATGTACAGGATGAATGGGAAATATCACCTAAGCTGAAGCTGAATGCCGGCCTGCGTTACAGCGCTTTTATGCAGGTAGGACCCTACACCCGGTATATTAAGAACAATAACGGCGTAAAGATGGATAGCACGGTATATGAAAGCCTGCAGCAGGTACGCTCTTACGGCGGCTTTGAGCCCCGGATGATCCTGCGGTATGCCTGGAACGGGCAAAACTCCATCAAGGCATCCGTTACCCGCAACTACCAGTTCATACACCTGGTAACCAATGCAGGTACCACGCTGCCCACAGACCTGTGGGTGCCCAGTACCTATAAGGTACGGCCGCAGATCTCCTGGCAATACACCATGGGATACTACCGCAACTTTAATGATGATGGCTGGGAAACCTCTGTAGAAGCGTATTATAAGGATATGCAGCACCAGATAGAGTACCGCCAGGGATATACGCCCTCCTTAACCGACCCGGAAGAGGATTTTGTGTTTGGCAAAGGCTGGGCTTACGGGGCAGAGTTCTTTATCAATAAAACCAAAGGCCGCTTTACCGGCTGGCTGGGTTATACCCTGGCCTGGACCTGGCGCCAGTTTCCCAGCCTGAACCAGGGTAAAAAGTTCCCGGCCAAGTACGACCGCCGCCACGACCTGGTGCTGGTAGCCAATTACGAGCTTACTCCCAAATGGCACCTGTCCGGCGTGTTCATTTACGGATCCGGCAATACAACCACGTTGCCCTCACAGTTCTATATGATAGATGGCTCCCTGGTGCAGGAATACAGCAATATTAACGGTTACCGCATGCCAGCCTATCACCGCATGGACCTTTCCGCCGTGTACACGCCTAAACAAAGGCCCGATAAGCACTTCCAGAGCAGCTGGGCATTTTCCATCTATAACGTGTACAGCCGTATGAATCCGTACTTTCTGTACTTTGACCAAACCGGGGGCGTGCTGGGTAATAACCTCACCATCCGCGCAAGGCAAGTGTCTTTATTCCCAATACTACCATCTATTACGTGGAACTTTAAGTTTCAGTAGTTAGTAATTAGCTTTTAGCTATTAGCTTTTAGCTATTAGCTTTTAGCTATTAGCAAAATACAAAACAGCTAAAGGCTAAAAGCTAACAGCCAATAGCTAGTTACTGCATTCCCAATGCACCCCCTGCACTTATTTTTAATACCCGGCGGCTAAAAGCTAACTGCCAATAGCTAACAGCTAATTGCTAAAAGCTAATAGCTAATAAGTAAATTGCTTATCTTCGCAAGCATTTCATTTATTTAAATTTAACGGCTAACAGCAAGGAGCTAAGAGCTTGATATTATGATCAATATTACTTTTCCGGATGGCGCAGTCCGTCAGTATGAACCAGGAGTAACTGCATTAGACATTGCCAAGTCCATCAGTGAAGGATTGGCACGTAAAGTATTGTCAGCAAAAGTGAACGGGCAGGTGATAGACGCCACCCGTCCAATCAACACAGATGCCACCCTGCAATTACTTACCTGGACGGATACCGATGGCAAGGCAACCATGTGGCACTCCTCCGCCCACCTGATGGCAGAAGCCCTGGAAGCCCTGTACCCTGGCGTAAAGCTGGGCATAGGCCCCGCCATTGAAAATGGTTTTTATTATGATATAGACCTGGGCGGCCAGGCCATTACTGACGAGGACCTGAAGAAGATAGAGACCAAAATGGCCGAACTGGCCAAACAGAATAATGTATACGTGCGCAAGGACGTAAGCAAACCCGAAGCCCTGCAGTATTTTACCCAGAAAGGGGACGAATACAAACTGGAGCTGATCAACGACCTGCAGGATGGTACCATTACCTTCTATACCCAGGGCGGGTTTACAGACCTTTGCCGCGGACCGCACATTCCCAATACCGGTTTTATTAAAGCTATCAAGCTTACCAATATTGCCGGCGCTTACTGGCGTGGGAATGAGAAGAACAAGATGCTCACCCGCATTTACGGCATCACTTTCCCCAGCCAGAAAGAGCTGGATGAGTATCTGACCCTGGTGGAAGAAGCTAAAAAGCGCGACCACCGCAAGCTGGGTAAAGAGCTGGAGCTGTTCACCTTTTCAGAAAGGGTAGGGCTGGGCTTACCATTATGGCTGCCTAAAGGCGCTATGCTGCGCGAACGCCTGCAAAGCTTCCTGCAAAAGGCGCAGGTAGAAAGCGGTTACCTGCCGGTAATAACTCCGCACATTGGCAGCAAGAACCTCTACGTTACCTCCGGCCACTATGAGAAATATGGTAAGGATAGCTTTCAGCCTATTCATACGCCGGAAGAAGGAGAGGAGTTCCTCCTGAAACCCATGAACTGCCCGCACCATTGCGAGATCTATAAATCATCGCCCAAGTCGTACAAAGACTTGCCGGTGCGCCTGGCGGAATTTGGTACCGTGTACCGTTATGAGCAGCACGGTGAGCTGCATGGCCTTACCCGCGTACGCGGATTTACCCAGGACGATGCGCACCTGTTTTGCCGGCCGGACCAGGTAAAGGACGAGTTTATTAAGGTAATAGACCTGGTGCTGTACGTGTTCCGCAGCCTGAATTTTACAGATTATACTGCCCAGATCTCCCTGCGCGATAAGGAAGACCGCAGCAAATACATAGGTACCGATGAGAACTGGCACCTGGCAGAGCAGGCCATCATTGAATCGGCCGCTGAAAAGGGACTGAACACCGTAGTAGAATATGGCGAGGCCGCCTTTTATGGCCCCAAGCTGGATTTTATGGTAAAGGATGCCTTGGGACGTAAATGGCAGCTGGGAACCATCCAGGTGGATTACAACCTGCCGGAGCGTTTTGAGCTGGAGTATATAGGCGCCGATAACCAGAAGCACCGCCCGGTAATGATCCACCGTGCACCTTTTGGCTCCCTGGAAAGATTTGTGGCTGTGCTGATAGAACACTGTGCAGGTAAATTCCCGTTGTGGTTAACACCTACCCAGGTAAAAGTGCTGCCAATTAGTGATAAAAGCCTGATCTACGCAGAAAAAGTGGCTGAATTGTTAAAAATTGCTGAAATTCGCGCAGAGATAGACGACCGCAATGAGAAAATAGGGAAGAAGATCCGGGAAGCGGAGCTGGCCAAAGTACCTTACATGCTGGTACTGGGCGAAAAGGAAGCCACCGAGGAGATAGTAGCCGTAAGAAGGCAGGCAAAAGGCGATCTTGGAACCATGAACCTCGACCAGTTTATAGGCCTTGTGAATGATGAGGTAGTGAACCGGAAACCTTTTGAATAATTTTCGATCGAGGTATAATAATTGCTACATATTTAACCTTAAATTTGTAACACTTGTAAAACAGGCCGGTAAAAAACTGATACGCCGGCAGCTTAGGACAATTATTAATTAATTTTATTCTTTTTAATGCAATCACCCAGACCAAATTTTAACCGCGGGAGAAACCCGAACTTTCGCAGGGAACAACAGCAAGAACATCGTACCAACAGAATGATACGTGTACCGGAAGTAAGGCTAGTAGGAGAAAATGTGGAAGTTGGCGTTTATAGAACAGACGAAGCTTTACACATGGCTGAACAACAGGGACTGGACCTGGTAGAAATATCCCCAAATGCTACGCCCCCCGTATGTCGCATCATCGACTACAATAAATTCCTGTACGAGAAGAAGAAGAAGGAAAAGGAAATGAAGGCCAAGGCGCACAAAAGCGAGGTGAAAGAGATCCGCTTTACGCCTAATACGGACGATCATGACTTTGACTTTAAAGCCAAACATGCGGAGAAATTCCTGAAAGATGGCAATAAGGTAAAAACCTATGTACAGTTCAAAGGCCGCGCTATTATGTTTAAAGAGCGTGGTGAGCTGATCCTGCTGAAGTTCGCAGAACGCCTGGCAGAAGTAGGAGCGCTGGAAGGCATGCCTACCATGGAAGGTAAACGTATGATCGCCATTTTTGCACCAAAGGCAGCCAAGAAAAAAGAAAGCGGCCCCAAGGAGCCTAAAGAGCCCCGCGAGCCAAGGGAGAACAGGGAGCAGTCACCTGCACCTGCACCCCGCCCGGTAGAAAGCAAACCGGAAGGAAACAGCTAACAGGTTTATCCTCATATAATTAGCAACAGCAAACCGCTCTGATAGTTCAGAGCGGTTTTTTTATCCCCAGATATGTGCATAATTTATATAAATTATATATTTATATTATTAAATTAAATTATTATATTTGCGATTGTCATGTACTAGCGGGTTTTTCCTTTGACCTGATGACAATGAAAAACAGACTATCCAAGAGAACCTTAAGCGCCAAGATCAGGGATAAAGACAACTTGCGACCACATTGACCCCTTACTATTGAAGTTGCTAACTATTAAATTTTCCTCGTATGTTAAATCTAAGAGACTGTCACGCACTCTTATTTGTCTGTATCACAGCTACGTTGCTTTCTTCCTGTAAAGGAGTAACGAATGAAGAGTATTTTAAGACCAGCTTTTATCAGAATGAAGATAAGCTGAAGCGGTTGAATCACATGATCGATTCGCTGATAGTACCTCAACTTGACCATACTGAATATACCCGGTACATTATTGTGGATTGCGAGAAGGAGGGTGGTAAAAGCCATTCCAATAAGGTTTGCAACCCAATGATCACCGATCTTATGCGGGAGCTGAAAGTAACATCCGTGAACCTGGAAAAAGGTCCCTGTGATGCTACTGACCGTTACAGCCTGTACATCTACAAGCTGAACTCCCAGAATGAGGACAAAGACATTAACCACTATTACTATTATCACGATCTGTGTGATAATAGAACAGAGGCCAAAATGGGTAAGGATTATACGTACATTCCCTTCAGTGACCACTGGTCATTATTTGTTGGGAAGAACTAACGTAAACTCCTGTACGAAGGGAAAGGTAGTTATGATATTTAAAAGGACCGTTCCGCAAAAAGTGCGGAGCGGTTCTTTATGTTGTTAGTGATATATCCTATGAAACCGAGCATGAAACGATGGTTTATTTTAGCAGGCATTATATTAATGCTGATCGATGCCTGTGTGAGCGTGGGGGTGAAGAAACCAAAGCCAAAGCCCAAACCAACAAAGATCAGCGTACGGTACTACCAGGTAGCAGGTGATTCCATGTTGCGGCACGATAGCTGTTTGTCTGAATTGAATAGATTGGCGGTGAAAAGTATTTGATGTTTTTCGGTAAGGCACATAATCCAAACACACCATTGTCATCCACATCAGCGAAACGGCTTATGATGCGCTGGTAGCTGGTTATAAGACCTTACTTAATCAGATCAACCCACTGATCATATTAGAGAATCATATGGATCGGATCCTATCCCATATTGTAAACATTGCAGTATTAATCCTCATAGACTTTATTGTTTACAGAAGTGAAGCCAAGAACCTTATTCAGCAATATCGTAATACAGCGAAGTTAATCCGGACAGGAGTTTGCGTAAAAGGGCTTGTCACAGGATTTGTAAATAAAGAGGACCTTGATCAACATCCACAATATGCTTCGATTGTTGAATTTATTGATAAAAATGGGGACAACCGCCAGGTAACTTCAGACCTCTATGAGTATAAAGAACCAAGAATTAACTCTTTAGTTGACGTCTATTATGATAAAGAAGACCCAGCGGAGATACTGATTGACTCCGGATCAATACTCTTATTTAGATTTTTCTTGCTTGCACTGTTTGTTGCTATCTGGTTAATTATAAATATAGGTATGCTCTATGAGATGTTTAATTAAGTTACTAACCCCAACAGGGAATTTATGAGGATAATAACTTTTCAATTTTTAGCACTGGCATTTATTTTTAGTTCCTGCTCCCCAAAAGAACCAGGAAGAAAAAATGAAACAGATCCTGCAATTGACAGTATTCAATCTAAAGTAGATGATAGCATTGTTAAAGAACATAGTAATTCCTTGGGGGACAACTTTGACAATAGCTACCATGAAAAAGAAATAAAGTGTGCCAAATACCCGATTAATGATACATTACAGGTGACGTTTTTTGAAGATACTATTCAAAATATAAGCTGTGCACTATATCTTAAAAGCGAGCTTGATATTGTTGACCTTACCCGTCAACCACAAAACTATCCGGATGTAATCAATTATTTGAATAACCAGCAAGCCGCTCTTTTAATAAATGGCACTAATATTAGGCTGAATGCAAAAATAGCAGACGCTAAAATTATGCTTCCTGCTACGTTAATCACCTTTAATTCGTCGGATAAGAATTATTTATTAATTGAAATGAATCTTATCTCTTCTATGGGAGGGGATTATTGGTACAACCTGTTACTGGAACTAAGTGCTGACGGAAAAGTTGCTCATCAGGATGGCATTGAAACAACAGGGCACCTTTCTTATGAAGAGCTTAAAACACATATTTTATAAGGCATTTACTAATAAATGGAGGGGTAGATAAATTATGCTTAAACTGATTGCTCTGATAATTGAAACCGGGATCATCGTAGGAATTGCTTACCCTATTTCAGGCATCTTTAATTTCCTTTTCAGAAAGCAAAGCGTGCAGCTCTTACCTAAAGGCCATAACAGAACATTCGCTCTTTTTATATGGCTTATACTGGTAATCCTGAAACTTAATTCATTTTACTTGTATGAAGGAGGGATCGAATACCGGCGGATACCACTTAGTTACCCATATGAGATCCGGGAAACTGAAAGCGGTACCTATCTGTTAAAGAATGGAGGTGAAATTGGTTTAGCTGCAATAGACGAATGTGATATTGCTGCTTTTTCCCTGCAGAAAGACAAGATGATTTTTCAATGCGCCTCACCGGGAAAGGTAAAGGTATTCTCATTTGAGCATGAAAGTCTTACCGAAACGCCGGTTACAGAAGGTATTACCTGGACAACCTTTGGGAAAGAATATTCTATATATCACTATCTCAGGATGGATTTGATGACAATTTTAGTTTTGGCAATACTATATGTATGTCTGATTTTTTATTTCGATCGGCCTCGTAAGAATATGCAAGCATACCACATGGATCACTGAAAGCATTAGAACTAAAAATGGTTCAGCCTGCCAAACATTACTTTTAATTTTTATCTTTTTAACAACCAACAAAATATTTACCTTTGCACACAATAAATATTAACTATTCCTAAATTGTAATTTTAACATTATCTCCCTATATTGCCGTTTATGACAAAGAGAAAAGACTTCGTGTATTCAACCGCAAGCGAGCCGCACCGTATAAGAACCAAGGAAATTCTCAAACAACATCCCGATATCCGTAAACTCATTGGGAAAAATCCGTTGACCATCTTTGCAATTATTGGTTTAGTTAGCTTTCAGGTTGTAGGGGCATGGCTGCTCAGAGATCAGTCATGGTGGCTGGTTTTCGGTGCAGCATACCTGCTGGGTGCCTTTGCAGATCATGCATTGTTTGTAATGATCCATGAATGTGCACACCGCCTGCTGTTCAAGAAACCGGAGGCTAACCGCCTGGCCGGTATCCTGGCAAACATTCCCCAGGTAGTGCCCAGCTCTGTGTCTTTTGAGCGTTATCATATTAAACATCACTCTTTCCAGGGTATCCATGAGCTGGATGCCGACCTGCCTAACCGCTGGGAAGCCAGGTTGATCAATAACTATTTTGTTGGTAAAGTGCTCTGGTTGCTGTTTTATCCTCTGTTCCAGGTGTTCCGTATTTCCAGGCTGAAGGAAATTAAACCTTTTGATGGCTGGATAGCGCTGAACTGGATCGTGCAGATCGTTTTTGTGGCAGCAGTATCCTATTTCTGGGGTCCTAAAGCCATCAGCTTCCTGGTACTGAGCTTCTTCTTCTCCGTAGGCCTGCACCCCCTGGGCGCCCGCTGGATCCAGGAGCACTACCTTACCCATGGCGAGCAGGAAACCTACAGCTACTATGGCGTATTGAATACCGTAGCGTTTAACGTGGGTTACCATAACGAGCATCACGATTTTCCTTCCATTCCCTGGAATAAGCTGCCGCAGATCCGTAAGAACGCTTCCGGCTTTTATAACTCTTTGTATTACCACACTTCCTGGACAAAGCTGTTCTTCCGTTTCCTGTTTGACCAGGAGATCTCTTTGTTCTCCAGAGTAGTAAGAAAAGACCGTGGTAAAGTGCAGCTGACAGACGAATCCAAACCGGATATGGACCTGGTGAAAGAGAAATTCTCTGTGGAGGTTAAGTAATTAATAATACTACAATAGCTTTAATACCTTTTTGGCCCTGGATGTAAATCCGGGGCTATTTTTTTGTGCCAGCTGGTCTTCCAGTACCAGACGCAGCTCCTGTTTAATATCCGGGTATTCTTTGGCAAGATGGGCCAGCACGGTCATGGAAAAAGCCCTTACTGCAACGGTTTCTTCCGGATCGGCCAGAAAGTTAAAACAGTGGTTCATAACCGGGCCATGCAGCTCAGGAGGGATGGGCAGGAATTGCAATACCCTTATTACATTTCGTTTAACCGCTACCGGTATACCCGCATCCTCCATGCGTTGTACCATGGCCGGCAAATGTGGCGCTATTAATTCCGGATGTTCCTGCGCTACATAGCTGATGATCCAGGCCGCCCTTTGCACCACGCGGTACTCATCATGCAGGAACAGGCCTATCAATTGATCCACCCGCGAAGCGTTGCCTCCGATCCAGTCTGTAAGATGGATGATATGATCACGGCTGTTGTCCTTTAAGATCTCAGTGCGCAGATACATGTGCCTATACTATTTACATTTTAATAAAAGTTAATATATTTGCTCCGGTTTTTAATCACACAAGCGTACAATTTATTTATTAAAAATTCCCTTAACCCATGAAAAAAATCATGTTGTTGGCCCTGATCTGTATGGCCAGCCTTAGCTCATTTTCACAAAGTTTCCGTAATGGTCTTGGCGTAAGCGTTTTTTCAGGCAAGCCCGATGGCCTGGATAGCAAGGTAATGGGCGCTATCACCTGGTCGCCGTACCTGAGTTTTATGGAAAAGGATAACCTGTCCTTATCTGTGGGCCTGCCTTTAAGTATGGGACTTTCCGGTACCTACAATTCCAGGGTAGATAAAAGTGAGAACACCCTCAGCTTTATGTTCAATGCTCCTTTGATGCTGAATTTTAACATGGGCGCCGGCTCATCCCGCAAAAACAGGGACCGCTTCGGCTGGTTTGTGGGCGCTGGTTTTGGTTATCATTACCAAACCGGCCTCGATGAGATTGAGATCGATGAGAATGGCGATTATCACACCATTGGTGGCGAGAAAAGCACGGTGGGTCCTGTAGCCAATGCCGGCGTTCGCATAGGTGTAGGCAGCAGCAGCCGTCATAATATTGAGATCAAGGCTTCTTATATGAAAGGTGTTAGCGGCAGCAAAGCCAGTATAATTGGCGTAGGCTGTTTCTTTAACTTTTAATACTGTACATAATAAGAACGGGGCTGATCAAACTATGTTGATCAGCCCCGTTCCATTCCAGGAAAGCCCGGATCGCAGCAAGCAATCCATTACTCCATCTGCACATCAGCTACGCTGCTTTTTTCTCTACGGGCGTTACTCTCAGCTCCAGTACCCGGTTTTGCCGGATCACTTTTATGTGCTGGAACTGCCCGATCTTTTCCCGTCCCAGTTGCCGGAACAGGGCATCGGCGGTTTCTACTTCCTTGTTGTTGAAGGCAATGATAATATCACCATCCTGCAAACCTGCCCTGGCAGCAGGGCTTTTACCTTCCACACCCGTTACGAACAGCGCTGTTTTATTACGCAGTTGCAGGCCGGTGCGTAGCTTGGGCACCAGCGTTATCTGCTGCAACAACACACCCAGGTAACCCTTCACCACTTTACCATATTGCATTAATTCCGCCGCTATCATCTTGGCAGAGTTAATGCTGATGGCAAAACAAAGCCCTTGTGCACCCTGTATCGTAGCGGTGTTCACACCCACTACCTCGCCCTTGTAATTAATGAGCGGGCCGCCGGAGTTACCCGGGTTTAGCGCAGCATCCGTTTGCACCAGGTCGTCCATGGTACGGCCATTACCACTGTGTAAAGAGCGGCCTAATGCGCTCACCACCCCGGCGGTAACCGTATGCTGAAAGCCCAGCGGGTTGCCAATGGCAATTACCAGCTGGCCTATCTGCAAAGCGGCGGCGTCGCCCAGCTGCGCTACCTGGAAGTCAAAGGCAGATGTTTTAAGGATAGCAATATCCGCATCTGTATCTTCTCCTGAAAGAATAGCCGGGTATACGCTGCCATCATGCAGCATTACATTGAAATAACGGCCCTGGTGTACTACATGGGAATTGGTGAATAGATAACCGTCGGAAGAAAAGAAGAACCCTGAGCCGGTCCCGGTTACTTTCCTGTTGGCATCCAGCCGTTCTATTTTAACAACTGATCTGCCTGCGGCTTCCACCGCATTATGGATGATCTCAGAATACGCATCCATAGCACCTCCTTTTTTTATTAAGGATGGCTACGCACAAAACAAGCCAGGGTGTTTAGGGCAGACAAAACGGCAGGGGTTGGATGAAACAGGAGATAAGATGTCCGGAGTGCTGCGTTATTTCATCCTATAAACAAATTCCTCCAATAAAACTTGTTCCCTGTTTAAGCCTTTTTTACTTCTTTTGTAGCTTCCACCAACACCAAAACCATTGCTCCGGAAAGAATTTCGCATTATACTCATCTCACTGCTCGTCAGCTTCCTGTTAACGGTGGCCAAATTCACTGCGTACTTTCTCACTCATTCCGTAGCTATCCTGTCTGATGCGCTGGAATCTATCATCAATGTTGTGGCGGGCGCTTTTGCCTGTTACAGCATTTACCTGACCGGCAAACCGCGGGATGCAAACCACCCATATGGGCATGGTAAAGTGGAGTTTTTTTCCATAGGAGCGGAGGGCGCTATGATCTTTATAGCCGGCTGCCTCATTCTTTTCAAAGCAGTACAATACTTTATTGGTACTTACCAGCTGGAGGATGTGACCCGTGGTATCTGGCTCATTGGCGCCACTACATTAGTAAACCTGCTGCTGGGCCAATACCTGGTAAGGGAGGGGCGTAAGCTGCCTTCCATTACCATTACAGGCAACGGGCAGCATATAATGACGGATGTATACAGCAGTCTGGGGCTGGTGGTCGCCCTCATAGTTATTCATTACACCGGCTGGACCTGGCTGGATCCCGTAGTGTCTGTAGCCATGGGTATCCTGATACTGCGCAAAGGCTATCAATTGCTACGCCGCTCTATATCAGGCCTGATGGATGAAACCGATATGCAGGTGATAGATCAGGTCATTAACATCCTGAACCAGCACCGCCGGCCAACCTGGATAGATGTACATAATATGCGCGTGCAGCAATACGGCAATAATTATCATATTGATTGCCATATTACCTTACCTTATTACCTGGAGCTAAGCCAGGCGCATGATGAGCTAAAAGCGGTGGAAAAGCTGGTGAACCAGGGATTCGCTAATAGTGAAGTAGAGTTCTTTATCCATGCAGATCCCTGCCTGCCGGTGTGCTGCCACTATTGCCAGCTGATGGAATGCCCTGTACGTAAAGAAAAATTCAGTGGTAAGATCACCTGGACCCGAGAGAATGTATTACCGAACCGGAAACACGGGTGAGATTTAATTACGAATCATTCTTCACCTTCCTCATCTCCATCTCCATGCCCCATAATAGCACGGATAGGCTTCACGGCCTGGTAAATACCGCGGTCGTATTTATTACCTAAAATAATAATGGTGGTGCTATCCTGTACCAGCCGGCAGAACACGGTATTATTACCATGCCACCAGCCGTTATGGTATACAATTTTACTGCTGTCGGGGTTTATCATTAAACGCCAGCCCAAACCGTAATTGCGCACGCCTGGTTTCTCATTGCTGTAAGGGGTAAAGGCCTGCTGCAGGGTTTCCGGTTTAAAGAAGCCCGAGTACAAAGCCTGGTCCCATTTCAGCATATCCTGGGCGGTGCTGTACACGCCTTTATCGCCAAAAACACCGTCTAGGTAAGTATCCGGTTCAGGGCGCAGGTTGTATTTATGACTGGTGGTTTGGTGCGGCCGCTTTGTACTGGTAGGGTCAAAAACAAATGTGTTCGTCATGCCCAGCGGTTCAAAAAAGGTATGCCGCATAAAGTCCGGGTACTTTTGCCCGCTGACCCTTTCAATAATAGAAGCCAGCAGCGCAAAATTGGTATTGCAATACTGGAAGTGGGTATTGGGCTGATGTTGTACCGGTGGTTTGTGCTGCTCCATCATACGCAGCAGCTCCGCGTTGGTAAGAAAAATATCCTGGTTCTGCCACAGGCTGTCGCTGAAGTATAAGTAGTTGGGCAGGCCGCTACGATGGTTCAGCAGCATGCGAATGGTAATGCCCATGTAAGGGAAGGTGGGAAAATAGCGCTGCAGCGTATCTTCCAGGTTCAGCTGCCCGCGTTCCATTAACCACAAAATACCCATGCCCGTAAAGGTTTTGGATACTGATGCCAGCTGGAAGGAGGAGCTTTCGCCGATCAGCATTTTGCTCTGGTAATCTTCAATACCATGGTATTGTTCAAAGATCACTACGCCTTTTTTAGCCACCAGCATGGCGCCGTTAAAACCTGTTCTTAATAATTTATGGGAAAAGAAGTCAGAAAGTTCTGCCTGTTGTCTTTTGGTAGTAGGGGAGTTGAGAACGGCTGCTTTTTCCGCAGCAGTTTCTTCAAGATCATATACCGCTTCTCCTGCTGTGTTGAGGGACTTTTTTTCTCGCGCCGCGTTGCTCTGGCATCCGGAAATGTATAATGCAATACCGGATATGGTCAAAATATAAACAAAAACTTTCAATCGCTTCATTGAACAATGACAACTAATAGACTATAAAATATAAAAGAAAGCCCGGTGCTTTCCCTCTTTTTAGCAATAATGGTGAATAATATTCTAAAAACGAAGCAAACTACAGCATATTTTTTGACAATATCAAATTTGCCGGAACCCCTGTTTGATTTCTGCCAGACTTCTGTTAGGTTTGCACCTTGTTTTAGCCCTAAACCACAATTATTAAGCCAATTGCGAATACACAACGTACGCATTAATAATACTATATATATGGAGCAGAAGTTGACAAGCTATCCAAAAGAAAAGATCAATATCCTCTTGCTGGAGAACATCAGTGATGCTGCTGTAGCAGAGTTTACGCACGCGGGCTATGCAAATACCCGCCGGCTGTCGGGGGCATTGGGCGAGGAACAATTGATCAGCGAGATTAAGGATGTGCATTTACTGGGTATCCGGTCCAAAACGCAGATCACCGCTAAGGTGCTGGCCGCGGCTAAAAAGCTGCAGGCCATTGGCTGCTTTTGTATTGGCACCAACCAGGTAGATCTGAAGAATGCAAAAGAGCACGGCATTGCGGTATTTAATGCGCCCTATTCAAATACCCGTTCGGTGGCCGAGCTGGTAATAGGGTTGTCTATAATGCTGATACGCCGTATTCCTGATAAGAATAAAGCTGCACATGAAGGCGTTTGGAAAAAAGAAGCTGCCGGCAGCTATGAGCTCAGGGGTAAAACGCTGGGCATTGTAGGGTATGGGAACATTGGCAGCCAGGTAAGCGTGCTGGCTGAATCTATGGGCATGAACGTAATGTATTATGATGTGGAAACCAAGCTGCCGCTGGGAAATGCTGTACAGCAGAAAACCTTGAAGGACCTGTTTTCCCAGGCAGATATTATCTCCCTGCACGTACCTTCTACCAGGACCACCAGCAATATGATCAATGCAGAAACGCTGAAAGACGTAAAGAAAGGCGCCATTTTCATTAACTACGCCCGTGGCGAGGTAGTGGACCTGGATGCCTTGAAAGATGCGCTGGTAAGCGGGCAGCTTTCCGGCGCAGCCATTGACGTATTTCCCGTAGAACCGGAAAAGAACGGCGCAGCCTTTAGCACACCGCTGCAAAACCTGCCTAATGTGATTTTAACACCGCATATTGGCGGCAGCACAGAAGAAGCGCAGCACAACATCGGGCTGGATGTGAGCAGCAAAATGCTGAACTACCTGGAGAAGGGCGCCAGCTTCGGCTCTCATACCGTGCCTGCTATCAGCATACCGGCGGTGGAAAACACGCACCGCATCCTGCACATTCACCAGAATGTGCCGGGCGTGCTGTCTGAGATCAATACTGCGTTATCCGCAAAGAAGATCAACATCCTGGGCCAGTACCTGAAAACAAACGAGCAGATAGGTTATGTGGTGCTGGACGTAGATACACAATTATCGCAGGAAGCTTTTGCCGCGCTGAAAGAAGTAAAACATACCATCAAAACGCGGTTATTATATTAATATAATCAGCAAACATCACTCAAAAAAAGAAGGAGCTCATTACGAGCTCCTTTCTTTTTTATGTCTGCATCTGAGAGTTTACTTAACCACGTTCACCAGGCCATTCAGTATTACCGGCGGCTCTTTCAGGTCTTTGGTATAGGTTACCCACCAAATGTAGGTGCCTACGTTGGCCTGATGCGATGTATTGTTCATAGAGCCATCCCAGCCTTTCCTGGGGTCTGCATCGCTATACACCAGCTGTCCCCAGCGGTTGTAAATGCGCAGCAGGTAGCCGTACATCATACCGCGTTGTGTTACCGGTCTGAAACGGTCGTTAATACCATCACCGTTAGGGGAGAAGGCATTGGCAAATACCGGTTTGGGATCGCAAACGGTGAAGTTCACGTTTATTTCGTCGGAGGCCTGTCCGCAGTCGTTGGCTACGGTTACGGAATAGGTACCGGATTGTGTAACGGTAAGGGTAGGCTCCGTAGAACCGGTTGACCAGCGGTAGGTCATTACGCCACCGTAGCTGGTACCGTCATTATCTGCCCGCAGGCGGATGGCTTCCCCGTTACAAAGGCTGGTATCATTACCCAGGGCTATTTTCGGAATACCATCGCAGCTAACAGTGATCACCTGTTGAGCGGTAGCGGTATTGCCGCATTCGTCTGTAGCCGTCCAGGTGCGGGTTATCTCGTAGCTGCCGCAGGCGCCCGGGATATTAACCGGTTTCTGTGTTTGTGTACGGCTGATCTTTACACTGCCGCAGTTATCAGTAGCGGTTATGTTGGTAGCCGGCGCGGGTACGTTATCACAATCCACCAGCGCATCTGCAGGCGGCATTACGCTAAATACCGGGCGGGTGGTATCCTGTACGGTAATGGTCTGCGAAACGGTATTACTGTTGCCGCACACATCCTGCGCCAGCCAGGTACGTACTATCTGGTAACCGCAGCTTTTGCCGGGTATAGCTATACGTGTATCCGTTGCCGTTGCAGTGATGCTTGCGCCGGTGCAATATTCGGTAGCGGTCATTACAACCGGTGCAGGTATGGAGCCACATTCTACCAGCGTATCATTAGGCGCTGCAGTGGTAAATGCAGGCGGTGTTAATTCTTTTACCGTGATGGTTTGCACTGCGCTTACACTGTTACCGCAAGGGTCAGTAGCCGTCCAGGTGCGCAGGATCTTATAATTGCTGGCACATGCGCCGGCAATGGCCTGCCGTACATCGGTAGCTGTTACGGTGATCAGGCCTGCGCAGTTATCCAGCGCATCCATGGTAATAGCTACGGGTATGGCGTCACAATTCACCGTTACATCAGCCGGTTTAGGCGTAGTAAATACCGGTGCTGTTTTATCTACAACATTAATGGTTTGTGCTGCTGTGCCGGTGAGGCCGCAGGCATCTGTAGCCGTCCAGGTACGGGTAAGCTTCTGCGTACAGCCGTTCATGATAGTCTGATCGGTAGAAGTTACATTCAGTGCAATAGTGGTATAAGGTGCATGGCTGAACTGCGGTGTGCCGAACAGGGTAGTGTAGTCCTTACCTGCTTCACATTCCACCGTTATGGAATCCGGCACAAAAGTGGCCACAGGCGCTATGCTTACTACGGTTACTATTACAGCTGCGCAACCTGAGTTACCGCATGCGCCGGCGCTTTCCGCACGCACATAGTAGGTAGTGGTTTTGGTTACTGTTGTTGTAAGCGTAAGCCCGGTGCCCAGCGGTGAGCCGGTACCACAGCCATCTGCATACCATACCCAGTTAGCGCCAGTTCCCAGGCTGCCATCCTGTACGGTTAAGGTTACATTATCACCCGCACATACTTCAGGTTTATCTGCAACTACAGTAGTAGGTGCTATTGAAGATGAGGTAACGGTGAGGGAGAACGGTATATCTGTAGCGCAACCCGCACCATCATGTTTAACAGTTAAGTTAAAATCATAAGTGCCGGTAGCCGTAGCAGCAGGGTAGGCGGCCAGCAGCGGAGAAGCCACGAAGGCTGAATCCGTGATGGTTATAAACCCGGGCATTGCATTGGTGGCGGCTGCCGTTACATCATACTTGGTTGGATTATCTGTAGGCGCAGTATAAGGAATGGTAAATGCAGGCTCACTGCTACAGGTATTGGGCACTACACCCAGCGTAACATTAGGCGCATTCTTTTTGCTCAGTATCACGGTATCCGGTTTGCCGGGGCAAACAGCGTTGGATACGGTCCAGGTGAGCATGGCATCCTGTATACCGGTTACAGTAATAATAGTATTCTCTGAATTCAGGTTACCAACAGAGGCGGTGCCTTGTTTTACATCCCAGGTACCAATAGCGCCTGCCGGCGGTGTATTGGCGGCCATGGTAAAGGCATCTGCCGTACCGCACTGGGTTTGGTCAGGGCCTGCCAGGCTGGTAATGGGTATGGCCACGTTCATCAGCACAATAGTATCTGTACTGGTACAACCGGTGTTCAGCGTTTTTTGTACAGACCATACCAGCGTTACTGACTGACCGCTTGCAAGGCCGGTTACAGTTGTCAGCGGGTTTGCAATGTTGCCAATAACAGCGCCGTTGGCAGCGCCTTCAATGGTCCACTTGCCGGTTTCGTCTGCACCCAGGGTGCCGGCCATTGTAAAGTTACCATCGTTACACTGGTACATTGTATCTGTAGCACCGGCATAAGCGGTTGGCATATCCAATACCGTTATGTCCTTATACGTTTTTATTACGCACATGCCGTTAGTTACGGTTACGCCGTAAGTATTAAGCCCCACGGTGCCGGGCGTATCTTTAATATCTGTAACAGCGGTTTCGCCGTTGGGGGTCCAGGCTATATCATACAGGGAAAGGGCAGGGTCTATGCTCAGATCTACCTCTGTGCCAAAGCATACATTGTCGGGGCCTGTAATGCTGTCCACCACCGGGCGGTCATCTACAATTACCACGGCCTGGCCGGTACGCTGGCAGGTACGGCCTGCTCCATAACTTTTATAACCGGTTACAGTGTATACACTGGTTACATCCGGCGCTACCTTCACTTCTTCTGAAGTGGTATCTACCGGCGAATCCCATATATAGGAATCAAAGCCACCGGTGGCTACCAGGGTAGCGGTATCGCCGTTACAAATTTCATTATCAGGCACTACTACCTTCGGGTTGGGCAGCAGCGTTACCTTAATGGGCATGGAGGGTGCAGCGCAACTTTCCGTATTGCCATCCTCATATATATTTAACCGGAAGAACAGGTGTGTGGTGGATACCGGGTCGCCTTCCAGTAACAATGCACCTTCTACAAAGTGCAGTATGTCTGTACCGGTGCCGCTGATACCATCGCCATCCCCGTTAATGGTGGTCCATAAAATGCTGTCTTTACTGTATTCCCAGAAATAATGCGGTATAGTAAAATAACCGGCTGGTGTATACTGGGAGGTAAGGTTGGTGGGAGAGCCGGCACACATGGTGTACTCGCCGCCCAGCTGGTCGGTTTGCCCGTCAAAGAAAGAGTAGATATATGGTGTGCAATAGGAAAAGCTGATATCATCAACCGCTAGGTTGTTACCACAACCGCCGGGCGCATTATTACGGATCTGTACAATTACATCCGTAAGGCCGGGCAGTGTTTTAAAGCTGAAAGCATATTCCTGCCAGCCAAAATTATTAACCGCGGCCTGCAGGGGAATAGAAATATCGTTGGTGTTAAAAGTAGCAACAACCGCATTGGTGGCGGCATTTAATACTTCAAAGGTTACACCGGGGTTTTTATAAGCAGCGCCGCAGCCTGTTTCAAAAAAAGTACGGGTATCCAGGTTCTTAAACCAGGCGCCCAAGCGGTATACCGCACCTTTACAAAGACCGCTCACTGTTCTGCGGAACAGCAGGTTCTTAGTTGCATCTGCATTTACCAGCAGCATGCCGCCATTGGTATTGCGGGTATGGTCGTTGGTGGTTATCCAGTCAGTGCTTTGACCGGTGGTATTGGCCGCTATTACATACTCCTCAGGCCCCAGGGGACCTGTGGTGTTAGCAGTGTATTGTATGCTGCCGCGTAGGGGATCCAGTGGAATTGGGATGGCGGTAGAGCCGAAATCTTCTACAAAACCGGCCATTGGGGTGGTGGTGTTGGCGCCTTTACACACCGGCATGCTACAATCCTTTACAGTTATAAAACTGTTGGCGCTGTAAGGGCCACTTGGAGTATTCATTGTAGCAGAAGCGGTGTAAACGCCGGGCTTTATGAATTCAATGGTCAAAGACCCACGACCCGCCACAGTGGTATTGAGCGTGCCATACAATACTTTAAAGTCCACTCCAACCACACCAGGGGTGATGGTCCACCTGGTATCTGTAACCGTTTCACCGGTTACATCTGCGGTAATGGTGGCATAGCGTTCGGCGTTGGTACCGGCCGTTGTACACACGTTCGCAGGTGCGTTTACAAAAGCTTGTCCAAAAACAGTTTCACCACTCACAAAAGCCATGATCATGCATAGGAAGGCTGATAATCTAATCACTGGTTCGAAGTATTACAAAAAAAATAGGATTCCAATCAGAGAGCGGCTTTTTACCTCTTGAATATTATTGACATTTTAGTGTCCCCCGTAATTTGCATCGCTAACTGTTGTGGTAGAGATATTTCATTTTAATTAATTTTTAAATAAGTGAAAATACTTATGTGTTATTTCAAAAAAGAGGGATTCACGAGTTGGAATCCCTCTTTTTCTGAAAAGTTTGTTATTACCTGATAACGGTTACCTCACCTTTTATAATGTTCGGATTACCGTTTGGCATTTTCTTGTAAGTAAGCCACCATACGTAGGTGCCTATTGTTACCGGTTGGCCCTGATAGCGGCCATCCCAGCCTTTCTTGGAATCATAGCCCAGGTAGATCAGCTCACCCCAGCGGTTGAAGATGCGCAGCTCGTATTCGTACATCGGTCCGCGAACAACCGGGCGGAAGAAGTCGTTCTTACCATCACCGTTCGGTGAGAAGGCGTTCGGGAAGGTCGGTTTCGGATCGCACTGCGTATAGTCTACCGTGATCTGGTCTGTTGCGCTGCCGCAATCATTGAACACGGTTACTGCATAGGTGCCGGCTGTTTTCACATCCAGGTATGGTCCGGTAGAACCATCTGACCACAGCACGCTCTTAATGTTAGCGCCTTCTGCACGTAAGCGCAGCGTTTCTCCGTTACACATTACCGTATCCAGGCCCAGGTCTATTCTCGGCATATCAGCCACTCTCAGGTACACACTGTCATAGAATACGCGGTTACAGAACCTGTCCATTACACCCAGGCGGTATTTACCGGTTTCAAAGAGGTTCTTCACCGGGTTCGGATCACCGTCATCCCACAGGTAGGAGATAGCGTCCTGCGTGGTACCGTCTATCGTGATCTGGCTACCCGGACAAATTTCCTGGTTCGGGCCCAGCTCTACTTTAATGGAAGGCTGCAGGCGTACATTCACCGTGTCTTTGATCATACAGTTATCCCTGCTTACCGTTACCCAGTACTGGCCTGGCTCATTCACCACAATGGAGTTGGTGGTGGCGCCGGTTACCCAGCGGATGTTACCGCCATTGTTCAGGTTTACGGTCAGCATTACGGATTGGTCCGGACAGATCGTAGTATCGCGGTTCAGTGTAATATCCGGCGGCGGATTCACCGTTACATTCACGGTATCGATGGTAATACAACCGCTCTTCACTACCTGCACCCAGAACTGTTCCTGTGTGCTTACCAGGATAGAGGAAGTAGTGGCCCCATTGCTCCACAGGTAAGTGCCGCCATCTACAAAGGCATCCAGCTTCACGCTCTGGCCGCGGCATATGGAAGCATCCGGAATATCTACCAGCGGCATGGGTATTACGGTTACCTGTATGGTATCTGTAGTGGTACAGATGCCGTTGGTTACAGATACCCAGTATTTACCGGCATTGGTGATGTTGATACGCTGCGTGGTTTCGCCGGTTGACCAGCGGATGGTGTAGGCGAAGTTACCTGCACCTGCATCCAGTATCAGGCTGTTGCCACCGCATATCGTTGTATCACGGCCCAGGTTCACCATAGGAGAGGTGTTGTATTGCAGGTTATATACCACGGTATCGGATATACAACCGGTTACGCCGTCTCTTACCACAAAGCTGGCCTGGGTGGCGTTATTCAGGTTAAATGTGCCGTTCTGCTGTGACCATGGTACCTGTACCGCGTTGGCCGGTACCACACCTACCAGTATGTAGGTTGGGTTAGTCACATTATTCAGCGTTTTAATAGTAAAGGTCGGGTTGTCGGAGCAGTTCACCGGCAGGGCAGGGTCCAGCACCGGTTTCGGACAGGCATTTACTACAATGCGCTGTATTACTTCCGTTGCCTGGTTACCACATGCATCCGCTACTCTCCATCTTCTGATGATGGTATAACCGGAGCACACATCTTTCACATACGGATCTTCTGTCATAGTAGCCTGTTTCGGGAAGGCCGGATCACAGTTATCAGTAGCGGTTAAGACAGGTGCTGCAGGAATAGCATCGCCACAGTTCAGCACCACATCCGCAGGCGGAGCGGCAATTACAGGGCGGGTAGTATCCTGTACGGTGATCACCTGGCGCCATACAGCCTGGTTACCACATTGGTCTATTGCTATCCAGGTGCGGATCAGGCGGTAGTTGCTTGCGCAGGCGCCTGGTATGTTTTCGCGTACCTGTGTGCGGCTCAGCTTCACAGTACCGCAGGCATCAGTTGCCACCACATTATTCGGCGGTGCAGGTACCGCATCACAATTCACGGTAGTATCAGCCGGAGGCCTTACTGTGAACACCGGTCTGGTGGTATCCTGTACGGTAATGGTCTGCGTCATGGTAGCGGTGTTACCACAGTTATCTGTTGCTTTCCAGGTGCGTACCAGGCGGTAGTTGCCGGCGCAGGCAGGCTGCGTTGCAAATTTCTGCTCGCTGGTCATTACCGGTACATTGGCAGTACAGTTATCTGTTGCGGTGATGGCCGGCCATGAAGGCACTTTATCACAATCTACGGTCACATTTGCCGGTTGTGGCATTGAGAACACCGGACGGGTAGTATCCTGTACGGTAATGTTCTGTACCAGGGTGGCTGCGTTGCCGCATTCGTCCATAGCTATCCAGGTACGTACTATCTGGTAGTTATCCGTACACACGGCGCCCGGTATATTCTTACGTACATCCGTAGCCGTTACTGTTATAACACCCGGCGTACAGTTGTCCATAGCCGTTAATGGTGCTGCAGGCGGTACAGCGTTACAGTTCACGATGGTATCTCTCGGAGCTGCGCTCGTGAACACCGGCGGTGTTTTATCCTGTACGGTGATGGTCTGTGTCAGCGTTACACGGTTGTTACAGCCATCTACAGCGGTCCAGGTACGTATTAATTTGTAGTTGTTCGCACATGCACCCGGTATATCCTGTCTGGTTTCAACCGGTGTTACTGACATGTTACCGAAACAATCATCTACTGCATTCAGGTTCACTGCTGCCGGGATCTTATCACATTCTACGGTTACATCGGCAGGTTTCTGAGAGGTGAACACCGGTGCAGTTTTATCTACCACGGTAATGGTCTGTGATGCAGTGGTTGTCATACCGCAACGGTCAGTAGCTGTCCAGGTGCGGGTAAAGGTCTGCGTACAACCATTTACGGAATTTGCATCCGTGAAGGTAACCGTCAGCGGCATATTCGTATACGGTGTGTGGCTGAACTGCGGTGTACCGAACAGGGTGGTGTAATCCATACCCATTCTGCAATCTACCGTCATCGGGCCAGGCACAAAGGTTACTACCGGCGGTTTGTTTATCACTGTTATCTTCACTGCATTGCTGGTTACACTGGCGCAGAAGCCGGATGTTACTACTCTCCTGTACCAGGTATCCTGTGTTAACAGGCCCGGTGCATAAGTTGCGGCAGTGGCGCCCGGTATGCTCACAAAACCAGCGGTAGCGCTTGTGGTGCTGCTCTGCCATTGGTAGGTATAGGTACCATTACCGCCGGTAGGCGTAGTGCCGGTTAAAGCGGCCGGTGTTTCTGTTAAACATACTGTTTGATCGGCGCTGATGGTATTGTTTGTTATCAGGTTGCGGTTAGCGATCACCACATCATCACTGGTCATAGCACAGGTTCCGTTGGTGATGGTCCAGCGCAGGGTTACCGTATTACCCACGGCTACCGTTACTGTGGTTGTTGGATTATGAATGTCTGCAATAGTAGCAGTACCGCTTACAATGGTCCAGGTGCCTACTGCGCCGGTCACACCCGGTGCATTGGCCCTCATGGTAAAGCTGGTGGTATTGCTGCACATATCCTGGTCAGGACCGGCATTGGCTATAGCCGGTGTTCTGTAATTCACCAGTACTACATCGTCACTGGTGGCAGGACAGTTACCGTTGCTGATAGTCCAGCGCAGGATCACGGAATCACCCGCAGCTACCGTTACCGTAGAGGTTGGGCTGGTAGGAGCGGCGATGGTAGCAGTACCATATATTACTGTCCACCTGCCGGTACCCACGGTCGGCGTATTACCTGCCAGGGTAAAGGATGTTACGTTACACATTTTCTGATCTGCACCTGCTGCTGCAATAGTCGGCTGACGGTAGCTTACTAATACTACATCGTCACTGGTGGCAGGACATGTACCGTTGGTAATGGTCCAGCGCAGTATTACAGAGTCGCCAGGTACAACCGTTACTGTGGTGGTTGGGCTGGTAAGATTAGCAATTACCGGTGTACCGTAAATAATGCTCCAGGTACCTTTAGCTGTAGGCACACTTGGTGTGTTGGCAGCCAGGGTAAAGGAGGTTACGTTACACATTTTCTGATCCGGGCCTGCAAGGGCAGGAGCGGCTGTTTTGTAGCTTACTAATGTTACATCATCAGTGCTCGGCGGACAGTTACCGTTGCTAATGGTCCAGCGCAATATCACGGAGTCGCCTGCAGCTACGGTTATAGTAGAAGTCGGGCTGTTCGGATTTGCGATAACCGGGTTACCATATATTTTAGTCCACACACCTTTACCTACTGTTGGTGTATTACCAGCCAGGGTAAAGGAGGTTACATTACACAGTTTCTGATCAACACCTGCTGCGGCAATGGTCGGCTGCGCGTAGCTTACCAGTGTTACATCGTCCATAGAAGCCGCACAGGTACCATTCGTGATAGTCCAGCGCAGTATTACGGAATCACCCGGGGTTACCGTTACAGTCGATGTGGGGCTCAGCGGGTTGGTAATGGCTGGTGTGCCATAAACCACGGTCCATCTGCCTGTACCTACTGTTGGCGTGTTACCTGCCAGGGTAAAGGAGGTTACATTACAAAGTTTCTGGTCAGGGCCTGCTGCGGCTACTGTCGGCGTCTTGTAGTTCACCAGTATCACATCATCTGTGCTGGGTACACAAGTACCGTTAGAGATAGTCCAGCGCAACACCACAGAGTCACCTGCAGCTACGGTTACCGTAGAAGCCGGGCTGGTGGGGGTGTTGATAGTGGCAGTACCATATATTACGGTCCACCTGCCGGTACCCACGGTTGGCGTGTTACCTGCCAGGGTAAAGGATGTTACGTTACACAGTTTCTGGTCAGGACCAGCGGCTGCTACTGTCGGCATCCTGTAGCTTACCAGCGTTATATCATCGGTGCTCGGCGGACAAGTGCCGTTAGCAATGGTCCAGCGCAGTACGATGGCATCACCAGGTACTACCGTGATGGTAGAGGTGGGGCTGGTCAGGTTAGCCGGAGCTTTACCACCGTAGATGGTGGTCCAGTAACCGTTACCTGCACCTGCGGCCGGTGTGTTAGCGGCCAGCGTAAAGGAAGTAACATTACACAGTTTCTGGTCAGGGCCAGCGGCTGCCACAGTCGGCGTTCTATAGCTTACCAGTGTGATATCATCGGTGCTCGGCGGACAATTACCGTTAGCAATAGTCCAGCGCAGGATAATAGAGTCACCCGGTGCTACTGTAATGGTAGAAGTAGGGCTGGTCAGGTTAGCCGGAGCTTTACCACCATAAATAGTGGTCCAGTAACCATTACCTGCACCTGCGGCCGGTGTATTAGCCGCCAGGGTAAAGGAGGTTACGTTACACAGTTTCTGGTCAGGACCAGCAGCTGCCACGGTAGGTGTTTTATAGCTTACCAGTATTATATCATCGGTGCTGGGCGGACAAGTACCATTGGCAATGGTCCAGCGCAGTATAATAGAATCACCCGGTGCTACCGTGATGGTAGAAGTTGGGCTGGTCAGGTTAGCCGGAGCTTTACCACCATAAATTGTGGTCCAGTAACCGTTACCTGTACCTGCGGCCGGTGTGTTAGCAGCCAGGGTAAAGGAGGTTACGTTACACAGTTTCTGGTCAGGGCCTGCTGCGGCCACAGTCGGTGTTCTATAGCTTACCAATGTTACATCATCAGTGCTTGGCGGACAGGTGCCGTTAGCAATAGTCCAGCGAAGGATAATGGAATCACCCGGTGCTACCGTAATGGTAGAAGTTGGGCTGGTCAGGTTAGCCGGAGCTTTACCACCATAAATAGTGGTCCAGTAACCGTTACCTGCACCTGCGGCCGGTGTGTTAGCCGCCAGGGTAAAGGAGGTTACGTTACACAGTTTCTGGTCAGGACCAGCAGCTGCCACAGTCGGCGTTTTATAGCTTACTAATGTTATATCATCGGTGCTGGGCGGACAGTTACCGTTGGCAATAGTCCAGCGAAGTACAATGGAATCACCAGGTACTACAGTAATGGTAGAGGTGGGGCTGGTCAGGTTAGCCGGAGCTTTACCACCATAAATAGTAGTCCAGTAACCGTAACCTGCACCTGCTGCCGGTGCGTTAGCAGCCAGGGTAAAGGATGTTACGTTACACAGCTTCTGGTCAGGGCCAGCTGCTGCGGTGGTAGGCGTTTTATAGCTTACTAATGTTATATCATCGGTGCTCGGCGGACAGGTACCATTAGCAATAGTCCAGCGCAGGATAATAGAATCACCTGGTGCTACTGTAATGGTAGATGCCGGATCTGTCAGGTTAGCCGGAGCTTTACCACCATAAATAGTGGTCCAGTAACCGTTACCTGCACCTGCGGCCGGTGTGTTGGCAGCCAGGGTAAAGGAGGTTACGTTACAATCCTTCTGATCCGGGCCGGCAGCTGCAACCGTAGGCGTTATATAGCTTACTAAAGTTACATCACTGGTGCTGGGCGGACATACGCCGTTGGCGATGGTCCAGCGCAGTACGATAGAATCACCAGGAACAACTGTAATCGTAGAAGTTGGGCTGGTCAGGTTAGCCGGAGCTTTACCACCATAAATAGTAGTCCAGTAACCGTAACCTGCACCTGCTGCCGGTGTATTGGCAGCCAGGGTAAAGGAGGTTACGTTACACAGTTTCTGATCCGGGCCAGCAGCTGCCACGGTAGGCGTTTTATAGCTTACTAATGTTACATCATCAGTGCTTGGCGGACAGGTACCGTTAGAGATGGTCCAGCGCAGTACCACAGAGTCGCCCGGTGCTACCGTAATGGTAGAGGTTGGGCTGGTAAGGCTGGCAATAACCGGCGTACCATATAAGATGCTCCATTTGCCGGTGCCTACATTTGGCGTGTTGGCAGCCAGGGTAAAGGAAGTTACATTACACAATTTCTGATCCGGACCGGCAGCAGCCACTGTGGGCTGTTCATAGCTTACCAGTACCACATTATCACCATTAGACGGACAAAGCAAACCGTTGCTGATAGTCCAGCGCAGTACTACTGAATCGCCCGGAGCTACCGTTACGGTAGAAGTGGGGCTCAGCAGATTAGCAATAACCGGCGTACCATATACAATGCTCCATGCACCAGTACCAATGGCCGGGGTATTAGCCGCCAGGGTAAAGGATGTTACGTTACACAGTTTCTGGTCAGGGCCAGCAGCTGCAAGGGTTGCAGATTCGTAGCTGATCAGCGTTACATCGTTAGTGCTTACGGCACAATTACCATTGGTAATAGTCCAGCGCAGGATCACAGAATCACCCTGGGCAATGGTAACATTGGAGGCGGGGCTGGTAGGAGTAGCAATATTAGCCGTTCCATACACAACGCTCCATCTGCCGGTACCTGCATTTACAGCAGGGGTGTTAGCCGCCATAGTGAAGGAAGTAGTATAACACAGTTTCTGGTCGGGACCAGCAGCTGCGGTAGTAGGCATTAAATAACTTACTAAAGTTACATCACTGGTGCTGGGCGGACAGTTGCCGTTGGCAATGTTCCAGCGCAGGATGATGGAATCGCCCGGTGCTACCGTAATGGTAGAGGTGGGGTTGGTCAGGTTAGCCGGAGCTTTACCACCATAAACAGTGGACCAGTAACCATAACCGATTGTTGGCGTATTGGCTGCCAGGGTAAAGGATGTTACGTTACAATCCTTCTGGTTAGGTCCGGCAGCTGCTACGGTAGGTGTTCTATAGCTTACTAAAGTTATATCACTGGTGCTGGGCGGACAGTTACCGTTGGCAATGGTCCAGCGCAGAATGATGGAATCACCTGGTGCTACCGTAATGGTAGAGGTGGGGCTGGTCAGGTTAGCCGGGGCTTTACCGCCATAAATAGTGGTCCAGTAACCATAACCTGCACCTGCTGCCGGTGTATTAGCCGCCAGGGTAAAGGAGGTTACGTTACAAGCCTTCTGATCCGGGCCGGCATCAGCAACCGTAGGTGTTTTGTAGCTTACTAAAGTTACGTCATTGGTGCTGGGCGGACAGTTGCCATTGGCAATGTTCCAGCGCAGGATAATGGAATCACCCGGTGCCACTGTAATGGTAGAGGTGGGGCTGGTAAGGTTAGCCGGGGCTTTACCACCATACACAGTAGACCAGTAACCATAACCGATTGTTGGCGTATTGGCAGCAAGGGTAAAGGATGTTACGTTACAATCCTTCTGGTCCGGACCGGCTGCTGCAACAGTAGGCGTTTCATAGCTTACTAATGTTATATCATCGGTGCTGGGCGGACAGGTACCGTTAGCAATGTTCCAGCGCAGTATAATAGAATCGCCCGGTGCTACTGTAATAGTAGAAGTGGGGCTGGTCAGGTTAGCCGGGGCTTTACCGCCATAAACGGTGCTCCAGTAACCATAACCGATTGTTGGCGTATTAGCTGCCAGGGTAAAGGAAGTAACATTACACTGTTTCTGGTCAGGACCAGCAGCTGCTACAGTTGGTGTTCTATAGCTTACTAATGTTATATCATCGGTGCTGGGCGGACAGTTACCATTAGCAATAGTCCAGCGCAGGATGATGGAATCACCCGGTGCTACCGTAATGGTAGAAGTTGGGCTGGTCAGGTTAGCAGGGGCTTTACCACCGTAAATAGTGGTCCAGTAACCATAACCTGCACCTGCGGCCGGTGCGTTAGCCGCCAGGGTAAAGGATGTTACGTTACACAGTTTCTGGTCAGGACCAGCAGCTGCTACAGTTGGCGTTTTATAGCTTACTAATGTTACATCACTGGTGCTTGGCGGACAGTTACCGTTAGCAATAGTCCAGCGCAGGATAATAGAGTCGCCCGGTGCTACCGTAATAGTAGAGGTAGCGCTGGTAAGGTTGTTCGGAGCTTTACCACCGTAAATAGTGGTCCAGTAACCATAACCTGCACCTGCGGCCGGTGTATTAGCCGCCAGGGTAAAGGACGTTACATTACAATCTTTCTGATCCGGGCCGGCATCTGCAACAGTAGGCGTTTTATAGCTTACTAATGTTACATCATTGGTGCTTGGCGGACAAGTGCCGTTGGCAATAGTCCAGCGCAGGATAATGGAGTCACCCGGTACTACTGTAATAGCAGAAGTGGGACTGGTAAGGTTGGTTGGAGCTTTGCCACCATAAATAGTAGTCCAGTAACCATAACCTGCACCTGCTGCCGGTGCATTAGCCGCCAGGGTAAAGGAAGTAACGTTACACAGTTTCTGGTCAGGACCGGCAGCTGCCACAGTAGGCGTTTTATAGCTTACTAATGTTACATCATCAGTGCTGGGCGTACAATTGCCGTTAGCAATGGTCCAGCGCAGGATGATAGAATCACCCGGTACTACCGTAATGGTAGAGGTGGCGCTGGTAAGGTTGTTCGGAGCTTTACCACCATAAATAGTGGTCCAGTAACCATAACCTGCACCTGCGGCCGGTGTGTTGGCAGCCAGGGTAAAGGAGGTTACATTACACAGCTTCTGGTCAGGACCAGCGGCTGCTACAGTCGGTGTTTTATAGCTTACTAATGTTACATCATCAGTGCTGGGCGGACAAGTGCCGTTGGCAATGGTCCAGCGCAGGATGATAGAATCACCCGGTGCTACCGTAATGGCAGAGGTGGCGCTGGTAAGGGTAGTCGGAGCTTTACCACCGTAAATAGTGGTCCAGTAACCATAACCTGCACCTGCGGCCGGTGTATTAGCAGCCAGGGTAAAGGATGTTACGTTACACAGCTTCTGGTCAGGACCAGCGGCTGCCACAGTAGGTGTTTTATAGCTTACTAATGTTATATCATCAGTGCTGGGCGGACAAGTGCCATTGGCAATGGTCCAGCGCAGTATAATAGAATCACCCGGTGCTACCGTGATGGTAGAAGTTGGGCTGGTAAGGTTAGCCGGAGCTTTACCACCGTAAATAGTGGTCCAGTAACCGTAACCTGCACCTGCGGCCGGTGTATTGGCTGCCAGGGTAAAGGAGGTTACGTTACACAGCTTCTGGTCAGGACCTGCAGCTGCTACGGTAGGCGTTTTATAGCTTACCAGTGTTATATCATCGGTGCTGGCCGGACATACGCCATTGGCAATGGTCCAGCGCAGTATAATAGAATCACCAGGAACAACTGTAATGGTAGAAGTTGGGCTGGTAAGGTTAGCCGGAGCTTTACCACCATAAATAGTGGTCCAGTAACCGTAACCTGCACCTGCGGCCGGCGCATTAGCAGCCAGGGTAAAGGAAGTTACATTACACAGTTTCTGGTCAGGACCTGCAGCTGCGGTGGTAGGCGTTTTATAGCTTACCAAAGTAACATCATCAGTGCTGGCCGGACATACGCCATTAGCAATGGTCCAACGCAGTACAATAGAGTCACCCGGTACTACCGTAATGGTAGAGGTGGGGCTGGTAAGGTTAGCCGGGGCTTTACCACCATAAATAGTGGTCCAGTAACCGTAACCTGCACCTGCGGCCGGTGTGTTAGCCGCCAGGGTAAAGGAGGTTACGTTACACAGTTTCTGGTCAGGACCAGCAGCTGCGGTGGTAGGCGTTTTATAGCTTACCAGTGTAATATCATCGGTGCTGGGCGTACAAGTGCCGTTGGCAATAGTCCAGCGAAGTACTATTGAATCACCCGGTACTACAGTAATAGTAGAAGTGGGGCTGGTCAGGTTAGCCGGAGCTTTACCACCATAAATAGTAGTCCAGTAACCGTAACCTGCACCTGCTGCCGGTGTGTTGGCTGCCAGGGTAAAAGATGTTACGTTACACAGCTTCTGGTCAGGACCAGCGGCTGCCACGGTAGGTGTTTTATATGTTACCAATGTTACATCACTGGTGCTCGGCGTACAGGGGCCATTGGCAATGGTCCAGCGTAATATAATAGAGTCGCCGGGTGTTAAGCCGGTAACTGTAGTGGTTGGGCTGTTAGGGTTGGTGATCGTACCGGCGGTACCATATACCCTGCTCCATGTACCTGTACCAATGGTGGCCGTATTAGCCGCCATAGTAAAGGATGTTACATTACACAGTTTCTGGTTGGCGCCAGCTGCAGCTACTGTAGGTTTGCTATAGTTGGTCAGCACTACCTGGTCACTTGTAGGAGGACATACACCATTGCTCACAGTCCAGGCCAGTGTAGCAGTAGCGCCATTGGGCACTGTTACATTGGATGACTGGTTGGTGGGGCTGGCTATAACAATACTAGCCACAGGCACAGAAGCGCTGATCACGCTCCAGGTACCTGTTGCGCTGGCCGGTGTAGCGGCAGTAGCAGCCATCAGGAAAGTAGGCACCTCGCAATGATCCTGGTCAGGACCTGCTGCAGCAGCTGCCGGTTGCGGTAATACTGTTACCGTTACAGAGGCACAGGTAGAGTTGCCGCAAGGGCCGGCGCTTTCAGCACGTACATAGAATGTAGTGGTGGATGAGATGGTGCCGGTAGTAATGCTCGGGCCGGTACCTAAAAACGCACCACCGCAAGCACCTGCATACCATCTCCAAACAGCGCCTGTTCCCAGAGAGCCGCCTTGTACGGTTAAGGTAACAGTACCGCTAACGCACAATTGCGTTTTGTCGGCCAGTATACCTGTAGGAGGAGTGGAAGGCGCCTGTACCACAACAGAGAATGGTTTGGTACGGTCGCAGCTCAGCGTAGTATTATGCAATACCAGGTTAAAGGTATAAGTGCCTGGCGCAGTACCTACCGGGTAAGTTACCGTAATAGGAGAGGCGGGCAGCACCTGGTTCATAACAGCTGTAAAACCGGGCATCGGGTTACCGGGGGCGGTCACCACATCGTAACGCGTGGGATTATTTACAGCCCCGGTGTACGGAATGGTAAAGGAGCCACTGGTGCGGCAGCTGGCAGGAATAGAGCCGATAGTTACATCGGGCAGATCCCGCACAGTTACGGTTCTGCTATCAGAAACCGAACATGTACCATTTGTTACGGTAACGCCATATGCTTTTGATCCCGGTGTAGTGGGAACATCGTGTATAGAAGTAGTGGTTTCACCATTCGGCGTCCATAAGATGTCATATCCTGCATTCACCGGATCTATGCTCATATCCACGGCCTGGCCTAAACAGATAGTGGCCGGTGTGCTCATGGTAAGGTTGGGCACCGGCATATCATCGACTATTACAGGAGCATCGGCAGTACGGTAACAGGTACGGCCACTACCGTAGTCTTTTCTACCAGTTACAGTATAAACAGTAGTGGTAGTGGGAGCAACGGTTATATTATCACTTTCCGTGGCTGCGGGATCGTCCCAGGTATAACTATCGTATCCGCAACACGCTGTAAGCGTGGCGCTGGAGCCGATACATATTTGCGCCCCCGCTACCGATATTTTCGGGTTGGGGAGCAATATTACCTTTATCGGGACCGAAGGCTGGGCACAGCTGGTGGTGTTCCCGTTCTCATAGATCATCAAACGGAACCATCTTTGCGTGATCACGGTTGGGCTGCCCTGAAGTAGCAATGCATCTTCTGCAAAGTGTAATGTGCCGGTAGCGGAACCGGTTAAACCATCACCGTCACCGGAAATGGTGGTCCAGGTCAGGTTATCATCACTGTACTGCCAGAAATATTGAGGATTGGTAAAATAATCTGCAGGGGCGTATACAGAGGTAAGATTGGTGGCTGCACCCGCACACATCGTATACTCGCCACCCAGCTGGTCTGTTTGTCCGTCAAAGAATGAATAAATATAGGGAGCACAATAAGAGAACGCGATATCATCTATTGCAATATCGTTACCGCAGCCACCGGGATTATTGTTCCGGATCCTTACAATAACATCACTCACACCCGGAGGTGTTTTAAAGCTACCACCATATTGCTGCCAGCCGCGGTTTATGGGATTGGCCTGCAACGGGGCAGATACATCATATGTATTAAATGTCTGTAATACTGCATTGGTAGTTGCGTTCACAATTTCAAACGTCACGCCGGCATAGATCATACCCCCTGCGCAAGCGCCTTCCATTACACCTTTACCATCCGCATTCCGGAACCAGGCGCTGAAATTATATACGGCACCCGTACACAAACCGTTTACACGGCGGGAATAGAATAGTTTTGGATCATAGGCGGAGTTAGCCACCAGCATGGCGCCGTTGGTATTACCAGTGTGATCCGATGAAACATCCCATTCAGGGCGTTCCTGCAATATATTGGATATCGTATAATATTCATCGTTCAGGCTACCAGTAGGCTGGTAAATATATTCAATGGTACCCCTGGCAGGGTCCAGTGGTATACGGGTAGTGGTTTGACCAAAGTCTTCCGTAAAACCAGCCATCGTGGTGTTCTGACCTTTACAAATGGTCATAGGGCAGTTAACCGCCACTACATTTTTATTAATCGTGGTGGTAGTACCATTAGCATTTGTGATAACTGCCCGGATCCTATAGGTGGCAGGTTTCAAAAATTCAATGGTAACAGAACGGTTGCCGACCGAGTTAGGGGCGCCACCGGTTGAATACGTGCCTACTACGCCATATAATACATTATAATCCACCCCGGCAACAGACGGAACACCACCTACCGAAACGGTCCAGGTGGTTCCCTGCATGTTACTAACGCTGAGGCTCATGGAGGCCCACCGTTTATTAGTGGCGTCAGGTGAAATACAAACAGTAGCCGGCGCGTTCATGGTCTGCGCAATGGCAGTACCTGTCGTAAAGGCAATTAGTAGATATAGGAGAGCTAGTAGCTTTTTCATTTTTTCTGTAATCCAATTGAGTGAAAAAAGTATCATTTTGATAAGGGTTCAAGCCCGCCAAAATGCTGTTGATTTACAGGGTTTTGCAACCAAAAAAAGTACTTGCCTCCTTGTCTGGCCGGCCTCTTGAGTTGTGTAAACTGGTTTCATAGGCATCGCTTAATCGTTCGGTTAATAATATATGATACGGCTAAAATATGAGACTATTTTAAAATTAAAATTAGTAATAATATAGAAAATAAAAAATGTGTATATGTCAAAACGGCATCTACACAAACGTGTTAGTACATAAAAAGGCAGAAGGTGGATTTGATAGTCAATTGTTTACCGAAGCCTAAAAAATTGTAAAAAAGTGTTAAAAAGTTATCCACATGACAAGTGGGGAATCTGGAAGTGGATAAAATATTTGAAGTGACTGCGTTATGTTTAAATTATTTCCCTACCTTTGCAGACCAAATTCGTATTTAAGATGCCTAAAGTAAAGACTCATTCCCGTGCGAAGAAAACGTTTAAGGTGACCGGGAGCGGACAGATCAAAAGGTACAAGGCTTTTAAAAGTCACCTGCTGACTAAGAAAGCTACCAAGAGAAAACGCAGCCTCAGAGGCAGCACGCTGGTTAGTGACGCTAACCTGAACCTGGTAAAGCGGCTGCTTTGCCTCCGTTAATTATAACTTATTTATTAATCTGATCAAAAAAGCAGCATATGCCTCGTTCAGTAAACGCCGTTGCTTCCCGTGCCCGCAGGAAGAAGATCTTAAAACAGGCGAAGGGCTTTTACGGTAAAAGAAAGAATGTATATACCGTAGCCAAAAACGTATTGGAAAAAGGGCTTACTTATAGCTATGTTGGCCGTAAGCTGAAGAAAAGAAATTACCGTCAGCTGTGGATTGCACGTATCAACGCTGCAGTACGCGCAGAAGGTATTACTTATTCTGAATTCATTCACAAGCTGTCTGAAAAGAAGATTGACCTGAACAGGAAAGTACTGGCAGACTTAGCGATGAATGAACCCGCAACTTTCAAAAGCCTGGTGGCTTCTGTAAAGTAATCACGCAACTCAGATTATTTCAAATACGCGATAGCTGGCGTCCCACAGGATGCCGGCTATTTTGTTTTTGCCAAAAATGCCCACCATGGCAGATCCGCTGCCACTCATTGTTGCATATAAAGCCCCTGCTTCATATAACTGCTCTTTTATTTCCCTTAATATGGGATGCGCGCTGAACACCGGCGCTTCAAAATCATTTGTAATAAGATCTTTCCAGGAAGTTACCGGCTGCAGAATGCTTTCCTGCAGCGATAGCTCCGGCTGCTGCGGTGTAATTTGCCCGAATGCCCAACCGGTATTTACATGAATACCAGGATGCACTAATAACATGGAATACCCGCTCAGGTCCAGGTCCAAAGGCTGCAACACTTCACCACGGCCGGTTGCAAAACAGGGCTGGTTAGGGATAAAGAAAGCGCAATCGCTTCCCAGCTGTGCGGCATAATTTATTAATTGGGTTGCGGATAATTCTAAACGGAACTTATCATTCAGCAGCTGCAGCATAAAGGCAGCATCTGCAGAACCGCCGCCCAGACCGGCTCCTATGGGAATATGCTTATGCAGGTGAATATTTACAGCAGGCAGGTCCGGAAAATCTTTTTTCAATAAATGCCAGGCCTTCAAGCACAGGTTATCAGCAGCATTACCGGGCACGGTGATACCACTGCTGTTAAAGTGCAGCTCCCCATGGGCTAATACTTCCAGCGCATCTTTTATTTGTACAGGATAAAAGATGGTTTCCAGGTCATGAAAGCCATCGGCCCTGCGGTGTAGGATGTGTAAGCCTAAATTTATTTTGCAATTGGGAAAAACGATCATGCGATTAGTCCATGGTCCATGGTCCACAGTCCATGGCGATTATCGTTTGTATTATGGGAGATATCTGATACCTGCAGAAATTCTTTGCCTGAAAAATGCCATGGACCACTGACTATGAACCATGAGCTGTTGCTTACCGGCCTGCCTTGCGGCTGTTGATCTCATCGCGGATGGCAATGGCGCGAATATAATCTTCCTGCTCCAGCACATCCTGTAACAGGGTGCTCAGCTCTTCTACGCTCATCGCTTTCAGATCGTCTTCTGCGCCTTTTTCATGTTCTGAAATAGTAGGCGTAGTAGGTTTATTTACTTTTTTACCGGTAGGATCATCCAGCAGGATGCCGGCGCTGTTGAGGATATTTTCGTATGTGTAAATGGGGCAGCCAAAACGTACTGCCAGTGCCAGCGCATCAGAAGTACGGGAATCTATTTCTATGGTTTCATCGTTATTGTGGCAGATCAGTTTTGAGTAAAAAATGCCCTCCTGCAGGTTGCTGATAACTACCTCTGAAAGCTCTATATTAAAAGCATTCATGAAATTCTTCATCAGGTCGTGCGTTAAAGGGCGGCTGGGTTGCATTTTCTCAAGTGCCACAGCAATGGCCTGCGCTTCAAAGCCTCCAATAACAATAGGCAATCGGCGCAATCCGTTCACTTCTCCCAATACCACGGCATACGAGTGTGTTTGCGTAATGCTGTGTGATAAAGCAACTATTTCCAGTTCTATTTTTCTCATATTTGTTATCTGTCTCGCGTTGTCGGCTGATAATTTTGTAAGACCGTGAAGTTAGAAAAATATTTCCTGATCTAAAAACAAGCCGGTAGTTTGTTAGCCTGCCGCCAGGCAGCACCGGTACCGCTATTTTGTTAAAAATAGCGCTGCCGGACCGCCTGGGACCAACTATCAACTTATTATCTTAGTTTTTTAACAGCTTCCGTGATCTTAGGCACTACTTCAAAAGCATCGCCCACAATACCATAATCGGCTGCTTTAAAGAAAGGAGCTTCCGGATCTTTATTGATCACCACGATCACCTTGCTGCCGTTTACGCCCGCCAGATGCTGTATAGCGCCGGAAATACCAATAGCTATATACAGGTTGGGGCGTACGGTTAAGCCGGTTTGGCCTACGTGCTCATGATGCGGGCGCCAGCCGGTATCCGCTACCGGGCGGGAGCAGGCGGTTGCAGCACCCAGGGCTTTAGCGAGGTCTTCTACCAGGCCCCAGTTCTCAGGACCTTTTAATCCACGGCCGCCGCTTACAATGATCTCTGCTTCTGTCAGCGGTACCTCGCCGCTTACGGTTTCTACCTTGCTTACTTTTACCTTAAAATCTGCATCGCTTACAGGCGCATCAAAAGGCTGCACCGTCGCTGTAGCGCCTGTAGGCTCCAGGGCAAAGGTGTTGGGCATAACCGTGAGCACCTTTTTGGCAGAGGTTATATTCACGTTTGCAAAGGCCTTGCCGGAAAACACTGTTTTCTTTACCACAAAACCATTGGCGGTATCGGGTAATCCGATAGCGCCGGTTACCAGGCCGGCCTGCAGGCGTGCAGCTACCCGGGGAGCTACTGCACGGCCATCAAAATTGTGGGAGAAAATGATCACCTGCGCATCTTCCTGGCTGGCGGCAGCTACGATCACTTTTGCAGCTACACCGCTATCAGATTCGTTGAGCTTAGCATTGGCGGCATGTAATACCTTTTGTGCGCCGTAATTGCCTAACGCGGCCAGCTCTGCGTTATCCGCTTCTCCTAATACTATAGCCGTGGCCGTTGTTCCTAACTTTTGTGCAACTTTGGCCCCATATTGTACGGCCTCAAAAGCAGCTTTTTTTATTTTTCCCTGGGATTGATCCGCGAATATTAAAACAGACATGAGATGTACGATTTTAGATTTGAGATGTACGATTTATGTGGAGCGTGTGGAATTAGCCAGAATTTATGATTTTAGACCGGGTATGAGGTTAAGATCTAAAATTGTAAATCCAAAATCGTAAATCAGATCACTTTGGCTTCTTCGTGCAATAATTTTACCAGTTCTTCAACATTGTCGGCCGGAATAAGCTTTACACCAGCTTTTGCAGGGGGCAGCTCAAAGCTTACAATGCTGGTAAGGGCTTCAACTGCAACAGGCTCTACTACGGTTAAGGGTTTGGTGCGGGCAGCCATAATACCGCGCATATTGGGTATACGCGCTTCCGCCATTCCTTTCTGGCAGGATACTACTGCCGGCAGGTTTACTGTTACAATTTCCTCACCGCCTTCAATTTCACGGTTAATGGTAGCGGTGGTACCATTCAGCTCAAATTTAGCTGCAATGGAAATAAAGGGAAGGTCCAGCAGCTCCGCTACCATGCCGCCTATAGATGAACCGTTATAGTCGATGGTTTCCTTACCGGTAAAGATGAGGTCATATCCCTGTTGTTTGGCATGGGCCGAAATCTGCGATGCAATGTAATAACTGTCCTGGCTATCCGCATTTATACGAAAAGCCTCATCACCGCCAAGGGCCAGGGCTTTACGGATCACGGGCTCAGTATCTGCGCCGCCAACGGTTACCAGGTGCACGGTGGCGCTCTGTGTTTCTTTTAACTCCAGCGCGCGTACCAGCGCATACCACTCATCATAGGGGTTAATGATAAACTGTACACCGGCCTCACTGAATTTCGTGTTGTTGTCTGTGAAAGCTATTTTTGCAGTGGTATCCGGCGTTTTACTGATACATACTAAAATCTTCATAACCTTAAAACTGTTTGGTTTGGAAAAAGCGGTATCAGCAAATATAACGGATATTGGTTAACTAATAAAACCAACAATGGACCGGATCTCTAAACTAAAAACCTTCCTGGAAAGCAGCCCTGATGATAGCTTTCTGAAGCATGCACTGGCCCTGGAATATATAAAGCTGGAGGATGATGCGGCCGCCCGCCGGCTATTTGAAGAGCTGCTGGAAAAAGAGCCGGAATATGTAGGCTCCTATTATCACCTGGGCAAGCTGCTGGAAAGGGCAGGAGAGGCCTCCCTGGCCGGAGCCACCTACGAAAAAGGTATGGCCATGGCCAGATCTGTGAACGACAAACATGCCTACAACGAGCTGCAGGCAGCGTATGAAGACCTGATGTATTAGTCAATTACGGATTGTTTAATTACGCCCTGCAAAACGGACCATAGCCTGCCCGCCAAGCGGGGAGTGCCATTGAAATAATTACGATGTGAGTATTGGGAATCCGGCGGATGAAGATGTTTTGTTGTAATTATGAATTATTAATTATGCAATGCGGAGTATTCATGGCCTTCCTGCAAAAACGGAGAATTAAATACGGCGGGGTCAAAAAGTAGCCAGTTGTAGTTACTATACGCTTTTATACCCTTTGAGGTAGATAACTTAACTAAATTATGCAAAACAACCTTCTTACAGGTTTTTCAGAATACATTCAGCGGGAACAATTATTTACACCTGCACAACCCATCTTACTGGCTGTTAGCGGCGGTGCGGATTCTGTGGCGATGGCGCATTTGTTCCATATGGCTGGTTTTTCCTTTGCCATAGCGCATTGCAACTTCCAGCTACGGGGTGCGGAATCGGAGCGGGACGAAGCTTTTGTGCAACAACTAGCCACCCGTTATAATGTACCGCTTTATACAACAAAGTTTGATACTGCCGCCTATATGGATCAGCAGCGTGTATCCGTTCAGGTAGCTGCCCGGGAGCTGCGTTATCAATGGCTGGAAGCTACCCGTAAGGCGCAGCAATATGCCTTTATTGCCACTGCCCACCATATGCAGGATAACGTGGAAACAGCGCTTATGAACTTTTCCAAGGGTACGGGCCTGGCCGGCCTGCACGGCATTTTGCCCAGGCAGGGCATGGTTATACGGCCATTGCTGTTTGCGCAAAAAGAAGCGTTACAGGATTTTATAAATACGCAGGGGCTTACGTTTGTAGAAGACAGCTCCAATATAACGGATAAATATACACGCAACTTTTTCAGGCATCATGTGCTGCCGCCTATCCGGGAAGCTTATCCCGGTGCAGTAGCTAATATGGCGGCTACCATTGAGCGCATCCGGGAAGCCGAACAGCTGTTCCAGGAAGCGGTAGACCGCCACAGGAAAAAATTGCTGGAACGCAAGGGAGATACCTGGATGATACCAGTGCTAAAGCTGCAAAAAACCAAACCGCTGGTTACGCTCGCGTACGAGATCTTTAAAGGATTCGGTTGTCCGCCCACCCAGGTGAATGCCGTGCTGGAACTGCTGGAAAGCGGATCCGGCAGGTATGTGGATACGGCTACCCATCGTATTCTCCGCAACCGCGAATGGCTGCTGATCACCCCCCTTGAACAGCCGGAACCCGCTATACTGGTGATTGAGCCTGAACACTCCCACGTACACACCGGCAGCGGGCATTTAAAGCTGCGCGTGCAGGAGAGAGCAGCCCTGGGCAGCATTCCAACAGCAGCAGCTATTGCCTGTCTGGATAAACAGCAGATCCGTTACCCGCTGCTGCTGCGCCGCTGGAAACAAGGCGATTATTTTTATCCCTTAGGTATGGCTAAAAAGAAAAAGCTGAGCCGCTTTTTTATTGATCAGAAACTTTCTTTACCACAAAAGGAAAAGGTATGGGTGCTGGAATCTGCAAAGCGGATCGTATGGGTAGTGGGTATGCGGATCGATGACCGGTTTAAGTTAACGGAACATACAAAGGAAGTGTTGTACCTGGAATGGGAGGAGGGGAGTAATTAAATCTTATCTCCACAAAGAGGATATCTGCTCCATAAAATACCCTGCCAGCTGCGGTTTAAGAGCCAACGGAAATACTACGCCAAAAACAGCGCCCCAGAAGTGCGCGTCATGGTTAATACCATCTCCGCCACGGCGCGACATATACACGGAATAACCCAGGAAAAGCACCCCGTATAAAATAGCCGGCATAGGTATCACAAACACAATGATCTTAGCCCAGGGCTGAAAAAGAATAAAGGCAAATACCACGGCCGATACTGCGCCGGAAGCGCCTATAGAGCGGTAGCTATAGTTATTGCGGTGGCGTATGTAGGAAGGAATATCAGAGATAATCAGCGCCAGTACATAGAACAGCAGGAAATACAATTTGCCTCCGAAGATCTGCTGAAACATGATCTCAATGTACTTGCCAAAAAACCACATGGTGAGCATGTTAAAGCCCAGGTGCATGTAATCTGCGTGTACCAGTCCGGCCGTAATAAAACGGTAATATTGGTTATGTTCTTTTACCATGTAAGGCCACATACTCAGCTTATCCATTTCCCCTGGCCTGCTAAAGGCGGTAATAGAGATAATACAGGTAACGATGATGATCACTAAGCTTAACGTCAGCATAAAAAGTTCTGTCCGGTTAAAAAATGTAAATGTAGTTATTGGTGATGATATTTCTCGTTATGTAATACAGAATAAGCGCGATAGAGCTGTTCTGTTACAATTAACCGTACCAGCTGATGGGGAAAGGTAAGCTGGGAGAGGGATAGCTTGCCCTGTGCCCGTTGGAGGATACTGGCATCCAGTCCGAATGCGCCGCCGATCAGCAAGACCAGCTGGCGGGTGGCCGCATTGGTACGCTGCTGCAGGAAATCGGCCAGCTGCAGGGTGGTCATCATTTTACCATGCTCATCCAGGGCCAGGAGATAGTCCTGGGGTTGTAGCAGGTCCAGGATAATTTTAGCCTCCTGCTTTTTTAGTTCAGGGATCGACAAACTAGCCGCCTGTTTAACCGTAGGAATGAGACGCAGCTCAAAATCCACGTAATGTTGCAGGCGTTTTTGGTAAATGGCAATGCCTTCTTTAATGTAAGGATCATTTTCTTTGCCGATGCTCCAGAGCTGTATCTTCATTTTTTTCTGTTGTATGATTTCCGGCCATGTGCCCAATGGCAGCGAATTTTATAATATTGTAAAAGTACAGGTTAATAGAAATTTGTAGAAATTTCCGAACAACTATTTGTTAGTTTCAGAAAAACGCATACTTTTGCAATCCCAATCGAACAAATGGCCTCCGGGCCGGAAGTAAGAAGAAGGAAATGGCTCCGTAGCTCAACTGAATAGAGCATCTGACTACGGATCAGAAGGTTTCAGGTTTGAATCCTGACGGAGTCACAGAAAGAGAAAGGTTCAACGAAAGTTGAGCCTTTTTTATTTGTGGTAAGCGCAACTGAATAGCGCATCCCGATCACCGATCGGGAAGGTTTCAGGTTTGAATCCTGACGGAGTCACAGAAAAGGAAAGGTTCAGCAAACGCTGGACCTTTTTTATTTGTGATAAGCGCAACTGAATAGCGCATCCCGATCACCGATCGGGAAGGTTTCAGGTCTGAATCCTGACGGAGTCACAGAAAAAGAAAGGTTCAACGAAAGTTGAGCCTTTTTTATTTGTGGTAAGTTTCAACTGAATGGCGCATCCCGATCTCCGATCGGGAAGGTTTCAGGTTTGAATCCTGACGGAGTCACGGAAAAAGATTGCCCCCAAAAGCGTTTGACCTTTAGAGGCACGTATATTGGGCTATTTCAAAACAGCTTTTAACTTCCCAAGCGCCTCCAGGATCTCTGCTTCATCCAGCGAAGCAAAGCCCAATCTCAGGCCATTGGCGGAAAAAGACTCGTTCCTGTAAAAGGTACCATCATCAATACTAAGCCCCTTCTTTAAGGCAGCAGCGGATAGCTTCACCAGGTCTGTTTTCTTATCAAAGCTGGCCCACACTGCAAGGCCTCCTTCCGGCAAGGTGAACTCAATTTTGTTCTTAAACTCCGATTTCAAAACCTGGCAAAAAAGATCTCTCCGGCTCTTATATATTTTAAGTGATTTTCTAAAGTACCGTTCCATTTCGCCATTATTGAACATAACAGCAAAGGCTTCTTCCAGCACCGTATCACCCTGCTTATCGATCAGTTCCCGCAGGGCTGCCGCAGCATTAATAAACGGGGCCGGACCTATCATAAAGCCGATCCGCAGTGCCGGTGCAACCGTCTTTGTAACAGATCCAATATAAACAACATTCTGGTGATGATCGATGCTTGCCAGCGGTAAATAAGGCTTGTTCTCATAGTGAAAGTCAAAATCGTAATCGTCTTCTATGATCGCGAACCGGTGTTCCCTGGCCAGTTTCAAAAGCTTTAATCTTCGCTCCATACTCATCGTCACCGTAGTGGGGCAATGATGATGCGGTATAACGTAAACTGCTTTTAGCTTTCGTTTGCGGAGTACCTTTTCAAGATAATCAATGTCCATCCCGTGATCATATACAGGAATACGGACAAGATTAGCGCCATGGTGCTTAAAGGTATTATCAGCCAGCAGGTAATTGGATACGCCAACCGCAATGTTTTCTAAAGGCGCCAGCAGCAGCTGGGCAGCCAGGTATATACCCATCTGGCTTCCTTTTGTGATCAGTATGTTTTCTGCCGATACGGAAATACCCCTGGTATTGTAAAGGTATCCCGCAATGGCCTGGCGCAGATGTGCTGATCCTTTGGCGCTTCCGTACTTCAAAAAATTCTTGCCATATGATTTCCTAGAAATGCTCCGGTATTCCCGCATTAATTCATCAATAGGTGTGAGCCTTACATCTGGAAAACCGTCATCTATGGTAAGTATGGATGACTGAAGGTTTCTGCTGGGTACCGCATCTTTAAATTTATTTGTCCAGGTAAAGGGCTCTTTCTTTTGCAGTTGCTCCCCTGCATTCGTTAATCTTCTCTTCGTAACAATGGGTAATTTAGAGAGCACAAAGATCCCTTTTCGTGCAACGGAATCAGCCCAACCCTGGCTGATCAATTCTTCGTATGCCAGCTTAACCGTATTCCTGTGAACACCTATGAGATCCGCCAGCACGCGGGAGCTTGGCAGCATATCCGAAGGCTGCAGCGTACCACCGGAAATAAGTGTGATAAAGCTGTTGCAAACCTGGATATGCAACGATACAGAAGAATTTCTGTCTACCTGGATTAAAGATTTGTATGGCAGCATCTGGGCTGTAGTTTTTATTAGATCTGGGCTACAAATATAGCCCAGATCAGGAATACTTTTGCAGAAACAAATTGCAAGTGAAAAAGGTATTAGTAATTAATGCAAGTGCAAGAACGCTCCACTCTCACAGCAGAAAGCTTACGGAGGTATTTACCGAAATCTGGATCAGACTCCACCACGATTCAGAGATCAGGCATAGAGAGCTTGGCAATGTCAATGTTCCGCATGTCAGTGAAGCCTGGATCCTGGCAAACCTTAAGCCCAAAACAAACAGAACGGCTGAAGACCATGAGATCCTGGCCACCAGTGATACATATATCGCGGAATTGAAAAATGCAGATCTTATTGTTTTAGGTACGCCGATGTATAACTGGTCAATCCCCAGCATATTGAAAGCCTATATCGACCAGACAATGCGGCTAAATGAAACTTTCAAAATAGATCCGGGTAACAGGCAGCAACCATACACCGGCCTGCTGGAAAACAAAACCATGCTTTTGCTGGTAGCCAGGGGCAGTCAGGGTTATGAAACCGGCGAGCCAAATTCACATTTAAACTTTCAGACCACTTATCTGCGCACAGTGCTGAATATGATGGGCATTCATAATATTCATGTAATAGCTGTCAGCGGCACTTCGCTTGATAAAGGAGCGCTTGAAAAAACTATTGAACAAGCCCACCGGCAAGTGAAAGCGGTGATAGAAATGTTGAAGTAAAATGAAAAACAACAAACTTAAAGGTGGCCTGCTGATAACGCTGGGCGCAGGTTGCTACGGAATGCTAGGCACCTATGTAAAAATGGCGTACCTGGCTGGCTTTAATACTGCAGAAGTAACCATTTCACAATTCAGCCTGGGGGTAACAGGTCTTTTTATACTAACATTATTCCAAAAGGGAAGCTCAAACAACAGCGCGCCCATTCCAGCTATCAGGTCCAAAGTGAGATTAACAATAGCAGGAACATCACTGGGCCTTACCAGTGTATTTTACTACTTGTCCGTGAAATATATTCCGGTGAGTGTAGCCATTGTACTCTTAGCACAATCTGTGTGGATGGGTGTATTACTGGAATCTATTGTCCGTAGAAAGGTGCCGGCAGCAGGCAGATTGCTGTCAGTTGTGGTAATTATGGCCGGAACATTACTGGCCACCGCAGTACTGAAACAATCTGTAAGCTTAAGCTGGAAAGGTTTTGCATATGGCATCACAGGTGCATTATGTTACACGGCAACCATGTATTCAACCAATCACCTGGATACGCACTTTCCTCCATTAAAAAGAAGCCTATACATGATTGCCGGAGGGCTGATCATTATACTGTGTGTTTTTCATGCATTTATCAACACGGAGTTTTCATGGAAGATCTTCCTGAGCTGGGGATTGCTGGTATCGCTGTTTGGTACGATACTTCCGCCCTTATTGTTCACTCGTGGTATGCCACTGGCGGGTATGGGGCTGGGAGCCATCCTTGCATCCATTGAAATTCCCATTTCAATAATCATGGCAAAGATACTCTTGCATGAGCGGGTGATCGCCAGCCAGTAGATGGGGGTTAGCTTAATCCTGGGAGCCGTTGTGCTGATGAACATACCCAGGCGTAATATTTCAAATTCAAATTCAAAATAAAACATATGGCAACACGAATTAAAATTGACCAGGTTGAACCGGCAGGTTACAAGGCAATCCTGGGGCTTGAAAAATTTATAGAGAGCTCTCCGCTCTCCAAAACCCATAAAGACCTGATCAAGATCAGAGCGTCGCAAATAAATGGTTGTGCGTTCTGTATCGATATGCATACAAAAGAGGCGCGTAAAACAGGGGAAACAGAACAACGGATCTATGCCCTTAATGCATGGCGGGATGCGCCTTTCTATTCTGAAGAGGAGAGAGCTATACTGGCCATCACGGAAGAAGTGACATTGATCAGTGAAAACCATGTAACAGATGCTACTTATGAACAGGCAGTAAAATTGCTGGGTGAAACATACCTGGCACAGGTTATCCTGTCAATCATCACTATTAATGCATGGAACAGAATAGGGATCACAACTAAGCTGATACCAGCTTAAGGTTGCTTCATTGTGTGGGGCCGGCCTAAAAGTGCTTTTTTACTTTTGGGGCCGGCCCATTTATTTTTAAAGATATTTTTACCGTTGTTCCAATACTTTCTGTTTACGGTGTAGTGTTATTCGTTACTGTCCTGTTAAATAATCGTTGTGTCAGTTCCGGGAAACGAACCACTGCTGCTATCCAAACAAAAACCTCAATCGCAATTGGAAACACAATATTCTGCTGATGTTGCAAATGAGTGGCGATAGCACCGCCTAAATAGGACGATAATAATAATGTACCCAAAACTCCGGTTCTTGGGTATAAGAACAGTAAAACCGATAAGATCTCAATTATACCCAACAGGGAATAGGTTCCTGCAGAAAGGCCGAACGATGTCCCCATCTGCAGGGCATGCGTGCTTTCTATGATTTTATCAAATGCTGATGCTGCAAGCATAAGGCCAATCAACCCGCTTATGATCCAGCCGCCGATATTTTTTGTTTTAGATGTCATAATTTAATTTTTAAACAGCCAGTCCACCATCAATAAAAAATTCTGCACCGGTGATAAATGAAGAGGTGCTGTTGTCGGCCAGGTAAGCAACCATCTTTGCTACATCTTCGGCTGTGCCGATCTTTGCCAGTGGCATTTGCGCCAGTATACTTTCGGTCATTCCTTTTAAAGTAGCTTCATCCAGGCCAAATTTGCCGATCATTTCGGTTTGCGTAGGACCAGGATTTACCGTGTTCACCCTTATCTTTCTAGGAGCCAGTTCTTTGGCTGCTATCCTGGCCAGGTGCCCAACGGCCGACTTACCAGCTGCATATACTGAGCTGCCAGGCATGGTCATGGCCGTACTGTTGGAAGTCAGGAAAATAACCGAAGCACCGTCACTCAGCAACGGAATGAATTGCTGCAGGGTAAAAAAACTGCCCTTGAAGTTGACGTCTGTCATAGTATCAAACTGTTCTTCAGTAGTATATTCAATGGGGGCAAAAAAGGCTACACCTGCATTAATAAACAGCACATCTACTTTGTTCTGTAAAGCCCTGACTTCGCCGGCCAGTTTTTTTATATCCTGCAGATTTGCCTGGTCAGCCAATTTCCCGGTTACCTGCAGTTCCTGGGCGGCTTTCTGCAATGCATCTTCCCGTTTTCCTGTTATAACTACAGTGGCTCCCTGCGATTTGAATTCTTTCGCGGTTGCATAGCCAATACCACTATTTCCGCCTGTAATTACAACTACCTTGTCTTTAAATTTTTCCATGTGAGCATATTTTAAGTGCCGTACAAAATTGGTTGATTATACGGTATATTTGTAACCAGTTACAAAGTGGTAAGTAGTTACAAACAGGATAGTACATGAAAGACAATTTAGACGTGGAGTGCGAAAACGTACATTCCTTCATTCAGGATACGTTGTACGTAGTTAATGGGAAATGGAAGCTGGTTATCCTTTCAATATTGGTAAATAAGGGGACCAGGCGCTTTGGGGAGCTGTCCAGGGAATCAGGAATTTCTCCACGGATCTTGTCCAGGGAATTGCATGAGCTTGAAATGAATCAGCTGATAAGCCGAAGGGTTTGCAATACAAAGCCCGTTACGGTTGAATACTCTTCAACGGAGTATGCTGAAACGCTTAAAGAAGTGATCGGCGCCATGATCCGCTGGGGCCAGAACCACCGAAAAAAAATTAAGGGACAGTAACCGGGTCTTCACGGCAATATGATACATAGTGCGGACATATATACAGATGGCAGCTGTAACACACAAAACAGCCTCGGGGCATGGGTTGCCATCATATTATCGGGCGAAGAAAAGACCGTTCTATCCGGCAAAGTGCAGGATACCACACATAACAGAATGGAACTTTACGCGGTTATAGCGGGGATCAGTCATGCGGCAAGAGCTTTCAGATCACTGCGTATTTACTCAGACAGCCAGTATGTAACGGGATTGATGGAACGAAGGGAGAAATTGACAGCTGCGGGTTTTATTACCAGCAAAGGAACGGAAATGAGGAATGCAGATCTTGTAAAGGAATTCTACGCGTTGAGTGAGCACATCGAACTAACATTCATTAAAGTGAAAGCCCATCAAAAGAAAGGGGTCGACGTTAATTTCAATATTGAAGCAGATAAATTGGTGAGAAAGATCATGCGTGAAGGGATCTGATCATCTATTACAGATCACACAACCGGCGTAATGCTTGTAAATGCTATGTTTGTCGCATTTATCGTACCGGTTTATTATGCCGTCAAAATCAAATATTGGAATTTCATTTTCCGTTTCTATATGCTCAATCCTGAAGTCCTGTATCATCTGTCTAAAGTTTGTTAAGGTTTCAAAGATCATTTCGCCCGGAGTATAGTTTAACAGATCCCAGTTTGTTTTTTCTGTTGCCCGATCAATAACCTTAAGAATAAATCTTTGCTGCTCATAAAAAATCTCTTTGCGCCAGACAATTTCACCAATGTCAAACCCCTCAAATCCCATCCCCAATATCATCCAGTCACGTTGGCTAAACCAGATCATTATGTCTTGCTGATATTTTTCTAATGCAATATCCGAACCCGCTAAACAAATTGTTTCAATAAAAACGGAGGTCAACCCATTACTCATAAGAATCGTGCTATCGTTTATTTTTTCGTTTGTGATTATATTCCCCATGTTCTTAAATTACTGCCAGCATTATACTTTCGCTATATATGCAAAAACGGCTAACCGGATCCTAAATTAGCCTTTTTATTGTATGTTATTGTTCCTATCTAAGCAACCGATCTGATACTGCAGATGATTGGGCCGGGAAGGGGTTTAGCTGTGCAATTTCATATACCAATCGCGTCATTGCGAGGAGCAAAGTAAAGCCTGGGCATGTGGGGTGGACTGTAGCCTCCCCCCTCTCCGCAATGACGCGTTCATCTGCACATCATTCTATCAGACCTATTTGCTGATCGTTTTAATTTAATGCTACAAAGCTCAGAAATAAAGGAAACCCTGATGCAAATGCGTCAAAAACTGCTGCCGGGCTAATTGAACGATTTTTCCTATATTTACTTAAGTCTGTAATTGCCAACAAAACATAGGGTATTTAAAATGATTCCACGCTAAAAAGGATAGCAGCAAGGCCATGATCAGCACCCCATCAAGGATTAAAAGTCCGGTATAGAACTAAATGTCCACGTATCTCTTTCCCTGTACCTTTCCAGTAATAGTATTATAGCATATAACGCTACGGCTTAAACGTTGTGACCTCAAAGCATCGGGAATCATTGTATCTATCAACAGGCGGTAAAACATAGCGACAGGGCAATGGGTTTTGCTCCTTTATTCACAAGAGAAAGGCTACACAAAAATGTTTGTAAAGCAAAAGTGTATTGGATGGCTGATAGGAGTACTGTTTTGTAATGTACTTAGAGCCCAGTTGCCTGTACCGGTTCACGCACCTTGTGGCGCACCTGCTACTATTGCAGGAGTAGTGAATACTTATTATCCGGGCCTGAATGATCTGAACATCGGTGGCCGTACTGTTAACTTAGGTCCCGCTACCGGCAATGCGGCGCCCCTGGTGGCAGGCGATCGCGTGTTAATTATACAAATGCAGGATGCCACCATCAATTCCAGCAACACACCCGCCTATGGCGGAAACGGAACAGGAGGTAATGGGTTTATAGATCCCGGCTATAGCGGACTGTTTGAATTTGGCCAGGTTAGAAGTTTTGCCGGCGGCGTACTAACCCTGCGGGATCCATTGCAGCACAGCTACCGGGCCGTAAGCGGCATCCCCAACCGCAAATCCGCTTACCAGGTAGTGCGGGTACCGGCATACCAGAACGTTACTTTAGGCGGAACTGTTACGGCGGCGGCCTGGGATGGAGCCTCCGGCGGCATTGTAGCATTTCATGCCTGGCAAACACTGAACATGAACGGCTATGAAATTACCGCTACAGGACTGGGGTTCAGACCTGGTAAGATCAACTCCGCCGGTGGCTTATACAATATCCAGGATTTCGTAAGTAATACCTATGGCAGCTACGGAGAAAAAGGTGAAGGTATTGCCGGCACGCCGAATGGCACCTGGGGCGCAACCGCAGGAGGGTATGAAAACGGCAGTTTTGGGAGAGGGGCGCCCGCCAATGCAGGAGGCGGCGGCAATGCGCACAACTCCGGGGGCGGGGGCGGCGCTAATTTTGGTGATGGCGGAAAAGGAGGTTACCAGTACTCGGGTCCCCAGGATGTAGGCGGACGAGGAGGCAAAGGAATAAAAACAGGCTTACCCGCCCATATTATCATGGGTGGCGGCGGTGGCGGCGGACATCAGAATAATAATGCCGCCGAGGGCGGTGAACATGGTGGTGGGATTATTATGATCACTGCCAGCGCTATCCTTGGTACAGGCATTATCAGTGCCGATGGCCTGAGCGCAGGGCCCTCAACAGATGATGGCGCAGGCGGCGGCGGTGCCGGTGGCAGCATTGTATTGGCCTACCCCGGTACTTTGGCCAGTACCGTCACCTTAACAGCCAAAGGAGGAGCAGGCGGCAACGAGACCTTCCTGGCACGCCATGGCGCCGGCGGTGGTGGCGGAGGAGGGGTGGTCATTACCAATACGCCTGCTACAGCAGATGTTTCCGGTGGATTAAGAGGGCTCTCAAACGGAACAGAATGGGGAACAGTAGACGGAGAACCGGGAACCACGATGGATCTGGATCTTTCAACCCTGCAGCCTACCAGCACCCTGATACCACTGCTACAGGTAAAGGATACCATCTTTTGCGCACCGGCCACTATAGACATCACGGGCAACAATGTTATTACTGACAGGGATCAGGGGCCGGAATTTTTATTAAGCTACTGGACAGACATCCTTACTACCATTCCGGTACCCATGCCACAGGCCATCAGCCAAACAGGCACCTACTATATAAAGATCACAAATACCAATACCAAATGTGAAGTGGTGGCGCCGGTGCAGATCACGGTGCATTCACAGCCCTCGTTAACATTGATTGCCACACCGCCGTCCTGCATGGGTAGCAGCAATGGAAGCATTATACCCACTCCCGGCAATGGCACAGGGCCCTATCAATACAGCAGTGATGGAGGGCTTACCTGGAACAGCGCTCTTCTGAATAATCTGCCTGCCGGCGCTTACAGTATTCTAACAAGAGATAGCTATGGCTGTATTTCCCAACCCGTATCCGTTACCCTTACTGATCCGCCCTTGCTGGTACTTAGCGAAGTAACAAGCGCCCATACAGATATAAGCTGCTATGGCAACCGGAACGGGCAGCTGCAGCTCAATGCTGCAGGGGGTAGTAATGGCTACGTATATACTATTACATCGCCGGCAACAGGCGCGCTCACTAATAACTCCGGTTTGTTCACCAGCCTGCCGGCTGGTATTTACAGCTCCACCGTAAGGGATAGCCATGGTTGCATTTCCCAGCCCATATCTGTTACCCTTACTGAACCGCCCTTGCTGGCGCTCAGCGAAGTAACGATTGCCCATGCAGACGTAAGCTGCTATGGCAACAGGAGCGGGCAGCTGCAGCTCACTGCTTCAGGAGGGGCTAACGGTTACGTATATACTATTACTTCACCGGCAACCGGTGATATCACTAATAACTCCGGCTTGTTCACCGGCCTGCCTGCAGGGGTGTATGCAGTTAATGTAACAGATGCCGCGCAATGCAGCCAAAGTACGGAGGCTATTATCCTGGAGCCACCGCAGCTGAATGCAGCGCTTTTATCTAAAACAGATATTGAATGTGGCACACCGCTCAAAGGGCATATCACGCTCACGGCAAGCGGCGGTACGCCGCCATACCTGTTCAGGATAGGGGATAAAAGCTGGCAGCCTGATAGTATATTCAACGGCCTCGAGGCAGGCCGCTATACGCTAACAGTAAAAGACGGGAACAATTGCCTCTCCGCACTGCTGGCAACGGAGATCTTCGTAGACGAGGGCTGCGACATCATTTTTCCCACTGCATTCACGCCGAACGGCGATGGACGGAACGACCTGTTCCGGCCGAAAAATTACGGACATATCAGCAATTACCGGCTAAGCATTTACAACAGGTGGGGAATAACCATTTTTCAGAGTAATGATCCCGCTGTAGGATGGAATGGTCATTTTAAAGGCGTATTAGCAGACACCGGCACCTTTGTGTGGGTAGCTACTTTTGTGAACAAGGGAGGCGAAACAAAAACATTAAAGGGAACGGTTACACTGGTGAAATGATCTTGCTGGTTAATCAGATATACTATGTTAGTTCTAACGGTTACGAATATATGCAGATGAACACCACTATATATAATATATAATACCGTATTTTTTCAAAACAAAAAAAATAAATTATCCGGAATGCATTTTACTTTGTGTTTGTATTTAACCCGTTTACAAACTCTACGTTATTCTTAAAATTATTGTATGGCCTTATCTTTATGTAACCATTAAACCACATCCAGTTAATTTCAGATTAAATGCGAGCAATACCACGAAAGACCCTGGCAGAAGTGTGTACTATACACCCGCCGCAATGAGCTATTGCATTGAAAAGCTGATGTAACTTTTTACTCGTTTACCCAAAAGACACCCATGTTCTGATGAGCAGGTAGCATTGCCCGTCATGTACATGCCATGCCTTTATCACATGCATTTTTACACCCTCAAAAACTTTATCCATGTCCATCAATGTTCAGTTCACAAAAGGCAGTGGCATCCGCCTTTACACGCCTGAAAAGGAAGAGTATCTTGATGCCGTATCCGGCACATTTAACCTGGCGCTGGGCTACAGTTATCCCGAACTGGTAGATGCGCTGAAAAACCAGGTGGAAGAGCTGATCCACGTATCTTCCTCCTTCACCGGCCAGCTGGCGCAGGAGGTATTAGACAGCATCCTGGAGCATGCGCCGGAACATATTACAGACGGCTGGATGCGGGATATCATCGGTTCCACGGCCAATGAAGGCGCCGTGAAAATTGCCAACAAATACAACGGCAAAAATGAAGTGATCAGCCTCTCGCTGTCCCATCACGGGCAAACCCTGTTTGCCACCAGCATTTCCGGAAATGCATTCCGCCGCAAGTCATTTTCCAATACCCTGGTTACGCAGAATGGTATTGTGCCTGCGCCTTACTGCTACCGTTGTCCGTATTCCGCAAAGGGCGCGCCGGCCTGCGGTTACCTTTGCGCAGAAGCAATCTATGATCATGCGCAGTATGCCAGCAACGGCAATGTATCCTGCCTGATCCTGGAGCCCATCCTGGGTAATGGCGGCAACATTATTCCGCCGGAAGGTTATTTTGAACGCATCCGTAAGATCTGCGATGAGCTGGACATTGTACTGATAGCAGATGAGGTGCAAACCGGTATTGGCAGAACCGGTTACATGTTTGCCAGTGAGCATTATGACATACAGCCCGATATTATTACGCTGGCCAAAGGCCTGGGCGGTATTGGCATACCGGCAGCTGCTATCATTTACCGGTCTGAGTTTGCCGTGCTTGAAAAGTTTGAACATTCCTATACTTCCGGTGGCAACCTGCTTTCGCTCACCGCATCGCAGAAAACAATGGAAGTAGTATCAAGGGAAGGTTTCCTGGAAAACGTACGCGAAAACGGCAAAGTGCTTGGCAGCCTGCTGTTGCAGCTGAAAGAAAAGTATGGCCATGTTATTGGCGATGTGCGCGGTATTGGCTACATGTGGGGCCTGGAGATCGTTGACCGGGAAGGCGCACCGGATGTAAAGCTCACCAACCATATCATTGACACGGCACTTGAAGAACATAACCTTATACTCCGCGGCTCCCGCTACGGCTTTGGGAATGTAGTAAAGGTACGGCCCGCGCTCACCGCTACCCTGGACGATATAGAAGAGATCTGCGCAAGACTTGATAAATTATTCAGCCAGCTCTAAAAACAAACATCATGAAAGCCATCGTATATAACAATCCCTGGGATATTTGTATAGAAGAAAAAGAGGAACCTGCTATTATGCTGCCGGATGAGGTGATCGTAGAAGTGCGCGCCACCGGCATTTGCGGTACAGACCTCAGTATTATTTCCGGTGAATACCTGGCACGCCCCCGGGTTATTATCGGGCATGAATCTGCAGGGGTGATCGTAGATAAGGGCAGTAGTGTTGATAATTGCAACATTGGCGACCGTGTGATCATTGATCCCACCTATTACTGCGGCTACTGTGAGAACTGCCGTAAAGGGCTGCGCAATCACTGCCTGTTAAAGTCAACCACAGAAGCAGGCGTTTCTATTGACGGTACCTTTACCCGTTTCTTTAAAACCACGCAACGTTTTATTTACCCGCTGCAGGATGGTGTTCCTTTTGAACAGGGGGCTTTATCCGAACCGTTAAGCTGTGTGCTCACCGCAGTAAAGAAGCTGGCTGTTACACCGTTTATGCGTACAGCCGTGCTGGGCGGCGGCCCCATAGGGCTGTTGTTTTACCTGGCACTAAAACAATACGGCATCCAGGAAGGAGTGATCTATGAAGCATCCCCGCAAAGAATAAAGCTGATAGAAGAAAACAATGTGCTGTCAAAAGGCTGGACGCTTTCCCCTGCATTTATACCGCAGAAGAACCAGTATGATCTTATTATAGACACTACTGCCAGCCTGCTGGAAAAATCTATCCAGGCCATTGCAGACGGTGGTAAGATCTCGCTGATGGGCCTGCGTAACAACCAGCAAACCATTAACCCGCGGGAAATTGCCGACCGCAGTATTTCTATCATCGGCTCTATTGATTCGCAGGATACTTTCCGGCACGCAGTGGACCTGATCAACAGCGGCCGGCTGGAGCTGCACAAGATCATCACCAATGAGTACGACCTTAGCAATTTCAACGCAGCCGTGAAAGACCTGGGCTGCGATCTGCACACCCGGCAAAGGAGCAACAACATTAGCAGTCTTAAATCTGTAATACGCATTTCTTAAATTCACAGACATGAAATATATTATTTTCGATATAGATGGTACCCTTACCGATACCACCGAAATAGACGATCATTGTTATACCCGCGCCATAGAAGAAACATTCGGCTTCCGTGACTTTGAAACCAATTACGGGTATTATAAGAATACTACAGACTCCGGCATCATTGACCAGCTGTTCCGGGAAAGGAAAGGCCGCACTTATACGGAGGAGGAGCGCGAACAGTTCATTGCACACTTCTGCAGCTTACTGGAACGGGCCTACGAAGAAAAGCCGGAGCGTATCCGCGAGATCCAAAAAGCCGGCAGCGTACTGGCAACCTTGTGCCGGCAGCAGCACATCAGCATAGGGCTGGCTACCGGTGGCTGGCGGGAATCAGCGCTGTTCAAGCTGCGCTGTGCCGGCATTAATATTGATGGATGTACTGCCGCATCCTTTGCCCAGGATGCGCTGGCAAGGCAGGATATTATTGGCCACACCATCCGTAAAATGAATGAGCAACATGGGCAGGAGCTTGCTTTAGCCAACATCACGTATGTGGGCGATGGTAACTGGGATTACCTGGCCACCAAAGACATGGGCATTCAATTCATAGGGATCGCCAATAAAAAGCTGGCTCACCTGGAAGATATTGTGAAGATCACGGATTATGACGACCTGTATCAGCACATCGGGCTGTATGCAGAACGACTGTAAATAAAACTGCTTATGCTTTCTTTAACGGTGAATGTAAAACGTACCTACCGCATAGCGGTGTGCATCTTCTTCTTCATAGCAGGCCTGACTTATTCAAGTTGGGCCTGCCGTATTCATGATATAAAAGCGCATTTTGGCCTCAACAATGCTGGCCTGGGAAGCGTACTGTTTGCGCTGCCTATAGGCCTTATGGTTAGCCTGCCGGTATCCGGGTGGATGGTGACCCGCCTGGGCAGCCGCCGGGTGCTGATTGCAGCAGGGCTGATCTTTCCTTTTATATTGGGTATGATAGGACTGACCACCCACATCTGGCAGCTGGTGATCATCCTGTTCCTGTTCGGGTTCATGAATAATGTATTTGAGATTGCCATGAACACACAGGCAGTGGGAGTGGAGGCGTTATACGGCCGTTCGGTAATGGCCTCTTTTCACGGCTTATGGAGCCTGGCGGGTTTTACCGGCGTAGGCATTGGTACGCTGGCGGTAAACCTGAACTGGCCAGTGGCCCTGCATTTCTGGATCATTGGCGCCACCTGCTGGCTGCTGGTATTGGGCAGCTGGAAATATTTACTACCGGAAGATGCACCGGCGGAAGCGCAGCCGCTTTTTGCCAAACCAGACCGGCAGATCCTGCAGCTGGGGTTAATAGCCTTTGCCAGCCTGGTAACGGAAGGTACTATGTTTGACTGGAGCGGCGTATACTTTCAGAAGGTTGTGCAGGTACCTGAATCCTTAACCACCGTAGGGTATATTGCTTTTATGGGCACCATGGCCGGGGGACGTTTCCTGGCAGACCGTATTGTAACCCGCTTTGGTGTAAAAAGAGTATTGCAATGTGCAGGTACCATCAGCACAACCGGTTTGTTGCTGGCTATTTTTTTTCCGGATATTTATACGGCCACGCTGGGTTTTCTGCTGGTAGGCATTGGCGTTTCATCTATTGTACCCCTGGTGCTGGCGCTGGCGGGCAAATCCAAAACATTACCGCCGGGTGTGGCTATTGCAGCCGTATCTACGGTAGGTTTCCTGGGATTTCTGATAGGCCCTCCGCTGATAGGTTTTATTGCAGAAGCGCTGAACCTGCGCTGGTCATTTGCATTGATCGCATTGTTTGGTACCGGTACTATTTTTCTGGCGTCTAAAATGGATTAATTATGAAACCGGGCATGATACATTTTTTCACACAACCTGTTCCGCCACAGCGGAAGGGGCATGTTAATGCGAGGTTCCATCCGACAAAAAAAATTAAATATTAACGGATGAAATGGTTTAATGAACCGGGTAAATGGTCCGGCAATGAAAAAAAGCTGGCCGTAACGGTGGATCCGGATACCGATTACTGGCGGATTACCCACTATGGGTTTATACGTGATAACGGCCCTTTTTATTTCCAGGAGCAGGAAGGCGACTTTGAAGCCGGTGTAAAAATCAGTGGCGATTACCGGGAGCTGTATCACCAGGCCGGCTTAATGATCCGGATCGATGAAAAGAACTGGATAAAAACAGGCATTGAGTATGTGGATGGCGTACAAAATGTAAGCGCCGTAGTAACCCGGGAAATGTCCGACTGGTCGGTAGTTCCGCGCCATAACAGCCCGGCCGCTGTTTGGCTGAAGCTCTTACGGAAAGGCGATTTTGTGGAAATAAAATATTCCTTTGATGGCAAACAATATGAGATGCTACGCCTGGCTTATTTTCCGCCAGGTGTAACCACGCAAATAGGTGTAGTGGCAGCAGCGCCGGGTAAGGAACACTTTAATGTGGTATTTGAAGACTTCACAGTAAATGAATTAATAATTAACAATGAATAATTAATAATAAAGAAGGCGATACTTCAATTGAAATATCGCCCTCTTTATTGTGCAGTTGCAGAAAATGTATTTCACCCGTGTACCGGCCCTGCGATTATTAATTCTTAATTATTCATTATTAATTCTTATTCTGTTCTCAGGCTTTTAACCGGGTCAGCCATAGCGGCTTTTATCGATTGAAAGCTGATAGTGATCAGCGCAATCAGCAACGATACACAGCCGGCAAGCACAAACACCCAGCCGCTTATGTTAATGTGATAGGCATACCCCTCCAGCCAGCGATCCATTACCCACCAGCCAACAGGCATAGCTATAAAGGAGGCCAACAGCACCAGCTGTAAAAAGTCTTTTGAAAGTAAGGTAGTGATGCTGGCTACACTTGCGCCCAGCACCTTGCGTACACCAATTTCCTTTACCCTTCTTTCTGCCATATAGGCTGCCAGTCCAAAAATGCCCAGGCAGGAAATAATAATGGCCAGCAGCGCAAACAGGCGCGATAATTTACTGGCCAGTTGTTCGCTTTTGAAAAACTCCTGGAACTGATCGTCCACAAACTTGTAATCGAAAGGATAACCGGGTACGGCCTGCTGTACTACTGCGCTTATTTTGGCAATAGCGGCTTCCGGTGCTGCGTCCGGTTTCAGGCGTATCAGCAGCTTTTCAGCATTGTCGGTACGGCTAAAGAATACTACGGGATCGCTTTGCTGGTACATATCGCCATATACAAAATCTTTCAGCACACCCACTATATGAAAAACACCATCACCCAGTTGTAGCGTTTTGCCGATAGCACTGCCCTGGCCCATCAGGCGCGCCAGCGATGCAGTAATGATCACATTGCCGCTGTCGCTTTTTATATTGTCGTAAAAGCTGCGCCCTTCCACTATCTGCATGCCCCAGGTACTGAGCAGGTCGGGTGAAATATCGCGGAAAGAAATAAGCACATCACTTTGCGGATCTTTACCCTGCCAGGTGAAGCCGGAGGTATTGTTACTGGTATATAACATTTCTGAGCTGGCCAGGCCGGCATTTTCTACTGCACCTGTTTGCAGCAGCGCCTGTTTTATGGCGCCAAAGTGTTTATAAAGATCACCCTTTACTTCTGCCTGTATAAGATGGTCTTTGTTATAACCCAGGTCGCGGTGCGTAACATGCTGAATTTGCTGGTAAATAACAATGGTGCTTACAATAAGCACAATGGAAGTAGCAAACTGGAACACCACCAGCCCTTTACGGATATAGGCAGCGCTGCCGGCTTTCATCTTAAAGCCTTTCAATACTTTAATGGGGCTAAAGGAGGAAAGATATAAGGATGGGTAGCTGCCTGCCACCAGGCCGCATAACAGGGCAATGCCCAGCAGGAACCCGGCATGTGCGGGCTGTATAAGTCCCAGCGTTAATTTTTTTTCTACCAGCATGTTAAAACCCGGTAGCAGTACGTACATAAATACAACCGCGATCAGCATAGACACGAGCGCCATGCAGATGGCTTCCCCAATGAACTGTAAGGCCAGCAGCTGTTTACCGGCGCCCATTACTTTACGTACGCCCACTTCGCGGGCACGCTTTTCACTGCGTGCAGTAGCCAGGTTCATGAAATTGATGCAGGCTATCAGCAGAATGATCCAGGCAATAATAGAGAACATGCGTACATATACAATGCGGCCGCCTTTTTGTACACCATCCGGGAACTCGCTGCGCAGGCGCCAGTCGTTCATGGCAAACAGGAAAGGCACAGCGCCCGCATCGGGATCCTTACTGCGTATAAGGCCCGACAGCTGTTTGCTGACCGCCGCTAAATTTGCCCTGGGCGACAGCTCCACATAGGTATTCACCGCATTAGCACCCCAGCGTTCGTAATAGTCGTGCTGGTTAGATGCAATATTGAACGGCACCATACAGGAAAACTGCAGGCTGGAGTTAGGCGCAAAATTCTTAACCACACCGGTGATCACTACGCTTTCCTTATGTTCCATCTGCAATGATTTTCCCATTGCATTAGCCGCGCTGCCGAAAAAACGTTTGGCCATATCTTCCGTAACCACAACGGACGATACGTTCCTGAATGCATTTTTTGCCGTGCCTTCCAGGAATTGCAGGTCCATCATCTCAAAAAAAGCAGCATCCGTATAACAGCCGGTTTCATTGATCGCTTTTTCACCCACGCTGAACACCGATTTCCAGCCACTCACCCGGGCGGTGTTCACCACACCGGGGATCTCTATTTTAATAGCTGCGGCCAGCTTAGCCGGGGACGACCGGAACGCACGGGTTTTGCCATCATAGGTCTGGTTGGTGAGTATCATGTACAGCTGGTCCTTTTTGGGATACTGGCTATCAAAATGCAGCTCATCTTCAATCCATAAAAAGATAAAGGCGGCACAAACAATACCGGTGGCCAGGCCAAAGATGTTCAGGAATGTGTAAGTTTTATTTTTCCATAAGTGGCGGAAGGTAGCGCGGATAAAACTTTTAAACATGTGGATGGATTTGCAGCAGCAGCAACAAATACAGTACCCGCGCCCTAAACCATTGAAAAACAATAGCCTGCCGGTTCAGGCATGTTCATTTCCGTTACAGCAGTGTTCATTACCGGACAAAAAGATGCTGCAACAGAATAAGGACGGCGCCTTATCTTTAGCCCCCGGAACCTATAAGCATGAATGATATGAAAGGAATCTGGAGCCGGCTATTATGCAGCGGTTTATTTTGCATAGCTGCCACCATTGGTAAAGCAAATGCCCTGCAACCCGCAGCGGATACCAGCGGCGCTAAACCCGCAGTTACTGTAACAGATTGTAAGCAATGCATTGTACTGGCGGAACAATTGTATAACCGTGCAGCCATTGCCGATATAAGCACCCAGCAGATCATCTGGGAATGGCGTCCGGAACAATCCAATGTAAAACCGGCGCATGTAAAATGGTTCAGCAATACCAGCGATGTAAAGCCGGTGTATAACGGCAAATACCTGCTGGTAACCGCATCCGGCGGCGGGGTGGCATTGGTACGGATTGCCGATAAGAAAACCGTGTTCTATGCTTATGCCGGCGGCAATACCCATTCTGCCGAGCTGCTGCCGGATGGGAATATTGTAAGCGCTTCCAGCACCGGTAACTACCTCACACTTTTTAAGGTGGATACCACACTGGCGCCGGAGCAGGTGTACCACAGGAACTACACGGTAGCCTTTGGGCATAATGTGGTATGGGACCAGCAGCACCAGCTATTGTGGACGGCCGCTATGAATAAGCTGCTCACTTTTACCTATAACTTCAGCTGCACACAGCCGGCATTAACGCTGGGGGATTCTGTGACGCTTCCCGGCACAGAAGCGCATGACCTGTTTCCCGTATATGGTAAAAATGATCTGTGGCTTACCAATACCACCAATGTATATACCATCAATACAGATACAAAGCAATTAACACAGGCCAATGTGCTGCAGGTGAATATTAAAAGCGTGTCCTCTGCTGATGCAGCATGGCCCGTGATCGTGATCCGGCCTAAAACCAGCTGGTGGACGGACGAGGTGCTGGACGCCAAAGGCAATACCGTTTTCCGCCAAAGCGGGCTTAAAATATACAAAGCACGCTGGTTCATTAATAATGCCTTCAGCTATCCGGAGGCGCATACTATAACGCAATGCCGCTAACGCAGCTATTCGCCGTTCATTAGTGCCTGGTATTTTTCCACGAACAGTCCTACATGGTACCCGTCCATCAAAGCATGATGCACGTGTATAGATACCGGCATGGTCCTTTGCCCGTTCTGCACTGTTATTTTTCCAAAAGATATTTTAGGGCAGCTGTCCGGGAATGTAAAGCTCCGCGCATGGGAAAGGGACGTAAAATTCAGCCAGGGCACTGCAGAAAAATGAATAACATTTTCCCCGGAAACCGCGGGCACCAGCCCTTCCGACTGCTGAATGGTCTGGATAACTTCCCGGGCGTTCCTGTAAAACAGATCTTCATTCTTATTATAATCCATATAAGAAAAGCCGAAGGTTCCATTACCCCGGTTAATGGTAGGGGAAGCGTTCACCGTATCAAACCGGAACACTTCTTTGTCAATGATGCGGTAACAGAAAGGTTCCGTTTCATTAGCAGCCTTTAATGCGCGGTACAAATAATATAAGAAGAAAGACCGGTCTCCGGCCTTTGCATCCTGGTATGCTTTTGTACAGTCCAGCTGCACGGTTACGCCAAAGAAAGGCTCCTCAAATTGTGAAAAAAAGCGGAAGTGATCCTTCCGGTTCCAGCTTTCAATGTCTATTTTTGTTTTCATCTTATAGCAAAAATCGGTAACCTGCACCTGTAAAAACGGGACATTTGTCCCAATGCGATATGATACGTACCAATCCTTCTGTGCTGTCTTTCATTGACGATCTGTATAATGCGCATGAACGCAAAGAGAACATCCAGCTTAAAAACTTTTCCAGCGGCCAGTTCCTTTTACAACAGGGCCAGCAGGTAGCCAGAACCCTGGTCATTAAAGAAGGTATTACCAAATGTTTCCTGAGCGAGGAAAATGATAAGGATTACATCGTAGAGTTTTTGGGGGAAGGGGAGACTTTAGGCGACATTGAAGTGATCCGGGATATAAAATGCCTTTGCAGCATTCAGGCCATTACGCCGGTGAAGGCCTACCTGGTTGCCATCCCCTTTTTTAAGTCTTTGATGAATGAGAACCTGGAGTTTAATAAATTGCTATTGGGTGAATTTGCGGAGCGCATCATCAATACCAGTACCCGCGCATCTTTCCAGCAATTGTATACGGTAGAGAATGGGTTAGCCAAGCTCCTGGAGTTGCAGGCCGAACAAGATATCACCATCTCCAAAGAGGATATGGCTGCCTACCTGGGCGTTACCATCAGAAGCCTGAACCGGGCTTTAAAAAACCTGAAATAAACGCTAGCGGCTAAACAGCAACCTGAGGTAAAACATAGGCTGTGTTAATTTCCTGCGGATGTCTACTTCATGGAACATACTGGTGAGTAAGCTGCGGAACTCTTTATTGCGGGCAGCCATTTTCATCAGCATATTCAGGATCCAGGGGTATTTGATCAGCTTTTGTAATTTGGTGCTCATGATTAATTCAGGCCCCAGCACACGGTACACATGGGCATCATACGCACGCAGCGCAGCAGCGGAATAATCATCTGCAGCAATGGCAATAATGGCCTGCTCCGCTGCCATTCTTCCTGAATAAAGCGCATTGCCAATGCCTTCGCCGGTAAAGGGGTCTATAAGATAAGCCGCATCACCGGTAAGCATATACCGCTCGCCGGAGAGCGCCCGTTTCTTACTTCCCAGCGGAAGCCCGTAACCATCTATAGTACCCATTAACACGGCATCTTTAAACCGTTCCTTCATTTCCGGATCTTTTGTTACAGTATCGTGCAGCAGCTGTTTCAGGTTTACCTTTTTCCTGCGCAGGGAGCTGCTAAGCATGCCTACGCCCACATTAGCCTCCCCATTGGGCAGGGGAAAGATCCAGAAATAACCGGGCAAAATGTTCTTCAGGAAATGCAGCTCTATCAATTTATCAGGGTGAATACCAGATATGTTCTTATAGTAAGCCCGTATACCGGCTACATAATGTTCCGGCTCCATATGAATATTGGCCACTTCTTTCGTAAAGGAGGAGTAAGCGCCGTTAGCTGCTATTACCAGCTTGGCTTTTATCTGTACATCGCCGCTGGCATTGCCCAGCAAATAACCGTCTGCCTCCAGGGTGTGTTTGGTAATATTCACCCCTTCTATCAGCTGTACCTGCGGGCAGCGTTTTAGCTCGTCTACCAGGAAGTTGTCAAAGTCCATTCGTTTGCATACAAAACCACGGGGCTCCCCGGGCGCTTTCTGGTAACCGGCTTTGTAAGGGATGTTAATGCCCATACGGTTGGCAGCAACAAAGTTTACGCCCCAGCTATCCAGCTTAAATGAGGCTGCCAGCAGGCGGGCAGCAATACCGGGGTCAATGCGGCCCAGTAAGGTAAGCACCTTCCCGCTGAGCCCATCACCGCAAACCTTATCGCGTGGAAAAACAGCTTTATCAATAATTACGCAGGGCACGCCACTGTAAGCAAGCTGCAGGGCAGCCGTAGCACCGGCCGGGCCGGCGCCTATGATGCATATATCCGTTTTTATAATCGGCATTTAATAGAATGGGAATTGTAACCGCTTCTAAAGTAACAATTTATCTTCAGAGCGGCGCAACTCCCTGGCAAAGAGTGGTTACATTTTTGCTTGTTATGCCTGCAAAGAGCAGCCATGACCCATATAGCCCAGGGCAAATACTGGTCCGGCACCAGCGGCCTGGTACTGCCGGTACCCAATAAAAAAGCCTTTCCACCCGCGTTCCGGGATAAAAGCCGGCTTACTTATTACAGCTCCCTGTTTAATAGTATAGAAGTAAACAGCTCCTTTTATAAAGTGCCGCAGGCGGCCACGGTAGGCAAATGGGCAGCCAGCGTGCCGGAGAACTTTGTTTTTACTTTTAAGCTGTGGAGAGACATCACCCATGCCAAAGGATTTGTGTACGACCCGCAACAGGTACTGCGCTTTATGGAAGTTATCCGCCCTGCCGGCACTAAAAAGGGATGCCTGCTCATACAGTTCCCACCCTCTTTAACCATTGACAAATATGGCCAGGTGGAGGAATTGCTTGAGCTGTTGCAGGACATAGATCCCGCGCATGGATGGAAGGTGGCATTGGAATTCCGGCATCCATCCTGGTACATAGGGGAGGTGTATGAGCTGGCAGACGAGCATGCAAGCAGTATTGTGCTGCACGATATTCCAAAGTCAAGGAACGTACGGCTGAATAAACATGCACCCTTTGTATATCTCCGTTTTCACGGGCTGGCAGGGGATTATAAAGGAGGCTACACCAACAGCCATTTGCAGGAACAGGCCAAACAGATCCAAACCTGGATGCAGGAAGGGAAAGAGGTATATGTTTATTTCAATAACACCATTGGAGACGCCATTCCCAATTTGATGACCCTGAATGGTTTCGTGGCGGAGCTTTGATACCCCATTCCGCGGAATAATTACCCTTTCTCCCAAATTCGCACAGAATTGCCCCTCAGATTTGTAGCGGATTTAAACAACAGACATGAGTAAGGGTATATTTCGCAACAGGTTTTCTATCATCTGGTTGGTCACGGTTTTGTTCTTAGCGGTTTCTGTACTTACCCGCATAGCGCTTTTAATCAGCACGCCGGCCCCCCGCATTACGGCCGGGCAGTTTACAGGGCTCTTTTTTATTGGATTGCTGTATGATCTGTCAGTAGCCGCTTTTGTTATTATCCCTTTTGTATTGCAGCTGTGGCTTCAGAATGATGTGGTTTACCGGAAAAGTATGGCGCCTTTCGTTTGCCTTTTCTTTACCGGGTTGCTTGTGCTATTACTATTTACCAATCTTATTCCCAAAGATTATAGCCCGGAAGTATACAGGGCACTGGTATGGTACATTGCCATCCGCTTTGCCATTTACCTGATCCTGGTCTTTATACCTTACCGTTTCCGGCTTTACTGGCGAACATCGGTGTTATTTGCCGGGCTTACGCTGGTGGTTTTTCTGATGCTGCTGAATGCAGTAAGCGAGTGGTTCTTCTGGCAGGAGTTTTACAGCCGCTATAATTTCATTGCAGTCGACTACCTGGTATATACCACTGAGGTGCTGGGCAATATTTCAGAATCTTACCCGGTTACCGCTATTATAACTACGCTGGTGATCTTATCCCTGTTGATTGTAGTGCTTTTCAGACGGCCGCTACGTAACAGCGTGCAGCTGCCTTTGCCTTTTGCAAAACGGTCTTTGCTGGCCATAGGCCTGTTACTCGCGCCGCTGCTGCTGTATTATGCGCTGCAGGAGCAATGGCGGCATTTTAGCCGTAATGAATATGCCAATTCCTTAGCCGGTAACGGCCTTTATGAATTTGCCACTGCTTTTAATCAGAATGAGCTGGACTTTTATAAGTTCTATCAAACGCTGCCGGATGTTACTGCTTTTAAAGTATTACGGCAGCAGCTGCAGGTACCTAACAGCCATTTTGTAAGTAATGATCCCTATAGTATTGAAAGAGACATTACCTATGCAGAACCGGAAAGGAAGCTGAATGTAGTGCTGATCAGCGTAGAAAGCCTGAGCGCTGATTTCATGCGGGCTTTTGGCGGTACCAAGAATATAACGCCTTACCTGGATTCGCTGGCGCAGCAAAGCCTGCTCTTTACGCAGCTGTATTCCTCCGGAACCCGCACCGTACGCGGGCTGGAAGCCTTATCGCTTTCCATACCGCCCACACCCGGCCAGAGCATTGTAAAACGGCCGCATAATGCCCACCTGTTCTCCCTGGGCAGCGTGTTACGGTCCAAAGGGTATACCACCCAATACCTGTACGGCGGTTACAGCTACTTCGATAACATGAAAACATTTTTCGGTGGTAATGGTTATACCGTGATCGACCGCTCGGCCATACCCAAAGGCCAGGCACATTACCAGAATATATGGGGCGTGGCGGATGAAGACCTGTTCACCCTTGCGCTGCATGTGCTGGATAATAACAGCGCTGCCGGTAAGCCTTTTTTTGCACATATTATGACGGTGAGCAACCACCGCCCATTCACCTATCCGGCCGGAAGGATTGATATCTCCCCATCCCTGCAAATAAGGGAAGGTGCTGTTAAGTATACGGATTATGCCATCAACAAATTTCTGCAGGAAGCCCGCCATAAAAAATGGTTTGACAGTACCCTTTTTGTAATTGTAGCAGACCATTGTGCCGGCAGTGCCGGTAGCGTTGAGCTGCCGGTAACCGGTTATCACATTCCCATGCTCATTTACGCGCCCAAATGGTTACCACCGCAGCAGGTTAATATGCTCACAGCGCAGATAGACGTAGCGCCCACCATCCTGGGGTTATTGAAGCTCCGGTACCGCTCTAAATTTTTTGGGCTGGATGTGCTGAACATGCCTGCTGAAAAACAGCGCGCCTTCATCAGCACCTACCAGGGGCTGGGTTATTTACGCAATGGCCAGCTGGTAATACAATCGCCTGTGAGAAAGGTGAGCGAATATGTACCTGACCTGGTAACAGGTAATGCCACGGCCGTGCCATTGAATGATACACTTACCACGGAAGCCATTGCTTATTACCAAAGCATTAGCTGGCTGCTGAAACATAAAAAACAATCGGAGTAACGGTTAGGGGAACATTAATGAAAAAACATGCCGCTGGCCTGCAAAGGAATATTTTAAAGTAATGCCCGTTTGCGTGCAGATCTCCCGGATAATGGAAAGCCCGATGCCGCGGTTTTGATTATGCTGCTCTTCCTTATAAAAGCGCCTGAAAAGCCGGGTATCGTCCAGCGGCTTTTCACCACCGGTGTTTTCCACGGTCAGGCAGCCGGGTGTAAGGGTAATACAAAGCGCCCCGCCGGGAATATTATGCCGGGTAGCATTATTTAAAAGATGATTGAGCAGCAGATCCATCAGCTCAGGGTTCGTGCTAAGGGTCACCGGCTGCAGCCGGGTGGTAACTTCCAGGTTATTGTGATGCCATAATGCCTGCAGCTGTTGTACTTTCTCTTCTATTTTCTCTTTTACATTAACCGGTGCAACAGTACAGAACTGCTGATGTTCAATTTTCGCCAGCTGCAGCAGCGATCTGTGTTCCTGCTGCACCCGGGTAATAGTAGCATTAAGGCGGTCTTTTAAAAGAATAAATTCATCCACATCCGTTTCGGGGAAGGAGGGAGGCTGCTTTTTGCTAAGGCTCCATGAAGGCAGGGCGCCCACCATTTCATAAAATGGCTGCCATAATTTACGCAGCACCATCCGGTTAATTAAAACAGACAACCCTATGATCAGCAGCATAGCGCAAAAAGTAATGCCTGTAATAACGCGTAACAGGGTCTGAACACCCTCCACCGGTTTAAAAATAGTAATCCGGTAGTACTTACCCGCAAACGCCTGGGTGTACACCAGCTGGCGATACCCGTGTACCTTTGCTTCCTCCGGATCATAACGGCCCACAAATGCCGACAGGCTTTCCTCAGCTGCTGAGGGCACCTGTGCATAAAACACCTGCACATCGTCCAGGTCCTCAAAAGCCGGCAGGGTAGCATGTTTGGCAGCATATGCTTCAATTTTCTGCCTTTTTTCCATAAGGTCCTTATCCAGCTCATGGATCAGTATATGATTCAGCAGCAGGTAATACACCACACCGGAAAACAACAGCACTGCTGCCATTACGGTAAGGTTAAGCCGGTTATATTCGGCAAAAAGTTTCATGTACCGGCAGTTTAAGGATTAACTTTAAACAGGTATAAGAATACCCGCAGCCATGAATAGCATAGCACACGCCAAACCTATACCCGGAATCTGAATACTTTCTGTAGCAGCATCATAGTTGCTGTAGCGCCATTTTGTTAAACTACTTTAATTTTATTTCCGTTAGCGGCCTGTTACTTTGCATAAGTAAACGTTCATAACAAACGATCATGGTAACAGCAACTAAAATTAATGAGGCAGCCGTTCAGTCAGCGACCAATACAGGCAAGGATGATGGTCCGGTTTTTATGGTGAATTTTCTTCGTTTTAAGGAGCGTGCGGAATACGATGATCCTGCACAGGGCGCGCCCTGCCCGGGCCGGGAGGCTTACTTCGAGCGTTACGTTCCCGCCTTTAGGAACATTGCCGCCAGTGAAGGTATAAATGTATTCTTTGTAAGTAATGTACAATCCATACTGGTGGCGCCGGAAGGTGAATTATGGGATGTTGTGGGCATTGTGGAATATCCCAGCTTTGCCGCTTTCCGCCGCATAACGGAATGCGCAGCATATTATGCCGATGCTTTGCCTCACCGCAATGCGGCGCTGGAAAACTGGCGGCTGATCAAAACAAGTAAAATGGTCTCCTAATGCTGAAGTTTCACTATATTTCAGACAAGCTATTTTACTTTATATATTAAAGATGGATGATCTTATACTGGCTAATTTTGCAATGCACATTACATTAGATCCGGCAGAAACGGAATATGTAAGATCGCTGTTGCAGCAAAAGCAGGTAAAGAAGAACTCCGTGCTGTTAAAAAGCGGTGAAGTATGCAGGTGCGTTTACTTTGTTGTAAAAGGCTGCCTGCGTTTGTATCATACAGATGAAGGAGGCAAAGCGCACATTATTTCCTTTAGCCCCGAAAACTGGTGGGCGGTGGATATCGCCAGCTTTTATTCCCAAACACCGGCTTATTATTCAATAGCTGCATTGGAGGATACCATTGTTTACTGGTTCCGGCTGGATACATTGGAAATGCTGTATGAGAAGATCCCCAAATTTGAGCGCTTCTTCCGCATTCTTACACAGAACGGGTTTATTATTTATCAGCGGCGTATGACAGCCGCTCAGTCACTGCGGGCAGAGGAACGGTATGCGCAGTTCCAGCGGCGTTATCCCGGCCTGGAACAAAGAATTGCACAAAAACATATTGCCTCTTATTTAGGTATTACGCCCGTGTTCTTAAGTATGCTTCGTAAAAAGCTGCTGCCCGCTACCGGTTTACCGGCAGATGGGCTCATCCGGGATATTTAAAACCAGGTAAGCTGTAAGCTCCGTTCAGGCTTCACGCGGTTTTTTCTTTTCAAAACTATACATCAGGTAACCTAATGCCGGCAAAATAAAAATGCTGCCGATCAGCAGGGCCCAGGCCAGTGATACAATAGCTTTTTCCTGCCCCTGGTGCTCAATAAGGGAAAGATGCCCGCCGCCTTTCAGCAGCACAATGTTGGGGAAATGGCGGTAAGTAACTGCAAACAGGATCATGCAGATCTCAAACCCACCTAACAGCCGCACAATGATGGCTTTCCCGTGTGTAAGCCCGTACCACAGGAAAGGTAAAGACAAGCTGGCCGCTGCAATAGCAAAAATGCCGGGCGCCTTGCCAAAGATCCATTCTGCCAGCGGAACATTTTCTTTAAAGGATGCCAGGAACACCAGGATCCCGCATAACACGGCAGATACGATCATCCACTTGGCTTTACGGGCAAAGAACTGCCGGTCTTCAACGCTGTCCGTTTCCCCGATAATATAACCTGCTGCCAGGAAACCGCATATACATACAGTGAATAACCCTACGGTTACAGAGAACCAGTTAAGCCAGCTGAAAATGTAGGCCGATAAAAAGTCCTGCGCCATCACATCCACATTCCGGGAAACCGTGCTGGCAGCAATAATGCCCAGGAAGAAAGGTGTGATCACGCTGGAATAAATAAAAATGCGGTTGTATACCTTTTGCATATCATCCTTCACCGCATCGTAATTGCGGAACACAAAAGCAGTACCACGGGCAATAATACCCAGCAGCATAGCGGTTAACGGAATGTGCAGGTATACGGATAAGGTAGCGTATATCTTTGGAAATCCTACGAACAGGATCACGATGGTAATGATCAGCCACATGTGGTTGGCTTCCCATACCGGTCCAATGGCCTGGTACATGGTTCTGCGCGTGCGGCCACGGTTATTGCGCGAGGTAAAAAATTCAATGATACCGGCGCCAAAATCCGCCCCGCCTAACAGGAGATATAACAGGATGGCTGCCCACAGATAAACAATAACTACGTAAAGCATGGTCAGATGGCATTGATTGGTTCAACAGAATGATCGTATAACTTACCCACCATGCTTATTTGCCGGTAAAGCAAAAACGCCACAATGCAGGATAACGAGATATATACGGCCGTAAAAATGTAAAAGGAATAAAGGATACCCGGCATAGGCGTAACGGCATTTACCGTACGCATCACACCATAAATGATCCAGGGCTGCCGGCCTACCTCTGTTACCGTCCACCCGGCTTCTACGGCAATAAATCCCATGGGGGTGGCAATGACAAAGAGCTTCAGCAGCCAGCGTTTTTCCAGCCAGCTTTTCTTTTTCCAGATAGTTATGTAATACAATACGGAGATCAGCATCATAATAGTGCCCAGGCCCACCATCACCTGGAAGGCATAGTGGGTAACGGCTACCGGCGGATGGTTTTCTTCCGGGATCCGATCCAGCCCGGTAACTTCAGCATGGAAATTGCCATGCGCCAGGAAACTCAGCGCACCGGGTATTTCAATAGCGTAGTTTACTTTTTTCTCTTTTTCATCCGGGATACCACCCAGGATAAGCGCTGCTTTTTCTTCCGTTTTAAAATGCGCTTCCATGGCTGCCAGCTTAGCCGGCTGGCGTTTAGCCACATCCTTTGCGGAAATGTCACCACTCAGGGGCTGTAACAGCGCCGCTACTGTGGCAAATACCGCTGATATACGGAAAGCTCTTTTATGAAAGGTAACATGGCTTTTGCGCAGGATCATCAGCGCATGGATACCGGCAACCGCAAAACCCGTGGAGGCAAAGGCGGCAATAGACATATGCAGGGCCTGGGAAAACCAGGCCTCATTGAACATGGCCTTAATAGGGTCAATGTTCAGGTATTGCCCGTTCACATAGTCGAACCCCGCAGGGCTGTTCATCCAGGCATTGGCGGCCACCACCAGTATGCCGGATACCAGCCCGCTAACGCCTACCACCACACCGGTGAACCAATGGAACCAGCGGTTAAAGCGGTTCCAGCCATATAAAAAGAACCCTAAGGCGATTGCTTCTATAAAAAAGGCGGTGCCTTCCAGCGAAAAAGGCATCCCGAAAATAGGACCTGCATGTTCCATGAACTTTGGCCACAGCAGGCCCAGCTCAAAAGATAATACCGTACCGGATACTGCGCCGGTGGCAAAGAAAATAGCTACTCCCTTGCTCCAGGCTTTGGTAATATCCCGGTACACCTCGTTGCCGGTTTTAAGCCATATATAATGCGCCACCGCCATAAAAAAAGGCATTACCATGCCTATACAGGCAAAAATAATATGGAAACCCAGCGACAAGGCCATTTGCGATCGGGCAGCAAAAAAATTATCCATACAGGAAAGGATTGAACCGGCACAAAAGTATCAATAATGCGGCCAGGAAGATATGATAAGTGTCAGTTTTGCCGGCAATTTGTTAAACTACCTGAACTTAATTGTCCTTGTGAACCTCTTCCTTTGCATCATGCAAACGGTCATGACCCCGGCAACAGCCACCACCCCGGTATACATAGTGAGCTTACTGCGTTATAAGGAGTATGCGGATTACGGCAACGCTGCCGGCAGCGGGCCCTGCTCCGGACGGGAGATCTATTTCCAGCGTTATGTCCGTGCATTTAAAGAGATCACCGCTGCTGAGCAGGTAACCCTCTTTTTCCTTGGCCGGGTACTAGCCGGTTGGATGGTCCCGGAAGGAGAGCAGTGGGATGAGGTTGTTGTGACGCAGTACCCCGATCTTTCCAGCTTCCGCCGTATTACACAAAGTGCGGAATACCTGACCATGGCAAAACCTCACCTGGATGCTGCGCTGGACAATTACCGCATCATAGTTACCGGCGGGGTAAAGTAGCTATTTAAACCGGCCCTGCTGTTACTTAAGAAAATCAACGATCTGGTTTTGCTCCGTTAATCCCTGTTTAAAAATTATAAAAAGTACAGGATAGATGTTACTTTAATGGTTTGTAATAAGATAGGGACCATGAATAGTAAAAAGTTAACGATCTTCCTGTTTGTAGCAATAGCCAATATGCTCCTGCTCACTAACGGTTACGCACAAGTGAGCCATTTGAGCTGTGAGCACCTTAACCAGCCGCTGGGAATAGACAATCCTGATCCAAGATTATCCTGGGTGCTGGAAGATAGCAGCCGCGGGGCTTTGCAAACCGCTTACCAGCTTATTATTGGTACAGATTCCGCTGCTGTAGCTGCCGGTAAAGGCGATAGCTGGACCACGCAAAAAGTAATGTCGGCCGCCAGCCTGGTAACTTATAATGGAAAAGCCCTGCAACCTTTCACTAAATATTACTGGCGCGTGCAGCTGTGGGGGCAGGGCGGTAAAAAGATCAGCCCATCTGCTATCAGCAGCTTTGAAACCGGCATGATGGATGTGCGCAGCTGGCAGGGCGCCTGGATCAGCGACAACAAAGGCATTGCTGAAAAACCGGCGCCGTATTTCCGGCATACGTTTACTGTTAAAAAACAAATCCGTTCGGCAAGGGTCTATATTGCGGCAGCCGGCTTATATGAGCTGTACATCAATGGCAGCAAAACCGGCAATCACCGGCTGGATCCTATGTATACACGTTTTGACCGCCGTACGCTCTATGTTACCTATGATGTAACAGCGCAGCTGCAGAACGGGAATAACGCCATTGGCGTACTGCTGGGCAATGGCTGGTACAATCACCAGTCCACAGCCGTATGGTACTTTCACCTGGCGCCCTGGCGTGCACGGCCGGCCTTTTGCCTGGACCTGAAAATTACCTATGCTGATGGTACTACTGAAACCATTACCTCCGGCAAACAATGGAAAACAGCTTTAAGCCCGGTGATCTTTAACAGCATTTACACCGCAGAACATTATGATGCACGTTTGGAACAACCGGGATGGAACACGGTTAATTTCGACGATAAAAAATGGGAGGAGGTAACACTCCGTTCTGCACCGTCCAAAAACATTGTTGCGCAAAGCATGCAGCCTATCCGCAACGTGGAAACCATCCCTGCTAAAAGCATGAACAAGCTGTCTGACACAGTATATGTATTTGACCTGGGAAGAAATATTGCCGGCGTAAGCCAGCTTAGGGTAAAAGGCGAAAGCGGCACAGTGATCAGGCTCAAACATGCGGAGAAGCTGAATAAAGCCGGCCGTGCAGACCAGTCAAACATTGACATTCACTACCGGCCAACAGATGATAAGGATCCTTACCAGACCGACATCTTTATTTTAAAAGGGGAGGGGGAAGAAACCTTTATGCCCCGCTTTAACTACAAAGGCTTTCAGTATGTGGAGGTAACAGCCAGTAAACCGGTTACGCTCAGCAAGGAAAACCTTACGGGTTATTTCATGCATAGTGATGTGGCGCCTGTTGGGCATATCAGCTCATCCAGCAATACCATTAACAAAATATGGGAAGCCACCAACGTTTCCTATCTGTCTAACCTGTTCGGCTATCCTACAGATTGCCCGCAGCGTGAAAAGAACGGGTGGACCGGCGATGCGCATATTGCCAGTGAAACCGGCCTGTATAATTTTGATGGTATCACCATTTATGAAAAATGGATGGGCGATCACCGCGATGAGCAGCAACCCAATGGTGTGCTGCCTTCTATTATTCCCACCGGCGGCTGGGGATATGAGTGGGGAAATGGCCCTGACTGGACCAGCACCGTGGCTATCATCCCCTGGAATCTGTACATTTTTTATAACGACAGCAAAGCGCTGAAAGATAATTATGAGAGCATAAAAAGGTATGTGGATCATATCAATGAGCTGTACCCCACCGGGCTTACCACCTGGGGCCTGGGCGACTGGGTGCCGGTAAAATCCAAATCACCGGTTGAATTTACCTCCACCGCTTATTATTATGCAGATGTGAATATACTGGCCAAAGCAGCCGCTTTATTTCACAATAAAACAGATGAAGCCACCTACACAGCGCTGGCATTGAAAATTAAAAATGCCTTTAACGCCAAATATTTAAACACCGCCACCGGTATGTATGATAAAGGCTACCAAACGGAGCTAAGCGTGCCCCTGTACTGGGACCTGGCGCCTACAGAGCTGAAAGGTAAAATAGCCGCTAACCTGGCAGAAAGGGTAAAGCAGGACAACTACCACCTGGATGCCGGCATCTTAGGCGCAAAGGCCATACTGGGCGCTTTAAGCGATAACGGTTTTGCAGATGTAGCTTACCGCATTGCCTCCCAGGAAACTTATCCCTCCTGGGGATGGTGGATCGTGAATGGCGCTACCAGCCTGTATGAGAACTGGGATATAGAAGCCAAATCAGACCTTTCCCTGAACCACATTATGTTTGGTGAAATAGGAGCCTGGTTGTATAAAGGCATTGGCGGTATAAAAGCCGATCCGCTGCAGCCCGGTTTTAAGAACGTGATCCTGGAACCCCACTTTGTTCCGGGCCTGGATCATTTTGAAGCATCGCACTACGGGCCTTTTGGCAACATTGTTTCCAGCTGGAAAAAGGAGGGAGGCAACATTGTCTATAACGTAACTGTACCCGCTAATTCCACGGCTACTGTTCGCTTAACAGGAAAGGTTTATTTGGATGGGAAGCTGGTACCTGCAACATATAAGATAGCATCAGGAAGCTACCGTTTTGAAATTAAATAATTGCAGGTGTGCCATACCTTAAAGGTGTGGCACACTTATCACTACTTTACCACGCGCCGTTTTTTTCTCCAATGCCTCATATGCCTGCTGAACAGATGAAAAGCTGTATTCCACCCCATCCACATAAGGTTTTAGCGCACCGGCTTCAATAATGGCAGTGGCCTGCTGCAAAATATCACCATGATGTTTTTTATGTAAACCAGTCAGTAAGGGGCGCAGGGTAAAAACGCCTGAATAGGTAGCCCCGCGGAAAGAAAGCGGCGCCAGGTTATGCGTACCCCATCCTAATATGCTCAGCACATGACCGGTATAAACTTTAGCCGCCTGGAAAGAGGCATCAAGGATAGCCCCGCCTACCGTATCATAAACAATGTCAAACCCTTCACCGGCGGTATATTCCTGTACATAATCTGCAACCGCATATTTCGTATAGTCAATGGGGATACCTCCCATATTTTCCAGCAACACAGCATCGTCCGGGGCAATGGTACCCCATACTTTTGCGCCAAAGTACCTGGCCAGCTGCACCACTACATTACCTACGCCACCGGCAGCGCCCTGTACCAGCACGGTGTTGCCGGCCTTTACTTTGGCGCGGTCTATCAATCCTTCCCAGGCGGTAATGATGGTTAAGGGTAAAGCTGCTGCTTCCCGGAAGCTAAGGTTCCTGGGTTTATGCGCCAGCAGCTCCGCATCTGCTGCAATATAAGCGGCTAAGGTGCCGGGGTTCCCGCCTACGCCGCCCACAGCGCCGTATACTTCATCACCGGGTTTAAATTTGGTAATGCCTTCACCAACCTCCGCTACTATACCAGCCATATCCAGCCCCAGGATGGCAGGGGTGCTTACTTTTGCGTGGGCTGCTTCCCCGGCCTTTATTTTAAGGTCCAGCGGGTTTACGCCGCTTGCCTTTACCTGTACCAGCACCTGGCCTTTTTGTGGCCTGGGTTTAGGTACTTCCCTTAACTGCAGGTTTTGCTGAAAGCCTTCCAGCACTAAGGCCTGCATGGTTTGATCGTTCATATCATTTCATTTTGACCCTACAAAGTTGGCGCTGTTTAAGGTAAAAAACGGAGTACTTTTACACCTAAACAGGGTAACATCTTGTCATGGCCAAAGATACCTTACATAATACTTATGAGCTGGTGCTGAAAGAGCCTGCGGATGTATGTCCCCGCGGTACGCACCAGGTAAGCTTTTTTGAGCTGGTGTACATTGTTTCCGGAACCGGTAAGCAGCATATTAATAATAACATAGTACCTTATACAGCGGGTAACCTGTTCCTGCTGGCGCCGGACGATAGCCATGCGTTTATTTTTGAAACAACCACCCAGTTGTTCTTTATCCGCTTCACCCATATTTACCTGCGCACCGGCGCTGCTTCCAAAGAGCAGCTGGAAAAAATGGAGATAATTTTAAACAATGCCAGCAAGGAGCCGGGATGTGTGATCAAAAAACAGGAGGATAAAGCAACAATGAAAGGTATTATGCAGGCTTTGATCTATGAGCATCAGCATAACGCTTTATACAGTAATGAGCTGATTGCACAGTACATACAAACCATACTGGTAATAGTGGTCAGGAACCTGTTACTATCTTTCCCGGAAGATGTAAATGCGCAAAGCGACCGGAAAGTGCTGGAGATACTGCAATACGTACAGGCTAATATCTATTTCCCGGAAAAACTGAAAGGGGCTGCCATCAGCAAAAAGTTTGGTATCGCTGAAACCTACCTGGGACGCTATTTCCAGAAAGAAACAAACGAAACCTTGCAGGAATATATTACCCGCTATAAGCTAAAGCTTATTGAAAACCGCCTCTCTCAAAGCGATATGCGCATCACGGAAATAGCAGATGAATTTGGCTTTACAGACAAAAGCCATTTAAACCGCTTCTTTAAGAAATTAAAAGGCGCCACCCCCTCCGTATACCGGAATAATTCCTCTACAGCACATTAATAATCTCCACACTCTACCCTTAATTATTAATCCTTCATTATTAATTATTAATTGCCGGCCCCACCTTGCTCTGATGAATATGCCCGTGAATAATAGCCGCAATCTGGTCCAGGGAGGCCAGCTGCATAGGTGGTAAGGTCTCACAGGATTCAGGTAGCAGGGATTTCAGGTACTGCGATACTTTTACCCCTTCCGGTGCAATGCTGGTACTGGGCATGGCCAGGCTTTCCGGTGCAATTTCTGGGTTCTGGCGTAATACTTCGGCCAGTAAGCAGTATAGATTGCGGATGGCTTCATCATCCTTCTCCACCGGGAAAGAGGCTACATAGGCCTTACTCATTCTGCTCCGGATGGTGCTTATGCCAATACCGATGTCAAAAAGCCGGGCAAAAACACACAGCTCATATTCACCGATGCGGACAATGTTAAATTGCAGGTTCTCGATATCATGCTTATATATCATAGGTATGGGTTGTACTCTAATATACAACATATTACTAATATTTACATACTTTAATAAAAAATAATTTGCCCGGGGAAAATAACGGCCGTATCTGCTGGCCCATAATTTGGAGAGGAAAAGAAATGGGAAACACCAAAACATCTTTCTTCTACAGGAACAGCCTGAGTATTTTATTATTGTCTATGATGCTATTGTTCTGGTCATGCCAGTTTATTACCGGCTGGATTCAGCACAATAAAGACCTGGAAGAACAGCAGCAGCCGGCACTATCCGCCGCACAATACATTACCAGCGGGCATTTTATATCTGCCACCTTCGAGAACTGGGAAAGCGAATTTTTACAGATGGCCATTTACGTAGTGCTGACTGTCGGCTTCCGGCAAAAGGGCTCTTCGGAATCTAAAAAGCTGAAAGATGAACCGGGAGCAGGCGAAGAAGAGGTGGACCGGGAGCCGCAGCCACGGCCGGATGCGCCCTGGCCTGTGCGTAAAGGCGGAATATGGCTGGCAATTTATCAGCACTCCCTATCCATTGCGTTTGCGTTATTATTCCTTTTATCTTTCTGGATGCATTTTTTAGGAAGCTTCAAGGATTATAATGAAGAGCAGCTGATAAAAGGCCAGCCCACCATGGCAGCAGGAGAATACCTGGGTGATGCTCATTTTTGGTTTGAGTCGTTCCAGAACTGGCAAAGCGAATTTCTGGCGGTTGCCGCCATAGTGCTGCTTTCCATCTGGCTCCGGCAAAAAGGTTCACCGGAGTCCAAACCGGTGGATGCACCCCATTCCGAAACGGGGAAATAATGCACAGCCCCTTAACGTATAAATATCCACAATACTTCAGCCGGTATATTTTAACAGGGCCTTGCCCTCATTCAGTATCCCATACCTATGATAATGATCCAATGAAAGCAATCCACTAATTCTATTTTCAGTTGTATATTTAGCGCAATTAACCCAATGTACGTTATGATCAAATGTAAAACCCTGTTAGTTATTCTATTCCCGATGATCGCACTTAGCAGCCATGCCCAGGTAAAGCTGGCCACAGGAGCCAAAGACCGGGCTTCCTGGGTAAAAGCCTTACAGCGCATTGCATACCCCGTTATTCACAACCTTGCCAATAATACACTGCAAAAAAATATGCCGCTGGAAATGGGACCGGGGTATACCAACCAGGTAAAGCAGGTCACTTACCTGGAAGCGCTGGGCAGAACACTGGCCGGTATAGCGCCCTGGCTTGCGCTGCCGGACGATAATACAGCCGAAGGTGCACTCCGGAAAAAAATGCGTACAGAAGCTTTGCAGGCCTTAGCCAATGCCGCAGATACTACCGGGCCGGATTTTATAAATTTTGATATACCTGCCGGCCAGCCCATTGTAGATGCAGCTTTCCTGGCACATGCCTTTATACGCGCACCCAAAGCTTTATGGGAGCCGCTGAGTCAGAAAACAAAGCAACATTACATTAACAGCTTTAAAACCCTGCGTAACCGGGCCGCCGCTTATAGCAACTGGCTTTTGTTTGCCGGCATTACAGAAGGCTTCCTGTTAAGCATCGGCGAATCCTATGATCCTGCGCGCATACAATTTGCCGTAAATAAAATGAGTGAATGGTATGTGGGGGATGGCTGGTACTCTGACGGCGAAAAATTCAGCATGGACTATTACAATTCATTTGTTATTCATCCCATGCTGGTAGATCTTTTAAAGATCTTATCCGATAACAAAAAGGCAAAGAAAGAAGAGTATGACCAGGCCCTGAAACGGATGGCGCGCCATGCAGAATACCTGGAACGCATTATTGCGCCGGATGGCAGCTTTCCTGTTTATGGAAGATCGATGACCTACCGCAGCGGCGCTTTCCAGGCGCTGGCACAAACAGTGCTGCTGGAACAGCTGCCGGAGCATCTAACGCCAGGGCAGGTACGCAGCGCGCTTACACAAGTGATCCGCAAGCTGTACGACGGTAACCAGAACTTTGACCGCAATAACTGGCTGGTGCTGGGCTTTAACGGCCACCAGCCGGAACTGGCCGATACCTATACATCAACCGGCAGCCTGTATATGGCCACCCTGGCCTTTTTACCATTAGGATTGCCTGCTGAAAATGCCTTCTGGACAGCAGCGCCTGCGCAATGGACGTCCGCAAAAATATGGGCCGGTAAACCCGCTAAAAAAGATTATAGAGTAGCTTATTAAAAATATTCAGCGCCGCTCAAACCGCCCGGTTTTTTCTTTGATCCTGATGCGGTATACAACAGGCCTTATGACTGGTGCAGGGCTTTCCTGCTGCAGCTCACCACTCATTTCCGGTACGCCGGCAGTTTCGCTTACGTTCTGGTGTATGAGGCGGCTCACTAAAAATTTCATAGCATAATATCTTTCCCGGGGGCCGGTTATTTCCTCATAGCTGCCCCACAGCACAACACTGCGCCAGTTGGCATGATCATCAATTTCATCTACCTGGAAACATACCTCCGGGTGCTGCCGCATCATGCTTATTTTTAACCCTTCCCTGGAATGGGCCAGCAGGTAATTTCCGTTAAAAGCAAAGCTGATGGGTACTATGTACATCTTTTCAGCATTGCTGCAGCCAATGCGGCCGGTGATATTACGTGACAGTACTTCGTCAATCTCCTGTGTGGTTAAGGTTCCTAACATCTCTTATCAGTTTTAAACGAATTGAAGTTAAAACGCGCTGCAGCCGGCAGCAATGACGGTCATCAGTCATTTAGCTGATCATGATAAGGAGTGATCACAATCAGCAGCCGCCTTGAGCACCGTCATTTTACAGTGCCTGCGCTACCGGTAATTTAGCAGCATGAAATCCCACCTGTGCCACACACAGGCATTCCCTGACCAAAAAGAATTTTTTATGCAAAAGGTATTATACGTAACCGATGCTGTACGGTTCAACAAACAAAGTTTTGATTTTGCCTGCACCCTGTGCAACATCAATGGCGCTATGCTTACAGGCCTTTTCCTTGAAAACCTTGAGCTGGAAAGCGGCGCCTGGGATGTTATTGAGGCAACAGCCTTTAGTGTAAACGCACAGGAAGTTGCTGTAAAGGAAAAAAGGAAAAACTACTGTGAAGAAAATATCCGCTACTTCAATGAGGCCTGCGCCCTCAGGGGTATTAGCCATCATGCGCACCGCAACAGGGGCGTACCTGTTGCAGAAGTAGTGAGGGAAAGCCGGTATGCTGATCTGATCATCGCAGATGCAGCTACCACGTTCGCCGAAACACGGGATGCGGTACCATCCGCTTTTGTGAAGGACATACTAAAACAGGCAGAATGCCCGGTGGTAATAGCGCCTGATGGTTTTGAGAGTATTGAGAAAGTGATCTTTACCTGCGATAACAGCCGCGCTGCTATGTATGCCATTAAACAATTCACCTATCTTTTCCCGCAGCTGCATCACCGTAAAGCGGTGCTGCTGAACGTTTCAGAACCCGGTAAAACGTTGGGGGAAGACAAATACAAGCTCAAAGAATGGCTGAAAGCACACTACGATAATATTGAGGTGGTGCTGCTGGAAGACAGTAATGTGAAAGCCTGTTTGCTTGAATATCTGTTAAAACAAAAGAATGCATTTATCGTAATGGGCGCTTATGGCCGCAGTACGCTTTCCAACCTGTTATCACCCAGCCATGCGGCCCCGGTGGTAAAGCTGATAACGCAACCGGTGTTTATTGCGCACCCCTAAGCTTACATAGGATAGGAGGATTACCCTCATTGCTATACACACATCGCTTTTCGCGGCAGGTGCGGCTTCGCATCTGCCGCTGCGTTTTTCCGGGGTACTTCCATGGTTTACTTTCCCAGCGCAGCGCTTACCTGCCGGTAAGCCTTCAGGTATTTATTGAACCGGGCAACATCTTTTTCCTTTACTTCCGGCATACGCCGAAGGTCCATATTATCGGTGAGGTCGTTCAGCTTTACCAGGCAGGCCAGCCGGTTGGGCAGAATGCGGGCTGTGAAATGATCATAATCTTCATCTTCCGACAGCTTGGTAACGCAGCGCAGCGCTTCCAGTATCTCCGGGCTAAAACCTTCTGCAGCCAGCTGTTCAAAGGTCCAGCTGGTATCTTCCACAACATCATGCAGCACGCCGCAGATCTTTTCTTCTTCTGTTCTGCCCAGGTTCATGACCCGCATCACATGGCCAATGTAGGGCGCGCCATATTTATCTGTTTGGCCCTTATGCGCATCAATGGCTATCTCAATTGCTTTTTGGAGTGTCATGCTATAAATATAAGCAACAAAAAGCCTCTCACAAAGCGGGCTATCAGATAATATTTACCTTTAATAAACATGATCTTTCGCGTGCTGAAAGTGATGAGCCGCATTGTACCAGAATTCCTTTTAAAGCAGTTAAGCAAGCCGCTAGAGAAAATGCCGGCGCAGGCTAATCATTTAAACGCACCCGCATAATCCCTTGCAAACATCCCAAAATCCCGTGCAGGCCTGTCCGTTACTTCCTCAATACTGTTAGCCACAACAGCCGCTTCACCACGCGCATAATGCGCATAATCCTCGATCAAACCATCTGCCTGCCAGGCAGGAAAGCCTACGCTATCCAGCGCATGCCGCATCTCTGCCGGTGTTACATCAATAAACTGGATAGTACGCCCCAGTACATTGGAAAGCTGTGCAGCCATTTCCGCATGCGTAATGGCTGCGGGGCCAGTAAGGTCGTATATTTTGTTGTGATGCTTATTGCTGGTAAGCGCTGCAGCAGCAACAGCGGCAATATCCCGAATATCCACCATGCTGATCTTAGCATTGCCAATAGCAGCAAAAAAGGCACTTTTATGTACAATCGTATCACGGAAGCCTAATAACCCCTGCATAAATAAATTAGGCCGCAGGAAAGTGTACGCCATACCCGACCGCTGAATAGCTTCTTCCACCACCGCATGGTAGCGCAGGAAACGTACCGGCGAATCTTTGGCAGCAGCAAACTGCGATAGCTTTACTATATGCCGTACACCGGCTTCCTGTGCTGCCTTTACAAAATTAAGCTGCTGAGTTTCCGCCTGTTCAGAGGAACTGGTAAGCAGGAATGCTTTTTCAATTCCCTGTAAAGCCTGCTGCAGGCTGGCAGGGTCGTTCAGATCGCCGGTTACAAGTGTTGCGCCACTTAATGCAGCCAATGCCTCCGTACCTTTCAATGACCGTACCATGGCCCGGAAAGGCACGCCCTGTGCGGATAATTGCTTTGCTAATTCAGATCCAATATTGCCGGTAGCGCCGGTGATCAAAATGTTTGCTGACATAACGGTGTGTTTTATTATGCCTCAAAATTACCCACTGTTCCCCGCACAGAATTGTAAGAAAACGAAAACGCACCATGCCATTACAGCATAGTGCGCTTGTATCATAACACCTAAAACTAGCTATGCTTTACCTGGAAAGCCGGTTTCATTTTATCGCCCATGGCCTTCTGCAGCTTCTGCACTTTGGGTACAGATACCGCTTGTATATACGGGCTTTCAGGATGCAGCCGGTAATAACCCTGGTGATAGTTCTCCGCAGGATAAAATACCTTGAAAGGCACCACCTGCGTTACAATGGGATTGGCGTAATGGTGGGATGCATTTACTTTTGCCACCACTTCCATTAATATTTTTTGCTCCTCCGGGCTGCGGTAAAAAGCTACTGAACGGTAATCCATCCCTACATCGGGGCCCTGCCGGTTCAGCGTGGTGGGGTCATGTGCATAAAAGAATGCCTCTGCCAGCGTTGCGTAGTCAATTACCGTGGGATCGTAATACACCTGTACCGATTCAGCATGACCGGTTTTATCCGAGCCGACCTCCTCATAAGTAGGCCATTTGGTACTGCCACCGGAATAACCGGATACCACCTTATTCACGCCCTTTAATTCAGACAACCCTTCTGATAAGCTCCAGAAACAGCCGCCGGCAAACGTTGCCACCATTTCGCCTTTACGGGGCGATGGCAGGTGCGCAAAGTTATCATCCGCCCCCGACTGGCCATAGGCACAGCCGCATAAAAACAGCAGCACAGTTATATATTCAATCAATTTCTTCATAAACCATTATTTTTTTTCTGCTTTCACAAATTTCAACGCGTAAGAGTTCATGCAGTAACGCTTGCCGGTAGGCGGGGGGCCGTCGTCAAACACATGTCCTAAATGCAGTCCGGTGCTGCGTTCCACTACTTCCTCACGTTCCATACCAAAGGAATTATCTTTAATAACCATAATGGCATCCGGGTCAATAGGTTTATAAAAGCTGGGCCAGCCGGTGCCGGATTCAAACTTGGTATCGGAGCTGAATAAAGGTTTGCCGGTAGCAGCGCTCACGTACACACCTTTCTGATGATTGTTCCAGTAAGGATTATTGAACGGCCTTTCAGTACCCCTGTTCACCATGATCTCAAAGGCTTCGGGGGTCAGGATCTTTTTCCAGTATTCGGCCGGATGGGCCTCCGGGAAAGTTTTTACATCCGGCGTTTGCTGTCCGCAGGCAGCGGTTACCAGCAACACCAGGAAGGAGCATACTAATTTGAACATTTTAAATTTCATATGTTACTGTTTTTAAAATAAAGTTGGCAGGGCATCATAACCCTGAGTAATAATCATATCCCTGTTCCGCCCAATAGTCGGGCGGTCTTTCATTACTAAAGCTGATAGTGCCAATGCGTTTCAGGTTCTTAATACCGTACTTCACGGGTATAATGAGCCGCAACGGCGCGCCATGTTCCGGCCGCAGGGGCTGCTCATTCATTTCATACGCCAGCAGGGTTTGCGGGTGCAGCGCGCTGGCCATATCCAGCCCTACGTAATATTCTTCGTTGGGGGTGGCCATGCCTACATACTGCATACGGGCCTGGTCCTGCAAACCATAATGCGCTATAAAATCTGAGAATTTTACGCCCGCCCAATGCTGGATCTGGTCCCAGCCTTCCACACATTTAAAGTCGAATACCAGGTCTGATTTGGGCAGAGCCCTTATTTCATCCAGGCTAAGCTGCAGGGTTTCCTTCTGGCTTTTTATTACTGCCAGCTGCCAGGTTTGCGGGTTAAATCCTTTATCGTCAATACCAATATCCCCATTCACCCGCACCTGTTTGGCGGCCATGCGTTTAGGATAGGTTTTAACAGGATGGTTATTGCTGAAAATGCGGCGAAAGAACAGTTCTGTTTTGTTCAGCGCACGGCGTAAGGGTTTGCTGGCGCCGGCCGTAATACCGGGCGTTTCTTCCGGTGCATGGTACAGCCATTTCCAGCCGCCGAAAAGCGCCCCGCCTACAACAAAAAAGGTGGTAAAGGAAATAAAGTTCCGCCGGTTGATCTTTTGCTGAACCGTTAGCTCCGGCTTATTCTTTTTATGGTTTGCCTGTTGCACGGTCTTCCGTTTTAAGATGATCGAATGATCTTTCCTCCACTTCAAAACCCGACACTACTGAACGGAAATTGTTCCACCCCGCCAACATCACCTGCACCACATGTATCACAAAAAATAACACGTACCCAATGGTTAATGCAAAGTGCAGAATGCGCGCAAAATGGTACCCACCGCATAACCAGCACAGCCAGTACAGCTGCACCGGTTTATAAATAGCCAGCCCGGTAGCTACAGAGCCTATGCCCATAATAATAATGGCCGTATAGGCAATGCGCTGGGCCGCATTGTACTTGTTTTGTGGCGGAATGGTTTTGCGGATGTGCAGATCGTGCAGCAGCACCAGCCAGGCCTCTTTAAAGGAGTGCCGGTTGGGCAGCAGCTCCCGCCAGGCGCCGGAGAAAATGGTGTACAGCACATACAGGAAACCATTCAGCATAAAGAACCACATGAACAAAAAATGAAAAGCCATGCCCTCCGCCAGCCGGTGCGGCACATGCAGCAGCTGGTAAAACCACTCCGGGAAAAACCGGATCAGCGTGCGGCCGCCCAATGTAATGGTATATACATCGTTAGCCCAGTAAATTAATAGTCCGCTCCAGATCATCAGCGCCAGCACCGGGAAGTTGATCCAGTGGGTCCAGCGCATCAGCAAAGCGTGTTTTTCTTTCATGACTTTCATATGCAGGTAGTTACGTTATTTTAACGCAGATAGTTCATGTTTTGTTCCAGCCGGCCTTAACATAGTTCTAACAGTTTCATCCTTACCAGGTCAGCTTTATACTATTAGACGGACAACTATTACTATCCTGACAAAATTTTCCTGAAATATTAACAGGTAATTCCGGCGCAGGATTACCGGGGCTGAAAAAAATATTTTTAAAAAGTTGTAAGGTTTGGTAAGTGTCAGCGTCTATACAGTAAATGTTCACTAAAAAAACAAACACCATGAAACATCCAATCCTGAATGCAAACATTAGTAAAGGCCTGCTGGCCGCTGTAATAGCCGCTTGTTTTACTATACAGGCACATGCACAGCAACTGCAAAAAGACACCGCTAAAATGTCTCATAGCAAAATGGGTAAAATGCAGGACAGCAAAATGAGCCCTAAGAAAATGGATAAAATGTCTGATGACAAAAAGATGAGCAAAATGTCTGATGATAAAAAGATGGATAAAATGTCCGGTGGAAAAATGACTAAAAAGCCCGCGGGTAAAATGTAAGCCGTCAACCCAAAACTAACAGACCATGAAAAACTTAACCATGCTGTGTTTTATCCTGCTTTGCTGCGTACAGGTTTTCGCGCAAAGCGGGCTTAAAAGCGGAACTAAAGCACCGGAATTTTCCGGCACCGACAATAGCGGCAAAACAGTGGCGCTGGATCAGCTGCTACAAAAAAACAAAGCAGTTGTATTATTCTTTTACCGCGGGCAATGGTGCCCCTATTGCAACAAGCATATCCAGGAGCTGCAGGATTCCCTGCACCTGCTTACTGCCAAAGGCGCCTATGTAGTCGGCGTAACCCCCGAAACAGCGGATAACATTGATAAAACCATTGAGAAAACACACGCATCTTTTTCCATTATCCAGGATAAAGGTTACCAGATCATGAAAGCATATGATGTAAATTATGTGCTGGACCAAAATACCGTTACCCAATACAAGAACTGGCATGTGGACCTGGAAGAGATCAACGGTAATAAGGACCATGTGCTGCCCGTACCCGCCACGTATATCATAGACAATACCGGTAAGATCACTTTTGTGCAGTTTGATAAAGATTACCGGAAACGGGCTTCTGTTGCAGACCTGCTGCATGCGCTGCCCTAGATCCTGAAACATTTACGGCAATAACAGCTGCCTGTTTTGCATACCCGCAAAGCAGGGCAGGAAAAGTATGCCTTACACTTTAATCATCATAACAATCACCTAAAAAACTACCTGCATATGAACACCTTTAAAAAACTACACTACTGGCCGGCCATTGCGCTGCTGCCCTTTGCTTTTATAGCCTGCAATAAAGACGATGATCATAATCCGCCTGCTGATAAAAAAACAACCATCACGGTGGAAAATGTTTTGAAATCACAGCCGCTGGTGGAATCCGGCACCTTCAAGGGCACCGGTACACCGCCGGTAATACTCCCCGGCCAGTCTGTATCCATCCAGTTCTCAGCCGCAAAAGGGGAGGCGCTCACCTTTGCCACCATGTACGGCTGGTCTAACGATCTGTTTTTTGCACCTGCTAACCCGGGCATTGCAGTATATGACATGAAGGGTATGCCCATTGAAGGCGACGTATCTTCCCAGATAAAGCTTTGGGATAACGGTACCCGCATTAATCAAAAACCCGGCGCCACGGTAAATCATCCCGGCACAGCCGATACAAAGAATATTACAGAAGTAAAGGGCGTGGATGCACAGGGCAATACCTACCTGGATGCTTCCAAGCTGGTAAAGGCCACCTTGAAATATAATGGTAATTCCATGTTCACCTTAACGCTGCAAAATACCTCCGGCGGCACCGCTAATGAAACGCCCCTGAGCCCGGGTGTTTGGGCAGTATCCTACATTGTGGGCGGTAACCTGCTGAATGGAGCCCCCCTGTATACCAGCGGCCAGCCTACGGCTAATGGCTTAACCAATATTGCGGAAATGGGCGATAATGCAGCATTGTATAATTATATAAAAGGCATTACCGGCATTTTTACGCCGCTTTCACCCATACTGGTAGTGGTGTACAACGGCATCGACAATCCCATTTACAAAACCGGCGAAAATGACCGTGGGCAAGGGTTACGGCCGTTAGCCCAGCAAGGTAATGCCGACACGCTGGCTGCTGCGCTAAAAGGCATGAAAGGAGTAAAGGCAGTATATGTATTGCCCGCACCCAGCACCAAAGTACTGTTGCCCGTAATTAACGGACAGGCAGGCGGCAAAGTTTCACAGGAGCTCACCGTGGGCAGTGGCGATCGTATAGCAATAGCCACTATGTATGGTTTCTCTAACGACTGGTTCTTTGCATCTGCAGGTAATGGGGTAGATGCTATGCAGAAAGGCGATATCTCCACCAGCATACAATTATATGATGATGGTACTGCTGTGGATCAATTCCCCGGCGCCGGTATTACCCAGTTTAACCTGGCCGGAACACCGCTGCAGGAAAGCAAGCCCATTGCAGCCGTACCTAATCCCAATGCGTTTACCACGCTGCCTGCCATACAGGATATTATTCACGTAACACTTCAGTAGGTAGTATAATATAGACACAGTTAACCAACCAGCCGGTGCCTGCCTGTAATGGGCCGGTACCGGTTTTTTTGTGGATGCTGCCAACCATTGCATAGCTATCTTGTTATTACTGGAGGCGTAAAATGTCGGATCCCCCCCTTTTTATGTCGTGTTCACAACCTATATCAATAACTGCTTGCATCTATATTTGTACCTGTAAACATTAAACCTACAGCAAAATGAAAAAGATCAACATCATCTTCTGGATCTCCACTGGCTTGCTCGCCTTACTAATGGGAGTAGGCTCTATTTCCAACGTGCTGAAACAACCTGAAGCCGTTGCCCTGTTCCAGCATTTAGGGTACCCCGTTTATTTATTACCCTTTTTAGGTGTAGCAAAGATATTAGGCGTTATTACCATTCTTGTACCGGGTTTTCCGCGGTTAAAGGAATGGGCTTATGCCGGTTTAACCTTTGACCTGGCAGGCGCAATGTACTCCGGCATTTGTGTGGATGGCGCCGGACCGGCTGTGCTGGTATTCCTGGTAGGCTTTGGCCTCATTGCCCTTTCCTACATTTACCATCACAAAAAACAAAAAGCAGCCCTGCTGAAAGTGATGGCATAGTAACCACAAAAAAGTTTACCCAATGTATACTCCTGTATTCAATATGGTAGAAGTGTTTAAGACCAATGTACAGCAGGCAGCGCATGCAGAAAAGCTGGTAAGCGTACTGCACCAGCATTTCCCTGGCAACAAAGTAAATTTTGACCTGGAAGATTGTGACCGCATACTGCGCGTGGAAGGACAATCATTTGCCGCAGAAAAGATACAAACACTGGTAACTGCATATGGCTTTACCTGCCATGTGCTGGAATAGCTCCGGCTTTCCAGGCACGGTATAATGCCGGCATACAATGCCCGCAGGGGCGGTAACCGGCAGCTATTGCCTCCTGTTCTGTAGCAAAAAAGGTCCGGTTGGCCGCTTTCATTTGTTTGCCGGAAACACAGGAAAGCAGTCCGTAAATACGCAGCTTTTTATTTCCGCCAAACCTGATATTCCCGCTGCGTATCAGCGACCGGACCTTTTTATCACTTAGCTGCACATGCGCCATCATATCCCATCAGGTTTGCGCATCATGAAATATAATTCCCAGCGTATAGCGCTGTCCGTTATGCAGGGGGCTTACGCCATGTTTCATATTTACCCGGTAATATCCCTTACTGCCTTTTACCGGTCTGAAGTTGGTGGTGAACAGCAGCATATCGCCCCGCCGGGGCTGCAGCACATTAGCTTTGGACTGCGCCCTGGGTATTTGCTCCGTAAGCACAAACTCGCCGCCCGTATAATCTTCACCGGCTTCATTCAGAAATAATACGGCCTGCATAGGAAAATATACATCTCCATACAGGTCCTGGTGCAGGGTATTAAAACCGCCTTCGCCATATTTAAGGATAAGAATGGTGGGCTGCATTTGCCCGTGCTCCTTACAAAGCGCCTGTAAGGCGGTATGGGCAGCGGGAAAGGTTTGTGGAATGTTCAGTACCTCCATCCATTTATTGGCAATGGGCACCAGGTACGGATATACGGTTTGGCGGATGGTGGTGATCAGATCGGGCAGGGGATAGCGGAAATATTTATATTCTCCTTTACCAAAGCGGTAGCGCTCCATGGTAATGGTTTTGCGGTAGGTGTTATCCGCTTCGTAAGCTTCAATTAAAGTGTCACATTCTTTTTTGTTCAGCACACCCGGTACCAGGGCGTAACCCTGCTCATGCAAATGGGTGGCAGTCCGGGTCCAGTCTTTTGTCTGCAGGCGTTCAATGATCGGTTGCATATGGTAATACTTTCCTGTAAAAGTACCCCAGCCTGTTATTTACGGAAACCCGGATCTTGCGGTTATTACCTTGCTACAGAAACTGCTATATAACGGCCATTAATGTTCATACCTTCCAGCTCCTGCATAGCCCTGCTGGCTTCCGCTTCCTGCAACATTTCTACAAACCCGTACCCGCAGGAGTGGCCTGTAACATTGTTGAAGACCACCTTACAGGAAATAACCCTGCCATAGGCGGAGAAGATCTTTTGCAGCACAGCAGCAGTGGTATGTGACATTAAATTGGAAACACGCAGATTCATAAAAGTGGAAGTTTATAAATGATTTGAATTATGGGGTGTTTTTAACAGCTAAAGATTAGATGTAAATGAAGAATTTTATAACCAGGCGATGAAGATACTGAAAATTATATTAACTACCTCATAACATAGGTCAAATATACCATATATCTGCATTTTTCAGGGATATATACACCGTATCGCCGGGTTTAGCGGAGGTATGCATGGTTTTAAGGGTAATATTATCTTTAGGTAAAGCCACTTCCAGTTCATAATAACCGCCATAGAACGTAACGGTATTTACTTTCCCCTTAATGGTTTTATCATTATTCCCGGTATGGAGCACAAGATCCTCCGGGCGTACCAAAAGCAGTTTTCCTTTGGGCGGCGGACCGGCCACCAAGGTCTTTGCAGTGGCGCTTTCCAGCAGGTTATATTTACCCAGCAAACCTGCCGCATAGGTATTTAGCGGCTGGTAATACACCTGTTGCGGGGCGCCCTGCTGCACAATTACGCCATCTTTCATGAGCATCACCTCATCTGCCCAGGAAAGTATATCCTGCGGATCATGGGAAATGAGCATACAGGTAATGTTCATCTCTTCCCCAATGTCCCGGATCACGGTTTTCAGCAGGTTCTTATGGATCATGTCCAGGTTGGAGTAGGGCTCATCCAGCAGCAGCAGCTGCGGGGCTGTGCCCAGTAAGCGCGCCAGGGCAATCCGCTGCTTTTCCCCGCCGGAGAGCTGGTCTGTACGTCGCTGCAGCAAATGTGTAATACGGCAAATATCATAGATCTCTTTGGCCGCTTCCGGCTCCAGCAGGTTCACCCGTTCCAGCACTTCCGCCACACTGTAGTTATTCCGCAGCTCAAAATGCTGGGAAAGGTAGGCTATGCGCGGGTGCCCGGGCAGCAATACCTCATGCGGACCCTTCACCCGCTGGCCTTCAAACAGCACCGTGCCTTCATCTACCGGCACCAGGCCTGCTATCATTTTCAGCAGGGTGCTTTTACCGGAGCCGGTTTCCCCGGCAATAGCTATTTTATGAAAAGGTTGTAATGTGAAGCTGACATCGTTTACTACCAGCGCACCCTGTTGTTGTTTACGGAGATTTAATACCGTTAAAAAGCTCATAATTACCTTCTTTCATCATACACGCCCACTTCCGCAATACGGGGAGCTTTGTTAAACTGGTCTATTGTAATGCGCACCTTACCGCCCCATACACGGTCAAAACGGTGGATCTTTACCCGGCTTTTGTTGTCGCCGGTGAACAGTGGTTTCCAAACGCCATTCTGGAAATATTCTGCATGGTATTTAGTAATGGAGGGTTCAGCTTCCGTAATGGTAATGGCATTAAAGGGCTTATCGCGGTCCAGCACCACTTCCCACCAGGGCTGTTTTACCGTAGTGTTGGAGGTCCAGGATGTGGTGAAATCATCGTCATTGGCAAAGTCCATAATGTTCATATCATCGCTCCAGCTGGAATTGGCAGGCTGGTGTTTGGCTATGTTGGAAGATATAATGGGCGCTTCGCCCTCCGGCAGCTTTGCCACCGGGCCTTCATTTTTCCATTGTTTGCCAATGGCCTGCAAAGCTTGCAGCGCATTATCGTCTATCAGCCCATCCCGGTTAGGCGCTACGTTTAAAATAAAGTTGCACCAGGCATTGTTAAAAGGCACAATGTCATCATTCACCAGCATCTTCGGATCTTTTACCGGGTCTTTCGGGAAAGTGGTTTTCCAGAACCATGCTTTATTAACAGGCAGGCACGAAAGGGCCGGCAGGCGGTTGTTTTCCTTGGATATATGCTGGCCTGCGCCCTGCTCATAAGATTTAATGTCGGTATACATCAGCGCTTCTGCCGGGTATTTGGCGGAGTTCAGGTCCATCACCAGGCAATTGGGCTGCAGGGTTTTAATAAGGGTGTAGATCTCTTCAAAGGGCACTGCATCGTAAGAGATCCTTGACCAGGGCGCATCCCAGCCGTCTATGATCAAAGCGGTGATTTCCCCGTAGTTGCTGAGCAGCTCTGTAAGCTGCGCCTTGATCATCTCTACCTGCTGGCGGGTAATAAAACCCGGGCGTATCTTATGATGCGTATCCAGGATGGAATAATACAGGAATGTTTTTAACCCCTTTGCACGGAAAGCATTCACATATTCCCGTACCACATCCTTTTTAAAAGGGCTGTGCATTACATTATAATCGGTGGTTTTGGTATCCCAGATGCAAAATCCGCTATGATGCTTGGTGGTTAAGCAGCCATAGCTCATATTGGCCGACTTTGCAGCGGCTGCCCATTGGTTACAGTCCAGCTTTTTAGGATCAAACAGGGCAGGGGAGGCCTCGGGATCTGCCCAGTCCTGGTCCATGAACGTAGGAATGTTAAAGTGAATGAACATGCCAAAACGCAGGTCCACAAATTGTTGCTGTAAATCGTGTAAGGGTACCCGTGAGGCAGTGGTTGACTGTGCCTTTGCCAGTACGGATATACAACAGCAAACAAAAATCCCGAAAAGCCTGTTCATTAATAGCGGTTTGAAGTGATGGGGCTAAAATTATATATTTGCCAACAATTTGCAAATAAAACGTCCGCTTATATATGAAAGCCGTTAAACCATCCTATGTTGTATTGCTTGTTTTGCTGAGTTGTTTTTCCTTTTGCTCACCGCTTATTTCCCGTTACAATGAATATGCTTACCAGCAAACCACCGCGCTGAAAGTAGATGTGCTGAAGGCCATGGACCTGGGAGTGGACAGCTTTTCCCTGCATAAGGATGCGCTTTCCGAATTGCAGACCAAAATTGACAAGGCCTATGAATACGAGGTGCACCGGCCCAATAATAAGATCACCCTGGAAATGTGGAATACCATGAAAGATCCCGGTAAGCACCTGTTAGGCGGTTATTTCAAATACTGGCAGGATCATGCTGTGCTCAGTAAACCCTTTATTGAAGAAGCGAAAGTACAAGTAGGTGCAGCGTTTGACAAGATTGCTGAACTGGAAAGCGGAAAAATTAAGAATTAATAATTAACAATTAATAATCATGGCCACCGCTTTTTCAATAGAAAAAATTCCTTCATGTGCAGCCTTGTTCATTCTTAATTAAAACAGCCTCCGCGTACAACCTATTAATTATTCATTCTTAATTATTAATTACAAAGCGATGAACTTTGACGAAATATTCGATAAACTTATAAAAGATATTACTACACTCGCCAAATCTACCGTTAAGAACTATTCTGAAGCGGCGGTGAAGGATGGAAAGCAGTTCATACAGGAATCTGAAGAAAAGCTTAAACGCTGGACCCTGCTGCTGGCCAGCAAACAGCTGACCACCGAAGATTTTGAATGGCTGGTAATGAGCCAGAAAGACCTGGCCCAAATGGAGGCGCTTAAACAAAGCGGCCTGGCCCTGGCCCGTATAGATGCATTCCGCATGAGCATGCTCAACCTCATTATTGATACGGTTTTCAGCATTATTAAAATATAGCAGGAAGGGGCAGGAATTTTGGGCGTTTACAACGAGTTAACTTTTTATTTAATTTATTACTGTTAACTTCCTGCTAGTAAAGCCATATGCTATGGAATTTATGATCACCCATTACCAGATATCCCCACTGGTGCATGGCATCCGGAAATGCCGGTTTATTTACGCTCTTGACGATGGTACCATTACGGTGGTATGTGTGAATGGAAGAAGGAAAATGCAGGATTTTCTTGCCAATACCGGTGCTATTGAGCTGGAAGAATCAGTGAGCATCTATGAAAAAGCCAATGAAATAAGGCGTATGCTGGGCAAAAAGCCCGAACCAGTTCCGCAGGAAGCGGAAGATTAACAGCCTCCCTGGCTGTCAGGTCATTGTGAATAGGCTTCAAAAGCCTCCAGGTATTTATCAATATAGGCTTGTTTCGTTTTAACCTTATACTGCATCACAAACCTCGGATGTTCCAGGGGAACTATTTTCTCAAAGAATTGCTCCTTTTCATTCAGCGCCTGCAGGAAAGCGGCATTTTTTCCCGTGCCCATACAATAACACACTTTGGTGCTGATGCCAAAGCCAAGCTGCCTGCGCAGGCTGTCCACAATAAGATCGTGCACCGCATTGGTTAAAGCTTTGCTGTCGTAATAGTTATAGTTCACCACCTTATCCTTCCCATTGCCGGCAGTAAACCCCAACGGACATACGGAGCTGATATAAAAGTCCTGGTAAAACGCCTTAACACCACCATAGGCATGTATCACATCATACACAAAAACAGAGGATGGCTCATGCGTTTTAAACCCTTTAACCGGGATACCACATTCCTCCGCCAAACGTTTGGTATCGCTGAAAGGTACGCCGGTAGCGCCGGAGCCCAGCCGGCCCGGGTTAATGCCTAGGATCAGGCGGCGTGTGCGTGTATCATCATAGAACTTTTTATAGAACTGCTGCATTACATCCGCAATAGCAGCCTCCCGGAAGGGGTTCATGATCTGTATGCCGGGCGGTAAGGCCCCTTTAAATTCCAGTGAGCGGTTAAACCGGATCACATGATCCGCAAAAGTTTGCATCCTATAAAACTAATTAATAATTGAGAATGAACAATTAATAATCATGGATGAAGTATTTCAGGTACCATACATGCTACAAAAGTGCTTGTTTATTGAGCGCTACGGCATTTTTATCAACCATAAGCAAACCCTTATGAATATTGAGCTACCCGCTACCTGATCCTTAATTGAACGGCCGGCCTGCAATGGCTCATGACCATTAAGTACCAGCTATACGATTATTAATTCTTAATTATTCATTATTAATTATAGGGCAGCCCTGCTGCAAAACTTCATGTTCATTGAACTCCTGCTATACGATTATTAATTATTAATCATTAATGATTAATTTAATGGTTCAACCAAATCTCCCACCATGCGAACAGAAAAACAACTCCTTAACAGGAGGAATTTCCTCAGGAACACTGCCACCATCGCCACCGGCCTTACCGGCCTCAGTATGCTACCCCTGGGCGGCTGGGCCGCCGGTATTCCTGTATCCAATGTGGAAAACGATATAAACATTATTGGCCCCAAAGCCGGTTATTCCCCACAAATAGGTACCCTGGTATCCATGATGGACTGGATGCGTTTTGTAGTATTGTTATCCGTAAATAAAATGCAAACCACCGACCTGGATTATTTACACGATGCAAAGTCCAACACCATTGGGGCCATGTTATTACACCTGGCCGCCACCGAACGTTTTTACCAGATCCATACCTTTGAAGGTAAAAAATGGGGCGATTGGAGCGAGGACGATAAAAAACGCTGGGCAATTGCCTCTGAGCTGGGCGAACCTGCCCGGGAAGCCATTAAAGGCCATGACCTGAACTATTACCTGGATACCCTGAAAGAAGTACGGCAGCATACCCTGGATGAATTTAAAAAACGCGATGATAAATGGCTGATGACCGTAGATAAAGACTGGCCCTGGGGCCCCACCAATAACTATTGTAAATGGTTTCATGTGTGCGAGCATGAATCTAATCATAACGGGCAAATTAAGTGGATTGCCGGCCGCCTGCCCGGCGCCAAGCCCCATGAAGGATGATGGAATGTAAAATGATAAAGTAAATGCCGCGGTACTTTTACGTTTAAGATTTAAATTTTGCATTTCTTCGTAATGCATTAATACTTTTACATTTAAGATTTGAAGTTTTACATTTTACATTTCTAAATTTTATCCCTGATGGAAGTTGAATTAACGGCAGGCCCGGGCTCCAGAGTACAACATGCCCGTTACGGCCCCGGGGTAATTATCGGCGTAAAATATGCCCAGTACGTGGTAACCTTCATAAACAGCGGTATAGAAGAAATAGACAAAACCGATCCGCTGTTTGAAGTGCTCTATGCCGAAAACCAGACCACAGAGCTGGAAACCACCTCCGATGTGGAAAAGTCGCTGTTAAAGATCCTGCGCCTCTGGGGCGGCTTTTCTGAAATAGTGCCCATTGGCGACCGCTGGTCTAAAGGCACCCTGATCCTGCAACCTGCAGATACTACCCTAAAGCCCAAGGAAATACCATTGGAAGCGTTCTTTCACAAGATCGTAATGGTGCGCGACCGCCTGCGGGTGCTGGAACAGCAGATCAACAGCCACAAGCTGCTCAGCGATGACGATAAGGTGAACATGCAGCAATATATTACCCGCATTTATGGCTCCCTCACCACCTTTAATGTATTGTTCCGGGATAAGGAACACTGGTTTACAGGTGAAAAGGGAGAATAAGTAAAAAGTTAAAAAGCAAAAATTAGAAAAGTCCACGGTCCGCAACATAGTGCGTGGGAAAGATCAAAAGTTAAAAATTAAAAGTGGCAATAGTGGGTATTTACCATTATTGCCATATTTTTACATGTCGTAAAATTTTTTAATTTTTACTTTTTAACTTTTAATTTTTCTAAGTGCGACCATATACCTCACTGAACCGCCGCAAAGGGCTGTTACTTGCCTTTGTGTGCTTACTGCCCGTGGCCCTGTGGGCACAAACCGCACATCCGCCCAGGGATTCCACCGGTTACCAGAACAGGGAACGCCCCGGTTTTGCAGACAGCATTCTCCAGAAAATAGAAAAGGTGCAGCAAACCCTTACCCGTATCAACAATGTTACGGAAGATGGTTTTAACACCGCCGAAATTGAGCAGGACCTGCCGGACATCCAATCCAACATCCAGATCATAAAGGAAAATCTCTCGGTATACAGCAGTGTGCTCAACATCAAAAACCTGCTCACCTTCCAGGTGCTTATGGGCGATATGCAGCAGCGCCTGGATGGCTGGCGTACTTCCTTGTTTAAGTACAACCGCCAGTTAGTGACCATGCAAATGGAAATGCGTGGTTTTGCCAAAGATGAGGTAATGCAGCAGCTGCGTAAAGACAGCCTGCTGCAAAAGCTTTACCTGGATGAAATAGCCGATATTAAAAAGAACTGGAAGCTGGCGCGGCGCTCCGCCAAAGCCAACCAAACGCGTATTACACAGCTGCAGGCCAATGTATCAAAAAGTTATTTTGTGCTGATAGAGCTGCAGGATGAGGTGCGCGACCGCATCCGCCAGTCCGGGATGCAATCATTCGGCAAAGAGTATAACTACCTGTGGGAGGTAGCGGATAGTAACAAAGCCGATGTGCAGGTAATGGCCCTGGCGCGTAAATCATACGCCGGGCAGCGCAAAATGCTGGGGTATTATTTCCGGGCGCATAGGGATAACTGGCTCTGGTTAATATTGATAGCCCTGGTATATTTCAGCTGGGTGTTTAACGCCTTCCGTAAAATACGCCGTGCCGGGCAGCAGCAGGTAATAGCAGAAGCGGCATTTAAATATATTAAGCCCATACCTGTGCTGGCCGCGCTGGTAGTAGCGCTAAGCATGGCGCCGTTCTTTGATCTGCGGCCGCCTTCCGCCTATGTGGAGATGATGCAGTTCTTCCTGCTGCTTACGCTCACCATCCTTTTCCTGCGCCGCTGGCCTAAACGCCTGTTCTACTGCTGGGTGGCCATTGTGATCTTTTACCTGCTGTATTCTTTTACCAATGCCATTATCACGCCCAGGCTGTCTACCCGTATAGCTTTGCTGGTGCTGAATGTAGCCTCCGTATTGTTCGGGTGGCTGTTCCTGCCCCGCATCCGGGAGGAGCTGCCTATGAAAAAGTTCATCCGCATTGTGTCTTTCATTTACATAGGACTAAACCTGCTGGCTGCTTTCTGTAACCTGTTTGGCCGCATCAGCATGGCCAAAGTGTTTGGAACCGCTTCCATCTACAGCCTTATACAGATCATTGGCCTTGCAGTGTTTATACAAATGATCACTGAAGCGTTTTATGTGCAAATGCTAAGCAGCCGCGTAACAGCCGATACCAAAAGTCTGCTGAACTATGAGCGTATCCAGGGTAAGCTTAGCAAGCTGCTGTCTGTTGGGGTGGTTATTTGCTGGCTCATTATCTTTACCACCAACCTTAATTTATATGATTTTCTGCTGCAGGGTATTTTGCACCTGCTGAATGAGCCCCGCAGAATAGGCAGCACCCGCTTTACCTTCGGCAGTATGGTTATGCTGGTGTTTATCCTGTACGTAGCCAACGTATTGCAGAAATACATCGGTTATTTCTTTGGGGAAACGGAAGATGGTTTCAGCGGGGAAATTACCCGCAAAGGCTCCCGCCTGGTAATGATCCGTTTATGCGTAATAGTATGTGGCTTTTTACTGGCCATTGCCGCCACCGGGCTGCCCATAGATAAGATCACCATTGTGCTGGGCGCCCTGGGTGTGGGTATTGGTCTGGGCTTGCAGGATATTGTGAACAACCTCATTTCCGGTATCATTCTCATTTTTGAACGGCCGCTGCAGCTGGGTGATTACGTGGAAATATCCGACAAAAAAGGACGGGTAAAAGATATTGGCATCCGTGCCAGCCGCCTGCTTACCACCGATGGGGCAGAAGTGGTGGTACCTAACGGTCAGCTGCTGTCCGGCCAGCTCACCAACTGGACGCTCACCAATGATCACATCCGTATTGAGCTGCCGGTTACCATCAGCCCCACGGAAAAGCTGCCTGCCGCGCAGGAAGCCATTCAGCAAACCATCCAGGCACATGGGCAGGTAATGCACAAAATGCCTGTTGATATCCTGTTCACACACGTCAATGATAAGGAATGCGGGCTGCGCGTATTATGCTGGATCAGCAATATTGCCAATGAACATAAAGTCAAAAGTGAGCTGCTGCTGCAGGTATACCAGGCGCTGAAGGGTGCAGGTATAGCGGTGGGGTAGTAGGGAGCTGAAAGCGCAAAGCATAAAGCAGAAAGCTTAATGCGTACTGCAGGGCTAAAAATATAAAACAAAAAGCTGAAAGCAAGGGGAACTCATCCGCTCCAATGCTTTCAGCTTTCTGCTTTATCCTTTCTGCTTTACGCTTTATGCTAAAAACAAAAGCTGAAAACATGGGAACTCATCCGCTCCAATGCTTTCAGCTTTCAGCTTTCTGCTTTATCCTTTCTGCTTTATCCTTTATGCTTTACGCTTTGTGCTAAAAACAAAAGCTGAAAACATGGGAACTCATCCGCTCCAATGCTTTCAGCTTCTGCTTTGCGCTTTATGCTTTCTGCTTACGCTATACCCTTTTTAATTTTTTCCTTTTACTTTTTACTTTTTACGCCTGCGCCAGCACCGGCCTTTCGCCCAATGCTTTCATTAAACGGAAATGCGATCTTACAGCCTCCATCATAGTAGGAATGCTGTTATAAGGCAGGCCATATTCATCACATTTAGCCTTTACTATTTTACTGATAGCAGGGTAGTGTACATGGCTGATGCGGGGAAATAAATGGTGTTCTATCTGGTAGTTCAGTCCGCCGGCAAACCAGGAAACTACCTTGCTGCCAGGCGCAAAATTAGCCGTAGTTTTTATCTGGTGAATAGCCCACTCGTTCTCAATCACTTTATCTTCATTCGCTACGGTCTCAAATTCAGTTTCCTCTACCACATGCGCCAGCTGGAATACAATAGACAGGGTAAAGCCCATTACTGCATGCATCACTAAAAAGCCTACCAGCCAGGCCTGCGTGCCCACCAGTAAAATGGGGATCAGTATATAAAATATCAGGTACAATACTTTGCTGGTCCAGAAAATAATGTGGTCATTCAGCTTCATGGGCTGCAGCGGCGTTTTATATACTTTACGGCTCAGGTATTTTATAAAATCTGTGAGGAACACCCACAGGATAGAGGAAAGACTGTAGATAAGCGGCAGGTAAATATGCTGCACGCGGTGCATAGGTACCCAGCGCTGAGTGCTGCACTGGCGGATCACCGGGCTTTTGGCAATATCATCATCCACGCCGTCCACATTCGTGTACGTATGGTGTATAACGTTATGTTTCTGTTTCCAGATAAAGGCATTACTGCCCAGTGCATTTAAGGTAAGGCCCAGTACTTCATTTACCCAGGGTTTGCGGGAATAGCTGCCGTGGCAGGCATCGTGCATCACGTTAAAACCAATACAGGCCAGCACAAAACCTAATACACCACTTATTAAAATACCCGCTAAGGCCGGCATCGTCACAAACAGCAGCATCAGGTACAATCCAATAGCGCCGGGGATCAATACAGCCGTTTTAATATACAGGCGCCTGTTACCTGTTTTTTTAATGTTATTTTCCTTGAAATACACTTCAATGGCTGCTTTCAATGATTGAAAAAAGAAAGCATTCTTGTTATTAAAAGTGACTTTTGCCATGTTGAATTATGGATATATTTTATTTAGTTCGGACAATCAAAGAATGTGTGGCAGTTGAAGATTCACTGAGAAGGGAATATTAAGTGTAAACGCAATTCAGCCAAAGTTTAGTGCCTATATCTGCAACTAAGATAGTCATTTCTATGTTAAAAAAAACACAACTATGTTATGTGCGTGTTATTTAAGGGAAGAGATTGTAATACAGAAGAATATATTTGGTTTATTCAATGCTTAAGACTATCTTGCACCTTTATAAGTTTTTAAATTTTACAAATGAACACAAAATTCCAAGGAACTGTAAAGTTCTTTAACGAGACAAAAGGCTTCGGCTTCATTAAACATGATGAGTCCAACAAAGAAACTTTTGTACACGTAAATGGTCTCGTACACGAGATCCAAGCCGACGACCGCGTTGAATTTGAGCTGCAGGAAGGCAGAAAAGGTATGAATGCTGTTAATGTTAAACGCATAGACTAAGACTAATCTCTTTTTTTATACCTGTAAAAAAGGTCCTGGTGAACACCGGGACCTTTTTTTTTGCTTTAAAACTGCAGCCGGTACAGGAAATCCGGGAAAAAACCGATCTGGTACGCCGTACCCACCGCATTTTTAGCCGTATTATACCGCTGCGTCAGCACATTCTCATTGTTCGTAAGGTTTTGCAGATCCAGGTAAAAGGTGTGGGATAATTTACGTTTGGCGCTGTTCAGCCGTAACCCCAGCCGTGTATCCAGTCGGAAATAATTGCTCAGGCGTTCGCTGTTGTAACGGGTTTCATCCAGCTTTTCCTCATCTGCAGCCAGTGATGCGGCCAGGTCAACCGGCGTATAATAACGCCCGCCTGAAAATGCGGCTTTCACATCCAGCGTAAAAGCATTACGGCCATTGCGGCCTGTTTTCCATTCCCTTCCGGCCAGCACATTAAACACCGCGCGGTTATTGAATGCAGTATTGCGCTCAATACCATCGCTGCCTTTATAACGCGCATCAAAAATGGAGGCCGTTGTTAACAGGTAAGTGCCTTTGCCAAAGAATTTTTCCAGCGTCAGCTCTAGCCCCCGGTTACTGCCGGTACCCTCATTTACCAGGTTGGTTTTTTCAGGAAATGCAAAATCAATACCTATGTTCAGCATAGAGAACCCGCTGGGCGTACGTTCTATTGGTACATTATACAGGCGCTGGTAGTAAGCCTCTGCTTTCAAACGCCAGCTGGGTGCAAAACGCCAGTCGTATCCCAGTACGTAATGCTGCGCCTTTGTAAAGTCCAGTTCCCGGTTTGATTGATTGTAACCACTTTCACCGGGCATCCGCTCCTGGTATAAATAAACCGGCAAAGGCTGCAGCTGGCTATGCATACCGTAGCTGAAGCTAATGGTTTGCCGCGGCGCCACATCATAGCTCAGGGATGCCCGCGGTTCTATATTATAGGTATCATTTAATCCATAATAAATGCCATGCAGGCCGGCCGTAAGGGCCAGCTTGTCCGTAAAGCGGTAACGGGCCTGCACAAACGGCTGCAGCAGCAGGGAAGATCCGTTGTAGTTACGCAGGTCGGCCCAATCCGGTTTGTTATAACGGTCACGGGTATACATATCTGCACCCAGCACCTCTGCCAGCACACCACCCCGTATGGATAAACGCACATTCACCTTCGAGTTCACGTAGGAAGAAAGCCGCCAGGAGTTGTTAGTGGTGCCCTGGTCAAACACAAAGGTCCTGGTATCCAGGGAATCATACCACTTATATGTTTTTACCGAATACCTGGAATAAGCGTAGGAGAGCACGGTACGTATATACGTGCGCGTGCCCAGGTCTATGGTATGTTTCAGCCCCAGCACGCCAAAGCGGGAGCGGGGATACCGGTCCTCGTCGGTGTTGGAAAAAAAGTCGGTGGAATCTATTTCCTTACCAATAAAATCAATGCTGCTCATGCCGCCCAGCCCAAACAGGCTTAAGGTGCCCAGCTTGCCCGGCGCCAATTTGATGTTAAATACCAGGTCCTGGTAATTAGGCGTAGCAGTGGTGAGTGAGTTAAATCCCAGCGATTGGGCAATGCTGGTAAAGGAATAGCGGTAACCTACCAGGAAAGAGGCTCCGTTCTTCTTTTTATTTAAAGGCCCTTCCAGCATGGCTTCCAGGCCGCTTAAAAAATTCAGCTGCAGCGTTTTTTCAAAGCGGTCCTTATTACCTTCCCGCAGGGCAATATCAAATACAGCGCCGGTTACGTTACCATATTCCGCGGAGAAAGCACCGGTATAAAAGTCGGAGTTCTTAAGCGCGTTGGTGTTTAATGCGCTAACCGGCCCGCTGGCATTGCCGGCCACTGCAAAGTGGTTAGGGTTGGGAATGGGAATACCTTCCATGCGCCATAACACGGCGGTAGGAGCATTACCCCGCACTACAATATCATTGCGGGAATCATCGGTAGTGGCTACGCCGGCAAAGTTGGTCACCAGCCGTGCAGGATCATTACGGCCGCCGGAATAACGCATTACCTCTTCCATGCTGAAAGAGCGGGAGCTTACGCTGGCAAATTCATTGCTGGCCGCGCCTTTGTTCACCTTTTGCGCAGTAACCGTTACATCTTTCAGGGCGCTGATGCTTTCTTCCATATTTACATCCAGCACCACCTCCTTACCGGCCGTTACCAGCACTTCCGGTATCAGGGACGGTTTGTAGCCCATGTACTGAAAGGCTACCTGCTGCCGCCCTATGGGCACATTGTGCAGCACATAACGGCCGTTGGCATCGGTGAATGTACCGATCTGCGTACCGGGAACAGCCACCGTGGCATGTACCAGCGGCCTTTCAGATGTTTTGTCCTTTACAGTACCTTTAATAGTTTGCAGGTTGCTTTGTGCAGCGGCTTGCAGTGTAATGCCGGTGAGCAGCAGAAACAGAAGGGATTTGTGCATAATAGGTTAATTGATATGCACCAAAATTGCAAACCGGGGCCAGCGTTTAAAAATAAAGTATATCTATCAGCTGAATGTTGCGATGCACTGACCGGTTTTGTAGATAAGCGCCAACGCTTCTTCCTCATGCTGTAATAAAGCCTGCAGCTCCTGCAAAGACAGGTCGTAGCTGGGCGCTGCAATAAAATGCAGGGGCGCCAGGTTGTTATACACCTCAGTAAAAATAATGCCTGCCCGCTGTAAATGATATTCAGACGTGATCACCGTTACACGGGCCGGTTGCAGCGCGCTCACAACAGGTTTTGACAGCAGCGCATCCTCCACTGTATTCCGGCTATCCACACCGCTAAGTATTTGCGAAGCCGGTACTCCTTTGCCAATAAGGTATTGCTGCCCGTACCAGGCATGCGGTTTATTGGAAGTATTAAAATGCGGGCCATAACCACCGGTAAGCAATATGGTATGCTGCTGCGGATGGAACAACGCATAACAGGCATCCAGCCGGCTCAGGGCCACCGCACTCAGTAAGCCTTCCGGCGAATTAGGGGCGCCCAATACTATTAGTAGTTCGGTATTCATATGTACATCAATCAGGTAATAATTAATACTGAATAATTAAGAATTAATAATCGTATTGCAGGTAGTTTAATGATCAGGAGGTTTTGCGGTATAGCCGGCACTTGAAATATTTCGTCCATGATTATTAATTATTCATTCTTAATTATTAATTAAAAAAGGGCCAACAACGAATGCCGGCCCTGTCTATTTAAACCTACAACTGACTTTGTTATGTTCATTTCACTTTCCATTGCACAATTACCTTATGATTATTAATTAAAATTGCATTATTGCCGCTTACTGTAAAACTAAAATCGACACACACCCACAATCCTGCGACGTTTGCGCTTCCTGTGCAGACCAGCTGAAAAACATCGTATTCATTGAGCTACCTGCGTCCGATATTATTAATTCTTAATTATTCATTCTTAATTATTTCAGGTTCTGCGGACCAATAATATTAAACAGCTCCTCCCGGTGCGAATCACTGACCGGTATAATATGCCGCCCGATATAGATCCGGTTCTTGCGGATAGCAAAGATCTTATCTACCGCTACAATGTATGACTTGTGCACCCGCACAAAACGCCCGGCCGGTAAGCGGTCCATCAGTACCTTAATAGGCAGCCGGGTTACCAGCGGTTTTTCTTCATTGCAGCAATAGATCTTTATATAATCTTTCCAGCCTTCAATATGGCTGATCTCACTCACCACCACTTTTACCAGGTTATATTCCACGTTCACAAAAAAGTAATCTGTGTTAGGCTCCTGCTGCGGGGCTGCAGCTGGGGTAGCATTTTTCAGCGCATGGTACTCGGCTGCTTTGTTCACCGCTTTCAGGAAACGGTCAAAAGGCACCGGTTTTATCAGGTAGTCCAGCACATCCAGCTCAAAACCTTCCAGCGCATATTTCTTATACGCAGTAATAAAGATCACCATGGGCCGGTGGGCGAGGCTTTGTACAAACTGTGTACCGGTAAGCCCCGGCATTTGTATGTCCAGGAAAATAAGGTCCACCGGTTCTTTGAGCATTATGCTCATCGCTTCGTAGGCATTGCTGCAACGGCCCGCCAGCTGCAGGAAAGGCACCCGCCGGATGTTATCTTCCAGCAAATCCAGCGACAGCAGCTCATCATCCACTGCAAGACATTTAATCATGTAGTTTGAAGTTGAATTTTCAGAGAAGCGTTAAACCAATGTCCGTTCTGCACGGCAGTGATCTCATGCCGGTCAGGGTACAGCAATTTCAGGCGCCGTACCAGGTTGGCCAGTCCTATACCGGCTACTCTGTCTTTTACCTCGTTCGTCCGGCAATTAAATTTATTCTTCACATCCAGGGAAAGCTTGTCCTCATTTACGTGCAGGGCTATATTAATTTCCGGTTCTTCTATCAGGCCAATACCATGTTTAAATGCATTTTCAATTAAGGGTATCAGCAGCATAGGCTCTATATAACGCTCGGTAGCCGGTGGCTGCATGCTCAGTAATATCTGTACCTGGTTGCCGAAACGCAGTGTTTGCAGGTCAATATAGCTTTGCAGGTAATTCATCTCCTTACTCAGGCTTACTTTTTCCATGTCTGACTCATAGAGCATATAATGCATCAGGTTAGAAAGCTCTATCAGCGCTGGTTCCAGCTTGTCGGACTTTTTTCGGGCCAGGGCCACCATGCTGTTCAGCGTATTAAACATAAAATGCGGGCTTACCTGCGAGCGCAGGAAAGAAAGCTCTGTACGCAGCTGCTCTTTCTGCAGGCGCTGGTCCTTGATCATTTTTTCTACGTAGCTATAACCGGTAGCCGTACCCAGGATCATTACGCTCACAAAGAACTTTAAGACCAGTGTGGCCGCCATTTCCTGCGGCTTGCGGTGTTCAAACATTATTGATGTTACAAAATACACAACCAATATCAGCACACACACCGCCACTACCCGCCAGACATAATCCCAGGCGCGCCCGCGCAGTAAATAACGCGGAAACAGCACGTAGGCATTCAGGTAAAAAGCGCCGATATGCATCAGGGTAAAAATTACCCGGGTAGTTTCATAGGGATCCTTGCCGGGATCTGTTTTGGAAGGCAGCACCACCAGCGGAATGCCCAGCGCCAGTATTAATACCAGCAGGTGCCAGAGAATGTAGCTTAACTTTTTGGAAGGCATGGCGTTTAATGAATACTGAAAAATTAATAATGAATAATTAAGAATTAATAATCATATCGCAGGTAGTCAACGATCAGGATAAGTACCATTGTAGGACGTCCAATTGCCTGAAATATTTCATCATAATTATTAATTATTCATTCTTAATTATTATTAATAAACCAAAAGTACTTCAAAAGCTGAGAAATCAACCAGGAGGGGGGCTTTTTGCGACCATCAGACCAATTCCGTAGACGATTGCCTGCAATTTGCATGCAGGCAATTGCCGTATTATCGTAGCAGCAATCTATCCAGGTCAGGAGCATCCTATAAAACATCATCAACCTATTAAAACCCCGTGTATGAAAAAGCACCTTTACCTTTTGTTATCCATTTTACTCGTAACTACAACAGTCTTACATGCACAGAATGCGCAGCAGCTGTATTTTAACCAGCTTAGCACCGACTTTGATTACCAGGCGGCCAGCTTTGTAGTGGATACGCCGCCCAGCCCCACTGCAGCGCCCCGCGCATTCCTGTTATGGAGTAAGAACTTCGTTAAAGACCCCGCCATCCGTGGTTTAACGCTGGATGAATTTGACGCCGCCGGCAACTTCCTCTCAGAACATTTTAACCCGCAGCCGCAGGTGCCTACGGAATCCATTCTACCCAAAAAGATCATCAGGGCCAGGCTGGCAAAAGGTTATTACCTGCTGGCATATGTGATCAAGTCTATTAAAACCATTAACGGCATCCAGGTATACAGCACACCGCTGGTTATTCGCCTGGATCCCAATTTAAATCCCGTGTGGGTAGCTAAGCTTCATTACTCCACCGTTACTACAGCCAATGCGCAGGCAATCATTGAATACAATGATATTATTGAAAGCGTTAACAGTGATGTGGTGCTGGCCGGCCGCTATGCCGATGCGCCGGGCAAGCAAACCTCCGTATTGCTGACCCGTTTAAGCCAAACCGGCGCTATGATATGGACGTTCCACTATCCGCTGTCAGTATGTAATGCAGAAGCATTGTCCCTCACCGAGCTTACAGACCGTAACCTTGCCATTACCGGTTACCAGGAATCCTGCAGCGGTGGCCCCAGTGGTCCGCGCACCTTGTTGTATGCTACCTTTAACGCTGTCGGCACGCCGGCGGTGGCGGAAAGGCTGCTGGGCGGCCAGGCTTTATCCGGCAGTAAGATCGTAAAACATACCACTATTGCAGGTGCAGATGAATTATTCATCACAGGTTATATTGATCTTATAAGCCCTACCGGCGCTATTAACAAACAGGTGCTGCTGGTGGATATTAAGGAAAGCGGCGGCCTCATTACCATTAACCATATTGGCGATGCAGGACAGGAAGCTGCCAGCGACCTGGTGGTGGAAGGGGTGCCTGGTGGTAACAGCTTCAATTTATATTTCACCGGCTACACGGATAGTTATGCAACCACGCTAAAAACAGATGCATTTTTTCTTTGGGTGAAATATGTTAACCACATACCGAACCTGGTATCTTTCAATACATTCCCCACCAGCATCAGCAACTATGTAGCTATGAAAGGGGTGGAGCTGAAATGGGCAGGCAAGGAACGTTTTGCCATCCTGGCTAATACACAAATGACCTTTGGCACCCAGCTGCAAACGAATACACACGTGTTCATCCGCGAGCTGAATGACTTTACCGGCAATTGTGTAAAAAGCTACCAGCCGCCTGTAACAGCCTACCAGCTTATAGTGCAGCCGGTAACACCAGCTACCGTCCGCCTTCCGTTTGCACCTTACCGTGATGAATACACGCCTTTCAATAAAGTGCAGCCACGGCCGGAATGCGGCGCTTTCAAAGTAGATCCCTATAATGCCAATAACCTGCGTACTGCCGGCCAGCCGCTTAGCAGTGTACCGGCCGTAAAAGGTCCCGCTACTATACGGGTATATCCCAACCCGGTAAATGACCAGTTATATATTGACTATGGCGCACCTAAGAATAAAGGCCGCATTACCGCAGGTATCTATAGTACAGATATGCGTTTGATCCGCACATTTGTATTACCCGGCGGCAACCGGAACAGCATTTCTTTACAAGGCTTAAGCAGTGGATTATACTTCCTGCAGCTACAGCACCAGGGCGCAACACAGGTTTTTGAGATCAGGAAAGAGTAAGCATTGTTTTACCTGGTGGATTGAAAAAAATAAGGCATGCTGCTTAAAAACAGTATGCCTTATTTTATGGAAGAATGGGAAACAAAAGGCTCCAGCTTGATCCTCACATACTGCTGCAGCAAAATAGGATACATATTGTACAGGATGTTGGTAAGCAGTAAAATTCCCGCCCAGGTATATTGTTCCTGCACCAGCGCATAGATCATGATGCAGATAAAAAAGCAAAGCAGCACGTAATGGAAACGTTCAAACATATACGTTTTCCGGTAATGCAGCTGAATGGCCTGCCGCGTATTGCCCACCACTTTATAATGCGGATATTTTCTGCGGATGAGGTTATTGATAACGGTACCATTCTGCGTAACCTGGTTAATATAATGTACGCCCAGCTTATGATACACTGCTGTGGTAGAGCCCAGCTGCAATTTATTTAAAACACTCCGGGGAAGGAACAGGGTAATGATGCTGATGGCGCCTGCCACATACAGCCACAGTGGCACTACTGAACTGTAACAGTAAATATAAATGGGCAGCAGGTTCAATACAGACCAGAAGAGGTTGGCAACCCCGTTGTAAAAGACAACCCTTTGCTTTATCCCGGCAGGCTCCATATAACAGCTGTTAGCTACTATCCAAATATACACAATCGCCTTTGCAAATAACAGCTACTCCACAGTGCCGAAAATATGTTTATTAACCTGTCCAAGCTCATCCTGGTTAATGGTATGGCCCATATTATCATATACTTTAAGGATAACCTTAGCATGTTTGTCCTGCAGTATGTTTGCAGTAGCATACACACGCTCAACAGGCACGTGCATATCCGGGTTACTGCTGCCTATGAAGATGGGGGTGCCATTAAAGTCGCCCTTATAATTTTCAGGATAGATCCTATCACCGATCAATCCGCCGGTAAAGGCAGCTGCACCGCCATACCTGGTGGCATTACGTGTAATAAATTCCAGCATCAGGCAGGCGCCCTGTGAAAAACCCAGGAAATAGGTTTGTTCCGCTGTAATGCCCTGCTGTTGGAGGTCTTCCGTTACTGATTTTAACACATTCAGCGCTCCTGTTAACCAGGGTTCATTACGCTCCGGCGCTGCCAGGAATGAGTTTGGGTACCAGCTGTTACCGCTGGCCTGCGGGGCCAGCAGCGCAAAATCCTGCACCGCAAGGTGGGGCGCCAGGCTGAGAATGTCCTCAGCGCTGCCACCCCTTCCATGTATCATCACCAAAGCCTTTTGAGCTTCGTTCACAGCTAATCCTGCGGTTATAATATTTTTTGTGTGCATCTTATTTGTATTGGTCTAAGTGTAAGCTCACCTGCGGTAATTCCTTCGCTATCTGTTCCCGGCTGGGTTCAAACTGGGCAGGCAGCTTCAGGCCTTCGCCCAAATGTTCCATCGGTTCATCTACCGCAAAACCAGGACCTGCCGTAGCTACTTCAAACAGCACGCCGCCCGGCTCCCGGAAGTAAATGGAAGTAAAGTAATTGCGGTCCAGCACCGGCGTGGTATTGATCATGCGTTGCACTATCTTCTGGCGTACCGCCAGCTGGGAAGCACTGTCCGGCGTACTAAAGGCAATATGGTGCACGGTACCGTTACCTGCCAGGCCTTTCAGGCTTTCCGGTGAGCAAAGGATGTCAATATAATTACCCGGTTTATCTGTAGCAGCAAAGCGGAAACGGTTGCCTTTTTCTGCGATAAGCTTATGATCCAGCTGTTCGGTAAGCAAACCTGCGGTACGTTCATAACCGTCTTCCCATATTTCTACATTGTAAAAACCTTTGATGGCATATTCAATAGGTATGGGGCCATAGGTGAATCCCTTACGTTCATCACGGTCATTAAATACCAGCTCCAGGCCTAAACCATCCGGGTCTTCAAAGTAGATCACTACTTCACCGTCAAAACGCTCCTGCGGCTCTTTGTAGCTTACGCCAAAACGTTTCAGCCTTTCCAGCCAAAAGGTAAGCGCAGCAGCAGGTACGGAAAACGTAGTGGTATTCAGCATGCCTTTACCATGGCGGCCATGTACCAGCCCGGTGCCATAAGGGAAAAAGGTCATAATGCTGCCGGGGTGGCCGGCTTCATCGCCATAATAAAAGTGGTATACATCCGGCGCATCAAAGTTCACAGTCTTCTTTACTAAACGAACGCCCAGGATACCGGCATAGAAATCTATATTTTTTTGAGCATCACCTGCTATTGCGGTAACATGGTGAATGCCTGTAACTAACTGGCTCATATATTTAATTTAAGGGTGGATGTTGTTTGTTTGGTTTATTTAGCTAATGCAGCTCGTATCTCATTATCCAGCAGGCCGCTGCCGCCGCCATAGTGGCGTATTACCGGCACTCCGGGCTGTAGTTGTAACAGTTTGGCGCTTAATGCAGCGCCTTCCTGTTCAGATATGCCTGCGCAAAGCAGCACCAGGTCAAAAGCTGTTTTTTGAAAAGCTGCCAGGGCTTCCTCATCCGTAGTAACGGTGACGCCTGTACGGTTTTCGGGTGTGTTCAGCAACCGGTTTATTACAGCCATGATCTCCGGGTTGCGGCCTATTGCCAGTATGTTTAAAGCTTGCATAAGGTTAGTTAATTTGCATGGGCACTTCCATGATCAGTAATTCAGCATCGGCGCTGTTGGCGGTAATGGCAATGTTATCCGTACCGGTAATTCCCAGTCCGTCGCGTTCCGCTAAAGCTTGCCCGTCTACGGTAAAGCTGCCTTTGATCACAAAAACATACACGCCGTTACCCTGTTTTTTCAGGTTGTATGTGGTTGCAAAACCAGCATCGAACCGGCCCAGGTGAAACCAGGCGTCCTGGTACAGCCAGGTACCTGCATCGTCCGGGTTAGGGGAGATGATCTGCTGCAGGGTATTATGCCGGTCTGCCGGGTTCAGGGTGATCTGGTCGTACCGGGGCGTTACATTCAGCTTGTTGGGAAACAGCCAGATCTGCAGGAATTTAACCGGTTTGGTGGGGTGGCCGTTATACTCGCTATGGAATACGCCGCTGCCCGTGCTCATGATCTGGATATCGCCCTGGTGAATGGCCTGGGTATGGCCCATGTTATCTTTATGTTCCAGCTGGCCTTCCAGCGGAATACTGATAATTTCCATATTATCATGCGGGTGGCTGCCAAAGCCCTTGCCGCCAGCTACCACATCATCATTTAACACCCGTAAAGCGCCAAAATGAACCCGGTCCGGGTTATAATAACCGGCAAAGCTAAAGGTCTGGTGGCTGCTTAACCAGCCGTGGTCCGCATGTCCGCGGGTAGCTGCCGTATGTAAGGTATGTGTTGCCATAATTGTAATTTGATAACACAAATTTCCGAAAGGCAGGGGTTATGACCATTAACCTAGATTAAGAAAGAGCAGAAAGCAGAAAGCGGAAAGCACAAAGCTGTTTAACGGGGATCTTTAAGCGGCAAAAGCCAAAGAAGCAAAACCCGGTTTCCAATCGCTTCAATCAGCTTTCTGCTTTATCCTTTCTGCTTTCCGCTCCTAAATAAACGTTCTCGTTCCGCTCAAACTTTCCCTGAACTGCTTGGGCGTACAACCTTTCTTCTTTTTAAACAGCCGGTTAAAGTTGGAGATATTGTTAAACCCGCATTTGTAGGATATTTCAGCCACCGCATATGTGGTATTCACCAGCAGGCGGCAGGCATGTCCCAGCCGGATCTCATTCAGGCTGTCAATAAACGTATTGCCGGTACACCTCTTAATGAAACGGCTGAACGAAACCTCCGTCATACTTACCAGCCTGGCTACATCTGTAAGGCTAATGGCTTTGTCGTAATTAATATTCATGTACTCAAAAGCCTTCTCAATGCGCCGGCTGTTATGGTTAAACAACCCTTTATGAAAAGTGGTGTCCGACAACGTGCGCATGTTGCGGGAAATAGACAGGTCGTGCAGGATAGACATCAGCTCCAGCACCGAATCAAATCCCGCTTTCTGATTCAGCGTCAGCAGGCGGGGAGTGAGCTGCTTAATGGTGTCCGGGGAAAACAGGATGCCGTTAGCCGCCTTTTCAAACATCACCCGCATAAAGCTTAGCTGGTTCTTACGCAGCAGCTTATCATCAAACAGGTCGCGGTGGAACTGGATGGTGATTTCCGTAATTTCCTTGCTGCGGCATTCATGCGTAAACCAGCCGTGGTTCAGATTAGGGCCCACCAGCACCAGCTCCTCTGCTTCAATAGTATCTATATGGTCGCCCACTATGCGCTGCGCACCCTTTGCATTTAAGATCAGGTTCAGCTCAAATTCTTCATGATAATGTAAGGGAAAGTCAAATTTATGCTTGCTGCGGGCAAAGATCATGAAACAATCGCTCTGGGTAAGCGGGGTAATTTCCCGCAGAATGTTGCTGGTAATGGCTGCGTGATTCATAACAGTGGAGCTTATATAGTCAAATATAATGGATAAAATAATACCACCCTGTATTCCCGCAAGACAAATTTATCAAGCGCCCTGTTTACAGGCATTTTTCAGGTATTCACTTTTCCCATCCTTCCAACAAAGATACAATCTGATAATAAGAAGATAAAAAAGTATAAATAAGCAGTGTGTAATAAGATTAGTTTTGGATCAAATTCTTTCGTTATGAAACTCTTACAAAAAGTTTCCACCTGCAGCATTGTACTGTTGCTGTACGGATTATCCCTTGCTGCGCAAAGCAGAACCGTTACCGGCGCTATTACGGACGACAAAAACAACCCGCTTCCAGGGGCCACTGTTCGGGTGAAGAACACCCAGGTGGCCACGGTGGCCGATAGCAAGGGAAAATACACATTACAATTACCTGAAGGAGCGGGAACACTGCTGGTAACTTTTACAGGCATGGAACCGCAGGAGATCCCTGTTCAGCAGCGTAGCACCATTAACGTTAGCCTGTTATATTCCAACACTAATTTAACGGATGTAGTAGTGGTAGGTTACGGCCAGGTAAAAAAGCGGGACCTTACCGGTACCGTAGCATCTATCAAAGGCACAGAGATCACCAAATCTGCCGTTAGCTCCCTGGAACAGGGCCTCCAGGGCCGCATTGCAGGGGTAGCCGTTTCCCAGAATGATGCAGCTCCCGGCGGCGGCATCAGCGTACAGGTGCGTGGCACCAGCACCTTATTAGGCAGCGCAGAGCCCCTGTATGTAATTGATGGTGTGCCTGTAGCCAATGCGCGCGCCTCCATTAACCAGATGGGCGCACAGGAGCCGAACCACAACATCCTTACCAATACCAATGTACTGTCGTCCATTTCACCGGCCGACATTGAATCCATTGAAGTATTAAAGGATGCCTCGGCCACCGCCATTTACGGCTCCCGCGGCGCCAACGGCGTAGTGCTCATCACCACTAAAAAAGGAAAAGCAGGCAAAGGCCGCATTACTTTTAATACCTCTCAGGGCATTGCCACCGTTACCAAAAAACTGGAAATGCTGAATGCCTATCAGTATGCGCAGTATGTGAATGAAGCCTATAAGAACGCCGGCTTCTCTGATAACGACCTGCCTTACAGCGGCACTAACGGCAAGCTGTCTCCGGACCAGATCAGGCAGAACTTTGGAGAAGGTATTGACTGGCAGGATGAAATATACCGGAGCGCCCATATCCAGAACTATGAGCTGGGCGTATCCGGCGGTAATGACAAGAACACCTATGCCGTAATGGGCAACTACCTGGTGCAACAGGGCGTGATCAAAGGCTCTCAGTATAAACGTGGGGGCGTTCGCGTTAACCTCGATAAACAGGTGCTGGACCGCGTTAAAACATCCACCAACCTGTCGCTTACCCGCTCTACCAACGCACTGGTGCGCACGTCCGCTGCCACCGCCGGTTTGGAAGGTGGTATTGTAAGAGGCGCGTTGAACTATCAGCCCATTCCGTACTACACCGTTGACAGTAATAACCAGGTACACGTAATAGATTATAAAAATGACCGCACCGTTTCGCAGGACATCTTTAACCGTTTTGGCGCCAACCCGCTGCGGTATACGGATGAGGTGCTGGCCAAACAAACCGTTACCTCCGGTTTTGGCGGTTTTAATGCATACGTGGATCTTGTCAAAGGACTGATGTTCCAGACCCGCCTGGGCGCCAACTATTTTGAGCAGCTAAATGAAACCTACTACCCGCGCACCGTATCGGAAGGCCGCGCCACCAATGGCAAGGCCATTGTAAGTAACAGCAGCTATACCAGCATACTCACAGAAAATTTACTGACCTATAAGCATGAAATCGGCAAACACCGTTTCGACTTCCTGGGCGGTTTTTCCTATGAGCGCAGCATGAGCCGTTACCGCACCTCGGAATCCCGCAACTTCCCGGACGATAAACTGGCCTATTACCGTTTGCAGGACGGCCTTTCCACCGCGCCTACCAATTCCGGTACGCAGCAATGGCAGCTGGCTTCTTTCATTGGCCGCGCCAACTATAACTATGCAGATAAATACCTGTTTACCTACACCTTCCGTGCAGACGGCTCCTCCCGGTTGGCAGAAGGTAAAAAATGGGATTACTTCCACTCTGTAGCGCTGGCCTGGCGTATGAGCGAAGAAGCTTTTATTAAAGACATGAACGTGTTCTCTGACCTGAAGCTGCGCCTGAGCTATGGCGAATCCGGCAACCAGGCCATTTCCCCATATGCCTCTAAAGGCGTGCTTTCCGGTGTAATTGCCAACATGGCCAACCAGGTTATATCCGGTGTGGATGAAACTACGCTGCCCAATAAAGACCTGGGCTGGGAGCATAGCGGACAATATAACATTGGGCTGGATGCCGCCTTTGCAGACCGTTTTAACTTTACGGTGAACGTATACCAGCGTAACACCCGCGACCTGCTGCAGCAGATCACCTTACCGCCCACCAGCGGCTATACCAACCTGGCCATTAACTCGGGCAGCGTACGTAATAAAGGGATTGAGCTGGAACTGGGCAGCGCCATTTTTAACGGCGATTTTAAATGGAATGTAGCCGCCAACTTTTCCATAAACCGCAATAAGATCACAGACCTGGGCAATGTGCAGGAACAGTTTGCAGACAGGCTGGGCGCAGGTTACGGGCTGGATGTAAAACCCTTTATACAAAAAGTGGGGCTGCCCATTGGCGCCGTATATGGCTATGAAACAGACGGTATTTTCCAGAACCAGAAAGAGGTGGATGATTTTAAAAGCGTACAATCTGATGCCAAAATAGGACAAACCCGTTTTAAAGACCGCAACAGCGACGGCGCCATTAATGACCTGGACCGCACCGTGATAGGCGATATTAACCCGGACTATACCTGGGGCTTTACCAATAACCTGAGCTTCAAAAATTTTGACCTGAGCATACTGCTTACCGGTGTGCAGGGCAACGATGTATTGAACAGCAACCTGCTGAACTTTTATACGCTCAACGGCTCGGGCAACATACCCAAATATGTGTATGACCAGGTTTGGAGAGGGGAGGGCACCGGCAATACCGTGATACAGGCTAACCAGGCCAATACCACGGCCAGCCGCTTCTCCCGCCTGTTCCTGGAAGATGGTTCCTATGTAAGGATCAAGAATGTGCAGCTGGGCTACAACTTCCCGCGCATCAAAGGTATTTCAAGCCTGCGCGTATATCTGAATGCCGTGAACCTGGCCACCTTTACCAAATACAAAGGCTATGACCCGGAAGTAAGCGCCTTTGAAAATGCCAATATGCGCGGGGTAGACCTGGGCAGCTACCCGCAATCCAGAACCATTAGTGTAGGCGTAAACGTAGGCCTGTAAATTATTCCACAGAGAAAAACATGCACACATGAACAAGTTACTCACCATAGCTTTTGCCACGCTGGCCATAGGGGCCACCGTATCCTGCAAAAAAGCGCTGGAAGAAAAAGTATATGATTTTAAAGACCCGGAAACCTTTTACCAGACAGACCAGGAGCTGCTGCTGGGTGTGAACGGTGTATATAAGAACCTGATGACCTGGAACCTCTGGATCTCGCCCGCCTGGCAATCCGTGCTGGGTGAAGATGATGACCTGCTGCTGGATAACTGGCTGGCAGGCGGTTACAGCGGCAACCAGGCCGGCCAGTGGTACATACAACGCCCCTGGACAGGTTATTACTACGTGGTGCAACGCGCCAACCTGGTGCTGAAATATGCCAAACAGGTTACCGGCGATGCTGCGCTGATAAGCCGCATACGTGGTGAAGCCCTGTTCCTGCGCGGCTTCTGCTATTTTGAGCTGGTAAAACGGTACGGCGCAGTGCCCCTGCGTTTAGAGGCCTACACGCCCGAACAATCTATGGACCTGGCCCGCAGTCCGGTAGCAGATGTGTACAAACAGGTAGAGACAGATCTGAAAGAAGCAGCCAGCCTTTTGCCGCTTACGTATAGTGGTGAAGGTTACAGCGATAACGACCGCGGACGCCCTACCAAAGCAGCTGCGCTGGGGCTCCTGGCAAAAGCCTATATGCACATGGCCGGCGATGAGCTGAAACAAACCCAGTACTTTGCACAAGCCGCAGCCATGGCTAAGGCGGTAAAAGATCTGGCAGATGCCAATGGCTACCCTGCACTGGAAACCGCGTACATGAAGCTCTTTGATGAAGCTACCCAATCCCGCAGCAACGAAATACTCTTTGCCATTCCAGCCACACACTCACCGAACCAGGGTGCAGAGCTGCCCGGTTATTTTTCGCCTCCCGGTTTTTACAGCGGTGGCGGCAGCGGCGGTTGGGTAAGCCTGCGCACGGATTTTTACAAACAGTTTGAAGCCGGTGATAAACGCGTAGCCTTTGGCAGCGCCCTTTGGACCACCTGGAAAGACCAGGGTAATGCTACTTACTACCACATCTCTCAGCTACCGGCAGGCGCAGTGCTGCAAAGCAACGGCACCTGGGACGGCGAGTATGATGGCGGTGGTGGTTACGGGCAAAATACCTACACGCTCAACGGTGCCACCATCTATGGCTCTCCGCGTTATTACAGCCTCAAGTACACGGATCCTAATGCACAGGCTAAAGATGAAAATGGCAACGATCCGATCATTTTACGTTATGCCGATGTGCTGCTGATCTTAGCCGAAGCTGAGAACGAAGTAAGCGGCCCTACCGCCCTCGCCTATACGGCTATTAATGCAGTACGTGCCCGCGCCGGACTGGCCCCGGTATCCGGCCTTTCCAAAGAAACCTTCCGGCAAAAAGTGCGCAATGAAAGAAGGTTTGAGCTCTACGGCGAATTTCAGCGCCGCTGGGACCTTACCCGCTGGGGCACCTGGCTGCAAACCATGAATGCCGCCGGCCGGCCGCGCCTGGAATACCAGAAGCTGTACCCCATTGCACAGGAAGAAATAGCAGGGAACAAGCTGATACCGGTGAACAACCCGGGATATTAGTTAATTATGAATTGGCAGACTACGGCCGGCCCAAAGCGGGCCATAGCCTGCCCCGCCAGGCGGGGAATGCCATTGAAAAGACATCATGATATAAACAATTACGAATGCAGTAGAATAACGTTATCGTTTTTTCAGTTGATGGGCGTTTAAAAAAATCTGTCAGGACTAAACGGCTACTATCTTTCGTTCGTAATTCGTAATTTCCAATTCATAACTTTTCCGCGTTCACTGTAGTGTTTTGTAATAAATATTGTTCATATTCATTCACAGGATTTATGGATAATTATTCATAGGATAATAATTCGCAGTTAAACATCCGCTGCATTCCAATTCGTAATTATTCATACCATAATGTCTTTTCAATGGCATTCATGGCCCGCTTTGGGCGGGCCGTAATTGATAATTCGTAATTCACCATGAAGCATATCTTCCTCGCACTCCTCCTTACTCCGTTCATCCTCCACGCGCAGTCCGACCCTCAGGCTACGCCTGCAGCCAAACAGCTGCACCAGCGCCTGTATAAGCTTATGCAGCGTGGCATTATGTTCGGGCACCAGGATGATCTGGCCTATGGTGTTGGCTGGAAATATGAGCATGGCCGTTCAGATGTAAGATCTGTTTGCGGAGATGGGCCGGCCGTTTACGGCTGGGACCTGGGCCATCTTGAGCTGGGCCGCAGCCATAACCTGGACAGTGTACCTTTTGATAGCCTGCGGTCTTATATCCGCACAGTATATGAAAGCGGTGGCATTAATACATTGAGCTGGCATGGTAATAATCCTGCTACCGGCGGTTCTGCCTGGGATACCTCCCTGGCCGTTACTGCTATACTGCCAGGCGGCAGCAGCAGCGCTACCTACACCGCCTGGCTGGATAAGCTGGCAGATTTTATGCTGTCGCTGAAAGCCGGCGATGGTACGCTGATACCCGTGATCTTCCGCCCTTTCCATGAGCATACCGGCAGCTGGTTCTGGTGGGGGCAGCACCAGTGCACTTCTATGGAATTCAGAACCTTATGGCAATACACCGTTAATTACCTGCAAATTCAAAAGCATGTGCATAACCTGCTGTTTGCCTATTCCGCAGCGGATTTCAATAATGAAAAGGATTACCTGGAACGCTGGCCCGGCGATGATTTTGTGGATATAATTGGCTTTGATCTGTATCAAAGCGGCAGCGCAGCAAATTACCAGCATTTGTTACGGGAGCGCTTACACGTTTTGCAGGAGATAGCAGCCGCACACGGCATGATCCCGGCCCTCACGGAAACCGGCCTGGAAAGGATCCCGGAAGCAAGCTGGTGGACACAAACCTTGCTACCGGTGCTGCAGAACTATAAATTATCCTATGTGCTGGTATGGCGCAACGGCCGCCCGGATCATTACTATGCGCCTTATCCCGGCCAGGCCAGCGCCGAAGACTTTAAAAAATTTCACGCAAACGAACATACGCTTTTCCTGGAAGAAGCTAAAAGCATAAAGGATAAAGCAGAAAGCCCAACGCTAAAAGCTGAAAGCATAAAGCAAAAAGTTAAGAGCTAAGGGATCCGGCAAATGGCCCTCAATCCGCACCAATCTCTTTTTGCTTTATGCTTTCCGCTCATAAAAAAAGAAAATGAAACTCGCCACTATTGACCTGATCATCATCCTCGTATACCTGCTGGCCACTATAGCCATTGGCGTTATATTGAAAAAACGCGCCAAAGCCAGCAAGGATGCCTACATGCTGGGCGGTAAATCGCTGCCCTGGTACCTGCTGGGCCTCTCCAACGCCTCCGATATGTTCGACATTTCAGGCACCATGTGGATGGTAACCCTGGCCTTTGTATACGGTTTAAAAAGCATCTGGATCCCCTGGTTATGGCCCTCCTTTAACCAGGTATTTATGATGGTGTACCTCTCCGCATGGCTGCGCCGCTCCAATGTTACCACCGGCGCAGAGTGGATCAGCACCCGTTTTGGAAAGGGCAGGGGCACCTCGCTGTCCCATACGATTGTAGTGATCTTTGCGCTCATTAGCTGCCTGGGATTCCTGGCTTATGGCTTTATTGGCCTGGGCAAATTTGTGGAGATCTTTGTGCCCTGGCAGGTAGTGCAGCCTTATGTACCCTTTACGGTCAGCGCGCAATATGTACCGCATTTCTATGGAATTGTATTCACCCTGTTTGCAGTGTTCTATGCCGTAATGGGTGGCATGACCAGCGTAGTATGGGCCGATGTGCTGAAGTACCTGATCATGAGCGTGGCAGCGGTAACCATTGCCATTATTGCTTACCGCAACCTGGCCGGCAAACAGCTGCCCGTACCCGACGGCTGGCACACACCCTTCTTTAACTGGCGCCTGCAGCTGGACTGGAGCCAACAGATAAGAGAAGTGAATGAAAAAATTAAAAGCGATGGCTTCTCCCTCTTTGGTATCTTCTTTATGATGATGGTGTTCAAAGGCATCCTGGCCAGCCTGGCCGGTCCTGCGCCTAATTACGATATGCAGAAGATCCTTTCTACCCGCTCACCCAAAGAAGCCTCTATGATGAGCGGCATTGTTTCTGTAGTGCTGATACCCGTGCGTTACGCCATGATCGTTGGTTTTGCGGTGCTGGCCCTGTTGTATTACAACCAGCTGAACTTAAGCACACCGCAGGGAATTGACTTTGAAAAGATCCTGCCTTCCGCTATTTCCAACTTTGTACCGGTAGGCCTCACCGGCTTGCTGCTGGCGGGTTTGCTGGCAGCCTTTATGGGCACCTTTGCCGGTACGCTCAATGCAGCGCAGGCCTACATTGTAAATGATATTTACCTGAAATACCTGCAGCCCAACGCAGCTAACCGCAGCATCACCGCTATGAACTACCTGTCCGGTATACTGGTAACGCTGGTAAGTATTGTGCTGGGATTGTTTGCCCGGGATGTGAACAGCATTCTGCAATGGATCGTATCTGCACTCTATGGCGGTTATGTAGCAGCCAATGTATTAAAGTGGCATTGGTGGCGCTTTAACGGCAGCGGCTTTTTCTGGGGCATGCTGGCCGGTATTGTACCCGCGCTCATTTTCCCGCAGCTGTTCCCCCATACCCTGGGGCTGTATTATTTCCCGCTTATCTTCCTTATTTCCGTAGCAGGCTGTGTCCTGGGTACTTATGCAGCCCCTGCAACGGATATGGATACCCTGAAACATTTTTACCGCACCGTAAAACCCTGGGGCTTCTGGGGGCCGGTACAGGCGCAGGTCATGGCGGATGATCCGGGGTTCAGGCCCAACAAACGTTTTGGTACGGATATGTTCAATGTACTGCTGGGTATTACCGCCCAGATCTGCCTCACACTATTACCCATTTACGCAGTACTCTCAATGCGGCTTCCATTAGCCGTAACCGTTATTATACTTGTTATTGTATGTATTACGCTTAGAAAAACCTGGTGGAAGCACCTGGATGAGCAAAACATTTAACCGTGAAGCACTCCCTTCACTTAATTATTACGTTATGAACTTTTTTTCTGAAAGACTCTCGCAACTGAAAACACAGCACGAGGCCCTGCTGGCCCGTCCAAATGAACCGATTACACCCGGCAACGGCATCTTCCAGCGTTACCGCTATCCCGCGCTCACCGGCGCCCACGCGCCCCTGTACTGGCGGTACGACCTGAACCCATCCACCAATCCATTCCTGATGGAACGTTTTGGCATCAACGGCACCTTTAACGCCGGTGCTATCAAATGGAAGGATAAATACCTGATGATGGCCCGCGTGGAAGGAGTGGACCGCAAATCATTTTTTGCCATAGCGGAAAGCGATAATGGCGTGGATAACTTCCGCTTCTGGGAATACCCCACGGTGATCCCTGAAACAGACGATCCCGATATTAATATCTACGACATACGGCTTACCTCCCATGAAGATGGTTACATTTACGGCCTGTTCTGCACAGAGCGGCGCGATCCCGCAGCGCCTGCCTACGACCAGTCTGCAGCATTGGCAAAATGCGGTATAGCCCGCACCAAAGACCTGCAAACCTGGGAGCGCCTGCCGGACCTTGAAACACCCTCACCCCAGCAGCGCAATGTGGTGCTGCACCCGGAATTTGTGCAGGGCCAGTACGCATTCTACACCCGCCCGCAGGATGGTTTTATAAACGCCGGTACCGGTGGTGGTATTGGATTTGGATTGTGTAAGGATATTACCCACGCCGTAATAACAGCAGAAAGCATCCTGGATGGAAAAGCCTACCATACCGTATATGAAGTAAAGAACGGCCTGGGTCCCGCACCCATTAAAACCAAACAGGGCTGGCTGCACCTGGCGCATGGGGTGCGCAATACTGCGGCAGGACTGCGTTACGTGCTATACATGTTCCTTACAGACCTGCATGATCTGACGCGCATCACCCACAAGCCCGGCGGTTATTTCCTGGCGCCGGAAGGGGAGGAACGTATAGGCGACGTATCTAACGTAGTATTCTCCAACGGGTGGATCGCTGATGATGACGGAAAAGTATTTATGTATTACGGATCATCAGATACGCGTATGCACGTTGCCGTTACTACCATTGACCAGCTGCTGGATTATGTGATGCATACGCCCGCTGACGGCGGCCGTTCGGCAAAAACCGTAAATACCATTCACCAGATCATTAACACCAATAAACAATACCTGGCACATGCAAACGCCGCTTACCCGTTACCGTGAGGAAGTAAAACAGGAGCTGTACAATATTCTGCATTACTGGCAAAAGCATACTGTAGATGAGCAGCAGGGCGGCTTTTACGGCGCCCTTAATAATGCGAACGAAGTACAGCCCAATGCACCCAAAGGCGCAGTGCTGAACAGCCGCATCCTGTGGACCTTCTCAGCCGTATACGGTTTTGATCATAACAAGGAATGGCTGTCACTGGCCAAACGCGCCTATGATTACCTGCAGCAGCATTTCCGCGATACAAAACATGGCGGCACCTACTGGTCCGTAGCTGCTGACGGCAAACCGCTGGACACCCGCAAACAGGTGTACGGACAGGCCTTCAGCATTTACGCCCTCAGTGAATACTACCGCTACACAAAAGAGCAGGCCGCATTAGACTGGGCCATTGACATTTACCGCCTGCTGGAACGTTACAGCTTTGACCCGCAGCGTAAAGGCTATATAGATGCCTTTTCGCAGGAATGGCAGCGCATTGCCGATACAAGGCTCAGTAATAAGGATGCCAATGCAGACAAAACCATGAACACCCATCTGCATGTGCTGGAAGCCTATACGAATTTATACCGCGTATGGCCGGATGCCGGCCTGCGTACGCAGCTGTACTACCTTATAAAGGTGTTCATTGATCATATCGTGAATGCACAAACGCATCATCAGATCCTGTTCTTTGATGCGAACTGGCAGCACCCATCCACGGTTTTTTCATATGGGCACGATATAGAAGCCGCCTGGCTGCTGCCGGAAGCAGCAGCGCTTTTAAACGACAGCGAGCTTACCCAGCAGGTAAAAGCTGTAAGCATGGCCCTGGCCAATGCAGCCGCAGAAGGGCTGGATACCAATGGCGGTTTAAAGAATGAATATGAACCGGCCACACAGCACACGGATGCAGATAAACACTGGTGGGTGCAGGCAGAGGCCATGGTTGGCTTTTTACAGGCCTACGAGCAAAGCGGGCAGCAAAGCTACCTGCAGCATTCCCTGAACAGCTGGGAGTTTATAAAAAAATATATACTGGATAAAAAGGAAGGGGAGTGGTATTGGGGTGTAACGGCTAACCTGCAGGTAATGCCGCACCAGGATAAAGCCGGGTTCTGGAAATGCCCGTACCATAACAGCCGCGCATGTATGGAGGTAATGCACAGAATTGATGAGCTGAAGGAGTAGTAATGTGGCCTGTTAATTGTTGCAGAAGATAAAACACGTTTATGAGCCTGCTCACTGCAAAAACAGAACTGCTGGAAATCGCTTACCTGGATGAAGGACCTTCCGAGGGTCCTGTTGTATTTTTATTACATGGCTGGCCAGACGATGTACGCGGCTGGCAAAAGGTAGCCCCCATATTACACCAGGCAGGCCTGCGTACCATTACACCTTACCTGCGCGGTTTTGGCCCTACCCATTTCCTGGCTGCCAGCAGCATCCGCGATGGACGGGGTTTTGCGCTGGCACAGGACGTAATTGACCTGGCAGATATATTACAGATCAATGAGTTTTACGTAGCCGGCCACGACTGGGGTGGACGTGCCGCTTATTTACTGGCTGCATTGTTTCCCCAACGGGTAAAAAGTCTGGCCGTAATGGCATTAACCTTTCAGCCGCACGGAGAATTTACTGTACCACCCTTCCCGCAGGCGCGCCAGTTCTGGTATCAATGGTTTATGTGTGTAGATGCCGGCGCCGCCGCAGTGAAGAAGGATCCCATTGGCTTTGCAAAGATCCAGTGGGATACCTGGAGCCCGGCCGGCTGGTATGAGGAGGAGGAGTTCCAGCAAACGGCGGAGAGCTTTAAAAACCCCGACTGGACCGCCATTACACTGAACGGTTACCGCAGCCGCTTTACTAACAAGGAAGCTACAGATCCCCGGTATGATTACCTGCAGCATAAAATGTTATCCATTGAAAAGCTGGATCAGCCCGCGCTGGTAATTATCGGCGCCGCAGATAACTGCGATGATCCTTCAAGTTTTGACAATGTAGAAGAATATTTCTCCAATAGCTTTCACCGTGCAATGTTGGAAGGGGTAGGGCACTTTCAGCCCCGCGAGGCGCCGGAAGAAGTGGCGGCAGCATTAATAGAGCGGTTTAAGTAGAACAAGGTTGCTTTGCAGATATGCTGTTATAATGGAGATCGAGCCAACGGATCTCATATACATCAGATAATGATCCGGTACCTTGTAAGCATTTACCTGTCGTGGTAAAGGATCTTGTATTGTTATACCTGTGCATCCAGATCATATAATACATCCAATATTCCTTAGCATATATCATTTACTTCGCCTTTTCCAGGTTCCTTTTTACCAGGAATTTCACCAGCCGTGTGATCAGGGCTAAGGGCATTGGTTTATCCAGCGGGAACTGCACAGATCCTTTTCCCTGTTTATACTTTGACAGCTCATTATCAAAAGCCGCATTATCCTGCGGTACCGGGTAAAACCCGATATGCTTTTTGAACGCCGCAAAATGCACCAGGTTACCATGCAGGGTAAATGTGGGCATCGCATACTTTATAGTTTCTTTTGCATCGGGCGCTGCCTTTTGCACGGTTGCACGGATCTCTTCAAGCACCTTTTGAACCTCAGCCGGGAACGCAGCAATATATGCATCAATGCTTTCCGCCGGCACATTGCTTTCCGCCGGCACATTTTTCATAATGTTTGCCATTATCAGTGATTTACTACAAAACTAATCTCCTGCACTAACATAAACAGCACCCGATCACGACATAAAAAGGGAAAATCACGACAAACTCCTCCTAAAACAAAATGGACCAATCCCATAAAAGATTGATCCATTCCTAATATTATTATACAGCTCTAATTAAGTCTTAACATCTCCCGCACATTATCCATCTCTTACCACCCAATTCGTAATTCGTAATTGAATAATTCGTAATTAAAACCAGCTCGCCCGCTCTTCCTCCGGTGGTTTCACCACTTTTTCCACTTCCGGGGTATCCGCTTCCGCATCTGCAGGTTTCAGCGGGTCCGGCTCATGCCTGGCGGAAATATTCTTGCGGATGGCCCCTTCAATTACGGCGCCCTCCTTTACTTCCAGCACCACGGCATTCACGTCGCCTTTTACATAAGCTTCGTTGCTCACCACTGCTTTGTTGCTGATATAAATATCACCGTAGATCTTACCATAGGTAACCAGGTCAGTGGCATACACATTACCTCTTACGCTACCTTCCGGGCCAATGATCAGCATACCTTCCGTTTTCACATCGCCTTTTACATTGCCATCAATACGGCCGGGGATAGTGGCTTCAATAGAGCCCTGTACCACCACCTGCCGGGGCAATAGAAACCGGCCTTTTGAAAAGGCGCTCCATAAACGATCTGTAATTGTAGACATTAGTTAATTGCACTTGCAGTTGCGCTGCCTGATAAATTTACTTTTTCCTCGTCAAAAATAGAAATGATTGATGAAGCATTTCCCAGGTCAACCCCTACACTTCGCTGCGGTTTATCGTCAGAGATGCGGAGTGAATTATACAGGTAGCCAATGCTCATCAGGCTTTCCGGGGAAGGCGCAACTTCCACAGGTATAAAATCCCGGAATTCCTCTACAAAAGCATCCGTTAATTCACGGTAATGTGCACCGCCGCCCATCAGGTAAATTTTACCGCACTGCTCAAAATCCAGGTCAGTGAAATAATTACGCATCAGGGGGGATACTACTTCCCGGTAATATTGGGTCAGCACTTCTTTACGTGCCTCTTTCAGGTCAATTCTTTTACGGTTGGTGAAGATGGAACCTTTCATGAACGCATCGTCCAGCTGGTGCTCATTCTTCATATCCAGGTAGTACTTTTTATTCAGCTCGCGGGCAAGGTTGTTAATGGCATATTTTATACCATGGGAGCTGAAGCAGGTACGGTTTATCAGGCCATCGCCCGTAGCCATACCGCCTTCAATGGTGCCAAAACCAAAGCTCACGGCAATGAAGTTGTCCAGGTTGGGATCGCCAATGGTTTTCTTTAAACCAATAATGCCACCCACAATTTCCGGGATGATCTCATACTTCTCCACATCCAGCATGGCCTTTTTTACGGCGCCTTTGGTGTTAAAGGTCTGTGTATCGTATTCTATCAGGAAATGGCGCTTGCTTAAGAACTGCTCTGCCGCCTGTTTGTAAATGTTGTAGGTAGAGAAGGGAAAGCCCATTGTGATGGACATAGGCTGCTGCACCTTATCAGCAATGTTCACCATAGCTGCTTTGAACAAAATATCATAATCAACTTCCAGCGGCGCCGCGTTGGTGATACGGCCCGGGTTAATGCCGCCACGTTTAGCAAGATTACCTACCATGTACCAGGTATCATCCTTTTTTACCTTAATACCATTCAGTAGATCGCGTGACGAATTTTCAGTGTTGCCAAATGCAGTTTCAAAAACACTCGGGAAGCTAATTGTTGACGCTTTCATATTAGATAGTCAGTTATTAAATCAATAGGAATAGTGTGAGCTTGTACTCTAAGCTGCTACAAGATATAAAATATATTGATTCCTAATAACTTCTAATATAAAAAATATTTAAATTTTAACTGGCCGTTAAACAGTGCAAAAATGGCCGGCTTTTTTAACCCTGGTTATAGTCCCTGATAGCTTGTTTAAGCAGGTCCTTTCATCCGCTACATTCTCATTCACAAATCAATCAAACCCTTTTCGGTAGCGGATCTTAATAAAACGCCCCATATAAGCATCGGACAAAACCTTCCCATCCGCTGCATTAATAATTCGCAGTTAATTACACATCCGCTGCATTCCCATTCGTAATTCGTAATTAAATAATTCGTAATTCAAACCTCCGTATACCCTTCCCCTAATTCTCCCAGCCTGAACCTGTTCACCGCATTATGCGCATGCCTCGTCGGCTCCGGCAGGCGGTGACGCCCTGTACACTGGCTGATGATGGCCAGGCTGCTGCGTACATCCAGCTTATAACCGGGGGAAATGAACACGGGCTGCACACCGGTTTTGGTACGTAATACCACGCCTAATACTTCTTCCTTATCCAGCAACGGCGTATAGGCGCCCTTTTCCGTGGGAGGCTCCACGTATTTGCCGAACAGCTTTTTCTTGGCGCATCCCAAAGTTGCCTGTCCGCTTACTGCGCCAAAATGCGCGGCAATGCCCATACGCCGCGGGTGAGCGATCCCATGCCCGTCTACCACCAGTACATCCGGCTTCAGGGGCAGCTGCTGCCAGGCTTCCAGCAAAGCAGGTACTTCCCGGAAGGCCAGGTAGCCGGGTACATAAGGGAATAACACTTCTTTCTTAACCAGGCTGTAACCTACCGGTTGTAAGGCCGGGAAGCTAAGCAACACAATACCCGCATACACGGTAGTGCTGAATTTATTAAAGGAGATGTCGGCGCCGCCTACGATGTTAACGGGAAAATCGCGTTCCTGTATCAGTAATTGTTCCCGCAACGTTTGCTGCAGGGCGGTGGCTTCCGGTATGGTGAGGGTATCATAATTCAATGGGTCGTGCATATCAGCATATTAAGATGCCTTTTTAGTGCTGGCCCGTTTACGGCTGGTGCTGCTCTTACGGCGGGTAGCCGCTGCTTTTTTACCGGTTGTTTTCCTGGCCTTTGCCCGTCCGGATGCTGCTTTTTTGGTAGTAGCCCGTTTACGGGTAGCTGTTTTAGCGGTGCTTCTCCGGGTACCTTTCTTGGCTGCTGCCTTTTTGGTGGTAGCGCGTTTACGTGTAGCCGTTCCTTTTTTAGCTGCCGCCTTTTTAGTAGTTGCCTTTTTACGGGTTGATTTTTTTTCGCTGGAAGAACCCTTCGGGGCATCCGGCACTTTCTCACCTTTTTCCCTGGCCTCAGATAAGCCGATAGCAATGGCTTGTTTGCGGCTGGTTACTTTTTTACCACTACGACCGCTGCGCAGCGTTCCTTTCTTTTCCCGGTGAAGGGCATCACCAACGGTGTCCTGTGATTTTTTTGAATAACGTGCCATATATCAATGTTTTAGTAACCAGTCCAAAAAAAAGACCAAAACAATGCTGCCCGTTATCCCTTTAAGCTGCCTGCCCTGAAAAACCGGGGCGCTATTCGGGTGTTATTGGTATGCTTCCCTCCTAAAAAGGCTCCGTAACCCGTGTGCAACCCGTGCGCAACTAGGGTCCCCTACATAAAACCCTACATCATGGCAGGGGCCTGCAGGTTTGTGTAAACCTTACCTCATATCGCGTAAGCAATTCCCTGGAAATAAAGGGTTAGAAAAGTTTCAGCTGGGGATCGTCCTTATCTTTTTTAGCAGGCGGTTTGGCTTTGCCCATTACGGTACGGCCGCCGTACATCCAGGAGGTATTTCTTTCCCGTTCAATTACCTGCTGAAAATTTTCATTGGGTATGAAATCCTTTTCCAGCTTTTCAGACAGTACGGATAGCTTGCGGATGGCTTCCTGCTTATCTGTTTGTCCCAGTTTTGACTTGTCTACAGCGCTGCGCAGCACCTGGATGGTTTCATCATATACTTTAGTGGGTACCGGGAAGGGATGCCCGTCCTTACCCCCATGGGCAAACGAAAACCTTGCAGGATCCGTAAAACGGGAGGGGGTGCCATATATTACCTCGCTTACCAGCGTAAGGGATTGAATGGTGCGGGGACCCACACCTTCCAGCAGCAGCAGGGATTCAAAATCATGCAGCTCCCGTTCATGCGCTACAGCCAGCACGCTGCCCAGGCGTTTAAGGTCTACATCCATGGCACGTACATCGTGGTGGGAGGGCATTACCAGCTTGCGTATTTCAGGCAGCATACGGTCAGGGCCTTCCTGCACCATTTGCAGCAGGCCTGATTTGGCCGGTGTTGCGCCTTTATCTGTAAGGTTAAGGATCTGCCCCTGGTTTTGCCCGTAAATAAAGGTATGCGGCGTTTCTGTGAAAGAGGGCAGGGTAGCGGAGTGCCAGTGGTAACGCCGGGCCATGCCGCTGGCGTCGTTCATCCCTTGCTGTATCACGGCCCATTCCCCGGTATCGGATACTACAAAGGAGTGCAGGTATATCTGGAACCCATCCTGTACAGCGGTATTATCTACCTTGGCCGATAGCTTGCTGCTGCGCACCAGCAGGTCGCCGGGCAGGCCCGTACGTTCTGCGATCACCTGCAGCTCCGCCGGTGTTTCCCGGGAGTGGCGGCCTTTACCCCCGCAAATGTAAATACCCAGCTCGCCGGACATAGGGTTCACGGATTTCTTTAAAGCGCCCATGACGCTGGTAGTAATGCCGGAGGAATGCCAGTCCATGCCCATTACACAACCCAGCGCCTGAAACCAGCAGGGATCGCTCAGGCGGCGCAACACTTCCCCTTTACCGTATTGCAGCACAATAGCTTCTACAATAGCGCCCCCCAACAGGGCCATTCTGCGGGCCAGCCAGGGCGGCACTTGCCCATAATGTAGCGGAAGATCAGCATAAGACACAAATCGAAATTACGAATTATCAATTACGAATTGCGAATTGGGTACTTCGGATTTACAATCCCTTTATTCCAGGCTGCTGAACCAACAATAACCCCGAAACCTTTAACTGCACTATATTCAATCCATTCGCCAACAACCCAGAATTGTATCATAATACTCTTCCCTTGCTCTACCAAATTCGTAATTCGTAATTCGTAATTGAATAATTCGTAATTAACTCTTCCTCCACTGGCACAATTATTTCCCTATTCTCCCGGAATGACGATAATGCTAACTCAAAAAAATCTCCTGTAATGAATATCAGAATTGAAAAACCGTCGATCTATAAACTGTGTATAACACTTTGCCTGGCCATGATGATTAGCCTGTTTCTCTTTGCCTGTGGCAGTTCTAAGGAAAGCAGCAGCGGTACGGAAACAGATACTTCCAGTGTAATACAGGATACTTCAGGGGCTATGCGCGACACTTCGACCATGAATCGCGACACAGCTTCCACCATGCCACCGGATACAACGCAACATTAAATTGTGGCGTTTTGATCCCACTTTGTAGCTAATATTTCACGACACGCGGAAAACCATTTTTATGAAAAAGTTGAATTTGCCCTGCCTTTTGGTAGCGGGCGCCTTTGCCGGCATGTTCCTTATGGCTTCCTGTGGTAACGGTCAGAATACCAATACGGATAGTACCGGTACCATATCTTCCGACAGTAATATGATGATGTCTGATACCAGTTCTGTAAGGGACACCGCTCCCGCAGCCGAACAGCCGCCAGGGGCTATTAACCCGGGCGAAGATTCCTCCCGGTATGGTACCGGAACAGAGGATTCTTCCAAGAACCGCCGCAAAAATCAGTAACGTCTCTTGTAATTGTGAGATTATATATGAGGTTACAACACCTGCAAAGGGTTGTAACCTTTTTTTTATCCCGGATTTAAAATATATTGCCCCACTGATCCGTCCCATAGTTACGGTAGCTCAATTACCCGTATCAGCCACTATTGAATAAAAGACCAGATGCAATTATTAGATCTTAGAAAGAACCTTGTTAAAGGTGTTAGTTTAACCTCCTTAAAGAAGACATTACGCCTCTATAAATACGTAAAGCCTTACTGGCCGCAGTTTAGCCTGGGCATGTTATTCCTGTTCATTTCCAGCCTGGCCGGACTGGCTTTTCCCAAGCTGCTGGGCGACCTGGTAGATTCCAGCACCCATGGCCACCTGATGCGCGATATGAACCGCCTGGGGTTTATGCTGGTAGGCGTACTGGCCGGGCAGGCCCTGTTCTCCTATTTTCGCATCATTCTGTTTGTGAACGTAACGGAAAAAACCCTGGCCACCCTGCGGCAAACCATTTATAACCATCTTATTAAGCTGCCTATGAAGTTTTTTGTGAACCGGCGGGTAGGGGAGCTGGGCAGCCGCATTTCCTCCGATATTTCCATGCTGCAGGAAACCTTTACCACTACCATTGCGGAGTTCATACGGCAGATCATAGTCATTGTTGGCGGTATTGCCCTGCTGCTGCATACATCGGCCAAGCTAACCCTGTTCATGCTGGCTATATTTCCCTTTATTATGCTGGTAGCCTATGTGTTCGGGCGTTTTATACGACGTTTTTCCAAACAGGTGCAGAACCAGGTAGCAGAAGCCAACACCATTGTAGAAGAAACCCTGCAGGGCATCCTGAACGTAAAAGCATTTGCCAACGAGTTCTTTGAAATGAACCGTTACAAACAAAAAACACTGGAAGCCGCTGCCACCGGCATAAAAAGCGGCAGGTACCGCGGCGCTTTCTCCTCCTTCCTGATCATGGGCATTTTTGGCGCCATGGTAGCGGTGATCTGGAGAGGTGCAATACTGATCTCCACCGGCGAAATGGGATCAACCGGCGAGCTGTTCTCCTTTATTATCTACTCCGGCTTTATAGGCGGTTCCGTAACCGGGCTGGCAGAGGTTTATACCAGCATACAACGCAGCATGGGCGCCACAGAGAACCTGCTGGAAATACTGGATGAACCGGCAGAACCCATTACCGACAGCAGCCTGATAGCGCCCGAGCACCACCTAAGCGGGCAGATCACCTTTGAGAACGTATCTTTCCACTACCCCTCACGCGCTGATATACCGGTGCTGCAGAATGTATCATTCACCGTGGCTGCAGATCAGCAGGTGGCATTGGTAGGCCCCAGCGGAGCCGGTAAAAGCACCATTGTATCCTTATTACTTCGTTTATACGATCCGGTGAGTGGGCTTATAACCTATGATGGGCGCAATAGCCAGGACCTGCCACTCTCCGCCCTGCGCGGGCAAATGGCAGTGGTACCGCAGGATGTGTTCCTGTTTGGCGGCACCATCCGTGAAAATATTGCCTATGGTAAACCCGGCGCTGATGATGAAGCCATTATTGAAGCTGCCCGTAAAGCCAATGCATGGGAGTTCATCCAGCGTTTTCCCGCCGGGCTGGACACTATAGTAGGAGAGCGCGGCATACAGCTGTCCGGCGGACAGCGCCAGCGTATTGCCATTGCACGCGCCGTGCTCAAAGATCCCCGGATCTTAATACTGGATGAAGCTACATCTGCCCTGGATTCTGAATCGGAAAGACTGGTACAGGACGCCCTTGAAAAGCTGATGGAAGGCCGGACCTCTATTGTAATTGCACACCGCCTTTCCACCGTTCGCAAAGCAGATAAGATCATTGTGCTGGACAAGGGCCACATTGTAGAAGAAGGTACGCACAAAGAGCTGATAGATGTAGATGGCGGCTTGTATAAGAATTTGAGTGAGATGCAGTTTTCGCATTAACCGCTACAAATAAGGCTTCATTTCCTCCTCAATATTCTTACGCAGGTCCATCAGGCGCTGTGCATAATCATGCATGTGCAGCTCTTCATCTGTTTTAGGCTCCCATTTAGGTACAGCTACTGTTTTACCATGATCATCCACCGCTGCAAACACCATAATGCAGTGCGTAGTTTTAATACGCTCGCTTTTCCGCGGGTTAGAGGCAAATACGTTTATGGCAATATGCATGCTGCTGTTGCCGGTATAGATCACGGTAGCGTTGATCTCCACCAGGTTGCCAATGCTGATGGGCTGGTAAAAACGGATGCCGCCCACATAAACCGTTACACAATACTGCCCGCTCCACTGGGCCGCACAGGTATAGCCAGCCTGGTCAATCCATTTCATAACAGCGCCGCCATGCACTTTGCCGCCAAAGTTCACATCAGAAGGCTCAGCCAGGAACCGGAGGGTGATGGAGTTAGAGATATTGCTATTAGACATAGAGGATTTCAGATTTACGATTTTAGATTGATGAGAACACTCACAAAGACAGGGTCAAAGCTATAGTCAAAAATCGTAATTTAAAAATATTAGTCGCGGGCTTTGCCGCGGGTCCATGGTCAACGGACCATAGTCCATTGCATAGAGCATGCTACTGGTTGTTCATAAACCAGCAGTAGCCTAAACCCCAGGGAATCCAGTGACAATACAAATAGTGAAGTCTTACAATCATGTGGTAGGCCGTGGACCGTCATTCACGGTCTGTGGACAACCGCGCACCAGGCCATGGACTATGGACCATCGGCCATGGACTTTTAAGAATGATCCCCATCCGGCGGCTGCTCGCCACCATTCTCTCCGCCTTTCTCGCTTTTCTTCTTAAACAGGTTCATGTCCATCTTACCAAAGCGCCAGGCTACGTTAATGCGGAACTCGCGGGAAGCGCGTTTGCGGTATCTTTCCTGCTCAGAAAAAGCAGTAGTGGTATAATTGAGGTCTCTGTCCGTATTAAAAATATCATTCACAGCCATCGTCACAGAAAGGGCTTTATTCTTCAGAAACTCCCTTTTCAGCGCCAGATCCACCTGGTATTCGGCAGCAGCTTCTCCCTGTGGTAAGATCCGTTTGGATTCATAGTTACCCGTTACCTGCAGCAACAGGGCCAGGGGCAGCTTGGTATTGCTGTTCACTTTACCAAACCAGGTAAAACCGCTGTTATTCAGGTTAGTGCCAACATTGTCTGCATCAATTTTAGTTTGTGCCAGGTTCAGGTTGGTGGTAATATCCCAGCCGGGCAGCACCTGGTTACGTACGGTGAACTCTGCGCCGAAAGAGTTGCGGGTAGCGGCATTCACAGGGTAGGAGAGCACCACCTTTTGCATTTGCCCGTTCAGGTTCAGCGTGGTATCTGTATAAAAATCAGTAATAGCATTATTGGTATTCCGGTAGTACGTAGATACCATCACGTTATGTTTCTCTGAAAAAGTTTTCAGGTACGACAGCTCAAAGGAATTCGTGAACTCCGGCCGTAGCGCCGGGTTACCACGGCTGGCGCTTTGTGCGCTATACTCCAGGTTGGGCAGCAGGTCACGGAACCAGGGGCGGCGTATACGGCGGCTGTAGTTGATCTGCAGCTCATGATCGCCTTTGAATTTCTGCGACAGGAAAACGCTCGGGAACAGGCTTACCGGGTAATTGATCTTATAGGCGCTGGCCTTCACACTTTCCATATCGCCTTTATAATAAGACTGCTCTGCACGTAAACCAGCCTGGTAGCCAAAATTCTTAATAGTGCCGCTGTAGTTCACATACCCTGCATTGATCTGCTCCGTATAATGGTACTGGTTAGATAAAGCGCTGTCCACCACATACTGGCCGGTGCTGAAATCTTTACCCTGGGTAATGATGTCATTATTGAAAGTACGGGCCGTGGTGCGCAAACCGGCTTCCAGCTTGGAAGTAGCCGTAACAGGATCTACATAATCAATCTGCCCGGTAAGATAGGTAGTATTACCACCGCCGCGGCCAAAGCGCATTTCCGGCTCATTGGGCGAGTAAATGGGCGCATCGCTCATATCATAATACTGCAGCGAGTAGTCAGTTCCATCAGTACCATTGGCGCGGTTATAGTTAAAATCTGCTGTCAGCTCATGGCCTTCTTTTGCAAAGTTATGTTTGTATCCCAGCTGGGTGGTATAGTTGGTAAACCCGTGGTTATTATTATCGATGCCTGTACCATAGCGTATCCGCTGCTGTTTCAGATCCAGGTCATACAACGTTTGGTCATTATTATTCTCAAACTTACCATTTACTATCGACTGGGAAATGGTCAGCGTATTACGGTTATCCAGGAACAGGTCTACCCCCATACGGCCAAACTGGAAGCGGCGGAACTGGTCCCCATCCTGGTATTGGTCCAGGTAAGTAGTGGTATCGGATGCAATATTTTTGCGGAAAAGATGGGTACGGGTCCAGGCTTTACGGCTACGTACATTATAGGTCGCGAAGAAGTTGAATTTCTCCTGCCGCAGGTTCAGGTCCACACCGCCGTTAGCGCCGCCCAGGGTAGAGATGCCGGCATTCACCTGCCCGTTAATACCGGCTTTGCGGTTCTTTTTCAGTACAATATTCAGTATACCGCTCATGCCTTCTGCATCGTATTTGGCTGAGGGGTTGGTAACCACCTCTATGCGCTCAATAGCATCGGCCGGTATCTGGTCAATGGTAAGGGTAGTTGGACGGCCATCCACAAAAATGGTGGGGCTGCCGCTACGTACAGATACGTTGCCATCAATATCCACGCTTACAGAGGGTACCTGCTTCAGCACATCGGCAGCAGTGCCACCCACCGTAGAAAGACTTTTATCTACATTAAATACTTTCTTGTCAATAGCCATAGTATAGGTAGGTTTGGTGCCCACCACTTCCACACCGGCCAGTGATTTTACATTGGCGCTCAATTTTATATTGCCTGCATCCACCTGGCTGCCGGCCTTCAGGTTGATAACTTTATAAACGGTTGTATACCCAATGAAATTTACCTTCAGCAGGTATCTGCCTGCAGCCACATTCTCGAAGTTAAAATCGCCATTGCCTTTGGAAAGCATACCGGTTACAACGGTAGAATCGGAGGGCCGTAAAAGCGCTACAGAAGCATATTCCACGGGTTTATTACCCTGTACATCCACCAGCTTTCCTATAATAGTGCCCTGCGTTGCGCCTGCATGCTGCGCCTGTGTAGTAATATTAGATCCAAGTAGTATGATTACCAATCCCCAAAAGGCAAAAGTCCGCATATAAAAAATTTTCTTCCTCAAGATTTGCTTTAATCTCCGCCCATAAAAGTAATAGGAATCCAGGGCGTTAAACCCGTTTTATGATGAATGGTAAGGGTAAGAATTTTCCACATCCAATGCCTTATATCCTGCATCATTTCTCAAACTTCGTACCTTTGCCACACGCCTAACTAGTACCCATATGCACCGCGATTACCAACCTGACTGGGATATATATACCTGCGCTATTGAAGATAGCCCGGCCATTATTGGGCTGGATCTTGACCTGCGCCGTTTTGCCCCGCTGAAAGATAAACCGCATGCTATATTTATATCAGTATACCTGAACCATCCCCGTTCCGATGGTTTTCCGCAAGGGGATGAATTTGCTACCCTGGGCGAAATAGAGGACAGCCTGGTAGAGCAGCTGGAAGAAAAGCTGAATGCCTATTTTGTGGGCCGTACCATTTCCAATGGCGTGCGCGACTTTTACTTTTATACCGGTAATACCCTGCTGCACGATAAGGCCATTTCCGATGTGATGATTAATTTCCCCAATTACCGCTACGATTTTGGGGTACAGGAAGACCGGACCTGGGAGCTGTATTTTGATTTTTTACTGCCGGATGTGCAGGAATTTCAACGCATCCAGAACCGTAAAGTGATGCGTATGCTCCAGAAACATGGGGATATCGGGGAGATGGAAAGACCCATTGACCACTGGATCTATTTTAGCCGGGAGGAGGAACGTGACCGGTACTGGCAGCATGTAAAAAAAGACGGCTTCCGTATAGAGAAGAACAGCCGCAGCAGCGAAAAAGACTACCCTTTTGTACTGCATATTTCCCGTGAAGATAAAACCACCGACCAGCGCATAGACCAGGTAGTCATGTACCTGTGGGAGCTGGCCCGCGAAATGAATGCCCGCTACGACGGCTGGGAAACCGTGATCGTAAAATAATGGCTGCTTAAACCGCCTTACCCGCTAACCGATTTGGCACGCTTGGAATGATAATTGTATCCGTACCATTATTAACTTAAAACTATTAGCTTATGTTACGCTGGGCACTTATCTTCTTTATTGTTGCCATTATCGCAGCAATTTTCGGATTTGGCGGAATAGCAGCCGGTGCTGCATCCATAGCCAAAATACTCTTCTTCATTTTTGTGGTATTATTCCTTGTATCCCTGTTATCAGGATTACTGAGGAGGTAAATAAGGGGACCGAAAAAATTAAACGGAACGGAAAAAAGGAAAACAAATCACAAAGGATAACAATCCTTTCATGATTTTCCTTTTTTCCGTTTCTTCTTTTTTTAATACATTACACATAAGAACTGTTACACGCGTTTAAGCTGTCTGAAAAGATTGGGAAGATTTATTAAAATATATTGGTTAATCTGCTGTTGCTATTTGCTGCAGCCACACATAGTGCAGGGGGGAATGAAGCCGGCTTTTGGAGTTCCGCAGGAAGCCGATACCACGCCCCAGCCCCGCCGGAATACGATATTCAAACGCATTGCCCAATACCGGGACTCCATCCGTAATAAAAATTACCGCGATTCGCTGGTACGCCGCATTACCCGGCAAAATGTGCCGGAACCCGCGGGCTCCGACAGTACCCTTATAAAAAGTGAAAAATATTTTACTCCTTACAGTGGAAAGGTGGTACGCGATATTTATTACCGGCAGGTAAATGTATTTGGCCCCCGCAACATTAATGATACCGCTTTCCGCAGCGGTATGAAGCTGCTGAAATTTGCCAACCGCCTGCACATTAATACTGCCGAATGGGTGATCCGGCAATCCCTCTTTTTCCGGGAAAATGATACCATTGATCCGTATACCATGGCAGATAATGAACGTTACCTGCGTAACCGCCCGTTTATACAGGATGCGCGGGTGTACATCATAAATACCGGCGCCTCGCCGGATTCTGTGGACCTGCTGGTGGTAACAAAAGACCTTTTTGAATATGGCGCCGACCTGCGGGAAATAACCCAAACGGCTTTCCGGGGCGGCGTTTCCAATAACAACCTGCTGGGTGCCGGGCAGGGGGTGGATATTACTACCATGTGGCGCAACGACCGCTCCCCGCCCTGGGGCGCAGCCCTCACATATACCAAGTATAACGTGGCAGGCTCGTTTGTGGATGCTTCTGTAGGCTATACTACCCTCAATGACTATACGCCGGCAGCTATTGATACGGGGGTGTTTGAAGGTGCATATTTTATTAACCTGAACCGTCCCCTGTACCGTACCAGCGCCAGCCTTATAGGAGGGTTATACCTGTCGCGCAGTTATTCCATTAATTACCGTAACCTGCCGGATTCCCTGTATCGCGACTACCGTTACAGCGTAATAGATGCCTGGGTGGGGTACAACTTTATTAACCCGGGAAAGAACGGCCAGGATCCTGGTAAAAAGCCGAATGTAGCCTTGCTTGCACGGCATTACAACCTCTTTTTCCACCGGAATCCCGGACAGGAGATCTTTAAGTATGACCCGGTGTATAACGATCGCCGTTATTACCTGGGGCAGCTGGCCGTATTCCGGCAGGATTTCTTTAAGGCGCACTATTTCTTTGGATTTGGCAGAACGGAAGATATTCCGCTGGGGTATAACGCATCCATATCATCCGGGTGGGAAAGCTGGCGAAGCCGCAAGCGATTTTACACTGCGCTGGAGCTGCACAAGTTCTGGGTTACCAAACATGAGGGGCTGTTCAATACCACATTTGCAGTAGGTTCCTTCTGGCAAAGAGGGTCCTCTGAAGATGCTATTATACATGCCAACATGGAGTACTACAGCAACCTGTTCAACTTCAAATGGGGCAAGCTGCGCCAGTTTGTAACGGTAGATTTCCTGGCCAACCCCAATAACTTTTTCTATAAACCGCTGAGTGTAAACCTGGATGTGGGTATCTGGGGGTATCGTAATTCCAGGATCAATGGCTACCAGCGCCTGAACGTGCGCTCTGAAACCGTGTACTACAGCCCGCTGAAATTGCTGGGCTTCAAGTTTAATTTCTCTACCTATCTGCAGCTGGCGCAGATCACGGAGAAAAATAATGCCATTTTTAAGAACCCGCTGCATAGCGCTGTGGGTGCGGGGGTACGCATCCGTAATGAGAACCTGGCCCTGAACACCTTCCGCCTGGCCGCCTATTATATGCCGGATGCGCCGGCGCCGGTAAAGTCTTTCTATTATGAGATCACTACTATTGTAGATTTCAGGTTTGATATCTCTGTGCTGCGGGCACCGGGCTTTTTATCGTTCCGGTAGCTGAAAGCGCAAAGCATAAAGCATAAAGCTCAATGCAGCGGTTCATTAGTGCGGATGGTTTCTCTACTATCCCGCCGATCCCTTTATGCTTTATGCTTTATGCTTTCGGCTTTATGCTTTCTGCTTTACGCTTTCTGCACTTTTATGATCACCATTTTGGAAACGGGCGTATTACTCTTCTCCGCTACACTGCTCAAAGGCACCAGCACATTGGTTTCCGGGAAATAAGTGGCGGTGTTCCTTTCCGGGATATTATACGCTACTACAATAAAGCGGTGCGCTATCCGGCGCTGCCCGTCATCCTCATTAATAAGGTCCACAACATCACCGGCTTTTAAACCGGCGCGCTGAATATCTTTCTCATTCATGAGGATCACACGGCGTTCATTGTATACACCACGGTAGCGGTCATCCAGGCCGTAAATAGTGGTGTTAAACTGGTCATGGCTGCGGATGGTCATCATCACGTATTCATCTGGCGCCAGCGACAGGGGACTGATGTTAGCCACGCTAAAATGCGCCTTCCCGCTGCCCAGGATATTAAAACGGCCTTCCCGGGCCGTATTGGGTAAATAGAATCCGCCGGGATGGCGTACCCGTTCATTGTAGTTATCAAAGCCGGGGATCACCTTTTCAATGTCGTTCCGGATATGATCGTAGTGCTGTTCATACACATCCCAGCTCACTTTAGAACGATCTTCCAGCAAGGCTTTGGCCAAACGGCAAATGATCACCGGTTCGCTCAGCAGCTCGTCAGACACCGGTTCCAGATTCCCCTTGGACATTTGTATTACGCCCATGGAGTTTTCACAGGTCACAAATTGCCGTTCCCCGCTGATCATATCTATATCTGTACGGCCCAGGCAGGGCAGTATCAGCGCTTCCTGGCCGTGCACTAAATGGCTGCGGTTCAGTTTTGTAGATACATGTACCGTAAGCCTGCAGTTACGCAGGGCCTGTGCCGTCAGGTTGGTATCCGGTGTGGCAGAAAGGAAGTTGCCGCCCATGGCCATAAATACTTTAGCGCGCCCTTCCAGCATGGCACGTATGGAGTGTACGGTATCAAACCCGTGATGCTGGGGCGGTATAAACCCATACACATCCTGCAGGCGCTGCAGCAGGGCAGGAGAGGGTTGTTCAAAAATGCCCATGGTACGGTCGCCCTGCACATTGCTGTGCCCGCGTACGGGGCAGGTGCCTGCGCCGGGTTTGCCAATACTGCCTTTCATCAGCAGCAGGTTCACCACCTCCTTAATAGTATCTACCGCATTTTTATGCTGGGTAAGGCCCATGGCCCAGCAGGCCACTATGTTCTTTTTCCGCGCCAGCACTTTTGCGGCCGCCTGGATCTGCGCTACCGGTACGCCACAATCCCCTGCCAGCTCAGCTACAGTATATTGTTGTAAGTTTTGTACATAATGCTCATAGCCATGGGTATGTTTGGCAATAAAGTGATGGTCCAGCACCGTATCTGGCTGCTCAGCTTCCGCTTCCAGCAGCAGCAGGGCCAGGGCCTTTATTAAAGCCATATCCCCGTTAATGCGTACCTGCAGGAAAAGATCGGCCAGGTGTGTTTTAATGCTCAGAAAACCTTTTACCGTTTGCGGGTTCAGGAAGTTCATTAAACCAGCTTCCGGCAAGGGGTTTACGGCTATAATGGTAGCCCCGTTGGCTTTGGCCTTTTGCAGGGCGCTTAGCATACGCGGGTGGTTGGTGCCTGGGTTTTGCCCCAGTATAATGATCACCTCCGCCTTATAAATATCTTCCAGTGTAACAGAACCTTTGCCAATACCCAGCGATTCGCCCAGGGCCACCCCGCTGGATTCGTGGCACATATTGGAACAGTCGGGCATGTTGTTGGTGCCGTATTCCCGCACCATCAGCTGGTACAGAAAAGCCGCTTCATTGCTGGTACGCCCGGAGGTGTAAAAGATGGCTTCGTCCGGCGATGCCAACGCGTTGAGATGATTGGCTATTTTCTGAAAGGCTGTTTCCCAGGAAATGGGTTTGTAATGCGTTCCGCCGGAAGGCAGGTACATAGGCTGTGCAATGCGGCCTTTTTTCCCGATCTCATAGTCTGAAAGGTCGGCCAGGTCGGCTACCGCATTGGCGGCAAAAAAATCAGGCGTTAACTTTTTGAGCGTAGCTTCTTCTGCAACGGCCTTGGCGCCGTTCTCACAATACTCGGCAACAGAGGAGCGGTCATCGTCCGGGTCGGGCCAGGCGCAGCTTGGACAGTCAAAACCATCCTTTTGGTTCAGCTTCAGCAGGGCCTTCATACCCCGCAGCGCGCCCGCTTCTTTTAAGATGTGCTGTGCACTGATCATTACTGCCGGTATACCGGCAGCCACGGTTTTAATCTTGCCTAATTTTAACCCGGTAAAATGCGCCGGGGCTTCTGCAGCGGGTATTTTTTCAGAGCTCATGTAGTTGTGTTTTAAAGCATAAAGCGCAAAGCATAAAGCTGAATGCAGCGGTTCATTGGAGCGAATGACTTTTATTTGCTACCTGCTTTCCTATTTATTTAAGTTGCCGCTGTTCGTTTGTTAAAATTAATCTGCAGCCGCTCAATCCATCCGCATCAATTCCTTTTTAATTTTTACTTTTTAACTTTTGCTTTATCCTTCCCGCACCAGTCCTTTTAATTTTTGCTTTTTGACTTTTACTTTTTACTTTATCCGCGTCAATCCCTTTATGCTTTCTGCTTTACGCTTTCGGCTTATAAAACAATTCTTTCCGCCCTCGTATAAATATTGCAGCGTTGCTGCCTTAAAAAACCAATTAACGTAATATTCCATTCTTCCGCCATTTTAACAGCCATGCTGGATGGGGCGCCCACAGCCGCAATAATAGGAATGGCAGCCATAGCGGCTTTCTGGATCAATTCAAAACCTGCACGCCCGCTTAACAGCATCAGGCAGCGGGATAATTGAATATCACCGGCCAGCAAAGCAGCGCCTATCAGCTTATCCACGGCATTATGCCGGCCAATATCTTCCTTTATCAATAGTAATTCACCCCTTGCATTGAACAAGGCAGCGGCATGTATGCCCCCCGTATCTTCAAACAACTTTTGCTGTGTACGTATGCTGTCCGGCAGCTCCAATAAGCGTGCAGCCGGAAACGTTAGTGCTGTTCCGTTATTATCGTTTTGTACGTTGGTGAATATGGAATCAATATCTGATTTGCCGCATACCCCGCAGCCGGAGTTAGAAAAGAAGTTGCGCTGCATGGGCTGCAGCACCGGTTGTACATGCGGTTGCAGTGTAACAGTAATAATGGATCCATGGGGTTGCAGGTTAGCAATGTCAGCGGCCGACTGAATAATGCCTTCTGTAAATAAAAAACCGGTGGCCAGATCCTGGTCCTGCCCTGGTGTACGCATGGTAACTGTAATATTCTGCTGCTGCCGTTCATGCTCCATACCATGTACCAGCCTTATTTCCAGCGGTTCTTCGGCGGCCAGTACATCTTCCTCATCCGTAATGGTTGTGTTATGGATCTTTTTGATCCGGGTGTATGATACGGCGTGTTGCTGCATGTGTTAAAGGTACGGAAAAGCTGAAAGGTGAAAGCATAAAGCGTAAAGCTGAAAGGCGAAAGGTGAAAGCATAAAGCTGAATGCCGAATGCTGAACGCCGAATGCAGCGGATTATGAGTGCAGATGGTTTTGCCTTTTGCTTTTTACTTCATATCTGCTAATCCTTTTTAATTTTTGCTTTTTACCTTTTTACTTTTCCCTCATCCCCGCCAATCCCTTTATGCTTTCAGCTTTACGCTTTAACAATCATCTTACCCATATTTTGACCGGAAAACAGTCCCAGCCATGCTTCCGGCAGGCGGTCAAAACCTTCCACCACGGTTTCTGCAAACTTCAGCTTATTTTCTTTTAGCCATTGGGTTAGGTGCAGCGCCGCCTCCGCATGGTATTCCTTCATATAGCGCACCAGGAATCCCTGTATCAGGATACTGCGTTTTACCACTTGTGGCAGTATGCGCGGACCGGGTGGGGTAGCGGTATCATTATAGCTGGAGATCTGTCCGCATACCGGTACCCGGGCCTGGAAGTTAAGCAGGGGAAACACCGCATCCGTAGTCGTGCCGCCTACATTGTCAAAGTAAATATCTATGCCTTTAGGGCAGGCCTTAGCCAGTGCCGCGCCCATATCAGGGGTGGTTTTATAATTAATGGCTTCATCAAAACCGAACTCCGTTTTCAGCTGCCGGATCTTTTCCTCCGATCCTGCAATGCCTATTACCCGGCAGCCCATTATTTTAGCGATCTGGCCAACCACCAATCCTACGGCTCCTGCTGCACCGGATACAACCACTGTTTCCCCAGCTTTGGGCCGGCCAATGATCACCAGTCCGCAATAGGCGGTTACCCCTGCTGATCCCAGCACCCCCAGGTAATAACTGGGAGGTATGCTTTGTGTGTCAATGGGTTTGATGGCTTCTGCAGACACAATGGCTTCCATAGCCCAGGGCAGCAGGCCGCCCGTTATAAGATCGCCGGGATTGTAGCCCATTACCTGGCTTTCCAGCACTTCGGCCACCACAGCGCCTTCTATGGGAGCATTGAGCTGGAATGGCGGAATATAGGAAGGTGCATCATTCATACGGCCACGCATATACGGATCTACTGAAAAGTACAATCCCCTGATATGTACCTGGCCGGCCTGCAGGGGCGGTAATTCAACATTTTCTGTTCTAAAAACCGAAGCATCCGGCATACCGGATGGCCGCGCCGCTAGTACGATCTGTTTAACTGACATAAGTGTGGTTTTAGCTGAAAGCATAAAGCGAAAAGCATAAAGCATAAAGCTGAATGCAGCGGATCATTAGTGCGGATAGTTTTGCTTTATTCGCGCTAATCGTTACTTTTTTCCTTTTACTTTTTCCCTTATCCCCGCTAATCCTTTTTAATTTTTGCTTTTTACTTTTTGCCTTATATGCTTTCCGCTTTATGCTCACAATCTATGCCACAGCCGTCTTATAAGAACGGATCGCCCACCAGAAAACCAGCGCCATTACCGGCAGCAGCACCGCAAAAGCCTGGAACACCACCGGGGTGTTCACCTGCCCGCCTATCAGCGCCCGGGAAGCTTCTACCGCATAATATACCGGGTTAAAGTGCGCTGCTACCTGCAGCCAGTGCGGGGCCATTTCCATTGGTAACAGAAAACCGGCCAGCAACATAATGGGTAAGGAAATACCCTGTATAATTGGCGCTATGGCATCCTCACTTTTCAGGCGTAATGCCAGCGCATAGGAGAAAGCGGCAAATAAAGCGCTAATAATAGCCAGTAATATCATCACAATTATAAACCCACCCCAGTACACCTTTAACCCGAAAGGTATAGCCATTAAAGTGATCAGCAGCGTTTGCACCAGCACCCCGCTTACATCCCGCAGCACACTGCCCAGCAGCAGCGCCAGCCGGCTGGTAGGCGTTACCCGGAAACGTTCAATAATACCCTGTCTAATCTCATCCACCAAACCAAAGCCCACATACAGGCCGCCATATACGGCTATTACTACTACCACGCCGGGCAGGAATACGTTCAGCACACTACCGCTGGTAAAACCCGGCATGCCTGTGAAATGCTGTAACATAGGCGCAAACAATAACAGGTACATTAAAGGCGTACCTACTGCCATGAACAGGAATCCCGGGTTATGCAGGGACTCTTTTACCTTGCGTACATAATATAGCTGGAGATTGGAGAAGAATGACATGGTGTGTGTTTTTTAGTCCATGGTCCATAGTCAATGGTCCATGGCATATGCTTGTAATTATTTGTATTTCGTAACGGGCGATACCCGCAGCCCTGCTTCTTGTAAAATTCCATGGACCATCGACTATGGACTGTCAACCATCGACTATGGACCATGGACCTTCTACGCTTCCTGCAGGGAGCGGCCAGTTTGCCGCAGGAATACATCGTCTAGGGTAGGCTGGGAGAGAGAGATGGTTTTCAAACCTATCTGCGCATGATCCAGTAAACGGAGTATTTCCGGCAGTGTTGCCTCGCCTTCGTGTACATATAACCGTAAGTGCCCCTGCTCATAACTGGCTTCGCGTACATAAGGCTGGGTACTGAACAGCTCCAGCGCTTTTTCATTATGCGCACCGTCGGCCGAAAGGCCCAGCAGCACTACATCGCCGGCTATTTGTTTTTTCAGCTCCCGGGGCGATCCTTCTGCTTCTATTTTTCCCTGGTCCATAATTGCAATACGGTCCGCCAGCGCATCAGCTTCATCTAAATAGTGGGTGGTTAGGAAAATGGTAACGCCGCTATCGCGCAGGCGCCTTACTTCTTCCCACAGACGGGCCCTGTTCTGCGGGTCTAAGCCGGTGGTGGGTTCATCCAGGAACAGCAGCTGCGGGCGGTGCATCATGCCCAGGGCTACATCCAGGCGGCGGCGTTGTCCGCCGGAGTAAGTAGCGGCCTTACGGTCGACAATAGCTTCCAGGTCAAAGGCCAGGATCAGCGCTTTGGCTTGCGCGGCAGCATTATGCCGGTTCATACCAAATAAACGGCCCTGCAGCACCAGGTTTTCCCAGGCGCTCATGCCACGGTCGCTGCCACCGGCCTGGCTTACATACCCGATGCGCTCGCGCAGCCGCTGCGGATGTTTCAGCAGGTCGCAGCCTGCCAGGGTAGCTTCCCCGGCATCGGGGGTAAGCAGGGTGGTAAGCATGCGCAGGGTAGTGGTTTTACCGGCGCCATTAGGCCCCAGGAAACCAAAGACCTCGCCTCTGCGCACGGCCAGGTCCACGCCGCGTACCGCTTCTACTGTTTTGCCCTGCGTCTTAAAGCTCTTTTTCAATCCATTGGTTAGCACAATATGTTCCATATAACGGAGGTTTTATCTGCCTCAAAACTAGGCAGCAGGCAGGCGGGGGGAAATACACTTTCGGTTACCGGCGGTAGAAACACCGGTGAAAGGGGGAATTGGGAAGGTTAACAGGGAGCAGGGTAGTGCCGGGGTTTTATCTACCGGAACTTCATGAAAACAATACGGCGCGATTTTGGAAGTAACCGCTTTATAAATTTAATTTAAATTCACTCCGTCGCCAAAGGGAAAATAGTACCTTACAGGCAGCAGATCTGTTACTTAAAAAACATCATATGCGTTGGCAAAACAAACGTTTAAGCGATAATGTGGAAGACCGCCGTGGCAGTGGCGGTGGCGGTATGCGTACCGTAGGTATAGGGGGCGGTATTGGCGGCATTATTATTATAGTGCTGGCGCTCTTATTTAACAAAGACCCGCAGCAGGTGCTGCAACAGGTACAACAACAGGGCGGTGGCGCCAGCCAGCCTGCAGAACAGGTAACCAGGGGCAGCGACGAAACCTCTCGTTTTGCATCTACCGTGCTTGCCTATACGGAGGATGTATGGACCGAACAATTCAGCCAGATGAACAAATCCTACACTCCGCCTAAAATGGTGCTCTTCAGTGATGCTACAGAAAGCGGCTGCGGTTTTGCCCAATCTGCCATGGGGCCTTTTTACTGCCCGGCAGATGATAAGGTATACCTGGACCTTTCCTTCTTCAACGAAATGCAGGAGCGTTTTAACGTGGTAGGCGATTTTGCCATGGCCTATGTAATTGCACACGAAGTAGGCCACCACGTACAGAACCTGCTGGGCATCAGCGCCAAAGTGCAGTCCATGCGCCAGCGTATGAGCGAAAAGGAATACAATAAATTATCTGTGAAGCTGGAGCTGCAGGCCGATTTCCTGGCCGGTGTATGGGCCAACCACGCACAGAAGATGGATACCATACTGGAGGCCGGGGATATTGAAGAAGCGCTTAACGCCGCCAGCGCAGTAGGGGATGATAAGCTGCAGCAGGCCACCCAGGGCAGGGTAGTACCCGATGCCTTTACCCACGGCACATCTGCCCAAAGAATGTACTGGTTTAAAAAAGGTTTTGAAACCGGGGATATTAAACAGGGGGATACGTTTAGCGAGAATTAATTAATGTACTGATTTATACACAACAAAGAGGCTGCATCTCAAGGCAAGAATGCAGCCTCTTTTTTTATAAACATTTCAGCATCTTATTATGAGATCAGCTTCTTCTTCCGCGCTAAATGTCCCTGCTGGTTAGCATCTTCCTCAGATAAAGGGATCGTAAAACAAAAGCTGGTAACCCCTGGCTCGCTGTGGAACCAGATGGCGCCTTTATTCAGCTCCACAAAATCTTTGGAAAGCGGCAGCCCCAGCCCACAGCCTTTTTCATGACGAGTACCGGGCATGGAATAATAAATATTGGAGAATACTTTATGCTGATCTTTATCCGGTATGCCAACACCGTTATCCTGCACACATATTTCCAGGTAGGTACCTTTAATATGCGCCAGCACCTCAATATTTCCGCCGCCGGGCGTGAATTTAATGGCATTGCTGATCAGGTTACGCAGCACCAGCTTCATCATATCCGGATCAGCAAATACCGTTACCGGCTGTTGTAAATGATGGGTAAGGGTTACCTCTTTCTGCCGCGCCAGAGATTGCAGCAATTCAATTTCCCGCCTTACCATCCCGGTAAATTCAAATTCATCGGGTTTGATGCGGATGCCCTTCATCTGCGAGCTGGCCCAGTTCAGCAGGTTATCCATCATGTAGGCAGTATTTTTCATATCGCGCCATAAATCATCCGCAAAGGTGCGGAACTCCTCTGTTGACATTTTCCGGTCACGCAGCAGGAACAGCATGCCTTCCAGGATGGCCAGGGGAGAGCGCAGGTCATGCGAGATCACAGAGAAGATCTTGTCCTTCACCTGGTTTAAGCTGCCCAGCTTCACATTCTGCTCCATGATAATACGGTTCTGCTGCGAAACTTCTTCGTTCTTACTATTCAGCTGCCGGTACAGCTCCTGCTGCCGTTTGTATAAGCGGTACAGCATCACCGTGATCACAAGCAGGATTAGTAATAAGAACGCGCAGACCGCTACCAGTATACGCTGCTGGTGAATGGTGGAAAGGTGTATTTGCTGCGCGGCTTTCAGCAAATGGTTTTCCCGCTGCCGTTTTTCAGATTCATATTTTTCGCGGGTATTGGCAATGGACAACGCCTTTTCTACTGCAAAATATTTTTCCTTCAGGGATGTGTAGGTATTGTAATGCCGCAGGGCCGTAATATAATCGCCCCGTGAAGAATCCAGCTGCGCCAGGTACTGGTAATAGATCATTTCATTCTTCGCATTCTTCTGGCTAACATTCACACGGGCAGCTTCTTCCAGCTGGCCGGCAGCAATGGCATAATGCTGCAGCAGGGTATTTACCTTAGCCAGGTTGAGCCATGTTTTACCAATGCCCGCCTGGTTTTCAGCGGCCTTATAATAACCCATGGATTTTTCCAGGTATTGCTGGGAGGTTTCGTACTCGCCTTTCTGCATGTAGATGAGCCCCATATTTTCATAGGTAAAACCCAGTCCCTGCGTATTGCCCATGCTAAGCTTCAGGCGTTCTGACTCACGCAGAAAGTAGAGCGCAGAATCCAGCTTTTGCAGCTGCATATAGCAGGAGCCAATGTTATTCAGCGTTTTGGCAATCTCCGTCTGTTCATTGAGCTGCTTCTTTATTTTTAAAGAGTGCTTCAGATAGGGTAGGGCCTGTACAGGATTGTTCTGCTCTATTAATATATTACCAATGTCGTTATTGAGAATGCCCGTCATATGCAGCTGGCCGTTCTTTTCAGCCAGTCGCAGTGCAGAGAGGGTCATGTCCATTTGCTTATCCAGGTTACCCCTGGTATTTTCTACCAGCGCAAGGTTGCGGGTAGCCAGTATGGTGCCTTCCACATATTGCAGGCTATCGCTCAGGCGCAAGGCTTCTGTAGCATAGAGCGTTGTCTTTCCCGGGTCGCTGGTAAAATATACCCGGCCCAGTTTGTTCAATAGCTGTACCCTTACCGTATCCCTTTGCGCATGCGTATACAATGCTTGCTGCAGGCTGTCGGCAGGGTTAGTTGGTGGCATCGTAAAACCCAGGTTTACCCGAAAAGAAAAAATACAGGTAAGTACCAGGTATAGGAAAAACTGTACTCTCATGTATGTCCCGGTAGTTAATCAACAAAAGGCCCCAAAGCAATGGTTATTAATGGCTTATAACCATTCATCGAATAAAAATACGGCTAAAAGCCCAGGAATCAAAAATAAATGGACCACCGGCGGCCTTTATTGTATAGCTGGTATAATTAATAATTAAGAATGAATAATTAATAATAAAGGATGATGAAGTACGGGTAATTGAATTATTAAGTTATTGATTGTTAATATGGTATTTGCAATGCGAAGCACTAAATTATTGATTGGTAAGATTATTAACACGAAATACATGCAATACGCAGTGCCCGATTATTCATTATTCATTGTTCATTATTAATTAAATATCTTGCGCCCAAATTTTTCCGCCACATGACAGTTAAACGGAATTCCGCCCTGGGGTTCATTTTTGTAACCGTGCTGATTGATGTTATCGGTTTTGGTATCATCATTCCCGTAATGCCCAAGCTTATTGAGCACCTTACCGGTAAAGGCCTGAGCGAAGCTTCCCAATACGGCGGCTGGCTATTATTTGCATTTGCCATTACACAGTTCTTTTGCTCTCCCATTGTAGGCGGGCTAAGCGACCGTTATGGCAGGCGCCCCGTATTATTACTGGCGCTGCTGGGGTTTGGGTTTGACTACCTGTTCCTGGCTTTTGCACCCACTATTGGCTGGCTGTTCTTAGGACGTGTAATTGCCGGCGCTACCGGCGCCAGTTTTACCACGGCCACGGCATACATTGCAGATGTAAGCCCTCCCGAAAAAAGAGCGCAGAACTTTGGCCTGGTAGGCGCTGCATTTGGTATGGGCTTTATTATAGGACCGGTAATTGGCGGGCTTTTCAGCCACTGGGGTCCCCGCGCGCCTTTCCTGGCAGCAGCCGCGCTAACGTTCATGAATGTACTCTATGGCTATTTCATACTGCCGGAATCGTTATTGCCGGAAAACCGCCGCGCCTTCAGCTGGCAGCGCGCTAACCCGGTAGGCTCCCTCTGGCACCTGTTCCGCTACCCGGTGATAACCGGTTTAATAGCCTCCATGATCCTGATCTATATAGCTGCACATGCCGTACAAAGTACCTGGAGCTATTATACCATGTTCAAATTTGGCTGGAACGAAACCTGGGTAGGTTACTCCCTGGGCTTTGTAGGCCTGCTGGTAGGTGTTGTGCAGGGAGTGCTGATCCGGTGGACGATTCCCAAACTGGGACAGAAATGGTCTATTTACCTGGGCCTGTTGCTTTATACTTTCGGCATGCTGCTATTTGGCTTTGCCAATAAAGGCTGGATGATGTTTGCCTTCCTGGTGCCGTACTGCCTGGGGGGTATTTGCGGCCCGGCTTTGCAGGGCGTGATTTCCAGCGAAGTGCCGCCCACAGAACAGGGCGAGCTGCAAGGCGCGCTTACCAGCTTAATGAGCCTTACCGCTGTAATAGGCCCGCCTATTATGACCAACCTGTTTGCCTGGTTCTCCAAACCAACCGCAAAGGTTTATTTCCCGGGCATGCCTTTCGTAGCCGGCGCCATCCTTACATTAACCGCCTTATTTTTATGCCGCCCATCCCTGGAAGCGCACGACCGCCGTACAATTAAAAATGAATAATTAATAAGTACTTCGTATTGTTAGTACTGCGTTAATATTCAATAATTTAGTTCTTTGTGTTGCAAACACCACATTAACAATCAATAATTTAGTACTTCAATTGCTTGTACTGCATCATCCATCATTATTAATTATTCATTATTAATTATTCATTCTTAATTATTAATTACAATGAAACCAATTATCACAATAGAATACTGCCCAAAGTGCGGATGGCTGATGCGTTCCGCCTGGATGGCACAGGAATTGCTGACAACGTTCGCCGACGAATTGGGTGGCGTTACATTACGCCCGAGCGAAGTGGCAGGCAGCTTTATTATTTATATAGCAGATGAAAAGCTGCTGGATAGAAAGGAGCTGGGACATTTCCCGGAGATCAAGGAATTAAAGCAGATGGTACGTGACAAAGTGGCTCCCGGTAAAAGCCTGGGCCATTCAGACAGGAAGTAGTAAACAATCAGCATGCAAAAAAGACTAACCGTTATCGTTATACTGCTGCTATCCGTTATGGGAGCAGCAGCGCAGGACACGCCCTATGTGCTTAAGGACACCATCATCCGCCGCCACAGCTTTTTCCCGCTGCCGGTAGCGGGTTACTCCCAGGAAAAGGGACTGGAAATAGGTGCAGCCATGTTGTATTCCTTTTATACAGATAACAAACATCCGGATCCGCTTACACGTAACTCCACCATTAACCTCATACCTTCCATTACTACCAAAAAGCAGTGGAAGATAGACCTGAAAACAGATATCTGGACGCATGCCAATCTATGGCATTTTAAAAGTAACCTGCGTTACCACGATTATCCCATCTACTTTTATGGCATTGGCGATACCACTCATAAGGCAGATCAATCCCTGCTGAACAACAAACGTTATAAGTTGCAGCTGGAAGGGGAGCGGCGCATTGGCGGCCACTTTTATGCCGGTGCTTCGCTGTTATACCAGCATGATACCTATGATTCAAAAGACAGTAAGGGCATTTACCCCGGGCTGGCGCTGGTGGATAAATCCGGCGGCTACTACACCTTCATTGGCCTCACCGGTATTTACGATAACCGCGATAACCAGAACTACACCACTCACGGCTCCTGGGCACGGCTAAACGTAGCTTATGCGCCCGATATTTTCAGCACCCGCGCTTTGTGGAAGATAGAAGCCCAGGGTAAACATTTCATACCCATCTCCCGTAAAAGCACCCTTGCTTTAAATATTAATTATAGTACGGTGCAGGGCAGCCAGATACCATTCTACCTCTTATCTGAAATGGGTAATGACCTGCTGATGCGCGGCTACTATGCCGGCCGTTACCGGGATCAGAATTACCTGGCTTTCCAGGCGGAGTACCGTTATTTCTGGGATCCAAAGATCCCCATCAACATCTGGTTTGTACATATGCAGCCCAAGTTTGCGCTGGTGGCCTTTGGCGGTACCGGCTCCGTATTTAACAATCATAATTTTGATTTTGGCAGCTTTAAACCTAACTATGGTATTGGCGGCCGTTGGTTCTACGATGAAAGCGCCCGCTTAACCATCCGTATGGATTACGGCTGGGGCGAAAAACGGCCTGGCGAACCCCGGCAGTCCGGCTTGTATTTGTCACTGGCAGAAGCGTTTTAAGGCGGAACGCTGAAGGCCTAACGCCGAATGCCCTTGTACTGCACTGATTGCGAAACATCGGCAATCAATATTCCGCATTTATAATCCGCTTTGATCAGCGTTAAGCACGATAGAAAAAATAATCAAATCAGTTGCTCCGGGAAAATTATTTTAGCATATTCGTATTGCTAATACGTTGGGACCATGAGTGATCTATTTTTTTCCGGAAACTGGGAAGGGGAGTACACGTACGAAGAAAATTATTTTCAGGACCGGCGGGACATCTGCGTAGCTTTCAGCATAGCTATGGAAGTGAAGGATGGCCTGGTAAAAGGTCATTGCATTGATGATGAAAAGGGTGGGGGCGCCGCCAATCCAGCCATTATAGAAGGCTTTATGGAAGGAAATTTCATCAGCTTCCTGAAACGATATGATCATTTCTGGTACACGGAAGAAAATAACGAGGTTACCCATGTACCTTCCGTGCCCTCACATGAAGTACATTACAGCGGCTTTTTTGAAGCGGACCTGTTTGTGGGCAAATGGGAAATTACGCGGCAATATATAGATGGCGATGGTTTTTCCCATGAACTGGCTTTCTTTGGCACCTGGACAATGAAAAAGGCATAACTACTCATTGAAGATCCGACCAGTCAAAAGCTGCATTTTGCGCCGGCGACACAGACGCTTTAAGCAACACCTGCAAAGCCTTCACCCGGTCCGGGTATTGAGCTGCCAGGTTATGCTTTTCGCCAATATCCTTACTAATATTGTATAGCTCCAACACTTCCGGCTGATCCTTTTTCTTGAACCGCACCAGCTTCCAGTTATCCTTTAATACGGCTTGTTTTAATTGTCCTTCATTGAACTGCCAGAACAGGTGATCATGCTGTTGCTCCTGTGGTTTTCCCTGGATGGCCGCAGCAAAAGATAAACCGTCTATATTGCCGGGTGCAGCGGTGTTCGTTAACCCGCAAAGCGTAGGCAGCACATCCCAGAAAGCCCATACCTGGCTGCTGGTGCGGCCGGCCGGCACTTTACCCGGCGCCCTTACGATCATGGGCACACGAATACCGCCTTCATACACATCCCGCTTAATACCCCGCAACGGACCGTTGCTGTTGAAATACTCCGGGTCTGCACCGCCTTCCTTATGCGGGCCATTATCGCTGGTAAAGAAAACATAGGTATCATCTTCCAGGTTTAATTCTTTCAATAGCTGCATCAGACGTCCAACATCGGAATCCAGCTTGGTTACCATGGCAGCAAAGGCTGCATGCGGCTGCGGCTGGCTATGATAGGTTCCCTTACCCGTTTGAACAAATGGCGTTTCCGGCGCAAATTTGCTGCTGCCATCCGCATTCAGGAAAGGCTGCAGATATTGTTTGGGCAGCAGCAGCTCTGCATGCGGAATAGTTACCGGCAGAAATAAAAAGAAAGGACCGTCTTTATGCGCACGTACAAAATCCAGCGCATGCGCCATGATCAGGTCATGGCTGTACTGGGAGTCGGTGGCCACCTGTTTCAGCTGTTTATTCTTCAGCTCAAATAAATGATCCGTGAAGTAATGATGCGCATGTGTTTGGTTCAGGTAACCAAAAAATTCATCGAAACCTTTGAACTGTGGCGCCCCGCTATCGTTCTCTTCACCCAATCCCCATTTACCAAACATACCGGTGGCATATCCGTTAGCCTGCAGGCGCTGCGCCAGCGTAGTATCTTCCGGGCGCAGGTGCTGGTTGGCATTACCGCGTATATAGGCATGCCCCATGTGGTAGCCGGTCATTAATGCACAGCGGGAGGGGGCGCACACCGGGCTGCCGGCGTAAAATTGTGTAAACCGGGTGCCCTGTGCAGCCAGACCATCAATATTAGGTGTGGGAAAACGGCTGGTTGGATTATAACACGACAGGTTACCATAACCCAGGTCATCTGCAATAATAAAAATGATATTCGTACGCTTGTGTCCGTTAGACGGCTGCTGTGCAGCTGCAGTTTGAGCGAAAAAGATCATGGCCAGCAAAACCAGGCGCAGCGCCCGTTTGGGTTGGGTATCCGTTTGCATAGTGGTTGTAAAGATTGCTATGTTTAATATAGTCTACTACTCAGGTAGACAATATACACATTAAATTTTTGATTTTGCAACGTATAATCGTTAACTTCCAATACGGCCATGTTATGAGTTAACCAAAACAATATCTTATGAAGCGCATTATTTTGCTTTTCACGGTTATGTCTACGATAACCTGTTTGAACCCGTTATTAGCCCAGGATGTAAAAAAGGATTACAACGTTGTGCCTTCTTCCGAATTTTACCTGAAAGTTAGCGGCGGTTATTTTTTTAGTGTATTTCCCGGTCAGTTCCCGGATGTAGGTCCTTATGCACCGCATGATGTGCGCAGCACCTATAACCCGGCCACAGGCGCCAGTACGGTAGTATCGGACAAAGTGCTTACCGGCTCTTATGGCGCCGGCGCCAGGGGAGGTATTACTTTCGGCTGGTTTTTCAGCAAGTATGTTTCAGTAGAAGCAGCTTTTAATTACTACCACAGCAAAAAGAATCTTATGACTCGGCAGCTCACTACTGTACAGGGCAGCGGCCAGGTAGCAGGTAGTATTGAGTCGCATGGTTATGCCAATGCGCTGGACTTTGCACCCAGTGTTGTGATCAGCCCGGGTTATGAAAAAATAAACCCGTATGTGCGGTTTGGGCTGGTAGTGCCTTACTGGGGCCGCCTGCATATTGAAACAGACGCGCAAACCAGCACGCCGGTAAGTACAGGTGTTGTGGCGCAAACAACCATTCACCGCGAGGAAGAAGTGCATCCCAACATTACCCTGGGATTCCAGGGCGCGCTGGGTGTATCCATGCCCGTATGTTCCCGGCTGGATGTTTTTGTAGAAGCGGAATACCGCAATGTGCCTGCAAAAAGTAAAAAGAAAGAGGTTACTGTGTACGACGAAAAAACAAATGTGGTGAACCTGGCCACCAACCAGGTTATCAGCACACAGCAACGCAGTTTAAATGATCTTACAACCGCTGAAAGGAATACAGAATATGTAACCACCATCGATCAGAATTCCAATACGCCCACCGGGAAAAGCGGGGCTAAAACAACCTATAAGGATGATAACAAGCCCGCAAATGATTTTAAATCTTATATCAATATCGGCGGGCTTGGTGCCAATGCAGGAGTGAGGTGGCGGTTTTAATTAAACCCTTAGTGCGCCACGGAATCCCCGGGCAGCATAATAAGAGGACGCACCGTTATGATACATGAAAACATGGTCATAGCGGCGATCACAAAAGATGGCGCCACCATGTTTCCTGATCTCAGCAGGTGTTTTCACCCAGCTCGATGTTTTAGTATCGAAGTTTCCAAGCTGCTGCAGCTGCCGGTATTGTTCTTCTGTTAAGAGCTCAATACCGATGGCTGCAGCCATATCAATGGCGTTATCTTCCGGCTTAAATTCTTTCCTTGCTTCCAGCGCTTCACAGTCGTAACAAAGGCTTCTGCGGCCTTTAGGACTTTCTGCTGAACAATCATAAAAAATGTATTCGCCCGTTTTTTTATCATAATCAACAACATCCGGTTCACCGCCGGTATTTTCCATTTCATTGAGCGACCAAAGCTTTTCAGGATTGGCTTCCAGCTTTGCCTGTATTTTAGCCCAATCCAGCCCTTTATGGCGGTTCATGTGCTTCTCAAAACGGGTCTTTAATAATTTGAGCAGTTTTTCATGCTGCTCTGATGACAGCTTCTTTTTCATACGTTTATATTATCACTGTTGAATAGCGGGAATGATCTTTCTATCTGCAGGCCTGAAATACCAGGATACCACCGTCAGGACCAGGAGCAGCAATGAGGGGAATATTTCATTCATGGAACTACCTGATCCGATATGTGAAAATATCGCTCCTGACATGATGAAGAAAAAGCCTGCATACGCCCATTCCTTTAGCAAAGGAAATTTAGGAATAAGTATCGCTATAACTCCCAGAATTTTCCAGGCGCCCAGTATGGTTAGAAAATAGACCGGGTAGCCTAAGCGTACAATACCATCAACTCCGGGCGGTGCCACGGCGCCTTCCGCTTTCATCCTGAGTAATTGTACCATTCCGGTTGATAGCATTCCTAAAGAAAGCCAGATGGTAGCGATCCAATAGATAATTTTATTTCTTCTGGTCATGGGATATTATTTTAGTTTGCTTAGGACTTTTTCCAACTGGTTATGCGCCATATTTATTCCATAAGTGAAGGGGAGCTTTAGTACCTCGTCTCTGATTGCAGCGGATCTGTATATTATATGCATAGTGAGCTTGCTGGTGTCGTCAGTGAGCTTTTCAAACTCCAGGAACTCAAGCTGAACGCCAAAAGGCACATTATCCATTTCAAAGGTCCGGATGATCCGCTGATTCGGGCTAAACTCATGGATCACTCCACTGAGCTGAAATACCATATTTGCCTTCTCATTACTTGTTTCAAAGCGCCAGCTGCCATGATTTTTGTTTTCAAGCTTCAGCACTTTTGTTCCCATCCATTGCTCAACAATTTCGGGGTCTTCATACGCTTTAAAAAGCAATTCCAATGGCAGCTCAAATTCCCTTGTGATCACCAGATCCTGCTTGCCTTCTTCGGCATTGATCTTTGTCTTTTGTTCCATACTCTATTTTTTCGGTTTGTAGGCTTTCATGATGTTTTCCAGCTTATTAAAGCGGTCATCCCACATTTTGCGGAATGGTTCAATAAAGTCGGCTACTTCTTTCATTTTCTTAGCATTGATGTAATAGTAAATTTCCCGGCCGTTTTGTTTTTGCTCCAGTAATTCGCACTCAGTAAGTATTTGCAAATGTTTTGAAACGGTTGGGCGTGCGGTATCGAAGTTGGAGGCAATAGCGCCGGCTGTCATGGCTTGTGAGGCTACCAGCAGGAGGATAGTCCTTCTTGTAGGATCAGCGATGGCCTGGAATACGTCTCGTCTGAGGTTCATTATGTAGCTATTTGACTACAAATATATGTGTAGTTATTTAACTACGCAAATTTTTGTTTGGGGGGAGGGGCAAAAGAAGCTTTAATGGTACGTCTAAAAATAGCTAGGTGGGCTTCTTAAAAAAATATTTTATTATAGCCAAATGATCCTTCTTTTGTTATGTTTTACATAGTTCTTCTCTTGTTATTTTTTATTTGACCATTATCAATTTTTAAATTCGGGTCTGCTTTAGTTTGTTTGCGAGTAGCTATGCGAACAGCGGCGCTGCCGTTGTGTTTTATTTCTTTGTCTTTTATATGCCGGGCAAGCTCTTCAGGGCTCAATACTTTATCGTATTCGCTCTTTACTTTGCCCAGCTTACAATCTTCGGTGACCAGCTTTAAAAAATTACTGAAATCTTTATTTTCAGTTACCAGCCGGTTTACCGTGTCCCAATCTATGGTCGGTTTGATGCGGGCGGGAAAAAGGATCTCGCTTTCATAAATATTCTCTGCGTTTAATTTGATGAGACCAATACCAAAGGCATTATTCAGCCGACCGATCTCATCTTTTAAAGCAGGGTCATCGTCGAGGTCTAAGGTAACAATGTAGCCTTCATTGGCCCAGCTTGAATTGGAAACCGCCTGAAAATAGGCATGCCTCAGGTTCAGGAAATTGACATGTGCCTTCAGCTCAAAAGAAAATAGCTTAATGGAGCTGATGGACAAGTGGTTTTGGATATCAAGCGTTTCGGACTTATAATCTGTAAAAGGGAAATAAACACCTACCATATCGGGATGTAACCACTCATTTTGCCCTTTGGCGTTTTTTTTCAACGAGTTTTCGTGAAATATGGTTTTAATATTGGCCTTAAAATGTGGATCGGCATAAGCATAGGCTACCAGCAAGACATGTAGGTCACGCTCATGAAATTTTCTGAGCGCTGCTTTTTCCCTTTTGATGATTTCCGCATCTTTTTGTTTCAGCAGTTTTTCCAGATTGATCTGTGGCACCAACCTTCTAAGGAAAAACTGTGCTGGACGTTCGCTGGTTTGTATAACAGTAGAATGATCGCCAGCACGCTGAATATCGGTATAACAATAAGCGCCGATGGTGGCCCAAGGTGTTTGGCCGGTGGTGACAAAATCGCCTGTAGTGCCCAATTCATGTGCCTTTTCCCAAATTTCTTTAGGAGAAAGCGGTACACCTGCCTTTTCGATCGTATTCTCTATAATATCCCAGAAAGTGGTTTTAGCCATATGCTTGCAAAACAGAATAAATTACTAGTAATAAAACTAAATAATTCTAAAATAGGGAAAATGCGTATCTCCACAATGAAAAAAAATAAGCCAAAAGCGGATAAAAGCATGCAGCGAAAATTAAATGATGGTAGCAACGGCACTCCGCAAAGTGGGCTGAAAAACTGTAACCTATGTTACATCAGTGCAGGAACTATTTTACCCTATAATTTACATTATGTTAAATAACAAAAACCACTTAACCCATTCATTTCCACTCCCTTCCTTACATCTCCGATTCACCACACAGCTTATTAGCATCTTCCATCCTCTCAGAAAAATAACTTTCCAGCAATGTTTCACTGCTGGAAAGTTATACATACCCGTTTACTGAATAATGATCTTCCGGCTCAACCATTCTACACCATCAAACGCCTGTATAATATACATGCCTGGCTTTATCCTGCTCACATTAATATTGGTGGTATAAATACCTTCTCCATAGTTAAATTGTTGGATCACTACGCCTGCTATGTTCAATATCTTTACCGCTTTGATGGATTTTAAATACGCCTTATTGAATGAAACATTCAGATTAGTCGTAGCCGGAACCGGATATACTTTAAAAGCAATAGTATCCGTAACAACCGCTGCTTTAAGTGACGGTATACTGTCATTTGCCATACGTACCGCCCCACCGGGGTGGCATATTTTATCGCTAAGCGCAGTAACATGCTGGTGATAAGTAGGCGATAAATTGCCTGAACATCCAACAGCCCTCACATAAAAATCTATGCTCTGATCACAGGCAACATGGAAATACGGCGCAGTGGACGTACTGGTCCAGGTGGAATTATTGTAAGAATACTGATAAGTAACCCCGGGAGGAATGTTGATGGCATAATAAGTGCCGGAATTTGCGCAATACCCTTTGGTGCCCGGACAGTCACCTCTCCAGGTGTATTGTGGAACGGGAGGATTTACCGCGTTAATAGTGATCGTTTTGGAAAAATGCATGGGGGTACCACATGTAACGGCAACATCCGCATATAAGGTTACGGTACCGCTGCTAAGTGTGTTCACGGTAACACTATTGCCATTAGGAACTAAGCTGGCAATGGATGTATTGCTGATGCTCCAGGTGGTTCCGGCAGCAGTAGCGGGCAGATTGTAGATATTGTAAGTAGCAGCGCCACAGTTGCTACCAGCGCCGGTAATACCGCCGCCAGCCGCTGTTAACACGGCCTGAAAGGCATTGATCCTTCCATATCCCATTTCATTATTCCAGTTTCCGTTAAGCTGGTCCAATACTCCGGTATAAGAATATCCGCCCACTTTATCTACCGTTGTCTCCAGTATCCGGCGGGCCTGCAGACCGGTCAGATTGGGGTTTACCGAAAATATAAGGGCTGCAGTAGCAGCCACATGCGGGGTTGCGGAGGAAGTTCCGTTAAAAATACTATCGTAGTCACTGGGATCATCACCATTAGCGCCTTGCAGATCTGTGGTATAAATTTTCACCCCAGGTGCTACTACATCTAACCCACTACCGTAGTTACTGCCCCACCAGTTTTCCCCATCGCAGGAAGAGGGTGATTTTCGCTGATCACAAGGGCTGGTAGCGCCTACAGCAATTACATCAGGATCAGCGGCCGGAAAGCTGATGGCTGCACTGTTATCATTTCCTGTAGCTACGCATATAATGGCCCCCCGGCCTCCACGGCCTTGTGTAACAGCATTGCTAATGGCCTGCTGAATAGCTGCCTGACCTATTGTTGTGCTCCAGGAACAGCTGAGCACATCTGCTCCCTGCTGCCAGGCCCAGTCTATTCCTCCAGCCAGCCAGGCAGCTGTTGCTACAATATCATTATCAGGAGGACCGGGTATTCCCTGAAAGATCCGCACAGGTAGTATTCGGCAATTATAGGCAATTCCCACTGTTCCTATACCATTATTAGCTACTGCCCCAATAATTCCTGTGCAGTTGGTGCCATGTGAAATATTATCACCGTTGGGCCCACCGGCACTCCCTCCGCCTGTTGCATCAAATCCCGGTAATAAGTTCGCCTGCAGGTCCGGATGGGTTAGGTCAACGCCTATATCCAACACGGCTACGCGAATATTACTGCATCCCGTTGTAATGTCCCAGGCGGCAGTTGCTTTTATATCATCGCCTGCTATTCCCCAGCGTTGCCTTGTGTTGTTCAGCGACCATTGCTGATTAAAAAAAGGATCATTGGTCGCTCCTTTCACAAACAATAAATAATCAGGTTCCGCATATTGGAACAATCCGGTCTGTAACAACCTGTAGGAAATTTCAAGCCCATAATTCACAGAGTCTTTAGGAAGCTGAATGAAATAAACATTTTTATCAAACGCATATGGCCTGGCGATGCTGGCATTCATTTTACTTAACAGCTCACTGAGCTGCCCTACGCGGATGCCACTTTTCAGTTTAACCATGATCCGGTCTGTCAGCGACCCGATCTCCTTTCCATCTTCGGTTAACAGCACCGGGGTAATATAATCAAACTGCTTGCTTTGCCTTCCTGCAGACTGCAGCAGCCGGGCATCCATAGCGGCCCTGTGACTGATGTGCAGCAGCGTAAGCCCTGTATTGCCCAGGCTTTTCGACGAATCAATCGTAATACTGCTATTGAGCATTACCGGTGCATTTTTAGGAAGCGCGGTCAAAGTATGAGCAATAAATTTTTGATCAGATGCATGGAAATTAACCTGCTTTCCCTGCTCCATTTTAAAATACCGCTGTGCAGTTGTATTGCTTGCAATGAGGCAGGCCAGGGTTAAAAGGATACCCGTAAAAGTGTTTTGCATAAATGGGATTTTTGAGGGTGAATAGGATTACATAAAGTCTGGTCAACAGGCTGGTGGGGCAATGATCCGGTTATAGGAGATTTACAATACTAATTAATACTTTTTTTCCGGAATTCCTAATAGCTTTCCAAAGTTTGGAAGCTAAAACTTTCATAGATATTCTATTTACTGAATTGCTCGTGGAAACCGCTGAAATGGGGAGATTGGTTTGCAATTGTGCCGGCTGTGCCGACACAATTTGAAAAACACGGGCAGCCCTCAGCTGCTGTACAGATTTGGCTTACAAATAATGGACTCAGGCCGGCTCGCTCCTTAATGGAAAACTAACCGTAAACGTGCTGCCTACACCAATCTCGCTTTTTACGGTAATGATACCGTCCATGGCTTCCGTTAAGTTCTTTATAATAGAAAGCCCCAGACCAATACCCCCCAGCTGGGTTTTAAACCCATTGGCCAGCTGCCGGTATTCCTGGAAGATCAGTGGCAGCTCGGCGGTGGAAATGCCGATGCCCTGGTCCGTGATCTCTATACTAAACCTGTCAGTATCCGCAAAACAGGTAACAGATACCACCGTGCCGGGCGGACTATATTTTAAGGCATTCATAAGTAGATTATAGACAATCTGGGTCAGGTACACCTTATCCACATAAATAAAAGACGGGAAATCTTTGGTTACCTGCTTTACTACCGAGATTGTTTTGTCCATAAAAAGGGCCGACATGGATAACAGCACATTATCCAGCCATTTCCTGAAATCAAAATAGGTTTCCATAATTTGAAACTTTTGCTGGTTTTCCTGCCTTACTACCTCTCTCACCCGTTCAAAGATCTCATTCAGGTTATTCGCTGCTGAAAATATCATTTGTAAAAGCTCCTGTACAAATGCCGGATCTCCATTCTCTATCTCCCGTTTCAAAAAGGTGGCTGCGGTTACCACGCCGTTGATAGGCACACCAATTTCATGCAGGGTAGTATGAAAAATGGATTTCAGCACCTCAAACGAGGGTTGTTCGGTTACTTCTTTCTCGGACAAACGCATGGGGATAATTTTTATATTCGGTTGATGGGCGCGCGGAATAAGGGCAATTTCATGCGTTAGGAAAGAAAAGACAATAAGGACTTTGTACTATTTTTATACGTACAAATTAGTAGTATTCGCTGCCAGTAAGGGTTTCGCGGGGCGCCTGGCAGGATTAAATTTTGCTCGTAATGGATAGCAATTATGCCTGCAGCTTATTTATCAGCTGTACCTTATTGGATACACTGGCTTTTTCAAAGATGTTTTGTACGTGTTTTTTAACCGTTCGCTCAGCAATAAACAGGCTATCTCCGATCTCTTTATAGGACTGTCCGCCGCAAATTAACCGGGCTATATCCACCTCCCGGGTGGTAAGGTTATACTGGCTGCAGTTGAACTCGAAACCGCCGGAGGCCTGTTTAAGATCCAGGTTTTCTACTTTCTGCAGGGCTCTGATGGTATTGTTTAGCAGGCTTTTTTTCTGCCTAAGGGCATTATCCAGCACGGAATTGATCTTCTGGATCAGCTCCTCCATACGGAAGGGTTTGGGGATATAATCCAGGGCGCCCAGCTTCAACCCTTCCAGCTTGTCTTTATTGGTGAACCTGGCCGACAGGAAAATAAACGGGATATGGTTATAGTCCGGGCTTTCGGAAATAATGCGGGCAAATTTGAACCCGTCTACCTTGTCCATCATCACATCGGAAATGATCAGGTCAGGCGGAACCGGGTAGCTCTTTACTTTTCCCAGGGCTTCATTACCGTTAAACGCTACGCATACATTATATTTCTCCATCAGCTTTTTTAGCAGGTAGCTGATCATGGCCTGGTTATCCTCTACCAGCAGAATGGTTTGCTTGCGGGGGTCATAGCTGGTATCGCTGATGTTAAAGTCCGACACCTCCAGCCCGGAGGATGTGCTGATCTTAAAGTCCTCTGCTACCGCCTCATTTTTGCTAAGCACATGCCGGTTCAGCAGCACGGTAATACGGGTGCCTTTCTCTTTTTGGGGATTGCTGTCAATGATGATCTTCCCTTGCAGGCTGTCCACGATCTTTTTAAGCATAGGCATACCCAGGCCCATACCCTGGGCGCTTTTCTTTTGCATATTGATCTGGTAGTAGGGCTCAAAGATCTTTTTCTGCAGCCCCGGCTCAATACCGATACCGTTATCCCGCACCGTAAAACGCAGCTGGTTGCCGGATGCTTCCAGGGAAACGCTGATCTCTCCACCTTCTTCGGTATATTTAATGGCATTCTCCACCAGGTTCACTACAATACGGCTTACCGCCTCGGGATCGGCCTTCATGAGCAGATCCTGCGCTACATTTTCCTTCAGGGTCAGCTTCTTTTTACGGCAGTAGCTCCGGAACAGGATCAAATTATCTGTTACCACCTGGCTAAAGCTGATCACCTGGGCATAGTTATAAATGGGCAGTCCCTTATCATACCGCTCCAGGTCAAACAGGTTGCTGATATCATTATTTAGCTTGGCCAGGTTCCGCTTTACAATCAGCAGGTCCTCATTATAACCCTGTTTCTGGATATACTCTTCCAGGTAGTTATTCATGAGGGTGATGGGCGTTTTGGTTTCATGCACCAGGTTCACAAAGGCATTGGTCCTTTGCTCATTGGATCTCTTAAGCGCGGCCGTTTGTTTGTCCACTTCTTTCTCCAGATTCAGGGCGTATTGCTGCAGCTGTATGTACTCTTCTTTGGATTTTTGCACGGTTTGCCGCAGCAGTGTTACATTCAGCAACATGAACACAATGTTATTGAACACGCCCACCACCCAGTTAGGTTGTTCCAGGAAAACGCCTATCACCGGGGAGCTGCACCAGAAAAACAGGGAGGCATAGATCCAGAGCCTTTCCCGGAAAACGGGCCAGTTCTTTTCCCTGCGATGGGTTTTTATAAGTACCCTGGCCAGGTCAAACAGGGCGTAGCAGGCATATGCGGCCGTAATAATATAGGTATATAATAAGGTATTGGGAAGATCGTGGGTAACAGGAAAATAGCCAACAAAAAAAACGAAAAAGGGCACTACCAGGAACAGGAACCCATATTTGCGGTGAAATTCCAATCCCTGCAGCCGGGTTGTTCTTACACAATAATACGGCATGTAAGCGGTCACCAGGTACCCGAAACCCTGGTTAATAATGATCTGCAGGGTAATGGGTACAGGTATATGCGGGTCCGGCAGAATAATGAGATTCTCTGCCAGGTTATATAATATTAACAGCCCTACCAGTATCAGGTGCCATAGCCGTTCTTTTTCATGACGCCTGGCCAGGAAGGTCTGTAACTGGTTACAAAAAATAATGATCTCCAGCAGGATAATACAAAAGATCACGAGGTTAAGCCGGATGCCAAAAAATAACATATACTACCATTTAGGGGGCGCAGTCGGTATATGAATTTACGTTATTTTTTGCAGCGGCTCTCTTACCACCGCACCATCTTAAAGCCCTGCAGCACACGCAATATGAGGTACTAAATTATTCATTACTAATTGTTCATTGATTCTGCCACTTAAAAGTGGCCACCTGGCTTGTATACAGGGCTACTACCCTATCATTATAAACAGTAAACGATTTTAATTTTTCATCATTATACCGGGGAATGTAAAAGCTGCCGTAATAGCTTCCATCCTGAACCCGGTACATATCCACTACAGCATTATGATTAAAGATCCACCCTCTTTCATTGTCCGCTTTCAAATTGGAGAGAACGAACAGGTACCCGTTTGCCACCACCGCGTCCTGGGTTACACTGGTTCTGGCTTTGGCGGGCATCAGCCGCTTTTCATTTTCCCACTTTACCCATTGCACTGATATGGGGTTATGCGCCAGGGTATCAATGGTGTGGCCGGTATATAATAAACGCAGGCTTGTATCCATACAATAAAAGGCATTCCGGTACAATTCAATATAAAAAAGTCTTTTTGTTGCGGTATCATATCTTAATAATCCATCCCGGTCAAATCCCCCGTTTTGCTGTGTTGCAAACAGATCGCTCTCCGCTTCAATATGTTTGGTATGAATGTTTATCCGCTGCAGCCGTTGCCGTTGCAGGCTGCTGTCCAACACACGCAATACGATATTGTCCGGCGGCATATATACTCCGCGTGAAAATGTATTGGCAGGCTGGTACAGCGTATCGAATGATTGCTGTTCCCAGTTCCCGCTGTATACAGCGGGAATATTATTAGCGAAAAGAAATGCCCGCGGAGCGTCTGCAACCGTCTCATGGGCTCCCGGTATCTCATGGTGCGCAGGTAATCCAAATGCAAAGGTATCCTGCCGGGTAAGCGTGGTATCAAGCCGGATGAGCCATCCGGGATGAGGTGTCGTAAAATAAATGTCCCCGGATTTTGTACCACAGATACTTTCCAATGCAACTTTCAGCGGCGCCTGCTTTAGTGGCATAAGCGGGTTCACAGTCAGTTTCCGCTTAAAGCCATTCGGCTTTTCATTGGGCAGGCGGGCAGTACTTTTCAATATAAAAAGCACCAGCACAACACCGGCCAGTATGGCTATAATATTTTTAATCATTGCAGTAGTATGAATATGAAAGGCTCGCCCGTCAAAAAAGGCGGGCGAGCGCCCTGTATAGTTTGTTTACCGGGAGCTACTGTTATAGCGTTCCCTTACAAAGTACATTGGGTGTACCGCTAATGATCTTAAGGCAACAGAAGTAGTTTGTTCCTGCACTGCAATCCACCCCTGTGGTTGGGTGGCTTACCGGCGTGCCAAGAATGAAAAGAGGACAGTCTGTAAATTGACCTGTACACCCTGCGGCAGAATTATAGAATATGAGCCCTTCAAAGTTCATAGAACAGTAATCATTGGGGTTGGACGGGTCACACTGAAATGCTCTGGCGGCTTTCTTTTTACTTTTTGGCAGGTCTGCTTTTGTAGCTGCTGTTAGCATGATTCCCAACAGGGCAGCTATCGGCAGCAGGCCGATCTTTAACCGTTTCATGAGGGTAAAGTTTAATGGTTAAGAAATATGGATTAAGAAATATGGGTCAGATCCCTGTATTCCGTGCAGGCCGGGGCACCTGCTTTTGGGCTGATGAGGCATTAATCCTGTCTTGTAATAAAATGGCTATCAGGGCAAGTACGGTAAAGGCTATATTAAATATCAGGTGGTCGTTCCAGGACATGGCAGCCAGCACTCCCCCACAGCTGCAGGGCAGATCATTGGCATCATGTAACATCAGCCATATATATCCGGTGAACAATGCCATGAGGGCAAAAGATAAATAGACGCCCAATAACCGCGTACGTTTGAGGATGATCAGCAATGCTATCATAAGCTCGCCCACCGGGAGCGTCCGTGCTATGAAGGGAGCCAGGTCCTGTAAAAAAGGCGATCGTCCTAATTCAAACCTGAATTTTTCATAATCCAGCAGCTTATTCAACCCGGTATAAACAAACAGTATGATCAATAATGAGCAAATGATTTCCTGTGTAACAGAACGCAGCTTCATAACGCTTGTGCTTTTACATAGGAAAGATAGTAAGAAGAATATTCCAGGTATAAAAAAACGACTATCCCAAATAGACTGTTTATTATCCCAAAATCCCAAAAAAAACTGCAAGCGGGTGAAGCTGAATACATTAATACCCGGAGGCAACATCAACACATTTATTGCGGTATTGCAGCGGTGTGCAATGTTGTGTTTGAACAAACATTCTGATAAAGGTATTTAAGCTCTTATACCCTACTTCATAACCAATGGCCTTCACCAATAATTCATTTTCTTCCAGCAGGAGTTTCGCTTTTTCCATTCTTACCCGCAGCAGGTACTGGTGAGGTGTGCATCCATAAATTTGTTTAAAGACCTGGCGGAGCTTCTTCAGCGTCATTATTTTTCCATCTGCAAATTCTTCAAGATGGATGCCTTTTTTAAAGTCTGTTTCAATTTTTTTGCGCACTTTGTCGCACAGGGTTATGTGAGAGGGTCTCATAGATGGCATACCGGTCAGTTATTACAGGTTCAAACTGGGTTAAGCGTAATGTTATTCTGAGGTTCATTTAAGGTGTTGCTACCTTAAACAATAAGCTTGGCTAAGATAGAAAATTTCCTGCTTACTTTACCCGTCCGTACTTCTTTAAGATCTCCATTACTTTATCCACCGGCAATGCCTCCATGGTATGCCCATCTTTCCCGGTCATGGTTTTTGCTGCAAACAGCGAATTAATGATGGCTTCTTCCGTGGCTTCAATAGCTGCCATAAACAATGGCGACATATAATCATTCTGCAGCGCAGGTACCAGCCGCACCGGGGTGCTGCTCTCATACGGTATCCGCACGGAATCTGCAGTGGAAAAGGCTATCACGTAATCCCCGCTGCCATTACTGGCAATGCCGCCGGTCTTAGCCAGCCCCATAAACGCACGTTTGGCAAGGCGCTGCAGGTTGCGGCTGTCCAGCGGCGCATTGGTGGCTACTACCATCATACAGGAACCATCTACGCGGTTCTTTAATTCATCGTTGAACTCAAATATTCCCAGCTCCTTGCCTACCGGCGCTCCGTCAATCTGCAGCACGCCGCCAAAATTGGTTTGTACCAGCACTCCTACCGTATAGCCGCCCAGGTTAGGCGGCAGCTTACGGGATGCTGTGCCAATGCCGCCCTTGAAACCAAAACAAAGTGTGCCGGTACCAGCGCCCACATTCCCCTCTGCCACCGGGCCGGATTGCGCATTTTGCAGCGCCTGGCGTACATCTGTTTTCTGCACCGGGTGGTTGCGGATATCGTTTAACCAGCTGTCGTTGGTTTCGCCTACCACGGCGTTTACGGATTGCACCTTTTCATTTCCTTTCTGCTGCAGCGTGTATTCAATCACAGCTTCCATGGCAGTAGCTACGTTCAGCGTGTTGGTGAGCACCACTGGTGTTTCCAGGTTACCCAGCTCCATTACCTGCGTGGTGCCGGCCAGCTTGCCAAAGCCATTGCCTACAAAGATGCCGGCCGGTACTTTTTGCTGGAAAATATTTCCCTCATGCGGAATGATGGCCGTAACGCCGGTGCGGATGTTATCTCCTTTTATTAAGGTGCTTTGCCCTACTTTTACGCCCGGTACATCAGTAATTGCGTTCCATTGGCCGGTAGGCAGCACCCCAATGTGAATGCCCCAGTCGCGGGCACGTTTGGTGGTTTGGGCAGTGATGGTTTGTGCTGCAGCTAATAAGAACAGGCTGATGATTGCAGTACGCATGAGTTAAATGTTTTGGGTGAGCAGCACTAAAATAAAGAATCTTAACGCATACACGCTGCTTAAAGGTCGAAAAAGCATTCACCCTGCTCTCCCCATTATTCATTTTCAATGGCCTGCCCGGTTTCTGAGGTCCTAATTCGCTGCATTCCAATTCCTAATTCGTAATTCCCAATTTCCGCCCAAATCCGGTTAATATCCGGCAAAATCCTCCCCTTGCTAAATTGTACATTAGAATATGAAATTCCACCTCCCTCTCGCGCTCCTTTTGCTCACAGGCAGTATACACGCTCAAACCATTACTACCAGCGGCCAGCCCGCACAGCTCAATATTCGCTCCGCAGGCGCGCATAGCATTCGTATTACCTTAAAACCAATCAGCTATAAAGATGCAGCGCCCTATACACCGGCACTGGCTATACGAAAAGAGGCAGCGCCGGAGATCAGCATCAAAGAGCTGCATGGCCCCCTGAAAAAGCGCGTGGGTAATATGCTGGTAAGCATCCGGCCCAAACCGCTTACCGTTACTGTTACCAATAATAAAGGCGAAAAAGTACAGGAGCTAAGCTTCCAGGAAAATGGCAATATTACCTTTCCCATAGATGATCATCCCATATTAGGTATGGGCGAAGGCGGTCCCAAACCTGCTGCCGGGACTAACTGGCGGCAGCTGCCGGTAGAGTTTGACCGCCGCGGACGCCTGCACCAGATGCTGCCCCGCTGGCAGGGCGATGCTTATGGCTCTCGCAACCCTGTACCCCTGCTGGTAGGCACTGGCGGCTGGGCATTATTTGTGGCCAGCCCCTGGGTGCAGGTGGATCTGCAGAACAAGGCGCAGGGCAGCTTTATTCCCACGCCACCTGCCGGCCAGGGTGGCCCGCAAACGCAAACCAACCAGCACCTGAACCAGGGCAAAGGCCTGCCACCGGCCAGCAGTTTTGTGCCAGGCCTGCTGGATGTATTTGTGTTTGATGCGCACGATCCCCTGCAATTTATGCAGGATGTATCCATCCTCACCGGCCCTGCAGCTATGCCGCCTAAGTGGGCATTGGGTTACATGCAGTCCCACCGCACACTGGAAGACGATGCACAAATGACCGGCATTGTAGATACCTTCCGCGCAAAACAGATCCCCCTGGATGCCGTTATTTACCTGGGCACCGGTTTTGCGCCCCGCGGCTGGAACACACCGCAGCCATCCTTTGATTTTAACCCGGAGGTATTTAAACGTACCCCCGCTGCCGTTATAAACGATCTGCATAACAACCACGTAAAAGTAGTGGTGCATATAGTGCCCTGGGACCGGGATAAGCTACCCTCTTTACATGGCAGTATTCCACTCCTGTCCTATGAAAATCCCGATGCCGGGCATATTAATACCTACTGGCAGCAGCACCTAGGATTAATGAACGCAGGTATTGATGCGTTCTGGCCGGATGAAGGCGACTGGTTTAACCTCTTTGAACGTATAAAACGGCACCAGCTTTATTACCAGGGGCCGCTCTCTACCCGGCCCAACGTACGCCCATGGAGCCTGCACCGCAACGGATTTTTAGGTATTGCGCAATGGGGCGGCTGGGTATGGTCCGGTGATACGGAATCATCCTGGAAAACACTGGAAACACAAATTGCAGTAGGCATCAATTACTCATTAAGCCTCTCGCCTTTCTGGGGTTCGGATATCGGCGGTTTTTATCCTAATGAAGAGCTAACCGGTGAATTATACGCACGCTGGTTCCAGTTCGGCGCGTTCTGCGCTTCCTTCCGCTCACACGGAAAAACCTGGTGGACGCGGCTCCCCTGGGGCTGGGGCCTGCACGAAATGGGACCTATTGAAGCAAAGAACAATCCGCTGCCATCGGAGCTGAACAACCCGGCCATTGAGCCGGTGGTGAAAAAATATGATGAGCTGCGTTACCAGCTGTTATCCTACAACTATACCCTGGCCTGGCAGGCGCGTACTACCGGCCTGCCGCTGATGCGCGCCCTGTGGCTGCATTACCCGCAGGATGAACAGGCCACAGCTTTGGGTAACCAATACCTCTGGGGCCGCGATCTGCTGGTGGCGCCGGTATTTCAAAAGGGCGCCACCACACGGGAAGTATACTTGCCCGCAGGTACCTGGTACGATTGGTGGACCAACACCCCGGCTACCGGCCATCAAACCATTACCCGCAAGGTGGATCTTTCCATTATGCCCATTTATGTACGTGCAGGCGCCATTATCCCCCTGGATCCTGTTCGCCAGTACACCGGGCAGCCAACAGATACGCCGCTAACGATCCGCATTTACCGCGGCGCTAACGGCGATTATACCCTGTATGAAGATGATGGCATTAGCCAGGCCTACCTGAAGGGCGCTGCTACCCTCACCCATTTCAGCTGGAACAATGAGGCGAAAAAGCTTAGCATAAACACCCTCCGCAGCTCCACTAATCAACCTGCCAAACGTATGTTCAACATAGTGTTACTGCCGGAGGGTGACTCATTGCAGGTAAAGTATACAGGCGTGCCCGTTAGCTTCACCTTCTAGCCGGGGTTATGGATGCGGCGCCTCTTCATACGTACAATGGGTACGGTAGGCAGGGTAATGCCCTGCGCGGGCATGGCCAAAGCGGAAGAAGAGTATGTTGCTGGATATAAATAATATAATGGCCAGTATAACGGCAATTTTTGTAAACACCCTTAACCGCGGATGTTTTGAAAAAGATCCAAACACATGCCCTATAATAAATACCATGCAGGCCACAAACAACACCCGCAGTAAAATGATCAATCCAAAAAACATGGCTGTAAGTTTTAAGTAATTAAATAATGTTGCTGTAACAAAGCTAACACGCTGCCAGCCATGCGTTTGCGTATAAGAGATCAAAGCGTAAAATGTGTCTACCAAAAAGGGAATTACTTACATTTGAGGGCTATGAAGAAACTGGGATATGATTTCTATAACCGGGAGGATGTGCTTACCATTGCACAGGAGCTGCTGGGTAAAGTACTGGTTACTAAGTTCAATGGCGCTGTTACCAGCGGCCGCATTGTGGAAACAGAAGCCTACCAGGGCGTTACAGACCGGGCTTCCCACGCTTACGGCGGGCGCCGCACTAACAGAACGGAGATCATGTTCGGCAAAGCAGGCACTGCATACGTGTACCTGTGTTATGGCATTCACCACCTGTTTAATGTAGTTACCAATAAAGAAAATACACCGCACGCTATATTGATCAGGGCCATTGCGCCGCTGAATGGCATACCGCATATGCTGGCGCGTACCGGCCGTACCAAAGCGGATTATACACTGGGTAAAGGCCCCGGCAATGTATCAAAAGCATTAGGCATTAATACCCAGCATACCGGCACCAGCCTCACGGGCAAAGAGTTATACATAGCGGATGATGATTTTATTGTATCACCATCCGCTATAGGTATCACTAAAAGAATTGGAGTAGATTATGCCGGTGAAGATGCTTTGCTGCCTTACCGTTTTATACTAAAAGACAGCCCTTATGTAAGCGGCCGTAAGATCAGGAGTTAAGTACGCCTTTCAGCTTTTCATTTTTATTACGCAGGTCAATCCCCCCTTCCAGCAAGGATTTCAGGTTCACCAGGTAAAACAGCCAGCCGCCCTGGCAGCCAATATGAAAATCCACTTTACCCTTTTCATCTGTAGGAATATGATCCTGCACTAATTCTATCAGTGTTTCGCCTTCTACATCCTTTAAGCTCACAGTAACGGTGCCGGCTATACCAAAAGTGAATTGAAAGTGGTCCTTCCCGTTGGCGGCCAGCACTTTACCAGTTTCAGTAGTATCATCGCTATAGCCAAACCAGCGCCAGGTATAGGTATCGCCTGTGGTAATGGCCTGCTGTTTATCTTTGGGTATGCCGCCTTCACCAACAAAATCGGCCTGCCGTAGAAACCAGCTTTCCAGCCCTGCCGGTGTGGTCCAGGCGTTGTAAATGTCTTGCGGATTAGCTTTGATGGGTAGCTTTAACGAGAATTTACTCCAGTCATGTGGTTGCATACGTTCTCAGTTTATAGGTTAATGAATTGATGCAGCTATAGTACTTGTCCCTGCTGAAGATCAGCGGTTATGGTTCCTGTTACAGTACGTGAAATTTACACCTAAAATTTAATTTGATGTTGAAAAATACAGGCTTGATTAAAATAAGCGGGTTTTATGGCGCAAAAAGAATGTAAAATGTAAAATCTTAAATGCGAAATGTAAAAGTGGAATACGGCGAAGTCTGGCCTAAACCTTACCCGCTGCATTCCACTTTTAATTTTTACTTTTTAACTTTTAATTTACAGCCCGTACTGCACCGTGGCGTAATACATACCGCCAATAGAGGGCCCTCCTAAAAAGGAATAGTAATAATGGTTCAGTAAGTTGCTGGCGCCCAGCTTGATCTTTGAATTTATTTTATCGAATGTATAGCTTACCTGCGCGTCTAATGTGTTGTACGACGGTGTTTGCCCGTTCACCAGGAACGATTGCCATAAGAAGCTGCTCTGCCATTTCCAGCTAACGCCAGCGCCTATATGTTTTATAATCTCCTCTTTGGATATCATAGCGTTAACTGTCCATTCCGGTGTATTAAAACCATCTTCCAGCCCGTCTTCATTGGCCGACTTGCGCAGCTTTGCATACGAAGTATTTGCATGCAGCCGGTATCCGCCCGTGTTATAGGTTACACCTAAGCTGGCACCATAATTATATACTTTAGTTTGTGAATTGGTCCACATACGGTATTGATTCTGTTGTGATTTGTTATACAACGCAAACGGTATAGAATCTGCATATTGTGTTTTAGGCACATTCATATTGGCCTGTGCAATAAAGGAACGGTAGTTGTTAAAGTACAGGTCAGCATCTACAAACAGGCGCCCTTTGAGGAACAGGCCTTTATAGCCGCCTTCAACAGACCGTACATGTTCCGGTTTAATATAGGTATAAGGGTTTTTCTTTAACAACCCCTGGTTCTTTTCAATAGCTGCCTGCTGCGATAAACCGTTGGTATTAATATCATTCAGCACGGCTGCCTGAAATGCGGTGATAGATGATTGCAGCCATGCATTTTCAAAGATCCCCTGCGACATAGCCGGGAGCCCTCCTACCCTTTTTACGCCGCCGCTGTTCACATTGGAATAGGCTTCAAATATGCTGGGGTAGCGGTATCCGCTCTGGAACGATACCCGGAAGTTTTGCGTGCGCAGGGGCGAAAACACAGCTGTAAAACGCGGACTCCAGGCCAGGTCAAAGTAATCGTTCTTATCCGCACGCAAAATAGCACCCAGCTTTAACCGCTCCTTTAACAGTGATTTGGTAACTGACAGGAAACCACCGGTTTTGCTGTAATGAATATTCGTATAATCTTTACCGTGAACCGGGTTAATAAAGTAATTACCATCCGGAACAATAATATAAGTACGGTGATCGGCGCCGGCCAGCAGTTCCAGCCCGGCCTTTTCCCGCAGCTCCGGGATCCATTCATTCAAATGCACCTGCCCTTCTGCCTGTATAAAGCTGGCCTTTACTTTTAAAGCAGCGCCGGTATCCCAGTTATTCACCTGCTGTAATTTTTCCAGCACACTGTTAAACGCAGGCGTGCCGGGCATATAGCGCCCTGCATCTGCTGCGGTCCTGGCCTGCTGGTGCGCCTGCGCTACCATCATCCCATCCTGCGATGCTTTGTTAAAAGCCGTGGTATAATCTGCATACCAGGCATTATCCGGTTTATAGTTACGGTCAATGTTTTCTGCCATGGAGCGCAGGTTGTAAGAGTTACCGGTGTTCTCATTATTCAGGTAAGCCCTTAGCTGCAGGCCCCTGGATTCATATTGTATGCCATGCTGCTGTATAAAATAATCCTGCAGGCGAAAACGGTTAGCGCGCTGGTACACATTGTTCAGCAGCGCCATATGAAAAGTATAGCTCAAAGTAGCATCCGGTCTTATCTTATAATAGATGCCTGCATCTCCTTTTATGTTCTGCAGGCCATAATCCACCACCTCTTTTTCATCGTACCCCGTGCGGGCTACCACGTAGTTCTTTCCCAGCAGGGAAATAGTTTTGCGGTCAGATGATTCATTGCCGTAGCTGCTCACCGGGTCCTTTGCCGGGTTATTGGCGCCGGTTAATCCCGTACTGGCGTTCGCGTTACCATTCAACTCCATATGGTCATTGGCTATCCAATCATACCCGCGGGTGTAGGTACCATTCAGCTTAAAGGCCCACCTGGGTGAAATAACATGCGCCCAGCGCAGGCTGGTTTCTGAGAAAAGTTTGGCCTTGCTGTCAGGATCGCTGATATGGGTAACCGCTGTTTTTTGCTGTACGCTTACCCCGGCAGATGTGAACGGATCTTTGGTAGTAATATTGGCAAGGCCATTCACCGTATTCATGCCATAGAGCGCAGAAGCCACGCCCGGCACTATTTCCACGTTATCAACATCCAGGTCGGATGGGCCTAAGGCATTGGCTATGGGACCGCCGATATGCGGGGACTGTACATCCATCCCATCTACCAGCTGCGCAAAACGTACATTGGTGGTGTTGGCAAAACCACGGGCATTCAATACTTTAAATCCCATGCTGGGAGTGATCAGCTGCACGCCCTGCACATTTTCCAGCGCATCAAAAAAAGAAGGCGCCGGTGTAGCTTTAAAATAAACGGCGCCCACTTTTTGCACGCTTACCGGCGATGAAAGAATGCTTTCCCGCAGGCGGGATGCTGATACCGTTACTTCCGATAAAATACGCACTGTAGTATCCTTACGGGTTGTATCTGAGCTCATATTTGAAAGCTGGCGGGCCTGCGCGCTGAGGGATAACATGCATAAAAAAAAGCTGGTAAAGGTCCTGTACATAGTAATAATTTAGCGCTATGTTTTTCAATATATAACGATGGTTAAAAAAAGTCCTGTAATAACAGAGCGTTACTACAGGATTATTTTAAATGACTGCTCTCCTGTTCCAGGAACTGGCGGAACCTTTCCCTTAGCTGGCGGTGGTAGGCTATCATCTGCCGGGCTTCTTCCGAAATAGAAGAGCCTCCCCCCTTTTCACCGCCCGTACTGGTTACCACAAACGGGCGAACACCCATGCTGTTCAGGTTATTAATAAGATCCCAGGCTTTTTTGTAAGACATGCCCATGGCTTTAGCCGCCTGCTTAATGGAACCTGTTTCGGCAATACGTTCCAGCAGCTCCACCGGGCCGGGGCCGAAAAAGCGTTTGCCCCCGGACTCCAGCCAAAGGCTGCCATTCACATCAAAAGTGCCCTCTTTTAAAAGGTTGCGGATCGGTTCTTCCATGTGCTTACGTAAACGGGTACACGATTAATTATATAAAAGGCAGCTACCGTTTTATACAGCGTCTGTTTGTTGTAACAAATATAAAACACCGGAAGCATATTAAATGGTAACTGCCTTTTCCTTTTTAAAGATCAGCTATTTATCAGGCAGGAAAGCGCCTTTATCGATCCACATTTTAAACTGCCGCGCAAACTCTGCATGGCTCAGTGGTGGCAGGGTACGGCCATCGCCGGGGTTCCAGCCGCCTAATACCAGTGAATCGGATGTTACATGCGCTATCAGCTGTGCTTTGGTCTTGTGCCCGTTCTGTTCCGGGTCCAGCAGCTGGGCTGCCAGCTCGCGCGGTGATTTACCCTGGAACACCATTTTCATATCTGCCGGCGGTAAATGCCATTTAGGATTACCCGGCGGCATATGCAGGCCCGGCGTGTTCTTAGGCTGGTGGCAGTTGGAGCATTTGAGTGCGTACAGGCCTTTACCATCATGCCCGCGCTGCACGTTCATAGTATGCACATGGCTGTCATCGCCCTGCAGGGGCGCCTCCCCTGAGGGATGGCAGTTCATACAACGCGGGTGCATTAGTACGCTGTAAGCAGCCAGGAAGGCTTTTTTAGAGCCGGTGCTGTCCTTGGCTGTTCCATCCGTATCAGTGTGGCGCGTGGTACGGGCAGTATTAAAGGATAAAGCCATTACCGATACCGCGGTTACTGTTAATAATGAATATATGAGCTGTTTTGTTGTTGCCATAATTTTACTACGCTTTGAGGTTGATGTTGCAGAAAGGCAGGTCCCGCATGCGTTTGCCGGTAGCGGCAAAAACTGCGTTGGCAATGGCCGGCGCTACCGGCGGTACGCCGGGCTCCCCTGCCCCACCCATTTTTTCAGTACTGTTCACGATGTGCACTTCAATTTCCAGCGGCGTTTCATGCATGCGCGCAATGCGGTAATCATGAAAATTACTTTGCTGCACCTTGCCTTTATCCAGCGTAATTGCGCCGTACATAGCAGTAGAAATGCCAAAGTTGATGCCGCTTTCCATTTGAGCAACCACGCCATCCGGGTTCACGGCCAGGCCGCAGTCAATGGCGCATACAAAACGATGCACCTTAATAACGCCCTGTTCATCAACAGAAACTTCTGCCACATCTGCCACGTAGCTCTTAAAAGATTCATGCACAGCTACACCCCTGAAACGGCCGGGAGGTAAAGGTTTGCCCCAGCCGGCTTTTTCAGCGGCCAGGTTCAGCGCCGCCAGGTGGCGGGGATGGTCTTTCAGCAATGCCCGCCGGTACTCCACCGGGTCTTTACCTGCTGCATGCGCCAGCTCATCTATCATACCTTCCATGGCAGTAGCCGTATGCGTATGGCCTACGGAACGGTACCACAGCACCGGCAGCTCCAGCTTGGGTGAATGCAGCCCTATATAATGGTCCGGGATGGAGCTCAGGTAAGGTGAATCACTTACCCCTTCCACAGAAGCTTCGTCAATATTATTTTTCATACCGGCGGCAAAAGGGGTGCCTGCCATAATAGACTGCCCTGCCAGCACATGCTCCCAGGCGATGGGATTACCCTGCGCATCAATACCTGCGCGGATCTTATGCACAAATGAAGGGCGGTAATAACCACCGTGAATATCATCTTCACGCGTCCATACCATTTTAATAAATTCACCGCTGGCTTTGGCTATATGCACTGCTTCCGATACAAAGTCTGATTGAAAGTTGGCCCTGCGGCCAAAACCACCGCCCAGGAAAACGGTGTGTACATTTACCTGCTCCGGCTTAAAGCCCAGTATTTTGGCAGCAACGGTCTGGTCGTTGCCCGGCATTTGGGTGCCGGTCCATATTTCACATTTATTGTCGGCTATTTTTACCGTAACATTCTGCGGCTCCATGGGCGTGTGCGCCAGGTACGGAAAGGTGTACTCTGCTTCCAGCACTTTGGCCGCTTTGCTTAAGGCACTGGTTACATCGCCTTTTTCTGCAGCTTTATCGCCACGGGTGGTTACCAGCTTTTTAAACTCCGCCAGCTGCGCTACACTGTCAATGTTCACATTGGGGCCATTCTCCCACTCTACTTTTAAAGCGGCGCGGCCTTTTTTGGCGGCCCAGAAGTTGTCTGCTATTACAGCTACACCCGTGGGTATCTGCACTACTTTTCGTACGCCCGGCACCGTACGGGCCTTAGTGGCATCAAACGACTTTACCTTACTGCCATATACCGGCGGGTGCGCCACTACAGCGGTAAGTAAGCCGGGGAAGCGCATATCCATCCCGAATTGGGCGGTACCATTCACTTTTGCGGGCGAATCCAGGCGTTTTACGCCTTTGCCAATATACTTCCATTCACCGGGGCTGCGCAGGCTTACCGGTTCTGTAAGGGGCGGCAGTGAAGCGGCTATACCGGCCAGCTCTCCGTAGGTGGCGCGTTTGTTACCGGCTATTACCTCGCCATTCTCTGTACGGCAATCTGCCGGGCTTACGCCAAATTTCTGCGCCGCTGCCTGTACCAGTAAGGTACGGGCTGTGGCGCCGGCCTGCCGGTAACGGTCAAACTCAGACCAGGTGGTGCTGGAGCCACCGGTGATCTGCAGGCCGTACACCGTATGCACATATGGTTGCCCGGGCGGGCTATGTAATACTTTTACTTTTTGCCAGTCGGCATCCAGCTCTTCTGCAATGAGCATGGATAAGGTGGTCCAGATACCCTGGCCCATTTCCACATGCGCCAGTACGATCTGTATACTACCGTCAGCGCCTATACTAAGATAAGCGTTGGGGGCAAATACGGCCGCTGCTGCGTCTTCCGCGGCAGGCATGCCCATGGCGGCTAAGCGTTTGGCGCCGGGTACCACAAAAGATATAATTAAGCTGCCGCTAAGCATGGCGCCGGTTTTCAGAAAACCCCGGCGGCTGGTGTTCAGTACATCCTGTGTCATTTGTTACCTCCCTCCTTTTGTAATTCGGCTGCGCGGTGAATGGCTTTGCGGATGCGCGGATAAGTGCCGCAACGGCAAATATTACCGCTCATGGCATTATCAATATCTGTATCAGTGGGTTGCGGATTTTCCCGCAGCAGCACTGCTGCAGACATGATCTGTCCTGACTGGCAGTAACCGCATTGCGGTACATCTTCCTCGATCCATGCGCGTTGCAGGGGGTGATCACTGTTGGGCGAAAGGCCCTCAATGGTTACTACTTCCTGACCGGCAGCTCTTGACAACAGCGTTACACAGGAGCGTACCGCTTCCCCGTTGAGGTGCACGGTACAGGCGCCACACTGCGCCATGCCGCAGCCAAATTTGGTTCCGGTAAGCCCTACTATGTCGCGTAAAGCCCATAGCAATGGCATATCCGGACTGGCATCAATAGAGTGCTCCTGATGGTTAATGGTTAATTTAATCATAGTACAGACTTTGCTTTCCTTAAAAAGATTTGACCTGAAATGTGTGCTTTCCTTATCATGAACACACATAGGCTAAAGATAGTTCAGTAATCAGATCAGCAATTATAAAATTCAAACCAAAAATTACAAATTTCAAATATTGCATTCCCGCTGTAACCTTTGACAGGCAATTATTTGCCCCCTATCGTTATATCTTAAAAGAAACATCGCTTATAATATTCACCTGATTGATCCGGTTTTTCATTACCTTTAATACCATCACCCCATTAACTCCATACATTTACAACCACCTGCTACCGGATATTTCCCTGCTGTAAGATTCGTTACCCCTCATTTTCCATTTTATTAAACCCCTTTTTATGCAAAAGAGTCATTATTCCTTATGCCTTACCATGCTGGTAACCCTGTCATTATTATTTACAGCCTGCAGAAAGAATCCTTTACCCCCTCCCGGTTATGCCAATAGCCAGATCCGGCAGATACAAATGGACAACGAAGATTCCGCCCTGTTCCAGTACAATGCGCTGGGCAACCCACTAAGCGTTACCAAGGGTATGGTGAGCACTGGCAATCCCAATTATTTTTTCCGTTATGATGCGCAGCACCGTTTATCAGATTATTATGGCGCATATAGTGGTGGCCTGGTCTTTGAGTTCTGGCATCGCTATGTTTATGACAGCAATAATCACATTGTAACGGATACTATGTACCTGTTTGGGCTGGTAGGCGATAATGGCCCCCTGCCCGATCCGCGGGCGCCCGCACCGTATGATCAGCTGTATGTGGGCAACATTTCCACTTACCAGTATGACGCGCAGCACAGGATCATCCGCGCCACGGATACTTATGGATCCAACCCGTTTGGCCCGATACATTCAAGCCGTTACATTTATGGACCCAATGGCAACCTTGCTGTTGTCCGCACCTATGATCCCTACACGTCAGACAGTACAGATCTTAACCTGGGTGGCTATGACAATAAGATCAACCTGCACCGCACCCACCCCATCTGGCAGTTCCTGGACCGGAACTTTAGCCTTAATAATCAGGAAAATGTAGTAACGGCCTATAACGCCAAAGGGCTGCCGCTCACTATTCAGGCATCCGGTGGGGAAATAAGCAGTGGCTTTATTTCAATCCATTATTCCAACACCTTGCAGATCACTTATCAACCCTGCAGGTGATGAATGTAAAATCTTGAATGCTTAACCGGCGAAGGAGGTTCATAGAGACCATTGAGAAGACTTCATGAACGAGATAAACGTAAAAGTGGAATGCAGCGAAGGTTGGCCAAGACCCATCCGCTGCATTCCACTTTTAATTTTTACTTTTTAATTTTTTACTTTACTCCACCCGCTTAGCGGTAATATCCCGCCCATTCTGATGCAGCACCAGCTGATCCACCACACCCTGCTCATTTTTCATGAATGAAATACGCGCATCTACCACCTTCATAAAAAACTCCGCCGGGGCCGATGGAAATATTTCAAAACGGGCCTGTCCTGTAAGCTGCTCATAAATATGATCTCCCTCCGTGGAAATGGCCATAACAACGTTAGGCGCCAGCTCGTATTTACCGGTGTACAAACGGTAAGCGGCGGTATCCGGCGTGATGGCTGCAAGCGTTTTAGCCGCCGGCTGTGACAGTGAATGCGTTGGTTTTGCCGGCGGAGTATAAGGTTTGTTATACAAAATGGCCAGTATGTTCTTTGCAATATCCCTTAGCGGGGCGCCGCCGGTATTGTTCAGCAATACTACCAGGTCTTTGCTATCCGGAATGCGTACTATCAGGGTGTTAAAACCATTAATGCCGCCGTCGTGAGAAATGCTGCTCAGGGTATCTTTTGTATTTCCAATACTAAAAGGCTGGCGCATCCAGCCGCAGGCATACCCTTTCAGGAAAGGCGTAAAGTAGGTTGTTTTACCTGCAGCGCTTAACAGCTGGTTGGTATACAAGGCCTGGTCCCACAGGTACAGATCTTCCACCGTGGAGTACATAGCGCCTGCAGCATAAGGCAGGTCCATATCTAAATAAGAAGCGTTTATTAAGCTGTCGCCATTACGCTCATAACCAGCCGCGCGTTTCTTAATAATAGGCGCTGCCTTATCATAACCGGTATTAAGCATATGCAACGGCGTAAAAATGCGCTCCTGTAATACACTGGCATAGGATTGCCCTGTAACTTCCTCAATAATAGCTCCCAGCACAAAATAGCCGGAGTTGGAATATTTATAATCAGTGCCTGGCGTAAACTCCAGCGGCAGCTCTGAAAAGAAGGGTATAAATTCTTTAGGGGTAGATGGGTTTCGTGCAAAGCGGCTAAAAAAATCAGGCCGGGCCGTGTAATTGGGAATACCGGAAGTATGCGTAAGCAGGTTGTAGATAGTAACCCTTTCACCATTGGCTTTGGGATAATAAGGCAGGTAATCGGAGATATGACCATCCAGCTTTAGCTTACCTTGCTCTGCCAGCTGTAGTATAAGCATGGCCGTGAACTGTTTGGTAATAGAGCCCAGGCGGAAACGTGTATCCGGCGTGTTGCGGATCTCCCACTCAAAATTGGCGTAGCCAACACCGTTCTTAAAGATCACCTTACCATCTTTGGCTACCAGGGCAGTTCCGTTAAACAGCTTGTATCTATTATACTCGTCCAGCAGCTGCCGGATCTTTTCGGCAGGACTTTTTACGGCAGGACTTTGGGCACAGGATGCAAATGTAAAACACAGTAAAAAGAAGAAGGTGGTTATACTTTTGGGTAAACGCATAGGGAAACAGTTTAGTATCATAAATATACAGGTACAAGCGGCCCTGTCCAAAAATGGCTGCCTGATAATTTGTAATTTACGCGCATGACAATGCCCAACATTAAAAAACTGCTGGTGTATATGGCCAAATGTGTGGCCGGCGTGCTGCTGGTATTTTTGTTAGCTCATCTTATCAACTACAAGGATTATATCTGGTGCCTGATCTCTGTAATGCTGGTGCTGTCGCCGGATGGTACAGATGCCGTGGCCCTGGCCATGAGCCGTATTAAGGCCAACCTGGTAGGCGCCGCTGCAGGGCTGATCATGCTCATCGTACATCCATCAACGATAGTAATGGTAAGCGGGGCCATTGCCATTACGGCAGCTGCCTGCGCTTTCCTGGAGCTGGAAGCCTCTGCCCGCTCCGCCCTGGCAGCCGCCATTATTGTAACGCTGCACGAAGCAGGTTTACATGTATGGGATACGGCCCTGGAAAGGATCATAGCTGTGCTGGCCGGCTGTGTGCTGGGTTTAGTGATCACCTTCGTATTCCACTCCCGTTTTACCCGCCATTCCGCAGAAGGCCCCCCGCCCCAGCAGGAAGCCTGAACTGCAGTGTAATTTCTGATTAATTAAGTATCTTGTTTGCCTTTCAATACTAACGTATCACTTTTTACAGGTTATGACAATCAACAAGCTTACCTTCTGCCTGGCAGTCCTGCTGGCAACCAACCAATCATTTACCCGGGCTCAAACCGCTCCTGCCAGCAATTACGATCAGCACAAAGCATTTGACCCGCTTTTTTACACACAGAACGGCAATGAGTTCCGCAGCGCGGGCGGCGCACCCGGGCCTAAATACTGGCAAAACCGGTCGGACTATGCTATTAATGTAACGCTGGATACAGCGCAGCACCGCCTTAGCGGGTCGGTACAGATCACCTACACCAACAACAGCCCGGATACATTATCATTTGTATGGCTGCAGCTGGACCAGAACGTGTACCGGGAAGATTCCCGCGGGGAAGCAGCCTCCCAGTACAGCGGCGGGCGTTTTGTGAACCGCAGCTTTACCCAGGGCGATGAGATCAGCAGCGTAAGCATCGTGCAAAATGGCAAAACACAGGCCGCCAGCTACCGGGTGAATGATACCCGTATGAAAATACAGCTGCCCGCTGCCCTGAAAGGCAATGGCGGCACCGTACAGTTCCGCATCAACTATGCTTTTACCATACCGCAATACGGCACGGACCGTATGGGCCGTTTGCAAACACGTAACGGATGGATATACGAAATTGCCCAATGGTACCCGCGTATGTGTGTGTATGACGATGTGCTGGGCTGGAACACCCTCCCTTACTTAGGGGCCGGTGAGTTTTACCTGGACTATGGCAATATTGAATATAGTGTAACTGCCCCTGCTGATATGGTAGTAGCCGGCTCCGGGGAGCTGATGAATGCCGCCCAGGTATTAACACCTGAGCAAAGCAGCCGCCTGGCCAAAGCACGTACCAGCGATCAAACCGTGACTATTAAGGACAGCACCGCCGTTATATCCCCCACGGATAAACGTAAAGGCAACCTTACCTGGCGCTTTTCCTGCAAAAATACCCGTGATGTAGCCTGGGCCGCTTCCCGCGCCTTTATATGGGATGCTGCCCGCATTAACCTGCCGGGTGGTAAAAAAGCGCTGGCACAGTCGGTATACCCGGCAGAAGTAGCATCTACCAAGGCCTGGGGCCGCTCCACAGAATATGTGAAAGGCTGTATTGAGCTGTATTCCAATAAATGGTTCTCCTTCAGCTATCCCGTAGCTACCAATGTAGCCGGTATTGTAGGTGGCATGGAATACCCTGGCATTGTGTTCTGTTCCGCGAAGGCCACCGGCGCCGGCTTATGGGGCGTAACAGATCATGAGTTCGGGCATAACTGGTTTCCCATGATCGTGGGTTCCAACGAGCGTAAATACGCCTGGATGGATGAAGGTTTTAATACCTTCATTAATGGTATAAATACCAAAGCTTTTAATAACGGGGAATATTACCGCCCGGCAGATATCAGCAAAACCGGCCCCGGTATGTTTGGCGCCAATGCAGAAGCGCTTACAACCATCCCGGATGTGATCCAGAACAGCCAGTTAGGTAATGTAGCCTATTTTAAACCAGGGCTGGGACTAAAATTACTGCGCGAGCAGGTATTGGGACCAGAACGTTTTGATGAAGCTTTCCGCACCTATGTGCACCGCTGGGCATTTAAACACCCCACCCCCTGGGACTTTTTCCGCACCATGGATAACGTATCGGGCGAAGACCTGAGCTGGTTCTGGCGCGGCTGGTTCCTGAACACCTGGAAGCTGGATCAATCCGTAAAAGAAGTGAAGTACAAGGAGAATGATCCCGCAAAAGGCGCGCTGGTAACTATAGAAAACCTGGAGCAGCTGGTAATGCCCGTGGAAGTAGCCATACAAACAGCTGATGGAAAGGCCGATACAGTAAAGCTGCCGGTAGAGATCTGGCAGCGCGGCGGCACCTGGACTTTTCTGTACCCTTCCACCACTACTTTAAGCCAGGTAACCATAGATCCGCAGGGTGCCCTGCCGGATGTGAACCGGGCTAACAACAGTTGGAAAGTAAAAAATTAAAAAGCAAAAAGTAAAATGGGAAGCAGCGCGTGTAAGTAAGTGTGCTACACCATCTTGCTTTTCAGGAGATTTAAATACAAAAAGCAAAAAGTAAAATAGCGGTAAAACACCTAATTAAGTGTATTCCATTATTTTACTTTTTGCTTTTTACTTTTAATTTTTGACAAAAGTCAAAGTACCACCACAGTAGCAGACCATAAAAAGTAAAGTCGCAGGCAGGGAACCTTTGTTTCACTTTGCTTTTCTTACTGAAATTTAAAATGCAAACGTAAAAAGGTAAAGCACTTACTAACCGCGCTCCATCATTTTACTTTTGTTACAGGCTTAAATGCAAAAAGTAAAATAACGTGTAAAGCATCCAACACACTGTACTCCATTATTTTACTTTTTACTTTTTTACTTTTTACTTTATTGGAATTTAAATACTCCAAGGATAAATATCAGCAGCAAGATCAGGAACTGCCCGATGTGAAAAATACCGATCCGCTTTTTCAATGCAGTATATTGCAGCATATCTGTAACCGTGGGCTGGTTAAACAGCAGGGATTGCAATTTTTTTACGCCAGGCGCACCTACCAGTGTGATATTCAGGACCATCAGCACAATAAGGCCCATCTTAAACTCAAACCAGAATTGTTTGGTTACGCCAAACTGGTAAGCCCTTAACAGCATAAAACCACTCGCAAACAATAACAAACCGCCTATACGCAGGAACCAATCGTATGCGGAAGATACTTTAAATACCACGGTAGCCTTTTGATTTTCACCCGGCAGGTATCCCCAAAGCTGCCGTAACGTAATAAAATGCCCCAGCGTACCGCCGGATATGAGAGCTATACCAATAATGTGCAGGACCAGGCCTGAAGAAAACAGATTCATATATATATGGTTTTAGAATGAGCAAACAGCTATTGCACCATCTTACAGATAGTTTTATCTTATAGACAGTTCTCCCGGAAAATTTGTGACGGCAACAGGGAACAGTTACCGATAGCCGGCTAGCCATTGTGTATGGCTGGTTAGGCCTAAAGTGCAGGTAAAACAGATAAATTACTACATAACCGCAGTATTATGCACAAATATAATACAACCTCGTTGTAAATACAACAATTCTGGAATAATTTTCGCTAAATTGCTCTTGATCCGTAGTAACATGAATAGAACTGTTGAATTAGTAACGACCTGGGGGGCTTATGAAGAAAAACATCCCGGCTGCAGCATAGAAGACTTTTGCCGCTATTACCTGCTGCAGCAAAAGCAGCAGGCGCCGGTAAATACCAGCAAGCTTACAGGCGGGCAGCAGCCCCCTACCCCGGAAGCCATGCTGATGAAGGTAATGGGCCGCATTATGCGCCTGCATGAGCTGTACTCCCGTATTTCCCTGGGCGATGCAGGCCTTGGCCAGTTTGAGGAGTTTGCCCTGATGCATGGAGTAAAGCAGCGTAAAGATCCCCGCAAGTCAGAGGTGATCTATGCTACTATTTACGAGCTTTCCACAGGTTCAGATCTGCTGAACCGGCTGCGGGAAAAGGGATACATTATGGAGGTCCCCGACGCTGCCGACCGCCGCTCCAAACGTGTGAAGATCACCGCTAAAGGCGAAAAAATATTGCAGCATGCCTATAAACGTATGGGGCAGCTGGTAAAGATGCTGCTGCGTGATATGGATGAAGAGGAAGTATTATTATGCACCCAGCTGCTGCAGAATGTAGAAATAAAGTTCTCTGAACGCTGGCCGGAAGACAAAGGCCGTTCTTTTGACGAGATCTATACCAGTGTGATGAGTGAAGAATGAATAATTAATAATAATGGATGCCGGTTATTCACTTGAAATACAAGCGCTGCGATTATTAATTATTCATTCTTCATTATTAATTCATTTGAAGTATTCACTAAAATAGGTTGCCGGCTTCAAATTCAGCCACTCCTGCCGGTTAGCGGCAAACTCCTCATACGTGAGCGCCTCAATCTGAGCCGGGGTAAAAGACAGCGGGTTTTCCGGCGTGCCCCTGGTTACAATGCCCAGGCCATGGTCCGCATCCAGCACAAATACATTAATGTCTTTGCGCAGGCTTCTTAAATGAATAACGCTTTTCCACACATCCCCGTTCCAGAAGCCCTGGCATTTATTGGCATCCCACTCCGCCCAGGTATAACCGGCTTCTTTGGTTTGCGGGTTACAGTCATGCATAATGATCACCCCATTGCCGGCAAGCCGGTCCAGGCAATTCTCCACATCCCGTAAGGCATAGGCGTATTCATGCATGCCATCTACCAAACAAATATCCAGCAATGTGTTTTGCAGGGTTTTATCTGCTTTTTCTGCAAAAAAGCGGTCGCTTTCCATGCGAAAGTAGCTGGCATTAAAATTTGCAGGGTACTGGATGGCTTTGAAGAACTGTTTAAGGGCGCCAAATTTCAGAAAGGGGTCCACAGCTATTTTGCGGCCAGCCTTGATCGGGAAGAAGTTTTTGCCGGATTCAACGCCTATTTCCAGGTAGGTTTTAAAACCATATTTGTCAATAAGCGCCTGTGTAATAATGCTTCTGTTTGTTGTCATAAGTGGATTGTCAGGGCAGCAAAATAAGTTATTTCCCATTAATAAAAAGACCCCGGCAAGAATGCCAGGGTCGTTGTACTCGTCTATAATGCTTAATATTCAAGACCTAAAAAAAATAAACTGCTTGCCATCTTATCTCTTTACAGCAGGCGATCCTATACACCGGCTGCCTTATATCATTCAGGTAGATCGCGCTTCCTGCAAATAACAATATGGTTGAGAAATGCATCATATCTTTTGGGTAGCATCCGGTTCATCAGCTTACACAAGAGATTGAGCACTAAAAAGGTGCAGAACGAAACTACTTTCTTTATTGGCCTGGCAAAGTTCAGCTTAGAGAGCACATAGCTGTCCAGGTAAGACATGAACATTTGCATCTGGGCCTGTATTGAAGTCCCCAGCTTTTCATAATACAGGATCTCAAACCCTTTTCGTTCCAGTAACATCTTCAGGCCATAAGAGGTGTAGCGGCTGCAATCATTGGGCACTTCGTGCTCAGCTATAATGAACGGACAGGTAGCCAGCATTACCGCCCCGGGCTTCATTACCCGGTGTAATTCATCCAGTATTTCTTCCGGGTTAAATACATGCTCAAACACCTCTGTGCTCAGAACGCTATCAAAGTGATCCGATGCGACCGGAATAGTTTTACCATCATAAAACACATCAATTTGTTCATTCGCATGACTATGCCCCTGCCCTTCATAATCCACCCCAATATATTCATCCACCCTGATCAGACTTTTATAGGGTTTGCTGCCACAACCGAAATCCAGCATACGGCCATGTAAAACCCCAAAATGCTTCCTTAGATTAGAGATCAATAACGTTCTTGCGATATAAACCGACTGGCCCATTGAAGGGTAAAAGTCTTTACTAACTGCTTTTAAGGATAGGGATAATTCAGGTCCTGAATATAAGCCCGCTGGTAACGCCAATGTTGGCGGGGCTGTAGTTTTTGTCATTGTTCCGGTATAGGGAACTCTCTGGTTACGCCCGCTGGCCGGCTGCCCCACTTGGCAGGATTCCGCGGCACAGTCAGGGCTGACTATCGCATCCATATTGTACTCTTCCATAATGCTTAATATTCAAGACCTGAAAATAAACTACTTACCATCTTATGTCTTTAACAGCAGGTGATCGGCTGCCTTCATTTAACGATGCCTGCGATAAAGGGTATCCGGCCCATGAGGAAAGGTGTCATGCGGCGGAAACGTATCGTGTGGCGGATTAGGGAAGGTGTCATGAGGTGGGTAAGGGAATGTGTCGTGTGGCTGATGCGGAAACGTATCATGCGGGAACGTGTCGTGTGGAAAGCTGTCATGTGGGAACGTGTCATGAGGCAGGGAATCGTTTGGCAATGAATCACGTTTGGCAAAAGCTGATTCTTTTGCATTCAGCTTTTCAATCACCGAGTTCTCTTTCCGGCAGGCTGTTGCTGCTACAATAAAAGTGCCTACTACCAGGAGCGAAAAATGAAGTTTGTGCATAAGCTAAAATATGGTTTGATTACACATATATAGACCGCTGCTTCATGTCCTGAGGTTGGGTACCTGCACCAAAATATTTTATTTTCTTAGTGGCACGCGTATGTAAAATTCCAGCTGTTTATCCTGCAGGGGTTGTACCGGCTTTGCAAAGCCGCTGTTGCCGGCAGAGCGCAGCAGAATGGCCCGGTAGCTTACCCCTACCTGTATACGGGGACGGATAAAATAGCCTGCATCCAGGCTCCAGCTGAGTGTATGCATGCCCGGTAGCTGCTGCTTGCTGAAGGCAGGTGTGCTGCCTGTAGGTACGCTTTGCAGGCTGTCCGTGTGAGAGCTTGTTTCCGGTGTGCCTTTGGTGCCGGAGGGTAAAGCATACTGATAGGTAAGCCCGGTGCTGAAGATCCATTTGTTTATAACATAGGCAACATTTACCCCTGCCCCACCCACAAAAGTGCTTTTAACAGTATAAGGCGTAGTGATGCTGTCGGTTCTGTATTCACCTGAGGCTGCGCCTGAGCTATCCGTTTCCTGTTTTCTGTTAACAGCGATGTGGCTGAATGCTTTACCAAAGCCGGTGAGGTACGAAGCGCTTAATGTTGGCTGCAGGTATAAGCCCCGGGCTATTGGAAATGAATACAATGCGCTCAGCTTAAAGCCCAATCCGTTCCCGGGTTTGGTTGTGCCGCTGTCTCCTGCTGCTACGCCAACACTCAATGGATATACGAAACCTGCCTGTAATGCCAGGCCGCCTATTATAGCCTCGGAATTATTTACCGGGTCTCTAAAACCTCCTCCCATAAAGCCTACCTGCTCCCGGCTGTTTAATGGCAGGGCGGGCAGGTGTATAGAAAATGCATTCACCGTGCGTAAGGGTTTTAATACCATAGCGTTAGGTGTGCCTGTTGCATTTTTTATCGTAACAGGTGTTTTGCCCTGTTGGCTGGTATTGTTAGGCGTTGTTTGGCTAGGGATAATAGCTGATTGTGCTTTGTTAACATTATCAGGGTAGCTGGTTTGAGGTGTTTTTACCAGGCTGCCGGGTTTTGTTTTGCCGGCTGTTGTCTCTTCGCCGGAAACACCACTGGATGGTTGGGGTGCCTTTCTAACACCACCTGGTTTTGTTTTACCGGCTGTTTCCTCGCCAGAAACACCGCCGGATGGTTGTGTTGCCTTTCTCTGACCACCTGGTTTTGCTTTACCGGCTGTTTCCCCGCCAGGAACACCGCCGGATGGTTGCGTTGCCTTTCTCTGACCACCTGGTTTTGCTTTACCGGCTGTTTCCTCGCCAGAAACACCACCAGATGGTTGCGTTGCCTTTATAACACCACCGGGTTTGGTTTTGCCGGCTGTTTCCCCGCCAGAAACACCGCCGGATGGTTGTGTTCTTTTTATAACACTACCTGGTTTTGTTTTACCTGCACTGCCCTCGCCAGAAATGCTACCAGGTTTTACTTTGCCAGCTTTTATATACGGATGCTTTGAAGTATTGACAGTGCTTTTACCCGGCGTATTGATTGCCAGGTCAGTGGTTTTATCCGTCGCTGGCAGGCTGCCCGGCTTATTATTTATCTTTTCATTATTTCCGTTAATTACCTGATTTACAGGCTGTGATGTTTTATTGGCATTAGTCTTTTCTGAAGAAGATCGTCCCCCTGCAGGTAATGCACTTTTAGCAGTAGACTTATTTATTAAATTATTTGAAGATAACCCTGTATCTGATTCTCTTACAACAGGTTGAGGAATATTCGTTGTTGAAGATAATTCCTCCTGAGCAGCTTTTTCATCGCCGGTAGCTCCTGCTTCACCTGCACCGGAAGCCGGGGCAGCGTTCCTACCCTTTTCACCAGTTCTTTTTTCCGTACCAGCTGTTACACCACTCCACAGTTCATTACCCTGCGGTATTACCTGGGTGATTAACCTGCCTGCACCCGCTGCCAAACCATAAGGTCTTTTTCTATTACCATCACCATTTATGCCTTCTGCTGTATCATCACCATCTATACCCTCTGCTGCATTACCATTTATACCTTCTGCGGTATTACCACCTTCTCCTTGTCCGTTCAGGGCAGCTCCCCTGTTACCCTCATCCATCGTATCACTTTCTGTTGATCCGTATACGGCAGTTCCCTCATTATTTCCGGCTGCCGAATCATTTTTCTTTTCCGTACTTAATGTATCACCATTGCGCTCATTCACTTTTACCGTACTCACATTTTCATGTACAACTCCTTGTAATTCTTTATTTTCTGTTGTTTGATGACGATTTACCTGTAAATATACTACCAGTGCAACCAGCCCCACCGCTGCCGCTGCAGCTGCTAGCCACAGCATACCCTGACCCGTGGCAAACCAGGGTTTCGGCAGCGGTGACGGCTGCTGCGCAGGCACAGGCACAGCGGCATTATCCAGCAGGCTGGCCATTTTGGACCAGGCCTGCTGCTTAGCTTCCATGCCGGTATCATCCGGCACAGGTTGTTGTGCAGCCGCTTTCAGCCAGTCTTCAATATGTTTCTGCTGATCATCCATTCATATTGCGCTTTAATGACGATGGTGGCGCTGCTATATACCGTTGCAGCAAACGCTTCCCTTCTGCCACATGCCATTTGGTTGTGCCGGTGCTGATGCCCAGCAGTTCAGCGATTTCTTTGTGCGAATAGCCCTCTATGATAAATAAGTTGATCACGATCCTTGTTGTAGGCGGCAGCTGCTGCAATACCAGCAGCAGGTCCTTATATTCCAGTGTATTGCTCTCTGTGGTAATGGCCAGATCCCCCGGCAGCTCTCCCGGCATTTGCTCTTTTGTTTGCCCGGCCCCGTTCCTGAAATAATCTGCAACTGCGTGCACCATAATACGGCGCAGCCATCCTTCAAAACTACCGGTTTGCTGGTACTGGGCTATTTTAGTAAATGCCCGCAGGAAACCGTTGTTCAAAATATCAGTTGCCTTGTCCCGGTCACTGGTGTACCGCCTTATCACTGCCAGCATCCGGTCAAAGAACAGGTAGTATAGCTTCTCCTGGCACAAACGGTCATTACTACGGCAACCGGCCAATAGCTGGTCCAGTTGGCCGTGTGTTTGATTAGAATGGTCCGTATGGTCGGATAAGTTAGACGGCAGTTTCTTTCAGATTAAGCATACAGTAGACAGGCAATATCACCGGCCCTGATAGCATAGACAGGGAATAAATGCCTGGAGGTTGGGTACATTCAAAAAAAAATTATGAATTGAATGCAAAATGCTGAATGCTAAACGCTTAACGCTGCTTATGTTTTGCTAAAGGCATTGCATTATGGTATGGGCTTCAGCTTTAAGCATTCAGCATTCTTACGGCTTCACATACACCTCTATAATAGCATTAGTAGGGCGGCGCGGCGCCAGAAATTCATCTACCTGTTTATAGTGCTGTTTCAGCTCAGGTCTTAAGGCAAAAGGAAAAAAGTTGTTCAGTCCGGGTGCATATTCATATAAGATAATATCATAGTGGTGCTGTTGTACTTTTTCCTTAAAGGCTGCCAGCTGCCGGTTAAACATGCCCACACCCAGGTGGTACCACAGCGGGTAATCCTCCCCGGTTTCCAGCTTAAAGGGCATAGCATAAGCCAATGGCGTTAACTCCGTCATATTCAGTACTTTAATACTGTCTTTCTTTTCCTTTACCACAGGCATCGCCAGCAAGCGCTCCATACCATGTACGGTAGATGGCGGCATGTATATTTTCTTGAACCCCGGCAGGTCAGTGAAGATCCATTCTGAAGTAGGCACATCCCTGGTGGTATCTGTATTCAGCATAAAGTTCCGGCGGGATACCACATTCTCTGCATTCGGGTCCGGTGCGCCCTGCACCATTTCTGTAGGGGCCGGGAAAATACGCTGAAAAATACGGTCAATGTATTTCCAGAACACGCCGGACCACCACAGCAGCACTAGCAGCGCACTGCTTAAAAACGCATTACGGCGGCCCAGGTCAATATGCTGCATGCCGGCAAAATGTGTGCACAGGAATGCAAAGGCAAAGCTGTGGAAGAAGATGTTGTTATCCGGCGGTGTGTAGCTGGTTACCTGGAACAGGGCTGCCTCTGCCAGTATGCCCAGGGTAAGCAGGGTAAACAGCATGGCCGTTTTGTTCTCCCAGAAAGCTTTAAAGTTACGCAGGGCCGGTACCAGGCATAACACCATGAGCACCAGGTAAAACTTGATCCACTGGGAACCGCCCAGGATCTCTTCTGCAAAATCCGTTACTGCCAGGCGGGAATTATGCGGGGGCTGCCCATGGTTATACCAGTATCCAAAACCATGCGGCAGCAGCGGGCCTATAATAATGGCCGCTACCAGGAAATAAAAGCCCAGGAAAACAGGGATCTCCCACCAGCGCTTTTCATGGATACTATTATATAATAACAGGGCCAGGCATAACAGCAGGGCCAGTCCGCCCCCATCCTGCTTGGTAAAAATAGACAGGAAGGTGAACAGGGCTGCCAGCAGCAGGTACAGGAAACGCAGCTTTTGCACCGGGCGGTTGATGTACTGGAACAGGAAGGCTAAGCCCACCAGCTCATACACAATTACCGTATGGTTATACCAGGGCCAGAAGTTGAAAAAGGAATAAGACAGCACAAACACCATTACGGACAAAGCCCGTATGGCCGGCTCTATATTCAGGCTTTTTAAAATGGAGCGGAAAGCAAATCCCGCCATAATATTAATGAACACCTGCGCTTTTACGAGTGAGATCAGCTGCGGGCCAAATATGCGGAAGAACAGGGACGGTATCAGCCAGAAGCCATAGCCCAGCGGCGTACCAAAATCCTTATAGGGCATTTGCCCGATGGACATACGGTAAGCGCCCTCCCACGACAAAAAGATATTAACCCGGTAAGGAAAAGTAGTGAACAGGGGCACCAGCGCCAGGCCAATGATCAGCACACATTCAATAACAGTAAAAACAGTACGTTTCTGGTAAAGGGATGTCCCGGACAACATAATGGGGGTTTTTATGTTTTTGAAGGCGTAAAAGTAGTTTTATTAGCGGAAAGCGCAAAGCTTAAAGCAGAAAGCCGGATGCAGCACCCCGGCACCCTGGGTTCAGTAATCATTATGACAAGGACAAGGCAATGACGATGGCCACCAGGGTTAACCCTTCAATATTTAACCTTTTCAACAAAGTAAATACAACCTTTCAACAAAATGCCCAATCCTTCCTGCATCTACTTTTGCATAAAAAAAATGGAGCTCACAAATAATAACAAAATGGTTTTGGTGACCGGTGGTTCGGGGTTTATTGCCAGCTATTGTATTATCGCTTTGCTGAATAAGGGTTATAAAGTTAAGGCCAGCCTGCGGTCGCTTAACCGTATTGCTGAGGTAAAGCAAATGTTAACGAACGGCGGCATAACAGATTTTGCTAACCTTTCTTTTGTGGAAGCCGATCTGTCACGGGAAAACGGCTGGGCTGAAGCTGCACAGGGCTGTACCTATGTTATCCATTGCGCCTCGCCTACCCCCAGGCCGGATGCCAGGCATGAGGATGAATTTATTTTACCCGCGGTTAATGGAACCTTGTTTGTGCTGCGGGCCGCAAAAGCCGCTGGTGTACAGCGGGTTGTGCTGACATCTGCATTTGGCGCCGTTTGCTATGGAACTGATAAAAAAACACCTTATACCGAAGAGGATTGGTCTGACCTTAGCCAAAACCTGCCTGCATACCAGAAATCTAAAACCCTGTCGGAAAAAGCCGCATGGAATTACGTAACCGGTGAAGGCAAGGGACTGGAGCTTGCCGTAATAAACCCTGTGGGCGTACTAGGGCCGGTGCTGGGAGCCGATTATTCTCATTCCATACAGATAATACACCGGATGCTGGCGGGCCAGCTAAAAGGCTTGCCCAGGCTGCGTGCCGGCTATGTTGATGTACGGGATGTAGCGGATCTGCATGTAAAAGCAATGGTTGATCCCGCAGCCAGGGGTGAGCGTTTCCTTGCCGTAGCCGGTGAAGCCATCTCCATGCTGGATATCGCTGATATATTACACAGGGAGTTCGGCGAAAAGGCAGCAAAAGTTCCCCGCAAGGAAATTCCCAGCTGGCTTATCCGGCTTATTGCGCTTTTTAACCCGGAGGTAAGGCTCATTGTGCCTCACCTGGACCTGGTTAAAGGGGCAAGCCATGAGAAAGCCACCCATTTGCTGAACTGGCATCCGCGAAGTAATAAGGAAGCAGTGACCGCAACCGCTGAAAGTTTAATGAGACTGGGTTTGCTGCAGTGATTTTGGCGCTAACCGCTGCGCCTTTGAACAAACATTATCATCATCTTAGAAAGAGATCAGTATGAGAAATTACAGAACATTAGGCAGATCAGGCCTGCGGGTAAGCCCGTTATGCCTGGGCGGCATGACCTTTGGAACCGATTGGGGCTGGGGCGCCGATGAAAAAGCATCGGAACAGATCATTCACAGCTTTATTGATGCCGGCGGCAATTTTATAGACACGGCCAGTGTATATACCAACGGGCATTCTGAAAAGATCATTGGCGATGTTATTGGCAGCCGATCAGGTTTGCGCACCCGGATGGTGATCGGCACCAAATTTTCAGGCAATATTTACCCTGGTGATCCTAACGGCGGCGGCACAGGCGCTAAAGCCATTATGGAAAGCTGCCATCAGTCGTTAAGACGGCTGCAAACGGATTACATCGACCTTTTTTCCATTCATCAATGGGATTGGAATACCCCGCTGGAAGAAACCATGCGCACATTAAATATGCTGGTAACCAGCGGCAAAGTCCGTTATATTGGCGTAAGCTACGCCCCGGCCTGGAAAATAGCACAGGCGCAAACCATGGCTGTTTTAAAAGACTGGACGCCCTTTGTTGGTTTGCAGATAGAATATTCGCTATTGCAGCGTACCATTGAAGATGAGCTGGTACCCATGGCAGCCGGACTCGGTTTAGGTATTACACCCTGGTCGCCATTGAAGGGCGGCCTGTTATCAGGCAAGTATAACCCCTCAGCCCAGGATCAAAGTGCAGGAACCCGACTGGGCGACACGGGCCGGGTGGCCGCACTATCGGACAAAGAGCTGGCAATTTTAGATGAGCTCCGCAAAATTGCAGCAGCACACCATACCACGCCCGCAGCCATTGCGCTGGCCTGGGTTACCGGAAGGCCCGGCGTAACCTCAACCATTATCGGCATCCGTAAACAGGAGCAATTGAAAGCCAACATGGCAGCGCTGGATGTGAAACTTACGGCAGCAGCGCTTAAAGCGCTGGACGATCTTTCCTTACCACCGGCAACTTTTGTAAGCAGCTATGGTGAAGGTGCAAAGATGTTCCAGCATGGCGGTATTCATGTGAATGGCCATCAGCCCGCTGTGCTGCCGCTTACCCGGAACATGGCGCCCGGCAAATATTAACTGATTAGTTAACTTTATATTATGGAATATACGGGCGCAGATGTAAAGGGCCGGATCTTTGTATCCTGTAAAAAGGAAAAACATTACAGCCGGGAGCTGATACTGGATCAGCATGCGCTGGTTTATGTTTTTGCAGGAACGCTGGAGTTATCCTATGCCGACCAGGTGCACCGTTTTACCCGGGGAACAACGCTTCTCATCCCGCGCAACCAATTGGGCCGCATGGCCAAACTGCCCGCAGAGGATGTCCCCTTCCGTTCGCTTTCCATCCTGTTCCCGGAAGCATTGCTAAGAAAGTTTTATGCCGCACAGGCGGAAAACCCGGCCGAAGGCAAATGGCACGGCCATCTGGCATTAGAAAAACACCCTTTGCTCGAAAGCCTGTTTAGCTCACTGCTGCCTTATTTTGAAATGCGGGACGAATTACCGCCTGAGCTGGCCGGAATTAAGATCGCTGAATGCCTTACGGTGCTGGATGCCTGCAATCCACAGGTTAAAAGGCTGCTTAGCGCTTTTCACGAACCAGGTAAGATTAACCTGGCCGATTTTATGGAACAGCATTTCCTGTACAACCTCCCGCTCCAGAAGCTTGCCTACCTTACAGGGCGCAGTCTTAGCACTTTTAAAAAGGATTTTAAAAAAGTGTACCAAACCACTCCCCGCCGCTGGCTTACCCGTAAACGCCTGGAGCACGCGCATTACCAGATTGCAGTTAAGAAACGGAAACCCACTGAAATATTTATTGATGCCGGCTTTGAGAACCTGTCACATTTTTCCTTTGTCTTTAAAAAGCATTTTGGATATAATCCCACGCAAGTGCAGTAGTAGAAATTAGCTGTGCTTCAAGGTACTATGGGGTTGTGTGGCATTGGGGCATTCATCTTAAGCATTTAGCGTTTAGCATTCAGCGTTAGGCGTTAAGCATTAAACGTTTAGCCTTCAGCATTATGCATTCACCCTTCAGCATTTAGCATTCACGTAATTGTACAAGCAAAAAACCCCAATCCTTTGTATATTGCCCCCCGTATTAACATCTGTTCATCCCCGTGCAATATCTGAAACTACTCAGGCCTCATCATTGGGTCAAAAATCTGTTCCTGTTTATTCCCCTCTTTTTTGCGGGAGAACTATTTTATCTATCTACCATCGGGCATCTTTTAGCCGCCTTTTTTGCGTTCAGCCTTACGGCCAGCAGCATTTATATCATAAATGATTATAAGGATATTGAAGCCGACCGCGCGCACCCGGTTAAATCCAAACGCCCCCTGGCCTCCGGCGCAGTATCCCCCACAGCCGGCCTGGTGCTGTTTGTAGTGTGTATGATCATTGGGCTGGGACTGGCCTGGTATGTTAAACCAAAATTCCTGTTCGTAGTAGGTATCTACTTTATTTTAAACCTGTTATACTCCCTTGGGTTAAAGAATATCTCCATCCTGGACATTATCATTCTTTCCATAGGTTTTGTGCTGCGCATTAAAGCGGGTGGCATTGCCTCCGGCACCGCCGTATCTTCCTGGCTTATAGTAATGGTGTTCCTGCTGGCGCTGTTTATGGCAGTGGCCAAACGCCGGGATGATGTGATCATTAAACAGGTATCCGGCCAGGAAATGCGAAAAGCCGCCAAAGGGTATAACATGGATTTCATGAACGTAACACTGGCCTTATTGTCTGCCGTGATCATTGTGTGTTACCTCATGTACACGCTTGACCCGGTAACTATGCTGCGCTTTGGCACCCACCGCCTTTTTTACACCACCCTTTTTGTTATTGCAGGATTATTACGATATTTGCAAATAACCTACGTAGAGAACAATACCGGTTCTCCCACTAAGATCCTGTACAAAGACCGCTTCATACAGTTAACCATAGCCCTGTGGATCCTAAGTTTTTATGTGATCATTTATTTACCGGCAAACAAAAGTTTTTTTAACTAATGCAAAAACGGTTAGCAAATTGGGGCAATTATCCCGTAGTAGCAAGCGAAGAAAGCTCTTTCTCCAGGGAAGATCAGTTACAGGATCTGCTTCACACACAAACACCCCTCATTGCGCGGGGCAACGGACGCTGTTATGGAGATGCATCCCTGGGCACACACAGCATCTCTACCCTTAAGTACGATAAAGTTCTGAGCTTTGATATTGAAAAGGGCCTGTTTGAATGCCAGGCCGGCGTTACGCTGGACCAGATCCTGGATATTATAGTGCCCAAAGGCTGGTTCCTGCCGGTTACCCCCGGCACCAAGTTCATTACCGTTGGCGGCGCAGTAGCCTCCGATGTGCATGGCAAGAACCACCACGTAGATGGCGCCTTTTCCAACCAGGTGGTATCTATGGACGTGATCACCTCCCAGGGGCTTATCACCTGCTCCCCTGACCAGGAGCCCGACCTGTACTGGGCTACCTGCGGCGGCATGGGCCTTACCGGCATTATTACCCGGGTGCAGTTCCGCCTGAAGAAAGTTGAAACCTCCTATATAAAACAGAAGCAGATCAAAGCCCGCAACCTGGACGAAGTGATCCGCCTGTTCGAGGAAAATAAGCACTATACCTATTCCGTAGCCTGGATTGACTGCCTGCAGAAAGGCGATTCCTTTGGCCGGAGTATCTTAATACTGGGCGAACATGCTACCAAAGCAGAACTATCGCCCCAACAAGCGCAGGCTCCCCTGCAGCTTCCCTCTAAAAAGAAGCTCACCATCCCTTTCAACCTGCCGTCATTTGTGCTGAACACCTTTACCGTAAAGGCGTTCAACTGGCTGTATTATGCCAAGAACACCAAACGGGAGATCAATAATGTGGTGTCTTACGAACCCTTCTTTTACCCGCTGGATGCTTTCCTGCACTGGAACCGGGGCTATGGCAAAGCTGGTTTTGTGCAATACCAGTTTGTGCTGCCTATGGATCAGAAACAGGGCCTGGTAGAGATCCTGCAACGCATCAGCAGCAAAGGCCTGGGCTCTTTCCTGGCCGTGCTGAAGGTATTTGGCAAGCAGGATAACCTCATCTCCTTCCCTATGGAGGGCTATACCCTGGCGCTGGATTTTCCCGTGCGTAAAGGTTTATTTGAATTCCTGGACGAGCTGGATGCCCTGGTGCTGCAATACGGCGGCCGCCTGTACCTCTCCAAGGATGCCCGCATGAAACAGGAAGTGTTCTGGCAAAGTTATCCTCATGTACAGCGTTTTGCCGGGATCGTAAAGCAATACAACAGCGATAACCGCTTCCGTTCTTTACAATCAGACCGCCTCTTGCTAACGGCGGCGCCGTCAGCAGCAGAATTAATAATGAATAATGAAGAATTAATAATCAGGGAGGCAGTGGTTAAATAATTAGCTGTTACTTCATTATAGTTCTTTCATCATCCATCATTCAAAACAGCATACCGTTCACACTTATAAGTATAAAACCGATTAAAAGCACCGCTGTATTCGTGTAGCTCGTCATACTACGAGGTAATTGTGCTCTCGATTATTAATTCTTAATTCTTCATTCTTAATTATAAAGATGACTGTTTTAATTCTGGGTGCAGGATCCGATATGGCTGTAGCCATGGCCCGTCAGTTTGCCGCCGAAAAGTACGATGTGCAGCTGGCCGCCCGCAATACTTCTTTTTTACAGGCGCAGGAAAATGACCTGCGCATACGCTATGGCATCAATGCCAGCTCCCATGCTTTTGATGCCGTTGATTTTGCCAGCCACCCCGGCTTTTACGAAAGCCTGCCGGTAAAGCCCGATATTACTATCTGCGTGTTCGGCTACCTGGGCGATCAGGAGCTGGGGCAAACCAACTGGCAGGAAGCCAGCCGTATTATTCATACCAACTATACCGGCGCCGTTTCTATCTTAAATGTGGTAGCTGCTGATTATGCCGCCCGCCGCCAGGGTACTATCATAGGTATTAGCTCAGTGGCCGGCGAGCGTGGCCGCCAGAGCAATTATTTATATGGTAGCGCCAAAGCCGGTTTTACCGCTTACCTGAGCGGCCTGCGCAACCGCCTTTTCCATAATGGTGTGCATGTAATGACCGTACAACCGGGATTTGTGTATACCCGCATGACGGAAGGATTAACGCTGCCGCCCCTCTTAACCGCCCAGCCAACAGATGTAGCCAGCGCTATTGTAAAGGCTGCTAAGGCAAAGAAAAATGTGCTGTACGTAAAATGGTTTTGGCGGTATATTATGTTGATTATTAAGTCAATACCTGAGTTTATCTTCAAAAAATTAAAATTATAAAATAGCTGCCTGCAAGTAATTAACTGATAATGGTTAATGTTTAATTTTGATTGATTATCAGCTGTTAATGACCTGCCAATCTTACAATTAAATATGAAGCAAACGATCGCTTTCTTTGATTTTGATGGTACTATCACTACTAAGGATACCATGTTTGAGGTGATCCGCTACCAGAAAGGCAGCGGGGCTTTATACCTGGGATTCCTGTTGTTATCCCCTCTGCTGGTGCTGTTTAAATTAAAGCTGGTATCCAGCCATACCATGAAAGAGATCTTTTTACGCTACTTTTTTAAAGGCGCAGCAGTAGGCGCCTTCCGGGAAAAATGTGTGGCCTTTTGCCGGGAACGCCTGCCGGCGCTCATACGGCCCGGCGCACTGGCGGCTATTAAAGAGCACCAGGAAAAAGGACACCAGGTAGTAATAGTAACCGCCTCCGCACAGGATTGGGTAGGCCCCTGGTGCGAGAAAATGGGCATCACCTGCATTGCCACCCAGCTGGAAGTAAAAAATGAGCAGCTAACCGGTAATATATTGGGACTTAATTGTAATGGGGATGAGAAGGTATGCCGTATTAAGAACGAATATGACCTGGAGCTGTTTGAAAATATTTTTGCCTATGGCGATAGCAGCGGCGATAAGGCTATGCTGGCAATCGCAGGAACCCGCCGGTTTAAGCCGTTCAGGAGTTAATAAAATGACCCAACACCCAGCCAAAACCTGTGCTTAATACCACTATGGCAAATGCCACTAAATAACTTTTGGCTTTTGCAGAATTATCCTGCTTATAATGCCTTTTCATTTTGTAATAAATAACCGGGTAAAGCGTCATGGCTGGCGAAAACCAGTAGATCTGCCCTATCCAGTAGGCCCAGTTAACCGGTAACGACGAGTTAAATACCAATGCGATCTCAATTAACACTATTACATATAGCACAATAAAGGTCATCACAAATGCAACCGCATTAATACTGAATAAATGACCTATGTTGATCCTGGATTGATAAATGTCTTTCAGCATTATTTAGTCTATACACACAAATATATAAATAACGACATATATTAGGTTGATAACTTGTTCCGCTGCCTCAGCCACCGGCCAGCTGCTTGTAACAATCTGATCCTCAGTGTGATTATTCTTATCCGCTCGCCCTTCGTCATAATAATCAGCAATTATTTATGCTGAATCCCTAACTTAAAGCAAACCTACCTGCAGCATGACAACTACTGCTATCCCTGCTTCTCCACGCAATGTATCTATTGATCTCCTGCGGGGCTTGGTAATGTTCATTATGGCGCTGGATCATGTCCGCGACCTGTTACATGCAGATGTCCTGTTCTTTAACCCGCTGGATGAAACCAAAACCACTGTGCTGCTTTATGCCACCCGCTGGATCACACATTTTTGCGCGCCTACATTTGTGATGCTGGCCGGTGCATCCGCTTACCTCATGGGTACCCGGCGTACCAAACCGGCGCTGTCCCGGTTCCTGCTTACCCGCGGCTTGTGGCTGGTATTTGTGGATATGGTGATCATGAGTTTTGGCTGGTCTTTTTCACCTAACACGATGCTATTTGGCGTACTGTCTGCCATAGGTGTGAGTATGATGATACTTGCGCTGCTCATTTACCTACCGGAACGCCTGCTGCCGGCGCTGGGCCTGATCATTGTTTTGGGTCATAATGCGCTGGATGGGATCCGGTTTGCGCCGGGCTCTGTGGCGCAGGTGCTTTGGAGCTTTGTAAATGTTCCCAACATGCTTCCTACCAACGGTTTTATTATTTTCATTGGTTACCCTGTGCTGGCCTGGCTGGGGGTATTACTTTGCGGGTATGGGCTGGGCATGTTATTCCGCCCGGGTTACGACCCTCAGAAACGCAAACGCCTGCTGCGCGCTATAGGGCTGGCTGCTGTTTTACTGTTCTTAATATTGCGCTATAGCAATGTTTACGGCAACCCTGCTCCCTGGAAACCGGGCGCTAATGCCCTGCAAACGCTCATGATCTTCTTTAATGTACAGAAGTATCCGCCATCCTTATTGTTTACGCTGATTACTTTGGGACCGGTGTTGCTCTTACTGTCGTTTATTGCGGATAAGCCCCTCCGGCCCACCAACCCGCTTGTGTATTTCGGGCGGGTACCCTTCTTTTATTATGTGCTGCACTTTCACATTATTCATATCATCGGTATAATCATTGGCGTGGCTATGGGCCACCCGCTACGCTTTATGCTTACCTATAATTTTATCACGGACACTGCTAAGCTGAAAGGCCATTACGGGGTATCCCTGGCAGCGGTATATGTGATCTGGCTGCTGCTGGTAGCAGCTATGTACCCGCTGTGCAAATGGTATGCGGGGTATAAGCAACGGCACCAGGACTGGCGATGGCTGAGCTACCTGTGAGGATATTCAAATGGAGAGATCCAAAGATCTAAGTATTCATTATAAAACAAAATGTCCGGATGATATGATCACCCGGACATTTATATTATTAGCCTTTCGGCATCTATACGTATTCAACTATCTGCACATTGTTAAGCAGCTGCCTTAAACGTAGCCCTTTTCACTCTGGCACTCTTCAGCTTAATAATGCCTACCCAGTTCATAACTTTCATTACGGGGTAAGTAGGATCCAGCTCAAACCATTTCTTGGCAAAGTTAGGACTGTCCTTAAACTTGTGGTGGTTGTTCTGGAACAGCTCACCTAACAGGATAATACCCCAGGGAGATGAGTTCCTGGAATGGTCGCCGTTATTAAAGTTGCTGTAACCATACTTGTGACCGCACCAGTTCACTACGGCGCCCTGTACAGGCCCCATCAGGAAGTGGATAGGCAGCAGCAGGTACCACCAGAAGCTGGGGGCAAAAGCCACGTAAAAACCAATATAGCTTAAAGCAAATGCCAGGCGGGTCAGTATATGGTCGCCAACACGGTCCATAGCATCCCATTCCGGTAACGGCTCGTCAGTGAACTTAGCATCCGGCACATTCTTACGATTTAAAATATCGTTATAGATCTGGCGGGTACGCACCATCATGCTCCAAACATCTTTGAAGAAGTGGGGAGAATGCGGGTCATGTTCAGTATCGCTATATTCATGATGCATACGGTGCATTACACCATACGCTCTTGGAACCAGGTAGGAAGAGCCCTGGAAAAACCAGGTGGCAAAGTAGAATACACGCTCCCAGCCTTTGCTGGTGGTGTACATCTGGTGAGATGCATACCGGTGTAAGAAAAATGTGTGAAAGAACAATGAGAAGAACCAATGCACACAGAAGAAGATCAGAATTGCTATCATTAACCTTTAACTTTAAAAAATGAGTATTAGAGGTCAAAGGTACTTTAAAATATTGGAAGCCAGTGCAATGAAATGTTAAATAGTCAACGGTCCAGGGACCTCTGTCCACTGCCTGCTTTCAACTGTTGGGCCCACTGCCGGCCGCCAACAGCCAACAGCCAATAGCTAATAGCTAACGGCTCATCTTCACCCATCTTAGCTCCAGCATATTCAATCCTCCTTCCCTCAATCCCTTCACATTGGGCTGTATAAAATGCACGGCTTCATCATAAAAAACAGGCACCAGCGGCGCGTCCTGTACTATTAGCTGGTCCATTTGCCGGTACAGCTCATAGCGCAGGGAGTCATTGGTTTCCTGCAAGGCCTGTTCATAAAGCTTGTCAAAGTCCGGGTTATTATACCGTGTGTAGTTAGGCGGAGCGGGATTTTTACCGTAAAAGAACGCCAGGAAGCTTTCGGCATCCGGGTAATCGGCTATCCAGCTGCCCCGGAAGAACAGGGCGGCCGATTTAGCCGTTTGCTCCAGCAGCAGGCTTTTTTGCACTACCTCCACCTGTACAGGAATACCCAGCTCCTGTAGCTGGTTGGCTATATAATTAGAGAGATCTGCATAAACAGGGATAGTGAGCAGGCGTATCCTGGGCAGCCCCTTCCCTTCCGGGAAACCGGCTTCCTGCAGCAGCTGGCGTGCACGGGCAGGATCGTACGTATAGCCTTTTACTTTAGCTGCATCAAAAGAAGGCAGGCCACGGGGCACAAAACCCGCATTGGCAGGCACGCCTATGCTGTTGCGCAGGTAGGTCATCATTTTCGTACGGTCAAACCCGTAGTTAATGGCCAGCCGTACTTTTTTAAGCCGTGTGGGCGATTGTTTGAGCGCCGCCTGGCTGCTGTCCAGCATAAAACCCAGGTACTCCACATTCAGGTACGGTGTTTTAGACAGTACCATCTTACCGTTCCATTCCTTTTTAAGCTGGCCTGTTTTGGTAAGCACCTCATCTTTAAAAGAAGCATCCAGGTCGTTCATAAAATCCAGCTGCCCCTGGCGGAACAGCAGGAACTCAGTAGCCTTATTATCCAGGAAGGTCATTTTCACGGCATCCAGGTAAGGCAGGGGTTTTCCCTGCGCATCTTTTTCAAAATAATGCGGGTGGCGGTGCAGGATCAGGGCCTGCCCCTCGTCCCAGTCGAAGTACCGGAAAGGCCCGGTACCACAGGGATGGCGCCGGAAATCGGCCCCGTATTTTTCCACTACCTCTTTAGGTACAATAGAGCAGTACTGCATGCTCAGGATCCCCAGTATAGGATGAAAAGGTTGTAACAGCTTTAGCTGGAACACAGTATCATTCAGCGCTTTGAAACCCTCTTTTGGATCTACCTTGCCGTTAAAGATCCAGGCCCCTGGCGATGCGGTGGCAGGGTCCATAATACGGCGAAAGCTGTACACCACATCCTGCGCCGTCATACGCCGGCCCTTGCCGTTCACAAAAGCATCATTATCATGGAAGTATACATCCGGCCGCAGGTAAAAGGTAAAGGTGGTATGGTCGGCGCTCTCCTCCCAGCGGGTAGCCAGCAGGGGCCGGATGACCATTTGGGTATCCGGCTCCACCAGGGTGCTGTATACCTGGTGAACGGCCCACATAATTGCCTGACTTTTGGCAAAAGCAGGGTCCAGGGATGATAGTCCATCGGTGTGATTAAACCGGAATACCTGGGTATTGGAACGGTGATCCGGCTGGCAGCCCATTACAAAAGTAAAAGCAGAGATAACACAATTTATTAATACAATAACGGAGGTACTTTTACGTTTGTTAGCCGTCATTTACATGTAAGGTTTTACATTTTACACTGTAAATTAATATCTTTCGGGTTCAAAATACGATTCTGAATATGATGCGTGGCATACCTATGTTTCTATTGGCTTTGATAATGGCGCTGCATGCCGGAGCCCAGCAACAAAAATCGCATTTTAAAGAGACGATCCAGACTAAATTCTCTCATGCGGACACCCTCCGGGGTTCTATTACCCCCCAGCGTGCCTGGTGGGACGTGATAGGTTACGACCTGTATGTAACCGTTACCCCCCAGGATAGCTCCTTTAAAGGCTATAATACCATTACCTATAAAGTGCTGCAGCAGGATAGCGTTATGCAGATAGATCTGCAGTATCCTATGATCATGGACAGCGTGGTGGTGGATATTGATAGTTTAAAGATCACCAAACAAACCAAGCTGGCCTTTGACCGCGACAGCAATGCCTACTTCATAAAATTTCCCAACGCACAAAAGAAAGGCACCCAGCGTAAAGTAACCGTGTTTTACCATGGGCAGCCCCGCAAGGCCATTAATGCCCCCTGGGATGGCGGCGTGGTATGGGCCCGCGACTCCCTGGGACGCCCCTGGATAGCTACTGCCTGCCAGGGCCTGGGCGCCAGCGTTTGGTGGCCTAATAAAGACCACCAGAGCGATGAGCCGGAATACATGAACATAAACGTAACCGTACCCAAGGAGCTGACGGACGTATCCAACGGCCGCCTGAAACTGCGTATACCCAATGCCGATAGTACGGTTACCTATGTATGGGCGGTGAACAGTCCTATTAATAACTACGATGTAGCCCTGAACATTGGCTACTACAAAGAGTTTAAGGATGTATATAACGGCGAAGGCGGTAAGCTGGACCTGGATTACTGGGTGCTGGATTACAATCTGGAAAAAGCCAAAAAACATTTTGAGGTAGTACCCAAAATGATGCAGTGCTTTGAGTACTGGTTCGGGAAATATCCTTTTTATAAAGACAGCTATAAGCTGGTAGATGCACCCCACCTGGGCATGGAGCACCAGAGCGCTGTGGCCTATGGCAATGGTTACCAGATGGGCTACAAGGGCCGCGACCTTTCCGGCACCGGCCAGGGGCTGAAATGGGATTTTATTATTGTGCACGAAAGCGGCCACGAATGGTTTGGTAACAACATTACCACCAACGACATAGCGGATATGTGGGTGCATGAAAGCTTTACCAACTATTCCGAAACCCTGTTCACCGAATGTGAGTTTGGCAGGGAAGCCGGTACAGAATACCTGATGGGCTGCCGTAAAAACATTAAGAACGACCGCCCTATTATTGGCATCTATAACGTGAACAACGAAGGTTCCGGCGATATGTACTACAAAGGCGGTACGCTGATCCATATGATCCGCCTGATCATTGATAATGATGAAGAATTCCGCCAGCTGCTGCGCGGTATGAATACGGATTTTGCGCACAAAACCGTGAACGGCAGCGACATAGAACGTTATATTTGCGCAAAAACCGGCAAAGACCTGCGTAAGACCTTTGACCAGTACCTGCGCGATACTACCCTGCCGGAGCTGCAGTACCGCATTGTAGGCCAGGTGCTGTATCACCGCTGGAAATCCTCCATTCCTAACTTTGACATGCCGGTAAAGGTAACGGTGGGCGAAAATAACTTTCAGTTCATTCACCCCGGTACCCGCTGGGCTACAGATAACCTGAGCTATATAGATCAGAAACTGTTTAAGGTAGATAAGCAGTTCTATATTAAAGTGCGGGAAATGAAATCGGTGAAAGAGATGAAGGAACCGAATTAGATATGCAGATGTGCAAATAATAAAAATGTCCGGATGCTGTCCGGACATTTTTATTTAACAGTATAATATGCTGCATTCATCATCTGTACATTTAATCTGTTTTCTTTACCAGCTTAAATGCATGGCTCCAGTTCCCTGTGCGGTAGCCGTAAGCGCTCCATAAAATACCCAGGGGTTCTATATAGCGGCTCATCACGATCTTTCCCATATCCGCCACATCTTCCCAGCCCATCTGGTGCAGCATATCGGTAACCACTTTTTTAGCTTCGTCGTTATTGCCGCAAATAAACATAGTAGGGTTTTCACTGCTATCCTTATGCTGGAACATGATCTCATGCCCTACACAGCTCAGGGCTTTTACAACACTGGTATCCGGCGGTAACCAGGCCTGGATCTGCTCCCCGGAAGATTTTAGCCCGCTCACAAAGGATAAGCGGCCTTCCGCATCCGGCCCTTTCCCATCCAGCGGGTTAGTAACATCCACCACTATCTTGCCTTTAAAGTTCCAGATCCCGGCTTGTTCAATAGCGCTTTTAGCGCCAATCCAGCTTACACACAGAATAATGATCTCCCCGGAAGCGGCTGCTTCCCGGAATGGTGCAATGCTGGCAAGAGGGCCCTGCCGCTTTAACCATTGCTGTAATGATTCTTTAGCGGGATTACGAGTTCCAATAATGACATGGTGGCCCAATCCTACAAACCCGGCGCCTAAAGTGAGCCCTACGGCCCCACTGCCCAGGATACCGATCTTCATGATGTAGTATTTGCAGGAAGATAAGAAAAAAATAGCTAACCTGTATTCCTGTAAGGTTTAACAGAAAAGCCGGGCACGGGTTGCGCACGGGTTGCACCCGAATTGCGCACGAATTACGTACGAATTACAGAGGGTCTCGTCCTGATATAGGTTTACACCCTTGTTAAATAATCCTGTTTGAAGTTTACAATATCCCATTACAGGGCAGGTACCGGCCATCCGTTAGGGTAATCCGTATCCTCTCCGCTGCATTCCATTCGTAATTATTCATACCATAATGTCTTTTCACTGGCATTCCCCCGTTTGCCGGGGCAGGCTATGCACCGCTTTGGGCGGGCCGTAATTGAAAATTCGTAATTAGCACATGCATACTCCCTGTGATTCCCATGCGTACTCCGTGTGATTCTCATGTGAATCCCATGTGCAGCTCCTATTAAAAGCGCATACATTTTAGGGTAAAAGCGCATGATGTTCAGGGTAAAAGCGCATTACTGTAAATATCCCAGGAACTTTTGCATGCCCTGCCGCTTGGCCGGCGTTAGCGGGTAGCTGATATGTTTGGTGTAATAAGCCGTAAGATCAAACAGCGGGTATGGGTTTTCCGCTACTACGGCCGGTATATTATGAATGCCTATGCTGTTGGCATTATTAAACTCCTGTATAAACTCCACCGGCAGGGGTTTGTTGCTTACCCAGGCCGCAAATACAAAAGGCAGGCTGGTAAAACGCATCCAGGCTTCGGCCAGGTCGTAAATGTAGGGGGAGTTATGGCGTTGTGCCAGCGCCCGGTCGCCTATTACCAAACCGGCATCATGGTCTTTGATCAGGTGCTGGTAATCACCGCTGGTTTCGACCAGCTCCACATCCAGCCGCCAGAAATCACGTACCAGCAGCTTCAGTAAGGCTACGGAAGTACGGCTCTGGTAATCCAGGTAAATGCGTTTAATATGCTGCAGCGGTACTTCGCTGAACAGGCACACAGAGGCTACCGGCCCCTCCGCTCCTATGCAAAAATCTGAAATAATATGCTGCTCCTGCATTTTGGGGATCACCGCCACCGGCACCAGCGCTACATCCACGCTGCCTTCAATTAACTGCCTGGCAATCACCGCCGGATAATCCATCGATAACTCCATCATCTTCATTACTGCATGTCCCCTGAAACCGTACAACAAAGGCTTGGTATTCAAATAACTTACTGCCGCTACTTTTACTTTCCGTTCCAATTTCTGTATTTTTGTGGCCCGCAAAATTAAGCTAAATTATTATGCAACTACAACCTTTAACCGCCATTTCACCATTGGACGGTCGTTACCGTAAACAACTGGAAGAGCTGGCCCCCTATTTTTCCGAATACGCGTTGATCCGTTACCGTGTACTGGTAGAAATAGAATATTTTATTGCCCTGGCGGAACAAAAGGTATTTGTGTTGCCAAAAGCAAAAGTGCCTGCCCTGCGGAAAATATACCAGGAATTTACCCTGGAGCATGCCCAGCTGATCAAGGATACAGAGAAGATCACCAACCACGACGTAAAAGCCGTGGAGTACTTTGTGAAGAACGAGCTCAAACGCCTAGGACTGGAAGATAAGCTGGAATGGGTACACTTTGGCCTTACCTCGCAGGACATTAACAATACCGCTACCCCCCTGCTTTGGAAAGAAGCCGTAGAGCAGCTGTACATGCCTGCCATAGCCAACCTGGTACTGGAGCTGAAGAAATTTGGCAAAAGCTGGATGAAGATCCCCATGCTGGCCCGTACCCATGGACAACCCGCATCGCCCACCATCCTGGGTAAAGAGATCCTGGTGTTTGTGGAAAGGTTGGAAGGACAGATAAAACTGCTGGGCGAAATACCCTTTGCAGCTAAATTCGGTGGCGCTACGGGTAACTTTAATGCCCACCATGTGGCTTTCCCTAAAATAAACTGGGAAAAGTTTGCCGATAAATTTGTGAACAATACCCTGGGCCTGCAACGTATGCGCTACACCACCCAGATAGAGCACTACGATAACCTGGCGGCCCATTTTGATACGCTGAAACGTATTAACAATGTGCTGATAGATCTTTGCCGCGACATCTGGACCTACATATCCATGGATTACTTTAAACAAAAAGTAAAGAAGAATGAGGTAGGTTCCAGCGCTATGCCGCATAAGGTAAATCCTATTGATTTTGAGAATGCAGAAGGTAACCTGGGCGTAGGTAATGCGCTGTATGAGCACCTAAGCGCCAAGCTGCCCATCTCCCGCCTGCAGCGCGATCTTACGGATTCTACTGTGCTGCGCAACATAGGCGTACCCTTTGGCCATAGCATACTGGCACTGCGCTCAATCCAAAAGGGTATGGAAAAGCTGATCCTGAATGAGGCCAAGCTGAAAGAGGACCTGGAAAACAACTGGGCTGTAGTAGCAGAAGCCATTCAAACTGTACTGCGCCGGGAAAACTATCCCCAGCCTTACGAAGCATTAAAAGAGCTTACCCGCGGCGGGGATCAGATCAATCAAAAGACCATCCATAAGTTTATTGATGGTTTAAAGATCAATGCTACGCTGAAGAAAGAGCTGAAAGCGATTACGCCGGAGAATTATACCGGAGTGTGGAGTTGATTTTAATTACGAATTACTCAATTACGAATTACGAATGAGTGCACTACAACAAGTTCGTAATTCGTAATACTTACAAATACAAAAGCGGAAGGTTTGAAACGGCGTTATTCGCCCATAATCTTAAACCTTCCGCTTTTTATTTAATTATCTATTCAAATCCCAATCTCCGCTGCATTCAATTCGTAATTATTCATACCATAATGTCTTTTCAATGGCATTCCCCGCTTGGCGGGGCAGGCAATGGCCCGCTTTTGGCGGGCCGTAATTGACAATTCGTAATTATTTTTCTCCCCGCGCCTTATATTGTTTGTAAAGCAGCATATCCAAGCCTGGGCCTTCAACCGCTGGATTCCATTCGTAATTTGTAATTGAATAATTCGTAATCCTATTTGGCCGTGTCCAGATAAAAATACGCCGTTGCAGATACATCATCAGAACGGTAAAAGTTTGTCCAGGAATCAGGCTGCGCGGCAGTTTTCAGGCGTACTACCTTATCTTTTTTATACAAAGGCTGCTGATGGCCGCCAAGATCACTGGTAATGGGGATCATACGCGCGCCGGCATCCTGCAGCGCCATAACGGTTGCTGTTGGTCCGCCGCCGATTTGCTGCAGCGTAACACGGCAGCTATTTGTAAAGAATATGGGATCCGGGATGTGATAGCGGTAAAAGCACCATTGCCGCAGGGAATCGCTGGATACCAGGCAGCCGCTGTACTGGTTGGCAAAAAAGCCTTGTCCCCACCCGGTGCCAATATAATCTTCTGTACCGGTGCCCACCAGCGTGGGTAATGCCTGGTCGCCATCCAGGAACATTTTCACCTCTCCTTCTCCCCACCATAGCTTACCATATGCGGGGTTGGCGTTTATGCCCACATTCACTCCCAGGAAACGGCCTTTGCCCTTTACAGCAGGCAGCAGCTCAAAATCGGTACCTGGCTGGGTAGCAGTATCGCGGTGCCAGTAAGCATGAAAGTACAGGTTACTGTCATCCCATGCTTTTACCAGGCTATAATCCACATCGAAAAAGAAATGGCTCAGCGGCTTGCCTGATCCATTGGTTACTACAATGCGGGCTGCCTTTTTGAATGGCATAGGTATAAAACAGTTAAAGGAGCGGCCTTCCGGGCTGGCAAACAGCGCATTCTCAAATACTGCTGTTCTGCCCAGGCCTACGCCAAAGAAATCGCCCAGCGGTACAGATACTGCGGGTGTACGCTCATTATCCCAGAACATTTCCAGCTTCAATGAGCGCAGCATTTCCGGAGAACGGTCTGAAAGTGTGATCCAGATGCGGTGAATGATGCCCGGTTCCTGTATATTCAGCAAAGTAACGGTGGCGCCGGCAGCAATGGATTCAAAGGGATGCCCTTTAGCGCCGTTATTGGCTTTGCCACCTGCGCCCTTTACGCCGTTCAGGTTTTCAGGACTGCTCCAGCGGGGTGTAAGGTTGCTATCAAATTGGTAATATGGGTGGTTCTGGGCCTGGCTGTATTGCAGCAGGCAGGCTAGTATGGCGGAGAACAGGAAGAGGCGCAGCATTTAATTACGAATTATTTAATTACGAATTGGTATTACAAGATGGTAGTACTTAAAATACTATGAAATCCTCTAAAACGCATCCTCAAAATGCACCACCTCCATCTCCTCTCCTTCTCCAAACGTAATGGCAATAATATCAAAACGTATAGCCACCGGCGTAAGCCCGCTTTTTTCCATAAACACTTCTGCAGCGCCTTGTAAATACTGCCGCTTCTTAAAATCCACCTTTTCTTCCGGCCAGCCGAACACACTATTAATACGCGTTTTCACCTCCACAAATACCAGGTGCCCATCTTTCAGCGCAATCACATCAATCTCTTTCCGCCCCCATTTCCAGTTAATGTGTAAAACAGTATACTGTTGCTGTTGTAAGTAATTTTGTGCGATCTGCTCTCCTTTTTTACCCAGCTCATTATGGGAAGCCATTTTTTCAACTATTTTTGGGATTGGTTTTTATGGTTCATCAATAAATAAATCTACTTAAATGGCTGCAGTTGATAAAAAGTTATTCCGGCTGGATGGGAAAGTACAACACTATGCATGGGGCGGTTATACCTATATCCCGGAACTATTAGGCATTCCAAAACAGCAGGAGCCCAGCGCGGAGTACTGGATGGGCGCGCATCCCAGCGCACCGGCCACCATTCACCTGAACGGGGAAACCACTACGCTGGATCAGCTGATCAAACAATCACCCGCAGCCATTGTGGGCCAGCAGGTATGGGACCGCTTTGGCGAGCTGCCTTACCTGTTTAAGATCCTGGATGTAAAAGATATGCTGTCTATACAGGTACACCCCACCAAAGCAGAAGCAGAGAAAGGTTTTGCCCGTGAAAATGAAGCGGGCATCCCCTTAAAAGCAGCCAACCGTAATTATAAAGATGCCAACCATAAACCGGAGATCATGGTGGCCTTAAGTGAGTTCTGGCTGCTGCATGGCTTTTTGCCGGAAGCAAAGCTGCAATCCATCCTGGAAACGGTGCCGGAGTTTGCCTCCCTGAAAGGCGTATTTGAAAAAGACGGTTATTATGGCCTGTATAAAACCGTAATGGAAATGCCGCAGGAGCAAGTGAATACCATGCTGCGCCCGCTGGCAGACCGTATACTGCCCGCCTACCTGGCCGGCCAGCTGGCTAAAAGCGATCCTGCTTTCTGGGCCGGCAGGGCTATTGCCAATGACCCGCAGGGCCTGGAACGCCTGGACCGTGGTATTTTTTCCATTTACTTCTTCAACATTGTACAAACCCAGCCCGGCGATGCCGTGTTCCAGGATGCAGGCATTCCGCATGCTTACCTGGAAGGACAGAACGCAGAGCTGATGGCCAATTCCGATAATGTACTGCGTGGCGGCCTTACGCCCAAGCATATTGATGTACAGGAGCTGCTGAAGCATACCCGCTTTGAAGCCGTGCATCCGCACATCATGACCGGCGAGCCAGCGGCCGACCCTGCAGAAAAGATCTACCATTCCCCTGCGCCGGATTTTGTGGTAAGCAGCATTACCCTGCACCCTGGCATTACGTATACGCATACCAGCAAAGCAGCAGAGATCATGCTGGTGCTAAACGGCAATACCACTATTACCGGCTCCGATACGCTGGAGCTGCAAAAAGGCCAGGCCGTATTTGTATGCAGTGGGGAAACCTATAAAATGACCGGTAACGCTTTGGTATTCAAGGCAACCGTGCCTGTTTCATAATTGGGAATTTTAACGTAGATTCGCATACCGGAAAACGCATCAAATACCACAAATGAAACAAAAGACATCCTTACCAGAAGTACTGCTCATTGTTGGCCTTATCTTAATGGTCGGTTTAAGCCGTTTGATCACCAATGAAATGCAGCTGTGGAACTTTAACGCCATTGGCGCCAGCGCTCTGTTTGGCGGTGTGGTTATCAAAAATAAAAAGCTGGCTTACATTTTACCGCTGGCTACCCTGTTCCTTACAGACATTTGTTTTGAGCTGTTCACCAGCATTCAAGGCTTTTATGGTGCACAAATGTTTGTAGTGTATGGCGCCTTTTTATTCATTACCTGGATAGGCGCCAACCTCCGCAAAGTAAATGCGCTTACTGTATTGCTGGCCTCTATTGGCAGCGGGGTATTGTTCTTCCTGATCTCCAATACCGGTATGTGGGCGCTGGGCGATATGTATCCGCACACTTTCAGCGGGCTGCTCACCTGCTATGCTGCAGCTATCCCATTCTTCCGGAACGATCTGTTTGGCAGCTTTTTCCTGAATACCATTATGGGCAATGTATTTTATAGCGCTGTACTGTTTGGCGCTTATGCCCTGGTAAAACGGCTGGCTTTCAAACCCCAGCAGCAATTAGCTTAAGCAATCAAATAATTGAAATAAAAGAAAAAGAGAAGGTCAAATGCCTTCTCTTTTTTATTGCTATCATTTTGATACACGTAAGTAATATAAAACGAAAAGAGAAGATCAAAGACCTTCTCTTTCCTATCTAAAAATAAATTTGTGCTTAGTTAAAGTTGATTTTACCAGGTATCACCGCCTTTTGTAATTGATTTCATAATTTATGCTTTATTAGTTACGAAATTTCCACTTCTCTACTAAAGTAGTAAATTCTATCCAAATCTCCTCATTCTTTTTATTCGCCCTCCTTTCCTTTATAAAGTTAATATAATCATCGTAAAATGCATAAACTATATTCCTAAAGTATTTTTTCATAAACGCTTCATCCATAATATCTTCATTAACGGCAACGGACATAGATTCAAAGTAATTGAAGATGCAGATCAGAGATTTCCTGAATTCTATATTCTTCGGTTTATCGAACGCTATAACAAATGCCTTCACATCTGTTTTCAATAAAATGTAGTCCTTTTCCTGTGTAAATGCTATACAGCACTTTGAATAATCGATCATTGGAGAGGTGCTACTCCCATTGTAAAAACCAATAATCCCCATGCTGTATTTTCGTATAGGCGCCCACACTAACAGGATGCTTGAACAACGGGCAATCCAGCACCAGGGTATGAAACTCGCCGTTCTCCCCGCATACATCCACCCCTTTGGCTTCCAGCTCCTTCACCAGGTCCTCATCCAGTATCCTGCCTAAAAAATCCGGACCTAAATGAGTGTTGCAGGAAACGATCATGGTTTTAATACCGCTTTGCAGCATTTCCATTACCAGCTGATGGCGGGGCTGCTGCCACAGGGGCAATACGGCTTCAATACCTGCAGCGGCGCATACTTTTTCCTCCCAGTCGCGATGGGGTTGCAGGTCAATATCACCAAATACGGCAGCCTTCACTTCGTAGATCTCTACCAGCTGTTGCAGCGTTGCAATAAACCGCTCCTCATAACTTTCCCAGCTGGCAGGCACTGTAACCACCACCATTTCCAGCATGGATGCTTGCTCCATTAATACGGCATGTGGCAGGCCGTGAGAGCGGGAGATCTGCCCGTTCTCATTCATCATGTTCAGTAATACTACCGGCTGGTAACCCGCTGCCTTTGCCTGCATCATGGCATAACAGCTATCCTTGCCCCCGCTCCAGGAAACAACGCTACGCATGTTTATCAATTATGAGATATGAAGTAAGATGATTGATCCTTGTTAAATGAAAATAGGAAAAAACGAAATCATCTATCCATAAAAAAAGAGGTAAGCAGGTGCTTACCTCTTTCAATATCGGATCTTAAATTTCGTTTAGTCGTCAAGCTTCAGCACCGCCAGGAAAGCTTCCTGTGGTATTTCCACGTTGCCTATCTGGCGCATGCGTTTCTTACCTTCTTTCTGTTTTTCCAGCAGCTTACGTTTACGGGAAATATCACCACCATAACACTTGGCGGTTACATCCTTACGCATGGCGCTGATGTTCTCACGGGCCACCACCTTGGCGCCAATAGCGGCCTGTATGGCTATCAGGAACTGCTGGCGGGGCAGCAATTCTTTCAGCTTCTCGCACAGCTTGCGGCCAAAGTCCTGGGCGCGGCCCCGGTGTATCAATGCGCTCAGCGCATCCACCTTTTCTGCATTCAGCAGAATGTCCATCTTCACAATATCGCTATCACGGTAGCCTATTGGCGAGTAGTCAAATGAAGCATATCCACGGGTCTGGCTCTTCAGCTTATCATAAAAATCAAACACGATCTCCGTTAACGGCATTTCAAAGATCAGCTCTACACGGGTAGTGGTCAGGTAGCTCTGGTTAATGAGAATACCACGCTTGCCCAGGCACAGCGTCATAATATTGCCTATATATTCCGGTTTGGTAATGATCTGTGCACGGATGAACGGCTCCTCAATACGTTCCAGCCTGCTGGGGTCCGGCATTTCAGAGGGGTTGTTCACGATCAGCCTTTCGTTGCGGGTGGTATGCGCAATAAAGCTCACGTTGGGCACCGTAGTGATCACGGTTTGGTTAAACTCCCGCTCCAGGCGCTCCTGGATAATTTCCATGTGCAGCATGCCCAGGAATCCGCAGCGGAAGCCAAAGCCCAGCGCCTGTGAGGTTTCCAGCTCATAGGTCAGGGAGGCATCATTCAGCTGCAGCTTATCCATACAGTCGCGCAGCTCCTCAAAGGCATCGGTTTCTACCGGGAAAATACCGGCAAATACCATGGGTTTTACCTCTTCAAAACCGCGGATGGCGGTAACACCGGGGTTGGATACCAGTGTGATGGTATCGCCTACCTTCACTTCTTTGGCGTTCTTAATGCCGGTAATAATATAGCCTACATCGCCGGTCCGCACTTCATTCCTGGGTTCCAGTCCCAGGCGCAGTATGCCTACTTCATCGGCAAAGTATTCTTCACCTGTATTTACGAACTTGATCTTATCGCCTTTTTTAACCACTCCATTGTATACACGGAAGTAAGCGATGATGCCGCGGAAAGAGTTGAACACACTATCAAAGATCAACGCCTGCAGGGGCTCTTCCGGGTCGCCTTTGGGAGCAGGAATGCGCTTTACAATGGCTTCCAGTATTTCCTCTATGCCCATGCCGGTTTTGCCGGATGCCAGCAGGATATCTTCCTCCTTACAGCCTATCAGCTCCAGGATCTGATCCTTCACTTCCGGGATCATGGCGCCGTCCATATCTATCTTGTTGATCACAGGAATGATCTCCAGGTCGTTTTCCAGCGCCAGGTACAGGTTAGAGATAGTTTGCGCCTGAATGCCCTGGGTAGCATCTACCAGCAGCAGAGCGCCTTCGCAGGCAGCCAGTGCGCGGGATACTTCGTAGGAAAAGTCTACGTGACCGGGGGTATCAATCAAGTTAAAAACATATTGTTCACTACCCAGGGTATAGTTCATCTGGATAGCATGGCTTTTAATGGTAATCCCTTTTTCCCGTTCCAGGTCCATGTCATCCAGCACCTGTGCCTGCATGTCCCTTTCAGAAATGGTTTTGGTACGCTCCAGTAAACGGTCCGCTAATGTGCTCTTGCCGTGGTCAATATGCGCAATAATGCAAAAATTCCGTATGTTCTTCATATGTTCTTTGCTGATACAGAAGTAGGATATAAGCAGTAAGAAGGTAATTTGATGCCGTTTCTTACTTCCTATATCCTACCTCATTATTCTAACTTCAAGCCACAAAGGTATTTAAATTTTGCCTATATTTTGTGCTAAATCAGCATTATGGATTTACAACAACAATTTGAAGCGGCCGTAGCCAATAGCAAGACTTTATCCGAAAAACCCAGCAATGAGATCCTGCTGCAGCTGTACTCCCTGTACAAGCAGGCCACTGAAGGCGATGTGAATATTCCCCCGCCGGAAAACTTCTTTGATATTGCCGGCAAAGCCAAGCATGAAGCCTGGACCGGCCAGAAGGGTAAGGCCAAAGAGCAGGCCATGGAGGAGTATGTGGCACTGGTTACTAAACTAAAAGGATAACAGATGACCCGGCGATCCCTGTATATACTGCTGGCTGGCCTGGCAATGGCATGCCATGCACCCCGGAAAGCAGCCCCCCTTTTCCACTATCGATTATGTAACAGTAGGTAAAATGATGGATACCATCAGGCCGCCCTATACAATTGACGTATCCCATGGTGCTAAACGGGTGGTTATGAATGCGCAGGTAGAGCTGTTTGACTACATCAACGGTGGCGATTGCCGTTTCTGCGCCATTGGCCGGGCTTCTAAAATGGTGAGGGACAGCGTCCTGCTGGATAAGATAGACAATGCCCTTAACCATTTTGACCGGGTGATGGTCACCTTTGGGCACGGGCATGCTATTGCCCTGTCGCCTGCGCTGCAGCAGGTAGTGAACCGGCATTGAACGCTAAACGCCGAACACTGAATGCTAAACGCTTATCGGCGCTGTACATGTATGCAGCATTAAGCGTTACGCATTAAGCATTCAGCATTAACACCTTTCTGCTTTCCCCTTTCTGCTTTCTGCTATTTAAACTACCTTTGGCACAGTATGGTACCCGCATTTACAATCAGTGAAAGAACACAACATTACCTGGCGCTGGAAGAACAGTATGGCGCCCACAATTATCATCCCCTGCCGGTAGTGCTGGAACGGGGGGAAGGGGTATTTGTATGGGATGTGGATAACAAACGTTATTACGATTTCCTTTCCGGCTACTCTGCCGTAAACCAGGGGCACTGCCATCCTAAGATCATTGCTACCCTTATAGAACAGGCGCAAAAGCTTACGCTTACTTCCCGCGCCTTTCACAGCGATCTGTTAGGAGAATACGCCGCCTTTATCACCCATTTCTTCGGATACGATAAAGTGCTGCCGATGAACACGGGTGTAGAAGCCGTGGAAACCGCCCTGAAGCTCTGCCGCCGCTGGGGATACATGGTAAAGGGCATCCCGGAGAACAAAGCAAAGATCATTACCTGCAGCAATAACTTTCATGGCCGTACGCTGAATGTGATCTCTTTCAGCACAGATCCCTCTGCCCGCCAGGGCTTTGGGCCCTATATGCCCGGTTATGAAGTGATCTCCTATAACAATCTGCCCGCGCTGGAAAAAGCCCTGCAGGACCCGCACGTAGCCGGTTTCCTGGTAGAGCCTATCCAGGGTGAAGCCGGGGTAATGGTGCCGGATGAAGGTTACCTTGCCAAGGCCCGCCAATACTGTGCAGATGCGAATGTGTTATTTATAGCAGATGAGATCCAGACCGGCCTGGCCCGCACCGGCGCCATGCTGTGCTGCGACCTGGAACAGGTGCGCCCCGATATACTGGTGCTGGGCAAAGCCCTTTCAGGCGGTACTTTACCGGTATCTGCTGTGCTGGCGGATGATGAGATCATGCTTACCATTAAACCCGGTGAGCACGGCTCTACCTACGGTGGTAACCCGCTGGCCTGTAAAGTGGCCATAGCCGCGCTTACTGTGCTGAAGGAAGAAAAGATGGCGGAGAATGCCGCTGCTATGGGTCAGCTGCTGCGCGATGAGCTGGCCGCCCTGCAATCCCCTTACATATCGCTGATACGCGGTAAAGGATTGCTGAATGCCATTGTGATCAAACATGCCGATCCGGAAGCTGCCTGGGACCTGTGCCTGGCGCTGAAAGAGCAGGGCCTGCTGGCAAAACCCACCCATGGCGATAAGATCCGTTTTGCACCACCACTCGTTATTAATGCAGCCCAGATCCGGGAATGTGTGGGGATGATTGGCAAGAGCCTGGAACGGTTTTAATTACGAATTATCAATTACGAATTACGAATTACGAATGGCTTGGAGCGAGTGGAGAACTTTTGTTGTTTGTAATTGATAATGAGGGCAAACATCCACATTCGTAGGTGATGAGCAAATAAATACAAATTGATGGAGGCAAATGCAGACCTGCACTATTGTCACACAAAGAACGTCTTTAAAAATACTATGCCAAATAATGAGTCAATACGAATTGATCTTCGCTGCATTCAATTCGCATTTACTCATATCATAATTACTTTCAATGGCATTCCCCGCTGGGCGGGGCAGGCTATGCACCGCTTGGGCGGGGTCGTAATTGACAATTCGTAATTCATTCCTCGTTCTATGCTTCAAAAGACTGCTATCAGAAGTACCGGCTGGAAAACTGACTTCCTCATCGGGTTCCCGGACGGGTTATTCCTGCTGTTCTTTACTACCCTGCTGATACAGGTATTCCCGGTGGATGTGCAGCAGTTCTATAACATCAACCTCTGGATCTCATTAGGCGGCACGATGCTGGTAATGGCTACTGCATGGCAGGCTAACCGGGGCGAAACACATGACGAATCCTCTCTTTCACCGGAAGAACGAAAAAAGCTGGAGCAGCTGGATCTTGCAGAAGATACGATTGTACATATCGGTAAAGAAATGGAGCAGGATGCAACCCGCTGGGAACAGATCCTGCAGCAGGAAAAAGTGCAGCAGATCCACTGGCATCCTTTACGGGCCCTGCGCAGTACCCTGGTTGCAGGCGTATTTTTTCTTACCGGCGCATTCATTGCTTTCTGGCCCTACCTGGCCAATGAGAACTTTGGCGCAGCTACCCGTGTTAGCACAGGCCTGGTATTTACCGGCACGGTTGTATTTGCCTTTATAAAAGCAAAGATCACCAGCCAGCGTACACTACCGGTCATATTACGTTACCTGCTGTTAACAGCAGGCATCTGGTTAGCGGTATTTATTGTGAAGCTTGTGATGGAACGTTAGGCTTCCTCTGCACTACTACGCAGAAGAACGCCACCAAAGCCCCTGCCAGTGACAGGTACAGCCCTATTTCCTTATGCGGGCATATCCCCATTTCACAGCGGGCAAACAGGATCATATTACGGAAGGTCCAGGCAATAAGAAAAGCGGTAATAAACACATTCAAACGCCGCGCCCATGTTTTCTTAAAAAGAAATAACACACCGGCTATTGCAGCCACTACAACATTCAGTTTTCCCGGCTCCCCAAAAGAGGAACCGGCCGTATGCACCCCGGTAAATACCAGGTGTTTGCTTTCCACCGTGAGCCAGGGCAGGAAAGCGCTGACAATAATTGTAACAGCAGCCGCTAAACCGATAAGGTTATTCTTAGACATAAGGACGCAAAGGTAATTATTTAATGTGCAGATGTGCAAATATGCAGGTGTGCAGATGGCGGCGCAGGATGGTATTGATCATTTGCACATTTACTCATCTATTTACATCGGTATAATATATGTAACAGCATAAACCAGCGTATTACCTCGTCAACACATTAAACCATATATGATGCATTTCAAAGCGGTTATCATCGGATCAGGACAAGGCGGCACCCCATTAGCGAAGAAACTGGCTAAAGCCGGGTGGACCACCGCCCTGGTAGAAAAAAGGTTCATTGGCGGCACCTGCATCAATGATGGATGTACCCCCACCAAAGCCATGGTTGCCAGCGCAAAGGTAGCCTATACGGCCGCTAACAGCCAGCAATGGGGCGTTACCGTGAACGGCTATTCCGTGAACATGGAAAGCATTGTAAACCGCAAGAATGATGTTGTGCAGCTGTTCCGCGGCGGCTCTGAAAAAGGGCTGGAACAGGTGGAGCATCTTACCATCTTTCATGGTGAAGCTGTATTTACCGGCCCCAAAGCACTGACCATAAAGCTTAACAGCGGTACTGCAGAAGATATTACTGCCGACTATATTTTCCTGGACATTGGCACCACACCGCAAATACCACCCGTACCAGGGCTGGAAGCTGTGTCCTGGCTTACCAGCACTACTATACTGGACCTAACTACCCTGCCGGCTCATTTACTGATAATAGGCGGCAGCTATATAGCCCTGGAATTCGGGCAAATGTTCCGGCGTTTTGGCAGCGAGGTAAGCATTATTGAAAAAAGCCCGCACCTGGTGAGCCGGGAAGATGAAGATATATCCGAAGCCGTGCAAAAAATGCTGGAGGCAGAAGGCATCCGCATTTTCACCAACGCGCAGGTACAACGGGTAGATGAGCATAGCCGCGGCATTAGCTGCGCCATCAAGGTAGGTGAGCAAACCCACACCCTTGAAGGCTCGCACCTGCTGCTGGCTGCCGGCCGCGTACCGCAAACCAAAGCCATACAGCTGGATAAAGCCGGCGTGCAAACAGATGACCGTGGTTTTATAAAAGTGAACGACCAGCTGGAAACCAATGTGCCGGGCATTTACGCCCTGGGCGATGTAACAGGAGGCCCGGCATTTACACACATCTCCTATAACGATCACTGGGTGCTATATAAGAACCTGGTAAAAGGCGCTGCCACATCTGTCAAAGACCGGCAGGTACCTTACACTATGTTCACGGATCCGCAGCTGGGCCATATTGGTCTCAGTGTAAAAGAAGCCAGGAAAAAAGGGCTGGACTTTACCGTATGCAAAATGGAAATGAAACGGGTGGCCCGCGCCATAGAAACCGGCGACACCCGGGGCTTCATGAAAGCGCTGGTAGAAAAAGGCAGCTATAAGATCTTAGGCGCTACCGTATTCGGATCAGAAGGCGGCGAGCTGATGACCTTATTGCAAATGGCCATGCTGGGTGGCATTACAGCCCTGCAAATGAAGGAGATGATCTTTGCACATCCGCTGTATGCAGAATCATTAAACAACCTTTTCATGCAGCTTGATAATTAAAGCATTGTGGATAACGTACAATGTGGGTAAGTTTTTCCTCATCACAGAAAAGTATTTACGATTTTAGATATACGATTTGCGATCGCCTGCCATATGCCCTAAAACCGTAAATCTAAAATCGTAAATCTAAAATTTTAACCGGGTTTATGATAAAGCTGGAGCACGTACATAAAACTTTCGCAAACAAACCTGCGGTTACCGATGTTTCCTTTGAAGTGTTGCCCGGAACCCTGTTGGTATTATTAGGTACCAGCGGCAGTGGAAAAACCACTACCCTGCGCATGATAAACCGGCTCATAGAGCCCAGTAGCGGGCAAATTACTGTAAATGGAAAGCTGATACAGGACCAGTCGGCCGAGGACCTGCGCCGCGGTATAGGATACGTGTTGCAGAACAATGGTTTGTTCCCGCACTATACGGTGGCGGAAAATATTGCCGTAGTGCCCAGGCTGTTGCAGTGGGATGAAGCCCGCATCCGGGAACGTACAGTTACTTTAATGAAAAAGCTGCACCTGCCGCCGGAAGAGTATTCAGAGGTATATCCCGCGCAGCTAAGCGGCGGGCAGCAGCAGCGCGTAGGGCTGGCGCGCGCACTGGCAGCAGATCCGCCGGTGCTGCTGATGGACGAGCCTTTTGGCGCCCTGGACCCGGTTACCCGCGCCAGTGTACGTAAAGAGTTTATGGCGCTGGACGAGCTGGAAAATAAAACCATTATTATGGTTACGCACGATGTGCAGGAAGCCTTTGAAATGGGTACCCGCATCGGGTTAATGGATGAAGGCCGCTTACAGCAAACGGGCGCACCGGAAGAGCTGCTGTTTGCACCTGCCAATAATTTTGTTGCCAACTTTTTCCGTGACCAGCGCCTGTCGCTGGAATTAAAAACTTTAACACTGAACGACATAAAACCATATTTACCACCGGCTGCCGGATCAGATAATTACCAGCCGCATGTGCTACCGGGAACAACCTCCTGCTGGGATGCGCTGGAACAGACCATGCATACGGAAGGCGTGCTGTCTGTGGATTTCAGAACAGAAGTATTTACAATGGACAGCCGCTCCCTGATGACTGCATTGCAGGTATACAAGCAAACCGCCGCTAATGGAAGCACAACAAAGTCTTTTTGATTTTATACAACAGCAATCCGGCAAGCTGCTGGAACAAACCCTGCAGCATATAGGCCTTACGTTTATATCGCTGCTGATAGCGGTGCTTATTGGCGTGCCCCTGGGCATTCTTATTACCCGTAAAAAAGTGCTGGCAGGGCCCATTCTGGGGCTGGCCGGTATTTTACAGACCATTCCCAGCATTGCCTTGCTGGGGTTTATGATACCCTTGTTAGGCATTGGCGCGCAACCGGCTATAGTAGCGCTTTTCCTGTATGCATTGCTGCCTATTATCCGCAATACCTATACTGGTATTAAAGAAGTAGACCCCACGGTTACAGATGCAGCTATTGGTATGGGTATGAGCCGCAGGCAGCTGTTATATAAAATTCAGCTGCCCCTGGCCATGCCGGTAATGCTGGCAGGCATCCGCACCGCCACTGTTATTAACGTAGGCGTGGCTACCCTGGCGGCATACATTGCGGCCGGTGGTTTGGGTGAGTTTATTTTTGGAGGCATTGCCCTGAATAATACCAACATGATACTGGCAGGCGCCATTCCGGCAGCCTTGCTGGCAATTTTGTTCGATGGTTTACTGTCGCTTTTGCAGCGCATGCAATTGCGCAAAGCCCGCAAAGCGGTATATGCGCTGCCGGTGGCCATTATCCTGCTATCTTCCTTTTACCTGCTGCCATCTGCTTACGGCACTAAGCTGGTGGCAGGTTTTACGCCGGAGTTCATGGGCCGTAAAGATGGTAACCTGGGCCTAAAAAAAGTATACGGCCTTAACATACGCACGGTGGTTATCAGCGACATGATCATGTACAAAGCTGCCTATGAAAAAAAGCTGGATGTGATCAGCGGCAGCAGTACAGATGGCCGTGTGAAAGCCTTTGACCTGGTAGTGCTGGCAGATGATAAGCACATTTTTCCACCCTATTATGCTGCGCCCATTGTACGCAATGCCACGCTGGAAAAATACCCGGAACTGACACCCGCGCTCAATAAATTGTCTGGTACAATTAATGATAGCATTATGACGGAGCTGAACTACCGGGTTGATTATCTCAAGCAGGACCCGGCCCGTGTGGCAAAGGATTTCCTGGTAGCGAAAAAGCTCTGGTTACCCGCCCGCAACGGTACAAAAGGTACTATCCGTATTGGTTCTAAAATATTTGGGGATGGTTATATACTGGCCAACATGTACAAAATGCTGATAGACGGGTATACCGATCTGCAGGCCGTTACCAAAACCGGCCTGGGGGGCACTAAGATCTGTTTTGATGCACTGCTGAACAACCAGATAGATATGTACCCCGAATACAGCGGCACCGGGCTGCTGGTAATACTGGCCGCGGGGCAGCAAACGGTTGATTCACTGATAGCGGACAGGCAAAAGGTATACGATTATGTGAGCAATGCCTTTATGCAACGTTACCAGGTGCGCTGGTTACCACCCATTGGATTTAATAACACCTATGCGCTTATGATGCGCCGGCAACAGGCCGCCGCACTGCATATAAAAAGTATATCTGAGCTAAAGGAATATTTAACGGTGAAAGGTAAAGAATAAGGAAGCTGAACAAACTTCCCGCTTTGCATTTCACTTTTCGTTTTACGCAAACCTGTAATTCATGCACCTGAAAGATAAGTACGGCGTCGTACGCCAGCGATCCGAAACTATTTGTGCACCCCTTAAAACGGAGGACTATGTTGTACAGCCGGTAGTGGATGTAAGCCCGCCCAAATGGCACCTGGGCCATACTACCTGGTTCTTTGAAACCTTTTTACTGAAACCTAACGTACCCGATTACACGGAGTTTGATGCAGACTACAATTTTGTGTTCAACAGCTATTATGAATCTGTTGGCGCACGCGTAATACGCACCAACCGCGGTAACCTGAGCCGTCCTGCCGTAGAGGATATTATGCGGTACCGTGAGTACGTGGATAAAGCCATGCTGCACCTGCTGGAACATGAGCTGCCGGCCAACCTGCAAGCACTGGTGGTGTTAGGGCTAAACCATGAAGAGCAGCACCAGGAGCTGCTTTTAACAGACATTAAATATATACTGGGACATAATCCCTTATTCCCCGCATACGATAAACAGCGCAAACCTGCCGCTGCACCTGTGCATGACGGACCTGAGTGGCTGGAAATGCCGGAAGGTATGTACAGCATTGGCTATGAGGGCGAAGGTTTTTGTTTTGATAACGAGCAGCAACGTCATAAAGTGTTCCTGCAACAGTACAGGATCAGCACTGACCTGGTGACCAACGCAGAATACCTGGATTTTATGGCTGCCGGTGGGTATACTGATTTCCGTTACTGGCACGCCGAAGGCTGGGACTGGGTAAAACAGCAGCAGGTAAATGCCCCGCTGTACTGGCATGAGGTAGATGGCAGGTGGATGTACTACACCTGGCAGGGCTTACAGCCGGTGGATGGCGATGCGCCGGTATGCCATATCAGCTATTACGAAGCCACCGCCTATGCCGCATGGAAAGGTAAGCGCCTGCCCACGGAATTTGAGTGGGAGGCCGCAGCGCCGCAGCTGCAATGGGGTACCCGCTGGGAATGGACGGAGAGCGCCTACCTGCCCTACCCTGGCTTTACAAAAGCCCCCGGCGCCATTGGGGAGTATAATGGCAAATTTATGGTAAGCCAGATGGTGCTGCGCGGCGGTTCAGAGGTAACCCCGCCGGACCACAGCCGTATTACCTATCGCAACTTTTTTCATCCTAATCTGCGCTGGCAATTCACCGGGATCCGGCTGGCGCAATAATATATCATGACAAATATTCGATTATGCATACCACTGTAATTCACACATTGCCGGCGCCGGGCGTAGCTTTGGAGCCGTTGGAAGTCTTTTACCAGGACGTGGTGCGCGGGCTTACCGCTACCCCCAAATACCTGGATTCCAAGTATTTCTACGATGCGGCCGGCGATAAGCTGTTCCAGCAGATCATGCAATGCAGGGAGTATTACCCCACGGATTGTGAAATGGAAATTATGACGGAGCAGGCTGCACAGATTGCGCAGGCTATTGCCGCTCAAACCACCAGCTTTGACCTGGTGGAGCTGGGCCCCGGCGATGCCACCAAATCCATACACCTGCTGGAGCAATTGCTGCATACCGGATTGGATTTTACCTACTACCCTATTGATATTTCCACCAACGTAATTAGCACCTTGGAAAAGGCGCTGCCGGAAAAATTACCGGCCCTGCAAATGCAGGGGCTGAACGGGGAGTATTTTGAGATGGTACAGCGGGTGGCTGAAATGAGCAACCGCCCCAAGGTGCTGCTGTTCATGGGCGCCAATATTGGCAACTTCACGCCTATCATGGCCCGCAAGTTCTGCCGGCAGCTGCGTAGCTGCATGCAGCCCGGCGACCTGCTGATGGTGGGTTTTGACCTGAAAAAGCATCCAAAGATCATCCTGAATGCCTATAACGACGAAGCAGGTATTACCAGCGCCTTTAACCTGAACCTGCTAACCCGCATTAACCGGGAGCTGCAGGCGGATTTTAATACGGATATGTTTGAGCACTACCCGGTATATGATCCCATGACCGGCGCATGTAAAAGCTACCTGGTAAGCCTGGAAGAACAGGACGTGCATCTTTGTAATGATGTAACCATCCACTTCCAGCAGCACGAACCCATTCACATGGAGATATCCCAGAAATACAGCCTGGAAGAAACCACGCAAATGGCCCTGCAAACCGGCTTTCAGCCGCTTACCTGTTTTACGGATACCAAAGGGTGGTTTGCAGATTGTATGTGGAAAGTGTAGTCATCAATCCCAGGCGCCCAGCAGCCTTCTCAGCACGATAATTTCACCGGTATGGTAGCTGGTATGATCTGCAATCAGCATGGCCTCCCGCAGCAGATTTTGCCCGCTGCCATGCTCAAAAGGCGTGTATAAGTCTACGCCTGGTTCATCTAATAATTTGAGGAATTCTTTACGCTCCCGGTTCACCTGCGCAATGCTCTCTTTCCAGGCATTGGCATCTTTGGGGGCGTGTTCTTTAGGCCAGTAGCCTTCCGGCCAGGGGGGCGACTGGTGTTTGGGATTGCGGGAAAATTCCAGGATATCCCATTGCGTAATGCGGATATGCTCTACCAGCTGCCATACGCTGTAAGGCATATTCTCCGGTACCTCGCCCCTTAATTTGGCGGGCAGCTCCTTTACCGCATCCTCAAACGTAGCATGCGCATGGCCTCCGTTTATCAGCTCTTTCAGCGCTTTTATGACAACAGCATTTGTGTCTTTCATACACAATTAATAATGAAGAATGAATAATGAATAATTATGGTCAGGCTCATTCTGCAACAACAAACATGCCTTGCTTAACTACATTCAAATATAAAGCGGCCGGTGTTCATTGTAACACCGGCCGCTTTGATTATTAATTATTAATTATTCATTATTAATTTAACGGGGGCCCGGCGGGCAGTACTGCCGCAGGTATTGGGTATACAGGTTAGAGAGATGCCTGCGCGTGCCCTCGCCTTCACTAATGCTGTGCGTGCGGTTAGGGTAAGCCATAAACTGGAATACCTTGTTGTTTTTGATCAGCTCATTCAGCAGCATTTCTGCATTCTGGTAATGCACGTTATCATCGCCGCTGCCATGTATATATAGCAGGTGCCCCTGCAGGTTCTTAGCATAGGTAATGGGCGATCCTTTTACAAAATCTTCCCGGTTCTCCTGCGGCAGGCCCATATAACGCTCCTGGTAAATATTGTCATACGTAAGCTGGTTGCCTACGGCTGCAACGGCAATACCGGTTTTGTAGATCTGCGGATACTGGAACAGGAGGTTCAGCGTCATAGAACCGCCGCCACTCCAGCCCCATACGGCTACGCGGGAAGTATCCATGTAAGGGCGTTTCAGCAGCTCTGTAGCAGCCATGGCCTGGTCGCGGGAGTTAATGAGGCCTACCTTGCGGTAAATACATTTACGCCACTCGCTGCCTTTGGGCAAGGGAGTGCCGCGATTATCCATAGATACGTAGATGTAACCATCATCTGCCATATCCCCGTTGTACAGCGGGTTACGGCCGGCTCCAAATTCATCTTTTGCAGTTGCGCCGGCAGGTTCGCCATACACATAGAACAGCACCGGGTATTTTTTAGTGGAATCAAAGCTGTTGGGCTTACGCATCCAGCCATCCATGGTTACACCATCTACCGTCGTAACAGAGAAGAACTCCACCTGTTTATTAGCAGCAGGCAGCTTGGTTTTGATCTCTGCAGAAAGGTTGGCGCCATTGCTTTTATGATCCGGCAGGTGCACAATTTCAGAGTACGGGTAAAAATAATTGTTTGAGAACTGGTGTACGGCATATTGCCTGTCCGGCGATATTTCGTAGGAGTGGGTGCCGGGCTGGTTTTCCGGTGTAACGCGCTGTGGCTGGCCTTTTCCGTCAAGCGATACTTTGTACAGGTATTGCTGGGTTGCCACTTTAGGCGATGCCAGTATGTAGATCAGCTTATGCGCTTCATCTACTTTAGGAATGCCGATCACATCATAGTTACCCGGCGTAAGCAGGGTTTCTTTGCCGCTCTTTACCTCAATGCTGTACAGGTGGCGCCAGCCGTCTTTTTCACTTACCCATACAAAGGCGCTGCCGTTCTTTATCCAATCCCAGCCTGTAATATCATCATCGTCCCAGCGTGATTTTACATCTATCCAGGCTTTATCACTTTCTTCAAACAGCGTTTGTGCCGTACCGGTAGCCGCGTTGCACAAGATCAGCTTACTCTGGTTCTGCTTGCGGTTCAGCTGCTGAAGAATGATCTCATTCTTACCCGGCACCCATTCCATGCGGGGAATGTAGTGCTGCTGCGCATCGCCGGGCACCTGCAGCCAGGTAGTTTTTGCAGTATTAATATCCACTACGCCTACACGGCAGGCAGAAGGGCTTTCTCCTGCTTTGGGATACTCTACCGGTACTGTAAAGGAGTAAATAGAATCTGTATTATCTATCATCAGGAAGTCGCGGATCTTGGTGGCGTCTATCTGCCAGTAGGCAATGGAACGGCCATCAGGGCTCCAGCGGAAACCATCGCGGCAGCCAAATTCCTCTTCATAGGCCCAGTCGAACGTACCGTTTATAAAACGGCGGGTACCATCATTAGTGAGGGCTTTTACCTCACCTGTGGCAAGTTCTTCCACATAAAGGTTATGTTCGCTTACATAGGCTACTTTGGAAGCATCGGGGGAAAATTTGGCAAACATCAGGGACGATGCAGGCCTGCCCTTTCCTAACTGTTTGAGCTGTTTGGTGTTAACATCCAGCACCCAGTAATCGCCCCGGGTCTGGTAACGCCATACGCGTTTGGAGTTGGTATAGATCAGTACTTTTTGCTCATCGGCTGAAAAAATAAAATCCTTTACTTCCAGGGGTTGGGCAGCTCCCTGCGGGGTAAGCTGGGCCGCCGGTATGGTTACCTGGCTTTGCCCGTCTTTTAAGCCGGTGGCTATAATGGCTGCATTTTCAACACTATATACCGCCTGCCCGTTCCGGCTCCATTTGGTACTTTTTCCCGGTTGGGCCTGTAAGGCCAGCTGCAGCAGGCAGCCGCATAGTAATAAACAATAACGTATTGGTTGCATCTGGTTTGATTATATAAAAACGGCAAGATAATTGTTTTTAAGGCTTATCGAAAATCTAAAGGATACCGTACACACCGACTGAACAATATGACGATCCCATTGTAATAGATTAGCCACCATATCGTTATGTGGATAATTTTTTTTGTGGAAAACGTGTTTATATTTTTTTATATAAATTGTTTTCATACATTTAGGAAATTATATATCTAGTAGGCGGACAAGTAACTATCCTTTGAAAAACAATAATTTATGGTTCAGATAAGCTATTCCTATAAAAACCGGGAATTCCTGCAACTTGAAGACGCACTGTTAAACCAATTAGCCCAGACGGGCAAGACCTTACTTTACGCTTTATTGGAACCCATGCAGGATGCTCTGCTGCGGGAGAATGGCAAGATCCGTATTAACCTGGATCAGCATCCTAAAATAGAGCTGGTAGGTTTTAGCATGACTGTGAAGGAACAAATAGAAATGACCCTGCGGGGCGAGGCGTAATAAATGTGTTGATGTGCAAATACGCAGATGTGCAGATGAGTGGCGGTTGGCGCCAGATACAGGACTGCGATTAGCATATTAACTGCATTAAGCCTTTTGCACATTTATGCATACGTGTGCATACCCCAAAAATTCCCGTTCTGTTTCCTTTTAATAATTCTACACATATTCGTACATCTGAAACTGCGTATTTCCACAGTGCGGCTTTCGGAATCTACTGCATTTACAAACTTTGTAAACCTTTTATTTTCCCCTGTTGTTTATACTATGAACGGCCGTGCATAACATAGCGCAAACCGCTACAGTAGCGGTATTGATGTCCTGTTTAACCCATAATACCAATAAAATAATTTGAGATGGCAAGTTTCAATAAACCATCCGTTACACGGTAACGGGTATACGGAGTATTGTACCAAGAGCACGCAGTTTCTTTTCTATAACGTGAATGAACGTGCCGGTTGTTTTGCCGGCACCAAAGAGCAAATAGACGGAACAGTACCGTATCAGCCGTCCCGGTCGCGGGATGGCTGTTCTATGTTGGGGCAGCAGCTTATTTCTTAAGCCAGTAGTATGTTTGGGAGATCTGTACCAGTGGGGTTTCATTATACTGAAAATCCAGGCTGTTATATTGCAAAGCGCTGTCACTGATGCCAGTGGCCTCGCACAGCAGGGAATCCAGGTGAAAGAATACAGGGGTAACCTCTTCAAATAATAAGCTGTCTAAACGCTTGGTAGCAGCAGTATAACGCAGAGCTACCCTGTCCTGCGTAAAATTAATATAGTCGGCACCGTTATATTGCAGCGTATCTATACGACTATAAACCGTATCGCCTTGACTTACCGTGTATTGTTTATGGATGGCTGCTGTATAGAACCATTTACCGTAAAAGGATTTCTGAGGCGTGGTGTTATCTTCTTTTTTACATGCACACAGCCCCAGTATCATAATCAACAAAACTTTCCGCATGATGAACCTGTCAGATTTAAGGACGCAAAATTAATGAATTACTATTTATTTGCATAAAACGATCTGACAGGTAAATAGTTACATTAATCCGGTTTCTTTCCCATTTTGATCTTTACCTTTCCGCCCTTATTCTCGTCCGTGGCGTGCAGGTGAATGACAATGCCCTTTTTCCGGCGCGCCTTTTTTTCTTCTTTGGACAGGTCTTCCTCTTTCTTCGGATTACGCAGCGGTACATCCAGATAAATATCCGTGCCCGTGGGTATGCCATATACGCCGGTTATATCCATGTACAGGGCGGTGGAGTTGATCTGCATAGGCGGTATAATGATCTTGTTGCCCTGCAGCTGCAGGGTATTGGAAAGGTTTTCAAACCGAATGTCGGACAGGTTGCGGTTAAAGAACACGGCAGAGGCTATGCCTTCCAGCGGCTCAAAGTTCACCAGGGCGCCCTGCCGCAGGTCAAACCCCACGGTGCCGTATATGGAGCGGGGTGTTATTTTACCATTATCGTACAGGTTACCGGTAATATTCACCTTTGCGGAAAGGTTGCCCTTCAGGTTACGGGAGGTAAGGGATTCCATCCCGAAATTATCGAACGCATACCACAACTGATCAATGTGGACATTATTAATGGCGCCATTCAGCTTAAAACGATTGTTATTGCCCTGCTGGTGAATACTGCCGTTCAGCTGCAGGCTGCCGCCGGCATGCGAAAGGGATATTTGCCGCAGCAGTATATCCGACTGCGTAAGGCTTAGATCCGCCACCACCTTTTGCGCATTAAAACGCTGGTAGTTCAGCTGCCCCAGCTGCAGGCGCATGTTCATATTACACAGCTCCAGCATCACATTCAGCTGTTTTGCTATGCGGCTGGCCTTTCTTTGCATGGCCGCAGTACTTTGGGCCTTGGTTTTGGCAGCAGTGGCCCGTTTGCGGGGCGAAAGGAAGAATTTAAACTCGTTCAGGTCCACTTTTGGGCTGGTAATATTCCAGTCCATCAATATTTTTTCCGGCGCTTCAAAGTACAGGCGTAACAGGTTGCGTATGCTGCCTTCCATAGCCAGCTCACTTTTGGCGGTTTGCATGTGTACATTCATCACATACACATCCTGCCCGTTAAAGGCAATGGTGGCGCTGCAGTTACCTATTTGCAGGTTACGCGGCAGGTATTCCATAGCGCCGTTCTGCACTTTCACGGCGCCTTCCATCTGCGGCGATACGGTATCCTTATCGCCAATACCCCCTTTATAAAAAACGTCAGCGCTGGCAGTGCCCTGCGTGAATTGGAAGGTTTCGCCGGTAATATCATTCAGCTCCTGTAAGTTAAAATTGGATTTAAAACGCCCCGAAAGCACCGGTTGTGTAAGGTTCACAATGTCAACGGTATCTGAGCTGAAAGGCAGCCCCCACCATTTGGCCTTGAACTGGTAAAAAGAGATGGCCGAATTTTCGTCCGTATATCCCATACCGGGATGCCGCTCATTGTTAAAATTCCCGCTAAAACTGCAATCCGTCCACTCCCCTGCCCTGGTTACCAGCGTATTGTTGGCCGTGTTCCATTTTACCAGCACCCGGGGCGTACCGGGACGGTTCAGGTAACCGGAAAGGTGCGCCTCTACATTCATGGGCTTTTGAATGTCATAATTAGCCAGCTTGGTTGATATGTTGTCTGACAGCATAGCTGCAGCGCTGCGGAACAGCACATTTTCCGTAGTAATATTTACAATGAATTGCTGTGTTTTAAAATTAAAGGTGGCGCCAATATTAAAGGGATGATTGTCTATCTCAATGCGCTGCGCCGGTATGGATAGCACCCGGTTGGGCCTGTTAAAGTTCAGCTCCAGCGTAGTTTCCAGCGTTTTATTCTTCAAAAAGCTGCCGCGGTCCAGGTTAAAGGCAAAACTATTTACCAGCATACTGGTACGCAGGTGTAGGCGCCAGTTACCATCTTCCGCATCTGCGCTGCCTTTCAGGGAGCGGATCTGTATGCTGAATAGCTTATTCTTCTGTTTATTATCAATCACAAACTGCATGTTGCGCAGCTCCATGCTGGCTATGTCCGCCTCCCGCTCTGTACCGCTCTTACTCTCTCCGGCGGCTTTATCCCGACGTTTGAACACACTGGCGTTCGTATAACCCTCCGGGTTGGTAAAGGAATAAAAAGCGCCGTCTTCCAGGGTTATTTCCCTTACATCCAAATGGTTCCTTAACAGAGTAAAAGTATTTACCTTAACGAATATACGCTGCACGGATAACAGGGGGTGCTTATGCTGCGCAAACAGGCTATCCCGCAGCTCTACATCCTTCAGGGCCAGGGATACATGGGGGAAGCTGCGCAACAAAGAGGGCGATATATCCCCAATGGTAAGCTTTCCGTTCAGCCGCTGGTTGGCCTTTTCAATGATCTGTTCCAAAAGCGCTTTCCGGTGCTGCTGTATGTAAAAGGCCAGGGCCAGCCATAGCAGTATCACCAGTCCAAGAAGAACTGCACCGGCTTTGAGGCATATACGTAACCATTTAGGCATTGGGGTGGTTTACATTAAGTTAAGAAAATTTCCAGGCTTTTTACCTGGAATGATATGCCTGTATAAAACCAATAATGATGCCTTTTGGGAAGAGGGTTATTTCAGCACATCGAACAAATGCAAAAAGCTATCAAGATAACGGCGGCTGTACAGGATGGATTGCCCGCCGGATAGTACGATCTCATTCTCCTGCAAATTCAGCTTCATAACGCTGCGTATATTCACCATAAAATTGCGGTGCACGCGTATGAACTGCTGCTCCGGCAGGCGCTCCAGCAACAGCTTCAGGGGTTGCTGCACCAGGTATTTTTCCTTGCCGGCCACTATTTTACAGTACTTGCCTTCCACTTCTATATACAAAATATCATCCAGCATGATCTTGGCCAGCGTATTCCCGTTCTTCACAAAAAAGAAATCGTGTATTAATACCGTATGCTTTTCTGCGGTGGCGGTGAACTGGCCGCTATCTGCCCCGGCAGATCTTTCAATGGCCAGCTCCATGGCATACTGCAGCTCCAGCTCATTAAAGGGTTTTAACAGGTAGCTGAACGGGGTGGTAAGGCGTGCGGCTTCAAAGGTGGTGCGGTCTGCTGCGCTGGTAAGGAAAATGAAAGGCTTTTGCATATCCCCGCTTTCATTGATCTGCGTGGCGAAGGTAATGCCGTCCCTTTTGCCATGCAGGTATACGTCAATGATCACCAGGTCCGGTGGCTGGGTGTAGAACAGCTTCAGGGCCTCCGGCAGGGTGCCTGCGATACCGGTAATTTCATAGTCCTGTTCCAGCAGCATATCCTGCAGCAAGGCGGCCTGCTGCGGGTCATCTTCCACGATCATGATCTTTACGGGTTGCATAATTTATACTTTTGCCGGTAAAATAATGGTAACGGTGGTGCCTTTTTCCTGCTCGCTGGTAATACTCAGGCGGCCGTTGTTCTTTTCCGTCATGGTTTTGCACAGCCACAAACCTAAGCCGGTGCTTTCATAACCATGCGTATCCTGCTGCACTCTTTTTTTGTTGGGATCAAACAGCGCTTCCAGTGTTTCACTGCTCATACCCAGGCCTGTATCAATGATCTTGATGTGGCATTCATTCTGCTGCAGGCAGGCGGAAATAGTAATGTAACCACCCACGGGTGTGAACTTGATGGCATTATCCATGATATTGCGCACAATGATCTTAAAAGAATGCAGATCTGCCATAAAGATAATCTCTTCGGGGATCACTTGTTTGATCACAATGTTCTTATCGGCTGCCAGGGGTGTTATATCATGGCAAACCAGGCCTACTACCGTGCGCAGGTGCAGCTCCTCGGGGCGGAAGAACAGCTGGTCTGTCTGGCTAAGGGCCCAGTGCAGCAGGTTATCCATCAGGATGTAGGTGCTGCCGGCAATTTTTTCATTACTGGCTGCCAGCGCAGCGGCTTCGGTGATTTCCTGCTTCCAGATGGCTTTTTTCAGCTTGGCCAGGTTGTTCTTAAGACGGTATACGGGCGAGCGCAGGTCATGCGCTACAATGGAGAATAAACGGTCTTTGGTTTGGTTCAGTATATTCAGCGCTTCTTTTTGCTGGGTGATGATACGCTTACTGCGTTTTTGCTGCCGGTAAGCAAACCAGATGGCGGTTCCCAGCAGCAACAGCAGCAGGGCGGCCAGTAACAGGCTGTTACGCTGCCAGCCCAGTATGTAAATGGTATGTTCCCGTTGCTGCAATGCCAGCTTCCTTTCCTGGCGGGCCAGCTCCCATACATGATCGCGGTTCCAGATGCTGTCCTGCAGCACTTCATAGTGCTTACGGTAGTCTAACGCCAACGCATATCTTTTCCTGTTCTCTTCCACAGCGGCCATATTCCTGTAGGCATTGCGCGGCACTTCCGGGTTATTGGAATGTTTGGCGTATTCAAGCCCTTTTTCAAAAAGGGGTATTGCCTTATCATCCTGGTACTGCGTATAGTACAGGTTAGCCAGGTCCATATAGGAAATAGCCAGGCCGGTGGTATCCTGCACCTGCTCTTCCAGGCGCAGGCTGCGGTTAAAATATTCTTCTGCGGCGGGGTATTGTTTCAGGTAAAAATAGGCCAGCGCCTTGTTATGATACAGGGTTTTCAGGGCATACACATCTGAGCGGGGGGCAAAAACCTGCTCCCAGGTGCTCAGCACCTTCAGCGCGTCCTCATTCTGCCCCTGCTCCAGGTAAATTTCTCCCAGGTGGGCGTAACTATTGGCCAGCAGCACGGTATCCAGTCCTTTCAGGTGAATAACCTGCTGGTAGGTGCGCAATGCTTCGGCATACAATTGCTTACTGTACTGGATCTTGGCTTTCAGGAAAAGTGCGGGCGAATATAGCGGGTGTTTTACATCATTATCAATACCGTTCATGGTATTAATAATGTACGTATAGGCGGCATCAGGGTCGTTATCGGCCCAGGCCACATGGCTGTTATGATAATTGATCTGGTAAGAGGATCCGTACTGGCCGGACATGATCATCCGTGCAGTATCTGCAGGGTGTTCACGGCATATATAGCAGTGCTGCTGCAGCTCATGATACCACGGGCCATGGGCCGGTGGTTGCGGTGGCTGAGCTGCAGCAGCAGTTAAAAAAAAAGCGCGGTAATTACCAATATCGTTCTCATCCTGGTTTTCATCTAATGGTTATCGGATCGGGCCGGCTTTTTAAGCCTGCATTAATCTTCTGTGGTGGATCTTTTTACGGTAGTTACTGTACCCCTGGGTGTTTCAGGCGTTTCAGGCCCTCCGGGCGCTTCGCCTTCATAATCATACAATACCAGCACAGCCTCTGCTTCCGGACTGGTGGCGCCCAGCTGGTATTTCACCTCTACATTCCAGAGGGAATAGCTATGGTGCGCGCCAATATCCCAGGGTTCAATGGTCAGGTACACATAACGTGCATCCAGCTCATTGGCATCTGTATTTATAGGTGCAATGAAGCTCATATCTTCATCCAGTATGGGTTTGTCCAGATGGTCCGGCAAATACGCGGCGATAGACAGCTTATAGATCTTTTCCAGTTCATTCACCGTTACTGCTGCAACCAGCGGCTCCAGGGAAAAAGGTTTTGCAAGGCCACGAACGACGCGTGCGGTGTGTGTGTGCAGGATTGTTACGTCTGAGGAAACTGTTGTTGACATAGGTAAGAGGCTTAAGGTTAAAGAAAGGAGGTTTAAGGGCAGCAAAGATAATCTTTATATCCATTTTTTATTGTCCATAATAGTAATACTTTTTACACTCATACCTCCGGCCGTACCATTTATGCCTTCCAATACACCACTGCTGCCATTGTATTCCCGGGCCGTTATTGCCTGCTGTACTTTTGGTATTGTAAGGCACGCACAACAACACACCACTAATCAGATCCGGCAAAACGTTCAGGACTATGACAAACATCTGGCTCAATCTTATTAACAATTCGAGTGACCGTAACAATGATGGCATTGTGATCTTCCAGAAAAATGAGGCCAGTACTACCGAAACACCGGTAGCCTGGCAGGTGATCCATAATTTGGGGTCCGGATGGAGCCATCCCTTTACCTACCCTGTGGCAATGGCGGTTGCGGCCAGTGATGGCCGGGGCAACTACAGCCTGCAGCTGCCAGCTGCTACCGGGCAACAATACCAGCTGGTTACAACGGATAGTGGCAATGTGCTTGAACACAGCGGCCCTGCTGCCAACGAGGAAGAGATCATTATATACAATGCCCTGGCAACCGGTATCATTGATGTACATGTGTACCGGGATGGAAAATTGCTTGCCCTGAAAAAGAATGTGGAGCCGGGACAACCGGCGGTATTCCAATTTAAGCCGACCCTTTGGATAGGCGTTGCACACGCAGTAACCGAAGGAGCATTGATCGACAGCGCTTTTACTTCACAGGTGCATACACAGCTCTCTCTATCTGGCATTAGCAGTGCGGACATTATTATGACCGGTGGGGGATTGGGCCCCGACACGACGCCGGTTAAGTTTTCTCTGCAAAATGTCAGATATGCGTGACCGTAACCCCACCCCGGGAACCTATCCCTCTGTCCCGGGGTTCTTTTTTTGATCATTTAGTTTTTAATATATATGGTTTATCCTACACAACTACCATCCATGCCGTTTGGCATACCGCCAGGCGCTGTGATGGCCTTTTCCGGGAAGATAGCGGATCCTGATGCAGATGGCCCGGCCGATTTTGAAACGCTGATAGAAACGTATGGCTGGATGGTATGCGACGGCCGCCAATTGTATGCCGAAGACTACCCGCTGCTATACCAGGTGATAGGCCCGCAATACAACAAAGGCCTGGAGCCGGAAGGCGTATTCCGCTTACCGGATTACCGTGGTTATATACTCTGCATGACCGATATGAACAGTGGCAACGATCCGGAAGCCAAGGCCCGCCAACGGGCCAATGGCCGCCCGGGCAGCGATGTGGGCACCATTCAGCAACCGGTAGGGTTAGCGGCTTTGCGTAATGGTATTACTACCCATCCGGGTAATGTGTATGTGTATTACATTATTAAATTCATTTAGTTGTTCCTTTTTGCTTCCCCAAAAAGGAACCAAAAAGGGGCCCGCAACCGGTTACCGCCCGGTTGCGGAGCAGGTACCCTGATGATGCTTTTGTGCTGCTGTGGTGCCGGGCTTTTGAACCCTGATAAGAGCGCGATGAGCTGTACATCCACTGCTCTTGAATAGTGCCTTTGCGTTGGTGATCATCGGAATTTTCAATGGCCTTTAATCGTTTCAATCTATTCGTAATTAGTAATTGATAATTCGTAATTGAACCGGATATGTCCTTTGTAGCCTACAACGGTGTAAAACAAACTACTGTGAACAGCTGCGGCGCTTTTTCACTGGCAGCTGCCTTCAGCCACTTTGGACTGGCACAAATGCCGTATCTGCTGGATACCGGTAACCTTTCCCAGGGCTATACCCTTCCGGGGCCGGAGGCCTTTGCACAACGCATTTACCAGATCACCGGCAACCTCTCGCTGGATATTATGCAGCGCACAGCTACTTACCGGTATGGCAACCCGGTGAGTGATTTCAATTCATTCTCTTCCTTAACCTACGTGGCTAATTTATTTGGGATGGAGATGCAACGGTTACGGGTACACTATAATGAAAATGCGGAGAGTGCGCTAAACCTGCTGCAGGTAAGCAATTACAGCAGGTATGGTAAAACTACCAACTTATTACAAACAGAAATTGACCTGATCACCGGCCCGGCTTATGCCAACGTCACAGGCCCGGCCGGTTATACACAGCTTCCCTTGTTAAATGCCGTGCACCTGCTGGTGGTAGACCAGTTTATGCACTCTGTTGTGATCAACGCTCATGAATGTTATGACCCCGCTACCGGGTATGTGGGGCCTTACAGCACCAATGCTATTACGTCCCTGACCCCGCTTACGCAAATAACTTACCGGCACCAGGGCATGACCTGCCACATGGCTTTCAGCGGGCTTTGGTTACAAATGAATTGAGCACTGCAACTGATCTACACAACGCGCTGTTGATGCACGGCGTAATAGGCGGCTCCCCAAAGGGCCGCCTTATCATTGCTGATAACATGGATGGGAACAGAGGCCAGCAGCTCTATGAGCCGGTCGCCCTGCAGGTAGTGATGGTAAAAGGTATTATCCTGCAGCAAGGGGATAATACGGGGCGGAATACCGCCGCCCAGGAACAAACCGCCGGTGGCTTTCATTTTAAATACCAGGTTGGCGGCTTCCCGCGCCAGGTAACGTACAAACAGCTCCATCGTTTTTATGCACACGGAAACTTTCTGCTCTATGGCCTGACCGCTGATCACTGCTGCGGGATCTTTTTTCAGCAGGTCTTCTTCCAGCCAGTCCGGTACATGCATATGGCGTATATCGCGCAGGAATTTAAAGGTATCATAAATACCGGGGCCGGATACCAGGCGTTCCCAGCTTACGATCTGGTACTTTTCCTGCAAATATTGCAGCAGCTCCATATCCAGCTCGTTACGCGGCGCAAAATCACAGTGCCCGCCCTCTGTGGCAAAGGGAGTATATAGCTCGCCGTCCCAGAACAGTCCGGCCTCTCCCAGCCCGGTACCAGGGGCTATAATGGCCATGTTACCACCGTTATCGCCTGCGCCGCTGTGCAGCGTTAGCAGGCTCTCGTTCTGCAGGGTGGCCAGCCCGTAGGCGGTAGCTTCCAGGTCATTGATCAGGGAGGTTTCCGCTATACCGGTAGCATGCTGAATGTCGGTTACATTAAGTTCGCGGGAAAGATTAGTGAGTTCCACTTTCCCCTTGATCACCGGCCCGGCAACGCCAATGCATATACGTTGCGGCTCCTGGCCGGCCTGTTTGCCAATAAATCCTTTTACAACCTCGGGGAAAGAAGTATACTCACGGGAGGCATATACCTGCTCATCCACTACCTGCAGCCTGCCTTCGGAAGCTTCAAAAAGCGCCAGCCTGGTTTTGGTGCCGCCCAGGTCGCCAGCCAGCACGTGCAATGGCGCTTTGCCCAACTGGCGGGTCATACGTGCAAAACGCGGCAGGAACTGTTGAACATTGGTGGTTTGCATGTTATAAAAATACGGGAAAGAGCTGAAAGGATAAAGCAGAAAGCTAAAAGGTATTGACGCGGATGGGAATACATTGGCCGGGAAAAGCAGAAAGCGGAAAGCAGAAAGCTAAAAGGTATTGATGAGGATAGGAATACATTGGCAGGGAAAAAGCGGAAAGCCCAAAGCAGAAAGCTAAAAGGTATTGACGGGGACAGGCATACATTGGCTGCCCAAACCGCGGCATTCAGCTTTTTGCTTTCTGCTTTGAGCTTTTTGCTTTATGCTTTATGCTTTATGCTTTTCGCTTTCTGGAACAGCTTTTGATACTAAATGAACAATTTAACTAGCACGGGCGTAAAGCATTTATAATTAGCTGCATGGAAAGACATACGTATCAGACCGGGATAATCGGAAATTGTGCCTACATAGCACATATTCACCGGAATACCAATGTAGAATGGCTTTGCTGGCCGCGGATGGACAGCACCTTTATATTCGGCGGCATGCTGGATAAAGATAAAGGCGGCCAGTTCTCCATACTGCCTGAAGGGGAATACACCTCCCGCCAGTATTACATGGAAAATACCAATGTACTGTGCACGGAGATCACCTGCAACAATGGCAAATACCTGATCACCGACGTAGCGCCCCGGTTTTTCCAGTACGAACGTTATTTTAAGCCCTTAACACTGGTACGTAAAATAGAGCCGCTGGAAGGCAACCCGCGTATACGCGTAGTCTGCAAACCGGTAACCGATTATGGTGCACAGCCCCTGCACCCGCAGCCGGGCAGCAACCACGTAGAATTTTTAGGCGCCGGCGAACGTTTGCGCCTTACCACCAATATCCCCGTTAATTATTTGCTGGATGAGCAGCCTTTTGTGCTGAATGATACCCGCTACCTGCTGCTAAGCTATGGCAGTCCGCTGGAAGCGCCGCTGGTAAGCACTGCGGAATCATTCTTACGGGAAACGGTTAGCTACTGGCGCACCTGGATCAAACATTCCAACATCGCCAATTTTTACCAGCCTTATGTGATCCGCTCTGCCCTTACCCTCAAGATCCACCAGTATGAGGATACCGGCGCTATCATTGCCGCCAGCACCACCAGCCTGCCGGAGTTTCCCAACAGCGGCCGTAACTGGGATTACCGCTACTGCTGGCTGCGGGATACCTATTACGTAATTACCGCCTTAAACCATATTGGCCACTTTGAGGAAATGGAGCGTTATTTTAGCTATGTAACGGATATTTCCCTTTCCGGCGATTACCGCTATCAGCCGCTGTATGGCATTACCGGACAAAAGCTGCTCACAGAACAGATACTGCCGGAGCTTTCCGGTTATATGGGCAACCAGCCTGTGCGCATAGGCAATCAGGCCTATGAGCATATACAGAATGATATTTACGGGCAGGTGCTTATTTCCATGCTGCCGTTGTATACCGATCACCGTTTTATTTTCTCTGAAAGAAAAGATTCTGCCTGGTGGATAGAATACCTGCTGGGAAAAATAGAGCGTACCATTGATGAAAAAGATGCCGGCATATGGGAGTTCAGGAACATGGCCAACACCCACTGCTACTCTAACCTGTTCCAGTGGACGGGCTGCTGCGCAGCGGAAAAAATGGCCCGCACCATTGGCCATCAGCAGCTGGTAGAAAAGGCTATTGCCCTGAAACAGCGTGCTGCCGCGCATATCGAGAACTGTTATGACCCTGTACGGAAAGTATATGCACATGCTGTAGGCAGCAAACACCTGGATGCCAGTACCCTGCAGCTGATCATGATGAACTACCTGGATCCCTTCTCCCAAAAAGCAAAAGACCACCTGGAAGGACTGGAAAGAGAATTAAAAACACCGCAGGGATTATTTTACCGTTACCTGCATGCAGATGATTTTGGCAAGCCCAAAACCACTTTCCTGGTATGTGCATTCTGGTACGTAGAGGCGCTGGCCTGCGTAGGCCGGCTGGATGATGCTATCCGCGAGTTTGAGAACCTGCTGCAATACTCCAATCACCTGCTGCTGTTCAGCGAAGATGTGGATGAAGAAAACGGCAGCCAGTGGGGCAACTTCCCGCAGGCGTATAGCCATGTGGGTTTGATGAATGCCGCGTACCGCATTGCGATGAAGCTGGATGTTCCGATATTTTTGTAAAAGTCCATGGTCCATAGCCGATGGTCCATGGCATACTTCCATCTGACAATTACTGCAAAAAATAAAAATGGCCTATGCATGTAAAATCTGTTTTACGTGCATAGGCCATCGTCTATGTACCATCGACCACGGACAGCGAAGCTACACCAGCGTAGCCAAAAACTGCCTTACCTCATGAAAGTTGCGCAGGTAGTACCGCGCAGCAGATACCTGGCTGCCTACTTTAATGGAAATGGTATCTTCCGGCAGGGCTTTGAAAATATCCTCGTCGGTATGATCATCGCCAATAGCCATTACAAAATCATAGTGGCGATCCTGCAGCCAGTTAATGGCAGCACGGCCTTTATTGATCTCAACATTCTTTACCTCAATTACTTTATCGCCGGGCAATACCTGCAGTCCTTTATCATTGGTATAATAACGTAAAGTATTGGTCAGCTCATTGGCGCGCAGCTCCCCCAAACCTTCTTCCACCTTACGGTAATGCCACACCAGCGAATAGCTTTTTTCTTCAATAAAAGCACCGGGCGTACGGTCTGTATAAGTGTCCAGGGTTGAGTAGATATCCTGTTTCCACTGGTCTGTTAACCCCGGGATCTTTTTCCAGCGTGCGCCCTGCTTTTTGGTCCAGGCGCCATGTTCAGCGATGAGATCCATATTCATATTGCCCAGCCACTCTGATAAGGTTTCGTGTTTGCGGCCGCTGATCATGATCACCTCATTACGCGGATCGGCAGTTAATTGCTGTAATAGCTTATACAGCTCCTGGTCCGGTGAAGCCAGGTCTATGTTCACATTAAACCCTACCAGGGTCCCGTCATAATCTAAAAATATAGCGCGTTTTTCGGCTTTCTGGTATTGCTGCTGTACCTGATGCTGCATATCGGGGCTCAGGCGGCGTGCCAGCATGGATTGCTGGATCTGTTTTACTTCCTGTAAGCGTGTCATAAAAAGTTTTACCCAGTGTGCAATATTAAATTTGGCTACTACCTGCCGCATTTGTTTCATACGGCGGTATTGTTCCGGTTTGGGCATTACCAGCGCTTCTTCTATAGCCCGGGTAATAGCGCCTATGTTATTGGGATTTACGATCAGCGAATCAATTAATTCGCGGGATGCGCCGGCCATTTCACTTAAGATCAAAACGCCATCATTATTAGTACGGCTGGCCACGTATTCCTTACTTACCAGGTTCATGCCATCCCGCATGGGCGTTACCAGGCCAACGTCGGCAAAGTGGTATAAAGCAGATAATGTTTCAATGGGAAAAGAGCGGTAAAAATAATGCACCGGATGCCAGTTAATAGTGCGGAAACGTGCATTAATGCCGCCTACCAGCTTATCTATTTCATCGCGCAGGTATATATATTGCGGCACATTATCCCGCGAGGGCACTACGATCATATACAGCACTATTTTTTCTGTATACTCGGGGTGCAGCTGCAGGAACAGCTCATAGGCCTGCAGGCGTTGCAGAATGCCTTTGCTGTAATCCAGCCTGTCAATAGACAGGATCATTTTTATATCATTGAAATTATCTTTTAGCTGTTTCAGCTGGTCCTTCACATCCGGATTATTCACCATAGATCCGTACCGTTCATAATCAATGCCCATGGGAAAAGGTTCTGCAATTACTGCACGGTCATTCACCATTAATACGTTGGACGATGCGTTGATTGGCAGCAAACGGGTTACGGCGTTAATGAAATGACGGCTGTCATCAAAAGTATGAAAGCCTAGCAGATCTGCGCCCAGCATGCCATCCAGCAATTCTGCACGCCAGGGCAGCAGGCGGAAGAGCTCAAAGGACGGGAATGGAATGTGCAGGAAAAAACCGATGGAAATATCCGGCAGCGCAGCGCGTATCATGCCGGGTAATAATAACAGCTGATAATCATGGATCCAGATAATGTCGCCCGGTTCTGCGGTTTCCAGTATCACATCCCGGAACTTTTCATTTACACGATAATAACAATCCCAGTAAGACTGCTCATAACGCGCATAGGTGGACATGTAGTGGAACACCGGCCATAAGGTTTCATTGGAAAATCCTTCGTAATAATTATTGATCTCATCCTGTGTTAAATATACCGGCTTCAGATTCATGGTAGCCAGCTCGCGCTGAATACGATCCTGGTCTTTCTGTTCTGTTACTTCCAGTCCGGGCCAGCCGATCCATACATTATGTCCGTCCCTGTAAATGGACCCCAAACCGGTAGCCAACCCTCCCTCGCTGGGAGCCAATACATACTCTCCATCTTTTTCTGTTGTTCTTACGGGCAATCTGTTTGATACAATAATGGTCTTACTCATAGTACGTTAAATGTCGTTTGTCTAACAAAATCTGTTCCTTGCTAAAAAATATTTATACCTGCAGGAATCACCTGCCGGTAATTATGCGTTTGCATTAAATTTTTTTGTTCAAACCTCCCAACCGGCTGCTATGATTGGCGTTTCCCTGGACTCAGGCGGATAACGGATTATAATGATATGTACGTAAGCAGCACGCAGCGGCCCGCAAAATAGTAATAATTTAAAATATAGTCGTATCCGTTAGTTATGATCATTCATCATATTCCTTTCATTAATAATGGGTTTGCGTAGAGAACGCTGCATTTTCAGCTGAGCATGAGGACAATGTCCCCAGTTTTTGCCGGGGCTGCTTACTTGTATGTTAGCGAGTGGATTTATGCTGGTACCTTTTTTGTGGGAAATATTAGATCAAAATTAATATAAGATGGAAAAACGGAAACTGGGCAGGTCTGAGCTCACAGTGGCGCCACTGGCATTTGGCGGTAATGTATTTGGGTGGACTGTTGATGAACCTAATTCTTTTAAATTGCTGGACGCCTTTACCGGCGCAGGTTTTAACCTGATAGATACGGCAGATGTATATTCCAAATGGGTAAGCGGTAACAAAGGCGGTGAATCGGAAACCATTATTGGTAACTGGTTAAAACAAAGTGGTAAACGGGAGCAGGTGATCATAGCTACTAAAGTAGGCGGTGAAATGGGGCCGCAGCAGAAAGGCACCTCCAAAGCATATATTACCAAAGCAGTGGAAGATTCCCTGCGCCGTTTGCAAACAGATTATATAGACCTGTACCAAACACATTTTGATGAAGAAACCACACCGGTAGAAGAAACGCTGGCTACCTATGCAGAGCTGATAAAAGCCGGCAAAGTGCGTGTGATAGGCACTTCCAATATGAGCCCGGAAAGGCTCACCTTATCCCTGCATAACAGCGAAGATTATGGTTACCCGCGTTATGAAACCTTACAGCCGGAGTATAACCTGTACGACCGTCAGAAATTTGAAACTTCGTATATGCCTATTTGCGAGGAACATGGTTTAAGCGTACTACCTTACTACGCGCTGGCCAGCGGTTTCCTGAGTGGTAAATACCGTTCCAAGGCAGATATTTCCAAAAGCCCGCGCGGGCAAAAAGCATTGAGCTATCTGAATGATCGCGGAATGAAGATCCTGGCTGCTTTGGATGAAGTAGCCGCACGTTATAAAACCAATCCTGCCAGCGTGGCTATTGCCTGGCTGGCGCAACGCCCGGGCATTGCAGCGCCTATTGCCAGCGCCACCAGCGTAGCGCAGCTGGAGGAGCTGCTACAGGCTTCTAAACTGGGATTAGACCAGGCAGCGATGAGCCAGCTCAATGAGGCAAGCGCCTTCTAATTAATAATGAATAATTAAGAATTAATAATCGTGGTGCAGCTATATCGCAGTACGGATAGCTGCAAAATGAAGAGGAATGATGCTCTACAACGCCATTCCTTTTTATTTACTTATAACTTCAGAGAAAAACCGTTTACCTGAAGTAACATTCTCCTATATTATTAATTAAAAAAGGGGTAACATTTGTTCCGGTATAACCGTTCCAATAGGGATATTTCATCTTAGCCCATCATCATCATTTGGTACTATGAAACATTTCTATTCTCTTTTTTTCATTGCCCTTTTATTTATGGCTTGTTCCAAGGACAAGTTTGACCCTTCGGACCCGAAGAACGGACAGGAAGTGGAAGTATTCCTGGATCATTATACAACAGGTGGCGATTCCAGGATATTTCTGAATACAGACAAAAAGGAATTGGTTTATACCTATGTTAATAATTTTCCGGAGCGGGAAATGGGATATATGTACGTCATTAAAGCAATAGTGGTTAAGCCCAAAGAGCCGCTGCAGGATGGCCCTTCTTACTGGCTCGAGTATAAAAAAACCATCCACCGGGACAAATACCAGGGCCTGGATACCTTTGCGCTACCATTATTTGGTGCTGCGGGCCCTTTTTCATATTTCTGCCTGAGAAAGGAAGCGGACAAATATTACTACAACAGCTACCCACTTACCCCCTTTAATGACCAGGTGAAAGCTGACTTTGAGACAGCGCTTGAACAAGGTCCGCCCCTGCTGAACACCGCATCTCCAGGCAGATCAACCATGACCCTTCGTGTACAACATGACCCCAATAACTACAGCAAAGGGTACCGCGTATATAAAGTCACCTTTTAATTAAGAATGAATAATGAATAATTAAGAATTAATAATAGCGGAGAATGTTGGTGCAAGAAAATGCAGCTTCTCTGAAGATAATAAAAAAGAGGAATGGTGCCATAGAACATCATTCCTCTTTTTTGCAATTATCCGTACTGCGATATAACTCCCCAACGATTATTAATTATTCATTCTTAATTATTATTAAACAATTAGTCCATCGTAATAATTGTTTTGCCGGTGGCGTGTCCGGCGCGGCTTTGCGCAATGGCTGCGGGCACTTCCTGCAGGGTGATGGTATGCCCCACAGGTACCTGTAGCTTACCGTCATCAATTAATTGGGTAAGCTGATCCAGCGAGGTAAGGTTGCCTTTTACTTCAAAATTACCGCCACGTAAGTTCCGCTCTTTCAGCAAAGCATCATCTGCCACAAAAGCAGTGGTAAGAGCCACGCCGCCGTTCTTTACCAGCGCTGTGTTTGCAGCAAAGGCATCTTTTTTACTCATCAGGTCTATCAGGCCATCAATACCATCCGGGTAAGTTTGTTTTACCTGTTCGGCAATGGAGCCCGTTTTATAATTAACTGTGGTAACAGCGCCCAGCTGCTGTATACGTTGTGCGGCATCATCATCACTTACAGTGGCAATTACCTGTATACCCTGCAGGGCAGCCAGCTGCGTGGCAAAAGAGCCCACACCGCCAGTAGCGCCTACTATTAATAATGTTTGTCCTTTTTTTAATCCGGCATGCTCCAGCGCCTGCAATGCGGTCATACCGGCATTAGGCACAGCAGCAGCTGTGGTAAGGTTTATAGACTTCGGCGCTGCGCTGATAGCATTGTTCTCCGGCACAATTGCGTACTCCGCGTATGCTCCTTCACCAATAGGGCTGTGAATGAATTGCCCGTACACCTTATCCCCTTCCTTAAAACGGGTAACGCCCTCTCCTACGGCAACTACAGTACCTGCGCCTTCTACGCCCATGATCAGCGGGAACTGGTGCGGCATGTGTCCATCCATTATACCATCCACCATTTTCCAGTCAAAGGGGTTCATACCGGCAGCGGCTACACGTATTAATATCATGCCCGCGCGTACTGCAGGCTGGGGTAATTCCATAACCTGTAGTGTATCGCGGAATTTTGAAACAGCAACTGCTTTCATACAATTAAAATTTTTGAGTGACTAAAGATAGTTACTTTTATACTATGCAGATAGCGCCGCCTGCTATATTAACATCACTGGTAAAACATTTCCTGGTATTGGAAAATGATAGTCCTGCCCAGCAGCACCACCGTCTTTCGCCGGACGGGCATGCGGGCATGGTGTTCTATTACAAAGCGCGGTTCTCTGCTTTTTCCAATACCGGGCCGGTACATCCGCGCAGTTTTGTATACGGACAGATCAGCCAGTTCCACGACCTGGCTTCGGGTGGCGCCATTGGTATGCTGGTAGTGGTGTTGCAGCCTTATGCCCTGCAAACATTAACAGGTATACTGGCGCATACTTTTACCGATCAGCTCATTAGCCTGCCGGATATTTTTGGCGCTGCCGGCAGCCAGCTGGAAGAAAAAATAGTGCTGGCTGAAAATGATCAGCAGCGTTTACAGCTCATTCAACATTTTCTTATTCATAAATTACAGCAGCACCCCGCGGCCGGCCGGCTGTTAACCGCTGCTATGGCACATATACAACAACAGCATGGCCTGATGCAGGTGGGGCAGCTCATCCAAACCCTGCACATTTCTGAAAGGCAATTGGAACGGCAGTTCCGCGCGCATGTAGGGTTAACTCCCAAACAATTCCTGCGCACCATGCGCTTTCAGTATTTATTGAAATGCATACAGCAAACACCGGAGGCCTCTCTTACCCAACTGGCTTATGAAACCGGTTATTATGACCAGGCGCATTTTATACATGAATTTAAGCAGCTGGCAGGCATTACCCCTACCCAGTATCTTACCCAAACCCGTTTGCTGGCCATTAATTTTATGCAGCTGCCGGCTTAATGTCGGGTTTTTACAATTTCACTTCCAGGGGCCGTACTACCTTGCCAGGGTAAATAACTGCACATGTTACCTTTAAAAATTGCTACTGCACAATTTGAGCACCGCAGCGGGGATAAATCCTATAACCTGCAGATCATTCGCCAGCTGGCCTTACAGGCCGCACAGGCAGGCGCGCAGGTGATTGCTTTCCATGAATGTTCCGTTACCGGCTACACCTTTGCCCGACATTTATCAAAAGAGCAAATGCTGGAGCTGGCGGAGCACATTCCGGATGGCCCCAGCATACAAGCCTTAACAACTATTGCCGCGGAAACCGGCATTACTATACTGGCCGGTTTGTTTGAAAAAGATGTTAGCGGCGGCTTGTACAAAGCCTATGTATGTGTGGATAAGAACGGGCTGGTAGCCAAGTACCGGAAGCTGCACCCCTTCATTAATCCGCATCTTACACCGGGCGATCAATACGTAGTGTTTGATCTCTTTGGCTGGAAGTGCGGTATCCTGATCTGTTACGATAATAACATTATTGAAAATGTACGTGCCACTACCCTGCTGGGTGCGGATATTATTTTTATGCCGCATGTTACCATGTGCACCCCCTCTACCCGGCCAGGGGCGGGCTTTGTGGATCCGCAGCTCTGGTATAACCGCGTGGCTGATCCTACCTCATTGCGGCTGGAATTTGATGGTATGAAAGGGCGCAGCTGGTTAATGAAATGGCTGCCTGCACGCGCTTATGATAACGGCATTTACGTAGTGTTCTCTAACCCTATCGGGATGGATGATGATCAGCTGAAGAATGGCTGTTCTATGATCTTAGATCCGTTTGGAGATGTAATTGCAGAATGCCGTGCGCTGGATAATGATATAAGTATTGCTACCTGCACAGTGGAGAAATTACAGCAATCCGGCGGATACCGCTACCGGCAGGCCCGCAGGCCGGAGCTGTATGCAGCCATCATAGGGCAGGCGCATATTGCCGAACAGAAAGTGGTATGGATGTAATTCAGGGCCGTAATAGCTTATAAACACCTACTATTAAAAAAAGAGAGCCCAGCATAAGAATGGCTAATGGCAGGTATAATGCAATGCCTTCGGGTTTAATGATAAAATCTTTTGGATCGCGTGGGCTATAAACCACCTTTATTGTTTGTCCTTTTTTTAAGGAAACAGGAAATGTGCTGCTGTAGTAGGGTTCCGTGATCCATACGTTATTGAGGGTCAGGAAGCGTATAACCGGATGTTGTGTTATAGCCTGATCTGTGCTGCCGTTAACAATATCAAAAACAACTCCCTGCACCTGGATCCCTTTATTCATAACCTTTCTGGCCTTTTTGGTAAGCACCAGGAAAAGGATCACCAAAACGGCTCCAATTATTAGAAATACATTCCTCTTCAGTTCAGGCATCTTTTACTATTTAATGGTTGAGCTTTCGCCTTTATGTACGGCCATGCGCTGCGCTCTATAAATACCACTATGCCCGCTGAAATAATACGCGGTAAAACAGGCCACGGCAAAGTATAATACATGGGAGGTGCCAAACAGCTCCACCCCCATTAAGGTACAGGCAATGGGCGTGTTGGTGGCGCCGGCAAATACAGCAATGAAGCCCATACCGGCAAACAGGTCTACCGGCGCGCCTAACAATATAGCCAGGGTGTTACCTAATGTAGCGCCTATAAAGAACAGGGGCGTCACCTCTCCCCCTTTAAAACCCATGCCTAAGGTAATTGCGGTGAACAGCAGTTTCCATAACCAGCTCCAGGTAGTGGCGCCGCCTGCATGAAATGCATTTAAAATACTTACGCCGGATGGATACTGGCTGCTAACGCCCAGCCCCAGGTAATCGCGGGTACCCAGCACCCAGCTGAATGCAATGATGATCACACCGCCTGCAGCCGGTATAAGCCAGGCCGGTTGTATGTAACGCTGCGCATATTGTTTGATCAGGTGCATGCTGTTGGCAAACAGGTAGCTGGCCATGCCAAAAGCCACACCGGCCAGCACCACTTTAGCTAACAGCCAGAGGTCCATGTGCAGGAAGGGCAAAAAAGGTGTGCTGTTATGCGGTACAAAATCAATATGGTAATGCGTATGATGAATACCCCAGGCGGAACAGACAATATCTGCAAATATGGCGGCTATCAGGCAGGGCACCAGCGCATCATACCGGATGGTGCCTATGGCCAGCACTTCCAGCGCAAACACCGCACCGGTAAGCGGGGTACCGAATACCGCTCCAAAACCGGCGGCAATACCTGCCATGAGTAAAATACGTATATCCTTTTCAGTGAGGCGCATGCGGCGGCCCAGCAGGTGCGCCATGCTGCCGCCTATTTGTACGGCAGTACCTTCCCGCCCGGCAGAGCCGCCAAACAGGTGTGTGATAACGGTAGTGAGCAGCACCAGGGGCGCCATACGGGCAGGTATACCGCCGCCCGGCTGGTGTATTTCCTCCATAATGAGGTTGTTACCTGCTTCCGAATTTTTACCCAGCTTTTTATACAGGAAGTAAATGCCAATACCAGCCAAGGGCAGCAGGTATAATAACCACGGTTGCTGCCAGCGCAGCCGGGTAGCCTCCTCCAGCAACCATAGGAATAACGCCACCAGCGAGCCTACGACTAAGGCTAGGGGAATTGCCAGTAAAGTCCAGCGGATCAAGTGTTTAGCGATAGAGAATTGCTCGAAAGAAGTTTTGATTTTCTGATACATAATCCTACAAATAGTTTCACAAGTAAGCGACGGGTTGGTTTAAAGCATTTTCCTATCCGGTAAATTGTTGTGCGGCTACTGCTCTTACGCAGTACTTCACGCATCGCTTCCCAGCAAACCTCATCTTTGTTTTATTTGTAGGCGCCATCAGTCCTGAGCGGACGGTTCTTGTGCAGGAAGACACCATTTCCTGGCGTGAAAATAATATTTAATTGTGATTATTCAAAAACGCTTAACGCGAAATACTTTATACCCTTCATCATCACCTACGCTGCAATTTAGCGTTAAGCATTCACCACTACCATCCCATAAACACCATGCCTATGCCGCAAATGGTAACGGTAGCGCCGCCAATGGCGTGGATATAACGTTCCAGCTTATCTGTTTTCAGGAAAGAATAACCGTAATACCCCAGCATTACCATCACCACCATGGTTATAAGGGTAAATACCGTAAAGGTTACGATCAGCAGCACAATGCCCAGTGTTGACTTTTGTGCAGCGGGATAAGTAAGTAATGGGATCAGCGGCTCGCAGGGCCCCAGCGCAAAAATGATGAATATGATCCAGGGGGTTACTTTGGTACGCTGCTGCGGATACACCGGCCCTTCCCCGTGCTTATGCTCATACACATACACAGAGCCGTCCTCGTACATATCAAAATGTTTATGCGGCTTATTCAGGTAAGCGCGGCGCAGGCCCCATACCAGGTAGGCCAGGCCAAAGAACAGCAGCGCCCAGCCGGCAATGCCGCCCCGCACGCCTTCCAGCCAGCTGATCTTAGAGATCTCCCATCCCAGGAACACGCCCAGCAGGCCTAATAACACGGAGCTGCCCACATGCCCTATGCCGCATATAATAGTCCAGAACACTGTTTTAGCCGGCGACCATTTCCGCGATTGCGATAGCGCAATGAACGGCACATAATGATCCGGGCCGGTAACAGTATGTATACAGCTGATGGTAATGGCAGTGAGTATTAATGCGCTGAGCTCTGTAGTCATATTTAATCATAGTTTATATTGCGCTTCCACAATTTCTTCCTTCCATAACAGGTCTTCTATTTTCCGCAGGCAGTTGAACAGCTGTTCTGCGCCATGCCCCAGCACACGCAGCACCAGGGCGGGGCCGGCGGTTTGTGACACGCCGTAGGCGATGTCTTTTTCCGGCGACAGTATTTCCAGCAAACGGTCGGCTACCGGCGCAGCACCGGTGCGGGTATCTGCATAGATCAGCGTAGCCTGATGGGTATACCCTTCCATTTGCCCGGGCGCCATTACGTTTATACGTTCAGGTTGTATCAGCAGGTTATCTTTTAACACCAGCTTGCCCCGGTAAAACAGCTCCGTTACATTGTGAAACTGTTTAAACTGAAAGGCTTCCCCGTTCAGCTTACGGCCGCAGGTCAGGATCTCGCCCCAAACCAGGCGGCAATTTTCTGCCAGCTCAATGCGGTTATATCCTTCAAAGCTGGCATCCTTATGCGGCACTATGGGGTGCGGCACATAGCTGAATGTAGCGCCTTCCTGCACCTGCACATTCATATGCTGTTTAGCGCCCTGCTGCATGCTGTACAAACGCTGGTAGGCCTGCGTTTGCAGCTGCAGGCGTGTGTGCTTGCTAACGGTAACCGATATACGGTAATCGTCTCCATCCAGCATGCCCGGCGATGCGGTCATCAGCATCAGGCACAGGGCCTTATCGGCCCGGTACGCGCCAATATCCGCCAGCTTAAAGGGACGGGTATAGTATCCTTCCTGCAGGAATGTAATGCCGGTGCGGTAACCGGTTACTATGCGCAGCTCACTGATCATCTTTGCAGGGCCGGTTCAGCCACTTCTTCCAGCAGCGCATATTTTTTAATCCAGCTGATCACTGCATCCAGGCCGGTGCCTTTCATGAGGTCAGTGAATACAAAAGGCTGGCCTTTGCGCATCAGGCGGGCATCGCGCTCCATTACTTCCAGGCTGGCGCCCACGTAAGGGGCCAGGTCTATTTTATTGATCACCAGCAGGTCGGAGCGGGTAATACCCGGGCCGCCTTTGCGGGGGATCTTATCCCCTTCTGCTACGTCAATCACAAAAATGGTAACATCTGCCAGGTCGGGGCTGAAAGTGGCGGAGAGGTTATCGCCCCCGCTTTCAATAAAGATCAGCTGTATGCCAGGAAAACGTGCGGCCATTTCATCCACTGCTTCCAGGTTCATGCTGGCATCTTCGCGGATGGCAGTATGCGGGCAGCCACCGGTTTCCACGCCTATAATACGCTCCGCAGGCAGTAAGCTGTTCTTAGTTAAAAACTCTGCATCCTCTTTGGTATAAATATCATTGGTAATTACACCCAGGTCATATTGGTGCAGCATATTGCGCGACAGCCTTTCAATGAGGGCGGTCTTACCCGATCCTACCGGGCCTGCAATGCCTATTTTCACGTATGTTCTGCTCATATTTCTACGACATATATAATCTTGAATATAATCTTTCATGCTGCATACAGCGGATGTCAAAACCCGGGTTACAGCAGCCCAGCCATTTACGGTCGGGCGTTAGCGTAGCGGTGGCCAGCTCCTGCATCAGCGGCTGCAGGCGGTGCAAAATATCCTGCCCGTCCAGCTGCCCCAGAGGTACCAGTTTTACGCTGTTGGTAACCAAACCCGCTACGGCATTATAATAAAACGCCTGCAAGGTATCCGGCTTAGGGATCTGTAACAGGCAGGCATATACGCCAAATACCAGGCAGTAATGCCCGGTGGCAGTGCCCTGCTGCATAGCCTGTTCATACTGCTGCATAAACGGAAAGGCCTGCTGCCGGCTAAAGATCTTTATTAAACGAACACCCAGCTTCTGGCTGGCCTGCCGTATTTCACGGGGCAGCTTTAAGGCAGTGCATTCTTCATCCAGCTGTAATAATGCGTTAAAGTCCTGCTGCATGGCTGCGTCATAAGCCAGGCTGGCAAAGGCAGCATCGTTATACCGCAGGTTATATTGCAGCATGCTGCGGATATACTCCTCAGCAGTAGCTGCATTACACACCAAACCCTCCTGCACATAGGTTTCCAGCCCATTGGAATGAGTGTAGCCGCCTATTGGCAGCGTTGGATCGGAAAGGTGGAGGAGTGAGAGAAGGTTCAATTACGAATTATTTAATTACGAATTACGAATTTAATGCAGCGAAGCATGAGTTAATTACGAATTATCAATTACAATAAATAATGTCTATCAACAAAACACAACCCATTCGTAATTCGTAATTAAATAATTCGTAATTCTCACTTCGTGAGGTTCATAATCTTCTGAAACAACGTCTCCCCGCTCCCACCATGGCTATGCGGTGTTACGTTGGAGCGCAGCATGTTGGTTAGCTTGCGGGTAGCCTTTAGCGGCTTGTAACCGGCGCTTTCCAGCCAGCGGTACAGCGGCTCCTCCATGGGTATCAGCACTTCATTATCCTGGATAAAAACGGGCAAGTGTTTGTTGCCGATCTCGTAACAAATGGTACCCATTTCCAGCATGGAGGCCGGTGTTACTACTATTACCTTACAAGGCAGTATATCCACTACTACAGCGGTGGTATCGTCCATCCAAACCACATCACCCTGCTGCAGGCGCTGGCCCTGTTTTAACAGGCGCAGAGCTATCTCACGGCCGCTTACGGTTTGCCGGCGCTGTATACGGCGGGTGGTTTCGTACCACTGCAGCTGTAGCAGGTCCGTTTGGCGGGAGCCGATTGATAAGGTGCCTATATTGCCGATTACGTCTTCGATGATCATATACACGGTATGTGCGCCACACCTCAAAGCTGTGGCACACGTTTACATTTAAAACAGGAAATATCGTTGCGCCAAAGCCAGCTCCTTCAAAGGTTCGCAGGTGATCTTCACCCCATCAACCTTTACTTCATATGTTTCCGGGTTTACGGTTATATCCGGCGTTTGATCATTATGGATCAGGTCTTTTTTTGAAATGCTGCGGCAGCCGCTTACTGCCAGTAAAGGTTTTTGCAAACCATATTCCTGCGCAATGTTCTTCTGCAAAGAAATTTTAGATACAAATGTTACGCTGGTATGCAGCAGCGCCTTGCCGTGTGCGCCAAACATATGCCGGTAAATAACCGGTTGCGGCGTGGGAATAGATGCATTGGGATCACCCATTCTGCTGGCAGCTATCATACCGCCTTTGATGATCATTTCCGGCTTGGCGCCGAACAGCGCAGGCCTCCACAACACCAGGTCGGCCAGCTTGCCGGGTTCTATGGAGCCTACATGCTCCGCAATACCATGTGCAATGGCCGGGTTAATGGTGTATTTGGCTACGTAACGTTTTACGCGGAAGTTATCGTTTTCTGTTCCACCATCTTCCGGTAAAGCGCCACGTTGCTTTTTCATTTTATCAGCGGTTTGCCAGGTGCGGATAACTACTTCGCCTACACGCCCCATGGCCTGGGAGTCAGAGCTCATGATGCTGAACACACCCATATCATGCAGAATGTCTTCTGCAGCAATGGTTTCCGGCCGTATGCGGGAATCGGCAAAAGCCACATCTTCCGGTACCCGTTTATCCAGGTGATGGCAAACCATCAGCATATCCAGGTGCTCATCAATCGTATTTACCGTGTAAGGCCGGGTAGGATTGGTTGATGCCGGTAACACATTCGGGAAAGAGGCTGCCCGGATAATATCCGGCGCATGCCCGCCCCCGGCTCCTTCTGTATGGAAGGTGTGGATCACGCGGCCGTTAATAGCATTCATGGTATCTTCCAGGAAGCCGGCTTCATTCAGCGTATCGGTATGTATGGCTATCTGCACATCCAGCTTATCCGCTACTTTCAGGGAAGCATCTATTACCGCGGGTGTAGCGCCCCAGTCTTCATGGATCTTTAGTCCCAAAGCGCCTGCTTCCACCTGTTCTTCCAAAGGAGCGGTGGTAGCGCAGTTGCCCTTGCCAAAAAATCCCAGGTTCATGGGATAAGCTTCTGCGGCCTGCAGCATGCGTTGTATATTCCATTTACCCGGTGTAACCGTAGTGGCGCTGGTACCGTCAGCAGGGCCGGTGCCGCCGCCGATCATAGTAGTAATACCGCTGAACAGCGCATGATCTACTAGCTGCGGGCAAATAAAATGTATATGCGTATCAATACCGCCTGCGGTGGCAATCAGGTTGCTGCCGTTATGCACTTCGGTGGAGGCGCCAATGATCATGTTGGGCGTTACCCCATCCATGGTATCGGGGTTACCTGCCTGGCCAATCCCCACAATGCGGCCGTCCTTAATGCCAATATCTGCTTTTACAATGCCCCAGTGGTCAATGATGATCACGTTGGTGATCACAAAATCCAGCACCCCTTCTGCACGCAGGGCAGTGGCGGATTGCGCCATACCGTCGCGGATGCTTTTGCCGCCGCCGAACTTCCCCTCATCGCCATGCTGCAGGTAATCTTTTTCTATTTCTATGATCAGGTCTGTATCTGCCAAACGCACGCGGTCGCCGGTGGTAGGCCCGTACATGCTAACGTATTTGTGCTTGTCTATATTCAGGCTCACGGCAATTGGTTTTTAAAGTGTTGTTGTTGCGCTTTTTCCAGGGCTTGTTGTTTCACGGCAGCATCGGTGGTAATACCCTGTGCCAGGTTATTGATGCCGATTACCCGTTTGGCTCCGCCCAGCTCTACCAGCTCTACCTCTTTTACTTCGCCGGGCTCAAAACGTACGGCATTGCCGGAGGGTACATTTAACCGCATGCCAAAAGCAGCCTGCCGGTCAAAGGCCATTTGCCGGTTCACCTCAAAAAAATGACAGTGGGAGCCTATCTGTACCGGGCGGTCGCCGGTGTTCACCACTCTTAATATTATGGTGCGGCGTCCCTTGTTGGCAATAATGTTCTCTTTTTTCAGGAAATATTCTCCGGGGATCATGGTTGGTTTTGTTTAGATGGTTAAAAGGCCGGTATACTAGCGGATGGGATGGTGCACCGTTACCAGCTTGGTGCCATCCGGGAAAGTAGCTTCGATCTGGATCTCATGGATCATTTCGGGAATGCCCTCCATTACATCCGCACGGGTAAGGATGGTGGCCCCAAACTGCATGAGGTCCGCCACGCTGCGGCCATCACGGGCAGCTTCCTGCAGGCGGCTGCTGATGAGGGCAATGGCTTCCGGATAATTGAGCTTTAATCCCCTGGCCTTACGCTTTTCTGCCAGCTCGCCGGCTACGTGCAGCAGCAGCTTCTCCGTTTCTCTTGCTGTTAAATGCATAAACAGATCTTAGTTTAGAAACAGAAAAGTACAATATTTTTTTTTGAGTTGGTAACCCAGGTTTACCAATACTGGGTAAAGAAATAACCCTTACATGCTATTTAGCATTAGCCGCGAACGTTTATATTGCGAAACAGAAACCTACAACATAAATAAAGAAACCTACAACGTAAACAAGAGGACAATACAGAATGTCTACAAAATAACATTCCATATTTGTTCAGCATATACACTATGAAGTTACATTGCCTGGCAGTAGCGGCATGTTTATGTGTAAGCGCCCTCCGGGGACAGGCGCAATCACTAACCGCAAGGCCCGATACTGCACAACCTACAACTGTTCATTATCATTTTTCGCAGCTTAAGCTCAACCCGGATGTTTCCTATCATGCGCCCCGGCTCAGAATGTCGGTTGCCGCTGGTATGGTGGCTTATGGATTTGCTGCATTGACCGCGCATCCGCTGAAAGAGCTTAACCGCAGCACCAAGGCTGAGATCCAGGAGCATGCGGATTATACCACTACCATAGATAATCACCTGCAATGGGCACCTGCATTGGCAGTATATACGCTGAATGCTGTTGGCATTAAGGGCGCGCATAATTTCCGGGACCGCTCTATCATCTACGGTATTTCCTGCGCTATTATGGCCGGCAGCACCCGTTTTTTGAAAAAGGCTACTCGTGAGCAAAGGCCGGATGGCAGCAACTACCTGTCGTTTCCCAGCGGGCATACCGCTACTGCTTTTGCCGCCGCAGAATTTATGCGCATGGAGTATAAGGATGTGAGCCCATGGTATGGCTTTGCCGGTTATGCTGCTGCGGCCACTACCGGTGCGCTGCGCATGTATAATAACCGGCACTGGTTCAGCGATGTAGTGGCCGGCGCAGGCATTGGCATCCTGAGCACACAGGCGGCCTATGTGCTGTACCCGCATGTGAACCGCCTCCTGCACCCGCATGCTACGCGCAACCGCATGCTGATGCTGCCCTACTATGATCCTACCTGGCGTAGTACCGGCCTTTCACTGGTAGTTGCAAGGAACTAACTGTTAGTGGGAAAAGTTATCTTTACGCAGTGAATTGAAAACAATGCGTAAAAAGGCAAGGCCCATTCCTGTAAATCCTATGGCTGACGAATTCGGGGCAGGTATAACCATTGGAAAAGTATCGGTGAAGGATCTGCACACTTTTGAGGAAGCAGAACTACGCACTTTCGGAGTAGCAAAACAATCACACCGGGACGACTATCATTTATTCTTCTTCCAGGAAGAGGGAACCATTTCCATTGAGATCGATTTTCAAAAGCACCAAATAAAACCATCGTCTGTTATCTATATTCACCCCAGCCAGGTACACCGGATAATAGCTTTTGAAAATGTAACCGTCAGCTTCTGGACCATTAATAATGAAAACCTGCATCCTGAATATCTTAAGCTGCTGGAAGACATTGCACCTGCAAAACCTTTATCATTAAAGAAAGAAACGTTTTTCCTTATCTCCGAAACCGTATCCTTATGCCTGAAGTTCTCGGAAAGAAAACAGGAAAAACTATATCATTCTTTACTGAAAGACAGCTGCAATACACTGGTAGCATTGGTGGCCTCACAATATTTAGGACAAGCCAGATCAACGAATAAATTTTCCCGGCATGAGATTATCGCCAAAGCCTTCAGATCAGCATTGGAAGATGATTTTATGATTGTTAAACGCCCGGCAGCGTATGCTAAAAAGCTGAACATCTCTACTCCTTACCTGAACGAATGTGTCAGGAACATAACAGGCCATCCAGTTTCACATCATATACAACAGCGCATTATTTTAGAAGCAAAACGCCTGCTCTATTATTCCGGCAGATCTGTAAAAGAGATTGCATATGAATTGGGATATGATGATCACGCTTATTTTTCACGGCTGTTCACCAAAGTTGCAGGAATGACCCCATTGACCTTCCGGAATAAAAACGCTGATTAGTCCAATACTTACTTTGTATTGTTATTGCTCCCCTCCGCTATACGATGTTGCTTTGCACGAACAAGAAACACGTATAAAAAATGGGATCATTAACAGTAATAAATGTGCTCGTTTCGGGTGCAAGCATCGCAGGGCTCAGTACTGCCTACTGGCTTACAAAACACGGTTTCAGGGTTACCGTTGTTGAACGTGCACCACATATACGCCCCGGAGGGCAGGCGCTAGATGTACGGGGTCCTGCTTTAGAAGTGGCTGCACGGATGGGCATATTAGAAGCTATCCGTAACAACAGTACAAAGCTGAAAGGGATGTCCGTAGTGGATGCTTCATCAGGAAAGGAGATGTTTAGCAACACCGGGCGTACTATGACCGGTGGTAAACTGGATAGCCCTGATGTTGAAATATTGCGTGACGATCTATGCCATGTTCTTTTTCAGGCGGTTGGCGATCAGGTAACATATATTTTTAATGATACAATCGTATCACTCGATCAGGATGGAACAGGTGTTGATGTAACGTTTGTTAATGCAGCCCCTCAACGTTTTGACCTTGTTATTGGTGCAGACGGATTACGTTCAAATGTGCGAAGAATTGTCTTTGGCGCTGATGAGCAGTTCATGCGTTACCTTGGCCACTATGTTGCAACATTCACAATGCCGAATTTCCTGGACCTGGACCATTGGGAAGTATTTTTTCAACACGAAGGTGTTCCTGTTGCAGCCTGCATAGTGAAGGAAAAAGATAGCGAAGCAAGGACGTATCTGGGATTCAGCACCGATCAGCCATTGGACTACGACTACAGGGATGTTACTGCGCAGAAGCAGCTGCTCGCCGGACGGGTTCCTGATGTTGGAACGGAGATCCGGAAAATAAAGGAATATATGCTGGACTCGCCTGACTTTTACTTTGATTCTATGAATCAAATTATTATGGATAGCTGGTCTAAAGAGCGGGTTGTGCTGGTTGGAGATGCAGGCTACAGCGTATCTCCTGCAACCGGGCAGGGAACCACGATCGCAATGGTGGGCGCTTATTTCCTGGCGGGAGAATTAGCCGCTCATAGGCATGATCTGCGGACAGGGCTAAATAGTTATGAAAATGAATTACGGGAATACGTCAGCAACAATCAAAAACTTGCGTATGATTCAGGCGCTGAAGAACAACCAACATTTGGCAGTTTTACAGACCAGGATAGTGTACCGGACTTCGGACTGGCAGTGATACCCATTACGCTCAAAAACTATCGCTCCCCTGAGCTCCCTCCCTATTAATTATTAATTCTTCATTATTAATTTTTCATTAAGCCTGCGCCACCGCTGGCATTTCTACTCCCTACCCAATAAGTTTGCGGTCCTATAGTCTTACACCTAAAAAGTAACTGTTATGGATCGTCGTTCCCTTATAAAAGGCCTTGGACTGGGCGCTGTATTAGGCGGCCTGCCCGGCGCCGGTTTATTACGTGCTGCTGCTGCCGCCCCTTCCAAGGCTGCCCGCAAACGCGTATTACGTTTTGCCCACCTTACAGATGTGCACCTGGAACCTGAAATGAATGCCCCTAAAGGCTTAGCGGCCTGCTTACACCACATACAATCACAAAAGGAACAGCCTTCTTTTATTATGAATACAGGCGACTGTATCATGGATGCGCTGAAACAGCCTAAGGACCGCGTGGAAACACAATGGAACCTGTGGCACGGATTAATGAAAAGCGATAACAGCCTGCCCATTGAATACTGCATTGGCAACCACGATTGCTGGGGCGCGGGGCAAACCAGCGATGCGCTGTATGGTAAAAAATATGCGCTGGAAATGATGCACCTGCCAAAGCCGTACCGCAGCTTTGATAAAGCCGGCTGGCATTTCATTGTGCTGGACAGCATTCAAACCCTGCCGGATGGTACCTGGTATACCTGCTTCCTGGATGAAGAACAGTATGCCTGGCTTCAGCAGGACCTGGAAGCCAATACCACTAAGCCCATCATCATCTTCTCGCACGTACCTATTGTATCTGCTGCTGCCGTAGTAACAGATAATAAATTCAAGCCCGGGCAGGGTTATGTGCTGGGGCAAGGCACTATGCATGCCGATGCACCGCGCCTGATAGAGCTGTTTGATAAACATCCGAACGTGAAAGTATGCATGAGCGGGCACATACACCTGTATGAGCAAATACAGTATAACAATGTAACCTACATCAGCAACGGCGCCTGCAGCGGCAACTGGTGGAAAGGCGTGCGTTCCCACACAGAGAATGGTTATGCCATGGTGAATTTATATGACGACGGTACTTTTGATAATGAATACATCCCGTACGGATGGAAAGTATAAGTTAAAAGTAAAAAAGTAAAAATTAAAAGGAATGCCGCGAAGTCTGATCTCGGACCTTATTCGCGGCATTCTATTAATTATTAATTATTCATTCTTAATTAAAACCCTATAGCCATTACCGTTATTACTGTACCCTTACAGATGATACTTTATCATTTGCATTACCACTAAGTGTGGTAAAGTCAGGCGTATCCGCCGTTAACGTCCAGGAAGGGCCGGAGAAATTATCATCCCCATACATAATAACTGTGCGGCCGGCAGGCACACGTACAGAAGAGGCCCAGTCATTAGGCACGCCCAGGGCGGCTAACTGTGCTAATGTGTAATTACCTGCAGGCAGCGCCTGGCCCGCAGCGCCGCCATAATTACTATCCTGGTAAAAAGTTACGCCACTGCCGCCACTATTTCCCACAACAAAAGGCGTAGGCACAGTGGTAGTGTACGGTATTAACCCTTTCAGCATTTTACCGCCATCATTTACCAGGCGCAAATAAAAATCAGAAGATACATGCACCCCATCAGCATCCAGCGTAAGGAAATACTTGCCGGCCGGGATCATAGAGGCATCTTCCGCTACTTTAAAAATGGAGGTAGCTTCATTCAGCTCGTCAAACATGGCAATGTACACACTTTGCACGCCTGCATTGCGGAAGGTGGCAAACTGTGCCCAAAGGAAGTTGCCATGATTACGTGGAAACTGGTTTTTAGGTGATGCGCTGCCATTGGTGTTGTAAAACGCAGTACCGGGATAAGCGCAGGGCTGGTAATCCATATTATTTGCGTTACAGAAATCACGGTCGCCGGTTACCCATGCATTGTAGTTACCATCCACCGCACGGCCTACGGCCCAGCCGGAGATCATATTAAAGGCCTTGTATGCATCCGTAAATCCAGCTTTGGAATCGCCGGTGCCGGTACGCCACTGGCCGGGTACGGAACCAATCACATAACAGCCCTGCGCTTTAAAGAAATTAATAAGGTCCAGCGCTTCTGCTACGCTGGATGGGTGGCTGGCATATCCCAACCCATATACAGATACTACCGGCTTGCCATTCTGGTGCGCATACGCAGGCGATGACAGCAGGTTGAGCGTACCGGCAATGGTGTTGGTCCAGTCGGTTTTTACGGCTGCAAGGTTGCCCCAGCCGGACACATCGTACATAATGTAAAACTTACGGCCGTAGGTTTCCGAAGCATTCCTTACACGGGTAGCCATACCATCGCGCTGGGCTTTAATGGTGCTGCCGGGCGTAATTTCATTGGCAAAACGTTGCAGCGCGGCACAGTCGATCCCGTTCTCCTGCATCCAGCGGAAATGCACATTCACGGTTGACTGATCGTAGGAAGAGAACATTCTTGCAGGCTGCCCGTTGCCCAGGTTACCGGTATAACCGGGCTGCGCTACCCCGCCCTGTGAAAAAGGTGTGCCTGAATAAGTACTGGTGTATTCCCGGGTATCGGGCCACATTTCAAGATTGGTATGGCCCCAGCTGTTCACCGGCGAACCATCGCCGGCAGCAGAGAACCAGCCCTGGTAGCCCACAGTGACCTTGCCTACCACATCCCCTACCGGCGATGCTGCCTGTGCGCTTTGTTTTGCTGTTTTAATATTGTCTGCAGGCGTTTTTTCCAGCGCATTTTTAACGCAGCCGGATACCAGGATCATAAATAACAGCAGACCTGAATGTTGTAAGGTTTTCATTTTTTCTAAAGATTAAGGTTAAGTAATTGATGCGTGGAATTTTTAGTTGGGTTACGAATAAAGCATGGCTATAGGATAGTGCTAATGTAGAGAAATTTCAGGTACCTGCGGCTGAAAACAGCACGCGCAGCAAGATTTTTTTTTCAACAAAACCCTTGCTGCGCGTGCATTTGCTCAATTAGTGATAAATTAGTTGCCCATTAATCTTTTATTAATCATTTATTAATCACCTGCCCCTCTTTTATCTCATCATTGGCATTTACTATTACCTTATCATCGTTATGAAAATCGCCGAAGATTTCTATTTTATCATCGCTGGTATTGCCGGTGATCACATCTACCTTCAGTGCTTTGCCATCCCGCACCAGGATCACATATTTTCTTTCTGTGGAGGTGACTACGGCAGAGCGAGGGACAGCAAAGGCATCCGGGCTACTGCCCGCATCCAGGATCACATCTGCATACATACCGGGGTTCAGCTCACCGTTCTTATTAGGAATATCCATTTCTACCCTTTCCATACGGTAAGCAATGTTAATGTTGGCCGACTTTCTGGCAATCTCTGCCGACATTTTTTTACCCGGGAAAGCGCTCAGGTAAAAATCCATACGGGTTTTGTCCTTCAGTGAGTAGGCAATATGCTCCGGTACATCCACCTGCAAGCGTAATTTGTCTACCTGCTTCAGCTCCAGCATGGGCTTTTGCTCCCTGCCGGCAGCGCTTACTAACGCGCCCGGGTGCACGTTTCTTTCCGTGATCACGCCATCAAAAGGCGCCGTTACCTGCAAATAGCTCAGAATAGCTTTCTCCATGTCCCAGCTGGCCTTTTCGGCGTTGCACAGGGAGCTGTCGGCCTGCATTTTTGCTTTGGCAGATGCCAGGTCCATAGGTGAAATAGCGCCTTTGGTTTGAGAGGCTTCCAGCAGGCGGCTGTAATTTTCTTTGCTGATAGTATAATCCGCCTGGGCGCGTGCATATTTTTCACGGGCCTGCACGCTGGTTTGTTCCAGCTCAGGATCCTGCAACGTCATTAACAGCTGGCCCTTATGTACTTTGGCGCCAATGTCCACCAGCACGGCCTGTACATAACCATTTACCTTGGGAAAAATGCTTACTTCCTGGTAGGCGGTAAGCTGCGCGGGCAGCTTAATGGATTCTGATACGCCTTCTTTTTTAACCGGCGCTATTTCATAATGTGCGGCTGCGTTTTTGACCGCCTTCTTTTTTTCAGTAGCCGCGCCGGAACTACAGGCATACAAGCCGCCTGCCAATGTGATGAGGATGATATATTGTTTCATGATGTTATACGGATTTAATGATTGGAATCTTCAGGTAAAAGGGATACGGAATTAAAGGATGTTTTTTGCTGCACCCAGCCATACACCAGCGGCACAATGAACAACGCCGCAAAAGTAGATGCCGCCAAACCGCCTATCACGGCCCTTCCCAGCGGGGCCGACTGATCACCGGATTCACCCAGACCGCTGGCCATAGGTATCATACCTGCTATCATGGCAAGGCTGGTCATCAGAATGGGGCGCAGGCGAATGCTGGCGCTCACAATGGCCGCTTTGAACGGATCTTTATATTCCAGCCGCAAGGCCTCTGCATTGGTTACGATCAGGATGGCATTGGCTACTGATACGCCGGTAGACATAATGATGCCCATATATGATTGCAGGTTCAGCGTGGCGCCGGTGGCCAGTAATAACAGCAGCGATCCTAATAATACAGCCGGCACCGTAGCCAGTACGGTAACGGATAAACCGAACGACTGGTAATTGGCTGCCAGTAGCAGCAAGATCACTACAATAGCCGCCAGCAGCCCGTTTTGCAGGGAGCTGAGTGTTTCCGTTAGTAAGGACGACATGCCCTGCACTTCTGCTATCAGGCCGGTCGGTTTTTCACCCAGGTCATTAAGGGCTTTTTGCACTGCGGCTGTAGCAGTACCCAGGTCTTTTTTATATACATTGGCGCTTACGGTTACAAAGCGGCGGGGACCGGAGCGGTCGTACTCACCAGGAATAGTATCTACCGTAAGCGACGCCACATCTGACAGCACGGGCCGCATAGCGCCCGGCACCAGCGGAACAGCGCTCATTTGCGCTAAGGAGTTCATCATATATTCCGGTACCTGCACCTGCGTTTGGTAGGTGTACGAGCTATGTTCATCCAGCCACAAGTTCTTATTGGTGTAACGGCTGGAGGAAGTGGCATCTGTAATGCTTTTGGATACATTATCAATGGTAAGCCCCATCTGTGCCAGCTTTTGCCGGTCAATACGGATGTTAATGTTCTTAAAATGCTGCGGCTGCGCTATCTGCACATCGCGCAGGTAGCTTACCTCGTCCAGCTTTTGCACCAGGCGCGTGGCGTAGCTGATAATATCAGTATAATTTTTCCCGGCTACCCTTACCTCTATGGGTGTAGAGGCGCCCTGCGCCATGATCTTTTCCGTTAATTCAATAGGCTCAAAAGAAAGCTTTACCTCCGGGTAATTGTGCAGAATGTTCTGCCGTAATTCATCCTTCAGCTCATCCATCTTTACTTTGTAATCTTCATCCAGGTTCACCTGTATTACGGCTTCATGCGTGCCACTGGTAAAAATGTACAGGTTACTGGTGCCGAAATTACTGGGCACCAGGCCTACGTAGGCAGAGCTGATGGCCACGTTGTTATGCACCGTGGAATCGATAACATCCAGGATACCTTTTACCGTGCGCTCCGTTACTTCCAGGCGCGTACCATCGGGCTCGCGTACACGCAGCTGCAGCTGCCCTACGTTGGATTTTGGCAGCAGGTCCTTCCCTATTATCACAAAACAAAATCCCGCTGCACCCAATGCCAGTACCAGGTAAATGATTACGATCAGCTTACGGTAGGGCATCCATTTCTCCAAACGGTTGCCTAGCCTGGTTTTAATACGGTTAAAGAAACCTTCGTTCTGGGGATGTTCGCGGTGTTCTTCTACTTCATCAATCTCCTGATCATTCAATGCCAGCCCGGCGTGTGCATGCTGGAACATATCTGCTTTCAACAGCCAGTTAGCTATCACCGGCACCAGTGTTTGCGCAGCAATGAACGATACGATCATGGCAAACGCAATGGATAATGACAGCGGCAGGAACATGGCCCGCGGCACCCCGCTCATAATAAAAGCCGGCGCAAACACGGCCAGTATACACAACAATATCAGCAGCAATGGGAACGATATTTCCGAACAGGCATCTAGGATGGCCTGCCGCTTATTCTTACCCATTTCCAGGTGCTGGTGTATATTTTCAATGGTTACCGTGGCCTGGTCTACCAGTATACCAATAGCTAATGCCAGCCCGCTCAGCGTCATGATGTTAATGGTTTGCCCACAGAGGTTCAGGAAGAACACCGCGCTTAAAATAGCTACCGGTATGGTAACGATCACGACTAAACTGCTTCGCCAGTCGCGCAGGAACAGCAGCACCATTAACCCCGTGAGCAGCGCGCCCAGCAAACCTTCCGTCATCAGGCTTTTGGCGGAGTTCATTACAAATACCGACTGGTCAAATTCATAGCTGATGTTCACATCATCCGGCAACAGGCTTTTCATTTCCGTCATCTTGGCTTTCAGCGCCTGCACCACTTCCCAGGTAGAGGCATCAGCCGTTTTTACCACGGGTATGTACACAGAGCGTTTGCCGTTCACCAGCGCATAATCCACCGTAATATCCGCTGCATCTGATACGCGGGCAATATTCCGCACAAACACAGAGGTAACGCCGCTGGTGGTAATGGGAATGTCCTCAAAATGCTGCACCTTTTCTTCCAGGGAATTAATGGAGGTTACATACATAGTGTTGCCCACCCGCAGGTTACCGGAAGGGGTAATGGTATTGTTCTTTGCAATAGCGCCCACTACCTCATCCGGCGAAAGGTTATAGGTGCGCAGCTTTTGCGGGTCTACGTTTATCACTACCGTCCGCGCATTGGAGCCAAAAGGCGGTGAGGCGGAGAGGCCGGGCACGGTGGCAAACAGCGGGCGTATGCGGGTTAGCACCAGGTCAAACATTTCTTTCAGCGACCGGGTTTTGCTGCTGAATACCAGCTCCCCTACGGGTAATGAAGAAGCATCAAAACGCACTACCTGCGGCGGCAATGCACCGGGCGGAAAGAACGCCATGGTGCGGTTCACCTGCAGCGCTACCTGCGCAGAGGCTTCCGCCATATCTGTTTTTTCATAAAAAGTAAGCTTAATGAGGGAAAGGCCCTGCGTGTTCTTACTTTCAATATTCTTAATACCATTCACATACAGGAACTGATCCTGCATGCGGGTGGCAAAAAAACCTTCCATTTGTTTGGGCGACATACCGCCGTACTGCTCTATCACATAAATGGTGGGTAAATTGAGCTTGGGAAAAATATCGATGGGAATGCTGCGGATGGCCACCACAGAAAACAGCAGCAAGCCTATAAACAGCACCAGCACCGTAATGGGTCTTTTTAAAGCAGCCCTTACCATAATCTTAATTTTTAATTGATTGAATGAACAGATCCAGGTTGCCGGTGGCTGCTGCTTTGTCAAGATTGGCCTGCAGCCAGTCGTTCAGCACTTCCACATAATCTGTTTGCGCGCGGTACAATACAAAAGAGGCATTGGTAAGATCTACCAGGTTAATAATGCCGGCGCGGTACTGCGCTACTTTTTGTTCATACGCATCTGTGGCTGCCTGCAGCTGCACGGGCAGGTTTTGCAGGTTGGCCTCTGCGGTTTGAATGGCGGTTTGCGCCTGGTGCAGGGCCGTATTTAAGGCTTGCTTTTGCTGTTCCAGCCCGTAATTGCTGGCCTGTATGTTATAGTTATTCACAGCCAGCTTATCTTTCCGGTGCACCAGGTCAACAATGTTGTAGGTAAATGCAAGGCCTACTCCATAGTTGAAACGCTGGTAACCCAGGCCGGTACCCATTGACTTGTAATTGTCGGCATTGGCATAATCAATACTGCTGCCCCGGCCCCATAAGCCGCCTGCCAGTAAGATCTTTGGCAGGTAGCTTTTTTTGATCAGGTTATTGGTAGCCTCATACAGCTCCCGTTGTTTGCGGAAATAAGCTACCAGCGGGTTTTGCGTATCCGGCGTATTGCTCCAGGCTGCGGGGCTTAACGCCACGTCGTACCGTTTCGATGAAGTATCTATCCGGATGCTGTCGGGTATGCCGGTGAGAAAGGCCATTTGCTGCTGCAATTGCATGATGTCTCCCCTCTTGCGGTCATAGCTGATCTGCGCGCGCGACAGCTCTGCCAGGGCCAGGGAAGAATCTACCCCCGCCCGTATGCCTGCTTTGGCAATAGCCTGTATTACGTTGTACACCGCTTTGTAGCGGTTAATGTTCTGCTCATCCACCCCCAGCTGGTACAGGTTACGCAGCATGGTAAAATACAGCTTGCCTACCTGCAGCTTCAGGAGGTATATATCTTTGGAAAGGTCTGTTTCCGTTAGCTGTTCATTCACTTCGGCATTGGTTACCCGCGCTTTGCGCAGGCCAAAGTTGATGAGCTCATACTCCCCGTATAGCATACCAATATTGCCGGTAGCCGGCTGTGAAATATTATCAGCGCGGATAGCGCCGGAGGTGGAGATCATTGCTCCCATGGGTAAATAAGTGCCAGTAGCGCTGTTGGCGGTGGCCATGGTTACCTCGTCCTGGATCTTAAGTGAAGGCAAAGCGGTATGCCGGGCATCTGTAACATTAGCCCTTGCGCCGTTTACCAGCGCCTGCTTTTGTAAAATGGCAGGCAGGTGATGCGTGGCAGCATCCGTTAATTGTCCCAGCGTATAGCCTTGCGGCTGTTGGGCACATACAGCGGCGGGTATTGCCAGCATAATTATGCACACGGCAATGCCTACTGCTTTTCTGCAATAGCAAATCATTAAAAAGTCTGTTTTAGTGAAAAAAGAAGAGTGGAGGAATGTAAAATGTAGATGATAAATGTAAAATCTTAACCCGGCGAAGGAGGTTCATAGAGACTGTTTAAAGACTTTATGAACGGGATAAACCGGCGAAGGAGGTTCATAGAGACCATTTAAAAGACTTTATGAACGACATACTTGTAAAAGGCGGAGGCGGTTAACCGCAGCATTCAACTTTTACATTCAGCATTTGAAATTTTACATCTTACATTCTTGGAAATCACACCATGGGCGGCCCCCGCCAGTCGCTGAGGTCAATGGCGACCGTAATAAACGTTTGTGCGTAACGGTGGTAACAGGTATGAATGTATACAAACTGTGGGCGCACCTGGTAGCTGTAGGCAACCGGTGCATGATCATGCCCGTCATTTAACCCAACCGGGCGGCGTTTAAAATACTCCGGCTTTGATGATAAATGGTGATGGGTGCTGGCAGCTGCGCGGACAGGAAATTGCGCAGGCGTGTGGGTAATATAAGCAGCAGCATCTGAAACGGCCTGCTGGTGCGGGTACACGTCCATCCCCTGTTGTGACAGGAAAAAGAAGCAGGCAAGGAATAACTGTACTAAACGTTTCAATACTTGCTGTTTTATCAACTGCTAAGATATTGCAGGAACGTACAAGTAGGGAATAAGTCCGCCCTTTTTAAGGTAATTTTAAGAAGCGGAAAGCTATTTACCGCCGCTTTTACGCTTTGCATCGGCCTTGTCCTTGGCGTCGTATTCATTTTCATCATAGCCTTCCAGCTCGTTATTCTTATCGTCGTTAAATTCTTTTTTGGGCGCCTTCTTATTTACGGGGGTGGCGGCAGCAGCGCGCTTTTCCTGTTTAATGGCCCGTTTGGCCCCGGTTGTTTTTTTCATGGTCATAACAATGCATTTTGCTCTACACAACCGGCTGCAAAAATGCTGCCGTTATGAGAGCCAGCGGGCCACCAGGTAGGCGGCAGCTGCTGCCACGGCGCCAATGCACATTACCTTTAAAGCCCCTGCCAGCAAGGGCTGCCCGGTAGCTTTGCTTTTGAAATAACCGAACACGAACAGGCAGATGAGGGTAACCACGGCCGATATTTTAAACCCGTCCGTGGGAACTGTTGTGAAAAAATAGGGCGACAGGGGAATTAACCCGCCCACAATGTAGGACAGGCCAATGGTAATGGCGCTGGTGCGCGCCCGGGCCGGGTTGGGCTCCTGCAGGCCCAGCTCATACTGCATCATAAAAGACACCCATTTATCCTTATCCATGGCCAGCTCGTCCGCTATACGGTGCTGCGTATCCTCACTTATACCATAACCGGCAAATATGGCGCGGATCTCTTTCTTTTCCTGCTCAGCCATGTGCTCCACCTCATAATATTCCCGTTTCAGCTCCGCGTAATAGTGGTCCCACTCCGTTTTGCCGGCCAGGTAACCGCCCAGGCCCATGGCAATAGCCCCGGCAATTATTTCCGCTATTCCCGCGGTTACTACAATGCTGTTGCTGCTTACTGCGCTGCTGATGCCCGCTGCCAGTGCAAAAGGCACGGTTAGCCCATCGGCCATGCCAATAACCACATCAGTAATAAAATCAGAGCTTTGCAGATGCTGTTCCTGGTGCATAGAAAAATTTGAGAAAGACAAAATCTACCTGAAAATTATATTAAAATCTGTATATTAGATACGTTATTGCGGCCTTTGTAGAATGTGAAAAACCAGTGCACTGACTATATCCACGTAATTCCCATAAATAGCAAGCAAATGTTCCACCAAGAGCCTATCATATCTATCCTCATACTTTACCTGGTGAGCAAGGCCATTGTGCTGTCGGTAATGCTGATCTACTATTTATTTTCGCCGGAACAGGGAACGATGTCTGCCCATAAGCGCCCGCGGCAAAAACAGGTTACCCGGCTGCATTTAACCTTAAAAAGCACCCGCCATCAGCAGCCTGTTTCCGGCCGGCACCGGAAAACAGCTTTACAGCAAACCATTGAAGAAACTTTCTCCAGCAATTAAAAACTGATCCACGCTATGCAGGCCTTCCGGTCATCGCCCGTACGGGTTACCAGGATGGTGGCATAACTATTCTCCTGCACATTACGGTCTGCTGCACCCAGCATGCAATAGTACGCTTTATCTGTTTGCGGATTGCCAAAAAGGAACAAACGTTCTGCCTGGCCTTTCTGGTAGCGGTAGCAGATAGTATTGGCTTCCGTAAGGTAGCGCAGCGGCTTCCTAGCCTCAAAGGTGCCGCCGCGGTCCAGCGCCTGCAGGTAATCATTGAACAGCGTATAATCGCCGTGGTTGGTACGAATATGATCAAAAGAAAGGTACGGTGTGGTATTCAGCGCGGCTACACGGTTGCGGAACATCCAGGTACCGCGGTGCTGACGTTGCAGGTATAAGGGTTCAAAAGCGCCGTTGGCTACCTGCATTTTAGGGATCACATAGCCACTGTCGGCCTGCCCGCCTGCGCTGATGCTGCAAATGCCAATATCTCCCAGGTTGGTGTGCTGCATATTGTACACGTTCTTACCCTGGGTAAATTGCAGCATTTGTTCCAGCTGCACAATGGCGCTGCCATCCGGCTGTACGGTCAGCATTTGCGGTAAGCCGTTGTAGCTGGCTAATTTATCCAGGGGCAATGCATTTTGCTGCAGCAGCTGCCCGTTATTATCCAGGTAATTGAGGTAGCACCCACGCTCGTCCGGTTTGGCCTTCGCATCTGCCGCCGCTACCAGCAATAATTGCAGGCGTTGGGTAGCCGCCACCCATTGCAGGCTGGCATAGGCATTTCCAAAATTGGCGGTGTAAGCCAGGGGCTGGTGCTGAAACTCCGTTTGCCCGGCTTTTAATACGGATACTATTACCTGCGACTGGGCCTGCAGGCCATTGCGTTTGGTATTAAAACCTACCGTGCACAGGTATACGCTTTCCTTACCCTGCACCGCCATGTCCAGGTAGCTGTAGTAGGGCAGCGCGCTGCTATCCGGCAGGCTGTACCAGGCCTGGTTCACCAGCTGGTGCTCCGGGCTAAAATGCATTACCTGTATGCGCTCCTTTGCATTTTCTTTACGCTGCAGCTCACCGCCGGCAAAGAAAGCCACGGCATAATACCCGCTGGCAGGGTCTTTGGCCACGTAAAAGTCGTGGGAGGCCAGGTTGTTCAGGGCAAATGCTTCGCGGTGCAGCACCGTAGGCAGCTCCCCTATCTTATCTTCCTGCTGCAAATGGCCGCTGGTACCGTCTATAACTATACGAAACAGGGTGGGCTTATATTTAATGAGCTGTTGCAAAAAGATCACTACCTGCCCGTTAATGGCATACACCCCGTCAATTTCGGTATCGTTCATATCTCGCGTATCCCACTGCCGGCCCGTGATCACGTCTGATACGGTGAGCTCGCGGGCGGCATTATATAAAGAGCTTTGAATACCCTTGCTTTTATCAAAATGCAGGTAACAGGTATTACCATTCGGCAGCAGTACTACCTTATCCCAGCCATCAGCTTCCGGTTCCGGGAAAGCGGCGCTCAGGGTAACTTTGGGAACCTGCGCTTTGAGCGCGCTACCATAAAAACAAAACCCACACAGGATAAACAGGCGAACAGTTCGCAGCATCATTCTCATTACTTTAATGAATTACCAGCATCAAATATATTAAAAATTAATAATTTATAGAAGTATCCTGGCAACTGCTTTCCCAAAAAATACTGATCAAACTTGTTCAAATAATTTGTTAACTTAGAAAGAGAGAATTAACAAGGGTTTTTCGAAAGCACGATAAAACGTGAATGAACATACGTAATATTTAATCTGTGATATAATCTGTGAGAGGGGGTCCTCAGTAAATACATCTATACCAGGATCATTTTTGCACCTATAACAAGTTCACTGAAAGGCGCTATCAACCAATATTCCGGGCTTATTACAAAAGATGTTTACCAGAGCTTAACTCCTACCCTGTGATGCGATTTTTTTTATCGTAGACCGCTACACCAAGTATTAGAACCAAAATCAAAGATCGTTTATGATTTTAACGGACAGCTATTGTCATTTCCACCCGGTGAAATGGTTCCGGATCCTGTTCCTGGTATTCTGTTTACTGCCCCTGTTACCTACCGCCCATGCGTATGCAGGCCCTGTGGCAGCTTTCCAGGACACCCTCCCAGCCACAAAAGCCAGTGGTACGGTTACCGATGCAAAAGAGCACGTAGCGCTGCCCGGTGCTACGGTCGAAAACCTGGTTACCCGCAGAGGCACCCAGACCAATGCAAACGGTGAATTTATGCTGGATGCCCGCCGGGGCGACTCCCTGCGCATTTCCTTTGTAGGCAAGGCTTCCCAGGTACGGGTATTTACCGGGCAACGCCTGTATATAAGCCTGGTATCCCTGGAAGGTAATTTGTCGGAAGTGATCATTACCGGTTACCAGAATGTAGACAAAAGAAAATTTGCCGGTTCCGCTGTTTCCCTGAAGGCAGAAGATGTGAAGATAGACGGTATGGTGGATGTAAGCCGCATGCTGGAAGGCCGCGCCGCCGGCGTATCAGTACAGAACGTATCCGGCACCTTTGGCGCAGCGCCCAAAGTTCGCATACGCGGCGCTACCTCCATTAACGGGGATAACAAACCCCTGTGGGTAGTAGATGGGGTGGTGCTGGAAGATATTGTGAACATCTCCAACGAACAGCTCTCCAGCGGCGACCCTACCACCCTCTTAGGCTCCGCAGTAGCAGGTTTGAACGCCAACGACATCGAAAGCTTTGATATCTTAAAAGACGCTTCCGCAGCCGCCCTGTACGGCGCACGCGCCATGAACGGGGTAATTGTGATCACCACTAAAAAAGGGCGTGCAGGCAAGCCCGTAGTTACCTATACGGGCAACTACAGCACCCAGCTGAAACCCAGCTACAGCAATTACAACATCATGAACTCCGGCCAGCAAATGTCTGTACTGGCAGAGCTGGACCGCAAAGGCATCCTGTACCCCAGCATACTGGATAAAGCAGATAATGGCGTGTATGGTAAAATGTATGAGCTGATGAATGCTGATCCTAACGGGAATTTCCCTTTGCAGAACACTCCGGAAGCTAAGGCTGAATTCTTAAAACGTTATGCCCGCGCCAATACAGACTGGTTTGGACTGCTGTTCAAACAAAACTTTATGCAGGAGCATTCGCTGAGCATTTCTTTTGGTACAGACAGGTCACAGTCATACTTTTCCACCAGCTACTACGGCGATAATGGCTGGACCGTGGCCGACCACGTGCACCGCTACACGCTTAACTTCCGCAACAACTATAAGTTCAACGACCGCTTATCCGTAGGCTTTTCCACCCTGGCCTCTGTACGCCAGCAGAAAGCCCCCGGCGCCCTGGCCCGTAACAGCAACCCGGTAGAAGGCCAGTACGACCGTGATTTTGACATTAACCCCTTCAGCTACGCGCTGAACACCAGCCGTACCTTAACGGCCTATGATGAAAAGGGAAAGCCGGAATACTTCCGCCGCAACTTTGCACCCTTTAACATCCTCAACGAGCTGCAGAATAATTACCTGGATATAAACGTGATCGATCTGCGCCTCCAGGGCGATCTCTCCTACCAGATAACACCCGGCTTACGTTATGAGTTCGTAGGTGCGTTACGGTATGTAAAGTCAACCCGCGAGCACCAGATCACGGAGAATGCAAACATGGCGCAGGCCTACCGCGCAGCCGGCAACTCCACCATCCGGCAGAATAATAAATTCCTCTACCGCGACCCGGACAACCCTGAAGCAGAACCGGTAGTGGTGCTGCCTTACGGTGGTTTTTACAACCGTACGGAAGATCAGCTGGTGAGCTACGATTTCCGTAACGGTTTAAACTACAACCATACGTTTAACGACCAGCATGCGCTGAACCTGCTGGGTGGTATGCAGGTAAAATCTGCCGACCGGCAAAACTTTTCCAACACCGGTTATGGCTACCAGTATAATAATGGCGGCACCCCGCTGTATGACTACCGTATCCTGAAACAAACCATAGAGACCAATTTCCCTTATTACGGCATGAGCAAGGATTACGACCGCTTTGTAGCCTTCTACGGTACCGGCACCTACTCCTACCGCTCTAAATATAATTTGACCGCCACCGCGCGTTACGATGGTTCCAACCGCCTGGGAAAATCCACCCGCGCGCGCTGGCTGCCCACCTGGAGCGTAGGCGGCGCCTGGAACATAGACCGGGAGCCCTTTATGGAAAATGTAAAATGGGTGGATTACCTGACCCTGCGCGGCAGCTATGGCTTAACCGCCAGCATGGGGCCTGCCACCAACTCCAGCATTGTGCTGCGTAACATCAATACCAGCCGGCCTTATTTAACAGAAGTAGAATCCGTGATACAGCTGGCCAACCTGGAAAATGCAGACCTCACCTGGGAAAAGCTATACACCGCCAACGCAGGCATAGATGCCAGCCTGTTTAACAGCCGCATGAACTTTAGCGTGGATGTATACCAGCGTAAAAGTTTTGACCTCATCAGCATCATTAAAACCTCCGGCATTGGCGGTGAGCCTTTGAAGGCAGCCAATTATGCCGACATGGATTCCTATGGCACCGATGTGCTGATAGGCGGAAAACTGATCAGTAAAAAAGACTGGGGCTGGAGCGCCAACCTCACTTTTGGATATAATTATAACAAGATTACGGATGCCAGGAACCTGCCCGACATTTTTTCACTGGTAGTAGCCGAAGGCGGTAACAAGCAGGGCTACCCGGTGCGCAGCTTGTTCTCCATCCGCTACAAAGGACTGGATCATGAAACGGGCGTGCCGCAGTTCACCGATGAAACAGGCAAAACCGCGCAGGCCGTGTACCTGCAGGACCAGAACACAAATTACCTGGTATATGAAGGCCCCGTAGATCCCATGTACACGGGCGGCTTTTCCAACACCTTCCACTACAAAGCCTTTTCCCTCAATATATTCCTTACCTACCAGGCCGGCAATAAGATCCGCCTGTACCCTGCTTTTAAAACCAGCTATTCTGACCTCGACGCCATGCCCAAAGAATTCCAGGACCGCTGGGTAATGCCGGGCGATGAGCTTAAGACCAATGTGCCTTCCATACTGGGCCTCTTTGAACAATCTACCCTAAGTGGAGCGCATCCCTACAACAATTACAACTACTCTACAGAGCGGGTGGCCAAAGGCGATTTTTTGCGGTTAAAAACCGTATCCCTCACCTATGTGCTGCCACCGCAGTTGTTACGGAAAATGCACTTTAACAACATTTCTGTAACCGGCGCTGCTATTAATCCCTGGCTCATTTACTCCGACAGTAAGCTCAAGGGCCAGGACCCTGAATTTTTTAATTCCGGCGGCGTAGCGCAGCCTATTCAAAAGCAATTCACGCTTTCACTTAAAGTTAGTATCTGATGCAGAAGAAATTATTCATATATACGTTGCTGTTAGTGCTGTGCATGGGCACAAGCTGTAAAAAGTACCTGGAAAAACCGCCGGATAACCGCGCGGAGCTGAACTCACCGGAGCAGGTAGCCCAGCTGCTGGGCACTGCTTACCCGCAGGCTAACTATATGTCGTTCTTTGAATCCATGTCCGATAATGTGGATGATAAAGGCGCCGGGGTCCTGGAAAATACCAATGTGGATCCTTATTTTTTCCGGGATGTGCGGGATGATCAGCAGGACTCGCCGGAGTATTACTGGGATGCCTGTTATGCCGCCATAGCCGCCGCTAACCAGGCGCTGGAAGTATGTGAAAAGGCAACCAATAAGTCGGCCTACAGCGCTGAAAAAGGCGAGGCCTTACTGGCACGCGCCTACGCACATTTTATGCTGGTGAATGTTTTTTCAAAAGTGTATGATGCAAATACTTCCGCATCAGACCCCGGCATTCCGTATGTAACAGTGCCGGAAAATATAGTGATGAAACAGTATGAGCGCAAAACCGTAAGCTATGTGTACGACATGATAGAGAAGGACATTATTGCCGGTATTCCCTTGCTGAACGATACCCGCTATGCCGTGCCCCGCTATCACTTCACTACCGCTGCCGCACACGCATTTGCCGCACGTTTTTATTTATTTAAGAAAGATTATACCAAGGTGCTGGAACATGCCAACCAGGTGCTTTCCGGCAATGTAACAGCGCTGCTGCGGCCCTGGAACACCATCTATACCAGCATTACCTACCTTGAGCTGTATGCCCGCTACGCACGCGCCACAGAGCCGGCCAACCTGCTGCTGGTGGAAACACCCTCCTGGTGGGCGCGCAATTATTTCAGGGTGCGGTACGGCCTTACCTCCGGCAAGCGGGATGAGATCCTGCGCAGGAATGTAACCGGCGGCAACTGGGCATTTAACTTCCAGGTGTTTACCTCCGGCACAGATAATTACCTGCTGCCCAAGATCAATGAACATTTTGTGCGCAGCTCCATTAACGCAGATATAGGCGTGGGCTATGTGGTAGTGCCTATACTAACCACAGAAGAAGTGCTGTTTAACCGCATTGAAGCCAATGCATACCTGAACAATACCACCGCAGCGCTGGCAGACCTGAATACTTATGCCAGCACACGTATTGCCGGTTACGATGCCAGCCAGCATATTATTAATGCCACCAAGATCCGGAACTACTATGGCACCACTAACCTGCAAAGTGGGATCCTCAGCACGCTGTTCGGTTTTAAACGGGCGGAGTATGTGCAGGAAGGCATGCGCTGGCTGGACCTGATCCGCTACAAAGCCCCCGTAACGCATTATACAACCGATGGAGATATACTGGTACTGGGTGAGGACGATCCGCGCCGGGTATTTCAATTGCCGCAATCCGCACAGCTGGCCGGCTTAAAACTGAATCCGCGATAATATATGATGATCTTAAAAGACAATATACAGATGAAACATATACTGCTTGCAGGCGCTTTTTTACTGTGCCTGCTAACCGCCTGTAAAAAAGACGATGACCTGGGCGACATAGATAATATACCCGGCCTGGGCGGCGATACCTGGACGCCCGGCCCCATTGATAACTGGATCAAAGACAGCCTTACCGTACCCTATAACATTGCCGTTAAATACAAATGGGATCAGGGCGAGCTGGAACTTAACCGCACGCTGGTGCCGCCTAAGGAAGAAAAGATCATACCGGTGCTCAGCTCCATAAAAAAAGTATGGATCAATAATTATGTAGCGGAAGCAGGCGAAATATTTATGAAACGCTTATGCCCCAAATTCTTTGTGCTGGTGGGCAGCGCCAGCTATAACCCGGATGGCACTATTACCCTGGGTACGGCAGAAGGCGGCCGCCGTATTGTGCTGTATGTGCTGAACGATTTCCGTATCAAGAGCATGAGCGACTATACCCCCTCCGACTCCAACAACGTGAAAATGATGTTCCATACCATCGAGCATGAGTTTGGGCACATCCTGCACCAGAATGTGCTGTATACGCCTGACTTTAAGCGTATATCCGTTGGGCGTTATACCTCTAACTGGAACAATGTATCTGACGAAACAGCCCACCAGGACGGGTTTATAAGCGCCTATGCCATGAGCGCGCCGGATGAGGATTTTGTGGAAATGATCTCCATTATGCTTACAGAAGGTAAGGCGGGTTTTGATAACCTGGTGAACAGCATTACCGGTACCAGCCCCAATGGCACTACTGCAGAAGTTGCGAAAGACAAGCTGCGGCAGAAAGAAACCATCGTAGTGAACTATTTCAGCGATACCTGGCACATTAATTTTTACAACCTGCAGGCAAGGACCAGAGCGTCCATTGTAGCACTGATTAAATAATGTACAAATGAGATCACGATTGGCATACTGCCTTTTATTAATATTATCGTCTTTCGCTGCTTGCCGCAAAGATGACAAATCTGTTTTTGACCTTTCGCCGGATGAGCGTATTAACCAGGCCCTGAGCCAGTACCAGGCCGCGCTTACCGCTGCGCCTAATGGCTGGGAAGCACGCATTACCACAGGTACCGGCAGCATTTTCAACTTCCATTTTAAATTCAATGATGCTAACCGCGTAGTAACCTATGCGGATATTGATACCACCAGCTCCGGCACGCCCCGGGAAAGCAGCTACCGGCTAAAAGCCCTGCAGCAGCCCGCCCTGATCTTTGATACATACACCTACCTGCACATGCTGGCCGATCCGGATGGAACCGTGAATGGTGGAGATGATGGCACAGGCCTGCAATCTGATTTCGAATTTGCTATTGACACCGTAACGGCCGACAGCATAAAGCTCACCGGCCGCTATAACAAAACCAAAGTAACCCTGTACAAAGCCACGCCCGCGCAGGAAGCAGCCTGGCAGAACGGCGGCTGGCGGAAGGCGCTGAACTTCCAGTACCTGGGCCGTATACTGCAATACTTCAAACGCCTTAGCTGGGGTACCAATGCCTACGATATTACTTTTAATAACCAGCAGCATACCATCACATTTGCCTGGGTTGATAATAGTGGCAATCCGCACCGGGTTACCGTTCGTTTTTACTACACCAGCCAGGGGCTTGTGATGGTTACACCTTTTACAGATGGCGCAGTTACGATCACCAGCTTAAACAGTGGCAGCTGGAATGCAGGCAGCAATACCTTGCAGGTACAGGTTAACGGCGTTACGCAGGGCAGCATTGCAGGCGCTGTCAGGCCCGCGCGTGTGGACCTGCAGGCGCCCAGGCGCTGGTGGCAGTTTGCCGCCCAGCAGGATAGCTACTGGGCCTCCAATAACGGCTTTCATGTAAATGGTGTGGACGATGCCTTTCACATACGCAGCATTGACAATTTTGCTTTCCTGATCTTATGGCCGGCCTATGGCCGCCAAAGCGGTATTATCTATGACCTGCTGGGTTATATAATCGTTAAGCCGGATGCGCTTTCCCTTGATTTTGGATCAGCCTACATACCGCCCACCTTCACAACAGATGGCCGCATTATTTTCCGGGAGTTTGGTACCCTGGGCGATGTGCCGGCGGCTGCTACTGCAGCATTTGAGAACACCAATACGCAAATGATAGAAGCCCGCGGCTACTACCTGGTGCAAACCGGCGCCACCACTTATGATATGGTAAGCGCAAAAGACGCGCTGGCCTGGATCTCCTGGGAATATTAAATCGTTTATAAGCTTAGTAATTCATCATTCTTTCACTCAAACTATTGTATTATGAAAAGAGTTACCACTCACATTGCCAGCCTGATGTTACTGGCCGTTAGCCTGTTATATGTAGCCTGTACTAAAGAAGGCCCCGCCGGCCCGCAGGGTGAACAGGGCCCTCCCGGTGCAAACGGCGCAAATGGTGGTGCAGGCCCGGCCGGCCCGCAGGGTGAAAAGGGCGATACCGGCACCGCCAATGTTATTTATTCCGATTGGCTGGATGTAGTATTTGAAGCAGATACATTCAGGAATGCGGGCGTGCTGGATACCGCAGGCTTTTTCAGCGGTATAGATGCTCCCAAGCTGGATCAGACCATACTAACCACCGGTGAAATGAAAGTGTACGTGAACCTGGGTACGGCCGCTGATCCTAACGTAGTGCCCCTGCCCTATTATGACGTATACTTTAACGCGAACATCAACGTTAACTTTGTAACCGGTGGCATTGGCCTGTACTCCAACTTTGACCCCGGCACGGGCATAGATTCGGATAGCGGTGAAAAGATCCGGCAATACCGCTATATCCTGATACCCGGTGGCGCCAATGCCCGGAAGGCCAAGAATATAAACTGGAATAACTATAAGGAGGTGAAGGCATACCTGAAGCTGAAAGACTAGCGAAACGCTGAATGCTTAACGCCGAACGCTGAACGCTAAAATGCATCATATAATGGATGACCGGTATTAACGGATCCAAAATATGTGGCAGGAAGCGTTCAGCGTTCTGCATTCAGCATTAAGCATTTATTCCTAAATTGCATGCATGAACTGCCTCATCGTAGACGACAACAAGCTGGCCCGCACCGCCATGAAACAGCTCACGAGCCATGTAGAGCACCTGCAGGTAGTGGCGGAATGCAATAGCGCCATGGAAGCCTATAACATCCTGCAAAAGGAAAAGGTAGATCTGCTGCTGCTGGATATTGAAATGCCCGGCATGAGCGGTATTGAGCTTACCCGTAACCTGGGCCGCAAACGCCCGGTTATTATTTTCACCACTGTTAAAAAAGAGTATGCAGTAGAAGCATTTGAGCTGAACGTAGCTGATTACCTGATAAAACCGGTAAACCCCGCGCGTTTTATACAGGCCATTGAAAAAGCCCGGGAAATACTGGACAGCAACAGCCGTGAGCTGCAGGTAGCAGATAATGAATTTATCTTCATTCGCGATAACGGGGTGCTGAAGCGCATTAAAATGGATGACATCCTTTTCCTGGAAGCTATGGGCGATTATGTAAAGCTGCACACCACGCAAAAATTCCATGCCATTCACACTACGCTGAAAGCGGTAGAAGAAAAATTACCAGCCGCCCGTTTTATGCGGGTGCACCGCTCCTATATTGTGGCATTGGATAAGATTGAAGCCATTGAAGACGGTACTATTAATATCTCCGGCAACGCTATTCCTATTGCAGATGCCTACAGAAGCCCGCTGAACAGCCGGTTGAACCTTTTATAATTCGCCACCGACACTTTTTCCTTTTCCACCGATAGCTGCTGCCTGTTGAACAATTTGTGCCCAAACCACTTTTTGCACCGCCGTATCTTTGGGTCGTTAAACAATTGATCAACAAAAAAACTAAACAATGAAAAAGTTAGGAATATTAATGGCAGCCGCTATGTTATTTGTAGGTGCATCCGCTTTTGCCGGTACGCCCGTTGCAGTTAAACATGTTGCACAGAAAGAAGCCACCGCTCCTGCTAAGAAAGCACATAAAGCACACAAAAAACATCATCATACTGCAAAATCAAAAGCCAAAACGACTGCTGCCCCCAAAGCCAAATAAGGCCCGTTGAGGTAAGCACAGGTTTAACGTCGCACTACAACGTTAAATGGAATTGTTCTGGTCCGGCTGTATCACGCGGGACCAGATTTTTCCCTTTAGAGCATTGCTTACCACCAGTACCACTAAAATCGTAATTTAGAAGGGCCTTAAACGATAGATAAGCTACTCATGCAGTCAAAACGGATCAAATACTATTTACTGGGCCTGTTCATCACAGGTATGATCCTCTTCATCATACTGCAGTTCAACTCTTCCAAGAACATCCGCAAACTTATATCCGGCAATGAACAGCTGCTGCAGGAGCTCAGGGTAAAAAATGAGCTGCAGAAGCTGCAAACCAACATGGCCAAAACCGACAGCAAGGTTAGAGGCACCGTTATTTCCCAGGACACCCTCCATGTAACCGGCATTGAAGCGGAAATAGCCATCATTAAATCCGACCTGAACACCATCAATAAAATGATGCTGGATGACAGCACGGAAAAGCTGCTCACCCAGCTGAATTACCTGGTGGATGAAAAGAACAACTTTAATGTGCAGGTGCTGGATACCTTTTACGGGCCGGGTAAAAGGGCAGCGGAAAAGGTGATCAACAGTGAAAAGGGCAAACGCCTGGGAGAAGCCATCAACACCATTATCCACCTGCTGGACAGCACCCGGCAAACCGTGGTGAACCGCACCGTGCATATCATAGACACCAGCGGGCAAAAAGCGCAAAGCTGGGGCACCATACTGGTATGCTGCGCCTGTATAGCCAGCCTGCTGGGCTTTTTATATATCATCAGCCGTATCCATCAGCAGGAGCAATTGATAGATGCCCTGGATCAGTCACAGCAAAAGGAACGCAAGCTCTCTGCCATTAAAGAGCAGTTCCTGGCCAATATGAGCCATGAGATCCGTACACCCATGAATGCGGTGCTGGGCTTTACACGGCTGCTGCAGGGCCAGTCCCTGAACGATAAATCAAAAGAATACGTATCCGCCATTCAAAGCGCCGGAGAGAACCTGCTGGACATTATCAACGACATACTGGACATTTCCAAAATAGAAGCCGGCATGATGCGGCTGGAGCCTGTTTCCTTCAGCCTGCGGGGCAGCCTGCACTCCCTGCAAACCATGTTCCTGCCAAAAGCCGCGGAAAAACATTTAAGCCTGGTAATGCTGATAGAAGATAACGTCCCGGACATCCTGTACGGCGATGTATTACGGCTTACACAGGTGCTGGTGAACCTTACCAACAACGCCATCAAGTTCACCAATGAAGGCGCCGTTACCATCCGGGTAAGCCTGCTGCAGCAGCACGACAATAATGTTCGTATACTCTTTACCGTAAAAGATACCGGTATTGGAATTGCCACAGATAAGCTTCCCTACATTTTTGACCGCTTTAATCAGGCAGAAGCCAATACCACCCGCAAATACGGCGGTACCGGCCTGGGCCTGGCCATTGTAAAACAGCTGGTGGAGCTGCAGCACGGCAAGGCAAGCGTGGAAAGCCAGCCGGGCAAAGGCAGCACCTTTACCATAGAGCTGCCCTACACTTTAGGCGAAGTAATGCCGGAATCCGGCGCAGATCTCTACAACGGTAACGGGCAAACGCCCTACACAGACGCACACCTGCTGATAGCGGAAGACAACCGCATGAACCAGGACCTGCTGCGGCATCTGCTCCATAACTGGCACCTGCATTTTCATGTAGTGAACAATGGTATAGAAGTACTACAGGCCCTGGAAAAACAACATTTTGACCTGGTGCTGATGGATATACAAATGCCCGAAATGGATGGCTATACCGCCGCCCGCAAAATACGGCAGGAGCTGCGCTCCAACATTCCCATTGTAGCCATGACGGCCCATGCCATGGCCGGTGAACGGGAAAAATGCCTGAGCTACGGCATGAATGAATATGTAGCCAAACCCATACGTGAAGAAGAGCTCTACCGTATTATACAGGTATTTACCGGCAAAACCGGCCCGCCGGAATGGCTGGTGAATCATACATCCGTGCCTAACCATAAAGAGCTGCCAACCCATTTAATAAGCCTGCAATACCTGCAGGATCTTTCGAAAGGCGATAAGGCATTTGAACGCACCATGCTGCAACAGTTCATTGCACAGCTGCCGGAAGACCTGTCCCTGCTGAAAGCCGCCATTACTGCGGCAGACATACCGGCTATACGCAGTATTGCACACAACATTAAGACCACCGTTGCCTTTATTGGCCTGGAACACCCCTTGTATGCTTTCCTGGATCCCATGGAGCAGCTAAGCGAGGAACATTACGATCCCACCCAAACCACCGCACAGTTTGAATCACTGAAACAGGTATGCCTGCAGGCAGTGGAAGAAGCGCTGGAAATACTTTTGTAATTACGAATTATTCAATTACGAATTACGAATTGAGTAGTGCAATCGTACCAGTTTAGCATGCTGTAATACGCTCACCACGCCCATCATACTCCGTCCATCAAAAACACCTATAACCAAATGAAAACCAACTTACTCGTAGTCCCAATTCGTAATTCGTAATTGAATAATTCGTAATTGACACTCCACACCTGTGCTTTTTCCTTGTTCAACGACACTTATTCCCTTTTCACCGAAACCGGGCCAAAACCCGTAGATACTTGCCCTAATTTTAGCGTAGCAATTCTAAAAAACGCATTATTACTTAATCAATTTTTAAAACGACAAACATCATGAAAATCACGAAAAGCCTGATCGCAGCCGCAGTATTATTTCTGAGCGTTAGCGCAGTATCTTTTGCACAGGATGCAAAAACCAAACATCCTAAAGAAGCTAAAATGGCTAGCGACACCACCAAGAAAGCTGCTCATCATCACGTAAAGAAAGTGAAAGAAGAAGCTAAGAAAGGTTAATATCCAAGGATAGGATCTCACTAAAAGGCCCTCCGCTATACCGCGGAGGGCTTTTTTAATACCCACACTTTTTGGCCAGTTCAAAATAAATAACTTACTTTATTCATTGTATACCCCAAAGGCTTTAACGCAGGATACCCCGTAATAAACATTCCTTTTTATAAACCCCTTAATTACTTAACAATGATCAACACTATTATTGACACCTATCATGGTAACTCCATTAACATGCAGGAAGTAAAGGATGGCGGTATTATTGCCATTATACATAAAGCCACCCAGGGCCGGCTTTTCAGGGATAAAACCTATCATACCCGGCGGCAGCAGGCCAGGGACCTGGGCCTGCTATGGGGCGCCTATCATTTTTCAACCGGAGAACCGGTAGATGACCAGGTAGAAAATTTTCTGAGCTATGCAAAACCGGAAGATGATGAGCTGATCTCCCTGGATTGGGAACCCAGTGACGGGCCTGACATGACCCTGGATGCAGCAAGAGCATTTGTACAGATAATAAAAAATGAAACCGGCAGGTGGCCGTTTATTTACGGAGGTCGTTTATTACGCGAATCCCTGTTGCATAAAACAGACCCCATATTAGCCAACTGCCCCTTATGGTATGCCCGCTACCGTACCTCTCCGCTAGGCATTCCCACCCAGGTATGGCCCACGTATACCTTATGGCAATACACGGACGGCAACGATGGGCCAGAGCCGCATCACACGCCCGGCGTGGGCGGGGCTGACCGGAACATTTTTAATGGCACGGAACAGCAGTTAAGAGATCAATGGCCTTTTACAAAGCGTGAAAATGATGCTGTAACAGGGCCTGGTTTCCATGCCATCCTGCATTCCTGAAAATAAAAAAAGCCGGCCTGAAATCTCTTTCAGGCCGGCCTATAATTATTAATTCTTAATTCTTAATTACTTCAGTCCGTCCAGCTTCTTCTTCACTTCTTCTACCTTAGCAGTCTGGTTCTTGATAGCGTAGATCTTTTGCAGCGCATACAGGCAGCTTTCGTAGGTCTGCTTGTCGCCGGCTTCCAGGTTACCTTTAGCGGCAAAGCTGGCGTCTGCTTTCTCAAAGTAAGGCAGCGCAGTGTTCATCAGCTCTTCTACTTTAGCCTGCAGCTCTTTTGCTTTGGGAGAGCTTTGCTCTTTGCTGCTTAAGCCATTCAGCTCTTTATTAAAACCTACTGCGCGGTTAAAGAACAGGGCGCCTAACTGGAAGTTAGCGGTAGGATCGGCGGCATTCAGCTCCAGGGCTTTTTTGTAACCGGCTTCCGCTTTGCTCATCAGCTCATCGTAATTAGCCGGCTTAGGCTGGTCCTCACCTTTTTCATCCCGGGGGTTGGCCATGTTATCCACGCGGATAGCATAATCCAACTGGGTCTGGAAATCGTTGGGATTTTCCTGCACCTTCTTTTCCAGCATGGTCATTAGCTCCGCAGTTTTACCTGTTTTGGAGTAATAGATCATTTCCATGTCGTTAAAGCGCTTGTCTTTCGGGTAAGCTTTCTTACCTTCTTCAATGGTTTTTAACCAGTTGGCGTTATCGCCCTTCTCTTCGTAAGCCTGTGCCAGTATTACATACAGGGCGGGTTCGCCTTTAAACTGCAGGTCTACTGCTTTCTGCAGGTAGGTCAGCGCCGTATCCTTTAAGGTAGCGTCTTTCTGGCTTGCCTGTTGTGCAGCATAACCCAGGTAAAAGGTCATAGAAGTATCCGTGGGAATGGAACCGCTGAGGTTCTTACCATTGTAATACCTTGCAATTTCAAATGCTTTATGGAAATGCTGGTAGGCTGAATCCCATTTCTGGTCGTTCAGGTTAGCATAACCTGCGTTACCAACGGTAGCATACAGGTTAAACATACGCTGGTTAATTTCCAGCAGCGCCTCGGGCATCTTTGCATTTTTGTCCAGGGCTTTCTGGTAAGCATCAAATGCTTCCAGCGCTTCCGGCACACTCTTATCTTTAGTGGCCATGGCTTCCATTACTTTGCCCTTTACATACCATGTTTTGGCATCATCTTTAGTTTTTTCGTTTTGCAGGGCTTCGTCAATGTCCGCTTTAGCCTTTGCCAGGTCCTGGTTCTTCAGTGCGTCTTCCGCGCTGTTAACCTTACCTTTTTGCGCAACGGCAGCAAGTCCGGCACTGCAAAAAAGAAAAGATACCAATAGTTTTTTCATGAGCTCAATTTTTAGTTGCTGATAACAATATAAGTATGGTTTGTTTTTAGATTACATTTCCATTTTCAGGATCGTAAATATCTGTGATTAATTTCAAATAATGACAACGATTATGAACCTAATGGCAAAATTGTCCACTAAGTCCACAATCGTATTATCAATTATTTCAAATTAAAACTATTCGGTAGGTTGTGTGTCCGCAGTATCCGTTGTTTCCGTGCTGCCGGTGCTTTCCCCGCCCTCTGTAATCTCACCGTTTTCCTCTGCTATATCTGCAATCACTTCCTGCTCATCCAGCCTTGCAACTGCGGCTATTTCATCGCTATCGTCCAAACGTATCAGGCGTACTCCCTGGGTAGCCCTGCCGGCTTCGCGGATGTCCGCTACTGCCATGCGGATGGTAATGCCGGATTTACAGGTGATCATCAGGTCATCCTTTTCCGTAACGTCCAGCACTGCGATCAGGTTACCGGTTTTTTCCGTGATATTAATGGTTTTAACCCCCTTGCCCCCGCGATTCGTGATACGGTATTCTTCAATGCTGGTACGTTTACCAAAGCCTTTTTCAGATACCACCAGGATCGTACGGGATTCATCCTCCTTATTAACACAAATCATACCAACCACTTCATCATTCTCATTATCCACTTCAATACCGCGTACGCCAATGGCCCCACGGCCGGTGTCACGCACGGTATTTTCCGGGAAGCGGATGGCGCGTCCGCTCTGGATGGCCATCATCATTTCGCTGTTGCCATTGGTGAGCTTAGCTTCCAGCAGCTGATCGCCTTCATTGATGGTAATGGCATTTACGCCGTTCTGGCGCGGGCGGGAGAACTCTTCCAGCAGGGTCTTTTTAATGATACCGTTCTTGGTGCACAGTACTATATAATGACTATTAATAAAGTCTTTATCGCCCAGGTCCTTGATATCTATAATAGCGCGGATCTTATCGTCCGTAGGCAGGGTGATCAGGTTCTGGATAGCGCGGCCCTTGCTTTGTTTTTCGCCTTCCGGTATTTCGTACACCTTTAACCAGAAGCAGCGGCCCTTTTCTGTAAAGAACAGCATCGTATGGTGGGTAGAGGCTACGAACAGGTGCTCTATATAATCCTCATCGCGGGTTTTGCCGCCTATGGCGCCACGGCCGCCGCGTTTCTGCTGGCGGTAATCGTATGCTGAGGTACGCTTGATATAACCCAGGTGTGAAATGGTGATCACCACATCTTCCTCGGCAATAATATCTTCTATGCGCATTTCGCTGGCCAGGTACTGGATCTCTGTTTTACGCTCATCGCCGAACCTCTTCTTCACATCCAGCAATTCATCCTTAATGATGCGGAAACGCAGGGCTTCATCACCCAGCACTTCTTTCAGGTAAGAGATCAGCTTCATTACTTCATCATATTCTTCCTTGATCTTATCGCGCTCCATGCCGGTTAAGCGTTGTAAACGCAGTTCCAGGATGGCTTTGGATTGTAATTCAGAGAGGCCGAACTGCGACATTAACCCTTCCTTGGCCACATCCGGTGTACGGGAGGCGCGGATCAGGGCTATCACCTCATCCAGATGGTCCAGCGCTATCAGGTAACCGGCCAGGATGTGGGCTTTTTCTTCTGCTTTACGCAGATCGTAACGCGTTCTGCGCAGCACCACTTCATGACGGAACTCTACAAACTCTACCAGCAGGTCTTTCAGGTTCAGTATCCGCGGACGGCCTTTTACCAGCGCCACGTTATTGATACCATAAGAGGTTTGCAGCTCAGAGTATTTATACAGCTGGTTCACTACCACGTTGGCAATGGCTTCGCGCTTCAGGTCTATTACCAGGCGCATACCTTCCCGGTCGCTTTCATCGCGTACTTCGGAAATGCCTTCAATGATCTTGTCATCTGCCAGCTGGGCTATTTTCTGGTGTAATACGGCTTTATTGATCTGGTAGGGCAGCTCATAGATCACCAGCCTTTCGCGGCCGGCTTTCGTGGTTTCCACGTTGATCTTACCACGCACTACCACCCTGCCGCGGCCTGTTTCAAAACCCTGCTTCACACCTTCGTATCCGTAAATGATACCACCGGTGGGGAAATCAGGCGCTTTAACATGTTTAATGAGTTCTTCGATAGTGATCTCACGGTTATCAATATACGCTACCAAACCATCTACCACTTCACTGAGGTTGTGCGGCATAATGTTAGTGGCCATACCTACGGCAATACCGGAGGCGCCGTTCACCAGCAGGTTAGGAATACGTGTAGGCAATACCGTAGGCTCTTCCAGGGTATCGTCAAAGTTGAGGGTAAAGTCTACGGTTTCCTTTTCAATATCTTCCAGCATGGCCTCGGCGATCTTTTGCATACGCACCTCCGTATAACGCATGGCTGCCGGATCATCCCCGTCTACCGATCCAAAGTTACCCTGACCGTCAACCAGCGGGTAGCGCATGGTCCAGGGCTGTACCAGGCGGGCAATGGTGTCGTAAATGGCCTTATCACCGTGCGGGTGAAATTTACCCATTACTTCACCCACCACACGGGCTGATTTCTTGTAAGGTTTGTTGGAGTTATTGCCCAGCTCATTCATGCCGAATAAAACGCGGCGGTGCACCGGCTTCATACCATCTCTTACATCCGGTAAGGCGCGGCCTACGATCACAGACATAGAGTAATCTATGTAAGCTGTTTTCATTTGCTCCTCGATGTTGATCTGGATAATCCTGCTTTCCTGATTTTCCTGGTTTTCGGTATTTTCTGCCATATCAGAATGTTGATTTTAACTGTTTGACCTTACATGGCAAAATGGCGCTATGTAAAATCATAAGTTGTACATCGTTAATTATTGGTTTACAGTTTTTTCTGCTTCAGAAAGCAGCGGTGCAAATATACGCTTTTTAAGCCGGTATTCAGCCGCTGTGGGAAAGGTTGTGCATAAATGTTCGATGGTCTATAGTCCATGGTCCATTGCCTATATCAAAACAACAAATTTGCACGGAAAATGCAGGTTCTGAATGTGTATTTTTTCAGGTTGTTTTATTATAAAAATCCATTACATAACCGCCATTCTGCCATAATCCGAACTACGTTTTTTCGCCGGGTATGCCATGGACTATGGACCATCGACCATGGACTCTCCTACGCATCTCCAATGCAGTAAGCTGATAATATATTTAAATATTCCTATATAGAATAAAAAAAATATTGGCAAACTATTTGTTTTTAACAATATGATAATCAGATATTAAACAGCGCGGGAAAAATAATTTAGACACCTTTGAAATCGGATCTTCTAAAAATTCCGAACATATGTAAGATCACTGCTGTTATTTCCCCTGATTCTGTAACCATGATAAAGCTTAAAGAAGAACTATGAGAAACATTCTGTTGTTTGGCGCCGGAAAGTCTGCCACCTGCCTGATCGATTATTTGGTAAACAATGCACCCAGGCAGAAATGGCACGTAACGGTAGTAGACCATGACTTAATGTTGATAAAAGCCAAAACCGGGAAATCCTATTATGTTACGCCTGCAGCTATTGATGTAAAGGACCAGGATGCACGCCAACCGCTGATTGCAGAAGCCGACCTGGTAATTTCCCTGCTGCCTCCTGCCCTGCACATACTGGTAGCCCGCGACTGTCTTCAATTCAAAAAACACCTGCTCACCGCATCCTATATTGATCCGGAAGTACGCAAGCTGGAAAAAGAGATTGAGCAGGCCGGCCTGCTGTTCATGTACGAGATGGGCTTAGACCCCGGCATTGATCATATGTCGGCCATGAAAGTGATCCATTCCATTGAAAAGAAAGGCGGGCTTATTTACTCCTTCCGCTCTTACTGCGGCGGGCTCATTTCCCCGGAAAGCAACGACAATGCCTGGCAGTACAAAATATCCTGGAACGCCCGTAACATAGTGCTGGCGGGCCAGTCAGGCGCTACCTACCGCGATAAAGGCAAGGTGAAGGAGCTAAGCCACGAACAACTTTTTGATCAGTCCAAAACCATACAGATCCCCGGCCTGGGCAAGCTGGCGTATTATCCTAACCGCGATTCGCTGGCCTACATGTCGTCCTACCACCTGGAGAATATTCCTACCTTTATGCGGGCCACGCTGCGCTATCCTGATTTTTGCGAAGGCTGGAGCGCAGTGATAAAGCTGGGCCTTACAGACGATACCCGCAAGCTGCAAACAGACCACCTTACCTATTTCAAATGGGCCACCCAGCATGTGAAAATAGATAAGCAGCTGAGCAACGAGGAGAACATGGCGCAGTACCTGAATGTAAGCAGTAAATCCAAGATCATACGGCAGCTGAAATACCTGGGATTATTGAATGGCGATGTAATAAATTTGGGAGAACAAACGAATGCTGCTATCTTGCAGCACATTATGGAAGCGCGCCTCATCATGCAGCCCAGTGATAAGGATATGATAGTGATGATGCATGAGATAGAATTTGAACGGCGCAACATGGCCACACGGATGCACAGCTATATGATTGTGCAGGGCGAAGATAGCTTACGGACGGCCATGGCAAAAACGGTGGGGCTCCCCCTGGGTATTATGGCTAAGCTAATGCTGCAGGAAAAGATCACCGTTACGGGCCTCCAGATCCCCACGATGCCCGAAGTTTACAATCCTGTACTAAAAGAACTCGAAGAATTCGATATCCGTTTTGAAGAGAGTTTTGAATAGATAGAAAGTCTTTTTTTCCTATGATGAACTCTCCGTTTGATAATGAAGTCCTGCCGGAAGGCGGGACTTTTTATTTATAGAAAATTCTGTATTTTCATATACATATCCTAATCCCTCATGAAAACCGGTTTAACCGAACCACCATCCGCTGCAAAAGCTGCAGCCCACGGATCTTCTGCCGGGGCGCTTGAACAGCCGCCAAATGTAAAAGAGTTACGGTCTTACCAGCTAATGGCTAATAACAGCCCGCGCGTACAGGCGCAGGCACAATTGCAGGCTGCTGCCAACAGGCATAGTGCTGCCTCGCAAAAAGGACCCGGTATTGTACAGCGCACCGCTGTTTATATTTCTTTTGACCCCTCAAAGCCGGAGGAGCTGGTGCCTGGTACTAAAGAGGAAAATAATGATCTGTTCTTTAAAGCCCTGCGGGACACGAAAAAATATACACCGGAGAAGGTGCGGCAAATTGTCACCCGGCTGAGCCAGCCGGGCGCCAGTGAATGGGATAAGGAGACGGTCATCTTTTTGAAAAGTGTAAAAGAGGAGGAGGAAGAAGAAGACGACCGCAAAGAAAATGTTACAACACCGGAACCGCTTTCAGAAGAAGAAGAAGAAGAAGAAGATGCTCCCACAATAACTAACGCTACTGTCACCGCTATAACCAGTGAAAGTGAAAGTGGAAGCGATACAACGGATCGCCCGAACAGGAAAAGGAACCGAAGCAGCAGCAAACGCAAGAAGGACCAGGCAAAAGAGCGCCATAAAAAGAAAGCAAAGGTTAAAAAAAAGAAAACAAAAGATAGCTCAGAAGAGGGAGAAGAAGACACGTCAACCGGCGAAACAAAAGAGGAGAAAAAAGGGAAAGCAATCGCCGCGCCGGAGGTTGAATGGGATACTAAAGTGTCTGGGGGTAAATTATCCTACGACAAGAGGGGTAAAAAATGGTGGGTAAAAGCAGGCGGCGGCTATGCATACGGCATTATGAATGTGGCTGCCATCGCCAACAAATTAGTGAATGGACAAAGAGCAACTTATATTAAACCGCTTCAAAACTATGGCCCCGCAGCAAGGGCATTGAAAGACCAGTTTGACGAATGGGGTGTATTAGTAATTACCATTGGCGGTGCTGCCGTAAGCAGAACATTGCTGGCAGAACAAACAGAAGGCATCATTGCTTTACAGGAAACTGCCAGAGAAGCAGAGGAAAAACATAACGCCGACAAGGCCAGTGGCTTAAAAACCTACAGACCAGAGCTGCTGGAGGAGAAATATGCCGTAAAGTGGAAGCAGCGGCCTGCACTTAGCATCAAAGGCACTACCCATGAACGTACCATGGTAAAGACCATGGATATTAGCTATCTGCCAACCGGCGCCACTGATCCTTTAGACCTGGAAGGAGAAAGCCTGCATAACGCATTGTATGAGCCGGAAAGCCTGCACGGGAATGGTATTAACGCCCGTTTTAGCCTGGTATACCTGGAAGGTGGTGAATTAAAGCTGGCCACCGGTGAAAACCATTTCTTTGGTAGCGGAAAAACCACTTCATCTGTTACTGAAAAGCATGATAAAGCCGATAAAATTGCCACCATGCTGGTAAGCAGTGGTCAAATAGGCAGCGTAGATGAATATGATGATGGCCACCATGCACATAGCGAGCAATTCATGATCGTGTACCTGAGCAAGCACCTGGATATATTTGATACGCAGCTGGCCTCCCTGGCAAAGAAAAATGTTAGCATAGTGGCATTGGTGCTGGATATGTATTCTAACCCCAACACCGTATGCGAACATTGCCATCCTTCCCTGGCTACTTTTTTCACAACCACCAACTGGAAGGCGAAGATCACTGAAAGGCTGCAGGCCCAGGCCGGACGAAGGGTAACGATCAGCACGCCGGATGTAGTTATACGGGTATCGTCCAGCAAATCATTTTCCGCTTCTGCCACAGCAGCTATTCCTAAAGCCAAGGCAAGCCATACGGTAACTCAGGGCGAACATGACATCAACTTTATTGAAAGAACGCCTTTTAATAAATCACATTACTAACCGCTCCACCCAATCTAAAATCGTAAATCTAAAATCCCGGATCTAAAATCTTCATCAGCTCCGCTACCCCTTCTGTAGCCGGCTTTTCAATACAATGCAGCTCCTGTATATTGCTTACTGTAGGTATACTTTTATCGATCACATATTTGGGTACATTAGGCCCAACATAATCCAGCAGCCCTGCTGCCGGGTATACGTTCAGGGAGGTGCCTACCACTACAAAAATATCTGCCTGCAGCACTTCTTTCAGGGCCACTTCTATCATGGGCACGGCTTCGCCAAACCATACAATGTGCGGGCGTAGCTGTCCGCCGTCAGCAGCCAGGTCGCCCAGCTTTATATCTTCCGTAATAGGGTAAATGCGTTCCTCATCCAGCACGCTGCGCATCTGGAAGATCTGCCCATGCAGGTGCAGCACATGCCGGGAGCCGGCCCGCTCATGCAGGTCGTCAATATTCTGGGTTATAATGCGTACATCATATTTATCCTGCAGCTGCGACAGGCCCAGGTGGGCCGCATTGGGCTGCGCAGTTCTTATATCTTTACGGCGCAGGTTGTAAAACTCCAGCACCAGGGCCGGGTTCTTTTGCCAGCCCTGCGGGGAGGCCACTTCATAAATATCATATTCTTCCCACAGGCCATTGCTGTCCCGGAAGGTCTTGATCCCGCTTTCCGCGCTTATACCGGCGCCGGAAAGCACTACCAGCCGTGGTTTCATATCTTCTTATTTAATAAATACAAGTTATCTAATTTACCGGTTTTTTGATGGCTCTTTTATGCTAATATGTATAACGTATAGGTTACAGATATATATTTGCACAAAATTAACATAGCATCTTGCGTACTTCCCATTATTTTCTTTACGGTGCCCTGCTGTTGCTGGCCCCCTGCTGCCTTATGGCACAGGATAAAGACAGCACTAAAGTTGCGAAAGACAGCTTACCGGCATTTGGCAACACTCCTAAGCTGGATACTGCTACCAACCTTTCCCAGGATAGTGTTATCCGCTACCGCGTGAACGGCACTTACCTGAAAAGTATTATCCAGGACCTGGGCTATACGGCCAGCCGGCCTTTTCACTGGCAGGGCCGCGACTTTGCAAAGTTTGGTGTGGTAATGGGTACTGCGGGTTTGCTGATGGCAGGTGATTATGAGATCAAACAATTCATTCAGCGCAACAAAACCAGCGGGCTTACTAAAGTTACAGACCAGATAGAACCCTTTGGTAACGCCTACTCGCCCTACCTCATTGGGGTGCTGTACCTTACCGGCGTGGTATCCAAGAACCGGAACCTGGAGCATGCCTCCCTCATGGCGGCTAAATCCCTGCTGATCTCAACAGCCTTATATACTACGGCCAAGATCTTTATCCGCAGGCAGCGGCCTACCACCACCGACCATCCTTTCAGCTACAGCGCTCCCTTTAATGGCGATAAACGTTTCACCTCCTTCCCTTCCGGGCATATGCTTACAGTAACCTCTGTGGCTACTGCATTTGCTGAGATCTATGGAAAAGATTATCCCTGGGTGCCCTGGGCTGCCTATGGCCTGGCTACCTTAACCGGCGCTACACGCATGTATCAGAACCGCCACTGGAGCAGCGATGTATGGATAGGCGCTTCACTGGGCTGGTTTGTAACCAGGACTGTTATCAGGAGCCAGCGCCGTCACTCTGTAAAAAAGGGTACTTATAGTCTACAGGTGGTACCATAGTTTCCTTAATGGTGCGGGCGCTTAACCAGCGGTACAGGTTTAGCATAGAGCCTGCCTTATCATTGGTGCCGGAAGCCCTGGCGCCGCCAAATGGCTGCTGCCCTACTACTGCGCCGGTAGGTTTATCGTTAATGTAAAAGTTGCCTGCGCTGTTCACCAGTTTTTTGGTGGCCAGGTCTATTGCATAACGGTCCTGCGCAATAATGGAACCGGTGAGCGCATAATCAGAAGTAGTATCAACTAAGGTTAACGTTTCTTCAAATTTATCAGCATCGTAAGTGTAGATCGTTAACACGGGGCCAAAGATCTCCTCGCACATAGTGCTGTATTTGGGATCAGTGGTTACGATCACAGTAGGCTCAATAAAATAACCTTCTGCTTTGTTGTAGTTGCCGCCGGCAATGATCTTTGCCTTGGGATCTTTCTTTGCATTATCTATATAAGCTGCGATCTTATCAAAGGAACGTTCGTCGATCACTGCGTTGATGAAGTTGCCGAAATCCTCTACGGTGCCCATTTTCATGGTGCCCAGCATAGTGGCCAGCTTTTGCTGCACTTCTTCTGAAATGTTGGAAGGCAGGTATGCGCGGGAAGCAGCGGAACATTTTTGTCCCTGGTATTCAAAAGCGCCACGGGCCAGTGCAGTTACCACCACATCTACCAGGGCCGACTTATGAGCCAGCACAAAATCCTTACCACCGGTTTCCCCTACTATGCGCGGGTAAGCGCGGTACTTGTGAATGTTGGTGCCGATGGTCTTCCACATTTGCTGGAACACACCGGTAGATCCGGTGAAGTGAATACCTGCAAAATCACGGTGGTTAAAACATACTTCTCCTAACACAGGGCCATCCACATACACCAGGTTAATAACACCGGCAGGTAAGCCGGCTTCTATTAAGATCTGCATAAACACGCTGGATGCAAATACCTGCGTATCTGCAGGCTTCCAAACCACCACATTGCCGCACATAGCAGCTACAGACGGCAGGTTACCCGCAATGGCGGTAAAGTTGAACGGTGTTACGGCCAGCACAAAACCTTCCAGCGGGCGGTACTCTGTTCTGTTATGCACGCCTGCGGAGCTTACCGGTTGCTGTTTATATATTTCGCTTAAGTAGTGTACGTTAAAACGCAGGAAGTCTATGAGCTCACAGGCGCTGTCTATTTCTGCCTGGTAAGCATTTTTGCTTTGTCCCAGCATGGTAGCGCCATTCATATGATAGCGGTACTTAGTGGCAATCAGCTCTGCTGCGCGCAGGAAAATGGATGCGCGTTGTTCCCAGGGAGTTTCAGCCCATTGGGTACGTGCGGCCAAAGCTGCGTCTATAGCGGATTGTACGTGGCTGGCATCGCCCCTGTGAAACTGGCCCAGCTTATGTTTTATTTCATGCGGCGGGCGTACGGCTACCGTTTTACCGGTACGTACTTCCTGGCCGTTAATATACATGGGAATATCTGCAGGTGCGGCTTTGAATGCAGCCAGCTGCTTTTTTAATGCGGCCCTTTCGGGAGAACCGGGTGCATAATTATATACCGGTTCATTATGGGGTGCTGCAAATTGAAAATAGGCGTTATGCATCCTAGTAAGGTTTAGTTTGTTGTTGTTGTTTCTTGGTCCATGGTCAATGGTCCATAGTCCATTGCATAGAACGTAATACCTTTAATTCAATAACAGGTTATAGCTGGGTACTATCCACTATAGCCTTAACTTTTAGTATAATTGCTACGCAGCAGGCAATGGACCATGGACCATTGACCATGGACTAATTCACGCTTCCTCCTTCGCCATCATCAGGTACGCTTTAATAAATCCGCCCAGCTCTCCATCCATAACCGGCTGCACGTTACCAACCTCAAAATCGGTGCGGTGGTCCTTGATCATTTTATAAGGATGGAATACATAGGAGCGGATCTGCGATCCCCATTCTATTTTACGTTTGTTGGCGTTGGCGGCGTTCTTCATCTCTTCGCGCTTGCGTATCTCCTCTTCGTACAGGCGTGACTTTAACATGGTGAGGGCCTTTTCACGGTTCTCCCCTTGTGTACGCGCCTGCTGGCATTCTATAATAATACCGGAGGGTATGTGCTTTAAACGTACGGCTGTTTCTACCTTGTTCACGTTCTGACCACCCTTACCTCCTGAACGGTAAAATTCCCATTCCAGGTCAGCAGGGTTTACGGCTATCTCTATCGTATCATCCACCAACGGATATACGAAAACAGATGCAAAGGAAGTATGCCTGCGGGCATTGGCATCAAAAGGCGAAATGCGCACCAGCCGGTGCACGCCGCTTTCTGCTTTCAGCTGTCCGTAAGCAAAGTCCCCGTCAAACTCCAGGGTGGCAGATTTAATGCCGGCGCCATCGCCGTACTGCACATCAATTTCAGATACTTTCCAGCCCTGCTTTTCGCCGTACATACGGTACATACGCAACAGCATTTCCGCCCAATCCTGGCTTTCGGTTCCACCGGCGCCGGAGTTGATGGTTAATACTGCCGGCATCTCATCTTCCGGCTGGTTCAGGGTGGATTTAAATTCCAGCTCATCCAGGTCAGCAAGGGCCTTCTGATAGGCATCCTGTACTTCTTCTTCTTTGGCCTCCCCTTCTTTCTGGAAATCATTCAATACACTGCTGTCCTCTATGGCGGTTTGCACCTTGTCATAAAGATCTACCCAGAATTTATTGACCTTAATTTCTTTGAGAATGGAAGTTGCCCGGGCATTGTCGTCCCAAAAGCCGGGCGCCAGGGTAAGCTGTTTGTCGTTTTCTATTTTGGCTATGCGGTCCTGGACGTTAAAGAAAACCTCCCAGGACGTGGAGACGGTCCCTCATAGCTTTAAGTTGCTCTGCTGTCATAAGGTCGCAAATGTAAGCAAAAAGTGTGAATGTGGGAAGGGTGTTGTATATTAGCTTTAGCATAATATTTGTATATTTTTTAACACTGTTTCCTTCTGATGTTCGAAAACCTAACTATGCTATGGCAGCCGATGAAACCCTGCATTATAAGAACCAATCGATCTTTCATGCTATTGGGTTTATACTGGTCATAGGCGTTAATTTCCTGGCAGTGAAAATGCCTATTAACGGCATGCGAACGGGCGAGATTGCAGAAAAATACGCACACCTGCTGCTGCCGGCAACTATAACGCAGGATATCTGGGGCGCTATTTACCTGGCGCTGTTTGCATTTATTGTGTACCAGCTGTGGCTGGCTTTCTGGGGGGATCATCCACAGGAACTAACCAGGTTGATGACGCATATGCGGTACTGGTGGCTGATCAGCTGCGTGGCCAATGCCGGCTGGTTCTTTGCCTGGCATTATGAGCTGGTGCCCCTTGCCCTGTTACTGAAGCTGGTGCTGCTGGTATCCCTCATTGCCATCCACTACAATTTTTCTATTGGCCATACGCATGTTTCAAAACGTGAAAAGCTGCTGTTGCAATTCCCCTTTAGCCTGTACCTGGGCTGGATCAGCTTTTCCACCCTGTCAGATATTGAAACGCTGATGGTGTACTGGGGCTGGAACGGACAGCTCATTGGCATGGTTACCTGGACAGTATTAATGGTAGGCCTGCTGGCAGGTTTTGGCGCCTACATGGTTTTACAACACCATAATATACTATATGGTGTAATAACCATTTGGTCGTTAACCGGTATCATTATTAAAAGAAAAACTGCAGAGGGGCTGCCCGTACCGGCCCTGACCACCGCCTGCTATATTGCCATTGTGCTGATAGCCGGCACTATTGGCTGGTACTTCTATAAACGGAAAAAGGATTTACAACCGCAGTGATTTTAGATTTACGGTTTTAGATTTTTTTAAAAAGTCCATGGCATTTTTCGGAGGGCTGCTTGTAAAGCAGGGATGGCCACTCCAAACACCCGCTTAGATCAAATCGTAAATCTAAAATCGTAAATCTAAAATAACTATTACTTTTAGGCTCAAATCACTTCACTATGTTTCCATCGACGAATCCGACTACGACGAAAGCCTGGCAACAGTTGCAGCAGCACGCCGCCAGCATGAAGCAGGTACATATGCGCCAGCTCTTTGCTGAAGACGCACAGCGTTTTGAAAAATTCTCCCTGCGGTTTGAAGATATACTGTTTGATTATTCCAAGAACCTGATAACGGAGGAAACGCGTACCAAACTGCTGGAGCTGGCAAGGGAATGCCAGGTAGAGGCAGCTATTAAAGCAATGTTTGGCGCAGAAAAGATCAATGCTACCGAAGGCCGTGCAGTGCTGCATACCGCGCTGCGCAACACCTCCAATAAACCCGTGATGCTGGATGGGCAGAATGTAATGGATGATGTGAACAAGGTGCTGCAGAAAATGGAGCACTACTGCCAGCAGATCCATTCCGGAGCACAAAAGGGTTACACGGGTAAGCCTATACGTTATATTGTGAACATTGGCATTGGCGGCTCGGACCTGGGCCCGGTAATGGTTACAGAAGCCCTGAAACCATATTGGGTGAAAGGCATACAGCCTTACTTTGTGTCGAATGTAGACGGTACCCATATTGCCGAAACACTGAAGAAAGTAACCCCCGAAGAAACCCTGTTCCTGGTAGCTTCCAAAACCTTTACCACACAGGAAACCATGACCAATGCCAATACGGCCCGCGAATGGTTCCTGCAGCACGCAAAGGATGAAAAACACATTGCCCTGCACTTTGCAGCGCTTTCCACCAACGAAAAAGCAGTAAAGGCTTTTGGTATAGACCCGGTGAATATGTTCGAGTTCTGGGACTGGGTGGGCGGCCGTTATTCCTTATGGTCCGCCATTGGTTTAAGCATAGCCTTAACCATCGGCTTTGGTAACTTCAAAGCCCTGCTGGAAGGCGCCCATGCCGTGGATGAACATTTTACCACTACCCCGTTTGAAAAGAACATACCGGCTATAATGGCGCTGGTAGGCTTATGGTACGGCAACTTCTTTGATGCGGATTCCGAAGCAATATTACCGTACGACCAGTACATGCACCGCTTTGCAGCTTATTTCCAGCAGGGGAATATGGAAAGCAACGGTAAGTATGTGGATCGTAACGGGCAGCCTGTTCCTTACCAGACCGGCCCTATTGTTTGGGGCGAGCCGGGTACCAACGGCCAGCACGCATTTTACCAGCTCATTCACCAGGGCACTAAGCTGATCCCCTGCGACTTTATTGCGCCGGCCATCAGCCACAACCCGCTGAGCGATCATCATGTAAAGCTGTTATCTAACTTCTTCGCACAAACGGAGGCGCTGATGAATGGTAAAACAGCAGAGGAAGTAAAAGCCGAGCTGGAAAAATCCGGTATGTCGGGCGATGCATTGGCCAAGCTGCTGCCGTATAAAGTATTTACCGGTAACCGGCCATCCAACTCGTTTCTGGTGAAAGAAATTACGCCGCGTTCCCTGGGCTCACTCATAGCCCTATACGAACATAAGATCTTTGTACAGGGCGTTATCTGGAACATTTACACCTTTGACCAATGGGGTGTAGAGCTGGGTAAGCAATTAGCTAATAAAATATTACCGGAGCTGCAAAGCAATGATACCGTTACCGGCCACGATTCCAGCACTAATGGGCTGATCAATGCGTGGAAGAAGATGAAGGCTTAGTCCATGGCTGATGGTCCATGGTCCATTGCATTGAGCGATGAAGTAATGGAACGTGGAAAAGATGAAAGCGCTGCCCACGGGCCACCGTCCCGGATGAGTTACGGCATGCCTTCCAACATTCGTAATTCGTAATTAATTATAACCTCAGGTTTAACGTTACTGTAGTAACAGAAAGCCTGGGGTTTTTCTTTTACGGCATGCAATCAGATTATAATAAAATTCTCTTTCAGAAAATGTATGATATGATCATAACATTCCCCGCTGTGCTGGGCAGGCTATGCACCGCTTTGTACGGGGTCGTAATTGACCATTCGTAATTCGTAATTGAATAATTCGTAATTGAATCTGGTTCCTAATTGCAAAAAAAAACCTCCGGAAAAGTCCGGAGGTCATATTCTTGAATAAGAGTAAAAATCTTACCATTTGTCTACATCATCGCTGTGAGAGGCGGCAGCAGCGGCGGGCGCAATGGCCGGCTCAGCTACTTCAACAGGTGAAGGTGCGGGCGCAGCGGCAGCAGCAGTGGCTTCTGCAACTACATCGTTACCGTCGTCTTCACCATCTTCTCTCACGTAGTCGTGGTTGTAAGCATCAAAGTCGAAATCAGGCATCAATTCGGTTTTTACATAATTGATGGTTTCGGTTAATGCATTCAGGAATTTGTTGAAGTCCTCTTTGTACAGGAATACTTTGTGCCTGTCGTAACCGTTGTCATTGAAACGTTTTTTGCTTTCTGTAATTGTCAGAAAGTAGTCGTTTCCCCGAGTGGTCTTTACATCAAAGAAGTAAGTTCTTCTTTTACCCGCTTTCAATCGTTTAGAAAAGATGCTATCGTTGTTTCTTTCCTGTTGATTGTTGTTTTCGTACGCCACAGTTGATAGATTTAAGTGTTAACGAATCAATCCAATTTATCAATATTCAATAAGCAACAAATATACTATTGTTTTACAAATATCAAAATAATTTTAAATGATTTTGATAAGTGATCAAAAAGAGTTCCCGATAAAGGGCCAGCGGTATATGTAAAAAAATGATTTCTATTCAGTTACAGCTTCCTCCTCCCCGGATTGTTGCCGGGCGTACAGCTCAGCGTAGTAGCCGTTTAATGTCATTAATTGTTCATGCGTTCCCGTTTCTACGATCCGGCCTTCGTCCAGAACGATTATTTTATCAAACTCAAACAGCGCAAAGATGCGGTGTGTTATAATAATAGCGGTTTTGTCTTTCAGATAGGCGTACAGGTTACCGATGATCTCTTTTTCCGTGCGGGCATCCACCGCCGACAGGCAATCGTCAAAAACCAGGATGTTGGGATCCATGATCAGCGCCCGTGCAATAGAAATGCGCTGCTTCTGGCCACCGCTCAGGGTTACGCCCCGCTCCCCTATCATGGTATCAAAACCCTCATTGAAATTCAGGATATCCTTTTCCACAGAGGCCTGGCGGGCGGCCTGTTTTACGGCTTCCAGGTCAGCGGCAGGCGCGCCGAACCGGATATTGTTCGTAATGCTATCCGAAAACAGGAACACATCCTGCGGTACATAGCTGATCTGGCCGCGCAGGCTGTCCAGCCGCAGGTCACGGATATCGTGGCCGTCTAACAGCACCCTGCCCTGCTGCGGATCGTACATGCGTAACAGTAGCTGCGCCAGGGTTGACTTACCGGAACCCGTACGGCCTATAATGGCTACTTTTTGTCCGGGTTCAATCGTAAGCTCAAAATCTTTAATAGCCTGGATACCTGTATGAGGGTAGGTAAAGGAAACCTTATCAAAACGGATACTGCCTTTCAGCGGTATGGCCTGTGCGTTCTCTTTATTCTTAATAGTGGGCTCCAGCTGCAGGAACTCATTAATACGCTGCTGCGATGCAGCGGCACGCTGGATCATGGAGGCTACCCATCCTATGGAAAAGAACGGGAAAATGAGCATGTTCACATAGATCACAAACTCCGCCAGGTTACCTACGGTAATATTACCATGGATCACCTGTATGCCCCCTATAAAGATGGTGAGTATAACGCTTAGCCCTATCATGAGCGACATGGCAGGCTGGTACAGGGCATCTGTTTTGGCAAGGCTTACAGAACTCTGCTTGTAATCTTCACTGGCCTGTGCAAAGTGCTGCGCGGTAGCATCTTCCTGCACATATGATTTTATTACACGGATGCCGGAATAAGATTCCTGTGCAATGGAGGTCAGGTTGGAGAGCTGTGCCTGTATACGTTCACTTTTACGGTGAATGATGCGGTTCACATAATAAATGGTGAGTGCCAGCACCGGCAGGGGCGATAAAGTATATAAGGTAAGGGTGAAGTTCACCTTTACCATCAGGTACACGATCATTACCAGCATCAGGATGGTGCGGGCGGCATACATTATGGCCGGCCCTACGTACATGCGCACCCGTGATACATCTTCCGTAATACGGCTCATCATATCGCCGGTGCGGTGCATTTTAAAGAAGTTGAGGTCCAGCCGCTGGTATTGCTGGTAAATATCGTTCTTGAGGTCGTATTCAATATGGCGGCTCATTACAATCAGCGTTTGCCGCTGCAGGAACATGAAAAAGCCGCTCAGTAAAGCAGAGAGTAAAATGGTAACGCCGTAAAAGGCCAGCACGCGGGTAAAGTCGGAACGGAATACGCCCTGGATACCGGTATCGCTGATCATGCGGTAGTTATCCAGGTTTTGCGCCAGCAGGTCAAAGATCTGCCGTACCATTACGGGTTGAAAAATGCTGAATACAATGGAAATGGAAGTGAACAGCAGCCCCAGAATGAACAACCATTTATATTTAACAAAGTATATATTCAGCGCTGCAAGATGCTTCATCTCTTTTTGTCTAATAGCTAACCGTTATAATTAATAAGTAAGGATTAATAATTAATAGATTAACGTTTGTTGCTTGTTAGGATTACAGGTTTCCGGTTACAGGTTTCACAGGTACAAATGTAATGAAAAAGCGAAAAGCATAAAGCAGAAAGCAAAAAGCTTTTGCCTTTTGCTTTCCACCTTTGCTTTCCGCTTTATGCTTTGTGCTTTATGCTTTGTGCTTTGTGCTTTCTGCTTTAAGCTTTATGCTTTATGCTGTCTTAAGCGACTCGATAATTTTCTTTTCTATCTCCTCAGGGGTTACATCTTCTTTTACGAATTTTTGCCCCGTGATATTTTCAAACAGCTCTATGTAACGGTCGCTTACGCTTTTTACAAAAGCTTCGTCCATTTCCGGTACCTGCTGGCCATCCTTGCCCTGGAAACCTTTTTCCATCAGCCATTCCCGTACAAACTCTTTACTAAGCTGTTTCTGCGCTTTACCGGCTTTCTGGTTTTCCTCGTAGCCTTCTGCGTAGAAGTAACGGGAAGAGTCCGGGGTGTGCACTTCGTCAATTACATAAATGGTATCGCCGATCTTACCAAACTCGTACTTGGTGTCTACCAGGATGAGGCCGCGTTTGGCTGCCAGCTCCTTGCCACGCTCAAACAGCGCCAGGGTATATTTTTCCAGCTGGGTATACTCTTTTTCACTTACCAGGCCCTGTGCTATGATCTCCTCACGGCTAATGTCCTCATCATGCCCTTCGTGCGCTTTGGTAGTGGGCGTAATAATAGGTGTGGGAAAGAAATCATTTTCTTTCAGGCCTTCGGGCAGCTTTACACCGCATAATTCGCGTTTACCGCTTTTATACGTTCTCCAGGCATGGCCGGTAAGGTTACCACGTACTACCATTTCCACGGGGAAGGTCTCACATTTCAATCCGATCGTCACATTTGGCAAAGGCACAGACTTAACCCAGTTAGGCACAATGTCTTTGGTGGCTTCCAGCATAATGGCGGCTACCTGGTTCAAAACCTGTCCTTTGTAAGGAATGGGTTTAGGCAGTACTACGTCAAAAGCAGAAATACGGTCGCTTACCAGCATTACCATCAGCTGATCATTAATAGTATATACGTCGCGTACCTTGCCTTTATAAAAGGCTGTTTGTCCCGGAAATTTGAAATCAGATGTAAGCATCAGTAAGAAAAATTATAAATTAACTGAAATGAATGGTTTACGTAAACTAACGATGCGCAAAAATACAGCCTGAACGCAATAAATCGCATGTTTGATGCAAGAAATTGCGTGTTTAGTGTATAAACTGTTTATCCGGCCCGGGAAAATGTAGCCTGGAATACCATTACCCATAAAAAAATCCCCACATGCCAATTAAAAATCCCCGGCCCTGCCCCCTCTTTTTATCCGGTTAGCCGGAAAAAAAATTTACACATCACAGATCATATATAATATATGATGATTTAAAATTAGTTATCATCTGAAAACGATGTGAATATGTGATGTTAATTATTAATAGAATAAAAAATCTTATATTAATTATTAGTATTTATTAAAAATTCGTAATTTGAGACGTGATTTAACTATGACCCAGAACCTAAGCAGGTACTCGCTTTTGCTACATATCGGGCTGATAATCACCGGTTGTGCACAAGGCCAATCGAGCCAAAATGGCCATATGGATTTTGAGAAATATGACCCGGTTTCTACCCTGAAGGTGCCGGAACATATCCTCACCAGAGCTAAATATCCATTCATTGATGTACACAATCATCAGTGGAATATGGGTAGTCAGGACCTGGGGGCGCTCGTGAAAGAGATGGACGCCCTTCATATGCAGGTAATGGTGAACTTAAGCGGCGGCAATGGCAGCCAGCTTAAACAACAGGCAGACAATATCAGGGAACATGCGCCAAAGCGGTTCATAGTGTTTGCCAACATTGACTTTGACGGCATCGGGCAGCCGGGCTGGACCACCAAAGCGGTACAGCAGCTGGAGCAGGATGTTAAGAACGGAGCCAATGGACTGAAGATCTTTAAAACGCTGGGGCTGAGTGTTAATGACAACACCGGCAAACGGGTACCGATAGATGATCCGCGGCTGGACGCCATCTGGGACAAATGCGGTGAGCTGAAGATACCCGTACTGATCCATGCGGCAGACCCTGCACCTTTCTGGGAGCCGATGGATGAAAAAAATGAGCGCTGGCTGGAGCTGGCCTCCCACCCCGGCAGGCAAAGAGGTCCTAAAAACCCCGCGCCCTGGGCACAGATCATTGAGGAACAGCACAGGATGTTTAAAAAGCATCCGAAAACCACCTTTATTAACGCCCATTTTGGCTGGTATGCAAATGACCTGGCAAAACTGGCGGAGCTGATGGAGGAGATACCTAATATGTATGTGGAGTTTGGAGCAGTGATAGCGGAGCTGGGGCGGCAGCCCATTATGGCCCGTACGTTCTTTGAAAAATACCAGGACCGCATCCTTTTCGGGAAAGATTCCTGGGTGCCATCAGAATACGCTACTTACTTCCGTGTGCTGGAAACAGCGGATGAGTACTTTCCGTACCATAAAAAATATCATGCGTTCTGGCGGATGTATGGAATGCAGCTGCCGGACGGGATCTTGAAAAAGATCTATTATAAAAATGCATTGAAGATCATTCCGGGGATTGATAAAAGCGGATTTCCGGATTAAGAAAACAGTATTTGTGGGGGACACAAATGCCGGTGAATCAAATAGTAATCAATTAAAAATCCAAAGCTATGGAAAAGCTTGCCGAACACACCGACTTACTAAGAAAACATGAAAGAAGCATTAACAATTCTAATTCAATAAAACAACGACCTATGAAGAAGCAATTCTTAGGAGCAGCCGTACTTTTAGTTATGGCGCTAGGCTGTTCTCTGCAATCTAAGGCGTCTAATGACACCGTTTATTACAAGAATGGTGCTATCCGTTTTATTATCAACAAAGGGGACAATGGTACAAACACCTTTGTGCAGTTGAACGGAGAAGGCGGCGAGAACCTGATGAAACCAGGCCGCTGGTCTTACAATTATTTTGACAGCCGTCAGATCCAACACGGGTACACCATCCAGGACAACACCGTGGCTGACGCATACTGGATCCGCCAGCGTAATGGCAAGGCTGATACTGTATTCACTACCATCACTTACTCACAGGAGCAGCAACAACAGCTGGCTGATGCTACTGCCTCCCTGTACGCTAACCTGAAGTATCCTTTCAAAGCTAAGGAGAACGGTGTTAACGGTACCGTGTATGTATCTTTTGTAGTGAACAGTGACGGCAAGATCAGCGAGCTGGAGCCTATGACCAAACTGGGTTATGGCCTGGAAGAAGCTGCCGTAGATGCTGCCAAACAGCTGAAGTTTACGCCGGTTGCGTATAACGGACGTATTGTAAGCATGTACTTTGAGCTGCCGGTTAAGTTCCTGTTACAACAACAGTAATCAGTAACTTTCCAGGGGCCTGTTACCGAAAGGCGTTCCGGGTTCCCGCGGCTATTTCTATTATTGTTTTGAATGTGATGTTGTTGCCTGCTTGTCCAGGGTATATGATGTCTGTTTTCGTGAGCACGGGCGCTCTGTATTTGATCAGTTTATGACAGTTACTTTTTAAAAGTTTCGTTTCGTTTTAAATTAAGAGATCAAAGGACACACAGTTTTCATTTTACTGCTGATCATACAGAAAGCCGGCATTGTTGCATCATACGGGGACAAACACTATCTACCAGCATTGTACCGGATCCGGTACCAGGATATTTATGGCCTGTAAAAACCAAAAGGGTGTACCATACAGTTCGTCATTCATACCTGCGCAACAGCAACACATTCTTTCAATAATGATTTTTGCGCCTTTCAAACAGATCGATAGTTAAGTCCATGGTCCACAGTCGATGGTCCATTGCCTGCCGCGAGAGGAATGTTGAGCGTGGAGAGGCTGATGGGATCCATATGTTACTACCGGCATACCGGCCGGGGGTCGATTGATCTGCTATCGTTTTTCATTTTAACGTAGGTGTGGAGTGTGGAATCCGGGTTGTTACAATGGTAACAAACGGGCCGCTTTGCCGGTTGCATGCAGCCGGATCAGGTTTTGGATGTATTCATTTTCGGGGTACTGCGTAAGGAAATCCTTTAGCTGGTCACTACCGGTAACGGCTACATCCCGGGGAAGGTATCCCATGCCGTAAAAGCGCCCTTTTTCCATTAGTATACAGCTCTGTTCATCAACCCCTCTCCCATGACCCATTATTACAAATGACGGCTGTTGCTGTTGCAACCAGTCTATGGCTTCCTGCACCCTGTTATTATACAAGGCTGCGGGTTCTTTTTTTTCACAGGCGCCATGGCAGGTATGCTCCTGCAGCGGTAAGCAGGCGCCATTCCCCTTTTGCAGAAAACACAGCCTGGGACACAGATCAAACTTCCGGATGAGGTTCCGCAGCAGCTGATGCCCCTCTACCAGCAATTTAAATACATGGAGGGGGTTGGAATACTTACGCCGCTTTTCAATGGCCAGGCGTAAATACCCGTCCTGGTCCTCAAAGGTGTAAAAGCCGTAATTGAACTCCACATGCTTTTGGGCATAATTATATACAGGCCATAGCCGCTTTATCTCCACAGATTCCAGGATCTCCGCCATTAGCTCCGTACCGGTTATTTCATAACTGATGCTGTAAATGTTCCGCAGGAACTCCTGGCGCCGGTGCCCGGCATTATTGCCCGTAAAATGGCTGTTCACCCGCTTGCGCAGGTTGCGGGCCTTGCCTACATACACCACCTTCCCCTTTTGATCATGAAAATAATATACGCCGGGGTTGGCGGGCAGCTGCTTTACCTGCTCCGGCGGCAGGTTGGGCGGCAGGAACTGCTCCTTGGAGCCCACCTTAAGGGCGCCGGCAATAGCCTGCTCCGTATCACGCTGCAGCAGCAGCTCAAATAAACGTACGGTGGCAGCCGCATCGCCGGCAGCGCGGTGGCGCTGCAATACAGGGATCTGCAGGGAGCGGCACAGGTTACCCAGGCTATACGATGGCAGGCCCGGGATGATCTTACGCCCCAGGCGTACCGTGCAAAGCTTTTTACACTTCAGCTCATAACCATGGGCAGCCAGCTGATGCTGTAAAAAGGAATAATCGAAATTAACGTTGTGGGCTACGAAGATCTTATCATGCAGCAGGCCGTAAATGTCTTCCGCCAGGTTTTCAAAACCGGGCGCTTCCGCCACCATTTCATCGGTAATACCGGTGAGCGACTGTACATAATATGGAATGGGCATGCGCGGATTTACCAGGGTATGATACTCCTGCACTACCTGCAGGCCATCATACACAAAAATGGCTACTTCCGTAATGGCATTGGCGCTGGCATGGCCGCCGGTGGTTTCTATGTCAACAATGGCATACATTTTTGTGAAATTACGAATTAGTCAATTACGAATTACGAATTGGTAGTTCAGGGTGGAAGAGTTTCGGAATATGGATAATATAGGATATTACAGGAACATTACGAAGCATTGAACATGTACCAAAGTGCTGTACATAATTCGTAATTATTCATAATCATAATATCTTTTCAATGGCATTCATGAATGCTTCGCATTTCGTAATTGATTAATTCGTAATTTTCTCCACCTTTCAACTTATCACTTAAAACTACTTCATATGGCAGTCTCCAAATGGGTCCTTGACCCGGCACACAGCTCGATAGGATTTAAAATTAAACACCTGATGATCTCCAGTGTTTCCGGCCACTTTACTAAGTTCAGCCTGGAAGCGGAAACGGAAGAAGAGGATTTTACTACGGCCAAAGCCGTTTTTACTGCAGACACCGCATCCGTATCCACCGGCAATGATGACCGGGACCGGCATCTGCGCTCGCCGGAGTTCTTTGACGATCATGCTTTCCCTAAGATCACCTTTGTACCGAAGAAATTTGAATCTGTGGATAATGATGGGTCCTATAATGTAACCGGCGACCTTACTATCCGCGATGTAACAAAATCAATAACTGTAGGTGTGGAATTTGGCGGCGTGGTAAAAGATCCCTGGGGAAATACTAAAGCCGGTTTTACGGTAAGCGGTAAAATTAACCGGAAGGATTTTGGACTGAACTGGAGCGCCGTAACTGAAGCCGGTGGCCTGGTTGTAGGCGATGATGTACGCATTCATTGCGAGATAGAGCTGGTGAAACAGTAGCAGCCCTACGGGCCGCAGTCGATGGTCCATGGTCCATTGCCTGGTGCGCGAGGGATATTGAACGTGGAGAGGCAGGTGAAGTTCACGGACAATAATCCACAACCTGGGGTCGAAGAATACTGAAATGGGAAAGGCAGGAGCCAGCCATGATACTGGCAAAACCTGATTGTGCAAATATGCAAAAGGCCATGGTCTATCGACCGTGGCCTTTTGTTCAAAGAATATTGGAAAAATGGACAGACCCGCGCCCAGCACTATATCGCAAACCATCATACTCGCTGGACTGTCAACTCAGATCCGTGGGCTGTGGTCCGCCACGCAGTATGCAATGGACTATGGACCATCGTCCATGGACTGCGGCCGTAGGCCGTTACTTCTTCTTCAGCGACTCCTGTACTGCCTTAGCAGAATCCAGGTGAGCGCGTAAAGTGGGCAGCGTCTTGGCGGCAAATCCTTTCAGGTCAGCATCTTTCAGATCTTTGGAGGCCTTGTCAAACATGTCAATATCGTCATTATGGTCATCTACCATCATATCTATATAGGCTTTGTCAAAATCTTTACCGGTCTTTTTGCTCATGTCCTGGATATGCTTGCTATGATCTTCACCTACGCTATCCGGCAGGGTAACATTTTTTGAAGCGGCCAGGCTTTTCAGCTCTTCATTGGCTTTGGAGTGATCCTGCACCATCATTTGCCCAAAAGCTTTTACGCGGGGTGAGCTGGCATTCTGCTGGGCTATTTCACCTAGTTTTACTTCCATCATACCACCACTGGCAGCTTTTACTGCAAAATCTGATGATTCTTTGTCTACCGGTGCTGTTGCTTCATTTACATCCTTAGCGCTGTCTACGCTATCGTCGTGGCTGGCATTGGTGTTGCCCCCGCCGCAGGACTGCAATGCAAAAGGCAGCAGGACAGCGAGTAATAAAGTGTTCCATTTGTTCAGTACTTGTTTCATAACTAGTTGTTTTGGTGATTGATATGCTTCTGCCACCTTTGGATACAAAAAGAGTACCTAATCATGAAAATGGGGAAATGCCTATAGAAAGCGTAGGTACAAATGGCATTAAATTGTATTTTGTATGGAATAAATTCCACTTTATGAAACATCCTTTATGGCTATTTTGCATCATTATGAGCAGTTTTTCCAGCGTTGCGCAACAACAGACAGTCATTCACTTATGGCCGGGTGCGGTACCAGGGGAAACAGCTGCCAAGAAAGCGGCCGTGCCTACGCCGGATACCAGCAGGCATGTAATAAGATTAACGGATGTTACAGACCCTATCCTTACCGTATACACGCCCAAAGCCGGTGTACCTGACCTGCATACGGGTATTGTTGTTTGTCCTGGTGGCGGTTACAGCATACTGGCCATTAACCTGGAAGGTGATGAAATTGCACAATGGCTAAGCGGGTTGGGATATACCGCTTTTGTATTGCAGTACCGTGTGCCGCAAAAAGAAAAAGGCGCGCTGCAGGATGTGCAAAGGGCCCTGCGTATTGTGCGCAGCCGGGCAAAAGAATGGCAGCTGAATAAGCAAATAGGCGTATTAGGCTTTTCTGCCGGTGGCAGCTTAAGCGCACGCGCAGCTACTTTATACGAACAACATAATTATACACCGGTGGATGATGCGGACGCCCTCTCCTGCCGGCCCGATTTTGCATTGCTTATATACCCGGCCTATCTCGATAAAGGCCCGCAGCGTACCCTGACGCCGGAGCTGACTGTGAATGCCCAAACCCCGCCCATGTTCCTGTTTGCTACGGCAGATGATACCTATGGCAACAGCGCGCTGGTAATGGCAGGTGCCTTACGCGACGCTAAGGTGCCCGTAGAATTACACTTTTATGCCCACGGTGGGCATGGATACGGCTTACGGCCCGGCAACCCTGCTGCAGATGTGTGGCCCGCATTGGCAGAGAAATGGCTGCGGAGAATAACGGCAGGGCAGCCGTAATTACGAAGCGATTTAAACCCTATTCATCATATTAAGCAAACCACTTTACTGCATGGAGATCTTACCATTAGGAAGAACAACATTCGGCAACCCGGCGAATGCCGGCAATGTACTGTCGAAAGAGGATGCGAATGCCCTGCTGCGCGAATGGGTAAAGAACGAAAAACTACAGCTGCACATGCGGCAGGTAGGCCACCTGATGCGCTGCTGGGCCGCTGAAAATGAAAAGCTGGATGAAGCGGGGCAATGGCGCTGGGAGCTGGCCGGCTTACTGCATGATGCCGACTGGGACCTTTGGCCGGAGCTGCATTGCCGCAAGATCATTGAGGAGCTGGAACGCCTGCAGGTAGATCCTGAAATAATAAGAGCCATCGCCTCACACGGCCCCCGCTATTTTGGCGTGGAGCCCGAAAGCAATATGGATAAAATGTTATACGCTTTTGATGAGCTTTCCGGGCTGGTACATGCCTACTCCCTTATGCGGCCCGATGGTTATGCCGGGATGGATGTTAAAGGCGTAAAGAAACGGCTGAAAGAAAAATCCTTTGCTGCAAACGTATCCCGGGAAGATATCCAGGATGCGTGTATGCGTGCAGGTATTGCGCAGGATGAGCTGATAGGCTTTGTGGTTGCCAATCAGCTACAGCATTAAAAAGTATAAAACTGAACACGGCGTGTGCGAAACCGGACAATTAATAAAATCAAAGGAATTGAAACTTATTGATTATTAACGGGTAAAAAACAGGCACTTTTCTGGCTGCAGTGCTGCTGTACCCTGAAACTAAGCGCATGTTCAAAAACTATCTCCTTCTCGCTCTCCGCCAGCTGCGCAGGAACCGCGGCTACTCCTTTGTCAATATTTTCGGGCTCGCCACCGGCATGGCAATCGCCCTCGTCATAGGCATCTGGGCAGTCGACGAGCTTTCCATCGATCAGCACATTCCAAACGGCGACCGCGTTGTGGAGATCATGCAAAATCAGTGGCCAAAGGGCCAGACCAGCGAGAAAACACCGCCCTCGTATGTAGGTACTACCGTGTCCGCGGCCCTCAAGCCCTGGCTGCAAAACGGAAACTATCAGGATGTTTTCACCCATACGGCGATGGCCCTCTGGGCCGGCCAGCATTTGCTGGTTAACGGCGACAAAAGCATCGCCCGTACAGGCACCTCGGCGGAGTATACCTTCCCGCTCATTTTCGGCTACCATTTCCTGAGCGGCGCCGCCGGGTCCATGCGCGATCCCAACACCGCCCTTATTTCAAGGTCAACGGCTATTGCGCTCTATGGCACAGAGAACGCAGTCGGTAAAACCTTTAAATATGAAAATCGCCGTCCGTTCATCGTTGGGGGCGTCTATGCTGATCAGCCCACGAACAGCAGCTTAAAGGACTATGACTTCTTTATCTCAATAGCCAATGAGGAAACCAGCTGGGTCAGAAATACCAACAGTTTTGAAGCCCATAATTGCCGCATGTACGCGCTTCTCGCCGGTAATGTCACTGCCGCACAGGCGACAGCCCGCATCAAGAATATCTGCAGCCCGTTTGTGAAGTATGCGTACGAAAACTACAAGGTGCTTCCGTTCAAAAGCCTGTATCTGCATTTCGATGATGCCAGCTCCATCGGCGAGGGCCGTATCGTCTACGTCAGAATGCTTGGGCTCATCGGGATCTTTATCCTCTTGCTGGCCTGCATCAATTTTATGAACCTGGCCACGGCCCGCAGCGAAAAACGCGCGAAGGAAGTAGGCATCCGTAAAACGGCCGGCTCGCTGCGTGGTCATCTCATCGCCCAATTCCTCGCTGAATCGGTCCTTCTCGCCGTCCTCTCTTTTGTCCTCGCCGTTGCCCTGGCGGCCCTGACCCTGCCCTGGTTCAATCAACTGGCTGGCAAAACCATGACTTTCCCCTGGACGAACCCACTATTTTGGGGTCTTTCATTGATCTGTACCCTGCTCACCGGTCTGCTGGCCGGCAGCTACCCGGCTTTCTATCTCTCCGCCTTCCGGCCGGTGAAAGTCCTGAAAGGGACATTCAAAGCAGGTAAAGGCGCCGGCAATCCGCGCAGGATCCTCGTTGTGGCCCAATTCTCCATCTCGCTCGTACTGATCATCGGTACCATTGTCGTATTCCGTCAGATCCAGTTTGCCAAAGATCAACCGCTGGGCTATGATCAGGCAGGACTGATCACTGTTCCCGATAATACGCATGACCTGGACACTCATTATGAAGCCCTTCGCAACGGCTTGCTCAACACGGGCATGGTCGCCAATATGGCCAATTCCTCCGCGAACCTCAACGGATTTTATCAGAATAATTTCCCCGAATGGGAAGGAATGAGTGAGGAAGCAAAAACCTTCTCGTTCCGCGGCATTTTCGTTAATGCCGATTTTGGTTCCACTATCGGCTGGAAGATCCTCAAAGGACGTGACTTTTCCCGCGCGCACTTGAGTGACAGCACGGCTGCCATCGTTAATGAAACGGGTGCCCGCATCCTCGGATTTAAAGATCCCATCGGCAAGACCATCAAATATGAGGGGAAGCCCTATACCATCATCGGAGTTGCGAAGAACATGATCAGCAATAGTCCCTATTACCCGGTGCAGCCCGCAATCTTCATGGGCGAAGGTGGCCATGACGTCTTTACGATCCGCATTAAACCTGGTACGCCGCTACGCACTGCCCTCGCCGCGATAGAACCCGTCTTCAAACAATTCAACCCGGCCACCCCCTTTATCTATTCTTTTGTTGACGAAGAGTTTCAAAAGAAGTTTAATACGGAATCGCGGATTGGTAATCTCGCAACGGTGTTTTCCGCTCTGGCTATCCTTATTTCCTGTCTGGGCCTCTTCGGTCTCGCCTCCTTCGTCGCTGAACAACGTACAAAGGAGATCGGCGTCCGCAAAGTACTTGGCGCCCGCGTTACGGGTCTCTGGGCGCTGCTTTCCGCCGACTTCATAAAACTGGTGGTGTTCTCCATGCTGATCGCGATGCCCCTTTCTTACTACTGCATGGATCAATGGCTTCAGCACTATGCCCTTCATACCTCCTTATCCGCATGGATCTTTGTGATCACCGGCGTGGGTTTGCTGCTCCTCACACTGGCAACGGTCAGTTACCAGGCGTTGCGGGCAGCATTGATGAATCCCATCAAAAGCCTCCGCACCGAATGATTTTGACGAAGTATTTCCTATTTGTTTGTTCAGGTAGTGCTATTACAAATTATAATACCGGAGGCCGGTTCTTCATTTGAAGTACCAGCCCTCCGATTATTAATTATTCATTCTTAATTATTAATTATAACAGGTCCTCTTTAATAGTTCTAACGGCATTCCCTCTCTCCAGCACATTATGTTCCTGCCACTGGTGCTGCTGCTGCGCTACCAGCTGTTCCGTTTGCCAGGCCAGCACTTTGGCTTTCAGGCGCTGCAGGCATAGCTTTTTATTCATGATCTGCGAACGGCCGTCCATAGCCAGTACCTGTATACCGGAGGGCTGATGGATCCCTCTTACAGCGGTTTCCACTTTATTCACATGCTGCCCGCCAGGGCCGGAAGCGCGGCAGGTTTCAAAGCGCACATCCCTATCATTCCACTGCATTTGCTGCTGCACATCAAAAATGGAAATACCGGCAAACCAGTTCCTGCGCTTGTGCATTTTGCGGTAAGGGCTTGTTGCTATCCAGCGAATGGTGCCCTGCCATTGCCGGGCAAAACTTTCAAGGTTATTTCCTTCTGCCGTTAAGGTGGCGGAGAGTAAGGTGCCTTTGATATCAGCCGGTTTGTTATCTATTACTGTTATATTAATACCCGCCCTGCGGGCTTCTTTTAATACCAGCTCCTGCACTTTGGCCACTACCCTGCAACATTCGGCAGGGCCGCGGCCGGAGCTGATCTGTATAATGATCTTGTCCATTGTTATTGTTGTTGATCGTTGTATACTTCACTGAGTATATCTGCTAAAGATTTTTGTTTAAAAGGATTGGGCGGCAAGGGCGCACGACTGAGGTAATGGTACATTTTGCCATCTATTTCTTTCCCCAGCTTATGCCGCAGGTGATGGGTAATGATCCTGTTCTCCAGCCGTTGAATTTCCCCATCCAGCGTGCCATTTACCATTTTTATATGGGTAATGATGCGCGGCTTTACTTTAAGGATAAAACGCCAGCGTTCACTGAACACATAGTAGATGCTTATCTCCTTTGTGTGCTTATGCGTTCTTTCTTCCCGGTGAAACAAAAGCTTTTCCTGTTCCGTTAATTTACAATCACGGCTAAAGAAGCAGCGTTCACTAAACTCGCGCAGGTATTGCGGTTTATCTACCCAAACCTTTTTCCGCTTCCACTTTCTTTTCTTTATTCTGAATTTTTTATCGTTTGAATATTCAACGGTATTGATCTTGTTGAGCAGCTCCTGGTAAAAGGCGGCCTGTCTGCTGGTAGCCACGTCAGGGCGCAGTATAAAGGTCCGTAACCATCCCTTCTGGTAAGGGCGTGCCAGTGGCTGCAAAGGCAATTTGTGTTTAAGCTCATCCAACCGTTTCTCCTCTTTGCGGAGGCGCCGCAGGTATTTATGAAAATCCTTTATGCGCGCCCTTTTCTTTTGCCGGGCCGTTCTGATCCTGCAATAGCCGTCCTCAAGCGGCCATTCATTCGCTTGCATAACATGCGGTTATGTCATCTGTAATAATTGTTGCTATGAAGATTCGTCCTTACGCAAAGGATATATTCCTTGTAGGGTTAAGGCTGCTCAGACCATAGTCCATGGTCCATAGCCTGCTGCGCATAGTAAGCTTGCGCGTATACTCATTACTTTATTACCATTAAATAATACAAAAGGAATGCGCACCGGCCTGAAAGGCAGCGTTAGAAGGAAATTATATGTGGGTACGTTCGATCATGGGTATTGTGTATTTAGAGGTTACACAATATTTTTTATTCGGGGGCAAATATATAATTAATAATTAAGAATGCAAACTCTCGCTGGGCGCTTTACCGAACTTCTTCTTAAAAGAATGTGAGAAATGGGAAAGGCTTTCAAAGCCTAAGTCAAGGTAGATGGCAGATGGTTTTTTATGTTTATGTTCTATCAGGTGCCGGGCTTCCGCCAGCCTTCTGTCCTGCAGCCACTGCCGCGGGGCCATGCCGAATACTTTCTGGAAATCACGCTTGAACCCCGCAAGGCTTCTGCCTGTGAGCTGCGCAAATTTTTCAATAGGAACATTGAAATGAAAATTGCTGAGCATGAATTTTTCCAGGTCTATCTTATGGGGTTCGGAAAAGTCGAACAGGAACTCCTTCAGTTCCGGCATGGCATGCAGCAATAGCTGTATGGCTTCTTTTACTTTTAACAATCCCAGCGCATGGGTTATCTTTTCCTCCGGATGGCGGATGTAAGGCATCACGGACTGGAAAAAGCCACGCAAAAAATCGTTTTCAGGAATAAGAATGTTGCTTGGGCCTGTATATTTTTGCCCTATTTCAATCTGCTCTTCTAGGGCAAACTTCCTGAGCATATCTTCGTCCAGGCAAATAACAATGGTTTGGTACTCCTCACCTTCCAGCGGCATTTTGGTAAGCTCTCCCAGCTGATTTTTCCGGATCAGCAACATCTGGCCCCGTCCCATCGAAATGCGCTCGCTGGCAGTCTCCATCGTAAACTGTCCGGAAACCTGTAATACCAGCGCGCTGAATTCAAAAAACCCTACCTTCTCCTTTCTCATAGCTGAGAGATAAGAGTAAAATAAAACCCCGGGGATTATTTCAGTTGGATTTATCATTCAGTAAAGATATTAAATTGACGGGGCTTATTTGCAGATGCTCCTAGCGCTGCAAATAGGTACCGCCCAGTATGGCGCCCGGCGAAAAATGGGTGTTAAGGGTATTCATCTCTTCAGGCGTGAAGCTGATCTCCATAGCCTGTATGTTCTCCGGCAGCCGTGATCTCCTGCTCATGCTTACCAATGGCATAATATGATCGCCCTGTGCATTCACCCAGGCAATGGCCAGCTGTGTAGGCGTGGATCCTTTTTCCTTTGCCATGGTTTTCAATACTTCCACTTTCTCCAGGTTCTTTACCAGGTTCTCTCCCTGGAAACGTGAAAAGTGATTGTGGTAGTCATTGGCTGCAAGCGGTGCTTTCATTTCGCCGGTAAGTAAGCCCTCGGCAGTATTGGCAAAGGCCACCACTCCTATACCCAGCTCTTTAGCGGTGGGAAGCAGGTCTTTTTCTATCTGGCGGTCGGCCAGTGAATAGCCTATTTCCAATGCTGTTACAGGGTGTACGCTATTTGCCTTCCGCAGCTGATCTGCAGTGATCTCGGATACGCCAAGGTAACGCACCTTTCCTTCTTTGATCAGATCAGCAACAGTTCCTATCACATCTTCCAGGGGAACGCTGTTATCTAATCTGCACGGCTGGTAAAGATCAATGGTATCTATACCCAGGCGCACCAAAGAATAGTTGATGAAGTTCTTGATGGCTATAGGCCGCAGGTCCAGTCCAATGAATTGACCGCCATATATGATACCGCCAAATTTTACGCTGATGAAAGCATCGTCCCTTCTGCCTTTGATGGCTTTACCTACCAGCAGCTCATTATGCCCGTGGCCGTAAAAGTCGCCGGTATTCAGGAAATTGATGCCGCTGTCCAACGCCTGCTGAATAGTGGCGATGCTCTCATTTTCGTCACTCCCCTTGTTTCCCCAAACGGGCGACATGCGCATACAGCCTAATCCCAGTTTAGATACAAGTGGTCCATTCTTGCCCAGGCTGATCTTTGTTATTGTTGTCATTGTTGTCATTGCCGTTATTTTTATTGATTAACAGCACAAAGATCAGCTTTTGAGTTCTCTGACCGGTTTCCTTTGCGGCTCAATTTACTTGTCTGTATGGCTCACCCTCCGGGTATACCAGAAATAGCGGTGCTTCATACAGATAGTGACTGTGTACAGTTAATTATTAACTTTCCAGACTGCCATTACCAATACGAAGCACCTCTATTTTACGAACGCCTGCCTTACGATTATTAATTATTCATTCTTCATTATTAATTCTTCAATTGCGCGCCAGTCGTAGTAATGAAACGTACGGTCGGTGCTCATGGCTACAAAAAGTCCTTTGGGAAAACGTGCGCCCAGCGCTACGTTCGTAACATCGGAACCATCGCTGTTCATGGCAGATACCAGGATCTTTTTCAGTAAAGTATGCCGCTGCGGATTGCCGGCATCGCCTTCACGGCGGTAAATATTAAAGCTGTTGGCGTCCTGGTCTGACACCAGGATATAACCTGTGGCCGGTCCGGTTTTATAAATGCTGATACCCTCATTATCTGCCCGGAACTCGTGCTGACCAAAGAGGGATAGCTCTGCATCTCCTTTTGCCGGATCTGCGTAGTACTGGCGGATGCCGGATTGCTCATCAGAATAATAAACGTAGCCCAGCTCATTATCCACCGCAACACTTTCTATTTCCTTTTTAGCGCTGTATTGGCCAAATTTTCGTACCAGCGTGGCTGTTACCTGTCCTTTGCCATTATCCTGCAGTCGGTACTGCCACAGGTATTGGGTTGCAGGGCCGGTTTTACGGCTTACAATGGCAAAGATGGCGCTGTCTGAAGGGCGTGTATACAGACTGATGCCCATGGGGGCCCGCTCCTGCTCTCCTTCAAATACCGGGATGCCGTTGCCATCCACGGCTTGCATATCCGGCAGGCGGTAAATACGCAGGCTGTTGGTTTCCCGCTCTGTAGTAACGGCAATGTCTGTGGGCTGCCCGTTCAGGCGCAGGCCGTAGGCTATGTCTACGTTATTAGGCCGCTTAAGGCCGCTTACTTTTTGTACAACTTTTCCCTGCAGGTCAAATACATATAGGCCGCCATCACTGTTCTTGTCCGTGCCAATGATAAGGCTATGTGCGGTATCGGCTTTGTTGATCCAGATGGCGGGATCATCGGAATCATATAACACCGGTTCAGTAACTACTACCGGCTGCAGGGCTTTGCCCCTGCTAAGGGTGGTATCCTGTATAATGATAGGTCCCTGCTGCCCCTGGCAGGATTGCAGGGCAAGTGGAAGAATGAAGAGGAAGTATTTCACTATTGTTTGTTTTGAGCTAAGCTGAAAGCGGAAAGCATAAAGCATAAAGCTTTTAATGCGAGCTAAAAGCGGAAAGCATAAAGCCCTTAATGCGAATGCTATGAGCGAATGAAGTACATTTTGCTTTCTGCTTTCTGCTTTATCCTTTATGCTTTCTGCTTTCTGCTTTGCGCTTTATGCTATTTAACACCAAACGCCCCTATATAATCAGCCGCTTCGGGAGATGTATAGGTAACGCCATTTACAGTAAGGCCGGCGGAATAGTTACGTGTAATACCGGTCTTGCCTTTAGTTAAAGCGGGTGAGCCTGCCTGCAGGTGAAAGTCCCAGCTGGCATCAAAAGTGGCGTTATTTACGTCGGTGTTTAAAGGATAGCTTACAAACTTAGGATCATTAGCGCCGGCAGTAGTAGCAGTAATATCGTTAGCGCCTGCAATGATCTCATTAGAAGGCTGGAACTGATCCACAGCAGTTTGCGTATAGCCGTAGTAGAAAGTGTTGGCTATTACAGAGCGGCCGTTGGCGCTGTCTTCCGGGTTACCTTTATCGCGTTTAATGCCATAACGGTCATTAGCCAGCAGGTTATTGTACAGGTTTACGCGTACACCTTTCTCTACCCAAATGGAGCCGCCTTTGGTAGTAGGCCTTCTCCAGCCTGCATTTACAATAGTATTGTTATAACCGATCACAAAAGCCTGGGGCGTACGGTCGCCACTGTTAGACAGCTTCAGACCATTGGTATTAGGGCTGTACACCAGGTTAAAAGCCACATCAGCCACGCAGCCGGATTTTATATTAATAGCATCGCCATTGGCAATACCGGTGGTGTGTATAGTGTTCTTAGCAATCAGCACTTTACCGCCTTCCAGGTACATACCATCTTCATAAAAATTACGGATGGTGCTGTTCATTACTACCAGCTTACCATTCACATTGCTGTAATACAGGGCGGGCACACGCTCGCCTGCTGCAGCTTTATACAGGCCTGCTTTTACAGATGCTGATTCTTCTGTAGTTACGGCGCCGCCATATTCCAGGATGGTGTAGTTCAAAACCAGTTCCGTGCTGGTAGGGCCGGCAATAATACCACCCCAGAAACCACCGAACTGGTTAGCGCTGGTTTTCAGGTTATCGGGCACAGTGAACTTTACCGGGTTTTGTGCGGTACCGTTGCTGTACAGGTTACCTTTTACAATGAACTCAGGCTTTACAATAGTATCGCTGAATAATACGGTTACCCCTTCCTCAATAGTGAGGGATTTACCCTCTGCGATCTGCAGGGAGCCGGTTATCTTGTACACATTGCCTTTGGTCCAGGTACCGGATACGTCGCCGGAAATCGCGGTGGTATCAACTTTACCGGGATTAGGATCAGGATTATTGTTACTGTCTTTGCTGCAACTTGTGAATACCGCTGCTGTTACCAGCAAGGCCATAACCGGATGTTGGAAAAGCTGTTTCATTTTTTTGATGAGTTTTAATAATGTGTTGATGTACTAATGTGCTGGTTTATTTAATACGCTTTGCGCTTTCTGCTTTATGCTTTATGCTTTCCGCTTTCTCCTTTCCGCTCCTAAAACTTATACCTCGCCCCCAACAAATAAGCGCGCTGGTAATAATCACGGCGCACCAGTACTTTGCCGCTGTCTGTCTGGTAGGGAATGGCATCTGTATTATTGCGCGGTTTGTGGATGTATACTTCCATGGGTGTATTCAGCAGGTTGTTTGCTTTGGCAAAAACGCTGAAATGCCCGAAGGTTTTTTCCATGGAGAGGTCCATTTGTATAAAACCTTTCTGCCACTGGTCATCATCTATAAACTCTGCAACCGTTACAATACGGTCGCCCGTGTAAGTGCCCGCCAGCTGCGCATCCCAGCCATAGCGGGCATTCCTGTATAATAAGGTAAGGTTGCCGATGTGTGCAGATTGTCCGTACAGCGGCCTGGTTTGCTCCGGCGTAATAATGGCAAAATCGCCATTGGCATCCCGTACGCGTTGTGCCTTGGTAGTGGTGATGCTGGAATGGGTATAGGTATAATTGGCTTTGATGCCAAACTGTTTTACGTATTTAATGAAATCCAGCTCCAGGCCGTAGTTGGTAGCATTACCAAAGTTGCCCGGCATGTAATAGCTATCCTGCGGGCGGCGTGGATCGCGCTGCAGCGTGAACTCAATAGGATCTTTAATATGTTTGAAGAACACGCCGGCCATCAGCTGTTCTGTGGCCTGCGGGAACAGCTCATAGCGCACATCAATGTTATCGGCAATGGCATGTTTAAGATCCGGATTGCCTTTTTCAGAATACTCTTCGCGTACAATAGGCGCCGGCACCAGCTCTGCAAAGCCCGGGCGGTTCACGGAGCGGAAGTAGGACGCGCGGATGTTGGTCTTATCATTGGCCATGTACCGGAAGTGTAAGCTGGGCAATACATCTGTATAGGTTTGATTGGCGCTGGGGCGGTCCTCACCAATAGGTACCTTCATTTCATAACCCTGGTCAGTAGCCTCTACACGGGCGCCGCCGGTTACTTCCAGGCGGGGCGCTGCTATTTTAAACTGCAGGTAACCGGCCTTGATCTTTTCCGTGGCAGAGTAATTAAGCGCAGAGCCTACGCTACCACGCGGGTTATCTATTACCCATTGAATTTCCGTATAGTCGTTAAAGTCTTTACCATATTCTGCCTGCAAGTTGGCGGGGTGGAACTGGTAGTTATTATAGAAGTTGGTACGCTGCTTATCGCGGTACAGGCCCCCCAGCCTCCACTCTACCGGCACACCGGCTACAGGCTGGTTATATACCAGGTGCAGGTACCCCGCCAGGTCGCGGTCTGTATTATACTCCCAGCTGCGGGAGGCGTTGCCTACCGTGGTACGGGTTTGCTCAAAGTGTTGTTCTATACCGCTCAGGGGAATGGTGGTATTATCCGGCTGGCGGTTGCTGGCTTTGGAATATACGGCCGCCCATTGCAGCTGCAGCTTGTCCAGCAGCTGGTGATCGCCCTGCAGGGTACTGTTATAGATCTGCTGGCGGGTAATGCGGGAGCGGGTATTAAAGCTAAGGGTAGCGTTACCATTCTCCGGATCGTAACCGCCAATGGTAAGCTGTGTGCCCACGGCATCACGCACCTGTGTGTTAGCCAAGTGCATAAAGGCATTGTACCATTCCAGGTGGTGGCGGCTGTTAAACCGGAAATCCAGCTTTCCGTGCAGCCCATAGCGTAGCTGCTCCTCTGAATACTGGCGTTGCTGCATGCTGGTAATGGTAACCCCGCTGAACGTATCTACCTTTTCTGTATTAAAGAATAAGCTGTTGCTGCCACGGTAAGTATGCTGCAGGCTGCCGGCCAGTATAATACCCAGGCGGTTATTAAGGTAGCGGTTACCTACAGAAAGGCCGCCTACCAGGTTAGGCATAGGCCGCTGCTGTTTATAGTCAGCGGTGGCATTGGGAAAATCAGCCGCAGTAGCATTATACTGATTACCGTTTATCTCATAGGGCGATTTTGCATTTATCCCGCCTTTATTAAAGCTCATGAAATCGCGGTTAAAGAATAATTCATTATAACCGGTAGCCAGGTTGGCATCTACGGCCAGGTGATCCGGCGCATCTTTCATTACCATGTTCACTGCGCCACCCACGGCATCTCCTTCCATAGAAGGCGTAAGCGCTTTGTATACCTCCAGGCGGTCGAGCAGCTCCGCGGGGAAAATATCCAGCGGCACGTAACGGTATTTATCATCAGGACTGGGAATTTTTACGCCATTCACCAGCGTATAATTGTAACGTTTATCCATGCCGCGCATAATGGCGTACTGCCCATCGCCATTGCTGTTACGCTCCACGGAAATGCCGGACACGCGCTGTATCACGTTTGCCACCGTAAGATCCGGCGACAGCTTAATGGCCTGCCCGGAAACCACGTTCATCACCTGGCTGGCATCACGCTCAATTAAACGGGCGGTGCCTTCTGCTGCTTTATTGGTTTTGCCGGCCACTATTACTTCATGCAGCTCTTTTTTATTACCGGGTTCCAGGGTAATGTCTGTTACAGGCATTCCTGTTTCAGTTACCGTGATCTCCTGCACCCTGGTTTTATAACCGGCCAGGCTAATACTCAGGTGGTAAGTGCCGGGCGCTATGTTCTTTATATTAAAGGAGCCATCCAGGCCGGTAATATCGTACAGGCCTTTTTCTTCCAGCATCACGGTAGCGCCGATAAGCGGCTCCCGGGTAGTATGGTCCGTAACCCGGCCTTTGATGTTACCTGCCAGTACCGGCAGCGTGCACACGATAAAACAAAACAGGAAGTAAATTTTGCGCAGCATATATTTATTTGACGGGGCAAATGTGCAAAGGCCGCTTTATGCCGCCAAGTTTTGGGGGTTAACAAAAAGGAAACACCGTTACAAAGGGCGTGAACAAGGGGGCAACAACGTGAACAAACCAGCGATAATTATTTGATCCTCAATAGCCATTAGCGTAACAGAATAGCCAATTAACTTAATGTTACCGTAATATTACCGGAATGTTAAGCCCTTGCCGGTCACAAAACAAAACAGCAGGAAGTACTCAATCCCCCCTGACCCAAATGACCCCAATATTGTCTCTGTTGCCCCCCAAAAGAGTGCTATCCGGACAATACATTTGTAAAATAAAACAGGTTGTTATGAGTGATTATGAAAAGTTTTTAGATCTGCACCATCAGGCAAAGCCACTGGTTATTGCAAATGCCTGGAATGTAAAAAGCGCTCAGTTAATAGAAAAAAATGGATTTGATGCCATTGCTACATCCAGCGGCGCCATTGCAGATTCATTAGGGTATGCGGATGGTGAAAAAATACCGTTCGCTGAATTATTGTATATGCTGGAACGCATAAGATCCTGTACCGGCATCCCACTGTCGGTTGATATGGAGAGAGGGTACGCCGATAATTTAAACGACTTAAACGTTAATATTCAAAAACTGATCGACATTGGCGTGGCAGGAATAAACCTGGAAGACCCGCAGGGTGAGGACATTTATTTGAAAAAGTTAAGCAGCATTAAAAACTACCTGGCAAGAACCAACCAGCAGCTTTTTATAAATGCAAGAACCGATGTTTTTTTATTAAAGCTTCCTTCGCCCCTTGAAACCACTTTAAGAAGGGCAAAGCTCTACCAGGAGGCAGGCGCCGATGGCTTGTTTGTTACCGGTGTGCAGGATCCTGATATTATTAAGGAAATTACTGCCGCCACATCCCTTCCGGTAAATGTAGTGGGTACGCCCAAGTTGTCATCAATCCAAACCCTGGCTGAATGCGGTATTAAGAGAATAAGCATGGCGGTTTTTCTATACCGGGCAACATACAATCAATTAGAAAACATTGTTAAGAACATTACTGCAACCCATTCATTCACACCACTACATCAACCGTCTTAGATCCGCTGCATTCACATTATTAACTATTCATTCTTCATTATTAATCTTTTAGAGTGACTGTATAAACGCAGTCAAACTCTCCCCCTGTTCCATATTCAGCTTTTTGCGGAGGCGGTAGCGCATTACGCGAAGGCTGTCCTGCGAAACCGAGAGCAGGGTGGCAATGTCGCCGGAGGGTAGGTTCATTTTCAGGAGGGCTACCAGTCGAAGGTCGTTGGGAGTAAGGCTGTCGCAATAGTTTTTGAGATTGTTAAAGAAGGCTTGATGCACCTGCTCAAACATGCTGCGGAACTCATCCCAGTAGCGGTCGTGGTGAAAGCTGTGGTTGATCTGCTGGTGCAGCTGCTTTAATTGTTTCTTTTGGTCGCGGCGGTCGTCCTTCACTAATTCATCCAGGCGGTTGCGCAGCTCTTCCAGCAGCTGGTTCTTTTGAATAATGTGGAGGGTATGGGTGGTAAGCTCCATTTTGCGGTTCTCCAGCTCTACCTGCATACGGCCCTGGGACAGCTCGTACTGCTGGCGTTCCTGCTGGGCGATGATCTCCGCATGCTTTATCCGCAGCCGCTGGCGGCTGATGATCACGGTGCCTAACACTACCAGCAGTATAATTACTATTACTACCGCTATCACAATAATGCTGTTCATTTTACGGGCAAGCTGCAGGCGTTCTATCTCGCGGTTCTTTTTTTCCATGCCGTACATGGTTTGCAGCAGGGCTACCTGTTTGCTGCTTTCGCGGGAATAGATGTCCAGTAAATGCTGGCGGCTCAGCTCCAGGTAATAATAGGCGCTATCGTTCATGCCCAGCAGGTTGTAGGATTTACCAAGGTCTTTATACGCCCCGCTTAGCTGGTATTGCTCATTGGTTTGCAGGGCTAAGGCTAATGCCTGGCGGGTAAGCCGCAGCCCCTCGCGGTAACGGCCGGTTTTGCGCAGCACATCGCCCAGGTTATTAAGCACTTCTATGCGGGCAATATCATCGGCGGTTTGCTCGTCTAATGTCAGCGCCTGCTGAAAGTAATAATGGGCGGAATCATAGCGGGCCAGGTCTTCATAAATGCTGCCAATGTTCTCATATATTTTGGCGATGCCCTGTTTATCATCCAGCTGCCGGTATTGGGCTAATGCCTGCCGCTGGAAGTAAAAGGCGCTGTCGTACCGCTGCTGCTTTTCATACAAGTGGCCTATTTTCCCCAGGGTCACAGCCATGCCGGCCGGGTTGTGTAAATGGCTGTAAATGGATAAGGCCTCCTGGTATTGCTGGTGTGCAAGGCCCCGCTGGCGGTTGTAGTAGTAAAGGATCCCCAGGTCGTTCAGGTTATTGGCCAGCTGCTCCTGTTTACCTTCGCTTCTGAATATTTCCCCGGCCTGCAGGTGATAGTCCAGCGCCTGGGGGTAATGCCCCAGGTGAAAACAGGCGCGGCCCATTTGCTGCAGGTAGTTGGCGGCGGCAGATGCGTCTTTTTTCTCAATGGCTTTATTGTAGGCAACCTGCAGCGCCAGGAAGGCAGAGTCCTGGGGTGGCTGCGGATAATCGTCGCTTTGCTCAAAACGGCGGAGTTTCAGTGTAAGCTCCTGGGCGGAGGCGGAGATTGTCAGGGATAAAAGTAATATAATGATGAGCGCACGGTTCATGGTGCAAAGGAAAGGCTTGAATATTATCTTATTGTTAAGGGATGGGATTGATTTCCCTAACTTCATTCAAAATTAGCATATGGAATATGACATAATTTTGAGGAACATCAGCAAACACATTTCGCTGGATAAACAGGAGGCTGCGTATTTCATTTCACTCTTAAAAGAAAAGAAAGTTCCCAGGAAAGGTATGATCCTGAGAGAAGAACAGCTCTGTAAAGAGATCAGTTTTGTTGTATCGGGTGCGCTAAGGGCCTTTTACCTGGATAAAACGGGCCGGCAATCCACCATTATGTTTGCTATTCCTGACTGGTGGGTTACTGATATGTTTTGTTTTATAAATCAGCAACCGGCCATGTTAAATATTGAAGCGCTGGAAGACAGCCTGCTGCTACAATTACAAAAAGAAGACCTGGACCAATTGTATATCAAGGTTCCAAAGTTTGAACGGTTCTTTAGAATCATCATGCAAAATGCATATATAAGGGAGCAGCTTAGAGTTATTCAAACCCTTTCCCTGTCAGCCGAAGAACGGTATCGCATTTTCCTGGACAAATATCCGCAGGTAGCAAAACTGGTTACACAAAAACAAATTGCTTCCTACTTAGGCATTACACCGGAGTTCTTAAGTATGATAAGAGCCAACAAGGCAGGGAAAACTATTTCTTAAACTACTTTATTTTTTTTCTTACGCAGCTGCAGTTGCTTTGTAAAAAATAGCAGAAAATATGCTGATACTTATTGCAGGCCCTTACAGGAGCGGAACAAATGATGACCCACAGGCAATGCAACAAAACCTGGATAACCTGGAAGCGGTGGCCTTACCACTTTTCAGGAAAGGGCATGTGCCCATTATTGGAGAATGGATTGCGCTGCCATTAATTCATCTTGCAGGTTCCACCCAACCGGGAGATACAGCATGGGAAGAGGTACAATACCCTGTTGCACACCGGATCCTTGAAAAATGTGACGCTGTTCTTCGTATAGCCGGCGCTTCTAAAGGCGCTGATGAAGATGTAAGGATTGCCAAAGAAAGAGGCCTGAAAATCTATTACCGCATAGAAGATGTACCCGATGCGGAATAACCAGGCATTATTCCGATCTCAATGACTGTACCGGGTTCATAAGCGCTGCTTTCACCGACTGGAACGATACTGTTAAAAGCGTAATAACCGTCACAATCAAACCAGCCAGTATAAACACCCACCATTCCACATTAATATGGTAAGCAAAGTTATTCAGCCAGCGCTGCATCAGGTACCAGGCCAGCGGCGAGGCTATAACAATAGCGATCAGCGCCAGGCGGATAAATTCCTTTGAAAGCAGCACTATTACATTGGCCACACTGGCGCCCAGCACTTTTCTGACGCGTATTTCCTTTGTGCGCTGTTCCGCCATAAAAGCAGAGAGGCCAAACAGGCCCAGACAAGCCACAATAATGGCCAGCACGGCAAAGCTGCTGAAGATCCGGCCGGTGCGCTCCACATCCGCATACATGCGGGCAAAACGTTGATCCAGGAACGAATACCGGATAGGCTGGTGAGGCGCAAACGCATCCCATACCGATGTAACGGATGAAATAAAGCGGCGCATATCAGCCGTATGCACTTTAACTGAAATAATGGAAGGGCCGTTCCCTATGGCCAGGCAAAGCGGCCTGATATTTTCCCGCAGCGATTCAAAATGAAAATCTTCCACCACTCCAATAACTGTCCAGGTTTTGTCAGTATTGGTAATACGCTTGCCCACGGGATCTTTCAATCCCAGCTGCTTTGCCATCGTTTGATTGATGACCACGGCCTGCGAATCCGTAGGCATGCTAATGGAAAAGTCCCTCCCCGCCAGTATATGCATGCTCATCGTTTTAACATAATCATGGTCCACTATCCATAACTGGCCGGAAACCGGCAGATTCTCCGCTAGCTTTCCTTCTTCTGAAAACAGGTTATCATTTCTTTTAGTGCCCGAAACAGGCAGGTAATCGCTGACAGTAACATTCTTTACACCCGGTAATTGTAACAGCGCTTTTTTAAACGCGGGCGCCCTGTCCCCTACTACATTGGCGCCCTGGATCATCATCACCTGTTCCTTATCAAAACCTACTTTCTTATCAAGAATATATCTCACCTGGCGGTAAATTACAAAGGTGCCTACGATGAGGGCGATGGATACGGTAAACTGGAAAACAACCAGCACGCTACGCATATTGGAACGCCGGCTGGTACGGCCAATATTTCCCTTGAGCGCATGAATAGGTTGAAAGGAAGAAAGATGCAAAGAGGGATACAAGCCGGCCAGTAAGCCCACAATCACCGCTGAAACAATCAGCAATGGCGCCAGCCACCAGGCAGTCCAGGGGAATTGCAACGACTGTCCCGATAGTGTATTAAAATAAGGTAAGAGTAACCAGGCCAATCCAATTCCCAGGGCAAATGAAAGAAAGCTGAATAAAGTAGATTCACTGAGGAATTGCCGGATCAAACCCGCACGGTCAGAGCCAATGGTTTTCCTGAGCCCCACTTCTTTGGCCCTGCTGGCCGACCTGGCAGTGGAAAGATTAATAAAGTTGATGCAGGCTATAATAAGGATAAAGCAGGCAACAGCGCCAAACAGCCATACCAGGCGTATATCGCCGTGGTGCAGGCCATCATTGATGCCTTCAGATCTCAGGTGAATATCTTTCAATGACTGTATCGCTAAGGTTACTTTCTCAAATATTTCAACTATCCGCGTACTGCCCCGGGCATTTGTAAGCAGGTACTTGCTTTTTATACCGGCAAATTTTGCCTGAAATTTCGCAGCATCTGTTCCGGGGCGCAGCAAAATATATGTTTGATAGTTATTAGCCAGCCAGTTTGTTTGCTCGCCCTGCCAAAGCTCCACTCCTTTCAGCGTAGGTATGAAATCGCACTGCAGGTGGGAGTTTGATGGAAAGTCAGCTATCACCCCGCCTATTTCATAAGATTTCGCGTTGTTATCATTTAATATGAGCGACTTACCAACCGGATTCTCATTAGGGAAGTATTTATCTGCCTTACGTTTTGTAATTACAATGGTATTGGGCTTGTCAAGGGCATGTGCAGCATCGCCATAAATAAAGGGGATCTGTAGTATATCCAATAGCTCCTGGTCGGCAAAGAGCAGGCCCTCTTCAAAGTTATTTTCAACTTTGTCCGAACGCCTTACCTGGGCGCTGCCCGCGCCAAAAAGCTCAAGATCTAAAAAGCGGCCTGCCTTTTCTACTTCAGGATAGTCCCTTTTTAAAGCGCCTGCAAGCGGAGCGGGTAAATAAGCATTCTTGCTATTAGGCATATGCCAGTCGATCACAGCCCGGTAAATACGATCTGCCTGAGGATATTGAAGATCATAGCTAAGCTCATGCCTGATATACAATGCAATCAGCAAACAGGCGGCAATACCCAAAGCAAATCCGCCTATTTTTATGGAAGAATACATTCTTTGTTTGGATAGGTTCCTCCAGGCAATTTTGAAGTAGCTCCTTAGCATGCTTTGTGGTTTCCCCCTCCAACACAAGAATATTGCCACCCTTAAACATCCGCTGGCAGCGGGCTTTGGCGCTTTTACACCCGTCCGGTTCTGAACGATGGCTGTCCGGAAGTGAACATTTAAACCACCGCCTCCTTATTATATTTGTTCTTGTATTCCAGGGGCGACATACCCGTAATTTTCCGGAAAACTTCGCGGAATGCTTTGAGGTCAGAATAGCCCACTTCATACATCACTTCATTGATTGTTTTGCGGGTATTTTCAAATGCTTTTTTTGCCCATTCGATCTTTACCCGCTGGGCATATTCAATAGGCGTATTGCCGGTAGCTTTAACAAACCTGCGGTCAAAGTTCCGCCGGCCTACCGCTAACCTGGACGACAGCTCTTCCACTGAGATCTTTTCATCCAGGTTGCTTTCAATGTACGACTGCGCCTGTTTCACTATTTCATCGCCATGCAGTTTCTGCCCTGTAAATATGATGAATGCCGACTGGCTTTGCCGGTCTATTTCAACCTGCATTATTTTAGAACAGTAAATGGCTGTCTGCCGGTCGTAATATTTTTCCACCAGGTAAATGGCCAGGTTCAGGAAAGAATAGCCGCCGCCATTGGTGTAAATGCCGTTTTCATCTGTGATCAGGTTCTCTTCCTTTAAGATCACATTGGGAAATAAGGACCTGAAATTATTGGCCGTACGCCAATGCGTGGAGCATGTTTTCCCATCCAGCAAACCGGCTGATGCCAGCATATAGGCGCCGGTACACATGCTGGCTATCTCAGCCCCGTTCTTGTATTGCTTCGCCACCCAGTCGGCCAGTAATTGGTTTCCCTTTGAAGCTTTTTTAAAATCGTGCACCAGGGATGGAACAAGAATAAGATCGGTTTTCGTGATCGTTGAAACAGGCGACACGTAATTTACCGACAGCATGCCATTGTGAAATTGGCCCTGCGCTGAAACCCCTGCCAGCTCTATCTTAAACAGATCGTCTTTCCCATTTTCTTTCCAGTATTCGTTGGCGGATGCAAACATTTCATATGCACCCACTATACAGGCCACACTGCTTAAAGTGCACTGGCCGTCGGGGACTATTATTGTAAGATGTTTCATCGTTTTTATTTTAAAGGTACCCAATTGTACTGTCCTGATCAACCCATCATAATGTCCAATCGGCTACCCCTGAAAGTGATTTATGGAAATTAGTTTTGTATTACATTCTTCAACGGCAAAACACATTTTATGAAAAGGTCAATTTTGATTTTAGCACTGGGCGGTTTTGGCATCATTACTACAGAGTTCAGCGTAATTGGCATTTTACCTGTACTGGCAAAAGCATTTCAAATTCCCATAGATACTGCAGGCTGGCTGTTAAGCGGGTTTGCGCTTACCATTGCGGTCACAGGCCCTTTCACAGTGTTGCTCACATCCAGGATAAACCGCAAGTGGCTGATGACGGGTGCGCTGGCTGTTTTTGTGTGCTCTAATATTGTTTCAGCCCTCTCTCCCAATTTTACAGTGCTGATGATTGCGCGTATTGTACCGGCCTTGCTGCATCCTGTGTTTTGGTCGGTTGCCATTGCAACAGCTTCAAGGCAGGTAGCGCCAAAGGATGTGCCTAAAGCAGTAGCAGTGGTAATGGGCGCCATTAGTGTAGGTACGGTATTGGGTGTACCGCTTACTACCTACATTGCCGACCTGGTAAACTGGCAGGCTGCTTTTATTACTGCAGGCATCATTAATCTGGTGGCGCTTGCTATGCTGGTAACCTATATACCATCCATGCCCGTAACAGAAAAGAACACGCAGCGCAGCCAGGTCGGGTCACTGGCTAACCCGCAGCTATGGGTAAATCTTTTAGCCACCATTATCATGATTGCCGGTATGTTCTCTACCTATGGCTACCTGGCAGCATTCCTGTCAAAAGTTTCCCTGATGAATGGCAAAGAGATCAGTCTCATGCTGCTTTTATTCGGAGGCGCCAGCGTTGCAGGGAACTGGCTGGCCGGTATTTTACTAAGTAAAAATGTAATGCTTACCACACGCCTGTTTATAGTGGCTCTTATTTGTGTGCACATGCTGGCTTATTTTTTCGGTGGCATGTTTGTTCCGGTTACGGCTATTGTTACGCTCTGGGGATTGATACATACCGGCGGCTTCCTCATATGCCAGACACGTATTTCAGCCGAAGCGCCGGAAGCGCCCGAGCTGGCCACCAGCCTGATGGTGTCTTTTGGGAATGCGGGCTTTGCCCTGGGCTCTTTCCTGGGTGGAATGGTGATAACGCATTTTGGAATACAAAATGTTGTTTGGATGAGCATCCTGTGCCTGCTGGCAGCCCTGGCGTTTAGTTTTGTATTTATAAAAAAACGTGCTGCCGGAACAGCCACATTTGCAAAAGAAAAAGGAGCAGCAATAGCAGCGTAGTTAACTCAATAAAACAATTTGTTATGAAAAGTATTTGTCACAGGCTCTTAATTAAAGCCTCAGCTGAAACAGTTTATAATGCATTAACCCTGGAAGAAGGCCTCTCCGCGTGGTGGACACCTGAAACAAAAGCGGAACCGGAGACCGGCAGTATTGCGCGGTTTGCCTTTGGCCCGGATTATTTCAAGGAAATGAAGATCACCAATCTTGAACCATTCAATAAGGTGGAATGGCTTTGCGTTAAAGGCTATGAGGAATGGATCGGCACTACACTCACGTTTGAATTACAACCGAATGAGAGGGGTACTGTATTGTTCCTGCATCATGATGGCTGGAAAGCGTATACGAACGAGTTTGCCGGCTGCAGCTATGACTGGGCGCTGTTTTTGAGAAGCCTGCGATTGTTGTGTGAAACGGGTAAGGGTGTGCCTTATCCGGATCAGGGGTGATGAGGTAGTGTATGAATCATGGTACTGCCATGCGGAGGCAGCAATTAGTTTTCTTTGATTTTTTTATCTTAGCATTATCTCAAATGCAAAGCAATGATACCAGAAGCAAACTTAAGAATATCCTTAACTGAATTATCATTGAGAGGGGAACGGGTAATTGCACAGCAATCAGAAATATCCTATGCGGAAGCTTTAGCACAAGTACAACGGTTAAAAGAGATTTCGAAAGTAAAGCAATCGCAAAAAAAGAGCAGGCCGAAACTTTGATCCTGCAATCAGTTTTTGAACAAATCTATCAAACAATATCGAGGAAGGTACAGGGATCGAACCTGTGCCGGTGTTACCCGCCGTCAGTTTTCGGGACTGCGCCATTACCATCTCTGGCAACCTTCCATTAAAGAGAGCACGAACGGAATCGAACCGTTGTTAAAATACATTTGCAGTGTATCCCCTTTACCAACATTAGGTACATGCTCATTAGCGGAGGGCAATGGAATTGAACCATCACCGCTGTTACACGGAACATCTTAGCAGGATGCCGCAACAAACCAATATTTGCCTACCCTCCGGTAGTGGGAGATATAGGATTCGAACCTATTGTGTTTCTGATGTACCGGATTTACAGTCCGGTGCTACGCCGCCATCGTAGCCGATCTCCCGATGTATAAAACAAAAAACCCGACTGGTGATACCAATCGGGTTTGTAATGTATTATCGTTCAACATCACATAATAGTCCGACCAGTACCTTTCGGATACCGATAACATGAACTACTATATGACATCATTAATTTCATGAGTGCAAAGATAGTGCTTTTGTATTCTCAAAAAATAATTTTGCTATAATTTTTTCTGTAACGGAAATAAATACCAACTATCACCGGCCACTAAATAGTAGGTATCGTTCCCCCATCAATTACAAATTCCGTCCCGCTTAGATAACCGGCTCTTGGGGAAACAAGAAATCCAACCAGTTCCGCAACTTCTTCTGGGTTAGCGGGTCTTCCCATAGGAATGCCGCCTAAAGCGTCCATTACGCTTTGGATGGCTTGTTCTATCGTAATGTTTGAGCTTTCGGAGATCCGTTCCATCATTCTGGCGGCAGCAGTTGTCTTGATCCAGCCGGGTGAGACCGTCAGCACCCGGACTCCTTTCGGAGAAACTTCATTAGAAAGGCTCTTGCTATAATTCAAAAGACCGGCTTTTGCGGCTGCATACGGTAACGTTGAATCATATAAAGGCAATCTGGCTTGTATTGAAGCGATATGTATAATTACTCCCTCTTTTCTGTCAATCATCTGAGGTAAAAAACCTCTGTCCAGCCGAACCGGTGCCAAAAGATTGGTTTGAATCGTTTGTTCCCAATCCTGATCGGTCAATACAGCAAATCCCCCTCCCGGCGTTTCCGAACCTCCAAGACTGTTGATCAGAATATCCAGCCTGTTAAATTTGGATAAAACTTCATCCAGCACTTTTTGGGTGCCTTCCGGCTTACTTAGGTCAGCCGGAATGAAATACATCTTTTCATTTGGTTTATCCGGCGGATTCCGGGCTGTTACAATAACCGTTGCACCGGCCTTTTCTAAACGTTCGGCAATGGCCGCTCCCGCACCTTTTGTGCCACCGGTTACCAGGGCAATCCTGCCCGACAATTCATTGTTGAAATTAAAATCGTTCTGCATGTGAAACTTGTTGAATGCAAATTTCAGTTGTATAGATCACCCGTACAAGTACGGAAATACGATTCATATAGGGATAAATTATTCCCCTATTGTACATTTTGGCACTTAGGTTTAATTTTGCGCTATGTACGTGAAAAAAACATTACCGGCCTTAAACTGCGGGCTTGACCTGGTTGGAGAGGTACTTTATGGCAAATGGAAAATACGTTTGTTATGGTTTATTAATGCCGGACATCAAAGACCCAGCGAATTACAGCGTAAAATACCGGATGCTTCGCGCAGGGTGTTAAACATGCAGTTGAAGGAATTGGAAGACCATGAGCTGATCACCAAAAAGATCTATCCGGTTACTCCACCAAAAGTAGAATACAGCCTTACGGAATTTGGCAGGTCTTTAATACCTGTCATCGGCACACTGGGTAAATGGGGAGACGATTATGAAGCCAGGCTTAGAGAGGTAATTTCCAAAAGCCTGAACAATAGTGCTTCCACGATTAATCAATAGAATATCAACCCGGAGCTTTCTTAGTTTATGCCGGTCTATTTCTTTACAGCAATAATGATCCCGGTAGCCCAATTTTGTTTTGTCAATACCAGATCGGTCCTGCTCTCTATATATTTTACAAAATTGATTGCTTTTTCCTGATGCCCCTCCGGCCAGTTGGGTTGAGGTAACATATCGTCTACAATATAAAGCCCGCCTGCATTTAACATCTCCAATACTTCATCCAAAAGAAGATATTTCCCATGCCAGGTATCAGCAAAAATATAATCGAACTTTTGTCCTTTATTATTCTTGACCCAGTCTTCACCATCAGCATGAACCAGGTTTAAGCGCTTGTCATCACCCAAATATTCTTTAGCGATTGCCAGCAGCGCTTCATCATTGTCAAATGAAACTAATGTGGAGTTACTATCCATGCCGCTAAGGATCCAGGAAGTTGAAAGCCCGGTGCCGGTTCCAAGCTCCAGGAATTTACCGGATGGTTTTGAAGCAGCCAAGGTCCGTAATAATGAGCAGGTTAAAATGTCGGAAGCCATAGTAAAGCCGCTTTCCTTTGTTGCCTGGTCTATAGCAAAGTAAGATTGAGGGATGGGTTGATTGATCTCGTGGGTCATTTTTATTTGTTATTTTTTAAAACTCTGTTGTACGCATTAAGCACTATAATCGCCGTTAAGTTCCCAATACGCATCATTAATTATAAGCCCCTCAATCGGGTCCATTCTTAATATTCCTTTTTCGTAACCGTTTAATACGAAATCCAGCATAGAAGATAGCGAATAAAATCTTGGCTCACAATAAATTTGAATACCCGGGCTTGAATGATAAATTTCACCGGTGGAAACTCTCAACAAATGCATATCATCTTCACCTCCACTTAAAATAGGAACATATTCATGGCGGTTTCCAACTTCAATGTAGTCACAGCTAATAAAATCGTTTCTAAGGGCGAGCATTTCGTTTAAATTAGGAAAGCTCCCTAAAGGCGAAAGTTGAGTAAGGTGATCAAACTCTCCATATATTGATATTAAACCGTTGTGCCAATTATACAGCGATAATAGATCGGGGTGAATTGGAATATTATTCTCAGTAAAGAATGCAATGATTTCGCTGCCCGGTATCCCCTCATTGAAACGCAGAAGAACTGGCGCATTAGCCTCTTTAAAAAGAGATTCCAATTTTTCCAGTTTTGATCTTATATCACTCATATTGTCGCTATTTAAAAATGGTGCCTTCAGGAAATGCAGGCATAAAGGTCATACAGCAACCACCAATCCTTAATTATTAATTCTTCTTTATTAATTAATCACCATCCCCCCTGCGCACCGCCACCACCGCCGGTACCACCGCCAAAATTAAAGCCAGGCGCAGGTGTCGTCGGTACGGTAAAGGTTTCGGAAACAACCAGTGATTCGCCCTGGATCTTTTCCAGCAGATGAGTATTATCTATTTCCTGGCTGGTAAAATTGTGCTTAGGTGTTTTAAGATAACGGATCAGTATATACGCAATACCTATCATTACAAGACCGCCCAGGGTCATTTCCAGCTCTATAGGCGCCATATGGTGGTACTGTTTGATGGTTATTACAATACCGGCAATTAACACCAGTCCTGTACGCAAAAGGATCACATTCTTCTTCCGGATGCCTGCTGCAATATAAGCCAGCGGAATAAGTATAGTAAAGATCCAGAACAGCCAGGCAGCAGGGATGCTTTGGCCGGGTTCCAGGTTAAGATCAAAGAATTCGTTGCTGGCTTCGCGCACTACTAAATAGTTTACAGATAAGTAGCCGGTAAGTAAAGTGGTGATCTCAATAATGCTGCCGCAAAGCTGGTAATGCCGCCACTTTGTTTTCCAATCCCATTTCCTGGCCCAGGCATAAATACCATAAGAGGCTATCATCAGTAACAGCGGCGCGGCAATACGGCCGGCAGTACCCATATTAATACAGGCATAGAACAGGCATCCTAATAAAGCTATAACAGCTGCAATGCTCATAAGTGTATCGGCAAAACGCAGGGCAGCATAAGCCGTTACCACAAAAACAAGCAGGCAATATGTGAAAGGCGTGTTATATGGCAGCGCCATTATACAACCGCTCAGAAATAACGATATGCTGCCCCATAACAGGGCATCATCTACCCCGGAACGGTGGTGTTTGGTTTCCCGGATCATGAACTCCAGCGCACCGTAGGTTAATAACCCGAAAAAAATGATCAGCCCCTGCCAGGATTCTTTAACAAGCTGTATGAACATCAACCCCAATAATCCCAGCGAAAATAAAACAATGATCACCGTTAGCAGGAACAGCCCGATGCGGATGTAAATATTGGGCGTATAGAACGGTACCGGATACGCCTGGAAAATGCGCTCCTTTTCCTCTTTACTGATGCATTGCTGTTTATAGGCTTCTTCCGCTTCTTCGTGCAGGACCTTATTATCCAGCCATTCCTGTTTATATGCCAGCATTTTGTTTGATCTTTTTGTTGAGGTTAATAAGGAAAAGGATCAGCCCTACGCCGGAGCCAATGAAATAGAACAGTATCAGGTAAACAGCGCCCAGGTCAATATCCTGCGCCAGCATCAGTAACCGGATCACTAAATAGCTGAGCGCGATATAGCTGTATAAGGTAAGGATCAGCATAAAATAAAAGGAATGATCCTTTAAAGCCTGCTTGTAGAAATAAAGAGCAGTACCCATTACCGCCATTATGAACAGGTAAAACAGGTGCTCAAAGTGGAACATACCCGCCAGCAGGGAAATAAACAGTACGTGTGCGCCAATGTTCACATAGGTGAAGCGGAAATGTGCTTTAATGTTCCGGTACCGCGACAACTCCCCTGCAGCGATCAATAATACCCCCAGCACTATGCCGGTGTAAATAAGGGTTTCGCTGTTGAAATCATTTTCCCGCAGAATGCGCAAAGGAGTTACCACAATGCCCATCCACGCAGCCAGGTTGGTGATGGCCAGGCTCAACACGCCCAGGTGATCGAAATAATAAGCGCAGAAGAACAATACTACCAGCGGAATAAAACCAGCCAGCCGCAGGTGATCCCCGAAAATGGCATACTGGAATTGTATATAGGCAATGAAGGATACAAAGGTAAGACAGCCCAGTAACAGCAGGTAGTCCGGTAAGGCATCCGGCGCAGGCACCTTGCTAAAGGAAAAGGGCTGCTTTCTTTTGTTACAGTAGTAAAAACAGCCGGCGCTTACAGCAGCAATGAACAGCAGAATAACCTGGTGGCCAATGGTATCAATGTTCTTATAAACCAGTATTCCCAGGCCAGTGCTAAGTAATAACACGCCCAGGTACAGGACGGTTTTCAGCTCCCAGTGCAGGGAAAACAGCTTATTGGCGGACACGGCTTTTACTTTTTCTACACTGCTCTCACTGATCAACCCCTCTGCGTGTAGCCGCTCAAATGTATGTGGGTGCATAGTTTACAGGGACTAGTATCCTGCAATATAGAAAAAAATATATCGTACATCTGCAACTAAAAGGTGATTTAAATAAGTTTTTGATTATATATTTTTGAATTCTAACTATATCGAAGCCCTCATTTTTTATTACTATCCTATGTCAATGCCCAGGGTAAACTGGTCGTGGAGCATTTATGAATCGTTGCCCGGGTACAGCCGGAATCAGGGGGTGTTATGGTTACTGTTGCTTTTGATACCTGCCTTGCCACAGGTGTCCAGGGCACATACCGTAATGCCTCCGGCGGCTAAAACCGCACGCATAAATGCTTTTGCAGACAGTACCAACATACCGCCAACACTCACACTTTCGCACACGGACATCTCCTGTAACGGCCGTAATGATGGCAGTATAACTGCTACAGCATCAAAAGGTAAAGGTTCCTATCAGTATAGCCGCGACAATGGACGCAGCTGGCAGAACGATCCTATTTTTACGCTGCTGCCGGCAGGTACCTACACCATTATCGTGCAGGACAGCGCCCAGCTGCGGGATACAGCAACCATTCAGCTAAAAGAGCCGGCAGCCCTGGCTATCAGCGAGCAGCATGCCACCGCCTCGTGCTACGGCAATGCGCAGATCTCTGTACAGCCATCCGGCGGCACACCGCCTTATACCTATAGCCTGGACAGTGCCCGTACCTGGCAGGCCGCCAACTACTTTAATAAGCTGTTACCGGGCGATTACAGCATATTGGTAAAGGACCAGCACGAGTGTATGACCAGCGCCTGGATGCACATCACCTCTCCCGACCCTGTAAATATTGAGCTTAGCGCGGAGCATGCCACCTGCTATGAAAGCAGTACCGGGCGTATTTCCGTAAAAGCAAGCGGTGGCGAGCTGCCTTATGAATACAGTAAGGATGGCCGTACCTGGCAGGATGATCCTGTTTTTGAGAAGCTGGCGCGCGGCGTCTACAAGATCTACGTAAGGGATCACAACGGGTGTATATTGGATAAAACAATAGAGGTAACCGCGCCCCGGCCTTTAACCATGCACACACAAAACCAGGATGCTGTTTGTTATGGTAATTCCAACGGCAACATCAGCGTGCAGGCCCAGGGCGGTACCCAGCCTTACAGGTACACGAATAACAACGGGCTTACCTGGCAAACCACGCCTGATTTCCAGGGCATCTCTGCCGGCGACTATACCGTAATGGTATTGGACAGCAATGCCTGTATGACCTATGAGCAGGTAACCCTGAAAGAACCTGCTTTCTTATATATCACCAGCGCAAAAGGCATTTTTAACGGTACAACAGATTGCAGCATTACCATGGTAGCCGGCGGCGGATCGCCCGGCTATAGCTACAGCATTGGCATGAACCAGTCATGGCAAAGCGCCAGTACCTTTGACAATGTTGTTTCCGGCTCTTACCCATTGTATGTAAAGGATCAGCATGGGTGTAGAACAGGGCTTATACTAACCGTGGCCACCTCCCCGGTGGTGCAGCTGGTAATGAACAGCTGGGGCCCCTCCTGTTACCAGGGCGCCAATGGCAACATTACCGTAAATGCAGAAGGCGGTCAGCCACCTTACCGTTATAGCAAAGATGATGGCGCCAGCTGGCAAAGTCAAAACCGCTTTACAGGACCAGCCGGCGTATACAACATACTGGTGGAAGACAGCAACGGTAACCAGGTACGCAGCCAGATAACTTTAGGTGAACCTACCCTGCTAACTGCCCGTGTGGAAGGTGCGGACGTAACCTGCCGCAATGCAGCGAACGGCAGCATTCACACTTTTGCCGGCGGCGGCTCTCCTCCCTATAAATATAGCATTAACAACGGCGCCACCTGGCAAAGCAATCCTAACTTTATAGGCTTGCCGGGCGGACGTTACACCATTATGGTAAAAGACAAGGGTAATTGCGATGCCAGCGCTGTTGTGGATATCTATGAACCACCCGCATTGCATACCACCGGAAAAAGCACTGCAGTTACCTGCCATGGCGGTACAAACGGCAGTATAACGTTAACGGCTGATGGCGGTACAGCGCCCTATCAATACACCAAAGATCGCGGGCTTACCTGGCAGGATACTTCTTACTTTGCAAAATTGAGCCGTGGAACTTATAAGATCTATGTGCGCGATCATAATGGTTGCCTGGACAGCATCTCCATAAAAGTGCAGGAGCCGGCAGCGCTTACCATGAAACCCGCAATACACCAGATCGACTGTTATGGCGCAGCAAACGGGAAAGTAACCTTTACCACCAGCGGTGGTACTACACCCTACACCTACCGCATGGATAACGGTAACTGGCAAACGGAGCCGGTATTTGATTCCCTATCGCCCGGCAACTATGCAGTAACTGTAAAAGATGCGAATGGCTGTACTTTCGCTACCACCGTAAGCATTACACAGCCTTATCCCCTGCTGCTGAAATTTGTATCTGCCACCAATGGCTGCTCCTACATAGGCGGACAGCTGGCGGTAAAGGCCAGCGGCGGCACCTTACCCTATACCTATCGCTTAGCCGGCACCGCCATGAGCCGTACAGATGGAGATTTCAGCGGCCTGGCTGCCAGCAGCTATGAAGCGATAGTAACCGATAAAAATGGCTGTGAAACAAAGCTGGACCCGGTAGCTATTGACGTATCGCCGGAGCTAACATTGGTGATGGATGAAAAACAGGATATGCAGTGTGACGGCATCCACAAAGGCAGTGTACGTTTTCATGCAGCAGGTGGTACACTCCCCTACCGGTATAGCCTGAATGAAAACACCATTGCTACCGGCGATATCCGACCTTTAGATAAGGGCGTCTATAACGCCGTAGTGCAGGATAAATATGGCTGCGTAGCCGTGCTGCCGTTTAAGATCCTTTTGCTGGATGAGGACTGCGAACTAACAATGCCTACGGGCTTCTCCCCTAACGGCGATGGACAGAACGACCTTTTCAGGCCGGCACTCTACGGGAATATAAGCGGCTATAAGCTTGAGATCTTTAATGTATGGGGAAACCTGATATTTTCACATACGGATCCCCGGGTTGGATGGGATGGTTATTTTAAAGACCACCCGCAGGCGGCAGGTACGTATGTATGGATAGCGCGGTATACGAACAGCAAGGGGCAGGCAGTGGTAAGGAGAGGTGCGGTGACGTTGGTGAGATGATGGAGTTATAACTGGTGAGATGTCCTGGTGCACTTCGATAGACATTCGGGGTAAAAGCGCATGCAACTCCCATTAAAAGCGCATACTATTAGGGGTAAAAGCGCATGATCCCTGTTACCGTGCCTGCAGGTTAAAAACAAACTGCGCCTGGCTGTTCGGCGCGTTGATGAAGCGCTGAACGCCGTGTGGACTTTGGTGAAAGAATTGATCTTTATCAAGCCGATGACGCCAGCCAAGGTTTGTTTTTAATCCTGCAGGCGGCCGCTTGTGCGCGGTGGATGTTGATATTGATGTAGTACACATAAATACTTATCCTTCCCAGAAAACCTCTTACTGGTAAGCTTTAGCACCCATCCGGGCCCACTTTTGGGCCTGGTAGTGCAACTACCAAAAGTGATAAAATGTGATAAAAAGTGATAAAAAGTGATAAAAACGCTCATTTCATTTGGGACGTTTTATGCAGCCCCTTAACTTCGTTCCGATACTTTTATTCTTCATTTTAAAAAGCAATAACAATGCCTAAACAAAAAGGCCCTGTTTATTTTACAGGCACCCGTGGCGATGCCTGTTTTTATAAGATGGACGGGCAGTATTATGTACGTAAAAAAAGCTCCCTGAGCGGAAAGCGCGTTAAGCAAGCGCCTTCTTTTGAATTAACACGTGTATATGCAGACCTGCTGGCACAGGCTTCAAGGCTGGCGGCTGTAGTGTACCGGCCATTACCTAAGGAGCAAAAGAACCTGGCTCTATACCGCGCCATGACCGGCGAAGCCTTGCGGATGCTGAAGCAGGGCGTAAACGCGGAAGTTATTAGCGCACAGCTGCAGGCATATTGCGCACCAAAGGTTGTAAAGGTTAAACCGGCGGAACGCAAGCGGGTGGCGGTTACAGCGCAGGCAACACATAAAACAAAAGCCCGCACACTGCGCCTCACGGATGAATATGCCCAGAATGGTACGCCACTGGATGTAGCAACTGAGAAACAGCTAACCGGAACTGCGAAAGTAAAGGCCCATGGCGGCATGCACGTGGCAGGTATGGGCAATATTCATCTTGCATTTCCAAAGCAGGTACGGGTGTACATTACACCGGAAGGTAAAATGGAAGTGAGGTTAACAAGCAGGACCAGGATGAGGAAAGAGCATGAGCCCTTTTTGAACAGCAGGTATAAACCCACCACTTTCAGTGCAAGTGATATTCACTGGAAAGCGCTGTATGACATCAAATAAAGAAATGGCGGGAACATGCCCTGCCATTTCTTTAATCCAATATTATATTGATCCCCTTATTCTAGTCATGATATGATATGTTTGATAACATTATAATAAATCATGTCTCAATATTCACAGCGGATAATCACATTTCCAAGGATATGTAAACCTTTTGGGGTCAACACGAAGATCTAGCAGTAGGTCAATAAGTTCCTCTTCTGTATTTACGTAATATCTTTTCTGATTCAGCATATCTTCATCAGCAAAATACTCATCAGTTTTTTCCTTTTTAAGTTCAAAGTCCAGAATCGAATATATGTGTTCTGGAATGGTCTCATCTATAGGCTTCGAGTTAGGCTTGTAGATAGCAATCCATCTCCTATTTTGATCTGAAGTTGCACTTACCTCTACAGCGATGTGCCCCCCACTTTTAAGTCTGGTATTAATTGGATAATTAAATATACTTTCCATTGTAATTTATCATTCAAAGAAAATTCTGTATACAATTCCGCGTTCATCATGAACCTGTAGGTGTTTCATTGCTGCATGGGGATTATTAGCTCCATGATTGATTAAGTCCCCTGCCTCATCTACAGCATCATCCCAATGATAGGTGCCTTTTTTCCCAAAAAATCTCTTAGCTTCTGTGGCAGTCATACCAGTAGTATTTTTAAACCCTTTTCCATGATAGAGACCCAAATATAATTCTTCGGCTTCTGCACGAGTCTTGACTACTACATCTCTTGTTCCACTCGCCAATAATTTAGCTGCTCTGGCAACACTTCTACTTGACCAATCTATACTTCTTATTATCCTTCGAAAACTGTTGCCCACTTTAAGTAGCCCGGTGCCCCCTTCGAGACCTGCCGCATTGACCAATTCGTTCGGTATTCCCATCGTCGGTAGACGGCGTGCTTCAAGAATTCCATTAGTGCTGACAGCCCGTCCCCCATAATTTCTGTCTCCATTGAAAAAATGTCCTAACCAGCTTTGTTTTGCCAACACCTTATATCCAATGTGGGGGCCAAAGTAATAGTCAGTGTGAGCTTGAGATGGTGTAACGACCACCCCTGTCAAAGCAACAATATCCTCCTGTGTGTTAAAATCGGGCCACACAGCAGGTAAATCGTTAACATGAACAGTATCATCCCCGAAGGGGTCGCTCATGTTAATCGGATCGTTTAAAACATGGTTATATGGAGTGACATCTTCAAAACTTTCTGCCCTTGGATCTATTTGTAACCATCTTCCGATTTGTGGGTCCAGTGCTCTATATTGCGCGCTATAGTCCTGTATGTCAAAATCGCTAACCTTCTCAATGCCATTAAACAGATATTTATTTTGCAATTTGCCCGGTGCTGTTCTTGTAATTCCATACATGGAAAGTCCAAACGGGTAATAGTGAGTCTCTTCCAATAAAGGCCCTGTGATATTCTGTACAACGATATTGTCAAAATAAATGTCCTGTGGAGTTTCATTGCTGGTATAGACGTAGAGAAAGCCGCTTTTTTCAATTGGCATCTTGTCTACAGCCAGAGTCTGCAACTCATCGGGAGTACTTTTTACTTGCCGGACACCGCTATTCTCGTCCACTAAGTTAAACTGATCATCGAATAATGCAAAACTTAGATAAGCTTTTGGTCTGCCCAACAGATTTTCTTCCGTATCTTTTCCCTTTAGCCGTTGAAAATCATTGCTGGTCAGTTTACCCAGCGGGCTTCCAGCAGGTAATTGGTCAACATCGGTATGGGACATATCTCCCGAACCGGTGGAGCCTGTAAAAGCCTGTACCAAAGCGGCAAGCATATCTTCCGGTGACGCGGAATGATTGTCTTTGGGGCCGATGGATTTATAAAATGCCCTGGTGCCGATCTGTATAGTATCCCCGACCATCACTCTTAATACTATTGCAGGACCAATTTTCTTGCCGCCTTCCCTGGCATTTAATTTCGCGACGAACTGATTATCGGTTGTTGAAGTATCGACCACCACCTGGTCATCAGGGTATCCAACCGGTTTCGCAGCACGGGATTCATCTACATTGCTAAACAGTGCCGATTCTGTGGCTGCTCGTTCGGATTCCATTGTAGCAGAATACATAGTGAAATCTGACTGCTCAGTCAGCACCATTCTCACATTTCCGAGATTATCCTTGATGAAGTAATCATATTTATAATCAACGGGCTGACCGGCTTTATATACTGCGCGTACACGGCCCTCCTCGTGGCTTAAAAACTGAAGGGTATCATTCTGGTAGACAAACCCGTTAATATAGTCGGTGGTGGTAACCTTTGCAGGTGAGAAGCTCCTATCCGTCACAATCTTCCGCAACTTAGTACCTACGGCGTCGTATACATATCGTATATTTCCTTTACCAGTTATCTCAATACTATCAGGGAGATTCAGGTAATTGTACCTGATAAGCGGAATATTCTTATTGGCGTCACTGATAGTATTACCACTACTATCGTAACTGTAATCCGGTGTTTCGTTATTTGCGATTTCTTTAAAATCACCCAGCTGCGTAGTGGTGCTATTTTTTCTATCGTATACGTAGGACAACTTATTACTATTGGGCCTGTAGCCGTATTTTAGGCTATCTATCGTTTGAATGGATGTACCATTCACGCCCCGTCGTCTCATGTACTGAATATTTCCGTTAGCATCATAGCTCAGATCACTGACGGAAAAATCCATCTTATCTTTTGTCCAGGTAGAAGCTCCTTTATTAACCTGGTTAAATTCTGCGCCCAATAACCGGTTGGTATTATCATAAGTATAACCATAAGCGCGGGAAATACTGTCACTTTTACTTTTCCATTTAACGCCTGCAATATTGCTATTAAACTGATTGGTGGAAAATCCATAATCATAACAGTACTCCTGACCAAACCAGTTGGTGGCGGTACCCGCTGCATTTACATAGGTTTTATTAATACCTTTTAACCAGCCACGGATATTGTAATCATAGTTCAATGTTTCCAGCTGACCAGATCCTATTACTCCTAACCGTTTACTTTTTAACTGCCCGATAGAATCATAAGCGGTTAAAGAAATAGTACGTTTCAGGGCATCCAGATCATTCAGACGCTTTGAAATGGAATCCACCCGTCCCGCAGCATCATAGTGCGTCATGGTCCGCACGGTCGTTCGCGGGGTAAGTCCGCTTTGTGCATTCCGATGCCGCAGATAAGTGCTCAACATCTTGCCGGAAAAATCATACAGCGTAGTTAATGTATCTCTGCTGCCGCTTATATTATCAGCGATAGTTTGTATTAACCGGCCTTTATTGTTGTAGAAGTTTGTGGTTGTTAACCATTGATTATTGCCATCTAATACCTTTACTCTTTCACCGGTTACAAGCCCTTTAGTCTGCGTGGTTACTGCCGTATTGGTTTCATAATATGGATTGGTGCCTGCTTGGGGTAAACTGAAATCTGCCGTACCTGTGGTTACCGCACCGGTAAAATTATAATTATCATAATAAGTATAGATAAGTGGGGTAATAGCAGCTGTATTAATACCAGGCAATGGATTAGTAGCAACTACTATAAAGGTATCCTGCTTTGCAGTAGGATCAATTTCTACCAGCATTTCACCGGTGCCCGAATCAAACCCATTTTCAAAAGTAATACTGTTACCAGCCACATACCGCATTCTCCCATCATGATTGGCAGTTATCAGATCAGTAATTACAGGAATGCTATGTGTAATCGTCTGTACGTTGCCTGAAGCAGCATTCATACTTGTCTGCAAAGCATCGCGCGATATCATTGCTGCATAAAGTCCGATCATAGACTGACGGTTCAGTGAATCATAGAAGTTCGCCACCCATTGCCCACGCTGCCTTTGTGCACCATCCCGGCTAAATGCAAGGCGATCTCGCACATCATAAACCATTTCGGTAGAATCCGCACCAGGAATTTTCTTTATTATCATCCGATTAAATCCGTCATACCTATAGAAAAAGCAAAGCTCTCCGGCTGTCGCGACATCAATAGTCCAGTTGGTATTAATATTCACTACAGCCTTCGGGGGGATGATGCACCGCAGGTTTCCTATGTCATCATAAACGTAATACGTACATAGCCATCCGACGTGAGCTGCCGTAGTGCCTGTAAGCAGTTCTACTTTTTTCAACACAACCTGGCCGAGCTTGTTCGTATATTCTATTGTTCTTAGGCCCCTTTCATCTTTTGTTACATTTTTCAACAGCTGACCGGCGCCATATACACGGCCATTTACACTCGTGGGAAGGTTTCCCGTATTTGGTAAATCCCATATTCGTACACTATCGGCGCTGGAGTTTACCTGGTATTGTAGCTCTACTGGTTTGTCACCCCGTGTATTTCCCTTTGCCCAGCTGTTACCGGGTGCGTAAGTTTTTAATACCCGGTTAAGGGGGGATGCTTCATACTCGGTTTGCCAATAATAAATGGTTTCTCCTGCTGCGCCAGGCGCCAATGTTGCGTCTTGGTAAAACGCTTTTTGTCCGTTAAAGGGATCTGTTTTAAACTTTCCGTCGCCGGTGTTTCCGGTTTTGGGTACATAGGGCAGATACTTATACTGTTCACGTCCGTAAACATCGTATACTACCGGCTCCACCAGGTCTTTTGCCCCGGGAGTAAACGCCTTAGTGACTGCTTGTAAAGGCCGTCCTAATCCATCAAAGTACTGGGTACTTTGCTTTACTGCATTTACATCTGTTGAAGAGGTTACGGCTGCCGGATCAGATGTTGGCATACTGGGCTCCCAAGTCCGGATATAATTAATGGTTGTATTAGTATAAGCGCCTGGCGTTGCAACAGCCGTGGCTGTTGCGCGGGTACTGGTGTCAGGCTTGTTCTGGGCGGATAGCGAGAAGCTTATTCCCAGCAATGCAAGTCCTGCTCCTGCTTTAAGTATATATGATATAATTGATCGCATGTGTGCTGTTTTCAAGGGTTATCAATTACTGGGTAATAGGCTTCTGAAATTGGTAATCATATTGTTTAATGATCTTTCCATCCTGGTTTTTCACCAGCTTCAGGCGGCCAAAACCATCGTATTCATAATAAGTGGTTCTGCCATTAGCATCTGTCTCACTTGTTATTCCTAATAATGGCGAATAGGTATAGGTCATCACCATTGCACTTGTAGCAGCCAAACCAGTACGGATCTTATTTAACTCATCCCTGAGCTGCTGATCCGAAGAAGGATTGTCTAAAATATTCATATTACTAATAAAAGCACTGGCAGTACTGTAATCTGTGCCTATTATTTTAGCTACCGGGTATACTCCCTTGTATCCCCATAAGTAAACCTCTTTAACATCATCGGTCTTTTGCTGCTCTTGTGGGTTTCCATAGGCACTAACACTTGTTATCAGCATACGGTCAACATACCGGTTATCCGGCAGCAGAGCAGTTTTGGCGGTAGTAGTAAATGGAAGTACCCCTAAACTTTCGTTAGAAAATTTAAAGCCGCTTAGAGGAACAGGCCTATCTGTATTTAATAGTTTTAGCCTGTCAACAATTCCCTTACCACCTGTCTTATAAACAGTAATAGTTCCTTTCAAAATGCTTGCATTTCCACCGGCATCTAATTGGTAGGCAATATTTTCTATAGGCTTTGCAATGATATTAGCTGCCACCATATCGTCTATAAACGTTGTACCGGCTGCATAATCCTGCGGATAATTTGTATACGAGATCATCTTACGGCCATCACTTTTTGTAAGTTCAACCCGTGTAGGCAGCATGTGTGAAGGATTGTCATAGTAATAGGTAGTAAGATTACTGAGTGGATTGGCTCCATTTTGATCATAGGTGATCTGTTCGCTGGACAGCTGTTTTACCCAGCTGGTAATGTATTCATAAGTTGCGTAAGAAAACTCCCGGTCATCTCCCGCTGTAGGATTGTGCCACCATTGCGACTCTTCGAGTGGTGCACCAAAGTTGCCATAGGCCATTTGTCGAATCCTCAGGTTACGTTGACGATAGTAATAATTGGCAGCATTGTAGTCGTTAAAATCATATTTGTTATCCAGAGAATCTATTTTAATGTAAGTTGTCCCAGTTTTTTTATACGTTGACTTTGATAATAGCAACCCGCGTTTATACTCAAATGAATTAACAGGAAAAGAGGGGTCCTCTGCAGAAGATCCCGTCCAATAAGAAGAGTTAATATGTAACAAATTGATCGAATCTGAAATGAATGAAAAGTTGTAGCTGGTATATCCCAGGTCGTTGTTACCTGCATCCAGGTCCTTTTCTTTCACATGTGTATAACCTACGGCCGCCCCTTGCGTAAAACCCAATATGGTTTGGCTGGTACTGGAAATTTCTCTCAACTTTACTTCGGAATAACATACATTGAGCACACCGGTATATTTTTGATACACCCTTGCATAAGCAGGGTATAACAACAAATTACCAGGGTCGTATTCATATTTTTTTCTACCAGCCAGGGTATTATCATTGTTATAGCTTAGTATTTCCTTTACTCTAAGCCCACCTCCAACAGGTAACGCTCCGGTTGTTACATCATATTTATGATATGTGACAGTGGCAGTAACGCGGGGTATGATCCAGTCATCGTCCGCGGGATCCGGATCCGGGTACCGATCGTTCAAACAGTCTTCCAATGTTCCTGTATACAGCGGGCAGGAGTCATTAACAAAGATCCGATATGTTCCGAAGGATAAGGTTATTGGATTAACGTTGACATCAAAATCATAATATCCCCTTGAATTTGGTGTTACGGTACCCGTTGGAAAGTCATTCCAGGCATCCCAATAATATACATTCTGATATTGGCCAGATGATAATTTCCTGTCAATTTTCACGTACTGAACGGTTGCATCCCTTTTATTAGGAGGATGTGCATAGTCATTAAAATGCATCGATACCTGGGCATTGTTCTGATCAAATGGCACATCAAACTCCATCATTTTGCCTACAGGCTGAGTAAGATTCATGGATGCTGATGCGTGGGTTTCGATAATCGGCCCGGTACCATTCGCAGGGCTGGAAGGATCATACCTGTTGGCTTCATACTTAAATTCTGTATAACCGCCGGTTGGATAGGTGATCCTGCTAAGGGTTCCTGTTTGCACTGCTATTGTGTCTGGTTCCCTGTCACTGGACAAAGTACCGGCTGCGCTGCCCGGCATGCTTGCATCCGGTGGCAGCAAATTAGCGTTACTGGTTGCGGCATTATAGTAGCCCCAATGGTCCTGCGCAAACGAATTTAGTGAGCTTGCACCTTTAAGCGGTTCAGTGGGTGGCAAGTCTGTTCTGTTAATATATGTAAACCCATATTTTAACGGATCTGAAGAAGTACTGCCACTTGTCTTTAAGGAATCCAGGTAATAACGCCCGTTCAGGTAAGTGTACTGAAATTGTGTAGACCTGACGCGCGTACCCTGTAAATTAGAAACAACAATACTATCAAGCATTTTGCCCGTTGTACTGGCCATGTCCTGTCTAACGGTTGCTGCTTTGAACTCAATCTGGCCACCACGCCATTTAATCTTCTTTAATAGAGACTTGCCGATAACGCTACAATAACTTCTTTTCGCATTGCCCTGGGTTTCACCGTTAAACAATGTTTGATTGGTATTGTAAACCCCGTCGTATGTTCCGCAACCCTGATCAATAGTTGTATTTGGAGGAGCTCCTGCATGATAAAGAACGGTGGTAATAGCCCGGCAAGTTTGTGTGTATGGAAGTGCGTAGAACTCATTCTTATCATCGTATTCAAAATTAATCGTATCTGTTTTATTGGCCAGTATAACCTGGGTAAGATATAGAGCTGTCGTTCCCTGTGAGGCTATCTGACCAGTAGATTGTCTAACATTAGTCATCTCAATACCCTGCGTACTGATACCAAATTTGTATATATTTCCATTGGCATCGGCAATTTCCCATTGACCAGAGTTGGCAGTTCGGGTAGGCGGATTTGGCAGAAGATCGGAAAATGGGGTAAGTAAAAATTTCAGGTTGCTGGCCGGAATTGTTCTTACAACAAAGTTGCTATCGACCATTATCTTGCCGGACAAACCTGCAAAATTATAGTAGTACACATCCGATTCTGCATCTACCACACCATTTTTAATATTAATGAAAAGGTCGTAATCACTACTATTCAGGTTATAAAAATCTTTTATACCGGAACCAAATTTGAATGCTTTCGCTATTCCCCCATTGGGATTCTCATCATACCCCCCAACAACAGTTCTCCCAATCATCCCACCGGCACTTAATGACCAGTTGGTACCCACCCATGCGGATTTGTCATCTATTTTTACGCCGCCAGCATGATAGTTTAATGTTATTGGCAAGGTGAACCCATTGATATTTATCTCATATACCGGGATACTAATATTCGGAACACCCGTATATTGTGATACCGGCCACACCCCATATTTTCCCAGCGAGGCCGCTTCAGGCGAAGGAAGGGTAAGGACGGGCAACAATTTGTTATCTGTTCCCTGGCCATGCAACTCTGCACAGCTAAGTACTACCCAAAATAAAAAGGGAATTACGGCTTTACTAAACCATTTGACGGGGCTTAGGTTTCCAAAGACCAGCACCGTATATCTTTTGATAAGAATCTTCATATCAGGGTTATTATTTCTTTAAAGCTTGTTCCAAGTCTTTTATACGTTTATCCTGCGCGATGAGGTAAAGTGTCAATTCCTCCACTTTCCGCATCAGGATCTTATTCATTTCCCCCAGGTCCTGTCCCTCCTTTTCCACTATCGCGGCCGAAGGCACATCCGGTAAATGTTTATGTTCGAGGATATACTTTTCTATATCCATCAAAGCTGGCAATTGATAATCTTTCTCAAACACATAATCGGGCCAACCGCTGTACGCCTCTACCTTTACCCTGGTAAAAATAGCGTTACCATTTACGGCCAACTTATAACCTTTCGTATCCTGTGTGCCGATTCCTACAGACCCATTAGCCTTTACCATTAGCAAATTCTGACCATAACTATTAACAGCAAGAACATTGTTATTTGCGAGAACAGCCCCTGTTTTATTCCGGCCATCCAATACAACTGCTGCAAGATTCACATCCACGCTCGTTGGAGTGGTATCAGGGGCTTCACCCGTTATATAAATCCCAAATGGTCGTCCCGGAGACAAAGAACGTCCCACTATATTCGGTATAAAATATCCTACACTATTAGTGAGATTACCAATATTCAAATAGGCATCTGTTGGCGCCACATTTGACTGCGTGAATTTGCCGAGAAGTCCTCCCTGCAATCCATCAACATGTAATTTTGCTGCAGGATTGTTAATAGACCCAATGGCTACTTTTGCGTCTGAAGTAATGGTTACCACATCTGTCCAGGTGCTGGTATTATGGCGGGCCGCAATACGCAGATCTGTTTTAATGCCTGGATCATAGTTGTATATTTTATGGCCAAATCCGCTGCCATATGTGGATGTCAACCAAATAATACTTTTATTAATCCCTTCGTCGGTCTTTAGGGTATCAAAAATAAGTTGCTGGCCATTGCTGTAGTGATATGATAAGAGCAATAGTATAAATAAGTACAAACGTGTGATCCTTTCCATGAAGCTAAATTGCATTACAAGGAATTTTTTAAATTATATTTTAATCTTAGAATGACTTTTCATAGCAAATTATTTTTTGACACTATGACGCTGTGATTGGGCCTCCAGTTGCCGTAAACGTTCTTCCAGCGCTTTGTTACGTTTATTAATTTCGATAAGATAAAGAGTTACTTCCTCCAATTTCTTTGTCAATGTTTTATTTATTTCTCCCAAATCCAATCCCTCTTTCTCGACGATAGCCGCAGGGGGTATCTCAGGTAAATGTTTATTCTCCTTCACATAACCTTCCAGGGAATCCAATGGCATAAGTATGTATGGGGTCTCAAACACATAATCCGGCCAGCCGCTGTAAGCCTCTACCTTTACTTTAGTGAAAATGGCGCTGCCATTTACAGCCAGCTTGTAACCTTTCGTATCCTGAGTACCAATGCCTACAGAACCGTTACCTTTAACCAGTAAATAATTTTTCCCATAATTGTTGACGGCAAATACATTGTTATTGATTAATGTATCACCAGTCTTGTTCCTTCCATCAATTACAACCGCGCCATAACCAGTGTAGCTTCCTGAAGGAACTACATCTTCCGATTCACCAATGATAAAAAGGCCATATGGAAATCCCGGTGCTTTTGAACGCCCGGAAATTGCGGGAAAAAACAATCCGTTGCTGCCGGTTCCATTTGAAACGTTTAAATAAGCCTCTGAACCTGGAATGTCATTTTGCGAGAACTTTGCTAACGTAGTTCCTTGTAGCCCCTCTACATGCAACCTGGCAAGCGGGGTATCAGTACCTATACCAAGATTGCCAGCAAAATAGCTGCTCGTTGTTCCATTGAAATAAGCAGCATTATTGTATGACATTCCGTACTTATTAACATAAGAATCTACCGCTGTTTTGTATGAGTGCGAAGGCCCGCCTGATTCTACATATGGAAGGCTGTTTTGTACACCATCATATACAACCGGGTTAACAGCGTAATTTGATTTATACGAATAAGTCGTAGACCCGCGAAGCCAGATAATGAATCGGCGTGTAGCATTAGTTGTACTGGCATCCCTCCAGCCGGCGATAAAATCTACATTCGCCGCAGGTGCCTGCCTTATATCAACGTCGATAAAGTTTGAGCCATTACCCCAATTAGAAGAATGGAACCGGAATTTAGAAATCAGAGAACCACGAGCTGATCCATCCCGGTGATATTCTGATCGGCCAATTTCTAACTCTGTAGCATCGTTGTTGTACCAGCCTGCACTATCATTGAAAGTAACCGGATACCATTTGGTAAGATCGCCACCGACAGAAAAGGTACCGGAGATCTGGGCCTGGCCAGTAAGAGCAAAGGTCACAAAAAAAATACTAAACAATAAAAACTTAGCTTGTCTCATATAGGGAATTGATTATTTACAAAAGGAAAAACAAAAATAGATTCACATTACGCACTCTATCTGCATACTCAAAAATTATATCCCAACCTTAATTTTATAGGATCGGTTCTTGGCACATGTTGGTTATATAAAAAGTCATACAGCAAAATGACGTTGCCTTTCAGCTTGCTGTTGATCTTATACTTCTTACTAATGCCGATCAACGCACTCCCCTGCCAGTTGTCTACACTCTTTAACTGCTGTGTGTTCTGGAAATTGCTGGTGTAATTCTCTTCAAAGCCGCCATTCACATAAATGGTGCCTTTCAGCTTCCAGTCCAGGAAAGACCGCAGCCCCATGCCCTGGCTGGAAAAACGGATGTTATCAAACCCGGTGCCCATGCCTAATTTGTAAGCAGCGCCTACACCAGCAGTGCCGTTCTTATGGAATTTATAAGCTACCTGCCCGGCAATATCACTGGTGGTGGGATAGAATTGTGTAGAGCGGGCGAACTGCATGTTACCGCCAAACTCCAACCGCTGCACAAAGCTTTTGGTCTTCATTTCATTGGGCTTGAAGTCGGGCATGTCTGCCGCGTTATCTACATCCGGGAATTTCTTCTTCAGCTCATTGAACTGTTCCCTGGCCTGCGACATCTGCTGACTTACGGCTGCCCGTGCATCCGGCCCGCTGCCCCCTAAACGTTGTTGTATGAGCTGCTCCACCTGGTTGCGGGTTTGCAGGCCTTCCAGGTTTTGCGCAGTATTACTGCCGCCGGAGAGGTTGAACAAACTTGCCAGCTGAGAATGTTTTTGCAGGAAGTCGTTATAAGCCGGTACTTTCTTCAGAACTTCCATGGCTTTGGCCTCCGCCTTCTTTTTATCCTTGAGCACTTCTTTATACTCTTTCAGCTGTTGCCCGTAGTAATAAGCTTCCTTATTATATTCTTGCAGGTCTTTAGTGAAGCCGGTATACTGTGCAAGCTGCGCCTTCAATTGCTGCCGGCGTTCCCGGATATAGGCTTTGATCTGCTCTGCTTGTTGGAACTTCGCCTGCAGGTCCTGCACACTTTTCAGGGAGCCACTTACCTTGTCCTGTAAGGCTTTAGACTGGCCGCCAAGATTTTTGGCGTTTTTGAGAAAGGATAAAGAATTTTGCAGCGTATCCAGGTAACCGGAGTAATTAGCCCCTAATGAAGATGGATTATACTTGCCTGCTTTTTGCTGCAGCTTTGATTTTAAATTGCCGAGTGAATCAATAGAGTGACTGAAAATATTTTTCGCTGCAATGGAATCGATCTTTGCCAGTCTGGATTGCATTTTCTTTTCCTGCTTTTGCAGGCGTTGCAGAGCTTTGGCGGTGCTTTTGTCAACCAGCTGCTGCATTTTTTGAGACTTGCCAGTAACCTGTGAGAAATATTTAGCAGGTACCTGCGATACAGCAATAGCAGTGCTATCTGTGGTTTGTGCGCGCGTTGCGTAACCACTTATCAGGCACAGGAATATAACGGCAAAACAGATCAACCAATGGCTAACCGATGATGCGCTTTCATGGTAAGGCATGTACTCAATTTAATTTAGGGATCTGACTAGCGGGCATAGCACAGGCACTCACAACATCCACAAAATAGGGTGACTATGATCGCTTATGAAAACATGCAGTAGAAAGTATGGGTTTATGCACTTATGGGTAACAACATTACTTTCCAGGTATAGTTTCGGATGTAAAAGAAAATATTTTTTTTCAGCTTACCAACGTTAGCATTACATAATAAATAAACAAATATAATTCGTTTGCTATATAAATAAGATTCCCAGTCGCCTCTTTTTAATTATGCTGTTCTGCTTAAAAAAACAATGCGGGTTCAAAACAATGTGATCCTCAATTAACGCTCTTACTCAAAAACGCCATACTGATAATTCTTATCAAACAAAAGACTGAAACGTGTTCCTTCTCCCTCCTTTGACTTTACATCTATCTCTACATGATCTGACTCAAGGATCTCATACGTGGTCGACAACCCAATGCCTAATCCACCTTGCTTATTCGTAAAATAGGGTTTGAATATATTCTTCATGTTCTCCTTACTGATCCCGCATCCATTGTCTTCTATCTGGATGAAATATTTACCGTACACCGATTTAGTGGTCAGCTTCAGTATTCCTTTTCCCGAAGTCATTGCTTCAATGGCATTAATAATAATATTAGTCAATGCGATCTTCATTCTCAACCTGTTCATTTTTATCTTGCAATCCTGGATAGCATAATGCTTTATAACCTCAATATGTTTAAGTGTGATGCGATCCCCGGCCGTTTCAAGTACTTCATCCAGCAGCTGATGAACGGAATATTGCGCTGCCGGCATGTTCTCTTCCTGCTGGTAGTTAAGCAGCTCGGTGATCAGATCGTTGATCCGGATTGAGCTGCGCATAATAATATCCAGGTATACTTTCAGGTCATCGTTCTTTGTTACGGATTCAATCATACCAACGGATAAATTGATATTGGTCAAAGGGTTCCTAAGCTCATGCGCCATGGCTGTTAAAAACTGAACGGGATAATCCATCACTTTTTTAGGCGCCGGCGGCGTAGGGTGACTTTTACGATTTGTTGAGATCAGGTGGTTAGCTAAATTAATATATGAATCGTAACCAGCCAGGGATCTGGCTTTGGTGCGAACAGTGAGTGTTTTCATTATTCAGGGATTTAGTCGAAGTAAAGATGCATATATTTAACCCTATATCTGTTATAGGAAGCCATAAATTAGTTATATAATTCACAGGTTACTCCCCTTACTCATATCCGCTTTTGATAATAGTTAGGATCATCTTAAACCGCCCGTTTGGTTGTATGAAATTGGGCGCATGGGCAGGTATAATAATTCCCTGGCCTGATTCCAGGTTATGTGAAACCCGGTCAATTACGATCTCCGCCTTGCCTTCAATGATCTGGGCAAAAGTGTCAAAGGGAGAGGTCTTCTCCGTTAACCCTTCTCCGCTGTCAAAAGACATGATGCTAATATTACCGGTTGATTTCCTGATAATGGTTTTAATCACTACTGCATTGGCCATATACTCAATAATCTCAACAATAATGTGTGATTTTGATTTTTCGAGTTCTGCAAATTCCTGCTTGCCGCCGTTATGCTCATTATCCATAATGCAAAGTTTTATTTAACTGTAAGTGTCAGCCCCAAAGGTCCGGCTCCTTTTGCCGGCAAGCATTACATAACTTCATAAATATGTTTCATTATTCACACATCGTCTAGCATGGAGCGTCTTTTCTCCTTAAGCTGTTTAAAATGGGAAGGGGTCAGGCCGGTTGTTTTCTTAAACTGGGTGGAAAGATGCGCCACGCTGCTGTAATGCAACAGTGCGGCAATTTGGGTGAGATTAAGCTCATTGTACACCAGCAATTCTTTTACGCGCTCAATTTTATGGGTAATAATGAACTTTTCGATGGTAATGCCCTGTACTTCTGAAAAAAGGTTGGAAAGATAAGTGTAGTCGTGGTTTAATTTTGAGCTTAAAAATTCAGAAAAATTTATGGTCAGGGGTTCCTCTGAATAATGCACCAATTCAACGATCACATTCTTTATCTTCTGGATCAACACGCTTTTTTTATCATCCATTAGCTCAAGCCCCCACTTCAACAGGCCAGCCTTGAGCTGGTCATGTTGTTGGACTGAAATATTCTCCACAACTTCTACTTCGCCTAGTTCTACCACCGTATAATGCAATCCCAATTTGGTCAGCTCGTCTTTCAAGACCATTTTACAGCGGATACAGACCATATTTTTAATATAGAGTTTCAAGTGTTTTAATTAATAAGATGTTTTTACTATAAATGACAGTGCCGGGGAGAGAGGATGGCAAACCGGATATGCCGGTAGGATCTGTTCAAATATAGGCATAAATTCCCTCACCCGGCTATTTCAATGCAATTGACTATGCACAAAGAGCTTCCATATAAAGTAAGTTGGCCATAACCCGGTAATTGTTCATACCTTTGAGGTACATTTAATATATTACCCACCGCCACCCGCCAGGAATATCCGCATAACCTCAACTTTTTACGATGTGATCCGCTTGCATTTCAGAAAGGCATTGGAGGATTGTTGTAATAACTAAAAATCATAAAATGGATAATTATATTGACAGTTTGAATGATTTAAATTATTCAAAAGACGAGCGGCAGAAAAAACTGCGCCAGATGGTCGAAGATGCCATCAAGGAAGAAAAATTAATTGTTGACCGGCTGCAACATCCGGCAAAGGAAATCTTATCTCCGGGGGAAAAGCTTTCCGATAAAGTTGCTTTATTCGGCGGCAGCTGGAAATTTATTATTATATCCGCCATCATTTTAGCCCTTTGGATCTTCTTCAATAATGCTGTTATGAAGAGAATGGCCTTTGATCCTTACCCATTTATATTGTTGAATTTAGTGCTTTCCTGTATGGCCGCTTTACAGGCTCCCATTATTATGATGAGCCAGAACAGAAAGGAAAACATAGACCGGAAGCGGGCTGAAAATGATTATCTCATTAACCTGAAATCAGAAATTGAGATACGCAACCTGCATCAGAAAATAGACTTATTGATGGAGGAACAACTTCAAAGCTTAATGGAAGTACAATCAGTAGAAATAAAGCTCTTGCAGGAATTGCATGAAAAGTTTGACAGGCAAAATCATGTATTATGAATAATACGTTTTCAAAAAAACAATTAATGCAGGCCATCATTCGTGTTACTACAGAAATGGGAATGAACTACCCGGAGCTGTATACATTTTTGGATGAAACGCCTTTATTCCTTTCCAACAAAATGGATCATGAGGTCTCGTCTGCTGATCTTACAGAATATTTTGATACACTTAAAGGTCAGATGCGGAATTATGTCAGAACTCATTCAAAAAATATATCCGGGAATTATGGAATCGCAAGGCCGGCATGATGGGAATGTTCCATTATGGCTTCGAACTCACATCTGCCTTACCAGTCTTCAGATCCACCGGCACCGAAACATGTTCCAGCACAATCAGCCATTTACCCCTGATCTTACGATAACCATCCGTAACCCTCACAGTCCGGTCAATCGTATGTCCCTGCATATCAGTACCCGTAACCCGCTGAATGCTGTGACTGAATCCGAGGTTGCCATCCACGGTGATGCTGAGATCAGTAATAGCGATCTTCGGCGTACCCTTGAAGTGCGTGAAGAAACCCTCCCAGGCCTTGCGATATTCATCAGCACCAAGATGCTGCCTTGGCGGCACAACATCAAAAACTACGAGACTATTGTCCGGTATGTAGTTCTCCATCATTGCATCAATGTCTCCGGCGTTGAAGGCTGATACAAACCTGTCCTCAAGCGCCCGGATCGCGGCTTCATCATTAGTTGTCATATCTTCCTGTTTTTTAGTTTGTGCAGTAGCCAGGAATTAAACGCCTACTTCTCCCTCACCCTATACAAATACAGATCCCCATACTTCTCTATCGCTCCTACCCTTTTATCGATCAGCTCCAGCTTAAAACAATCCACAAACTGCGGATCCAGCTTAGCCAGCGCTGCCGGCGAATAAATAGTCATGAAATACACATACCGTAAATTATTATCTGCTATATACTTCATCATACCATTATAATGAGCGCTTTCACCATTAACAATCGGCTTAAACACATCTGCCTTCCACTTCAAAAAAGTTACTTCCTGGCCCAGGTCCACGCAATAAAAAGGCTTATCTACAAAAGCAGACAATACATTCAAACACCAATAGTCCGTAACGATTTTATCACTGGGCGGTACTTCCGAAAATAACCCATGTGCTCTATAAGCATTTGAAAAAGGGTAACGGATATCTTTTGTAACAGCGATCGCACCACCTGCCAGCTGCAAAACCAGCAGTATACCTGCCAATCTACGCGTCGCAAGAGTGGTAGGCGTTTCACTGGCATACAACCAATAAGCCACAATAAACCCTATATAAATAAACCCTACATAACGCGCGCTGGTCAAAGGAAAAATAGCAGCGGTAGCAAAGGTGAGCAATAAATTCACTCCAAACAGAAGCAGGCTTTTCTTGTTACCACGCAGTATAAAATACACCAGCACCAGTAAGCCTAATGATAAAATTGGGTTAACGATCTTTAACACCGGGTATTGCCGCTGTGCGCCTATCAGGAATTGTGTATTCCAGAAATGGCCGTCCCACCAGACAGGTATGGGCATCAGTGCCCGCAAAGGCGCCAGTACAATAGTGGCCGCCTGCTGTTTTAGCTGCCACTTATTGCTAAAGAATTGCGGGTTTAACACACTGTCTGATGGCGGAAAAACAAAGCTGAGCGCCGGAATGGCCAGCAATATCCCCAGCACCCCATGCAAAACCAGTAAACCGGCTTTCTCCTTTTGTTCTGCGCGGTATATTAAGAAGTACAGGTGCAGGCTGCCGGCCAGGAATATGCCCAGCAAATGAGTATTGGTTAATAAGAACAGCAGCAGGTAATACAATAGCAGCTTACCCCGGAACTGCCGGTGTATGATCATGCAAATGCAAAAAGCCAGTAGCAAGCCAATGGCATAGTTCCGGCTTAAGAGCGTGAACTCGAACAGTAAGTAATAGCCAAACGGCATCCATATGCGGCTTGCAACAGGTATATCAGAATGGAGCAGCAATATAAAAACGGCCACGATAGCAATACACAGGTGCACAGCCTGTATGCCGCCCAGGTTATGTGTGAACTTTGAGATGGTAAAAAGGATCAGGTACCATAACGGAGGATGCCCTTCATAACGAATATTGCTGAGCAGCTCCCACACAGTTTTACTGGCTTTGGCAATGTTCCAGCTATGGTATTCATCGCCCCACAGCTCGTGGCGGTACATGGCAAAGCAGAACAACATTACGTAGATAATAAATACTGCCCAAAGCAATGGTTTGGCGGATGTGGATCTCATTTGGGTGGTTTGCTTGTATAAATCTACCCCCAAAAGAAGATATTATTTCCGGCATTAACAAACAAACATCGACGAACAAAAAGAGGAGCTCTCAAAAAGTAAATGAAGGAATTGCCTGAACAACGGATGGCAAGAGAAGACGTCTCAAAAAAAACGAAGACTTTAGGATCGTTTAAACAGCAACCGGTCTCCACCAGTACCTAAAAGGGCGTCTCGAAACCATGTTTCTTTTCAAACATAGGTAAGAGACGCCCTTCCCCGTAACAAAATAACTTCCCTTAATGCCCTACAGCTGCCATCTCCTCACAAGCAGTTGCACATTTTCTACACATGTCGGCACACCTTCTACAATGTTCCATGCCCTGCTGAGCATGTTTTTCGCATTCATCCGCGCAGGCATTACAAATGTCAGTACATACGCGGCATAGCTGATCGCTGAACCGGCCTTCCAGGCTCATTACAGTGGCAGCGGCATTACAGATCACGGCACACTCAAGATCAAGCTGGATACAGGTCTTCAGCATTTCTACATCCTTTTCATTCAAACAGGCCACAGCGCATTGGTGGCAGGCGGTAGCACAATCCTGGCAGGCTTCCAGGCATTGTTGATACTGTTGATTGGTCATAAGAAATGTATTACAGGTTAAACAATCGTATTTGCTATTATGCCGCAATATAGCGGCCAATTATAGTGCGGAGTCCCCTTGTCGTCTTAAAAGGATTATTAATTAAATTTTCCTACTTTTAGCGCAAGGCGTCTCACTGGTATGCACATACAGTATAATGATAAGGAACTATTCCAGCTGATCTCGGAAGGCAACGAATCCGCTTTCCGGCTGCTCTTTCGCAGGTATGTTCCGGAGCTGCGCCCTCTCATCCTCCACCTCACCAAAGCCCCCGCCATTACAGACGATATTATACAGGAAACCTTTCTGCGCTTATGGATCAGCCGTGATAAGCTGGTTGAAATAGAAAACCCGCACTCCTGGCTGCTGCGCATTGTCTTTCATCAGTCATTCTCCTACCTCCGTAAACAGGCCGTGCATCATAAAGTAATGGATGCCATTAGCACCCATGCCGCGGCAGAAGAGCACATCAGCACTACAGAGGAAAGTATCATCTACCATTCCATGTTGAAACAGGTAAGCATTGCCGCCGCACAGCTACCTCCGCAGGCTAAACGTATTTACCTGCTAAGCCGGGATAAGGGCCTGAAAATACCGGAGATCGCCCGGGAGCTGTCTATTTCCCCCAATACCGTAAAAAATTCCCTGGTAAGGTCCTTACAGTTTATCCGCAAACAGCTGGAGCTGTCCGGCTACCTTTTTCCCACCCTGCTCATATGGCTGCTAACCGCCTGAAAAAAAAATTTTCTTGTCCATAGGTCCTAATCTTTTACTTACGCGTCTGTTAATACAGGGGACTATCCGCATGCCGGATTCTACGTTTATGAGATTGCCACGTTTAACATTGAAACAATCCAAAAACATAACAAATTGTCTATACAAGACCGTTTAGCATACCTGTTGCAACAGGCTGTGCGCCAGACTGCTACCGCTGCAGAGCTACAGGAATTATCGGACCTGGTACAGGCCGACCAGAGCGGCGATACTGCCCGCCTGGTGGAAATGCTGCTGCGCAAAGATCTTCCACCCGGAACAGCAGAATATGATGAGGCCTACTGGGACCAGGTAGCCAATAATATACTGGCAGCCGACCGCCCGGAGGAAACGACTGCAGGCAACGTAATACCGCTGCCACAACGCCGGCGCGGGTGGATGGCAGCAGCTGTTATAACCGGTGCCGTACTGCTCTCCGGAGGGGCGTACTGGTTATTACAAAAGCCCGCTCCTGCCCCGCTGGCTACTGTTACGCCGGCGCCTGCCCACGATGTTGCTCCCGGTGGCAACAAAGCAGTGCTGATCCTGGCAGATGGCACCCAGGTACCGCTGGATAGCACCGCCAATGGCGTGCTAGCGCAGCAAGGCAATACAAAGGTTTCCAAACCCGGTGCCGGACAGCTTACCTACACACAGCAAACAGCAGGCAGCACAGCGCTTACACAATACAATACCCTGCGCACGCCACGCGGCGGCCAGTTCCAGGTAACCTTACCGGATGGCACCAAAGTATGGCTGAATGCCGCCAGCACCTTAAAATATCCCACTGCATTTACCGGCGCCAATCGGCTGGTAGAGCTGAACGGCGAAGCCTATTTTGAAGTAGCAGCCAATGCCGGTAAACCTTTCCGGGTAAATGTGCTTACCCATACCGGCGGCAGTCCGGATAGTATGCAGGTAGCTGTGCTGGGTACCCATTTCAACATTATGGCGTATGAAGATGAGCAGCAGGTAAGAACCACCCTGCTGGAAGGCGCCGTACGCGTAAACAGCCATGGCAGCAGCAAACAGTTGCGTCCCGGCCAGGGCGCCAGCCTGGATAAACAACAACGCACACTCACCTTACAGGACAATACAAATACAGAAGAAGCAGTAGCCTGGAAGAACGGCTTTATACAATTGGAAGGCAACGACATTACCTCCGCCATGCGGCTCATAGCCCGCTGGTACGATGTGGAGGTGGTTTACAAAGCGCCCGTGGCTGCGCACTTCCGGGGCATCATACCCAGGAATGTGCCCGTATCACAGGTATTAAAAATGATGGAGCTAACCGGCGAAGTACACTTTGAAATAAAGGGAAAACAGCTGATCGTATCGCCATAATCTATGCCACTTAAAAAAATGCTACGTTAAAAAACTGAACACATGAGTCCTTAATGTTTATTCCTACACCCATTTAGTTTTAGTAAAGGCAAAAAAAACCGGGAGCGTTCGCGGCGCCCCCGGTCAATTCAGGCCTGTAATTACAATCGCTTACGGCAATTTTCATTATCAACCCAAACCATACAAATGTATGCAATTGACGCTTTTTTCCCAAAGCGGGCTAAGAAGGCTCGCGTGGGGCAAAACATTTCCACGATTATTAGTAAAAACATTCCTGATCATGAAATTAACGGTGCTTTTGATGACCATTACCCTGCTGCAGGTACATGCGGCCGGGTATGCACAAACAGTTACCCTTTCGCAACGGAATATTTCCCTGGACCAGGCGTTTAAAGAGATCCGGAAGCAAACCGGCTATGCCTTCCTATATACGGATGAACAGCTGCAGCACCTGCCGAAAGTGAGCCTGGAGCTGAAGAATGCCTCCCTGCAAACGGCACTGGATGCCTGCTTTCAGGGGCAGCCGCTTACCTACAGCATCTCGGATAAAGTGATCATTATTAAACGCAAAGCGCTGCAGGCGCCCGCTGAAATTGTACCGCCGGATCAGGAAATAAAAGGCCGCATCACCAATGAAAAAGGCGAGCCGCTGCCCGGTGTAACCGTACAGCTGAAAGGCACCACCCGCGGTGTGGTAACCAATGAAAACGGTGAATATTCCATCACCGTACCTGCCGGCAACGCCATACTGATTGTTTCATCCATAGGCTATAATAAAGAAGAGATACCGGTATCCGGTAAAAATGAAGTATCTGTTACGCTGCAACCTTCCGCCTCCAACATGAATGAGCTGGTGGTGGTAGGTTATGGCGAACAGAAAAGAGGCGCGCTTACCAATTCCATTACATCTGTTTCAGCTGCTGCGTTCAAAGATCAGCCGGTGAACCGCCTTGACCAGGTGTTACAGGGCAGGGCCGCTGGTGTGCAGGTAACCAATGCAGCCGGCTCTCCGGGTGGTAGCGTAAGGATCCGCATACGCGGCTCCAACTCCATTAATGGGGATAATGGCCCGCTGTATGTAGTGGATGGTTTTGTAGGCGCGGAATTTTTTTCCATTAACCCGGACGATATTGAATCCATTCAGGTGCTGAAAGATGCCTCTGCCACTGCCCTTTTCGGTAGCCGCGGATCCAATGGCGTAATCATAATTACCACTAAAAAAGGCAGCAAGGGCGGTTTAAAGGTGAACTTTACCAGCCGTTACTCATCCGCCACCGTTATCAAAAAACTGGACCTGCTGAATGCCGGCGACTTTGCGGAAACGGCCAATGCACATGCCGCAGCCGTAGGTACCACTAAACCGTTTACAGATGCGCAGGTAGCAGACTACCGTGCAAAAGGCGGCACCAACTGGCAGAATGAGGTCTTCCGCACAGCGCCCAGCCAGGAATATTTACTGAGCCTTTCCGGCGGTAATGATAAATCCAGTTACTTTATTTCCGGCAACTACCTGGATCAGGATGGCGTGATCAATAATTCATTCTACAAACGTTACACTGTAAGGTCTAACATCAACGCCAACCTGGCCAAAGGCATCTCTACTTTCCTGAACATTACCGGCTCTTACAGCTCTGCGCAGAATGTAGATATACCGGCAGACGGCCCTAGCAGTCCATTAGCGCAGGCTATTACCTGGTCGCCTACTGTACCCGTACGGCAGGCTAATGGCAGCTATACCGTCAGTGATCCCGTAGGTTCTCTTTTCTACAACCCGGTAGCATTAACTACCGACCGGCTGGCAGTAACAGAAAGAATGCTGGCTAACATGATAGGCGGCTTCCGTTTTGAGCTGTTGCCCGGCCTGAGCTATAACCTGCAGTATGGCGTCAACTATCTTGATTATGATAATAAGAGCTTTGCAGGCAAGGTTACCAATGGCGGCACTGCTACCAGCAGCTACCGCTCTAATAAAGAGATAAGGCTGCAGAATACCAACACCCTTAACTATCGCCGCTTATTTAATAATGTGCATAGCCTGGATGTTACAGCAGTGGCGGAATACCAGCAATCTACGTACAACTATGTATCTGCCGGTGCATCCAACCTTACATATGAAAACTTTCAGTGGAATAACCTGGCATTAGGTACGCCCGGCAGTCCCGGCTCGGGTTATTCAAAATGGGGGCTGTTCTCGCTGATAGGCCGTGTTAACTATGGCTATAAAGATAAATACCTCGTATCCGGCGCCTTCCGGCGCGATGGTTCTTCCAAGTTCCAGGGCAATAGTAAGTACGGTTATTTTCCTTCTGTGTCAGCAGGATGGGTGATCAGCAACGAACCGTTTATGCAGGATGTGCCTGTGCTTAGCACCCTGAAGCTGCGCGGCAGCTGGGGTTTAACAGGCAACCAGGGTATTAATCCATATAGTACTTTTTCATCCTACTCCAACAGGATAGCCTCCTTTACCAACAGCACTTTCCTGAACGGTATTGTGCTGGGCAACATTGGTAACCCTGATCTTAAATGGGAAACCACTGAGCAAAAAAATGCAGGGCTGGATGTGGGCCTTTTTAACAACCGTGTAAATCTTACAGCAGATTATTTTGTAAAAGAAACGCGCGACCTGCTGCTGAATGAAACCCTGCCCCTCTATCTGGGCGGTAATACCATTACCCGCAATGTTGGTACAGTGCAGAACAAAGGCTGGGAGCTTTCAGTGGATGCCGCTGTAATAGACAAAGGCGCTGTTAACTGGAATACCTCGCTGAATGTATCGCTCATTAAGAACAAGGTGATATACATAGGTGCAGGTAAAAAAATGATCTTTGATCCAAACACCCGTAAAATAGGCGGTGGCATGTCACCGCAATCAGAGTTTGTGGTAATGCCGGGGCAGCCGCTGGGCGCCATCTGGGGCCTTACTTACCTGGGCACCTGGAAACCGGGCGATGCAAAGGCAGCAGAATATGGCGCCAAGGCCGGAGATTCCCGCTACCAGGATCTGAATAGTGACGGCCTGATAGATGCCAATGACTACGGCGTAATAGGCACGGGCATTCCCCGCACTTCCATTGGCTGGAACAATACAGTTACCTACAAGTCCTTTACCCTGAACCTGATGTTCCAGGGCCTGTTTGGATTTGATAAGCTGAATTATAATAAAGCCGCTGCCATGTACTACGGCGGCGATGCAAGGGAAGCTACGCTAACGGAGATCAAAGACCGTTACATCCCCGGCGTTAATGAAACATCGGATATCCCTGCCTTCAGCACCACTAACCGGAACTTTACGCAAAGCACCCGTTTCCTGGAAAAAGCAGATTTTCTGCGGCTGAAGAACGTGAGCCTGTCTTACGATATACCTAAGTCAAGGATAAAAAATGTACTGGGCGTTAAAGTATTTGTAAGCGCCACTAACCTGCTCACCTTTACCGGTTACAGCGGCATAGATCCGGAAGCTAATTCCGATGCGGGCGATCTGCGGCAGGGTATTGACTTTGGCTCTTACCCGAATGCAAAAACCATTACCGGGGGCGTTACCCTTAGTTTTTAATATAACGTACATGATTAAACGACTCCACATGAAAAAGATATACATAGCGGCCTTGCTGCTGCTAACAGCAGGCTGCAGCAAAGAGTTAACGGAAAATCCCAGGGGCCTGGTAGGCGGCGCTGCCGCCTTAAGCAGCCAGGCAGGCCTTGAATCGGCGCTCACCGGTGCATACGGCAGCTTAATGGTACCCTGGACCAGCGGTTTTACCAGCGTGTCGCAAATAGCTATGACCATGGGCGGCGATGACCTCACCACCCACCCCGGCTCCAATAAAGAAGAGTTCCGGGAGTTTGACCGTTTTAATGTAACCTCCCTGAACAGCCGCATGACACCCATCTGGCTGGGCTGTTACAAAACCATACAATCCACCACCAACATCATTAACAACTATACGCAGGTGCTGGATGGTAACCAAACCACTGTACAAACCATTGTGGGGGAAGCTAGCTTCCTGCGCGCGCTGAGCTATTACTGGCTTACGCGCCTCTGGGGCGAGGTGCCCATTATTCCTTCCGAACAATACTCTCCTGAATTGCTTACCCTTGGCAAAAGCAAGCCTGCTGAAATATACAAGCTGATAGAAGAAGATCTGGCAAGAGCCGAAGAATGGGTGCCCAACAAAAAACGCGATCCGGGAAGGCCCAACAAAGGCTCTGTAAAAGCGCTGCTGGCAGATGTGTACCTCACAGAAGCCGGCTGGCCGCTGAAAGATCAGTCTAAATACGCCATGGCAGCCGCTAAGGCCAAAGAGGTGATAGACCATAAAGCAGATTACAGCTTTGATCTGTACCAGGATGGGTTCTTAAAGATCTTTGCCGGTGGCACTGTTGAAGATGTGTTCACGCTTTTTACCCGCGGGCAATGGTCTACCTACAACTCATTTTACGGCCTGTCCACCATGCCGGAGAATGAAGGCGGCTGGAGCGATTTTTTCCCTGAGCTGAAATTCTTTAACAACTTCCCGGCAGGCACCCGGAAAGATGCTACTTTCTCCACCGAGTTTGTAGTAAGTGGCGATACTATTCCCTGGCAGCAAACCACCACCAAACACCCCTATTATAAAAAGTTCACCATACAACAGGCAGGCGACAAAGCCGTGTATATGTCTAACAACCCGGTGATCATGATCCGGTATGCGCATGTGCTGCTGATCTATGCAGAAGCACAGGCAAGATCAGCAGGCACGCCTAACGCAGACGCATATACTGCGGTGAATGCCGTGCGCCTGCGTGCAGGCTTACCGGCCCTGGCCGCAAATATGACGGGCGCTGATTTTGCTGCGGCAGTGGTAAATGAACGCGCCTGGGAATTTGCCGGTGAATGGAACCGCTGGTTTGACCTGGTGCGGCTGGACCAGGTAGCTGCTGCCAATGCCGGTAAAGACCCTGCCGACCTGCAGCCCGCAGGCCCCATTACCCAGGCCAGCTACTGGATGCCCATACCTGGTGTGGATGCATTGGTGAACCCGAATTTATAACACAACCCAGGATGATTGTCCTATGAAACAATAGCCAGAAACCACGTATTAACAGGAAACCCGGGGCCGGCGCAATAACAGTATTGCATCGGCCCCATTCACCCACGTAAAAATGAAACCCGTTATGAAAAACATTTCAACACTCTTTGTGTTGCTGCTTGGCATGCTGCTAAGTGGCAACAGGCTCCATGCGCAATTCCTGCTGCTGGATGATATGGAAGGCAATGGCCCCTGCGCCGGCAGGTGGACCTATTATGCCGGCAATACCACTACCGGCAAGGTGGAATTTGGGGTACCCAATCCCAGCATCTCCAGCGTAAATCCCAGCCCGCTGGTGGCCAAATTCACCAAAGACACTACCTGCTTTGAATACATGACCGCAGGTTGCAGCCTTACTGATTCTTTTGACCTGGCAGCCAACAACATCTTTAAAATGCTGGTGTACAGCAGCACGCAGGACGAGATCATGTTTAAGCTGCAACCTGGCGACAACTATTCAAAAGCAGTATACTTTACCTATAAGGTAAGCCACATTAATCAATGGGAAGAAGCTAGTTTCAACTTCCAGAGCGTAAAGAACAGAACAGACTTTAACCGCATTGAAGTACATTTTATTGATGGCAAAAAAGCCAATGGTATCCTGTACTTTGACCTGGTGCAGGGCCCCAACTCTACCGGCATTACCCTGAAGGACACCAGCATCTTAATGGGCCAGGAAAACGGCGCCACGCTCACCGCCACAGTACGCGGCAGTAAATTTGACAGCGTATTAACCACCGCCGGCTGGACCAGCACTAACCTGCCCCCGGGCGTAAGCATAAGTAACGTGCAGCGCATAAACGATACTACCGCGCGTATTATGCTCAGCGGTAACTCACCGGCCAACTATTCCCGCACCACGCTGAAGCTGAACATAGCCGGGGGCGAGCTGGCAAATGCCAACACCACTACCTACCAGGCAAAAGGCAACGTAGTATTTGAAGGCAATCCCAACTGGACAGTGATCTTCACCGATGATTTTAATACAGATGGTAAGCCCGATGCCACCAAATGGAAAGTGGACCCGCAGCCCAAAGGATGGATCAACGGAGAGCAGCAGGTATACACCGATAGCACGCATGATAATGCGCTTGTAAAAGATGGTAAGCTCATTATTAAAGGCAAAAAAGATTTTCCTACCGGCAACAGCACAGAGCCCTGGTCATCGGCCCGCCTGATCACGCAGGGCAAGCTGGATTTCAAATACGGCAAGGTGGAAGTGCGCGCCAAACTGCCCCGGGCACGCGGCTCCTGGCCTGCCATCTGGCTAATGCCTACCAGCAGCGCCTATGGCGGCTGGCCCAAAAGCGGAGAGCTGGATATCATGGAGCATGTGGGTAATAACTTTGGCACCGTACTCTCTACCGTGCACACACAAAACCACAACTGGACCAACGGCGGCCAGGTATCCGCCAATAAAAAACTGATGGATGCTGATACCGTGTACCATACCTATAGTATGGAATGGGGCGCAGATTCCATCACCTTCAGCTACGACAGCCTGCATGTGCTTACTTACCCTAACCCGCATACAGACTGGAAAGACTGGCCCTTTGATCAGCAGTTTTACCTGATCCTGAATGTAGCCATTGGTGGCGGCATGGGCGGCACGATTGTGGAAGCAGACTGGCCGGATAGCATGGTAGTGGATTATGTGCGCATTTCCCAGAAAGGATTAGGCACACCCGTGCTGGATACCGTAATAGTAACACCAGCCACTCTTTCTTTTTTGCCGGGAAAAACGCAGCAGTACACCGCCAAAATACTGGACCAGAACGCGCGGCCAATAGCTGCCACACCGGTATGGAGCATAACCGGCGCAGGTAACAGCATTACCGCCAACGGGCTGGCCACGCTGAATGATACGGCCGTAATTACCGCTACAGTAACCGTAAACGGCGTTACCAAAACAGGCGTAGTACGCGCCAATAAACGCGCGGCCAACTACAAACCCATCCCCGTAAAAATACAGGCGGAGAGCTTTGATAATGGCAATGCCTGTTGTACGGAAACAACAGCCGATACTGGCGGCGGGCTGGATGTGAGCTACATAGGCAGCGGCACCTGGTTTGAATATGATATTGATATACCGGACAGCAGCGAGTACAGGATCCAGTTCCGCGTAGCGGTAAACACAGCCTCCAGCCTGAAAATACAGCTGGATACAACTACCCTGCAAACCGTAACCCTGCCGGCCAGCGGTGGCTGGCAAAAATGGAGCACCGTAACCTCATTGCCTATACGTTTATTACCAGGCCAGAAAACCATCCGCATTACTGCTAATAAAGACGGCTGGAACTTTAACTGGCTGCGTTTTATACGCATCGATTCAATTCCATTAACACGCATAGCCGTTAACCCGGCCACCGTAACCCTTAACACCGGCACAACAAAACAGTTCACCGCCACCGGTTACGGGCAGGATAGCAGCGTGTTTATGATACAACCAATATGGTCTGTTTCCGGTACAGGCAATACCATTAGCGCCAACGGCCTGTTAAACGCCCCTGCTGCCGGCGATTATACCATTACAGCCATAGAAGGCGCCGTAAGCGGTACTGCCACAGCACACGTGATCACAGCGCCGGTGCTCACCCGCATTGCCCTTACGCCGGATACGGTTACCGTACCCTTAGGCGCATCCCAGCAATTTACAGCTACAGGGTATGATCAGCGTGACAGTGTTTTCGCCTTCACCCCTGTCTGGGCGGTCACCGGTGCGGATAATACCATTAGCGCAGGCGGTAATTTTACAGCCGGTAACACGCCGGGCAACTATGTAGTAACAGTATCCGGCGGGGCGGTAAGCGCCACTGCTGTAGTAACTGTTGGTTATACCTGCTCCGTTAATAATAAATATGAAGCGGAAAGCGCCTCTAACCGTGCTACCACCCCCTACCTGGAAACCTGCACAGACGTAGGCGGCGGGCAGGATTTTACCAACCTGCATGTAAACGACTGGTTTGCCTACAATACGCTGAACGTTCCTGCAACAGGCAAATACACCATCAGCTTCCGGGTATCCGCCACAGCGCCCGCTAAGTTATGGGTAGGGCACAGCGGTTATAACTTTGGCAGTGTTGATATCCCATCCACCGGAGGTACCTGGCAAACAATTACAGATACCATTACCCTGCCGGCGCTTTCCTACACAGGCATACATGTGCAGTCGGGCACTTTTAAATTCAACTGGTTCAGCATCAGCAACTGCGCTACGCCGGCAGCCGATTCCTCCGCCGCCCGTATGGCTTACAGCAGTGTAAAAACCGGTATTGAAACAGGCGATGTAAAAAGCGTGCGGCTGTACCCCAATCCTGCCACCGACCAGCTGACACTGGAATTGCAGGAACCGGTGTACCGCTTATGTACCCTGCTTGATATGCAGGGCAATGTGGTAAAACAATGGACTCTCCCTAAAGGCCAAACCAGGGTAACCCAGCACATTGGCTCCCTGATTCCGGGTACGTACCTCTTAAAATTAGAAAATGAGCACAAACAGCTCACTTTGAAAGTGGTGAAATATTAATAGAAAGTAAAAAAGCAAAAGGTAAAAATTAAAATAGGAATGCAGCGGTTAGGTTCAAACCTTACGTCGCTGCATTCTTTTTTATTTTTACTTTTTTACTTTTACTTTATCACTGCGGTGGCACTGCAATCGGTGTCCATGGCTATTATTTTTTATTTTCAGTTAAAATTGTTTACTTTGGTTTAACGGATTTATTTAGATCAGCAGCAACAAACATTACAGGTTATTATAGATTAGTTATTATTCATTACCTCAAACTCGTATACTCAAATAACCGTTCCTAATTAGCTTTAAGCAGTGCACATGAACCTACGTAAAACCCTCTACACTGTTATCGACATGGGTACCGGCCCGGTCAGGGACCGCCATGAAAAATTACTCATCAACAAAGTTAATGGGGTTGCCTGTTCGTTGATCGTGCTCAGTTTGATCTTCGGCCTCCTCTTCTATATACTTTCAGGGCACCTGCTTATATTAATAGCTACTACGGTAGAAAGCCTGCTTTTTGTACTGATCATTGCCCTTAACTATTATAAAAAACATGCGCTGGCCGCACTGGGCCTGCAGCTGGTGCTGAATGCAGCTATCCTGTATTTCGGCCTGTTACTGGGTAAAGCAATAGACGGTCTTTGGCTGGCGCTGTTCTTAATTGTTACCTCTTTCCTGTTCCTGAAAACCGCAGCAGCAAGGCGCATCAGCCTCACAGGCGGTATCATTTCCCTGGTATTAATAGAGCTGAATAAATTTTACCCGGTAGTAACGCCTTTCCCCTTCACGCCTGCGGTGCTGCTGGTAGTACATTACTCCGCCATTGCCGTAATACTGTTCATTACTGTGCTTACTTTAATGCATTACCTGCAGTACAACAAGCTGCTGGTAACCGCTGTAAAAGGGCAAACCCGTGAGCTGGAAAACGCCAACCGTTCCCTGAAAGTATTTATGCGCGAGCTTACGCATGAGATACGTACCCCGCTGAACGCTATTTACAGCATTGCGCAGCTGAAGCTGATGGATGCGCCGGATAGCCCTACCAATGAGCACCTGCACTATGCCTGCCACAACGTGTTAAGCATTATTAACAACGTGCAGGACCGCAGTAAAATAGAAGCAGGCAAACCGGATGAGATAAAACGTGAAGCCTTTGATGTACGCAGCTGGATCCAGGAAGTATGCAACATTTACCGCTACCTGGCCCGCACCAAAGCAGTGCAGATAGAGGTAGAGACAGGGGAACAGCTGCCCCACCTGATGTATGAGGACAAAGCCACGCTTACCAAGATCGCTAACAACATTATAGGTAATGCCATTAAATTCAGCCCGAAAAATACGACCGTTACCGTTAGTATGCATCAGTTAAACGGGCAGTGGCACCTTGCAGTAGCCGACCAGGGCGCAGGCATAAGCCGGGAAAAGGTGGCCACCCTGTTTGATGAATTTACCCGGGAGCGCATCAGCTTTGCAGAAGGCACAGGACTGGGTTTAAACATAGCGCAAAAGCTGGCATTTCAGCTGCAGGGCCATATACAGGTGTTCAGCGAGCAGGGTAAGGGTACTATGTTCATTATATGCCTGCCGGTGCATGAATGTAAAAAGATCATTGTGGCAGATGGCCACCCGGAACATGTTGACAACCACATTTTCCATGGACGTAAAGTGCTGCTGGTGGAGGATGACCATATGAGCCAGCAATACCTGCATAAATACCTGCACAGTAAAGGTTTTGAAGTAATACTGGCAGAGGATGGCATGGAAGGGCTGTACCGCGCCACCTGCGACCATTTCGATATTATTATCTCAGATATAGGGCTGCCCCGCATGGAAGGCAGGGAGCTGCTGGCACGCCTGAAAGCCAATAAGTACCTGGCCCATGTGCCGGTGATCATTACCTCGGCAGACACGGCTATTAAAGAAGACCTGCTGCAGGCAGGAGCCGCAGGCTGCCTGATAAAACCGGTGGATTTTAAGCAGCTCCATAAAGTATTGAAAGACACTATAATTCAGGCTATACTGGCCCCGGAGCACCGGGCCTAGCCACTACCCGCGGCACTTTTTGCAATTTCAGTTAAAATGCTTTACCTTGTTGCTGATTAGGCTTCAGCTCAGCACGTACTCAATAACCATAATCTTTAACCATCTCGTATGAATGCCCCTGGCAGGTTACGCTGACTTCAATTAACGCTACTCCCTTATGGCGATATTAAGGAACATTATAAGAACCGGTACCCAAAATGTGGATGAAATAGCCAAACATGCTATTATAGCGGTAAACCGCTTTAGCCTGGTATCTCTCATTTTAACATCCTGCTTTGGAATTGTTTTTTATTTACTGACCGGAGAGCTGCAGATCCTCGCAGCCGGACTAACGGAAGCAGCTTTGCTGGCAGGCGTATTATGGCTGAACAGCCGGCATAAACACCTGTGGGCCAGCTATGCCTACATATGCATTATTAACGGTTCCCTGGTATATTTCAGCGGCATCCTGGCAGCTATTATAGAAGTGCACCTGGCTTTTTTGCTGATGTTCGGCGCCTCACTGCTGTTCTTTCAGAAAGACAAGCACCGCATGATCAGCATTGGCATTACAGCGCTTACCTTGCTGTTATGTGAATACAATTACTCCTACCCTTTTATAAACCCCATCTTAAAAACAGATTACGAGCAGATGCTGCTGCGCTGGCTGGCCCGGCCCGGCATTATTTTGCTGGATTCCCTGGTGCTGTGGTATTACAAAAAAACCAACGAAGCGCTTTACAGCAGCTTAATGAAACGCTCCGAAGAGCTGGAAGCCGCCAATACTTCCAAGAACTTTTTTATACGCGTTACCAACCATGAGCTGAAAGGGCCTTTAAACGCCATTCACGAGATCAGCCAAACCCTGCTGCTGAATGATGAAGTAGATGAAAGCCCCTCCCTGAAGCCGTTGGCAGAGGACCTGTACACAGCCAGCACCACCGCCATGCAGGAGGTAACCAATGTGCTGGATATGTCACAGATAGAAGCAGGAAAAATTAACCAGGTAGATAACAGCTCCATTAACATACGGCAGTTCCTGATGAACCTGTGCAAGGTGCACCAGTATACCGCCAACCGCAAAAAGGTAAGCATAGTAACAGAGTTTCATGATCAGCTGCCGCTTACCATTATCAGTGATAAGGCCAAGCTTACCAAGGTAATGAGCAACCTGCTGGTGAATGCCGTAAAATTTACCGCCCCTAAAAGCCGCGTAACCCTAAAGGCTTATGTAAAGGATGGCCTGCTGTATATGGCAGTAAAAGACCGGGGCAAAGGTATTGAGCGGGAACGCCTGCACACCATCTTTGACCCGTTTGAAACAGAACAGAACAACCTGATGGAAGGCAGCGGCCTGGGATTGTTTATTACCCGCCACTTTATAGAGCTGCTGGGCGGAGAGATCACCGTTAACAGCGACCCGAAGGAAGGCACTGTTTTTACCCTTCATATGCCGCTCATCGCCGGGCAGGAAGAACCAAAGGTTACGCAGCCCGCCATTGCACCCGCCGATTACAGCGGTAAAAAAGTGCTGATCTGCGAAGATGACGAAATAAGCCAGGTATACCTGGCCAAGTTCCTGGAAAGGGCCGGCTGCGCAACCCTGCTGGCCGATAACGGCGCCAATGCCATTAACCTTGCAGAGCAGGAAATGCCGGACCTGATGATCCTGGATTCCCATATGCCGGTAATGAGCGGCAGGGAAACGATCACGCATATACGCAACCACCCGCACCTGGCACATTTACCCATTATAGTAATTTCCGGTGATGCCTATAGCGGGGAAAGTGAAGAGCTGCTTACCGCCGGCGCCAGTGAATACCTGCTAAAACCTGTGAACTTTAGAACACTGAGCGACGTGATGCGCAAGTACCTCACTTCCCCGGTAAATAACAAACGGCTGCCACCGGCTCAGGCCATCCGGTAGCGGGCCGTATCCATCCAGCTCCAGTCAATATTCCCGCGCATCATAGTAGCCAGCGCATTTACAAAACGCAGCAGCTCTTTATTAACAGCTTCCTCAAAAACCGGCAGCTGTGCAGCCAGCCTTATAAACTCCTTCACTTTATCATCATGGATCTGGGTAGCTTTAAACACAGCATCTTCCAGCGACAGGTGTTCATGATTTTTCAATAACATCACCAGGTTCATCTCATCGCCCTGCTGCAATTCCTTGCGGTAAGAAAACAGGTCGTTAGCATAACAAATGGTATCAGAGCACAGGGTAATAAGGGTTTGCACCGTATTATGCCAGCGCACTTCTTCCGGCAGGTGAATATTCTCCATGATCTCTACCAGGTCCGCAAAAAAGTTGGCGCCGCCAAACTCCTGCCGGAACTGCATGTATTCAGCTACTGCAGGCATGCGGTGCTGCTTCACCAGCTCTATACGCCAGAGGTTGGCTACAAAGGCCCGTTTCATACTTTCTGCAAAACGGTTTTGCCAGGCAGGTGTGCTAAGGCGGCAGATTCTTTCCCAGAAATCGCTGATGGCCGCCAGTGAAGGGCCGTGTTTTTCCAGGGTTTTGGTTTCATGTAACACCAGGATGCGGCGTACCTGCTCCAGGAACATTTCAAAGTTCTCTTTTTTACGCACGGCTTCCGTGTCCGCAGTGGCTTCGTCGTACTGATCGTCCAGTACAAATAACAGGGTGTTCAGATCTGCAGCTATACATAATGCTTCCAGGTTAGCATTTGGAAACATGCGCGCCACCATCCAGGTGAAACGCTGCTGCCGGTAATGGTCCATTACTTCATTGGTGGTGATAAGGTGAAATGCTCTTACCCAGTAAGTGGTATGCGCATCTGCCTGTTCAACCAACGGATTTAAACGGGTAGGAAAAGGACAATACAATGCCGGATTGCTCGTAGAGCTTTTAATGAGTGCCATAGGAAATAAATTTTGTTTGAGGATAATATAGCTAAATTTGAGCAATGTGGGGGTAACCTATGCAATGCAGGCCCATTACGGCTTTCCGGCTGAAATTATTTTGCGGTAAAGGAGAGTGGAAAAAGATAAATTGGACAATTATTAATACGGTAGAAAGTAAAAAATTAAAAAGTAAAAATTAAAATAATAGATGCAAAAGGGTAATATAAAATGCTAAATGTAAAAGGGGAATGCTAAATGTAAAAATGTGAGATCATAAATGCAAAAGGTAATCCAGGATGTAAAATGTAAGGTCCATAAGTGTAAAAGGGCAACGCTAAATATAAAATGGCAGTAAAATATAAGATCATAAGTGTAAAAAATGATACAGAGTATAAAAGCGAAATGCAGCGATACCCGAACAAACATTCCATCGCTGCATTAATTTTTACTTTTTACTTTTTAACTTTTACTTTTTAACCCTATCCAGCAGCTCCCGCGCAGTAACCTCCCCGCTATCGGCTGCCATACTTAACCAGAACATGGCATAGGTTTCATTTTTTTCTACGGCCAGGCCATTGAGGTAATAACAGCCTACTTCTTTTTGGGCAACGGTTTTCCCGGCTTCAGCGGCCTGTAAAAAGTAGCGGAAAGCTTTCAGGTGATCTGCTTTACTAACGGCATTACGCTCATAAAATTCCGCCAGGCAATACATAGATTCCACATGCCCTACTGCGGCCGACCGCTCATATAACCCTAAGGCTATACGAATATTATGATCATTGGCTATGCCCAGCTGCGGTTGTAATTGTCCTTTACTATCATAGGCAAAAGTACCTTTGAGCAGCTCAAAGGCCAGGCGGTTCTGGCATTCAGAACCTGCCACGGTAGCGCCCTGGTGCAGGTAACGCGCGGCTGACTTCAGGTTGCGGGCTTTATGATCTCCATAAAAAACAGCTTTAAAGGCAGGAAAGCAGCAGCCTTCCTCATCCTGCAGGTCCTGGTCGGCGGTTTTGCAATACCATTCTGCCGCGGCATAGGGATCGCGGTCCTCCTCATAGCCTTTATCAAAGTAACGCGCCAGGCAGGCCATAGCCTTCAGGTACCCCAGGGAGGCGCTTTTCATGAGATATTCCAGCGCCATTTTACGGTCTTCCTTATTGGGTTTAAAGAAGTTGCCGGGTACTACATGCACCCCTCTCCACAACAGGCGGCCCTCATAAATGCGCTTGCCTACCAGGTAATAACAATGTGTGCTGCCATAGTGCATACCCAGGTTCACGTAATGGGTGGCAGCGCTGTAGTCGTGCGTACGGGAACGCTTTTCCAGCTCCAGCTCTGCCAGGCGGGCGCAGGCCCAGCCACTGCCCTGCTGCACAATTTTTTCCAGTATATGAATGGCTTTTACACGGTTAATGATGCCGGTATTACCTTCCTCTCCTCTCCAGTATAGCTGCGCCAGGCGCTCGCCGGCGGGAATATAACCTTCCTGCAGGGCCACCTGGTAATAGTTCAGCGCTTTTAAAAGATGGATGGACTGAGCGTTTAGTCCTTTCCGGTAGATATCACCCAGGCGCATCATTGCAGCCGGATGCCCATAGCGGGCAGCACGCCGGTAATATACCACTGCCTGGTGGCTATCGGGATCGACCTGGCTTAAACAGCCGGCATAATCGTATAATAATACTACATTCTCCGGGTGATAAGACAGCGCTTCCTTGAAGTAAAGGAGGGCTTTACCCCACTCCTTACGGCAGGCGTAAAACCGCGCCAGCGCCGGTGCGCCCCGGTGGGGTGCTAGGCGGTACATGGTCTCCATATGCGGGAGTGCCTCTGCGGGGGCATTTTTACCCAGCCAGCAGTAAAATGCATAGTGGCCACGGTATACGGCGCGTACCTCATTACGGGCATTGGCAGGCAGGCCGCTGTATAAAAGATAGGCATAAGCCTGCATGCTGTCTGACCATACCTCCGGCGGACGGTGGAACACCGGCTCGTCATCCTTTGCAATTACCTGGTGTATTTCCGGGGGTGTTTTGCGAAGGGCATCCAGCATGGCTATACGTAAAGTGATGGAAGCGGGCTCCAGCTGCAGCGCTTTTTTATACCAGTAAGGCAGCTGATGCAGGTCGCCGGTTTCATCCAGCGTAAATTCTTTGGCAGTGCCATAACGCGGGTCTACCGCATTCATATAGCCCAGGTATAACCAGGCATGGAACGGCCTGCGGGAAAGCGTTACGGCCGTTTCCAGCAATGCGCCTGCATGGTCCATGCCATCTTTCAGGCTTCTTAAACTGTAAACAGATGCGGATGCTACGGGCTGTGTGCCCCTTTTCGTATAGGCGTCGGACAGGATACAATCTGCGAGGATAATATGCGCTGCATAGGATTGCGGGTAGCGGGCCTGCCATTGTGCGGCCAGCTGCCAGGCACTTTTTAGTTTAATGGGATAATACCGCAGATATTTTTCCAGGTCGCCCGGAGTGTTCTCCTGCTGTTGTTCGTAACGCTCCTGTACTCCCCGGTATAAATATTCCAGTGTATCAATATCCTCCTCACGCACCAGTTCCAGTAAAAAAAGATAGTTTTTCAATCCGTTGTTCTGCATCATTGTTTCACCACATAATAGTATTGGTTAAATGGGTTACTGTTGTTCTGCAGGAACTGCTTTCAAGCGGATACAGGCCCCAGTGCAAGTTCTGCAATTTACGACGGTAAAATGTTAATAAGATGTAAATGATGAATTGTTTACTAATACGGACAAGAGATTTGTGTGGACGAAGTCTACAGTCGATGGTCCATAGTCGATGGTCCATTGCATGCTGCGCGGGATAAGCGGTGCGGGGAATTACGGACGATATTAGTAGTTTACTGGTTATATGTTTATGGGCAATTCGATGGACTATCGGCTATAAGTATCATCATCACACCGGACTATTCATCACACGTACTATGCAATGGACTATGGACCATCGACCATGGACTATAACGGACTATTCATCACACGTACTATGCAATGGACCATGGCCCATCGACCATGGACTGTTTTACGCAGCCATCAGGAAACGGAAGAGAAACCATTCCCTTCTTTATGCAGCCACTCCAGCAAACGTGTGGCAATCGCATTTACCAGGTCGTTGTCTACAATACTGGATAATACAGGTTTAAGCGTACCATTCTCCTGCCGGTAGTAATCTATGGCATGATCTTCATCTATCAGCGCCCGGTAAAATGTTGCCCCCTGTTCATGATGCAGGTTAATGTTAACTATGTGATTTTTCCCCTGCAGGTCAAAGTCAAGGATGAATTCCATTCTACAAAATACGAAAATTGCCGTATTTAGGCGTCACTGTTTTACCGGTACGCTTTTAATGGCATATTGGGCTAACAGTTGCCACCACCGCGCATTCCCATTATTTGTACGGAATAGCTATTACATTCAGGGAAACAGGGGCTGCATTAATGGATAGGCGGTTACCAGCAGTGATGGACTGCGTAACAGGCGCCACTTTTCCCGGATCATCCAGCGTATTAATAGCTAAGGTATTGGCGGTAAGCACCTGTTGCTGAGCAGCGCCTTTAGCGGCCTGAACCCCCTGCAGGTTTATTTGCAGGGATTGCGGGTGTGCGGACACATTTACAATTTTCAGGATCACCTGTTTTGCGGCTGCATCTATAGTGGCGCTGGCGTACAGGCTGTCTTTACCGGCCAGTACGGCTCCATTCTGCAGGATGGGCACCACCTGGGTGCCTTTATTTGCCGAAAATAGCTTTTGTACATAATAGTTAGGAGTGCCAACTGCCCTCAGGTTATCGAACCAGATAAGGTCCGGGCGCCATTGCCAGGCTTCCACATGGGCAAACAGCGGGGCGTAGGATGCCATCTGCACCACATCGGCATTACGTTCCAGCCCGGTCATGAAAGCAGCTTCCGCCAGGGCGCTGCCCCAGGTGTTACGGCTTTCCGGCTCCGTACCTTCTTTGGTATGGGCGGCATATTCACCCGCAAAGATCTTAGGACCCTTCTTACGGTCGTAATTATCATAACGGCTTGCGTTTGACAGGAACCACTGCGGAGGCATGTAATAATGTTCATCAATAAAATCGGCCCGGCTGCTTTTCAGCTCTTTCCACAAATAATCAAACATAGGACCTTTGGAGAACGGGCCTGCGCTGGATACCAGCTTAATATCCGGGTATTTTGATTTAATGGCCTGCTCAAAGATCTTATACCGTTCTATGTACTGCGGGTCCCACTGTTCATTGCCCACCCCCATCATGGTTAAATGGAATGGCGCAGGATGGCCCATGGCAGCACGCAGCGCGCCCCATTTGGTGCTGGCATCGCCATTGGCAAACTCTATGAGGTCCAGCGCATCCTGTACATAAGGGTCCAGCTCATTCATGGCTACCACCTCACCGGTATTGAACTGGCAGGCCATGCCGCAGTTAAGGATGGGCAGTGGCGCGGCGCCAATATCTTCTGCCAGCTGAAAATATTCAAAGAAGCCCAGGCCAAAGCTCTGGAAATAATCCGGTGTAGAGCGGTATGAAAATTCTGTATTCCAGCGGTTTACGATCAGGGTACGCTCCTCCGGCTTACCTACTGTTTTCTTCCATTGATAACGGTTGGCCAGGTCCCGCCCTTCCACAATACAACCACCGGGAAAGCGGATGAACCCGGGTTTAAGATCGGCCAGCATTTGCGCCAGGTCGGCGCGCAGGCCATTGGGCCGGTTCTTCCAGGTATTGGCCGGGAACAGGGATACCATATCAAGGTCTATGCTCCCCTGCCCTTTGAATAACAGCTGCAGCTTACCTTTTGCGGCTGTGCCGGTGGCGGTAAGGGATACTTTATAGGGCTGCCAGCCATCGTGGAAACCGCTTAGGGCAGCTTCCCCAATGGGCTGATCCTTTTCATCCAGCAGCACTACCCTGGCCTGCAGGCCGGTACCGGCGGGCGCATTGGCCCACATGGAAAAATTATACTGCTGCCCCTTTGTAATGCCCATGCCGCGGAAACCTTCGTTGGATAAGCCGTAGCTGCCATTGGGCGCATCTACGGTAAGGGCGGCGTAACGCGGGTTGGCCGTGTTATCTGCTGTGCGGTTCACTATGAGGATATGACCAGTGTCTTTATTTTGTTTTACTTCCTTCCAGCCCATGAGCGGCGCAAAGAACTCAAAGGAGCGGTTCTTCACCAGCTCCGCATACAAACCACCATCTGCTGCAAAATTGATGTCTTCAAAGAAAATACCCCACATATTGGGAGGCACATTGGTAATGGGTTTATTGGCCTGCACGGTGAGCTGGGTTTGTGCAAAGGCTGTAAGACCGGTGATAACAGCGGCAGTGAGTACGATCAGTTTTTTATAACGCATAGTTGTCGGTTGAGTGGTTCAACTGCCATCCGTATTACAGGGCCGGATGGGATATACAATATACAACTATTTTTTATTGTACAAATGACACTTAACCTGCTATCAGAAAAAATATGCCACACCCCGAAAGATGTGGCATATTTTAGTAAGGCTTACAATTTCAGCACTCTTATTACCTGGTATTCCTTTTCCACCTGCACAGCTATGACGTAAATACCCTGCGGCAGCTGTGACGCATCAAAAGGTATTTCATAATTATCCAACCCGCCGGCGGTTTTAACCGTTACCACATCCCCGTTATTAAAGCTGATAAGCTTAAGCTGTATATCGGCCGCTTTGGATAATTTCACGCGTACCTTAAAAGGTCCATCGTTCGGATTAGGATAAGCGGTTATTTCTTTTATTAACCGTTCGCGGTAACCCAGCAAGCTATCCACCTCGCCTTGTTGTGACTTAGGCAGTATGGTAATGGTTTTGCTGATCATATCCGCGCATTCGCCCAGGCTTACCAGCATCTGAATGGTATATACCCCGGTATTATTGAACAACAGCTGGCGGATGGTGCCCTCTGCTGCACTGCCTGCGTCCACTGCGCCCAGGGGTAAGGTCCACTCATGGGTGGCCGGTTTAGGTTTGGATACGTCCACCACCATCACGGTATCGCCCACAGTGCCATAGGACGACAGCAGGAAATCAGCCTGCAATGCACTGGCGGAGGTAGTAATGTTAAAGGAATCTTTTGCCACACAGCCGGATGGGGTGGTGACCGTTACGGTATAATGCCCATCCTTGTTGAGCTGCACCGCCTGCCGGTTATCACTGAAACCGGCATCAGAAACCCAGGAATAGCTGGCGCCGGGATTACCGGCATCTACGGTAATGGTTTGTCCTACGCAAAGCACGGTATCCTCAAATCCTACATTCAGCTCCATGGCCGTTGGTTGTACCAGCAGGGCGCTGTCCTGCTGCTGGCATCCATTAGCGTCCGTTACGGTTACCTTGTACATGCCGCCGCCCAGGTTGCTGAGGGTGTTGCCTGTATTGCTGCTATTGTTCCAGCTATAAGTATAAGGCGTCTGGCCACCGCTTACGGTAAAGGCTACACTACCATCTGTTCCATAGTTACAGGTAGGTTGTTGCACCTGTTTGGAAAGCTGCAGCAGTGCCGGTTGTTGTAAGGTAATAGTTTCACGGGAGCTGCAGGCATTGGCATCATTCACAGACAACAGGTAGCTGCCGGCCGTTAAATTTGTAAATACCCCACTCCCCTGCGCCGGTAAGTTGTTCAGCGCAAACGTGTAGGCGCCGGCTCCGCCGCTGGCTGCAATAGTGATTTGGCCGGTAGCTGTGCCAAAGCAGGCAATGTCTGTTGTTTGCAGCACCTGCATTTGTAGGGCCGATGGTTCCGTAATAGTACCTGTTACCTGCTGTGTACAGCCATTATTATCCTTCACCTGTATAGTGTAGCTGCCTTTTTGCAGGTTGGCGAATACGGGATTGTTCTGATAATTGACGCCATCCAGGGAATAAAGGTAAGGTGTAGTACCACCGCCGGCATTGATGGTTATTTGTCCATCCCCCTTGCCGGAACAGGATATATTCCTGCTGGATGCTATGGCTGCGGTCAGCACCGCGGGCTGTGCAACCGTAGCTGGCAGCTGGCTGATGCAGCTGTTGGCATCCTTCACCTGTATGGTATAATTACCGGCACTTAAAGCGGTAAAGCTGGCGGCTGTATTAAAGGCGCCTCCATTCAATGAGAATGCATAGCTGCCGGCGCCACCGGTACCCTTTACAGTTAGCGCGCCATTGTTCCCATTAAAGCAGCTCACGGGTATATTACTGGTCAGCTGTAATGCCAGGGGCGCAGGTTCCTTCACTTCTCCTGTTAGTACTACCTGGCAGGTATAAGGTATATCCCGCACATGTACCTGGTACACACCTGCGCGCAGGTTCAGGAATTCGCTGGAGGATTGGTAAGTAATACCATCGAGCGAGTATTCGTATACGTTATTACCGCCGCTTACATTCGTTACTTTTATGCTGCCATTGCTTTGTGCATTACACAACACCGGCTGCAGCTGCAGTGTACCACGCATGCTCACAGGACCATAGGGCGAAATACTACGGGTAATGGTACAGGCATTGGCATCTTTAATATATACGGTATAATCTCCATTATACAAATTGCTGAACACGGGATCTGTGGTATAGCTGGCATTATCCAGGCTGTAAGTATAGGGTGATAGTCCGCCCTGTACATTAGTTACTGTAATACTCCCTTTATCGGCGCAGGTAGCCGGCGCCGCTGCATTCAGCGAAGCGCTGAGCGGTGCATACAGGTCTACCAGCTGCACCGGGAAGGCGGCTGTACACTGGTTATTATCTTTTATAGTGATGGTGTAATTACCTGCAGGCAATTGACTGTAAGTACCATTTGTCTGGAAGGTTGCACCATCCAGGCTATACAGGTAAGCGCCCACACCACCTGTTGCCTGCAGCTGCATACTGCCGGTGGAAGCGCCCGCACAAAGAATGTTGATTTTGCTTCCCATTCGTAATGACAGCTCTTCCGGCTCGCTAACAGTAGCGGGTATACTAAAAGTACAGGCATTGGCATCCTGCACGGAAATGGTATACGTACCTGCTGACAGTGTGCTAAAGACAGGCGATGCCTGGTAAGCACCGCTGTTAATGGCATACTGGTAGGGGCCTGTGCCGCCGCCGGCTTGCACGGTTATTGCACCATCGCTGCCGCCAAAGCACTTAGCCGGCTGTTTGTTTATTACCTGCAAAGTGAGCGCTGCTGGCTCTCCTACAGGTACATTATTGCTTTTCACACAGCTATTGGCATCCATTACACTTACCAGCGGGGTACCGGCGCTAACATTGTTCAACACGTTCCCGGGCTGGAAGGGATTGCCATCTACACTATATTGATAAGGGCCTGTACCACCGGCAGCAGTTACGGTAATAGTACCGGTAGCGCCTCCCTGGCATAAAGCATTGCTGACAGCCGTAGTAAAAGAAAGTACCGGCGGCTGCTTAATGTCAACAGGTGTGCTGGCAGTACAGTTATGACTGTCTTTTGTGTAATAGGTATAAGTACCTGCAGGCAGGTTTTTAAAGGTAGCGCTGCTATTGTAAGTAATGCCATCTGCAGCGTATACATAAGGTCCGGTGCCGCCTGCAGCTTGCAGGGTGAACTGGCCATTGGCATTGCCATAACAGGTAACGGGGGTAACATTAGCGGTCAGCTGCAATACAGCTGGTTGTCCAATGCTGCCGCTTACCACAGCGGTACAGTTATGATCATCCTTAGCAGTAATGATATAGCTGCCTGCTGCCAAACCTTTAAAAATGCCCGTACTGTTGGGCACTGTTGGCGCTGTATTAATATAATACAGCACATTGCCGCTACCACCTGCGGATGATACAGTGATGCTGCCATCTGTGGCATTAAAACAGGTAGCGTCTGTTTGTGCATCCCGGGCAATTGTAAGCAGCGGCGGCTCATTGATGGTGATCCCCGGTTTGCTGGCCGGGCAGCCATTGTTATCCTCCACATTTATCGTATAGGTGCCGGCCACTAGTCTGCTCAGCACCGGGTCTGTTTGCCAGGCGCCGCCGCTTACCTGGTAGCGGAAGGGCGCCGTACCGTTACTAACCCCAACGGTTATACTACCACTGGCTTCCCCGTTACAGTTGGCTGCAGCCGGGGTGGCGGTAATGCTTACTGCCTGCGCCGGCTCTGCAATGCTCACCTGTGGGGTAGCAGCGCTGCAGCTGTTGGCATCCATCACAGTAACGGTATACTGGCCTGCAGCTACATTAAAGGTGGGTTGGGCCTGGTAAGCACCGGTATTCAGGGCATATTGAAAGGCACCGGTACCGCCGGTAGCGCTAACAGTGATCTGGCCATTGGCCACACCTTTACATACAGCATTTTTGCTGCTGCTGATAGTGACGCTCAATGCCGGCGGCATTGTAATCGTAAAATCGGCGCTGCTGGTAGTGCCTTTGCTGTCTTTTGCCCATACCGTATATCTACCGTCGGCCAGGCCGCTAAAAGTATTAATGGGTAAAAAAGTAATGCCATCGCTGGAAAAAGTGAACGGTGGCTTGCCGCCGCTGGCGCTTACCTCTACGCGGCCATCGGACCGGCCATAACAGGATATTTGCGTTACAGCGGTTGATACGCTTACGGGCAAAGGATCCTGCAGGGTTACAGGCAGCGCGGCGCTGATACAGCCATTCACATCTTTAGCCAGGCAGCTATAGCTACCTTGTGCAAGCCCGCTGAATACATTGTTGCTTTGCCAGTTCACATTATCCAGGCTGTAGGTATAAGGCGCTCCTGCCCCACCGCCCGGATTAAGGGTAATGCTGCCATCTGCAGCGCCGGGAGCGGAAGGGTCCTGGGGCGTTGCCTGTACAGTTACTGCAGCCGGTAATAGTATGGAGGACTGCATAGTACAGTTATTGGCATCCCTTACTGCCAGCTGGTAAGTAGTACCTGGCAGCAGGTTGGTGAACAGGGTATTTGTACTGAAAGTATTGCCGTTATCAATAGAATACTGGTAACCACCTGCTCCCCCGCTTGCGCCCATATTCAATGCCGGGGTGCCACCGGAACAGGCGGGCGTAGCGCTTACCTGTATGGCTGCAGGCGGTGGATTGATCCTGAGCGGAATGATCTGCGAACAACCGCCGGCAGTAGTGATCGCTACTTCATAATCTCCCGCGTCCAGGTTATCGAATGTAATGGAACCGCTGGTGCTGGGTATGTTGGGACCCGGAAAACCACCTACCGGCTTAATGCTGAAATTCAGCGTTTCCTGCCCGGTATAGGCTGATCCATCCGGGTAACGGAAATCGGATAGCACGATCTTACCTTTTGCCCCATAACACTGGGGCGACTGGGCATCCCGCATATTGGGCGCGGGTGCGGGCATTTTAAAAGTAATGGCATCTGATACCTCGCTGGTAATAGGCCCCATTCTTACCCGGTAATAATGGGGCGTATTATATTTTACAGTATTGTAGTCATTCTCATCGATCGTAATCTGGCCTTTATATTTGGTTAGGGTCTTCCAGGATGAGAGGTCTTCGCTTACCTCCCAGGTAAAATTATCATTATAATCTACCGCGCCGGCCGGTTTCAGAAAAGCGTAGCTGTTCTCGGTAAATATACAGGGCGCCTTTAAAACAGCTGTTTGCCCACCGCAAAGGGTATTTACGCCGGAAAGATTGGCAGGCTTATTCGATTCAATCGTGTAAATCTGGGGATTGAGGATAACACCGCCATGATAATCCTGGTAGGGATCATGGAAGTAGCCGTCACCCGCATTTATGGGGTACATCATACAACCGTTGGATGGGTAGTTATACACATTATCATAAGTTGGGTTAATGATGTAGCTGCCATTTGTGAGACCCAGCGCCCATTTAAAATGTATTTTTTTGGGCACACCACTCAGAAGCACTACGCCGGCATAGGTTATCTGCGTACTGCTGGTGTAGGAGGTAGTATAGGGCGTTAGCGTAACGTTCTGAAAGGTGCCGTTGGTATATTCCACCTGGAAAGTGTAGCCCCATACTTTAAAATCAGTGGTAGGGTACCAATAGGTTTCCGTTACCTGGCGCCATATCTGCTCCTCTTCATCCCATACCTGGTCCTGCCAGTAGCGGTAATAACCTGCGTTTGCGGTATAGGACAGCACATACTGCTGTGCATGCGCCGGCATGCACCGTACCAGGAACGGTAACAGCAGCAATAAAAAGAAGGCCGTTTTCTTTATCTGGTTCATCATAGTTCGTATAAGGGATAACCTGTTATATTAATACTGCACCTGCACTTCTTCACTCATTGCACTATTCTGCTGTTTGTCAAAACTTTTTAATTTATACCGGTAAGTGGTGTTGATGAAAAGCGATTCATCGGTGAATGCATTTTCATTACCGGCCAGGGTGCTGTACAAACGGTAAGGTTTGCCCGTTTCAGCGCGGTAAAGCCAGTATTTTGTTATGTTCCCTCCACGTTGCCAGCGCAATACAATACGTTTATGCTCCCGGTCAACAGCTGCCTTTAAAGCCGGCCTGTTGGATTGTCCCATGCTGATGCGTGCTGCGCTCACCGGTTTGGACAGCGAACGCAGGTGGCTATCGTCCACTGCAGCTACTGCGTAACGGTAGGTAACACCCGGCAGGGCGCTGGTATCCGTATAAGCGCCGGTAGTATCTGCTGATGCAAAAACATGCATTAACTGCCATGCGGTATCTTTTGAACGCAGCAGCTCATGCTGCACCACATCTTCGCTGGTGCTGCGCTGCCATTGCAGGAAGATGCCGTTTTCCCCGGCCTGCAGGTCTGTAAAAGAAGGCGGTACCGGCGGTATAATATCCGGGCGTTTCAATTGCAGGGGCAGTGAGAACTCAGAAGGGTTATAATGCCCGTCCAGCGCCACTACTTTATAATACACATATTTTGTAAGAGTGTTGATAGTGATCGTATCTGTAAAGCTGTTGCGCAACAGCGGCTCTTTTGTTACCTGCACAAATTCTGCGTCCGGCACGTTTGCCCGGAATACGCGGTATGCATACAGGTCCCTTTCCTTATTGGCCGGCCAGGAAAGCTGCACCACGCCTTTGTCTGAGATCTTGCCTGTAAGCCCTGCAGGCGCCGCCGGCGGCGTGCTATCCTCCAACTGTACAAAACGCGGCAGCGACCAGGATACCTGCCCGTCATTCGTTATAACTTTTACGCGGTAATAATTGGAAGCTAACGGAGACTCATCTACGAAAAATGAATCAATGGGCTTCAGCTCCTTTTGATTGATCTTTTTATAGGGTTTGTTGGCAGCAACGGCCCTTTCCAGCTCAAAAGCCCTGACACGGGCCTTGCCCGGGGGCATGTACCATTGCAGGCTTACCTGGCTGTTATTCAGCACCACTGCATCTGTAATGCTTGGGCGCGCGGCCAGCATGGCTGTTACATATACCTGCGCAGTATCTGAGGGCGGGCTGATCTCCCCGAACGGCGAGATGCCTTTGATACGGTACACGTAGCGGTGGTCCAGCTCCTGTACGGTATCTATCCGGAAGAACCTTTGCTGGGCGCCGGTGGCTTTGGCCTCATTATCCGCATTTACAACAGGCTCCTGCTCCAGGCTGTGAAAGGTTTTGCCTTCATCATCCGAACGCTCTACCTGGTAAGCGGTAAACACATGCTCCAGCAGATTCTTGTTCCAGCTCAGCAACACCGCTTTTTGTGCATTCACGGCCTGCAGGTCACGGGGCGCCGGCAGGGGCTGATGATCTGCATAGCCGGTAAATACAAAACCGGTATCAGATGCAGGGCCGGCCGCACCGGCGGCAATATATACCTGGTACAGATATTTCTCCCTGGGATCGGCAGTTTTATCCACAAACGCCAGTGCAGCCGCACGCGCTACCGTAAAGGACTGGTCGGCGGAGAACAGCGCAAAGCTATATCGCGTCTGCAATTCCTGCGACTTGTGATATATTTCGATGATACCTGCCGCCGACTTTTTATCCGGCATGTCTACCTGGAAGTTATCTCCATATATAGCCTGCGCCGCCACAGCGCCATATTTCTCATTTTCCTTTACCACCTGCTCCCAGGCCTTTAACGGCAAGGGATGCAGGGGCTGGCTGGTAAGCAATGCCTCTTCCGGCACGGGCAATAAGGCGCCGTTGCGAAGCAGGGTATATCTTTTAATCATATACCCGTTTACGTTAGCCCTGCTCCATAACGCTTCATTTACCGGGGCCCAGCGCAGTAAAACGGAGTCCCTGAACGGGCGGGCAATCACAGCTACCTGTGCAGGCTTTGTCACTGCATTGCTTTTTTGTGCCACAGCCCTGCCTGTGAAAAACAGGCTGCCTGTCAGCAGTAAAGCGTATATCCCGCTCCGTATGATCCTCTTGTCGCTCATTAGTTTGCTAAAGTATTTTGAATGGTTAATTCCTTTGACGAGGTAACCGTAGTGGTTCCCGGCAGCACATATTTTACCCTGAACCGGTAGGCGCCCGCTCCTGCAGGCGTAAACGGTGTGGCAATCATATGTGCCTGCTTGTCCGACAGGGATGGCAGCCAGCGGTGGATCCAGGCATTGGCGATACTGCTTTGTACCTCCAGGTAATCCCGCTCTATATAATGCGGCAGGTTGTATACGAACCCTGAAAGGCCATTATACTGCGCCGGCACGCCCGGCTGGAATTGCAGCCCGTTAGGCGTTTGACGCATGTAAATGCCTTTCACCGGTGGCAGGCCCCTGTCAGACAGGTCCCTCCAGGTGATATTGATATAGGGCGAAGTTCCGTAGCCTTCATACACATACGGATAAATGTATTGCTGGTACCAGGTATTATTATCCAGCAGCGCTTCAAACTGCAATACCTGGCTGTTACCGGCAGCATCTATTTCCTGCTGGTCAAACAGCTCCTGATTATTGATCACATACCCCAGCTCATATACCGTATTACGGATTGGCCAGGTGTACATGGAATAGAGTGAAGAACGGTCTATTTTTTCACTGAAAGTGCTGTAACGGCTGCTGTGGAACTGGTAGTTGTAGATCACTTTTTCCTCCAGGTTATTGATAGCGCCATCTGCTTTCTTCGTTTGCAGGGTTACATCACCGCCATCACCGCCTGCCACCTGGGTTTGCTGGCTCTGCACATTCCGGTCTATGGAGCTGCCGGCTGTTACCGGCACATTTACCAGCGACAGGCTGTAGGCTTTATCCACCTGCATGCCATCCGGGATAGCAAAGCTTATTTTGCCGCTGTTGTATTGCAGGTCAAATTCCAGCGGTGCGCTATCGTCAATGGCTACACGGCCTACCTGCTTAAAGTCTGTACCGGCATTGAACAGGTATCCTTGTCCCTTTTTAAGGATGATGTATCCCTGGCGGGTCTCATCCTTGTAATAGTTCAGCTGCTGCTGCACGGGGTAGGCATATGCCACATTGGAAGGTACGATCACATCCGGTGCTTCGCCGGTGGCAAATTCATTATCCACCACTTCAGCATAAGGCTGGTTATCGACCAGGAAGGGTTTCCAGCTTCCATTCTCACTTTCTTCAAAAGTAACCTTTGCGGTTAAACGTAATTTCTTTTGCGGCGGCAGCACCTCCGGTGTATTTATCACCACGGTTGTATTATCGGAATTCCATTCCTGCGCGCCCTCTATATTTGCGCCCCCGTCCCTTACATTAAAGTATTCCAGCCTGGCGCGGAAACTATGTACTTTATTGTCGTTGTCCGTGATATTAAAGGTTTGTCCTATCGGCATATTAAATACCAGCTGGGGCGCATTAAACACATTTACATCTCCTTCACCTGCGCCGGGGGTAGCATCTGCAATTACCTTCACCCCTGCTTCTGCAAAAAGGTTATCGCCTACAATACGGCATTCCTTACCTAAGGTTACTTCAAAACGGCAGTTACCTTTCACAAGCCCGCCCAATATGCTGAAATGGCCGCCTACTATGCCGCGCATCCAGGTAGGATTGGGCAGCTTGGCCTGCAATACGGCTGCGGCGCCCAGGTTAATAATATCAAAACGCCCTTTCTTAAAGAGCAGGTTCACCTTAATGCCTATCTTACCCTGGAAATAGGCATATACCTGGCCATTGGCATACCAGCCGTTAATACCTATGGGGCTGCTGCTTCCTTCACAACGCACGCCCTGTCCATAGTTCTTCAGCATTACGTCAAAGCCAAGGCCAGCGGCCAGCCGCGCATAGAATACCAGGAAGGTCATATCGCCGGTATCAAAGTCCATCCCGGCGCCAAAAGCAAAACCATTGCCTTTACCCAGCGCATTCAGGTCGCGCATGTAATCCAGGTCCATACCGCCCAGGATCTCGCTTACACCTGGCGGCGGAGGCGGACTTCCGGGCAGGTCCTTTCCTATCATAAAATAGGAATGCGATCTTGCCAGGCCTAACACGTCTACGCCTATCGGGTTGGATGGCGTACCCAGATGCATGTACCAGCCATCCGGCCCTACATACATTACCCCCTCGCCGGCCAGCCCGTTAGGACCGGATCCCTTTAGTACGCCTCCGGCTACATTAATATATGTTTTGAAGCTGGAGAATAAAGTGCTGTTCTCGAAATCTGCATCCACCAACAGGTCTACAGAGATCTGGCCGCTGGCATCCGCGCCATTGTTCAATGCTTCGGATGCGCTGCCATCTGTATGTTCCAGCATTTTCCCGTACTTTGTTTTGATCTTATCCAGCACACCGGGAATAGGTTGTGTAATTACGTTACACTGACCACGGAAGGTAATGCGGCTTAAGCCCCCACTTTTGTTGAAGGCCATTTCAAAACCTACTATACCGTTCAGCACCTTTTCATTGCTCAATGCAAAATTCATGGAAGCCTTTAAACCCAGGCCTGCATTGGGATCCGGCTTATAGCTAACGCCGGTAGGCGTTGTACCAATCTCGTAACCCACTGCTCCGGCCTGCATTTCTTTTGCAGATACCTGCTTTACACCGTAGTATAAACCGCCGCCAAAGCCGGTAGCCACCACCGGCGGGAAAAGCGGGATGGCGCCGGGAAACTCTACCAGCGCATCTGCATACCAGTACCGGTTATTATTTACGCTGCCAAATAATGCGGTAACCGCCACCTTTAAACCGCCGGCACTTTTACCAACTTTTAAGCGGGCAGCGATGTCGCCACGGAACCCATCTCCATAAATACTATGATCATTAAAGAACAGCAGGCTGCCTTTCAGTGCAAACGGTCCCTGGTCTATATCAATAGCAATGCTGCTTAATTTAATGCGGTGATAACGGAAACGAAAACGGCCATTATCATCCTTCACCGTACCCAAAACCGCCAATGAGGCTTCTGCTGCAAAAGCGGTGCTGCCGCCCATCAGGTTCAGATGTACTGTAAAGCCTATGCCACGGTCATCCCCATCCTTTACAAACTGGATCTGATCTACACTTAAACCATAACCGCCCAGCTTGGGCAGGTTGGTATTACCGCTCAGTGAAAAGGTGCCGCTGTGGATAAAGGGCGCCTGCGTGGAAACTACCAGCTGCTCAAAGCGTATATCGGGTATGGCCAGGTTATTGCCCTTGCCTGGGGCTGCGCTGGCTGAATCATCACCTTTTACGCCGCCACCAATAGACAGCAGGCCGGTAAGATTAGCCGCTACCTGGAATGCTTTATTCTTTACCGATACTTCCAGGAAAGATGATTTTTCCAGCGTTACGTGACCGGCTGAGAAGATATCGAAACTAACCTCCTTCTCCGGCTTAATGGTAAAAATATATTCTACGCCCGGGTGAAAAATAGCGGAGTAGGCAAACTTTGTTGTATCACCTGTAATGGGTACATTAATGCCGCCAGCCAGGCTGCCGTATTTGAACTGGTTGGCCACAAAGCCCAGGCTTACCTGGTCCAGTGAAAAGGCCCAGCCGCCCATATCGCCGCTTTCCAGCGGTATCAGATTACTGGCCAGCAGCTCGCCGCTGAAACCTTTTTCATCTATCAGCGCATTACGTACGCTGAATGATTTACGCCGTCCTTTCAGCGAACGGTCCTTTACTTCTTCCGGCAGGGTAACGGTGAAGCTGCGCAGGTAAAATCCTCTCCACAGGGCCAGGTCTTCTGCACTGTATAGCTTACTGTATTCCGCGGGGAATACCATGTTTGCGCTATTATGATAATCGCTCAGATCAATAATGGCATCCTCTACTGAAAAGGTAACGTTCTTTACGCCTCTTATCTGGAAAGGCTCAATGCTTACGTTGGCAATAATATCATTCAGGTCACTGGCCACTACCTCAAAATGTCCTTTCACGCGCTCCAGCTCATTCTGCGTACCATCTGCGTTTTCCTTTGACAGCTTGGGGCTCAATACTACATCTGCTCCCAGCCCCAGGCGCTTGAAGCCGTTACAGTCAAACTCCGCGAAGGTGGTTCCGCTTTTAAGCACAATAGCGGTGCTATCGCCAAAGGGGTAAAAGGGCTGGTCATTCACCAGCTCCAGCCGGGCAGTGCCTACCAGCCCGCCTTTGCGGGTAATGGGAATACCGCGTGCAGCAAACATCAGCTCCCGGTCGGTACCGGGCATCTGCACTACCAGGAAAGCGGTGATCTCTGCATGGTCCGGTAAAAAACGTATACTGTCTATGATCACAGGGGGCTGTCCGTTATCCGTACCGCCAATACCTACGGGCAGCTTAAAGCCGGAGGTATCCTTTAGCTGGTCATACAGATCCTGTCCCTGCAGGTTACGGTTGGCCCTGCGCTCCTGTACGAGCTTGTATACAGCGCGGATATGCTGCTCCAAAGGAGTTTCCGTTACCTGTGCGCTGGCGCCCAGGAAAGGTATGCATAGGAGTAATAAGAGCAACAGGCGGTATAGGGATTTATGCATAGGATTATTCGTAGGCGTATTTATTTGGCTTAAGGTTGTTGCTTATTTTTCTTTATGAAATCGTCCCATTCCATACAGTACTTTAATAATTCAGCTGTTGGTATTTTCAGGTATTTGCTGATCGTTTGTTCTACCAGGGCTTCATTATGCAATGCGGATCCTTCCCAGCTGTTTTCGTCTTTTGCGGGGATTTTATTAATGTCAGCTGCATCAATGAAATAAACATAATCCTTGCGGGGCAACACATGCCCCCAGAAATATCCCCAGTCATCCGGCAGCTCATCATGTGCGCTGCCTTCAAGTAAAGCCTTCAAATGCGGTACAATATCGCTTGTAAAGGCCCCCGGCGTTTCATAGGTGCGGAAGAAATGATAGAGCAGATCATCGGCTTCCTGCTTCCATCCGGCCGGATGTGGATGTTCTTTAAAAAAAATGTCATACCTCGTTTCCATATATCTGCAAATTATTAAGGGACAATAAAGGCGGTGGTGATATTTCCATTCGGATCCAGGAACATTTGAATCTTTACGCCATCTGTAGTGGTCCCTAGCCATTCATTATACTTGGTATTGGTTTTATTATTGAATGCCTCAGTAATTTTTTCCATGATCTTTTGCTGATCCCAGGTATCAGGCCAGAAAGTGGTCAGGTCCTTTTTGGTTTTGAAACCTGTTCCGCCTGCTTCCAGCTCCTTCACCTTGAACCTTATCTTGGCCTTATTGATCACTTCACCGGTTGGCAACGTAACTACCGGCTCCATGGTTGTACCTGGCACTATCTCTACCAACCCGGATTTTAGCATTCCCTCTGTATGGCATCCTGTTACATCTACTGTTACAATATACTGTTTGGGATCCCATGCCTGTCCGCCCTGCCCGGGTATATATTCATATTCCTTTACAAGGTTCCCTGCACGATCCGTTACTCTCACTTTTATTTTACCATACATGATATGCTCAACCGTTTCCTGGGTTATTTCCCTGGCAATCCTGCTTGCATCCTGTGCTGCTTCTTCTACTATTGCCACTGTATTCGATGCCTCATCCCCCTCTTTGCCTATCACTGCAAATTTATTCCCATTTCCGTCTACAAATTCACCACCGGTGGCATCGGTAACCATCTTCTTTATTTTGTAGCCGGCATTCCTGAATTCCTCTGCGCTCATTAAAACGCCTACCCGCACTCTAACGCCGTATTCGGTGGTCATTTCCGCCCAGCTGATCACTTTACTCCAGTCAATTTCACTAATAGCCCTAAAGCTGCCATCCACCAGCCTTATAACATATTTGCCATTCTGCAGTACCGCTGTAATAAAACCTTTACCACAGGCATAGGCCAGCTCGCCGGTTGGCAGCACTACTGATTTCACCACTACACCCAGCCCCTTGAACAGCAGGTTAATGGGGTCCAGTATATTCAGCAGCTCGCTGATCCTTGCCAGGGAGCCCAGCTTGGTAACGGCTGCTACCAGCGTTATTACCTGGAAAATAGCGCCGCCTACCTTGGCTGCTATCACGCAGGCATTGCCTTCAGTGAAATGTTTGCTGATCCCATCCCAGGCGCACAGCGCAAATCCTATGTCCCGCTGCCCCGGGATTAGGACCTGGATATGCTTTTGTGCGCATTGATAATACATCTTCGTTATCCCCTCCACAAAATCACTCCGGGTATTATTCTCATTCACGATCATTTTTATGCCCCAGCTAAAGAAAGTAGGCAGGCCGCTCACCGTTGTTACCAATCCGTTCCAGAAACCGCAAACTGCAGCAAATTCAACCTGCAGCGGCGTAAACTTAGCGCCTGTTTTCATGAACTCACCTAGTATTGCAGGGTTGAGCGCAATAGTGCTGGAGATCTGGAAGGTGCGGTAAAAGAGCGGGTTATAATCCGCTTCGCCGGTTTGCAGGTTAATATGCTCGGGGTTGTAAAACCTTTCCGGAATTTCCAGCGCATTGATCATGGTGGCCAAACCATCCAGTATGGCGGTGAAAGGATCAAAATCCATCCCTGTTTCCGGCAGGATCTTGATCAGGAATTTCATAAAGGAGCTGGTGTACTCCTTATTGGGCACATCTTTTCCATAAGCAGTTTTCATCTCCATTTTCTTCTGCTGATCGAAATGCACCCATAGAATAATATCCTTGCTATCCGGGTTGGCCGCGTATTCCTGCACGGCGTCTATAACAGCCGGCGCACACTGGTAATCGGTGATATAAAGCTTTGTCTTATACTTCTTACTTTCAGTAGAAATGAAACCCAGCTTAGTATACATTTTGGCCTTTTCTTCCGGCGTTAAAATGCTGGAATAGTCAAAGACCAAACTGGAAGGATCATTGGGTGCAGGGCAATCTCCGCACTTGGGCCCACCCAGCCTGCTCTGCATCTTATCAAAATAGCTGTTGGCGTTTGGCGTAAATTCATAATCCAGCTTAATACTGGTTTTAACTCCCTTGTTCCGCAGGTACGCGTTATACAATTCCAGCGGAAAGGTCAGTAAATAGGAATGGGTTTCTGACAAAGGAGGCAGCTTTCCTTTTAAGGAATTGTTGATGCCGTTCAGCTCTCCTTCTCCAAGACCGGTGGCAAATGCTTTGCTGGTAGCATATACGCGGTGTATGCTTTTTCCGAGGTAACATATTTCCCGGCCGTATACCACGCCTATACGTGCAGCATAGGAGCTCATTTCAGATCTCAGCAGAATATCTTCTCCCAGCTTGTCTACCTCACTCCATACCTTTGCTTTGATATCCTCATTGGTATAGGGCTTTAAAGCCATTACGTTTTTCAGGTTGGCGTCGGCAGGGATCTCTTTTTTCAGGTCAATGACCCAGCTGTTAAATACCAGCACATAAACGGCAAAGTCTTTTTTTGCATTTATGAGCTGCAGCCCCTCATTAATGGATTTCTCCTCACTTGCGCTCAGTATGGGCGTATAGATCAGCTTACCTGCCTGTTGTACATTTTTCTGCTCTATAAATTTACCGTTGCCATCCAGCACCAGCACATACCTGTTCTTGAAAGATTCCCCAACCTGCGTATGCTGGCGATTTTCGTGGATCAGCTGATTCAAGGCCGCCACTCCCTCCTGTATTACCTTTTCCCGGCTATCATCCAACGGCACAGCTGTTCCTGCATAGGACAAGGTGAAATGACAGCACCATGCAATAATGGAGAGTATGATTCTGTTTCTAATTGCTATCATAATTTTTCAATTACAGATCTGATCCAATTCATAATGGACACTTTTGCCTGTCGCACCGTATCTGTTTCTTCTTTCTTATCTGTTTGTTGTTGTTGTACAAATTCCTTGAATGATTGCTGGTTCACCTTCAGCTGGTTCACTACCTGCTCATTATCTTTATCATCTGTGCTGGCGGCCAGGATCTGCACCAGTATGCCCTCCTGTAAGCTGTCTGTTGCTGCGCCGTAATCTTTCAATTCCTGTGGCAGATCTAAGCTGTCTGTTTCACCCCATTCCTGGATATCCCCGGCGCTTTCTGCCTTCCCGGCGCCTTTTGTAAGACCAATGGCAGCGTTGTTGTCCGCGATCAGTTTACCGGCCGCATTCTTTTTCTCCTCATAGTCTTTTTTCAGCTGCTGCATGCGGCTATCATTATAATCGGTTTTAAGGGAGGTCACCGCTTTTTTGAAGATGCCCAGCAGCTCTTTCAGTATTTCACCCAATTCCTGCAGATCCTGCTTCATCTTATCCGTCAGGTTCTTAATATCCTTTGCTATCTTTTGCCCCAGCGTAGCCTTTTCTTCCGGCGACATATTATTATCCTGCAGCAGCTGCTGCGCTTCCTGCAGCTTGCTTTCCAGCTGGCCCAGGTCATCCCTGGTAGCGGCAGATAATTCACTCCAGTCCTTCATCTTCTCTATCTGCTGTATTAAACCGGCAGCATCCAGCTGCTGCAGGCTGGCCAGGTCAGCGGATTGCAGGGCATTGTCTATCTTGTCCAGCATTTCCGTTAATGTTTGCTTCAGGGCTGCGGATACCTTGCCCGGATCATCCTGCTGTATCTGGATAATACCTTCATACATCTGACGGCTGGTGTTCACATGAATATTGCTGAATGTAACGGTGAGGGATAAGTATTCCAGGAATGGCACCAGCACCTCGCCGGTACCGGTAAAATTGCCTGTTGCCCCGCTCACCTTGCTGATGATCACTTTAAAATCTCCGGCAGTAATGGTGTCGCCCACCTGCAGCTGGGCAATGTTCTCCCGGTTGGTAATAGCGCCTGCACCGGAAGAGCTGCCGCATACAAAATCTCCTTTCTGCATTTCCGCATCCGGCATGGTGAAGGCCTGTACTGGCGTATAATCGCCATAGCCCCAGATACACTGTCCTTTTACCTGGTATTCATATTTTTTGCCGGCCTTTAATCCGCCAATGGTCAGCTGTGGTACAAAGGCATCCTCTTCATACCATTGGGAAGGGTTATCACCTGCTTCCCGGTAACGGACGGAAAAAGCCTGTTGTGTGGGCGTTCCGGTCCAGGTAAGCTTCAGGCTGTTACGACCGGATACCGCTGCCATCACGGCCTGGGGCACGCTACATTTTTCACCGTAGGTGAATGCTACGGCCTCACTATAACCATTATTGATGAACATATCCCGGCCTTCTGTTTCTATGGCCTGCACCTGCACGGCGTAATTCTCGCCGGGCGTAAGCGCCAGCTCCCCGGGACCATATACGAACATGGTTTGCGGGGTAATGGTTTCCAGCAGCGGACGGGTTGTGCGCAGGGCATCATTGGGATCGCGGTTGGCTGGTATAAGCTGTACTAACCTTAACTTATATACGACGTTAAATGCTGCGTTGAAAGATGCCGTATGCCTTGGCATCCACTGGAATACCACGTTCTGCGGGTTCAGCGCATCTACTTTGGTATTGGCCATGGGCAGGTTAATGATAGGCGGATAGCTGAGGAAAGTAGATACAATGGCATTGGCCGCATTGGAGATCACGTTATTACGTGTGTAATCCAGCACTTCCACTGTAAACTTGTAAATGCCTTCCGGCAGCTTGGCGCCGTTCTTAGAGAACTGATTATTATCCAGGCCCTGGATGAGCAGATTCTGCGGGTTCAGGTAAGGCGCCAGATCTGTACCGCTCAGTGTCAGCATTTCTCCGCCGTTCAGTAATATGGGCGGGGTATAAAAAGCGGTTTTGCTTTGCAGCGAGGAGCCAAAGCCTTCTATTTTCAGGCGTAACCGGCATTTATAATTGGTTTCCGCCAGGTCTTTCATGAGCAGGGTTACCTGCATGCGTTGCGGGTCAGGGGCTGCATAATCTGAAAGGTACAGGCTGTAAGGCGGGTTTAGCTGAATACTTGCCATTACCGGGTAATTGACCTGCGCCCGCAGCACAATGCTAAGGCACAGGCAGCACCCGATCAGAAAGGCCGTATGTTTTATGCGTGTATACAACAACGTTACCGGTTTGCTTTAAAAGTTATAGTTATATCCCAGGGTAGTAGTCAGCTCTGACAGGGTAGCCGCTCTTTGCGAGCTACGGTTCAGCCCCACCAGGCTCAGGTTAAAGCTGTGCGCTTTTTTGATAGTGTATGCGCCGGATACCCTGGCTGTTAAGATCTTTGCGGTAGACTGCCCATTGGTATAGCTGCCGTTCCAGGACAAGGTGCCGGCCGTACGCAGCTTCTTTTGCATTAAGGATTTGTTCAACCCCAGGCTTGGGCCCAGGGTTATGGTGTTCAGGTCCGCAGAATTATTGGTATTGGCATTAATACCCAGGGTAACCGACATGTCCTTTGGCACCAGCTGCAGGCTGTAAGCAGTGTTAAGATTATAAAAAGTAACCCCGCTGGGCTGCGTTATACCACCCTGCTTATCGGCCGATCGCATATACGATACATTGCACAGGAGCATCTGCATCTTTTCCTTGCTTTGAGAAAGCCGGTAATTAACCCCCAGTGTAGCGTTGGTGGATATCTGTGTATAGTTCAGGGTATCCAGGTTATCATAAGGCGTTAGCTGGTTAATGTAATCAAAGTTGGACCGGATATTCACAAAGGACTGGAAGTTGGAATAGGAAAAGTTCAGGTTCATTTTTTTACTGGCCGCATAGCTCATGTTCAGGGCGCCTACCCAGCGGCGCATGGTGCTTAGCTTGTCATTGTTCAGGTTATTACGCTGCACCCCTGCATTAATGCCGGTAGTAAGCCGGTCTTTTAACAGGCGCAGCTGCAGGTTCCCGGTTATGTTCTCAAAATCGTTGTTGAAGTAGTAAGCGCCCAGGGTTTGGTACTCCGGCGCTACCCATTCATAACCAATGCCCAGCGTATAACGTTTACCCCCATACGCAATACTGGTTTTATAGGCGTGGTACAGGGCGGTGGAGCTGTTCCTGTTCATCAGGCCAAGCGTGGGCAGGGCGCCATGTGATAGGGTATCTGTTTCCGCACGGGTATCGCGGGTCAGCAGGCTCCAGGCTATTTCTGCGTTGAACAGTAAGCGGTTGAGCAGCTGCTTGGTCACATTTACGCCAACAGCCAGGTTATCCTGCGGCGTAAGCGTATAACCCAGGGGCAAGGGTGCAATGGAACCTTCATCGTCCTTTGCATGGAACAGCACCAGGTCTATATTATCCTTTTGCCGCGAATAGGAGGCTTTGAAGCCATACCCCATGCGCTGATATGCAGGTTCTATTTCCCGGTGCAGGGTGTCAGCCTCCACTGCTTTCTGCAAACGCCCGTACATGGCGCTGAACCTGAAATTGCCGGGAGGCGCCAGGTCTACCCCTACGCCATTAAACAAATGACCGGCCAGGGTATAGCTGGAAAAATTCATGCTGGTATATCCCAGGTGACCGGTGATCCATTTATAGGTGGGTGTAAGTCCGTATTGATTAAATGGTTGCTGAAAGGCTACCCTGCTTTGGTTGGAATAGTTGAAGCTGAAAGGTACAGACCAGCCATAGAGGTCTATATTCAGGTTACCGCTGAGAAAAAAGTTATAGGGATCACGGCGGCCTTCGGCCAGGCCCGATGAAAAATAAGCTACCTGCTCCAGGCTAACGCCCCCGGTCACTTTCAGCGGCTGCTCCTTACCAATAGCGTCTAAACGTTGCGAATATGCAGATAGCGCTACACAAACACAGGGTAAAAAACATCCAATGATCTTTAAGCTGGATAGTAAAGTTCTATTCAAAAAATAAGGTTTAGAATGTACAATGGAAGTAACCCACTACATAATATCCTAGTCTGTTAACAAAATATGTCTCTTAATATCTCGTAATGTTTCGTACTTCGGGAAATTCGGCGCAATATATGAATATTTTAATAATATTATTATTTATCATAATAAATTCCCACGAATATAACACGCATAAAAAAAGCCCTGCCTCCCCGCTAAGCGGGAAGAACAGGGCTCTGTTATCAACCTTACCTTTTTTTCTTATCCTTTAATAATTCTCGTTCTGTATCAGCACACCTTTACTGCGGTCTATTTCCTGCTGCGGTATAGGGAAATAATAGTGTTTGGGACGTACAAAGGTACGTGCCGCCTCTATTACAGAGCCGTCATAGGCCAGCTTGGGTTTGTTGTAGTAAGTGGTGATGTCAATAAGCTTGGCTTTGTCCCAGCGCATAAGGTCCTGGTGGCGTTCGTTCTCGCCACACAGCTCTACGCGGCGCTCGTGCATCAGCTGCGGCATACCGGCGCCTGCTACGGGCGGCAGTGCGGCGGATGCACGTTTGCGTACGGCGTTGATCTCTGCATCACCTGCGCCTGCGCCGGCAGTGCGGATCTTGGCTTCCGCTACCAGCAGGTAAATATCTGCAGAGCGCATGAGCGGCGTTTTTAAAGAGTAGTTCAAACCGCCGGAAGGCTTCCATGCGCAGAACTTGCGGTAGTGGCGGCCGGTGCTTGACAGGTCGGCGGTATAGGTGGCTACTTCCGTACCAATGTCTATTTTATCGCCGGGGCCCATGAAGCAGATCGCTTTGCGCGGGTCATTGGCTTCAAATTCATCTACCAGTCCTTTTACAGGGTAAAAGAAGCTCCAGCCCCCCCATGCGCGCGGCGCGTGGTAAGTAATGAAGTCTGAGTAACCCCAGCCATCCACTGTTTGCACGGCCAGCAGCATTTCTGAGTTGTTGCCGGTAGCTACCGAAAAGTTATCGGCATAGTTGGTTGCCAGCGCATAGTTAGCGTTGGTGGTAACCTTGGTGCCGTATTCAATGGCTTTATCCAGCTTGTTCCAATCCATATACAGCTTGGTGAGCAGGCCCCAAGCAGTGCCTTTGCTTACGCGGCCTTTGTCGGCGCTGGCCAGGGTTTCCGGCAGCAGGTCGGCGGCCTGTAACAGGTCTGACTCTATCTGGGCGCGCAGTGTATCGCTGCTTACTTTCGGTTTGTTGTAGTTGCCGTTCAGCACATCATCTTCTGTAATGATGGGCACCTCGCCATACACTACCAGCAAACGCCAGTAAGCAAATGCGCGGAAGAAATGCGCTTCGCCCAGGCAGCGGCTCTTGATAGCAGGATCAATGTCCGTGATTTTGGGAATGTAGATGAGCGCATTATTGGTGCGGTTAATGGTTTCATATTTCCAGCGCCAACCCACTCTTACGGAATAGGTGGAGGGATCATACTTAAAGTCTTCTATGGCCTGGTCATAATCGTGATCTCCGCCGCGGATCTGATCATCCGAACAGTTGTCGAACACAAACTCGTTAAAGCCGGTATAATCTTCTTCCAGCAAAATATTGTAAATGCCGGTAATGCCGTCCAGCGCATCGCTCTGGTTGCGCCAGTAGTTACCGGTGGTATAGCTTCCTTTAGGTTTTACGTCCAGCACATTGCAGGAGGCCGCCAGCAGGAACAGGGCGCAGGTACCTATATATATTATCCGTTGCATAATCTTATCTTTTAAGTTCACCATGTATGGTTAGAAATTAAGCGTTGCGCCAAAAGTAAAGCTCCTGGCCTGTGGGTAAGCTGCTACATCCACACCGCGCTGGCGGTTACCATCCCTGGTACCGTTGTTTCCATCGCCGCTATAACCCAGCATAGGTGTTAACCCGGTATAGCTGGTAATGATGAACAGGTTTTGTGCAGCTACGTATACACGAAAATCAGAGATGCCGCTGTTGCCCCATATTTTTGCGGGAATGGTGTAACCCAGCGCCACATTACGCAGCGTAAAGTAGTTACCACTTTCTACAAACCGGTCAGATACACGCAGGTTGTTATTGGCTACATCGGTTGACAATGTCATACGCGGCACTGTGTTGCTGGTGCCTTCTCCATGCCAGCGGTTCAGCGCATCTGCATACATGTTGTACGGGTAAGCGGGGTCCATGCCCTGCATACGGTCGGCATTATACAGCTTTACACCTGCCACGCCGGTGAAGGACAGGCTAAGGTCAAAGCCTTTGTAGTTGGCGCCGGCCTGAATACCGTACGTTAATTTAGGATTGGGGCTGCCCAGGAAAGTGCGGTCATTTTCATCTACAATACCATCGCCATTCACATCCAGGAAGATCATATCACCGGGCTTAATGTCGCCACGGCGTGGATCTTTTGCAATATTAGGATCACTGTCTATCTGCGCCTGGTTCTGGTACACACCGCCTGTTTTCCAGCCATAGAAGGATGCCAGGGGCTGATCTTCATAGGTGCGGGAAATTTCCGCGCCCTGACGGCCGTACAACGTAGAGCTGATGTACGAATCCTTATCGTACAGCTGCGTTACCTTATTCTTAATGAAAGAAGCGTTTGCGGCTACGTTGTAGCTGAAGTCCTTGTTACCACCCTGGTAGCTGAGCTCTATTTCTATACCATGGTTATTCAGCTGGCCGATGTTACGGTCAGGAATACCGGCAGTACCATGTTCATCCAGTACCGGTGCAGATACCAGCATGTCGCGGGTGTTCTTGTTAAAGTAAGTGATGGTAGCGTTCAGCTTATTTTCCAGCACGCCTATTTCTGCGCTTACGTTGGTCATCTCTGCTTTTTCCCAGGTAATGTCCGGGTTAGCAAGGCGGGAGTTCCATACACCGGTGTAAGGATTTTCGCCGAATGAATAACGGCGGTCGCGCGTAATGGGCGCCAGATATTGGAAGTCGGCCACGTTCTGGTTACCTAACTGGCCCCAGCCACCGGTTATTTTCAGGTTAGAAATAAAGGGTACGCTATTCTTAAAGAACGTTTCGTCTGAAACGCGCCAGCCCAGTGAAAAGGCGGGGAAATAACCCCAGCGTTTGCCTTCGGGGAAACGGGAAGAACCGTCTGCACGGAAGGTGGCTGTTAACAGGTATTTATCTTTAAAGCTGTAAAAGCCTCTTACAAAGCCGGAGGCCAGTGCGCTTTGCGGATTAAAGTTACCATTAATGGCGTGGTAGTCGTTGCCATTATCCAGCACGCGCTGGTCGGGCGCTTCATCATTCAGGCCCCAGCTTTCTGCACGGAAGAAATAACCATTGGAGGTTTGTACGGAGTAACCACCGGTTAAGGTTACACGATGTTTTTGTGCAAACAGGTGGTTAAAGGTCAGGAATACCTCACCCAGCTCTGACTTATTGCTTTCGCTGCGGTCCCACAGCTCGGCATGGTCGCGGGTACGGGTCTGGTCCAGCACTTTGGGTACAAAGCTGTACTGGTTATAGATGCTGCCATCAAAACCGTAGTTACCGCGTAAGGTTAAGCCCTGCAGAATCTCGATCTCTGCATACACATTACCCAGCAGGCGGTAATTCTTATTCCAGGTGTCGGTGGTTTGTGCGGTGAACACGGGATTGTTAATATCCCCCAGCTCATTGCTGGCCTGTGAGGAGCCGTAGCTGCCATCAGGGTTCATTACCGGTATGGCCGGGTTAAAACGCAGGGCGCTGAACAGCAGACCCGTTTGGGATGAGTAGGTATCAAAACCCTGGTTCTGTTTGTAGCTCAGCTGCAGGTTCTCCCCTATTTTCAGGCGTTTGCCCAGCTTATGCTCAGAGTTAATGCGCATGGAATACCTTTTGAAATAGGTATTTTCCACCAGGCCTTTTTCATCATAATAACCGGCGCTGAACATATAGTTGGAGCTGTTGTTACCACCGCGGATGCTTACATCTGCATTGGTTACATTACCGGAACCCAGGATGGCATCCTGCCAGTTAGTGCGCTGGGTGGCATAGTAAGGATCATTCCACACAGGATCTATTGTACCGCCGGAATTAGCATAACGCTCTTTTTTCAGCATTACCAGCTCGGGCGCAGTAAGCAAAGGAATGGTACGGATGGCGTTGGATACACCGCGGTACACATTTGCAGATGCCCGCAGCTTTTCGCCGTAGTTACCTTTTTTAGTGGTGATAATGATAACCCCGTTGGCGGCACGTGTACCGTAGATAGCGGAGGAAGATGCATCTTTTAATATTTCCATGGAGGCGATATCATTGGGATTTACATCATTGATGCCGCCTGCAGGCACCCCGTCTATTACCACCAGTGGTTCTGCATTATTAATAGTACCTGTACCGCGGATACGGATGCTGGGCGTGGTACCGGGCGATCCGTCGGAACGCACAATATCCACCCCGCTGGCTCGTCCCTGCAGCGCCTGGGCTGCATCGCTCACGGGCAGGTTCTTAATGTCGGCGCCTTTGATTGAGGAGATGGTACCCGTAGCATCGCGGCGGGTTTGTGTACCATAACCTACTACCAGCACTTCATTCAGCCCTTTGCTGGCTACTTCCAGGGCAATGTTCACATTGGATTGCTCACCGATGGTGAAGGTTTGCTGGCGATAGCCAACATAGGAAAAACTGAGCGCGCGTACACCGGCAGGCACCTGTACGGAAAAACGGCCTGCGGCATCTGTGACCGCGCCCCCTGCTGCGCCCTGCAGGGTAATGGTTACGCCGGGCAGGCCTGTACTATCTGCAGTACTGGTCACCTTTCCGGTAATGACGCGCTGCGCTAGTGCCGTGTTCACACACAGGCATAGCAACAAAAGGAAGCAACATGACTTCCATGAGTAAAACTTTTGCATAGCAGGAAAAATAAGTAAGTGATAAACGATTCAGCTACCTGGTCGTAATAAATGAATAATGCTGTGATCCTCTCTACAATTCAAAAAAAGCCGCCCATAATATATCGGCTGAAAATGGCTACACGATTGTTAGTATGGACTGGCCAATCATTGTTCCCCTGTAAGTGTGCTCATAACATAGTTGGTTAGTTAAAGATACAGCGCGGACAAAACTAATGTAATAGTATTTTAGCCACATGACATACTGCATTAACGCTTTGTTAATTCCCCGAGCTGAAAGCATAAAGCATAAAGCTGAAAGCATAAAGCGGATCACATTATGCTATATTGCCTGTTCCTATAAAGGCTTATCTGCTTTTATAGGAACATGGGCTTTATGCTTTCTGCTTTGCGCTTTACGCTTTGACTATAAATGTAATAACTTTAATGTTTTTACATCATCTTTTTTGTTTTCATTAAAAATTTTGAGGAGATATACCCCATTTCCTGCATTTGCATCCAGGTTTAAGACTACCCGGTTCTGATGCACGATGCGCTGCTGCAGGATGGTTTTTCCCTGCTGATCAACCAGGGTCAGGATATAGGTGCCTGATGCGGATAAACCGGTAAGTGTAAACTGTTGGCTGAATGGATTTGGCCAGGCGCTGATGGGGCCTCCTTCCCGGGTGGCGCCGTATTTTTCTGCGGCCATCATCATAGGCGCAAACGGACTTGTAATGGTAAAGCTGCGCTGAATGCTAATGCTATCAAGCTTATGCTTAAAGCCCACCTTTAATGTATGCGTGCCTACGCTGTAAGTAGCCGGGTCTATTATAAATGTGTTATCGGGCGCAATGGGCAGCACGCGGTTATTGTCTGACACCACCAATACATCCGTATGCCAGCGGGGTGCAGGGTAATTGGCTATGAGAATGGTATCAGCGCCGCCGCTGGTGCTATAGGTGCTTTCCAACGTTCTTAAAATGGGCGGTGTATTTAAGATGGGATAAATGCGCAGGATGGCAGGGGTATCGTTCTTTGTGTATTCCGTACCATTAAAGCCCATCCATTGCAAGGTATCTATGCCTACAATATTCGGGTTGGGCGTATAGTACATGCTATCCAGCTCAGCCAGTGTTACCTCAGCGCTGCGTTCATAGACCAGCTGCTTACCGCCAATGGTAAGCTTACCGTATACGGGCAGGCGGTTCACACGAATGCCCGCCAGCTTGCCGGTATAGTTCAGCTTAAAGTTGCTGCCCCAGAAGCGAATAGGCGTACCGGCCAGGGTAGTGCGCTCAAAGGGTTTAATGGTATCGAGTGCGGGAGCTATTTTAATATAGAGAAAGGTATCTTTTGTCCACTCCAGTCCATCATATGCCCGCCAGCGGATGGTATCCGTACCGGGGAAACTGCCGGCACTGTATTTAAGGGTATCCAGATCACTGCGCAGAATAATGTTATTATTGGTTTGTATAGGCTGCCCATATTTGTTTACAAGCACGCCATGTTTGGGATAACCGGTAATTTCTATTTGCTGGATCTGCCCTAACCCGGTTGCAGGCCCGCTGTAATGCTGCACAAAATCACTGGCGGGAATAGGCGCCCGGTTGCGTGTGTAAGCCTGTTTGGTAAAAGGTACAATATGATGGTCGTAAACAGTATCTAAGTTAGCTGCATACAGGCCGGAATGATCTGTTATCAGCCAGGTGCTATCCTGTTCTTCATAATAAATACCGTTACCCGTTGCTGACAGTAAACGCCTTTTACTTCCATCGTGATTAATGTAATAAAAATAGCGTACGGTGGTGTTAAGGGAAGGATGGCCGTAAGTAAAACCGCCTACATCTCCCTGCGGAGTTAATACTTCTACAGATGCAAGCGCCCAGAGCGGCGTTTGAGTATAGGTATCCTGCAGATAGTGTATGGTACCTTGCGGGTCACGGCTATAGATCCTTGTACGGAAATTATAATAGAAGGATAGGTCCATTATCTGCCCTGCTATATAACCATTATTAAAGAGGGGCGTCAAAAGATCCTGGAAACCACCAAGCTGGAAATCGCCCCAATTGTTCTCATACAGTTTTGTAGTGGTGCCATTTTCATATAGGAAAAAGCTGGTGCCGTATTGGAGCGGCGCTTCCCGCCACCATTCTTCATAGGTTACCTTCACCCCGTCTGTATGTACACTAAAGAAGTAGGGAAGGCGCCATAGATTAGTAGTATCCACATGAGCTATTTCCGTGCAAATGCTGTCTGTACAAAGATATACAGCCTGCTCATTGGTGTATGCAATGTTCCCGTTAGGGCCTATATCGCCCTGGCCCACAATGGTGTCTGCCACTACTATCTGCTGTTGTGTTGCCAGGTTTTTCCGCATTACTATCGTGTTCCCGCTGGTAACCGTATCGGCTACTGACCACATTACATAATCGCCGGCTACATGTACATTACCCATATTTTCTGCCAGCACATTCAGTGTGCCGGGCGCCCATTCATATAAAGACCAGGAGGCATCGTTATTCAGGGACTGGCCTATGAAAACCACGCCGAACCTGGTTACCCAGGCACTATCGTTTTGCCCGGCAAGTCTTTTAGTGAACGGTATAACGGTTGAAGCGCCATTACTTACATTACTCAGGTAATAGGTATAAGCAGCGCCATTCTGCTTATAGCTAAATGTCTTTTTGTACCTGTAATCTATAATGGTGCTGCTGTCCGGCGTTGTAAAGATCTTTTTCAGCACCGGGCTTTGATTCTGGGCAAAAGAGGTTACACTCCAAAGGAGCAGGCATAACAAGGGGTAAAGTTTTTTCATAAAAATAGTATTAAGAAGTAATTGAGGATTGTAAAATGCAACAACTTATGGTTTTAACAACATCCTTACTATGCATCACAGACCCTGCGAAGAAAAGCACTTTAATTAAAGTGCGGCCGGCAAATTGCAATACTTACCGAACGTAATAACATGGGTGGCCACAAACATTGCTTCACATTCAGATCCGGGGGCCAATAAATAAGTAAATGGAAAGTTCGGTTCTTCAACAGGTGTATGGCAATACGGTTTCAGCTCTTGTATATACAAGATACTGCAAAAAATGATGGCCCTGTATTATTTTTTTAATGAGGAATAAGCGCTATTTTTTTAGGGCAATAGTATTTACCAGGGTGCCAATAGGGTCAATAGTGATTTCTACCACATCATTCTCCTGCAGGGTAAAGCTGCTGTCGGGCACCAGGCAGGTACCGGTCATCAGGTAACAGCCATCGGGAAAATCACATTCGCGGTACAGGAAACCGGCCAGCTCCTGGTGGCCGCGTTTCATCTGGCTGATGGGTACTGCATCGCTGTACTGCGGCTGCCCGTTGCGCAGGATCTGCATCCTGATCTCTGTATCGGGCGGAATGGGTTGATCAGGTACCAGCAGGCAGGGGCCAATGGCCGCGCTTTTTTCATATGTTTTTGCCTGCGGCAGGTACAGGGGGTTCTCTCCTTCTATACTGCGGGAGCTCATGTCGTTGCCAATAGTATAACCCTGTATAGCACCTTCGCGGTTCATGAAAAGGGTTAGCTCCGGTTCAGGTACGTCCCAGGTAGAATCTTTCCGGATATTTACTTTCTGGCCATGCCCTACCGCACGGCGGGCAGTGGATTTGAAGAACAGCTCCGGCCTTTCTGCTTCATACACCATATCATAAAAAGTGGCGCCGCCGGCTATCTCTGATTCTTCCATGCGGGCTACCTTACTGCGAAAATAGGTTACGCCAGCTGCCCATATTTCCTGTGAGCCGATGGGTGGCAGCAGGTATTGTTCAATGGCTGCTTCCGCATCACTGGCCGGCTGTGCAGCTGCTATGGCTTTGGAAAGACTGTTGAACAGGTCTGAAGCGTTCACCAGCGTATCCCAGCTGCTCTCCATGCGGTAGTAACGTTCATGGTAGTACGCAAAAATGCCCTGGGTAGTATTGTATAAGCGGATAAACTCCATTGATTTTAGATTTTAGATTAATGGAAACGATGTTAGATCGTTGGTTAGTTTACGATTTTTGATTTTAGATTTACAATTTGATGCAAGCAACGTTGTGCCGTGATCGTTTGAAAGCTGATGAATAATCTCCGATAAAGCGATCCCAGGACCATTGATGGTTTGAAACCGGATGCATGCAGCCCCACAATTATTTTGGAAATACGGTGCTGATGTCCTGGATGGACATATGCCAAAGCCGCTGCGCCAGGGAATCCATAGTGGCATAGGAACCTTCCAGGTGCACCGTGGTCTGGCTGTAGGTCAGTGAATGGCCGGGGGCCAGCGGGCGGGCATCAGAAGAAGATTCCAGCTCATAAAAGGGCCCTATTTGGGAACCATCTTCCAGTGGGCCATCGTTATAACAATTCACTACATCTCCTTTGTAAGGCTCCTTTTGCTGCTCCCATTTTGAATTAACATATTTCCCGTTTTTGTTAATGCTGAATAAAACGAGGGTGATGGCGCCACTTTCCGTATCCACACTACCGGCCATGGGTATAGCTATTTCCGGTGCCAGGCCTACCTTACCACGCTTAAGGCCATTGGCCTTCATGAGCAGCAGGCTGTCTTTTACCTGCAAATAACCAGGCGGTATCTTGCCGAAATAATCATCATGAATGGCAGCTCTTGCATTGGCCCCTGCTTTAAATGGTACTACGATCACGGTTTTGTCTGAAGGGGTGAACATGCCTAACAACCAGATGGATAAAAGGCCGGTACTTTCCTCCCAGGTGTTTTTACCTTTATTAGTAAGGGTATTTTCCGTGCGGTAGGCTACGCTGGCAATGCTTTGCGGCAGCGTAAAACCCAGCTGCTGTGTAAGGGTGGCGCGGTTCAGTAAGGTTATCTTACGCGAGATGCCTACCTGAAAATCAGCACCTGCATAGTTCTGTAAAGTGCCTTCCTTGTAATAATGTACAGCGGTGCTGCTCTGATCCTTCAGGTCAAAAACGGCGGTATCAATGAGGCCGGGTGTTTGCCAGTTCTCAAAAGCAAAGGGTTTGCCTTTGGGAAAGAACAGCGCATACTGCCCGCCCTCCGGGCCTAGCCAGAAACGTTCCTCGCCGCCGTAGGCATTAATATGCGGGTTGTATTTGCCCGATTCAATTAGTTTATGGTTAAGCCATCCATAGCTTTTGCCATGATAACCGCCGGCGCTGCTGGTCATAACACGAGCCTGGTAATCGCCGGCTACCAATACCATGCTGCTATCGTCCGGGCTTTTGAGTGTTACCAGGTTGCCCAGGTGGTTGTGCAGAAAATTCTCATCCTGCTGAAAGGTAGCTGCATCCGTGGTTTTAGCAGCTTGCTGGTCGGCCTGTTTTGCCTGATCCGCTTGTTTAGGAGCCGGGTTGCAGGCCGCGAGAAGAAGGAGGGAAAGTGCGTGGAAAGGATACTTCATGGAATTATCAATTATGGATTATCAATTACAATCCCGCCAAAGCGGGACATGAATGCCGCTGAAAATATTATGAATATGAATAATTATGAATTGTGTACTACGGCAGCATCAATTTATTACCTTATAAATAAATTATGCACGCAGAACAGATGCACAAATAACTACAGTTACAGCATAATGTAAGCACAGCTTCCTGATCATTTACATTAAACATGGTTGATTAAATTACGAATTATTCATTATGAAGTGCAGTTCATTTTTGAATGTTACTAAAATAGGTGTTGGCCTGCTGCAGGGTTAACAGGCCATTCACCGTATCCTCTTTTCTAACTTTTCCATATGCTCCCGGCGGGCTTTGATAATGCCCCTGCGTCCGTTTGTTCTTACTTCCTGTGTACCGTTGCGCGTTCATGATGGCAACCTCCTGGCGGAAGGAGCTGGCAAGGCCCGGACTGTTCTGCTGGTGGCGGAACAACCCAGGGAATAAAAGGTGGTATCCGGTTCATAGCTCCATACATGCCGCGGGTGACAGTGTGCAGGCAGATCAACAAACGTGGAATATTAGCATACTGCAAATTGATTGTTTTTTTGGTGACCGTATTATCCTTTACAAGCCAAAAATTATACTATATTGGCAATTATTACCTATTCAGGCGATTGTATTGTATATTTTTGGATTAAAAACAAGTTCCGCGTATGAAACCGATCCTCCGGAAAGTAGCTGTGCATGGCGGGCATTCATTTAGTGTGCGGGAAGATGTGCTGCCTTACCTGTATAACCACTGGCATTATCACCCGGAAGTAGAGCTAACGCTCATCCGTAAGGGACGGGGCACCCGCCTGGTGGGCGACCATATGGAACGTTTTACCGATGGCGACCTGGTGCTGCTGGGCCCCAACCTGCCCCATATGTGGCGTAATGATGCGGACTATTTTCAACCGGATAGCGGGCTGCATATTGAAGCAGTGGCCATTCACTTTCATGAAAACTTCTGGGGCGATACCTTTTTACAGCTACCGGAAATGGAACCGGTACGTATGCTGCTGAAACAGGCCGGCAGGGGGCTGCAAATACATGGGAAAGCCAAAGCTGCATTGGCTTTGCAGATGGAGGAAATATTACAGGCCAGCGGTCCGCAAAAGATCACCTTACTCATTCACCTGCTTACAGCGATTGCCGCCACGCCGGAAAAAAGTTTCCTCAGCAGCCTGGGTTTTGTACAGGAGTACAACCTGCAACGCACCGATAAGATCAACGAGATCTATCATTATACCTTTAACAACTTCACCCAGGCCCTTAGCATTGAAACAGTGGCGAAGGCAGTACACATCAGCCCTCACTCCTTTTGCAGGTATTTTAAAACACGTACCTCCAAAACTTATTTTCAATTCCTGGCGGAGCTGCGGATCGGATATGCCTGTAAGCTGCTGCTGGAAAATGATATGAGCATTGCACAGGTGGCGTATTCATCAGGGTTTAATAACCTGGCGAATTTTAACCGGCAGTTTAAAGCTATTACAGGGAAAACACCGATGGGGTATTTTAAGGGGTATGCAGGGAAGGTAGTTATCGGGTCTTCCTGATCTTGTCCGGATGCTGGCGGCAATCAAATATGGCAGCTACTTTAATAGTATCGCCATGGATATGGTAAATGATCTTATAATGCCCTTTTACCAGGAAGCGGTATTCCTGATCGCGATGATTCAGCAGTTCTTCAACAGGTCCGATCTTAGGATGAGTTTGGAGAATGATGGTTTTATCTACCAGTGACTTAACTATTTTGCGGGCTACACTAACACTGGCTTCACGCTTATAATAATCGAAGATGTTCCGGAGTTGATTTCGTGCAGTATCTGTCCAGAATATAATTATTCCCAATTATCAATCTCTTTCTTTAGATCATCGGCGTTGGTTAAACGCCCGTTTCGATCATCTTTTTCTGCCTGATCTATAACAGTATTTAATTCCTCTAAAGACATAGGATATGACAAATCAGCTTCAGCTAATTTCAATTGTTCCTGACGCAACATATCCTCAAAACGGCGGATAACCGCTTCGTTCTGGATCCGTAAAAAATCCTGAACAAAATTGATCTTCCTGGAGTGAAGGTTGTTGCGCATAAATCCTTAATTTACAATAAAGATACAAAATTGCCGGCATCCCGGCAACTGCACCACTCATCCATTTAACTTTCCCATCTCCCCGCTTCTTTGTAACTTTTATAATAACCTATCTTACACGGCATGCTCATCAAAACTGCTGTATATATGGTTGTTCTGCAAACCCTGCTTTTATCTGTACATGCACAGCAGGTGCGGCTGGCCACCCTGGACCAACTGGAACAACGCTTTGCCGCAGGCCGCGATACCACTTACATCGTAAACTTCTGGGCTACCTGGTGCGGCCCATGCGTACAGGAGCTTCCACATTTTGAACGGTTCGGGAAAACATTACAGCATACACCGGTAAAGGTGTTGCTGGTTAGCCTGGATGCACAATCCAAACTACAAAACGAAGTGATGCCGTTTGTGCAAAAAGCACAGCTGAAAAATGAAGTATTACTGCTTAATGAAACCGATCAGCAACAATACATAGACCGTATCAGCCCTCAATGGTCAGGTAGTATACCTGCCACGCTTTTTATTAACAAAAGGAAACAGCTACGCCGCCTGGAAGAAAAAGAATTTACATACGACCAGCTACTGGCCGTGTACAACTCTTTAAAATAATACCGTTATGCGCAACTTACTCTTACTGGTTCTACTGCTGCCGGGCCTTTGCTCCCGGGCACAGGAAAAAGGTTACGCTGTAGGCGCTGTGGTAACCGATTTTAAACTGAAGAACGTTGATAACAACACCGTATCGCTGGCCAGCTACCCGAATGCCAGGGGCTACATTGTGATCTTTGGCTGTAACAGCTGTCCTGTATCCCGCGGTTATGAGAACCGTATGGTTGCATTGCAGGAAAAGTTCTCCGGTAAAGGGTTCCCGGTGATCATGATCAACCCTAATGACCCGGAAGTAGCAAGTAGTGAGAGCTTTGCCGATATGCAGCAGCATGCCCGCAAAAGCAGCCTGAATTTTCCCTACCTGGAAGATCCCGGGCAGGTAGTGACCCGCCGCTTTGGCGCGCTGCGTACGCCGCATGTGTTTGTATTGCAGAAAACGCCTAAAGGTATTGTAGTGGCTTATATTGGCGCTATTGACAATGATCCGGATAATGGGAATGCGCAGAAGATCAATTATGTGCAGAATGCGGTGAATAGCTTACTGGCTGGTCAGCAGCCGGAGGTAACATTTACGAAAGCTGTAGGATGCGGGGTAAAATCGAAGGGGTAAGAAAACAGTTACTATGCAGACTTAGAGCCTTTGGTTATAAATTGAGTTTTGCTCAATACATCATTGGCCTGCTTTAACTTTTCGGGAAATAAAGTTTGGTGGGCAGGCACATAAGTACGGGTAATGGTACCCGTGGTGGCCTCTTTTTTAGCTGTATTTTTCTTTGTTAAAGACATAAAGCTAAGTTAAGCAATTCTTTTGATTAAAAATGCGGTGTAATCGAGGTTTTTTAGCGGGTCAAACACCAGCTGCCGGTATCCGTTCTCCCCTCCTCCTTTAATAATAACAGTAATATCAAAGTGAGATTTAAATAAGGAGTGATACGTTTTTATAATGCGGCCATAGAGCCTTGTGCGTTGCGCTGTGCTGCCTGCAAAATATACTGTCGCGCGGGGATAACGGGCGGTAAAGTCATCCAGGATCTTTACTACGGTAGACAGGACCTTTACAATATCTCCGTTATTTGATTTTGCGATATCATCAATTGTACCATCCGGCAAAAGATCGCCAAAGGCCAAATTAAAAATGTTCTTAAAAGTAGTAGGCGTAAACTCGACAATCTTTTCAATACTACGCGGGCCTTCACTTCTAAACGTATAACGGGCCGCCTGATTGCGGTTAAATTCATAAGATGTTTGGTGCATGGTTAATAACAAACAGTTCTCAATAAAGAGGTTACACAAGTTGTAATATACTTAATTCCAACATCTTAAACACTTCCCAGATTTACTAAATAAAAAAATCCATGATCCATTGCCTTGAAGAAAGCAATGGATCATGGACTATAATTATTAAACTATCTTAGAAATTCCAGCCGGCCTTCAGACCGAAGAAGCCCATGGTGCCGTCTTTAAACCAGGCTTCGTATTTGCCTTCCAGGTCAAAGCCCAGTACGCGTATTCCTATACCCGGTGCAAAGATAGCAGCAGTACCATCACCACCGGTGAGGTTAGCAGCGCCACCTTCTACCTTAACATACAGCAGCGGAATAGGTAACTTGTACTTGAGACCAACACGTACCGGTACAGCAGATAATGCATCGTACTTTACGTTGTTGCCCATACCATCGCTAACAGATTTGCCGCCAAAGCGCATATAACTAACGGAGCCGGTTACACCCAGACCGCCGATCAGTTTAATATCCGCTCCCAGGCCTATACCATAGCCGGTATTGTGGGTGTCTTTCAGGTCGCCTACCGGGAAGCCGGCTTCCACAAAAGGACCAATACTGAATCTTTTCAATTGCGCTTTAGAAATGCTGCTGGTTACACACAGGATCAGCAACATACCAGTGATCGTAGAAAGGATCTTTTTCATCTGAGTGGTTTTGTTCGGAAAGGTTATTATAAATTTTACGTAAATGTAAGTAATTATTTCATAAATAAATGAAAGAACCCCAACGGCTCAACCATTCACTGTTATTAAGTGTTAACACATTAAACCATATAGCGGGTAACCCGTCTTTATAGCGTAACCGGTTCCCCTGCGGTGAGCCGCCTGTTAAGTACTGTTAACGACTGTTAATTACTACTAACAAAACACAGACCAATTGAAAAAGTGCAGGTTATTTGCAGGCATCCGGCTATACCCTTTCATTCCGCTATTGCAAAAGGCTTAATGTATTACGAACAGGATATACCATGAACAGGATCATTATTTTCATGGCGGTCTTATGGATCGCCGGTGCAGGACCTTTACTGGCGCAGGATTCCACCACAGCCGGTTTGCGGGATAAATGGAGCCTGCAACAATGCCTGGATTATGCGCGTGCACATAATATTCAGCTAAACAGCCTTCGCCTGAGCCAGGCCTCCAGTGAGCAGGACCTGCTGCAATCCCGCGCAGCGCGGCTCCCCAGCCTGGGAGGTACGGTTACCCAATCTTTCACTAATTCCAAGAATACAAACCCGGTAGTAGGCGGCTTTCAAACACAATCCAGTCTTGCCAGCAACTATGCGTTAAGCTCCACCTGGATCTTATACCAGGGCGGGTACCTGCGTAATGACATCCGTGAAAAGAATCTACTGCTGCAGGCGGCCAATTTGAATGTGCAGCAGGCGGAGAACGATATTACCCTTCAGATCACACAGGCCTACCTGAACATTTTACTGGCGGGCGAGAACATTGTGTATGTAAAAGACCTGGTACAAACCTCGCAGGCACAGCTGCAACAGGGACAGCAGCTCTTTAACGCCGGCAGCATTGCCCGAAAAGACCTGGTACAGCTGGAAGCCCAGCAGGCCACAGATGCTTACTCCCTGGTTGTTGCGCAAAACACTTACCGGCAGAATTTACTGACCCTTAAACAGGTATTGCAGCTGCCTACAGCCTATACCTTTTCCATCGTACAGCCGGATACGTTACGGGCAGAAAAGCCTGTACCATCACTGGAAGAGGCGCAACGTATTGCCCTGCAAACCAGGCCCGAAGTAAAGAACGGAGAGCTGGGCGTAACCATTGCAGAAGTAGGACTGGAAAAAGCCAAAGCAGGTTATAAGCCTACGCTTAGCCTGGGCGGTACCTTATCCAGCGGGTTTTCCGATAACCAGTCAAACAGCTACTGGCAGCAGCTGGATAATAACTTTTACCAGCGCGCCGGATTAACATTAGGTATTCCCATTTTCAGCAACCGGGTGAACAAGGCCAACGAAGCGCGTGCAAAGATCCAGATAGACCAGGCCAAGTTAACGTTGCAGGATACCAAAACCGTGTTAACGCAGCAGGTAGAGCAATCTTACCTGAACCTGCAAAATGCGCAGGAGCAATACAAAGCTGCGGAAAAACAGCTGGTGGCCAGTGAAGAGGGTTACCGCATTAGTGTAGAGCAAATGAAATTAGGCGCGGTGAATGTAACTGACCTTGCCGTGCAAAAGAACCTATATATACAGGCGCTGCAAGCATTTATACAGGCTAAGTATGGTGCCATCCTGAATACCAGGATCTACGAGTTTTATATAGGAGAACCGGTTACTAATGATTAGAGACAAAACGACAAACCAACAGCAAATGAAATCAAAGATTCCATTTGACAATTGAAAACGACAAATAAGCACAAATGAAATCGAAGATTCCATTTGGCAAATAAAATAGACAAACAACAGCAAATGAAACGATATAAATGGTTAATAACAGGCATCATCGTTATAATAGCAGTAGCCATCTGGTTCCTGTTCTTCAGGCATAAGGAAGACCCGGTGGTGATTGATACAGAAAAACCGGTGTATGGTTTTATTGCCAATGCCATTACGGCTACCGGCACTATACAGCCGGTGGATACCGTGTCTGTAGGTACACAGGTATCCGGCACCATCCGCGTTATTTATGCGGATTTTAATACGCAGGTGAAAAAGAACCAGCTGATAGCGGAGCTGGATAAATCATTGCTGCAGGCGCAGGTGAACCAGTATGCAGCCAACCTGGCTGCGGCACAGGATCAGCTGGTGTTCCAGCAAAGTAATTACAACCGTCAATCGCAGCTATACAATGTAGGCGCTATCAGCAAGGCTGATTATGAAACAGCCCTGTACCAGTTTAACAGCGCCAAGGCAAATGTGGCGGCAATTAAAGCACAATTGCAATCAGCCAACCAGAACCTGTCATACGCCAACATTTACTCGCCGATAGACGGCGTGGTATTAAACCGGAATGTGAACATAGGGCAAACCGTGGCGGCCAGCTTTAACACCCCTACCCTTTTTATTTTAGCGAAAGACCTTACCAAAATGCAGGTACAGGCCAGCGTGGATGAAGCGGATATTGGCAACGTGGAAAAAGGACAGTGTGTAACCTTTACCGTGGATGCGTTCCCGGACGATGTATTTAACGGCACCGTGCAGGAAGTGCGCCTGCAGCCCAGCACCTCTGCTAACGTGGTCACTTACACCACCATTATAGACGCGCCCAATAATGACATGCGCCTGAAACCTGGTATGACGGCCAATATCACCATCTACACCAAAGAAGCCAAGAATGCTCTGCTGGTAAGCGCCAAAGCGCTGAAGTTCAAACCGGATTCCGCCCTGCTGAAGGATTATGTGATCATAGGGCGAAGGGATACCTCTCATGGCAAAACGGAACCCGGCTTTTACCGCAGCAAACGTCCGGATACTTTGAAAATACAAACGGATACCACTAAACGCTTAACCTCTCCGGATGAAGCTGCACGTCCTGCTGCAGTGTGGATCAAACGGGGTGATACCCTTATGCGCCGCCGTATTATGACGGGCCTGAATGATGAAACTAATGTGCAGGTAATGAGCGGGCTGGATACGTCGGATATTGTGGTGAATGATGCAAGACGGGTTACTAAAAAGGAAAAGAGCGCCGCAACGAAAAGTCCGTTTATGCCGTCAAGGCCGGGCAGAGGTGGCAGCAGCCGCAGTGGTGGAGGAACAGGACCGAGGTAGATGTGCAGATGTTTGAATCTGCAAACCCGCAGATGGCTGGAATTTGATGATGTGTTAATGTGCTGGCTGGGATTATTGAAAGTTGATTAGATGTGTTAATGTGCTGATTTATATAATGAGCGTTGAGGTTAAATGATAAATAACTAAATAAAAGAGGATGCGGGATGCTGATGATGAATGGAGGAGAATAGAATGAGTTAATAAAATTTTGAAGCTGAGCTATGCTGAGTGAATGATAATGAAACTATAATGAAATGGGCAAGATACTAGAGCTACATGACCTGAAGCGGGAGTTTAGAATGGGTACGGAGATTGTTCGTGCGTTGAAAGGCGTATCGTTTGAGGTAACTGCCGGGGAATTTGTAACGATTATGGGCAGCAGCGGCAGCGGCAAAACTACGCTGCTGAATGTATTGGGCTGCCTGGATAAACCTACCTCCGGGGTATACCAGCTGGATGGCGTGGATATCAGTAAGCTATCGCGGGATGAGCTGGCGCGGCTGCGTAACCGCAAGATCGGTTTTGTGTTCCAGGCCTATAACCTGCTGGCGCGTACCAGCGCGCTGGAAAATGTGGAGCTGCCCTTATTCTACAACTCCGGGCTTACTGCCCACGACCGGCGGGAACGGGCCGTGAAAGCGCTGGAAGCCGTAAAGCTGGCAGAGCGCCTGGATCATATGCCCAACCAGCTATCCGGCGGGCAGCAGCAGCGCGTGGCCATTGCCCGTGCATTGGTGAACGAGCCGGTAATGATACTTGCAGATGAAGCTACCGGCAACCTGGATACCCGCACTTCATATGAGATCATGGCGCTGCTGCAGGAGCTGAACCAGGCCGGCAAAACCATTGTATTCGTAACACATGAACCGGATATTGCCGCCTTTAGCAGCCGCACCGTAATGCTGCGTGATGGTAAAGTGATCCGCGACAGCAAGAATGAGAACGTACGGTCTGCACGGCAGGCACTGAGCGAGCTGCCTGTAGCGGATGATTATTAGCGCGCGCAAAGCGCGCGCTGTCAATGGTCCATGGTCGATGGTCCATGGCCTACTGCGTGGGAATATTTATTTCGAGAAAGGACTTGCTGCCATTTTCGCAGTAGTGGCAATAGTGAAAAATGCAATGGACTATGGACCATCGACCATGGACTAAAAAAACAACAAAACATGAACTTCTTCAACCTCATACGGATCGCCTTACGGGCACTGCAACGTAACAAACTGCGGGCCTTCCTCACCATGCTGGGTATTATTATTGGCGTGGGGGCAGTGATAGCCATGGTGGCCATCGGGCAAGGCTCCAAACAAAGCATACAGGATCAGCTGTCCAGCATGGGCTCCAACATGATCACCATACGCCCCAATAGCAACACCAGTGTGGGCGGCGGTGCAAGGCTGGATGCTACCAGCCTGCAAACCCTGAAGCTGGACGATATAAAGGCCATTGAACAACAGGCAAAATATATTACAGCCGTATCGCCACAGGTATCCGGCAAAGGGCAGGCTATTAACGGGGCGCTGAACTGGCCTACCAGTATACAGGGCGTGAGCCCCAGTTACCTGGATATACGCGACTGGCCGCTGAAAGACGGCGTGGCTTTCGGTGATAATGATGTAAAAGCAGCCAGCAAAGTATGCCTCATTGGGCAAACAGTGGTGGAGAACCTTTTCAGCGGCGGAGAAAATCCCGTGGGTAAAACCATCCGTTTTAACAAGATCCCCTTTAAGATCATTGGTGTGCTGAGTGAAAAAGGAGAAAATGCTTTCGGGCAGGACCAGGACGATATTATCCTGGCGCCCTACACTACGGTGCAAAAGCGTATACTGGCCATCCCGTATATACAGAACATCTTTGCATCGGCTATTGACGAAAGCAGCTCTACGCTGGCTACAGAAGAAGTATCGCAGATCCTGCGTACCGCGCATAAGCTCAAAACCGGCGATGATGATGATTTTACCGTACGTACGCAGGCAGAGCTGATCAACACCTTCAGCTCCACCAGCCAGCTGCTCACGGTGCTGTTAGCCGCTATAGCCGGCATTTCCCTGGTGGTAGGTGGTATTGGTATCATGAACATCATGTATGTTTCTGTAACGGAGCGTACCAAAGAAATAGGGTTACGTATGTCTATTGGCGCAAGAGGAATCGACATACTGTTGCAGTTCCTGATAGAAGCCATACTTATCAGCATTACCGGTGGGCTGATCGGTATTGCGCTGGGGATAACGGCCTCCAAGCTGATTACGGTATTCCTTTCCTGGCCCACACTGGTATCGGAAAGCTCTATTGTGCTGTCGTTTATTGTTTGTACTGTAACAGGCGTGTTCTTTGGTTATTACCCGGCCGTAAAGGCCAGCAGGCTGGATCCTATAGAAGCGCTGCGGTATGAGTGATTACTAATTGCTTAATGCGGATGGTAGGGACCCAGTGCCCAGTACTTGCGGCCTACTAATTTTTTGATCTTGTTAACAGCCTTCCAGCCGTTTTCAGAATTGGTCATTATAACTATGCCGTACCCTCCTTCCAGACTGGCCAGCATGCTGGATATATACCCGTAATTATGCCCATCGTGCCCAAAGAAATTCACCGGCCCTCTTTTTGCGATGGTGAACCCTAAAGCATATTGGCTGCCACTGGTGTTGGTAACAGGTGTTAGCATCAGGCGGGTATGCTCCTGGTCCAGGATATGACCCTGCTCTCCTTTTAAGGATAGCTGCACTTCAGCCAGGAACCGCGCCAGGTCTGCCGGTGTACTCCAAAGCCCGCCGAAGCTGAAGGGATAAATAACCATGTATTTATCTTCAATTACTGCATTCTTTTTAAGATGGCCGCTGGCAAATTCCTTTCCCGGCAAATGATAGTCAAAAGTGCTGTGTTCCATTTGAAGCGGCGCCAGCACCGTTTGTTCCATGATAGCAGGATATGTTTTCTTTTCCGTATCCATTAGCAGCAGCTCCAGGATGGAGTAACCGCCTGCTGAATACACATACTTCCCCGGATACCAGGTTACCCGTACCGGCTCATTAATAGCTGGCGCCTGTCCGTTCAATGCCTGTACGATAGTGGGTAAGGAATCTTTCCTGGTATAATGCCGGAATACAGCGCCGGAAATACCGCCGGTATGGCTTAGCAGCTCCTTCACATTCACCTTTGACTGCTTTGTGTACGCATTATCCGGCAGCTGCCAGGAAGTAAGCTGTTTATTGACATCTTCACTTAATGAGATCTTTCCTTCCTGCACCTTTTTCATTACCGCTACTGCCGTTACCGGCTTGCTCATGGAAGCGGCCTGGAAAAGCGTGGTAGCGGTTACGCTATCCTGCGTACCGGCTTCTTTTAACCCAAAGCCTTTTGCCCATACTACTTTGTAATTCTCAATAATAGCAATGCTTACACCTACTGCTTTTGTTTTCCTGATGATCTTATTGATCTCCGGGGTTAATGACTCATATTTTTGCGCATCAGTTTGTGCATAGAGCGAGGCCGTTGTGAAGAATAATGTAAGGGTTACAATAAATTTCATCTGTGCATGATTATGTAAATACAAATGGATGGAACGAAAGCAAACATAAGCAATCGTATCCATCCATTCGTATTAGTTAGCTGAAAGCCTCTGCCAGCATGGTTATAATTTGCTGTGCAATAGTGCCGTCCTTATCCAATAACGGGTTAAAAATGGTTACGCTGATACCTGCGGCTTTTCCGGTGGATAATACTCCCTGTATAAGCTGCCCGGCCTCATTAAACGACAATCCACCCCGGATGCGGTAATCTACAGCAGGATTGATCTCATCTGAAAGCACATCGGTATCAAAATGGATCCAGCAACCATCTGTATGCATGTTGTTAAGCTCCTGCAAAACGCTTGTTACCACCCTATCCATGCCCTGCTGCCGGATGTGTGCAAGATCAAAGCACCGTATGCCGGTTTGCTGTATATCCTGTGATCCATAGTGCTGTGTTTCTTCCCAGTCGCGCTGGCCAATGTGCAATACATGTTCATCTTTCACATAAGGGCGCAGCTGGTGTATGTTCGTCAGCATTTCAGGTCCGCGGCCGGTTATAAGCGCAAGATCCATATCTGCGGTTTCCCCGGTAAGGGATTTTTCCGGCTCATAAAAATCCGCATGCGCATCCATGAAAACAAGGCTGTAAGTACCCCTTGCTTTCAGGGCAGGCATAATGCCTAACAAAATGCTGCAATCACCACCCAGCGTAAGTGCAAAGCAGTGCTGGCTAATAACCTGCTGAATGGTTTTGCCCAATAGAGCTGAAAAATCCAGTAAGGCTGGTGTGTTAATACAATTGGTTACAGGATGCCGCTGCGTACTGTAGGATGCATTCAACACAGGCACTTGTATAACAGCCTGCTGTACCTGCAGCTTTTCAGCTAAACCACCGTTAAGCAGGGTTTGCGCCAGCAGCTCTGTTCCGGTAGGTTTCAGACCCAGGATAGAGGGTGCAGATATAAGCCGGATGTTATAGTGGTGTGCCTGCATTTGCATATTACTTTATTAGCCCCGTGATCTCATCCAGCTTTGCGCTGAACGTAGTTACAGCTCCTGCTACTACTGCTATCTGCTCCTGCGCCTCTTTCCAGTTACGCTGCTCGATGGCTTCGCGGATACCGGGCAGGGTTTTTACGCCGTAACCGGTATAAAAGCCAGGTGCATAAATGCTGTGCTTAAACCAGGGCCGTTTGGGTAATCCCTGGCTTACCAGCAAGCTCTGTTCAGCCTGATACAGCGCTTCGTTTAAGCGTTGGCGTGCTGCAGCGGTTACTGTAGTTGCAGCCATGGAATCGGCCAGTGTGCTGCTGGAATGGTCCAGCTTTACAAGGGCATTCTGCAGGGCAGAAAAATCCAGGTAAGGCACTTCTGCTTTTGCTTTGGGCGCAGTAAAAGACTTTTTAGGATCAGCAGCCAGCTGATAGCTATGCTCTTTTATCAAACGGTTCTCCAATACGGTGCTTTCCCGCAGCTGGTCGGCCTGATCGGTGAGCTCCTTTACATAACCGCTGATAGTTTTATACAGATCGGTGAAATCAAAAGGCAGCACATTGGCATCGGCTAAACGTAATGCTGCACGCCCGGCAACCTGCGCCAGCGCTACACCATAGCTGAAATCCGGATCTTTAAAGCGGGAGTACTGGTCATAGGAGTCATAAATGGAATGATACTCTCCCCCATCCCCTTCACCGCCAAAACCCAGGTTTAAAGAAGGCACGCCCAGGTGCTGGAAAAAGGGCGAGTAATCGGAGCCGGAGCCCAGCGCAAACAGGGTAATGTTTTTCTTTTCCAATGCTGCTTTGCGGCCCGCTGGCGCTGCATTCACCACAGCCGCTGCTTTGGCCCTTTCATATACGCTTACCTTGGTCTGCGGATCGGTTACGTCTTTGGCTATGCCGTCCATTAATTTGGTAAGGGCGTGTGAGCCACCCATGCCCAGGAAACCGCGTTCATTACCATCTGTATTAATATAGGCTACGGCTTTTTGCTGCAGCTCTTTGTCATGATCTTCTACCCATTCTGTAGACCCGATGAGGCCTGGTTCTTCGCCATCCCATGCGCAGTATACCAGGGTGCGTTTAGGCTGGTAACCGCTTTTAACCAGCGCGCCAATGGCCTTAGCTTCTTCCAGCATTGCGGCCAGCCCGCTAATGGGATCGCCGGCGCCATTTACCCAGGCGTCGTGGTGGTTACCACGTATCACCCATTCATCGGGGTACTGGCTGCCTTTTATGGTGGCTACTACATCGTATGCAGGCACCAGATCCCAGTTATAGGCTACTTCCAAATGTACCGTTGCTTTACCCGGCCCGGTATGGTAGGTAATGGGCAATGCGCCCCGCCATTCGGCTGGTACTACCGGTCCTTCCAGGGCTGCCAGCAAAGGCTGCGCATCATGATAGCTGATGGGCTGCACCGGTATCTTCAGGATGGTAGCGGCCTGTGAACGCTCCAGGCGCTGGGCATTTTCCGTAGCGCCTACACCGGGCGTTAACGGATCGCCGGGATAAATAACCATATCCATTACAGAGCCGCGCTGCACCCCATATTCACTTTTAAAGGCGCCTTTGGGATATACATCGCCTTCATAATACCCATCTTCTTTAGGATCGGAATAAATGATACAGCCAATAGCGCCATGCTCTGAGGCTACCTTGGGTTTAATACCGCGCCAGGACCGGCCATAACGCGCTATTACTATCTTGCCTTTCACGTCTATGCCTAAACGTTCCAGCGTTTCATAATCCTCAGGTAAACCATAGTTCACATATACCAGCGGCGCCGTTACATTCCCATCTGCGCCCCAGGCATTATAGGTAGGCAGCTGTCCTTCCTGGCCGGAGGTAGCATCTTCTTTCAGGGCGGGCTCTTTTAGTGTAGCCGTGAACTTTACAGGAGCGGTGAGCTCCAGCACCCGTGTTTTAGGTGTGGGAAACAGCACCTTATAGGTGTTAATGCGGGCATCCCACCCATAACTCTTAAACTTCCCTGCGATGGCTTCCGCTACTTTTTTACCTTCTGCAGAGCCCAGGTGGTGGGGCTTTGCAGACAATTCCTTAATGGTGGCGCCTACATGGGCGCTGCTAAGCTGCTGATCAAAACGGGTTTCCAGCTGTGTGTTGGTTTCCTTTGCAGCTGCTTTTTGCTGAGCCATAACGGGCGTGCAAATGCCCCATGCCAAAGCGGCTGCGCTAAGCGTAATAGTTAACTTCATGATGATTATTTTATAGGCAGATGATGCGATCCGGATCTTGGTTGGTGGTTCCCTATAGTATGGATAATAATACGGCGAATCCTGTTATTAAACAAGCAGAAAAAAATTATACACTGCCCGGGGCCTTTCCCTGCTGGTCTTTTTTGTGCTGCGCTGCTCTTTTGCGCTCCTCTTCTTTTTCATTTTCCTGCACATTGTGGCGATGGCTTTCTACCTCCGTTACCTGGTACATAACGGCATAGCTGCTGGGCCGTATCTCTGCGCCAAACTGCAAGGCGTAGAATTTGGTGAACTCCGCACCGGTGTACAGGATAATGGCCGAATAATAGATCCATAATAACAGCACCACCAGGGATCCGGCGGCGCCATAAGCGCTGCCTAAATTGGTGCGGCCTATGTAAAAGGTAATGAAGAACTTTCCCAGCATAAATAGCAGCGTGGTAAAAAAGGCTCCAACGGCCACATCTTTCCAGCGGATCAATGCATCCGGCAATACCTTGTAAACGATGCCAAACAGGAACCATATGATCAGGAAAGTAAGGGCCAGGTTAGTAATGTAGAACAGCATGATGGCGGTATGTGGAAAATGTTCCCGCAGCTGATCCATAAAACCTTCTACCAGGGCGTTGATCACCAACGACACAAGCAATAAAAAGCCCAGCCCTACCACCAGGGAGAACGACAGCAGGCGGCTTAACAGCAGCTGCACCAATCCCTTGCGGTATTTTACCTTTAAGCGCCACATGCTGTTAATAGCATCCTGGATCTCCGTAAAAATGGTGGTAGCGCCTATGAGCAGGGCAATAAGGCCTACTGCGGCGGTAAAAACATTGGCGCTGTCCAGCGTTGCATTCTTCATTACCTCCTGGATCTGCAGGGCGGCCTTACTGCCTATCAGGCTGCTGACCTGTGTGTAGATCCTGCCTTCCACGGCCTCGCGCCCCCAGAACAGGTCGGCCAGGAAAATGATCACAATCATCATGGGGCCTAATGAAAAAACCGTGTAAAAGGCCAGCGATGCACTGAGCCTGAGCACCTGGTCTTTTCCAAAACTTTGACCGGTGTGCCGGAGCACTTTCCAGAAATCCTTTATTGAAAATTTCCTCATAAACAAAGTTGAGCACTTTATGAGGTCAATTAAAGTGCCAGCCTGTAGTATTAATAGCTGGTGGGGTGATGCGCTGTATCTGCGGGGGCACGAACGACAGTATCTTTTGGGGCGGCAGTGCTATCCATGGCAGTATGGGTGCTGTCTGTTTTACCCGTCAGCAGGCTGTCTGCACGGCCGGGTGTTATGCGGGTATTGGGTGCAGAGCGGTTATCAGCGCCGATCCAGCCCATCTTCTCCATATCCTTGCGCTCTTTTTTATTGAACAGCTGCTGCGGATGTTTTTCCCGGCGCAGTCCTTCATCAAAGCGGGATTCTGCTCCCATCGCAGGCGCCTGGTATGCCTGGTTGCTCTTTGACTGAAATACGCCCCTGGAACAGCTGTACAGCAGTATTACAGCACATAGCACGGTAAATATTTTCAGGGGGAAACGCATAAGCAGGTTGTTTAATACATTAATATGACTCTACCATTTTAACGTGCCGGGCGGGGGATTATTGCTGTGCACAAAAGTTAAATGCAGCCAGCCGGTACCGGCATGGCTGCATTTAGCGGAAAGCGGAAAGCGGAAAGCAAAAAGCTATTGAGGTGTTTTTTGCTTTTAGTTTATTTTACTGCAAATTTTTGCTGCAGCACCATTTCATTGGCGTTCTTACCAATGGCTACGGTATATTGCCCTTTGTATAATTTCCATTTACGGGTGGGCAGGTCCCACTTCTGCAGCTCACTTACTGGAATGCTTAATTCCACGGTTTGCTGCCCGCCCTTGTTTACAGTCACGCGTTTAAAGCCTTTCAGCTCTTTCAGCGGCATACGCTCCATTTGCGGGTACTGTATGTAAGCCTGCAGCACATCATCTGCATCATAGTTACCGGTATTCTGCACGTTCACGGTAAAACGGATGGTATCTTTTAATGCATATACGTTCTTAGGCGCCTGTGCCCATGCATAGCTGAAAGTAGTATAGCTTAATCCAAATCCGAAAGGATACTGCACTTCCCCGTTGAAATAGCGATAAGTACGGCCTTTGAGGCTGTAGTCCTTATAATCCGGCAGGTCGTTCAGAGAGCGGTAGAACGTTACCGGTAAGTGACCGGAGGGTGATACGTTGCCAAACACAAGATCCGCCAGCGCAGCACCGCCCTGCTCACCGGGGTACCAGGCCAGGATAATAGCATCGGCATAAGGCTCAATGGCTGCAATATCAACCGCGCTGCCGGCTGTTACTACGGCAATAATGGGTTTCTTGTGCGCAGCGCGCAGCTTTTTCATAAAAGCCAGCTGGGATGCGGGTAGGCTAAGTGTAGCTTTATCACCGCCGGAAGCAGAAAGGAATGCATCACCCTCCTCGCCTTCCAGCACGGGTGTTAAGCCTATTACGGCAATGCTTACATCACTGTTCTCTGCCGCCCATATGCCGCCAAAATGAACGGTATCCTTATAATCACAACCCAGATCATATTGTACTGCGGTAGCTGGACCAGCTGCAGCTGCAATACCTTCTGCAAAGGTTACCAGGTTGCCGTTAATGCCGTGGTAGTTGGCTACCAGCGCATCTGCTGCGGCTGCATTGGAACCCAGCACCATAATAGAGCTGTATTTTTCTTTCTGCAGGGGCAGCACACCATTGTTCTTCAGCAATACCATTCCTTGTTCTGCGGTTTTACGCGCCAGTGCTACGTGGTAGGCATTGTGCACACTGTCTGCACCATAACGGTTATACGGAGCCAGGCCATTTTCATCAAACATACCCAGCTTCATTTGTGTGCGCAGGTTCTGGCTTAAAGCGCTGTCCACATCTGCCACAGTAAGCAATTTCTTTTCCACAGCTTCCTTTACATCTTTCTGCAAAATGGTGCCACACTCCATGCCAACTTTAGCTTTTACGGCTGCTGCAGCTGTTTCCAGGCGGGTGGGAATGGCCTTATGGCGTGTGTAAATATCATCCAGCGCGCCGCAGTCTGTTACGGTTTGCCCATTGAAGCCCCATTCATCGCGCAGAATGGTTTGCAGCAGCGTTTTACCGGTACAGCAAGGCTCCCCGTTCACGCGGTTATAAGCGCACATAATAGAGGCCACATGTGCATCTACCAGGTGTTTAAAGGCATATAAATAAGTTTCGCGCAGGTCTTTTTCATCTATCTGCACATTAAATGTATGGCGGTCTGCTTCCGGTCCGCTGTGCACGGCAAAGTGTTTGGCGCAGGCAGCGGTTTTCAGGTGCATGGGATCTGTACCCTGCAGACCGGTGATAAATGAAGTGCCTATGCTGGCGGTGAGGAAGGGATCTTCACCATAGGTTTCCTGGCCGCGGCCCCAGCGCGGATCGCGGAACAGGTTAATGTTAGGCGTCCAGAAATCGAGGCCCATGTACCACAGGCGGCGGTTCATGGCTACCGACAGGTTGTATTTGGCGCGGGCTTCAGTAGAAATGGTGTTGGCAACTTCCTGCACGAGGGCCTGGTTAAAGGTGGCCGACATACCAATGGCCTGCGGGTATACCGTGGCCTCTCCTGCCCTGGCAATGCCGTGCAGCGCCTCGTTCCACCAGTTGTAAGAGGGAATTTGCAGGCGGTCAATGGCAGGACTGTTAAACCCTAACAGGGAGATCTTCTCATCCAGGGTAAGGGTTTGTAACAGGTCTTTTACGCGTGCATCCACCGGCGCCTGGGCATTCCGGAATACAGGCTGCTGTGCATACAGGCTGCCTGCCATTAATGCAAGTACAGTTGCCAGCTGGTAAATTTTTTTCAACATCAGATTAAGATTAGCTAAGGTTCAATGTTCACAAATGGGGCTTAAAGAAACGGCATTTTCCGGTAAAAAAATATTGTTGTGCAGTAATTAACCCAGGCTGATAGCATTTTAATAGAGAAAAATAATTTTTAAAAGAACGAACATTCGTTTATCTTTGTTCCCGATATGCGCTTAAGAGATGAAAATAAAGAGACGCTGATCCGGGAGCAGGCCATTGCACTGATTGTGCAGGAGGGCTTTGACGGGTTGAGCATGCAAAAGCTGGCAAAGGCCGCCAATTTATCGGCATCCACCATTTACATTTATTTCAAAAGCCGGGAGGACCTTCTGAACCAGGTATATATTGCGGTGGATGAGATCTTTGCAAAAGAGGTGCTGAAGAACTTTGACCCTGCCATGTCTTTTGAAGAGGGTTTGTGGCAGCAGTGGAAGAACCGGTATAAGTATGTACAAAAGTACCCGCTGCACTACCATTTCTCTGAACAGTTCCGCAACTCGCCGCTGATCAAACACCAGGATATTAAGGAAAGCCCTTTCCGGGTGGCCATGCAGCAGTTCACTAAAAATGCCATTCAACGTAAAGAGATCGTGGATCTGCCGCCGGAAATATTATGGGCCCTGGCCTACGGCCCGTTTTACATACTTATTAAATTTCACCTGGACCAGAGCAGCATGAGCGGTAAACCATTTTCCCTGAGCGAGCAGAAAATGAAACAGGCGTTTGGGCTGGTCATCAAGGCGTTGAAAGCATAAAGGGGAAAGCAGAAGCCTTTTGTTTAGGGCCTTATGTTAGCAAATATGCTGAACGCCGAACGCCGAACGCTTAACGCTAAAGCCTTTTTGTTTAGGGCCTTATGTTGGCGTACCGGAACAATGCACAGCGCATTAAGCGTTCAGCATTTAGCGTTTAGCTTTTTATACAATCATTCTAAAATACTACTGATGAAACTCAATCATGCCAACCTGCCGGTGGCAGATGTACCTGCGGTAAAGGCGTTCTTTACCACCCACTTTGATTTTACGGCATTACCCATGCAGGGCGGCGGCGATAAATTTGCCGTGCTGGAAGGTGAAGACGGCTTTATCCTGAACCTGATGCAAGCTAAGGAGGCTCATATTACCGGTACCGAAAGCGGTTATCCTAAAAACTTTCACATCGGCTTTTTCGTAGATACACCGGAGCTTGTGCGCGAAAAACATGCAGCCATTACTGCAGCCGGTTTTACCGCTAATGAAGTGGAGGAATTAAAACGGGGCGGGTTTAGCTCCATTACCTTTTATTGTTATGCGCCGGGCGGCATTTTGGTGGAAGTGAGCAGCTCAAATTAACCTTCATGCGCTTTTAATAGGGATGTTATGCGCTTTTACCCCCAATATCATACGCTTTTAATACCAGTTGCGCAGCAATTGCCTACGCATTATCACTGGAATATTATGGGAATACTACCTGGGTTCTGCAGACAATACCTGCCTGCAGAACCGGTAGCTCGTAATACATCGGGAACTGCCTAGTTAAGCCCCAGGATGGGGGAAACAACTTCGGGTTGCCCCAATGGCCTTATTACGTGGATCCTCACGTTTGCCACAAATGTTTTTATGTTGGTAATGTAGGTGCCGCCGGAGTTTGGATGCAATGTTACTTTTACCCTTAAGGCTGCGCCATGCGTTAAATAATCTCCTGCTGACCAGCCGCCTTCTCCTGTTATGGCCAGGTCTTTAGCCAGACCAGTGGAAATAAAGCTAAAACCAATGTTGGAATCTGTAAGGTCGCCGGTGGAGGAAATCACCCTGCTGGCGCCTTTGTCTTCATATTGCGCCCGGGAGGAAAGCTCGATGTTTGGCAGATTGTTAGCATAGTTGCCTCCTGCTGTGTAAATACTATCCCACAGTATGAAAAGCGGCTCTTCCGTATACTCATTGATCACTGCACCATCAGCACCATCCTTAATAACATTGGGATTGGGTGTAAAAAGATCATTCTCCGGTGCAGTGGCATGGTAGCCAAAAGTGACCATCGATGTATTGGTGCCTGCCGGCCAATTATAGTCCGGCCAGCCCTGTTCATATACTGTAATATCGATAACAGGCCTTGCCCTTAAATTAAAAACACCCAAAGGCTCATTGCTTAGCGGAACATAGTTCTGCGCGGTTGATAAGATCTGCGTACCCGGCACATACAGGGAAGTAGGGCTTGAAGGGAACGAGCCTGCCGTTGTTAAGGTTCCTGTCATGTTAATACTTGCATCAATGTTCATATTAACCCCCTGGGAGCCGCTGTTACCGCCGAATATGGCGCTGAAAATGCCTGCGATAGCACCGGGAAAATTGCCGCTTGCTGCTGACAGCGCGCTTTCCAGACCTTTAGCTATATTCTTAAATGCGGTGACACCTATTCCCATGGTATTTGTTCCGGTGGTAGTATTGCCGTTGTTCTGCAGCACGGCGCTCCCTATCCAGGCCAGCGCTCCCTGTCCTACCACCTTTCCTGTTGTTTGCAGTGCGGAATTCATCGCAGTTCCCGGCGCCCCTACCGCACTCTTAATGGTACCTGTTAATGAGCCGCCCAGTGCAATGGACGACACACTATTGAAATTAGTGAACCAGCTGATCTGGATGTTATCGGAAGTAAGGCTGGTGATCTGCGGATCGTAAGCCATCTCATACTGCAGCATATACCATCTGTTGGCGGCCAGCGGCTGGGAGCCATCTGTTGGCGCCGGCTCAACCTGTGTAAAGGAGGTGCGCTTTTTTGAGGGATCCACGACCTCATTTCCCAGGTAGTTTAATAAAGTGGTGCCTGCGTTGGAGATCACCGACACCCCATCCACCACGTAAGTAGAGGGATACACAAACTGTGTGGTAGTGTAAAAATAAATGCGCATTAAACCCCTGTACCTGTTGTACAGTATAAAGTAAGGGTTTACAAGTGGTGCAGGCGCCAGGGCATTAAATGTGTTGTACAGCAGCACCCATCCGTCGGAAGCTTTATGATCGCTCACTACATCTATACCGTAGGTAGAGGTAAGGCTTCCCTGCCCTGACCAGGGTGGCGGTATCTGCGATTGTCCGGGAGGGGTTGGCATCCAGTTAACCGTTTCCCAGTTAAAGGTAACGGGTGTAACGCCCATGGGTCTTACAACGCCCATTACTTCTTTTTCTTTAATGGGTAAGAGGGTGTCATTTTTTTTACAGCCTGCCATAATAAGCAGTAAGAGCGGTAACGTACTTTTTAATGCTCGTGTCATATAATAGTGGGTTTGGGTTGTTATAGGGTTTTGTGTAAATACGGAGCAAGGATCGGGTTTAGGGCAATTAATTTAGGCGTTATCCGGGGATAATACATGCGGTTAACACAATGATAATGTAAAGAGGGCGCCTTTGATAAAGCGCCCTCTGTTTGTTGCTTTCTTATAATACACCTTTAATGATAACCAGGGTTCTGTTTTAATGTTGCGGTGCCATTCTTCAGGCTTAGATCTATCTGGCGCTGCGGAATGGGGAAATACTCGTTTACATTCTTAGTGAAATGTGCGCCTCTTACATCTGTAGTAATAGTGCCTTCAAAGGCAAAGTAGGCGTTAATAGCCACATCTGCCTGGCCCCAGCGCACCAGGTCAAAAAAGCGGTGGCCTTCCATGGCCAGCTCCAGCTTACGCTCAAAGTAAACAGCCTTTAAGGCATAAGCCTGCCCTTTGGAGGCGAAGGTACCTGCGGGGTAAGGCTTTACGCTGTAATTAGCTGCGGGCGTGGTGGAGAAGCCGCCCATTGGTTTGTTGTTATCCTTATACTTATACACCCAACCGGCTGGTATGGCGGCGCGGTTGCGTACCATATTCACATACTCTTCTGCCTTGGCAAAATTGGAGAGCTGCGCTTCACATTCGGCAGCCATCAGCAATACATCTGCATAACGGATCAGGTTATAGTTAATGGCATTACCAGGGGCCCAGCTGCGGGGATCATAATAATCGTCCTGCGTAGCCTGCCAGTACACATTCTTTTTAGCGGAGTATACACCGGCATCCACGGGATCGCGGGCCCAGGCTGCACCGGGGTGCACGCCCCAGTCAAGGTAAGGTATGCCCTGGCGGCCTACTGTCCAGTCAAGGCGGGGATCTACGGTTTCAGTATTGGCATTATGCTGGTTATAGGCATCCAGGTAAGGCAAACCGCCTGCATCTGTAATGTAGGAGTTCACCAGGTCTTGCGAAGGCTGGTAAAAACCGCAGCAGCTGAAAGGCCCGTTGTAAGGGTAGTTCAGCATCTCGCCCTGGTTGGCATTGGCTGTGGTGCCGGAGCCGTCATTCGCATCATACTGGATAGCAAAAACAGATTCGGAATTGTTTTCCGTAGCTGCGTCAAAGTTATCTTCGAACTTATTTACCAGCGCATAACGTTCTCCCTTGGAGGTGATGCCCTGTGCAATGATCTGGTCGAACAAGGTTTTTGCATCTGTAAATTTATGCTGGTACAGCAGGGTTTTGGCCAGGTAAGCGGCGGCTGCCCATTTATTAGGGCGGCCTGCTTCTTCCTGCGTTTCGTGCAGGTTATCCATGGCAAATTTGAAATCCGTTTGAATGTCGGGCCATATGTCCTGGTCATTGGGCATCTTAAAATCACTTTGTTTTTCATCTATCCAGGGCACCATGTTAAACATCTTCTTCAGATCAGAATAATAATGCGCGCGTAAAAAGCGGGCTTCCGCCTCTACCTCTGTTTTCTCATCTTCCGACATATCTTTTACAGCCGGCAGTATGCGTAACACGGTATTACAGCGGGTTACGCCTTCATAATCCACGCGCCATTTATCATTGAAAAAACTGTTGCTGGCATCTCCCTTAAAAGAAGCAATGGCCATGGTGGCCGGGGAATCAAAGGGGTCGCTGCCTTTATGCGCATCACCACCGCACACGCTGCCGTAGATCCAGTTATCCGGCGATACGGCATAACCGCTGCCGCCGGAAAGGTTCACCATATCTCCATCTTTATAATCCTGCCCGTCCAGCGCACCATAGGCGCCAATGAGCAAAGTGTTCACACCCTTTTTAGTGGTAAGGGCATTTTCATCTAAGGCCGACAGCGGCGCACGGTCCAGGAAGCTTTTGCTGCAGGACTGTGACAGCAAGGCGGCTGCCAGCAATGATATACTACCTATTAAACGTATGTTTTGCATCACTTACTTTTTAATGGTTTAGAAAGAGAGATTCACACCTACCAGGAACTCACGCTGACTGGGATAGGCCCCTTCGTCAATACCAAAGTCCGTTACACCAGAGCCGCCAATTTCAGGATCAATGCCTTTGTATTTGGTGATGGTGAACAGGTTGGCGGCCTGAATGTACACCCGCAACCTATCCACATGCACGCGGTTCAGCATACCGGCCGGCAGCGTATATCCCAGCTGTATGTTCTTGGCGCGCAGGTAAGCGCCGTTATCCACGAAATAAGAGTTGGGTACGTTGTTCGTGCTGAAAGAGCCGGCGTTTTCCTGGATGGGCGCTTTGGCATTCTTATGATCCGGGCGCCAGGAATCGTACAGGGCGGTTTTACTTTTTGCACCGTCAAAGGAGGAGTAAAAGTCTGTCCACCATTTTACGTTGTTCCAGATCTGGTTACCCTGCACGCCGTACAGGAAAATGCTGAAATCAAATCCCTTGTATTTGAGGCCCAGGTTAATGCCGTAGGATACATCCGGGTTAGGATCGCCCAGGAAGGTGCGGTCATCTGCGGTGATCTGTCCATCATGGTTGATATCTGCATAACGGAAGCGGCCCAAACTGGCGTCTGTCTGGTAGGTGGCGTTGGGATCACCGGTGGCTTTCTGCGCTTCTGCATCGGCGGCGGCAATCTCGCTATCATCATTCCAGAAACCTGTTACCTTATATCCAAAGAAAGAGGAAACCGGGTGGCCGGCTGCGTTGCGGATGATGGTGCTGCCATCAAAACGGCGGCCATCCTCATCAAAATAGTTGATGCCTTCTGCTATTTTCTTGATCTTATTTTTATAGGTGGTAAAGGTTATGGTTGCATCCAGCTGCAGCTCTTTGGCAATGTTGGTATGCGTGCCAATGGTAATATCTATCCCGTGGTTTGACATATTGGCTACGTTGGCATATGGCTGCTGCGCTACGCCGTTAGTACCGGGCAGCTCAGGATTATAGAGCAGGTCTTTGATGTTCTTCTGATAATAGTCGGCAGATATTTCCAGCTTACCGCCGAACAAGCTGGCGTCTATACCTATGTTGGTATTGATATCGCTTTCCCATTTGGCATAGGGGTTACCGATCTGGTACGGCTGAAAGCCTTGCAGGATACTATTGTTAGAGCCGGTAAGATCGTAATAGGATGAATTTTTATTGCCATTAAATAACGTATATGCGTTATAGGGAGACAAGTTAAACTGGTTGCCCATTACGCCCCAGCCGCCACGGATCTTCAGATCGGTGAGCCAGGTAAGGCCTTTCATAAACTGCTCCTGGGAAATACGCCAGCCGGCGCTTACAGCCGGGAACCAGCCATAGCGGTTGTAAAGCAGCTTGGACGATCCATCGCGGCGCAGCGTAGCGCCTAACAGGTATTTATCGCGGTAGCTGTAATCCAGGCGGCCGATGAGCGATACCAGCGCATTGGAGAAACGGGTATTGGCCGCTGTTTGCCCGCCACCGCCGGTGGAGTTATCCACGTAGTTGGGATCAAACGTAAAGAAATCCTGCGTGGTGCCGTTCAGCGTTCTGCCGCGTTCATCATAGGCTTCTGTACCTACCAGCAGTTTTAGGTCGTGCGCACCGGCAAAGGTATGCTGGAAGGCCAGGGTGTTGGTCCAGGTCCAGTTATGACCGTTGCCTGAATTTTCACTGTAAGAGTTCAGGGAAGCATTCTCCCTGTTCTCATACTGGGGATAGGTGAAGGTATGATCCCAGCTTGAATACACCTCACCGCCAAAGCTGGTGCGTACGGTAAAGTATTTGAACAGGTCTACCTCCGCATACACATTGCCGAACACGCGATTGCTTTGCCCTTTATTGGTACGGGTGCGGTACTGCTGCGCTACAGGATTAGCCGCATCGCCCAAACCCAGTCCATAGGAACCTGCAAAGTTGCCCATAATATCATATACAGGTATAATGGGCTGCTGGCGGTAGCTCATGGATACTGCATTTTCACTGGTCAGTGATTCTATGCTGGGGTTATCTGTAACGGAGACGGATATATTTTCCCCTACCCTTATATGATCTGTAATATTGAACTGGCTGTTGGAGCGCAGGGTGTAACGTTTCAGGTAGGTGTTCATTAAGGTACCTTCCTGGTTAAAATAGTTGAGCGAGAACAGGTAGTTACCACGGTCGCCACCACCGCTTACAGACAGGTTATGGCTGGTAATGGGCGCGGGTTTAAATACTTCGTGATACCAATCCGTACCTGCTTTATTGGCTTTGGTGATGCGGTAAAAATTATTGAAATCATCCTGGTCTGTATAATTGGGATTTACATAATACAGGGAAGGATCGGTACGGGGGTCGCCTTCTTTGAGCCCTACGGGCAGCAGGTAATCCGGCAGCACCGGTGTGGGGCCGCTGCCATACAGCGTATCCGACGGATTGGCAATGCCGGAGTTCTTATACGCCATCCAGCGCAGGTTAGCCATTTCCTGTGGGTTCAGCGCATGCCACACGTTACCGCCTTTAGGATACTGGCGGCCATAATATGCATCGTACTGCACTTTTACCTTACCGCTGCCTCTTTTAGTGGTGATGATGATAACGCCATTGGATGCACGGGATCCGTAAATGGATGCAGCGCCGGCATCTTTTAACACCTGCATGGTGGCTACATCATTGGGGTTCAGGTCACTGATGTTCTGCGTGGGTACGCCATCTACCACATATAAGGGCGTGTTATTACCAAACGTGTTTACCCCGCGGATCCGTACCATGGGCGCGGCACCGGGCTGCCCGGAACCGATGACCGTTACGCCGGAGGCCTGCCCCTGCAGCTGGTTCTCTACCTGCGCGGTGGGCTGCTTGTTCATGTCTGCCACCTTAACGATGGTAACGGCGCCGGTAAGGTCTTTTTTACGCTGGGAGGTATAACCGGTTACCACTACCTCATTGAGTGAGCTGGTATTTTCCTGCAGGGTTACATCCAGGGCCGACTGGCTGCCTACGGGTATTTCCCGGCTTTCATAGCCTACGTAGGATACTTCCAGCACTTCGCTGCCGCTGCCGTCAATATTCAGGGTGTAGTTACCTTCTGCATCGGTAAGCGCGCCGTTTCGTGTACCCTTTACCTTTATAGTTACCCCTGGTAAGGGTGCGCCTTTCTTATCCGTTACCCTGCCATGGATAGGGCGCTGCTGTTGCTGCAGCACAGGCACAGCGGGTGTTTCCAGCTGCTCTGCTGCTTTCTTTTCTGTGACCAGGTAAAAGCGGTCGCGCACTTTTTCAAATGACAGGTTAAAGGGGCTAAGCGCTTTTTGCAGGATCTCTTCCGGCGAGTGATACAGGGTAAGGTCCAGTTTTACCTTGCGGCTTTTTACCAGGTCGCTTTTATAGGCGATGGAAATGCCGAAGCGGTTTTCTGTTTGCCGGAATACATTTTTGAGGGTAAGCTCTTCCAGCTGGTAAGCTGCTTCCCTTGGAGTGCCCGCCGGACCTGCAGCAACGGCTGTCAGATCCTGCGCGTAAAGTGCAGGGCATAGCCATGCGAGCGCCAATATGTGCATTGGCAGCACACGTAAACATTTTTGCATGTGTACTTTTTTTTGTGTGTTAGTGACCCCGGTTACTTCCCTTCCGTATATAGATATACTCTTCCTTTTGGTTGAATTTTACGTTGAAAACTTTTGCGAATTGTGTCATCATGGTATCGGCATTATAGATCACTGGCATAGAGCCGGATACCTGGTAGCGCAGCAGCTGTGAATCGGCCATGATCAGGCGTTTGCCGAATACCTGCTGCATAAAGGCTGCGGCATCTGATAAGGTATAGTTCTCCATTTCCACGCGGCTGCTGGTCCAGGCCAGGAGGCGGCTTACCGGTGCATTGCTTTTTGCATAGCTGCCATCCAGCTTATTATAGCTTAGCATTTCACCGGGCTGCAGGTACAGCTGCGTTTCAGGAGCATGAGTGGCTGGTACATTCAGCTTTACCTGCCCCTGCTGCAGTACTACCATAATCTTATTACCAAAGCTATTGACGTTGAACTGCGTGCCTAATACTTCTACTGATAGTTTGTCGTATGTATGTACTATGAAACGCTGGTTGTTATGCCTTACATGGAAGTAAGCTTCTCCATCCAGCCATACTTCCCGCTGATCTGCTTTTCCCGTGTACAGCAGACGGGAGCCTGCGTTTAATATTACCAAAGAGCTATCCGGCAGCCAGGCGCGTTTTACTTCTCCTAAATGCGTATATACACTATACGTTACCGGCTTAAAAGACCGTTGCTGTATCAGCCATAATGACGTGGCGGCTATTAATATAATGGCGGCTGCATATTTCCAGCTGGCCCACCAGTGTTTTCTTGTAACGGGCAGCTCTTCTTCGTTTGTTTGATGTTCCCAGATATTGTCCCATAGCTGGCCTTTTTCCTGTTCTGTAAGCGTATATTCCTTAAACCGGATGCTGCGTACCAGGGTAATGGCAGCTTCAATGGTAGCGCGCTTTTCCGGGTGCCCGCGCAGCCAGGTTTCCCAATAGTAAGTGTTTTTCACATCGGGATGCAGCACCCATTGCTGAAAATCCTCATCCAGTATAAAGTCCCTGGTAGTATATAAGTGGTAGGCTTTTTCCGTCAAAGGGTGTTGTTTTTATTAAAGAGACGTGTGTTGGAGAAATCTCATCGGTTTTGGGAAAGTTTTTTGAAAAGTTTTTTTTGGGGGGACTGGTTGATCTTAATTTAGGTTACCGGAGATGCCTGGGTACGTATGTTTGCAGGCCTGGGTTTGGTTTTACATGCCTGCAGGTCCAAACACGGACTGCGCCCGCCTGTTTGGAGGGCTATGGGGCGTTGGGTTGTCATTTAGGGTTTAGTTAGGTGATGGGGCATTATCAAGCCGGTGACGCCGGGCAAGGTCCTTTGTTTGGAACCTGCAAGCAATGCGGGAGTGCGCCTGGAAAGTTGGGATATTGCAAAGTAATGAGTGCACGAGATGGATTAAATGGAACCAGGCATTTCATTATACATGATACAAATTATTCATAAACAACAACTTACCAACCAACACAGTTGATTCATAACTCTTTAGGTACCCCGGGTTATTCCTGCAGAAAAGTTTAACTTGTAGAGATATTTAGAATAAGTATATTGAAAATAAGACTTGACAGAAAAGCTATTTAAAAAGCCATACTCATGGAACTTATAATTGATTTTGACAACATCCAGGATACTTCTAAAAAGGAATGGTTGATCCGCACGCTGAAACTCATGAATATAGGTTATCATACATCTGAAAAACCGCAAACCGTCGCAGAATATAATCAAGATCTGGAAGCTGGTAATGATGAAATTGAAAAAGGAGGTTTTATTACCGCAACCGATCTAAAAAAGGAAGCAGATAAATGGTAACCGTCTGGAGTAAACAGGCTATAGCGGAACTGAAAAAAGCTTATGAATATATATTGCAGGATTCACCCCAGAATGCTGCTAAAGTGCGGGATGAAATCATCGAGATAACCATAGATCTGCCCAAACATCCCCAAAAATATCCCCCTGATAAATATAAAGCACCCAATGATGGTACCTGGCGCGTTTTGAAAAGTACCATTACAGGATAACATACCGGATCATGCCACATGAAATCCGTATTGTACGCTTGCGGCATACCGGCAGAACCCCGTTATCTTTTTGACCTATCCCCTACTCCGTCCTCAAATTCTTCAACGGATTGGCCACCGCAGCCTTTACTGACTGATACGCAATAGTACTCCCGGCAATAATAAAAGATACTGCCAGCGCGGCCAGGAAAATAGCGGCGTTAATGCCGATGTGGTAAGCAAAATTCTCCAGCCAGGCATGCATCATGTAATAGGCTACCGGTGCAGCTACCAGGAAGGCAATAGCTATCAGCAACATAAATTCTTTCGCAAAGAGGCCAACAATATTAAATATGGAGGCGCCCAATACTTTACGGATACCCACTTCGCGGGTACGTTGTACGGCGGAAAAAGCAACCAGTCCATATAGTCCTAAACAGCCTATTAAAATAGCCAGGATAGAGAACAGCCGGAAAGCGGTGTACACTTTCTGCTCCTGCTTATAGAACTGTGCAATATGATCATCTATAAATTCATAGTCGAACAGGTCGTCCGGGAAAAGACCAGTCCATACTTTTTCAATACGGGCAATGGTTTCCCGCATGTGCTGCGGCTGCAATTTTACGCTGGCGCTGAAGAAACGGTCGGCACGGTATAACAGGATGCAGGGCCTTCTCTTTTTATGCTTGGATTCACTCTGGAAGTCCTGCATAACGCCGGTAATGGTAACCGGTTCGCCGGATGCAATGAAACCCTTACCAATGGCATCCTGCGGGTTTTGAATACCCAGCTTGTGCATGAGCGTTTCATTGATCACCAGCTGGTGGGTGGTATCATTTTCATGCTGCTTAACGATCTTGTTACCGGCCAGCATGCGCAGGCCAAACATGTCGGTGTAATGTTCATCAATGAACTTGATCTCCGTTACATCATCTTTGGTTAATCCTATCGCTGGCGCACGGAAAGGCGCAAAGCTGCTGTTGTACGAGGGCGCACCGGAAGAAAAGCTGAGATCTTTTATACCGGGATCATTGGCCAGCTGCTGCGCTATTATCTGCTGTTTGGATTCATCTGGCAGATCAAAGGTGATCACGGCTTCCTTGTTAAAACCCAGGTCCTGGTTTTTGAAGAAATCCATTTGCCGGGCCACTATTAAAGTGCCTACGATCAGGATCTGCGAGGCGGCAAACTGCACAAACACTAAGCTCTTACGCAAGGTTAATCCCCGGAAGTTGTTACCGGTACTGCTTTTCAAAGACAGCACCGGTTTAAAGGCCGATTGTATAAAGGCTGGGTATAACCCTGCCAGCAGAACGATCAGCAGCCCTAATACCAGCACTAAACACAGTATAACGGGCTGGAAGATCTGCGTATGATCCAGCTTAATATCCAGCCAGTTAACGGCCTGCGGCATAAACAGGTAAGCAATGATAATGCCCAGCAGCAGGGAAATAACCACCAGGAAAGCCGTTTCTCCCAGGAACTGGCGAATGAGCTGCGGCCTGTTAGCGCCCAGCACTTTGCGCACTCCTACTTCCTTAGCGCGGCGTGTAGCCTGCGCCGTGGCCAGGTTAATAAAGTTGATGCAGGCGGTAATAATAATAAACAATGCCACAATAGCTAATGCCCAGTAAGTGCTGCGGGAAGTGGTAGGACTAACGCTATTATTCAGATAACGCTGATCAAAGTGAATATCGCGCAGGGGCTGTAAAGGCAGGGTAGCTTCTTTGGCAATATCCGCACCCCAGTTCTTTGTAATAAAACCGGGCAGCCTGCTTTCCAGCTTTGCCACCGGGTAATGTTCCGGTAATACAATATAGGTGTTGCCTCCCATAATGGCATAGAACTCGCGCATAGCACTACCCTTTTCAAGGTCTTTGCGGATGCTTTCAAAAGATACCAGGAACCCGAAAGGCAAATGCGTATTTCCCGGCACGTCTTTAATTAAACCGGTAACCTTCAGGTCCAGGCGGTTATCCAGGTTCAGGAGCTGCCCCATGGGATCCTTACCTCCAAAATATTTCCTGGCTATGCTTTCCGTAAGCACTATGGTATTGGGTTCTGATAAAGCGGTGCGGGGATTGCCCTGCAGCCACTGGTAATCAAAAATGCCGGTGAACTGCCCGTCTGCAAACAGGAAACCATCTGCAGGGAAACGCTGTTGTCCTATTTTTACCATGCCATTGTTGCGGTACCACACCTGCGATACATTTTCCAGCTCAGGAAAATCATTGCGTAATGCGGGCGCTATAGCCATAGATACGCTGGGGTTATAATCCAGCGCATGCATAGTAACGCGGTAAGTGCGGCTGGCTTTGTGATGGAAGCTATCGTACCCCAGCTCATTCCGTACGATCAAAAAGATCATCAGGCAGGAGGCCACACTAATGGTAAGGCCAAATACATTCAACAATACATAACTGAGATTACGCTGCATGATCCTGATAGTGGAGAGTAGATAACTTCTGAACATGGGAAGGCAAATTGATCAATGCTGGTTTTCCAATACAATGCCATTTCATAACTACGCTGATAATCAATCATTCTACGCTACCGGTATGTCCGGTTTTGACACAGGCCATGTGCGAATATGAACAGTGGTTTAAGCACCTCTGTTCACCAGTAAAAGCAGCACCGGCAGGGCCAGTATTTCCTTTAACAGCCCTATGGCTTTGGAGATAAGGTTGTATACGGAATCTACCTTCATACCCATCATATCGGCTACCTCCTGGTAAGAGAGGTTCTGGAAAAAGCGCAGGTAAATAGCTTCCCGCTGGCGGCGGGTTAAAGTGGCCAGGGCGGAGTGCAGCTGCTGCAATTGTTCCTTGCGGATCTCGTCCTGGATAATGTGGTGTTCCCGGGGCGGAATACATTCAAAATCAAAGGGAATGGTATCGTCTGTTTTACGCCAGCGCCGGTCTTTCTGCAGGCTGCGTAACAGGTGGCGGCGGAATGCGGTAAGCAGGTAATAACGTATATGTACCACCGTTTCCGCCAGCTGCCGGCGGCTGTGCCACAGATCCTGGAACAGCTCCTGCAGGCAGTCCTTTACTTTTTCCGCATCTCCGCAGAAATGCAGGCCATAACTGTACAGGTCATCTACATAGGTGTGATAGATCAGGGCGAAAGCATCGCGGTTACCCTCCCGGAACTGTTGCCACCATTCCGGCTGCGCGGGCGCCTGGTTCAAGGCCGCCACCGGTGGTACTATGGCTTCCTTCATAAGTTTTGATTGAGCTGAAAGCAGAAAGCGTAAAGCATAAAGCTGTTTACGTTTTGCTGTATGCTTTGGGAAGATACGAAAATTCGTAAAAAGGGGAAAGCTTAAAGCAACAAATGGCAAGCAGCTTCCAGCTTTCTGCTTTGCGCTTTATGCTTAAATGGCACGCACCTTGTAGCACTTTTTATATGGAAAAGCATATCATAACTATCGTACTAAACGATAAGCCTTATCAGTTATTTATTTCCATTGATCACCAGGAGGAAGAAGTTACCTACCGTGTGGAGCCGGGTGCAGATGAAGGACAATTAGATAACATCATCCCGGAACGGCTGGAATTCAGGTCCAATGGACATATTAAATTTGATGACCGCTTAAAGACTGTGGAAAGCGAGCAGATCGCACGCCTCATCTGGCAGGAGATACTGGATAAATTGAATCCATAATCTGCCTACATGTGTATGTTTGTTTGCTGCCAGCACTTTTTCCAAATGCTGTCAGCATTTCTTTTTTTAACCCCCTCCTCCCCTTTTTGTTGCCACCTTTACAACGCATTGCGTAATATTACCCTCAAAAATATAAAGACATGCAAATAGGATTTATTGGACTCGGCAATTTAGGAACTCCCATCGCGGAAAATTTACTTGGAACGCACCAGCTGTATGTGTATAACCGCACCGCTACCAAAGCACAGCCGCTGGTAGATAAAGGCGCTATACTGTGCGAATCTGTAAAAGAGCTGGCCACTATGTGCGATGTGGTATTCAGCATTGTGTCGGATGATGCAGCGCTCAAAAATATTACGGAAGGGCCGGATGGTATTGCAGCCCACCTGAAGCGCGGTGGCGTACACATTTCCATGAGCACTATTTTACCGGCTACGGCCACTGCGCTGGAGGCGTTACACCATCAGCACCACAACTACTACATTTCCTCACCTATACTGGGCCGGCCGGAAGCAGCCAGGGCCCGCAAGCTGAACATGCTGGTATCCGGCAACGCTGAAGAGGTTGACCGTATTAAACCCTTATTATCTGATGCCGGCGGCACAGCTATATGGGAATTTGGGGAAGAGGTGACCGGCGCACCGGCGGCTAAGCTGTGCAGCAACTACCTGATACTTTCCGGCGTAGCAGCCATGGCAGAAGGTATTCATCTGGCCAAACAAAGCGGCATTGATGCTGCGATGTGGATGAACATGCTTACACAAACTATTTTCGGCGCGCCGGTTTATATTAACTATAGCGCAGCATTGTTAAAGGAGAATTATTTACCCGCAGGTTTTGGTTTAAAGCTGGCCCTGAAAGATGCCAACCTGGTATTACAGCAGTCGGTAGCTACAGGTAGCAATATGCCGGTAGGCAAAACAGTGCAGGGGCTACTAGAGCAGGCGGTGGCTGCAGGATTTGGAGAGCATGATGTAACTGCGGTAGCGGAAGTGGTGAAAAAATAGTTGGCAGTTGCTAGTTAGCAGTTGGCAGTCTGGGAAAGTGGATGAACTAATATTAGCTAACCAACTTATCAGTATTTATTGAACAATTATCACCAGACTGCCAACTGCCCACTGCAGACTGCCAACTATTTTCATCCCAATCCCGGGCCATAGGGCTGGGGAGTATCTGAACCCTGTTTTCTTATGCCATTCCAGATAGATTCCAGGATATGCCGTCCTTCCAGGGTAATAACCCGGGGAGAACATTGCACACCTTCCCCGGTTTCAAAGATCACCAGGTTATCCGGAATATGGCCTTCAAAACGTTTGGACAGGTCGCCGTCCTGTAAGTAATATGCAGGTTTACCGTTGTATGTTTCCTGCTCCACATGCAGGTCTTCTTCTTTACCGTTGAAGCTGATTATAATGGTTTGGGCAGCCATGAGACTTTTTTACATAACGGCCACAAGTTTGGGGCCGGTTTTTAGTTAGCTGCTAGCAGTTGGCGGTGTGCAGTTGGCAGTTGGCAGTCTGATGGATATAGTTCGATAAATTAGCTGATCTTATTATAATACTACTGTTACGTTAAATACTTCTCCCGGACTGCCAACTGCACACTGCCAACTGCCAACTAATACTCCACTTCCACTTTCACCCCTTCGCTTTTGTTCTCAAACTTCAGCAAGCAGGTATGGGTAGCGGCATCCCACTCTGCAGGCAGGGTCTGGGCCGCAGCACCAACCGGCGCTATAGTGGCCTGTTTGGGCGCGGCTGGTAATAAAATGCGCATTACATTCTGTGTATTTGATGGGCTGCGGGCAATAAAAGAATAGGTCCGGCCGGTCATATTTTCCTCATACACCCTGGCGGCGCCGCATAATACCTGCGGACGTCTGGTATCCTTTACGCGGCTTACATGGTACAGGTAAGCCTGCTCGCCGGGGCGCACCACTTTCTCCGCCAGCACCGGCAATGCGGGATCGAAAAGATCGATCACCGGGCCTTTGATGTGCAGCGGTTCCGCGCTTACGCTTTCATCCATTACAGCAGCTATGTCATAGGGCCCTCTTTCCAGGTAAAAATAATTTTTGGTAGCCAGCGGCCCGGCTTTGGCACCCTGCTCATAGGCCTGCTTTACCAGCTGTATGAAATGGCCATCCTGCCCGGGTTCCAGCACCAGCTCTTTAGGATCCTGGCGAATGATGAACACTTTGCCTTTGCCGGAGGTATAACTTTCCGTACCGGCTGCGGGTTGTATGCCCAGCTGTTTGAACAGATCTTCCGAAGGCGCAGCATAATGCAGGCCATTGGTGTTCCACCATTCCTTTACCTGCTGAAAAGGATCTTTATCACGGCCATAATATACCAGCACACCGCCTTTTTTAACCCAGGCCGCCAGGTATTTGTGCACGGAATCCGACATGGGTTTCATGTTCGCATAGCTCATTACCAATACCTTAATATCTTTTAACGTACCAGGATAGGCCAGGTTTTCCATGTGCACCATCTCTACCGGAATGCCCTTTTTCAAAAGCGGCAAAGCCATACCGTAAAAGTTAGACAGCTGCGGATCCTCATACCCTGCATGTGTAGGAAAACGCTGGAACATCAGGGAGTTACCCAACAGCACACCTATGCCCCTGCTGCCGCTTACATGGTTAGTGGAGGCCGGCAGGTTGTTCAAAGAATTTACCATTACCTGCATTTGGGTGGCATAGGCAGGCGCAATAGGCTGCGGCTCGCTCTCCCCTTCTACCTTAAACTTACCAAGGTAAATACGGTTGGGCCAGGGCATTACTTCAAAATGATCTACCGTAGGGTACATGATCTCTGCCGTAAAAGTGGCCTGGTAGTTCTGTTTGTAATAATCCCAGGTGCGGCGGGCATCTTCAATAGGATCGGTCAGGAAATACATTTGCCGGCCGGTAGGCGCGGTCATAGATAACATAGTGCCATATTCCAGGAAAGCATTCTCAAACACCCGCTCTTTTTTTACGCCATTATAATACACCGGCTCCCGGGAGGTGCCGGTCCATACCTGGGCTATATAACCATCCATGCCGGGTAAGGCCGCCAGGCTGGCTTCCGGGCTTACGATCTGCCAGGAGGCGTAGTTGATGAGGGAATGCGTGGGCACAAAACATTTCACTGTTTTGCCCTGGCTGGCCCCATAGGATTTAGCATAGGCAAAGATCTCTTTCAACGCGTTAAAATACAGGTGATATTTGAGCTTGGATGATAAGTAGGTGGCTTCCGGCGATTCATGCTGCGCCATCCACGGAAAACCATAATACTGCTGCCATTCTTTTTTAAAGGCATTGCCATAACCACCGCGGGCCCAGAACTCAGGCTCCTCCAGGTAAATAGTGGTAATACCGGCATCCACCACCTTTTTAATGATGGACTTCATATAGTTCAGATAATTAACCGATGGCACTACATAAGGTACGTTATGCCCGTGCCAGATGGTATCTCCGTTGCACTGCACCTGCCCATCTTCCCAATGGGTTTTACCATCAAACTGCCCCATGAAATAATCCTGGTAATTGCCCCAGGCCACACCGGTCATAAACTGCACGTTATAACCCTGCTGGCGCCAGCCTGCTACCCTTTCGTTGAAATCGCCGCTCATGCCGTACACCATTACAATGTCGGAGCGTACGTCATATGCTGCGCGCCAGGGTTCGGAGATCTGGAAGGATGTTTTTTCTTTGAGCTGCTGGGCCTGTGCACCCAGCGTGATACAGCTGATAGCCAGCAATAAGCATTTCCGGAAGATAAGCACGGTACTCGTTTTAAAGATGACGGGTTATGAGCCGCCAATATACAAAATACTCTCGCTTGTCTACAAAAACCACCGTCTCATCTACTACTTGAGCGGCGGGTACATCCTACGGATAAATTTGTTAACTTATTCTGTTGAAATGAGGAGCACCAATACTATATATGGTATTATAACCCTGCATGTGCTGATCTGGGGGGCGTTAATGGCGCTGCCGCATTTGCTCACAGCAGGTACCCAGCCCCCACCGGGTGCTTTGCCGGGTAGTTTCTGGTTCATAAGCACGCTGCTGCACATCTGCGCTTTTTACCTCAACGCCTATTTCCTGTATCCCCGCCTGATGAATAAACGGTACTGGTGGCTGTACATCCTTAGCCTGGTGGCGCTGGTAATGGGGGTTAATTATGCTAAAACCGGGATCCTGGTAGTGTTTTACTCCCAGATCCCCATAACGGCATCCATCCGCGCAATGCTGTTCTTTTCCATTATGCTGTTCATGGTGGCCAGCATTATATACCGGCTGGTGGTGGATAAGGTACGGTATGAAAAGGCGCAGAAAGAAAGGCAGGCCGAACAGCTGGCCATGGAGCTGAAGTTCCTGCGCTCGCAGATCAGTCCTCATTTTTTGTTTAATGTGCTCACCAACCTGGTGTCGCTGGCCAGGAAAAAGTCGGACCTGATGGAGCCTTCCCTCATTATGCTCTCGGAGCTGATGCGGTACATGCTCTATGATTCCGAAGGCAAAAAAGTGATGCTGGATAAGGAGATCGCTTACCTGAAAAGTTATATTGAGCTGCAGAAGCTGCGCTTTGGCAGCGATACGCAGATAGAAACCATTATTGAGCTGGAAGAAGGCGCCGGCCCTTACAGCATTGAGCCCATGCTGCTGATCCCTTTTGTGGAAAATGCCTTTAAACATGGTATTGGCTGGATAAATGATCCCTGGATCTATATTCGCCTGGTGGTGGCGGAGAACCGCCTTACATTTACAGTGCGGAATAAATACAGCGGCGACAATGTGAAGGATAGTAAGGATGCTAATTCCGGCATAGGACTGGCCAATGTAAGCTCGCGCCTGAAGCTCCTGTACCCGGAACAGCATATCTTAGCAGTACAAAAGGAGCATGATGTATTTTCCACTACCTTAACCCTGCAGTTAAAATGATGCAATGCCTGGCCATAGATGATGAAAAACTGGTGCTGGAGCTGCTGGAAGACAACATCCGGCAGGTACCTTTCCTGCAGCTGGTAAAAGCCTGCCGCAATGCGCTGGAAGCTACCACCATCCTGCAAAGCACGCCCATCGACCTTCTATTCCTGGATATACAGATGCCGGGACTCAGCGGCCTGCAGCTGCTGCAAAGCTTACCCCATCCGCCCATGACCATCCTGATCACTGCCTATGAACAATATGCGCTGGAAAGCTATAACCTGGATGTGGTGGATTACCTGTTGAAGCCCGTATCCTTTGAGCGTTTTATTAAAGCCTGCAACAAAGCGCATGAGCGTTTTTTACGGCAGCCCTACACGCCTGCTGCTACGGAACCTGCGCCTGATCACTTTTTTGTGAACGTGGAGTATACACTGGTAAAGGTATTGATAGCAGATATCCTGTACGTGGAAGGGCTGAAAGATTACATCAAGATCCATGTAGCCTCCTCCAAAAAGCCGGTGATCACGCGTATGAGCATGAAAGCCATTGAAGAAAAATTACCCCCGGCGCAGTTTATACGCACCCATAAATCCTTCATTATTGCAGCCCCTAAGATCACGGCCATTAAACGCGACCTGGTTTGTATAGGAGAGCTGGAGCTGCCACTGAGCGAGTTTTATAAAGGTAACCTGGATAAGGTGATTAACCGGTGATGCGTAAACTAGTTTGTATATTTATGGCGAGTATGAAACCGTATGCCATAGATTGATCGTGTGTCCCGTTTATTCACTAGCCTTTTGTTGCCGGAACAACCCTATTAACCCGGCTGCCGTGTAATCTCCGGCAGCCTGAGATAAAGCATCATTTATCATCAAATCATATCTGACCATGCAAAAAGTCTACAGCTTTTTTTTTCTCCTCTTATGCGGGATGCCGTCGTATGCCCAGATTGTTAACAATCCTTACCTGTCCGTATACTATACAGCAGCGCCGGGAAATACTATAATAGATCAAAAGGGCAACCAGCTCCTGGTTGTAAAGGACACCACCTATAGTATTATAGATATGCAGCAGCATACCAGTACGCCTATCCCCCTGGGGCAGCTGCTGGGCATAGCCCCCTACTTTGTCCGCGCTGCCTGGCTAACGGCTTATGGCGCTTTGTTTTCGGTTCGGACGGATAATAATAATGATCAATTTAATCTCCTGTATGAGTGGCGGCAGGGCGTGTTACATTTGCTGGAACCCCGCGCCGGCGCGGTAAAGGCAGCCGGCAATTATGTAGCCTGGGTGCGGAAGTCCGAAACGCCTTCCATTAAGCCAACGGATTCGCTGTTCCTTAAAAACCTTGCCACGCAACAGGTAGCGCTGGTGGCAGACAGCGTGGGAGTGGAAATAGCGCTGTCCAAAGAGGGCATGCTGATCTATCATAATTTTTACCCGGAGATAGCGTATAAATACCAGAATGGGGTAAATACCCGCATCACTGACGGAGCAGGAAGGGATATTATTATCAGGATGGCGGAAGCTGATAATGGAAAGGTGTTGTTTGTAACGCGTTACGACGATAGCTGGAGCACCTGGCTGTTGTTATATGACGGTACAAAGATCGACTCCGTGGCCTATTGCGGCGACCACGATTACTCAGTAAATCATGATGAGCTAAAGGTCAACGGCGGGTATATAGCTTATGTAGTAAGACAGGATGGAGAGGCTTCTGCCAAAACATGGACAACCGTAGAGGATTCCGCCGGTAATTCCCGCCAGGGTTTTTATGAGGAGGGCGGCAGGTATGAAACCTCCGTTTGGACCCAGGTACTGGGATTATCGCCCAACGGGGATGCAATGATCCATAAGGACCGGGTTCCTACCGGCTTGTACTATTCTCCCCGCACCGGTAACAAGAAGCTGATCACGACCACCTATGACCGCGTTTTTTTCGAGAACAACACCTGGTTTATGAGCCAGGCCGGCGTTTTGTACAAGATAAGCACTGATACTACGCTGGTGCTGAATGTGCAGCCCTTTGATAAAAGCGGGCTTGCAAATACCGTTATCCAGTTTACGGCAAATGATTTTATACAGCATTTCTCAGGTCCGGTAAGCGGCCCCGGGCAGCTGGATAAAATAAAGGTCACCTCTGTGCCCAGGTATGGAAGATTAACGGTGAAAGGGAAAACAGTTTTCTGGGAAAGGAGCAGTGAAATAACCAGGGCGGAGCTGGATAGCATGAAATACACGCCCAACTACGGGATTGTAGGCGTGGATACCCTGCAGTGGCAGGGCTCTAACGGGTTTACCTATACCACCTATGATACTGCTGTGGCCCTGCACATATACCCGGTACTGAATACCCCGCCCATACTCCGTACGCTGGAAACCAGGTACAGCGCCGCCGGCAGCCCGGACACCATACAGATTGCCAACTATCCGCCCACCCGCTGGCATACAAACGTAACGGTGTTGCTGGACAGCTCCACAGTGCTGCCGGTAACTGCAACGGGCTTCTTTATCATTGATCCGGCCACGCTTGCACCCGGCCTGCATCAGCTGCAGGTAACCTTCTCTCATCCACTGGATACCATCAGCACTTCCCGCAGCTTTACCATTACAGCATTGCAGCCGCTGATGGTGGTATCCGGGCAGAAGCAGGGACTGATCCGGGAAGAGGTGCTCAGCGTATATCCCAACCCGTTTGACCGGCAGTTCACCCTGGCCGGCCTGCCGCCGGAAGGCGCGTTTATCCTGTCGTTATCCGATCAACAAGGGCGGCCGGTGCTGGTACAGCGGGTAACTGATCAGCGCAGGATAGTGTTAACGGTGAATACGCCTTTAGGCAAAGGATTGTATCTGTTAAATATTTATAGTGAAGATACCAGGCAACTGATCGGCACTCTCAGGCTGCTGCACCTGTAAGGGTTAGCGCAACTGGCAAAGCCGCATAGACCGGGTGGTTTATGCGGCTTTGCTGTTTGTTAACCGGTATATGCCTGCTGAGCTTTAAGCGAAAGCAACTTTGAGCTTTCCACGAAACCTACACTCCGTTTTATTGCTGATATTTGTGTTGTAATTCAAGCAAGGCACTATGGAGCATGCGCAATTAGCAAAGAACCTGCAAGGCATTGTATATTCAGAATATCCGGCGGTACAACGGCAAGGGGAACAGTTCATGCCGGAACATTGCCTGAGTTACCTGATCTCAGGATCAGTAACAGTGCTGAACGGCAACAATACCTGCACATTTAAACCGGGGGATTATATGTACAGTCCAAAGAATCACCTGGCAAAATTCATTAAACATCCACCGGCAAATGGCAACTACCAATCTATTGCCATTATAATGGATCAGGATACGCTGCTGGATTTTTATAAAGAGCATGCTGCGCATACCGCCCCCGGCAAAATAGAAAAAGCGGTGTTACAGCTGCCGCCCAATGTATTATTGGAAAATTACTTTCAGTCCCTGCTGCCATATTTTAAAATGGACATGCCGGAACCGCTGATATTGCTGAAAAAGCGGGAAGCCATCCTGCTGCTGTTACAGGCGCAGCCGGCGCTGGCCAGCCTGCTGTTTGATTTTACCGCGCCGGGCAAAATAGACCTGGAAGCATTTATGAACCAGCATTTCCGGTATAATGTGGACATGAAAAAATTTGCCTACCTCACGGGCAGAAGCCTGGCCACCTTTAAACGCGATTTTGAAAAAGTATTTCATACAACACCTAACCGCTGGCTGCAGCAAAAGCGGCTGCAGGAAGCCTATCAGCTGATCAAGGAGCGGGGTGAAAAACCTTCGGATGTGTATCTGGATGTAGGATTTGAAACGCTTTCGCACTTCTCTTATTCCTTTAAACAATTCTTTGGCGTAAACCCGTCCATGGTATAAACGCCGCTTAATCAATTAATACAACCGGTAAGCCTTTTACCGGATCACTACACTATTCTTTAATCTTTTTAAAATTGAATCAAATGAAAACTATTTTCATTACTGGTACTTCCAGTGGTTTGGGTAAAGCGGCCGTTCAATTATTTGCCGCCCGCGGGTGGAAAGTGATCGCTACTATGCGCAGCCCTGAAAAAGAAACGGAACTTACGCAGCTGGATAATGTACACCTACTAAAGCTGGATGTTGCCAATGCAGCGCAAATAGACACCTGCGTACAACAGGCGCTGGCATTAGGCCCTGTAGATGTGGTGGTGAACAATGCCGGCTATGGCCTGGTAGGCCCGCTGGAAAGCTATACGGATGAGCAGATCACTACCCAGCTGGATACTAACCTGCTGGGCGTAATAAGGATCATTAAAGCTTTTACCCCGCATTTCAGGGAAAAGAAAAGCGGTTTGTTCATCAACATTACATCTATAGGCGGATTAATAACAGTACCCTTTTCTGCCATATACCATGCCAGCAAATGGGCGCTGGAAGGGCTGAGCGAGAGCCTTTCCTTTGAATTCAGCCAGCTGGGTATCGGCATTAAAACCGTTTCGCCGGGTGCCATTAAAACTGATTTCGGTAGCCGCTCCATGCAAACCGGCCAGCCGCATGCAGCCTATGGCAATATGATGGAGCAGGTATTTTCCGTTTTTGGTAAGCTGTGGGATCCGGAAAAATATTCCTCTGCTGAAACGATTGCCGAAGTGGTGTATGAAGCTGCTACAGATGGAAAGGATCAGCTGCGCTACCAGGCCGGCGAAGATGCAAAAGCATTTTATGCCCAACGCCTGTGGCAGGGTGCGGAACTGTTCCGGAAAGGCATACAGGAAACAGTATTTAGTGAAAGTGAGGTACCCATCGTTTAACCAGGTATGCACATTTCCCCTTTTTGTCGCAGCAAGTAACCGGCAAATAGATTGCGCTGAACCTGCGTAGTGAGGCCGCCTAGTTTTGTGTTCATAAAAACACATACTATGGCGGCTTACATTAAACCTATTATTTTGTTACTGTGTAGCGGAGCCTTGTGTATTACCGCTACCGCCCAGGTAAAAATAGCTGGTTATATTACCAACAAACAGCAGGCTGCCATAGAAGGCGCCAGCATAACTATCAAGGGCAGCACAGCCGGCGCAGTTACAGACAGCGCCGGTTATTTCCAGCTTAGCACTGCGCTCAAAGGCAAACAGGTACTGGCGGTTTCGTATATAGGGTATAAGCCCTATGAGCGCGGGATTATGATCCCCGATACCGGTATAACCGTTCACGTTATACTGGCCAATGACAATAAAACGCTGGGCGAGGTAGTGATCAGCGCCGGTGCTTTTGAAGCCAGCGATAAAGCCAAAGGCGCTTCCCTTACGCCCATGGATGCCATGACAGTGGCGGGTAATAACGGCGATATTTCCAACTCCCTGCGCTCCCTGCCCGGCGCACAACAGATCGGTGAGCGGGAAGGTTTGTTTGTACGTGGCGGCACAGGCGAAGAAACCAAACAATTTGTAGACGGCACCCTGCTGAAGAACCCCAACTTTGCCAGCGTGCCGGGTATTATACAACCCGCGCGTATTAATCCATTCTTATTTAAAGGCGTATTGTTCAGCACCGGCGGTTACTCTGCCCAATACGGGCAGGCCATGAGCAGCGCCCTGATACTGGAAAGCGTGGACCTGCCGGAAACATCTTCTGCCAGCCTGCACATTTTTCCATCTAACAGCGGCGTGGGCTTTCAAAAGCTGGCCAGGAACAAACAAAGCAGCTTTGGCATTAGTGCGGATTATGGCAACCTGCAACCCTATAACAGCGTGATCAAACAACGGCCGGATTATTTTACCGGACCGGAATATGGCCGCAGCGAAGCCAACTACCGGGTAAAGACCAGCAAAACCGGGATCCTGAAAATATATGCCAACAGCACCTTCAGCAACATTGGCATGCGCAATGCGGATGTTGACAGCAGCAGTCTGCAAGGTGCATTTGAGCTGCACAGCCGCAACTTTTACGGCAATATCAGCTACCGCGAAATGCTGGGCCCCAACTGGCAATTGAACGCCGGCGGCGTGTATAGCTATAATATGGATAGAATGTCGTACCAGCTGCAGAACAATGCTCATGAAACCATTCATGTTTCCAATACACCTTTTTCATGGAAGTACCGCAACTGGCAAACCCAAACCAATTTTGCACAGGGCCGTGCGGTGCTAACGCGCTTGTTTGCCCATAACCAGGCCTTGCATGTGGGCGCAGAACATTTTTATACGCAGGATCGTTACCGCAGCAATGACAGCATTTACCCTTTAACAGACCAGCTAAGCGCTGCATTTGCGGAAGGCGATATTTATATTACAGATAACATGATGGCAAGAGCAGGTGTGCGTGTGGAACACTCTACCCTGCTGCAACGCACTACCGTAGCGCCCCGTGCCAGCCTGGCCTACCGCTTCCCGGATGGCGGGCAGTTGAATGTTGCTTACGGCATTTTTTACCAGAAACCGGAGAACGAATTTTTATACCGGCAGCGCAACCTTCAATTTTCACAAGCCACGCATTACATTATCAACTACACTAAAAAGGCCAACAACCGGCTGTTACGTGTAGAAGCGTATTATAAAAAATATCAGAACCTTGTTAAAACAGCTCCCATTCTTACCAACAACGGCAGCGGTGATGCCAAAGGCATAGAGCTGTTCTGGCGCGATAAACGCTCTATTCCCAACCTGGATTACTGGGTAAGCTATACTTACCTGGATACCAAACGGGATTACCTGAACTTCCCCTATGCCCTGCAGCCCAATTTTGCCACACCGCACACTGCCTCCGTGGCTGTAAAACGTTACTTCCCGGACATTAACCTGAATGTGAACCTGGTGTACAATTTTGCGACCGGGCGGCCGTATTATGATATCCGTTCCCCGCAGGACAAGGCCCCGCAGATCTATGACCAGGGCACTACCCGCGCCTATCATAACTTGAACCTCAGCGGCGCCTATATGTTCTCCCTGTTCCCGAAATGGAAGCATAAAGATTTCTCCGGTATTGGCTTTGGCATGAATAACATACTGGGTACTAAGCAGGTGTTCGGCTACCAGTACAGCTATAACGGTGTGAACAAAGTGCCCATGCTGCCCACTGCCAGCCGCAGCTACTACATCGGCATCTTTATGAGCTTTGGCATTGACCGGACGGAGGATTTCATTAATGACAATCTCTAAGTACAATTAATAATTAAGAATGAATAATTAACAATCGTAGGGCAAGTATGTGAAGTAACAAAGGTTCTTCATAATGCAGTAGTCCGTCATTCATTCTTAATTATTAATTCTCTGGCGGCAAATGATAAAAAGGCTTAATGCGGAGTAGCCGCTTCCATGATTATTAATTATTCATTCTTAATTATTAATTATAAAAACAAGTATCATGAAAAAAGTAATGCTCTTATGCGTAAGTTTTGCAATAGTGCTAATCTCAATCCAGCTGCGGGCGCAGGATAAGCTCTCCGCTGCGATTGCGCAGCTGGATAAAGCCAGCACCGTGGCTGATTACGAAGCCCTGGCTGTACGTTTTAAACAAGCAGCGAATGCACAAAAAAACAACTGGCTGCCGTTTTATTACACAGCGCTGTGTAATGCTAAAATTGGATTCCTGCTGCAAAAAGATGGCGACCGTATAGAACCATTCAGCATCGAAGGCGAACAATATGCCAAACAGGCGGAAGCATTGCTGAAAGACAAAGGTACCAATAAAGACAAGGCAGAACTGTACACCGTGTATAGCATGGTATACCGCAGTAAAGTGTTCATCAACCCTATGACCTACGGGCGTGAATTTGGCATGCTTTCCCAGCAATACCTGGACAAAGCCGCGCAGCTGGATCCTGAGAACCCGCGTGTATTGTATCTGCAGGCCTGGGTAAAATACTATACGCCTAAAATGTGGGGCGGCGATAAGGATAAAGCTAAGATCCTCGCCCAATCTGCATTAAAAAGCCTTTCAGCCCAACCGGCAACCGGCGAACAACCGCACTGGGGCAAGCCGGAAAGTGAGGAGCTGCTGGCGAAATATAAATAGCGTCCATGGTCGATGGTCCATGGTCCATGGCCTGGTGCGAATAGAGATGTTGTTACGTTAAAGGCAGATAGCTAGTTGATGGTCGATGGCCCATAGCCCATGGCGTTGTACGAATAGATCTGTAGTTACGTTAAAGGCAGGTGGCTTCACTTGCTTTTAACGTAATATTTTTTTACGCTCGATGCTGTGGACCCTGGACTGCGCTCCCTATCACGCAGTACCCGCCCTATGTTCTATGCAATGGACTATGGACCATGGACCATCGACTAAAGAATTTCACTACTTTTAGTGCGCACAAACGCCAAATATGCTTAACATCAGCTATGAAGCTTTTTACGAAACAGCCCGCCTGCTTAGCTTTTCCAAAGCAGCAGAAGTGCTGTTTATGACGCAGCCCTCTGTGAGCAAGCATATCCGGCTGCTGGAAAACCAGTTCAACCTCAGCTTCTTTGAAAGAAAAGGCAGCACTATACAACTAACTGCAGCTGGAAAGATCCTTTTTGATCATATAAAACAAGCGAAGGAGCTGCAGCGGAACATGCAGTTCAATTTAAGCAGCCTCTCCGGACGGCAGCAGGCCAAAGGCTCGCTGGTAGTGGGTGCCAGCACTACGGTGGCCTTGTACGTGATACCAGGTATCCTGTCCAGCTTTCACCAGCAATATCCCAACATACAACTGCGGTTGCTTAACAGTAACTCGGAAAATATACTTCGCGCGCTGCTGGAACAGGAAATAGACCTGGGTATTACTGAAAGCAGGAATAAACATACCACGGTGCAGTATAAATTTTTCATGAAAGACGAGGTGATACCGGTATGTCATCACAAAAGCCCGCTGGCTAAAAAGAAACGGGTAACGGTAGAGGAGCTGAAGAATATTCCTGTGGCACTGCGGGAAAGAGGCAGTGGCACGCTGGCAGCCGTAGCAGAAGCGCTGGCGCCCTTCGGGTTATCCATCCAGGATATTAATAACCGTATTATTTTAGGCGGTACAGAAGCCCTCAAAAACTTCCTGCTCAGCGATACCTGCCTGGGCTTTTTACCGCAGCGTTCTGTAGAACATCTTATAGATAACGGACAACTGGTACGCATTGATATTCCGGGTTTAAGGATCCACCGCTCCTTCTTTTTCATGCAGCGGCAGGGCACCAATAACGATCAGATCAACAACATATTTATACGTCTCGCTAAAAAACAGTATAACCCCAGGTAATAGTATATGCCTATTTAGTATAACCTCCGAATGGAGGAGGTGAGTACATTTGTTGTGAGAACAAATGATGACAACAGTAATAACCGGCTGTTGTCATTATACATCTGACTTCATTTTTATTTACACTTCATTTTATGAGGACAATTGAAACATTGTCGTTGCTGTCGTCCCTGCAATGCAGCAGCTGCGGCCAATATCACGACCCACACCGTTTACATCAGACATCCGTATGTTGTAATGCTCCTTTAGTAGCGGAGTATAGTACCGATGATGTATTTCCGCTTTCAAAGGAAGTATTGCCCGCCCAATCAGATAATATGTGGCGTTACCTGGAAATGCTGCCTGTTTTTGATGTGAACAATATTGTAACCCTGGGCGAAGGCATGACGCCCCTGTTAACACTGCACAATATTCCCCGGCAGCTGGGATTCGATAAACTTTTCTGGAAAGATGAATCACTGAATCCTACCGGCTCTTTTAAAGCCCGCGGTTTAAGCGCTGCTATTTCCAAGGCCAAAGAATTTGGCGTGGAAAGCTGCATTGTTCCCACAGCAGGCAATGCCGGCGGCGCCATGGCAGCTTATTGCGCTGCTGCAGGCATGCAGGCAGTGGTGGTAATGCCGCGGCATACCCCTAAGATCTTTAAGGAAGAGTGCTGGATGTACGGCGCTGAAGTAGTGCTGGTAGATGGCCTCATTAACGACTGCGCAGCAGAAGCAGCCCGCATCCGGGAAGAACGCGGCTGTTTTGATGTCTCCACCTTTAAGGAGCCGTACCGTTTGGAAGGCAAGAAAACCATGGGTTACGAAATTGCAGAACAGCTGCACTGGAACCTGCCGGATGTGATCCTGTACCCCACCGGCGGCGGTACCGGGTTAATTGGTTTATGGAAAGCATTCCGGGAAATGCTGGCCCTGGGCTGGATACCGGATAAAATGCCCCGCCTGATAGCGGTGCAGGCGGCCAACTGCCAGCCCATAGTGGCCTCCTGGCAAGGTTTGCAGCCTAATGCTAAAAAGTATAACGGACAGCCCTCTATTGCTAATGGCCTGGCCGTGCCCCGCCCCTTTGCGGAGCCGCTGATCATGGATGCGTTAAACCAGTCGCATGGTCATGCGCTGGCCATCAGTGAAGAGGAGCTAAAAAAATACATGCAGTTATTATCGCGGCGGGAGGGACTACTGGCCGCACCTGAAGGTGCGGCCTTAATTGCAGCCCTGCCCAAGCTGCTGGACGAAGGCCTGATACTGCACGATGAAAACATTTTACTGCTGAACACCGGCTCCGGCTATAAATACCTGGAGAACCTGGATATTAACGCTTAACGCTAAAGCCCTGTTATGCTAAAGGCTAAAGGCTAAAAGCTAGAAGCTAACAGCTAATCTTTGAACGACACATACATATACCTGAAGCTGATCACCATTTCACGGTACTGTTTCATAATATCCTGGCCCAGGTTGCCATAGTAATACCTGTCCTCTTCCATTACCGGTGCGGTAATAACAGGTATTTGCGGCAACCTGGGTCTCTTATCGGCAATGCCCAATACTATTTCAGGCAGCCTATATGCGTTCACGGTATTAACACCTCCTGCCCCGCCCTGCGGCAGCCGGAAAGGCTTCCCTCTGCGCATTACCTCTTTCCGGTATTTCTTAAAAAAGGGTGCATTCAGCGCAGTAGCGGTTGCGCCGGTATCAAATATAAAAGGCAGGCTATCTTTTTTGTAAGCTACATTGATCACCGGGCGCAGGTTACTTAAACCAAAGTTGGCGTAATTGCCGGGTAAAGGTTGCTGCGGCACTTCCAGCACGCCCTCCTTACTGTTAATGCGGATCTCGCCCATTTGCTCAATCACCGGGAAACCAATGATCCCTTTAATGCCATACTTTGCCTCCGGCCAGGTAAGCGCGCTGTCCGGGAATACCATGAATACGGCGTTCTTTACCAGGATGCCGCCAATCTTCAGCTCCTTCACTACGGCAATACGCGCCTTCACAATGCCGCCGGTAGCAGCTTCCACCTCAAAATATTTATTCATCGGGGTAAGATGGTTGCGTACGGCGCTGCTTTCCGTAATGGTAGAAATACCGGCGCCGGTATCAAATACAAATTCATTGCTGGTATCGCCAATGCTCACCGGTATATTCACCAGCCCTACTGCATCCCGCTTAAAAGGAATATGTGTGTCCTGCACCACGGTTAGCTCCTGGGGCGCTATCTCCTGTAAGCCCTCCCATATTACCGCTGCATTGCGGATGGCTGCCTGATCTTTTTCCGGCAGCGTGGTTTTAAAGCTGTCCAGCAAATACATGGAGCTGGTGTATGCTGCTTTATACTGGTAGGCCTTTACCAGGTTATCTATTTTTACCTGTAATAATTCCGACACCTGTTTGGCGGTAAGATCAGCGCGGTACTTTTGCAACAGCAGGTCTATGCTGGTGTTGGATGTTTTCCCCTTGTTAAAGAAGTTGTCCAGGTAGGCCTGGTAATATAGGCGTTCCCGTTCGGAAAGCTGCGCTCCTTTGGCTGCTATTACGTTGCGTAAAACAAAGAGCTGCCGGCGCACCAGCAGGCTATCGGGATGATCATTGTCCTGGCCAAGCGCCAGTGCGCTGCTGCAGCAAAAAGCCAGCAGCCACATACATTTTTTCATGGATCGTTTTTTATACAGTACAGAGAGCGCAAAGTTACACGGTATCAAACAAGCGAAGGATATATGAAAGCTCGTACAAGATAAACAGGATGACTAAAGTTCCGTTAAAAATGCGGTTATTGATCTGGATGGCCAGCAGGCATAAAATAATATGCACGGCATTACGGATGGGGTATTCTATGGACAGGCTGTTGAAATAGTCCTGCCCTTTAATGAGGGTATCGCCAATATCCAGCAGATAACTGAAGGCCAGGATGGCAAAGAACCATTTTTTACGGGAAAAGAAATAATCCTCATACCCCTTATAGTCTTTAATATCATCGGGGAACAGCAGGGCGCATAAAGAGTAAAAGGTCATGATGAAGAAGATAATGAAAAAGTAGCTGGTAAAGCTCCAGTGCTGTACATGCGTTAACCGGTACTCCCACCACCAGAAGTGCACCAGCAACATAAAAATATAGAATACCCAGGCCAGGTGCAACCAATACGGCTTATCGCGGTGCGGATGCTGTATAAATTTAGCCACGCCTTTCAGCAAATGCGTAATACTTAAACCCAGGATAATGGTGATCAGGGTTTTGATGTGGTTGAAGGTGTCCATATTGTAAGTTAACGAAAAGCTGAAAGCCGAAAGCGTAAAGCATAAAGCCTGAAGCCTTTATGTTCTATCCTCCCTTTACGCTTTACCCTTTATGCTTTCTGCTTTATGCTTTATGCTTTACGCTTTGTGCTTTCTGCTTCCCTAGCGTTTCGCCGGTCCATACAACGGTGTACCACTACGCAGGCCTGTATGCCGGCCGTTTTCCAGCTCCAGCTGGCCGTTTACCAATACATACTGCATGCCGGTGGAGTATTGATGCGGAACATCAAAGGTAGCTTTGTCATCGATCGTTTGATCGTCAAAGATCACGATGTCGGCGGCCATGCCTTCGCGGAGCAGGCCCCTGTCCTTTAGCTGGAACTTTTGTGCGGCCAGGGAGGTCATGCGGCGGATGGCTTCTTCCAGCGGGATCAGCTTAGCCTCCCGCACATATTTACCCAGTATGCGCGCATTGGTGCCATAAGCGCGGGGGTGCGGCATGCCTTTGCCTGGTGTGGGTACGCCGGCATCGGCGCCTACCATGCAAAAGGGATATTGCATGATGTAACGCACATCCTCTTCATTCATGCCATGGTACACCATTTGAGCGCCGCCTTTTTCCACCATGTCCATAATGGTTTCCGCTTCATGTTTGGCATTGCCTTTACGGCCCATCAGCTTGTTGATGTCTGTAATGCTTTTGCCGTTAAAGCTGGTATCTGCCGGGTAGTTGGCTACCACGCAGTAGCTGTAGTTCTTGTATTTGTAGCTGTGCAGCTGTTCCAGCATTTCCTTTTTGATCTGTGCGCGGGTAGCGGCATTGTGCAGGCGTACGTTAATGGAATCCTGCCCGCCGGCCAGCGCCCAATCCGGCAAACGCACCCCCAGGTTGGTGCTGCTGGCCGTGTAAGGGTATTGATCAATGGTTACGTCCCAGCCTTCCTTGCGGGCCTGCTGCACTAATCCTAATATTTCGCCGGAGCGGCCCCAGTTAGCTTTACCGCTTACTTTAAAGTGCGAGATCTCTACCGGCATATTGGCCGACCTGCCAATGTTAATGGCTTCATTCACTGCATCCACCACTTTGTTTTCCTCGTTCCGTATATGTGACGCATACACGCCGTTATATTGCGCGGCTGACTTAGCCAGCTCCACTACTTCATCTGTTTTGGAAAAAGCGCCGGGAATGTAAATGAGACCTGTTGAAAAACCTACGGCGCCATCCTGCATGGCTTTGGCCACCAGGGAATCCATCTGTTGCTGCTCTGCGGGGGTGGGTGCGCGGTTATCCCGGTGCATGACCTGCGCCCGTACCGTATTATGCCCTACCAGGGAGGCTATGTTAATGCCTGCGTGCAGGCTATCTACCCGGCCGAAGAATTTTTGCAGATCATCGGCTGAGCTGCCGCAGTTACCCGTAACAATGGTGGTTACGCCATCATAAATATAGTTATCTGCCGTAGGGCGTTCAAAAATGCCGGATTCCACATGCCCGTGTACATCTATAAAACCCGGGGCTACGATCATTTTTTGCGCATCAATGGTTTTAGGGGCGCTGTAGCCGGCTAGCTTGCCCACGGCAATGATCTTACCTTCTTTTACCGCCACATCTCCATAAAACCAGGAGTTGCCGGTACCATCCACGATCCGGCCATTGCGGATCAATACATCGCAGGACTGTTGCGCAAACGCAGGGATGCTGCACAGCAAAGCCATGCCGGTTAACCATTTCATCATACAATTATTTTTTGCTGTTGGCCTTAAATACCCGTATAAAGTTGCCGCCTAATATTTTGCGGATGTCTTTCTTTGTATATCCTCTTTCCAGTAATGCTTTGGTCACTAACGGGTAGTCCTCTACGCCGTTCAGCTGTTGCGGCGGGGCTTCTATGCCGTCAAAATCGGATCCCAGCCCTACATGCTCCACCCCGGCCAGCTTAGCGATGTAGTCAATATGATCAATGAGCAAATTAAAGGGCGCACGCAGCTGTTCTGCTTCTGCGGGATATTTGCGGTATAGCTCCTCCTGGATCTCATACTCTGCTTTGCCGTTTTGCTTCAGGGCATCCGCATCCTGCTGGTGCCGGGCAATGAACTCCTTTTGCCGCCGGAAATAGGTGCTGTCCAGGAAACCGGAGTAAAAGTTCACCTGTATCACGCCGCCATTGGCACCCACTGCTTTGATCTGCTCATCCTTCAGATTACGGAACACCGGGCAAAGCGCATACGCGCAGCTGTGCGATACCAGCACTGGTTTGGTAGTGGTATGAATGGCATCCCAAAAGGTTTGCTCACCTACATGTGAAAGGTCTACCATCATGCCCAGCTGGTTCATGCGCTGCACTACCTGTTTGCCAAAATCGTTCAGTCCCTTATGCGGGTTGCGCACACTATCTCCTGATTCGTCTTTGGCGGAGCTGGCCCATTCCGTAGAGTTGTTCCAGGTAAGGGTCAGGTAACGCGCACCGCGTTTGTACAGGCTATCCAGGTTGGCAATATCGCCGGCTATCATATGCCCGCCTTCCACGCCTATCATGGCAGCCAGCTTATGCTGCTTTACAGCCCAGTCCAGCTGCTTCGGGGTAAATACCATCGCCATTTTATCGGCGTTACGCGCAGTAATGGCGTACAGGGAATCGATCTCTATATTGGCAAATTTGAAAGCAGTATCCTTTCCAAAACGTTCATCGCAGAAAATGGAAAACACCTGCACATCTACCCCGCCCTCTTTAAAACGGGCCAGGTCTGAATGTGTTTTGCCGCGCAGGTCCTGTGAAATATCCAGGCCGCGCATGGTGGCGGAGGAAAGTACATCGTTATGCGTATCCACCAGCACAGCCTTTTCATGCAGCTTTTTATATGCCTGGGCATTGAGGGCGCTTTCAGAAAATAATAATACAACGCAGCACAAGGCCAGGCGCCGGAGCAAGAGGTTCTTCATGAAGCGGTAGATTTTGGATTGTGTTCTCAATAAAACAAAAAAACCGCATAAAACCTAAAGGTTATGCGGTTTTTACAGCAGCGGCAGGGCTTACAACACCACCCGTTTCCCTTCCTTGGCCGACTTACGCGCTGCTTCCAGTATCCTTACCACAATAATATTATTCTCTAACGACGACAGATCATTACCCGGTTTAAAACCATCTTTCAGCACGGCCTGCAGGTAAGTGAGGTTATCCTGGTACTGCGCGGTTTTTACTTCCACGGTGTAGGTGCTATCCTTTTGGCGGCCTACCAGGTTATGCATGTTCAGCGCATGCAGGTAACCGGTTTTGCCAAACACTTCCAGGTCTTTAATGCTGAAAGGCCAGTTCCAGGAGGCTTCTATTATACCGGTGGCATCGGGGTATTCCAGCATAATGGTGGCATCATCATCTACTTTGGGATATACATCGGGTTTTATCTGGTGCGTAACGGCCATTACTGCTACCGGCGCTTTACCGTGCATCAGCCATGTCATTAAGTTAGCGCCATAACAGCCAAAGTCCATCAAAGCGCCTGCGCCATTCTTTACAGGATCGGTGAGCCATTTCAGAAAGTCGGGGCTGCAGCCTATTTCTTTAGGTCCCTCGTGGCCGTCGTGTACTATCATTTTGCGGATGGGCCCAATGGCGTGCTGATTGTTCACCATATCCTGCACCTGCTGGTTGGTATTGTACCAGGTGGTTTCATAATTGGTGAGCACAGGCACATGGTATTGTGCGGAAAGTGCGGCTATACGCTGCGCCTGCTGTACGGATACGGCCAGCGGTTTTTCCACCATCACCGGTATGCCTTTGGGAGCGCAGGCTTCCACTACAGCCAGGTGATCGGCAATAGGGTTATAGGCCAGCACTACATCCGGTTTTATTTTAGCCAGCATGGAAGGCACATCTTTATAAAAAATATTATCCGGTAGCTGGTAGCGTTTTTTCATGCGCTGGATCAGCTGTTCATCGTTTTCCGCAATACCCAGGATCTTAACTTCGCCTTTACGGTAGCGGCCCAGGATCAGGTGCACATGGTCGTGGTTAAGGCCGGCCAGCGCCACCTGCAGAGATACCTGCTGCGCTATGGCGGAAAAATGGCAAACGAGTAACAGCATCAATAATAAACGGCAGCGTTGCATGAGTATGGAATTTTAGTGAACGTTGAACGTACAAAGTATAAAAAAAGCCGCGCGCTGTGCCGGGACCGGCATAAAATGCAAGGTGATGGCTTACTATTAAATAAATGAGTGGGCACGTTTAGCGCATCTTTACCCGCAGCACATATTTGCTGGCGGTAATGTACAATACCGTATCATCCTCTGCCAGGGCGCAGTTGGAGGTGGCTACCGGCACTTTTATCTTTCCTAATAATTTGCCGCTGCTGTTGAATATCCATACACCACCGGGGCCGGTAGCAAAAATATTGCCCTTGCGGTCTATCTTAAAACCATCGGGAGAGCCACCTTCTTTTTTGCCCTCAGCAGTTACATCCCGCAAAATGCGAGGGTTTACCAGCGAATCATTTTCAGCCAGGTCAAACATATACCAGATGGCTTTGTTGGGATCAGAGTTGGCTACAATGAGCGTTTTTTCATCCGGCGTTAACGCCAGCCCGTTAGGGCGTGTAAGCGAGTCCGTGAGTAAGGTTACCTTACCATCTGCCGCCACTTTGAACACGCCGTGAAAAGGCAGCTCACGGGCAGGATCTTCGTTCTGCTTTTCCATGCCATAGGGCGGATCGGTAAAAAACAGGTCGCCGTTGCTGCGTATAATGGCATCGTTGGGACTATTAAACTTTTTGCCGCCATAGTTATCTGCCAGGGAAATGAATTTAGGTGCAGGCTTATCCAGCGGGGCATCCATACGCGCCATACGGCGGTCGCCATGCTGGCACAGCACCAGGCGGCCCTGCAGGTCCAGGATCAGGGCATTGGAGCCCACTTCTCCCCCGCGTGGCGTAGTGCCGGTATAGCCGGAGGGTGTAAGGTAGGTTTCCAGCCCTTTGTCTGCCGTCCATTTACATACTTTGTTCTTCGGGATATCGGAAAACAGCAGCATGTTATGCGCAGGGATCCACAGCGGTCCTTCGGACCAATCAAAACCTTCCGCAATAATTTCTATGGGAGCATCTTTATGCAGTATGGAATCCAGGCTGCTGTCTGCCTGTTCAATGGTGCCGATCGTTCTCATATTACGGGAATTGCAGGCACAAAGTAGTATAATAACGTGGAAAATATATAAGTTCCGGTTCATACCAGGTAAGGTTAAACGATTTGTTATTTACGCCGCAAAGGATCCAGCAGGAACATGAGGCCGTTGGTCTTGATCACATACAACGTTTCCAAAAGCATGCCCAGCTTACCTTTGGGGAAACCGCCCTTACGCGGGAACCATTCCAGGTAAGATACCGGCAGGTCGCAAAGCACGGTGTCTTTGTACTTCCCGAAGGGCATCTTCATGGTCACTAACTGTTGTAATATTTCCGGGTTGGGCTGTGCAAGTTCCATGAATCAAATATATGGATTTACGATCTTAGATTTTAGATTTACGATTTAAGGAGGCGAAAGTGCGGAAAATAAAATGCCTTACGTTGAGGTAAGGCTTTTCTTATAGGTAGATGTTCCCACAAATCTAAAATCGCAAATCTAAAATCCTATTCATGCGAGATTACGCTGCCCTGTGCATCCAGCTCCATATAAGGATTCCAGGCTATTTCCCAGAGGTTGTTTTCCGGGTCGGCAATATACCCGCGGTAACCACCCCAGAAGGCTTTCTCCGGCGCTTTAACGATCGTTACTCCTTTGGCAGACAGGCTGGCAAACAAGGCATCTACTTCTGCTATGGAGCCTACGTTATACCCTAATGTGAGTCCTTTAAAGCTGCCGCTGTCATTGGGCACACCCGCATCTTCTGCCAACGCATCCTCAGAGAACAGGCTTAGTATAAAACCATTCAGGCGGAACATTGCAATACCCTCGCTATCGTGCTCTGTTTTCCATCCGAACTGCGTGATGTAAAAATCTTTAACACGTTGCAGGTCTTTCACACCCAGGGTTATAAAAGTTAGTCGTTGTTGGAGTGACATAATACACGATTTTGCATACAAAAGTAAGAATATGACCAGGCAGGTTTTTGGAAAAATACGGGAAGATCAGTAGCCGGAGGGATGCAGGCCGGTATACTTCCGGATCTCGTTGCTCAGGTGCGCATGATCATAATAACCGTGCTCAAAGGCAATGTCCTGCAGGCTGGCGCCGGCCCGGTGCTCCTTAATATGCTGTAATGCAAAGCGGTACCTTACCAGGTTGGCAAAGGCTTTGGGGCTGATGCCCGTTTGTTGTTTGAACTGCCGTTCCAGCTGCCGGTTATGTATGAAATGTTTTTTAGCCAGCCGGTCTATGGTAAGCTGTCCTTTATAATGATAGAGATCTGCAATAACGGGTAAAAGGCTGTGCGGAACGGTCTTGATCTTATCCAGCAACAGCTTGTCCAGCACATCAGGATCAAACGTTGTACCGGTGATCAAACCACTGTTAAAAGGGATGATGCGGTCTGTGATCGTTTCCAGGGAAAGATCGTAGAACGCGGTAAAACAGCCCGGCTTAAAACGGATACCTAATAAACTGGTAGCTGGCTGCCGCATAGACGCAGAAAAACGCGTCATAGTACCTACCAGGTAAGTGCCTCCGGTGGCCATTGTGAGCTGCGGGTTAACAGCTACCGCTGTACCCAGATTAAAAATGATATCCACACAGCCGTCCGGTAAGATCCTTTCCGGCGCAGGCAGGTCATGGGCAGCTGTTTGCACGGTCCAGTAAGCGTCTATATAGCTGCGCAGCTGCGGATGAGGAGTATGTTCGCGGTAGCTCATTTCTGCAAAGCTACTATTTAGTTGGCAGTCGGCAGTGGGCAGTGGGCAGTTGGCAGTCAATGAGTACTTCACATATTCAGTTAACTTACAGCTATTTAATATATGGGTTACCGTTGTATTTAATTTTACAATGAGTAGTCAATAAACGCTTCGCACAAACTGCCAACTGCCCACTGCCAACTGTAAACTATTTTTAACATTTCCACAGCAATTTTATGCTTTTCATATGAGGGCCTGCATGCAACAATTAGTTTATCTTCCATTAAAGTTTGTATGCGGACAATATAAACTGGCGACCCGGCCGGTATCTGTTTATAATGTTTAAAACCCAATTCCCTTACCCAAATTAAAAAGTTAACGTACCATGAAAAAACACCTTGTATGGCTGCTGGCATGCAGCACAACCCTATTGTCCTGTTACAAACCCCAAATGGAGCCCGGGTTAAAAGACAATGCCCTCAATAACAGCAAAACAGGCGCTACTGCGCTGTTGGCCGGTATTAATTATTATGTGTCCATCACTGGTGACGATGCTGCTGATGGCAGCCTGGGCTCGCCTTTCCGCACCATTAATAAAGCCCTTACCGTGGTAACGCCCGGTGATACGGTATTTGTGCGCGGCGGCACTTATATTGAGAAAGTGCATTTCCCCGTATCCGGTGCAAAAGGCCGCTTTGTTACGTTAAAAGAGTATCCCGGTGAAACCGCTATCATCAGCGGCGCAGGGCTTACCGTAACGGGCAATGAAGGCCTGGTAACCATTGACAGCGCGCAGTATATTGCGATAGATGGTTTTGATATCTGTAATTTTAAAAGCAGCAGCGGTAACCCCAGGGGCATCGTGGTAACGAACGGCAAAGACTATACCCGGTTGTATAACAACCAGGTGTACGGCATTAACTATGAAGGCGCTCCCCAAACCGGCAACAGCTACGGCATTTTATTCAGCGGCAGCACAGCCGATCCGGTGAGTGATATTCAGGTAACCAACAACACCATCCGCGACTGCCAAACCGGTACCGGCGCCAACCTGGGCGCAGTGGGCAGCGTTTCATCCTTTACCTTCAGCAACAATACCATTTATAACGGGGAAAATATTGGTATCAGCGTAACCGGCAGCTATGAAAATGGCGCTTACAGAAGTCCCAGCTCAGGTACTATTCAGCATAATACTGTTTATAATGTTACACAGGCCGGCATCAGCCTGCTGGGAGGCCTGAACATAGCCGCAGATGCCAACTACATACATAACAACGGTACCGGTATCCAGGCAGGCGGCGTCATTAATTATTCCGCCGGCACACTTAATATTTTAACCAATAACATGATCTGGTTCTGCCAGGGCAGCGGCATCGCCATAGGCACCACAGATGCAGCCAGTACAGCAGGCGCCACTAACAGCTATGTGCTGAACAATACCCTGTATTATAACAACCAGCAACCGCCTGCCACAGGTATGAACGGGGAGGTTGACATACAAACGAATGGTATGTACACCAATCTCTTTAACAATATCATATACGCCGGTCCCGCAGATATATTTGTGAGTGCAAACAGCACCTCCTCCTATCCCTATGCCGACCATAATATGTATTACACAGATGGTACCCGGCAGTGGCGTTATAATGGCGCCATCATAAATGATCTCATTACCTGGAGAACGCATGTAAGCCCGGAAACACATTCTACCAACACTATTGATCCGGGCTTTATAAATACCGCGCCAGCCAGTCTGAACCTGCATTTGTCGGTTCATTCACTGGCAAAAAATATGGGTACTGAGTTTACCCGTATCCCGGCAACGGATATTGACGGAGAATCCCGGAGAGTAGGCGCCATTGACGCAGGCGCAGATGAACTGCAATAACACAAAAATCCGGGAGCAACTCCCGGATTTTTTATTAGCTTCACCCTTATGTTTACGAAAGATACCTATACCGCCAGAAGGCGCCAACTGAAGGCCACTGTTAACCAGGGCCTTATTTTATTATTGGGCAATGAGGAGCTGGGAATGAATTACCGGGATAATGTGTATCATTTCCGGCAGGACAGCTCTTTCCTGTATTTTATAGGCATTGACAGGCCCTCGCTGGTAGCGGTAATAGATGTGGACAATGACAAAGAGCTATTGTTTGGTAATGAGCTTACTATGGACGATCTGGTATGGACAGGCCCTAAAGAAACCATCCGCGACCAGGCAGCCAAAACCGGTATCTCCGAAGTGCAGCCTTTAGCGGCCCTGGATGGCCTGCTGAAAGCCGCACAAGCCAAGGGACAGCCCATACATTTCCTGCCCCCTTACCGTGCAGATAATGCGCAAAAGCTCAGCGACTGGTTAAGCATTCCCTATGCTGCGCTGAAAAGCAAGGCGTCTGTAACACTCATAAAAGCAGTAATAGCACAACGCGCCATTAAAGCGCCGGAAGAGATAGCAGAAATAGAAAAAGCCATTGGCATTACAGTAGACATGCAGCTGGAAGCCATCCGCAGCGCGCAGGCTGGTTTAACGGAAGCGCAGCTGGCCGGCCGGGTACACGGCGTGGCAGTAAGCTCCGGCGGTAACCTATCCTTCCCTATTATTTTAACAGTGAACGGGCAGATCTTACATAACCACTACCAGGATACGGTATTAAAGGACGGGCAAATGGTGCTGTGCGATTGCGGAGCAGAAACGCCCCTGCATTATGCCGGCGACCTTACCCGCACCTTTCCCGTGAATGGCAGCTTTACGCCTGTACAAAGATCTGTGTATGATATTGTAGCCGCCGCACAACAGGCAGCCATAGACGCCCTGCGCCCCGGTATGCTGTTTAAGGACGTGCATTTGCTGGCCTGCGAAAAACTGGCAGAAGGCCTGCGCGACCTGGGCCTTATGAAAGGCGATATAAAGGAGGCCGTAGCGCATGGAGCGCATACCCTGTTCTTCCAATGCGGGTTAGGACATATGATGGGGCTTGATGTACATGACATGGAAGACCTGGGTGAGAACTATGTAGGCTATACGGATACGCTGGTAAAAAGCACGGAATTCGGCCTGAAATCATTACGCCTGGGACGCGCCCTGGAAAAGGGCTTTGTGCTGACCATTGAACCGGGATTATATTTTATTCCCGAACTGATGGATGCCTGGCAGGCAGCTAAAAAACACACGGACTTTATTAATTATGATAAAGTACAGGCCTTCCGCAACTTTGGCGGCATACGTATAGAGGAAGACTTTTTAATTACGGAAGATGGCAGCCGCCTGCTGGGTAAACCTTTATATAAAACGGCATCGGCCATTGAGGCACTGAAGTAATGAATAAAATATTTAATATTTACTAAAAACTGCTAACTTAGGCGGGAAAAACCTGCAACCGTCAATTTTTTGCCGTTATAATGCCACATCCGAATGTAAGCCTGTTCCAGACTATCCGCTGCCTATGCACTTTACAATGGCGGCTGAAAAAACAGGAACGTTACTTCCACGAACACCTGCCACCTTTACTGACGCAATTGAGCGCTGGTCAGCCAAATGCTTTTACTGAAAAAACCGTTCAGCGCATCCATAAATACTGGCAGCTGGGACTGCACATTATTTGCAACAGCCTGTACCAGCTAAGCGGGCGGCAGCTTACTGAAAGTGAACAGCAGCGCATCTTATTATCCAGCATTTTCGGCCCTTTGTATGATGACCTGTTTGATGACCAGCTCATGAGCTATGAACAGCTGGAGGCTTTTACCTGGCAACCGGAAAAGCATGTACCCCAAAGCTTTGAGGAGCATGTGGTGAAAGCCGTGTACCTGGAATTGCTAACCCTGGCGTCTGACAGGGAAAAGGTAATGGAGCGCCTGCACGAGGTATTTGTATGGCAGCAGGCATCGCTTAAACAGCTATCGCCGGACGTAGGTGAAGCAGCGCTTTACGAGATCACCTATAAAAAAAGCTACTACTCTATTTTATTTTCCTACTCCATATTAGACCACTACCCTGCCACTGCCATACGGCATATGCTGTACCCCATGGCCGGGCTGCTGCAATTAACCAACGATGCTTTTGATGTGTACAAGGATGTGTGCAACGGTATTTATACCCTTCCCAACCTGTACCGCAACTTTGATAAGCTGCAACAGCACTTTATGACCGATGTGGCACTGTTCAATCATTACCTGGAGCAGCTGCCCTTTGAGCGGTTTGCCAAAGTATTTTACAGCACTACCATGCACGCCCTGCACGGTATGGGCTGTATGGCGCTGGAACAATTGAAAGCCAACACCCATGGGGTAACCAGCATGGCGGAACTGGCTGCCCTGAGCCGCAAGGCCCTGGTGTGTGATATGGATTCTTTGGGTCAGAAAATAAAATGGGTAAAAGAGGTAAGACGGCTGGTTAACTACCGGCAACCGGTACACGCAGCTGTTGCAGCAGTTGCTGCGTTGTAAGTACCGTGGCAAATTCGTCCTGCAGGGTAGACAGGGTTACCTGGTGCACCAGCTCTGCATCAAAACGTTCACCATTCACACCGGTTTTATTGAACGCTGCGGTAGCATCGGAGATCACGTATGTATGATAGCCTAAATTACCGGCCATACGGGTGGTGGTAGATACGCAGTGTTCCGTTGATAACCCGATTACAACTACTGTGTTAATCCCCTGCGCATCCAGCTGCGCCTGCAGATCCGTATTAATAAAAGCGCTGTTCACACTTCTTACCAGCACAGGCTCTCCGGGCAAAGGCTTTAGTTCTTCCTTAAATGCATACCCGGCTTTTTCCGGGAACAACGGCGACTTCGGGCTTACGGAGCTATACTGGATATGGAAGAACGGCAGCTCATTGGCGCGCCAGTATGCCAGCAACTTCTGGGCGTTCTGTTCTGCCTGGGGGTTATTACGTTCACCGCCATAATATTCCTTTTCTTCAAAACCTTGCTGAAAATCTACCAGCAATAAGGCCGGGCGGCCCTGTAATACATTTTCCATGATGGGTAGTTTATGCAGGCAAAGGTAGGCCAGGATACCGTTACAGGGAAGGACAAGAAAGCGAAGTTTTAGGACAATCGTTAGTCTGCGCTTAAATTACGTACAGGCGCCGGCATTACTGCCCTGCACACCTGTAAGGTGATAGTGCCCAATGCAACACTGATAATTCGTAATTTAGCGCTATTATGATCAAGTTCACAGCCACTATACTCAGCTTCAATGAAAACGGCGATAAGACCGGCTGGAGCTACGTGGAGATCCCGGCCGATATTGCGCAGGAGCTAAAACCAGGCAATAAGAAAACTTTTCGTGTAAAGGGCAAGCTGGATAATTTTCCCATAAAGGCCGTGGCCGTAATGCCCATGGGCGGGGGCAGCTTTATATTGCCTATTAATGCGGATATGCGCAAAGGCACCGGTAAACGTAAAGGCGCTATGCTGCAGCTTCAGCTTACGGAAGATAAGAACCCAACCCCGGTTACCTGCCCTGAGCTGATGGAATGTTTGGCGGATGACCCGGATGCGCTGGCTTTTTTTAACAGCCTTACTATGTCGCACCGCAACTATTTTATGAAGTGGATAGAGAGTGCCAAAACAACGCCCACCAAAGAAAAACGTATAGCCCAAACAGTAGTAGCGCTTTCCAGGAAGCAGGGTTACAATGAAATGATCCGCGCGCAGCAGCGGGATAAATTGTTATAACAGGATCATTCCTGCTTATATAACACGTTGTAAACAACCATGTTTAGCAATTAAAGATTATACGCTTAATTTTTTAATCCAGCAGACCTCATCGTACATACGTTGCCGTGATCTGTATATTAGTCGCAAACACATTTGCTAAATTTCCTTACCGGAGCGCCTTTCATCAGGCAAAGATCAAACCCTTTACCAGCAGCCATTTCAAGCCTGCTCAACATCTTTCATTAACTAAAATGGACAATTGCAAAATGGATTTTGCTAAAAAATTCCTGTTAAAAATGTTGCATAAGTACAAACGATTGCATACTTTCGTGGCGTACTGAACTGGTAGCATAAACCGAGAGAATCAAGCAAAGCCGAATGCACAAACCATAGAAAAACCTTTACCATTCGTACACAAATCCATAACCATTTATTATTTAGCTAAAACTAGTATCCATAAAGAACATATTAGTGTAGTATAACCATATTTTAAACCGGCGTAAACGTTTTGTATGAAGAACCATTTGCAACGTGTTGCCATACACGTATGTTATGACCGTATGTGTACATGACATTCCCGTATTAATATTCTGTACTTAGCAAACTGTTTAATGCATTTTGCATATATCCTATGAAAACCTACCCCGTCCGGCTGCGGAGGGCACTATCCCTATGCCTGTTATTGCCGTTACACTGCGCTGTACTGCCACTGCAGCCCGGTAGCGTACCTTGCTGCGCAGTGTAACTTTTTTACCCACGACCCTGTCTTTTCTTCTTTTTAAACATCAACTAGATGCAACAGATCAACACACTTTGCTGGCAGCTAAGCCTTGCGCTGGGTATTACCGCGCACAATATAAGTGTCGCGTTTACGTTAAAAGAAGCGAGCTATACTACGTTGGGCATATTGGATATGTCCGGCAAGTTAGTGGCTCCGCAGCTTAGCGGGCGCCTGCAGCCTGGCCAGTATAACAAGACTGACCACGGGTAATATACCGGCAGGTACTTATATGCTGAAAGTGATCCATAACGGTAAAGTGGCTACGAAAAAGTTATCTAAACAATAAGGTCCTGACATTCCTTGTAAAGAGCCGGCTACGCGAGTGGCCGGCTTTTGCATTTCTTTTTGGTGGTTGTGGGTTGTATCTATTATACGTGGGCTGCCTGTGTTTACGGATTGTACCTGCCTTTATTACTCGTACGGCCTGTGTTTGCTGCTTTCTTGCTGATTGTATACAAATCAGGGCTAGCTTTTGTTTGTTGCTTTCTTGCAGGTCCGGCTACGAACTGCGCCCGCCTGTTTGGATTGACTATGGGACTTTGGATTGTCACTTAGAGGTTGGGGGATATATAAAGCTTCATCAAGCCGGTGGCGCCGGGCAAGGTTCTCCGCCGGCCTGCTGCGAAAGCGCGAATGGGAAGTGCACACGTGAGGGAGTATGCAAAGTGAGGATAGGGATGGGAAAATCCGCAACACAACCAGGACATTAGGGTGTTAATATTTGCATATTGGTACATCAGCGTATCAACAGTATCTGTACACTGATACTCCCTACCAACCATGATGATGGGAATGCCCCATTATGGTTAGAATTTCCGGTACTTCAATAAAGCCCCACCCCATTTGAATAACAGAGATAAATACGATATACGGGGCCTTCGGGATCATACTTCCTTGTGCTCATTTTGCAACACCCCAAACGGAGAACCTTGCCCGCTATGAGATTGGTAAAACACTGGTGATAAATAGCTTGGGATATTATAATCTTCCGGTAGTTCAATGAAACCCATGCTCTCTTGAACTACCCATACTTCACTATGTTCAATCCGCAGCAAGTCCAACGGAGAACCTTGCCCGCTATAGAATTGGTAAAACACTGGTAATAAAAATAGCTTTGGGTCTTACAACCTTCCAGCAATTCAATGAAGCCCATGCTCACTCGAACTACCCATACTTCACTATGTTCAATCTGCAGCAAGTCCAACGGAGAACCTTGCCCGCTAAAGGATTGGTAAACCACTGGTAATAAAAATAGCTTTGGGTCTTACAACCTTCCAGCAATTCAATGAAGCCCATACTTACTTGAACTACCATACTGCACTGCGTTCATTCCGCAGCAAATCCAAACGGGAAACCCTGCCCGCTATGGGATTGGTAAAACACTGGTAATAAAAATGGCTTTGGGTCTTACACCTTTCGGCAATTCAATGAAGCCCATACTTACTTGAACTACCATACTACACTGCGTTCAATCCGCAGCAGGTCCAACGGAGAACCTTGCCCGGCGCCATCGGCTTGATGAAGCCCAATAAAACAACCAATCCCCTAAATGCCCCTCAACGCTCAATAGTCATTCAAAACAGCCGGGCGCAGTTCGGAGTTGGACCTGCAAGAGATGAACCATCTGCCTAAAAAAGATGCAAGCAAACCTCATCCACAAAAAAGCCGGCCCACTAAAATGGAACCGGCTTTCTCTATGATAATGTGTGAAAGTATTAATACCCCGGGTTCTGCTCTGCTGCGCGTTCATCGGCAGTAAGCGGCACGCCGTTCTTAAAAAGGCGGTCAATGTGCTGTTGCGGAATAGGCCGTAGCTTGTGAAATGGTTTCATGTTGCCGGCAGCAGGATTAAAGAGCTTTATTCTTTCAACAGATGTTTCTGTACGTGCCAGGTCCATCCAGCGCTGGAACTCACCTAGCAGCTCCCGCGTTCTTTCATTCAGCATAAAATGAATAAAACGCGCAGCTTTGGAGGTGGCAGATGGCGGGTACTGTTCATGCGGATCATTCGCATCAAAAGCAGCTTCCGTTACCTGCACCAGGCTCTCAGTGCTGCTTACATCCCCCTGCACGCCACCTTCCGTAAACCAGTAGTGCATGGGTTTTGCTTCGCCCTGTTTGTAAGCGGCCCTGCGGCGCAACGCATTAATGTATTCCAGTGCACGGCCGTAATTACCACTACGGCCATACGCTTCTGCAGCAATCAGGTAAGTTTCTCCCAGGCGTGCATACACGCCGTCACGGCCGGCGGTTTCGGTGGAGATATCCAGACGCGTAGGATCCATATGTTTGATCAGCGACAAAAAATCCTGTTTATTGAACTTGTTACGCGTTATCCATAGGTAAGACTTCCGGGCGATCTCCGCATCAGGCACATTCTGGTGCAGGGTAAGCAATATGGCAGTATCGCCCAGCTTGAATTTAGGCTGCCCTACCAGCGCAGGCGAAGGTGCATTGTCAACCGTCCATTTAGGAATATTAGCGGAGTTGTTGGAAAGGTAGGTAGTGCGGAAGCTTTTATAAAAGCGTGAATCATTCTTCCGGTCAAAAATATCCAGGGTGTAATTAGTAGGCATCAGTCGGCGGAACGGTCGTCCGTAGGTGATATCCCGCTGCATACCGGGCTTTTGATCATACACCATCTGGTAGTACAGGTGTGTGCGGTTGCCGGAACCGTTCAGCATAAAGGCATTGTTGTTGAACTGCGCGGCCAGTATCACTTCGCGGTTTTCCTGGTTGTTAATGTTCCAGAGGTCGGCGTAGTTATCTAACAGCTGGTAAGGGCCGTCTGTGATCACCAGGTTAGCCCAGTAAGCGGCGCTGTCCATATCTGAAGGCCTTTGCCCTCGTTGTTCCGTAACAGCGCTGCCGCGGGTTAAGTATACTTTGGCTAAGTAATGCCTGGCCGCGCCTTTGGTAATACGCCCGTATTGCGATTGAGTGGCAGGCAGTGTTGCAGCGGCAAACTGCAGGTCGCTGATAATGGTTTGGTAAATATCTGCAACGGGCGACCGTTCAAACTCAAGACGTACCGTAATATCGCCGGTAAGTGTAAGCGGTACGCTGCCGAACTGCTGCACCAGCATAAAGTAATAAAAGCCCCGCAGGAAACGCAGCTCTGCAATGCGCAGGTTCTTATTGGTATCGTTCGTGTAGAACTGTGTGCCTTCTATCTTTGGAATACGTTCTATGCCCATGTTACAGGCGTTAATGGCGCGGTAGTAGGCTGTCCACATATCATGAATGTATGCGGCGGAGGTGGGATTCAGCTGCGCGGTGTAATCATCAAAATATTTATTCTGCCCGTCGGATGCTTCGGTGTATTCATCTACACCGTAGTTGAACAGGGTAAAGCTCTGCTCCCCGTTAAACAGGTAACGGAGCTCGCTGTAAGCGCCATCCACCAGGTCTTCTATCCCGGTTTCTGTATCGTAATAATCATAAGAGATCTGCGTTACCATTTCCTCATCCAGGAACTTTTTGCAGGAAGGCAGCAGCAGAATGGCTATCAGTATATATAATCGCTTTTGCATCATTTTCAGTTTATGGGTGAGGGTTAGAAACCTACGCGCAGGCCTATCACTATGCTTTTATCACTCAGGTTATTATTATCTGTCAGCTGATCATTTATGTTGGTCTGGTAGTTGGCGGTAAATTCCGGGTCCAGGCCTTTGAAGTCCGTGATCAGCCAGGGATTAAAGGCAGTAACATATACCCGCAGGTTCTGGATGTGCAGGCGCGAGATCATGCTCTTTGGCAGGTTATACGCCAGCGATACATTACGCAGCTTCACAAAAGAGGCCTTCTGGTACAGGTAAGATTCCGGGTAGTCTATCCGTTCCTGGTCCTGCCGCGGGCGGGGGTACACGTTGGATGGGTTGGCCGGCGTCCAGTAATCCAGCTTCCTTTCCGTATAACGCCCTGCCAGCGAAGGACGGTAATACCCGCTGGCTATCATCTGCCCTATGCGCGCGTAAAAGAAAAAGGAGAACTCCACGCCTTTGTACGCAAAGGTGTTCACGATACTGCCTGACCAATCGGGTACGTTATTGCCAATAACCATGCGGTCACGGGCATCGATCACCTTATCATTGTTCAGGTCCAGGATCTTGCCCTGGCCGGGTTTGCGGCCGTATGCCGCAGCGGCATCCGCTTCACTGGTTTGCCATACGCCAATGGGTTTCCAGTCGTAGAATACCGTTACCGGCTGCCCTATAAACCAGCGGTTGGCAATATCATCGTTCTTGGCGCCGTACAGCTCTGTGATCTCTTCCTTATTCTTGGCAAATACCAGGTCGGTGGTCCAGCGGAAACCACTGTTGGTTTCCATATTCACTGTTCCCAGGCTTACTTCCACACCGCGGTTGCGGGTAGATCCGATGTTCTCCTGTATAAACCCAAAGCCGGATACCGTGGGCACCTGCCGGTCCATGATCAGGTCGCGGGTATTGGCCTGGTACACATCTACGGTACCGGTTATACGTCCTTTTGCAAGGGAGAAATCAATACCGCCGTTCACCTGGTAAGTGGCTTCCCATTTCAGCTCAGGATTAGGTATCAGGTTGGGTAAGTAACCCCATGCAGGATTATCGCCCCATACATAACGGGTTTTGGCCAGGCGGCCCTGCACCGTGTAAGGGCTAATGGCGGAGTTGCCTGTTTTACCATATCCCACGCGCAGCTTCAGCTCATCTAAAAAGGAGACGCCTTTCAGGAAGCTCTCTTCCTGCATTTTCCAGGCCAGCGCAAAGGAGGGAAAGAAATCCCACTTGTTACCCGGCGCCAGCACGGAAGATCCGTCAAAACGACCAGATACTGTAAGGAGGTAACGGTCTAACAGCGTATAGTTCACACGGCCCATGTACGACATTAACCTGCGTTGCGAATAATCGCTGCTGAATGCATCCGGTCCGCTGTTGTTGGTAGATCCCAGGTTGTAGAACAGCTGTTTATCGTACGGCAGGTTAGACACCGTAAGCCCGGATGCCTCATACCTTTCATGCTGTATACTCTGCAGCAGCGTGAGGCCCAGGCTGTGCTGCTTATTAATTTGCTTATCGTAGAACAGCAGGTTTTCCAGCACATAGGAGAACCGCTGCTGTTGGTCATAAATGGCCTGCGACGTACCGCGGTTACGGTTAGTGCTTAGCGAACCATAGAACTGCCCGCGGCGGTACTGCCTGTAGTCGGGGCCAAAGTTCATGCGGAAACGCAGGTCCTTTGTGAGCTGTATTTCGCCGTAATAGCTGCCCATCACGTGCGTGGTGCGGCGTTCATCAATTACATTATCGATATTGAACAGCGGGTTAAAGATCAGCGCATCGCCACCCGGCTGGTATATTTTATTACCGGCGCTGTCGTAGGGTACGGCCAGGGGCAGCTGTCCAATGGCGTTAAAGTACAGCGGCGCGCCGAATTGCTGGGTAGATACGCTGGCCATGGTGGAGCCGCCTACACGTATAATGCGGCTCACATTGTAATCTATCCCTAAGCGTACATTGTACCGCTCAAAGGATTGTGTTTTCTGAATGCCGCTTTCATTGTAATATCCCAGCGACATTACCACCCGCACCTTTTCCGATCCGCCGGAAACGCTTACCTGGTGGTCCTGCTTAAGGCCGGTGCGTAGCGCCATCTTAGCCCAGTCCGTGGTTCTTACTTTGCCGGCATTATAAACGGGTACGGAATCAAAGGAGCCCATACCGTACAATGCGAACTGCTGTTGTTCTGCAGCCGTGGCTGCGCGGTATTTGGGGATCAGGTTGGCCTTGTCTGCCCACTCATACCCCTGTGCTACCGATTCCCACATGTTGATATCTCCCTTAAATAAATTAAAGTCCTGTTTGGGGTTGGGAAAGGGCGTAGTATAATCCAGCGGGTCGCTGTTATTGCGGTAAGCCTCCCGTCTCAGCTCTGCAAACTCGCCCCCATCCATCATATCCAGGGTAGTGAGTGGTTTTGAGAAGCCAACATACCCATCGTAGGTTACAGAGGCTGCACCAATCTTGCCTTTTTTCATGGTCACCAGTATTACGCCGTTGGCGCCGCGGGAACCATAGATGGCGGTGGCAGATGCATCTTTCAGGATCTCTACAGATGCAATGTCGGATGGGTTAAAGTCATTGATGCTGGAGCTGTCTGGCAGTGGAATACCATCCAGCACCACCAGCGGATAGTTGGTAGCTTTCAGCGAGCGGTTACCACGAATACGGATCTGCGGGTTATCGCCCGGGCGAAAGCTGCTGGCCGCCACATCTACCCCGGCAGCCCTGCCCTGCAAGGCCTGGGAAATACTCTGCACGGGCACCTGCTTTATTTGCTGGGCGCTTACAGAAGATAGGGATCCCGTTACATCGCTCTTTTTGCGGGTACCGTATCCAACTACCACTACTTCTTCAATAGCGGTTTGATCCAGCGCCAGTACCACATTAATAGTGGTGCGGTCGTTGATCTCCTCCTCCTTACGTACATATCCTACAAAAGAAAAAACCAGGGTGCCCTGGCCATTGCTAACTGTGAGCCTGTAGTGGCCGTCCTTATCTGTAACCGTACCGGTGCTGGTACCTTTCAGCGCTACCGTTACACCGGGCAGCGGGTTATTGTTCTCCGCCGCTGTTACACGGCCGGTAATAGTAATGGCAGGCGCTTCGCGTGCAAAAGAAATTAAATGACTACAACAGACAAATAACGTAAAAAGCAGGGCTTTCGCAAACAGGAAGGCAATCCCGTTGCGTTTCGTGGAAGTACGCATATTGTTTCAGATTTTGGGTGCGAGGAAAAGGTTGATACTTTCTGCTACATGTTCATAACGTGGATACTAAAATAGCGGAAAGGCGGGGTGGAAAGAATGGAAAATTGTACAGATGTATGGATAAATTGGTGGGGTTACAACCGCTCATAATCCTCCCGCGTATCCACATCCACCTCTCCCAGGGGAAACGGCACTGCCGCTACCTCCTGCTCAAACTGTACCAGCAGCTTTTTAGCGCCTTCCTGGCCTTTGAGGGCCAGCAATTCGGGAAAGAATAGCTTATCAAACAGCACGGGCACGCCCATGGTGTTTTTGTAGTAGCTGGCTACAATGCCTTTGCCGGTGTCCAGCTTTTGCTGCATGAGCTGCTGCAGATGTTCAACGCTCACATGGGGCTGATCGCATACCATTAAGATCGCGCCGGTGGCCAGGGGCGCTTTTTCCTGCAGGGCCGATATGCCGGTACGGATGGAGGAGCTCATGCCCTCTTCCCAATCCCTGTTCTCTATCATGGTTACCAGCTCCTTGGGAACTTCCGGAGAAATGATCATGGCATGCGCCCCCAGCACCACTATTACAGGAGTGCAGCCTGAGCTCAGGGCCGTTTGTATGGCATGCTGCAACAGGGTTTTGCCCTGGTAAATAAGCTGTTGTTTGGGAGCTCCCATACGGGTGGAGGCGCCCGCGGCTAAGATGATGATGCCTGTCATAAGGAATGGATTAATGCAGTACAGCAGGTTCCCCGTTGTGCGGGACACGCGGGGCGTGAATGGGAGTATCTTTATCGCGCAGCGGAGCACCACTGCGGTTAGACAGCACAGCTTTGATCTCCGCCATTACCGACAGCGCAATTTCTTCTGCACCCTCCGCACCGATATCCAGCCCGGTGGGGCCATACACTTTCTGTAGCTGTTCCGGGGTAATGGTGATGCCGGCTGCACGCAGTTCGTCCAGCATCCGGTCCAGCTTCTTTTTAGGACCCAGGGAACCGATGTAGGGCAGCTCCAAAGGCAGCAGCTGCCGCAGCATGGCCAGGTCGTAATTATAGTTGTGCGTCATGAGCACCACGGCGGTACGGTCATCAATCACTACTTGCGATAAAGCTTGTTCCGACCTGGAAACCAGCACTTTACCGGCCTGCGGAAAACGCAGCGGGGTGGCATAACTCGGGCGGCCATCTACCACCGTGGTTTCCCAGCCCAGTACGGCCGCCAGCGCAGTTAACGGAATGGCGTCATTACCGGCTCCGAAAATGATGAGGGCCGGCGCGGGATGCACCACTTCTATAAAGGCAGTGAAAGTATGCGTGTAAGTGTATTGTTTGGTAACATGCAGCTGGGTACGCAGCGCTTCCTGTGCATCCTGCAGCAATGTATTATCCGGCCATTCCACATTACTGAAAAAACTGTTTTTCTGTACGCTGTGCTGCGAAAGCAGCAGAACAGTGCCGGGTTGTATGCCTTTTTTATCTTCCAGGGAGAATAAAGTAGCCAGCACGGAGGTTTGCCGCTGCTGCAGGCAGGCTTTTAATAATTGAATGGGATGATTGGGCGCTGTGGGCACAACAGGCTCTATCAAAATATGGATGATGCCATTGCAGCCCAGCTGCACGCCCAGTTTGGCATCGTCTTCGTCGGTAGTGTCGTAGGTTACCAGCATGGCCTGCTGGCGGAACATCACCTGCTGGGCTTTGCGCAGGGCATCGCCTTCCAGGCAGCCTCCGCTGATAGCGCCGGTCAGCTGACCGTCTTCTGTAATTAACATTCGTGCGCCAGGCCGGCGGTAGGCGGAGCCTTCTACCAGCACCACGGTGGCTAATGCGGTTTGTTGTCCTTGCAGTTGAGCTTTCTCAAACGCGGCTACAATGTCTTTGAGCTCTTTCATCGTTCCTAAAGTTAAAAGTAAAAAAGTAAAAAGTAAAAAGCAGGGCCGTTATCTTAAAGTAAAAAAGCAAAAGGTAAAGAGTAAACTATCGCTTTACCCTTTACCTTTTATATATTTAATAATCATCCTGGCTCCTGCTTCTCACTTCGTTCCTTACACTTCGCTCTGCTGCTTCTGCACAGAAAATACCGCTTCGCTATTCATAAATGGCTGTGATCTTAACCGGTGGCCCGTAGCTGCAAAAATAGCATTGCCTATTGCAGCGGCTACAGGCGGTAAGGCCGGCTCGCCTAAACCTGTGGGCTTTTCATTATTTTCAATAAAAGCTATTTCCACTGGTGGCGCTTCCCGCATGCGTATCAGGCGGTAACGGTCGTAGTTGGTTTGATCCGGCTTGCCTTTGGTAAGGGTCAGCTCACCAAACATGGCATGTCCCAAACCATCTATCATAGCGCCTTCCACCTGGTTTTCGGCCCCGCTCCTGTTAATAATGGTGCCGCAATCCACTGCGCAATAGATCTTGTTGATCTTCCATTGCCCGTTCACGTTACTCACTTCCGCTACCTGCGCTACATAGGTCTGGAACGAAAAGTGCGCGCTTATACCCTGGAACACGCCGGGTTTAGGCTGGCCCCAGTTAGCCATTTGCGCTACTTTTTTGATCACGCCGGCATAACGGTCAGGATCATAATCCATTTTGCCTACCGGCTGCGCTTTTGCCTGCTCCAGCAGCTCCAGGCGGAATGCTACCGGGTCTTTACCTACGCCGTGCGCAATTTCATCCAGGAAAGATTCTTCTGCAAAAGCAATATAGTTATGAATGGGTGCGCGCCAGGGTCCTGTAGTTACGGGCGATTTATACTCATGCGTATCCACCTGCAGATTAGGTACTGCACCGGCAGGGAAATTATCTTCACGTGCTGTATTACCGGTTACGCCTACAGAATGGTGATGCCAGGCAATAAGTTTGCCGTTACTATCTGTGGCCGCCTTGTATTTGTACAGGGCCATGGGCCGGTAAAACCCGCCCCCCATGTCATCTTCCCGTTTCCAGATCACATTTACCGGGGCTTTGGCCAGCTGGGATACCGCCACGGCCTCCTCTACAAAGTCGGTCATGAGCCTGCGGCCAAAACCGCCACCCATGCGGGTCATGCCTACCTTTATCTTCTCTTTGGGGATCTTGAATTTTTCAGCAATGGTATTACGTGCTTTATCCGGCAGCTGAATAGGCCCGTACAGCTCAACACTATCTGCTTTTACATCCGCAAAAAAGTTCATGGGCTCCATGGGATTGTGCGGAATGAACGGGCATTCAAAGGTTGCCTCAAATGTTTTGGTACCGGCAGCCAGCCCTTTTTTGATGTTGCCATCCTTACGTTTTGATTCTTTTGGCAGCTGTTCCAGCGTCTTATTAAAGTTCGCCTTGTAATCAGCGGTGCTTTCCAGCGTGCCATCATCTTTCCAAACCGGTTTTATGGATCTGGCAGCCTGCATTACTTCCCAGGTGCTGCGGCCCAGCACTGCTATCTTGTTATCAAAGCTCACTACATCCTTTATACCCTGGTATTTGCGGGCAGCATCCTGGTTAAAAGATTCCAGCGTTTGCCCAAATGCAGGCGGACGAATAATAGTGGCATACAACATGCCTTCCCGTTTGGTATCAATACCGTATTTCTGTTTGCCGGTAATAATAGCTTTGGTATCGTAGTTGCCGATACGTGTGCCAATGATCTTAAAGCTCTTCGGGTCTTTCAGCTTCACATCCTTGGGTACCGGCATGGTAGCTGCTTTTTCTACCAGGTCGCCGTAAGAGATCTTTTTACCGCTGTCTTTATGATGCACCATACCTGCTTCCGTGGTGCAGGTGTTGGGATCTACCTTCCATTTATCGGCAGCCGCATTCACCAGCATTTGCCGGCCAGTGGCGCCTGCCTGCCGGAAGGGGTCCCAGCTGCTGCGTACGGAGCCGCTGCCGCCTGCCACCTGGCGTGTATACTTATCCGTATCCAGGGCAGCTTGCTCAATGATCACGTTCTTCCAGTCTACATCCAGCTCTTCTGCCACTATCATAGGCAGGGAAGTTTTCACCCCCTGTCCTATTTCCGGGTTGGGCGCCATAATGGTCACCAAACCATCCGTACCTATTTTAATGAATGCATTCAGGGTTTGCATTGCTGCGGGAGCATTGCTACCGGAAGGGCTACACGAAGCTAAATACTCCATGCCCAATATCAAGCCTCCGCCGGCTGTAATGCCGATCTTGAGGAAATGTCTTCTGTTGATGGTGGATGTACTCATGATTTACCTCCTTGTGCAGCCAGGTGAATGGCTTTTTTAATTCTGTTATAGGTACCGCAGCGGCAAATATTGCCCGACATCAGATTATCTATCTCCTGGTCTGTCGGATGCGGTTTGTCTTTTAGGAAAGCTGCTGCGCTCATGATCTGCCCGGCCTGGCAGTAGCCGCATTGCGGCACATCCACTTCTTCCCAGGCTTTTTGTAAAGGATGATCTCCTTTTTCAGACAGTCCTTCAATGGTCACTATCTTTTGCTGACCGATGGAAGATACCGGTACGGAGCAGGAACGCACGGCATCGCCATTCAGGTGCACGGTACAGGCGCCGCATTGCGCAATGCCGCATCCGAACTTGGTACCTGTTAGTCCTGCAAAATCGCGGATCACCCACAACAAAGGCATTTGCGGGTCTACATCTACTTTGTAGTCCGTGTTGTTGATGGTTAAGTTGAAGACAGCCATAACAAGGGTTTAGAGATTACACCAATGATAATGTTAGAAATATAGTATAATATTTTGCTTTTGGGAAGTAAAAATACATTGGTGGTAAAGTGATGGGAGCTATTTAATTGGATAGTGATGAAAAGTTAAAAATTAAAAGTCAAAAATTAAAAATGGAATGCCGCGATACCTTGTGTGGATAAAGGTTTGGGCATTCCACTTTTGAAGTTGCACTTTGGTTGTGCGTTGTATTTTAAAATACCATTCGCTAGGCATTTAAACCACCATCTATGGTAGTTACCGCACCGGTAAAAGAGCGGGCTTCTGTGCCGGATAAAAATGCCACATATGCTGCAATATCATCTGCGGAGCCATATTTAGGAATGGCCATTAAGGCGCGCTGATGATCGGAATGCGGCCCATTCTCCGGGTTCATATCGGTATCCGTTGAACCGGGCTGTATGAGGTTAACGGTGATCTCGCGTGCACCCAGGTCGCGGGCTAGTCCTTTGGTAAGGCCAATGAGCGCGGCTTTTGTCATGGAGTAGAGCGTCATACCAGGCGCCCACACCCGTTCTGCCAGGTTGCTGCCGATGGTAATAATGCGGCCGCCGTTAGGCATATGCGTCAGCGCTGCCTGCACCGCTACAAATACTGCGCGCACATTTACAGATACTACGCGGTCAAATTCCGCCAGGGTATGTTTGTCTATTTCTCCGGCCATCCAGATGCCGGCATTGTTCACCAGGATATCTATACTGCCAAAAGTTTTGGCGGTCTGGTTCACTGCAGCGGTGAGGGCTTCGGCGTTTTCATTGTCGGCCGCAATGGCTATTGCCTGTCCGCCGGCAGCTTCAATTTCTTTAACTACTGCCTGTGCTTTATCTGCCGAGCTTACATAGGTGATGGCTACTTTTGCCCCTTCATGTGCCAGGCGTTTGGCGATAGCGGCGCCCATACCACGGCTCCCTCCTGTTACCAGGGCTGTTTTGTTCTCTAAACGTTTCATTTGTTATAATTTTTGTTTGATGCTTTTTATTTATTTACCGGAAAAGATCATTGTGATCGATGTGGTTATACTTTTGAATGCATTATTGTTACCGGATCCTGGCCAGGTGGAGGTGTATAAAAAACTATCTATAGTCTCCACTCCATTAGCCATACCGCTCCTTACCAGAACGATCATTCCAATATTAGTCAAAAAAAAGGCGGTCATTGCCTGATCACTTGAATTAAAAACTCCGCCATTTGTGTAACGAGCTTTTCATTTTTTGAGATGATATAGGTTTGCCATAATCCGCTGAAGTTAGCAATGATATAACTGGCCAGCATCTTCACATCGCGGTCTTTGCTGATCTCCCCTGCAGATTGTGCTTTCATGAGCAATACCTCCAATATATCATTCAGACGATCGCCGTCGTTCTTCAGGATGCTGTTCACCTCTTTATCTGTTTCTGCCAGCTCAAAGGATGATTTCACCACCATGCAGGCTTTGCCTTCCTGCAGTGTTCTTTCCAGCGCTTTGCGGATAATGGCTTCCACTGCATCTATAGACGATAGCGCACCAGCAGCAGCTGCTTTGTACTCCTCCCGTTTATCTGTAGCATAATTGCCCAGGCATTGCAGGAATAAGGCGTGTTTATCGCCATAAGTATCGTAGATGCTGGCGCGGTTCAGCTGCATTGCTTCTACCAGGTCCTGCATGGAAGTGGCGTGATAGCCCCTTTCCCAGAACAGGTCACGGGCTTTTTCCAATCTTTCTTCCGGATCAAATGCTTTGTTTCGTGCCATGATGAGGCAAAGGTACAATAATGGAACGATTGTTCCAAATATGATTTTTGAAGACCTTGTTATTTGAAGTAGGGACATGGATGATTATAGAGCGGTTCCTGAGGACCAATAAACATTCCGAGAGGTTTGATAAACATCCCTGGGGCTGGCAAATGTTTCCGGGGCTCTGACAAAAGTTCTCCGGGATTTGATAACATTTCCAGGGTCTGGCGACCTTTCCCGGAGGTCCAACAAACGGGCTGCACCCGCCTGTTCTGTAAGTCGATGACGCATTTAATATCGTATCAGGCGTTGTTATACTATACGGCTTTATCAAGCGTATCACGCCGGGCAAAGGCCCGTTTATTGGAACTTCCGGGGTCGGGGAGATCGAAGCGATAGAAGAACATTATGTTGGTTGCTGCAGATGCCTTGTGTTACTATTATGGGCCCGAGAGATCAAGCGATGGAGAACATTATGTTGCTTGTTACAGATTCCTTGTGTTTACTATTATAGACCCGGGGAGATCAAGCGATAGAGAACACTATGTTGCTTGTTACAGATCCCTTGTGTTTACTATTATAGACCCGGGGAGATCAGAGCGATAGATAAACATTATGTTGGTTGCTGCAGATTCCTTGTGTTTACTACAATGGACCTAGGGAGATCAGAGCAATAGAGAACATTATGTTGCTTGTTACAGATTCCTTGTGTTTACTATTATGGACCGGGGAGATCAAAGCGATAGAAGAACATTATGTTAGTTGCTATAGATTCCTTGTGTTTACTATTATGGGCCCAGGGAGATCAAAGCGATAGATAAACATTATGTTAGTTGCTGCAGATTTCTGTGTTTACTATTATAGCCCCGGGGAGATCAAGCGATAGAGAACATTATGTTGCTTGTTACAGATTCCTTGTGTTTACTATTATAGACCCCGGAGATCAGAGGGATGGAAGAACATTATGTTGGCTGCAGGTTCATTGTGTTTTCCATTATGGGTCGGGAAAATCTGAGTGATGAAACTTTTATGTTGGTTGCTGCTGGTTCCTCACATTATCTCATGATGCTTGTTTTCTCTTAGCCCCCCTGTTAAAACTTTGATAACACGCTCTCTCGCCGGGCCTCCCACCCATCCGGGCAGCGGACCTTAGCCGGCGTGACACGCTTGATAATGCCCCATCCCTATTACAGCTGATACGACCCAGTAAGTCCAATAGACTTACTGAACAGGCGGGTACAGTTCGATGCCGGATGGGTGGGAGAACAAACCCTAAGCAATCGAACCTAAAAATCCCAGGTGACTCATCTAACACCCAACAGGTGGGCCAATTCATTGCCAGATATGTGGGAGAACAAGCTCTAAGCAATCGAACCTAAAATCCCAGGCGACTCATCTAACACCCAACAGGTGGGCCAATTCATTGCCAGATATACGGAACTGAGAATCCCCTACCCTATATGCTTCCCAACATACTCCCTTAATACGCCATTCAACCGCGCAGTAACAACCCTCGGTTGCCCATTGCCAACAGGCTTGCCATCCAGCTGCAACACAGGCAAAATATATTTAGTAGTACTGGAAATAAAAGCCTCCTTTGCAGCACGAAACTCTTCTAAAGTAACATCCCGCTCCTCTACTTTGTACAGCTCCCGCGCTACTTTTAAAGTATGCATCCGCGTAATGCCTTTTAAAATATTGCGGGATGGTGTTACTACAGTATCATCCGCCGTAACCATGAAAATATTCGCACGCGGGCATTCCGTGATCAGCCCATGCCGGTAATACAGCAGGTCATCTGCCTGCTGCTCCTTTACAAACGGCTGCAGCCAGATTGCCATGAGGTAATCGATGGTCTTTATTTCCGGCAGCTGCCGCTGATGATTGTAGCTTACCAAGCGCAATCCTTTTTCAAAGGCATCTGCTGCAAGCGGGGTCAAAGGCTGCTGCGTGATCACCAGGTTTGGCGTAGTAATGCTATACCCATCCTGCGGATAACCGCCGGTGCAGGAAATACGGATGCCGGCATCAGGGATCTGGTTGCGTTGTATTAATTCATGGATGATCGCTTTCAATTGCTCCGGGCTTTGCTGCAACGGCAAGCGCATTTGTGCAGCGGAATTATAGAAGCGGGCCAGGTGGTCATCCAGGAAAACCGGTATGTTATTGATCGTTTTAAAGAAATCAAAAATGCCGTAGCCACGTTGTGTTGCCAGGTCGGTGACCAGCAATGCAGCCTCGCCGGCCGGAACAAATGTATCATTGATAAAAACAGCCGCTTGATTCATGCCGCGTAGATATTTGCCGAAAGATAAGGCAGCGCGCGGGTATTTCTATATTTTGATCACTACTTTTCCCATCAGGCGGCCCGTAGCAAAATATTCATAGGCCTGTGCAGCTTCCTCAAAGGGGAATACACGGTCTATTACCGGGTGCAGCAGGTGTACTGCGATAGCGCGGATCATGTCTTCCAGGCCAGTGCGGTGGCCAACAAATAAACGGCGCATGGTAACCAGGTTGCCGGCCAGTATGATGGGATCTATTTCTATCATCTTTTTTTGTATGCCCAGCACACTCACCAGCGCTACATTGGCATTAAGCGCAGCTACCTGTAAGGATTGCTCAATGGTATCGGCGCCGCCGGTTTCTATGATATGATCTATGCCTTGTCCGTTCGTGAGCGCCCGTACTGCAGGCGGCCAGTTGGGTATGGTATGCCGGTTGATCACATCATCCGCACCCAGCTCGATGAGCCGCGCCGCCTTCTCGGGGCAGGATGTAATGGCAATCACTTTTGCGCCCAGCATTTTGGCAAACTGCAAAGCAAACAATGCTACGCCGCCGGTACCAATGGTAAGTACGGTTTGCCCCGGTGTAACGGGGCCGCCGCCGGTAAGTGCGCTCCAGGCGGTTAGTCCTGCGCAGGGTAAGGTGGCAGCTTCTTCCCAGCTCAGGTGCGGTGGTACATGCACCAGGCTTTCTTCTTCCAGCAATGCATATTCTGTGAGCATGCCGGGCAGTGTGCAGCCCAATTGATAGCGGCCAAGTTCACGGCTGAAGGGGCCATCTACCCAACGGGCAAAGTAGCTGCCGGCTACATGATCGCCTATGGTAAACCTTTGTACTGCTTCTCCTACAGCAACCACCTCTCCTGCCCCATCGCTCACAGGTATTACACCGGGTACTGACGGCAGTGGGTACACGCCGTTCAGGATATAGGTATCCCGCCGGTTCAAGGATACGGCATGCATACGCACCAGCACCTCTGTAGGGCCGGGTTCCTGGATGGGATGTTGTTGCAGGATAAGTTTTTTTACAGCGCCGGTATCTTCCAGATGATAAGCTCTCATGATCATTATTTTGATGGCAAAGCTAGGCCGGGCTGTTGCCTGCGGGTTTATCCAAAGGCGCCAATCATTGATCATTTTGCGCCACGGCATCACACCCGGTTGTATTTACACTTATCTTGGCAAAAATTTCAGAATGTATGGATATGCAAAAAGCATTAGTGAAAAACCTGCTGGCCTATGCAGTACGGCGGGAAATACCTGCAGAGCAGCTATGTTCCCTGGCAGGACTTTCAATATCAGCCTTGCAAAGTAAAAACCCGTTGGTTATTACCCCAAAACAGCTGAACGACCTGTGGCTAAATGCCTGCCACCTGAGCAATGATCCTTTATTTGGACTGCACCTGGGCGAGTCTATGCAGGCATCAGCCCTGGGCATGGTAGGGCTCATCATTCAGCATAGCAGCACGGTAGGCGAAGCGCTCACACAGGCAGCGTCCTTTACGCACCTCATCACCGACCTGTTTGGCATGCAGGTTACACAACATAAAACGGGTTTCACAATACAGTTCATTCCCTATAAAGATGGTACACAGGAACATAGTTTTGCGTTTCAGCAAATGATGGACCTCTTCATGGCCTATACCCTGCATGAAATGGACGGACTGGTATTGCAGCTCATTCAGCCCAAACAGGTGAAGCTGCCCTTTAATAGTGATCATGAAGCGGAATACCAGCGGGTACTGCGCTGTACGGCTCTACGGAAATCAAAGGAATATGTAATTGAGTTTGATAAACAGCATTGGAATACGCCGGTGCTCACCGCTAATTACGAGCTGCAAAGCATGCTGCTGCAAAAGGTAGGCGCGGTGGATGATACATTTGGCAACATTCCCAACCTGCGTACGCGGTTAAGCAGTTATTTACTGGCCAATGCTTACCTGGGTATTCCTTCTTTGGAAGATCTTGCTGCGAACTTTAACACCAGCGCCCGTACGCTGCAACGCAAGCTGCAGGAGGAAGGCATCACTTACCAGCAGCTGGCAGAATCAGTACGCAAATCGCTGGCACTGCATTACCTGGAGTCCGGTACTTACCCTATTAAAGAGATCTCGTATATACTGGGGTATAATGAGCTGAGTGCATTTACACGGGCGTTCAAAAGATGGACAGGGAGCAGCCCGGTGAATTATTTGAAAAACTAGCACATTAAAACAATTCCAGCTGCCCGTTCGCCGGCGGCAATATCTCACCAAAGTTTGATAACCCTATTCCTAACAACCGCACTTTATTATCCTCATAAAAAGCAGCAGCCATCAGCTGCCGGGCAGTAGCCTGTATGGTAGCTACATCATTAACCGGGTAGCTCAAAGATAAATTCCGTGTGATCTGCCGGAAATCGCTGTACTTTACTTTCAGTGTAATAGTGCGGCCCTTTAGATTGTATTTCACCAAGCGGTTATGTACGGTGAGCGATAGCTTATCCAGCTCTGTATTCATTTCTTCCAGGGTGGTCAGGTCATAAGGGAAGGTATCTTCCGCGCTCAGGGATTTGGTTTCGCGGTGCGGTTCCACCGGCCTTTCATCAATGCCCCGCACAATGCGGTAATAGAAACGGCCGGGCTTACCAAAGTGCTGGGTAAGATCAGCTTCCGTAAGTTTTTTCAGATCGGCGCCGGTGTGCAGGCCCATACGCTTCATCTTATCTGCCGTTACTTTGCCCACCCCGAAGAACTTTTCCACCGGGAGTTTTTCCATGAAATCTTCTATTGCAGAAGGACCTATGAAGGTAAGCCCGTCCGGCTTTTGCATATCAGAAGCTATCTTGGCTACAAACTTATTCACCGATACGCCGGCAGATGCAGTGAGCCGGAGCTCATCCTTTATAGCCTGTTTGATGAGCTTAGCCACTTCTATGGCAGAACCTATCTGTAGCTTATCCTGGGTTACATCCAGGAAAGCTTCATCCAGGGAAAGGGGTTCTATCAGGTCGGTGTAGCGGTGAAAGATCTCGCGGATCCTGCGGGATACCTCTTTGTATACATCAAACCTTGGACGTACGAAAATAGCATCCGGGCAAAGCTGCAGCGCCCTTTTGGATGGCATGGCAGAGCGGACACCGAATTTGCGAGCCTCATAGCTGGCTGTAGCCACTACCCCACCCCGGCCTTCAGGCGAGCCGCCCACTACAATGGGTTTGCCACGGTACTCCGGGAAATCGCGCTGCTCTATGGACGCGTAAAAAGCGTCCATATCTATGTGGATGATCTTGCGGAGTGGTTTGGAAGGTTCGTTTTGCATGCAGCAAGTGGCAAAAAGCAAAGATAGGGTGGGCTTCCGACGTTAACAAGATATTAACCATTCCAGAAAACGAATATCATAATTTACGGGGTCATTACACCTACTGACGTCACGAACTATATACAGAGAGCATAAGGACAGCATTTAACTAATCACAATGAGAGTCATTTGATCTAAGGATATGTATCCCCGTAAATTCCCCTCACTTTTTTCCATTTGCCTTTTTACCACATTAATGGCAGGCCACTTCTATGCCTATACGCAGGGGAAAGATGCGAGAGTAACTATTTCCTGTGAAAACCTGACATTAAACGAGTTCTTTAATGCAGTATGGGAACAAACCCAGCTGCAGGCCTTCTTCAACGACCAGCAGATAAATAGTTCGGAAAGGATCAGTGTAACATTTAAAAATGAACCGCTGGATAACGTGCTCGCCTATCTGCTAAGAAAAAGAGAGCTTACCTGGGACTACAGGGGGCAGGTTTTTGTGATCCTCCCCAGAAAAGAAGGCGATCCGTTGTTAGGTGAGATGCCTAAAAATGTTACCCGCACAGTAACAGGAACAGTAAGGGATAATAATGGTATTCCTGTTAAGAATATTTTTGTTGGGGTGAGGGCCTCCTTTAAAGGAACCAGGACGGATGAAAACGGCCAGTTCAGGTTAAAAGATGTTAAACCGGATGCCCGTCTTGCAACGCGCTCCATGCTTTATATTAATAAAGAGGTGATTGCAAAGGAAGATACCATCAATATACAGGTAGACCCCTACGTTGCAAACCTGGACCAGATAACCGTAGTAGGGTATTCCCAACAAACGCTTACCGGGAATATTAGCAGGGTAAAAGAGGACGACATTACTGCACAACCGGTTTCAAACCCGCTTTTTGCACTACAAGGCCGCGTACCCGGATTAAATATTTCAGCTATCAGCGGATTGCCGGGCAGCAGTTTAAACATACGTTTGCGTGGAAGGAACAGCATTGACTGCAATACAGATCCGCTGATAATATATGATGGGATGCCTTTCATTTCGGGACAATCCAATTCAGATGTAGCCAACACACTTAGAAACGACGCCGGATTAGGAGCAAATGTTGCCGCCAGCACATTAAATCTTATAAATGTGCATGACATTGCCAGTATGGCTGTGCTCAAAGATGCAGATGCTACCGCCATCTACGGCACCCGCGGGGCCAATGGGGTAATAGTCATTACCAGTAAAATGCCCGGGGAAGACAGGAAAGGAATGACGGTAAGTGCCTACTCAGGCATTGCTGAAGCAGGTCATTTGATCAAATACCTGAATACCCAACAATATTTATCAATGCGTCATGAAGGATTGCGCAACGACAGGCGATCTGTTGACGATGGGGATTATGACCTCAAAGCCTGGGATACCACGCGTTATACTAACTGGCAAAAAACACTGATAGGCGGAACCGGTCATGTTACCAATGCAAATATGGAAGTTGTGGGTGCAGGTAAAACCAGCAGCTACCGCTTAAGCGGCCTGTATAGGCGTGAAAGCACTGTTTATCCCACTAAAGATTTTTTTTACCTCAAAGGATCATTACGGGTTCAATACAACTTCAGCTCACTTAATAAAAAATTTAATGCTGCTGTTTCAGCAAATTATGTGGCTGACCGGAATAAGCTGCCCCCCCAGGACCTTGTCCAATTTTCCTCTTTACCACCCAATACACCGGAGCCTTACGTTAATGATGCTATCAACTTTGCAGCAGGAACCTTTTCTGACAACCCTTACGGCTATATGCTCCGGCCCTATAAAGCCGGTTCACATAATGCACGTGCTTATGGCACCTTTAGTTACCAGGTAACACCAGATCTATCTATAATATCCACGCTGGGCTATGGTTCCTTCAATGTACATGAAACACAGGTCAATCCATCAAGGTCATTTGGTGGCCTGGCCCCTGGCTTTAGCTATTTCGCGGATACTAAATTTTCAAACCTGATTACGGAGCTGCAAGGTTCATGGAAAAAAAAGATTGGAAAAGAACAATTTAATGTGCTGATCGGGAGCGCTTTTCAGAAGGATGGGAAAACTGCCAGTAACTATGCAGCCTATGGCTATACGAACGATACGCAGTTGGAAGATAAAAAAGCGGCATCTTTAGTGGATACCGTTAACCAGCCCCCGCAAAACTATCGTTATACATCCTGGTATGCACAAATTGGCTATAAGCATAACGACAAATATTTACTGAATATAACTATTAACCGGGACGGCTCTACCAGGCTATCCAATATGGGAAGATACGGCAATTTTGGAACCGTTGCGGCCGGATGGATCTTCAGCAGGGAAAACTGGCTGATACAAAACCGGATCCTGAGCTTTGGCAAACTGCGTGGAAGCCTGGGAATAACAGGCAATGACAGATGGATGCCCAATGAAAGTAAAAACGCCTACCTGCCTTTTGCTGCAGCAGAAGAAAATATTTCCGTCGCCATACCGTATAAGAATTATACCTGGGAGAAAGTACGAAAAGCTGAAGTGGGACTGGACCTTGGTTTTCTTAACGATCAGCTGTTAGTGAACTTTAGCCTGTATAATAACCGTAGCACAGACCTGCTTCTCACATCAAAACTTCCTTATAACGGTGGTAAAAAAGATCCGGTGAATTATCAGGCCATAGTAGAAAACAAAGGCATAGAGGTAGAAATTATCTCCAATAATATAAGATCCGATAAGCTTACCTGGACAACAAATTTCAATATCAGTTTTCCCAGAACAGTGCTGAAAGCATTCCCGTTCCTGGAAATGACCACTTACTATAACTTCTACTCCATAGGGCTGCCGCTTGATATGTTTAAGGGGCCGCATGTACTCGGCGTAGACCCGAAAAAAGGTATCTTCCTGTTTGCGGACAAGAAAGAAGACGGAGTTACTCCTGATGACAAGGTGTACGGCAAGGGTATTGGAGCCACTATATATGGAGGGATACAAAATAATATCCGGTGGAAAGGTTGGGAAATTGAATTTCTTCTGCGCTTTGTGCGGCAAAATAACTACGGATTCGAATATGCAGATTCTTACATTCCTGCAGGCGCTATAAGTAATCAGCCCATAACAGTATTGGATCGCTGGCAGCGTCTGGGAGATGTGACCCACATACAGCGATTTACCAGTTCGTCATCTACACCGGAAGGAAGGGCTTTCGCTTATGCTATTGACGGCGATCAGCGGGTAACAGACGCTTCTTATATAAGAATGCAGTCATTATCTGTTGCCTACCATCTTCCCGAAACATGGATGCAAAGGATCAGGATAAAAAGCAGTAAATTATTTGTACAGGGGCAAAATTTATTCACAATCACCCGGTATCCTGGTTTAGATCCTGAAACTGTGGCATCCTCTGAAAGATATCCAACGACCAGAATGGTTACTGCAGGATTACAAATAGCATTCTAACCATAGGGGGCAAAGACACCGACGATAGGTTTATTTATGCTACTTCTTTAAGTCGGGAATTTAATTACTGTTATTACCTTTCTTACAGTGATTCGTATGATTATTAAAATTATTGCGCAATCGATAGCAATAGTGGGAGATGCTGAAAACCCATGTAACAGAGTAAGCATAAAACCAAAATTAATCATTATGAAAAAGTTCCTATGTAAACACCGGCGTCTAGCAATTACAATTGCCGTGTTACTACTTTCCACCTTATTCTCGCAGGGAAGCGCTAAGCGCACAATAGCCAGGTACACTCAGAGCAATCTTCCTGGTTTTTGCCTGCAAGCAACACCTCCATCAGACTGCACGAGCATTGTAACCGGTGTTATTTGCACCAGTACTTCGGCAGGTGTAACAACAACCTGGTACCTGGATGCTTGTGTAACGGTACTCTATCGCCAGCCATAGCCACACCTGAAAAACGGGAACCATAATGCATAATAACATAAAACGGCAGGGTAAAACATACCCTGCCGCTTCATTCATAGCCCTTCCGCTTACTTAGAAGTAATATGCAGGGTATCTCCCGAAAAATGACAATCAAGTTTAGTGATCGCTGGTATATTATTTATGTTAGCCATCAGGCCAGTTGACTTATCGATCAAACCTGTATATCTTTTATCCAACAGCCGCACATCATCCACAACCACACAGGTATCAAACAGCCGTTCCAGCCTGGGAGCTATAGCGTTTAGATCTTCATTGAAGAAATGGCATACTCCATGTTGCCAGGCCAAAGCAACATTACAGGTGCAGGCCCGTAGCTGAAACGTGCTGCCATGCGTATACACCAGCTCCTCGCCTGCACGTACAATAACGTCTTTGCCCATTGCTCTCACGCGGATCTTGCCCTTAACCAGCGAGATCTTTGTTACTCCGGAATCATAGGTATTAACATTGAACTCTGTGCCCAGTACCTCAATGGCGGCATAAGGCGTGTTAATGACAAAAGGCCTGCGGCCGGGCGCTACCCTGAAATACGCCTCCCCTTTAAAGCTCACTTTCCGGTCTGTTTTGGAAAACCGTACCTGCAGGCTTGAAGCTGCATTGATGCGCACCGTAGATCCATCAGGCAGGCTAACGCTATCTTCCTTTCCCCTGAATGTTATCACGGTGTGCACCGCAGTATCCTCCCTGTTCGCAAAAGAAAAAGCCAGTGAGCTATTCTTCCCTCCGAATGTGGGTGGCCCGTAATGGAAATAGCAAATGCTGGAGATGATCATTAACAGTATAGCTGCGGCTATTCTCATGATCCCGATCCTGTGCGCACGCCTTGCCTGTTCAGCAGTAATGACTTCGAGCGCATACTGATACAGCTTCATAGCCGCATTAGATACTTTGTATCCCCTGGAGCGGTGCTGGTCTACTTCTTTGACATACTCCTTTGCAGCCCAGGAATCGTCCGAAATGATTCCGCGCAGCAGTTGCTCATCATCAGGGCTGATCATACGCGCCAGTTGCTCGGCTACGAGATTAAAGAAAGTGTCGGGGTTATATTTCATATTTGTAAGTTCTGTTTTGGTGCATAAGTTTTTTCTACAGTCGCTTTAACGCGATTGAGCAGCTTTGCCAGATGATGCTAATACTAACTCATAGAGGTTTTGGCAAGTGTTGCGCAAACTCATTTGTCAGCGTTTAATAATGTACAGTTGGGGCGCCTAACAGCGCATGATCAATTAATGCAATGTCAGGGCATAAGAGAATCATACATTCTCCTGCTGTATAAGTTTTAGCGGTGTAATTAAATTACATTCACATAATTGATTAATTAATTATTGTCCCTTTGGATCATTGATATATGGGATGAAAAAATCCTGCTCAATTTACAGCAGGATGGGGCATATCTGGTTAATTATATGTTAAAGCATATGTTATTACCGGGATTTTTTTTGCAGGGAAAATCAATAATATACTATCCTTTACAATTTTAATACGGTACTGTCATGCATACACTGTTATTTTTATTAGAGTGTATCTCCTATCCCTATCTCTGCAGCAAGCGCCGGGTATCTTGCTTTCAGATCTTCCAGGATTAATGATAAATGGGTTCCGATATTCACATAGGCAGTGGTCTTCCCCTGGAATTGCACACCGGATACCGACATGGATGCCCGGTGTAAGGCCACTACCTCCCACTGGTCGTTCAATACCGGCGAACCGGAAGTACCGGCTTCCGTATCTGTAAAGTAACGCAGCTCATTAGCAGTAGAGGAGCTTACAAGATTATTTCGGATGGCATAACGCTTACCACGCCCGCCGGGGTGCTGAATAATATTCACGGGAATAGGTTCATTATTATAGGTAAGCTTTTGCGCGGTGTACCGCAGCGGGCTTCTGCCGGTATCCGGCACCCGTATAATGGCATAATCCAGGCCGGGCTCCCAGGCTTCCAGCGCCGTTACCTGGATGGTGCTGCCTGCTTCCATTTCATCTGCATCAAAATCCAGCAATGCCTGCGTGCCTTTTGCCTGCAGCTGCAGGTCAGCTTCCGAAGCATTGCCCTCACTATCTTTCCGCGCATTAATAACGTGATGGTTTGTCATAATAAGCGATGACGTGAGCAGCCAGCCGGTACCTAAGAAATTCACGGGCTGCCCATTCGCCAGCTTGCGGGGCTGACCGTTCTGAAAACCCGGCACCTTTAGCTTTAATACAGCAGGCGCCGCTTTTACACCCGCTTCCATAAAGGCAAAGGTGACCATATCATCTGCATGAATGATTTGTTCCTTTATTTCCTTGATGTTTTCCACATCAGGCCTGGGAGCGCCGGTGGCCCGTTGGGTCACCAGGTCCAGTATAGCCCTTACCGTTACTTCATTTTGTCCGGCCCCGTACAGCAGGAAGGCTGCATTCTGCAGGTATTGCTGCAACGGCACCACGCCGGAGGTAAGCCGTTCCACGTCATTCATGTACCCAATATCCACCATCATTTGGGCAGCCGGTGCACCTGCCTGCGGAAAAACGGCTACAAATCTTCTGTCAATGGATTGCAGCAATGCAATGCGGCTCCCAGCCGGGTCCAGGCTGCCTATAAGCGCATCAGCCAGTTTCAGGATCTCCTGTTGTGTAAGTAATGCCATTAAACTAAGCTTTCGTATAAATAATTATCTTCCTCCTGTTCCCAGCTTTCCCGGTATTCATCCAGGCCACGGAGGTTTTCAGTGGTCAGTATGTCAAGCGTAGGGTTGAAACCGTGTATGTTAAAGCTTTCCAGCTGCCTCCTGGTTTTAGGATATTCATCACCTAAGAGTGGAATAGCCAGCTCAATTACAAAGGGCACCGTATAGGCATTGCTTTCGTTTATGCGTTCACAGGCAGCGTTTAGCCTGAAACGTAAAGCCGGGATAATATTACTGTTACTTAAATGGTAGGCATCCTGGATCATCAGCCGGTGGCAGAGGATCTGGATAAGGGGAATGGGATTGGCTGAACCGGCAACGGATTGCGCAGCCTGTTCCAGCCTTGCATCGGCAGCCTGCGGATCTTTCCGGAGTAATGCCACCTGCGACTGCAGCCAGAACAATTCCGCCAGGCGGCCTCGGTTCGTGGAGCGGGATACCTTCTCTATCCCCTGTTCCAGCACATCCCACGCCCGCTTGTTATTTTCTGTGAGCATGTATACTTTCGCTTCCAGCGCAAAAAGCGGACTTTGTTCCGAGCGGTCTTTCCGTTCGCCTAATAATTCCAGCGCCCATTTAAACTGCAGCTCCTTTAATGCGCGTTTAACCTTACGCGTTATATTTCGTTCCCAATCCATGATATCTGCATTGGCATAAATATCACGGGGCACTTCAAGGGCCATCCTGGAAGCCAGCCAAACTTTAACATGGTCCGGGTATTCTTCCAGGTTAGAGGCTATGGATTGCTCAATACCCTTTGTCCAGCGCTGGTCAAGCTGGTAATAGCTGTCTTCACCCAGGGCCAGGCGGTGATACATTTCTTCCGCGCGCGCCTCAATAGTTTCCTGCCCTGCGTAAAAAGCAATGGCGGCATTATGCAGCGTACGTACTTCAGCGTATTTATCCTGCTTCAGCAGCCGGATCATGGATTGCCGGATCTCCGGGCGGTATACCAGGGTACCGGCGTCGCCCAATGTTACCAGCGCATGCTCCCGTTTTAATGCTTCAAAAAGCGCTTCTGCTTCCGTTATACTTCCAATGGCTATTTTGCAAACAGGAGCCAGCACATATAATATTATTGCAGGACTGGTAATGCGTAGCACCATGCCGGGATGCGCCAGCTTACGCACCTCCTCATTATGGATATGATCCAGGATCCTTTTGTATAGCTGCCCCTGTATGATCTGCTCATCCAGCCGGAAGAACATCCAGTTGGATGTGCTCAGGTTCTTAATGCCTGAAGTGCCTGCAGCGCTGGTGTCGGATGTAATTAAGTTGGCTGCAAGCCGCAGCGATAAAGGATTGCCGCCCACCTGGCCGGCAACGGCTTTTGCAATGGTTCCATCTGTAATGCCAAGGGCCTGCAGCAACGCAATGCTGTCCGCCTGGTCCAGCCGTTCCAGCGCCAGCTCCTGCAAAGCATCTTTATCAACTCCCAGATCTGCAACGGGTGTTCGGCCTGCAATAATTACAGAGAGCAGGGAAAACTCCATTTGAATAATACGAAGCATGTGCCAGAAGGCGCTCAGGCTTTCACGATCGCGGTACTGTACCTCCTCAAAAGTATCCAGTACAATTAATACCGGGAGCGGGCTTTTGGGGTTGTTATGTTTTGAAATAATATCCAGTAGCGATGCAAATTCACCATAGAGCGTTTCATCTGCTGTACGGTATGCGTTCAGGCGAATAGTACGGGTAGCCGATATATCTCCGCGGTTATTTATTGCACCCTGGCCATCCCGGTAGTCGCGCACCACATCATTGAACTGTATGAACGCGGCGGCAAGCTCCGGCAGCTGCAATGCCAGCTGCGCAGCCACTTCCACCAGTATTGTAAAGGGCGTTTCAATGCGCAGGTTAGGCTGGTCAAAGGCCAGGTAAGCAAAGGGGATCTTTTTCTTACTGTCACCCCCCTGGAAATTCTCCCACAGCAAACGGCCTACCAGCGCCGATTTCCCAATACCGCCCGGACCATGTATGGCCAGTATGGGTTTCTTTTTAGAGGTGAACCAGTCCAGTATGGAAGTGGAGGCATTGCCTATATGCTGGTTCAGGGTACGCAGCTCCTTTTTACGCCCGGTAAAGTTGGAAATAACCAGGTGCTCAAAACTTGCCAGCACGCTTTTCCGGTGTAACAACAGCAGTACATCGGCCTGGGAAGGCAGGCTGTCGTCTGTTCCTCCCAGCCAGCTAAGTACCTGGCACAAACAGTTCAGCTGTTTATAGCCCAATTTTTCCGGCGGCGGTATGGTACCGGTGGAGAGGTAGCCTTCCCATAGCTTTTGCACTTCGGTCATCAAACGACCCGGGTTGGCCTGTAAGGCGGCCTGCATGGCTGTTCTGGATGGGAACTTGCGCAATGCCTCCTGCCTTGTAGCAGGCTTTAGGGTAAAAAGGCCTTCTGATAATCCGCCGGCAGCCGGTACAACATAGTCATACAATAATACCCGGGGATGCGGGTGCGTTACGGTACTATCAAGCGGCTGCAGGGAATCACAAACAAAACAATGCAGCACGGCTGCTGCCTGCAGGTAAGCCCATAACAGCTGATCATCACCCGTTGTTCCCTTTTGCTGGCGTTCATCCAGCTTGCTGGTATATTTTGCAATGATCCTGGCAGTAATATCTGATGATGACATAACATTAAATTTCGTTGAGAGAATCTTTCAGAGCGTCCAGTCTTTGCTCCAGCTCATTCATACGTTCCGCGCGGTCTTTTGGCAAACCGGTAAGAACCTGCAGCAGCACGGCCTCGAAATCAATGCCGGGTACGCCTGCAAAGATCACGCTCAGCTCATTTACCGCACGCAAAAGCACTCTTAAGCGCTGGTTCAGCTCATACATTTTCTCCGGTGCTTTAGGAAGATCCGTGCAGACATAGGCGGCCAGGTGCTGTACATTAAAAGTGTAGCCGGATGCTCTTTTCATTATTTCATCTACTGCAAATTCCACATCGTTGGCTGTGCAGGGTTGTATCCGTTCTTCCTCTACCTTGCCGGGATCCACGGTGAGTACCGCCCGGTCAAATCCTATCAGTATCAGCCGGCATTTCTGCGCAAATACGCCTGTAGTGATCCGGTCTGAAAGGGCTACCAGAAAGTTCCGGGTTGCCGGCAGCAGCATATCCCCGCGAAAGTTGTCTAAAACAAACCAGTGCTGTGAAGGGGTTTGCGATGCTTCATTCAGCACCCAGCCTGCCAGCTGCCGGGCATACAGGTTTAAATTGGTTTCAGGTGCGGGCATGCTGGTGAGCGACCGGCCCATCTGGTACACCAGGTCCATAGCCACTTCCCGGGGCCCCATTGACAGGCCCAACTCAGGGTCCAATGAAAGCCGGTAGGTAATGATGGACTTAATGTTTGAAAAGTGCTCTATATAATTTGTGGAGTACGATTTCCCGCATTGGGTGTCCCCGTTCACTACCAGTATGGGCTGCAGGTTAGCACCGGCAGTGGACAGCCGGTGCAGGTGCGAGCGTAGTGTTTTCCGGTTCACAAACGGGGTGCTGTTATTCAGCACGGTCTGGTCAAGCGGGTCTGCAGCCGGGGGCGGCTGGCGCCGTGAGCGTTCCCAGATCTCTGCTATCTTGGCATCTACAATCGTCAGTTGATAGATTTCCAGCAAGCGCTCCATCCAGGTAGGTGTGTGGTCCCAGCCGTCGTTTATGCATAAGCGTACGGCATCCATGGCTATTTCACGGGCTTTCCCCTGTACCAGGTCTTCAGCAAATGTAGTGTTCATAAAAAAGAGTACCAGCGCGGTCCTGGGTCTTTCTTCCAGTATCAGGCGGCTGGTGAGCACTTCTATTACATAGTCTTTATCGTTTTCAGATAACATAAGTATTAATTTATGCGTCATACCATTCCTGCCAGCTTACACGGCGCATGCCCGGGGGTGCAGGCTCATTTTCACCCGCTATCAGCGGGGTAATTTCCGGCGCATGGGCGATGGGCTTTGTTAGATTGTTCCAGTCAAACATAAATACTGCGGTATAGTACGCGGCTATTTCCGGGGAAAAGAATACCAGGCTGGTATCCCGGTTGTATTGCGTACCGTCAGAAGACCAGTTGTTGCTGCCTACCACCGCTATTTTACCATCAATGAGAATACCCTTGTTATGTACTTTGCTGCTTTGCCGGCGGAACATGTTTCTTTTCCATTTACGGGTACCGATCAGCAGATCGGAGTGCTCTGCTTTCTGGCTGGGGCCAGCAATTACTTTTACATCCAGGCCATCTTCCATCTTTTGGGCAATAGCGGCAATGATCCGGTCAAATATTTCTGTTGAAGGCTGGCGTATGTAAGAGAATTGCAGATACAGGGATTCCTCTGCTGCTTCAATCAGCTTCAATACTTCCGCTGCATAATTATCGGGGCTCATTAACGGTTTCACTCTCACAGTCTCACCATTTGTATAAAAGGTTGCTGCTGCAAAGGGCTGTGGCTGTATCACCGCTGCTTCCGCTTCGGCCAGGGCCTCCGGTACAAAAAGATCCGGCGGCTCAAAAAAAGCTTCCTCCGTTACTGCACCTATGGCCTGCCGCATATCATAGCGGATAAATTTTTCGTACATCTTTGCCAAAGACCCGTCTTCAATGATCACATGCCATTCCCGGTTACCTTCCTTATACAGGAACTGCTCATTTCCGGGTGCTATCAGGGGCTGGCTGTGAGGGCTCCAGTTGCCGCTGGAAAGCCAGAAAGCGCTGGAATCACGCACCGCAACCTTGGTATGGTACGAGTTATTAAAAATACGGTTAGCGCCGGATACGGATGCTTTTACAAATTCCAATCTTTCGCCCCAGCTTTGTGAAAGCGTATCTGCTATATCGCGGTCATTCTTATCTACCTGTAAGATCATGCTGAGCGTAGCGCCCCGCTCCTGCCCTAAGGTGGTAATGGTATCAATAATATGCGCTGCATAAAACTCGTACATGGCCACGGTAAGGCTGGTGGTGGTGCCTTCAAGGAAAGGCTGCAGGGTGGTCCAGCCGGAATCCGGCCCCACATGGCAAGTCACATGCTGCACGTCCATTTCCGTTAGCGCTACCTCGTTGGGATCCGGCGGCTGGTAATTAATATGGGGAACTGCTTCCGGGCTATACCCTTCCCATATGGAGAGTGGTATTACGCCGCCTTCTGCCAGGTCCAGCGGGGAGGCTGTTTCAGTTTCAAGAGGTATGCCTTCCAGGCTTTCCGGCAGGGGCACTATACCGGCATCCGGTTTTGTTACCACTACTATTACCGGTACAGGATCTTCTCCACGGTTACTTTTACTGAATCCCGGACGTACACCAAATACACCGGGTATGGTTAACAGTGCTTCCCGGTTGGCTTTAATTACCGCAATCACCGGTGCAAATATGTCGGGGCTTACCGGTAATATTTCTTCCATTGTTTGCATTGCTATTCTTTTGGGATCTGTGATGAATTATGTTCTTTTCCAGCTTTCCAGGTTCGAGAAAACCTGGGACGATATCCTGGTGCCGGAGTTGGCCGTATTGCCGCCGTAGGTATGTATGGCCACTGCTTTCCGCTGTCCGCCCTTAATGATGTACACGCCTGCGCCGCTTTGCCCGCCTGCAGTATCTGCTGCGTAAAAAACCTTGTCGGTGTTCACACTGCCTATCTGCCTGTTATCATACCATAAAGTGCCTGGGGGCTTATCGCCCGGGTAGCCTTCAATGTTGGCGATGGATGCCAGTAACAGGTTATCGTCATACACGCCAAAACCCATATATCCCAGCTCCTCCTCAAAGGGGGCCGGTAAAATAATGGCGCCGTAATCGTAATGCTCCAGTCCTTTTTCACCCCATCCCTGCACGGTCCAGAACTCCGTAGCGGTTTTACCGCCAAAGGGCAGCTCTGTACCATTACGGCCGGGCATTACCTGTATCTTTTTTACCCAGCCGTCGCGGGCAGGCATACCGCTGTTCTTGATATATACACAATGTCCTGCGGTGATCAGTGTGCGCGGGCTTATGAACCAGCCGGTACCTATCCATTGCGTATTATCGGCTGCGGTGATCAGCAGGGAAGCTGTTGCGCGCCAGGGATATTTTCTGGTATCTGTGATCTGTACGCGTTCATCGGCGCCTATCACAACCTCCCTGATGGGACTTTCACCGAAAGAGGCATTGCCAATATCCGCCAGGCCTGACAGGTCCGGAACATTAAATGAGGTATCGTCCTCTGTAGTAAATTCCGGTATAATGCGCGGTATATATTCTATTTCCGCGCCGTCTGTTATAGGCCATATATCGCCATAGCCGGGCGATCCGGGCGATTCCATGGGCACTATTACAGATGATTCAGAGGTAATAATATTTGTTATAGGGGCATGCAATCCTGTCACAGGTACTACATCAGGCATGATAAATAGGTTTGCTGATAAATTTAAATGGGGTGATGTTAAAAATTGATCCGTTCGGGGAAATAGAGCCGGCTGAAATGGGGTATTGATTCCTTATAAAAATAGTTAATAACGATAAGAATGGGAAATTTTTTTTATGATAGAGAAAGGCCCGGAGCGGGCTATAGAAAGGAAGTGGTTAAACATAATGCGCTAAATAATAATTTCTATATAATAGCTATATGAACAATTAACAGATGCCTTTTGTATTCATAACAGGGGACCATAGTAAACAGACCGTTGCAAGAACCAGCATTTAATATAAGTGGAAACCGTTTTGTAACCTCAAGCCGTGCTTATGCCAATTTACCTGTCTTGCCTGCTGGCCTGGCTTTTGTATAGCCTGTTCAATACTTTGTCAAAAAAGTTGAATGCATTAAGTGGCTCTCAAGCTGCAGTTGCCAGGCTTACCTGGTTTGCATTTAGTTCCTATGTCCGCAAGTTTTCTCTTATGGCGGCTATTGTCTATACACTTCTGGCGGTATTGGTTTTTATGCTCAATAATTTAACAGGCATCAGTGAAAACATTGTGCTTGCCCGTATGCTGTTTGCCCCTCTAACCGCATTAAAACACTTTCATGATGCGTTTAATGAAACCTGGAAATGGATAGACCTGGCAGTACTGCCTGTTCTGGCGTTGATAATTATTTACAGCGTTATCAGCAACCATATCAGGGAACATGTCCGGCAGCGTCCCGAAGGCGGAGCGCTCGCTTTCTTTACATCCGCCGGCATGCACAGCCGTGTTAACAAAACACATACTGCGCTCTCTATCATCGCCGGTATAATATTACTGGCTTCGCTTTTTATATTACAGGCCATCCAGCTACCATTTGCCACGGTAAACGCACGTTACAACCTGGAAAATATTATTGTTGCAAACCGCATCCAAACCCTGGATGAAAAGTGGAACCTGCGCTTCCCTCCGGATGCGCAAAAGAAGGCGCCCCTGTCCGCAGATCTGAGTGCTGATATTGCCAGGTTAAGCCGTATCATGGAACGGGAAATCATGCGCTCTTTTTTGCAGGATAGCGTAAGCCTGGATAGCATACAGCAGTTCCGGTTAGCGAGCACCCAGGTAAGGCAAAACTTATTAAGGGCATACGTGGCACAGAAACAGATCGCTGCAGATCCGCATGCTTATGAGCTTAGCAACCCGTTTCAGAACTTTGAGGCTAACAGCCCCTCTCCCGCAGCTACCAGTTTCATTAAAGCCTATGCATTTCACGCAGCGCAGACTGGCCCTGTTACCGGCTTTGGCAAAAAAATAGAGGCCGGCCTTAGCACCGCAGTTAGCCGGCTAAACGCCCGGGAGCAACAATTGTTCCGCACACAGCTCAGGGATTTTTACAGCACGTATAACGATCAGGTAACAATCGATGATGTAATTACCATGAGCTTTGAAAATCTGCACGACAGTCTGGCTGATAACTGGTCAAAAGAAATACTTAAGGATCTGTTAGGAGAACCGGTTTTTCTAAGGTTTTTCACCGGCGCCTTTCCCCGCAGCTTTCAGAAAGCATTTGATAATATCCTGGAAATGAAGGCCATAGAATTTTTAACAGCTCTTTTCATTGATCACAAAATCGTGATGGCATCTATCCATAACATCCGGCATACGCCTGCGGGTACAGTGATTTCGGATCATCTCACAAAAATTAAGGACCATCTGAAAAAGCATTCCCTTCCTTTTGAGAAGATGAACAACGCCATCAGGCAGGCGCCGCCCGCTATGATCTATAGCCGCATGCAGGAGCCGGAATACCAGATGACCGAAAGCCGGCTGGATGCATATGTGGAAAAAGCGGCTAACCCCCAGGTAAGGCCCTATATCAAAGCCGCTTATGCCGGCGGACTAAGCACCTATGAAGATTACTTTCCCAATTCCCTGCAATCTTCAGCTCCTACGCATTATGCTGTGATCATGAAACCCTTGAAGCGGTTCTCGCCCAACAGCATTGTTGCCTTTACCCGTGAGGAAGCTTTTGATAACTCCTTTAGCTTTTCCAATCTTTCCGCTAACCCCTGGATCGGCGGGGTGCTGATAGGGCGTGATCCGGAGAAGGCTCCCATAGCACTAGACATCCGGGACATGCAATGGGAGGATTTCACAGGCTTTGTAAATATTACCCTTATTGATGCAGCGGGTAAAAAGTATAACCTGGGCCGCTTCCCTAAACCTGTTATTGCGCAGGCCATGGCCTATGCTGCTGATGCCAGGCCCGTGGCCGCTACCATGATCAACTGTACAGATGGCGCACTGCCTCTAAGAGTGCTGGTGCATCCGGCGCTGGTAAATACCCCGCTGGGTTGTAACCTCATCAGCATGGACCGTTTTGTAGATACCTATGCATACAATGAACCTTCCGGCCAGGTGCGGTATGCGTTGCTGCAGTTCCGCTATCAGAAGTTCATGTATGATGCATGCGCCTATTACCTCATCTTTAAAAGGCATCTTTATGAGGGTACGGAAAACTACCTGGTGGAAGGTCCTTACAAACAATTCACCGGTTTTGTTATTAGTAATTATGCGTTATTAAAGGAGAAATTATTAAATGGCCGTGTATTTAACGATCCCCTGCTCTCCCCTATGCGGGTTAAAAAAAACTACTACCATCAATACCTGATTGATCTCATAGTAACCCACCTGGCCGGCAGCGCTACAGGGGAAGAATTTTTTAACAAAATAAACGCTGGTTTTCCGGGAAATATGAGCGCTGGAGATATCCTGATCACACAATCGGAGATCCGGTCTGGTGTGCGGGAGAATGCTTATTTATTGGATCCAGACCTTCGCTCCCTAATGTTGCCTGCAGATGATAATCTATTAACTTTTATTGAGCAAGTGGCCTATAATAAAAGCCGGTTCTGTAAAAAGGATCTTCATCCGGAGGCGGATAATAGCCCCTGGGCGTTTCCTTATCTTCAACCGGATAATATGATCCGAAAAACCATTGACCAGCACCTACAGTCAGGCATCAATAAAGAGATCATGGACAACGCGCTGGCGTTCACTATTGCGCAACGCCTGTTCCGGAATGCTTTTTCCGGTGGCTTGGGCTTGGGTTTTCCGCTGTCGCGGATGGAGGGGTTAATGGAGGTGTGCGTTGGCGGTGTGGGATATGTGAAAACGCCGGAGTGGAGTGCCGGATATCAATCGCTGCCGGGGATGGATAAGGAGGTGTTTGATATAATGGGGGTTAGTAGTGAGGAGAATGAGCGGGCGTGCAGGTGAAACTTTAGCTATAGAACCTTGCTTTTCATCAGCAATCTGAATACATACTCCGGAAGATGTAATCAAGCCCGAGGTACAATTTTTAAAAACGCATTAAAGATCAGTGCACACCTCATATTAACACACAATTAACCATATAATAAAACGATTATCATAATTTCCCGGATCAATCCCCTTACGTACAGATAGCCATACACAGAATGAATAAAGCGTTCAATTTTCACATCAGATTCACTTGATCCAAGGATATGTATCCCCGTAAATTTGCTTTCTTTTTTTCCTTTTTCCTTTTTACAACATTAATTACAGAAAGCTTACACGGCTATGCGCAGGGAAAAGATGCCAGGATAACCATAACCTGCGAAAATCTAACCATAGGCGACTTCTTTAATGCAGTATGGGAACAAACCCGTTTGCAAGCCTTCTTTAGGGACCAGCAGCTAAGCAGCGCAGACAGGATTACTGTAACATTTAAAGACGAACCGCTGGATAATGTACTGGCCTATTTACTATGGAAGAAGGATCTGACCTGGTATTACAGGGATAAGATCGTTTATATTCTGCCAAGAAGATCAGGTGATCCTCTGTTAGGCCGGATGCCGAAAAGTATTACGCGACCAGTAACTGGAACCGTACGGGATAATAATGGCGCACCCATTAAAAATATCCTCGTTGCGATTAGATCCTCATTTAAAGGCACCAGGACAGATGAAAATGGCCGGTTCTGGTTAAAAGACATTAAACCGGATACCCGTCTTGAAACACGTTCTTTCCTCTATACTAATAAAGAGGTGGTCGCAAAAGAGGATACCATTAATATACAGTTAGATCCGTACGTTGCAAATCTTGACCCAATAACCGTAGTAGGATATTCAAAACGAACGCTTACCGGGAATATTGGCGGGGTAAAGGAGGAAGATATTACTGCACAACCAATTTCCAACCCACTTTTTGCATTACAGGGCCGCGTACCCGGGTTATATATTACAGCCATCAGCGGGCTGCCGGGCAGCAGTCTTACCATGCGTTTGCGTGGAAGGAACAGCATAGAAAGCAGAACAGATCCGCTGATAATATATGATGGCATGCCTTTCTTCTCCGAACAGTCCAATGTAGATGCGGCTAACATTCTTGCAAGCGGCGCAGGATTAGGCGCCAATGTTGCCGCCAGCCCGTTAAATCTGGTAAATGTGTATGATATTGCCAGTATATCTGTATTGAAAGATGCAGATGCTACCGCCATCTACGGTACCCGTGGGGCTAACGGAGTAATAGTTATTACCGGTAAAACGCCTAAAGAAGATATGAAAGGGATGACGTTAAATGTTTATTCAGGCATTGCAGAAGCGAGCCATTTGGTTAAATACCTGAATACGCAGCAATATTTAACAATGCGGCGGGAAGCATTGCGCAATGAGGGCCGGCCTGCCAATCCTTATGACGATTATGACCTTACCCTGTGGGATACCACACGCTATACCAACTGGCAAAAGACGCTGATAGGCGGAACGGGATATGTTACAAATGCAAACATGGAAATGTCGGCCGCAGGTAAAACCAGCAGTTACCGGCTAAGCGGCCTGTATCGGCGTGAAAGCACTCTTTATCCTTCTAAAGAATTTAACTATACAAAGCGGGCGTTACGGTTTCAATACAACCTCGGCTCCCTCAATAAAAAATTCAATGCAGCTCTTTCCGGAAATTATACAGCTGACCGGAATAAGCTACCCTCTATTGACCTTACCCGGCTTTCCGCTTTACCCCCCAATACGCCGGATATTTATGTTAACGGCGCCCTCAACTTTGCAAGGGGAAATTTTGATAACCCTTACGGTTATGTGCTCCGGACTGACAAAGCCAATTCACATATTACACGTGTTAATGGTACTTTTAGTTATCGGATACTACAAGGTCTCTCGGTTACATCCACGCTGGGTTACGGCTTCTTCAACATTAATGAAACACAGGTCAATCCTTCAAACTCATTCTATCTAAGAAATGGCCAGTTCCGTTATAGCTATTTTGCAGATACCAAATTATCTAACCTGATTGCAGAGCTCCAGGCCTTATGGAAAAAAACGATTGGAAAAGAACAATTTGATATGTTGATCGGGACCACCTTTCAAAAAGACGGGAAAACAGCAAACAATTATTTTGGTATGGGCTATACGGACGACACAAAGCTGGAAGATAAAAACGCCTCAGCAATACTGGATACCTTTAGCCAAACCAGGCATAACTATCGTTACATATCCTGGTACGCGCACATCGGCTATAAGCATAATGACAAATATCTGCTGAATATAACCATTAATAGGGACGGCTCCACCAGGCTATCTTCCATGGGAAGATACGGCAATTTCGGAACCATTGCGGCCGGATGGATCTTCAGCCGTGAAAGCTGGCTGATACCAAACCGTATCCTGAGCTTTGGTAAATTGCGCAGCAGCCTGGGAATAACAGGCAATGACAGATGGACACTCGATGAAAGCAAAACCTCTTTCCTGCCTATTTCACTTGCAGCAGGCAATGTCAGCGCTTTCCCCCCTAAGAATTATATCTGGGAAAAAATACGAAAAGCCGAAGCAGGACTTGATCTTGCTTTTTTCAACGATCAGCTGTCAGTGAACTTTAGTGTATATCATAACCGCAGCACTAATCAGATCCTCACATTAAATTCATATACCTTCAACGGTTATGAAAAAAGCCCGGTGAATTATCCTGCAGTAGTGGAAAATAAAGGCATGGAGGTAGAGATCATCTCCAATAACGTAAGATCTGATAAGCTCACCTGGATTACTAATTTTAATATCAGTTTTCCCAGAACAGTGCTGAAAGCATTCCCATACCTTGAAATGACGTCCTACAACAACTACTACTCAGTAGGGCTGCCGCTTGATATGTTTAAAGGGGCTCATATACTCGGGGTGGATCCTAAGAACGGGATCTACCAGTTTGAAGATAAGAATGGAGATGGAATTACTCCTGATGATCTCATGCATGGCAAGAGCATCGGACCTACCCTGTATGGCGGGATACAAAATAATATCCGGTGGAAAGGTTGGGAAATTGAATTTCTTTTCCGCTTTGTCAGGCAAAACAATTACAACCATGAATATGCCAGCTCCTTTATTCCTCCGGGTGCTATACGCAACCAACCCAGTACCATCTTAGACCGCTGGCAACATCCGGGAGATGCAGCCAATATGCAGCAATTTGCCAGTTCAATATCCACACCTGCAGGAAAGGCTTTCAGCATTGCCACTACAAGTGACCGGCGAATAACTGATGCTTCTTATATAAGGATGCAGTCATTATCCATTGCCTGCCATCTTTCTAAAAAATGGATGCAAAAAATTAAGATAAAAAGCAGCAAATTATTTGTACAGGGGCAAAATCTGTTTACAATTACCAAATATACCGGTCTGGATCCTGAAACTACAGCACCCACAGAAACATATCCTCCACCCAGAGTGGTTACCGCCGGATTACAAATAGCATTTTAAGAACAAGGGGTAAAAAACACAACATAGGAATTACCTGGAAGTAATATGCAAGGTATCACCGGAAAGATAATAGTCAAATTTAATGAGTCCTCTCATGTTATCTATATTGCACTTGAAACCAATTGATCTATCGATCATGCCCGTAAAATTTTTATCCAATAACCGCTCGTCATCAATAACAATGCGGGTATCGAACAGTCTTTCCAGCATAGCGGCTATAGACTTTAAATTCTCATTACGGAAAGGGTATATTCCCTGTTGCCATGCTGCCGCATTCACCGTCCAGCGCCCCAGCTCAAAGGCCCCGCCAGGTCCATAAGCCAGCTCTTCGCCCGCTTTTACTATAACGTCTTTGTTCAATGCCTTAAAGCGGATCTTTCCCTGAACAAGTGAGATCTTTATTACTCCGGAGTCATAGGTATTAACATTGAATGCTGTGCCCAGCACCTCAATAGTGATGTAAGATGTAGTAATGATGAATGGCCTGCGGTCAGGCGACACATTAAAATAGGCCTCACCTTTGAAGTCCACTTTCCGGTTGCTTTTTGTGAACTGTACCTCCATGCGGGAATCCGAATTAATGTGTATTGTAGATCCATCCGGTAGGCTAACGTTATCTTCCTGTCCTCTTGGCACTACCAGGGTGCGAATAGCGCTATCTTTCCGGCTACCACCATAAGAAACCAGCATTGTACTTTCTTTGTCAAGTGTAGGCAAAACGTAATTAATCCCCAAAATACCGGAAATGATCAGCATCAGCACAGCTGCTGCGACCCTCACAATCCCAATACGGCGCGCATACTTTTTTCGTTCAACGACAGCATTATACTCAAATTTAAAATCAAATTGGGAAGCCGCTTCTGGGATTCCATGCTCTGATTTAACTTCTCTTTGCTGCGGTTTCTGTTCATTATCCTTTTTCTGCGTTATTGTTGAGCTATTACTCAGGATAGCCTTTAAATCATTTATCACTTTCTCTGCTGAGTAATTTTCTTTAATTGCTGTTTCCACTTTTGTTTGCAATTCCTCTAACTCCAAACGAATTTCGGGGAACGGCCTACCAGATAACCCTACTTTAATTATTTCTTTTGCTTCCTGGAATAGTCCAATGTTATAAGCAAGTGTTGCTGCGCTTCTGCATAATACACCTCTTGTTGGCTCCTTATCCAGTTCGTCGATCAACGCTTGTGCTGCCTCATTCTCTAACATGAAAGCGTCGGAGGTGAACTTAACGAATAGCGCTTCCTGATGGCTAAGTAAATACTCATCTGCTATTTTAGCCAATTTCATTGCTTCAATATGAAGATCCTTAATGTTTTTCATTTTTTTGAAAAGATTGCTTTAGGAGTTGCAATTTCCACTATTGAAACATAGGCGGGGAGATTCGAGCTATCACTTCGGTTCATCTGCTTTTTCTTGCTGGTTTGTCTCTTCATTGCCTTATTAGATTTCGACTCAGTCTTAATTCCTGAAATCTCAATCCTTGCCTGCAAAAAGTTCAACGGATCATACAGTTCATGCAGCTCATCATAAGAAAGCCAAAAATCAACTCCTGTTCCAATTTTTGATTCCATTACAACAGTATACTCTGTGCATTCCCTTACCAGAAAGAATGAAATTGCCTCTGCTGCCTTTTCTACAATTTTTTTGGGCTCCTGATATCCGCCTTTTTTAACCTCTTTACTCCAAATAAGTTCATATTCATTTTGATGGTCTCCCAAAACTTTGAGTATACATCCTGATTTGTGGGTTTCATTTTCAAGGGCAACTATGCAATATTCAGCCAGCGTATCACATTGAGTAGCACTAATATTAGGATGAACTATTTCCCCTAATTGCTCAATATTGAAAAAAGCCATAATACCATGTTTAAATCGGGGTTTATGAAACTTTGATCCATAAAACGAGTTTTAAAATAGACAGTGTAAGATCAAATTTTTACTAAATTATAACCCTCCAGGACAACTACAACAGCTAAAGGGCGGGTCCGGAAGTTTACCTTTTTGTATGCCGGCCGTTTGAGGCCGTCTACTTTTAGATTAGCTCTTCAACTTTCAGTTCCTGCTCTTTTAGTTTGAGCTGTGTTTCATTGAGGCGGATTGTCCGGGGGGGTATTGGGGAAGTACTCCATTTTGGGGGTTTATTGTTTATTGGTTATAAGTCCATTCTAAGGCACATAATAACCTTTTACATTTATGTTATCTTCAGATATAATCATTAGCTATTAAATCAAGTAACCGGCAAAATAAGGTATGCTATACAGACTTTCGTTAATCTCCAGTTAACATTTCTATTTAACATCCGGTGCACTCTCATACTCCTCTTCTCCTCCATTACCCTGATTTAATTTATCCGGTGCTGAGGAACTATCATCCACTCTTCTCACAAATACAAACCGGTTTAAAAACAACCCATTCTTTCCGGGTAATGTTCTAAACGTAACCGTCATCGAATTAAGCGCTGCAGGCAGGTTCCTGACCTCCAGATCGCAAACAGGCAACAATTTAACACGTGCGGTATCTGTCTGGTTCGTATTAATCCATTGCGATACCTGGGTTTGGCCTTGCCATACGGAAAAACTGCAACCACTAGGGTATTTAACCAAGTCGGCAAACAGCGTGTATTTACCGGGAGAAATTTCATCCAGGAAAACCTTCAGCCGGGATTCATCATTTGCGGAATAAATACAGCTTCGCCCCCCAATAGGAAACATCCCGATAGCATGCAGATCTACGCTCCCCCAAATGGTATATTTCATCATCTGAGGGTAAAGCATCAGGGTATCCGGCCCCACTATCCTGGTCAGCTCATTGGTCGGCTGCTGGCTAGCATTTACCCTATCCCCATAGTAAAAACTCAGCGAGGTATAATCTACCGGGAACCCTTTTGCAGATAACCCATGCTCTATACTTTGAAAAATATTCTTTTCAAATGGGATTTTATCTGATAGGAATAACCGATATCCTCCTGTACGGCAAAGGGGCAGTGAATATTCCAAAGCGCCGTGTAAGGGTAAGCTTTGGCGGCTATCCCAGCGATCCGGGCAGGCATACCAGCCTCCATTGAAATAATCTTCCGAACCCGTTCCATGCATCCGCGCATAACCGTCTGTCGCTGTAGAATCGTCTCCTTCAAAAAAACTGGTCATTCCCGGCCTTAGTCCCTGGGCCTGCAAAATGGTACCTACATAATGCCCCCTTCCTGCTGCCTGTAACAAAACATGAAGAGGGTCTTGCGTTGAAAGTTTGTTCGTTCTCCAAAAGGAATAAAATCTGCCCTCAGCATGCGCATCTCTCTCTTGGGTGGTATAAAATATTCTAATCTTAAACTGCTCAGGCTTATGATTAGATGAGGCTTCCCGGTTTATGATCTCAATCCGGGCCGATTTGTCAAATGGCATAGGAAAATAGCAATAGTTCCGGTTATCCTGGGTACCTATTAACAAGCTATGCATGCCCGGTTCTCCAAACGCATATCCAAAGAAATCCGGGATAGGACAATACACGCCGGGTTTGTCCTCATTATCCCAGGTGATCTTGATATCCATATTCTTACTCATTCCCGCAAAAGCATTCGCGGGGTCCATCTCGATCCCCAATATTCTTCCTCCTTCCCGCATGTTAAATACGGTATCCACGCTCCCGCCAACTGAATTAACCGGAATCTCAACCGTCTGCACATTCCCCCTATAGAAGTCCTTTAGCACTCTCCTGTCCTCTCCCCATAGCGTTGCAATCTGCTTCAGGGCAATAGTATCCTCACCGCTTAATGAGCTGCTGAACTTTTTAACCGTTGTACCTTTGGGGTAAAGCCGGTATTGTATCTGGTGAAATTGCAACTTCTTCCCCCGGCAAACAATCAGGCAACGTTTCTGGAAAGGTATCGGAAAGTAACAAAACCAGCCTCCCAGCCGGCTCCCCACTAATGGTTTTACAAAAGGGAAGATCTTACCGGAAAACAGGTCGCTGTATTTTATGGACAATGCGGCATGCACCGTATCATCAATATAAAAATCTAAAGTATCTTCAGTAGGAGTAGGCGTCCATATGCGGTTAATGACCCCGCAGCCGCTTATATCGGCAATTACTAAGCTGCTGTCTGCCCGCCTGGATATATAGGAATAAGTTCCTCTGAAACCATCATCGTTTCCGCCGGTAAGGTCATAAGTAGATACCTGCTCTTCCACTGTATGCTGCCGGTATGCCGGCAAATCGGCAATATCATACAACGTCTTCAACTCATCTGATAAAGATATGGATGTGAGCTTGTGGGATAAGGATGCATTTCCCTGCGCATCAACCGGGGTCCGGGTCATCAGGATAGTTATTAGCAGCAGGAAACTCCATTTCATTTGGTAAAGTTCAATTTTATGATTAAATTATATACTACAGTCCCTCATTTCCATTAAACACCCCTCCGCATGAAATCCCATACAATCTGTTCCATCTTTATATCAACCCTGTTAGCTATTGTAGCAAGTTACACGGTATACTTTGGCTATACCACCAATTACACCACTCATGCTTTTTCACCCGCCTCATTCAAAAATCAGTATGACCATGGGGTATACAAATACCGCATCTTAAGTAAAAAAATCCTGCTTTTTACGGACAAGGCCCTGGGCGATTCTTACCCGGATGATAAGGCTGAAAGGCGATTGCTTATAATGGATACCATTGCATCGGAAAGGTTTTACTACGCCTATTATTATGTTAATAGTTTCTTTTTAATATTGGTATCCATAGTACTGGTATTGTTGCTGGATCTGGAAGGTAGTCTAAAAATGAATAATGGCGAAAAGCACCTGGTATTATTCCTGGTGCCTCTTCTTATCTGTCTTACACAATATGTAGTGTGCCCTTATGACATTTCCAGCTATTTCTTTCAGTTACTGATTATCTTTATATACTTCAAAATCTCTAATAAGTACTATTGGCTTACACTATTCCTGGTATGTTTTCTTTTGATCCTGGCAACACTTAACAGGGAATCCTCGGCTTTGACTGTATCTTTTTTGGTTGTATTAACCCTATGCAAGTTTGGGTTTACCCAAAAAACAATCATATTCAATATCTTAATAATTATCAGTTTCCTGGCAACCTATGTAGCACTTAGGTATTATATCACAGACATTAACGAGCCGAAAATATACCCTGATTTTTTATTATATAATTTACTCGTCTTTCCCCAGAATTTAGGAATCATATTCTGGGTAGTGTTTTTTTATTTATCGATGGTCATGGCCAATAGTTCTGATAATAAAATGATGATAGTTATTTACCACCTGGTGAGTTTGCCCTACATCTGGACTTGTTTTACGGCAGGTTATTTATGGGAAACACGTTTGTACATGCCGCTGTTTTTAGGTTCGCTTTGCTTTAGTAAGCTGGATCTGTCGGGGTTTAGGTTTCATCCATGGGAGTATTTGCGGGGTACAAAAATATATAAAGAGCTGAATTAAATTACATATATCGATTGTATATTATTCTAATAGTGGGGTACTATAAAAAATTGTAACGACTCCGCCTGTATTGGAAGCTTTTATTGATCCAAGATAAATACGGTTTCAATAATATAAATGTGCTACCCGACATTCAACTCTATCTCCCTGGCATACGCTATCAATCCTACTATTAATACCTGGTTAACAGTTACTCCCCAAATTTTAAATGACCTTAGCCCCCTCTTTTACAATAACAGCATATGGAACTTTCTTTAACTCAACTCAGGAACCTTCTAAAAAGTGAACCAGGCTTTAATCCGTTCTCAAAAGAATTTGCGAAAGACAGGTTGTCCGGCATTACAAATAGTTATCCTGTTATTGAACGGAGAGCTGCCGCGTTACTTTGGTTTGTGTTGACTGCCAACGATGCTTATTTGCAGATTATCGCTATTATAGAAATGTGTTTTGATGAAATCGCACTTCCAAAAGAACAATTACAAACGCTCTTTTTTCTGTTCGCCAATAAAATGTATTTTTTAGAGTTTAAACAAGTACCTGAATCATCGGTCATAGAAGAATACTTCGAAAAATTCTTTCCTGCAAACAACCTGGTTTTATTTGATGCTGAAAATGTTACCGAATTTGGTTTACATGATATTATGCAGGAGCAGGTGGAGCTCCTGGAAATTATAATACCGCTTATTTCCGAATGGGATATCAATGGTTTGCCCGGGATCAACGAAGAGTTTGTAGATGAAATACATATTCCAGATTTAATGCGGACCATTCTGTTAAACGCAGACCTGATTTACAGATTAAAAGATATTATTTATGATAAGCTGGTTTATGGCAATTATTACATAATACAGGAGAATAGCTTCAACATCAAACTGCAGCCGGAATTCCCGTCGCGTGAGATCATAAGATACGCAGCAAATATCACAGGTAGTAACCAACGGTTTGCCTATGGCACATTTCTAATGCAAAATGCAGATGAATCAGCAAACAACTCTAAACGTATCCAGGGCATCTCTGCCCCGGATGGTTTTATAAACCTTCAGGTTGTTTTGTCCGGTAGCCGTCTAATACATTTCGAGGTAGAAGCAACGCAAAAGCTTTATTACGAATACCTGATGCATATCCCGCTGTCCTGCTTTGGTAATTTAAACTTACAGCAGCTGGGAATGCTTTTTAGCCTTACTGCGGAAATATTCAATACGCTCTCTGCAACCGTTGATATTGATACACCACTGGGTGAGACACCACTGTATATCAGCGAAAATGCATTACTACATGCATTACAGGAATGCACGGGTTTTAACCGGAATGGCATAAATGCCTTTATACACTCGCTGATCAGTAATCCGGATAAGCCCTGCTTCTGTAATCAGCCTTTCTTCAAAATAGGAAACAATCTGCTAGTTTCACTATTTGCATTCTACCGCCCCAAAATCCACCTTTATTTCGACCGCTGGATGGCATTGGAAGGCTTAACGGATGTTTCAAAAAATCTGCTTTTCCACGATTATTTTATCCGGCAGCTATCCTCTAAAAAACCGAAATACAATTTCATGTATGTGCCACTTTCAAATGATTCTGGGTTAGATGAGGCGTTTAAATCCAATGCCATTTTCTCATTATCGGCCGGTATCTTATTCGCTCAGATTGTTGTATATGACTATCCGGCAGATGCATTGGCACATGAGGTTGTGTGGAAAAAACTAGAGGAAGCAGGTGCACAGTTGCAGGAAAAACGTGCCCTGCTAAAGCATTACTACGGCAGTTTATGCGAAGGGAAAGAGATAAACCTGGTAATAGTATCGAACCACGACATCTTTGAAGGGCAGAACATCAACGGTATTCCGTTAACAGGTCCCTCTGCAGTGTATAATTATGTGCATGTAGGCAAGTTCAACAATCAGGTGATTTCCGGTAAAAGAGGAAATATAAGTTCAAAAACAATAGCCGACTTCCATTATTACGACACAGATAGCACCTTTAACAAAAACATGTACTTTCATTTTAAAAGCCTCCCATCGTTTTCATTTACATTAACAGTATTGAAACTTACCGAAGCGTCTGTATTGCCGGCTTCAGCACCGCTAAAAATAAGAATGGAAATAGTAGATTTCAAAGAAAAGGAAATACAGGCACAAAGTCAGATAAGCGAGTTAAGAAATCTGTTATATTACAACTACCATCATCCGGATTACTACAGTTCATTGCTGAGCACCAATATCCAGATTAAACTCGCCGACTTTTTTTATAGGATCACACATGCTCCTTACGAAATTGTTAACCAGCGTCACGAGTTGTTAAATGCCATTATTTCATCACGAATAACAGGTATTTACCACCTAAACACGTACTTGTTCAGTTTAATAGATAAAATCCATGTCAGCCGCGAGGTCATATCCGCTAAAGTCAATATTAAACCTTCCACAACAGACGCCGGACCTTTATTAAAAAAGCTGCAAAATTATCTGCTGGGATCTGTTGATCTGCCGGAGATCCGTATCCCCCGCATCTTTACCCTTGAAGAAGAAGAGGAATTGATATCATTTGTGCGTGATATAATGATATTGACCTACCATCGAGAACCTGAGGGCCGGGATTTCCAGACAATACATATGATATTAGTTATCCTTTATGGACTAAGAGACCGCCATGATACAATGGACATATTTTATGATTGTTGTGACAGGCTCCTGTATTTATTAAATAAAACATCACAATACGAAAGGGCACGCAGCTATTGCGACGACATCCTTAAAATAGCCTTGGAAAACACGCAGCACACAAAAGCCTGGATTATTCTTTTTAACTGTTACAATAATCAAATGAATACATATGAAGCTGCCATGTATGGCAGCTTATTCTTCACTTCATTACTGTACTTGGACTCCGTGCCTTATCACTTAGCATTTAGCGGTTTTTACACATTATTAGAATATTCAGTCAATTTCGATCACTATGATATGGCTATTCAGGTATTTGAATTTTTAAACACCATTGCGTTAGATGAATATAACAAAGACCAGGTTTATACTATTTACTTTCGTCTTTTGTTAATGGAAGTTCATAGAAAACCCGAAAAGTTAGATGAAATATTCCAATACCTGGATGAACACATCATACAAATCAGCTCTTTTCACACCAGCCGGCGTTTAAGATGGTTATCTGTTTTATACCAGCTTCAACTCGCAGTTTCACTAAACTTTTACTGCACAGATAAAAATGTGGATGCTTACATTAAACAATTAGAAGAAGATATCGACCCAAATAAACTTGAGGCCTGCAGGCAGGAAATATTGGGATCAAGCGAAAAGTTAAAGCCGCTGTTAATAAAACATCTTTTAAATTCCTTTGAAACCAGAAGTGCAAATGTCCATGTCATTAATGCTAATCAAATGCTGGCACTTGCCTATAGTGTTGTCCGGTATGCCTTGCAGACCATGGATACCGAGGCCCTTTTATTAGCCGGCCTGATATTATGCGACGCAGGTTTTACTTACAGGCCGGCGGCTATGAAAGAATTCTTCAGAGGCGCTGATGCAGTTTTAGCGCACCGGTTAAATAATTACCAGCAATATGTATTATCCAACATTCACCTGGAAAAAGAACAGTTATTGCTTTGGATCTTTAAAACCGACCATAAGGTCACCTGTCTTATAATAGACGCTAACAGGCAGATCATAGTACATCAGCTGCCGGATTGGGATCTGTACAAAATAGATCCCTGGATATCCGATATTAAGAACTTCCACTTTAATGCAAAAAATCAACGGGATTATGATCTGTTTCTGCAGGAAAAGGATTACCGGGAGGTTAAGGATCTTTTTGCTTTCACTGCACTTCGTTTACCTGCGTGTGACGAGATATTTATTTGCTTCAGTACAGAACTATCCTTCACTCCACATAATTTGCTGATGAGTGATGATCTTCTTCTTGCAGAACGCCATGCAGTCTGTAACGTCATCTCCATTGAATACTTCCTGCACCATCATGCTACCGTTTACCTCCCGGTTAATTATAAAATATCCGCCTGGATTCCATCAGATGACATGAATCCAACAATCTCCTGGGGGCATAATCTCCTTGAACCTGTATTAAAAGAGGTGAATGCAGTTATTTATACGGAGCGTTATCCGGCAAGCCCGCTAAGCGGCGATTTAAATGTCTTTCTTGCCCACGGTGTCAGGGATTTAAGCGGATTTAAGGTGGTGCGTACAGCAGATACTGAAAACAGCGGCATAGACAAACCGGGAGAAATCTTTGGCAGCAGCGCAATAGCCATTCTTTTTATATGTAATGCCGGTTCATCTGAGTCCGACTTATATGCCCGTCAGATCACTTCTTTTAGTGGCGATCTGCTGAAGGCTGGATATCAAACCGTTATTGCCCCTTATTGGCCGTATGATGTAACCATGTCGCCCAGATGGCTGACAACCTTCATCAGGCACTTTAATGAAGGTTATACGGCCAGTCAATGTGCCTACTTTGCCAACAGTAGCCTTTCCACATATGATGAAAATACCGCACAGGTGTTCTATGCCCCACAGGGGCGCCTTGCGATGCATGTGTACGGAAATCCAAATCTAAGGCTAAACATTCCATAGGCATTGGAACTTCCCATAATATCAGATAGCGGAAGTTTATAAACTTTATTTACTTCTTGTATTTAATATTATGTTGTGAAATTCCGTCCAGTTTATTTTAATTCTATTCTTCTCCGCCCAGCCACTCGGCCGATACTCAAATGCTCCATGCGATATATGAATTGTTCCCAGTAGTTTCCCGTCTTTCTTAACTTTAAAAACAGTATCAGCCCTGCCTAGTTCAGTTTCGGGCAATTGGATATTCACGCGATGATCAGGCATATTGCTATTTTAAATGATGAACATATTATTAAATTCACGGTACCGACAGCTTCCTAAAATCTTCAATTTTCTCAATTAAAACTTTCAGTTCAACAGGCACCTCATTTTTCTGAAAACTGTTAATTATATTGGTGGCAGTTATTGTCACTTTATAATCCGCTTGTAACTTTGTATTCAAACTTGCCAGAAAATCTTTGCCCGGTACAATCTTCAATCTTTCTTCCAGATTAGCCCATTGAGTTTCAAACTCCCGGAGTATTTTTTCAATGATGGTCGATTCATCATTCCGTGGATTAATACTCTTTTCAAATTTCAGCCTGTGCGACTGAAGCTGAGCCTGAGTTTTATGTTTAAACTCGTCCGCAATACTATCTAAGAATGGAATAATATCAATCTCAAATTGGTTAGATTTTCCAGTTCTGACATTTGTTTCATTTATCCTTTCTTTAATTGCTTTCCTTATTGCAGCGGGTACCAGCAAAAAATTCTCAATCTCTTTACAGGAATGTATATGGGCAAAATAATTCCCAGTCATAAGTTCTTTTTGCTCTGCTTTTACTTCGGTCTCAGACCTGTAATCACGGTCAAAAATTACGGCGGAGAGAATGGTTGCACCAATTGTTTTTTCTATACCGTCTTTGAAAGCTCTTAAACGGGTAGGATTAAATCCTTCAATCGGCACTACCGCAAAATCGCTTCTGTTTGCAACCCGCTCCTTATTTAGAATACGGGCAACTTTAGAAAAAATCCTTTCCCTCAACAAAAAGTACTCTTCTGGATTTGGCTATCTGGGTCAAAACAGGGTTAAGATTAGAGCCAAGCACCTGAAATATATCTCTTAACTGTGCAGGGTCTTTTATTCTCTTAGCAGACTTATTGGCTTTATTAACTAATAGTATATCATTCAGCTCTGCCTCCCCGATCATTTCTGTGGAATGCGTTGCAATTATAATATCAGGGCCTAGCCCTTTTAATATTCCCAGTAATTGCCGTTGCAGGTCCGAATGCAAATAAATATCAGGTTCATCAATGAGAAATATCGAGGCCTTTCTATTTTTAACAATGTAGGTAAGCATTTGGCACCAAACCTGAAAACCAAAGCCGGCCCAGAAAAGCTCTCTTGGTATTCGTTCTTCCGGGCAAAACATATCTAGCGTTACCTCTCTCGACGAACTATTCACCTCAGGAGGGTCAATATCCATACCAGGCCAGGTAGCTTTAATCAACTCTTTAAATTCTTCAAAGTCCTCACCATAGTGATACCATATGTTTCGGAAATTCCTGGAAGCGGTATAGCTGAGTAAGGCTAGCCGTGCCGCTTCCTGCTGATACAGTTTTTCATGATGCTCTACAGGTCCCAGTATAGGAACAAAGCCTATTTCAAGAGTTACCCATTTTTTAAACTCACTGGGCAATCTTATAATTACTTTCTCAGACTCATAATACATAAAACACGCTCCCCTTCCTGGAAAAAAAACAATCAGGTGTGCTCCGTCAGAGAGTTTGAAGTCTATTATTGCAGGTGAATCGTCATCATAATTGTGAAAAACATTTTCTATTGCAATAGGTACCTGATTCAGATCTATCTCGTAACCATATACCTCTATTCCTGAAGGCGAATTTATTAAAACGGGCTTTCTTGACCGGGCCTTTCTGATTCCTTCCGCTAAAATTTTAAGGGATCCGATTATTGTAGACTTTCCGGCATTATTTGGCCCCACTAAAATGTTGAAGCTACTAAGGGAAACGATGAATTGACTGAAACTTTTATAATTCTTGTAATTTATAGAAACTATATGTTGCATATACTATTATAGATCAACAGCAGGCAAAAATTCCGTGAGTTTTTTTTGAACAATACGGGCATTATTAATCGCCGGGTTATTCACTTTTAGGAAATACGAATATCTTATTCATGAATTGGCTTAATAAATTCTGCAGCCTTCTCCCGAATCATTTTTAAAAACCGTTCTTTCTCCTGAGGCTGCATGAACGTTTTGTCTTTTCCAATCGTATAACCTTTCATACCGCTATCTGAAAAAATATAGCAGCCATCATCGTTATGGAAAACCCCATTAACCACAATAGCATTACTATCTTTTAGGAGCTCGATTTGCAGAACAGGAATATAGTAATCATCATATATTTCAAAATACCGGTCCGATGTGTGACGGTGATAGTTCTTTGCAAGAATCAATTTATTATCTCTCACCTTTGCAATATACTTTCCCTCAAAGTCATCTATGTCCGCAGTTAGTTTTAATTTCCCCTTGACCAGCTTTAATGACATTATTGTTTCACCCTCCGGTGATAATTCAATTGGCTTAAAGGGCAATCCGCTTTTCTCTAACTTTTCCGCGCACAAATATGCTTTATTTGAACCTGCAATAACAAGTATCTCTTTATTAAGATTTAGGTACTTGCCTACAGATAGCGCTTCTATACTTTCCCCTTTTGTATTATTATTAATTGTATAAACATTCTTGGTTCCACCACGCGTTACAACATCTCCATTAACAGTAGTTCCTTTACTTTTAATAACATTTCCATTAACAGTTCCTACCGTAGTACTGCTGCCCCTATCCTTTTTCAGCTGTGCCAATAAAGTGGATCCCTGAATAGAAAAAAAGCCTGTAATGAATATAATAATCAGATGTGTGTTTCTCATGGCTGTTTCGGTATAATGGAGTCCTTCCTTGATGAATAAACATTCTTCACCCCGTGATCTTTAATCACGTCGCCATTTACTGTTCCAAACTGATCTCCATTAATTACCTGGTGGGTATCTTTTACGGGCATTGGCGGTTTATTACCAATTCCTACAGGCCCAATGGTCAGTGGCTGGCCATTCTTTAGTGCCCATACTAAGACAGATGCAACTATAATCAATATGACCAGAAGGGTCAACATTCCCCTGTTAGTCCCCAAAAACTTAAAAAGATGTTCCACGATATTTTTTTACTTACATAGATCTAGCTGTCGCCGGCATGCCACCTTCGACGTTAGTACTCTCCTTATTACTACAAACGTTTAAAAACAGAAAAGGTACTATTCCAATGATCATATTATTTCTACACCTTTCATTAACACCTGATTAACGAATAAGACCGCCGCAGCCACCCTCCTCTTCAATCAGCCTAAATTCCATCCAAAAAATCCAACCCGCGAATAGTACGTTTCAATTTTTAAACCGTTCTATATAATATCCTTTTCTGTTTTCTTATTAACCGTACACCTGCCCTATTAAATAATTTTTGACCACGCGTTACCTCCCGTATCCTTTTGAAGTTATAGTATTTAAATGGTTATCAATGAATGCGAAACTCAAAATTCCGTACGGGAAAAACTACATCCGGCTATGCATATATAATATCCCCGCCTGGCTTGTAGTGTGGCTGGTTATTTTCTTCGCAGCACTCTATCTGTTGCTGAAATAGCATTTCTTAATTCAAAACCCATTACAAGCATGATGCACTTCGAAAACAGGGATCGGGAATTTTTAGCAGCTTTTGAGAACCAGAGTGCGAAATTGGACCATTACTTTCACAGAGAGCTGAAGGAAGCGGCCCGACAAGGTATCATCCCCAAACTGGAATTGATAGCACAAAAGCAGGAATTGTTGCGAAAAACCGCCCTGAAGGCCTTTATGAACAGCCGCAGAGAAAGTTGTAGTACTTATACAATAGAACGGCTCATCTGGCTAAAGGCTAAAAACGTACTAATTGATCACCTCAATGCAAATTGGAAGCAGATCGACGAATGCACACCGGACGCTCCTACGGAAGAACGCAGCCAGGACCGGGATCCTTTCCAGTCCCTGGACAACAAGGAAAAACTGATAAATATTTATAAAGAAGCTGATAAATATAGTAACGACATGAGAATAATACTTGAAATGATGTATAACGGACTATTATATAAAGAAATCGCTGCGGCGCTCAATACAAGTGAAGCGGCCATAAAAATGAAAGTATCACGTTTTAAAAGATGGCTCCACAAACAGCCGAAAAAGTGAACATCTATATTTTAACGTAAAAGCAATACTTATGCAACCGCAATGCCCACAAATAGCAATGTTCCGGGAACTGCTTAGCAGATTCCTCGCAGTATCCGCTATAGATGATGCCGGAGTAAACCTGGCATACGCCCATCTTTTCAATGACCCGGAAGGGCTACCTGCTCTCAGGCATCCGCAATTGGCGTCCACCATTCACTACCTGGCAGAAATAATAACAATGCATGAGCTACAAACTTTGGAGGATCTTATAAACCATTATGAGGATCAGAAAAAGAAGATCAGCAGCTTCCTCAAAGTACTTATGACACCTGGTCATGAGAAAAAGCTTGTCATCAATGCTTGCGCCGGTGCAGGTAAAACAGGCCCCTTTACTCAACTGGTCAGGCAATCACAACCGAAAAAAAACCGGGTGATCTGTGACACTAATTCCCTGCAGCAGCTTATCAATAGCCTGTATCAGGATCTGAATACTTTTTGCGTTGATATAGCCGTAGCCCCTGTTGCCGGCAGTGGTTCATTTATGCCATACGATCACCGGGAGGTGACCCTGAAAGATGTTATCAGGGACCGCCGGCAGCACTTTTCAAAGGTGTATCTGGAACAATTCTCCGGGCAAAATAGTAAGCTGTACTATACCGCCACAATCAAACTACCGAACGGAACCGGCAAAAGCCGCTCGTTTGCCAAAAAGCTGTATGCACGTGAGCGAAAAAACAGTTTAAACAGCCATGCATACAACTTCTTTTCCAGGGTTATTGAACAAGGCTACCAACAGCTCCTTAATGTTATGAGAAATGAAGAGCCGATTTCCGACAGGCAAATCAAAGCGAAACTGGCAGAGTGGCTGTATTACTCCAAGTTTAGAAATACAGACCTTGTTAAGATCTTCCTCCATGGCCCTGAATCCCTCCGTGACTGGGGATTTGACCCCGACGACAAGTCTGATAGCGAATGCGATGCATTACAATTAAACCAGCAGCTGATGGCTATTATCAGGAAAGTTTATGAAACCAAGTTATCCCTTAAAAAATGGGTTATCCTCAAAAGCCCGCCCGGCCACTCCTGGTTAACCTCCGATAACCCGGGGTTCAGCATCAACCTCCGGGAGCCTGGCAGCAACCGGCAAAAATCGGTACCGGACCCGGTGCTGGCCACCGGCAATATAAGGCGGGACACGGTGGTATACTATCCGTTATCAAAAGAGTACTGCCTCCGCTTACAGCCTTACGATACGTATGATACCCCCCTGGATGAAGTAAAACATATGCCTATTACTTTTGAACTATCCACTGAAAAGGAGTTAGATGTAGTAAACAGGCTAACCTATAGTACACCTTACCAGCTGGTGATCACCGGCGATAAAAAAGCCATTGATCTTTGCAGAAAGCCGGTTGCGGGCCAGGTACCGGGTGGCATCTAACGTCACCAGGCCCTGAAACCGGGTCATAGCCGGTACACCACTATCATTATTTCAGTAATTATTTATATACGGTGTTACTTTCTAAGAGCCATTCATACTTTCTATTATTAAACACTTTTTATGAATCTCAAAATGAAAATACCGTACAGGAAAAATCACATAATGTTATTAATCTATAACATTCCGCCCTGGCTGGTGATATGGCTTGTAATTTTACTACTGCTCCTTCGTATCACAGAAAGCCTGCTTTAAATTCAAAAACCAACTGTTATGCTTAATTACGAAAGGGATGATGCTTTTGCCGAAGTTTTTGAAAAAATGCATCCCCAATTGGACAGGTTCTTCCATCGCAGGCTCAAAAATGCCCGCACCTCGGGAACCGCAGACTGGGCATTAATGAAAGATGATCTGGTGCAGCAAACGGCATGTAAGGCATTGGAATATAGCCGTACACCAAACGGCGCAAATTATCCTTTAAAAGTACTCATCCGGATCAAGGCCAATAATGTCTGGTCGGAATACATAAGGCAATCAAAGAATAAGCCCTTTAAACAGTCATCAGAAAATACATTGGAAAAAGAAAGTAAAGATCCGGACCCTTATAAAACAATTGTCAAAAAAGACACCCTCAGCCGGCTCCCTGAAAAAGACGGTACAAATGACCTGAAAATAATAATCCGTATGGTCTCTGAAGGGTACCACTATACGGAAATAGCACAGATGCTTAACAAAAGCGAAGGGGCCATAAAAATGAAAGTATTCCGGTTAAAAAGATGGCTGAACCGGAAGGGTTAGCAACTACCTATTATCGATTTTAACCTTAAAACAACAGAATATGCAGCAAATAAATAAAATTACAGCAGAGGCGTTCACCGGCCTGCTAAGGCGGTTTATAAAAATAGACCCGGAGGGGGATGAGAATGATCTGATCCTGGCATACGAAAACCTGTTTAATCACCAACCCATTGGCTCCCTGATAAAAAATAACAAGCTGGCAGAAACCGTAGAATATCTGAAAGAGGTAATGACTATGCATCAGCTAACCAGCCTGGAGGGCCTCACAGACCACTTTAACCGTAAAAGAACGCAAACCAGGGAGTTTCTTACAGCGCTGATTAAACAAACCAAAAACGAAACGCCGCCTGGTACGGAAAAAGATCTACCGGCAATGCCCGCCGTCAACACTTCACTCTATAAAAACATTTTTCTTAAACTGCACCGTAGTGCGCCGCCTAAAACGTTAACAGCAGCTAACAGGCCCTTCCATCATTTTATCAACGCGTTGTACCGGCAGATGTATATTACAGAATCTCATTTTAAACCCAAGGACGAATACACGGGTATTTCCGTATATTTTTTCGTATCGGAGCCCATGCGGCCGGATACGTTCAGCAACCATATCTCATCGCATTATCTTATGTGCTTTTACGCGAATGACGGCAATCGTCCGCTTAACCTCATTAAGTCCAGAAATTTTGCATTAAAGGAAAGGCAGCGCCCATTTGTTATCTCCTTCGGCGGGTCCGGGCAAATCAGCCATTATATCAACGCCATTTTTGTAACCGAAATGGAGGCCGCCTATGAAAATTATATTAAGATTATAAAGGCTGAACGGCCCATGACTGCTACAAAATTAAAAAAAGGGCTCATAGAATGGTTGCTGTATTCAAAACTGAGAAAGCCTGACAACTGCAAAGTGTTCTTCGATCATCTGAGACCATCCTCCATGGCTCCGGCGAACCATGAAAATCACAAACTCTCACTGGTTAAAGTACGGTCGCAGCTTGCAGCTATCGTTTCAGAACTGTATGACAAAAAGCTCTCCCTCAAAAAATGGACTATTTTAAAAAGCCCTCCCGGGCATACCTGGATCACCTCCGACAATGCAGGTTTCAGCATCAATATACAGGAATGGTACCGGCACAGCCGGCACAGGCCTGTAGTGGACACCCTGTTGGTTAATATAAAGCAGGATTCTGCCATCTACTTTCCATTGTCGGCCTCCTATTGCCTCCGTATACACCCTTATGACCTTAATGATGCCTGTTATTCGGATGCGGATCACACAATTATTGCTTTTGAAGAATGTTCAGAGCAGGAACTTACCATTATAAACAGGTTAACCTATTGTACCCAGGAGCAGTTTACGGTAACAGTAGATCTTAAAAGTCTTGAGCAATGCAACAAAACCATCAGGCCGTATGCTAATATAACCTTCTAGCTGCAGGCCACCGGGTTAACCGGTGGCTGCGGTTTTCATGAAACAACAGGGAAGCATACACAATCTCCCCGCAACCACACCGCACTCTCCTCCTTCCGAAAATTCCTGCATTTCTACAAGCCTTTCTTATCATTCCTCCTTAAATTACTCTAACCGGTAACAGTCCCGTACTTACACCGGAACCATTAAAGGACCCTTCATAAAACCCGGATGAGCAAAACCCTCCTCATCGTACTTTTGGCCGCCCTATGCCCGCTCCAAGCATGGGCCCAGACAATTTCATATGTCCGGGTAAATGGGCATGTTACTGACAAAGACACTCACCAGCCCCTGGAAAATGCCACAGTGGCGCTGTTATACGCCAAAGACTCTTCACGCGTAGCCATTGCTTTCACAGATAAAAACGGCGCTTTTATTTTAAATGCACGCCCGGGCATGTATCATTTATACATTACTTACCTCGGGTATCAGCAACAATTAAAACCCATTACTCTTGCAGCAGATACTTTAACAGATGCCGGCGCCATCTTCCTGCAAAAAACCGGAGTAACCCTGGGTATGGTGGAAATAGTTGAGATCCGCGCGCCTATGGTAGTAAAAAAAGATACCCTGGAATTTAATGCAGATTATTATAAAACCAGGGAAAATGCAATGATGGAAGAGCTGCTTAAAAAGCTGCCCGGCCTGGAAATAGATAAAGACGGCGTGCTTAAAATAAACGGTACCCCTGTAAAAAGGATTTTAATAGATGGGCAACCCTTTTTTGGAGACAACCCCAAACTGGCCATCCGGAACCTGCCGGCTGACATGATAGATAAAGTGCAGCTCATAGACCGTAAATCAGACCAGGCACAATTCAGTGGGGCCTTAGACAGTCAGCCCGAGAAAACAATCAACATCACCGTAAAAAAAGCAAAGAAGGAAAAGCTGATAGGTCATTTAACAGCCGGTTATGGCACCCGCAACCGGTTTTCAGCCAGCACAAGTCTGAACCGCTTCGGGCAGCAATCATTGTCATTGCTGGGCAGCGGGCATAATGAGAAGGGGGCACTGGAAAATGGTACACTAATCGGAGATGCAGGGCTTAGCCGGGCCCTGAACGGGGGGGGTAATTTTAGCCAGACTATTAACAAGGCATTAAAAATAAGCGGCAGTTACTTTCTCATTGATTATAGCCAGACTACCGAAAGCACCAGCGCCCGGCAAAACCTGCTGCCGGATACCACGTATTATTATAACCAGCATACAAATGAATCCAGCCACAGCATCAACCATATGTCCGGTATACAAATGCAGTATAATCCGGATAGTATGCACACCCTGGTTTTCAGCATAAATGCCACTTATATGAAAACCAGGAATACACGGGAAAACGGGTATGAATCATTGGGCGATCAGCAGCAGCTGGTAAACAGGGGAACTATCCATAATCTTAACCACACTTCCATACCCGGTATCAATGGTTCCGTATTGTGGGGTAAACGCTTCAAAAAGCCGGGCCGTACCCTCAGCGTTAACATAGCCGCAGGTTATAACACCAACAAACAGCAGCAGTTTAACCGGTCTGATAATCTCTTTATACAACCCAATGGAGAGGAATTACGGGATACCATTAACCAGCGTAACAATCTGCAAACTCCCCACCGGGTATTTTCAATAAACCTCACCTGGACGGAACCATTGTATAAAGATCATTTCCTGGATGTGGTTTATACCTATAACCGCGACCGGTCCTCAGCAGAAAAACTTACCTATGACTATAATGCAGTCAAAGAGGTGTATGATCAGCTGAACGATAGTTTAAGCAACTCTTTCCGGAGCACAGCACAGTTACAGCTTGCCCGCCTGGCCTTCCGGGCACAAAAGGCTAACTATGAATATAGCATTGGCGTACAAATGCAGGCAAGCAGCTTAAGCAACAACAATATCAGTGAGCACAGCCGCCTGCAAAAAAGTATCACCGGTTTTTTCCCCATTGCAGTGTTTAGTTATGCCTTTAACAGCAACCGCCGCCTGCGCTTTCAGTATACGGGCAATATGCAGCAGCCGGATCTTACTTTATTGCAACCGGTGCCCAATAATAATAATCCACTGTATATACAGCTGGGTAACCCGGATCTGAAACCAACCGTCACGCACAACGCCGGTATAGTTTATAACGCCGTTAACCCGGCAGCGCTGCACAGCACTATGCTTACAGTTAATGCCTCCCTTACCCGCAATAAGGTAATAATTGCCAGCCGGCTCGATTCACTGGGCAGGCAGGTAAGCCGGCCTCTGAATGCAAATGGCGCCTATGCTTTAAACATGAGTATGGCAAATGGATTTCCGCTCAAGAAAATGCAGGCCAATATAAACATGAATACCTCCCTGGCATTGAATCATGACATTAACTCTATCAACGGGCAAATGGGCAATGTAAATAACATCACTGCCAACCAGGATCTCAGCTGTAACTATACCTATAAGCAGTTACTGGATTGTACGCTGGGCGCAGGTGTTAATTATAATGGGGCCAGGTATACCCACCAGGAGCAAAATAATATCCATGTCTTTAACTACACCCTCTTTTTTAACTACAACCTGGTGCTGCCCCTGGGGTTTAACATAGGCGGCAACATAAACTATCTGCACAATACCGGTATTGCTGCCGGCCAGGGGGTGGATGTAACAATGGTAAATGCCTTTATTGCCAAAAACATCCTGCAGCATAACCGGGGGCAGTTTAAGCTGCAGGGCTGCGACCTGTTAAACAGGAACCAGGGTTATGCCCGTGTGTTTGAACCTAATTATGTGGAAGATGTACGTACAAATATCCTGGAGCGATTTTTCATATTGAGTTTTACGTGGTTTTTCAAGTGAGTCCTTTATTCGCTTCACGGATTTGACTATGCGGTGCAAAGGTTACATAATCCACAATAAACTGTGCATACATCTCTTTAATTTTTTGTTCGGTTTGATTTTTTTCGAAGGGATTATGGTTCTGTATATATGCAATTAACGCAGGAGTTATTATTTCATTAAAAAGTGGCTCATTAATAATTAGCCTGATAAGCAATAAAAGATCCGTAGTTTCCTTTTCCTTAATTAAAGTCGCCATTCTTATAAAATCATCATAATTCCGAAAAGGAGAAACAATAAAATATCTCGTAAAATTAGGGATACTCTCAAATGTTTCCAGCTTTTCCGGTTCAACCGCAAGAACAGCAGCATAGGGGTCGTAAGGTCTGAAGTAGTCCCTTTTTGTTCCCCTGTAACTATTAGGCAATACGCTGAATATCACTTTTTTCTCTTTCTCCGATATTTTTAAACTGGCATTCCTGGGCGTTTTTCTATAGGTAGTTAATGCAATCCTGTACCCATCAATTTCTAAAACTTTAAAGGCATCAACAACAAATCCTTTCACCCGCAGGTAAGGGGAAAAATATTTAAAAACTATCAACAGGATGCCTGAATGATAATCTGCATCAGTATCTCTTACACTTTCCCATAACCTCTCAATTGAAGCCCTGGAAATAGGATTGATACTTTTGACAACATGAAGCTTAAAAAAAGTCTCTTCATCAAAAAATCTCTTAAAAGGTAGTGGGGACCCGTCGGTATATATAGCTGTTTTAACCGGAATCTCTTTTCCCTTCAAAAAACCCGGAAAGTCGCTCTTTTGAACCCCACCACACATATCGCATGTCAGCAAAATATTAAAATATTCATTCGTAGTATGCTCATCCACTGTTTCGCCGGCATAATTAATAAAACACTGAATGATGACAGAGATTGCACGCGGAAGAATGTTATTTAAAAATTCCCTATCAATTTTTTCCCTTTTAACTTTTATAAACTTATCGCGTGAAATATTCAGGATCTTGTCAGAAGAAGAGCTATGAAGGTTCCATAAAATTTGACAATATTTTATTTTACTATGGGAGAGAAATGTCTCATCAACAGGTATATCTCTTACTAAATAGCCTGATGGTGCATATTCATATGCTTCACTTCTACGGTTCCGTGTAATTAATTCAGGCAAAAAGCTAAGTTTAATGTCTGATCCTAAAATATCTTCGAAAACCGTTAATTCATGATAATTGTATTTCTTATTTATAAAGCAGCTGATATCCTTTTCGTGAACAGCGGTCTTGGGGTCTAAATAAAATGTTCCGTTTTGTGTATTCGAAAAAGCAGCGGGCTTAATAATATTTCCAAAATAGTTAATCTTTAAAAGGTGTGTATTGGAGAACTCCTCCAATAAATAATGCCTTAAATAAGGAAGAAAGAAAACACTATAGTCTTTATCAAAAACATCCTCACTTTCTATTACGCTTGCCGGTAGTCTGGATGGCAGCAAGGTACTTAGCAATGTTTTATTGATATTCACTGTAATGGTGGTGCCTCTCTTCCTGGTACCATTATACTCCGACATCCGGCAATATTCCCCCCGCCTGGCTGATCTGAATACTATTTCCTTTTCCATTTCTCCTTCACTTTTGGTTTTAGCCGTAAAAGAAGCTGCAACATGAAATATGGACTGCAGGCCAATACCAAATGCCCCTGTCGGCTGAAGGAACTTTGGCATCGCTTTTATTAACGTTCTTTCAGCCAAACCGGCATTTTTGTTCTCCCCTACCTCGCTGGTCATTCTCAGTAAATCAGCTTTGGAAATACCGGTACCCCGGTCCGTTACCTCCACCAGTAACTCATCTTTTGCCGGCGAACTCCAGGAAATATTAAGCTCAATTTCAAATGCCGAGTATACCTGCGGTGGAATATGAAAAGGAAACTTTATCTGGTCTGATATTGTCTTCGTTGGATCAGGTATAAAAAGCGGGTTAATCTTTATCAGCTCATCGTAAATACCTTCCTGTATCATTTTCCATAATTGCGCCTTTGAGGCATCTAGCGCATTCTGTACTAACTCCCGTATAAATACAAGCCCGGCTTCTTCATATAGGGCCTGCCCTTCTATAATTTCAAAGATCCTTTTATTCGAAATCTGAAACCGTAGGTTCATAAGCTCGTCAGGAACTATAACACTATTATGGAGCACCTTAATTTTCCCTTTTGAGATCATAGGAGGTAAGCCGGGAAAATCGCCCGGGGCAATTTGCGACCATTCCTTTGTCTGGTATTCCACTTCCTCTTCCAGCCAGTCAAACCACTCCCTGGCAATCCTGTACACCTCATCACTTTTACAATCCGCAGTAATTTCTATTCCCCTGGGGCTGATTAAAAGATGCTGTATGGAAGCATGTTTTTCTTTATGCTGTTGTGATATAGCCGGTATTGGCTCTATCATTTTTTCATTAAAGCTGCTGAAACGCTTATCATCAACATCCAGCAAGTCACCCAGCCGTAACAGGCAGGCTATAAAGCGAGGGTGCATTTTATCGCTGCCGATGCCATCCGCTTCATTTTCCAGTATATCCAGCACCTGGTAAAACTCCACTCCATGGCTGTAAGCTATGTTCGCTAAAGTATTGGTAAACCGGTTAGGAAGTTTCTCCATAATTAGTCCGCTAACCATATTTGCAAATTCAGGATCTTCCCGCATAATCATCTGCCGGCTGGATGCATGATGTGTACTTCTGAAATGATTGGATATTATTAAGATGAGTGCTCTCCTTATACCCAGCACAACGTTAACCAGGTCTTTTACATCACTTTTCTCAGCAGTTAACTGGATAATAAAATTAGCCGCTACTACCAAATCATTATCTAATGAAGAAGAAGTGGCAATGTCCTTTAAATATTCCAGGAAGGTTTCTCCGGGCCATAAACGCTCAATTGTTTTTGAAAATACAATCATGCCCAGGTCATGGGTATGTGCCGACATTAATATAAGCCAGGTATCCGTAGGACTTAAATTTTTAATCCTTTGTCCCAGGTACGATTCAATATTACGTACAATGGTATCGCTATGTGTTTTCTCATGCAGGCTATAATGCGGAAAGTTAAAACTGATGGCGCTTTGTGCCTGCGGCAGGTTCTTTTTATTTAGCTTCCATATAGCATTAAGGATCTTAAATTCTTCTTCCTGGAAACTTTCCAGGTGAGCTTCTAAGGTGTACATATTATTTTTTTGTAGTAGCTATACAATTCATAGTCGGCGATGATAACATTAAATGTTGACTATTTAAATTGCAGATTTATTAACATTTTGAAACACGCACATTGGGGGCTTTACAAAAAACAATGCTATAAAGAAGATGCTGCCCCCAAAAGTGAACAGGACCGCCACTCCTCTATCTCTTATCCTATGTATTAAATTATTAATGGCGCTGGCTAAATTGTCAAAGAAGATACTGGATACCTGTTAACAATTTTGAATGAGGTTTATGGATCGAAACCTCACTTTTTTTTAGAATCTTAATAGTTCTTTACAACCTATCACAGAATTTCAACAGGTGCAGTATATGTCAACTAGGGGTTAAGTTATTCTTTAACCATTTTGATCCTTTGTCGTTAAATCCATACCAGGCCCCCTCCCCGGTTAAGCTAACAACAAGCAATTCATCATTAGAGTCAATGTGAGGTTTTAAGTACTCCCGGATTTGAGCAGCAGTAAGATCAGATTTAACTATCCAGGTGGAATCAAGATAATGCCACCAGGTTTTAAACTGTTTAATCTTATTGATTAACTCAGGATAATCTTGATGTGGTTTATTGAGGTCGTAGCCAATGAGATAAGTTTTCATATGTGAGTTTAAATAATTTCCAGCGATATCAAACAGTAAACAGCTGACTGATCATTGTCCCGGTTCCCATAGACGATCGACAAGAAATGAACTGACTTATCCTTATAATACGTCCATATACACAAATAGTACCATGCCATTGTCCACTTTATTTTTCGTTCCAGCCATTTATATAGATTTACATGTGATCTCTATAGTAAAACTCAAATGGGTTGGGCGCTAGTAACCAATCATAGCAGAGATTTAGATTCCTGAATAGGTCAAATTGCGCGGAAGTAAGCGGCAGCTGAAACTTGAATGCTAAATTAAACAGCTCATCCAAATGATTAAAATATCGGTATTTGTGCGTACTATAAAATAAAAAAAAACCTGACAGTCATCGGCCTGTCAGGTTCTATTTTCAAACATTATTTTTATCGCTTCATCCCCTTCAACAACACTGTTCCATCCCAATCTTGCTCATACCCTGCCACTTTTCCGTTAATCTTCAAATTCTTCAGGAACCCATCCAGATCGCTCTTACGCAAGATCCCCGTGTACGTAGTTTTTCCCAGCTCCTCACTCTCCAATTTAAACGTTACTCCATACAACCTTTCCGCCACCTTACATACTTCAGAAAGCGGCTCCTGCTGGAAGCGGTATATGCCCTGCAGCCAGCTTAGCTCACTGCTGCCATTCACTGCTTCAATCTCTATATGATTGGTGCGCGGGTCCAGTACGGCCTTCTGGCAGGGCGCCAGCTGCACGCTTCCTTTGGCTGTTACCGGCTGTGTTATCACATCTGTCACTGCTACCTTGCCGGAAATCAGTGACAGCATAAACTGATCATTATAGGTATTAATGTTAAAGGAAGTTCCCAGTACCTGTACATCCTTCTTTTTAGAATGTACTACAAATGGCTGGTTGGCATTAGGCGCTACGTTAAAGAAGGCCTCCCCGTCTACAAACACTTCCCTTTTAGTGCCGGTAAAGGCAAAGGGAAAGCGCAGGATGGTAGCGGAGTTCAGGTGCACTACAGAACCATCGGCCAGGGTAAGGCTGTACATGTTGCCCGCAGGCACGGTCAGGGTGTTATCCCTGCCGGCATTGAGGGCGCCTGCTTTAGCGGTAAAGTATAACATAGAGGCATTGGTATGCAGCGTGGCTGCATTGGCTACAATAGTATCTTCATTGGCGCCCAGCAGTACGGCATCACCACCGGCCATGGCCAGGGTTACACCTTTCAGGTGGGTAACGGTAGGCGTATGTTTCTCGTAAAAGGGAAAGTACAGGGCTATAGCGCTGGTAGCCACGGCCACAAGGGCGGCAGCGGCGTAGTTTAGGTACCGCCTGCGTTTGGGCAGTCTGGCTACCCTTTCTTCCACCCTGCGGGGTATTTCCATATTAATAAAGCTCTGTACGCGGGCTTGTGTACTGGCTTGGGGTGTTTTGGCGAGATTTTCATAGGTGACACGCACGTCTTCTGCCATTTCCCTGGCATCTTCATCCTCACGCAGAATCTTATCAATCAGGCGTTCTTCCTCCCAACTGGTACAATTCTCCTGCCGGCGTATCAGCAGTAACAGTAAATCATCGCGATCAATGTTGTTGATCATAGTGGTTGTTTTTTTGTTTGGTTGGGGCCCTCAATTAAGATAGTGGATAGTAAAGAAAGGAATAGGCTATAGGCTTTCATTGTCTCCCGTTCACACGTGTTCCTTTATCTTACCATACTAAACATCCAGAGTGATCATTTAGTTGCAAATTTTCGAAAAAATTATTGAAATGACATCATACTTATTATCCACCTGTTATCCCCCTAAAAAAGACCGTGAGAGAACGGCCTTGTGTTGTGCTTTGGTGCAAAAATGAAACTATTCAGTACTTATTTTAAATGCAAAACTCCTTCATTATCAAAGTGATACTTGATCTTACGGGCGCTCTCCAGGTTGTCAAGGAAGGTGGTGATAGGCTTGTTACGGTCCATCATTCCCGCAAAGTGTTCACCCGCTAATTTGGGGTTATCTATTAACACGTTTGTGCCATACCATCGGGGCAGTACATTTACAATTTCCTGCAGGGTGACATCTGAAAAGTAGTATTTCCCTTCCTGCCAGCCCAGCGTCTCGTCCTCATCAAATGCCTGTACCTGTACTCCTTTTTCCACGGTATATACCGCTTCCTTTCCCGGCTGAATGGTTACGCCTGCAAATTGTACCTTCCCTTCTACTAAAGCTACTTTTACTATCCCGGAATCGTATGTGTTTACGTTAAAGCTGGTTCCCAGTACCTGTACCGTACCATGTGGGGTGTGTACCAGGAAAGGCCTGCCGGCCTGGGGAGCAACCCTGAGAAAGGCCTCCCCGGAGACCGTAATCTCACGGGAAGAACCCTTAAGGGCGAGAGAGAGGGTGACCTCTGTGCCTGAATTCAAATGGATTTCAGACCCGTCAGCCAGAAACATCTTATAGTCCTTTCCTATTGGAACTGTTAGCTTGCTGATGGCGCCGGCATCATTGCTGCCGGTATTGTTGCCGTCCAGGGTGTATGATAAGGCTTTCCCGTTATTGGTCAGCTTTGCCCCGGCCAGCTGTATCTTATCCTGCGCCTGTGAAAGGTTAATGGTTTTACCATTCGCCAGCTGCAGGGTAATATTTTTGTTATCTGCGGCAGCAACCACGGCTTTCGTTGGCGCCTGCCTGTTATAAAATAATATGCCTGCTACCACTCCTGTAAGCATTGCTGCTGCTACACTTACGTACAATAAAATATTCCGGATTTGTTTACGCGGAGTTTTTTTTGTGATGGTTTCTGCCGGCAGCCAAGGTATATCTTCATACCGTAAAAATCCATTGTGCACATCTTCCGGTAAAAATTTATGCTTAAACTCCTCCCAGGCTTCCAGCACCTCAGGGTCGGTAGCTATCAGCTGCTTCAGGTACAATGCATCAACCTCACTGATCTCACCAGCTATCCAGGAGCTCATAAGTGCATGTATATGGCGGGGGTCACGCTTCATTATCACTATTACAGGGTTTCCAGTGCATATGTACTATTGTCATTTTATCCTTTCTTTAAATGATGCCGCAGTATTTTCATAGCACGCAGCAGCTGGTTTTTTACCGTATTAGGGCTTACCCCCATTTCCATTGCCACTTCTATCCTGCTCTTGCGTTGTATGTAAGAAAGCTCAAACACCCGGGCAGAGAGCGGCGGTATTTGCGCAATGGCTGTTTTTAAAGACCAGCTCAGTTGCTGCTGCCACTCGGCTATCTCCATCCTTATCTCTGGAGCGCAGGCTTCATCCTGTACAGGCATATGTGCTATTCGTTTTTGTTTAGCTTTTCTTGCCGTTAACCTGTCCATGCACCGGTTATATACCACCTTATGCACATATCCCTTTATTACTACGTCTTCACTTTTGCTTTGCCCCGGGTCTATTCGCATATACAACTGCCGCTCCCAGAAGTCAACAAAAAAATCCTGCACCAGGTCCTGCGCTTCCATCTCATCTTCCAGTATAGAGGCAGCTACTATCATCAGGTAGCGGCGGTACTTTTCATAAAAGGCAGTAAAGGCCTCCGGCGTTCCGGCTTTCAGTTGCTGCAGTAATATAAGATCTTCTTCGTACACTGACATAGTTGTGGTCATATTTAATACGTATAAAGAACCTGCCGGGCACTTAACCTGTTGGCATGCTTAAAGTTAGCAGTATAAAAGACCAATAACGTGAATAAGATGTTAACGCATCCCTTAATAACATGTTAATGCATTCATTAATGTATTGTTAACAAAAACAATCGAATGGTACACTGCAAAAATGCCACAGTAATAGTAGCAAAAGCAGGAATATTAATTATTTATTCTTAATTATAATTCCTCTCCCTCACCTATGGCCAACATACCGGGGTTTAAACAATTTCCGATCAACGCAAACTAACCGCTATGCAACCAATGCTATTGCTTTTACGCAGCTATTTAAACCCATGGCTGTTACTTGTTTTTATTCTATCCCTAACCTATGGGTATGCCCAGGCATACACCGGCTCGCAGAATGATCATCCGGTTACCCTGAATGGTAACACCACCCTGCGGGCTGTATTTAAAGCTATTAAACAGCAAACCGGCTTTGCTGTCATGTACAGTACCGCTGCCACGGCGCTGAACCAGGATGAGAAAGTAAATGTGAATTTTAAAGAAACGCCGCTGGATGATGTGCTGGCGTATGTACTGAGGGGTAAAGAACTGGAATGGAAGTACAGTGATGATGTGCTGGTAATTCATAAAAAAGAGCCTGCGCCTGAAAAAAAAATTGATGGAGACAGCACCGTAATACCGGCTATGCTTACCGGTAAAATAACAGACGCAGATGGCGTACCACTGCCCGGTGCAACGGTACAGGTAAAAGGTACTACGCAAGGGGCTGTTACAGATGCTAACGGCAATTTTGCGCTGGCCAGGATTCCTGTTGGATCTACATTGATCGTAAGCAGCCTGGGATATGGCAGAAGAGAGGTACCAGTAAAAGGGCAAAAGATCTTAATGCAGCTGAATGTGGATGTGAATAAGCTGGATGAAACGGAGATAAAAGGCTACTATACTACCACCCAGCGTTTAACACCTGGTAACGTAGGGGTGGTTAAAGGGAAGGATATAGAAAAACAGCCGGTAAGCAATCCATTATTGGCACTGCAGGGGCGCGTACCGGGTTTGTTCATCACACAGAATACAGGTATTGCGGGTGGCGGAGTTAAAGTACGTATCCAGGGTCAGAATAGTATTAATAGTGGAAACGATCCGCTCTATATAATTGATGGCGTTCCAATTAATTCCCAACTGCCTGGCACTGGTTTAGATGGGATATTAGGCAACTCAGGTGAAACCCCATTAGGTGCAGTTCCAGGGACCGGCAACCCTTTAAGCTATCTTAACCCAGCTGACATTGAAAGCATCACAGTGCTAAAAGATGCCGATGCGACCGCCATTTACGGCTCCCGGGCAGCCAATGGGGCTATCCTAATCACAACTAAAAGGGGGAAAGCAGGGCCGGTAAGATTTGATCTGAACCTTCAAAAAGGCTGGGGCCATGTAACCCGCAAACTAAAAATGCTCAATACACAGCAGTATTTGGCAATGCGTCATGAAGCAATTAGAAATGACAATGTACCTATTCTTCCAACTGATTATGACATAAATGGGACCTGGGACTCTACTCGCTATACGGATTGGCAAAAAGAATTAATCGGAGGTACTGCTCAATACACCAATATTAATGCCTCTGTATCCGGAGGTACCTCAGTAGCACAATATCTGGTGGGAGGAACTTTTCATCGGGAAACAACCGTATTTCCTTTTCCTAAGGATTTTGCAGATCAAAAAGGCTCATTGCATTTTAACATCAGTAGCTTGAGTCTCAATCAAAAATTTCGTCTACAATTAACTGGCAATTACATGGTAGATAACAACCAACTACCAAGTATAGACCTTACGCAAAGCGCCATACAAACAGAACCGAATGCTCCTGCTTTATATAATAAGGAAGGCGACTTGAATTGGGCACCCAATAGTACAGGCTCTTCTACCCGAGACAATCCGCTTACTGGTCTTTATATAAAATATCAAAACAAAACAAATAATTTAATAAGTAATCTAACATTGAGCTATGATATTCTACCTGGATTAGAGATTGGAACTAGTTTAGGATATACAAATATGCAAACAAAAGATTATAGCCCAACGCCACTAGTATCTCAAAGGCCGGAAGATAGGCCTTATATAGAAAGATCTGCAATTTATGGCAGTAGAAGCCTAAACTCCTGGATAATAGAGCCTTTATTGACATATAAAAAACAAATTGGAAAAGGGATGCTTGAAAGCTTATTGGGCAGTACTCTGCTTCAAAATACTGGAAGTGGGGAATCCTTTATAGGCTATGGATACAATTCAGATCAGGCATTGCCAAATATTCTATCTGCGGCAACTATCTTTCCTGGCAGTTCGTTTTATACACAATATAAATATAATGCACTATTTGGCCGCATCAATTACAATTTGCAAGATAGATATGTAATTAACGTAACTGCGCGCCGTGACGGAAGCTCCCGGTTTGGTACGGCAAACCGCTTCCATACCTTTGGTGCAGTAGGTGCAGCATGGATATTTTCAGGTACTAACTTTATACTAAACAACCTCCCTTTTCTTAGTTTTGGTAAACTACGAAGCAGTTATGGCAATACCGGCAATGATCAATTAACGGATTATAGTTTTATGAGCCTATATAATGTCTATTTTGCAAGTAATCCATATCAGGGAATAACCAGCTTAAGACCGGCAGGTTTATCAAACCCTTACTTAAAGTGGGAAGAAACAAAGAAATTGCAGATGGGCATCGAATTAGGGTTTATAAAAGATAAATTATTATTCAATGCAACTTATAGCCGTAACCGCTCGTCCAATCAGTTAATTCCTTATACACTGCCCGACATTACAGGATTTGGTAATATCATACGCAATTTTCCTGCAACTGTACAAAATATTAACTGGGAATTTTCCGTCAATACAACAGACCTAAAAATAGGCAATATCTTCTGGACTAGTAACGTTAACCTCACATTACCCCAAAATAAATTAATCGCTTTCCCAGATTTAGCCACTTCGCCATACACCAATAGCTTAATTATCGGTAAGCCACTCAATCTGACAAAAGCCTATCATTTCCTAGGAGTTGATCCTAATACGGGCTTATACCGGGTTGCAGACAAAGATGGTAAACCCACTTCTACACCTGATTATCTAACAGCAGCAAATGTACTTATTAACGCTTTTCCTAAATTTTATGGAGGCTGGCAAAATACATTCATCTTTAAAGGAATTGAAATTGATTTTCTGCTGCAGTTTGCCAAACAAATAGGCGCGAATGTTCTCTTTAATGGCAACAGCGCCTTAGGTCCTGGTGTCTTTATCAGTGGAGCAAGCAACCAGCCAATCTATGTATTGGACCGCTGGCAAAAACCGGGAGACGTTGTTCAGATACAAAAATATTCAACTGATTTTCTCGGATCATTAACCCAATTAAGCATTGCCAGAGGAAGCGATGCGGCTTACACCGATGCCTCTTACATTCGTTTGAAAAATCTATCGATATCGTGGCAACTGCCAATTCAATGGAAACGGGTTATACACCTACAAAGTTGCAAAGTTTATGTGCAAGGTCAAAATTTATTAACCTTTACAAAGTACAAAGGAATAGATCCAGAGAATCAAAGTACTATTTCATTGCCTCCACTACGGATGCTTACAGCGGGAATACAAGTAGGATTATAAGAAACAAATAACCCTTAAAATATTGAAAAATGAACCTTAAGCCTAAAATACTGATAACAAAAAACAGCATATTTATTATACTTATACTTTCACTTATACAGTACTCTGGTTGCACCAAATTTGTTGAGATAGATGCTCCCTATACAAAAATAACTGATGCAAATGTATATGCAACAGACGCTACATCAATAGCCGTGCTTACCGGTATCTATGTTTCGATTAATAAACCGGGAACTTTTACAGGCCCTCAAGGACTGTCTTTATTTACGGGACTTAGTGCGGATGAATTAACATTATATTCGGGAGTAACAGATACCAGGCTTCTCGCCTATTATACGAATGCATTGACATCCAATTCCCTCCAAACTTCTGACAAGGGTACATGGGCTACATTCTACAATAATATTTTTACCTGTAATGCTGCAATTGAGGGGTTAACTAAATCTAATTCATTAACGGCCGCTGTTAAACAACAGCTATTAGGTGAAGCGAAATTCATGCGCGCATTCTTCTATTTTTATCTTACAAACCTATATGGAGATGTTCCTTTGGCCGTTAGCACAGACTATACAATTAACAAAAATTTGTACCGCATAGAAAAAGACCAGGTATATCAACAAATAATTGCCGACTTGACAGAAGCTAAATCCCTATTAGCCCCAGCATACCTAGGACCGAATCTCTTAGACAATTCAGAAGAACGAATACGTCCGAACAACGCAACGGCGAGCGCACTGTTAGCTCGAGTCTATCTATACCATGGAAATTGGAGCCTTGCAATAAAGGAATCTAGCGAAGTAATCAATAACACTATCCTTTATGGTTTGGAGAGTTTAAATAATGTTTTCCTCAAAAACAGCCGGGAGGCCATTTGGCAATTGCAGCCCATTAGAACAGGCTATAATACAGAGGATGGTTTAGCATTTTTAATCCCGGCAACCGGCCCAGGTTATACACACCCAGCCTATTTAAGGCCTGAATTATTGAATAACTTTGAGCCAGAAGATCAGCGCAAACTAGATTGGGTAGATAGTACTATTGTTACGGGCATTGCCTATTACTATCCTTACAAATACAAAATCTCAACATTAAATGCTCCTGTAAGTGAATACCTTATGGTATTGCGCCTAGGAGAGCAATATCTAATCAGAGCCGAGGCAAAGTTGAAAACTGGAGATATTGAAGGTGCCAAAGCAGATCTTAATGTAATTCGGCACCGAGCCGGCCTCGTGGACACAGAGGCAACCACCATCTCTGCTTTGGAAACCGCAATTTTACATGAACGACAAGTCGAGTTATTTACTGAATGGGGCCATCGTTGGCTTGATTTGAAACGCACCAATATAGTCAACACACTAATGCCACTAGTTACTCCTCAAAAGGGAGGTATTTGGCAAAGTACTGACCAGCTGTATCCAATTCCGTTTGACGAAATAAAATATAACTCAAACCTCACACAAAATCCAGGTTACTAGAAAATAAACGAATAATGATAATATGAAATTACTACTTATTTCAATGATCTGTACTTCGCTTACCCTACACGCGCAGAATAAGGGAATTAAATTTGAAGAAGAGTTGAGTTGGCAGCAATTATTGTCCAAAGCAAAAAAAGAAAACAAATATATTTTTGTTGATTGTTATACTACCTGGTGCGGTCCCTGTAGGACAATGGAGAAAGAAGTATATCCCCAAGAAAGTGTTGGAGATTTCATGAATGCTACATTTATTTCAGTAAAAGTACAAATTGACAAAACACCTAAAGATGACAAAAGAATTAAAGACTGGTATTCGGATGCTGAAGCTATCAGCAGAAAATATAAAATACAGGCATTCCCAACTTACTTATTCATCTCTCCAAATGGAACACTTACGAGTAAAGAAATTGGTCAGAGGTCAACTGCAGATTTTATTTCGATTGCTAAAACGTCACTACTCCCTAGTAAAAAGTATATTGATCCATTCAATGAATATGACAAACTGATAGTAGCATATAGGAGAGGTAAAAAAAATTACCAAAAGATTCCCTACATGTTCAAAACATCTACGGATCTTCAGGAGACAAAATTGGCTGACAGCCTTCGTAGAGATTATTACAAACACTTGCAGCATTTGAAGCTAAGTGAGCTATACAATAAACCTACAATTGAGTTTCTTTCTATTAACATACAAAGTTCGAAAGATCCGTTCTTCAAATTGTTTTATCCAAATGGTCAAAAAGTAGATAGTGTAATGCAACGAGGAGGTGTTGCTCAGGAAACGATAGATCGTATTTTGGCAAAGGAGGAAACTAGAATATTATTTAATAATACAAAATTTGGTAGTGAGCCTGAATGGGATACTTTATACGATATAATTAGAGCTAAATATGATTCTTATAACGCCGAAAGAGCCGTTTTATTGGCAAAGGTTGACTGGTACCTGGAGAATGGAAACTCACCTGCTTATATAAAATATTTTATCGAACAAGTAGAAAAATACGGTACTGACACCACTGATAAAATGATGGATGCAGCTCTTAATAATTTCTCATGTAAAGTTTTGGCAGAAAGTAATGATATTTACCAAATAAATACGGTAATTAAATGGATGGAAGGTGTAATAAAGCGGAAATGTTGTGAGCCGATGGCAATGATTTGGGACACCTATGCTACGTTACTTTACAAAGCAGGACGTACTAAAGAGGCAATACAGTGGGAAGAAAAAGCAATTGCTAGCATTTCTGGAGTTGAGGTGTATACTCGTATAGCAGACTTTTATAGAGCCACTTTGGATAAGATGAATAATGGTGAACCTCTTCGGTAACCAATCTCTTTAAAATAAGTGCTACTTGTTTCGTAAATTATAGAAGATTGATCGCTCTGTTTATAGTAGTCGAATAGCCATTATAGTATTTAAATCCTGTTGCCATTCAATGGCAATAGATTCTAAAATCTCAACTCATCATGAAACGCAATTGTATTTTCTTTTTTCTAATATTCTTAAGTACGAACCTATTAGCCCAAGCCACCGACACCGAAAAAATAAAAAAAACTATAATTGATACTGCGGCCATTAGTACGTGGACTTGTTTAGGAGATAATCTTACTATAAGCAACAATGGCAAATACTTTGACTATGATATAAAAAATCAACCATTTAGCAACAATACGCTGGTTATTCAAGCTACTGGCTCGTCCTGGAAAAAGGAGTGTATCGGAGCTGTCAATGTATCATTTTCAAAAGACAGTAAAACATTCGTATTTATGACGAGTGATACACTTTCCTTCTTAAAGCTAGGCACTAGCAACCTTTGGCGTATACCAAAGGTTATCTCTCAGAAGCAACCGCAGGCAGATAAAGGAAAATGGCTAGCCTACCAATTAAAAGGTGACAGTATGGTGTTAGTACTACGAAATCTTTTAACCGGTGCTGAAAGGCGATACATTCATGTAAAAGATTACGAATTTGACAATAATGCAAATGTGTTGCTATTAACAATATTTTCTTGCCAAGATAAGACCACCAGTCTACAATGGGTGAACTTGGCGGATCTAAATACTAAAAATATTTGGACTAGTTTTGATAGTTCTCATCAAGATACGAAGGTAGTAAATTATAAACTCGATTACACAGGTACTCAAGCGGCATTTATAGTACAAGAAAATAGAGATGAGATAAAAGTTAACACCATTTGGTATTATAAAAACGGGCAACCAAAAGCTGTTATCAAGGCAACTAACTTCTCTCCTGGCATAAGCGCCGGTCTCTCAATTAGTAATACTTTATTAAACTTTAGTAAAGATAGCCGTTATATTTACTTCCGGCTCCAATCTCCTTGGACTTCCATAACAGAACCGGGTGGTACAAATGTTGATATTTGGAGCTATAAAGATACCATATTACAGTCTACACAACTTCTAACACTAAAACCAATTACATATACGGCAGTAATTAATACAAATTCAGATTACGTAGTGCGCCTTGAAAGGGAACATGAAAAGATTATAGCAACCCCTATAACGGGTGATTTTGTTGTAACGAAAATAGACACTGCAGGAGACCGCTTTTGGATGGGCGAGTTTTATGGCAACTCTATTTCGCCCAAGTGGCTAGTATCACTGAAAGACGGTTCTAGTAAATCAATACCAACAAAGGGCTATTCCTTATTTTATTTTTCCCCCGCTGGCAAATATCTGATTTATTATGATCTTAAAGCAGGTAGCTTTTATAGTTGCGACTTGAATACCGGAAAAACAGTTAATATCTCCAGAGAAATTCCAGCTGATTTATTGGCTGAGGACAACATGTTTATGCATAGGGAACCAGCTAGTATCCCTAAATTCCCTGTTGGCATAGCCGGCTGGCAAGAGAATGATGAAGCACTATTTATATATGACAACTATGACATTTGGAAATTGGATCCTTCAGGGAATGGCTTCCCTATAAATATCACAAATGGATATGGTAAGTTAAAAAACATGAAATTCAGAATAGTAAATGAAACAGACATTTTCTACGACGCTGTCGTTTATAAGAAAAATTCCATTTTGTTATTAACCGCTTTTAATGTCAACAATAAATATAATGGATTTTATTACAAACAGTCTAATAAGTCCGGCAATCCACAGTTATTATCTATGGGACCTTATACCTTATTTTATTATCCAGGTCAGGTCCCCGGTTTGGATCACTCATTTGATAACGGAATGGCTCCCTTAAAGGCTCAAGATGTTAATATTTGGATCGTAAAACGTCAAACGGCTGCCGATGCACCTAATTATTTTTTAACCAAGGATTTTGTGAATTATAAACCGTTAACTACTCTGCAGCCCCAAAAAGCATACAACTGGCTAAGCGCCGAACTTGTTTCATGGAAACAGCTGGATAGTATCCCCACAGAGGGAATCTTATATAAACCAGAAAATTTTGATCCAAACAAACGTTATCCGGTAATATTTAACTATTATCAACAGATGTCTGGCCGTTTATACCAATTTCCTGCCCCGGAATTAATGAGTGCCAATATTGATATAGCATGGTTTGTTAGCCGAGGATATCTTGTCTTTACTCCAGACATTCATTATACATTCGGCAGAATGGGGCAAAGTGCATATAACTCCATTGTAGCCGCTGCCCAGTGGCTTAGCAGATTATCCTATGTAGATTCCAAACATATAGGCATCAATGGCCATAGCTTTGCTGGTTTTGAAACAAACTACATTGTTACACATACCGATTTATTCGCTGCTGCACTGGAAGGTGCCGGCACTAGTAACTGGATTAGCTCTTCACTTCAGTTAGCAGGTAAAGCATATAGCGAATCAAGCCGCCTACCCTCTTTGGAAAACCAAATAGGCAAAACATTATGGGATGATCCAAATCTATATATTGAAAATTCCCCAGTTTTGAAAGCGGACAAAGTAACTACGCCACTTATCATTTTTCACAGTAAAAGTGATGATGCAGTTCCGTGGCAGCAGGCTGTAGAAATGTTTATAGCACTGCGACGATTAGAAAAGCCTGCTTGGATGCTGCAGTATGATGATGGTAATCACGGTGTTTGGGGTAATGACAGAATTGATTTTTCCATAAGAGTAACGCAATTTTTTGACCATTATTTAAAAAACACACCTGCTCCCCGATGGATGACACAGGGAATTCCAGCAAGACTAAAAGGAATAGACAACGGTTATGAATTAGAGTACAAAAACTAGCTAGATAAGAGCGACGGGTATAGATCCAACAAAGCCTCCTCGTCGGCTTTCATCCCAAAATTCAGGTACAGCAAATTATAAAATTCGGGCAATATTTGGCAGCCTTAAATTGCTAGTTCATTGACGAAATCTAAACTTAGTAAGCACAAATAGCGTTACGATTAAGCAAGCCCAGACAGAGATTTCCACCCAAGATATCTGACAAAAAACGTCAGTAAGTGAAGCGTTAAAAACAGATAAATTAAATAAGGTTATCGACACAGCAGCTACAAAACGTATAAGACGTAGTGCTAATCATGAAGGTTATGAAACGGCCGCTATTATCGCTGATAGTATTTTTGGTACCCAAGAAACCAATGAATTCCTGGACAGCAAGAAAATTGCCAGTTATATGAAGTCCCTATAAATTCCGGTGATCTTGACCCCTATGTTCCGGGTGATGTTGACCCAACTCGCAATGGTTGATGAAGCAGTATTATAAAGAGCGTTTATAAGCATTTTAAAGATAGCGAGGTAATTTTTATTTTACCTTATTTTTCTTCTCATAGATTCTCCGGTAAGTTCTACGCGATGGGCGGTGGCTGTCAATCTGTCCTTAATTGCATCCGCTATGGTAGGCTCATTGATGTATTCGTGCCAGGTGCCTGTCGGCATCTGGGAGGTGATGATTGTGCTTCTTTTTCCATGCCTTTCCTCCAGTATTTGCAGTAAGGCGAGCTTTACTTCCTGTTGCATAGGCTGCAGTCCAAAATCATCCAGAATAACCAGCGATTGGTGTTCGAAGTGATTGAGCAGTTTCAGGTAAGAGCCATCCAGTTTGAGTGTCAATCACAAGACCGTGTGGAAAATAATGCATGAGTGTGGTCTCAAAAGTGTAGTTAGGATAAAAAAAATAAATCCTATAAAGGCCAACAGGGCAAAATAGCTCGGAACCTGCTACACCGCAATTTTAAGACGCGCAAGCCTTACCAGAAATGGGTCACAGATGTAACTGAGTTCTCAGTGGGAGGTAAAAAGCTTTAATCAAACGATGGATATGCTGCAAAAAGCGCTTATAAAACTGCCATCTGGAGCTAAGCCCATCTTACATTCAGATCAGGGTTGGCAATACCAGATGAAACAATATCAAACGGCCCTACGTGATAGCAGAATCAGACAAAGCATGTCTCGGAAAGGTAACTGTCAGGAGAATGCTGTCATGGAGAATTTTTTCAGCGTTATAAAGTCGGAGCTATTTTATCTTAATAAATTTGATTCAATCGCATCCTTGAAACGACAAATCGTTCATTACATTGACTATTACAATAATGACAGAATAAAATTAAAATTAAAAGGCCTGAGCCCGGTAAAATATCGAACTCAAGCCGCTTAACTATCTTAAACCTTGTCTAAGTTCTGGAGGGCAGTACACAGCGAGACTGGCCCATTATGCTCTTACCGTTTATCAATTTTTTGGGCAAACAGCGTTGTAATCTTAACCTTTTACCTTTGGGCAGTTATCTAAACACGGAACCTTACACAGTTAAATTAACAGCCTCCTAAAAGTCAAAACTGAGTTTGGCCTGTTATAGCTTCAAAACCCCCATTTAAACAAAAAACAATCTCTCGAAATTGCGATATTCATCTGTTATCCCTTAAAAATCTCTTAAAAAAATGGGGCCGACCTAAAAGCCTTTTTTTATTCTCGGGTCAGCCCCAGTAAACTGTTATTTATTCATGAACTAGACGTATTGATCTAGTACAACGAGTGTTTTGATTACAAAGAGTAGGAGTAATAGTAAGAGTATAATAATAAAACGTATCACCACCTGGTTTTCCTTGTAAAGATGTTGTACAAACACCGCCACCATTGTCAGTTGTCTTTATACAATAGAATTGGCTAAATGTTTTCGCCTTAAAAGCTAGTGCACCACCAACAGATGCTAATACTGTAATAGCTGCTAACATAATTTTTACTCTTTTCATAATAATTGTGCTTTTAAAATCAAAAGCTAACTTTAATTTTAAATATGCCTACTCATTTATAAAGGTTTTCGGCTTCCCCTTTTTTAAACCTCCTGATCAGTGTGGTTATTACAAATAAAGACTCTTAGTAGTGGGCCGCAACTAATATCTATTCCCAAAATCCGGTCCTATCTTCTTTTCCTTGCTATACATCGTCATATATTGACCCCAGTGCAAAATAGCGGTACTACAGTAATAGCTGTCAACATAATTTTCACTTTCTTCATAATAATATTTTCTTAAATCATTAAAAGAACTTTAACTTTAATTTATCGACGAATTCACTGAAACTACCAGCTTAATATCCTGGCTCTGGCTGATCAACATAATTATCATCTACGCAACTACAACTGAATACTTACCACTCAGGGCCCAGAAAAGTGGCTTTCGTACAGCCTACATTCCTACAACTAGCCGTATTATTAGTTATTGTATAACAGCACCTTACTATACCGCCCTATCTACAAGATAGGTAGTACATATACCAGCACCTCCAGCATTTGCTCGTACACAATAAGATTATTAATACATTCTTTCCTTAAAAACCAATATCCCGCCAATTGATGCCATTACAGTAATAGCCACTAATACACTTTTTGTCTTCTCCATAATAATTATGCTTTAAATGAAGAAGTCATTTTAATATTCCAAGATTATAAATAGGTTCGGTTCTGGCCTTATACCTCCTATTCTGCTAAGTGATTCTAATAAAGATCCCTAATGCCCAGCCACTGCCAATATCTGCCCTCCGCTCACTTCTCCCACAAATGCCTCCTTTAACTTCTTATCCTTCCCATATATTGTCATATAAGGCACTCCAGGCGCAGAATAATAATTGCCAAAAAACGCACTTGAATCAAGTCCCATTTTTATATTGGAATATTGATCTATCTTATACTCATTGTAAAATCCTTTCATCTCCTGAAACGGGAAAGATGTAAATATGTAAAACTGTATATCCTTTAATCGATCAATATTTGCAATAATCTCTTCCATCTGTTGGTGGGAATAAGGGCAACGTGGGCTGTAATAAAACATCGCTATAGGCTTTCCCGCTGGAATATCCCTGGTGTTAAAATAAGTAGCGCTATCAGGTAGTAATAAACTGAATGTCGGTAAGGGTTTCCCTTCAAATCCGGTAACCACCGGCTTCTTGTTGTTGTTTGAGCAACCATAAAAGAGCCACACAGCTAATAAAAATGCTAAAAATTTCATATTAAATTATTTTAGGTAAGCAGGTGATGATGCTAGATTTTCGTTAGAAACAGAGCGTATTTCCCGTACCATAAAGTTGGTTAACAGTACGCCGAATACCAATGTAATGATCATAGGAAAAATTTGATACCTCAATTCAATAGGCGCAGACAATACGCTGAAAACCATATTACCAATCCATACAGTAAACATCCACCATAAAATATGTTTGGCATAAGGAACCGATCTATTAAAACCGGTCAGGTAAATAAAGGATATAAATCCCAGCGCAAAAAAAATGTTAGTGAATGCGGTTAATGCAGTAAAGTAATCGCTGATCTTAATTGTCTTATCCTTGAAATAAGTGGATATCTTGTTATTTTTCAATCCAAACCAGGTAACGGTTATAGGTGCAACCGTTTGCCCACCCAGGTTGTAGGATGCCATAAATTTTGCAGGCGGGGCATAGTATTTTACGAAGTTGGGCCACACGTAATACTTTAAATATAGTATCGGATAATGTTGCACCAGGTACCTTCCGTAGCCGGCATAAAGCGGTGCCATAGTAGCCCAGCGTTTAAAATAGCCCGTAGTGGTATCACTATTCCATTTCTGGTACATATACTCCAGTAAAGGCGACTTAAAATTCCAGAAATAATAAATGGCTACTTCGGCATCCGGCCTTTCAGGTAAATATCGTATAGAGTCCATATGCCGGTTCACTATGGCATGGAGTTGCCGGTATTTTTCCGGAACTTCATCCGTTGGCAGCGGCTTGGCATAGGCATAGCCGTATAGCGCATTGGATCCTATTAACCACCCACCAAAGGCGGAGTATTGGAAAGTACCGGTTTCTACATAATATTGGTATTCCGTTCGTCCAGTAAAAGCGCCCAGTAAAAATACAATACTGCCGATGCCGATCACCTTAACGCGTTTCCGCAGGTCTGTAAAAAAGATAACCACAACACTTATCATTGGGTAAAAGACTGCATTATAACGCACCGTAAACGCCAACAGCAAAACCAGCGCATGAAACAGTAACAATCTTTGATGAGGTTTATAAAGGATCCATAAAAGTTGTGTAAACCATAACAGGCTTAAAGCAGTAAAAATCGCATCGCTGGATATAAAATTGCTGATATGCAGCAACAATGGGTTTAGTATAGTACCGGCAACTGCCAGGCGGAAAAACCATTTACCCGGATACAACAGGTACTTTATAGTATATAAAAAATATAGTACGCAGGTCTGTAATAGAATATACTGGAACAAGACCAACGCAAAATGGGAGTTGGTAAAGCTGCTGAATAGCCGGAGAAACTTGGAATAACCTATAGCCCATATATTAATAAGTTGATTGCTATAGGCAGCCTCTATATAGGAATTGGAATCCGGCGGCATAAAATTCGGAAACGGGTACAGCACCTTAAACACAGCAAACTGCAGTATAATAATCGTAACAGATATACAAAGCACCAGGCGGTTCTCCTTATCCTGCCATATCCATCGCTTAAACGGCAAATCGGGTATGTATCCTTGAAATAGCATATTTTACCTGTTTATTACTTAGGCTAAAGCTTCGCTAATAAGTTTCGCTTGTTGGTCCTTTTCTTTTATTTGCCTGGCTTCGTGTTGTTCTTTAATACCCATCTTCCATATCCAGTCTAATAACAGGCCGGTAAATACAGTAGTAAGCATGATCGGAAATGATTGAAAACGTAACGCCGCTGAAGAAGCAAAAATGGTAAATCCTGCATTTAGCAGCCAAATGGCACCGGCCAGTAACATTCCTTTCCTGAACAGCATATTCATCCGCAGTCCATCCAGCATAAAAAAGCATATAAGGCAACATGCCATCACCACATTAATGATCCCGGAAAAAATCGGGTAAAAATCAAGCAACTTTATTTGCAGATCCTTCGTTCGGGTTTTCACCCTTGTACTTTTATAACCAAACCATAATTGTGCTATAGGCGCCACCTTATAACTGCCTGAATTGTAACTTTCAAGAAATTCAACAGGCGGTGCGTAGTACTTATTGGCATTGGGCCATATAAAATACCGCAAATAATGCCAGGGATATTTCCGGATAATATAGGCGCCGTACGCCTTATAGAGTGGCCCCATTGTAGCCCATTTCCTTAATTCACTGGCTGTAGTATCTTTCTTAAATTGTTTATCCCTGTATGCATATAACGGCATGCCGGACGACCACATATACACAGTGCTGGCCATCAGCCCCTCGGCAGGATATTTTTTAACATCCCGGGTGCTGTCAAAATGCGTGCGGATCATATTATCCAGCGTTTTAAACCTTACAGGCACCGGTTTACGCGCTGCGCTATCCACATGTCGGTAAGCATACATGGCGTTATTGGCCATTAACCAGCCGCTGAAGGGCGAGTATTGCCAGATACCCGTCAGCGCCTGGTACTTATTGCCGGTGTATAGAACAAAAAGTCCGCACAGCAGGATGCCGGTTCCGGCCCCGGCCAGTTTCTTACGTACTTGCATTCTGGAAACCAGGAATACAACAGCGGCTATAACCGGGTATATTAATGCATTATAACGCACGGTAAATGCAATAAATAAAACCAGCGTGTGCCAGATGATAAGGTTTGTATTGGGGCGGTGAATGATCCACAGTAATAAAGTAATCCATATAAGGCTTAATGCCAGAAAAAGGCCGTCACTGGATATCATATTCCCCATGTACAGGAACAGGGGATTCAAAACCATAAAGGCAAGCAATATCACTTTAACCGCCTTTACTGGTCTGTAAAAATAAAACGTGGTAAACAACAAAAACAACGCACTGCCCTGGATCAGTAAATACTGGAAAGCCGTTAAAACCATATCCGAGCTGCTAAACACACTAAAGATCCGCAAAAATCTTCCGTATCCTACCATGTAAGATTCTATATCCAAATTATCGTAGGCTATTGCCAGATAAACAAAGGAATCTCCATGTATATAACTAGCGTACGGGTAGAAATATTTAAATACCGAAAACTGAATAATAATAGCAACAGCGGCAATCAATAATACTATTCTGTTAAAACGGTTTTTAAGTAGGTACGATTTAAAAGACTCATCTGGTATGTCAACGGGTATGATTGCTCCTTCTTTCATAGTATTTATAATTAATGTAAATCCGGTTTATTTCTATCAAAAGAGATATCCGAAACCACCTGGCTTCTCATTTCTTACCAAAAAATTAATAATGCCACTATTTCCAGTCATAAGATCTGCGGTAGGAAATATATCCATAGCATCGGCGAGCCAATAGCATCCCTGTTCATGCCGCTTTTTTAAGTGTATCAGTGAGCCGGCAATCCAGTCAGCTCTCTGTTTCCACTTATCATCCTTAAAAACACGCCACGCTTCCAGGTATACTTCTCCTAACCCGCTGATACCCCAGGTATAACTGTGATTACGGTGTGTTATATAATCGGGATAATTTGCTAAGGCGCCTTCGGCCATCCTTTGGTACACAGGATCCTGCAGTACTTCAAATGCCCTGATGAAAACAAGTGCTATACCGGCAATACCATTATGTACCCAAAGATCCATTTCCCTGGTTATGGTATCCGTGCACCAGATATAAGCCTTGTCTTTCTTATGTGCATTTTTTTGCAGCCAGCCCAGGGCATTTGCTGCGCTACTCCTGGCCTGGTTATCATTGAAGTGCTCAGCTACATGTAGTAAAAAATAGGCGATTCCACCAACGCCCTGCGATAAACCGCTCATTATCACGTTTCTTCTTTCACCGGGAATACAGGCAGCCCATGCTCCGTTCTTGTCCTGGTGGATATACAGTAAAGAGGTGATTTCCCCGAGCTTATTATTTGCGAACGCTTCTGGCAAATAAGGCATGCACTGAATAATAGCTCTCCCCTGCCCTGCCGCTCCATTTACCAGATCATACCCGGCAGGCTCGCGGTCCAGGCAGGATTGCATCCAGGAAGTATTTTCTTCATCCTTGCGGATCAAACCGCATTGAATACCACTGGCTACCATCATAGCTATCCCGGCACTACCGGTGTATAATCCGGCGGGTATATTGGTAATATCTTTGGAATATCTTTTCCTCAGATACTCAAGATTGTGTTGGTAGTATTGCTGAACATGATTGTTAAGTTCAATACCGGATTGTTTTATGCCGGATAACATGTAAAGTACGCCGCTCACGCCTTCATAAAGTCCCGGGTAAATAGAACAGGATGCTTGCGGATTACCGATATTTTGATTAATCTGTTGCGTCCTGGAAATCCACACACCATTTTCGGCGCTCATCAGGCCACTGGTCAATGCAGCTAGGCCTTCCATTATTACAGGCTTCAGAACGTCTTTACTTGTTCCAAATTCTATGTACAGGGCCGGTTCACCGGATAATTGCAGCAGCCTGCTACGATATTTGGATACAGCCGCTGATATGGCAAATAACGGTGGCCTTTGTTCCGGAACAGGATTCAGGCAATCTGTTATCAATGTAGCAATTAGGTCATCCCCGATGAAGAAATACAGATCCTCTCTAAGCCGATCCAATGCATTAAGTTCAAATTTCAGGGGGCTAAGGCAGGTAAAAAACACGATCATCAAAGCCCCTAATTCGTAGATATCTTCTGTCGTGGCAGGTGTCTCCATATTCAGCTGCTCCGGTGCAAAGAATCCGTAAGTACCTATACCAAAAGATGGAAGGGGGTATTTTAATCTGCCGGAATATGTGAGTTCAAGGTCTATTACATATAATTTCCCCTTCTTGTCAATAATAAAATTTTCAGGTGCTATATCTCTGTGAATATATTGTTTCTGATGTAACTGCTGAATAACCTTCACCACATCTGTTAAATGATCCAGTAAGGTCAGGCGGCTGCTTAAAGGTAGTTCCATCCAGCTATGCCCGTCATAAATCGATCTTATTCTCTCGTCTAACGATACTCCGTCAATAAATTCCATGGCCAGATACAGGTCATCATTTTCCCTGAAACAGTCAATAATTTTAGGAATGGGAACATCGTTACATAAATCGTTATGCAATTTCAACTGCCATTCCAGCCTGTCCCTGATATCCCGGCCTTTGAGGTCGGAGCACATATTTTTCCTCCCCTCTTTAACAATACATTTTTTAGCCTGGAACCAGCTTTTCATGTACATACCCTTAATCACCCTGCCCTTAACATCCGGCTTTAATACGGACATAATTTTGATACGATCATTCAGGTATCCTGTTTGAGAAGGAACATTAAATTTCCTGATTGATTCAAACGGCCAGGCAATACCTTTAGGCAGCATAAAGGGTATCGCGTATTCATCCGGCACCAGCTGCCCCTCCTGGTTATAAATGTGCTTTTGTTGGTTTCCCTCGGCATCTGTTTTTATAATAGGGTTAAAGCTGCCGTAACGGGTGTATAAGATCGCCCCAAGATGTATATCTGTTGGAATATCCGGTCCCTTAAACTGGGATAATAAAACAATTAATTCCTCAGCAAGTCTCACTGCCTCTTCATCACTTTCAGGATAAATACAGACAATCTTTGCCAGATTTACATAACCTAACATACCGGCCAGCAAATGATCGGCTATTTCTGTATTTGCAGGGATCTTAAACGTAACTTTTGCAGATACCAGCGCCGGTATAACGGTTTTTAATAAGTCCGTTATCTGGGAAAATATGCCGGATACATGTAATATCCAACCCTGTACCCTGGTTATTTCCCCAACCTGTAGATAATAGCCCTGTGAAAAATAGCTTAGTCCATATTCATCCAATATTCTCTCAAATCCGCCGGTATCCTGGAGTGAATTGGTATCCAATATTGTTGCTTGCTGCATACTATAATTTTCAGGTTCTTCGCTAATTACCGTTTACTCACGCATGCCTGTTCACCATTTCCCTTACAACATCCCGCTTCCCAAACAACCCGTACTTCACAATACACACCACCGCTCTCACCCCATCTCTCCATCCTATTTTCTTGCCCTCCCTAAACGTCCTCCCGTAATACGAAATCCCCACCTCATAAATCCTCACTCCCGGCACCCTGGCCACCTTCACCGTCACCTCCGGCTCAAATCCAAACCGTTTCTCCTGCAGTGGTATCTGCTGTATAATATCTGTACGGAACATCTTGTAACAGGTCTCCATATCCGTCAGGTTCAGGTTCGTGAACATGTTGCTTAACATGGTCAGCATCCAGTTACCTATGGAGTGCCAGAAGAATAGTATCCGGTGCGGGCTGCCGCCCATAAACCGGGAGCCGTACACCACATCTGCAAAACCGTTAACAATGGGTTTTAACAGGGTATTGTATTCATCCGGGTCATACTCCAGGTCAGCATCCTGCACCAGCAGATAATCACCCGTAGCCTGGGATATGCCCGTATGAATAGCAGCCCCCTTCCCTTTATTTACTTCGTGCTGCAGGAATTTGATGTTCAGTTCCGGGTTCAGCGCGCTATATTCCTCTATAGCATGGGCAGTACCATCTTTTGAGCAATCGTTCACAATAATCACTTCCTTTTCAATGCCCCTGATCAGCACTACATCCTTCACCTTATCCAGGATAAAACCAATGGTCTTTTCTTCATTATAGGCAGGAATAATAATGGATAGTTTTTTAATGATCCCTCCTATCGGGTTACCGTTCACTGCCGGGTAAGCGGCACGCTGGCCGGCTTTAGCCGCATCGGTAAGTGTGGGGGCTGGCGGGTTTATCTGGCTTAATATGGGATCCATGAATTGTTTTTTTGTTATGGTAAGGCGTAGATCTCACTCCCGGTACTGCCTCCTCTAAAATAAGTGGGGCCGCCCGGCAATTCATAAACAGCAAAATATAACTACAGTGCGGGAATGGAATTACTTAGAAAAATGGGATTTCCCGGCACCAGTAAAGAGTAGAACTATTAAACATATCAGCGGTTATAATGAGTAATATTTTTCATTTCAAAAACATGGTTATACTGCAACCATTCAGGGCGCCTCTGAGGGCTTCGGATCTATACTCCGGTCATTCATTGCATTGTAAAGATGCGTTACATCTGCTGATTTATTGGTGGCCGTTTAGATCTTTTGGAGTGGAAAAACAGTTAAATCATCAATGCATAAAAGGCAACGGCATAGGGTTCTGTGATAAACCTGGTAGGCCGTGTGCAGAAATCGTTTAAAAACCATTCCCCCCCCACAAAAAAATATTTCTCATTTACATCTGATTAACTTGACTTTTCAAACTATCCACCTATTATTGCATAGGATTTATTTGAGAATGCTCTCCTATACATCTCTCTAGGATTGCTTCTCTCTTTATAGATGCATCTCTCAGGATTACCGCTCCATATTTGGGGCGGTTTTTCATTTTACCCTACCTGTTGTTCACATCTCCCAAGGTTATCCCGCACCTCCTCCACCCAAACAACAAAAAATTTGATTTTGGTCAATTCGATCATATCAATATCTTACTTAAATTGCACACCTCGCAATAAATAACCAAATCATAAACCCAATGAAAGATCTTACACCGGAACAAAAAACAATTGAGGAAGCCCTGCTGGCCTATATCCTCCAGACACTCCAGGATAACCCATTCGCACTTTTTTAGTAGAAGGTCTCCGCCAATTCAAAATTTTCCATTTTCCCCGCACTATCCTATCACCCAAACCCCTTTGTCATGACGATCGAGCAAATCATCCATTTAATACAGGGCATTAACCATCTGCCTGCAGAATTAGAACAGGCCTTAAGAAAGTACATTGGCTTTACAACCGCTTTCCCCGGCCATTTCCTTTTAAAGCCCAAGCAGCACTGTGATCATGTATACCTGGTGCTTAGCGGCCTGCTGCGCTGTTATACAGTAGAAAATGGCGAAGAGCACATCCTTTGGTTCAGAACAGAAAATCAGGCAGCCATCCCGGCTCCCAATTTTTGTCACCGTAAGCCTGCGCAGGAATACATTGTGGCTGTGGAGCGAACAGAGCTAGCCTTCATAACCTACGAACATCGGGAAGAGCTGCGCCGTAAGTTTGTTGAATTTGCGTGTATAGAAGTCTATTTCACATTACAGTGCCTGGCCGATCTCCGGCGCCATAGCAAGATCTACAAACTAAATGCAGAAGGCCGTTATCGCTGGTTCCTGCGTTTTTATCACCATCTCCTGCCTCGTGTCCCGCTCAGGCATATCGCTTCTTTCCTGAACATGAAGGAAGAAACGCTCAGCCGCGCCAGGGCCCGCATGCGGCGCCGTAAAAAGCCTTCATAAAGCAGATGATTTAGCGTGCCGTATCGTTCACTAAAAAAAGTTTTGACTTAGATCAAACTGACCATATTGTTATCTTTTCTAAATTGCCGCACTTAATAACCAAAACATATCGCAATGCAAAACGGAAACTAACCGGCAAACCATTACGCGGCCCGCGTAATCGTTAACCACAAACGAAAAACCTTTAACCAAATCTTCAATCAAAGAATGAATTTCATCAAGCATTTAAACACGTTCTTTTTGTACCAGCAAAAAGAACAGCGGCTCTCTGCGTCCCATCTGAGCCTGTACATGGCCTTGTTCCAGTGCTGGAACTATCACCGCTTTCAGAACCCATTTGTCCTGGACCGCGACCGCCTCATGCAGCTAAGCCATATCGGCTCCCGCAGCACCTACATCAACTGCCTGCGCTGCCTGCACCGCTGTGGATATATTGTGTACAGCCCCGCTTTGCACAAAGGCCATAAACCGCGGGTCAGCATCACACACCTGGAGCCGCCGAGCCCCAACATGCAGTTGTCGTTCTGGAAAACAGATCCACCGGATGCTCCCATGCACAAAAATGAGCCTGTACCAGGCAAACCAGGGCCTGCATCAGGCACAGATATGGGCGCCCTTTTGCTCAAAATTGGCGCACACCCGGGCCCAAATCCGGGCCATAATAATAAACAGTTTATAAACAGTGAAAACAGTGAGAGAGGCGCACACACGCAGGGGAATATTCCAACCCGTAATGAGGTCTTAAGCTGGTTCACGGCAGCCTCCTATCCGCAAATAGAAGCAGAGCGTTTCTTTAGTCATTACGAAGCTAACGGCTGGAAACAGGGTGGCAAAACGCCCATCACAAACTGGCAGGCCGCCGCGGAAAAATGGATGAGTTACGCACTCGAATTAAAAATCAAACCAAATACAAACCATGCAAATAATACCAATAACCACATCCACGTGCAACAGCAAAAAAACTATGGAGAGCCTTTATAACTATGCAGCAGTGCTGCAAAACGTTATAGCAAAAGGGCAAACAATGTACGGTCCCCGTTTTAACATTAACAAAGATGACAAGCCCACCATATTAAAACTGTTGTACTGGTTCCTCGATGACCAGCTGATGGCTGCAGAACATGGAATAGATCTTCAAAAAGGCATCATGCTCTCAGGTCCCATCGGCTGCGGGAAAAGCGCCATCATGCGCGTCCTGAACAGCTTATGCAAACCGGATTGGCAGTTCCACATTGCTCCCTGTGAACGGGCGGCACTACAGTTTGCCACAGAAGGTTACCAGACTATTGAAAAGTATTCCTTCAAAGCATTCAACCTGCACCATCCTGTTACCATTTGCTTTGATGATCTGGGTGTTGAAACCGATATCAATTATTTTGGAAATACCTGTAACACCATGTTGCACATCTTATCCATACGTTACGATCTTTATACTGCCCATGAAATGATCACTCATGTTACTACAAACTTAAACAGCAAAGAGCTGGAAGAACGTTACGGCAACCGCCTCCGCAGCCGCATGCGCGAAATGTTCAACCTCATAGCCTTCCCAACAAATAGTGCGGACAAGCGCACATAAAAAACCCCGTACAAAAATGTACGGGGCGCTTTACAACAACTATATGCAAAAACAAAAAGGCCTAATTCCCGTCTGCAGGGGGCGGCGCAGCAGCCGGCAAATCAACTTTCACAATCGCCAGCGCATTAAACTTACCGCTGTTCAACGGGTAAAACTTCCCGTTCACCTGCTGGTAAAAGCGCACACCCAGCGCCAGGAACAACGGCTGCGTGCTGTTCGCCGTCACAGCGTTGTTCAGGGCTATAGCCGCCTCCGTTTGGTCGCCATACACCAGCTCCGCAGTAGCAGCATGCGCGCCGGTATGCACATTACCGCCAAAGTTCACCTCCGATGCAGCAGCTGTTACGCTAAAGTGCGTGGTACCCGAGGGTGCATTGATCATGGTCTTCGGCTCAAATGCTGCAATCGCAATGTTCAGCGTGCCCGCGGCCCGGTCAATGGCCACGGTATACGGCGCAAAGAAAACAGTGGTCAGCCGCGCATCGTTGTTGAACTCAAAGCCTTGCAGCAGGCCCAGGTTACCGTCCGTTACGGTCCGCAGCCCGCGTCCGTTCAGAGCATCGGTTTTAATCACCTTGCTCATTTCTTTCGCCATACGGCTGGTTAGCCGGCTGTCCCGGGCATTATTGGCCAGTATGCGCATGGAGTCGGTAAGCAGTTTACCGGCCTTACCGGCTCTTTCAAATTCAGCCATGTTTTCCCGGGTGCGTTCATACGCAGGGTCAGTGGCTATACGTTTACTTAATGTACTCGGCATAAAAAAAGTGGTTTTAAAAGTTAATGAGATTGTTTCCATAATTCATAATTCGTGATTGATCAATTCGTAATTATATCGCAATACTAAAACCACTTGCTAAATCAAAAAAACAAAGTGAACGCTTTGATAACATTTGATCACATTTGATCGGAATTAAACGTTTTGATCGAAAGTGAACTTTTTGATCGGAATTGAACATTTTGAACGCTGTCATTCGCTTACATACAAAATGAAGAAACTCATTCCTCAACGCCTGGTTATTTATACAAAAGACGTGGAAAACCTCACGGGCAAAAGCCCGCAGGCCGCCCGGCGGCTCCTTCGTCTCATCAGGAAAAAATTAGGAAAAACAGAAGGGGAGTTAATTACCGTCTCGGAATTTTGTGACTTCACCGGTTTGTCAGAAGCCCAGTTAGCCCCTTTCCTGGATAATTAATGGCTGCGCCATTGGTGTCCAACTGGTATATTTCTGCCTTTTTAAGAGGGAGCCATTGCTGCTCCATTGCTGCGCAACTCTACCCCCCTACATAAAACCCTACATATTGTCAGAAACGCCTCTTTCCCGGATATTGTCTGGGTCTGTTCATATCATTCAGCATAGCCCCAGTCGTAGTGCAGCATCCCGAATTTGCCATTCTTGTTTCTCTCGATTTAACTCATCTATAAATCGCTTAACATGCAAACTCCATTTTCCGTTAATCGCAGAATTTATGAAAGTTTCACGTGGCATCTCTGCAACTGTAACATATTTTCCAACTCGTATAGGGAACAGGCAGTATAGAAGATTTTTCATAACGATAGAATCCTCTCCTGGTTCACTACCTTTAAAATCAAAAATAACCGGCACAGCGCTTTCCAGCCATGCTGGATGAAAATATTCTTCCGGGTTCGCAACACGAAATAGACCTTTTTCTATATATTCGAAATGGCGGATTCCTTTCATGAAACGGGAAAAACCGAACTTGTTGCGCGAACCATCAACAACCCAAACCATATTTTTATAGAATTTTTCCCGTGTAATTCGCTCTTGTGGATTAATGGGGGAATGTTGAAATTCAATCACGAGGTCATGACTGGTACAAACATCGGCAATGTGCTTTTCACCTGTTCCCTTATCGGGTAAAATAATTTCCTGCCATTCAGCAGGAAAAACGTTTTTCCAGGATCGATGCCATTCGGTTTCAGGTTCCCACCATCTGTCACACATCTTATCGTTGCGATGCGCCCAGTGATGAATTCGGACACCTCCGCATTTTGGAACTAAGGCGGCCTCACAAAATGGGCACACCGCAAAAAGTCCAGGTTCAGGTCTAATTCTTTCTCCTGTCGCCTTGTTGAGTCCAAATTTCATTTCTGAATATACACAATCCAACTCAAACTAAGTCTCGTCCTTTGAACAATACATTTGTTCAATACAAAAATTATAAATAAATTGCCTGGCAGCCAAACAACAAACCCCATAAATAAACCAATAACAAATGGTGATCCCTTAATATCTGTACCTTATAATTGTTCCCAACCAGTTTGGCTGTCGGTATTCTGCCAATGTGATCACCAAATAGAGATCTTCATTTATGAAATTTCGTTTCATTTTCCTGTTTTTCTTCGTATTCCTGGTGCAACGTAATTCAACGGCGCAAGCTCCTCCAGGCAAAAAGCCGGGCTTTAAGCAGGAACAAAGCTTTAGCTACTGTATTTTAAATAATAATAAGCAGATCAATCTTTATGGTTTTGAAAATGTAAATAGGAATGCCAGGCCAGATAAGGATGGATATGTTAAGTTATGGGACGCACATATATTTAAAGGGAGCTTGGCGATAAAACGTCCGCTAAAAATGATGGCCAGGCTCAAATATTTCGATGGCTCGGAGGAATTATTATACAGAGATATTAAAGACCACAAGGTCATAGAAAACTGTTACATAAATAGGCTTGATTTAAGGAAGCTGGGAACAATAAATAACGGCACCTTAAGAATAACGGAGCCTATAAACATCACTAGCTGCGTTGTTGGAAATATTTGCACCGATTACCAAGGGGTGGAAAATATTGTTTTTAATATGCCAGTTTGTATTCAAAACAGCTACATTAAAATCTTCTTTATACTGAGCGTTGACTTCAACAGCAACTTTTACTGGCTTAATAATAATTGTGGTTATTTTAGAATACTGTATACAAGATTTAATAATGCAGTACACTTGACAGACTATTGCAGCGGTGAACCTTCAGGAATAGCAGAAATGTATACAATTTTTTACAACCCCAAGCTTAATGGATCATTTAACATTTATAACGGTGTAACCTATGGATCACTTAACATTTATAACTGTGTTGCCAATGATTCAGTTGTAATTCATGCAAACAGCAAACAAAAAAGTTTTAACCTCAAAAGCAACAGCTTTAAGGGATCGGTTGTTACGAATCCCTACGACAATTTTGGATTAATGGCACTGTTTCCCTATGGCATAAACATGCTTAAAGAGCAGGTTTGGAATCTTGCTTTTGATAATAGCCAGTTTAATAATTATGCTGATTTTAGCCATTCAGAATTTAATAACTGTTCATTCAAAGACATCACTTTTAAGGGGCCACTTATTATTTACAACACGTTAATAACCAATAAAGATACTGGAGCTGCTGATTATGGCTATACACAGCGCAAAAAGAGGGATTTTTCCACTGCTGTTTTTATGAAAGATAACCTGCCCCTTATTTGCAATCCTGATTTTTTTAATCTCGACACACTGGGTTTTCTCCCAACAACAATCGCAAAATCCAGATTAGATTTCGAAACAATGGGTCAGAATGGCTTTCGTCCTCCATATTTGGAAAAATGAATGGATTCTTGTCACGTACAAATCAATATTACAAAGAAACGTTTAAAGATGAACCGCTGGCAGTAGAAGAAATTATAAATCACAACAATCACCTCAAACTTGAAAACCAGGTCAAGTACCTGAAATCGCAGCCTGGCATAAGCTTCCAGATATTAAAATACAATTTCCTGGAATACCTGGTGGGCAATGGTTACCATGGAGAAGCAAGTTTTTTCCCCAGTGCTCTGCTCTTCATACTTTTATTTACAATACTCTACAATATTTGGTTTGTTAGAGACGTGCAGGCTTACATTCTTAAGATAAATGAAAAAAGCGGCCATAATGAACCGGCAGTTATATCAAAAGAAAAGAAAACAGCACTAGATGCAGCAGTAACTTTTGCACAATGCTTTTGGATGAGCGTTATTGTTTTTTTAAATCCCCGTTTTCCGGCAGCCTACTTTCGCTTTCGAAACAGTTTTATGATCGTGGTGGTTATAGAATGGCTCATAGGCCTCGTAATGATTATTCTCTTTCTTATATTTATTGCCAGCAAATATGCTTTCGTAAAAACTTTATTAGGTATTTAAGCGCTCACTCAAACGCCTTCCTATACTGCAACGGCGTCCGGCCCTTCACCTTCAGAAACTGCTTATGAAAATTAGCCATGGTATTATACCCGCTTTCATAACAAATATCCAGCACGGTTTGCTGCGTTTCCAGCAGCAGGTTACATGCGCAGCCAATCCTTATCTCATTTAAAAAATCAATATAGGTCTTCTTGGTGCTGCGCTTAAAATAATTACAAAAAGCCGGCACGCTCATACATGCAATTTCCGCTACCTGCGGCAGGCTAATAGGGTCCCGGAAATTATCTATGGTAAACTGAAACACCCGGTCCATCGTTTCCCGGTCTTTATGTTGTAAAGCCTTAATCGGCTGGGTTGATAGGAGTTAATTACCGTCTCGGAATTTTGCGATTTCACAGGTTTGTCAGAAGCCCAGTTAGCCCCTTTTTTGGATAATTAATGGCTGCGCCATTGTTGTCCAACTGGCATATTTCGGCCTTTTTAGGAGGGAGCCATTGCTGCTCCATTGCTGCGCAACTCTCCCCCCTACATAAAACCCTACATAAATGGGGGTACTCAGCTTTCAATTTCATTCATTTATCCGGCTTAACATTATCAGAGGAATGTTATATCAATAATTGTTTACTTTTAAGTACTAAAAAATGTTACTTTGACAAATGTCATTAATAATCAATAAATTATAACTAAAATTACCACTAGTTAATAACTAGTTAACAACTTATCTTTGCATTATGCCCGGACAAGTACCTGAGGTAGTAAAAATTTTCAGAATTACGCATTATAAAAACTTAAAATTCATTCTAGAGAATGGACTGCATTGCCCAACATCGAAAACTAAAGATGCCGCGTTTGTTAATATTGGAAAAAAGGACATAATTCAAAAAAGAGAAAGTAAGGAAATTGAAGTGGCTCCATATGGCAGAATCCATGACTATGTCTCTTTTTATTTTGGACCCAGATCGCCAATGTTGTATTCTATTCATAACGGAAACTCGGACACAGATTGTTCTCAGGCAGACATAATTTATCTGGTCAGTACTATTCCTGAAATCATAGCTGCCAATTTACAATTCGTATTTACTACTGGTCAGGCAATAATGGAATTATCAACACAACATAATGATACAAGGCATTTAAGCAAACTCAACTGGGAAATAATTTTTGGGAAATATTGGTTTGACAGGCCACCGGAATATATCGACAGAATGAGGCAAAGAATGGCGGAATTCTTGGTATATAAACATGTCCCGATAACTACAATTCTAGGAATTGGTGTCATGAATGAGTCTATGAAAGATAAGATTGAACGTCTTATAAGTAATGAAGGGAAAAAATTAGAAGTACGTGTAAAATCAGATTGGTATTATTAATAGTATGATAAGATATACAAAAGGAAATTTGCTTCAGGCAAATGTTGAAGCATTGGTGAACACAGTCAATACAGTGGGTGTGATGGGGAAAGGTATTGCGCTACAGTTTAAGGAAAGATTCCCTGAGAATTATAAGTTATATAAAAAAGCAGCTGAAGAAAAAAAATTGGAGACAGGAAAGGTCCTGATTATTCCTACAAACAGGATGGATGATGTTAAATGGATCATAAATTTCCCAACAAAAAAGCATTGGAGAAATCCTTCGAAGTTAGAATATATCACTAGCGGATTAGATGATTTGGTTAAAGTAATAAATGAATACCAGATAAAATCTATTGCGGTTCCGCCATTAGGTTGCGGAAATGGAGGCCTTGATTGGAAAGAGATCAAACCAATTATAGAAAGAAAATTAAGCAAGTTAAACGATGTAGATATCCAGGTTTATGAACCTTCTGATATTGCATATGAGCAAAAAGAAAAGAAAATAATCTCCAAACCTAAATTAACTCCAACAAGAGCCATTATTATTTATTTAATGAAAGTTTATTCACAATTTGAATATTCCCTCACCCTACTTGAAACACAAAAGCTGGTCTATTTTCTTAGTAGATTAGGAGATGAAAATGCTCAAAAAATAAAATTTGAAAAGTTTCAGTATGGGCCATATGCATATCAGCTTGCTCATATATTATACGACATTGATGGAGTATATATTTCGGGTATGAAATATAAGGACGTAAAAACATTCGACCCGTTATATATAATCGAGGAAAATTTCAGGGAAATAGACGAATTTATAACTTCAAATTCAACAGATACGCAGAAGAATAGGTTAGAGAACCTGCTATCCTTAATAGAAGGTTTTGAAACGCCATTAAGTATGGAAGTATTGGCTACAGTTGATTATGTATTATACAATGAAGTAGAAAACAAAGAAAATTTGGACGAAATAGTGAAAAAAGTTCATGATTGGAACAATCATAAAAAACAAGTATTAACTACAGAATATATTAAGGTGGCTCATGAAAGATTAAAGAAATTCTCTAAAGTGCTGAACTATTATTAACGCAATTTCTCACTCAAACGCCTTCCTGTACTGCAACGGCGTCCTTCCCTTTATCTTCAGAAACTGCTTATGGAAATTAGCCATGGTATTATACCCACTTTCATAGCAAATATCTAGCACCGTCTTTTCTGTTTCTAGTAGCAGGTTACACGCACATCCAATCCTCACCTCATTCAAAAAATCAATGTAGGTCTTCTTCGTGCTCCGCTTAAAATAATTACAAAAAGCTGGCACACTCATACATGCAATTTCTGCTACCTCCGGAAGGCTGATAGGGTCCCGGAAATTGTCAATGGTAAATTGAAATACCCGGTCCATCGTTTCCCGGTCTTTATGTTGAAAGGCCTTAATAGGCTGGGTAGATACCGGTATATAAGCCGCCTGTTCTGCCATCATTTCCAGGCATTCCCCCAATAGCAAAATACGTTTAAACCCACTGGTATGTTCTAACGCTGTTATCAACGGCGCCAACGGCTGTTTCAGTGGCGCCTGCATTTTCAGCCCTTGTGATGATACATCCAGCAGCTGCCGCACATGCCGGCTCTCCGGCAATTGTAAAAATCCCTCTCCCCAAAAATCCTCCTTAAACTGCACCACTACTGCACTGGTTACCAACCCTGGCTCCCGCTTCTGAAACGTATGTGGCAAATTAGATCCCAGAAAGTAAATATCTCCGGTCTCAAACTCTCCTACATGATTCCCCACAAAGCTCAGCCCCGATCCCTCCGTAAAAAGGATCAGCTCATACTCAATATGCTGATGCCACCCCACTTCAAAATGAGGCGTACGGAAAGTTTTCGCCACAAACGACGTACTCTCCGTCAACGGTAATTTCTGTAACAGTGTACGCATGTTGCCAATGTGTTAATCTGCACATTATTCTACTTTCTTCAGCAATTTATCGTATTTCCATCACCTCATGAATTAAAATAATTTAGTTTTTGCATAATAAAATGGAACCCCTCCCATCACCAATCCCTTACTTTCGTAGTAGTACATAACCTGCATATTTGCACATCATGAACACTGCTTCCACGTTCCCAACTACACCAAAGGTTACGGTTCAAACAAAGCCCGGCAATAATAGCTTTATAATAAAAGTAAGCAGCGTAGCCGCATTAGGTGGCCTCCTCTTCGGTTTTGATACCGCCATCATCTCCGGCGCTATCCCCTATATCACCGCTTATTTCAAGCTGGATGAATATACCCTGGGCTGGGCCGTAAGTGTGATCCTCATTGGCTGCGCTATAGGCGCACTGGCCGCAGGCGCACTGGCAGACAGATACGGCCGCCGCACAGTATTGATTACCTGCGCTATTTTATTCGCGGTCTCCGGTATCGGCGCAGGCCTGTCCCACCAGTTATACTTACTCGTACTCTCCCGCCTTATCGGCGGTTTGGGCGTAGGCGCTGCCGCCATGGTATCGCCCATGTACATTGCCGAAATAGCTCCCGCAGCCTGGCGGGGCAGGCTGGTAGCCTGTTACCAGCTGGCCATTGTATTCGGTATCCTCCTTGCCTACTTCTCCAACTATTTATTGGATGCTACCGGCCCCGATAACTGGCGCTGGATGTTCGCTTCACAAGCCGCTCCCTCTCTCCTTTTCTGGCTCTTATTATTAACCGTACCGGAAACACCGCGTTGGCTCATAAAACAGGGCCGCAAAAAAGAAGCCCTCACCATCCTTACCAGGACATCCGGCGCTGCAGCTGCAGCCACAGAAATAGCCGCCATCGAAAACAGCTTCCACCAGGAAACACATGCCCCGCTCAAACTTATTTTCACTAAAACTTACCGCCCTGTATTATTCATCGGCATCCTGGTAGCGGTATTCCAGCAGGTTACCGGCATCAATGCCATTCTGTATTATGCGCCAGTGATCTTTAAGGAAATGGGCATGGATACCTCTTCCTCCATGTTACAAACCATCGGCATCGGCGTGGTAAATGTTATCTCCACTTTCATTGCTATTGGCCTGGTGGATAAGGTGGGCCGCAAAAAGTTCCTGCTGGCCGGAAGCTGCATCATGGGCATTTCGCTCATCGTAGTAGCCTCCTGTTTCCAGTACAAATACTTTGATAATTACATCGTGCTCATTGGCATGCTGGCCTATGTAGGCGCTTTTGGCTGCACGCTGGGCGCCGTTACCTGGGTGTATCTCTCAGAGATCTTTCCTAATCGCATCCGGGGCCTGGCCATGTCCGTAGCTACATTGGCATTATGGCTAGCAGATTTTATTATAGCAGGCAGCTTCCCTGTTATGACCAAACACCTGGGCACACCCCTCACCCTTTTCTGTTATGCCGCTTTATGTGCAATTGCATTTTTTTATATGCTCTTAAAAGTGAAAGAAACCAAGGGTCACTCCCTTGAGGAAATAGAGCATCTGTTTATTGGATCATCTAAATCTTAAAATCATGATCACTCCTGAAAATATCAAACAATACCAGGAACAAGGTTACCTGGTGGTCCCAAACCTCTTATCACAAACAGAGATCGCCAACCTGAAAAAAGAAACCGCCGCCATCTTCCGCGGACAGCGCGGGCACATAGAAGGCATGGTAGATGTAGACGACAACGAACCCGATGAAGAAGTGCTTAAAAAATACGTGGCCATCCACTTCCCGCACAAGATCTCAAAGGTCATCCACAACTCATTGTTCCATCGCAACATTGTAGACATCCTTACAAAAATAGTAAGCCCCAATATGAAGTGCATGCAATCCATGCTGTTCGTAAAAGCCCCCGGAAAAGCGGGCCAGTCCTGGCACCAGGACGAGTACTACATCCCTACCCGCGACAAATCCCTCATCGGCGTATGGATAGCCATAGACGATGCCACTGTGGAAAACGGCTGCCTCTGGATCATTCCCGGCCGTCCCGGTTATATTATGCCCCGCGTAAAGAACAGCTCTCCTGAATATGCCGATGTAGACACCATAGATGTATCTCCATATGAAAAGAAGAAGATCCCCGTAGAAGTAAAATCCGGTTCTGTAGTCTTTTTCAACGGTTACACGCTGCACAGCTCTTTGCGTAACAAAACAAAAGACAACTTCCGCACCGCATTGGTCAATCACTACATGAGTGCAGAATCCATGTTGCCCTGGGATCAGGACGGCCACCTGCCCCCAACAGAAGATCTCCGCGATATTGTGCTGGTAGCCGGCGAAGATCCTTACGCTTACAAAGGCACAGTAGACGCCAACAAACCTTATCTCCGCCCCGAAGTACTCAAAATTAAAACCGAATTATAATGGCTTTGCAAGTACTTTTCTTTTGCCCCCGCTGGGGAAGCGAACATCTGCCCTGGGAAGATTTTTGCCGTAACGTAAAACAGGAAGGCTACGATGGCATTGAATATGCCATTGCATCTGATACCACTCCCAAAGAGCTGGACACCGCCTGGAACGCCGCTGTCAAAAACAGCCTGGTCATTCTTCCACAGCATTTTGATACCTACACAGCTAATTTTACGGAGCATTATGATCTTTATTGTAACTGGCTGTTAAGGATCAGGGCATACAAGCCATTCAAGGTAAACTCCCAAACCGGCAAAGACTTCTTCAGCTTTGAACAAAACAAGGTGCTCATTGAAGCCGCTGCCGCCAGCGGCATACCGGTAGTGCATGAAACGCACCGCAATAAATTCTCCTTTGCCGCCCACATCACCAAAGCCTATCTGGAAAAGATCCCCGGTCTACGGCTCACACTGGATGCCTCTCATTGGGTAAATGTAGCAGAGTCTTTCCTGGATGATCAGCCCTCTGCTATGCAGCTGGCCATTGAAAGAACAGATCACATCCACGCCCGCGTAGGTTACCCGGAAGGCCCCCAGGTGCCTGATCCACGCGCCGCAGAATGGCAGGAAGCGTTGAACAAACATCTGAACTGGTGGGATCAGGTAATGCTGCTTAAAGAACAACAGTCGCCCAACGCACAGCTCACCATTAGCCCGGAGTTCGGCCCTTTTCCCTACATGGTGCACATCCCGGCCACAGGACGTCCCGTAGCAGATCAATGGGAGGTAAACAGTTTCATCATGCACTTATTAAAGAACAGATATAATCAGAAAAATGAAATGCCTTTTAAAGCCAGCATGGCTCCTCCTGCTTTGTAATATATCCTTCCACGTTATGGCCCAGCCTATCGCCGGTAAAAAAGAAAAACCTGCGCCTGTACCAGCCTACAAAAACGCATCCCTGCCAACCGCAAAACGGGTAGCTGACCTTCTTTCCCGTATGACGCTGGAAGAAAAGATAGCACAGGTACGCAGCATGCACTTTGGCCGCCCTATTATAGACGATGCCATGCAGGCTAACGCCTTTAAAATGGATTCCATGTTCCGCTACGGCATTGGCATGATGAACCCCGATTTTAAAGCCACTGCAGAAAACACCATTCACCGCCGCAATGCGCTGCAGCAGTGGTTACGTAAGAACACCCGTTTAGGCATCCCTGTTATTTTCCTGGACGAAGCCCATCACGGCCTCCTGGCTCCCGGCGCCGATGCCTTTCCGCATAGCATCGGTTTTGCCTGCTCATGGGACACCGCTTTAATTGAACGGGTATACGACTATGTAAGCCGCGAGTGCCGCTCCAAAGGCACGGACGTAGTCCTCGCCCCCATCGTAGACGTATGCCGTGATCCCCGCTGGGGCCGCACCGGCGAAACCTTTGGCGAAGATCCTTATCTCTGCGGCGTATTAGGCAGCGCCGTAGTACGCGGTTTCCAGGGCAGCAGCAATGGTAAGGTTACGCAAGATCACGTAGGCGCCTGCCTCAAAACATTCACCGGTCATGGCGGCTCAGAAGGCGCCAATAACCAGGGGCCCACAAACGTCTCCATCCGCGATCTGCGGGAGATCCACATGGAATCTTTCCGCCTGGCCATCAACCGCTCCAGGCCCACTTCTATTATGGCTTCTTACTGTGAGGTAGATGATATTCCCTCTCATGCCAACAAATGGCTCTTAACAGACGTGCTGCGCAAAGAATGGAAGTTCAATGGCGTGGTAGTCTCCGACTGGTTCGCCATCGATCAGCTCTGGCAAAAACACCTTATTGCAGCAGATACCAAATCCGCTGCTCTTATCGCCTTCAATGCCGGCGTAACCATCGATTTACCCTACGGCAAAAACTACGCTGCCCTGGACTCCCTCGTTAAGGAAAAAAAGCTGCCCATGAAAGAGCTGGACAGCGCCGTAGCCTATATTCTCCGCTTAAAATTCGATTTAGGCTTATTCGAACAGGACACCGCTTCGCTTGAAAAAGCCCAGCAGCTTATGGCATCTAATGAAGGTACCCCACTGGCCCTGGAAGCCGCAGAAAAGTCCATGGTACTCCTTAAGAACGATAACAATTTCCTCCCCATTAAAAAAGATCAATACAAAAAGATAGCCGTTATAGGCCCTTGCGCCGCCGTAAACTATTTAGGCGATTACTCCGGCATTCCCCGCAACAACGTATCCCTGTTGGATGGCTTAAAAAATAAAGCCAATGGCCAGTACGAGGTACTCTACGCCCAGGGCGTTAAGCTCACCACCAATGGCGATACCATCAGCCATAACAACTACCAGTACATTGATACCGCCCACTGGCCTTCTGCAGAAGAAAACAAAAAACTCATAAACGAAGCTGTAAGCGTAGCCAAACAGGCAGATTTCATCATCATCGCCATCGGTGAAAACGAGCAAATGGGCCGTGAAGCCTGGGCCAATCACCCCGGCGATCAAACAGACCTCAACCTTCAATCCCAGCAGGAGGATTTAGTAAAAGCCATCATGGCCACCGGCAAACCGGCCATGGTGTACCTGGCCCATGGCCGTCCCTTATCCATCAACTGGATCGCTGAAAACGTGCCCGCCATTGTAGACGGCTGGTTTACCGGCGAAGAAGCCGGCAATGCCTTCGCCAACATCCTGTTTGGCGATGTAAACCCTTCCGGTAAACTTGCTATCAGTTATCCCCGCTCTGCCGGCCAGGTACCCATTTACTACAATCACAAGCCTAGCGCGCAGTTCTTTCCTTACCTTATGGAACAAAACACGCCGCTGTATCCTTTCGGTTACGGCCGCAGTTATACTACCTATAGTTACGCCGCTCCGCAGGTATCCACACCTACCCTGAAAAAGAACGGCGCAGTTACCGTTACGGTAAACATAACCAATACGGGCAGCCGCAAGGGAGATGAAATAGTGCAATTATACATTCACCAGAAAGTAGCCTCTGTAACACGCCCTGTAAAAGAGCTCAAAGACTTCGCCCGCATTCCCCTGGAACCCGGCGAAACAAAAACAGTCTCTTTTACCCTAGATCGCTCCAAGCTCTCTTACTGGAACAAAGACATGAAGTACGGCGTAGAACCGGGTATAGTGGAAATCATGACAGGAGCTAATAGTAACGAAGTACAAAAAGTAGAACTAGTCGTGGAATAATCTAATTAGGTATTATCCACGTTAATTTGATAAAATATGAAATGGCCCAATTCTTATATCATCATTATTGCCTTTTACCTAATTTTAGGATGGATTTTGTACATTTTAAAACCTGAAATAGTAAATTCTAATTTCTTCTTCGCTTCAGTCACATTCGTTGTTGGTTGTTTAGCAATATATATATACACGGAACAGAAAAAAGATGAAAAAACTAATGCCGCAATTTCCATATTATTTGAAATTCGCAATGCGGAAGAGCAGGTTAGTATCATCTTAGAAAGATTAAATCAGGGTGGACAACTTGATTTACCCGCTGTACTCCAAACAAATAGCTGGCAAAAATACTCACATCTTTTTGCAAAAGAATTTGATCTTGATGAGTTTAAAGCAATTAGCGACTTTTATAATACATGCGATATAATAGAAGATTTAGTCGAAAGACAGAATAACTTTGTGTGGTTTGCTGCAGAAGAAAGAGCTAAAACCGCCCAAAGACTGCTTGGTGAAATTAACTTAGAGTTTCAGAGAGATATTTTTAACCAGACACATACACCAGAAACCGCTCAACAGAAATTTAATGCGGAAAGAGAAAGTATTACAAAGTATTATACAGATGATGGCTATTTTTATGCCCCGCAAAAATGTCTGGACGGTCTGCGGCTTGCAGTTAGTCAACTCCAAAAACTCACAATAACAACTTTAGGCTCGAAGCTCAAGAAAATTGCAAATTTTAAATAAACCGGCCCTTAAGACAAGCCTTATTCAACAGGTTATAATTATTATGTATTGATGTTGTTTATAGTTATATTCAAATAACTTAAAATAACCATTATGCTATCAGCTATATGGGAAGCATACACTATAGACACATAATTTACTCATTCACAGATGGAAAGCGATTACTCAAAGGCGCTCGAAGAGCTGCAACAGAAACTGAAGAATAGAAATGTATCTGTACTCGTTGGCGCGGGATTTAGTAAAAACGTGCATAACACACTGTTCCCTAGCTGGTGGCAGCTGCTCGAAAAGATGGTAATTAGGATGAACGGACGCTCATATGCGTTGGACTATGAACGGCTAACGGGAAGGAAAGCCAATGAAACGAGCCGAAAATATCTAACCTATCTCAAAGACCAGGTAAACCAATACATTGAGCAGACCGGTTATTTGCAGGTGGTATCGAACTATATCCAGAAAATGGGATATAGGGAAACTGTAGATATCTATATTGAAGAAAATACACCTGTTGCCATCCGGGAAGAAGGAAACATCTTTTTGAAATACATGGAGGATGGTCAAATTAAGAAGGCACTCATCAGTGAAGCAGACCTGGAAATGCACACCAAATTGATCAAACTCCCCTGGAATAATATATACACGACTAACTACGATAACCTGCTTGAATTTTGCATTGATGAGAAAGTCTTTGAAGAATTGGATAAGCAGTTAAAAAGGTATAACGAAGAAATACAGTCCTTACGTATACAGGTCTTAGAGAAAAAGACCGCCATAGAAACCATAGAAGCCTTAGAGATGGGCGCCCAAAGCCAGGATTATCCGGCGCAACAGCCGTACACTAACCTTCAGGATGATTCCGCGCTCAGTGAGAGTGATATCTCCGGCGCCATGCCACGGGATAATACCGCACAGAAAAACCAGCTTAGGTTTGAGATTATAACAGCCAATAATAGTATGGACAACCTGGTGCAGAAAATAGGGAACCTGGGAGAAGCTATCAATGAATGCTATAACATTGTCAAACATTCCTCTGATCTGGCTATTAAAAGGAACAGGAATATTATTAAGCTACACGGTTCATTGCCCAAGGATGAAAAGACCCCCTTTGCTTTTGACAATGAATACGATAAGCGGTACATCATATCCGGGGAGGATTATGCCAATTATCCGCAACGGCACGAAGCCTTTACGCAGCTGATGCGGATTTCTCTGTTACAGGGTCAGTTCTGCCTGATCGGCTTTTCCGGGGATGATCCCAATTTCCTGGCCTGGGTATCCTGGATCCGAACGGTGGTAATGCGAGATCCGGACGAGAAAAAGGAAGAAGCAAAAATTTATCTGATTGATGCAAGGGCAAAGACGCCCGCGGACAGTCACAAACAACAGTTTTATAAGAATCACCGGGTTGTGCATATCCCCCTCAGCCATCCCAGCTGTGTTCATTTTCTGGAGAAGGTATCCGGCAGCGCAATTGACGTGGATAATACCCGGGACCTGCTCTCCAGACTACTGGACTATTTTGGTGATATACCCGTTACAGATATACCACAGCTCTCTTATGAATTATTAGCCAGGCAAAGGTATGAGCAGTATATCGATCAGCTCCATAGTAACAGTAAAGATATAGATATGGAGGTCGTTTCGGAGCTTTGCATGCAATACAACGAACTCAAAGTGTTGAAGCAATTCAACCGTATACCGCCAGCTAATCGTTTGAATAACGATAGCAGGATCGATTTTCTAAGCTCGGTGAATGCCCTCTTTGAAGAGGTTAAAAAAGCCCACCCGAGCCTTAGTAAACATTTTTTGGGACTAACGGCCTTACTGCTGGAGGATACATTCATTCCCTATTCCGCTATTATAGAAGAAGGAAGCTTTCAGCAACTACAGGCCCATGCCCAGGTGTTATCGGACGACATTTATTATGATTTTTTGAAGCTGGCGCTAAAGGACGCTATCTGGAAAGGGGATAACGGGTTATGCCAGGAGATCCACAATAAATGCTGTCAATTAGGATTAAAACAATACGAAGAGGAAAAAACGCTCCTGCTAATAATGGAGGCAGCTATTACTTTCAATTTTGGAAAACTACGGGCGTTGCTGGAGGAAGGTGGTACTACCAAAAACAATCCTATTGCGTTTGCAGGATATTGGGGCATGTTAGATAGGGAGGCAGGAATAAAGTACTTATCTACCCAAACATTCGGGCTTTTTCAGGAGAGCCTGTATGCGCTGCAAATGAAACGGATGTTAAATGGTGTCCATTATGACAATCAGCTATTTGAAAAGGAGAGCAGGCTGAAACAGCAAGGATTGGCATCCATTAATGAGATCCCTGACATGGTTTTTTCGCTGACGGGGGAACCCAAAGAGAAGATAACGCCCTACGAAACAAATGACTTCATTGGCAGATCTATTCATTTCGGCAGGGACGATAAAATAGTGTGGAGTCTTAAATTGTTGGGTATGATGATGGAAACCGGATTTCCGTTTGCGATGCAGTCAATACGATTTAAAGCGGAGGAGGCAGCATATAGTGTTTTCAGGCCGGTCGTTAACCAGTTTCCCATCCCAGTATTATATTTCTCATTACAATATCATAATTCCAAATTTGCCAAACGGATTGGGCAGGATTATGCATATGAGGCCGGCCTTCAGGAGAAGGCGCCGGTCATATTTGACCGGCTGGCTGCAGCCTATCTTGATAGTTGTACGCCTTACTTGTATAAGGATAACATACTGGTGTTCCTGGCCCAGTTTATAGTTATACTCGGACCGGACAACTGGCAACCATTTTTCTCAACAGTATGGCAAACGTGGAAAAGCACAGGAATTTTATTTAACAGGGAAAGGCATGTTAATGCAGATTTTATAGAGTCTGCTATCCGTTATTGTCAGGATGCCCATGTTATGGCCACAGTACTCCAGGATTGTATCATCGCCTCGCTCAGGGGTGGATTGTCCTTAGATAATGCAACCCAGTATTTATACGTATTAGCTAATAATCCCTTCCATCAACATCTAAAGGCAAGTGGCCTGAAAGGCGAACAAGCCCGAATTGTGCAGCAACTTATTGCGTTAATTCCTGAGAATCCGGATTATCTGTTTATACTGGGAAATATACATACATTCTTAACCGATGAGAATACTGTATCAATTGTCAATATGCTGCTGGAATTAGATTATTCGCGGATCAACAGCCCAAATACATGGTCTGTGGCAGTTCATTACAGCAAACGCAATACGTTCCTGCAAAGGAAAATCGTTGATAGCCTGCTAAAAAGTCCCCAGTTATGGAAAACGGGTATTTTCATTAATAAAGATGGAAGAAGAAGCTGGTCCTCGGATAATCATTTTATAAGGCTCAGGAGGCTCAGAAAGGCAACAGGCAGTGATAATGGGCTTACTTTTACGGCAACCGACATCCTGGATATCTATCATCAGCTAAAATCGAAACTAGGCGAGTTAAAGGACGTTAATATGGAAAGGATCGATGACTTCTTTCCGCTGTTGCAGGAGATGCACTGGTTTCTGGATGCGGAAAGTGTGTTATTAGGGGAGCAAGATGACTTTCAGCAAATAAGAAGGAGGGTTGAGGAGCTTTCCGTTAAGGAAGGTAACGTACGGAATATCATGACGGGGCTGGCATCTGATGAAACAGCTGACATCAATGAAGCGATTACCGAGGTGGCCAGGGACCTGTATGATAAGGAAAATTTTGATGTACATCAGTTACACATCCGTCTTATCATCAGCAAAATCCAGTTAAAACGTAGCGCTGGAATCATTTTATGCATGCGTTATCTGGTACAGTGGTGTGAGGCATTTAAGGAAAATGACTTTTTCAAGTCCTTGCAGAATGAGTTGCTGGGAATTTTAAATCTTTATAAATATACATATCCGCCAGAATTAGCAATAGATGTTGTCGAGGAGTTACTGGTCAGACTGGCCATTGTATTACAATACTGGGGAATTGAACATGAGGATGTCGCTTACTTTTTATCATTGCTGGATAGCAGTCGTTTTAACAATGTCAGGTATAATTTAAAAGAAAAGGTAAAACGCAAGGAATTGCATGATTAATTAAACCACAGTCTACATGTCCACCCTAACTAAATGGATTATTGGAATAGCAGCAGGTCTAATTACGTTGCTAGCGATCGCTGCACCGATTTATTACTATGTACACGACTTCCATGATTTACCTCGTTCCTCTGACCCAGCTGACTGGGGAACATTCGGTGATTATTTTGGTGGGATTCTGAATCCGGTAATATCACTCCTAACCTTAATTATTACAATTATTATTGCCGTTAATATTAGTAAGATTGAACAACGTAATCATGACGAAACGGTCCACAGCCCTGTCAAGCCACTATTTACAATTGATACAGGTGAGTTCTTTTCATCTAATATTTCCCGTAACGGATTAACGGTAGAACGGGACTTCTACGATTACGACCCGCCACAACAGCCAGCAGGCCCTCATGATTATTTGTCAAAAGGATTTTACCTCAAGGTCTTCAATAAGGGACTTGGTATAGCTACTGATGTAAACGTAACATTCCAATTGGATCTGGAAGCATTAAAATCATTGGTAATTATCAACGTCCCCCAAATTAAAGTGACGGCGAGTGATTTAAGAACCGACGAGGACGGACGTAAGTTTATAGTTCTCGATATTCAGTCGACACATTTCAACTATCACGGTTTCTCTAAAATTTGGGCTTGGGAAAGGTATGGACTAGGACCAGTCGATAAAGCGGAAGAGATTGAAGCTACTGTTCCAGGCCAAATCATGAGCGCATTCCAGCTATATAATCTTGTTCGCAAATTGCGACCTGGCCCGGTTGACGACTATCCTGCGATCTTTGTTACGTTTAATTTTAAAAATATTCATGGTAAACAACTCAGTACCAAATTTCGAGTGGGCTTATTCCATGTTCACGACCATCCTCAATATTCGATGTTTCGAATATTGCAACAGCAAATTTGATAAATCAGTGTCTTAGTCAGCGGATGCGCAGCGTCAGCAGAAGCCTGCTGGCGGCTGGTACTATTACCGGATATAGCTCAATAATGTACTATCAAAAAATCACCATTTTGAACCCATTCTTAATCCCCCCTACTTCACCCCCACCCCTATCACCGACAACCCCACGCTATTTCCCACCATCTTATCCGCCACTCTAAACACCGGCACCAGCTTATTATAAAACTTCAGCTCCCCTGCCGGCAGCGTCTTCTTCCCCATCACAGTACCGCTCCAGAACCACCCAAATATCCCCGCTAAATTAAAATGCCAGGTCCTCATTACTTCAAACTTTTGCGATTCCAATAACCTCCTTAACGAACTCCGCGTATATCTCCTGTAATGCTCCAGCTCCTTATCAAACCCATTATACAACGCCTGGTAAGCCGGCACCAGTATAATCACCCTCCCACCCGGCGCTAACAGCTTATAACAGTTCGCCAGTGCCAGCTGATGGTCCAGTATATGTTCCACTACATTCAGTGCAAACACCGTATTAAATTTCCCAATCAATTTTGGATATGCAGTTTCAATATCAGGAATAGCCAGGTCCAGGTGTAACACATCTCTGATCAGCGGTTCCGTATCAAACTTTTTCATCAGCATCCGGCAATAGTCCTGGCTATAATCGCTCACATGCAGGGGTATCCCGTTTTGTACAAAACAGCTGGATATATTACCAATACCGCTGCCAATTTCCAGTACCGCCCCTTTTACATAAGGCCGTATAGAATCAAACATCCATTGGTTTAACCGGTCAGCAACGCTCAGGTTCTCAAGGGTAGACAAACCCACTTCCTGTGGTGTCATAGTCGTAGATGGGATCATGTGCTGGAATTTAGTGTTTAACAATACAATAGGCATGCTGCCCCCCGTTCTGAAAGAGAGGCAGCAGCTCCATGAAAAAAGGCAATCATCATATTTATGGCAGTGCCAGGAATATAAGTTGATAGATTGTTACAAAGATGGATACAATAGCGAAATGCAGCAGTAGACGAACCGCTCAATTTGAGTGGAAATTCAGTCCACACGTTTTTCCTGTAAAAAAAAAGCAGTACCTTAATAACCTACCCCTTTCCACCACTATATGAAACGCCTGATCCTCCTTTTGCTAACCTTTCATACTTATGCATTTTCCCAGCCCCTTCCCGGAAAACCGGTCATTGATAGCAGTGCAATTGTAAACTGGCCTGCCCTGGGTGCAGAACTGGCCATCACCGGCAATGGAAAATACTTTGTTTATAGCATCAGTAACAAGCCGACAAATAGCAGCACACTCATAGTACAATCAACAAACGGCCCCTGGAAAAAGGAAATCCCCAACGCTGCGCAACCTTTCTTTTCCGGCAATAACAAACTGCTGGTTTACAACATAAAGGATACCCTCTGTTTTTTGCAGCTGGCCACAGGTAAAACGGAATATATACCTGGGATTAACACAGTTAAACATCCGGTTGCCGGCAATGCACAATGGCTGGCCTATTGTCGGAAAGACACCCTCACCCTGCACAATTTATTCACCGGCAAAAGGTCCCGTTTCAACAACGTAACAGATTATACATTTGATAAAAAAGGAAATGTTTTGCTGCTCCGCACAAAAGCAACCTTACAATGGCTGCGGTTGCCGGAAGGTATACCAGTAACCATCTGGTCAGCGCAGGATACATCCGCAGTTATAAAAAGTTATGCAGTAGACACCGCTGGTAGCCGCCTGGCATTTATAGCAGAGGAAAACGGGATCAATACGCTTTGGTATTACCGGTCCGGCATGAGTAAAGCTGTGATCAAAGCCAGCAATACCTCGCCCGGCATAGAAGCAGGCCTGACTATTGGCAACACATTTCTGACCATTAGTAAAAATGGCCGTTACCTGCTGTTTCAGCTGAAACCAACAACAACAAAGCCTGAGATAAAAGATGCTGTTAGCCTGGATATCTGGAGCTATCGCGATCCCGTATTACAATGTACACAGCTCAGTAACCCGGTCCCTCAAACATATATGGCCGCCATAAACACAGATAGCAGCCGCATTATACGCCTGGAGCAGGAAAATGAAAAGCTGCTCACCTGGGATATTACAGGCAATCATGCCGTATTGCAGTATGATACCATCGGCGATAGATTCTGGCTGAATGATCAGATGAGCTACCGCCTGCTCTCACTACAAACAGGCATCCGTAAGCCATTGCCGGTAACCGGTTATACGGAATTTTATCTTTCCCCCACAGGCAAATACCTGGTATATTATAATGCCCAAAAACAAAATAGCTATTATAGCTATAACCTTATTACAGACAGCATAACAAAAATCTCCGGCCAGGGCAACAGCTGGGCATACAAAAACGAATTCATAAAAAACGATTCCCCCTTCGTATCATTGGGCATTGCGGGCTGGCTGGAAAAAGATGCCGGTTTGCTGGTGTACGACAACTATGATATCTGGTTATTTGATGCAGCAGGCACCAGGCCTCCGTTAAACATTACCAACGCTTATGGCAGCGCTCATCACATTAAACTCCGGCTGGTAAATGAGCTGGATGAATTTTACCAGCTGGCCATCCATCCTGCAAATGAAATCAGCCTGCTCACGGCCTTTAACACAGCAAACAAATACAACGGTTTCTTTCGCAAAGCTTTAAACAGCAGCAGTGATCCGGAATTATTAACAATGGGTCCCTGGACTTTTTTTTATTACCTGGGCGACAAACAGGTACAGGCCGATCATGCTTATAGCTTTGGCATGCCTCCCCTGAAAGCAAAAAACGCCGGCGCCTGGATCATTAAACGGCAATCTGCAACCCAGGCGCCTAATTACCTGCTCACAAAGGATTTTAAGCATTACCGGCAGCTCACCAACCTGCAGCCGCAGAACAACTATAACTGGCTTACCGCCGAACTGCTAACCTGGCAGCAGCTGGATGGTACTACCAGCCAGGGAATTTTATACAAACCGGAAAACTTTGATCCCCATAAAAAATACCCGGTACTGTTTAATTATTATGAGCAAATGTCCGGCCGTCTGTACCAGTATCCTATTCCGGATTTCACCAGGAATAATATCAACATTCCCTGGTTTGTAAGCAGGGGTTACTTGGTATTTACCCCGGATATTTATTATACCAAAGGCCATCCGGGTCAAAGCACTTATAATACTCTGGTATCCGCAGCCCTGCATCTTGCTGAAATGCCCTTTGTAAATGCAAAGAGAATGGGCATTAATGGCCATAGCACCGCAGGTTTTGAAACTAACTACCTGGTTACGCATACCGGTATTTTTGCAGCAGCCATTGAAGGCGCAGGCACCAGCAACTGGATCAGCTCTGCACTCCAGCTCTCCGGGCCGCAGGGCACTGCACAGATCAGCCGCCTGGGTTTATATGAAAGTATCCTGGGAGCCAGCCTATGGGAACGCCCGGATCTGTACCTGGAGAATTCCCCTGTTTTGCAGGCAGATAAAGTAACCACCCCGCTGATAATTTTTCATAGTAAAATTGATACCGCAGTGCCCTGGGAACAGGCAGTTGAATTATTTATATCATTACGCCGCCTCAATAAACCGGTATGGATGTTACAATACGATAACAGTAACCATGGCGCCTGGGGCAATGATTGTATGGATTTCACCATCCGTATCACCCAGTTCCTGGACCACTACCTAAAAGGCGCTCCTCCACCCGTATGGATGACCCGGGGCATTCCCGCAAAGCTTAAAGGCATTGAAACAGGTTACCGGTTGGATACCAGAGGCAATTAAAAAATAAAGCCGGCATTACAAGCCGGCTTTAAAACAAGTGACAGGGAATAAGCTAAATTACTCCAGGGTAAGTTTGGCCGTACGGGTGCATTGAATTAAAGTACACCCCTGGCAATTAAAGGTCGTAGTATAGTAATAAGTAGTGTTACCTCCAACTTTGCCTGCCATACAATCGGTACAAAAGCCCGCTCCGCCGGCAATGGTCTTATAGCAAAAGAGATTGGCATAGCTGTTTTTGGCTTTTAAAGCTAATGCGCCGCCTACACTGGCAATAACAATAATGGCAGCAAGCATAATTTTGATCTTCTTCATAAAAACGGGTTTAATTAAATTAAAGGTTGGATGATAGGATTTTTGTGCTGATGGTGTAGGGAAAGTGCTGATGATTCTATAATACAGATTGGTAATAGCTCCTGGCATGTTTTAACATAAAAATGCAGTATCCTTTTGTGACGCTGCAATGGTGCTCCTACTCGTCTATAAGACGCGTACTAAATTTACAGGTAGCCAAACTACAAAGGTTGCAGTTATTTGTGGTCGTATAGTAATAGGCGCTTAGGCCACCGGCCTTGCCAACCAGACAGCCAGTACAGTTACCGGCTCCTAACGTGGTTGCTCTTATACAATACAAGGTGCTGTATCGCATGTTTGCTCTAAATGCCAGTGCTCCGCCAACAGTTGCCATAACCGTGATGGCAACAAGCATAATCTTAATTTTTCCCATAAAAAATAAGTTTAAATAAAAAGAGATCAAATCCAGGTCCAATAGGGCTAATGGTGTAGGCAAACAATGCTGGTGTTGTAACATTAAACAATTCCCAAAATTGCAGATTATTAAGCAGTACTTAGGTAGAAATTCAGACCAGTTCAGGTAGAAGAGCAGACTAGTATTCCGGGACAAACAAAAAATACCGGATATCCATTTTAAAACCTGTTAAAATAGTTTAGTTTTTAAATAGTAAAGTGGAGTGCTCCCCGCCAGGCGGGGGGTAAATTTACTTGTTGCAATAGGCTACCACACACATAGATCACGGCTTATCCAGTCCCCATCCGGTAGTACAAACAATGCCACTGCCAGTATTATAAATATGGAGTTTAATATCACAAGCATAAAAGGTATAAAAGGTCGTACCGCTTACGCCATCAGTCGCACCACTACTTCCTCATTGAAGTACTGCGTTGCCGGCAGGTCCGGGTTACGAACCTTAGCCGGCGTGATACGAACCACAACGTCCCATAGCCATCCACCGCCCGTCCGCTTGAACTGCCCAATAGCCATCCAAACAGGCGGCGTCAGTTCGTACCCGGACTTGCCCGCATGCTGTAACAGCTGAAAGCAAAAAGCATAAAGCTGAAGGCTTAAAACAAAACTTATAAAATACAAAACCAAATTCCAGTGTTCTCAATCCGCAAAATATTCGCCTTTTTAAACCTCCTCCTCCTTACAGCTGCGCTGCAAGCGCAAAACCTCAGCATAGTAATCTCCAAAAACGCTACCCCCATGGAAGATTACGCCGCCAAAGACCTGTCCCGTTACATCTACCAGCTTTCAGGCAATCTCCCGACCATCACTACCGGCGATCTTAAAACCACCGGCTTTATCCTCGGCCGCCCCGGCAATCCACTAATTGACCGCCTCATTTCAGAACAAAAGATAAAGCTCCCTGCCAGCCCGCAAAGCTACCTGCTCAAAAAGCTCAGAGAAAACGGCAAGGAAGTAATAGTAATAGCCGCCAATGAAGAAGTAGGAGTGCTCTACGGCGTATACGGCCTCCTGGAAGAACACCTCGGCGTAAGCTTCAGCTTCGATGGTGATGTACTCCCTGCAAAAAAATTAACCAATGTACTCCCGGATGTGAACGAAGAAAAAACACCCGCCGTGGAAGTACGCGGTTTCCTCCCCTGGACCAACTTCCCCCAATCCGCTACCTCCTATTCCTGGGAAGATTGGAAATTCATCCTGGACCAGATGGCCCGCATGCGCATGAACTTTCTGCATATTCATAACTACAATGGCGAAGCAGAACATAATGAAATGTTTCACAACTTTGAAGTGGATGGAAAAATGTCGCGCGTATGGATGGCCACCGCCCGTACCGGCCATGCCTGGGGCAGTTTTCCCGGCGGAGAAGTAAACAAATACCCCTTCGGTTCATCCGACCTGTTTGATGATTACGACTTCGGCGCCGACTGCGCCCTGCACAACGAAAAGCTGGATAACAAACAGGTATTCCGCAAAGGCGTCAACGAGTTTCAACGGGTGATTGAATACGCTCACCGCCGCGGCATCCGCATAGGCCTGGGCCTGGACATTGACCTCATCCCCGAAGCCTACGGCCTGCAACCCGATGATCCTAAAGTGATAGAAGCCCGCGTAAAACAGATCACTACTGATTATCCTAACCTGGATTATGTACTCTGCTTTCAGTCAGAAGGTATTGCAAAAGATAAAGCCAAATGGCAGAAATGGCGTATCATCTTTGATGGCTTTTACAATGGCTTAAAGAAAACCACGCCCAACACCCGTGTAGCCGTTTCAGGCTGGGGCCTGGAACCGGAGAACACCGCTACCCTGCCTAAAGACGTGATCTGCGCCCCCATCTCCTACTATTCAGATGGCTTTGAGAATGGCTCCATTTACGATCAGCGCGAGTACTGGGGCTGCCCCTGGCTGGAAAGAGATTTTAACAGCTCTGTATACTATTATCCCTATAACATGGACCTCTCTAATACCATTAAAGCATGGAAAGAGCGTGCCCCCAATATGAAAGGTTTTTACTCCCTCACCTGGCGCATTACCGATGCGGTGAAAGCCAAAATGTGGTACATGTCCAGGGCGCCCTGGGATGATAAGAACGAATTAAAGGATTCCAAAACCGTTTACGGTCGTTTTGCAGAGCAGCAGTATGGCAACGCTGCTGCTACTGCAATAACGTCTATTATTAATGAGAACGAGCCTTATGCCAGCAACTTCAGTGAATGCCGCCCCACGCCACCTTTTGAGGTAGGTGATGTGGAGAACAATGAAAGTTATTTGTTCAACGTACTCTCCTTCCGCCTCTCTGGAGATGGTACACAGGAGTTGTTCATGCCGGCAGCAAACTACACGCAGAATAACGTAGTACGCACCGTGTCCATTTCCTCCGATAGCAGCTGCGTAGCCTACATCCGCAAAGGCTCCTGGACAGCTTATAAGGAACAGGAATTTGATCCCAAATGGACGAAGTTCAAAGCACGCGTAGCCTCCATGGGCAGCGGCGGCCGCATAGAGATCCACCTGAACGCACCCGATGGTCCTAAGATTGGCGAAGCCCTGGTGCAGCCTACCGGCGATTGGGTAAATTGGACAGACGTACAAACTACTATCACACCCGCTCCTGGCAAGCATTCCATTTACCTGGTATACCGTGAGCCCGATGCTGCCCAGGCCTATAAAGCCGATGTAGCAATGGCGCAGGGAGAGCTAAGCAAAGCAAAAGAGCAGCTCTCCACCCTGGATAACGCTATCAATACAACAACTAATCCAGGGCAGCAATATCGCCTTAAACTCCTGCGCAGCCGCATTGGTGCAGAACAGGATCACATCCAGCTGAACCTGCACTTTAATGAGGCCAAATGGAACATTACACCCGTTGCAGCCTCCTGGGTACGCAACTTCAACAGCCGTGTAACAGATCTTTCCTCATTAGGCAATGTTGTAAGTATGCAAAACCGGTTTATCCAGAAAAATTACCTCCCTGAAATAAACAGGCGCCTGCTCAACAGCTACGGCGCACCGGCGCCCGAAAACCTGCAGGCAAAAGGTACCCATGATGGCGCCATCCTTACCTGGGAAATGAACCACTCCGGCTCCAGAGGATTTATAATATTCCGTAATGGAGAACGTATCACGGAAAACGTCTTACCCGCAGATGCCCGCCGCTATGAAGACAAAACCTCTGGTACCGCTAAATATGAAGTGATCAGTGTACGCTGGGATGATATAGGTTCTACACCTTCTGTAGCCGCCACCTGCGAGGCCGGCAGCGCTGATAAAACACCTCCGCAGATCGTAGTTATTTCACCCGCTACTACTGTATTAGCCGGCCAGCCCTTATGGGTCAAGGCCCGCTTGTTAGATAACCGCGGATACGACCTGCTGAAAGCAAACCTGTATTACCGCACCCCGGGCGAAAAAGACTGGCAGCAACTGCACATGACACGCCGCATAAAAGCTATTTTCACGGCCGTTATTCCGGCAGATAAGATTGGCGCAGAAGGCGTGGAATATTACATCTCAGCCACCGACGGAAGCAATCAATCCAGTTTTCCTGCAGATGCACCTGCACAGCCTTTATCTGCCCTGCAGGAAAAGCTTCCTGTCACTGCAACTGCTCTCACTGCACCAGCAGTTGAATCACAAAAACGATCCCTGAAATGGCAGCCGGTAGCTAACGCTTCCTACTACCACATCTATCGTTCCCAGGATAAAGATTTTACACCCTGCCCGGATAACTTTTTAACCTACATCGCCGCAGACGCAGCCCTCACCTTCACCGACAACGGCGAAGACTTTCTGGCTCAGCCTCTGCAAGGAGCCTGGTACTACCGCGTCACCGCCGTAGACCCTCACGGCTACGAAGGCCCGGCTTCCGCATCCATCACCCCCTACCAACCTTGAATCATCCACGTTAATCTATTCTTTATGGAAAGATCATCCCCCACTTGTATTGTCATTAAAATGAAGCGTCCTGTTGCTAGTCTACGGGACGCTTTTAAATTAAATTCTCCATATTCACATTTCCAAATATGCAAAACCTCAACCTCGCACTTCTAGTTTAGAATTCGTATTTATTACGTAACTAATGTACTTCGCACAAGTAACAGGGGAATAAGGTAAAATTTACAAAAACATTATAAATATGCATACATGAATTGGCGTGCTTTTTCATTTAAATAATAAACTAATCAATGAATAAGAAAGACAGAATAAAAGAAAAACCTAATTAAAACTAAATACGTAAATTGCCGTAAAATATTAGAAGCACAGTGAAATCAATAGTATTTTTCAATAACAAGGGGGGCGTAGGTAAGACGACTTTTACATTCCATCTTGGGTATGCATTAGAAAGAGCGGGTAATAAAGTTTTGTTTGTTGACCTTGACCCTCAATGTAATTTAACAGCACATATTTGTGACGAGGAAACAATAGATAAGGCTTGGTCTGAAAAAGGAGACAGCGTATATAAAGCCGTTGAACCTATAATAAAAGGGGCCGGTGATGTAAAACTCATCGAACCATATAAGGTTGAAAATAGAAACATATGGATTTTTATAGGCGATCTCCTTTTATCTGACTTTGAAGGAGAACTCTCTAATGCGTGGACACAAATTCTTGCAGGGCAGGAAAGAGGCTTTAGGGTAACCTCCGCCATTTACCGAATAATTCAAGAGTTTGCTTCAAAAAACGATATTGACTATATTTTAATTGATGTAGCACCGAATTTGGGCTCTCTTAATAGAGCAGTGTTATTGGGATGTGATAATTTCGTTATACCAATGATTCCAGATCTCTTTTCATTGAGAGGTTCACAGAACCTGGGGAGGGTTTTTGCTGACTGGATAAGAAATTATTATACTTCAAAACAAAGGATAGGTGTATCAAAATTACAGTTTGATACACCTAATGGTACTCCTAAATTTTCTGGTTATATATTACAACAGTTTAATGTTTATCGTTCAAGAAAAACAAAAGCATACGAACGATGGAGTAGTCAAATCCCTGACTATATCAATGAGTACGTAATTGGGCCATTAAATGCTACAGATTTAAAAATCCTTGATTTGGTATTAACAATACCTGACTACAAAGTGGCTGACTTTAAAAACTACCATGGACTGGTTCCTATGGCGCAAACATCGTTAAAACCAATATTCGAGTTAACGTCTCGTGATGGTGTAATTGGGGACCATACTCGCTATGTTAATGATTGCCGCCGTGAATTTGAACAAATTGCAAATAATATACAATCTATAATAAAATAACGTATTACATCAACAAATTACGCTGTATACTTTTCAATTTCAATGTTTATTGTACTTCCTTATTTCCTTTTTCATGGCGTAGTTTACACTAAGGATTGCAAATGTCATTTATCACCTTGCATCGAAGAAAAAAGAAGAAAATTCTCAAATGAAGCTAAAGTCCGTCCAAAACCATAGGCTTTTTTATTTACATAAAATCTATAAATCATTTGAGTAAGCAAAATGTAGGGGCTTTATTAAAATTGTCTCCACTTCGGAAATTATATATCGTCTTAAATAACTAATAATTCAATAGTACCTTACTATCACTCCTTCCGGTAGCAACACCTGGTAATCCGCTAAATGTTTCCTCAGCCCCGCCGTTTCTTCCGGCCTTACCGCAAAAAAAGAAATACTATCATCCGCACAAATCACATTGGAACTCAAACTCCACGATCCCACTTTATTCCACTTACTCCACACACCCTGCGGAATATACCGCTCAAATATCACTGCAATGCGTACACTATCTTTTTGCGTGAGCTGCTCAATATATTCCGGGGAATAATACCCGTTCTTAATACTCCGCGTAATCTCATAGCTTCCCAGGCCCCAGAGGTCCAGGTTACCACCCCTGGTAAAATAAGAGGCAGCGCCAATATCATTAAAGGCAACAGGTGTGTTATAATAATACTTACCTAAAAAAAGCCCCATCTGGTATTGCTGCTGGTAAATATTCACACTGGCCGGGTGCACCAGTGTAAGCGCATCCCTGCTCCTTAAAAGAATAGGAATAACCAGTATAACACCCACAAAGATCAGCAGCCATTTCGCCTGTTCAAACAGCAACGATAATGCCTGCTTCCCATAACGGAATAGCAATACACCGCTTACAATAGCCCCATTAGCTATCAGGTAAGCTTCATACCGGGGAAACCGCGTTCTGCCGGTCAGCAGCAGATAGCATAAGGTAGCAAGGGTTAACAGTATCACCATATACCGGTATTTAACAGCCGGTATGGCCGGGCGGCAAAAAAGGTAGGTCAATGGTAATATCAGTAATAAACGTTGGGTAGCTGCTGTACCATAGAAACCGGTTGATATAGAAAGCTTATTATACAGGTCATCAAAAAAGAAATTGATCATACCATCTATAGTCAGCGGCGGCGCACCGGATTTCAGCAGCACAGAATTAGGAATAGCATAACTGCCATGATACTTTGCGTAAGCCCCGAAAATAACAATAGGCAGTACAGAAACCACTACCACCTTCAAAGCAGTCAGTATCCGGGCTTCAAAGAACGTGATCAATCCGGCAATCCCTATCAGCACAGCACCCTCATACCGGGTAGCGGTTAACAAAAACCCATATACATACAGCTGCCAGGTAAAACCACGTTTCTCGGTTTCCACCTCCGCAGCAAGTTCCTCGGCAAACTTTGTTACAAAAAGAAAGCAGAATAGTATTTGTAACATATGCTCCATGCCGCACATCACAATGGCAGTTAGCGGCGTTACCAGTATTACCACGAGTAATATGCTCAGCTGCGCAACAGGTCCCAGTTCCTGCTGCAGCAGCCATTTATGCAGCGCTGCCAGGAACACCAAACCTGCCAGCAGGTTAATTATAAACGGGATAATAATATGCGCGCCAAATATTTTGATAGTTCCGGCCAGCAATAATGGGTAAAGGATAGAAGAAGCAGCAGAAGTAAATCCCTGTGGTGAGATGCCCCATACATGATAAAAGGCAATGTTCCTTGCAATAGCCAAGTGAATATAAACATCATCCAGCGGGTAAGAGAATACGCCGTTGGTATTTTGCATAATGGCGTATTCCATAACAAATATAAGAAGTAAGAACGTGGCCAGCGTTATCCATAGGGCATGTTTGCTGCTCATATCGCAGGGGTTTGTTTAAAAATAACGCCCCGCTATGCGATGCCCATGCAGTTACAAAATTATGATCTTATCTATCGCTATATTACCATAAACAGTTTGCACCTTAGCCTTTCCCCCTTTATACACCACATTTCCAAACCCCGTTGCAGTAGATAAAAAGCTGGTAAAGTCCCCCACTCTTGAATCTATGTAAAGTATCTTATCCACCGCATCATAACGCACCCCTGTTAATGCCTGCAGCAGTGCGTAGCTGGATAATGCCCGCGCATACCAGTGCCCGCATTCATATTCGTCAAATGGATTACGTACCCGGCCGTCATAACGGCTCCGGCAGGTACGCACAATATCCAGTCCCTCCTTTACCTTACCCATCATGATCAGATGGCTGGCTACTTCATACTCAATCCCCGTCCATACTTCATTGGAATACACAAAAGGTAAGGCCAGCTTATCTCCTTTAGGCCAGGTACAAAGCAGTAGCCCACCTTCCTCACCCATGGCAAAAGTGGGGCGTTGCGGGTTCGAGAAATCTGTAAGGTCTTTTTTCAGGTTATACTTATACACCGCCTGCAAATGGCTCCGGATCTTCGTTGTATCAAAAGGTGCTGGTAAACCGCACACACTGGCCAGCCAGGCGCCTATCACCCCATCACTCAGGCACCCGCCCCCATATTGGTATTTAGGGCCTTCCTTTTCTAATAGTTGTTCCGCTTCAGGTGAATATCTTTCACTTTCTTCACTGCTTCCCTGTGCGGCAATCACCGGGTTAGGCGCCTGTAAACCCTCCCATTGCACCCGCTGAATAAAATATTCCCCGTTATAAAGCTGTGTTTCCAGGTAGGTTCTTCCGCTTTGCAACAATGGCTGGTACGTACTTACATCCTCCCCTAAAAAAGTGCTCATCCGTATCATAGCTTCCAGCGCGCCCAGGTAAATACTGGTACACATACCATCCGGCCCCCAGAACTCTATATCATAGGTATTGTGATGCGGTTCTTCCAGTATCCCCTTGTGTTTAGGATCCCAGGTACTGATGCAGTAATCCAGGCTGCGTTTCAGTTTAGGATACAAACCCTGCAGCCACTTATGGTCCGCGCTGATGCGCCAGTCACGATACACACGCATAATGCTGCCCAGCTGCCCGTCAGCAGCCGGAAAATAATACTGGTGCCCTGCAGGCCGTATCGGCAGCGATGCGCGGTAGTTCTGATGCCCCGCAGAATCCATGCTTTCATTATACTCGGTGTTCCGGATAGTACGCTCCATAGCCGGGAACAGATGCGGCAAGGCCTGTGCATAATTCCACACATGCGTACAGGTGCCGGTACAGCTGCCCGTTTCATCATTACAGCCTTCCCATGCCCAGAAACGTCCATCATATTGTCTTAACACCGTAGGCGATTTTAAAATGGTAAGGTTGGCCGCAATAGCCTCCAGCACTTCAGCAGGTAATGTGCTTTTATAAAACGCATCTGTAAACAACTGCGTATGTTTCCGTAAACTATCGTAATGCTCCTGCCAGTAATCAGCCACAGCAAACACATCCCCGAACCGGCTGCTGTACCAGGGTTTATGATAGATGGACGGCAAATCTGCCGATGCATCACGCACCGTACTGTCAGCAGCCTTTTTTACCGGCAGTCCATAACGTAAACGGCTATTGGGCACATACCAGGCCATCATTACACGGATGGTCCTCTCCTGACCAGGAGCAAGTTTGAACGGTACAAACACAGATGCTCCCGGCGCATCCTTCCCCACAGGCGCCACTGGCTTTACCTGGCCGGCTTCAATATTATTCCATGCTATGGAAAGAGGATCCCACCAGCCGCCCCGGAACCAGCAATGATCAATAACCGTTTCCGCTGCATCCGTAAAAATGGCAAAGCTGCCTTTATGAAAAGGCGTTTTAGGAGTGCTGTCCTGCGTAAGTACAAACCCGTTCTTAACAGGCAGTATATGATTGGGGCCAATAGTACTGTCATACATTCCCGGCCTTTGAGGAATGGCCATAAAATTGCGGGCATTATAGGAAAACACATACTCCTGCACCTTACTGCTGGTATTTTTAAACCGGTATTCCAGCGCACCAACCGGCAGGCTGGAATTATCCTCATCCGTAGGAATAAAAGGGCTCCACCCGGTGATTTGTACTTCCAGCAGCAGCGTTTTGTCCTGCAACGTAACTTCTCCAAAAGGGAACCTTGCAAGAAAGCTGGCCTCCCTGAACCTGGCCAGTCCGTATGTACTGCCTTCCGCCCCCCGGGCTGCATTTCTCTGCCCGAATTTCTTCCACCCGGGCACAGGACCTTCCAGCACCCTGGCGCTGTTAGGAACACCTTTCAGCGCAATAGCTGCAAACATAGCAGGCTCGTTATACATATCGGGATTATTCCGCACAGACATATGAGATACTGCCCCCGTTCCCTCCAGGCAAAACATGCCAGCTCCCATGCCGCCAATAGGAAAGGCCACCTGTTGCAGGTTATCTCCCTTATACACTTCATTGAAACGGTGGTTAACTGACTGTGCTTGTAGCGTGAAAAGTCCTGTTATCCAGGTTAGAACAATTAACAGGAGAGATTTAATGTACATGACAGGAACGTATTATTGTAAGATCCGGTAACCGGTTTGCTCCGGGTAAAGACATCGTAGTAAGAAATGTATAATGCCGCCATTACCCGTTGTTAGCGCTGCCGCTGGCAAAGTATTCTCATTGGCAATCCAGTAACAGTATCCTCCCTCCGTAAAATGACGCGAATGCAGCAGGATGTTGGCAATCCAGTTAGCCCGCAGCTTCCATTCATTGGTTTTAAAAACCCGGAATGCTTCAAGATATAGTTCACCAAGTCCGGCCAGTCCTCCGCTTTGCGTATAGTTATCATTCAGAATAAGTTTGGGATAACTGCTCAACGCGTATTCAGCTGCCTTTTTAAACCGGGGCATTTTAAATACTTCATAAGCCTTTATAAAAGTTAAAATGCACCCGCTCACTTCATCTACAGTTTTTTTATCATATTGTACTACTCCCGTAAAACGTTTTTTCCTGCACAGGTCCCGCAGATCGTTGGTTTGCCTGCTGATCCAGTGCAGGGATCTCAGTGCAGCCTGCGCCGCTTTATCATCCCCGTATTTTTCAACATAATCTAATAAGAACCAGGTAATCCCAGTAGTGCCGGCCGCAAAACTGATATCAGGTTGCCAGTACCCCTCCTTTTGCTGTAACATCACAATAAAACGGACCTTGTTTTTAAGCAGCTGGGCAAACGTACCTTTATCAAGATAGTTGCAGCATAGGTTCAGCGCTATCCCCTGCCCTGCTGCTCCACTGTTCATATCTGGCGATGTGCTGCTCAGGTCCAGGGCCCGCAGAATATAATCCCGGTTTTCATGGGTATCAGGTATCAGCCCGCCCTTTATGCCCTCTGAAAATGCCAGCGCTACACCCGCCGCACCTTTCCACAACCCGGGATCATTACAAGAAGCGCCTTCCTTTACAGATGCAAGCGCACTGTAGTAAGGCGTTATGGACCCTGTTACATCAATATTGTTTTTCCTGAGCCTGGCCAGCAAGTAAAGTACCCCGGCAATACCATCACTCAATCCCAGGCTGTTGGCATTGGCCTGCTCGCACTGTAATGCATACAGCGAACTCACTACTCCCTTCGAAGCCCTGTCTAATACTGCACTCAGCTGGTCCCGGTATTCATTGGTACATTGAAAAGAATAGATCGTATAACCGGAGCGCTCCATTTCCGCCTGGTAATTTTCTATGACCGCACTTATGGCTTCCAGGGAAGGCCGCCGTGCAGGCACATCATCCAAGCATTGTACAATAAGATCTGCAATAGGTTTGCTGCCTGTTAAAAAACAGAGGTCCTGGGCAAGATGGATGGTATAATGATGGGTAAATTTCGCAGGATCTAAGCCGGTAAATAAGGTTATCATCAGAGCGCCTAATCCATAAACATCTTCTTTTTCAGTAGGAGTCAGCAGCGCATACTGCTCCGGCGGTATAAACCCGGGCATACCGCCCCCAAAAGGAGGGTCCGGCCTTTTGCTCACGTTAGGCCAGGCCATACCCGCATTAATAAAATACACCCGTTTACGCCGGTCAATAAAAATATTACTGGTACAAATACTGCGATGTATATACCCTTTTCTGTGAAACCGCCCGGTAATGGAAATTATATTGAGTAAAATATGGATCAGGTCTTTTTTAACAGCCGGGTTTAATTCATACCAGCTTTCATTACGGAAGTTTACTTTTTGCAGATAGGCGGCCAGAGAAATGCCTTTAATACATTCAAGCACAAGATAACAGCAGCCTTCCTCATAAAAATAATCCACACATTTAGGCATATATTCCTGCGCCGCATACACCTTATGTACATGCGCCTGCCATTTTAAACGGGATGAAACAACCTTTTCCGCTTTCACAATACATTGCCTGGGCCGCAGGAACCGGTCCCTGTAAACACCTTTAAACACATCCTTTTTTACAATGGATCTGAGATGGTATCGCTTATTAAGTAGTTTTTTGAACGTCTCCATAACAGCACATATTCTTTCCCGTTGCTAAACGCTACGCTTTTCAAAATACCGCAGTTCATCAATCAGCAACAATGTAAACGTTAAACAAATGAACATGGGAAATACCTGGTAACGGATCACAATAATGTTGGCAAATATGCTGAAACCAAGGTTCAGCAGTACAAAAACACCTATAAGAATAGCACACTGCCTGAAACGGGGGTCCGCGTTCCTGAAATACTTTGGCTGCACAAAATGGAAATATCCAATGAAGATGCATAGGTTCAGAATGCAGAATAAAGTAGGATACAAAAACAACAGTATGCCCTGGAATTGCTTGGGCAGGGCAACCGGCAGTTTCGGGCTCTCCAGGTGAAACCATTCCTGCACAATGGGCACCGTTTCATCAAAGCCCAGGTTATAGACTTCCAGTTTTTCCAGCGGAGGAAAAAAGTAATTCATGGTATTCACTCCCATATAATACCTGGCAAAAGCAACAGGATGTTGCTTTACCAGCGACAACCCAAATTCCTTGAACACAGGCGATACTTTCCCCCAGGCAACCACGCTTTCATAACCCGTTGTGGGCTGGTAGTGCCGCGACATATACTGTTTCAATGGCGCATTGGGCTGGCGTATAAAATAATTGGCCACATAAGCAGGCAGGTTACGTTCATACGGAGGCGTTTCCTTAAAGAACTGTATGGCTATCCGGTTAAGCTCCCGTACTTCAGGAGAAGTCATTTTTGTACTGTCCGCATTAATATGCTCATACATATACAGTGCATTATTGCCCCACTGCCATCCCCCCAGAATAGGCGGAAATTGCGCCGTGCCAGTCATCTTTTCAGAAGCATTCAGGCAATAAAATATAAAAGGAATAATAAGCAGGGGGCCTATTACAATGCCCAATACTTTCCTCCAGGTTGCCTGCCGGGAAAACAAAAAGGCAATAGCAGTTATTAGCGGGTAAAACAGCGCATTATACCTGAAAGTAAATGCAATAAAGAATAAAATAGCCTGGAAAAAGATCTGGTATAGCTGCGGCTTATGCATGATCCACATCAGCTGGCTCACCCAGACTAAACTCAATGAAATGAATATTGCATCGCTCGTTACATAGTTCGCAATATAAAATTGCAGAGGATTAAAGAACAGGAATAAAATAAGTATGATGCGCGTGTACTTCCGGGTAGTATAAAAATAGGTAATCGTATAATAAAAGTACAGGGAGGAAGCTACCAGGCAAAAATACTGAAAGGTTATTAAGGCAAGATGAGAATACGTAATCCAGTGAAAAACCGCAAGGAACTTGGAATAGCCAATAGGCCATATATTAACGTCCAGCCCCGCCTGCGCAGCAAAAATATAACTCCAGCTATCAGAAAAAAAATCAGGGAAGGGATAGCATATTTTGAAGATAATAAACTCCACCGTTGTACAGGCAAGCAAGGTTAAAAGTAAAGTTCTGTTCCGCTTCTGCCGGAAAACAAAATCTGCAAAAGCATTAGTAGCCGTTCCGCCGGTGCGGATATTTACAGGGAGGGCGCCTGTTATATAATTTTGTGTATTCATAGAGTGGGCCGGGTTTGAGCATGAGGGAAGATGCTTAATAAAATTTGTAAGTCCTTATAAAGATCGCCCGAATAACTTAGGGCTCTGTTGTACCAACAGGCCATTGTCAGTAGACAATCAGGTCAATTTATGCATCTCCTCCACTACCACCAACTCCAAAAAATCCCTATATTACCTCCTCACTTTTCAAACCCAACGGAACAAATGCCACGTAATCGCACTCATCTCTGTCTGTTATTAAGCAGTATCTTATTCCAATGTAGTCTCGCTTGTGCGCAATCGCCTACCCTGCAAACCCGCTGGGCAAAAGATGTTCACGCCACGGCCATTCCCCTGCCTGAATATCCCCGCCCGCAGTTGGTGCGCAATGTATGGTTGAACCTGAACGGTCCCTGGCAGTATGCCATTGCGCCCATGTCGCAGCAAACGCCGCCCGCATCTTATGCAGGCAACATCCTGGTGCCCTACCCGGTAGAGTCGCAGCTTTCCGGCGTTACCAAAACCGTAGGCAAAGACCAGGTACTCTGGTATAAAAGAACCTTCAGCCTCCCTGCCAGCTATAAGAACAAAAACCTGTTATTACATTTCGGCGCTGCCGACTGGCAGGCAGACGTTTTTGTGAACGGCCAGCTTGCCGGCACACATAAAGGCGGCTATGATCCCTTTTCTTTTAACATCACTTCCCTGTTAAAGAAAAGCGGTTCCCAGGAAATTGTAGTACGCATATGGGACCCGACAGATGATGGTCCCCAGCCCCGTGGCAAACAGGTGAAAAAGCCCTCCGGTATCTGGTACACACCCGTTACCGGCATCTGGCAAACCGTGTGGATAGAGCCCGTAGCACCCGCCTACATTGCCTCCCTGAAACCCACGCCGGATATCGACAAACAATCCTTACAGCTCAGCGTAAACGCACCCAGCCTGCAACCTGGCGATGTTATAAAAGTAACCGCCCTGGATGGTACACAACAGGTAGCAGAACAAACCATTAATAACGGTACCGCCACTACGTTAAATATACCGCAGCCCAAACTCTGGTCGCCGGAACATCCCTTCCTGTATAACCTGCAGGTAGCCATTGTGCGAAAAGGCAAAGTGATAGACGAAGTAAAAAGCTATTTCGCCATGCGCAAAATCTCCATGGCGCCGGACGAGAAAGGCATTCAGCGTATGCTGCTCAACAACAAATTCGTATTCCAGTTCGGCCCCTTAGACCAGGGCTGGTGGCCCGATGGTTTATACACCGCACCTACCGATGCCGCGCTCTTGTACGATCTTACTCAAACCAAAGCCATGGGCTTTAACATGATCCGCAAGCACGTAAAGGTAGAACCGGCCCGCTGGTACCGTTATGCAGATTCATTAGGCATCCTGGTTTGGCAGGATATGCCCAGTGGTGACCTTGGCAACCATTGGGAGAACCGCCCCGGCGTGTTAGGCCGCGCCACAGACCAGAAGAGGGACGACATCTCAGAGAACATTTACCGCACAGAATGGAAAGCCATCATGGATGCCCTGCATCCTTTCTCCTGCATCGTGGTATGGGTACCCTTTAACGAAGCCTGGGGCCAGTTCAAAACAGAAGAGATCACTAAATGGACCATGCAGCAGGATCCCTCCCGCCTGGTGAACAGCGCCAGCGGCGGCAACTTTTATCCGGTAGGCCACATCATAGACCTGCACAGCTACCCTGATCCCGCCATGCCCCGCCCGGATCTTTTCGGCAAACAACAGGCACTGGTGTTAGGAGAATTTGGCGGACTGGGATTACCCCTGCCCGGCCATACCTGGCAGCAAAAAGATAACTGGGGTTACCAGAGCTTCAAGAATGCAGACGATCTGTTTGAGGTATACAAACGTTTTTGTGAAAGATTGAAAACACTCATCCCGGAAGGACTTTCAGCCGCTGTATATACCCAAACCACCGATGTGGAAATGGAAGTGAATGGCCTCATGACCTATGACCGCGAAGTAACAAAGGTGCCTGCAGAAAAGCTGAAAGCAATACAGGAGCCGCTTACGAAAGAATAAAACATTTATAGCATAAACCTCAGTGCAATGATTCACTTACCAGTACAGGTGCATCATCTGCCCTGAGGTTTACAGTTTTCGGTTCATCTGCATTAGCCGCATCAATGAAATATTCTATCATGACCAGGGAAAATGCACCGCTCATGATCATTGGAAATAACTGGTACCTCAACATGATAGGCCCAGCCATGATACTAAAGATCCCATTGGCAAACCATAATATAAAAGCCCCCAACAATATTTTAGACAAATACCCGCCACTCTTAAAACCATTGATCACAAAAAAAATAATACAGCCTGTTAAAAAACAAAGATTGGATAAAGCTATTATAAGCGTATAAGGCGCCGAGATCCCGCCCAGGGATTCCGCCTCCGGTACATAAAAAGTTATGAGATTAGGTAAAAGATAATACTTAACATAAAGGCCGGGGTATTTACGCATAGCATAAGCGCCATAACTCCCGTATAACGGCGCCATAGCAGACCATTGCCACACCCTCACCTGCCGCAACGAATCCATATGATGGATAACAGCATGCAGCGGCCTTAAACGGGAAGGTATTTTTGTCGCTGGTTCCGGCGTTGTGTACCCATACGTATACAGTGCATTACCGGGCCCCGGTGCAAAGAACTGCTGCGTACCTGTTTCCCGCTGGTACGTTTTAACCGTATGTACAATGTACCCTCCTATAAAAACGAATATCAGCAGGTTAGCAGCCAGTTTAAACAGGGTATAGGATCTTGAAATTGCAATCATAACCATACTTATCACCGGGTAATACAATGCATTATAACTTAGCGTAAATACCAGCAATAACAGCAGGGCATGTATTACTAACAGCGGCAATCTGGCCCCTTTCATGATCCATAACAACTGCGTAGCCCAGCAAATACTTAAAGCAGTGAACAGGGCATCACTGGAAATTAAATTACTCACATGCAGCAGCAGCGGGTCTACAACTCCTATAAAAAACAACAGGCAGGTAATAATTTTCCCGGGCCTTAGGAAATAGGTAAGTGTAAAAATGAAGTACAGAATGCATAGCTGCAGCACCAGGTATTGGAAAAGCACCAACGCAGTAGCTGAATGGGTAAACAGGCTGCCCAGCCGCAAAAACTTGGCGTATCCCACAGACCATATACTGACATCCTTATTAGCAGCGGCCATTTCAAGGTAAACATAGGATTCCGGCAGAAAATCAGGATTAGGAAAAAGGGATTTAAATACAATGAACTGTATGAGCATAAGGCCGGCAGACAGCAACAGGTATAACCTGTTTTCCCTGACATACCACACCCATTGTCCAAAGGTTAACTCCGGAGTATGTTCAGCCCTTAAAACGCCTATGGTGCCGGATTGCCGCATACAGTAAATGATTAAACCCACCATGGCAATGTGCCGTGATAACAATGCTTCAGCAGGTGTATGTCCTAAAAAACTAGTTCCGCCTGAAAAGGCGGAACCTAATATAATCCTCAAAATAACAGACACATCCGGGCAAGCACCCGGTGTGACCGGTAAGTTTAAGCTTCGTTGTCAGTATAAAGTTCCTACTAAAAACTCAATCCATTGGTAGACTTTTAGACCAATTTTCCATTCAAACCAGACAATCTTCCATCATTTTCAGACCCTACTGCAATATCCCCACAGTACGCTGAACACTGAACGCAAAACACTGAACGCTCCCCCCAAACTGCCAACTGCTAACTGCCAACTGCCAACTATATTGAAATTTCCCATTTTTCCCCTATCTTCACTGGATTTCTATCGTATTCACGGGGGCACAATTCAACCTCAGACAAACGATTACAACTTAAAAACGCACTGGAACCTTGCAATTTTACGAATTTGGTTTTGACGACGATCTATTGGATGGTATTTACGCAATGGGCTACAACACCGCCACTCCTGTACAGGAACAGGTAATACCCCCTATTATCGCAGGCCGCGATATACTGGCCTCCGCACAAACAGGTACCGGCAAAACTGCCGCATTCCTGCTGCCCGTGCTGCACAACCTGCTCACACAGGGCCGCGACGAACATAGCATTAACGCAATGGTGATAGTCCCTACCCGCGAGCTGGCCATGCAAATAGCCCAGGCACTGGAAGGACTCACCTACTACACCGATATCAGCTCCATAGCCGTATACGGCGGCACCGGCGGCGCTAACTTTGCCGCAGAGAAAAAGGCCCTGGCCACCGGGGTGGATATTGTTATCTGCACACCCGGCCGTATGATAGCCCACCTGAACATGGGTTATGTAAATGTGAAAAAGCTGAAATACCTGGTGCTGGACGAAGCCGACCGCATGCTGGACATGGGCTTTTACGACGATATCATTAAGATCATCTCCTTCTTGCCCAAAGAGCGCCAGAACCTCATGTTCTCCGCCACCATGCCCACCAAGATCAAACAGCTGGCCATGAAGATCCTCCAGGATCCTGAGCACATCTCCATTGCCCTGGGCAAGGCGCCGGAAAAGATTAAGCAGGAAGCATTCATTGTACACGAACAGCAAAAGATCCCGCTCATCAAACATGTGCTTACACAAAAACAGTTCGATAGCGTGATCATCTTCTGCTCCAGCAAACAGAACGTAAAAACGCTATACGCAGAGCTGCACCGCGCAAAGTTCTCCATAGAGCTCATTCACTCCGACCTGGAACAGGAAAAACGCGAACAGGCCCTCCTGGATTTCAAGAATAAAAAGCTGAAAATGCTCGTGGCCACCGATATCCTGAGCCGCGGTATTGACGTTGAAGATATTGACCTGGTGATCAACTACGACGTTCCCAAAGACGGCGAAGACTACATTCACCGCATTGGACGTACCGCCCGTGCAGCTACTGACGGTACCGCATATACGTTTGTAAGTGGAAAGGAAATGGGCCGTTTTGCCCGCATAGAAAGAACCCTGGGTAAACAGGTGCCCCGCGGTGTGATACCGCCGGAGATAGGTCCTGCCCCGGTAATGAAGCCCCGCTCCGAACGTCCGGAAGGCAGCCATCATGGCAAGCCCCGTCACGGAGGCGGAGGAGGCGGCGGTCACCGCAAACCAGGTTCACACAGTTCCGGCAATCATCAGCACAAACCCAGAACAGAGAACAGTGGTGGTCAGTCATCCCGTTCCCAGGGCGGCGAACGTAAACAGAATAACCAGCCTAAACGCTATAATCATAACCGGCCATCTTCCGGCCCGGCGCAGGAAGCATAGGTCGACATAACTATCGCACAAAATAATAGATGATCGCAAAAATGATCACAGCAAGCGCTATCCCCGCCACAAATGTGACGGTCTGTTTACCACGCTGGTGCTCATAAGTATTGGGGTCAATAAAAAATGTGAGGAATAATGTGGGGTCAACGCTCAGATCCGGGCGGTACTGTTTCAGCCCCTTCATGAATGCAGCGATCAGTTCTCCCCGGTTGGCAAAGAACACATGGAACGGATGCGCTCCGCGGAACGCCTCTCTTTGCCTTACTGCTCTGCCATCCTGCGTATACCACCACTGGAAATGATCCGCGCTTACACGCGCCCCATTCACCATCCCGGAAGTAGTTTCTTTATTTATATCATAGCTGGGATACCTGTCTTTCGCATGGGCGGGATCCTTGCTAAAGGAGCGCCACAGCAGGGTTTTAACAATGGTTTTAGTGTACTGGTTATAGAATTGTACGCCGTCTTTATCCACCGTAATAGTGGTGTATCGTTTCCCTTTCAGGATTAGGTATAATAGCACTCCATTCATCACCAGCGCAATGCACAGCAGTGCAAAACGCCCCCACAACGGCGTATTATCCTCCATAAATAATAAGGCAACAGCCATGATCATCAGCCCAACCGTTGCTAACGCCAGGGCACAAACGACAATACCAAATAAGATATTTACCCATACCAATGGCCTTGAAGTCACCGCCGTAAACGGTTTGGCATCAGTTCCTCTTTCCATACTTACTATTAAACTTCCTATCTTAAATCACGATCAACGATCCACTGCCTGCTACTCATAAACTACTTTCCCAAACCACGCAATCAACTGCCAACTCGCCCACTGCCAACTGCCAACTCTCTATTCCTCCACCAGCTTTATCCCCGTCTGCGTAAACTCGATCTTATGCTGTTTATACAAACTACCCGTCGTCATTTTAAACGTCTTTTTACTCATGCCAAAGAACGCATAGATCTCCTCGGGGTCTGATTTATCATGGTAAGGCAGGTAACCATTGTTCTCCTGCAGCAGCCGCAGGATCTTCGTGCTTTCATCCTCCACCTTCTTGTAACCGGCTTGCCCCAGTACAACATCTATCTTATTCTCTTCCTTGATCTTTTTCACAAAGCCTTGCAGGCGTTCGCCAATGTCCAGGGTGCGGAACACTTCATTGAAATGCAGCAGGCCGGTATGTTGCTGGTTGATGATCACCACATAGCCCAGCTGTGTGCGGCGGTAAATGATCATTTCCACGGGGTCCATTTCTTTTACGGTCAGCTGTTCATTGCTCAGGTAAGGATCTATTTTTTCTGTAGCCGCAATACGGCCGGTAAGGTTATCAATATAAATGCGCACCAGGTACTCCTGCCCTTTCTGCATACGGCTCATTTGCTGGGACCGGGGTACAAACAGGTCTTTCATCAGGCCCCAGTCCAGGAAAGCGCCCTGTTCCGTATCATCCACAACTTTCAGCAGCAGGATATCGCCGGCAACTCCTTTGGGTTTATCAGTAGTAGCAATGAGGCGGTTCTCAGAATCATGGTACAGGAACACTTCCAGCTCGTCGCCAGGTTTAGCGCCTGCAGGCACGTATCTTTTAGGCAGCAGGATCTCCTGTTCGCCTCCGTCCAGGAATACCCCAAAGTCAGATGTTTTCTTCACTTTCAGCCGGTTATATGCACCAATATTGATCATGTGTAGTATGTGTGGTAATGGATTAATCCCGCAAAGGTAGCATAAAAGCGGCAGGTCTGAGGTCGGAAGTATAATGTAGGAGGAAACCATATCCACGCACTACCGCCGTAGGTCCATACGACGGACCTTTGCCCGGCGCGCCACGCTTGACACCGCCCCATCCCTCCACAAACCCCTACACGACCTCCAACGCCCCATAGCCCTCCAAACAGGCGGGCGCAGTCCGGAGCTGGACCTACGCGAAAGGGCCTTTAAACGAACCGGATCAAACAAAGCACCATCAGGATAAAACCCTCAGTAAAACATCAGCCTACTCCGCCAGGATCCTTTCAATCTCCGCCAGTTCCGCCTCAGAGAACCGCTCCGCCTTCAAACACTGCAGCGTATCCTGCAGCTGCTCCGGCCGGCTGGCGCCTACCAGCACAGAGGTAACGCGCGCATCCTTCAGCAACCACCACAACGCCATTTGCGCCAGCGTCTGCCCGCGCCGCTGCGCTAAGGTATGCAGCGCTTTAATCTGCTCCAGTCTCCGCGCAGTTACATCCTGCTCTTTCAGGAAACCATGCGGCTTTGCGGCACGCGAATCCTGCGGAATACCATGCAGGTATTTATCGGTTAACAGGCCTTGTGCCAGTGGCGAAAAGGGAATGCAGCCAACGCCTTCATCGCCCAGCAGGTCCAGCAAACCATTTTCCACCCAGCGTTCAAACATGCTGTATTTAGGTTGATGGATCAGGCAAGGCGTGCCCAGTTGTTTCAAGATAGCAATAGCCCGTGCAGCCTCCTGTGCGGGATAGTTGGAGATGCCCACGTACAGTGCCTTTCCCTGCCGTACCAGCAGGTCCAGGGTCTGCATGGTTTCTTCAAGGGGTGTTTCCGGGTCAGGGCGGTGATGGTAAAAGATGTCTACATAATTCAGCTGCATACGGCGCAGGCTTTGATCCAGGCTGGATACCAGGTATTTTTTGGAGCCCCAGTCGCCATAAGGCCCGGGCCACATCGTATAACCAGCTTTGGACGAAATGATCAGCTCATCGCGGTAACCACGAAAGTCAGTATGCAGTATCCGGCCAAAGTTCTCCTCTGCCGATCCGGGCGGAGGGCCGTAGTTGTTAGCCAGGTCAAAATGCGTGATGCCGTTGTCAAAAGCAGTGAACAGTATTTTGCGGTAGTTATCCGGTACATCTACATGCCCGAAGTTATGCCACAGCCCCAGCGAAATAGCCGGTAGCTTAATACCGCTCTTACCGCAGCGGCGATACTCCATCTCAGCGTAACGATTAGCAGAAAATCCCATGTCTTTAAATGATTGAAGTAATATCTATAATGTATAAACTTAAAACCTCGCACTAACTATTAATTATTAATTAAAGCGGCAGTGCAGCTCCACATACATCCTAACCACCCGCTCCTGCTCTGTCAAATAACGAGGTGTAAAGAACCAGTTCGACCACTCCTCAAAATGCGTGTACTGGTAACCAAGATAAAAGATCCAGAATATAAAACCGAGATAAGGCACTGCTTTTAATTCATCATCAGAAAAAGGCCGCACGCTGCGGTAAGCATCAATAAATACCTGGAAGTCGCGGTCAGCAGCTTCCTGCGTCATTTTCTGCCTGCCTACATGGAGAAAGAAGTGTATGAAAAAAGATGTTACATCATTCGCCAGCCATCCCTTTCCTGCAAAGTCAAAATCAAAAAAGGTAAGCTGCCCCTGCTCATCAAAATGGAAGTTCTTGGGTAAAAAATCGTACTGCAAATACCCATGGCTAAAGCTACCGGTAGGTAACTCATTTAACTGCTGTATCACCTTTTGTGCAGTATCCTTCAGGTACGTATATCCTTCCGCGTGATCCTTAAACGCAGGCGCCAGTATTTCCAGGGGTTGCAGCAGCAGGCGGTTAATGTCGTACTCCTCCCGCTCATGCGGCAGCGCCAGGTTGGCGGTAATATTATGCACCTTCGCCATTTCGCGGCCTACGAGCTGCAGCTGTGCCTCCGTCAGGTCATAAACATTGCTGCCTTTGGCATAGCTGAACAATACCCCGTGCCGCAGTCCTTCCGGCGCATTAAAATCCTGGATCTCGTTGCCATGCAGGTCCGGTATGGGATAGGAAACAGCGGCGCCGCCTTCGTGCAGGCGGTTCAGTAGTTCTACCTCCCCCTGGATCTCGTGCAGGCTGCGGTGGCTGATCCGGTACACTTTAAAAATGTACACAGGCGCGCCGGCCTTTTCTATAATATAGGTATCGCTCACATTGCGCAGCAGCAGGCGGCATGTAAGTGCGGGGTCGCCATATTGCTGTATAATGAAGTCCTGCAGGGCTTTGGACGATAACATGGAGTACTGCACGGGGAATGTGGGCATGGGTTAAAAAATTTAGGCACGCAAGGTAACGGTTAAAGTTTGTATTTCGTAACTTTGTCGCATGTCAGAAACAGAAAGCTTACAGGAATTTTACCAGTATAAATTTAATTTCCTGCCCAATAACCTGCAGCAGGATATCGGGCATTTTAACGTGTTCCGCCTGGAGGACTGCGTAGGTCCTAATGGCACACAGGTCAAATACCGCCGCCGCGAGTATTATAAGATCACCTTTATACGGGGCGAAAATATTTACCATTACGCAGATAAAAGCCTGAAGGTCAATGGCAGCGCCCTGCTGTTCTTTAACCCGCACGTACCCTACACCTGGGAAAATGTGGCCGACGATCCCACCGGTTTCTTCTGCATCTTCAGCGAAACCTTTTTCACAGACCGTACCCGCAACAGCCTCAATGAGCTGCCCATGTACGCCAATGGCGGCAAACCGGCTTACCTGCTCACCCCGGAGCAGGATGCCCATGTAAGCAGCCTGTTTCAGAAAATGCTGGATGAGATCAACAGCGATTACATCTATAAATACGACCTGCTCCGCAATTACGTGATGGAGCTCATTCACTTTGCCCTGAAAACCCAGCCCTCTGAAAACCTGTACCAACACCCGGATGCCAATTCCCGCATCTGTGCCGTGTTTACAGAGCTGCTGGAACGGCAGTTCCCCATTGAGCACCCATCGCAGCGCTTTTCACTGCGCTCCGCCAAAGACTTTGCAGAACAGCTGTCCGTGCATGTGAACCACCTGAACCGCGCCATAAGGGTCACCACCGGTAAAACCACCACTGAACGCATTGCAGAAAGGCTGGTGAGCGAGGCCAAGTCGCTGCTCAAACATACCGACTGGAACATCTCCGAAATAGGCTACTGCCTGGGGTTTGAGGAGCCTTCCCACTTCAATAACTTCTTTAAGAAACATACCAGCATTCCGCCCTCCGCTTTCAGGGCTGTTTGAATTATGTAACCATTTGTTTGAAAGGCGTAAGCTGCGCCCGGGCTTAGGGGCGTAATTTTGATCCATCAAAAATGTTTAACGATGGACAAGCAACAAGTATGGTTCATAACCGGCGCCTCCAAAGGCCTGGGACTGAGCTTCGTAAAACAGCTCCTAAAGGCAGGTCATATGGTAGCCGCTACCTCCCGCAATACGCAGGACCTCAGCACCTCCGTTGGTACAAACTCTTCTCAGTTCTTACCCCTGCAGGTGAATCTGGCAGATGAGAACAGCGTGGCGCAGGCGCTGGAACAAACCGTAAAAACCTTTGGCAGGCTGGATGTGGTGGTGAACAACGCCGGCTATGGCATTGGCGGCAGCGTGGAAGAAGTAACGGACGCAGAAGTACGCCAGGCTTTTGATGTAAATGTGTTCGGTACCATTAACGTGATCCGCAAGGCCCTGCCCTATCTGCGCAAACAACGTTCCGGTCATATCATTAATATCTCCTCCATTGCCGGCATTACAGGCGGCACAGGATGGTCTATATATACCGCAGCCAAACACGCCATAGTAGGTTTATCCGAAGTGCTGGCTGCCGATGTGCAGGAGCTGGGCATTAAGGTGACCGTGGTAGCGCCCGGCGCTTTCCGCACCAGCTTCCTCACACCGGAATCACTGGCCATTACGGATAACTACATTGAAGACTACAGCGCTGTTCACGCCACCCACGATAAGTTCCGCAAAATGGACGGGCAGCAGGCCGGCGATCCCGAAAAGGCTGTGGCAGAAATGATCCGCATCACTACCGTTACCAACCCGCCCCTGTACTTCCTCTTAGGCACCGATGCCTATAACCGCGCAGTAAACAAGCTTGAACTATTAGGCAAAGAATACAAGGCCTGGGAGAGTGTCACAAAATCGACGGACTTCTAGGGGAATTACGAATTATTCAATTACGACCCCGCCTAAAGCGGTGCACAGCCTGCCCCGCCCAGCGGGGAATGCCATTGAAAGTAATTATGATATGAGTAATTACGAATTGTGTACTACATAAAAAAAGTCCTGCGCACAAACGCAGGACTTTTCTATGTAGTTTTTTATTTAGCCAATGTACCCCATCCCCACCAATCATCCGCTGCATTTTAATTCGTAATTCGTAATTGATTAATTCGTAATTATAACAACAAAACATCAATCCTATGCGCCTGCACCATCCCCGCATGATCCGACCAGGAGAACACCGTAAAATATCCGTCCTGCGAAGCTACCAGGGCGAGGGAATCCCGCTGGTCATGCACAAACTGCGCAGCAGATAAATGCCGGGTACCACCCAAACTGGATGGATGTATGAGCCGGGGACTGCCATCCATTACCGGCTCCATTAAAAGCACCTGCTCTACCCGGGTGGAGTTATGCGCGCGGGTGATCTTGGCGCCAAAGGTCAGCAGCTGATGCCGGTCGTTGATCACGGTGGCGCCGTCAACGGCGGTAAGGCCGGTCACGTTCTCCACTTCGCGGCGCAAAGCATTCTGCAGAAATATATCACTACTTCCATTCCTGTTGTTGCAGTTGGATGATACCAGGTCGGCCACACCGGAGAATGCCGGCGCTACCGGGTATTGCAAAGGATGGATCAGCGAGCCTTTCCACTCCTCATGCCGGGAGGATACTACCAGCAAAATGCCGCCACGCCCATGCGCGCGCATGGATACGGCAATTTGTATCAGTACATTTACAGGATCGTTCCAAACGGCCGATGAGCTGAGCCCCAGCAGGGAGGTCAGTATGGGCGGGCTATCCGGCAGCAGGCCGCTGTTCTCGTCCACCACTTTTACCTGGTCGCCACGCAGCACAGCTACGTTCATGAACTTGCCCAGGCCAATAATGCGGCGCTGCTTCACTACCAGCAATGCCGGTTCTGATACATCCAGCACAAAACAATAGTCCGGCAGTTTAATAGTAGTACCCCAGATGTACAGTTCCTCCCCCTTATACCAGATGCCCACATGCACGCCGGCCCGTTCTACGCCGGGCGCCAGCTTGCTGAGCGTTTTGGAGTTCAGCGGCAGGGGCTGTGCAAACAGCAGCGGTTTGCCGGCCTGGGAAGGCGGCAAAAAGGCCAGTGATATTTTGGTGGCGTTGCCTTCTTCTTTACGGAGGCTGGCCCAGAAGGCCGTGTCAATCATCTTCTCCACGACCCATGCCTCCGGCACAGACGCCAGGTTCCTTTCCCCGTTCTCCAGGGCCGCAGTCTGATGTTTTAATAAGATCGATGCTATTGTGTCGGCAACCTTACCAGCAGCCTGGTAGGCGGTTTCATACGTCAGTTCCATACTAAAAATATTAAGGCCATGTTTCCCTCTAAGGTTTTTCTCGCTTTTCGACACAAATTTAACCTTTTTTAGGGCACAGAATTGTCAGGAAATGGTATCCCGGAGGTAAGATGCCCCTAAAACTCAAAAGGCCCTCCATGAACGGAAAAGCCTTTGTAAGTATTTATTGATATTGGATGATGCCTGTCTTTCAAATCGGCACAAAAGTAAATAAAGCGTGTAGCCGTGCAATAACATCTAAGTACCATATATTTTGCTTATTTCCGGTTACGTACACGAAAAAGGCCATCATTCCCGCTCTATTGTCCGTTTCCGGACACTTTCCGTTCGCATCTGAACAATGGCCCCTCTCTCCTGCCCCTCCAGCCCGCACTGGTAGCAGCTCCCAGAATATGGCAGCCTAATTGCACATCTTCACCCGGACAATAATTATTTAAACACCCGCCTATGTTTAAAAATTACATCAAGGTAGCCTTCCGCAACCTGCTTAAGCACAAAAGCTTTTCCTTCATTAATATTTTTGGCCTGTCCATGGGCATGGCTGTAACCATGATGATCGGGTTATGGGTATGGGATGAGTTATCCTTTGACCAGTATCATACAAACTACCCGCGCATTGCAGAAGTATGGCAGCATGTTACGGATGGTAAGGAAGGCGGCGCTTTTCCCTCTATGCCTGTTCCCCTGGGAGCAGAGCTGCGTATGGCATACCCCGGTGATCTTAAATACGTGGTAAGGACCGGCGGCGGAAAGTATACTGTTGCTGCCGGCGATAATAAATTCACACAGAGTGGTATTTTTATAGAACCAGACGGCCCGGAAATGTTCAGCTTCCATATGCTGCAGGGCACGCGGGACGGGCTTAAGGATCCCTCTTCTATCTTAATATCCCGGTCGCTGGCTAAGAAATTATTTGGCAATGAAGACCCTATGGGAAAACTGGTAAAGATCACCAACATCTTTTCCTTAAAGGTAGCCGGCGTTTATGAAGATCTGCCTGAGAACACCTTCTGGAGCGGTACAGAGTTCTTTGCGCCCTGGGATAAATACGTGAGCACCTGGGACTGGGTGAGGAAGCTGAAGGATGATTGGGGCAGCAATATTTCAGGCCTCTATGTACAGATAGCAGACCATGCAGATATGGATAAAGTATCCGCAAAGATCGGCGATGTACTAACGCGCAAACATCCGGAAAAGAATTTTAAAGCAACGCTCTTCCTGCATCCCATGCGCAAATGGCATCTTTACTCCAACTTTGTAAATGGTGTAAATGAAGGCGGGCTTATCACCTTTGTATGGCTGTTTGGTATCATAGGTGTGTTTGTATTGCTGCTGGCCTGTATCAACTTTATGAACTTAAGCACCGCACGTTCAGAAAAACGCGCAAAGGAAGTAGGCATCCGCAAGGCCATCGGCTCCCTGCGCTCACAGCTCGTAAGCCAGTTCTATAGCGAATCTGTGCTCATGTCGTTGTTTGCATTTGTACTGGCCATTATTCTTGTAACCACTATGCTGCCCTGGTTTAATACCGTATCAGGTAAACACATTGTTTTCCCCTGGACAAATGCCTGGTGCTGGATAGCAGGTATCAGCTTTTCATTGCTCACCGGTTTTATTGCAGGCAGCTATCCCGCCATTTACCTGTCGTCTTTTCAGCCGGTAAAAGTATTAAAAGGCACTTTCCGTGCAGGCCGTTTTGCATCGCTCCCCCGCAAAGCATTGGTGGTAGTGCAGTTCACGGTATCTGTGCTGCTCATCACCGGCACCGTGATCGTATACCGGCAGATCCAGTATGCCAAGAACCGCCCCGTGGGTTACGAGCGGCAGGGACTCATCTCCATCCACGAAACCACCCCCGAAGTATATGATAATTACGACATTATCCGCCGCACCTTACTGGAAAATAATGTTGCAGTAGAAATGGCGGAATCACAATGCCCCATTACGGATATATGGGCTAACTCCGGTGGGTTCGACTGGGCAGGTAAAGACCCGTCCTTTGAAGCTTATTTTGCGAACATTGCCGTGCGGCATGAGTTTGGTAAAGCCGTTAACTGGAAGCTCAAAGAAGGACGTGATTTTTCCAAAGCACTTGCATCAGATTCAGAAGCATTGATCCTGAATGAAGCTGCAGTAAAATACATGGGTATTAAAGGCGACCCTGTAGGTATGACCATCCGTTGGAATGGCAAGGATCACCAGGTAATAGGCGTTACGGAAGATATGATTATGACCTCACCCTACCGCGCCGTACCGCAAAGTGTTTTCAGCATTTTACATGAAGGAGGTAACATCATCAACATCCGGCTGAACCCGCGCATGAATATGAGCGAGGCGCTGAAAAAGCTGGAAGCGGTTTTTAAACAGTACAATTCCTCCGCACCTTTTGAGTATACATTTGTCGACGAGGAATATGCAAAGAAGTTCGGCGCAGAGGAACGCATTGCAAAACTCTCCACCGTATTTGCCGCACTGGCCATTATTATCAGCTGCCTGGGCCTGTTTGGATTAGCTTCTTTTATTGCAGAACAACGCACCAAGGAGATCGGCATCCGCAAAGTGCTGGGCGCTTCTATCTTCAATCTATGGCGCATGTTATCCAGAGATTTTGCGCTGCTCGTAGTATTATCCTGCTGTATAGCTACCCCCATTGCCTGGTATTTCCTGCATCAATGGTTGCAGCAATATGAATACCGTACAAATATTTCGTGGATAATTTTTTTAGCCGTAGGGGCGGGAGCGTTATTCATTGCACTATCAACCGTTAGTTATCAGGCAATTAAAACAGCATTGGCAAACCCGGTGAAAAGTTTACGGGCAGAATAAACATATTGTGAATAACTATTACGGACATATCCTGTATAAACATTAGATATCTTTTATATATTTGCACCTGCAACCCCTGAAGATATTTACTATTTATCCGCTCTATGCCCGAAGAAAAGTTGGTTGTTAAAAACCTGCGGTTATTCACCTTTAACGTAATAGGCCTGGTAACCATTCCCTGCCTTTTTGCTGGTAATCCAGGCGCCGGACTAGTATACCGGAAAGCCTTTCACTCAAAGGATTCCGTGATCCTCCCGCAGCCGGGAACAGATACCATCAGCATCTCCATTGTGGGGGATATGATGGTAGGTTCCAGCTATCCTTCTCCCCTTTACCTGCCCGCAGCAGGTGAAGGAAATATCCTGCAGCATGCCATTCCCTTATTACAGCAAACAGACCTGCGCATAGGTAATCTTGAAAGCGCAGTATCTGATAGTGCAGCCGTATATAAACAATGCGGCTTAACGCAGTGCTTTGCTTTCCGCACACCGCTTAAATATGCACAGTGGTATAAGGAAGCCGGCTTTGAATATCTTAACTTATCTAACAACCATTCCTATGATTTTGGAGATAAAGGTGTGCAACATACGCTTGCTTTTTTACGTAACAACAACATACGCACCAGTGGTGTTACCCAGCACCCCTTTGATACACTAACGGCACGGAATACACGCTTTGGATTTGTTTCCTTTGCCCCGCACAGCAACTGCCTTAACATGAACAACGACTCGCTGGTACAGGCCTACGTAGCACGTGTAAGGCCGCTGTGTGATGTGCTCATTGTATTCTTTCATGGCGGTGCAGAAGGCACTACGCGTACGCATACCCCAAAACGGCGGGAGATCTTCTACGGTCAGGACCGCGGAAATGTAACGCACTTTGCACGTATGTGCGTGGATGCCGGCGCTGATATGGTAATAGGCTCCGGCCCGCATGTGGTAAGGGGCATGGAAATGTATAAGCAAAAGCTGATAGCCTACAGCCTGGGTAACTTTGCCACCTATCACCTGTTTAACCTGAAACCGCCTTACAATGTAGCGCCCCTGCTGCAGGTAAAGATCACCGGTAAAGGCGAGCTCATAGATCATAAGGTATTTTCTTTTCTACAGCAGGGCGAAGGCGTACCCATGCCGGATAGCTGCATGCAGGCCTTTAAGATGATCCAAAGCTTATCGGCACAGGATTTTGGATTTAAACAGGTGAATGCAGGCATGCACGACAGCACCCTTAACGTATCTGCAGCAGGTTTAACCCGCAGCAGGTATTGCTCAACTTTTCAACCCTAAACTTAACATAGCCGCTTAGGAATTTCTTGCCGCAAACCCTTACGCTCACCGATGGCCAGGTAGGCCCCGATGGCTTTATTACCGTAACATTGGTATATTGGGTAGAGTAACCCGCCTGTATTGTACAACGCATTTTATAGCCGGTCCCTGCAGGGCCGGCTTTCTTTTTATCCCATAAAATATTACATTGGGTAACAAGTACGCCACGTCATGATCAATATTGATTCCAACGGCAAAGCGAAAAACACTTTTGACGCTATAGTGATAGGCTCCGGCATCAGCGGCGGATGGGCCGCTAAAGAGCTGTGCGGCCATGGCCTGCAAACCCTGGTGCTGGAAAGGGGCCGCAATGTAGAACACAATAAAGACTATCCCACCGCTACCAAAGCGCCCTGGGAGTTCACCCACCGCGGGCAAATGACCAAACAGTTCTTACAGGAGAACCCGCTCATCAGCAAGGCAGCAGGCTTTGGAGAAGATACCGCGCACTTTTTCATTAAAGACAAAGACCACCCCTACATACAGGAAAAACCATTCGACTGGATCCGGGGTTACCAGGTAGGCGGCAAATCACTCACCTGGGGGCGTGCCTGTCAACGCTGGAGCCAGTATGAATTTACCGCACCGCAACGTTACGGCTACGGTATCGGCTGGCCCATTGGGTATGATGATGTAGCGCCCTGGTACACGCATGTAGAAGAATTTATTGGCGTGTGCGGCACCCGCGATGGCATTGCCGCCATGCCGGACGGCTCCTTTTTGCCGCCGTTTGAATTTAACTGCGCGGAAGCACAGGTACAAAAAGCCATTCAACAGCATTACCCCGACAGGCATCTTGTACACGCCCGCTGGGCGCATATTACAGAGCCTAAACCCATTCACCTGGAACAGGGCCGCGTAAAATGCCAGGCGCGCAATTTATGTATGCGGGGCTGCCCCTTTGGCGGGTATTTCAGCTCCGTATCCTCTACCCTTCCCTGGGCAAAAAAAACCGGCCGTTTAACCATCCGCCCTTTCTCTGTAGTACATTCCATTATTTATGATGAGCAAAAACAAAAAGCTATAGGCGTACGCGTTATAGACGCCAATACCCATGCTGCTACCGATTATTTTGCACAGGTTATTTTCGTGAATGCATCGGCATTGAACAGTACCCTGATACTGCTCAACTCCACCTCCAGCCGCTTTCCCAACGGCCTGGGAAACGATAATGGCCTGCTGGGCCACTACGTGGCCTTTCATAACTACCGGGCCTCGGTAAATGGCACGCTGGATGGTTTGGATGACCGCTACTATTTTGGCCGCAACCCCACAGAACCCATCATAGCCAACTACCGCAACCTGGAAAAGCAGGACACTGATTATGTTGGCGGCTTTACTACCTTCATGGGCGCCTACCGCCAGCGGCTGGATGATTCCCGTATCACAGAAACCATTGGCGCCGCTTACAAAGAGGCCCTTACAGAACCTGGCGGCTGGCATGTGTATATGTACATGCAGGGCGAAACCATTCCCAAAGCCAGTAACCACGTACGCTTAAGCAAAGATCAGAAAGACCAGTGGGGTATTCCGCTGCTGGTAATGAATGTAGGTTATGATGATAATGATGAAAAGATGATCAAAGACTTCCTGGCCCAAAGTACTGCTATGCTGGAAAAGGCCGGCTGCAAGAACATACAGCAATCTGATAACCATCAGGCTCCTGGCCTGGATATTCATGAAATGGGCGGCTGCCGCATGGGCAGCGATCCTAAAACTTCTTTACTGAATGAATGGAACCAGCTGCACCACTGCAAAAATGTATTTGTAACTGACGGCGCCTGCATGGCCAGCACCGGCAATCAAAGCCCTTCGCTGCTGTATATGGCGCTTACTGCAAGAGCAGTAGATCATGCGGTGGGGCAGTTGAAGAAGTGAGTCCATGGTCGATGGTCCATGGTCCATAGCATTTTGCGTATGAATGTTAGCACGTGGTATATAATATTTCTACTCCACGAAATACCTCCATCATGCACCAGGCAATGGACCATCGACCATCGACTATGGACGCACCGATTTATCGGTGCAGTCCCTTCTTCTTCAGGTACGCCAACAGCTCCTCCGGGTAATTAGTTTGTATACAATTCGCGTACTTAAACGCCTTCATCATCGCATCAAAACCACTGTCCTTTTGCTTTTCTTCCATGTCGTCATACTTGCCCAGGGCATTGATCCACACACGTTCTCCGTGTGCGCGCACGCGGCTCATTAAACTATCGGAATAAAAAGAATCATCAATGTGTATGGCAGCATATTTACCCTGCTGCATGATCTTTTCTGTTTCCTCCGCATTATGTGAGCGGGGCATAATGGGAATATTAGGGTCCAGGTCATGCAGGTAGGGCGCGTATTTGGCGGCATACAGGAAAAATAATACCTGCGAGGCCATTTGGGTAGCCTCTACCAGGGCGCAGGTTTTCTTAGCAGCTTCAGGCGATGCTTCCTTGAAATCAATATCCAGCATGGCCTTGCCTTTTAACAGCTTCAGCGCCTCCTCAAAAGTGGGGATCTTTTCTTCCGTGGGCTGGCCGTTAAACAGCAGGTGGAAGGCCTGCAACTCTTTGTACGTATAATCCCTTACAGCGCCGGGCTGGCCCGTGGTGCGGGTAATGGTGCCGTCGTGCATGATCACCAGCACACTGTCTTTAGTGGAGCGTACATCCAGCTCTACCACATCAACGCCTATACGGATAGCTTCTTTAATGGCGGCAATGGAATTTTCCGGGTACTTGTTATGTGCGGCGCGGTGGGCGGTTACCAGCACGCGTTCCGGGTGATGGTAGAAATCTTCCAGGATGGGTGCTACATTGGATTGCGCTTGTACAAACAGTTGCGTACAAAGCAACGCAACAACAAAACTAAATTGCTTCATCTTTAATATTTAATGGTAGTAATTAATAGCCGTCATTTTGCGGAAAGGGTACGGTTGAAAGATCGCGCTGCGACTGCGGAATGGGCCTCAGTGCATGGATCGGTTTAATGTTGGCTGCGTTCGGATTGTACAGCTTTGCGCGGTCTATCAGCTTACCGGTGCGTACAAGGTCCATCCAGCGGCCTTCTTCCCCACCCAGCTCACGGGCACGTTCATCCAGCACAGCATCCATATTCAGCTGTGCAGCGCTTAGCATAGGCATGGTGGTGCCGGGTTTGGCCGCGCGGCTGCGCACTTTGTTCAGGTATATTACGCCCTGCTCCGGCTTACCGTCCAGCATCAATGCTTCTGCTGCAATGAGGTAAGTATCTGATAAGCGGTACACAAAATAATCGCGGAAACCGTTCAGGTCCTGCGGGGAGGCGCGGGTGGGATCATCATGTTTTTTAATGCCCCAGTGCATGTTATCTGTATTGGGCGCAATGGTAGATGTTACGCCCGGGCTGATCTGCCATACCACGGTATCGCCCAGCTTTTTACCTGCAGGCAGGTTGGCGGGATTGTTATAGAACCAGTAAATGCGGAAGGTAACATCAAAACGGCTGTCGTTCTTATCAAACAGGTTGCGGAAGAACGGTGTGGGCCTGAAACGTGTATACGGACGGCCACCCTGGTTCACATCGCGCAGCAAACCGAATTGATCGTAGGCAGGCGTAAAAAAGGCATTACCCTGGTTGCCATCGCCATTGAACAACGCATTGTTAATGTATTGTACGGAAAAAAGTATTTCTGCATTCTTCTGATTGTTGTAATCAAATACGCTGGCATAAGCAGGCAGCAGCTGGTAAGGCCCTTCATTGATCACCTTTACAGCGGCTGTGGCAGCGCCGGCATAATCTTTCAGCAGCAGGTCTGTTAGGGCCAGCTGGTGCAGGGCAGCGCCTTTGGTGATGCGGCCATACTCCTGCGTGGCCCAGTCAAGATTGTCCACTGCAAACTGTGTATCCTCCTGCATCTTTTTCCAGATATCGGCTTTGGGCGTTCTGCCAAGGTTAGTTACCACGCCTTTGGTTTCATGATCTGTATACACCACATCGCCGAACTGCAGGGTTAACCAGTAATAATAATGCGCGCGTAAAAAGCGTACTTCTGCCTTGTAGCGGTTGCGCAGCGCTTCATCTATGGCAATGGCATCTATCCGGTCCAGGATAGTATTGGCGGCATTAATACCTGCGTAACAATTGGTCCACAGATCATACAGGTAACCGGCAGAGGCATTCAGCGCAGTGGAATAATCGTCCATGAACTTATAGCCACCATCTTTCCCATGCTGAAAAATATCCGTGCCCATGGTGGTAAGGGTAAACCCTTTCTGCGAGCCATATAAGCCGCGCAGCTGGCTGTATACGCCGGTAACGCCGTTGTTAATGCCGGCTGCATCACTGTAAATAGCCTCCGGCACGGGCTTGTACAGGTTTTTCTCTTCCAGGCTGCAGGAGCTGATGCCCAGCCAGCTGCATACGAAGAACAGGAAAGTAAATAATTTATAACGTTGCATAGCTGTTGTTTGATCAGTTAAAAAGCAGCATTTAAACCTACGGCATACATTTTAACAGTAGGGTACATGGCGCGGGTACCATCTGATTCAAACTCAGGGTCCTGGCCTTTGTAATGCGTGAAGGTGAACGGATTTTCCGCGCTCAGGTTTATTTTCAGGCTCCGGATGCCGCTGCGCTGCAGCCATACCTGCGGCAGTGTGTACGACAGTCCTATGTTCTTTACCCTTACAAAGCTGGCGTCTTTCATGGCCAGCGTTTGCCCCAGGTACACGGATTCCTGGTTCTTGTTAGGCTGCGGATTATCATTGGTAGGATTTTCCGGCGTCCAGTAATCCACATCCAGGTTGTTGTAACGGCCTGCCAGGCGGTTATTGTTGTCGTACCATTGTGAATAGATCAGGTAATGCTGGCGGGTGTTGATGATCACACTCAGGTCCAGGCCGCGGTAAGTGAAATGGCTGGTAACGCCACCCAGCCATGCGGGGCGCTGGTTGCCTATTACCACGCGGTCCTGGTCGTTCAGGGTTTTATCATTGTTAACATCGGCTATCTTTATCATACCCGGCTTAAAACCCAGCGCTGCTGCTTCTGTAGCTTCCGAGGTTTGCCAGATGCCGGTCTTCTTATAGTAGTAAAAAATGTTGATAGGCTGTCCTATGATCCAGCTGTTGCCCAGGTCATTCTTACCATCGCCATACAGCTGCACTATTTTATTCTGGTTGGCGCTGAAGCTGAAGTCTGTTCTCCACTGGAAGCCGCTTTTCGTTGATACGTTAATGGTAGAAAGGCTTACCTCCCACCCGTTATTGCGCGTAGCGCCTATATTCTCTACAATATTGGTGTAACCAGTGCTGGAAGGAATGCTACGGGTAAGCAGGATGTTCTTTGTATTGGAAATATAATGTTCTACGGAGCCGGAAATGCGGTCGTTGAACAGTCCGAAATCAATGCCCATATTCAGCTCCCGGGTAGTTTCCCATTGCAGGTTAGGGTTGGCAATGCTATAGGGTACAAAGCCATTGGCGCCTGTTTCCCCAAAAGCATACACGCCTTTAGTGAGCAGGCTGAAGGTGCCATATGGATTTACCGGGTTGTTACCATTGCTGCCGTAGCTTACACGCAGCTTCAGCGCGCTGATGTTGCGCAGGCTTTGCATGAAAGGCTCTGCATCTATACGCCAGGCAGCAGCGGCAGAAGGAAAGTATCCCCATTTATGCCCGGGCGCAAACACGGATGAACCATCTGCACGTGCCGTTAATGTTAGCAGGTAGCGGTTCTTATAATCATAGTTCACACGCGCCATGTACGACAGCAGCAGTGATTTGCTGTAATCGCTGCTAACGCCTGTTACTTCCCCTGCGCTGCCCAGGTTATGATAGCCCTGCGCTTCATAAGGCAGCTTATTGACATTGATACCGGCGCTGTTGGTGATCTGCTGCTGGGAGCTTTGCAATAAGGTAACACTCAGGTTATGATCTTTATTGATGCGGTGTTTATATCTTAGTATATTCTCTACCGTTATGGAGAAGCGGTCCTGGTCAAAGGTGCTGGCCGTAGCATTGCCGCCCTGGTTCGCATCCGTAAGGCTGCCCTTGAAAATGCCTTCCCTGGCTACTTCCAGCTCAGGGCCTACGTTCAGGCGGTAGGTAAGGTCTTTGAGGATGTCCCACTCGCCATACACGCTGGCAAATACGCGTGTTTTATAGCGCTCGTCAATGGTGTTCTTGATCACCATTAAGGGATTCACACGCTGGCCTTCATCGTTATTGGGGCGGAACAACATGTTACCGGCACTGTCGTACGGTACGCCCAGCGGATTGGTACGCAGTATATCATCGAACACGGTATTATCCGCTACATTCTGCTCTGAGCGGGTTACAAAGGTGGATACGCCCATGCGGATGCGGTCATTTACCTGGTGGTCCAGGTTAATGCGGATGGAGCCGCGGGTATAATCTGTTTTATCAATAATGCCCGTTTCCCTGAAATAGTTAAGGGAAACAGCGAACTGCGTTTTCTCCTTACCACCGGTGATAGACAGCTGGTGGTTTTGCCGGGAGCCCTGGTGATATACCAGGTCCTGCCAATCGGTGCTACGGCCCTTGGCCAGTGATTCCAGCGCTATAGCATCAAACAGCTGATCATCCGGCGGAATAGGGCCATTGCCATCTGCAGCAGCGCCCCTGGCAGCTTCCCGGCGCAGCTTGGCAAACTGCTGCCCATCCATCAGGTCCAGCTTACGGGTAATGGAAGTAATGCCGTAGTAAGCATCGTAATTAATAACCGACCTTCCGGCCTGCCCACGCTTGGTGGTAATGAGTATTACGCCGTTAGCGCCGCGTGAGCCGTAAATAGCGGAGGATGCGGCATCTTTCAGTACTTCTATGGAAGCAATGTCGTTGGGATTGATCTCGTTAAAGCTGGCATCCATTACCGGTATGCCATCCAGCACCAGCAGGGGCGCATTGCCACCGTTCATAGAACGCTCCCCGCGTATTAAGATGTTGGCGGAACCGCCGGGCTCATTGCCACTGGTGAACACATCCAGGCCGGCAACCTTGCCTTTAAGCCCCTGTATGGGGTTGGTAATGGGCTGCGCTGCCAGCTCCTTTCCCTGCACAGATACAATGGCGCCGGTCACCTCTCTTTTCTTTTGTGTGCCGTAACCTACTACCACTACCTCTTCCAGCCCTTTAATATCTTCCTGCAATACCACGCTTATTTCACCGCTGCCGGCTGGTATTTCCTGTGTCACATAACCTGATATAGAACATACCAGCACTTCGCTTTCCGCTACCTGCAGGAAAAAAACACCTTCCCCATCAGTAACAGCGCCGCGGTTAGCGCCTTTTACTTGCACGGTTACACCGGGTAAGGGCGCGCCTTTGGCATCCGTGACCCTGCCTTTACGTTTATCAGCAGGATCCGCTGCTACGGCCATTTTTACCGCTGGGGCCTTCACTTCTTTTTCAAGAATAATGACCTTATTATTTTGCACTTTGTAAGTAAGGCGGGTATTACGCAGCAGCTCATTTACCACCCAATCCAATGATCTTTGCCGGGCGTTCAGGCTAACGGCTTTGTAGGGGGCGATGGCCTGCTCGTTATAAATAAACAGCACACCGCTTTGCTGCTGAAGAATAGTAAATGCTTCTTTAAGTGATCGGCGCTGGATGGCCAGATCTATTTTCTCCACCGGGTATTGTCCCCTGGAAACTGCGCCCTGCAACAGCTGGACGCCTAACAGCAGGAACATACTTATTATATTACCTGTTCTCATGACCTGCTTAATTACAGATACAACATTACTGGTACAAATTTTCATACCTTTGCACGGGTTTTAATAATTGATTGAAATCGTTATTGGATCCAGTTCCGGAGGATCAATTAGTGATTGGCGTTACGGATTGATCTTTCCCGGGTTTACTGCCGGTGAGGTATTACCTTACCGGTTTTTTTATGCGGGTAATTATCGTTGAAGCATAGGCGATACAATTTTATTGTTTACTGAATATGATGTTATGATGATCGATGGTGTAATGCAGCTTGTTGGCCAGGCTCAGGGCATCCAGCACATCGCGCAGCGTATCAGCCGCCTCAAAGCCGGCTGTGATGCGGTATGCAGGCAGGGTATTATCGGCAAAGGTTATGTGCACCCCGTACTTTTGTTCCAGCTGCATAGCTATCAGGTCCAGCCTTTCGTTATTGAATAACAGCCGCCCGGTAGTCCATGCGCTGATGTTAGCGGCATCCCGGTGTTCCTTTTTCCAATCCTGCTGCTGCGCGTAAAAGGTAAGCTGCTCATCCGGCAGCAGTATCACCTGCCGGCCTGCCAGCTGTTGTACTGAATCCGCCTGCACAGCCACTTTGCCCTGCTGTACGGTTACCTGCACTATGGCCAGCTTTTCATAGGCGCGTACATTAAAGATGGTGCCCAGCACCTGCGTGCGGATGCTGCCGGAGCGGATCATAAATGGATGGGCAGGATCCTGGGCTACGTTTAAGCAGGCCTCTCCTGTTAGCAGCTCCACCTCTCTTTGCGGGCCGTTAAATCTATCAGGATAGCGCAAACGGCTGCCTGCATTCAGCCATACAACAGAGCTGTCGCTCAGGCGCAGCTGCAGGGGATGATCCTGTGCAACCGCCTCCTGCCAGTGCGTTTGCACCGGCCATAATTTTTGTAATACGTAACCGGCACCTGATAATAAGATAAGGCTGGCGGCTATTTTCAGCAGCGTGATTACCGGCATGGCTACACGCTTTGCGGTGCGTGGCTGCTGGATGCGCTGTAACAGAGCATCTTCATCCGGGTAAGTGGAGGGTGCTGTGTAAACGGTATTAGCCTCCTGCTGCTGGCGGTACCATTCTTCTACCAGCAGCTGTTCCTCCGGCGTACATTGCCCGGCTACATACCTTTTTAATAATTGTTTGATGTGGCTTGCTTTCATTTACATTAACCTGAACGGTGTGTATGTATATGACAGGCCTGCGAAAAGAAAGGGGTAGATGCCTATATTATCAGAATGTTAACACTTATTAAAAGAGCAAGGGGAAGTGGCTCATTTTATGACGCAGGGTGCGGATGGCGTTACTGATCTGCTTTTTAACGGTTTCCTGCGAGAGCTGCAGGCGGGTAGCTATTTCTTTATGCGACAAGGTGGTTTTGCGGCTCAGCTCAAATACTTCGCGCATTTTGGCGGGCAGCAGCGCTATTTCTTTTTCTATGCGGGCGGTCATTTCTTTTTCCGTGATACGGTGCAGTAAAGAATGATCGGCGGTGGAGATGAATTGTTGTAAGCTATCCAGGTGCTGCCGGTATGTACGCTTATGCGCTATTACATTCAGCACGCGGTTACGCACAGCGGTGTACAGGTAGGCGGATAGCGTGCCGGTTAATACAATGCTGCCGGCTTTTGTGTAGATGGTGGTAAATACTTCCTGTACCACATCCTGCGCATCCTGCTCCTGTTCCAGCATACGGCAGGCGTGCAGGTATAAGCCGCCCCAGAAACGTTTGTACAGCTCATCGAAGGCAGGTGCATTTCCCTGCTGAAATAACGCTAAAAGTGTTTCATCATTTATTTCACACAGCTCACCGGGATAAGAAGATTGATACATATTGCCCCCTTTCTGCCAGGAAACAGGGTGCCCTGGTTATGGCCAAAATTAATCTGAGGGCGGGGATATTTCATGTTAAATAATTGTGAGCGGGGGGCTGCGCCCCCGCTCACAATTATTTAACATGGTCCATGGTCGATGGTCCATGGTCCATAGCATAGAACGCGATGTAATACTTCGTGGAAATGCACTTATCCTTACACATCCCGCACTACCTCCACCACGCAGCAGGCTATGGACCATCGACTATGGACCATGGACTACATGCGGCCGCAGGCAGCATGTATCAGGCTGTACACCTTTCTGCTCCCAGGAAATAGTGGTACCGGGCAGTGTGGGCGAAGCAACAGAAACAGATACATAAAGCTGCTCATTTACCGGGAACCAGTCGTTCATATTGGCGCCGCCGGCAGAGCGCTGTCCTATTATGGTAGCGCGCTTTTGCGCTTGCAGGCAAAAGGCCAGGGCTTCTGCTGCAGATGCAGTTCTGTTATTGATCATTATAAATAAAGGCGCAGTATATTTTTCCTGCGTAAGCCAGGAAACGGTTTTTATATGCTCTGTAGTGCCGTTGCGGCTCTTCATTTCCAGCAGCGGCGTATTATTCTTCAGGAAAAAACTTTCTATTACCGGGCCAATATCGCTGCCGCCGCCTCCATTGCCCTGCAGGTCAATAATGAGTGCGCGGGTATGTGCCACAAATTGCATGGCAGCATATAATACCGGTAAGCTTTTGTGGGAGATATTGATCTCTGATAATTTAATATAGCCAATGTTATTATCCAGGATCCGTACTTCGCGGAAACCATAGTTATTCTCACTGGCTGCAGGCCCGTAGTGGAAACCGTCATCCGTTTCCTGTGTAATGGTATCCGGTGGAGCCAGCAGCATTTTTACTGTAGCGGGATCGTTGCGCACATACAGGTGGCCGTCGTGGCTGATGCTGCGCAGCAGCTGCGTGGCCAGGGAATCAAAACCTTTCCAGGTAGTGGTAGTATTAAAGCTGCCATACTGGTGGGCGGCTTGGAATGCAGTGGCTATCTGTGCGCCTTTGTCTTCGTGCACGTAGCTACGGCGGATGATAGCGGCAATTGTATCAACGGCCGTAGCGATCTCTTTTTTGGAAAGCTGCGCATGCGTGCTAAGCGTAGTAGCTAAGAGTGTTATAAATAGTATCCCCCATTTTTTCATACCAGTGTGTTTATGGGGCAAAGATGAGGGAATGATGGCGGAAGAAATAGAATGAAATTTGCCTCTGAAAAGTAAAAAAGTAAAAAGTAAAAAAGTAAAATGCCGCGAATATAAGCCTGTACGGCTCCGCGGCATTTACGTTTTAATTTTTACTTTTTAATTTTTTACTTCGACAGCTCCTCAAACTCTTCTGCAGATAATTCAATCTCTGCTGCTTTCATATTCTCATCTAAGTGGCCGATGGATTTAGTACCGGGGATCAGCAGAATGTTCTCTGCGCGCTGCAGCAGCCAGGCCAGCGCTATCTGTGCTGTGGTGGCATTATGAGCGTCGGCAATCTTATTGATCTTATCGGCCATGCTTTCCGGGCCGGAGGCCAGCGGGAACCAGGGAATAAAAGCCATATTGCGCCGGGTGGTGTAGTCCAGCACCTCTTCCCACTGGCGGTTGCCCAGGTTGTAGAGGTTCTGTACGGATACAATGGGTAATACTTTTTCCGCCCTTTCGATCTGCTCAATATTTACTTCAGATAAGCCTACAAAGCGGATCTTACCGGCTTTTACAGCCTCGGCTACTGGGGCCAGAGTTTCCTCTACCGGTACGTTGGGATCAAAGCGGTGCAGCTGCCACAGGTCGATGGTTTCTACCTTCAGGCGTTTCAGGCTGCCTTCAATGTTCTCGCGGATGAAGCCGGGGCTGCCGTTAGGGATCCACTGGCCCGGCCCAGGCCGGTTAAAGCCGCCTTTGGTAGCGATGATCACGCCTGGTTTATAAGGGTACAAAGCATCTGCAATGAGGCTTTCATTTAACTGCGGACCGTAGGCTTCGGCCGTATCAATGAAATTAACGCCGGCAGCTACTGCGGCCTGCAAAACCTTCTTTGCGTTCTCACGGTCTGCTACCTCTCCGAATACGCCGTCGCCGGTGAGCTGCATGGCGCCGTACCCTACCCTATTGATATTAAGCTGACCGCCTAAAGCGTAGGTCAATGCTGTTTTGCTTGTTATCATGGTTTCTCAATTTAGTACAACAAAGGTGAGGATATTCCGGCAGGTAGAAAATGTTAAAAGCAAAGGTTTCTTTATGAATTTCAAAGATGGGGACGCTAAAAGCGAACCGGCGGCACAGCCAGGTTACCCTGACCGGCCGCCGGTATTGTATTACAGTAGAAGAACAAATAATGGCTTAATGATCCTACAGCGTGGTATTCACCCGCTCTGTCCTTTTGTTGCCAAAAAGGTTTACCGTAGCACCTACTTCATAAGCGCCATCCACATAGGTTTTAATACCGCCTGTTTGGGTAGAGTACAGCACCTGCAGCGTAACGGTTTGCATAATGTTAACCCCTACCCCTGCGGTGACGCTTTTGGTGGTGTGGTACATGCCCATTACATTGGCTACATTGTTCAGGAATGAGATGTTAACCCCGGCATCCAGGATGTTATCATATCCCTTTACACCACGGTAGCAAAGCTTAGGCTCGATGCTGCTTACCGGGCCATCGCCAAAGAACTTATAAGATGCAGCAGTGAAAAAGATACCGCCACCGTTCACGCCTTTGTCATCGCCGGTGAACAGGCTTCTTACATTGGGTAAGGCGCCCTGGATGTTCCAGTGCCCATCCGTGTAGGCCATACCGTATTCGCCTTCAAAATAGTTATCGCGGCGGTTAAAGGCGCCAATGGACGGATCCGTAACATCACCGTTCACATTCTTATAATCCACCCGCTGGAAGTTAAGCGCCAGCGACAGGCCAAAGTGCAGCGTTTGCCCGTTATGCCCTACCGGTAAATGGTAGGCATATGAAAGCGCTACGCGGGTGCGGTTCATGAGCCCTGCCTGATCATTAAAGATGTTGATGCCGCCGCCTACGCGGTAGCCGAACAACGCGTCGGCTGTAAAGAACTTGGTTTCAGGAGCGCCATCAATGCCGGTCCACTGGCGGCGGTAGGCGCCGTTAAAATGGATGCCGGTATCGGCGCCTGCCATGGCCGGATTGGCCAGGTACTGGTTCTGGAAGTACTGGGTGCCGGAGGGTTCCAGCAGGGCCTGGGAATTACCCCAGGACTGGGCCTGTGCCTGCCTGCTGCCTATGAGGGTGAGCAGTGCTGCACCTATGAATAATACCCGCATATGCTTTTTATTTAACCGTGTACACATGGTATCAATATTTTAACGGATCAATGCTGATCCCTGATGATAGTAATATATCCTTTCGCCGTTTTAGCGCCGCCGTTGATCTTCAGCACGTAATAATAAGTGCCTTCTGCCAGCGGGCTGCCGTTGAGGGTAGCGTCCCAGTCGTTGCTATAGTTCACGCGATGGTAGATCATGCGGCCGGTGCGGTCGAAGATGGATACTTCGTTATCCGGATAGCTGTCCAGGTTGCGGATCACCCATTTATCGTTCCTGCCGTCGCCGTTAGGTGTAAGGATGTTGATGGCATCTACCTTAAAGTCCTCAACCACCGTTATGGCTATGTTGGCAGTGCTGCTGCAACCGGCTGCTGTGGTAGCCGTTACCACATAAGTGATGTTGCTTAGCGGCCTGGCTTCCAGTATAAAGTTATTCTGACCACTCAGGATACCATCTGCCGGCGACCAGCTGTAAGTATAACCGTTAACCCTGGTAGCGTTAAGGTGTATCACATCGCCTTTGGAAATGGTGCTGCCTTTATCGCTGCTGATGCTGATGGATGGCAGCTCATTCACCGTAATGGTGAAGCTGCGGCGCAGGGTATCTACCCCACCGTTGTCCGTACCGCCGTTATCCTTAATGGTAACAGTGATAGTGGCTGTGCCGGTGGTTACGGATGCTTTCAGCTTATAGCTTAATATGTTGGATGCATTTACACTCAGCGCATCAAAGAACGGCTGGTCAGATACCGCGGTGATGGTATACGTTTGCCCGGCTTCGGTGGCGGATGCACCTGTGAGCTGAATAGTATGCGTATCAGTACCGGTACAAACCTTCGCATCTGCAATGGCATCCAGCGTAGGCGCTTTGTTAATGAATGCTATGAGCACCTTAACAGTTACCGGCGTTGCTGCGCTGGTATTTAACCCGTCGCTTACCGTTACGGTGAGTGTAAAGGTTTGGCCTGCCTTTGTTTTCAGCAGGGCGGCATCTTTTACGGTAATTGCGCCGGTAGCGGCATTCAGGGCAAAGGCGCCACCGGAACCGTCGGTAACCAGGGTCCAGCTTTGCAGGGTGCCTGCTGTTTCAGCAGCGGTTAGCGTACCTACTACAGTGCCTGCGGTGCTGTTATCATATACATTAAAGGATGCATTGGCAATTACCGGTGCAGTAACATCGTAGGTAATGGTTACGGTGTTGGAAGCCGTGTTACCATTATTACCGGTGTTAACAGCGGCATTAGCCGGTACGCTTACATTCACTGCACCATCTGCTACGGGTGTGATGGTAGCGGTGTAAGTAATATTATCTGTAGTATTCAGGTTGCTTACGGTGGCATTGGTGGCGGTGATACCCGTGGTTGTTAAACCGGTTACAGCCTCGCTAAAGGTGAGCGTAACATTAAAGGCGGTATTCACGCGCGTGGCTACAGTGGTAGCTACTACCACTGTGGGGTGCGCGGTGTTAACGCGTACGCCGGTGGTGCTGCCAACACTGTTCAGGGTAAGTACGGCATTATTGCCGGCCGGGTCGCGAAGGGTGCTGCCATTCAGCGCCAGGGCCGCGCCCAGGGAAATACCGTCCATATCCATCTGGCCATTCAGCACGGTGTAGCGGAACAACAGGGCATTGGTGCCGGTACCGCTTACATAATTAGCCTGTACGGTGGTGGCGCCAATGGTCACCGGTATGGATGGGGTACCGCCTGCTACGTTCACCGCCTCGCTCATATGAACGGTGAAGTCCAGGTTCTGGCCGGTGGTATAGTAAGCGTTGGCCGGTACATCCACGGAGGTTATAACCGGCGCCGTAGCATCATAAGTATAGCTGATGGTATTGGATGCGGTGTTGCCGTTGCTTACAATATTCACTGCTGCATTGGCAGGTACCTGCAGGGTTACCAGGCCATCTGCCACCGGTGTTACCAGCGCGGTGTAGGTGATGTTATCGGTAGTGTTCAGGTTAGTCAGTGTGGCGTTAGTAGCGGTAATATCGCTTAGGGTAAAGCCGGTTACTGCTTCGCTGAATGTGATGGTTAAGGTGAATGGCGCATTGGCCTGCACGGTGCCCGACAGCTGTACGGTTGGTGTAGCGGTGTATACCAGCACTCCGCTGGTATTACCTACCCCATTAAGGGTGTTTGAAGCGGTATTGCCTGCGTCATCTTTCATAGTGCCTATCATGGTGGGGGCAATGGTAATGCCATCCAGGTCCTGCTCACCTGCCTGCACCGTGTAGCTAAAGGTTAAGGCGTTGGTGCCGCTGCCGCTTATATAGGCCGCCTGCACAGCGCTGCTGCCAATGGTAAGGTTCAGGGAAGGTATGCCGCCCGCCCCTATCACATTTACATTTTCATCGTAGTTAACGATGAAGTTCAGCACATCGCTGGCATTATAAGTACCGTTAGGCGGTACAGCTACGGAGGTTATGGCCGGTGCAGTACCGTCGTAAGTGTATGTTATGGTGTTGGAGGCCACGTTACCGTTATTACCAATGTTTACCGCTACATTGGCGGGTACCTGTACGGTTACCGTGCCATCTGCCGCAGGCGTAATTAAGGCGGTATAGGTAATGTTATCACTCGTTGACGTAGCGCCGGCAGCACCGTTGGTTACAACAATATCGCTGCTGGTAAAGCCGGTTACTTTTTCACTGAAAGTAAAGGTGGCGGTGAATGGCTGGTTACCCGGCGATACAGCTGTAGTGCTTACTACTACCGTGGGCGCGGTGGTGTTTACAAATATACCGGCCGTGCTGGGCACACCGTTCAGCGTTAATACAGCATTGTTGGTGGCGGCGTCTTGTATGGTACCTCCGTTTAAGGTAAGGTTGCCCAGGGCAATGCCGTCCATATCATTATCACCGGTTTGCACGGTGTAGGAGAATGTGAGCTGGTTGGTGCCGCTGCCGCTTACATAATCTGCCTGCTGGGTAGTAGCGCCTATTATCACACCTAATTGCGGCGTGCCGGTTACCGTTACGTTCTCACTGAAGGTAGCGGTAAAGCTAAGCACACCAGTTGCATTATAATAACCGTTAGGCGGTACGGATACCGCGGTTATTACAGGTGCAGTACCATCGTAGGTAAAGCTGAGCGTATTGGATGCCGTGTTATTGGTACCGGCTACGTTCAGCGCTTTATTGGCCGGGAAGGTAATGCTTACAGGGCCATCTGCTGTAGGCGTTACCGTTAGTGTGAACACGGTGTTGGCGGTGCCTGACAGGCTGCTTACCGTACCATTGGTAACGGTGAAATCTGCCAATGCCACACCTGCCATAGATTCGCTAAAGGTAGCGGTAATGGTGAAGGGTGCATTTACCAGTGCAGGTGCTGCGGTAGTTAATGTTACGGAAGGTACAGCGGTATGTACCCGTACATTGGTTGTGGAGGGCACGCCGTTTAAGGTAAGCACCGCATCGTTGGTGGCTGCATCCTTGATGGTGCCGCCATTCAGCTGCAGGGTACCCAGGGTAATGCCGTTCATATCCTCTTCCCCGTTCTGCACCGTATAACGGAATACCAGCGCGCCGGTACCGCTACCGCTTATATAATTGGCATAACGGATGGTGCTGCCTATTACCATACTTAGCTGCGGTGTACCGGTTACCGTTACATTTTCACTGAAGTTTATGGTAAAGTTGAGGATACCGCCTGTTTTATAATACCCGTTAGGTGGTACGGCTACGGTTGTAACAACCGGCGCAGTGGCATCGTAGGTAAGGCTGAGCGTATTGGATGCCGTATTGCCATTGCCGGCAATGTTCACTGCGCTGCTTGCAGGTACCTGTAAGGATACGGCGCCATCGGCAGCAGGTGTTACATCCAGTGTATAAGTAATATTATCGGAGGTGGCCAGGTTGCTTACCGTAGCGTTGGTGGCGGTAATATCTGACGCAGTGAAACCGGTTACCGCTTCAGTGAAGGTAACGGTTAATGTAAAGCCTGCATTTACCAGGGCCGGTGCAGTGGTGGATATTGTTACGCCAGGCACTACGCTGTATACAAATACATTAGCGGTGCTGCCTATGCTGTTTAACGTCAGCACAGCATTGTTGGTAGCTGCATCGCGGATAGTACCACCGTTCAATGCGATGGTGCTGCCTACGCTGATGCCATCCAGGTCCTGCTCCCCGGCCTGTACGGTGTAGCGGAATACCAGCGCGCTGGTACCGCTGCCGCTGATGTAGCTGGCGTCAACTGTTGCTGACCCGATGGTGATGGGAACTGTTGGCGTACCCGTTACCGTTACATTCTCACTGAAGTTTACGGTAAAGTCCAGGTTTTGGCCGGTTTGGTAATACCCGTTGGCCGGTACGCCTACGGATGTAACTGCGGGCGCAACCGCATCTACCAGCACGCCGGTAGTGCTGCCTACGCTATTTAAGGTAAGATTGGCATTGTTGGTGGCTGCATCCATTAAAGAACCGCCGTTTGCGCTAAGGGAGGTTACAGCAATGCCATCTGCATCCAGCTCTCCGCTTTGTACGGTGTAGGTGAATGTTAAGGCATTGGTGCCATTACCGCTTACATAGGCAGCCTGCCGGGGCATAGCGCCTATGATCATACTCAGCTGCGGTATACCGGCTACGGTAATATTTTCACTGAAGTTAACGGTAAAGGTGAGCGCATCGCCGGCTTTGTAATACCCATTGGCTGGTACGCTTACGGAAGTTACTGTTGGTGCAGTAGCATCATAGGTACGGGTTAAGGTATTGGAAGCTGTGTTACCATTATGGCCTATGTTCTCCGCTGCATTGCCTGGCACCTGCAGGCTCACCGTACCATCTGCCGCTGGCGCAAGATCTACGGTATAGGTAATGTTGTCTGATGTTTGCAGGTTGCTTGCCGTTGCATTGATACTGGTAAGATCCCCTGCCACCAAACCGGTTACTGCTTCGCTGAACGTAATGGTGGCGGTGAAGCCGGTGTTTAGCGGATCAGGCGCTGCGCTGGTTATGCTTACGGTTGGTATAATATTATTTACGCGTACGTTAGCCAGGCTGGGCACACCATTCAGTGTGAGTACGGCATTATTGCCGGCTACGTCCTGTATGGGGCCGCCGTTCAGCGCCAGTGTGCCCAGCTGAATGCCATCATTATCTGCATCGCTGAGCTGTACGGTATAGCGGAATACCAGGGCATTTGTGCCGCTGCCGCTTACATAAGCTGCCTGGCGGCCGGTGCTGCCAACGGTCAGGTTAATATAGGGTGTACCCGTTACCGTTACATTCTCGCTGAAGTTAACAGTAAAGTCCAGGTTCTGGCCGTTATGGTAATAATCATTGGCCGGTACGGCTACGGATGTAACTGTGGGCGCAACCGCATCTACCAGCACGCCGGTAGTGCTGCCTACGCTATTTAAGGTAAGATTGGCATTGTTGGTGGCTGCATCCTGTAAAGAACCGCCGTTTGCGCTAAGGGAGGTTACGGCAATGCCATCTGCATCCAGCTCTCCGCTTTGTACGGTGTAGGTGAATGTTAAGGCATTGGTGCCGTTACCGCTTACATAGGCAGCCTGCCGCGGGGTAGCGCCTATGATCATACTCAGCTGCGGTATACCGGCTACGGTTATATTTTCACTGAAGTTCACCGTGAAGGTGAGCGCATCGCTGGCTTTGTAATACCCATTGGCTGGTACGCTTACGGAAGTTACTACCGGTGCAATAGCATCGTAAGTAATGCTAAGCGTATTGGATGCCGTGTTAGGGTTATGGCCTATGTTCTGTACTGCGTTAGCCGGTAACTGCATGTTTATAACGCCATTTACCGACGGCTGCAGGTCCATCGTATACGTAATGTTATCCGCTGTCTGTAAGTTGCTCACCGTAGTATTGAGCACATTAAGATCAGCTACACTAAGGCCGGTTACCGCCTCACTAAAGGTAAGGGTAATAGTGAAGCCACTGTTGCGCGGCGAGCTGGCAGTGGTAGATAATACCACAGAAGGTATAGTAGTATTTACACGTACGTTAGCCAGGCTGGGTACACCATTCAATGTAACATTCGCATCATTGGTGGCTGCATCCTGGATGGTACCGCCGTTCAGGGCAAGCGTACCTAAGGTAACGCCATCTGCATCTGCATCGCCGGATTGTACGGTATAGCGGAATACCAGGGCATTGGTGCCGCTGCCGCTTACGTATGCTGCCTGGAGGCCGGTGCTGCCAACGGTCAGGTTAATATAGGGTGTGCCCGTTACCGTTACATTCTCGCTGAAGTTAACGGTAAAGTCCAGGTTCTGACCGGCATGGTAATAATCATTGGCCGGTACGCCTACTGATGTAACGGTGGGCGCTGTTTGGTCTATGGTCCAGGGATAGGAATCAGGTGTTGCGTCTGTATTACCTGCCGGATCAATGGCCCTTACGCTGAAAGTATGAGAACCATCTGCCAGCCCGGTATAGGTGCTTGGGGAGGTAACCGGTGTAAAAGGACCTCCATCCAGGGATGCCTGGAAGGTGCTTCCGGCTTCGCTGGATATAAAGGTAAATGTTGCGTTGGAACTATTGGTGAAGGCTGGTGGTGCGCTGGTAATAGTAGTATTGGGCGCCGTCTGGTCTACCGTCCAGGTATAAGAAGCTGGCGTAACCGCTACGTTACCTGCTGCATCTATTGCTCTTACACTGAAGGTGTGCGAGCCGTCTGCCAGACCGGTGTAAGTACGCGGGCTGGTAGCAGCAGTATAGGGGCCGCCATCCAGCGATGCCTCGAATGTGCCTGCTTCATTGGATGTAAAGGTAAAGGTACCGCTGCTGCTGTTGGTTAATACCGGTGGAGTAGCAGTGATAGTAGTAGTGGGCGCAGTCTTGTCTATAGTATATACCTGGCCTGTTATAAAAGGTGCAGGGCTTACGGTGGGTGAAATGCCGGTGCCGTTAACATCCAGTCTCAATGTACCATCACCGGTGCCGGTATTTACGGTTACCGTATAGGTAGTACCGCTGCCGCTTACGCTGGTTATGCTGGCGCCTGTAAGGCCGGTGGTAGTAAGGGTGAACGCGGAGGTGGTAACGCCGGTAGCGGAACCACTGAAGGTAACCGTAAACTGCACAGAGGCCAGTTTGGTGGGCGTTGCAGTTACACGGTTAACGCTGTTCACCATAATAGTAGGCGGATCCAGGCGCTTGAAAGCACCATCGGCCGGGTCACCAGGCGTGCTGGGATCATCTGTTGCATCATTTACAAAGATGCTGCTGCCTTTTATGACCATGCCCCAGGGGTAAAAACCGGCTGCGCTTACCAGCGTTACCGGCGTGATGGCAGTGCCTGATGCGCCTGCAGTTACAGGGTATGAATATTTTACAACATGCGAAGTAGTAGGGTCTACTGCTTCAACAGTATACAGGTTGTTGGATGCATCTAATGCCAGGGTGCTGATGCCCTTGCCGCTGTTAATAACGCTGGCGCTATATGCGGGATAGGTTAGCTTAATCAGCTGTCCGCCATCATTAGCAGTGCCGGGGGCAGGATCATTGGTTACAAAATCCAGGAAATAAATGTTTCCGAAGCCATCTACTACAATGCTCCAGGGGTAGGAAAAATCATTCTCATAAGGCACCCCGGCATATAGCACGGTACCTGCACCGGTTTCGTTCGTGTACAGGTATTTAACCACCCGGTACTTATCATCACCATTATTAAATGTTCCATCGGGATCTATATATTCCGTGGTAATAATGTCGTTATTCTGGTCAATGGCAAGCGAAGAATAAAACTTACCGCTTTGTATAACCGTTGCCGTGTAGGTAGGCGCGGTAAGCTTAATGATCTCCCAGCCATCAGCGCCCTCCGGGTTGGTCACATACACATCGCCCAGTGAGTTCACCGCCAGGCCCCAGGGGTATTCAATACCGCTGGTAACCAGCTGCAGGGAAGCATTTAATCTGACCGGCGCTCCTGCACCGTTGACATATTTTACCACGGTATATTTAGTGGCATCATTAGGATCCGTTCGCACAGCATAAATGTTGCCGGCAATATCTTTTGCCAGCGCACACTGTGAAACGCCTGAATTTATGGTAGTGGAAGTGTATTGCGCCGTGGCTGCAAAGCCGAACAATAAGCCGGCCAGCAGTAAGTAAAGGGCTTTCATACTTTGTGTAAATGTATGTTTCATATAAGGATGTTAAATACAAAGGAAGGGATTCTGCCAGCCTGTAACACAGGCATCATGTATGGTTTCAAACTCTTTCGCATCAAAGCGCATCCCTTTTCCCCGGTCAATGATTATTTTATGGAGGCTATTTCGTGATGTTGATATTTTAATGATGTTAGTATTAGGTAACGCAAAACCAGAGAGCGGGTAAAAATTCTTTTCGCCGCCGGGGCCCTGTATAATACCGGTACGCAGCTGCTGCTTTACGGTATCCCAGTCTCTTTTTTTTGCGTGGGGTAGTAATTCTTTCCAGATAAGGCCTGCTTCATATCCCATCAGCGCATAAATATTGGCGGGCTGCTGTGCGGTGGTTTCAAACTTCTTTACAAAGGCGCGGTTGGCCTGGCTTTCATCTTCACGCATCCATAGCTGTGCGGTGTACATTTCCATGTCTATGTGTTTGATATCATCCAGGATATCATCGTAGGCCATGGTTTCATGCACCAGCAGGGGTATGCGTTTATGCAATCCGCTGCTGATCCACTGCTGTAAAAAGCGGGTGCCCATGCTGCCGCAGAAAATAGCGTGCACATAGGTAGGCTGCTCTTCTTTCCATTTGTTAAAAATGCCATCCAGATCCAGCTTCAGCGGGTCATTAGGATCAAAGGGCAATACGTTCATCTGCAGCGATGTACCGCCGGCTGCTGCCACACCCTGCTGAAAGGTGTTATCCAGGTGATAGCCTGCTTCGTATACCGGCATGATCATATGCCCGCCCTCGCCAAAGGTACTGTGCGCCCAGTGGCCCAGCGCATACTGCGACTGCCATAGCTGGTGGGATGCATAAAAAATGTCGGGGCTGAGATAGGGAAAATGCGGTACGTACTCGCCCATATCAAAAAAGAAAGCGGGCTTCTTTTCCTGCTCTATAACAGGGATCAGACCGGGAATGGCTTTATAACCTATTAACCCGGAAAGGATATCTACCCGGTTAAAAAAGAGCAGCTTGCGCGCAGCTTCTTCGCTGGCCTTCAAGCTGCCCTGATTTGTATATTCCGGTATGAACTGAATGGTGCGCTGCCGTGCGGGATCCAGCCCCATACCTAATAGCCAGCCTGTTACCAGGTGTGCATGGTAATAGGGATAAATACCTGAATAGGGTGTCAGGAACCCGACGGTTAGCGGAGCGTTCATTTTTTATAGTTAGATAGTAACATTCATAATAGGCGGCATAGGGATGCGGCAGCTATATGGATGTAAGTATTGATAATTGTTTTCAGGCGTTCTTAGTTCCTTGAAGGGAAGATACCTTCCAACGCAACCAGGTAAGTCAGAGCCAGGTAAGGGTTCTGGATGCTGAACGGCTGGCTGCCACCGGCGATGCCAATGGTAACGTTACCGGTTACTGTACCCGGAGCCAGCGTGGTAGTATTATCCTGAACCTTGTAACCTTTGATCTGGGTAGCACCCGGGCCACTACCGATAGTAGGTAACACGGCCGGCACCATGGTAGGACCGGGTGTATTAGTAGTGCCTGCAGCAGTGCTGGCAGAGATAGTGGATGTTCCCCCGCTTATTACTCCTGTGTGATTATGCGCAGGCATATTGGTGATGAGCAGCGTTGTGCTCTCTGTTCCGCCGATTTGCCCCAATTGATAATCAGAAAGGCCCGGCCCCTGACCCCAGCCGATAGGTGCGCGGCCGCGGAGATCCGGTAATGCAAAAGTAGTTTGTCCGTTGCCCCCGTAAGTAGTGCCCATTAAAGAGAATAACGCGGTGTTCTGCGCAATGGAAAGGATCTGTCCCCAGGCCATGGCCCAGCCACGGATTGCAAAATTACCCCCAAAAAGGATGAGCATAGCGAGAAATGGTTCTGACATAGCGATTTTAGATTAGTTAAGTTAAGGGATGTGCTGTTTTAACAGCGGTTATTAAAAATTGTTTAAACTTATACAAGATTTTTTTTGCCGTCGCTGAAACCGGGTACTGCTACCGGCGCTCCTCCGTTTGCTTTGGAAATAGCGGCTAGGGCTCCTATCACACTATTCGTTGCAGCATCGTATACCGACCGGTAGGTTTGCTGCTGCAGCAGCTGCACAAAATCGTTCAGGGCATGAGCGCAGCCATCGGGTACACGGGCTTGTTTATAAACGTTCCTGCTCTCATTCCACTGAGGGTCATCATACTGCTCCAGGTAAGGCCTTACCGGCTCCCACATAAAATTCTCCGGGCTTTGCCCCTGGAGGTGAATAGCCCGCGCAACATCCATCCAGTGGCCGTTGCTGCCCTTTACCCGGAAGCCGGTGCTGAGCGGCTGCGCGGTTCCTGTATGTGATTGTAAATAGACGGTTTGCTGCTGCTCAGTGGTTAAACAGATCAGATCCAGCTGCGCGCGCATCAGGTATATACGTTGCTTAGCGGTTTTAGGATGTAGCTTGCTTACTACACATTCCGTTTGCTGCGGCTGCACCTGTAATGATTGATATTTATTACCCTTGTGTATGCCCAGTATTCCGGCGATGGCGGCCGCAGGAAATACCGGGTAAGGTAATGGGTTAGTAGTATGTGCAGGTGTTAAAGCTTGGTAATGTGCGCCGGCGTGGATGGTTTCCAGCGTGCCGAACAGGCCTGCGTTTACCATGTTGGAAACGGCCATGAGATCAGGGCGGTAGCTGTGCTCATCCAGCGTAAAATACTGGCGGTTAGTACGCTCACTAATGCGGATGATATCTTCATGCTCCTGTACCGTAACGCCCATTACCGGGCCGCAGGCTACATGCTTACCAGCCAGCAGCGCGGCTTTGGCAATGGTATAATGCTGATCCCATGGTGTGGCAATGATAACGGCGTCAAGATCTTTGCGGGATAAAAGCTGCTGATAATCATTACAGACATCCGGCGTGTAGGCGGTACCGTTCAGCAACGGCTTGCAGGCCTGCAGCGCAGCAGTATTACTTTCGCAAATGGCCCGAACATCCAGCTGCCGGTGCTGTAAGGCCCATTGCAGGTATTGGCGGCCCCAGGGCCCCGCGCCAATTACTCCTATACGTAAGCGGGAAGACGTTATTGCCGACAGTGAGGTAGGTAATAGCGTTAAAACAGGTGCAAGGATAGCCGCATTCTTAAGGAAATGCCTTCTTCCGGGTACATGCATAGAGATAAATTCGTACTAAAATCAGAGATTGCTCAATCAACGTGGGCTCGCAGTTACAAGGATAAAACAGATGTAGGTTCTTCGGATAATAGGATAGAGGTTAAAAAGATCGAACAAATGTATTACTACATTTTATATTAAAGAAATTTATTTTGGGTATATTTTAACAATTAACACATTGGTGTTAGAGAAAGTAAAAAGTAAAAAGCTTGCCTTTTGTTCCAGGGGAATGCGAAATGCTTAATGCCTTTTGCTCCGGGTGTTTTATTTTATGCGTAATGAAAGGCTGAATGCTGAGCCTCCTGGTTTTGCACCATGCTTTCTGCTTTCTGCTTTATGCTTTATGCTTTCCGCTTCTCTTGTACTGAACGCTAAACTCTTTTTTTATTTTTACTTTTTAACTTTTTACTTTTTTAGTGTAATTTAGTTATTCATCAAAGAAAAGGAGGTATTCATGCAATCTACAGGATATTCATGGAAACCTGCGGTTAGTATCGCCTAACCGGGTTCTTCCATATAAGAAAACTGTCAGACGCCCGGACGGGTGTCGGAGAGCCACCGGTAAACCGGTGGCTTTTTTGCTTAATGCAGAACGCTTCCCTCTTTTATGAGATCAAATTGAAAACCTGGGATGGTGATTAGGAACTAAATAATATTTTCCTTTTCTTTAAAAAAAATTCTTGAGAACGATCTTTTTAGCCCTTTCCCTTGCCACCCTTTTGTTTACTTGCTCCTTTACTATCCATGCGCAAAGCAAAGACGCTAGTTCGGCGCAATGGATCTCCGAAGAACAATTTATTCCCATAAACGGACTGGAACAATGGATCACTATTAACGGCGTACGCTCCAAGCCTGTGATATTGTTTCTGCATGGCGGGCCAGGCAGTGTTATGAGTCCTTATTCGGATAATCTTTACAAAGAATTGGAAAAGGATTTTATCATTGTTAACTGGGATCAACGGGGAGCTGGAAGAACTTTCGGACAACAGGCCCCGGATGAATTAACCCCGTCCTATTTACAAGCCAATCCACTAACGGTTGAACAAATGGCATCAGATGGCATTCAGGTTTCAGAATACCTGATCAAGCATCTCGGAAAGCGAAAAATTATTCTTTTCGGCACTTCATGGGGTTCAGTGCTGGGTGTTACGATGGCCACAAAACGCCCCGACCTTTATTACGCGTATGTTGGGCATTCACAACTTGTTACTCCTGATGATGACTTGTCGCTTTACAACCGTGTCTATAAGCTGGCAAAGCAAAATAATGACCAGGGATCTTTAAAGATCCTGGACGATCTTGGCATACCCCCCTATGATAAAGCCCGCGCTGTAGGTAAGCTGTTCAGGGTTGTGAAGAAATACGAAAAGGCAAATTCAACCCCTGCGCCTTCCAACTGGTTTGTTGAGGCTCAGAGCTATAATAATCCCAAGGACAGCCTGAACAGGGAACTTGGAGACGACTACTCATTTGTAAATTTTGTTGGTGATAAGCAGCTGGGCGTTAAATCTATGCGGGCAACAATTAATTTTTTACAAAATAGCCTTCAATTTAAAATCCCGGTATATTTCATCCAGGGAGAATATGATCTCTTAACACCCAAAGAAAAAACGACGCTTTACTTCAATAAACTGCAGGCGCCCAAAAAGGAATATTTTTTATTGCCAACAGCCGCACATGGGTTTAACGCCGAGGTGTTAGAAGCGCAGTATAGCGTGTTTAAGAGGATAAGCGGCAAACTTTAGCGGAAAGCACAAAGCAAAAAGCAAAAAGCTTCCTTTTTTATGCTGAAGGCCTTTTGCTTTATACTTTGTGCTTTGTGCTTTATGCTTTGTGCTTTCAGCTAATTCAGCGAACGGCAATATTTCTTCCGGTAATCCTGCGGGGTAAGGCCGGTGATGCGTTTGAATACTTTGCGGAAAGTTTTAAGATCGTTATACCCTACATTGTTCATAAGCGCGCTGATGTTTTCCCCGCTTTTTTCCAGGGCTTTTTTGGCGGATTCTATTTTTACCCGCTGCAGGTATTCCAGCGGGGTGCTTTGGGTGGCATGTTTAAAGCGGCGTATGAAATTGCGTTTGCTCATGTTGCTGCGTTCTGCAATTTCCTCGATGGAGATCTGTAGATGAAAATGCTCTTCAATATAAGACTGCGCCTTGCGGATCTCCTCATCCTCATGCTGGTGCTGTCCCATGAACATAGAGAAGTGTGCCTGGTTCACGCGGTCCATATCAATGGAGAACATTTTGCTGGCTACAATGCCTACCTCCCGTCCGCAGAACTTTTCTACCAGGTACAATACCAGGTTAAGCGAGGAAAAGGCGCCACCGCTGGTGTAAACACCTTCTTCATCCGTTACCACCAGGTCAGGGAGTATATCTATGTTAGGATAGCGGCGCCGCATATCATCTACCGCGGTCCAGTGGGTGGTGCAGCTACGGCCGGCCAGTAGGCCTGCTTCTGCCAGGAAATAGCTGCCCAAGCACAGGCTGGCTACTTCTGCGCCACGGCGGTGCATGGTTATGATCCAGTTCACCAGCGCATGGTTTTTATCCAGCGCCTGCTGGGCATCGCCGTAAAAAGCGGGTGCTATTACCAGGTCGGTATTGCTGACCTCTGATAAGTTTTTATTGCTGATGAACTGCCCTGGGATGTGCATGGAGGGATTATTACCCTTGTCACTTACCAAAGTTACCCTAAAGGCTGGCGGTGCGCCGGCCTGCTGCAGGATGCGGTTAGTACCGGACAGCAGATCCAGCACGCCTGCAATGGAGGATAAGACGGTGTCTTCGTAGATCAACAAAGCTATTTCCTTCATGGTTTTTCTTCTTAGCGTGGGTGTTCACAAATGTAGGTATTTAAACCTTACTGCACGCGGATCTTGATCACGGCCTTTTTTACCGGGGCCGGACCATTTACCTGTATGTTAGGCATGTGCAGGTCTGTAGGAAAAAAGATGGCGAAATGACCTTGCTGCAGCTTTGAGAAAAAGGCCGGTCGGTCCGGTACCAGCAGGTAATCCGCGGCTTCGTCGTACGCTTTGGAGGGCTGTTGCTGCAGCAGGTTATCATGCCCTATGAGCTCTGATCCGCTGATGATGTACTGCACATCAATATGCTGGCGGTGGGCTTCCATTTGCTCACCGGCAGCTGGTACAGTATCGTACTCATTGATGATTACAAAAATATTGTTGCCATCTATTTCATATTTACCTTTTTCCAGCGTGGTAAGATCTGTGCCAGCCAGGTATTCAAATGCCTTTACAAATGCAGGCCCCAGGTTGTAGTACAGGTGCGCATTGGCTAATGTGTCCAGGATCATCGTTGAAAAATTGTTTAGTGAGAAAGATACTAATTCGCGAGAATATAATCTGTTTCTTTACTGATACGTTGCAGCAGCTGTTTAAAATAGGACTGCATAGCTGCCGGCAGTGCGCTGAAGCTTTTATCATATTGCAGGCTCCTTTCCTCATCCAGGGTGCCGGTAACGGCGCGGATAGCGGTTTTGCTGCCATTGTTGTAGAGGAGTATTTTCAGGCGGCGGTACTCCCCTTCTTCTTCCCGGCTACGGCTGCCGTACACTACGTAGGGATCAATATAGCCATCGCCGTTAAGGTCCTGCAGCTGTATATATTTTGACCAGAACCAGATGGATGACTCTTCCGGCTCCAGCAGGTCTTTCATTTTCCAGAGGATTTTAAACCCACCCTGCTCCTGCTGTATACAGGCGGCGGCCAGGTTGGTGACGGTGGTATCCAGGCCATGGGTTTCGCTTTTTTCCATAAGCAGCAGGTAGCCGGTACCGCCCTTGTCGGTATATTGATAGGCGCGGAAAATGGGATAGCTTATTTCCAGCTGCTGCTGCAGAGCGGGTGTAAATAAGCTGTCGGTACTGTGCCGGGATAAAATACGGGCCCGGGTTTGGGCCTGGGTGGTTTGGAACAAGGCTGAAAAGAGTATACCTGTGAAGCTTATTGTAATGGCAAGGGTACGTTTCATGGGCGTACAAGATAATATTTGAGGCAGATGTTTACGGATAAACGTTTGTCGTTCACCTCACCGCCAATTATTCCTAAAAGGCTTAGCGAAAAAGGGCGGCAAGGGTTCAGCCGGATTGCGTACGAATGTGTGTCACACTTTTGAGGTGTGGCACACGGGTAGGCTTTTATGTAGGGGGGAGGAATTGCGCAGCAATGGAGCAGCAATGCCTCCCTCCTAAAAAGGCTGATTTATAGCAGTTGCACAGCAATGGCGCAGCCATCTCCCAGAAGAAAAACCCCGGTTATGCGGCAGCAGCACTGCCTAACGGAGGCGGTAAGCGTAAGAACTGCTTGTCCCAGATCTGGTACACGATCACCAGCCACATAATAATACTGGGAAATGCCTTACCGGCATAAGGTAACATCACGTTATGCCGCATCCAGGGCGTAAGCAGGTCTGAGTGGGCAAAACTGGTGAAAATGAGCACAAATATGAACAGGGCATTGTTCCAGCGGGTGGGCCTTTGCATCACATACCAGATGCACACTGCCGGAAAAGAAATGATGTAGGTAGGCGATTCTGAGCTGGTGCTGAATATTACGGTGAACAGCAGCACGGAACAAAGCAGGTACAGGCAATATTCCTTATTCTCTTTCCATTTCAGGCGCAGGTAATGGGTGCCAAACAGCAGGAAAGCGGGGCATAATACCCACAGGTTGTTCAGCTGTTTTAAATGAAATACCCGTTGTATAAAACCCATGGCAGAAATATTCTGGAATATAACACCCTGGTCGAACTTATAATTCTTCTTATTTTTTTGTACAATAGCCTCTCCCCATTCCCTGTAGGATTGTACAATATAATCAAAGGAGGATATGACTGCCGGTAAGATCCACAATACAGCGCCCCATAAAATCAGGCTGCCTATAAAACGCCAGCGGTGTTTACTGAAAAAGAAAAATGCCAGCCCTACTATGCCGTACAGCTTTACCAGGGCGGCAATCATAATAAAAAAGGCAGCCCAGAAATCCTTCCCCTGCCGGATCAGCACAAAGCTCAGGATAAGACAGGCTATAATGGACGGGTTAAACTGGAAATAGCTGCTGGAGCCCATCAGCTCATGGCTGGCAAAGATCAGCACCAGGTTTTGCTGGATGCGGGTAATGGGCAGCTTGCGGATGGCAATGTACAGGAACAGCGCATTGGCCATCACCCATAACATAGCCCCTACGGAAAAGGGTAAAAGGGCAAAAGGTGCAATAATAATGCTGTACACCGGCCCATACATATTTACATCATAGTAGTACTCAGGATAAGGAATGTACAGGGGCTTTTGCGCCACCAGGTGCAGGTATACATACCGGAAAACACTGAAATTATTGGCATTGTTGGCCAGCAGCTCCTTGGCGGCCACCAGGATAGATAAACCGAACCATAATAACAGGGCCAGCCAGTCTTTTTCGCCTAACCAGGCCAGTGTAAAACGCTTCGCGGTTGGCAGGCCATTACTTTTTTGCATTAGTTCCATACGGATAGTCTGATAGTTGTTGGCACAAAAATAGTGTGCGTATTTTGTATTATTATTTTATTATAAGTTATTTTATTATTTGAACGTCTCTTAATTGCTCTTATGAACACGAATGTGTCGGTTATCCCTGAGTTTCTGGCCGGCGGCGGTGAAATGGGGGCACGTATCCGGGAATATGACTGGGCCGCTACCCCGCTGGGGCCTGTAGATACCTGGCCTCAGAGCCTCAGAACCTGCATACGTATTATGCTTACTTCCAGGCAGCCTATCTGGATAGGTTGGGGAAAAGAGTTAATTAAGTTCTACAATGATCCCTACAAGGCTATTGTGGGCGGTAAACATCCCTGGGCGCTGGGCAGCCCGGCTTCCGTGGTATGGAAGGATATCTGGAAGGATATTGAGCCTATGCTGCGGCAGGTGATGCAGGAGGATGAAGGCACGTATGTGGAATCCCAGCTACTTATTATGGAACGGAATGGGTATGCGGAAGAAACCTATTATACATTTTCCTATACGCCCATACCGGGTGATGATGGCGGCACTGCCGGCATGATCTGCGCCAATGTGGATAATACGGACCGCATTATCAGCGAACGGCAGCTAAAGACCCTTACGCAGCTGGGTAAACGTTTAGCCGGGCTGCAGGCCAGCCGGGATGTGATACAACAGACCATTTATACGCTGGAAGAAAATCCGCAGGACTTTCCCTTTGCACTTTTTTATACGGTATCTGATAACAGGGCTACGCTGGTAAATGCTACGGAGCTGGGCGATGCTGCCCCGCAGGTACCTGCTGAAATTGACCTGGATGGCCCGGGCCTGGGCGCTTTACTGCAAAGGGCCGCCCTGTTACGGCAGCCGCAGATACTGGAAGGGTTGGAAGCTATTATGGGCGCCATGCCCATGGGCAGCTGGACCATCAGGCCTACAAAGGCTGTTATACTGCCCATTGTTTCCGCTACGGTTAAAGAGCCTTATGGTTTCCTGGTAGCGGGCTTTAACCCCTATCGCTTGCCGGATGAAAAATATATGGGCTTCTGCTCCCTGATCATGGATCAGATCATGTCCGGCTTTGCAGATGTGCACCTGCTGGAAGAAGAGCGGAAAAGGACTGCGGCGCTGGCGGAGATAGACCGTGCTAAAACGGCTTTTTTCTCCAACATCAGCCATGAGTTCCGCACGCCTCTTACTTTATTACTGGGCCCTATTGAAGAAGCCCTGCAAAACCCTGCTATTGATACAGACCTTAAAGCGCAGCTGGATATTGCCTACCGCAATGCGCTGCGCATGCAAAAGCTGGTGAATACGCTGCTGGAATTTTCACGTATTGAAGCGGAACGGGTAGATGGAAAGTTTACCCGGGTGGATATTTGCAGACTTACAGTGGACCTGGCCAGCACCTTCCGCTCCGCGGTTGAAAAAGCCGGTATGGCGCTGAACATTGAATGCAGCTATACGGAGGCGGAAGTATATGTGGATGTGGAGATGTGGGAGAAGATAGTACTGAACCTGCTGTCTAACGCCTTTAAATATACGAACCAGGGCCATATAGATGTACGGGTACAGGTGGCGGATGAGCAGGTGCTGCTGTCTGTAACGGATACGGGTATAGGTATTGCGGCAGACCAGCTGAACAAAATATTTGACCGTTTTCACCGGGTTGAGAACATACAGGGCCGCAGCCAGGAAGGCACGGGTATTGGCCTGGCCATGGTAAAAGAGCTGGTAAAGATCCATAAGGGAAATATCAGCGTAAGCAGCCACCCGGGCGCAGGATCTACTTTTACCGTAGTGATACCCACCGGTAAAGCGCACCTGGAAGACGGCCGTATTGAAGAAAACGATCCTGACACAATTATATCCAAACAGGCCGACGCCTTTTTGCAGGAAGCCCTGAAATGGCTGCCGGAAGCGCCGCAGTATGAAGCGGCCACTAATGATGCCAGCGACCCTGCTTTATATAAAGTGCTGCTGGCAGATGATAATGCAGATATGCGGGAATACGTACAGCGGCTGCTGGCCCACCAGTTCCGTGTAATCACTGCCGTTAATGGCGAAGATGCCTTCAGCAAAATGCTGCAATACAAACCGGACCTGTTGTTGTCTGATATTATGATGCCGAAGCTGGATGGCTTTGGATTGCTGCAGCAGGTACGTAACCACCCGGATACCCGGCATATACCGGTGATCTTTTTATCGGCCCGCGCAGGTGAGGAATCCAAAGTAGAAGGGCTGGATGCCGGTGCGGATGATTACCTGGTGAAACCATTTTCGGCCCGTGAATTACTGGCCCGGGTAGAAGCGAATATCAAGATTGCCAAAAGCCGTATTGCCGCTGAAAATAATGTGCGCAACATGATCATGCAATCGCCCATACCCATGGTGCTGCTGCGTGGGGATACCTTTTCCATTGAGATCGTGAATGAAAAGGCCCTGGAGCTCTGGGGCAGAGATCATGAAAATGCCATCAACAAACCGCTGCTGGAAGTGCTGCCGGAATTGGACAAACAGGGTTTCGGACAAATATTACATGAAGTATATACCAGCGGTGTGCCCTATCATGGCAATGAAATACCATTGGAGCTGATGCGTTTCGGCAAACCCGAACAGCTGTACCTTAACTTCATTTATACGCCGCTGCGCGATGCCCATAATGTGGTAACAGGTATTATTGCGGTAGGCGTAGATGTATCTGAACAGGTAATTGCCCGCCGCGCGGTGGAACAAAATGAACAGGAGCTTACAGAGCTGGCCAATGCTATGCCGCAGCTGGTATGGGTAGCCGGACCTAAAGGGGAAACAGTGTACATTAATAACCGGCTATCTCAATTTGCCGGCGAAAGGAATCTGCAATACGGTGACGGATACTGGGGATGGGTAGCGCTTACACACCCGCAGGATCTTGCCCCGACGGAAACCGCCTGGCAAAAAGCAATTGCCACTGGCAGCGTGTTCCAGTTTGAGCACCGCATGCTAATGAAGGATGGCAGCTACCGCTGGCACCTGAGCCGCGGCATTCCGCAGAAAGATGATAACGGACAAACATTGAAATGGTTTGGCACCACTACCGATATTCATACTGCACGGGAATACGCCGCTTTGCTGGAGCAGGAAGTAAAAAACCGCACACACGAGCTGCAGGAGCTGAATATAGCTTTACAACGATCCAATGAAGACCTGCAACAGTTTGCACATGTGGCCAGCCATGACCTGAAAGAGCCTGTGCGCAAGATCAAAACCTTCAGCAACCGGTTGCAGTATGAATATGGAGACCTGCTGCCGGAAAAGGGCAAAACATTCCTGGATAAAGTGCAGCGTGCCACGGAAAGGATCTTTTCCATGATAGAAGGGGTGCTCTCCTACTCTACCCTGAATGCTGCAGAACAGGAAATTGAAAAAGTTGATCTGAATAAAACGCTGGCCGATATTGAGGAAGACCTGGAAGTAAGCATACAGCAAAAACGCGCGCGTATTGTGCGAAGCGAATTGCCTGTAGTTGAGGGCGCTTCTATACTCATTTACCAGCTATTTTATAATTTAATTAACAACTCCCTGAAGTTTGCGCGAACAGATGAATTGCCGGTGATACACATTACCTGCTCCACCCTGCAGGAAGGCGGGCAGGATTATGTAGAGGTGGCGATTACCGATAATGGTATAGGATTTGAACAGGAATATGCAAAGCGTATTTTTGATACCTTTACCAGGCTAAATGCAAAAGATAAATTTGAGGGAACCGGTTTAGGCCTGGCCTTATGTAAAAAGATAGTGGAGCGGCACCATGGCAGTATAACCGCTACCGGTATAAGAGATGAAGGTGCTGTTTTTACGATATTATTACCATTGATACAGATTCAAAGACCGTTTAAAGCAGATAGCAATGGCAGTAACGAGAACCTTTTTACTAATAGATGATGATACGGACGACCGTGAATTATTTGCGGAAGTACTGGCAGCCGTAGACCCGGTTATTACCTGCAAGCAGGCTATAGACGGAGAAGAGGCTTTCCGGAAGCTGCAAAAAGGTACTGAACAACCGGACATTATTTTCCTGGACATTAACCTCCCGGTAATGAATGGCTGGCAGTTCCTGCGGAAAATAAAGACCGCTGACGGTTTAAAAGATATCCCGGTGATCATGTACTCCACCTCCTCTGACCAAAACGATAAAGAAACGGCCAATGTGCTTGGCGCATCCTGCTTTTTAACCAAACCTAATAGCTACAAAGACCTGAAAGGCTTAATGGAAGCGATTGTGGCAGCAGCCCGGCAAAATAACCCCGCCACCGCTATTTGTAAGGCTATTGCGAGCTACAGGAGGAGTCAATAATTAATACTTACTGCGGTAAAACTTGTTTTCTTTTTTTATCGGTAAGCTGTGGCATTAACAATTAATACTTATTGCGATAAAACTTGTTTTCTTCTGTTAACTGTAAAGGGTGGTTAGTGAACCAGGTGATGAATTGCTGCCATTTTTGTGGATTATTTAAACGCCAGTCATCAAACTCCTGCTGGTTACCATTGCCCAATACCCAATAATTATAAGCTTCAAAATGGCCGGCGCTGCGTACCTGCTGCTGATAATCAAATAATACAACGGGCGTTTTTTGCTGGTGGCCCAGCTGCTGATAGCTATCCAGGAATTTAAAACGGATATTGTGCAGTGTGGCCAGGCTCACGATCTTCTCCCCTGCTACGGCCAGCGCTAACGTTGGCTCATATACGCCGGTACCGAAAGGTTTGCGCATTAAAGCCTGCAACAGCGCATCCGGGCCGCTTTTGGGGTTATAAACAACGTTAACCGTATTATTTTTGCTGAAGCTAACGGTAATGCTGGTATCGTCCTTAAACTTAATTTCTGATTTATAAGTGTAGTATAATTGTTTGCTGATCTCCTCCGTACGTTTGCTGCCGCGTTCCAGATTTACGAAGATCTCCCCGTAGATCATGGCCCATACTTCCTCTTCAGAATCAAAGAATAAACGTGCGGCCCAGTAATAGTTTGAGGGGAATGCAGGATCGGCTTTAATACCAGCTTCAAAAAAGGCTAATGCCTTGTTGTATTGTTTGGTATTTAGCTCCATTACGCCTCTTTCCAGGTATAGGTTCCCTGCGGCGGGAAAATGCTCCAGCCCTTTATCATATGTTTCAATGGCCTTACTGCTTTTTCCGGCGTTGTCGTAACTATTGCCTAACATCTGGTACACCCGGGCTGTGGCCATTTTATTCTTAATCATTTTTTTAAGGATGGTAATAGCGCCTTCATAATCCTGCAGCTGGTAATGAGCGAAAGCTATCTCGTAGGGTATTTCCGGATCATTGGGATCCAGCTGCTGTGCGGCTGCCAGCATTGCCAGCGCCTCAGTGGATTTGCCATCATCAATAAGGGCGATGGCGGCTTCACGTTTTTGCCTTGCCAGGGCCGTATCTGTTTGTGCGCTGGCGGCAAGGCCGGACAAGACGAGTATGGAACAGACGAGTAAGCGCATAGATATAGATTTGCAGATGGTGCAAATACGCAGATGTGCGAATATGAAGATAAGCAAATGGGCAGATATTTGGATGTACGGGTGGCCATCACGAAGATCATTCATTTACCATCTGCATATCTGCACATTTACCTGTTATGTTGTGATCAGGTTTTGCAGGGATTGTTTATAATCCTTTCGCATAGCCAGCTGCCCTATATTTAAATGTACAAAGCTTTTTAGTGCTTCATTAGGGCCTTCCTCATGGTGTTGTTTCTTGAATTTTATGTTGCGGGCTATAGCGCCTACGGAGCGTATAATTCCCCAGGGAATACCCCACCAGCCCAGCAGCAGTGTTTTAAGCTGCGCGTTATGCATGGCGCTGTCCAGGCAATCGGGGCAGCCTATCTTTACCCGCTGCTGGTAATGTGTAATAAAAATGAAGCTCATTACTTCCGATACTACTGTTGCGTTTAGCGGTTTATTACTGGTTTGGCAGTGCGGGCATTGGAGCTGGCGGAGCAGGTTATAGTAGAGCGCTACATCATCTCCGGCTGCCCGCGCGGTTTGTTGCTGTAATTCCAGTGCGGTTAATAACCGGGGATCCAGGCCGCGTTTTTGAACTTCTTCTTTTGCAATGGCGAGTGCTGTGGGTGTAAGTCCTTGTGCATCATGGGTAAAAAAGTGGATCAGTTCTTTATCGGACATTTGAGCATACTGCTCCTGTACGAAGTGGGTATCGATTCCTGTACTCATAGGGATAGGTGTATTGTCTCAGACAAATATAATAAAATTTTAATGTTGACATTGGTGGTTTTTTGGGGATGATTGCAGTTTCCGGGTGACTGGTTTTGTGATTGCTTTTGTGCGGTTGCCGCCTAGTTTTTGGGCGATTGCCCGCAGCGATTTATGCGATTGCCCGGGAGAGTTTTGTGCGGTTGTTAGGTGAGGTTTTGTGCGATTGCTTGCAGCTCCAACTACGGACTGCGCCCGCCTGTTTGAATGGCTATGATGCGGAGAAAGACATATCAACGCTGTAATACTATGGAGCTTTATCAAGCCGGTGGCGGCGGGCAAGGTCCTTCGTTTGGACCTGCAAGCGATTACGCACAATGAAGCCCTATACCTCCATGTCATAATCCCCCCTTTAAATGTCGTATTTTAACCCCTTCCGGTTTGCTTGCGCATTGTAAGTTTGCATCATCATCCAAACTAAAACTTACAACTATGATCAACAATCAGGCAGCTTACCAGGAATATACAAGCACATACAGAGAGCTGTTACAGCTCCTGTCGGCCTTTTCACAGGAGCAGCTGAATACCGTGCCGTTTGAAGGCAGCTGGACGGCCGCACAGGTAGGACAACATTTATTACAAGGCACTATTGCTGATGCTGTAGACGGGCCAGGCGTACCTACGCAGCGGGCGCCCGATGAAAAGAAAGCCATCATTGAAGGTATTTTCCTGGACTTTACCACTAAGCTGCAATCACCGGATTTTGTATTGCCGGAGGCAAAAGAGTACGATAAACAAAACCTGCTGCATGCAATGGAAGCCACGGTTAGCCGCACGGAGAAGGCCATCCAAACGCAGGACCTGTCTATGACCTATGCTGAATTTGACTTTCCGCAGGTAGGCCCGCTTACCCGGCTGGAATGGGTTTGCTTTGGCGTAGCGCATGCGAAAAGGCATATACGGCAGCTGAGGAATATTTATGAGCATGTGGCGGAGAGTGTAAAGCATAAAGCGCAAAGCATAAAGCATAAAGCGGAAGGCTGAATGCTGAACGCTGATTGCGTTTTGTACTTTGCGTTTTGCGTTCAGTATTTAGCATTTAGCATGGGGCAAAATGTAGGAAGCGTTCGGCGTTCAGCGTTCAGCATTCAGCGTTCCTTAGTGGACACCAGCTGTGCATTTCCGGACATATGTAGCGCAATATTACATTGAGGATCAATCACTTTTCACTTTGGCACCATCTTGCTGAAGTAGGTGTATGCGACACTTACTCCTTACTGTTATCATTACCGTTATGATGGGCTTTATAACAATGTGCTGTAAAGCCCAGGGTATACTCCCCGATTCAATACGCACCCAGCTGAAAATAAATGTAGCAGGCTTTATGGACCGGTACCATTCGCCCGGTATAGCCGTAGCCGTTATACATGACCAGGACATTATTTATAGCGAAGCCCTGGGTTATGTGGATGTGGAAAATAAAATACCCTCCACCATTGATACAAAGTACCCGATACTATCCGTAAGCAAAACATTTACCGCTACTATGCTTATGCAACTGAAAGCCAAACAGGTGGTACGGCTGGATGATGATGTGCGTAAATACCTGCCGGAATACAAGCATGCTGCTACCCTGCTGCAGCTGGCTACGCACACAAGCGGCCTGCCCCGCAACACCCAGGCCGATCTTGCTTTTATGCAAAGTATAGACCGGTGGATAATGGGGGCATCAAAAGACACTGCTATTATTGCCAGCACCCGACAGGCCATGCTGCAGTCTTTACCCTTTATTACAACAGAATACCCGGCATATGATCTGCTGTCGTATAGCGACCGGCATTATTCTAACCTGGGTTACAGCATGCTGGGTTTTGCATTGGAAAGGGCCGCTAAAACAGCCTATACTACCTATGTGAAACAGCATATTATGCAACCCCTGGGTATGCGCAGCAGCGGCTTTTTGCAGGATGCTGATAACCCAAAAGTGGCTGCCGGCTATCATTATAACGATAGTACGAAATCAGTGACCCGGACACCGGTGTTTGTGCCGAATTCTGCTATGCCGGCAGGCGGCGTTTATTCAACAGCCAGGGACCTGGCGAAGTACATCAGCTTCCAGTTCCGGGATGATGCGGCGGCCAATCAAATATTACCGGCTACGGATAAGGCCATGATGCGGGCCTTTAATATTGGCTGGAAACCCGCCTACCCTTTTGTGATGCATGAAGGCGCAATGCTGGGTTACCGTTGCGAGGTCTTTTTTAGCCCGGCGTTAAAACTGGGCTGGGTAATACTAACCAACGTAAGCGACTTTGAGTTTAACCGGATAAATGCAATATTTAGCCAGCTGCTAACACCGGTTTTCAATAAAAAAGCGGATACAGACCTGCGTAAATATACAGGTACTTACAAGCTGGCAGGTGGTGCTGGTAGTCTTGATATTAGTATAAGGAACGGTCAGCTGTATTCCACTTACCTGGCGGAGCTGGGTAATGTGCCTTTGACGCCTACGGGCGATAACCATTTCCAGGTAAAGGTTCCCGGCACCTCATTCAGCCTGGGGTACGATTTTATTACAAATGCGGTTTCGCAGAAAATGATCCTGAACCTGGATCAGTTCATGTGGGTAAAGGAATAATGATCCCAGGCTGCTTTGGCTATCTCTGAAATAATACGCTGATTAGTGGCTTCATCTTCCTTTGAATCAGATACAAATACGGCCATGGCTATATGTTTTCCATTGGGCAGGGTAATAATACCTATGTCGTTGAATGCGGCGGTAAGGTGCTGATCGTTGGTATCGGAGGTGCCGGATTTGTGAGCTACATCTGTATCAGCAGGTAACAGGCCTTTCAGGCGGTTGCTTTTAACGCCAGTAGCCATGAGCTGCCAGAGTAATGCTTTACTGTTCTCAGAAAGGATATTCCCGGTCTGAAACTTTTGCAGCAGCTGCGTAGCTGCGATGGGGGTAGTCCAGTTATTATACTGCACATCCCAGGCAGCGTGCATTTGTGCTTCATTAGCCACAATATTAATGTCTTTAACCCCCAGGGCGTGTATGTAATTGTTCAGGGCTGCCGGTCCGCCCACTAAGCCAAATAAAATATCACAGCCGTTATTATCGCTCTGGGATACGGTATAGCTTAACAGCTCCTTTATGGTAAGATCAAATTCAGGTGCGGTGTGCTCGTCCCGCAAGGGGCTCCAGGATTTTTTTGCAAGCGATGATTGTTTGATGTGAATGCGTTGGCTGAGGGACAGCTTGCCCTGGTCAGCTTTGTGCAATACCAGCAATGCCAGGTGAAATTTAAATACGCTTTGCATGGGGTAATGGTGAGCGGCATTAATGGAAAGGGTGTCCTTATCTTCTATGGCCAGCATAGAAATGCCGATGTGTGCTTGTTTTCCGGCAATAATGGCTTCCATTTTCTGCCGGAGCGCGGGCAGCTGGGCATGGGTGGTGCAAGAGAAAGCGATAAAAATCAGGAGAATGAATACGCGTAATGGCATGGTAAAGTTTATGAGGTGTTGAAGGTAAAAAAATTAATTCATCCGGCTTTTAAACTTGTGCTTATGTAATTTCCCTCTTTCTGCATCTCTATATCATGAAGATTATAATTGCAGGTTTATTGATCATGTTCATTTCAGGGTGCACCAAATTTCCCAGGACAATAAATATCTATAATTTTCAACATTTTACATTGCTGGATACCATTTACCAGGAGCCGGCAACCTACCGGCAATACGATAAAGACGACGGTGGATACCCCATCTACTATATTGGTAAAATACAGGATACCATAGGTATTGGTGATAGGTATCTGCCCTGGAAGAATAAGCTGCCAAAAGATCGGTTGTGGGATACCAGTGTCAGGTTCTTTTCACCAGAAAAGATGACCATGCATGTAGATACCTCTGTTAAAACCTGTATTGAAGGAACATATGGCAATGACAGGGATTCTATTCTGAACACGCATGCCTACCTGTTGTGCATACATAATGTATCCGACACGGCTCTTTGGCTTGGAAAAGATCTTTCCCTGGCTTATTTATACAGGGAGGTTCAAAACAAAAGAGGGATATGGGTTAAAATAGAGAAAATGCCCAGCGAGATGGATATTTGCGGAACCAGCCAGCGCTATGTTATTCTTAACCCAGATGAGATCATTCTTGCCAAGGTTATACGATATAAGGGAGATATTCCTGCAAAATGCAGGTTAGTCATGAAACGCTTCAACCAAATTGTATATTCCAATGTTTTTGTTGACCAGGTAGAAAGGTCATTATTGGATTAAGTAGCACCTCATCATCATATAACTCAAACTCATTATAAGTAACCCCTGTTAAATCATTATTATCTTATGTCCGGCTATGAACCGGGATTATACTCCACATATTGTACAAGTCTTTACCTCCTATATGCTTATATTACAACCTGGTTATTAATAAACTTATCTGCTCAGCGCGGTTTTACAACATTCTGTTTCTGGAATGTTGTTTGTTTAACAGTACCGCGTAGCGGGTTAAGAAACCAGCGGAAAGGGCTTGTGCATATGATAAATGGCCAATTATTAATAGATAAATACCAGCTATGGGGTCCACTGAACGATCAGAGCAACCGGTTATTACCAAGGGCATTGATAAGTTTTTCCTGAATTTTTATGACATACTCAAGTTCGTACTCCGGTTTTTTAAGGAGATGTTCACGCCTCCCTATGAAGGGCGGGAGTTTGTACGGCAGTGTTATTATATAGGGAATAAATCATTGCTGCTGATCACGCTCACCGGGTTTATAACGGGGCTGGTGTTCACCAAACAATCCAGGCCATCGCTGGCGGAGTTTGGGGCTACCTCCTGGCTGCCATCGCTGATCTCCATTGCGGTAATACGCGCTTTGGCGCCGTTGGTTACTGCCCTGATCTGTGCGGGTAAGGTGGGTTCCAGCATTGGCGCGGAGCTGGCTTCCATGAAAGTAACGGAGCAGATCGATGCCATGGAGGTATCGGCCATCAATCCTTTTAAATACCTGGTGGTAACCCGGGTAATGGCCTGTATGCTCTGTGTGCCGCTGTTAATGGCCTATACGGGCCTGGTGGCCATGACCGGATCCTACTTGGATATTCACCTGAATGAGCAAACCAGCCTGGCCATCTTTGTTCAGAATGCATTTGAGAAAATTTCGTTCCTGGATTTTTTCTCCTCGTTCATTAAAACGCTGTTCTACGGCTTTACCATTGGAATTGTGAGCTGCTACCAGGGCTATCATGCCACGCAGGGTACGCAGGGTGTGGGTAAAGCGGCTAATGTGAGCGTGGTAATATCCATGTTCCTGATATTTATAGAAGAGATCATTATTGTTCAGGTAATAAATATGTTACGCTAGCTATATGAAACCATTTACGCCGGAAATACACTGGGATGAAACGGTGATCTCTATCAGGGACCTGTATAAATCTTTTGGACAGAACCATGTGCTGCGGGGCGTTAACCTGGACCTGCACCGGGGCGAGAACATTGTAGTGCTGGGCCGTTCCGGTACTGGTAAATCAGTTTTGATAAAGATCATTTCTGCGTTGCTCTATCCGGATTCGGGTACGGTGAATGTGCTGGGCCTGGAAGTGGAAACCCTTAAACATGATGAGCTGCGGGATCTGCGCCTGAAAATTGGTTTTTGCTTTCAGAACGGGGCTTTGTATGATAGTATGACGGTGGGCGAAAATCTCGCGTTCCCTCTGAGGCGTAATATGCCGCATATGAGCAAACGGGAAAGGGATGAACGTATTGCCACAGTGCTGGAAGCTGTGGGCCTTTCGCAAACAATAAACCAGATGCCGGCGGAGCTGTCCGGCGGGCAGCGCAAACGCATCGGCATAGGACGTACCCTGATATTGCGGCCGGAGATCATGCTATATGATGAACCCACCGCCGGGCTGGATCCGATCACCTGCACAGATATCAATAACCTGATCAACGAAGTGCAGAAACGGTTCAAGACCAGCTCCATTATTATTACGCACGACCTGGCCTGTGCAAAAGCCACGGGCGATAAAATTGCCGTTATGAAGGAAGGCCGGTTCATTAAAGAGGGCAGTTTTGAAGAAGTATTCAGCGACAATGATGAGCTGATACGTGAATTTTACGATTATAACTTTATACAATAGCTTATGAAAGAAACTAGCAGATCAAGAGCCGTTAAAGTAGGTATATTCAGCTTCCTGGGCCTGCTGATCTTTGCCCTGGCCGTACTGGTACTGGGCGGACAACGGAAATCCTTTATGTCATCTGTAGAAGTAAAAGCAATTTTCCATGATGTGGGCGGTCTTGCCAAAGGCAATAACGTTTGGTATTCCGGCGTAAAAGTAGGTATGATCAAAAAGATCTCCTTCATACAGCATGACCAGATCGAAGTGCTGATGAATATTGACAAGAACTCCCGCCAGTTTATTCATAAGGATGTAAAAGCCAAGGTAAGCACCGATGGTCTGGTGGGTAACAAGATCATTGCGCTAAGCGGCGGCAGCGGCCGTACGCCGGTAATTGAGGATGGGGATGTGATTGGCGTGGCATCCAGCATCAGCACAGATGAAATACTGGATACCCTGCAGGTGAACAATAAGAACCTGGTGCAGATAACCGGCAGCCTGGCCAAACTGGCCCAGCAGCTCTCCGAAGGTCACGGCACCCTGGGTAAGCTGCTGAACGACAGCACCGTGTACGATAACCTGAACACTACCATGGCCAAGCTGGGCACCAGCGCTAACAATGCGCAGCGCCTTACCAGTAACCTGGCCGGCTATACGGCAAAACTGCAAAACCCGGGCACACTGGCTAATGACCTGGTAACGGATACGGTTATATTTCAACGCCTGCGTAATACCGCTACCGGCCTGGATACCATTTCCCGCAGGGCTAATGATGTAGTGTCCAACCTGCAGAGCGCCAGCAACAGCATCAGCACTAAGCTAAACAGCAGTGAATCACCGGCAGGTGTGCTGCTGAACGATGACAGCGCCGCGCACGACCTGCAGCTGACCCTAAAGAACCTGGCCAACAGCACCGGCAAGCTGGATACCAATATGGAAGCTGTACGGCATAACTTTTTACTGCGCGGTTATTTCCGCCGGCAGGAGAAACAGAAGAAGAAAGAGCAGAAAGAGCTGGAGAAAAAGGCAGAACAGGCGAGAAAAGATAGTTTGAAGGCGCTGGGACAGTAATTAATAATGAAGAATTAAGAATTAATATAGGGGATGTATCAGATGTGATACATCCCTTTTTTTATGAAATGTTGTATTGAGATTACACCGTGATCATTCCAATCTTAAACTCTTTACGGGGTTCATTAACGCGGCCTTAATACCCTGGTAGCTGACGGTTAACAGGGTTATGGCAATGGCTCCCAGGCCGGTAACGGCAAAGATCCACCACGACATTGGCGCGCGGTACTGGTAATGCTGCAGCCAGGCGCTCATACCATAATAGGCTACGGGTACCGCTATACAAAAGGCAATCATCACCAGCACTACAAAATCCTTACTTAAAAGGCTCCATAAATTAAATACAGAGGCGCCCATTACCTTGCGCACGCCTATTTCCTTGAAACGCTGCTCTGCCATAAAAGCGGCCATACCAAACAGCCCCAGGCAGCTGATAAAAATGGCCAGGATGGCAAAGCAGGTAGCCAGCTTGCCAATGCGCTCTTCTGCATTGAACTTGCGGGCATACTGCTCATCGGCAAACTTGTAGGTAAAAGGCATTGCGGGTGCATAGGTTTTGCAAACAGCGGCTATTTTATCAACCGCCGTATGTGCGCTTACGTTAGGGCTGATACGGAAATTCACATACCCGAAATCCTCAGGGGTTATATAAAAAATAGTTTGTTTCACGGGTTCGTAGGGCGACTGCATAACCATATCCTTAATTACACCAATAATGTGGTAATCCCTGTTCCTGAACCGCACGATCTCCCCTACCGGATCATTCAGCCCCATGTATTTTACGGCGGCTTCGTTAACGATCAGCGAAGTGGAATCCGTGAGCAGCTGCCTGGAAAAATCACGGCCTGCTGCAAACTGCCAGCCTATGGTTTTGCCATACTCAGAGGTTACGCGGATGTTGGCAAAATTATCTGTCATAGCCGGATCTTTTCCTTTCCATTCCAGGCCCCCACGGTAGTTATTAACGCCGGTAGCGGGGCTGGATGATTCTGATACGGCTGTTATAGCACCGGATCTCAGCAGATCGGCGCGTACGGCTTCAAAATGGTTATGCAGATCGTTGGTTGCAGTTTCTATGGTGATCAACCCCTCACGGCTATAGCCCACCGGGCGGTTCTGTGCAAAACGGATCTGCTTAAATACCATGATAGTACCGATGATCAATATCACCGACACTGCAAACTGCACTACCACCAGCACCTTACGCGGTATGGCAGCCAGGCGGCCGGCCCTGAAAGTACCTTTTAATACTTTTACCGGCTGAAAAGAGGAAAGGTATAAAGCCGGATAGCTGCCGGCCAGCAAACCGGTTAACAGAGCGAATCCAATGCAGCTGCCCCAGAACCAGGGACTGCTCCATAAGATATGCATATCCTTATCCGCTATATTATTAAAGAATGGTAAAACCAGCACTACCAGCAGCAGAGCCAGTACAAAGGCCAGAATAGCCGTTAACATGGATTCACAATAGAACTGATAAATAAGCTGCGCCCTGAAAGAACCAATGGCTTTGCGGATGCCTACTTCTTTTGCCCGTTTTTCGGAGCGCGCGGTTTGCAGGTTCATAAAATTAATACAAGCCAGCAATAGCACTGCAATGCCAATAATGCCGAAAAGCCACACGTATTGTATGGCGCCGCCTACGTTCACCCCATCTTTAAACTCCATATACAGGTGCCATCTGGACATAGGCTGCAGGAAAAGCTCCGGCTTGGCCAGCGCATTGGCCCGCCCTGCCCTTTCTGCTTTGATGTTCCTTATTTTGGCCGATACCTTTGCCAGATCTGCATGATCTGCTACCTGCACATACATTTGCAGGAAATCGTCGTTCCAGTCAGCAGCAGCCCTGTTCACGATCCAGTCTTCCGAAGTGGCGAAATAATCCCAGGGCGCCATAAAAGCTACATCGTGCAGCGTGGTGTTGCGGGGCAGATCTTCATACACACCGCCTACCAAAAAAGTAACCTTATTATCCAGCTTCACTACTTTGCCCATGGGGTCTGCATCACCAAACAAAGCTTTTGCCACGGTTTGGGAAAGCAGCATAGAGGAAGGGCCTTTTAATGCGTTACGCGTGCCTTTAAGCATGCGGAGGGAAAACATTTCAGGGGCATCTGCACTGATATAATTACCGGCATAAGTGATCTTATTATCACCGGCGGATAAAATATGATCCCAGGTGAGGGTTGACATAACGATGTACTTAAAATCGCTGCCATAGCTTTCACGCATGGCGGCATTCAGCGGCATGGGAATTACCCCGCCTGTGCTTACCTTACCATCCAGCGTTTTCTGCTGCATTACCTGCGCAATGCGGTTATAGTTCTGATGGTACTTATTAAAAGAAAGCTCGTTCCACACCCATAAACCGATGAGCATGGCTACTGCCATACCTACTGACAGCCCGCCGATGTTAATAAATGCATGTGTTTTGTTCTTACGCAGGTAACGCAGCGCAATCTTCAGGTAAGTGTTAAGCATAGCGGTGTTATATGAGTAAAGGGAAATGCTGGCTGGAAATCCAAAAAAAATGCCTGAAAGCTAGTTAGCTATGAATCAGGCATTTATATGAAGGCGGAAGAAAAGGATTGTTCATTATCGGACAAGGGCTGTCCGGTAATTATACATGCTTAACGCCGAATGCTTAACGCTAAACGCTTAATGCATTTCCGGGATTATTTCTATAAATTGATATAACATTTAACAACAGCAGGCTATGGATAGTGAAAACAGCATCGTTCCCTCTGCTACCAGCTATTGGCTTACACGCTTTGTTATACTTCGTATGCTTGGGTTGGTTTATGCGGTAGCTTTCCTGGTGGCCATTAACCAGCTTGTTCCTTTAATTGGCACTGACGGATTGCTGCCCCTGAACCATTACCTGGACCGGGTAAGCGCTGCATTTGGATCAAGCAGCGCAGGCTTCCGGCACCTGCCTTCCATTTTCTGGTACTGGCATTCTAATACTGCGCTGTTAACAGTGGCCTGGGCGGGGTTCATACTTTCCTGCATAGTAGCAGCCGGTTACGCAAATGCCATCCTGCTTGCCCTGCTGTGGGCCTTTTATCTTTCCATTGTGCATGTAGGGCAGGAATGGTATGGATATGGCTGGGAGATCCAGCTTGCTGAAACCGGCTTTCTCTCCATTTTTCTTTGCCCGCTGCTTGACCTGCGCCCCTTTCCGCGTACGGCGCCTCCCCTGCCTGTTCTCATTTTATTCCGCTGGCTCATTTGCCGTATTATGCTGGGATCGGGGCTGATCAAGTTCCGGGGCGATGAAATATGGCGCAATGGCACAGCGCTCTACCATCATTTTGAAACACAACCCATTCCGGGTCCCTTAAGCCGCTGGTTTCATTTTCTGCCGCATGCTGCGCTAAAGATGGGCGTATGGCTTAACTGGCTGGCAGAAATTGCCGCGCCCCTGTTTGTATTCGGGCCACGCATAGCCCGGCATATTGCCGGGGTAGTGATCGTTTTATTCCAGGTGAATATTATACTCAGCGGCAACCTTTCTTTCTTAAACTGGCTTACTATTATTCCTGCACTGGCTTGTTTTGATGATGGCTTCTGGTCAAAGATCCTGCCCCGGGTGCTGGTGCGTAAAGCGGAAGCTGCCGCCGCCAGGGCCGTAACATCCAAACCCATGTCCGTTACTACATGGATCGTTACTGCCGTTGTTGCACTGCTCAGTATTCAGCCGGCCCTGAACCTGCTGTCGCCCGGGCAGGTGATGAACAGCTCTTACGATCCGCTTGCGCTGGTAAATACCTATGGGGCCTTTGGATCAGTGGGCCAGGAGCGTTTGAATGTGGTATTTGAAGGTACTACCGACGAGTATCCCGATGATAAAGCCAGCTGGAAGCCCTACATCTACAAAGGCCTGCCGGTAGCACTTAATAAACAGCCGCCACAAATAGCGCCCTACCAGCTGCGCCTGGACTGGCAAATGTGGTTTGCTGCCATGTCATCGCCAAACGAGTATCCGTGGACGTTACACCTGGTATGGAAGCTGCTGCATAACAATCCAGGCGCTGTAAGCTTATTTGCCAGCAATCCCTTTCCTGTTAAGCCGCCCAGGTTTATCCGCGCCGTGTTATACCGCTATAGTTTTGCCAGGCCTGGCAATGCCGGCGGCCTTTGGTGGAACCGCGAGCGTGTGGGTGAATGGATACCGGCGTTGTCTGTAGAAGATCCGCGGCTGATCGCATTTTTAAAGGGACAGGGATGGATGGAATGATAAAGACTTCGCCTTATCAATATCAGCGCTACGGTACAACGCTTCAGGGATCTGCGCCAGGGTGGAATCATGCACCTGCTCCCCTAACCCATAGAACTGCTGGAAGCTCATGATGAGCGGGCGCCATTTATCCGGGTCTACACGGTTGGTAGTGCCCTCCATTAAGATACTATCATGAATGTGTACACGCTGTATGCGTAGCTCAATGGTTACAATACGTCCTTTTTGCAACGGTTCATCATCGCCTACACCATGTACGGCTGCTACTTTGGCTTCTATATGCACGGGGCATTCCAGCACGCGGGGTGGTGCTATGGTTTCGGAAGCGATGGGTGTAAGGCCGGCGGTTTCAAATTTGGCGGGTTCATAACGGTAACCCTTTTTCAGCTTGCCCTCCGGCACAGGATTGCTGCCCGTGGTACGGGCCAGCCGGTTCACCGCAGCTACCTGCTGTACGGAGGGAAGGTTTAACACGCATTCCCCGGTTCGTATAATGTTCTGCGTAGTTTTGGATGGCGCGGCCAAACCCAGTATACAACGCCATCCCAGCCAGAAGGCAGAGGACATAGGCGCCAGGTTGGCGCTGCCGTCTTCATTCTGGGTGCTGATCAAAACTACCGGTGTGCCGAAGTATAAAATAGCGGGATCTGTGCTGAGGTGCATATACATTTGTTTTGTTTACCCTACAAATGTAGTGGTGCACCTCGGTCGGGAAAACCCGGTTCTTGCGGAATGTCTTAGAACGGCGGTACTTCTATTTCCTGCAACAGCGGCTCCAGCGCTGCCAGGGATGCCTGCAGGTCTTTTTCCAGCCGGGCTTTTTTGCTGAGCGTAAATAACAGCCGGCTCAGGGGATCTTTGCGTATGTAGTAAGACAGCGTGAAACGGGTGGTATGCTCATCCATCTTTTCCATAAAGAAATGAAGGGAGCTTTTTTTATTTGCATCGGTTTCAGTGAGCACAATACTTTCATCCGGGTTATAGGCAAAGCTGCTAACGTATACCATACGCTCGCCTTTTTCCAGCTCATAACGGTACCGGTTGCCGATGCCGGGTAGCTTATGGTCTACATCATGTACGGCTTTTATTCCTTTTTGCCAGCGATGACGGAACTCCGGGTGACAGGCGGTGTAGAACAGGTTCTTAATATTAGTATGATAAACCTTGCTGACAGCCACCGTTTTTACCTGCTGCGCCAGCTCCGGGCTGGCCGGGTAGTCTGGCGGGATCTGGTCCTTCAGATAGCTTAGCTGTGTGTAATGGAATGGGATGCTGCCCGTTTCCGTTTGTTTGGCGCTCTGGCTCCATTGCATCCATTCTGCCAAACCCGTGGGTGGTGCGCCGGGCAGCAGGCTGTCGGTTACCAGCCAGTATTCATGCTGTTCAATATCGTTCTTCAATAGCTGGTGGGCAACAATAATATCCTTTCCAATGAGCTTACTGAAGTTCTTAACGTTATAGCTGGTAAATTCCCCGTAATGGGTAATTACTTTCAGGGACAGGCTAACGGCGGATACGCAGGCTTTGCACTGGCATAAACGGCGGTATTCATAAGCAATGAGGTGGCGGTGAAACTCGCAGAACATCCGCTCTACCTGCTTGTAAATAGCTTCCAGCTGTAGCGGTGCGCCGAATTTATAGAACAGGATGGCGTCTCCTTCTATTTCAGAAATTTCCAGTCCTACCTGGTTGGCGTTGATGAGGATCTCCAGGAGGTCCTGGATGATATAACGGCTGTGTTCAATTTCCGTTTCGGTGACAAACCGGGTGAAGCCGCTTATATCCGGAATAAATAGCAGCCCTTTGTTTTCCATTTTTCTTTTAAAGTTAGTATAAATAGTTTTTTTGTGGCGAAAGGGTTTTGGGTGCTTGAAAAGTTTGGGAGGACTTGCGGTGCAAGGCAGGTACTGCACCACATTCCCTATCATTTGTTAACCAAATAATTTTATTAATTTAAACGGCTATAAAAACATCTAAAGGATAAAGCTTCAATTAACTCTAAATGAAAGTCAGTGACGTATCATTCCTAAAACCGCTCCTTCCGGTTATTCTATTTTTTACTTATTTCCCAAATAATCTAAAAGCGCAGCCATTAACACCGAAAGATAATGGATTAAAAGAGATTACACTTAAAGACCCCAAACTGGGTTTAATACGATTTTATGTTGACACAGAAAATATTAAGAAAAGGGCGCCTTTATTCATTGAAGTTAACGGCAGCGGAGGGCTGCCCTTGTGTATTTATATAAAAGGAAAGGGATTTAGCACCCTGTCCAATACTTTTAACGCTTCCGTTATAGCAGCGACAAAAAAGAACTTCCATTATATCATATTGGGAAAGCCAGGGACCCCATTTTGCGACACCATCAATACGAATGATGACATAAAACATTATGACCAGCATTCTTTAATTCAAAACTATAAATATTCTAAAGAATATACGGCGAGACTGAGCCTGGATTGGCGTGTTAAGGCAACGAAGAGGGTTTTAACCTATATGCTGCAACACAACTTCTGGGACGGCACCAGGATCGTAGCGTACGGCTATTCTGAAGGAGGACAGGTAGTGCCTGCGTTAGCAGTTGCTGATAAAAGAGTTACACATGTTGTATCGATTGTTGGAAGTGGGTTAAACCAGTTCTATGATGAGATTATGGCCTGGAGGATTAAGGCGGCAAAAGGTGAAATAACGCAGCAACAAGCCCAGGATAGCATTGAGGCTAACTTAAAAGAGATTAAAGAAATTTACCGGCATCCGGAAAATACAACAATGGAATATGCGGGTCATTCTTATAAAAGATGGGCAAGCTTTGGCAAAAATCCGCCTTTCGAAGAACTACGAAAGCTAAACATACCTATTTTCATGATTGCAGGCACGGCAGACAGCAGCTCACCTGTTTATGGCTTAGATTATGTGGAGCTTGATTTCATCAGGCTTGGCAAAACAAATTTAACTTATTCCCCATGCGTTGGCTGCGATCACTATCTTAACAGCACTGAAAATGGCAAAGTGATAAATCATGGAGATTACTACCTGGCGAAAATCCTGAAGTGGTTAGGACAATAGCATTTTTGTCCTGATAATGTGTGAAATCCCAATTGTAAAAATGGGAAAACCGGCGTATTTTGCCAATAATCAGCCTACACCCATGCCACAGCATAAGCAAACAGCACCGATCATTATCTATAATACGTTATATGATCAGTACGTAGCGCAGGGCTTGCCCCTGGGTAACCTGAACGAGCATACGCAGTTTAATATTCATAGCCTGAAGGGTGTTCTTACCAACCTGCCTTTTCAGTCGGAAGTATATAAACCTAACTTCTTTTCCTTTGTTTTTGTTAAGGATGCCAATGGCCAGTACACCACCGACGATCATGTATTTAAGACGGAGCCTAACATGATCTACTTCACCAATCCCGGTCATTATAAATCACATTACTGGGAACGGCTGGGAGAAGTGTACCTGGTAACGCTGAGCGAAAGCTTCCTGAAAGAGAATGTGCACCCGCGCATTTTTGAGGAGTTTTCTTTCCTGCTGTCAGAAACCGTACAACCGCGGGTTGTAGGCCCGGAGATCTATGCGGAGTTTGAGCAGCTGTATCTACAGGTGGAGCAGGCCTACCTGTCTGATTCGCCCTATAAGAACAGGATCATCGGCAACCTGTTTGTGGTGATCTTATTAAAGGTGAAGGAATATTTCTGGGAAGATTATAACCCTATTTATGAGGGTAACCGCAGCTCACAGATCGTAAAGGATTTTAAACGAATGCTGGAACAGCACTACCGCGACCTGCGTAACGGCAAAACGGAAAAGGTGTTCCGTGTACAGGACTATGCAGATGCCCAGCACCTGCACCCCAACTATTTAAGTAACGTTATTAAAACTAAAACAGGCAAAACCATCAGCACCTGGATCACGGAAAAAACCATTGCAGAAGCCAAATCCCTGCTGCAGCATTCCGCCACGCCTATTAAGGAAATCGCCTACCAGCTGGGCTTTGCGGAGAGCACCCATTTCAGTAACTACTTTAAGAAATATACCGACCTCTCCCCTGTTCTGTACCGAAAACAATTCGGGCAACCGGCATCCTAGAATTATTTTTGCTAATCAGCTAAACTATTATATTACTAACGGATTGAATTTATTAATCATTTAAAAATTCCCGTTATGAAAACCCACGCCCTGTTTGCAGGCATATATGCCTGCCTGTTATGCTGCAGCTGCGGAAAAAATAATGAGAGCGCCGCTGAACGCTCCGTTAACCAAAAGCTATCCGCAGTTTCCGCCACCGCTGTTAATGCCGACATTACGGATTACACCATTTACACCTTTTCCTGCGTAGCCGGGGGCAAGTACATGGAAGTTACCGGCTTCCCTACCTACAATGAAAAGTATGACGATCAGCGTAAAATCACCCAATACGCCAGCTCTGTTTCAGATGGCGTAATTGATGGCTGGCAACGCTGGCATATTATTTACAAAACCACGGTAAATAATACCCGGTATTATCATATCCGCAATGTATTCAGTGGTAAGCTGCTGGATGTGCCGGGCGGCTCAAAAGTATCCGGTACGCAGCTGCAGCAATACTTTGAGTTTCCGCTGCTGAGCGATGAGCAGCTCTGGAGCATTGAGCCTGCGGCTACTACAGGCGCCTTCCGTATTATTAATAAAGGCAGCGGTATGGCTCTTACCAATGCAGGATCATCCACCACCGATGGCACTCCTATTACCCAGGAAACGGCCGGTACCGGCACTAACCAGCAATGGATCTTAACCGCCCGGGAGGCCGATACTTACCGGGACGACCGGGTAGTACGCTTCTTTAACCGGAACAGCAGCTCCATGGGATCAGTAGCTTTTGATGAAGGCACCAGCATTCCATTGAGCAATGGCAAAGTGTTATGGGTAACCCAGGATGCCTGGGATGGCGCATCCCTGCAGCCCAATGGTAAATTCAGCTGCAATTCTTTTTTCAGCTATGGCAATTCTATCCTGATACAACCGTCTGCCGGCAACTGGGATGCCGCTTCCACTCCCAATATGACCCGGGATTCCAGCGCACAGGGGCGTCCTAAACAAATATGCGACATTCAGCCCGGTAATAGCTTTGCATGGCCCGGCCCGGGGGTAGAAATCGGTAACCATGTATACATCCAGTGCGGGGAAGGTTCCGGCTTAAGCCTCAGCGATCAGTCGTTATATGATCTTACAGAAAACACCGGCACCAAATGGCAGGTAAAACGTACCACACCGGCGGGTATGTCGGGGCAAAACGCTATCAACTATTCCTCGGGCATGGTAAAAGCAGCGGATGGCTATGTATATGTTTTTGGCGCACAGGCTACCGGTTTTGGTTATACGAACAATGTACATGTGGCCCGCTTCCCCGTAAGCAACCCGCAATCATGGACGTTCTGGAACGGCGCAGCCTGGGTTAGCAGCCCTGTTACCGGCGACGGCGCACGCATTACCGATGCGCTGGGCACCGCTGCTGTTGCCTATGTAAATGGGAAGTATGTAATGGTAACCATGGACCAGGGCTTTAACTGTGATAACAGCCGTAATATTTATACAGCCACTGCCACCAGCCCCACGGGCCCGTTCAGCGTTCGTAAACAGGTGTACACCATTAAAGAATATTTGTATGGTAATTATGCCCGGTATTATACCCCGGCAATACATCCTGAATCTGTGAACGGACGTAATGAGCTGCTGGTAACCTACTGCCTGAACTTCTCTGCCTGCGGGGTGGAAGATTGTGTAGATGGCTACCTGGACCCCTATTTTTATAGAGTGAAAGGCATAAGGGTGCCTTATGGGAAGATTGGGTTGTAATGCATTAAGCTTTTAGCTTTTGGCCTACCTTAGAATTTTGTACCTAATAGTGTAATATTTGCACTTTTAGGGTGCGTGTATCATAGACCTTTGTATTGTCAACAACGAATAATTGTAAACAATAAAAACAAAGTAATATGAGCACGCTAACCAACAAAATTGCATTAGTAACCGGCGCATCCAGGGGTATTGGCGCTACGGTTGCCCGTCACCTGGCTGCTGCCGGTGCTAAAGTTGTGATCAACTATGCCGGCGGTAAAGAAGCTGCCGACCAGCTGGTAAATGAAATAAAAGAAAAAGGCGGCGATGCTATTGCCGTACAGGCGGATGTAAGTAAATCTGCCGATGTAAAAAACCTGTTTGATACCGCTATCGCCCATTATGGCAAAATAGATATACTGGTGAACAATGCCGGCATCATGATCACCAAACTGCTGAAAGACACTACAGATGAAGATTTCAGCCGCCAGTTCGACATTAATGTCAAAGGCGTTTTTAACACCCTGCGTGAAGCCGCTACCCGCCTGGCCGATAACGGCAGCGTTATTAACTTCTCCTCTACCACCACCCGTGTAATGATGCCTACTTACGGTACCTATGTTGGCACCAAAGCAGCGGTAGAACAGTTCACCCGCATCTTTGCCAAAGAAGTAGGCAGCCGTGGTATTAATGTGAACACCGTATCTCCCGGCCCCACCAACACAGAGCTTTTCACCAAAGGTAAATCCGATGAGCTGATAGGCCGTCTGGCCAGCCTCTCCCCCTTTAACCGCATTGGCGAACCGGAAGATACTGCCCGCGTAGTAGTATTCCTGGCCAGCGATGATGCCAAATGGGTGAATGCGCAGAATATTGGCGCAAATGGAGGAATGGCGTGAACCTAATTACGAATTGGTCAATTACGCCCCCGCCCAAAGCGGCGCACGGCCTGCCCCGCCTAGCGGGGAATGCCATTGAAAGTAAATTATGAATGTGAATAATTACGAATTGGGTTGAGCGAAAAGGATGTTAGTTATGTGATTAGCAAGTATGCATTGAGTACAAATATTAATTAACAATTACCATAAAACTGAACTATATATGAACAGCTTAAAAAATAAAGTAGCCTTAATTACAGGATCTGCAAGGGGATTGGGTAAAGCCATTGCAGAAAGATATGCAGCGCTGGGCGCAGATATTGTGATCAATTATTCGCGCGATAAGGCTTCAGCAGACGAAGTGGTGAGCAATATTACAGCCATGGGCGCTAAAGTAATAGCCGTGCAGGCCGATGTGAGCAAAGTAGCTGAGCTGGAAAAACTGTTTGCGGAAACTAAAAAAGCCTTTGGCAAAATAGATATTGTGGTGGCCAATGCTGGTATTGAAATGGTGGAAGTGCCGGTAACCGATTTTACGGAAGAACAGTTTGACCGCGTATTTTCCATCAACACCAAAGGATCTTACTTTACGCTGCAACAGGCAGCCCGTAACGTGGAAGATAACGGCCGCATTATTTACATTGCATCCAGCACCACCTCCTTCCCCGTGCCCGGTATGGCGGTATACGGCGGCAGTAAAACCACGCCCCGCTACCTGGTGGATATTCTTTCCAAAGAAATAGGACACAGAGGTGTAACCGTTAACTCTATTATTCCTTTTGCGGTAGATCATTCCGGCATCTTCGTAGATCCTGAAAGCTACCCTGCGCTGCGCAAACAGCTGCTGGACAGCTGCCCCATGGGCCGCCTGGCTGAAGTGGAAGATGTGGCTAATGTAGCGGAGTTCTTTGCCAGCGACCTGTCTTCTTTTGTGAATGGGCAGCATTTGTTGGTGAATGGAGGGGCGACTAATTAAGCAGAAAGGGGAAAGCAAAAAGCAGAAAGCTTAATGCAGCGAAGATCGGGGGTGGATTGGCTTTTTGCTTTTACCTTTATGCTTTCAGCTTTATGCCTTGTGCCTTGTGCCTTGTGCTTTATGCTTTTTGCTTTCACCTTTACACAACCTTTATGCTTTCTGCTTTACGCTTTCTGCTCATTCTCACAGTCGTATTCATGGGCTTAAAACAAGGCTGGGCTATGTTAACGGTACAGCCTAATATGTTACAGCTTTTTGGTAAATGGCATTTCAGCAGAACAGGTATTATGATCACCGGGGGCGTTACCCTCATCAGCGCAGTGCTGATATTGTTTCCCAGAACTTTTGTATGGGGTAACTTCCTGATGGCGGCTTCTATTTTAATGATCACCTGTTTTCATTTATGGGATAAGGACCTGAAGGGCGTAGCCATTGAGCTGCCCTTCCTGTTACTGAACCTGGTGATCATTTTCCTGCAACACCCCCTGGGTAAACCACACTGATCATGCAAACATTAATTTATGTGACCTTGCTGGGCCTATTATGGGCTCACCCTCAAAAACAAGATACTATGCAAACGGATAAACTCAGCAACACTACCGTAAAACAAGCCATTAACGCCTTACAGGCTGGGGATAAAAAAGCCTGGTTTGCTGCATTTACAGCAGATGCAGCCCTGTATGATGATGGTAATAAAATAAACTTCCACACTTTCTGGGAAAAAGCGTTGGGCCATGAACGTTTTACCAGCATTGATAAGGTAGAAAATAACGGGCTGGATGTGTACGGCCATTTTCACAGCGATCAATGGGGCGATTTTAAAACGTATATGAAATTCCATCTACAGGCGGATGGAAAAATTAACCGGCTGGATATTGGACAAGCCAGCTATTAAACCCTCAGCGGGTATACAATGGGCTAATGTTAAGATCAATGCAATAGTCCGTGATCCAGCTGCCGGCGGCATCTACATACAGGATATTGGGTTTGTTCTTTTTGTTGATGGTGCCGTTACTGATCCAGTCGTTCATGGTTGGCAGCAGGTAACGGTTGCCTTTAGCGGAAAGGTCCAGGATGGTCTGGTTCTTTTTCAGGGCATTGGTAAGCAATATTACACCGCTTACCACAGCGCCGGTCCTGTCGGGGCGGAAACCATTGCAGATCAGCGCCGCTTCCTGGCTGCTTTGGGTGAGCTGCCAGTCCAGGCGTATGAGGTCATTATCCCTTACCCCCTCCTTCATGCTGTTAAAGAACAACACCTGGTCGGCCATCATTTTTTTGATATCGTTGGTGGCTGCATATTTACGCCGGTAATTAATAAAAGCGCCGGAAGCATTTGCAATGCTGCATGAATCAATAGCGCCCTGGTAGGCATGCTGCTCAAATACTACGATCACTTTACCAGCCAGGTCTTTTAATTTTAAGTCCCCTAGTTTTTTCTGTGAATTACGGTACAGGTGTGAGCCCAATTGCGCTATAATAGTGTCTCCCAGCCGGGCCATAGGCACATCCTGCTCGCAAAAATGACTAAAGTTCAGCATCACGGTTTCCATTTTATTGGTTTCCAGGAAAGCGTGCACACCGCTCAGCACATCGGCCAGCTTTTCCCCGTAACCGGCGCCTACAGCATCCATATCACAGTCGGACTCTGCATGTTTTATATATAACGCTTGTGCATAATTACCTACCCGCAGGTCAAACATACGGATGCCGTTTTGCAGCTGCTCTTTGATGGGTATGCTTTGGGTGAGCGTATTGCAGGTATTAATGGCATCTTTCATTTGCCCGCCGGTGCCGTTTAATACAGACATGCCGGCATCGTGCGCGCCGGGTATTACAATATCCTTTAGTGTATAGGCTTCTTTGGCGGGGTGCAGGAGGTCCTGCATCCAGGAGGCGGGGTTATAGGCGGCAAAATAGCTCAGGTACATGTGCTGATCGTTACCGGTGTAGGCCAGCATAAAATTGTTAACATCTATTTCGCAAATGGCTACCGGGTTGCTGCTGTTGAAGTAAGGAGGCAGCACCTTTTTTTCCGTAGGCGGGTTCCCGTTATCAGCGGTGGCGTAATAAATGCGGGTATCTTTTTTAGCCCCACTCCACAGGTAAAACAGCTGCTGTGCATCGTACACATGGTGTAAGGCGGGGGCAGCGCCTGTAACAGCGCCCGCCAGCGGTGTAGGATCCGTCCACTTATTGTTGTGCAGGTTATAGTCGGCATAATACACCTCATTTCCCTTAGCTGCCTGCCAGCAAAAGCGTAGGTCGGTACCCGTGAGGCTTACAATAAAGGGATAGGCAGCTGCTTTTACGCCCTCAACAGTTTGCAGCTGCGCATCCTGCAGCACACCTTTGTTGCCCGGTTCCAGCAATGCAAATACCAGGGTGCTTTTATCATTTGCATGTGAAGCCAGCACAATTTGCTCATGAATGGCCGTGGTGGTAAAACCATTTGCCAGCGGGCCATTCAGCTTTACAGTATATACCTGCTGCGCTGCCAGGCTGGTATCTGTATCGTTCTTTATATATTTCAGGGACCCGTCCGCAGCTATCCAAAACAGGTACAGGTGCTCATCCAATACCTGCAGCACAGGGGCGCAGCTGGTGGCAGCGTTGCTTACAATAACATCCTGCTGAGTAAAGGCAGTGTCCTGGTGTTTGCCCAGGTAGCTGGCATGAACGGGGGCGTTATTTCCGGGGGCTTTCCAGGTTACAAAATAGCCGCCTTTGAAATGGGTAATATCCGGCGCTTTGTCTGTAACGGCCTGTGGCAGCAGGGCTACAGGCGGTGTAAAGGAAAGGTTCTGCGCATAAAGCGGGCAGGTGAATAACAACAGGCAGTAAAAGAATTTATGCATAATTGGCAGATCAGGTAGATAATAGACCGCAATGGTTTGTATTTTATAACGCGCCAGTTCGGTATTTGTTTAAACCTTTTGCATGGCTGCAATGTTAGTTACCAATATAATTAAACAACCATTGATATGCCAAGAACCCTCCTGCTATTGTACTGTATCACCATTGCTATGTTGCCTGCATCTGCACAGGATGCACATTACTGGTCAAACAACTACGGCCCCGGTGTGCTGCTAACACCCGGCAGCGTTATTGCCAGCAACCGCGATAGTGGTGTGCTGTTCTACAACCCGGCCCTGCTGAGCCTTTCCAACAAGAACCGCATTGCCATCAGCACCATTTCCGCCAATATTTACCAGCTGGATGTAACCAGGATCAAAAACGGCGCCGGTACCGGCAGGGACCTGCACAATAACAGTGTGCGGATTGTGCCGCAAATGTTATCCGGCAGCATTTCGCTGGGCAAAAAGGCCCCGGTAGTAGTTGCCTATGCGCTGGTAAATTCGCCGGGATTCCGCTTCCAGGCATCACAGCGGCGGGACGATAAGATCAATGTGCTGAATGATGCGTACAGCCCCGGCGATGAATACTTCGTAGGCGATTATGTGCTGGAGAACCGGGTAAGTGAAACCTCCGCGCTGCTAAGCACCGGTTTCAGGCTTACACCCCACCTTTCTGCCGGCTTCTCTGTTGAGGGGCAGATACGGCAGCAGCATTATAATGTTATCAACAACACCCGTGCGCTGGCGAATACGGATATTGACAGCTTACCGCTACCACTGGTAAGCGCCAGTGCTTACTACCTGGCTACCTACGTTCACGCGGGGGTACGTTTTAAAGCAGGGCTTGCCTATGATGCAGGCCGCCATCACGTGGGATGGACCATTAGCTCACCCTTGCTGCATGTATGGGGCTCCGGTACTATCGTAACCGACTATACGGTGAATAATATGTACCTGGATGTGCTGAAGGATTTTTATAGCTACCTGGCCAACAGCCGGCAGGAAAGCCTGAAAACAACTTTTAAAATGCCGCTGAGCACTGCCCTGGGTTATGCCTATGATTTCAGGCTGGGGCAGCTATATGTGGCGGCAGAATACTTTCGCCCGGTAAAGGAGTATAATGTAATTACACCCCGGAACGATGCTTTTATACGGCCCGACACCGGCAGTAATTCCAGCTTAACCCGTGAGTTCGTGCGCCTGCATGATGCGCGCAAGGCCATTCTGAATGTAGCCGTTGGCGTTAGCTACAATATACGGCCTTCGGTAACGGGCTATTGCTCTGTAAGAACGGATATGAGCTATGCGGACAAAGGCCAGTTCAAAGACCAAACCGGCTATGAGCCATATACCGCGTACTGGAACCTTGTACACTTAGCTCTGGGCGCCAACTTTAAGCAGAAGAAGTTCAATTTCCGCACCGGCTTCCTTTGCTCCTACGGCTCTACCCATCACTTCCCGCAGGATGTTAACTTTGATCATCCCAATGAAAACAACATACTGCAGGGCGATCCCACGGATGTAAGTGCCCGGCGGTTTTCGGTTGGGTTTATGCTGGCGTATATACATAATTTGTGAGCTGAAAGCGGAAAGCAGAAAGCTTAATGCAGCGGAGGATTGGCGGGAGTTGAGGGCTGAAAGCGAAAAGCATAAAGCATAAGGCGAAAAGCTTAATGCAAAGGGCGGAAGGCTTTATGCTTTCTCCTTTATGCTTTGCGCTTTATGCTTTATCCTTTCTGCTTTAGCGAAGCGCTCCTAATGCGGCTCAGGGATTCGCGGGTAATGCCTAAATAGGAAGCTATCTGGTGCTGAGGGATGCGCTGTTCAAAGTAGGCGTACTGCGCTAAAAAGTCCTGGTAGCGTTCTTCCAGTGGTTTTTGTAAGAACAGCACGCGGCGCTGCAGGGTAACAAAAGCCTTTTGCATGATCATGCGCCAGTAAATATTCATAGCAGGTATTTCATTGAACAGCTGCTGTTGCTGCGCATATTCCAACACAAGTACTTCCGTATCCTCCAAGGCATCAATATTATATAAGGATGGCGTGTGGGTGAGCATACTATAGAGGTCAGCTATCCACCAATCTTCCAAAGCAAACTGCATTACGTTTTCCCTGCCTTCATTATCTACTTCGTACTGGCGCAAACAGCCTTTTATTACAAAGTGATCGGCGTTGCAAATGGCGCCTTCTTCCAGCAGGTATTGTCTTTTCCGTAACTTTTTGTGCCGGAAAAAACCGGGGATCTTTGCTTTTTCCTCCTCCGTTAAAGAAATGTACCTGCAAAAGTTGTCGATGAGTAACTGATGCATTGCTAACCAGGTTTACAACTGCATAGTTACAACATTTTACCAACGCTATTGCACTACACCCAGTTGTTTCATAAGGGTCAGCTCATCGGTTACCCGCCAGTGCTCCACAATCTTTCCATGATGGATCTTTTCAATGTTGATCTGGTTCACTGTGATCTTTTTTCCGGTGGGCGGCTGCCCGAACAGATCGCCCCTTTGCGTGCCGGTCATTATTACCCTTGCCACGGCCATGCTGTCATTTACAATGAGATCCTGTATTTCATAGTGCAGATCGGGAAATGCCTTACGGATGGCCGCCACAATGGGTTTAAGGCCGGCCGGGCCAGGCGGAGGGTTAGGCGTGCTGGGCGTATGGTTGATGTACTGCGGATCCAGCAGCTCATCCAGCACTTCCAGCTTGCCGCTGTTCCATACTTCCGCAAAGTAACGTTGTACGATCTGTTTGTTCTGTGCTGCTGGTGTGGGTGGGCAGCTATAGGAGGCGCACAATACGCCTGTTACCAGGATCAGAATTTGCCGCATAGTTTAACTTTTTCGCTGCAAAGTTCCGTTACCTGGCGGCCTATTCCAATGATGTATGATAATGGTTTTGTGTGATGCAGATCAATAATTACCCCACTAAGGCTCTGTAATAAACGCTAATTGTGCGTTCTGGTAGCGCGGTTTGGCCAGCTGCGCCTTCAGCTTTTTGAAGGTTTCTGAAGGGCCTTTGGTGGCAAACAGGTTCACCAGCCAGGCCGGTAAAGAGCCACCGGGATCGGTTTCCAGCGTATAGTCTATTTGTACGGTCCTGGGTTTTACGGGTGTAAGGATCCACTTTCCGTAGGAACGGTGTACGCGCACGATGTTCTTTTTTTCCGGTACATAATCGGCAACAGTAGGCCCGTTGACGGTAACTACTTTGGTTTGCGGGTCCTGTGTAGCGATCAGGTGTGCTACAAAATCGCGGTTACTCACAGGCCAGGGCAGGCTTACTTCTGAATAATAAAACAGCTCTGCCGGGGTTACCTGTTTTAATAAAGTGCTGGATTTAGTGCTGTATACCCATTCGGCGCCGGTGTTCACGTCTAAGATCACGGTTACCAGCTGGGATAGGGTGGCGGGTACCAAACAGCGCACCCTTACGGCTTTGAGGTGGGAGTTCTCTATGTTTTTGGTATAGATCTCCATATCACCCTCTCTTGCTTTCAGGGTCCATTTTTGCTGCCCATTTACCAGGAGGGATAACAACATTGCCACGCACAGTATCAAGGTTCTTTTGTTCATACGCATAAAGCCAGGTTGATTGTAACTAGTTCCTTTCTGGGTGCAAGTTACGGAGAACTGCGGGGTTTTTGGTCACACGAATGTTATAGAGCGGAAAGGTGAAAGCAGAAAGCAGAAAGCCGGGGCGGACGCTGAACGCGGAATGCTTAATGCTGAACGCTTCATGCAACGAAGGACAGGCAGCAGGAGCTTTCTGCTTTATGCTTTATGCTTGTGCTGTGGGCCTAGCGGGGAGGGATAGTTATGGTAACAGTAGACCGGGAGTACCGGCGGGGCTTTATGCTTTATGCTTTGTGCTTTATGCTCTGCACCGGGGCCTGGCGGGAGGCACTAACCTAAAGGTTAGTGGGTGAGGCTGAACAAGAAAAGAAAAAAATTGGGCCAGCCAAGAATAACCGGCCCTTTTTTCACGCTATTGAACAATGAAAAGCGCAGGGGTCACTGCGCTTAGAGTAAACTCAACGATGGGTGAAGGGTTGGGTAAGCTGTGCGGATGATGTTTAAACCCGGGTTTATGCATCACCGTAATGTTCCCGTGTAACGCCTTTACTTTTTGCTCAAACAGCAGAGTGTTCTCTGTCGGTGGCACTGCCTCATCTGCATCTGCACATAATATGAGTATCGGGTACTTCCCCTTCACAATCTCTTTTACCTTATCTACAGGGCTGCCTTTGAACTGCTGCAGCTGTGCATCGGTGGTAATACCGTAATCTGCTTTCAGCTGCTGTAGCACATCGGCAGCCGGTTTTACTTTCCCTAAACCACCGGGCCAGCTTTTAAGGTCCAGCACAGGGTTATCCACGTACACGCAGGCAACCTTGTCCGGGTTTTCAGCGGCCCAGTTAAATACGTATACGCCTCCCCTGCTCATGCCTTCCATGGCGGCTTTGCGGGCCAAGCCGGCTTTTTGCAGCAGGTCGTAAAAATGGTTCCAGGTTTGAATGGCTACCTGGTTACCCAGCAGCTCTGCTACATCGCAGTACACCACATGATAACCCCGTTCCAGCAATGCAATATCTGTTTGCGGCTCATGGCCCCAGAAACGGGCGCGCCAGATCCAGGGATGGCCTTTGGCCGCCCATTTAGGTTTTACCACTTTGCAGGCATGGTTATCCAGCGTAAAATCCGCACAGGCATAACCGTAAAAAGCGCTGACCGTAGTGGGTATGCTAAGCTGTTTGAAAATATCGAAAGCAGGATCGCGCTGTACCATTAGCTGATCGTATAAGCGTTTGGCCATAATACCGGAACCCGCGGCATTGGGATGAATATTGTCCGGCAGCAGCTCCGGCTTGTCGATCAGCAAGGGGTGCATATCCAGCATTTCCAGGCCCTCCTGCAGGGCTACCTGCTGTATATGCGGGATCACCTGTTTTACGATCACCGCATCCCAGATGCCGGTGGTATCTGTTACAAAAGACACTACCGGGCCTAATAAAATAATGCGCGGGTGGGATGGCAGCTGTGTAAATGACCTGATAAGGGCGTGATAGTCGGCTTCATATTCAGCCATATGCACGCGGTTAATGAGCTTACTATCGTTGCCGCCCAGGTCAATGAACACTATATCCGGGTTGCATTGCAAGGCTTGCCGGTATTCGTTTGTTTTTATGTAGGGATGATCGCCATTGCTTAATAAGGTGGTGCCGCTTACACCATAGTTGCTTACGATGTAATCCTTTCCCAGCAAGGCTTGCAGTTGCGCGGGAAAAGAATTATGCTCCCGGTCAGGCACAGTAGCGCCATAGGTAATGCTGGCGCCTATGCAGGCAATTTTTTTCTGCGCCATGGCGGGTGCAATGGTGCAGAGGGTGAGGAATAATATGATAAGCTTTCTCATGTTCAATAGCTTCTATGTCCCGCTTGCGGGATGTTTAACGGGTAAACGTATACGTTTTTCCTGCCTGCGTGGCAAGATCATATAACAGTGTTGCCTTCAGCGCGGGCGCCGTTAGCTTTGCCTTTTCGTTAATGAGCGGGCGGGGTGTGGTTTCCGGTTGAAAGAACGGATTGCTATTGGCGTCCGTAGCGCCTTTCAGGCCTTCACCCTGCAGCGCATTAGGCACGCGTAAACGGCAGTTACCACCCAGCGCAGAGCGGATAGTGACCTTGCTCAGCTTACCATCCTCCCACTGCATATTCACAATTTCAAAACCGCCCCTTGCACGCAGGCCGCTGATGCTGCCGCTTTTCCAATCGTCCGGCAAAGCGGGCAGCAGGTCAATGGCGCCGTCATGGCTTTGCAGCAACATTTCCGTAATACCGGCTGTGCAGCCAAAGTTGCCATCTATCTGGAAAGGCGGGTGCGCATCAAACAGGTTGGGGTATGTACCGCCGCCACTGTTCTCTTTTCCGTGATTCTTTCCTGTGGGCGTAAGCTGGTTTTTGATCAGCTGCCAGGCATGATTACCATCCAGCAGGCGGGCCCAGAGGTTTACTTTCCAACCCATTGACCAGCCGGTGGAAATATCGCCCCGCTGTATTAAAGAGGTACGGGCCGCGTCAAAAAGCTCCGGTGTGCGGTACGGAGAGATCTGATTGGCCGGGTACAGTCCAAACAGGTGCGATACGTGGCGGTGCTTATCTTCGGGATTATCCAGATCCTGCAGCCACTCCTGCAGCTGGCTGTACTGGCCTATTTGCATAGGTGGCAGCTTGCTGCGGCTGGCCTTCAGCTTAGCTATTAATTCCTGGTCCGTATGCAATATTTCCGCGGCGTGAATGGTATTTGAAAAAAGATCAAATACCAGCTGGTTATCCATGGTAGCGCCTGCGCTGATGGATATTCCGGGATGTGCCTGCGGCGCGTTCTCCGGCGACATAGAAGGCGATACCACCAGCCATTGATGCGTGGGTTCGGGTATTAAAAAATCAAGATAGAACTGTGCAGCGCCTTTCAGTGCCGGATATACGCTTTGCAGGTATTTTTTATCGCCGTTATACAAATACTTTTCCCATAAATGCCGGCTAAGCCATGCACCACCCATGGGCCACATTGCAGAATAAATGCCATCTACCGGGCCGGTAATACGCCACAGATCTGTATTATGGTGGGCTACCCAGCCACCGGCGCCATACATTACACGCGCGGTTTCACGGCCGGTAACAGACAGCTCCTTTACCATTTGCACCAGCGGCATATGCATTTCCGGTAGGTTGGTTTCTTCTGCCGGCCAGTAGTTCATTTCCGTATTAATGTTAATCGTGTACTTGCTGCCCCAGGGCGGATCCATCTTGTTATTCCACAGGCCCTGTAAAGTGGCGGGCTGCCCGCCGGGTTGAGAAGCGGAGATAAGCAGGTAACGGCCAAACTGGAAATACAGGGCCACCAGCTGCGGGTCATTGGCCTGCGCAAAATCCCGCAGGCGTATATCCGTTGGATTTTTAACGGAATCTGTAGTACCCAGGTCAAGGTGCACGCGGTTAAAATATTTTTGATACGCAGCTATATGCGCGCTGCGCAGCTGCTGGTAGTTTTGAGTTAATGCTTTGCTTAAATAATCTGCGGCACGTTTGCCTTCATCGGCGGTAATATCCTGGTAATTCACATAATTAGTGGCCATGGAAATGTACAATGTAACGGTGTTAGCGCCGGTTACGCTGATAGCATCGCCCGATGCGGTTACTTTCCCTCCCTCATTCCTGAACTTTACCAGCGACTGGAATTTTACTTTACCAGGTACGTTTTCTTTATCGCTGCTGATGCCGGAAAGTTTCAGCTCATCATTTCCCGATACGCTTATTGCCGGCTTATGCGCGCTGTGAAAGGATGCCCGGAATGTAATACTGCCGGGCGTTGTAGCGCTGAGACGCACCACTATCACCTGGCCGGGTGTAGAGGCAAATACTTCGCGGCTGAAGGTAGTGCCATTCACCTTATAGGTTGTTTTGGCGATGGCGGTTTCCAGGTTCAGCTCCCGGTAATAATCGGTGTATTGATCATGACCCGCAAAATCCAGCTGCAGCTCGCCTGCGGTCTGGTACTTCATGCCGTTGTTCTTTTTAGACTGTATGCTCTGCGCGGCCATTTTACTGGCTTCTTTGTATTGGCCGTCGAAGATGAGCTTACGGATCTCCGGTAAAGCGGCTAATGCATCCGGATTATCGTTGCGGTTAGGGCTACCGCTCCACAACGTGGCTTCATTCAGCTGTAATGTTTCTGTTGCAGGATTGCCATACACCATAGCAGCTAAACGCCCGTTACCCACTGGCAGCGCAGCTTCCCATACTTTACCGGCAGGCGCGTTATACCAGAGCTTCAGTGTTTTGTCCTGTGCAGCTGCCGGCAGCACCAGCAGCAGCGTTATCATATAAATACCTATACGTTTGATCATAACCATGGTTTACTTTTTCAAAGACGTTGGAATATTTGGGCTGTTAGCTGCCTTACCGCGCACAATATTGCTGGTGGCGCCCGCCAGCTGCAGGTACCAGTCTGAAGGCAATTGCAGCCCATCCTGGTCCAGCGATACAAACTGCGCGTGTGCCGGTTTTTGTGCCGCTACCGGCGCTACTTTAAACATGGCGGTGCCTTCATCCACCTCATCGTACATGGCAATGTATACCATGTGCGCACCGGCCTTGATCACATTATAAGATTGATGCCAGAAAAAGTTGCCGCCATTACGCGGGATCTGGTTAAAAGGCGATCTGCCATTGCGCAGGTTATACCAGGAAAACCCCGGCCATATTACCGGCATATAATCTATGTGCTGCTGATCGCAATACGTTTTATCCGGTATTACGGAAGTGTTGCAGAATTTATCTGCGCCTGCTGCATCTTTAAACCGGCCTACTGCCCAGGGGCTGATCACATCCAGCTTATTGAATACAGAACGCCAGGGTTCGGGCTGCTGCATCCAGGTATTGTTTAATCCACCCATAATGGTGGCTGCATATTTTCCGGAATGGAACCATTGCAGCAGGGAATCCGTAGCCTGTGCCGTAGCAAAGGCGGTATGGTCAAAACCCAGGCCCCAGATGGCTAACAGCGGTTTGCCCTTATGATGTAAGTAAGATTTGCCTTTGGTGATCTGCAGGGAATCTACCAGGTATTGCCAGTCGCGCATGATGATCTCTTTCCAGCGCGGGCCTGCACCGGAAATATCATACATAATGCAGTATACGCGTTCATATTTTTCACTGGCCTGTTTAATGTTACGCACTACCTGGTTAAAATGTTTGCGCCCGTTCTCTCCTCTTATTTCAGTAACAAAACGTTGTGCAAATACGCCGTCCAGGGCATGCTCTTTCATCCATTTAAAATGGAGGCCCACCGTGGCATATTTGTAGGCGGAGAACAGCTTTGCTTGCTGACCATTGGCATATACCATGTTAGTGGCTTCCTGCACATCGGCGGGATACTCGCGCATATCCGGCCAGTAGTCAAAGGTGGCGTGTGCGGAATCCGGCTGGTTATTGCGGAACCAGTGTTTCCAGGCGCCATTGCCGGAACCATCGCCAGGCGTTCCAAACCAGCCCTGGTAGCCGAACATCACTTTTTTATCCAGCGTGGTGGCGTCCGGCACATACCCTTGCGCGCGGCTGCCGGCAGCTGTTAACACCGTGGCGGCTAGTACTGTTATTAATGCATATAATTTCATTCACAATATTTTAGTCTGCGCATACGCTTATTGCGGGCGTGATGCAGGTGACGCTCCAAAGTTATAATTGGGTTTGCTGCCCATCCAGAATTGCAGGGTGCCGCCCTTCGCAATATCAGTATGCAGCAGGTAGCTTTTCGTGTACTCCTTACCGTTGAGCGTGATGCGCTGCACATAAATATTTTCCGGGCTGTTATTCACGGCAATAATGGTAAAGGGTTTGCCGGAAGGTGTTTGTATCACGGCTTTATCTACCGCGGGGCTGCCGATCACATACGCGCCGGAGGCCGGGAACACAGGATAAAAGCCTAGGGAAGAAAACACGTTCCAGGCCGACATTTGCCCGCAGTCCTCATTACCGATAATGCCATCAGGCTTATCGTGATACATTTCCTTCATAATGTAACGCACCTTCTCTGCTGTTTTCCATTGCTGGCCCGCATAGGCATACAGGTAGCTGATATGGTGGCCGGGCTCATTGCCGTGGGCGTACTGTCCTATAAGACCGGTAAGGTCCTGCAGCGTACTGCTTTTCATTTCCAGGGTAAAGAAGCTATCCAGCCTTGCAGCAAAAGATTGTTCCCCACCTAAGAGCTTTATAAGGCCCGGCACATCGCCGGGTACCAGCCAAAGATATTGCCAGGCATTGCCTTCCGTATAATCCGGGTTGGGCGCTTTCATGGCATCAAAAGCAGGGCGGCGGCTACCGTCCAGGAGCACGCTGCGGAAAAATTTTGTGCCGGGATCATAGTACTGGTGATAGTTCTGCGCACGTTTCTGGAAATACGTGTAGTCGTCCTGTTTATGCAGGGCTTTTGCCATCAGGGCAATGCTGGCGTCACTGATCCCATATTCCAGGCCGCGGGCTACGGAGCCGCGGAACTTATCGCCGGGTATGGGTTTAAAGTTCTTCACGTACATGAGGCCCAGGCTATCGCCCATGGCCGTGGCTTTCACAGCATTGTAGGCACGGTTTACCTCAAAGCCCTGAATGCCTTTGAGGTAAGCTTCCGCCACTATCTGCATACTGCTGATGCCTACCATGGTACCGGTTTCATTTGCATTGAGGTGCCAGATGGGCAGCCTGCCCTGCTGATCATAAATAGCCAGCATGGCGTTGATCATATCTGCCGTGCGTTCCGGTTCAATGAGGGTGTACAAAGGATGGGCTGCCCGGTAAGTATCCCACATGGAGAAGATGGAGTAGTTTGAAAAGCCGGCGCCCTTGTGCTCCTGTTTATCAGCGCCGCGGTAATCGCCATTGTGGTCATTGAAAACAGCCGGGTCTATCATGGTATGATAGAGGGCGGTATAAAAAATGCGCTTTTCTTTATCGCCTTTAGCGTCTATCTGAATTTTAGAAAGCTCTTTGTTCCATTGATCGTCTGCGGCCTGCGCTACCTGCTTAAAGTTCCAGCCGGGTATTTCAGCATCTATGTTGGCCAGGGCGTTATCTGCACTTACAGGAGAGATACCTACTTTCATCTGCAGGGTGAAGGGGCCTTCCTCAAAGCTCATCAAACCCTTAATGGCAGGGCCTTCTCCCCTGCTGCCCTGCAACAGCTGATCGTTATTATATACGCTGAACTGTTTAACGGGTATGGAGGTACGGATGGCAAAATATACCCGCTGATCTTTAGCCCAGCCGGTGGAGTAACGGTAACCTTTAAAAGTTTGCGCATCTACCTGCTCTATAAAAGTAGCAGTGGATTTGTCCTGCGTACCTTCTTTGAGGTCAATGATCACGCGGGCACTAGCATCTCCCGGGAAATTATACTGATGAAAACCTACCCGTTCTGTTGCGGTTAGCTCTGCTGATACGTGGTAATCATCCAGCTTTACAAAGTAATAACCGGGTTTTACCTTTTCATTTTCGTGCGAGTATAATGATGCATAACCTGCACGGTGGTTGGCTTCTGTACCTTTATCGGTTTTAATTTCGCCGGTGTACGGCATAATGAGGATATCTCCCAGGTCGCCAATACCGGTACCATTCAGGTGCAGGTGTGAGAAACCGATCAGGATGCTATCACCATAATTGTAACCGGAATCCCAGTCCCAGCCTTTGAAAATATTCGCAGGCCCTACCTGCACGGCGCCAAAAGGCACGCTGGCGCCTACAAACACATGCCCATGCCCGCCGGAGCCGATGTACGGATCAACGTATTGTGTTTGTGCGTTGGCCGTTGCTGATAATAAGAAAGCCGCTATGTATGTGAAATACTTCATTCGTTTATTTGTTTACTTCTCCAGTTCCTCCAAAGTCCAGAACTTGCCACGGCTGGCGGTTTCGGCCCGTACCTGTTTTACCTTTTCTACGGATACTACAGGGGAACTTTCCCGGTTCCTTTCCCTGCGGGTACCGAAGCTGTAACGTACATAGCTGAGCACTGATGCTATCCATTCATCATTGTTGGATGCACCAAAAGGTGCCATTACATCCGTGTACGTTTTGCCATCAATAGGGCCGCTTAAGCCGTTCAGCAAGATCTTCATCAGGGTTACCTCATCCCCGTCTACACGTTTGGAGCCAACAAAGGGCGGCGCTGCCGGTGAGCCATTGCCCACTACAATGCCTTTACCATCCGGGCCATGACAGGTAGAACAAAGCTGTTTGTAAATAGTTGCGCCCTGCAGTATCCTGTTACGGCTGGCCGTGGGCATGCTGCCTAAACGGCGGCCAAAGAGCTTTGTGTTGTTATTCACCTCAATGCTGTGCGCTACGCCCTGCATAAATTCTTTATCCGCGCCTGCATCTACAATGTTTGCTGCCAGCGCTTTGGCGTCGTCTGATTTGCTGGTGGAGAGCGTATTTACCAGCTGCACCTGCACATCTGCAGAAGGATCGTTCTTTAAAGCTGCCAGCTGGCGGATCATGTCTGCATCGTCCTGTTTCACATAACGTTCGCTGATCCATACCGCTGTTTTACGCACTGCTGCAGATGTATCCTTCAGGGCTTTTAATAATGTTTCTTTATCAATGGCATTTAATCCTTCTAATGTCCACAAGGCATGTATGCGGCCAAGGGTAGTATGCGGACCGGCAGCCATTTGCCGGAGCGCAGGTACCAGCGACTGATCTCCGCGCACAATAATTTCTTTCTGCGCATTTTCCCGCCACCAGGCATTGGGATGATCCAGGTACGTTAAGAGCTGTGCACCGCTATCATCCAGCAAATGCGGTTTGGGACCGGGTTTGTAGCCATCGTGTACCACGCGGTAAATACGGCCGCGACCAATATTCTTATCCAGGCCTTTATTTATAATGCGCGGGCGCAGGAAGCTGCCTTCTTTGGTCCAGTTGCTTTCCTGGATAATGCCGTGGTACATATCTACAATATACAAACAGCCATCCGGGCCGGTGGTGGTATTTACGGGGCGGAAGTTCATATCTGTGGAGGTAATGAACTCCTGCTGGTTGTAAGCATTTTCCAATGTTATTTTCCCGTTGTTATCTATCACTTTTGCGCGGCGTATTAAACGGCCTACGGGCTCGCAGATCAGCAGGTCGCCTTTCATGTCGGCTGGTAATGCATTACCACGGAAAACAGATTGCCCGCAGCTGGCGGTGAAATGATTGAGCGTGGTATCCGGCCGCAAACGGCCCATACCGCCCTGCACATCCGGCGTAGCAATAATGGGCCATACGGCCTGGAAAGCATCATTGAACTGATCGCGCGGGTTTAAGATGCCATAGGCAGGATTGATCTGGAAACCCAGCGCCGGTATTTCCGCGCCTGCGCTGGAAAAGAACAAACGGCCATGATCATCATTGCCCACACCCCATTGCCCGCCGGGCGAATTAGCCAGGGAATCCGCCACCAGCTTACCATTGGTATACTTATAGCGTATGGGATCGCAGCTTACATAGATCCAGTTATCCAGGTTCCATAACAGGCCGCTTTTCTGGTGCTCCAGGTTGCGGGTGTCCGGCGTATCATTCTTATACACCTGCACTTTTTCATCTGCTTTGCCATCGCCATTGGTATCTGCATAACTGTAAATGTTATACGTATAGGTTTCGTTCACCAGCAGCTTGTGGCCTACGCATAACAACATGCGGGGCAGCACCATGCTGTCTATAAAGGTGGAACGCTTATCCATTTTACCATCGCCGTTGGTATCTTCCAGCAAGGATACCTGGCAAATGGGTTTGTTTTCATCTGTGCCGTTAATGTCCATCATGTAGGTGCGCATTTCGGCTACATACATGCGGGCATTGCCATCCCATACAATGGCCACAGGCTCCTGCACCATAGGCTCGCTGGCCACCAGCTGCAGGTGATAGCCGGGCTGCAGGTAAATAGACTGCATGGCTTCTTTCACCGTTTTGTAGGAAGGATCGGGATGCGGGTTTACGATCACCTTACCGGTAGCATCACGCTGCAAGGCCGGCTGCGATGATCTGCAATGATATACCAGCAGGCTGCCTAATAATAAGCCTGCTGTTATACGCCATTTGTAATGTGCTTTACTCATGACCATCTGTTATTTGGCGTTATTGAGGGAAAGAATATACTGCACCATTTTTTTAGCATCTGCCGGGGGTAAGGCGGGATGCGGCGCCATGGCAACCTCGCCCCATACGCCTGCGCCCCCGTTCAGCACCTTGGTGCAAAGCAGCGTAACGCTGGCTTCCGTAGCAGGATATTTTTTCGCTACATCCAGGTACGCGGGGCCTACCAGCTTCTGATCTACTTTATGACAGGCCAGGCAATCGGATTTTGAGAGCAGGGCTTTACCGTCTGCAATGTCCTGCGCGCTGGCTAGCGGTTTGGCCGCTGGTTTAGCTGCCGGTTTAGCGCTTGCAGTTTTGGCAGGCGCCTTTTTTACCGGCCCCTGTTTGGGTTTGGTTTGTTCCGTTTGTTCGACGTGGCTGTGGGCAGTGGCCGCTATCAGGAGAAAGCCGGCCAGCAATAAGCATCTGGTCATTGAATATGCAGTTTAATATTTTCTGTTTTGAAAGTCCATGAACTATTTTTTTTAGTTCATGGACTTTTCTACTGTTTATGCCCCCGGTATATTTACCGGCTTAGGCGTATTATAGTTATACCGTTTATTCACATTATCCGCTGTGCGGGCGCCTACACGTACATAGTAGGTGCGGCTGCCACCCAGCGTGCCTTTGGTGGTAATGCTGATGGTTTGTCCCAGCAGGGCATTACCATCTGTTCCGTTGTACTTTACCTGGTTTGAGAAACGGTTATCGTAACTGGCGTTGCTCACAAAATCCGTGGTGGATACATACAGGAACACATCTGTTACATTAAACTGGTAGGCGGGATTGGTAGTGCCGCGTGTAAACTTACACTGCACGGTTATTGTTTTATCCGGATTCACTACCGGCTCCCCTACCCATTCTACTTTCAGGAACGGATCTACGTTAAATTCCAGGCTGGTTACGCCGGAAATATCCACCGTTTTACTGTTATCAATTACCGGCGTGGTGGTGGTTACTAACGGTACAAAAGCGCCATCCATAGGATATACTTTGTACTTGCCTTTGAACAGGCGGCTGTTATTAAATGTACCATCCGGCTTTACGTTAAAGTATTGCGGTATTACACCCTGCCCGTTGTTCCAGCTTTGTTCTTCCAAACGTAAACGGATACCCGCTGATTCTGTTTGAATGGGCTGCCCGGTGCTGTTATCAATTACACGGCCGGTAAGCGTTTCAGCCGGCTCCTCATAGTTATCGTTCTTGGCGCAGGCGCTTAGCAAAGCCAGCCCCATGCAAAAAATTGTTGTGTATATATAAGTGCGTTTCATTGTTTGGCTTTTTATTGGTTTTGTACCAGTTTCGGGTTCTTGGTAATCTCTCCATTGGGTATTTGTTCATAATACCACATGGACTGGAAAGTGAACTGCTGGTTACCTTCATACCTTCTTTTATCAAAAATGTATTTGCCGTTGGCGGCTACATAAATGGGATTCAACACCAGCCATACGCGGTTCTGAATTTCGGCATCTGCTGTGCGCCAGCGTTTAATGTCCCACCAGATCTTGTTCTCAAAGCCAAGCTCCTTGCGCCTTTCATTGCGGATCACGTTTATGCTGGTAAGATCGGCTGCACTGGCCAGCAGCGTAGCGCCTGCACGGTCGCGGATGTCGTTGATGCAGGTGTAAGCATCCTGCCGGTAGTCCACATCATTTTGCCCGGCCGTTATTAATTCATAATCTGCTTCTGCGCGGTTCAGTAACACTTCTGCGTAGCGCATCTCCATCCAGGGCTGGAAAGATTTGTTCACGATCACATCTGCCACCGGCTTACGCTGATCCAGGTACTTGCGCTGAAAGAAACCGGAAATAGTTACAGAGCCGCCGGTAGTGCCGTAAGTGCCGCTTAAGCCACCTGCATTCATCTTTTGCCCGTTAGGCAGGTCCACCATAGGTGATGGCAGGTTGCTGCTATTAACCGCCGGCACTATATTCGGGTTGTTGGCGTAAGGATTGGTAGTGTTCGGGAAAGGGCTTACACTGCCGGGGAACGGATTGATGCCGCCTGCAATATCTCCTTTATAAATACCCCTGCGGATATCGATCACCTGTCCTTTGAAAGTGGCGCCAGGCATTAATACAGTTGCCAGCAAACGCGGTTCTGCATTCTGGAAAAAGCTGTACGGGTTGTCATAGTATGCATACTGGCCTGTGGTAGCATCAATAGTTTTAAGACTGCCGTCTGCATTGCGGGGCAGGCCATCAAACAGCTCCACGTAATCCAGGGTGGGGTTCATGTAAGAGCTGTAACCATCCTTGCCTTTCATTTGATTAGGGATGGCAAACAGGTCAAAGCTGTGCACTGCATTCAGATCGCTGTACTCTTTCATGAAAATGGCTTCCTTATTGGCGCTGCTCACATCAAAAAACAGGTTATAGTAATTCTCCTCCTTATTGGCGGATGCGCGGTAAAGCGCGTAACCACCCGTTTCTACCAGCTTTGCGGCGGCGTAACATTCCTTAAAATAACGTACGGCCTCTGTAGCGGGAATACCCTGCACCTGCGCACCTGTGGCGGGATCGGAGATGTTCTTGTTATTATATTTTGCAATGGAGCCGGCAAACAGCATTACCCTTGACTTGAGCGCTGCGGCTATGAACTTATTGGCACGGCCCCGTTGCTCGCTGGTATTGTTCATGAGCATAATGGCCGTATCCAGGTCTTTGCCAATATAGTCATACACCTGCTGTTCAGAGCTGCGGGGGATCTGCAGCTCCTCCAAACCCTGCTGCGGATAGTACTGCACACCGGGCGTAATGGGTACACCGCCATAACGTTTTACCAGCTCAAAGTAAGTGAAGCTGCGGATAAAGCGGGCCTCGCCCAGCCACTGGTTCACCTGGCTCTGGTTAAAGTTGAACGCATAGGCTGGCATGGTTTCCAGGAAGTAATTGGCATTACGGATCACCACATAAGCATCGCCCCAGTAGCCGGTTTGCGCGGCGCTGGCGCCCCCTACCTCGCGCGACATAGATTCGCCCGTGAGGTTATTGATATTAGGAATGTAGTTGAACTGGTTGTAGCCGTTGTTCATATTATACTTAAAATCCTCGATGGGCAGGCGGTTGTACAGGCCCGCAAAATAAGCGGTAACGCCGCCCGTGCTGGCAAAGGCATCTTTATCCTGCACAATATTATCGGGCAATATGCCCAGCTTGTTGCAGGCGGTGACTATACACAGCAGTATCAGTAACGGATATATGAATTTTTTCATTTTTGGAATGCTTTAGTTAATCATTAAAAATCTACACTCAGCCCAACATTATACGTTTTGTTCAGCGGGTACACATACCCGTACAGATCCGACGGATGTTCCGGATCCACGTAGCGTATGCCCGTTGCCGTGAAAATGTTGTACCCATTCACATACAGCCTGGCTTGTCTTAAACCGGCCTTACGGGTAACGGATTTCGAAAACACATATGTATAGCCCAGTTCCACGCTTTTAAGCCTGGCATAGGCAGCATTCTTTACTGCAAAAGAAGAGTTCCCATCGAAGCCGGTGCCTGTCATGGCAAAATAACCGGGCACATACTGCGTATTGGGATCGTAGGGGTCTGCCGCAGGATCTGCTGTGTGCCAGCGGTCCATGTATTGTTCCAGGGCATTGCCGTTAAAGTTCAGCGGCGTAGCCAGCGCTTCCGGGTAAGCGATCCATTTCATGGCGGCTCCCTGTATCAGCGCGCTCAGATCAAATCCATGGTAGCTAACCCCAATGCTTACCCCAAAATTGATGAGGGGCGGATTGGGTGTGCTGGTACCCCGGTCCGTATTGCCATTATACGTGGATGCAATCGGATGACGATCCAGGTCATCGATATAACCGTCGTTATTCCAGTCTTCATATTTATAATCACCTGGCAGGGTTGCGCGGTTGCCGCCGCCATTGTCTATGTTGTAGTTATAAATGTCATTGAAGGATTCAAAACGCCCGGCGCCGGTATAACCCCACCATACATCGTTATAACGATCATTCACATTATTGCGCCAGTTGTCGTAAGAGTTACCGGCTACTGCGCGTTCATAATGTTTCCATTTGGTGTGGGAGTAAGAAATGTTGCCGCTGATGTTATAATTGATCTGCCCGATGCGGTTGCGGTGCGTAAGCAACAGCTCCACGCCGCTGCTCTGATCACTGTTCAGGTTCTCCTGCGGCAGCGCTGCGCCTAATGAACCGGGCAGGGATAACAGGCGGTTGGCTAACAATCCATTTCTATCTCTTTTAAACCAATCCAGCTGAAAGCCGAATAAGCCTTTCCAGAAATCGGCATCCAAACCGAAGTTGAGCGTTTTGGATTTAAACCAGGTAATATCAGGATTAGGCAGTACGCGGAAACCCAATGCATTGGTGTAATTGCCATCAAACACTGAACCGCCGGGCAGGGTTTGCAGGTTGCCGGATGAAGGATAGTCGTAACCGGTGAGGTACTGGAAACGCAGGCCGCTGGCATCGCCCATCACACCATAAGAGGCACGGAACTTAATATTATCAATGAAGGTGAGCTTTGGATTATCCTTAATAAAGCTTTCTTCTGAGATCCGGTAACCGGCAGATACGGCTGGAAAGAAGCCCCATTGGCCCGTAGGTGCAAAACGGGAGGAGCCATCGTAACGGCCGCTGAGGTCCAGCAGATACTTTGCATTATAATCGTAATGCAGCTTGCCCACATAACTTTTGGTGGCATAATTGGTTAAGCCGCCCAGGTCCTGCGTACCGATCTGGTTAGCTGTGGTGCCGGTGCCCAGCTGGTCCAGCGTACCTAATACCAGGTAACGGCTGGCGCTGAAGTTGTCCGACTTTTGCGTGCGCTCCTCATACAATGCCAGCACATCCACATTATGCGCTTTGGCAAAGGTGTGGCTGTAGTTTAACGAGAACTGCAGCATGGTGTTAGGTGCGGCGGAGTAATACCGGTTTACGTTAGAAGGCGTTTGCAGCGGTTTGGGATTAAACACGGTGCTATCACCCACTTTCACTGCCTGGTACACATTAAAAGAGCGTGCAAAGTTCTTGTTGTCTGACATAGCATAATCATAGCTATACAGCGCTTTGGCATTTAAGCCTTCCAGGAAAGGCACGGCATAGTTGAGTGTAAAGGTGCCCTGGAAGGTATTGGACACAGAACGTTTATACCCGTCAATGGCTGCATTGGTAAGGGCCAGCGCGCTGGTGCCGTTATCGTCCAGGTAGTTTATATAATCAGGATTGTTATCTGCATACAATGAATAAGTGGGCGGATGCCGCCACAGGGCTTTAAAAATGCTCCAGGAATCTTCATAGGGCTGGTTGCGGGTGTCGGAAATACCGCTCAGCTGCAGCTCCGCAGTAAGTGTGCTGGAAATTTTTGCCGTAAGGTTAGAGCGTACGTTGTATTTTTTGTAATTCAGATCACCCGATTTCCAGAAGCCCTGCTGGCTCAGGTAACCCAGGCTTACGAAGTAAGTCATTTTTTCCGAGCCACCGCTGGCCGTGAGGCTGTGTTCTGTTTGCGGGGCGGTGTTGCGTACTACTGCGCCATACCAGTCGGTGCTGGTTTTGGTGCCGTTGGCATAAGCGTCAAAATCGTTCTGGTTGTACACCGGCGTACCACCGTTCACGTTATGCAGGGCTCTTTCATTGAATAAGGTCATCCAGTCCGTAGCGTCCAGCACTTTGGGTAAGCCGGATGGTTTTTGCATGCCTACTGTAACGGTGTAGTTTAACTGCGTGGTGCCGGCCTTCCCTTTTTTGGTGGTGACCAATATTACACCATTGGCGGCCTGCACGCCGTATACAGCGGCGGCGGCATCTTTCAGTACGGAAATGCTTTCAATATCATTCGGGTCCAGGCGGTTCAGGTTACCGCGGGGTACCCCGTCAATGATAATGAGCGGTGAGCCTAAACCGCGAATATCGAAGCTGTTGTTAAAGGACCCCGGCTCTGCGCTGTTCTGTACCACGCGCACACCGGGCAGCTTACCGGTGAGCATGTTCAGCACATTTTCATTGCGGGTGGTCTTGATCTCATCGCCTTTTATGGTGGCAATGGATCCGGTAAGGGTAGCCTGGCGCTGCTGCCCGTAGCCTACCACTACTACTTCGCCCAGGCTGCTGTTATTACGCGCCAGGGAAATGTTCAGCTCCTGTGCGGAGGCCTGTACTTCTTTTGATTCGTACCCTACATAGGAAATAATTAAGGTAGCATTGCCGGGAGCGTTGAGATTAAACCGGCCTTCTGTGTTGGTAACGGTGCCCGTGTTACCATTTTTTACTTTTACGGCTGCGCCAATGAGCGGCCCACCGGTGTCGTCCGTGACCCTGCCCCTGACGGCGATGTTCTGTGCGTAGCCTTGCAGCATCGCACAACACGCCAGTACCATAAATAGAATTTTTTTCATACCGTGGTGTTTAAAATGTGGATTTAAAAATTGGTTGTACCGGGCGACAAATTAAGCGGGCACCGCTTAACAAATGCTTAATTACAGATTAACCGGCCTGCCATTCCCATTAACAAACACCATAATTAGTGCACTAATTGGGGACCGGTTATTGCTTTTTTGTCGCGTCATTTAACCCACACGGTTTATTTTTATTTATGATCGGTCTTATTTCCTTTTATTCCAGAAAATGAAAGTTCCCCGGTCGGTGGAGGTGATAATATCCACCCGTCCATCCTTATCCAGGTCTGCTGCCAGGATATCTGATCCTGCGCCGGAACGGTTGTGCACCAGCTCCGGTACAAACGTAGCGCCGCCGGGTGCTTTGGTATCGCGCACAGTACGGAACCAGTACAGCACCGGCGCACCATAAGGGTCCGGGTCAAAGTAATTGTCCAGGTGCGACCAGTAACGTTTGCCGGCAATAAAATCCGGGATGCCATCGCCATCCACATCTGCGGCCGTAGTGCCGTGGATCTGGGAAAAAGTTACATCGCCTGCATTTTTGCTGCTGTAATCGTCCATGATGAGGTGCTGCGTAAAGGTGATATTGCCTTTACTATCCTGCGTTTGTTCAAACCAGGCCAGGCCAAAACCATGTGCATTGAGGCTGGTGACCACATCGTTCTTCGCATCGCCATTTACATCATATACTGCCATTACTGCGCCGCCTGCACCGGTGCTGCGGTGGCCATAACGCGCCAGGGCTGCCGGATGATAGGGCCATGGCTGGCCATTGTCCGTAGCTGGCTGCTCCCACCAGCCATTGGGATTTACAATGTCCGTACGCCCGTCGCCGTTAATATCGCCGGTACCAATACCATGGCCCATCATATACCCGTTGCCGGAAATAATATGCGGCACCCAGGGTTTGGAGGGATCTGCCGGATCGGGTTTGGCATAACGCAGCGTACCTTCTGCGCCATATACCAGCTCCGGTTCACCATCGCCATCAAGATCCCTGAACACGGTGATCTCTGTTTGCACGGAGGGGATCACCTCAAACTTATCCCAGCGGCGGGAAGCCCCTTTGGGATTGAGGTACACAGTAGCACGGGGCGGACCGGTAAAAATATCCGGCCATCCGTCGGCATTGAAATCGTAAGTATACTGGCAATTAATTTCTGTGAATTCTTTGGAAGGATTGTAGGCTGAGGCGGGAAAGATCTCCCGCAGGCGGGTATAATCCGGGCCAAAGTAAATGTAAGGGCCGGCCACAATATCGGTATACCCATCTTTATTAAAGTCTGCTGCTGCTGCGCCCCAGGAATAATACATATCATTAATGCGCTGTACCTGGAAACGCGGGCCGGTAGCTTCCTGGGGGATGATCTTTTGGGCCAGGTCCTTCCAGCCTATTGCTTTGAACTGCGCTGTGCCGTTGCCTACGTACAGTGCTATGGGGCCATAAAGCCCTGCATCGTCGGCGGCAGCAGCGCCTAATTCACGGCCATCATTCAGGAAACTGCGGATGATGCTGGCATCTATAAATATTTCAATCGTGTTCCAGCCGTTAGGACGCAGGGCGGTTTCCGGGCGTTGTAAGGGCAGCTCCGGCCCGCCAGCACGGCGGTTACGGTTGTTATTATTGTTATTGCTGCTGCCCCGTGGATCAGGCGGCGGCGCCAGGCGCACAATGCTGCCGGCGGAACGTAATGGCTCGCGCAACAGCTCTTTACCCTGCGTGTTAAGCACTATGCTATATATTATGATGCCGCTGTCTTTCAGGGATACCAGCACCCCTTTAGTGCTATCGTTCTTTGTTTCCATACGGAACAGGAAACCGGCTTCTGTACCGGGCGTACATTTGAACTGTGCATGCAGCCCCACGTCCTGGTAGCTGCTATCCAGCACCAGCCAGCCGCTGTTTCCATTAGCCGTACCCGTGAGTGTGCCGTTCTGCGCCTGCCACTTTGCAGCGCCTAATACATGCCAGGGGCCTAATGCCGAACCACTGAATGTGCCATCCGGTACAAAACTTTGCCCGGTTTGCGCATGTGCGCTTAGTGCCATCAGTAACAGGATAATGAGCACCCTCATATATTGTTCTTCACGTGTTCAATTAACCAATCGCCTATTTTTTCATAATCCGCATCCTGGAACTCCGGGCTCCATTGCTCTACGGAGTAAATGCCCTTAAAGCCGTGCTGCTCCGCCAGCTGCACGCATTTATCGAAGTCATAGGAGGTGTGCTGCATATGTTCATTAAACTTCATGACCTTGGCGGAAATGAGATAGGCGTACGGCATTATTTTTTCAAGGGAAGCAAACATGCTTTTCACAGGATAGTTACCAAAATCCGGGAGAGTATAAATATTATCCGGGCCGGCTTCTTTTACAATTCGTATATGCGTGTCCGGGTTCATTTCAATTCCAAAGTGATTTTCAGTGAGCAGCACCAGCTTTTTGCTTTTGGCATAACGGTTAATTTCTTTCATGGAGGCAATGCTTTTTTCCAGGGAGCCGCCTGCCCTGCCGGGATTTACACGCACGCAGGCTGAACCTACATATGCCACTGCATCCAGCCATTCTTTTACATGCACAAGGCTGCGCTGCCGTTCTGCTTCATCAATCGCTGCCAGGTCGTAGCTGCTATCTACCTGCACATTCACCAAACGGCTGCCGGCTGCTTTAATACGATCCTTCAGCATGGACAGGTAAGGCTTTTCCAGCGATTCAAAATGATTGCTCCAGAACTCCAGATTGCGGATATTGAAACGTTCTTTATAATACGCCGGCACAGCTGCCAGGGTGAGCTCGTTCTTTATAGTGGGGATCTCTTTAGGACGGGTTTGTTTAAAACGATAGCGGAACAATACGGTGCCCATACCGACGCGGTCCATTTTATCTTTGCCGCCCGCAAACGCAGGGAGCGCAGATGATACCCATACGGATAGCAACAGGCCGGAGGATTGGATGATGAAGGCTTTTCTGTTCATAGCGTAAGTTTTAATGTACAGATGTTTAATGCCGGTTTATCGCTTCGTTCATTTGCACATTTGCATATCTATTCCGGCAATGCATATACTACATAACTCCGGGGCAATGCACCCGGGGCGTTTGATCTGTCAATTGTTTCATTCGTGAAAGGTGCATTGGCGCTTACTACAATGTACTGACGCCCTTTAACCTGGTACATAGCGGGCAGCCCCTGGGTTTCCCAGGATAGGTTGCCGGTCCATAATACCTGTCCGTTATCTGCATCAAAGGCATACAGCCTGCCACCTTTGGCAGTAGCAAACAGTAAGCCGGTGCTGGTAACGATCATACCTTTACGCTGAGAGCCAATGGGAATACCGGTGCCCTTGCCGCCCAGCTTTGCTATGCGCTCATCCTGCCCTAAAGGCGCCCGCCATTTCACCGTACCGGTGTTCAGGTCATATGCCGTAATGGACGACCACAAAGGGCTCATTAAATTGGAATACTGTAAACCATAATCCGTAGTGTAATGATCTTCGGGCGCCTTCACGCCTTCCGGGTATGTGCGCATCATTTTAGATGAACGCCCTGCAATGCTATCCGGTGCGGCTATTCCACCGGAGGCTACTACCGGACCTGCCGGCATTAGCGGTTCAGGCTTCGGCGGGCGGGCACGCATGGCTTCATTACTTTGAATACCTGCCAGAAAACCATACAAGTCTGTTACACTCTTTTCATCTATATGCTGAAAGCCGGGCATTTGTCCTTTACCAGTGGCTAGGATGGTTTTGAAATTCTCCAGCGGTACGCGGGTACCCAGGTTCAATAATGATGGCCCCAGGCCGCCACCGCGGTTAGCGCCATGGCACGACTGGCAATACTGCGCATATACAGCCTGTGCGCGGTTGTTGCGGGCGGCGGTCATAGGTCCTTCATTGGGCATCAGCTTTTCCAGCTTGAATACTGATGCGTAATCCATGCTGGCTACATACACCAGCCCCTTTCCGGGATTGGCAGCGGAGTTGCCTAAGTTGGCCCCTCCTGTTGCTCCCGGTATAATCATGGTTTCGTATTGGTCAGACGGCGGGGTGAATAAACCCGTGCGTGCTGCGGCGATGCGCTTTTCCCAGTGCTGCTTTTGCTCCGGCGTAAAGTAAGGATTGAGATCATCCTTTCTTACCACATGCCGGGTAAAAGGCGGTATCACTGTGGGCACCGGCTGCGTAGGCCAGGTTTCTTCGCCCGGCATATCGCTGGAAGGCACGGGCCGTTCTTCAACAGGCCATAAGGGTTGCCCGGTCACACGGTCAAACACAAACAGGAAACCCTGCTTGGTGGCCTGCGCCACGGCATCTACCCACTTGCCCTCATGCTTTACCCTAATGAGCTGCGGCGCTGCGGTAAGATCATAATCCCACAGGTCATGATGCACGGTTTGGTAATGCCATAAACGTTTTCCCGTGCGTGCATCCAGCGCCAGCAAACAGTTACCGAACAAATTACTGCCGGCACGGTCGGCGCCGTAGTAATCATATGTAGGCGAGCCTACGGGAAAATATGCGATGCCGCGTTGAGCGTCTACCGATATTTCGCCCCAGGTGTTTACACCGCCTACATATTTGTAAGCATCTTTAGGCCAGGTATCATAGCCGTACTCACCCGGATGCGGAATGGTGTGGAATACCCATTCCAGCTTACCCGTGATGATGTTGTATGCTCTTAGATGTCCTGGTGCCGAGAACAGGTTTTCCCCGGGCGAAGAGCCCAGCAGGATCAGGTTCTCAAACACCGCCCCCGGTGTAGTGCTTTGTACCCGCGAGAAAGTATTGGGATCGCGTCCCAACCCTTCTTTCAGCGATACATACCCATTAGTACCAAAATTGGCTATAGACTTTCCCGTGGCTGCATCAATTTCCTGCAACGTATTGTTGAGGCAAAAGATCAGACGCCGGTCCTTTTTATCTTTACTTTCCCAGTAGTTGATACCGCGCCAGGTAATACCTCCCAGGTTGGCATGGATCCACAGTTCTTTGCCCGTAGCTGCATTCAGCGCTACCAGCGAATTATTTTTTGCCAGCAGGTACATTACGGTATCAATGATCACAGGGCTGAACAGATATTGTACACTGTCCGCCGTGGGATAGCTCCAGGCTACCTGCAGCCGGCTCACATTGGCTTTGGTGAGCTGTTTCAGCTCCATAAACCTGGACTGATCCGCACCGCCGCCGTATTGCTGCCAGCTGGTGTGCCTGCCGCTTTTTACGGTTACATTACAGGCAAACAAAACCAGTACTACCCATACTTTTGAGATACCTCTTTTCCTCTGCTTCAGGCGCATAAAAAAATGACGTGGAATTTTAGCTGTAAGTCCTTCGTGACTTTAATGGTTTGCCAATGAAGGCAGGGGTAAAATTAACTGCGGAGCCTTAATAAAGAACTAATAAAGGATTAACAGCGGGGTTAATGGTGTTAATTACTGTTAACGGCATTAGTGAGCGGTTGTAATGACGGATGAGCGGAGGGTTAGCGAATGAGCGAAGCGAATGGGAAAATTTGTTGCAGGTTATGCAAATTTCTTTTGGGGGGATTGTACTTCGTGGATCACTGGGTGCAAACTGTATGATGATTGGCTTTAAGTAGATCGTTCTCCGCAGATCCGGCTGCGAACTGCACCCGCCTGTTTTGAATGTCTATTGGGCTTTGGAGGTCGTAGGGGCTGAGGGGAATAATGGGGCGCTATCAAGCGAATCACGCCGGGCAAAGGTTCGCAGCTCGGATCCGCGGAAGAACTACCCCAAGAGGAAACAGTGAGGAACCCCAGCGATAGCAATACTGAGATAGATGACAGATAATGAAATGATCGTTAATGACAGGTAATTATGCTGAATGATGGAAAATGTTTTCTCAGGGCCTTCAATCGCTCTGATCTCCGCGGCCCCAGGAGGTCCGGATAAACGGGCCTTTGCCCGGCGTGATACGCTTGACAAAGTTTAACAGCGATACACTGCTGATACGATAATACAATAGCTAAATGGATTTACACAACAGGCGGGTGCAGCCCGTTTACTGGTCCTCCAGGATAGCGGTATTAGTAATGCGGGAAGTTCATTTGACCGTCCTGAAACAAGGCCTTCAATCGCTCCGATCTCCGCGGAATCCGGAGGTCCGGATAAACGGGCCTTTGCCCGGCGTGATACGCTTGACAAAGTTTAACAGCAATCCACTGCTGATACGATAATATAATAGCTAAATAGATTTACACAACAGGCGGGTGCAGCCCGTTTACCGGTCCTCCAGGATAGCGGTATTAGTAATGCGGGAAGTTCATTTGACCGTCCTGAAACAAGGCCCCCAATCGCTCCGATCTCCGCGGCCCCCGGAGGTCCGGGTAAACGGGCCTTTACCCGGCGTGATACGCTTGACAATGCTTAACAGCAATCCATTGCTGATACGATAATATAATAGCTAAATAGATTTACACAACAGGCGGGTGCAGCCCGTTTACTGGACCTCCGGGAAAGCGATACCACCCGGGGGAAAGCAATAAAGCAAAATAGAGACTACCCGGTGTTACATCAAACGAAGAAGGATTAATTATAAGCTTCTCACTCCAAAATCTCCTGGAAGTTCTTCTCAAAATCCTCGCCATACAAACGCTTGTACTCTTTGCCAAAATGTTCAAAGGTATCGCGCGCAAGGGAGTGTTTGCCAAGGTAAGCCAGGGATTTACATTTGATGCTCATGGTGTCTTCGTTAACCGGGTCAAAGTAATAGATGTAGTTCGCTACTTTGATCAGGAAATCAGGGTCTTCGCGCAGGTCTACAGAAGAGGCGAAGTGCATGTAGGTGTCTATGATCTCGTTGGAGATCTCGGATTTGAAAGCGTCCAGCCATTCATGCTCGTCGTTGGTGAGAAAGCTGCCCCGCTGAATGATGTCTGCCAGGCCGCTCATGCGGTGTTTATTGAGCTGGCCTTTGTCGCGCATAATGCCCAGGTAACGGCTGTAATCGATATACACCTTGTCTTCATCAAGATCTATTTTCCAGTAACCCGTGTCTTTGGAAATACGGATAAACCCGATCCTTTCCAGGATGTTTTTTAGCTTGGCAATATTTACGGAGCGGTTGTTACGTGCGCTGGCAGCAGTTTTATCAGACCATAGCAGCTCTTTTAGCTTCTCAGAGCTGATACCCCGCTCCCAGCGGATGCTGTACAAGAGTATTACAAGGAACAGCTCACGGATGAGGGGCGTAAATAATTTCGTGAGCTCCTCGCCGTTGCTATCACGTACCTGGAAATCTCCGAACAGGTGAATGAGCACTTTTTCCTGACCTGGTACTGCAGGCGCTGCGGAAGCAACATCAAACTGCGGCTGCAGCGCTGTTACCGGCAAAACAGGTTCCTGCGGAATAGGTGTGGGTATAACGGGTGCTGTTGTTACAGCAGGCTGTTTACGCCGGAACCTGCGGTAAAGCTGCCAGGCTGCAAACAGCAGGAGTAATACCGCGCCGGCGCCCAGAGCAATTAATCCCGTGTAACTGTTACGTGGCGCAGCTTCCGGCGCCTGCACCGGCAAGGGCGGGCCATATAAAGAATACATGCTGATAGTAGTGCGGCTGGTTTCTTCATCATAGAGCAAAGCCGGTACAATGAAACGTTTGGCAATACTATCGTAAAACACATCTGCATAAGAGCGGATGTCATGGAACTTATAGGGGATCTTATCTCCCACTGCCTGAAATACAGGCTGCGTTAAAGAGCCCTGGATCAATTGCAGCTCTGAATCAAATTTATGCTTGGGAAATATCAGCCCGTAATAGGTATGAGCAGCTTCGTTAATAACCAGCGAGTTGGCAAATACAAATTCTTCCGTATCTATTTTAAGGTCATAGATCTTTTTGAAAGTGCGGGTGCGCACATCAAAATAATTAAGGTCGTACAGGTTCTTAGGGTTCAGCACCTGCCGGCCGGATGGGTTGCCATATCCGCCCATAATGTAAGCCCCATGCGCAGCGGGGCCTAGCGCCGCCAGGTAACGCGGCGTCATTTTGGTTTTGGATGAATCTATCAGCTGCACCGTGCCTGTGGGCATATGATAGCGGTAGATATTGGTCTTGTATAAAAAGAAACCGTAACCGTTAAAAGTGTACAAAGCGCTGTCTCCCGGTGAATAATATTTGTTGAAATGGCAGTAGTTCATACCATCTGTAAACGAAGGCAGCTGTTTATCCCAGGCCAGGGTGGCCGGGTCCAGGACGGCCATATCCTGCAGAGTAACGGGAATGAGATAGATCTTTTTATCTACTGCATTATAATAGGACTGATATTTAATGGAGATCGACTGCGGACCGGTGCTGTACGCATCTGCTCTCATTTTATTTAAGGGGATGGAATAGCGGAATAAAGAATCCCGCCCAATAATATATACTGTTTCCTCTGCCGGGTTAAAAGCCAGGCTGGCAGCACCGTTGATAGTGAACGACTGCAAGGCCTGCCAGTTGGTACGCATTTTTTTTACCCATAACGCATTGTTTACTACACCATTGTTACTGCCCAGGGAATCTGCTGCTACCTCACCATCCGCTTCGTTCAAAGGCCAGTAATGTTTAAGGTGGTCATTTTCCCGGATGCGGACGTTGCGCAGCATCATGGGCGGTACATCAGAGTTCTTAAAATTCTGGTAATCGTTGGCGCCAAAGAATAACTGATAACAGTTCTTATCACTGAGCGCCAGCGGCTGTTCAAAGGTTTGGCCATCGGCCAGCAGGCGCAGCACGCCTTTCTCCTTATTGAACTGCAGGCGGAAGGTATGCCACTGATCCTGTGTGCCTATACCCGGCAGGTCAAACACTATGCGGGAAAAGGTATCGCCTATCACGATCCTGAAATGCCGTACGGGCGGCGATTTATCGTAGTCGTAAATAAGATCGATATTACGGCCGTCATTGGCGATGACGCGCACCAGGTAACCGAAATAATTTTTCTGATTGGGTAAAAAAGATACTTCAAAAGACAGCTCCACATTACCGGTAAAACATAAAGCATGTTCCTGGCCTAGGGCAAGACCCGTGCGCTTATCCTGAACAACCTCATGACTGCGGAAATCAAGTCCATAGGTTTGGCCCAATACCCTGCAGCAGGCAATTAACAAGATAAAAAGGCCGGTTATGAATTTGTGGAATTTAATCTGTGTACACACCTTGTTCAATAAAGCTAAAGTTTACGCACCTAATTTAGCAAGAATTTAGAATATTCCGTTTACCATTCATAAAGGGCTGCAGGGGCCGTTTATAGCTTCCGGAAGCTGCTCTGCTGCAGCCAGGGCGCGAAAAAAGCATTGCGCCACAGGTGTGTAAGGCATGGGCATCATAGTTTTACCGTCTAATCCCGGGTTTTATTTTCGTAACTATAGGTTGCCACTTTATAGGTTTTATTTTCAACAATGGTGTAAAGTTTCTTAATTCTTCCTTCACGGTCGTAGGCATACCGGTAAAACTGGTCATCACTTCCCGGACCGCCGACGTAAACACCCTGTTGCTCAGGTTCAGGTTCTCTTTTGATGGTCCTGCGTTTTAATTTTCCATTATTATAATACTCATAGCTGGTTATCTCTCTGGTTTTATCATCAGTTATTACTTCTTTTTTAACGAGTAAGCTGCCCTGGTAGGTTAAAATATAGGTCCGTTCAAAGGAATGATCTGCCTTTTTCCCTGGCGGACAATGATATGAGATCTCCTGGTAGGTAAGCACAGAATCGCCCTGGTTTGCTACCAGGCGGTAGATCGTTGAATCGTTATTGGCAAACCACTTACATTTCTGAAAGGCTATTCTATCGTTTATGTAATCATATTCATACTTAACAGTGTCAACTCTTTGGGGATTGCTGATACTGTAAGCATAGATAATTTGGGTTATGTCATGCTTATCATTGTATTGGTATAAATCTTTTCCCAGGAGTTCATTCTTCTTATGACTATTCTTTTCAATAGTTCTTCCGAAAGCATCCAGTTTTTCATAAGTCCAATACCCTCTGCCGCCAGTTCCATTGAAATACTTACCGCGAATGCCGGTGGTGTTGGAGTATAAGCTTTTTTCACTAAAAAGCTGCGCTTTTAATATTATAACGCAAAGTAAAAATGTCAGTGTTAAGAGGGTCTTTTTCATGAATCGGCCAGGTTAGGGTTGAGTTAAAGATACAAAGTTGAAATAATATTTGTAACCCGCCTGCTGCCTTAGTGAAAATGTGTTTGTAAGCTCGTAATAGTAAAAGAGCCACAGATCTGACTGCGGCTCTTTCTAATATATTTATACGACCGTTTTTTACTCCTGCCCGGGAAGCTGGGACATATCCATATACACTATCTCCCACTGGTGCCCATCCAGGTCAGCAAAGCTGTGCTGGTACATCCAGCCATGGTCCTGGGGTTCCGCATAGATCACCGCGCCTGCGTCTTTGGCCTTTGCAACCATTGTCTGCACTTCCTCTTTTGAAGAAGCATCCAGCGCTATCAGTACCTCCGTAGTATTTTTTGCATCAGCAATGTTCTTCCTGGTGAAAGTTTTAAAGTACTCTTCCGTGAGCAGCATAGCGAAAATATTGTCGCTAATAACCATGCTGCCGGCTTTCTCGTCAGTAAACTGGGGATTAAAGGTGAAACCCAGGCTGGTGAAAAATGCCATGGACGCTGCCAGGTCTTTTACCGGTAGATTGATGAAGATCTTTGTTGCCATTATTTTGTGTTTTAAGTGATTGATGACACAAAACTGCAGCAATGTTCTTTCCTAAACTTTTACATATGTTGAGAAATGAAAAAATTATTTATTGGCGAAAAAGATCCGGCTCAACTGGGTGGGTGTAATACCGAGGTAAGAAGCGATCTGGTGTTTTTTTAGCCGTTTTATCAGCTGCGGGTATTTGTGTAGCAGCTCCTCATAGCGTTTTTTTGCCGTGTCGTGGCGCAAGGAGATCTCGTAGGGCTCTTTTTCAACGATCCAGTGCTGCTCCATATACCTTATGTAAAAAGCCGCTATATCCGGGTATTGAGCCACCAGCTGTTTAAACGCAGCAAAATCGTATTCCAGCACCGTGGTATCTTCCAGCGCGGTTATGGTAAAAGCCCCTGGCTCAGCTTTTAGCATGGCGCTCATGGAGCCTGCAATGCGCTGTTCGGGAAAGAAATATTTGATGACCATGCTGCCATCGTCCGAAGTATAGTACTGAGAGAAAAGCCCTGTTACTACAAAGGCCAGCCTATTTGGCACCTGCCCTTCGCGTATAAAATTTTCACCGCGTGCATATTTATTCTCTCTGAGCAACGCTGTCCATGCTGCTTCTGCGGCTTCGGTCAGTGCAGCATATGTCCGGATCTTGCGGAAAAATATATCGGTGATCATGATGTACAGTGTTATTATTTACCCCACCCACGATAAAGATACCAATTTTACTTTTTTCAACTGTCCAACACCTTTGATACCGCTTAAAACGTACATTTGTACCTGTTATCCATTAAAGAACAGTAATAGCCCGGAAAGCCCTTGTAATCTAAAGCCTATATAGTGTAGCACTTATTCCATGAGCAAAAAACTTCCCTGGCCCTGTTATTAGTATAATTGCCATATACGTATATGGCTGAACCACGTCATTTAAATTGTACCATATGAAAAGCCCCATCTACTCAACAGATCTGTTGAAGGCGCGCAGCAGCATGTTTGCGTCCCTCCTGTTTTTATTATTGCCATTATGCTTACATGCGCAGCGTCAGCTGGTATGGGAAGAGAACTTTAACACCGGCACTACCTTAGATCCAAAAGTGTGGACCTATGAAACCGGCGATGGCTGCGCCAAAGGCAATTGCGGCTGGGGCAATGCGGAGCTGGAATATTACACCAACCGCCCTGAAAATGTGCGCATTGAAAATGGAAGTCTGATCATTGAAGCCAGGCGCGAAGCTATGGGGGGCAAACCCTTTACCTCCGGCCGTATTAAAACTGCCGGCCGCGTAAGTTTCCGCTACGGCGCACTGGAAGCCCGCATTAAAGTACCCAAAGTAGGCAACGGCCTATGGCCCGCCTTCTGGATGCTGGGCACTACCGGCGGTACCTGGCCGCATAATGGTGAAGTAGATATTTTAGAGATGGGCTTTGCCGGCGCTATTGCGGCGGGCAAGGCTAATAAGACCGTAAGCGCCGCCACACACTGGTGGACGGAAAATCCTGGCGGCTATACCGGCCATGCCACTTATGCCAAAGACACGGTGACAGAAGCCGCGGAGCTTAGCGATGCTTTTCACCTGTACAAGCTGGAATGGGATCCCAACTTCCTGACCATTTTCCTGGACAATCAACCCTATTACAAAATAGGTATTGCAGGCGGTAATGGGCTGGATGCTTTTCAGAACCCATTTTATATTCTGCTGAACCTTGCTGTGGGCGGCAATTACCCCGGTATACTTTCAGAAAGCGGTGTAACGGCGCCGCTGCCCGGCCGCATGGAAATAGATTATCTTAAACTGTACCAGGATGTAACCCAGGGCGAAGAGCTGATCCTGGGCACTAACAACGCGCCGGAAGGCAACTACGGTATTTTTACCGATAACACAGCGGTAAGCGATAAAGTAGTATTTGGCCAGGGTGCCAACCTGTTCCTGTGGAACAACATTACCAGCATCAGCCCTGCGCCGGCTCCCTTTGAAGGCAGCAATGGCTGGGCTTTTCACGCCAATGCTGGTAACTGGTTCGGCTTAGGCGTAGCCAATGATGCAAAGAACATGAGCAACTTTGCAACTGGTAGCTTAAAGTTCCACATGAGAACCACTTCCACCGCGCCGTTCAAAGTAGGTATTGCTACCGATGGTGCAGAAGGCTGGGTGAACTTTACCAGTACCAGTGAACATGGCCTGGTAAGGGATGGCCAATGGCACCAGGTAACTATTCCCGTAAGTGAATTTGGCAGTGCGCTGGATCTGATGCAGGTAACGCAGCTGTTCATGTTCTCCGGCGATGCACCGGCAACAGCTGCTGACTTTTATTTCGATAACATTTATTATACCGGTGGCGTATCTGACAATCCCGCCCCCATAGTGGCTATCACCAACCTGGCTAATGATACCGTGTTCACCACGCCGGCGGCAATTAATATTCAAACCAATGCCAGTGATCCTAACGGCAGCATTACTAAAGTAGATTTCTTTAACGGCACTAAACTGATCGGTACCAAAACCACTGCGCCATTTAATTTTACCTGGAACACTTCCACACAAGGCATTGCACAGGTGATTGCCAAAGCAACCGATAACCAGGGTAAGATCACTACCTCCAAACCTGTAACCGTACTGATAGCAGCACCCGGCAACACCGCGCCGCAGGTAAGCATTACGTCGCCCACTGCTGCCACGCCTTACCGCAAACCGGCCAAAGTAGTGATCAGCGCAAATGTTACGGACGATGGCAGCATTTACAAAGTAGAATACTTTAACGGTACTACGTTATTAGGTACACTCAATAAAGCGCCCTATAACTTTAGCTGGGAAAATGTGGACCAGGGAACTTATACCATTACCGTAAAAGCTACGGACAATGGTAAACGCAGCACCACATCCGCGCCGGTAACCATCACGGTAAAGGATAATAAGATCACGGCAGATAAGTATGGCGTATACAGTGAAGATGCTTCTATCACTGATAAGCTTACCTATGGACTGGATGCTAACCTCTATGTGTGGAACAACCTTACCACCATTGCCAATGCCACGCCGGCAGAAGGTTCTGAAGTAATGGCCTTTACTGCGGCAGCCAATAACTGGTTTGGGTTAGGCGTAGCTAATGATGTGCGCGACCTTACGAACTTCAGTACCGGTTTCCTGAAATTCTCCTTTAAAACTACCTATGCCGGCTCTTTCCGTTTCAGCGTAATTTCCAGCAGCGGGCAAACAGATATTAACTATGCCGCCGCTGAGCAGAAATATGGCCTGGTAAGGGACGGGCAATGGCACGAAGTAAGCATACCGGTAAGCGCTTTAACCGGTACTAACCTGGCAGCCGTTACACAGGCATTTACCTTTTCCGGCGATGCGCCTGCAGCAGCAACCAGCTTTTACATAGACAATGTATATTACACCACGCCCAATGCCGGCAACAACCAGCCTAACCTGGCGCTGAATAAAACCACCACTACCTCCGCTAACGAGAATATTTCCTTTGAAGGTAAGTATGCGGTAGATGGTAATGCAGGCACCCGCTGGTCCAGCGCTTTCAGCGATCCGCAATGGATTGTGGTTGACCTGGGCTCGGACTACAACATTAACCGCGTAAAGCTTACCTGGGAAACTGCGGCCGGTAAAGATTACCTCGTGCAGGTATCCAATGATCCTAATACCTGGAACGGCGCTTTAAAGACCGTTACCAATAACAGTGCGCTTATTAACGACTGGACAGGCTTAAGCGGCCACGGACGCTACCTGCGTATTTATGGTACTGCCAGGACCACGCAATATGGTTACTCCCTGTTTGAGCTGGAAGCCTATGGCAGCCCCTTTGCCGGTGCTGCGCGTACCAGTGGTGCAAGCGTTACCAGCCATCCGGCAGCCACGCACGGCAAATGGACGGCCAGCGTGTATCCGAACCCGGTAGCCGGCGCACAGGCACAGATACTGAGCAGTGAAGCCATTAAACAGATCAAAATAGTGGGCATGAATGGCAGAACATGGAGCACGCAGTTATCGCAGGAAGGGAAATTGAGTGGTACTTATCCTCTTGATGTGAACAGCTTACCAGCTGGTATGTACTTAATACAGCTCATGAACAAACAACATGAAACGCTGCTGCTGAAGTTTGTGAAGCAGTAGTCCATGGTCGATAGTCCATGGTCCATAGCCGGGTGCGCGGGGGTGAGTAGTGCGTGAAATGGAAATAAAAAGGCTGTTCCAAAAGTAATTTTGGGACGGCCTTTTTGTTATTAGTATCCGGGAGGTTTATGGAAATTACCCTGTTCTGCATCTGTGTTATATGATCAGGATCTCCCTTGTTGTTATAGCAATCATCATTTGTGCAGCTCATCCGCCGTTAGCGCTGAAGAAGGTAATGGATATTCCCCTGCCTGCCGGGTATGTTCGTTTGGCGCAACCGGCAAATTCATACGGTGCTTACCTGCGCACCCTGGCTCTGACTCAGGATAAAACTGTTTATCTCTTCAATGGTGCAAAGAAAACAAATCAGGATGCTCAATACGCCGTACTTGATATGGACACCGGCAACAAAGATCTGCAACAGTGCGCTGATGCCGTGATCCGCCTGCGTGCTGAGTTCCTCTACCAGGCGGGAAGGTATAGCGAGATTGTTTTTACTTTAACGAACGGCTTCCGGTGTGATTATGTGCATTATGCCGAAGGATTCCGCCTGAATGTGAACGGCAACCAGTGCCGCTGGCAACGGCAGCAATCCAAAAATTACAGCTATGCTACTTTCAGGCAATATCTTAACCTCGTTTTTTCGTATGCCGGCACCCGCTCATTACATGCACAGCTGAAAACCATCCCTATGTCCGGGATGCAGCCTGGTGCTGTATTTGTGCAGAAGGGTGATCCCTACGGCCACGCCGTTACAGTGATGGACATGGCTTATAATCCTATAACAAAGGATACCATTTTCCTGCTTTCCCAGAGCTACATGCCTGCTCAAAGCATTCACGTGCTGAAGAATCCTGAAGATGGCAAATTATCTCCGTGGTATTCCCTAAAGGCTGCAGATCCCATAGAAACACCCGAATGGACCTTTTACCAGAAGGATCTGAAAACGTTCTAGCGTGTCGCGAAGGAAACAAAGCGGCAAATTGTATTAAGACCAGAGACTACGAGACGCTCTCCTTTTTTAATTTTTTCCCTTTTACTTTTTACTTTTCCTGTACTCCACCGGGCTTACCCCGCTATACTTCCTGAACTGCCGGCTCAAATGGCTTTCGTCTGTAAAGCCCAGCTCACCGGCAATCTGGCTAATGGTAAGCGTGCTGTAAGCCAGACGTTGCTGCACCAGCTTTATCTTATACTGAGTAATATAATGCTGCAGGCTTTCCCCCGCAAACTTCCTGAAATACTCGCCTACATAGTTTGCAGAGAGATTAAAATGTGATGCCAGGTGTTCAATTTTCAGCTTTTCAGGAAGGTTGATGTGCTGGTGAATGTACAGCAGCATGCGGTTGATCAGCGGTTCTGATTCCAATCCCGTGGCAGTGCTGCCTGTATTGTTGGCTACATTGCGGGCCAGGATATTCAGGATCAGCGTTACAAAATGCTGCAGGTTCTCTTCATGATAAGATTGTTTTTGCTCATACTCATCTACCATGCTGCTCATAAGTGTAGCGATCATATCACAGTCGCCCGGATTTTTTACCAGCAGCTCCTGGAAACGGTTATGGTGCGAGAAGATATGTTCCAGCTGTTTAAGCCATTGTGTGATGCGTTCCCGGTCCTGCGCATTTTTGCATTGCTTCAGGAACACCTCTGAGAAGCGGATGGAGCAGAAACGGGTAGGCGTTTCAATGTCAAACCCCCGGCAGTCCAGCGGCGTAAAAAGAAAAATGCTTCCCTTGTGGTAAGGGAATTTATTACGGTTCACCTCACGCATGCCGTTCCCTTCCAGGATCCGCACGATCTCAAAGAAATGGTAGATCAGCGGGCGCTCATTCCAGCATTCCATATCAGATACATACAGCTCAAAAGGCTGGTGTAAAACTTTGTGTTCCATACCTGCCAATTTACAGGAAAAACCTTGTTTTGTCACTGTTCTGCTGTAGCCGCTACCGGTAATTTTGATGCCAGAAAAATTATTGTATCATGAGTTTGAATGAAAAATTGCTGTCGCCATTAGTTACTCCTGCCCTTACATTCCGCAACCGGGTTGTAATGGCGCCCATGAGCAGGCACCGGTCTTTGAAAACCATCCCCAGCCCTTCTGTAGCCACCTATTATGCGCAACGGGCAAGCGCCGGTTTGATCATAGCAGAGAACAGCGCAGTAGCGGCTAACGGTGTCGGCTATGTGGATGCGCCGGGTATCTATAACACGGCCCAGCAAGCCGGCTGGAAACAGGTAGTGGACGAAGTGCACGCCCGCAATGGAAAGATCTTTGTACAGCTGGTGCATACCGGCCGTATAGGCCACCCCTTGAACCATGAAGGGGAAGCGCCGCTGGTAGCCCCTTCTGCAATAAGGGCAGCCGGTGTGATGCGTATAGCCGGCGACCGGCATTTACCCATGCCGGACCCACAGGCGCTCAGCACTGCCGGTGCACAAGCCATGGTGGATGCACATATACAGGCTGCTGAAACTTCTATAGCATTAGGCTTTGATGGTGTGGAAATACATGGCGCGCATGGCTTTTTACCGGAGCAGTTCCTGCATCCGCACACCAACCGCAGAACAGACCGTTATGGCGGCAGTATTGAGAACCGCAGCCGCTTTTTACTGGAGATCGTGGAAGGCGTTACAGCGGCCATTGGCCGGGAACGTACCGGCATCAGGCTCTCTCCTTTTGCAGGTTTGAACGACCTGCCTCCGTATGCTGAAGAAACAGCCACACACCTGTACCTTACAGATGCCTTACGGCAATTGGATCTCCTGTACATCCATCTTTCCGATCAATCCTCCAACGGCCGCCCGCCCATACCGCAGGAGTTCTTATGGGATGTGCGCAAACGCTTTCCTAACCTGCTGATGCTGGCCGGTGGTTATACGGCCGCTTCTGCCGAAGCCACTTTACAATCCGGCCTGGCTGATCTTATTGCGTTTGGCAGGCCTTTTATTGCCAATCCTGACCTGGTGGAACGGTTCCGGTTGAATGCGCCGCTGACACCTGGCGATGTGGATACTTTTTACCAGGGAGGCGATGAAGGATTTATTGATTACCCGCTTATGCAACAGGATACAACGCCCTGTTGCGTGTGATCACAGCCTTGTTCCCCGTGCACTCCCTGTGTAGTCCCTGTGCACTCCCTGTGCAGTCCCTGTACCCTCCCCATTTGGGTAGGTACCTCTCACCTTCCGCCATCACCACAAAAAAGCGGCTGGCGCCCATTTATACAATGGGCGCCAGCCGTCATTAATTAACAATCAGCATATTAACACATCAACACATTAATAAGTGATACCCGGAAAGGTAGCACGTGCCTGGTTAAACTGCGTTTCGTAGGTGGAGGTCCAACCGAAAGCGGTAGTAGCCTGCGCTTTCAGGTTACGGCCTACTGCGCCGCTCCAGAAATGTACAAACTCGCCCATGTTCATAGCACGGGAATAGTCCTGCCCATTCTTCGGAAAATATTGCGCCAGCAAAGTGAAATATTTATTTAACCCTGCAGAGCCGCCCAGCTGGTAAATGGGATAGAACCAGTTCTTGAACCATTGCGTACCGGCGCGGGGAAAGTTATCCGAACCATTGATCACCAGGTTATACCAGCGGGTAGCATCAGCTGTTCTGCCCAAACCTTTATATACATCGTAAATAAAGATCTCTGCCCATTTACTATCGCCCCAGATGCCAAAGGCCGGGGAGTTATGATAACCTTTGGAAGCGCCTTCCACAATGTGCGCTACTTCGTGCGTGGTAATATCCAGGTCGTTGCCGGTACCGGATAACCAGGCGCTGGTACTGTTGGATCCTACATCTATTACGTTGCGGTTATCATGGCTTGCGTCAAAATAAGTGGAGGGATGGCCGCCGCTGTACTTGCCGGTATGGAAAATGGCAAACAAACGCGGGTCTGAGCCAAAGGAGCCGTATAAGCCTTTGGTGTAGCGCCATACATCGCCCATATAAGTATTGGGCCAGGTAACGCTGCTGCTTACATCATTATCAAAATACACGGCAACATCATCATCATAGAATTTACGGTTTAAGAGCTGCACATGCTCAAACCAATGCTCCTGCCAGGTAGCCGGCGGCGCTGCCACTGCGGCTTTGACAGAGGATTTAACAGCAGCGTCCTTAGTGGCTGGCATGGAAATATTATCCTCCTTGCCACAGGAGCTTAGTAAAGAAAATAACAGAACAGAAATACTTAGCATAGTGCTGGTCCTGAACGATTGTAAGTTCATGCGGTTTAGTTTAAATAATGAAAAATAAAAACGGGTGTCTGCGGCTGCCGGGTTACAACAGCCGTGGGTACGGTTCGTGGAAATAAATAGCGCTGCTTAAAGTGGACCTGCTGCTCATCGCTCCCTGATGAGTGAATAGAATAGCAACGCTAATGTGCTCAGCTCAAATTTTTAATTACTGTTATAATGCAGGGTTTTGTGAATAATCGGACCACAGCTGGTCAACGGATTTACCCGTTAGCTGGTTCCAGGTATTGCTGGTGTAAGTTTTGTTACGGCATGCTGTGTTCAGATCATTAACAATAGTGCTACGTACATGCAGCTCCAGCCAGGCCAGGAAGCGGGCGGTTACACGATAGGCATCCGTGTAGTTTTGCGAAGCATTCCAGGCCGGTAATGACCAACCGGCAGGACCGTTATTTACACCAAATTTGTAACGTGCATAATCGGCGATCCCTTCTGTTAGCCAGCCAGGCGTGCCACCGGTGTAATGCTGCACAATGTGCATTACTTCGTGGGTAACTACGTCAATGTCTTCCGGGTGGCTATGGAACCAGGCAGCACTGAAGGTAGTAACATCGCCCGATGTGTAGGCTACGCCGGTGTAGTTCGGGTCTATAACAAACTTCACCTGCTTTGTAGCGCCGGTATAAAAACGATTTAGCAACTTTGGATAAACGGTGAAGAAAGTGTTGATCAACCGTTGATATTCCGCAGTATCAAAGGTACCGTCATTGTTGGTAAAGGTAAGCGTATAACCGTTGCTGGTGTATACCACGGTGCCCACGGGCTGTACAGCCTGTACCTTTACGCCTTTGTTTACAGACAGTTCATTAGTGCCTGGTACGTCGTCGGGTGTAACAAGTGATGTTTTGCTACAGGCAGAAAGTAAAAGCATGCTTACTGCACCGGAGATAATGGAGTTTTTAAGAGGAAATTTCATTTGATTTCGGGTTTTTCATTCGGGAGTTTGATGAGTACAGCGATCTTATGAAATATAAGCCAATCCTTTTTATTTTCATAAAATTTTTTCTGCGAAGCCCAGTGCAATATCGATTTTGCAAATGAATTGATCAATTTAGCTTTCTGTTGTTTTTAGTGATGGAGTGGCCTTCCACCGGAGGTGCAACGACGGACTGCGCCCGCCTGTTTGAATAAATATCTGACGTTGGATAATCGTATCAGCGCGGTTAGATATATTATGCGTTATCAAGCGTGTGACGCCGGGCAAAGGTCCTTTCGTTTGCACCTCCGGCAGCAACTGAGCGAACCGGCAGGTAGTGATGCTGAGAAACCCGGCTGGACAACAGCTTTTAGCGTTTGGCATTGGGCTTTTCGCTTTTAGCTTTTGGCTTTTAGCTTTTAGCCTGTTTGCCTGTTTGAAATTTGTAAGCTTTTGTTTGAATAGTTTAAGCGCTGTAAATCACAAGCGGATTACTTTTGAGCTTCTAAATACATTCATTTATGCAATACAGGAAACTGGGAACCACGCAAGAGCAAGTATCCGCAATCGGGTTAGGATGTATGGGTATGAGCGCCTTTTATGGCGACAGGAATGATACGGAAAGCATTGCTACTTTAAACCGGGCATTAGACCTGGGCATTAATTTCTGGGACACTGCCGATATGTATGGCAACGGAGAAAATGAAAAGCTCATCTCCAATGTACTGGTGCCCAATCGTAACAAAATATTTATTGCCACTAAGTTCGGGTTCCGCTCCCGGGATGGGCAAACCGGGATCAGCGGCAGCCCCAATATATATTTTGACGGATCGCCTGAATGGGTAAGAACTGCAGTAGACAACAGTCTTAAAAGACTGAAAATAGATACCATTGATCTGTATTACACGCACCGTGTAGATCCACAGGTACCTATTGAGGAAACCGCAGGGGCGATGGCTGAGCTGGTGAAAGCCGGCAAGGTACGTTACCTGGGCTTAAGCGAAGCATCTGCCGCTACCATCCGCAGGGCCCATGCCGTGCATCCCATTACAGCGCTGCAATCAGAATACTCCTTAATGACGCGGGATGTGGAAGACAATATTTTACCCACGCTTCGTGAGCTGGGCATTTCCCTGGTACCCTACTCCCCGCTTGGCAGAGGGTTCATTACCAATGCCATGGATATACAATCCCTGCCGGACAGTGATTTCCGCAAACAGCTGCCCCGCTTTACCGGTAATAACCTGGCTAATAATCAGTCCCTGACACAGGAGCTTACCGCTATTGCAAAGGATAAGAACTGTACGCTGGCTCAATTGGCGCTGGCCTGGGTATTGGCGCAGGGCCAGGACATTATTCCCATTCCCGGCACTAAACAACGCAAGTACCTGGAAGATAATGCGGGCGCTGTTAACGTAACACTTTCCGCCGCTGATCTTGCTGCTATTAACGGGCTGCTGGAACGTTACCCGGTATCAGGTGAGCGTTACCTGGAAGGATCCATGAAGCTGATAGATAAATAACAATTGAGGTTAGTTGTTTTGTGCAAGGGCGCCTGCAGTAATTTACATACTCCAGGCTGCCCTTGACTTATTTGTTGATGGTTGTATAATCGGGCTGCAGATCAATGGTCATAAAACCTATCAATCCTTCGTCCCTGAACTGTTGCATAGTATACTCGATCACCTGCTCCGACGGGCCGGCAGGATCCAGCAAACGTAGCTTCGTTATTTTACAGGTGCGGCCATCCGTAATATAATCAGCCCCTACACAAACACGCCCGTGCATTTTGGTGGCCATCACCAGTGGAATATCTTTTTTAAGATGATCAATGATCACTAAGGGGTCATTAAAACGGCCGTAGGAAATGTATACGCGTACATTCACGGTTTCACCTGCTTCATTCTCATAACGCCCGCCCAGGGGCATACGCGCCAGCTCATAGTTTCCGCCGGCGCCGCGGTTCACCAGCTGCCCAAAAAGCTTTAGCACCTGCTTTTCCTGTGTTTCCGGGATGCCCACTGCATTCAGCACCATTTGATTACAGGCAGCCCAGCACCATAAAGGTTGTTTTTGTAATGCATAAAAAGAGCCGGGAGTGGCAATATCCACAGAGTAAGGCTGCATTGTCTGGGCATTGACAAAAGCTGTGTGCAGCAGGTACAGCATTGCATATACCACAATACGTTTCATAGCGGGATCGGGGATTTAATAATTAACTATGTACACTTTTTCCGTAAAATGTATTCGGATAATAGGAGAGGAATTGGATGCTCAGCGTAATAGAAACAGGAGTTAAATGTAAGTCGGTTGATCTTAACTGAAGATTAAGATACATCTTTTTTTGAAATTCAGCAATAATCTTGGGACCAGGCACTGGTACGGGTAGCACCGCTTGCCCTTCCGGCCGGGCCAATGCCCTAAACCTGCCTGTACCAGTTAGGGAGCTGCTTACTTTTTCCGCTTGGCTGCAGGTACGACCTTATTATATGCCAGTGCGCGCCGGATCCAGTAATTAAAGTCTGCGGCTGCCTGCATGCCCTCTGCAGCTATCAGCACAAAACCCTTCAAAGGCCTGCCGGTAAAGGCCATTTCATGGCAGCCTTTCCTTTGCAGCGCCTCCGCATATTCCATTGGATCTATACGGCACATCAGCTCATCTTTCATGATGCCTACGCACATTTTTCCATCTACCATAAAAGTAAGTCCTCCCATCATTTTCTTTTCTTCCAGGGCAGGCTGCCCGGCCAGCGCTTTTCTTATACGTATGGCCAGTTGTTCGTTGTAAGGCATATGCAGGCTGTAATTTAGTGGTGATCGCTTCTGCGGTAAATTTATAAAAAAACCAGACAGGCACATGCTGCTGCAATAACGATGACGGAATTTACCCCTTTAATAGTCGCTATTACCCCTCGGGGATAATATAAAAGAGTTGCATCTTTGCTACATATCATTTAACCTGTATTAGAATATTGATTACTTAAAAACCTCAAACCATGGAAAAACAAGTATTCAAAATTGCTGTGAACGCACCCCGCGAAAAAGTATGGAACATACTCTGGAACGATGCCTCTTACCGCGACTGGACCTCCGTATTCAGCGAAGGCTCCCGCGCAGAAACCGACTGGAAAAAGGGCAGTAAGGTATTGTTCCTGGATCATAAGAACGAGGGGATGGTATCTACCATTGCAGAGAACATTCCCAATGAATATATGTCTATAAAGCACCTGGGTTTTGTGAAAAATGGCGTGGAAGATATGGAAAGCCCGGGCGTAAAGGAATGGGCCGGCTCTCATGAGAACTACACGCTTAAAACTGTGGATGGGCAAACAGAGCTCACCGTTGACATGGATATTACGGAGCAATATAAGGACTACTTTCAGCAAACCTTCCCCAAAGCGCTGGATCGTGTAAAAACGCTGGCAGAAAATAATTAGCACCTATGCGCGGAAATACTGTAGCGCCTAAAGATACAGATGAATATATAGCCAGCGTACCCCAGCACTTCAGGGGTACGCTGGAAAAGCTGCGGGCGCTTATTCAATCCCTAGCACCGGAAGCACAGGAAATGATCAGCTACCAGATCCCCTGCTTTAAGTATTATTACATGCTGGTAGGTATTGGCGCCAACAAGCAATACTGCAGCCTGTATGTAATGAGCCCTCCGCTGGTTGCCGCCATGAAGGCGGAGCTGAAGGGACTAAAGGTATCCGGCGCTACCATTCATTTTGAGCCGGATGCACCCTTACCGGTAGCGCTGATCAAAAAGATCGTGCGGGCACGCATGCAGGAAAATAAGGAAAAGGCAATGGCTAAAAAGAAGTAAGGTTTATTGCTACAATAACAAAAGGAACCTGTTTGCCAAATGGCAAACAGGTTTTTTTATTTGCCTGCCTGGTAAATTATTTTCCCTTTGGCAATTGTACATGCTACGTCTGCAAACCTTTTACTATCCGTTGCAGGATCTGCTTCCAGCAACACAAGGTCAGCATCCATACCTACTGCAACACGGCCCGTTTGTGCGCCCAGCCCGAATTTTTTAGCAGGCGCTGTTGTGAGGGCGGTCAGGATCTGGTCAAAGCTAAAACCTGCCTGTGCAAGAAAGTCAAATTCATCGGTGGTGGAATAATCTGTTACGTAGCCTACATCTGTACCAAACAATATTTCACCGCCTGCTTTTACATAAGAGCCGGCCTGCTGTAAGGCAGTGGCTATCAGGTTGCCATTGTCCAAAGGAAGCCCTATTCTTAGCAGCTCCCATTTAAAGAGCTTTAAAGAAGGAATGAGCGCTGTTTTATGCCGCAGCAAATTGTGGATGGTGGCGGTGTCCCAGGGTCTATGATCATCCGGTGCCACATGCGCCAATATATCTACGCCACTTTCAATAGCTATGTCAACGCCGGCATCAGAAGTAGGGTGTGCAAATACCGGCTTGCCCAGCGCATGTGCGGCGCTTACTGCGGCACGGGCCACATCCAGCGGCATAGATACTACCTCGTGGCCGTTGGGTGAGGCGGCCCATATTTTTATACCGTCGGCGCCTGCCTGGATCTGCTTCTGCACATAGGCAGTAGCTTCTGCTGGTGTACCTATTTCCGGCAGCTTCAGGGGCCTGATATAAACGGGGCTTCCGTTAGGGGGAGTAAAAGGCACGCCCACGCTCATTATGGCCGGCCCGCTCACTTCTCCGGCTGTTATTCTTTTACGCAGCGCTAACAGGTTTGAGAAGTCAAATACAGCCAGGTCAAACACATGGGTAAAACCATAACGGCCAAACATATCGCTTAGCTGTTTGCTTAATTGCGCAGCAGGCAAGCTGTCTGCATGAAGCCATTTAGGTTCAATAAAATGCACATGGCAGTTCCAGAAACCGGCGGTCAGCACTTTTCCCTTACCGTCTATAACAAAGGCATCTGAGGGTATTTTAACGGTCTTTGCACTGCCTACTGCAGTGATCTTACCATCCTGCACCAGCACCACACCTGCGGTAATGGGCTTTGCACCCGGGGAAGGATAGATCTTTGCACCTGTTAATGCCAGTACCTGGTGGTTTGCTCCAGGTTGGGCCATGGCTGGCAAATACAGGGCTATTACGAAAAGAATGGCGGATAATTTTTTCATTGTAATAGTTTTGAAGGGCAATTTAAATGTTTTAACGGCCCTTACAACATTACTGTGAAAAAATGCTAATGATGCCCTTCCGGAAATTTATCCGCTACCAGGTTTAGCTGCACTCCAAGTTCCAGGTATGCCTTTGCACCGGCCAGCACTATTGTAAAACCTTCTGTGCTGTCGCGCACAGCGGCCAGCACTTTTGCAGCATCTCCCTTAAAACCTTCATTCACCACGCTTACAAAAGTGCCCTTCCCGGCCAGCGGTTTAAATATCCAGGTAACCAGGGTAATATCCTCTCCATTACCCCACTCCATAACTATTTCCTTATCAGGTGTAACTGACTTTACAAAAACCGGTACCGTAAGGTTAAACATGCTCCAGGTCCATTCTACTTTTTTACCTGCTACCAGCGGGCCTGAGCTATGCGTGAACCAGAACTTAGTGATCACTTCCGGGTTCACAAACGCATCAAATACTTCTTTCACCGGTTTGCGAATGAGCATTTCTGCTTTTGCAAAAGGTTTGTTTTCATTTGCTGCCATCTGTTAAAGTTTTTATGGTCTGATAATAAACGGGCGTATAACCGCCTCTATAGGTAACCAATTGGTTACGAATATAATAATTCCACAGGAAATCGCCACAAATTCCTTGCCCTGATGCCGGTATATGAACTGTATGCTCTTCACATGATATTTATATAGCTTTGCCCTGCATGTTATTTACAAAAGACGTTTTTATTGTAACAGGGCTGCTGCTCCTGGTCATTATCATTTGCATCCGCACCAGGAAATTAACGGTCACGGCTGCACTCACTGCCGGTGTGGTGGGCTTCCTGGTATTTGCGGGTACAGGATATAACGGGCTGTTGCTGCTGGGAACTTTTTTTACGCTGGGCGTGCTGGCTACAGCGCACCGGAAAGATGTGAAGGCCGGCCTGCACCCGGAAGGGGCCCATCCCCAGGCCAGGAATGCCTGGCAGGTACTGGCCAATGGCGGCACTGCTGCATTAATGGCGGTGATGGCAATTATTCATCCGGCGCATGCTTTCCTGTATCATGTTATGCTGGCGGCCAGCCTGGCAGCAGCCACTTCAGACACATTATCTTCTGAGCTGGGTATGGTCTATGGCCGTAATCATTACAATATATTAACCTTTAAAAAAGACATCCGCGGGCTGGATGGTGTAGTGAGCCTGGAAGGTACGCTGATAGGCGCTGCAGGCGCATTCATCATTGCCGCCGTATATGCGTTAGGGATTGGTTTTAACAGGTATTTCCTTTTTATTGGGCTGGCAGGCATACTGGGTAACCTGGCAGATTCTGTGCTGGGCGCTTCTTTGGAGCGCAGGCATTATATTAATAATGATGTAGTGAACTTTCTTAACACCCTGTTTGCAGCCTTTTGTGCGTGGTTATTTAGTACACTAATGTAGGGATCACTTTGGTACGGTAAGTAAAGATACCTTCCAGTTGTTTGCCCACAAACAGCGCATGGGCCATCGTTCCAAGAATGCCAAAGGGTAAACGGTAGTGCACAATATCCGTCATCTCCACCCCTCCTTCCACTGCTTTAAAATGATGCTGATGGTGCCAGAAAGCATAGGGGCCAAAACGTTGCTCATCTACAAAATAACGCAGGTGATCCACATGCGTGATCTCCGTCATCCAGTATAGTGGTATGCCTAATATGGGGCGGATGGTGTACTCTATAATGAGGCCGGCATACATGCCTTTGCTGTACTCGCCCTCTTTTACCACAAAGCGCATATCCGGCGGGGTAATGGCCTGCAGGTTAGCCGGCGTGCTGAAAAATTCCCAGGCACGTTCCAGCGTGACGGGTAAGAATTGTTTACGTTGAATTAAATATGTTTTTGCCAAAACGTGCAGGTTTACTGCTAAAATAGGCAATATTCATTTGTCTTTCCGGCTCCCCATCACTGTTCATTTCAGTGCCAGGAATGCGCCATCAACAATAAATAGCTTTACGCCCTTTTCGGAAGAAGTGCGGTGAGAGCTCAGCTCATCAGATACCTGGTACGACATACCCTTTGTTAGCCGGTAGGTACTGCCATCTGCCAGCTCCGTGGTCATTTCCCCTTCAATACAGTAAATGATATGGCCTTTTGCGCACCAGTGATCTGCTTTATAGTTTTTGGAATACTCTACAATGCGGATGCGCAGATCGCCGTATTGCAGTGTTTTCCAATATGCTTCGCCGGTATCGCCGGCATGTTTTGTGGCAGGTATGCTTTCCCAGTCAGTGGTTTGGAAAGGAATGTTTGCAGGATGCATGGGTTACGTGATTGTTTATTATAACCCGTAATTTATAGGATTTCATAACAAAAGTGAAATGTATAACTTTACTGCTAAATACCTATACCATGAGATCCCTCCTGCTGCTGGCCTTTGCAGGTATGCTGCCTGTATGCGCATTTTCACAGGATACTACTATTCTTTTCATGAACAAATACTGGAACGAGGTACCGGCAGGGCAGGCTACTCATATGCGGCGTATTATAAGCAAAGGCGAGGACTCTACCGGACAGCTGTATGAGATCCAGGAATATACCATCAGCGGCCGGTTGCTGGGACGCATGCTATCCACTTCCAAAACAAAATTATTGCTCAATGGTTACCGTACCTGGTACAACAACAAACAACAACCATACAAAACGGGCTATTATACTAAAAGTAAACCCAGCGGGCAATGGACTGATTATTACTATAACGGACAAATGAAAATGCAGTACTCCTTTGCGGCAGATGCAGCCGCTGAGCCCTGGCAGCAGGAAGGGTACGCCTATACCATTAACAACAGCTGGGATAGTACAGGATGTGCAGAAGTAATAAATGGAAATGGATGGTTCCTGCGCAGGATCGACAGCGCCGGGGTGGTATTGGAAAGAGGGCTGGTGCGCAATGGGCGGCCCCAGGGCATTTGGCAGGGGTTTGATAAAAGAGGTCAGATCCAATATGAAGAGGAATATGCAGATGGTAAATTCCTGAAAGGCATATGCTGCGGGGAAAACGGGGAAGAAACGGTTTACGATTCCATACAGGTTTCCGCTGCTTACCCCGGCGGGCATAGCGCTATGATAAAATTCATTGGCCAGCATATAAAATACCCTGCGGCAGACAAACGAATGGGAAATGAAGGTACCGTATTAGTACGGTTTGAGGTAGATAAAAAAGGTAACCTCACTGAGATCACCATACACCGGGGCGTATCCAAACGTATTGATGAAGAAGCGCTGCGGGTAATATCACTTATGCCTTTATGGGAACCCGGAAAACTGAGGGGAAAAAATGTACGGATGGCATTTATCCTGCCGATCAGGTTTGCCCTTGAAGGCAATTAACCGTATAACCGGTACCGTGATAGTACGGGGTTTTGATTTCATGATAAGTTGTCATACCTTTCATAGTAAATTTTAATCATATAACGTATCCTATGCGCATCCTGAACATCACACTGTTTTTCAGTGCCTTATTATTATTTTCCTGCAGCAAAAAAGATGATGATAAACCTGCCGGTGGCGGCGACAACACCATAACTGTGGGTAAAAAAGGCGCTGACTTCAGCACCAACACAACCAATGGCACCTGGTATGGCAATATTACCCTGCTAAAAAGCCACTGGTTCTACACCTGGGGCACTACCCTGCCGTTTGACCAGGCGCCCGGCAACTGTGAGTTTGCCACCATGTTCTGGGGCAAAGGCAATGTAACGGCCGATAATATTGCCTATGTTAAACAAAAGAAAGCAGAGGGTAAAATAAAATACATCCTGGGCTTTAATGAACCTGACCTGGGTGACCAATCCAACATGAGCGTGGACGATGCGCTGGCATTATGGCCGCAGCTGGAAAGTGTTGGCTTACCACTGGGCAGCCCGGCAGTGTCATGGCCAACCGCGCAGTGGTTCACTGATTTTATGACCAAAGCTGCTGCACAGAAACGCCGGGTAGATTTTATTTGCGTACACATGTATGTAGGTACAGACGACGTTCACTTTGTAAAAACACTGCAGGACCTGTACGATAAATATCACCTCCCCATCTGGATCACGGAGTTTGCTACCTGCGCCAATGATGCCAAAACTATGCAGGAGAATCCGTATACACCGGCCATGGTACTCGGCTTTATGCAAAGACTGTTACCACAGCTGGAAGCATTGCCCTTTGTACAGCGTTACTCCTGGTTTTCCGGGAACCCTACCAGCAGCCGCTTATGGTCGTCCGCCCTGGTAGATGCGAATGGTAAGCTGACAACGCTGGGCCAGTGGTATGCAGATTATAAGCCGAATGAGAAGATTAAATAATTAAGAATTAAGAATGAATAATTAACAATCGTAGGGCCGGTACGCCGATGAAATGCATTTTCTGCAACCAGCAAAATAAAGAGGGCGATATTTCAATTTGAAGTATCGTCCTCTTTGTATTAATTATTACTTCTAAAGGCTGCTAATGATAAAAGGCTTAACCCGGGATAACCGCATCCATTATTATTAATTATTCATTGTTCATTATTAATTAAAATAAAAATGCAACGGTATAGTATCGCTGCATTTATTTTAATTTTTACTTTTTAACTTTTAATTTTTTCCGCAGCAAATGCCCTTTCCACATCCAAAGCCCGCTTAATATCACTACCGGCAAAAATACCCAGCGTACCGCATTTGCAGCAGGCGGATTGGCTGCTACCGGCCCATAGATATATCCCAGGATGGGGATGCTGAGTATAATGTGTAACCAGCGGATTATCTTACGTTCTGTGGCTGCTTTCATAAAAACTGTTTGTTATACAAAACTAGCCCCCAACCCCATAGCCATTTAGGAAAAGTAGACATGATGGGAAAATGTGCCGATAAGATGTACCTTGCAATATGCTCATTCAAGCCTCCTGTTTGCTCAATTTTACCAGCGAAACGCCGGTACCAACCACCTTTATGTTACGCGCCAAAAGCGGTGTTGCACAATTTATAGTGAAAGAAGAAATGCACACCTCCCCTTACCAGACCATGACGGAATTTACGGATACCTACGGCAACCTGTGCCAGCGTATTGTGCTGCCGATGGGCGACTTCCAGATAAGAAGCACCGTGGTAGCGGATTGTGCCGATCTTATTGATGTAAATTACAGCGCTCCATGGACGCCGGTAGAATTGCTGCCCGACTTTATGTTACATTACCTGCTGCCCAGCCGTTACTGTGAGTCTGATAAGCTGGCTTCGCTGGCCATGGAGATCACAAAAGACCTTGCGCCGGGCTATGCGCAGGTGGAGGCTATACGCCAATGGATCCAAACCAACATCATTTACCAGTACGGTACTACGAACAGCTCTACCTCTGCCTTTGATATTTTAGCTACTAAAACCGGCGTGTGCAGGGACTTCGCACACCTGGGCATCGCCCTTTGCCGGGCATTGGATATCCCGGCGAGAATGGTAACCGGTTACCTGTATGAATTAAAACCCATGGACCTGCATGCCTGGTTTGAAGCCTATCTTGACGGCCGCTGGTATTGTTTTGATGCCACCCAAACCGAACCCAAAGGCAACCGCATCACCATCGCTTACGGGCGTGATGCTGCAGATGTGGCTTTTGCCAGCCATTTTGGACCGGTAACCCTAACCGCTATGGCGGTAACGGTAGAGCAGCCACCGCCCGGTACCATTACCCTTTAGGTATTGGCGCCGGTGCCGGAACAGCTAGCCAGGCGCTGATATTTCCCTGTATAACAATGCTATTTGCGGCTTATGCCCCCCATCACTACCTTTGCCGGAGAGTAAACGCCTTTACGGCAAAGGCTAAACGGGATTTCAATTATGGGAACGATCAGCATACTGGGCTGCGGATGGTTTGGGCTGCACCTGGCTCAATCATTGATCACAGCGGGTTTTACGGTAAAAGGTTCTACTACCTCCAGTGATAAGTTGGCGGTGTTAACGGAAGCCGGTATAGCCCCTTTTCTGCTGGACCTTTCTATGCCAATACTGGACCTTTCCACACCAACAGTTAAAACGGACTTTTTTAATTGCGAGGTACTGGTAATTGCCGTACCGCCCAAAGCGCGCGCCGGCCAGGCTGGTAATTATGTACCTGCCATGCAACGCTTAGTGGAAGCCATTACTGTTTATGGCATTCAACAGGTTATTTTTATCAGCGCTACCAGCGTGTATGGTGATCATAATACGGAAGTAGATGAACATACCATGCCGGCGCCGGATACCTTATCCGGTGAAGTGCTGGTAACTGCAGAAAACTTATTCCGTAATGCGGAAGCTTTTCAAACTACTATTCTTCGCTTTGCCGGCCTGATAGGCCCTGGCCGTGATCCAGGGCGGTTCTTTGCCGGTAAAACAGATGTACCCAATGGGTTAGCGCCCGTGAACCTGCTGCACCAGCTGGATGCTACGGGCATTTGCAGGGCTGTTATTCAGCAGTCGCGTTATGGTTATACTATAAATGCCTGTGCACCGCACCACCCTTCTCGTAGCGATTTTTATACAAAGGCAGCGGAAAGGGCCGGGTTGGTGTTGCCGCATTTCCGTTTGGAAAAGTTGCAGTGGAAAATAGTGAACAGCGTGTATGTGGAGGCGTTATTAGGTTATGCGTTTGAGGTGGATAATTGGGAATACTTCGCCCTGTAATCCACCGGCGATAACCCCGTTACTTTCTTAAACATATTCCGGAAAGCCTTTCTATCTGTATACCCCACTGCATACATCACCTCATTTACATTCTTACGGTTTTGTTCCAGCTCCCGTTTGGCAGATTCCATTTTTACTTTCTGGATATATTCAATGGGCACATGCTGTGTAGCCTTTTTAAACCGGCGTATGAAGCTTCGTCTGCTCATGGCAGACTGGCTGGCCAGGAACTCCACCGTAATACGCTCGTCAATATTCTTTTCAATGTATACCTGCGATCTGCGGATCACATCATCCTCATGTTTTTTATATCCTTCAAAAAAGATGAACGGCGACTGGGAATTGCGCTCAATATCAATCTGCAATATCTTAGCGCAGTACAGTGCTGCTGCCCGCCCGTTATACTTTTCCACCAGGTATAGGATCAGGTTTAAGGACGATTGTGCGCCACCTGCAGTATAAATACCATTTAGCTCTGTAATGATCTTATCTGTACGCAAATGCACATCCGGGAACATGGCGGCAAAGGATCGGCTGGCCCGCCAGTGGGTAGAACATTCTTCATTTTTCAGCAGCCCGGTAGCTGCCAGCAGGAAAGCGCCGGTACACATGCTGGCCAGCTCTGTGCCTTGTGCATACCGCTGCACCATCCAGTTAATAAGGGTTTGATTTTTTTCCAAAGCATACCGGTCCTGTTCATATAAGCCAGGAATGATAATAATATCCGGCTGCAGGGTTTTCAGGTTATGACGGTCAGGTTGTACCACGAACTGCGCATTCAGCAGCGATTGTGAAATGCCGCTGCCAATAAGGGTTAGCTCGTAGAACCGGGATCTGCCTTTTTCTACCAGGAACTCATTGGCCTTTTCAAACACCTCTATAGCTCCAAATAAGGAGCTGGGTTTTACAAGGCCTTCCGGTAATAAGAAACATACCTTTTTCATGCATTAAAGGTCCATTACAACACTGGCACAAACAACCCCTTAAGTTGTCATCTATGCCCCCGTTTAAACAAATGTGCCGCAATAGCTTTGCTGTATAAATCATACAAATGAAAAAGCCAACAGCAAACATACTGGTAACCGGCGCTACGGGTTTAAGCGGCCAGCTGGTGATCAAAGAATTTGAAAAACAGGGTATTCCTGTAAGAGCGCTGATCCGCGACCGCGAAAAAGCCAAAGCAATGGAAAGCTACACACATGTAAGTATTTACGAAGGTGATATGCTACAGCCTGAAACATTACACGCCGCGCTGGAAGGCGTTGAAAAAGTTTTGATGATCTCCTCTGCTGCCAAAAAAATGGTAGATACCCAGCAAAGCTTTACCGATGCCGCTAAAAAAGCAGGCGTAACACATGTAATAAAATATTCCGGCGCCGATTCCGGCATTGGTTTTAACAGCCAGAACTTCATTGCGCAAAAAGAACATGAAAATGCTGAAGACTACCTGGTGCATTCCGGCCTGCAGTGGACATTGCTACGCCCCAGCCAGTTCATGCAAATGTACTTCCCCGGCGCGCCGGCCGGTGTAAATATGGAGCGGGGCGAGCTGGCATTACCCATCAGCCAGGGCAAATTGTCGCCGGTAGATATTGAGGATGTGGCAAAAGTATGCGTACAGCTGCTTACCCAGGACGGCCATGATAACCGCATCTATGAAATGACCGGCCCCGACGCCCTGAACATGGAGGAGGCATGCGAAATACTGACCCGGGTAACCGGCCGGAAAATGAGGCATAACAACCTGTCGTTTGAGGCGTATGAGAACGCGCTGACATCACGGGGTGTGCCGGCAATTTCCATCCGCATACTGATGGAAATTGCCAGGGAACGGAGTAAATGTATTGAATCACACATCAAGCTGGATACGCATAAACGTTTTGGTATACGGCCAACCAATTTTGCAGAATTTGTTTATAAGAACATCTCCGCATTCAAATAATTGTTTTATGCAACACATTTTCCGGGCGGGCATTCATGATCGGGTGCAGGAGGCGCCTGCACGGTGGGCCTTTTCCCAATAGGTAATTACTAGGTTTTGTGCAAAGCGTATAATATCTTTAGTGGATACACAAAATCCCCACTTATGCGCTTTGCCTTCCTTTTGCTTAGCTTATTTGCCTGCTCCCTTACCGCCTTTTCCCAGCAGATTAAAAAGATCGATAACAGCACCATTTCCGCTGCTGCCTTAACCCAAAAGATCCAGTACCTGATGGATACGGCGCATGTACAGGGTTTGGAGGTCAGTGTTTTTAACGGGAACAAGGTGGTGTACAAACGCGCTTTCGGTTACAAACGGATAGACACTAAAGCCCCTTTAACCACGCACTCCAACATATACGGCGCATCACTGAGCAAGGTTGTATTTACCGTGCTGGTGTTAAAGCTGGTAGAAGAGGGCATATTAAACCTGGACAAACCGTTGCAGGATTACCTGCCGCAGCCTGTTTATACGTATGCACCAAAAACCAAATGGCATGATCATTATGCCGATCTGCGATCAGATAGCCTGTACCACAAAATAACGGCCCGTATGTGCCTGGATCATACCAGCGGTTTTCCCAACTGGCGCTGGGATATGCCGGACCAAAAACTGCGGGTAATGTTTGAGCCGGGTACACATTACAGCTACTCCGGCGAAGGCATGGTGTACTTGCAGGTAGTGCTTGAAAAAATGCTGGGCAAACCACTGCAAACGCTGGTACAGGAAAAAATATCTACGCCCCTGGGCATGCAGCACTCCGCCTATCAGTGGCTACCGGCATATGAAGCTGATTATGCCGTAGGGCATAAATCAAACGGCGAGCTGTATGAAAAAGACAAGGATAATGAGCCCCGTTCCCCCAGCACCTTAGAAACCACGCTGGATGATCTTACCCTATTTATAACAGCAGTGCTGCAGCATAAACTGATCAGTGCCGCCAGCACCAAACAAATGTTTACCCCGCAAATACGGCTGCGCTCTGCACACCAGTTTGGCCCAAAGGCCTGGCAGGATACCACCTCCACCGCCAATGATAATATCTCCCTGAGTTATGGACTGGGTTGGGGCTTACTGAAATCGCCTTATGGCTGGGGAGCTTTTAAAGAAGGCCATGGAGACGGCTTTCAGCACTACTGTATTATTTTTCCAGAAAAACAGACCGGCATTCTCATCATGACCAACAGCGATAACGGCGAAAGCATTTTAAAGAGCTGCTGGCCACTGCTATCGGTGACACCTATACGCCCTGGGAATGGCAGTACTATATTCCCTATAATCTGAAAAAGTAATTATAACATTCCCTTGTATTGCAGTAAAGCTTCCCGTGCATACTGATCCGCCTTACGGGTAGTTTCCGGCAGCCGGTACTCCGTAGTCATTTGCAGCACCAGGCTGGTGGCGGCAGCCAATGATATTTTATGGCCGGCTGATACAAACACGGGATTGATACCGGTTTGTGTTCTTAATACATTGCCAATATGTTCACCATTATCTTCTGCCAGTAAGGGCGATAAACTTCCTCTTTCCACAGCAGGCGCCTCAAAGTGGCCGGTGAGGCGGGTTTTACCGCATCCTAAAGTGGGCCGGTCCAGCGTTACTCCTAAATGGCAAGCCAGGCCAAAGCGGCGGGGATGCGCCCAGCCATGACCATCACAAATAATTACATCCGGAAAAGTGCTGAGCTTATACCATGCTTCCAGCAGCACGGGCATTTCCCTGAAAGAGAATAAACCGGGAATGTAGGGGAATTCTACCTGCATACAATGTGTAGCAATGGCAAGCGTTTCCCGGGTATGGTAATCCAGCAGCACAATAGCGCCTGCAATAAGGTCGCTGTCTTTATCATATTCCACATCTACACCCGCCACAATATTAAGCTGTGCGGGCAATACATCTGTTGGGATCACCTGCTGGCGTAAGGTTTCCTGCAGGCGAATGGCATCCTGTTCTGTGAGCATGTTTCAAAAATAATAATACATAACAAACGGTCATAATTTATCAAAACAAATATCTGCGAACAGCGCCGGCATTTGTAAAACGGTATTGTACCTTTGGGTCATAGCATCATCCTTATCAGCGACTGGCAATAGTTTCCTCAATTCCACGATCTCCGTTAACCATTTAAATGATCTCTTATGCCTTTCCACTTACCCCTGTTACGTACCACGTGCGTATTTGCCCTTTTATGCTTACTGGCTGCCTGTAATAAAAATGATCACTGGCCGCCTAAACCTGAAGATTGCGGCTGCGATGCAAAAAACTTTGTAGCCATTACCGATGATGACCACGTGCTATACTCTAATCGTGGTTACCGCTTTGATAAAATCTATAAAGCGGATGGCAGCATTGACAAGTTTTACATGAATGTCTGGGGGCCTGGTTCTCCATATGATTATATAGCCTATTTCAAAACATCCGGCAACTGGGCGTTTCTCATAGACAGTACCAGCCAGGACACGGTACTCCGCGTTGAGCTGAACAACAGGAAACAGCCGGTACGTTCGTTCCTGAAGGATCCCCTGGGCTTTGTGGGTCCCTGGCAATACTATACCTATAATAATAAAGGTCAGCTGGTAAAAGCTGCAAAAGGTGATGTATACGGCGCCTATTCCGTAAAGTATGACCCATATGGGAATGTGCTTGCTTACGTATGGGACCAGGATACAAGCTTTTCTATGACTTTTACCTACGACTATAATACCCCGATCAAAGGTGGCAGCTATTTTGTGAATGATGCCGATATAGCTACCCGTGAGATAATGATCTTGCAGCTGCTAAGATTATTACCCAGCTCCCCGCATCATAAAATGCTTACCGCTAAGGGCCTTTCCTACTACCCACCGTTTGACCGCTCTTTTGTTAACCAGCAAATTGATGGGGAAGGTTATGTTACCTACTACGAAACTTCGCTTTGGTATGGCGATGGGCTGTTGAAATGTACTACCAACTGGCATTGTAACGGAAAACAACCGCCTCAGAAATATTAAATAGCTGTCATGATAAGGATGAAGGTCCGTGGTACAGGATATGCCACGGGCCTTTTATCAATTTGCCCGCTCCGTTTCCGCATCAGCTGCATTATCCGCATGTTTACGCTTACGGGCAAAATCTTCCTTACCAAAGCGGTAGGTAAAGGCAACGCCTATACGCTGCGTATCCGTTTCATTGGTATGGTATACGCTGGCCTGTTTAATGCTGATCACCCGTTCCTTTGGTATCCAGGTATGAAAAATATCTTCTGCTGAAAGGCGGATGCTGCCTTTGTCCTTCAATATCTTTTTTTGCACGGCAGCGGCTACCCGGTAACGCGGGTCCACAGTGCGCTGCCCCTGTATGTCCTTTCCAAAATACAAGCCTGTTAGCTCAGCGCTCCAGCCCTTCTGAAAGCTGAACTGGTTCATAATATTCAGCCGGCCCGTGCTGGTGCCGTTCCGGAGATCTTCAGTGCCTACGGTTCCCTTTAAGGCCATTTTGGCCAGCTGCAGGTTGGCGTTCAGGCTCCACCAGGTGGTGGGTTTCAGCTGGGTGTTAACAGACAATAAGATCATGTAACCGAAGAACACATTTCCCGGGCGGGTAATAAAAATATTGCCGGCAGCTTCTGTGGTCTGGAAAATAATATCGTTAAAGCGGCCATATTGCAGGCCAATGCCCAGGTTTTGCCTGTGCTGGTACTTTAGCGCATACTGGGTTTGGTACTGCGCACGCAGCAAGGGATTGCCGGCAGTATAGGTATAATTATCCTGGTAGAACAGGAAAGGGTTCAGCAGCTGATAATTGGGTCGGTTTATCCGCCGGTTAATGCTGGCAGTTACGGTATTGTTGCCCGCACTGTCTAATTTATAGCTTACAAATACGCTGGGGAAAAGGTTGGTATAGGTTCTTGTAAAGCTGCTGTCCGGTGTATAAGTATTGGCTACCTGGTGGCCCTGCAGGTGCGTATTTTCTATGCGCAGGCCAGCCTGCACGCCTATACGCCGCCAGCTTTTGCGGGCATTGATATAGGCGGCGTTAATATTTTCCCGGTAAATGAAATGGTTGGAGCGGCGGTCGTCCTGTACAGGATAGCTGCCTTCCAGATCCAGGTATTGGGAATTATTATCGTTGGTAACGTAGCTGGATTTTACACCAGCCTCCCACCCTGCCTTGTTCTTTAACGGATGCGTATAATCGGCTTTAAAGGAGTAAATATCAATACCAGGTAACAGATTGTAGCCAAACACAGCCTGATCATTGAGGGTACCATCCGGCAGGAAACTATTATTCTGCAAATGTTGTGTACCGGGTATTTGATAACGGATATAATCCAAGTCAGCAGAGAGCTCCCGGCCTTCATTATTAAATTTATGCTGGTAATTAAGATTAGCAGCTCCATTTTTTCTACGATCCTGCCCCCGCATAAAACCCTGGCTGGTGGAATCTGTTATATGGCCGGGGTTAAGGCTGCTGCTCCTGTAGTTCATCCATTCTTTATGCGGGTTCAGATCTCCATAAAGCACAAATCCCCAGGTGGTGTTTTTATTCACCATATGATCCATGCCAACGCGCAGGGATGTGCTACGGAAACTGTTCTGCCGCCGGTTCTGCAATAATACGGAATTGGTCAGCTGTGTATCGTCTGTATAAAATTGCCGGTTGTTATCATCAGCACTGTAATTACGTTCACGGCTATAGTCAAAGTTGCCAAAGAAATTGAGCTTTCCGCGTTTGTAGTTGATATTCAGGTTAGTGTTTTCCCGGTCATAAACGCCCTGGCTATACGAAGTGAAGAAGTTGCCGTTTACGCCGTTCTGCCGGTTCTTCTTCAGGCGTATGTTTATCACAGCTCCGCCGGAGGCGTCGTATTTGGCGGAGGGGTTGTCTATGAGCTCTATTTTATCCAGCGAGGCTCCGGGTATGGAGCGCAGGTAGCTGGACAGATCCTGTGCCGAAAGGTATGTAGACCGGCCATCGATCAGTACCAGCGCACCCTTACCGTTAAGGCTTATCTGCCCGTTGTTATCCACCAGTACGCCGGGTGTTTTTTCCAGCACTTCCAGCGTATTGCTGGCAGCACTGCTGATCATGGCATCCACATTCACAATGGTTTTATCAATATCCTGCACCAGCAGTGGTTTTTTTGCTGTAACCTCCACAGCTTTTAAATGCACCTTTTTCTGAGCGCTGTCAGTAACCGGCTGTTGCGCATACAGGTTATGTATGCATAGTATGATGGCTGTAATAACAAAAATGGTTTTCATTATCTTTAGATTGACAGGGCAAATATTACAGGGATTTACAAGCCATTTAAATAATTGTGCCGTATGTGGCGGTTAGTATGATGGAAAGGCCATTAAACGGGTTGAACTGTTTAGTGGAGCTTACACCCGGTTTCGTCATTAAAAGCCCGCTGTTGAACATTTATATTAGGGGCTGGCGGCTCAGTTGTTCATATTTGCATACATAAGGTACTATCATGAAACAGGCATTTAACACAGGCAGCGATAGCAGGATGAAATGGGGTATGTACGCCGCGCTTACTATGGTTGCCGCCCTGCTGATCTACTCCTTCTTTAACTCGTATGTAAAGAACTTTACTTCCCCAAACGATGAGGAATGGTCCGTAGCAGCGGTGGTGGGCATCCTGGGCAGCATTTATGCAGGCCGGTACCTTTCCCACTTATGCATACCTAAAGATCAGAATGTACCGGTGTGGATCCTCATCCTGCTGCCGCTGGTAATGATAGCCAGCAGCTTTGTTGCCATATTCTTTGCCGGCAGCCTGCAACGGCATAATGAGGCTGTGTACTGGTTCTTTTTCGGGTTCCCGCTTTTGCTGTGCTGTATTAGTACCGGCATGTACATTAAGCTGGTACGGGTGCGCATTGCACAACAATTACAGGATGCCCGTTCAGCTGCCGCCCAAAGCCAGCGGGAGCTGCAGCTGTTGCAATCGCAGCTGAGCCCGCACTTTTTGTTTAATACGCTCAATAATATGTATGGTATTTCCATTACCCAGCATGAAAAAATTCCCGCACTGTTATTGAAGCTGGCCGACCTGCTGCGGTATTCCGTGTACGATGTAAAGGAGCCGTTTGTGCCCCTGCAGGATGAGCTGGCGTATATTTACAACTACATTGAATTTGAAAAGATACGTGTTGGCGAGCGGCTGGAGCTTACGCTGGACCTGGCAGATGCGGCGCAGATCCATGGAAAGATAGCTCCCATGCTGCTGATCACTTTTATAGAAAATGCCTTTAAACATTCCAAAACCACCGGTAATAAAAAGATCACGGTGGATATACGTTTAAAACAGCAGGGCAATTACATCCTGTTCACCGTTAACAACTCTTATGAAAGCAGGAAGAGTGAGCTGGCTGCCCGCGAAAAGCACAGCGGCCTGGGATTACAGAATGTGCAGCAGCGGCTGGCCTTGTTATACCCTGGCGCGTTTGACCTGCAGATAGCAGACCAGCCACCCTTTTACAGCATAATGCTGCGGTTAAAATTAAAATATGATGCAAAAGATCAATTGCCTGATCATAGACGATGAACCGGTAGCGCGGGAAATACTGCAAACCTATTGCGCGCACTTACCCATGCTGCAGGTAGCAGCAGCTGCCAGCGATGCACTGGAAGCAAAGGCCCTGCTGCTGCAACATACCGTGGACCTTATTTTTGTAGATATTAATATGCCGGTGCTGGATGGCATTGCTTTTATTAAAACACTGAAAAAGCCGCCGCAGGTTATTTTCACCACCGCTTACAAAGAGTATGCGCTGGATGCTTTTGACCTGGCAGCCTGTGACTACCTGTTAAAACCATTTTCCCTGGAACGGTTTATTATGGCGGTGGATAAGGCTTTGGAAAGGATGCGCACACCGGCGCCGGCTGTCTATGAAACAAACGAGCCTGCCTTCTTTTTCATCAGAACCGATCGGAAGATCTATAGCGTATTATATGAGGAGCTGCTGTATGCAGAAGCCTGCGGTAATTATACTAAGGTAGTGACCACGCAGCATACCCTGCTGCCCAATATGCCTTTTTCAAGCTTTGAGGCCCTGCTGCCGGAAGCCTTATTCATCCGCGTGCACCGTTCCTTTATTATCAGCAAGGCAAAGATCACGCTTATTGAAGGCAACCGTGTTCTTATTAATGAGGTGGAGATACCCATTGGCAGCGCCTATAAGGATAATTTCATGAAGCAGCTGGGCTTATAAAAAACTGTCCGGGAAAATAGCAATTTTGGAGCGCAAAATTGATGAATTGAAAGGGCTGCTGTTTACGCAATCGGGAAAATTATTTACCGGAAAGGAAAAAAAAGATACTTTTGACTACCACCCCATCGATTAACCTCAACATTAAAACATACACCCCATGAACCACTTTTATGCCGACATTCACTGTCACCCCTCTCTGAAGCCGTATGGCAAAAGCTTTGACGGATCTCCCGCAGGCCAGAACAATAACAACCGGCGCGATCAAAATAGCATCTGGTTTTATGACAGCGCCAATTTATTTGAACGTGCCTTACAATTAGTAGCCGGTATTGCCAAATTCACGCAGGCCGATTGTACCACCCTGGCTTATGGCAATGTGAGGCTGGTTTGCGCATCCTTATACCCGCTGGAAAGAGGATTCCTGGATAATAAGCTGGGCACCACCGCCCCTGCTGACCTGGTAGATAATTTTATTACCGGTGTTGGTCAGCAGCGTGTGAATTACATACAGTCTATTAATAACTATTTTGAAGATCTCAAAAATGAGTATCAATATTATAAACAGTTGGATGGCGCGCTCATTAACACCGCATCCGGCGATTTCACCTACCGCCTGGTAAGCAATTATAACGAATTGGAAAATTACCTGTCGGCCCCCACCGGCGATAATACCATTGCGGTGGTGATCACCATTGAAGGAATGCACGCCCTGGACCCTGATATAGCCGGTGCCCCCAATGAAACCGTTTTCCTGGATAATGTGAAAGCCCTTAAACAATGGCAGCATGCGCCCTTTTTTGTAACCTTCGCCCACCACTTTTATAATAAGCTTTGCGGACATGCCCGCAGCTTAAAAGGTATTGTAGGTAGTGTTACCAACCAGGAACAAGGGCTGGATACCGGCATTACCGACCTGGGTTATAAAGTGCTGGCCGCATTGCTGGGCAGGGATAATGGCAAGCGTATTTACATAGATATTAAACATATGAGCGCTTTATCGCGCAAACAGTATATGGAGCTGCTGGCCAGGGCCTACCCCCGGGAGCACATACCGCTGATTGCAAGCCATGCTGCCGCTAACGGCCTCCGTTCTATGGATGAACCGGTGGCGGACCTGAAAGATACCGCGTTCAAATTATTACAGGAGGACATTAACCTGTACGACAACGAGATCATTGCCATTGCCAGGTCAGGCGGGTTAATGGGCTTTCAGCTGGATGAAAGAAGAGTAGCCAGCAAAGCCGTTCTGCAAAATATAAAACATTCCCTGTTCCTGAATAAAATAAGGCATTACCGCTCAGAGCTTTTATGGAACCAGGTGCGGCACATCCTGGAGCTGCTGGATAAAAATGAGCTGTTTGCATGGGATTGCATGGCAATTGGAAGCGATTTTGACGGCATTATTAATCCGCTGAACGGCTTTTTAACGGCAGAGTATATGGGTGAATTACAATCTTACCTGGAGCGGCATGCGTTTAATTACATGAAAGAAAACGGCAGGAACCTGAAAAGTTATAACCAGCTGCCGGCTGATGAAATTGTGAACCGGATCTTTTCCTCCAACGTACAGGCGTTTATGCAAAAGTGGTTTGTATAAAATTTGTGCGCATCCCTTATCTTTATTGCTCACAATAAATACGAGCACAATGGCACCATCCGGGGATATACTGGCAATAGATGTAGGCGGATCACATATTAAAGGCACCATCCTTAACAGCAAAGGCGAATGGCAGATGGACTACAAACGCCTGCCCACACCCAAAGACGCCAAACCGGCGGATGTGCTGGAAATTATTGCAGAGCTGGTAAAAGACATGCCGGACTATGATAAAGTATCCGTAGGTTTTCCCGGTTATGTACGTAACGGTATTGTATACACGGCGCCTAACCTGGGCAATCCCAACTGGAAAAATATAGACCTGGGTCAGCAGATCAGCAACCTGTTACAAAAACCGGTGCGGCTGGTAAATGATGCAGACCAGCTGGGCCTGGGCGTAGTAAGCGGCAAAGGGTTTGAGCTGGCCGTAACGCTGGGCACTGGTTTTGGAAGCGCACTGCTGATAGATGGCTACCTGCTGCCCCATCTGGAGCTGGCTCACCATCCGGTTACCAAAGACCATGATTACGATGAATACATCGGCAATAAAGCCCTGGAAAAAGAAGGCAAAGAAAAGTGGAACAAGCGCATCGCCAAAGTGCTGGAGATTCTGAAGGTGGTATTCAACTACGATCGCCTGTACCTAGGCGGCGGCAATGCAGAAGAGCTGGATATTGAGCTGGACAATAACATTCACCTCTTTACCAATAAAGACGGCATTAAAGGCGGCGCTAAGCTGTGGGAGCTGGAAGATAAGTATCACATCAGCACCAATTACCCTACTAAAAAGTAAGGTCACTTATATAACATAGTGATCAAAAATTCAGATACCTCAAAGATCCGGTCCAGGGCTACCACGGCTATACCAGCCACTAGTATGGTAATGATCTCCAGCGTTAGCTGTTTAACAATGGCCTTGTCTTCAATGGTTTTCCAGATAATGGGTAAGTTCACAATGGTGCTGGCCAGGGAAGACAATACAGCCACACTACCTGCCACGGCGGCGGTTATTTTTCCATGGTTAGCCATGGTGGCCGCTGCCGCAGTAGTACTGGCGCTGCTTACCAGGCCGCCAAAGAAACCGGTTGCTAAAATACCATAGCTGCCAAAAACCTTTGTGAGCAAGGTCCCCCCTATCTGCACCACAATAAACAGGAAGCCAAAGCTGATCACCTTTTGTATGGCAATGGGGGATTGAAGATGCAGCGATACCGGCTGCTCCTGGCCGGACAGCTCCTTGCGGATATTATCTTTCCAGATCCAGAGCCCTGCCACCACCGACATAGCAATAATGGGCAATGCCGCTGCAGCCAGCGATCTTTCAGAGAACAACAGAATGAGCAGCAGGTTGCGGGCAAACATAGCCTCTGTGGTAAGCAGGCAAAGGGTTTTGATTTTTTTACTTTGCCCGGTTGCCTGTGCCCGTGCTCCCAGCTCCGCCACTGTGGCACTGCTGTTCACCAGCCCGCCAAAAATGGCGCTCAGGTAAAGCCCCCTGGTGCTGAACATCCTTAGCAGAAAGTAGTTCGCAAAACCGATCCCGGAAATGGCAATGATGCTTAGCCAGGCATCACTGGGATTAAACAGCTGCCAGGGATCAATATAACGGTCAGGAATAAGCGGGTAGATCACAAAACCTATTAATCCCAATAAGATGGCGCTTCTTATTTCAGAAGGCTGCAGGCCGCCGGCAAAGCGGTTCAGCTCTGTTTTCCAGGCCAGCAGCATGGTCATTATAATAGCGCCGGCAACCGGCGTAAAAATATGCCCCAGCCCCACTAAAACCCCCAGGATATAATTAGCGATTAAAGCAGCAGAGGTAGTGATCTCCGTGGTGCGGTCAATGAGCAGGCTGCGTACATTGGTGATCACCACCAGTAGAAATACCCCTATCAGACAGGCAATGGAAAAATCTGATCCTATTACGGTGGCCAGCATGCCCAGTAAGGCTACTATAGAAAAAGTGCGTATCCCTGTTTCTTTATGAGACCACATCCGTTCCATTCCCACCAACATGCCGATGCCGATAGAAACAGCCATTTTAACGGCAATGGGTCCTGTGGCATAGTGTAAAAATTTTTGATCCATTCTGATGCTCCCTGATTTACGTTTGTTTAAAGATAATAAAATGATAATGATGTATGTGGATGAAACCGTTATGGAGCTAGCGGATACTTACTTAAAAAAGTAGAAAATTTAAACAAGCTTAGCAGATGTTATCATTTTTTAGAAATTAACCTCTATTTTAGGCGGGCGCATTGATAAAATGCCCGATCATTAAGTATTCTATATTAAATAAAGAAAAATGTCCATCATTTCCAGAAGTGTGTTGCAGGCTTTAATATTAACGAAGAACGAAGAACCGAATATTCAGCGCGTATTGGACAAACTCACCTGGCTTGAGCGTGTAGTGGTGCTGGATAGTGGCAGTACAGACAAAACCATAGAGATCCTGCAATCATACCCGAACGTGGAAATACAGTATAGGGCTTTTGACAGCTTTGCACAGCAATGTAATTACGGGCTTTCCCTGATCGAATCTGAATGGGTGCTGAGTATGGACGCCGATTATGTGCTGACGGATCAATTCATTGAAGAAACAAAGGCATTTGTATCAGGCGCCGGCAGCGATATAGTAGGTTATGATACCCGGTTTGAGTTCCTGATCTACGGCCGGCAGCTGATCAGTAATAATACCACACCCAGAACAGTATTATTCAAAAGAACCCTGGGCATCTATTTTGATGACGGGCACGCCCACAGGCTCCGCATCAATGGCAGGATAGGCGCTTATAAGAGCCGCATTTTACATGATGATCGTAAACCATTCAGCAGGTGGCTGAGCAACCAGGACGGATACTCTATTAAGGAATGTCATAAGCTATTGGACCCTACTAACCCGGACCGCAATTCTATGCTCAATAAAATACGCAGGACCAAGATCTTTGCGCCCATTTTTGTATTCTTTTACTGCCTGATCATTAAACGGCTAATTTTCAGCGGCTGGCCAGGCTGGTATTACACCTTACAAAGAACTATGGTGGAAATGCTGTTCTCACTGCGGCTGATGGAGGAACAGCATTTTGATGTGAACAGCAAGAAATAGGCGTTTTATTTATTAGTTAATATCATCCAGTTTATCCAGCTCACTTTTCAGCTCTTTCAGTAGCTGGTCTTCTGTTGGCAGGTACAGCTGGTATTTGCTGGCTACAATAGATCTGTTATTTTCCGGGAGCGATATTTTTACCACTGCATCATTCTTATCGGCGCATAATAATACACCAATGGTTGGGTTTTCAAATTCCTGTTTCTCGAAACGATCATAGTAGTTAACATACATTTGTAACTGCCCCAGGTCCTGGTGGGTAAGCTTGTGGGTTTTGATCTCAAACAATACAAAACTTTGGAGCAGGCGGTTATAACATACCAAGTCCACAAAAAACTCATCACCATCCAGGTGTATCCTCCTTTGCCGGGCTACGAAAGAAAAACCATGCCCTAATTCCAGCAGAAAATCGTTAAGATGAGAGATGAGCTCCGCTTCCAGGTCCCGTTCATAATAGGCCGGTTTTTGTTTAAGGCCCAGAAATTCCAGCACCGTAGGGTCTTTGATGATCTCAGTTGCATTGCTAGGTACTTTTTCCCCACGGGCTACAGCCAATACGCTTTCCTTATCATTACTGAGCAATAAGCGTTCGTATAGCTGGCTATTGATCTGCCGTTCGAGCTGGCGGGCTGTCCAGTTACTTTTGACGGCTTCCAGGATATAATACTCCCTTTTAGCCTCATTATCAATGGATAACAGGAGCTTGTAATGTGTCCAGCTAAATTGCGTCCGCAGTGCGGACGCAATTGGAAAGGTCCTGAAAAATTGCCGGTATCTTTCCAATTGACGAACGGAAAAGCCGCTGCCAAACTCAGGCTGTAAAGCTTCAGATAAAGACCTGATCAGAAAGGAACCATAATCAGCGCGCTCTTTCCCGGCTTGTTCCTCTTCAAAGATACGCTTCCCGATATTCCAGTACATAAGCACCCGGGTATTGTCCACTGCACGGATAGCCTGTTCCCGGCTTTGAAGGATCATGTTCTTTATTTCGGCTATCAGTGATCGCTTTACCTTCATAAATTTTGGGGGATTATTTTTAGAATAAAGGCCCCAATTTTAAAGGAATTATCTGTTATAAACAAACGGCAATTTGATAGTTACACTGTCATTGACTGTGTATTAAGTAATGATGGTACGCTCATTACTTATCTTTTTGTTCATACAGCTTTGGCCCTTTAATACCTTTCTTTTCATACATTTCCTTATTCATCAGGAAATGGCTTTCGCTCATCATGTTCAGATAATTCTCCAGCGGTTCCAGACCTACTGCTTTTCGCCTTTCGTTCACCGATGCCGGATCTTCCAGCGGTTTGGGAATAGCCTGGCAGCTATCTAGGTTATAAGTGACCTGTGTACCATATACCTGTTTGCCGCCGGTATTCAGCCGTACACGGTCTGTTAAATAAGCCAGGTCTTTGGAGGATGCTTTTTTATCAGCCACCTGTTGTTCCAGAGCCTTAATTACCTGCTGCTGAAATGCAGGCCATTTATCCAGGTGTTGTACCAATAGCCAGAAATGATGCGCACCTTTCTCCCCTACCATATCACTACCCGGGTAACCGTAACTATCCAGCATTTTTTCCAGCCTTTTATGATGAGAAGTGAACACACTGTCTTTAAAATGCTGCCACCCGGGAGAATCAAGGGTTAGTCCTTCCGGTGGCAAGCCTGCTGCCTGCTGGTCAATAACTACCATCTTTGCCAGGGTATCTGCAAGGGCCGGATTGGTTTGCGCTATTGTAAAACCATTTAACAACATGCAATAGAAAAACAACGGGATTATTTTCATATGTAGCAGAGATAAGAGGTATAAATATAATCTTTTCCAGGTGTTGTTTACACCACTCCCCTTCCCGGTTGTTCCACTCTTTCCGGCTCTCTAACCTTACTGCCAGTTATAAAAGTAATGGGCGAATGGGGAGACTGCTACCGGGAGCGGCTGCAAGAGGTATTTGCGGAGAAATAAATAAGCAGTTTGTTAATGGGGGCTTAGCGTGTAAAAAAACATTCCTCTGAATATCTCCCCTTTCGATTTGATAATCATTAATTTATAAATACCATGTCCATACCCGGATTGTTAAGCGTCTTGATTAGCTAATATTTTTAGTATATCATTGCTAAAAATATTGGTGAAACATGATGACGATAGGAAAAGCGGCAGCGGATCACTCTACTCCACACATTCATACGATCAATAAATAAGATCTTCCGCCATGTCCGCCACTAAAAAAGAGATCATTAGTCAATTGCAAAAAGAGCTGTTGCTTTTGCAGGGGTTTAAACCAACGCTAAATGCAGCTGTTCACGCAGGCCTTGAGCCCGTAGAGGCGGCATTTCCCAACGCGGTTTTTCCTACAGGCGCCGTTCATGAATTTTTAAGCGAGGCTGCAGAACAGGCAGCAGCTACAGGCGGGTTTATTGCCGGACTCTTAGCGCCCCTGATGCAGCAGGGCCGTGTTTGTATATGGATCAGTGCTGCACGCACCCTTTTTCCGCCTGCATTGGCAGCATTTGGCGTAACACCTGATCAGATCATTTTTGTAGATCTGCAACGCGAACGGGATGTGTTATGGGCCATGGAAGAAGCGTTAAAATGTGAAGGGCTGGCAGCTGTGGTTGGCGAAATGAGAGACATTAGCTTCACCGCATCCAGGCGGCTGCAGCTGGCGGTAGAACAAAGCAGGGTAACCGGTTTTATACTACGCCATCAGCCACGCGATCTGAATGCAAATGCCTGTGTGGCCCGGTGGAGGGTTACACCGCTGCACAGCGAACCCGGTAACAATATGCCCGGCATTGGTTTTCCCCGCTGGCGTATAACACTTTTAAAAGTGCGCAACGGCAAACCCGGTGAGTGGCAGCTGGAATGGGCGCAGGGCCGGTTTAACGTGATCACTGAAAATATTGCATTACAACCGCAGGCGGATATACGAAAAACAGGATAACATGCCCAAACGTTTTGTAGCCATATGGTTCCGTCATTTAATAACAGACTGGCTGATCATCCGCAAGCCTGAATTGCTGCACCAGCCTTTCATACTGGCAGCGCCTGATCACGGGCGCATGATGATAACAGCAGCCAGCGCTGCTGCGCAGGCACAGGGCATTTTTGTTGGAATGGTGCTGGCAGATGCCAGGGCCATTGTTCCTGCGCTACAGGTATTTAACGACAAGCCCGGGTTAGCGGAGCAATTATTGAAAGCGCTTTGCAAATGGTGTATACGTTATACCCCTGTTGCCGCTACAGACCTGCCCGATGGTTTGATACTGGATGCCAGCGGCTGCGCGCACTTGTGGGGAGGAGAACAACCTTACCTGCAGGAGATCATTACCCGCTTAAAAGCTTTTGGTTATCATGTTCGTGTAGCCATTGCAGATACCATTGGTACTGCATGGGCCATAGCGCGTTATGGAAGGGTTACCTGCATCATTAAAAGCGGAGAGCAGGCCACTGCCCTGCTCCCCTTACCCCCCGCTGCCCTGCGCCTGGAACCTGACCTGCTGGAACGTTTACAAAAGCTGGGCCTTTACCAGGTCGGCAGTTTTATAAATATGCCGCGTTCCGCATTGCGCAGGCGTTTTGGCCAGGCGCTGCTTGACCGTATGGATCAGGCACTGGGCCGGGAAGAGGAAGTTATTGATCCGCTGTTACCCATCCTCCCCTACCAGGAACGGCTGCCCTGCCTGGAACCGATACTAACGGCAACGGGTATTGAAATTGCACTGCAACGATTGCTGGAAGCGCTTTGCAGCCGCCTGCAGCAAAAAAGCAAGGGACTGCGTACCGCCGTTCTTAAAGCATACCGGGTGGATGGTAAGATAGAACAGGTGGAAATTGGCACTAACCGTGCATCACACAATGCCCGTCATCTTTTCAAACTATTTGAAAATAAGATACCTGCGATTGAACCAGCCTTAGGCATAGAGCTTTTTATACTGGAAGCACCCCATGTGGAAGAAGTTTCTCCCCAGCAGGAAACATTGTGGACCGGCGGTTGCGGCCTGGAAAGCATTACCCTGGCGCAGCTGACAGACCGGCTGGCTGGTAAAACAGGCGCGTATTCCATTCGCCGTTATTTGCCGGTACAGCATTACTGGCCGGAGCGTTCTATTACCCCCACCGCTTCTATGCTGGAAAAACCAGCTACACCCTGGCGCACAGACCATCCCCGCCCTATGCTGCTGTTACGGGAACCGGAGCCGGTAGAGGTAAGCGCGCCCATACCTGACTATCCGCCTATGTTGTTTACATACAAAGGCAAGCTGCATTATATAAAAAAGGCAGACGGTCCTGAACGTATTGAACGCGAATGGTGGCTGGAGGAAGGGCCGCACCGGGATTATTATGCTGTGGAAGACCAGGAAGGCCGCCGTTACTGGCTTTTCAGATCGGGGCATTATGATATGAATAAACCGCATTGCTGGTACATCCATGGCTTTTTTGCGTAAGAAAATGAGATGATGTATGTACACTGAATTACAGGTCACCACCAATTTTAGTTTCCTGCGGGGCGCCTCTCATCCCGAAGAGCTGGTAGAACAGGCATTTGCCTATGGTTATAAAAAGATCGCCATTACAGACCGTAATACGCTTGCGGGCATCGTACGCGCGCATGTAGCTACCAGGGGGAAGGATATACAGCTCATTCCTGCCTGCCGCCTTGACCTGGTGGATGGCCCCAGCCTGCTGGCTTATCCTACCAATAAAGAAGCCTATAGCCGGCTTTGTAACCTGCTGACAGAAGGTAACCTGAGAACGGAGAAAGGCAAATGTGAGTTGTTTAAGGCCGATGTATATAAATATGCCAAAGGCATAAAGTTCATTGTAATACCACCTGATTCATTAAACACAAGCTTCAGCTTTGAACCGGATTTCCAACAGGCACTGAAAGCATACCGGGAAGTTTTGGGCGATGACTTGTACCTGGCCGCATCCCGCTCCTACCAGGGCGATGATGGTAAAAAGCTATACCGGCTTTCGGAGCTCTCTGAACAATTACACATACCCCTGGTGGCCACCAACGATGTGCATTACCATCACACTGCGCGCCGCCAGCTGCAGGATGTGCTAACCTGCATCCGTGAAAAATGTACTATCCATAACGCCGGCTTCCGGCTGCATCCCAATGCAGAACGGTACCTGAAACCTATTGATGAAATGCAGCGGCTGTTCCGGCAATACCCCGATGCCATTTCCCGCACGCAGGAAATTGCAGCCGCCTGCCAGTTCTCACTGGATATGCTGCAATATGTATATCCCGAAGAACTTACTACTAATGGCCGCACGCCGCAGCAGGAGCTTACTGTTCTTGCCTGGGAGGGCGCCAAGCAGCGGTTCGGCGGCAACATTCCTGAAAAAGTAAGCACGGCCATTGATTATGAGCTTAAATTCATTGAAGAAAAAAATTATGCTCCCTACTTTTTAACCGTGCATGATATTGTACGTTATGCAAGGGAACAGGATATATTGTGTCAGGGCCGCGGGTCGGCGGCCAATTCCACGGTTTGTTACTGCCTGGGCATTACTTCTGTTGATCCTTCGGAATTTGATCTGCTGTTTGAACGTTTTATTTCATCAGCACGGAATGAGCCCCCTGATATTGATGTGGACTTTGAGCATGAGCGGCGGGAGGAAGTGATGCAATACATTTACAAAAAGTATGGCCGCGACCGTGCAGCTATTGTGGCAACGGTAACGCAGCAACGCCAAAAAGGCGCTATCCGCGATGTAGGAAAAGCAATGGGCTTATCTGTAGATACCATTAACCGGTTATCCGCCTCCATCTGGGATTTTACGGAGGAATGGTTTGAGGAGCATCGCCTTACAGAACAGGGATTGAATGCCAATGATCCCCTGCTGCGAAAAGTGTTACAGCTTACCGGGCAGCTCATGGGTTTTCCACGGCAGCTGGGGCAGCATACGGGAGGTTTTGTAATTACGCAGGGCAAACTTTCTGACCTGTGCCCCATCCTGAATGCGCGTATGGAAGACCGGACCTGTATTGAATGGAATAAAGACGACATTGATGCCCTGGGATTTCTGAAAATAGATGTGCTGGCATTGGGCATGCTTACCTGCATCCGTAAGGGTTTTGATCTGCTGAAGGACCATTACGGTCAGCCCCATACGCTGGCTACTATTCCACAAAAGCAAAAGCCTGTTTATGAAATGATCTGCCGTGCAGATACTATTGGCGTTTTCCAGATAGAAAGCCGTGCGCAGCAGGCCATGTTACCCCGTCTGAGGCCTGATTGCTTTTATGACCTGGTAATAGAAGTAGCCATAGTGCGCCCCGGGCCTATCCAGGGCGATATGGTGCATCCCTACTTACAACGGCGTAAAGATCCAAACCTGGTCACCTACCCTTCTCCTGCGCTGGAAAAGATATTAAAACGCACTTTAGGTGTGCCCCTGTTCCAGGAACAAGCCATGCAGATCGCCATTGATGCTGCAGGTTTTACACCCACTGAAGCAGATGCGCTACGCCGCAGTATGGCCACTTTTAAGCTGCCGGGCATGGTGAGCCAGTTCAGGGAAAAGCTGGTTAAGGGCATGGTAGCCAATAAATACGATGAAGAATTTGCCCATCGCATATTCAAACAGCTGGAAGGTTTTGGTAGTTATGGATTTCCTGAAAGCCATGCTGTAAGTTTTGCCCTGCTGGTATATGTATCTTCCTGGATCAAATGTTTTTATCCGGATGTTTTTGCCTGCGCCTTGCTCAACAGCATGCCCATGGGGTTTTACCAGCCGGCCCAGATCGTGATCGATGCAAAGAACCACGGCGTGGAGGTGCGGCCGGTAGATGTGAATCATTCCATGTGGGATAATACGATCGAGAAAAGGTCAGATCCGCCCCATGCGCTCCGCCTGGGCTTTCGCCAGGTAAAAGGGGTGCGGGAGGATGATGTGCAGGCGCTTATTGCGGGGCGCACTACGCACTATACTTCTATTCCTGCATTACGTGATGCCGGTGTGCAGCAATCTACCCTGGAAAAGCTGGCAGATGCGGATGCCTTCAGATCATTAGGCCTTGACCGGCGCCGGGCCTTATGGGAAGTAACAGCCCTGCACGACCGGCCTATTGCATTGTTTGCCGGCACACCATCAGAAAGCGCTGCTGAAACGCAGATCACGTTGCCGGAGATGTCTGCACCTGAACATGTAATACAGGATTATGCTGCTATGTCATTATCATTAAAAGCACATCCCGTAAGTTTTGTACGGGAAAAGCTGCAGCTGCTGCATATTGTTACGGCACAGGCACTGAACACCCTTACTGATGGTATGCCGGTAAAAGTAGCCGGCCTTGTGCTGGTGCGGCAAAGACCCGGCACTGCCAGCGGCATTTGTTTTATTACCATTGAGGATGAAACGGGATGCGTTAACCTGGTAGTGTTTCAAAAGCTGTTTGATAAGTACCGGAAGGAGATCCTGCAATCCCGCCTTTTGATGGTGGAAGGTACCTTGCAGCGTGAGGGCGAGGTGATCCACGTGATCGTAAAACATTGTTATAACTTAACGGAGCTGCTGCGGGAGCTGAGCCGCGCATTGCCGGAGGAATCGCTGGGCCATGCGGATGAACGGAGGCCGTTCCCCGCCTCAGCGGAGCAGAACAAGGAGGATGGAGCGAAGGTTTTTTATGGAGGCAGGAATTTTAAGTAGTAAACTTTTTTTCCACACCTCTTGTTTCAAATAAAAATATAACTATTTTTGCACCCTCTTTATAACAAAAAGAGATGATTCCGTAGCTCAGTTGGTAGAGCAATACACTTTTAATGTATGGGTCCTGGGTTCGAGTCCCAGCGGGATCACTTAAGGAGACACTAGATAATAGTTGTCTCCTTTTTTTATGCCAATAAAAATCTGTGACCCAACCTGTTATTGTCTGGTCATTAATAGTTCGATTTTTTAAATGAATAAAATCAATATAAGACAAATTAAGGAGCCTGATTTTTCAGAAGGTTTTAGTATTCGTAACATCGGTACTTTGCTTTCTGAACAAGACATGGTGCAGGAATTGCACAGGCACAACTTTTTTTTGGCTTTGTTTTTGGAAAAAGGAAAGGGCGAACATAGTATTGATTTTACCAATTACCCTGTTGACGACTATTCGGTTTTTTTTATGAGACCAGGGCAAGTGCATCAACTCACCTTAAAACATGGTAGCACAGGGTATTTAATACAGTTTAACCGCGAATTTTATACCCCAAGAGATGAACCGGTTAATTTTGTTTTACGAAAAGTGAGCAATAAAAATTACTGCCCGGTTTCTGTTAAAAAATTTAGAAAATTCAGTTCTCAATTATCGTTCATTTTTGAAGAATATACCCAAAAGCAAGAGCGCTACAAGGAAGCCATCAAAGCAAGTCTTGAAATACTTTTTATCGAATTAGCAAGGCAAAGTAAAAATCCGAAAGAAATAGCAAATGATGGCAATAGATATTCTCAAGAGCAATTGGAAGAATTGCTAGAACTATTACAAAAACATATTGTAACCCATAAACAAGTGACACAATATGCCGAAATGATGCATCTTACCACATTTCAGCTCAACAAAATAACCAAAGAAACTGTGGGCAAAACCTGCTCGCAACTCATCAATGAGCAAATTATATTGGAAGCAAAAAGACACCTATTAGCAACCACCGATCAAGTAAATCAAATCGCTTTCGATTTAGGATTTGAAGACCCGTCTTACTTTATTCGTTTTTTTAAAAAATACACCAACTTTTCGCCCGAAGTATTTCGCAAGAACTTGAAATAAATCCTGCGGGACTAAACTTTTGTCCTATTAGCCAAGCTTTATCATAAGGTAATTTTGCAAAGAATTAAAAATGATAAAACATGAAAATAGTAATTGTAGGTGCATCAGGCACAATGGGGCAGTATTTAGCCAAGGCGTTAGAAAAAGAAAATCACGAAATAATCAGGGCAAGCCGTTCGTCAACCGATGTGCAAGTTGATACAGCATCAACCCAATCAATAGAAGAAATGTTTGCCAAGATTGGCGCTTTTGATGCTTTGATTTCTACCGCTGGACCAACTTTTGTTGGCCCATGGAAAAACCTAACAGACCAAACTTTCAGAATTGGAATGGAAGGAAAAATGATGGGACAAATCAATTTGGTTCTAATTGGCCAGCATTACATCAATCCAAAAGGTTCATTTACACTTATCACAGGTGCATTAACCCATGAACCACAAATTAATTTTGCCAACGCATCTGCTGCAAATGGAGCAGTAGAAGGTTTTGTAAGAGCCGCATCAATTGAGTTACAAAACGGTATCCGTATCAATGCTGTTAGCCCAACAGTAATTGAAAATTCGCCCCAATATTTTCCTTATTTCCCTGGAGAAATTCCTACCACAATGAGACAGATGGAATTTGGCTTTAAGAAAAGTTTGTTTGGAGCAATAACAGGACAAATCATTAAACCGTAAAAAAAATGCAATGAAGATTAAAGCCAAAATTATTCAATCCATTAAAATCTGGGTAGTAATATATCCTTCCATAACACTCTTTTATGCGTTGTTTGCCAGCCATTTGTCAGCAATGCCATTATTCCTGCGAACATTAATCCTAACACTGATTTTAGTGCCCTGGATGGTATTTGTAGGATTGCCGGTGGTACATATAATAACTCGTATATTCACTTCAGATCGCTGATAAAATGGTTCGGGTTTTGTACCAATGGGTTCGCCACAAGGATCTTAAAAACTTACAAAGCCGCATAAATCGCACGATTTACGCGGCTTTCCTGTCCAGTTTACCTATGCTGGCAAACTGGTAATTATATAAATTTTTTCCATAATTATGCAACTTGCGAAATGCTCTGAATATTACCTTTATGGTTATCAAATTGTTATATCATATCAGAAAATAGTACTTTTGCTCAACGTTTGATGAAAAGAAATACATCCATACAGTTAAAGGCATCATTGCTGTTGATCATATTCTCGCTCAATATGGTTGTTGGCTTTGCCTGTTCTGTCGGAATGAACTTAGGCCTTAACATTGCTGATCATCATGAAGAAACGGAAGTAATAGATCATCATCATTCTCATCATCATGATAAATCCCATCATCATGATGTTGCAGGCGGCCATCATCATTCAAAAGATAAAAAAGACAATTGCTGTAATGACCCGGTGACAAAATTCTCCCAGCTTGACAAATCAGTACCTCAGTCTTTAAATACTGCAATTAACCCCATATTCTTTACCTCATTTGTCTACTCATTTTATAACATAAATATTTTAGCTGCTTTTGAAGCAACTACAAATATTAAATACTTTGTCCGAAGTTACCATCCTCCCATATCGGACATTCGCGTGGCTATTCAGAGTTTCCAGATTTGATTTGGTTTAATGTTTTGATTTGCATGGGTTTATTACTCATGCCTGAAATTTTTTTCCCTAAACATTAAATCAATTAAGATGAAACCAAATATTAAGAACCCATACTTCGGTAGTCAAATACTTACCTGTGGTAAAGTAAGTGACACCATTAAATAACTTTCTCTTTATATCGTTCCATGTGAAGATGAGCCTTTAGACCTAGGTTCACCTTCTATAGACCGTTTATTCATCATACCAAAAAGAAACAAACATGAAATATATTATTTTAATAGCGGCAATCACCTTCACATTTCTAATAGCCTGCAATAGTGGCAATAAGCAGCCAAATACCACTAATGACGCTGCTCAACCAACGCCTGCATCCAATAGCGCAGAACAACAAGCTATAAATACCAAACCTTCATCTTCGGTTAACGGGATCATCAACGGCTATCTGGATATGAAAAATGCACTGGCGAATGATGATGGAAACGGTGCCGCAACTGCGGGTAATACCATGGTAGAGGCATTTGAAAAGTTCGACAAATCTGCACTAACAACGAAACAGAAGGCAACTTATGAAGACATTGAAGACGATGCCAGGGAACATGCAGAGCACATTGGAAAAAACGGCAGCAACATCAAACATCAGCGTGAACATTTTGATATGCTAAGCAAGGATATATATCAATTGGCAAAAACAATTGGCGGAGGAGTAACATTGTATTACGACCATTGCCTAATGTACAATAATAATAAGGGGGCAGATTGGATAAGCGAAACAAAAGAAATTGCTAATCCTTATTTAGGTAAGTCAATGCCCACATGTGGATCTGTAAAGGAAGAACTAAAGTAAACAGATATGAGCCGAACAAAGAAATGGCTGCTGGTGTTATTTGCTGTGTTCGTTGCAATTCAATTTATACAGCCTGCCCGCAACAAAAGCGGGCAGCTATCACCAACAGATATATCAAGGATTTATAGCCTGTCAGGTGATGTACAAGTTATTTTGCAAAAATCCTGTTTTGACTGTCATAGCAACAACACCACCTATCCATGGTATTCCAATATCCAACCTGTTGGCTGGTGGTTGGCATCACATATAAGAAAAGGGAAGGCAGCGCTTAATTTCAGTGAATTTGGAAATTATTCCAGGCGCAGGCAACAAAACAAATTACAGTCAATCGAAAACAGCATTAATGACCGTACAATGCCCTTGCCCGCCTATACATTAATCCATAAAAATGCAGCGCTTTCACCCGCTGACAAAAGGATTCTACTTGATTGGGTTAATACAGCAAAAACCAGGCTTTCGACAGATAAATAAGTAAAACGTATTATTTAAAAAACAATAAAACGTATAAAAAATGGAAATGCATCACACAAATAAAACGGGCAATGCAAACACCATGCAATATAAAAAGCTATTATTGATGGTGATACTCTCCTATATAGCCATGTACATACTTATGTATTCAATGGTTGATAGGCTGGCCAATGTTATACCTAATATTAATCAGTTTTACATGGCAGGCCTTATGGCAGCTCCTATGGCAATTATTGAGCTAGCTCTAATGGGTAGTATGTATAAGAATAGGAAACTTAACCTTTTCATTATTTTAATAAGCTGCATAGTATTAATAATGTGCTTCTTATTTATCAGGAATCAAACCGCTGTTTCCGAACGGCAATTTCTAAAATCAATGATCCCGCACCATGCATCGGCCATCCTTATGGTTAAAGAAACAGAAATAAGCGATCCTGAGATAAAGCAACTTGCTAACGATATTATTTCATCCCAACAAAAGGAAATAGAGTTTATGAAAGCCAAATTAAAGGAGATGGATAAGAAGTGATTCAATACAACAAAAAAAGTATACACACCAGCCACAGGAAGCCCTTAATAGGTGTGAGAATAATACATTAAGTTCAAATACTAAAAACGAACGTATGGAACACATACATAGCCAACACGAACAGCATGAGCATCACCAGGAGCATGCGCCTGCTGCTACGAAAACAGACCAACACACTCATCACAAAGCGCAGGATCACACAAGCAGCCATAATGAGCACGCCGGCCACCATACGGCCGACTTTTTAAAACGCTTTTGGCTATGCGTGGCATTAACTATTCCTGTACTGCTACTATCACATATGATCCAGCAATGGATGGGATTTACATTTACTTTTCCAGGCGATAAATATGTACTGCTGGCACTCAGCAGCTTTATTTATGTGTATGGCGGCTGGCCGTTCCTGGTAGGGTTAACAAGAGAGCTAAAATACCGGAACCCTGGTATGATGACATTGGTGGCCGTGGCTATCACTACTGCCTATGTATACAGCGTAGCTGTGGTGTTTGGATTACAGGGTATGGATTTCTTTTGGGAATTAGCCACGCTGATTGATATTATGCTGCTGGGGCACTGGCTTGAAATGAAATCACAAATGGCCGCCTCCCGGGCGCTGGAATCGCTGGTAGCCCTGTTACCCGCTATTGTTCATGTCGAACGTAATGCCGAAGTGAGAGATATTCCTTTAAAGGAATTACAAACGAATGATGTGATCATTGTAAAACCCGGTGAAAAGATCCCGGCAGACGGACAGATATTGGAAGGCAGCTCCAGAGTAAATGAAAGTATGCTCACCGGTGAAAGCCTGCCTGTTAAAAAAGGGAAAGAGGCAAAGGTCATTGGAGGTTCCGTAAACGGCGATGGTGTTTTAAAGATCAGGGTTACCGGTGCCGGTAATGATAGCTATCTCAATAAGGTTGTTACAATGGTACAATCAGCACAGGGCGTCAAATCCAACACTCAGAACCTGGCAGGCAAGGTAGCTATGTGGTTAACCATTGTTTCCATTAGTGTAGGGGTCATTACATTTATAGTGTGGTTAACCGCCGGGCATGAGCTTTCCTTTGCTTTGGAACGGATGGTTACCGTAATGGTAACCTCCTGTCCACATGCTTTGGGTGTTGCTATACCGCTTGTCATTGCCGTATCTACTACTTTATCGGCAATGCAGGGCTTACTAATTCGTAACCGTACAGCTTTTGAAAATGCCAGGAATTTAACCACCATTATTTTCGATAAAACAGGTACCCTTACGAAAGGTTCATATGAAGTACAGCAGATCATTCCATTAAACGATCAATATACTGCAGATGAATTATTACAGTATACGGCCGCTATTCAACAAAATTCTGAGCACCATATTGCCGGGGGTATAATGCGCAGACTGAAAGATAAAAACCTAACCTTATGGCAATCCACCGGCTTTCAATATATGCAGGGTATTGGTGTAAGTGGTACCGTAAACGGAAAGAAAGTGGTGGCAGCCGGGCCTAACTATTTTAAACAGGAAAGGAAAGACATACCCACTATCCCCGCTGAAATAGATCAGTCAACAGATACCGTAAACTTTGTACTGATAGACGACATTCCTGTTGGCATCATTACGCTGGCAGATGGTATAAGAGAAACAGCTGCTGACGCTATTGCTGCATTAAAACAAATGAACATCAAATCCTTTTTGTTAACTGGTGATAATGAGAAAGTAGCTGCATCAGTAGCCCAAAAGCTGCATATGGACGGATACTTAGCCAATGTGCTGCCGCATGAAAAGCAAAACAAGGTCAAAGAGTTTCAGGATAGAGGCGAGATTGTAGCAATGACCGGCGATGGAGTAAATGATGCACCGGCCTTAGCGCAGGCAGATGTTGGTATAGCCGTGGGCTCCGGTACGGATGTTGCCGCCGAAACCGCCGACATCATATTAGTGAACAGCGATCCAAAAGATGTGGTTCAAATGATTTCCTTTGGCAGGGCTACATATCGTAAAATGGTACAGAATTTAATATGGGCCGTTGGGTATAACGTAGTGGCTATTCCATTGGCTGCAGGAATATTATACCCGGCGTTTATGTTAAGCCCTGCAATGGGCGCTATCCTGATGAGTGTAAGCACTATAGTGGTGGCAATTAATGCTAAACTGTTAAAGGTAAAAAGCTAAATGCCCGCAAATAAGTGAACGCGGGGCAAAGTTAATGTTATAAATCCAGCGGCAGGATCTCTATTAAACATTCTTGCGTCGCATTCCGTTCATCCGCATTGCTACTATTGGGCAGATCCAATTCTCAACAACACCACGGCCTCTCAACTGCGGATAAAGCGGTCTCCCGGCAGGTAAGCCGCGCGCCAGGCGCCGGCTATGGCAGCGTTCCGCTGCGCTCCATGCAGCCGCGCCTTATGCCGACACTGGCGCACACCTGTCACGCGGCTTACGGTTGCCAGGTCTTCCGGCCGGGCAGCTCTCCGGTCCGGCTTACAGGCCTGGTATTCATATACAAAAACAGTTAATATATTTGTGTAATTTGTTGTAAGTTGTATGTAACTTTAAATCCGGCTGCTCATCTGAACAATCTAAGACAATATGCAAGAGACAAACGAAAAATTTGAGAGCGTACAAAACGACAAGTTGAGTATAAAGATTGTTTCAAACAATAATCCTTATCCTTCTGCTGATATCGAGCAAAAGATCCTACAACCCCGAAAGCTCTCTTCTTATTTTATAGTGTTGGTTGACAGCGGATCTATTACATACAATTTGGATTTACAAGACATCACGCTTACTGATGGACATTTGCTTTTTGCAATGCCTAACCAGGTTTTTATCCCTCCACCTAAAACAGCTAACCTTAAATACTTCAAAGTATTATTTGATGAAAACACATTAGCATTGCTGCCACAACAATTTCCTTTTTTAGTTAATCCTTTAAACTCACAGACTATAATTTTTGCCAATGCTACAAGGGAGAGAGTGAGAAAAGTTTTTGAAATTTTAAATCAAATACTTCACATAGACGAACATCCGACCGACACAGAAATAGTATTATCTTACCTGAGCTCACTATTAACAGAATTGAATAGTGCTTATTTCAAAAACACAGCACCAATAAATATTCTAAATACCAATCTATCAAAGTTTATTGAATTCAAATTAGTGGTGGAAACCCATCTTACGGAGCAACCTTCTGTAAATGCAATAGCCGAAAAATTGGCATTAACCCCAAACAGCTTATACCGGATTGTAAAAGAATATTCGGGAGTTTCGCCAAAAGACTTTTTTACTAACCGCTTAATGATTGAAGCACAGCGAAAATTACAGTACTCTCCCCTTTCTGTAAAAGAATTAGCTTACGAATTGGGCTTTAATGACCCTGATTACTTTTCAAGATTTTTCAAAAAATGTACAGGAAAAAGCGTAAGTGAGTTTTTAAAAGCCCGGCAAGATTAGTCAAGGTAATAAATTGATTTGTCCATCTCCTCTGTTTTTCAGCTATCTACTTTTGCTTCATTAATTTAAACAAAAAAAAAATGAAATCAGCATTAGTAACAGGAGCTAACAAAAGCATTGGCTTTGAAGTTGCACGGCAACTTGCTCAAAAAGGGATTTATGTTTACCTCGGCAGCCGCAATTTAGAAAACGGCATAGCAGCCATGAATAAATTATTGGCAGAAGGACTAAGCAATGTAGAGGCTATTCAGCTTGACATTACAGATGATGGATCTGTAAAAAATGCCCGTACAGAGATCGGCAGGAAAACAAAAACGTTAGACATACTTATCAATAACGCTGGCATTTATGGTGGCTATCCACAAGCTGCACTTGATTCAACCATAGAGCAGTTCAAAACAGCATACGATGCAAATGTTTACGGGGTCGTAAGAGTTACACAGGCATTTATTGATCTATTGAAAAAATCTTCTCAACCCCGTATTGTAAATGTAAGTTCAAGTCAAGGTTCAATTACTTTGCACAGCGATCCTTCATACAAATATTACGACTACAAAGGAGCTGTTTATCTTTCTTCAAAATCAGCAATGAATATGTATACAGTTGTTTTGGCATACGAGCTAAGGGATAGCAACTTCAAAATAAACGCTGTTTGCCCGGGATATACAAAGACGGATTTCAATGGTCATCGTGGGCCAGGAAGTGTGGAAGTTGCCGGAAAGCGAATTGTAAAATATGCTTTGATTGACAAAGATGGACCAACCGGAAAATTCTTTAGTGAAGAAAATAATCCTGAAACGGGAGAAGTGCCCTGGTAATAAAGACTGAACCGTCTAACATTGATTGATAAGCATAGATGCCGATTGCGAATTATTTAGCCGGCAGGCACCCAAATGCCAATGTAATCCATAATTTTGAATATGGAGATAAGCATTATTTAAATGCCCATACCAGTGTATTATGATCAACAAAGAACAATTACAGGATTTATACAAGCAGGGGGTAATTACCTTTACTGATGCACAGCTGAGCAATGCACAGCTGCCAGCCGCAACAAAAACCTGGCTGGAAGAAAACGGATTGCCTGCAGCATCGAAAGAAATTGCGCTGGGCATCCATCTCCCAGGTAGCTTGCAGGAATTTCGGGCTAACGGAAAGATCTATTGGCAAATAGGATACGAATGGGAGCACGTCAGCATTATTGTCTTAGAAGAACGTTCCGGAGCTGTTTTTAGCATCCATACTGAAAAAGGAACGCCGCCGGTATTTATCAACACTGACCTTCCGGCCTTTTTAACTTTTTTACAGTATTATAAGCAATACCAGGAGCGTAAATCAGCTGTAGATCTACCTGTTGCCACCTATTCCCGTGATGAAATGCTAAAACGGTTGCAGGAAATGAAGAATAGAACAGCAGCTCCACCAGCCCCCAGGAAGGAAAAATTTGATCAGAAAAGGGAGTTTAAAGCCATGAAGCAGTTCTTTAAACAAAACGACGCCGCCGCTATTCAGGATGAAAATAATTGGTGGAGCATAATACTGGAACAGGTAGAGGATGACCTGCTTTAAAGTAGACGCGTGTACATTTGGCTAATGGTTAAAACTATTGTAATTAGTTTATTGCGTTCATGGTATGGTAGTTAATAGCCTAAAGCGTGAAAATTTTTACACAATAGCCGCATAAACAATCATTAACACAACCAACCATGAACTTTTATGATCGCATCAGCGAATACACCAGGGAGTTCCTGCGGCACGTTGTGTCCCGTATCAACAACAATATGTTCATGCAACCCAACGAACAAGCCGGAATGATCCGATGTTCCGCCCGGCTTAAGCGGATCTTTTGCACCATCGATCGTCACTGTAGGCGCCTTTATCTTAGGCTTTTGGGCCAAAAGGTCTTCAAGCGGTTGTAGGGTAGGTTCGCCTGGCTCTAAGCCATGCATGAACCGGTAACAATGTATAACAACATCCACGAAGTCCGGATTTTCGAAAGCGGCAGCCGTACGGGCGTATAATGCTTCGTCAAACTGCCAGCCAGGCGACCATTCGTTCCATAGCATCCTGCCAATTTCATAGCGATGTTCTGTCAGACATTCACGCCCGCGTTCGGACTGGAAAAGATGCTGATACCAACAGACGCGTTCAAGTGATGGTGCAAAAGTATGTTTTTGCTGCTCTATATCTATCACGTCGTAACTCGCATAGGATACCAGGCCTGCAACTTTTTCCGGCCACAGTGCCGCTGCTACGCAGGAAGCATTGCCTCCCCAGTCAAAACCGCCTAATATTGGCCCCACCAGGCCCAGGGCGTCGGAAAGCTGAATGATATCCGCGCCACGGGCGGCCTGCTGTCCGTTACGCATGGTGTGCGGGGAAATGAATTGAGTCGGGCCAAATCCCCGGGTGTATGGAACTATGACTCTTGAACCTGCCTGTGCAAGGATCAATGCGACTTCATCAAAAGCGTGCGCATCGTAAGGAAATCCATGCGACAATATCACGGGCCATCCATTGCCCGGACCGTATTCAAGATATGCAATTCGTAGTGCGCCGGTCTCAATAAACTTCACCGGCTGCTCATCCATCAACTTTGACTTAACTGCTGACATAATAAAGCTTTTTAAGTAAGCATTTTCCCTACAAAATACCTGCTAATTTTTGCAGGCCCGGCATAAAAAGGTTCGGGTTTTGTACCATAAGGTTCACAATAATTACTTTAAGCAGTAGCAGCCGGAGTTACCAAAAAAGAGAAAACAATGCTGCCACTAAAAGAAAAGGCCAGGCCCGTTTAGGCCTGGTCTTTTTCTATGCCGTCCTGTTTACTCAGCCACCCTATTCACTCTTTAGTACCTCCACAGGATTACTCCTCGCCGCCTTCATCGTCTGCGACCCGATCATAATAATTGCGATCAGTAATACCGCCAGCAAGCCGGCAAACAGCTCGGTGACCTGCACAGGTGTGTGATATGGAAAATTGGTGAGCACAACGTTTTCGAAGAAAAGGTAAGTTACAGGTAGTGCAATGAATGCCGATATCGACAGCAACACAATAAAATTACGGCCCAGTAAGTATACAAGGTTGCCGAAGCTGGCGCCCATCACTTTCCGGATGCTGATCTCTTTTAGTCTTGTCTCGGTCGTAAATACCACCATTCCGAATAATCCCATTGACGCGATAGAAATGGCAAGTAGTGAAAGGAAGCCGATGATCTTGATCATGGTAGAAAATTCGCTGTATGCATCTTCTATTGCTTTGTCATAGAATTCAGCGTTAAATGGATGAACAGGATCAATCTTCTTCCATGCAGATTCAATCCTGGCTAGGGTTGCCGGCATATCATCACTTTGTATCTTAGCATTGATGATTGCCCCGTCTTCCTGTGTCCAGAACGTGAATGCTACCGGCCCTATGAGGTTATCGATCTTGCCATAGTGAAAGTCCTGCATTACTCCAACAATAGTCAATTTGCGTCCATTCAATATGATCTGCTCTCCGATTGCTTTCCGGGGGTTGCCGGAACCTATGTTGAATCGCTTCAGCACCTGCTCGTTAACAATCACCTCGCTGACTGCTTCGGCTGTAGCAGGCCGTGAAATAAAATTTCCGCCGGCAACAAGTTTATAGCCATGCAGCGGTAAATAGTTTTCGTCCACGTGGTTGGTCATAACCAGGGCAGAGTCATGCGAATCTTTGTATTTCATATTGCCGCCCCAGTAATTCCCAACGCCCGTAACAATGAACGACCGGGATAGTGCAGTTACCTGCGGCATTTCTCTCAGCTCATTAAGCAGCACATCGGGTTTATTACCCTCCATATAAATGTTCAGAATGTTCTCTGTATCGAATCCCAGGTCGAATGAAAGGATATTTTTATACTGCACATAGCCAACAGCAGTTGTTGTTATAAAGATCAGCGTGGCCGTGTATTGAATTACCACCAAAGCACGCCTGAGTGTTACATGTCTGAATGCTTTCACCGACGACACATTCCTGAGCGCATTGATGGCGCTGACCTTCGAAAAGAATATTGCGGGCATGAAGCCGGCAATAACACCTACGGTGACCGAAAAACCGATGAAGGATACAACCATAGCCGGAGTGAGCTCCAGCTTCACGGTGCGTTGCATCTCCGGAGCCAGGTTTATCAGCTGCGGCCGCAATACGAGGAACAGGAAGAATGAAAGAAGAAGGGCTATCATGGAGATCATGATCGCCTCCACCAGGAACTGTTGCCGTACCTGGCTCTTCCCGGCACCGATAGCTTTGCGAAGGCCTATTTCCTTTAAGCGGCGCATGGCACGCGCGATCGAAAGATTGGTATAGTTGAAACAGGCAGACAATATCACAATGAATGCAAGGCCACCGAGTATCCAAAGCACAACCGGAGACATGTGTGGGCCCAGGGAACCAGGGCCACCCTCGGATTGACGGAGATTCTCTCCCACCACGATGTTATATAAAGGAAGAAGCCCCAGTTGGATCTTAGTATCTTTTTCGGCCAGATTTTCCTCCTTTGCAATTGCGTTGAGCTGCGACCGGATGGAAGCCATGTCGGCATTTTCCGACGGCAGCAGGTACACGAAGTTCGACCACATGTTGGTCCATTCTTCGAAGTTCTTATCGTTCCTGTTAAGCTGTTCGGCCGTTGACAGCGATACCAGGGCTTCGAAGCTGATGTGCGAAAAGAAGGGAACATCCTTCATTACACCAGTCACCTGGTAATTAAGCGTATCGAACCTGATCATCCGGCCAAGCGCATCCTGGCTGCCGAAGAGTTTTCTGGCAGCAGTCTCTGTAAGAACGATCGAGTAAGGATCTTTTAATGCCGTAGCGGGATTGCCCTCCAGCATCGGGAATGTAAAGATCCTGAACAGGGATGGTTCCGCCCAGAAGCCTTTGATAGGAAGAATATTATCGCCAACCTGCGCATCCTGGGAAAAGTTACTGCGCATAATAGCCACTTCTTCAATGCCCTTTATTTTCTCCCGGATAAGCTTTCCTGTTTTTATGGATGTTGTCGCATACTTACCGCCCTGCTCACCCTTGAACGTTGCTATGTTGGTGATGCGATAGATCCGCTTACCGTTCCTATTGAACCGGTCGTACGAGCGCATATCGAGCACAAAAGCAATGAGCAGTAACCCAACGGACATACTGATCGCAAGGCCAATGATGTTGATGGAGGAGAATAGCTTGTTGCGCATTAAGTTGCGCGAGGACGTTTTGATGTAGCTTCCAATCATGATCCTGTTGATAAAAAAGTTAACAAGTATGGGTTTTCGTACTGTATAGCTTCTCAAGAACTTGAAGGCGTCAATAACGTAGATCAGCTTCGCGCGACGTGGCCCGATAGTCTGTACATTCCGCTCGAAGTATTCATTGAGGTCCCCGATAAGATCCTCTACCAGTCCGGGCTTACAATACCACTCTATAAACCGCTGTGCCCAGGAAGGAGGATGGTGCTGCCGCTGCTCTTTCATGCTACAAATTTTTCCAGATAAGCGACGGTATCATATTCCACAGCTGATCGCGCATCGACTTGGCGCGGATCAATGCTTCCTTTCCCTGCATAGTGAGCTCATAAAATCTTTTACGTTTGCCACCACGGGTCTTCGTTGCTTCCCCCAGCTGACTTTTTACAAGCCCCTTCTCTTCAAGACGGTTGAGCACCGCATGCACCACACCAAGTTTCACCGAACGCTCTGTGTGACGCGAAAGTTCGTCGCATATCGCTACACTGTATGCTTCATCCATCAACGCAGCAATGGTAAGCAGCACCAGCTCTTCGAATTCTCCAAGATTTGAACCCTTCATCTCAGTTATTAATTACGTAAATGTATGTAAAATGATTTATTATACATACAAAAAGTGATTAAATAAATGGATAAATCATTTCGTTCCTACTTCCCAGTTATCCGTACGGAACGGTGCAAGAGGGAGCCCTTCGCGGCTGAAAGTGTTGCCCATTGCTGCATCCCTGAAGCCGTAACGCACGGCTACAGGAGCTTTCACCATTTTGCTCCATACCGTCACCGTATGCCGGTGTATCGCCACTTCAGCCGGATAGAATATTTTATCATCACCGGCAATCATCCACTCTGTGGCGGTTGTTCCTTTTATTACCAATCCTTTATCCGCATGATCGAAAGTTATGATGGCCTTGTTTCCCTGGATCCGCATGCTACTAAAAACCGGACTTTGAAAGGGGATTCCCTGCCGGTGATAAGTATCTGCCAGCGCAAAATTGGCTAAACGAAGCCCTACATCATGTTTGTTGGCGGGGTGAACATTGTTGGTATCGGCCACCAGGTCGGTAATTACCACCATTCCGGTTTTATGATGCGTTGCGCTTTGCAGCTGCGCTTCCTGCAACAGGGCGCCGGTGTTTTTTACCTGGTACCTGAAAGGGGCGATCTGCACAAAGTAAAAAGGAAAGTCCTTTTTCCAGGCCGCCCGCCAACTGTCTATCATGGCCGTGAACAACTGTTTATAGGTGCCGGCTGCGCCGGTATTGTTCTCTCCCTGGTACCAGATGGCGCCGGCAATAGTATAAGGGGTTACCGGCGCTATCATAGCATTAAATGCATAACCGGGCTGATTGGGGCACATCCCACTGGGGACTATTTTGGTTGCTGCCTGTTTTAATACAGGATCGTTGTTTACAATGCCGTCCGGAGTCCATACTTCGGCCGCGGTGCCGCCCCAGCTGGCGGCGATTAGACCAACGGGAACATTGAGCTCCCTACTTAAACGTTTGCCGAAAAAATACCCCACGGCGCTGAATGCCTGCAGCGTAATACTGTCGCAGGCAGCCCACTGTCCGCTACAATCATCCTGCGGGTATGGGGCGGTTGTTTTTGGGATATGAAAGAAACGGATGTTGTTGAGGTGAGCGGAAGGCAGCTCTTTTTTCACATCCTGCAGGCCCTTTTCTGCGCTCATTTCCATATTACTTTGTCCGGAACAGATCCAGACTTCACCAATCATTACATTATTCAATACAATGGTGTTTTTCCCTTTTATAATGATGGTATGCGGACCACCGGCGGCAGGCGTTGCCACCTTCAGCTCCCAGCGCGCATCGCGGGAGCCGGTGGCCTTGTATGTTTGCCGGCTCCAGGAGGGCGTTACGGTCACTTCTTCATAAGGGTCTGCCCATCCCCAGATCCTTACACTGTCGTGCTGCTGCAATACCATGTTGCTGCTGATGATCCGGGGCAAACGGATATTACCGTAGCCGGAAAGCGCCATGCACAGCAGCGCTGTGATAACTATTCCACGCATATTCCTCTATTCATTTAAAAGCCGGAAGAATGTAACTGTAAACGTCGTATTTCATTTCGCTCCATGTACTTTGATGAGGGAACGGATGGTCAGGATATAATTCCTGCGCATTGGGTACAAAGGTGATCCTTACCCTGATGGCATCACGGCCTTTTGTAAGCGCGGCGGGAATCAGGAACTCATCGTCCCGGAAACGGCGGTTGGATGTTTCCACCTTGTATTGCCGCGGCGATAGTTCGCCGGGCGGCCTGGATATCACGTAGGTATTGGCGCCTGCCAGGTACCAGGTGCCAGCCTTTTGCCAGTCGTTTGATCCTGCTGCCGCAACAAATACTTCTGCTGTCTGGTTAGGATAAGCATAATCCAGCGTTCTGCGTAACAGTGCGCCCATATTGTCTTTGCGGAGGTGCAGGGTGAATTCCGAGGTCCCGGTGGTGGTGCGGCCGTCTTCCACATGCGCGGGATAGATCTCCTTTCCTATCAGCTCCTTATAGCCCGGCCTGTTTTGCAGATCATAGCCCCAGGCATGAGCAGGATAGGTATCAGGCCCCCATTCATATCTTGAACGGATGGTGTCCACGGCAGAGGCTTGCGGTGAGTGATAGTTGTGCTGCTGTTCATCAGCAGGCTGGCCAATATCCAGGGAATCGGTTTTAACCAGTGACGGAGCGGGCAGGCCATACCAGTAGCACACCGTTTCATAATGCTCCTGCGCCACATTTTCGTTATGCTCAAAGCGTATTACGGCGCGTTTGCCAAATGGCATCAGATCGGCCAGCAGAAAGCGGTAGGCGGATTGAATAAGGTCTTTGTCATTAACGGCCTTATTCTTTTCCGTAGCCCCACAAGGGTGCCCGGCCAGCGGAAGCGTCATGTTCTCACCTCCCCAGTAGTCGCCTCCCCCCGCCCACTCTTCAGTGCCTGTTCCATATGCCTGCGGTGTATGGCTGTCATCAAAAAAGAAACGCGGGTCACCTTCCAGCGTGCTCAGGTTGGCGTTGTGAGAGAAGATAAAAGACGTGCCCAGGAAACTGCCAGACCACTCCTGGTGGCCTTCTGCACCTTGCGTATCCAGCCAGGTCATGTCCTGCCCCAGCTCAGGTTTCGGAAAGTCGCAGTAAGTGGCATGAAAATAAGCGCTCCTGTTCGCAGGCATCTTTGAGCGTTCATAACGGAGCTCATAGCTGATCTCTGTAGCATCCGGCTGTATACCGCTAAGCTCGAATCTGGCCATTTTAAAGAAAGGCATGGGATAATAACAGGCCAGCTGCAGCTTATTGTTCGTATAGTCGTAACAGATATTTACGGGCAGGCCTTTTACGAGATATCTTTTCTGCTCACGGTTGTAAAAAGTGCCTGCGCCAAAGAACAGGCACAAAGGAGCGTCGATGGAAGGCTGCGCTGCATTGTCCCAGGTTACGCGCAGCCGCACACGTTCCAGCGCTGCTGCCTTTTCCAGCGGCAGGGTAAGCTTTAAAGCTCTCAGGGAAGAAGATGCGGATGTGATGCTGGCCAGCAATACGGTCGGTTTGTTCAGCTTCACCCGGCCCTGTACTTTTTTAATGTTTTGCGGCGCAATATCAGTACCTGCGCGGTTCAGCAGGTCTGTTACATCACGGTCAGGCGTTTGGTCAATATTCCAGCTGCGCAATGGTTTGGAAAGCGCATCCTTATCAGCATACAGATGATAGATGTAATAACCGGTGCCATAAAATGTTCTGGAATAGGCGATCTGCAGCGAATCGCGGAAGGCCATTGGAACCCAGATCAGGTTAGCGCCTTTGGTGGTGCCCCAGGTCCAGGCTAGAGGCTCGGGGAAAGAAACGGCGGGAATAAACGCGGTGCTTTTGAATTTTTTCACAGCATCCACCGGGTTGGCAGTAGCGGTTTCAGATACAATATTATCCTTACCGTCCACCACAAAATGCCAGGGGCTGCCGTGCCAGTGATTGGCCCGGAAAAAATACAGCATGCCGGCGCCTTTTACATCCAGCGTTACATTTTCATCTTCTTTATTCATAAAAAGAAAATTCGAGGCGTCATAGCCACCGCCGGTGCGGGCATAAGTACTGCGCATATACGCGTGTACGCCAATGCGCTGCTGCGGCAGGCTTTCCCATGAACGGAAAGCGTCGTAGCCGGTGGGGACTTTGTACTGCTGTGCATACGCATACAGCGGTACAAAGAACAGCAGCAGTAATAAATTCCGGAGTGCGGTCATATAATTGCCGGTTTTGAGCGTTTATATCAGTTAGCTTTTTTCCATTTTAAGGGGGCGAGATAAAGCCCCTTTTTGTCCCATCCCGTATTTGAAATGAACCAGCCTTCTTTTTTATCGTAGATCACTTCAGCCGCATGCACGGGTAAGGTGCATACCAGGTTCTCTACCGGGAAATTTTCAGGGTCTTTGGACCAGTACACGGCCGTGAGGTTATACTCCGTCATGGCCTTGCAGATGAAAAGGTAGAACAGCCCCTTATGCCGTACTACAAAAGGGCTCTCCGCATCTCCTCCCCAATAGATCTCGTACGGCTGTATATGGACTATGTGCGGGCCGCTCCAGTGCAGCAGGTCAGGGCCGGTACGCACAGCTACGGCAGAACGGAGGTCCGTTTCCGTTAGTACCCTGGTATAATAGTAATAATATTTGTTTTTGTATTTCATGACGTAAGAATCCCGGGCATGACCAGGATCACTGAAAAGCGGATTCCTGTCGTGCCGTGTCCAGTTAAAAAGGTCTTTGCTGGTGGCCAGGCGCAGCTGCCCCCATGATGCATACTCCGGCGCATTATGCTGCATATTGCCGGTGTTGTAGAACAGGTAATACGTTCCCTTTTCCCGTAGGGCATACGGCGCCCACAATACGCGCTCCACGCCCGGTTCCGCCGTCATGGCATAACCATGATCCTCCCATTTGGCCTGTTTAATGGAGGAGGCGGATATATGAAAAAGCCGCCTCTCATCCCAGGGTTTTACGGGCAGGTGATGAATGATGCCATAGGCATGCCAGGTTCCATCCCTTCCTTTGATAAATGTATGGTCATTGGTGTACCACGCGCTGTCGCCCTCCTTACGCGTATCATTAGGATCGAAGATGTGCACAAAGGGACCGCTTATTTCCGGAATAAGATAACCCGTGCTTTGACCATAAGCGCAGTGAAAGGCGGAAAGCATGGCTGCCAGAAAAAAAATGAGCTTGATTTTCATACGATAGATTTGTGCGAAGACCCTGGTTTATTTTTCCCCCACTGTCTCTTTCCCGTACCGTTTCACGCGTAATGCGGCTTGTTCCTTATGTCCGGCAAAACCTTCCAGCTCACAGAGGCGCATGGCGTATTCGCCGATCATAACACTTGCTTCCGGCGTACAGCGCTGATAGGTGCAGTTCTTCAGGAATTTCCCTACCCATAAGCCTCCCGTATACCTGGCGGCTTTCATGGTAGGCAGCGTATGATTTGTGCCGATCACTTTATCGCCGTATGCTACATTCGTTTCTGCACCCAGGAACAGCGCACCGTAATTGGTCATGTTGTCGAGGAAGAACTGCGGGTCTTTCGTCAGTACTTCCACATGCTCATAGGCCAGCGCATCAGCCTCGCGCAGCGCTTCTTCCAGGCTGTCCACAATGATCACTGATCCGCAATCGCGCCAGGCCACCCGTGCAATATCCGCTGTAGGCAGGTGCTGAAGCTGCCTTTCGATTTCTGCCAGCGTTTCATGGGCCAGCGTAGCGGAAGTGGTGATAAGTGCTGCAGGTGAGGTGGGTCCGTGTTCTGCCTGTCCCAGCAGGTCGCAGGCCACCATTTCGGCATCCGCGGTTTCATCGGCGATCACCAGTATTTCCGTAGGGCCGGCAAAGAGGTCTATACCTACACGGCCGAACAGCTGTCTTTTTGCTTCTGCTACATAGGCATTGCCCGGCCCCACGATCATATCCACCGGTGAAATGGAAGAGGTGCCGATGGCCATAGCGCACAATGCCTGCACGCCACCCAGGATATAAATTTCATCTGCTCCTGCAAAATGCATAGCGCAAACGGTGGCTTCCGGAATGTTGCCGTTGATCGGCGGCGTACAGGCAATAACCCTTTTTACGCCGGCCACCCGGGCGGTGATAATGCTCATGTGTGCAGCTGCTACCATAGGATACCGTCCGCCTGGAATGTAACAACCCACGCTGTTCACCGGGATATTCTTATGTCCGAGAAATACGCCGGGCAGCGTTTCTATTTCAATATCCGAAATAGAGGCCCGCTGCTGCTCCGCAAAAAAACGGATCTGCTGCTGTGCAAAACGGATATCGTCTTTCACCTGTTGAGGTATGCCGTCCACGATCGTTTTGATCTGACTGTCCGTTAACCGGAATGAGGCGGGCTGCCAGTTATCAAATGATGCTGCATATTTCCGCACGGCAAAGTCGCCGTTCTCTTCCACGTCGCTGATGATCTTTCCAACGGTTTTTCTGATATCCGCATCTGCATTCTTAATATCGGATTCACTTTTCCCTTTTTTCAAATACCTGCTCATTGGTTTAAATTTTTCGCCCGTAGGCTCGGTTAACTTGTATGATCAATTTCCCCATAACGTGGGGGCGTTCCCTTTGCTTTTCCGCCATTCATTCCTCCAGCGGTGTATATCCGCCGGCCCTATGAGGGGGTGCGGCTTGCGGGCCGCAGCATCAGGGATGGCGGGGATCCTTGATGCGGTGGACTGGTACCAGTATGCCACACTGGCCAGATCCAGCGTCATTACGTTCATGCTGCCATGTTCGATGGTGAACCGGAAGGAAGTGTCAAAATAAATTGGATCCTGTATATGGAACCGGTAGATATGCGTTCTGCCCAGGAAACCTTTTTCACCGTTTACTTTCGGGTAACCAAAATAGGGTGCGGAATACGGTTTGTCGGGCGCTCCCCAGGAGGTGTTAAAATAATCTTCCGTACCTGTGCCATGCAGTGCGGGGCGCTCCTGCCCGTCAATGAATATCATATCGTCGCCCTCACCATACCAGTACGGTGTAGGTGAATGCACGTAATAGTTAACGCCCACGAAATGCCCCTTCCCTTTTATGTCGGCTATCAGGTAATTGTTCCTGCCGGTTTTGTTGGGTTTACCGGGACCGAACATCCAGTGTTCATTTTCCACACTGTCTTCTGCGCCCGTTAACGCTTTATTGTACCAGGCATGGAACCTGCCAGTCTGTGGTGGCAGCTGGTCCATTTCCACGTAGTCAATATAAAAATACAGGGTGCTGATCTCACTGCCCGACTGGTTCTCGATCTCTATCCTGGCGCCATTTGCGAAAGGCATGGCGAAGTAACTGACCAGGCCCATTCCATTCATGGGTGTGGCGGCCAGCGGCGCAGCGGTAAAGAGATAGGAATCGTTCCAGCCCTGGCCGAAGAAGGGGCCGATGGGCGATTGTACGGAGGGATAATCGTTCCCATCCCAATACATGCTGATGATAACATCGTTGCGGCTTAATTTATCCGGTTCCGGCCCCATAGTGAACCATATATGCTGGATAATGCCGGCGCCTTTTACATCAAAGATGGTGCGCTTTTCCCCGCTCGCAATATGCTGCAGGTTGTCGTGGTTGTCACCGGACCTGTCATAGCTGCTAACGCGTTTCGACCGGACGTTTTCCCTGATGCGGGTAAGGTCTGTCATTTCCTGCGCGCGTAACTGCGTTGCGAAGAAGAAGTATATGATGATGTACGATATTGTTTTCATCCGTTGTTATCTGTTTTTGACTGGCCCGATGAAGCCTTAATTGCCCCACAGCTGCGGGTCATTGCCTTTGCTTTTTCTCCATTCATTTCTCCACCGGTGAAAATCGCCGATGTTAATGAGCGGCTTTGGTGCCCTGGCTTCCTTGCCTGGTATGGGCGGCACGGCGGTAGCTTCGCTCTGATACCAGTAGGCTACGCTGGCCAGGTCCAGCGTCAGTACATTGTTGTGGCCATGCTCTATCGTGAATTTAAACGACTTGTTGAAGTAGAGCGGGTCGGTGATGTGAAAGCGGTACAGATGTGTTCTGCCCAGCCAGCCCATGTCGTTATTCACGCGTGGGTAGCCGAAGTAGGCGTGCTGAAAAATGTTCTTCGGACAGAAAGCGGTGTTAAAATAATCTTCCGTGCCTGTGCCGTGGAGCGTTGGAGAAGGCGAACCGTCAATGTAGATCATGTCGTCGCCCTCACCATACCATACCGGGGTAGGACAATTCACATAATAGTTCACGCCTACAAAATGGCCCTTGCCTTTTATATCGGCAAATACGTAGTTATCCTTGCCGGTAGTGTTGTTTCCTATTTTACCGAGAATGCCCCATTCATTTTCACCGCCATCCCCCGCGGAACCGGCAAGCTGTTTATTGTACCAGCTGTGAAAGCGCCCGGAGTTAGCGGGCAGCTTGTCCATGGCTACATAATCCACGTAATAATAAAAATTGTCGATGGGCCGGCCGGCCTGGTTCTCTATTTCTATTTTTGCGCCGTTGGCAAAAGGCATGCTGAAATAGCATACCAGCCCTTTCCCCCTGTCTGGCCCGGCAATCAGCGGCAGCGAGTTGAATTCATAAGCTTCCCCCCATCCCTGACCGAAGAAAGGGCCGATGGGCGATACTACGGAAGGTTCCGCCTTACCGTCCCAATACATTCTGATAATAATATCGTTCCGGTTCAGCGCACCCGGCTCGGGCGCCATGGTGATCCAGATATGATTAATGATGCCTGCGCCTTTCACGTCGAAGATGATCTTCTTTTCATCCTTTTCTATGCGGAGAAAATCATCGTTGCCACCGGTCCTGTCGTAACTGCTCACCCGTTTGGAGGTCATGCCCTGTTGCATCTGCGACAGCGCAGCCAAGTCGCTGGCGGGTGTTTGCGCCTGCGCGTATAACGCGAACAGGCATATGAAAATGGTTATTATTCTTCCTTGCATGTATTTTTTATTTACGCATCATTGATTCAATAACGGCGTTAGCCGGTTTCCCGATCGCGGAATTTTTAGTCAGATCCCAGAAATTTTCCCGCTGCTGGATCTGTGTCTGTGTAGTAACGATCCAGCTTTGGATCCATCCGGTGAGTGTGCACCATGCGCCCCAGCCTGCGTCGGAGTTGGATGCCCAGTAGTCCCAGCGCCCGTAGTCAAAAGCCCTGAACCAGGCGCCATCCACATCTTTGTGCTTTTCACTCTGCACCTGTATCCTTGTCAGAAAATCGGAGAGCTTATTGGCAGCATCGCGGTACTTTTTATCGCCGGTTGCCGCTGCAGCCTCATTGAGGCTGAACACCGCGAAATTGCAGGTATACAGCATGCAGGCTACTTTTTCACCGTTACGGAATATCAGTGATCCTTCATCTGAACCATAGTCTTCATTTTTTTTCAGCTCCCTGAACATGCCTTTGCCTTTGCCCAATTCCTCCATGATGGCGCCACTCTCATCCTGGTATTTCAATATTTCATTGACCATTTTATCCAGCCATTCGCGGTGCTCCGGGGTATCTTCCACTCTCACCAGCCAGGCCAGTGGCAGTATCATGCGGGCACGCTGGGTTTGCATGCTGCTGCCCCAAAGCCATTTATCGGGATAACCTTCCATCGTGATCCGGATGGCTTTTTTTGTCTGGGATAAAAGCGGTTCGTATTTCGTTTTATCGTACAGCCACAGGTAACAGGCCCACATCCAGGATTCAAAATGCGGGGAAATGTGAATGAGTTCGCGCTGCTGGTAGAACGGCAAACCGTTTTTGATAATATTCCCTTCCTCCAGCCGCTCTCCGCGGAAACCCAGCTTACCGGTGGTCCTGAAGTTACCCATGATGGCTTCTGCCAGCTCTTTATCCCAATTATTTTTATTGAGGTACGATGCTGCACCGATAGCGCCGAGGATGGCCCGGGAATTATCGTCACCGTAGAATGTACTGGCAGCAGTAGTTGCCCAGCCGATCAGGCCATAAGCAGGGCTGGCAGGATCGTTCTTAGCGCCTGCACGCATATTGGAGGTATGGAACATAAAATCGATCAGGCGGGCTGATTTGTCCTTATACGTTTGATTGTTGAACAGCCGTCCTGCCGCCGCCAGCGCCATACTGGCTTCGCCCTGTACATCGGCACGCATCCAGTAGCGGTATTGCTGACTGCCGTCGTAATAAATGGTGGAGGTGTGCCCTTCAATAATGCCCAGGCTACCGTCGCCATCAGGTTTACCGGCAGGTACCGGCGGGCCTACCGGTGTAGTGCCGTTCCTGCCATCGTGTTCGAGCCAATACTCCTTCCAGGCAGGATGTATAAAAAAGCGGCCGTTATCAAACCACGCCACGCCTTTGCGGATGCTGTTAAGGCGTGCGCCGGCAGGCAGGGATGCTGTTCTGCTATACATCGGGCGCACATCTTCTTCCCACTTATTCAGTGTGATATTCTTTATGCCGGTGATCCTGGAAAGTATGTAGGCCCACACCGTTTTCATGGAGGCCTGGGGGCCGTAACGCCCTGTCTGGAAATTACTCAGGCCCGTCATACAAACCAGTGCATTGTCCTGTTCAAACAACAAGGGATATGTTTTGGTATCAGCCAGCCCGTACTCCGCTTTATCAAATCCCACCACTTTTGCCAGTACTATCAGCGGGTTGCCGGCGGTAACGGGCAGAATGTGGCAGTTGTGAATACCCAGTAAACTCATAGGCGTCAGCTCACCACCGAAAACATCCGCGGTAATAACGCCGCGTTCAAACTTTGTTTCAAGGGGCTTTGCGGGAATATCGAGACCTGGAAATGATGCAGGATATTCTATGTAAAGCCGCAGCGATTTTTTGTTTGCTTCATTCAACAGCTGCTGCGTAATGCGGTTCACCGGGTCTGTCTGCGGATAGTTACTGCCCAGTATTAAAACTCCTGCTCCCTGTGGCGCGGCTTTCACCGCGGCTTCCGGCGTGCTGTACTTGCGGATGGTAAACCCCTCGCGCTGCAGCAGCCGGTACAGATCATTCCGCACATTGCCGTAGAAATAAACTTCTCTCCCCTTTTCTGCATGGGCCGTAAGCCCTGTACAGAGCAGGATGTATATCCAGAGAAAAATTGTTGCCTTTATTGTTTTCATCCGTTAATGCTTATTTTTTATGGTCGGATAGCTTGCCCCGCTTTAGCGGGGGAACTTCGCATTTACATACCCCAGTGTGAGATAATGTACATGCTCAGTTTTATATCAGTTAGTTATTGGAATGTATGTAGCGGATAATGCTGTCAGCAGCCGTTGTGCTTCTGCAATAATGAGTGCTTCCGCTTCTTTCCCCAGGTAAGACCATTTACCCGGGCCGGTTTCATAACCGCCTTCTTCAAATGCCTTTTCAGTAGGTACATAGCCGATGGTGTTCTCTGCATATGCTGCTATAATGGTGTGCTCAAAAGGCGAATCCTGTTCAATAGCAAAAGCGGTTGCTGTAAAGGGCTCACCGGGAATGAATACCAGGGCGAGTGAGCCGATGGCAATGGCATTGAACCTTGCAAGGGCCTCTGCGGCCTGCGTTACGCCTGCTTCCGGTCTCACAGGCAGCTGCATTTCACTATGTATATAACGGAATGCACCCGCACATAACACACCCCGCTCCCGCCCTGCCAGTGCGGCCAGCGCCCTGCCATGCTGTTGTGCATACACCGGCCCGCCGGATACGGTGGGAGGATTAATATCGCCTGCTGCCCCATTCAGGAAAAGCGGCATGCCGTGCTTACAGGATGCTTCCAGCGCTAAACACATTTCACCGGGAAACTCCGCGGAAATATGCGGCATGCACATTTCATGCACAGGGTGGCAAACGGCGTGTACCAGCGTTGCAATGACATTACCTCCCTCAGCTTCAAATGTTACCGTATGCACACGGCGGTCAACAGGCTCCCTGCTAAGTAGCTCCGGTGTTATAGGCTGCATGGCATCAGACATCATGATCCCTTCCGGTGTTGGAATACGGCGTTGCAGGGAATAACCATCCAGCGTAGCAACAGCTACCAATGCATGGCAGGGCTGCGCTGCCGCAGCTGCCTGCTGAATGGCCTGTTTGATCTGCTGCTGCACACCTGCCAGCCATTGTTTATAAACCGGCGTGCGGTACAGGCCTGATAAAGCAACCGATTCCGGACCGTTATGTGTATGCGTGCACGTGATAATGATCCTGTCCGGCGGAATGATATCAGACAGCCCTTTTTTGAACTGCTGCCATCCACCCACCGCTGTATCGTTCAGCGCCAGCAGATCCAGCGACACTACTGCCACCAGATCTTTCAGCGTGCCTAACACCAGTACACGGGCTTTCAGCGGCAGCCTTACTGATTCAAAAGGTGCATACAGCCCCTGTACGGAGGAAGTGAGCAAACCCACCTCCAGCGGCGGTGTAATGTCTGTTACCGAAGTACCGGCCAGTAATTGCAATGGTTCCATATGATTGCTAAGCGCCTTGTTTTTTTACCCAGTTAAGCGACTGCTGCCAGAAGGCATCATAGCTGTCCCACAGTTCAAAATTTAAACCCCAGTGCGGTGCAGGGTCAGACATATAAGTAAGAATGCGGCCTTTCCCGTATTCTCCTGCCACTACCAGCGGATCACCGGTTTCTTTCACACGTACCAGCACTTCCCCTTGGGGTTTGGCGGTCACCTCGTTATAACCAAAGATCGGTGGAAAGGTATCCCAGCTCAACCCTTTAACGGCCGGATGATCGGGCACCAGCAGCTCTGCTGTGAAGCCGGCAGAAGATTCAACCAGATCTTCTGTAGCAAGGCACTGCACCGGCAATGCATTGGAGAAGGAGCTTCTTCCCCAGCCGCCTTTACCGAATGCGCCGCTGAATGACAGCCAGCCGCCAAGCATCAGCAGGCCGCCGCCGTCTGCGATCCAGTTTTTAATAGTAGTAAGACGGTCCGGGAAAGTAACCACTGTATCTTTCCGCTGCGCGCGGTCAAAAAAGCTGGGGAACAGGTGAAAACATTTTGCTTCCACATCGCTGATAATAAGACCGGTGGAAGTGTTCAGTATTTCTTCAAGCCTGCCGGGCTGCATGCGGTACAATTCCCAGTTAGCCATGCTGGTTACATCCACCACCGGATCAATGGCTTTTACCAGTCTTTTTCCATAGAAGTGCAGATCTGCATCTTTAGTTTCCGTTCCGAAAGGTGTTTCAATAAATAGCGGGCCCACGCTGAATACCCAGTCGCCCAGGTAAAGAATGTGTTCCCGTTTTACATCCGTCGTTTGTTTCATGTTTATCTGATTTTATAATTAGTTCATGTTGTTCATGACCGGTTCTTCCTCTTTCACAGCTGTAGGCACAGCATTGTCCGCAGCCCGCAGTGCCAGCACCGCCAGGTATTTTTCCGCCAGTTTCCAGAAAATAAGAAAGGTGATGACCGCTGCTGCAACAGTCAGTATTCCTTCTATATACCGCGCAAACCATGCGTGGGTAAGCCCCAGCATCAACAGCGATACAGATACAGTTCCCAGGATGGCGATGAAGATGCCGCGGAACACCAGTTTGAACGAACCGGCGGGACCTTGTTTGTCCAGTGTTTTGTAAGGCGTCCAGCAGCCCAGTGGATGCGCCCTGACATAGAATTCACGCAACAGCTCATCCGGATCGGGTTTGGTAAGCAGCGCTACCGCAACCCACAATACGGTCGTGAGACCCATTACCAAAAGCGTTTGCCAGTACCAGGGTATCACTAAACTGTTTGCCCAGGGAACATTCAATAAAGCCAGCAGTCTGGGGCCTAATACCACCAGGCAAAAAATACCTGCGCCGCCAAAGGAAGCTGTTACACGTGCAGGACCATTGAAACGCCACCACCACCATTGTGCCCAGTTGGCGGGCAGCTCTGCGGCGCTGAGAGAGAGCATAAAAATGGCCACATCTGTTATAATGAGCACATTGAACACAACGGCAACAGACAGCGCAAGAATGATGATCATGCCCAGTTTTCCCATCAGCATGTAATGGCTTTCTTTTGCTTTGGGTACAAACCAGCGGCGATAGATGTCGCTCACAAGCACCTGGCTGCCGAAATTGAGATTATCGCCTACGGTAGACATGGTGGCGGCCAGCATGGCAGCTACCATCAATCCCATAGCGCCCGCAGGCAGTAATGTTTTCATTAACCTCCCATACACCAGCTCCCGGTCAGCACCAGCCTCCCGCAGTTCAGGCCACATCACCGCCGCACTGATGCTGGGTAATGTAACAAGCAATAGCAGCAGGAACATGCTGATAGCTGTAACCACATACATGGTTAGCGCTTCTGCCGGTGTGCGCGTGGAAAGAATGCGCTGCCCTTCCATGGCCCCGCCCATGGGAGCCGCATCTCCGCCATAGCCGATGCTTTGTCCCAGTAGCCAGCCTAATGCAGCTGCAAGCGGAAACACCGCATGATCTTTAGGTGGTATAGAGCCCAGGATCTCCGCACCCGAGGGACCGAACTTAGTGTGAATGGCGGTTACCATTGCCTCAGCGCCGCCGAAGTGCCGGAGCGTAAGCCAGGCTAACATTAATGTGCCGATGAGAAAAATGATCATCTGTATAAAATTCGAGATCACTACACCCTTGTATCCTGAAGAGAATACAAAAAGAAGTGAAACCGGTACTACGAGATATAATGTTTCCAGTTTGGAGAGGTTAAAAGCCGGTCCCATGATCTTACAGGCGGCCAGCAGCGTAATGCCCGTCCAAGCCGGCATGGCCACCATGGAAGTACGGATGGCGATCCACAGCCGCATGGCGGCAGCAGCGCCTTTCGGGAATCGCAGATCATAAAATTCAAGGGTGGTGAACAGGTTGAGCCGGCGCCAGAAAACAGCAAACAGCACGCCTCCGAGAAAAAGCGCCAGGCCAAACCTGCTGAGGTACCACCAGCAAATGAAGCCGCCGGTGGCCACTGCCAGGCCGCCGTAACCAGTAGCTGCATCGGGGCTTACCAACGCTGCTGTATAGGAAATACCGTTTAGCCAGCCGGGTATTTTACGGCCTCCCAGGAAAAAATTATCCATGCTCTTGTTGGCGAAACGGCGGTGCCAGAACCCTGTGCCGAGCATGAGCAAAATATAGATCCCTACTATCCAGATGTCTATTTGGTGCCAGTTCATATTTGATTCCGGTTTATCAGAGAATGCCTTTTAATCGTTGTGTGAGTGGCGCCAGCGGCGGCAGGTTGTTCTCCGGCTTGTCCAGGTAGAAATAGGCGGTAGCGGAATAATTATCTACGCGGTAAAAATTCACCCATTCATCTGCCGGAAACCTGTCGTCCATCAGATCAGGATACGCAGGCTCTTCCAACAGTTTTATGAGCCCGTTCTGCGTCATCACGGAAACAGGTTTTACTTTACCACCTGCTTTTACAATCGCCCTGATCTTGTCTCTTCCGCCGCCGCCCATTTGCTGTATGGTCACCTTACAATCCGTCCGGAAGTAAATGGGATCAGGAATGTGATAGCGGTAAAATGCATACTGCCCTTTTTGTTTATCAACAATAGGCGCACCCTGGTACAAATGTGCAAAAGGACCAAGGTTCCATGCGGAGCCTATGTAATCTTCAGTACCAGTGCCAACAAGCGTGGGATATTGTTTGTCGCCATCCAGGTACATTTTTATTTCTCCTTCGCCAAACCAGGTATCCCCGTAGATCTTATCCGGGATAACACTCAGGTTGGTACCTAAAAAACGTCCCCTGCCTTTTACCTGGGGCAGTATTTCAAAGTCATCGCCCGGCTTGCCGTCCGTACTGCTGGTCCAGCATGCGTGGAAATACGCGATCTCCTGCGGATGCTTTTTCACTTTCGTCAGGTTCACATCAAAGAACAGCAGCTGATTCTGTTTGGATTCATTCACAAAAACGATCTTCGCATGTTTTTTAAAAGGCATAGGGATAAAGCAGTTAAATGATTTGCCTTCAGGATCGGAGAACAGCGCACTTTGAAAAGCCGTTCTGCGCCCCAGACCTATGCCGAAGAAATCTCCCAGGGGCACCGACACCGCAGGTTTGGCGGCGCCGTCCCAGTACATTTCAATATAAATGGAACGGAGCGAAGCCGGGCTTCTTTCTATAACGGTCATCCATATACGGTTAATCACTCCTGCCCCGTTGTAATCCATCATTACTTTCCGTTCGCCTGCCTTTATCCATTCTGCTGCGTGCCCTTTTGCGCCTTTGTTTTCCATGCCGCCCTTTCCTTTTGTACCTGAAGCATTCTCCAAGCTAATCCATTGCGTTTCAGCCCCCGCAGGCAGCTCATAGAGTTGTTGGGCATACGTGGCTTCGAAAAAAAAGCAGCATAGCAGCAACATGCACCCGCTGTTGAATAATTTTGCCATTTGTATTTGTTGTTTGATGATAGCTTACCAGCCCGGGTTCTGCACCAGGTTCCTGTTCTTTTCAAGCTCACGCTGCTGAATGGGCCACAGATAATGTTTCTTTTCAAACACTCTTTTCTCCACCACTTTTCTTACATAAAAAGCGTCGCTGGATATGTTGTAGCCGTCAGTAAGCACATCCAGGCCATAAATATTTGCGTTATCTATCTTCTCTGCGATCTTCCAGCGATGCTCATCAAAATAACGGTGTGTTTCAAAGGCCAGCTCTATCCGCCGTTCATGATGGATCCTTTCCCGCATGTCTGACTGCGAAAGGCCCGGAGGCAGGCCCGGCAAGCCTGCACGGTCGCGGATCAGGTTCACGTATTTATACACATCCGGCAAGGGTCCCTGCGCTTCATTCAATGCTTCTGCGTAGTTGAGGTACTGCTCACCCAGGCGAAAAAATATCCAGGTTCTGATGGGCCCTGCTTTGGGCTGCATAACGTATGAGGGGTTCGTTAGTTTTTTCATAAGATACCCTGTTTCGCTGAAATTTGCACCAGCGTCGAACGGCCGGCCGTCAAGTCCTCCTTTCCAGAATTCCAGCGGCGTGCTCCTGTTCTGCGGAGGGCCGGTTTTAAACTTTGCGCCCGTGAAGTTGATGCTGGCATAAAAACGGGGCTCACGGTCTACATACATTCCGCGGGTACCGGCATAATATTGATCGGTGGCAGTAGCAGCCTGCGTGCGCTCGTTATAGCCGGAAAGCGGGTTGATAATAGGCGTCATGTCTGCATTATATCCCAGGATGGGGCGCATGCCATTCGCCATTTCATAGTCATCCACAATATTCTGTGTAGCATCCTGCAAAGGCCAGCCGGCGCCGGGCATTCCTCTGGGTTCGCTATAGGCGTCTATGTTCAGATAATCAGGATCATTGCTGGTAAAAAATACTTCCTCATTAAAATTAATGTAGAATACCTCCTGGTAATTTTTAACAGGATCAGCGCCTGAGCGGTGCAATTTATGTCCGGCAGATTCCGCCAGGTCTATACAGGCTTTTGCTGCCGCTGCTGCTGCATCCCATCGCGCTGCCTGAAAATCCGGGAACAGGCGCATGCCTTCTTTATCTTTAAATGAGGCATAATCCGGATTGCCGTTCCACAGCGGACTGGCCATATATAGCAGCGCCCTTGCCTTTAGCGCCATACAGGCCACTTTGGAGGGTTTACCGTAATCAGTAGTGGCTGTTATCCTCAGCGGCAACAGCGCGGCGGCTTTGTCGCATTCACTAACAATAAACTCCACACACTTTTCAATGGGCTGGCGTTTAAAAGCTGTGAGGTCTTCATCAAGCAGCAGCGTTCTGTCTATGATCGGTACGGGTCCGTAAGCCCTGATCAGGAAAAAATGATGAAGCGCGCGCAGGAACATGGCCTCTCCTTTCCAGTTGGTGATCTTGTCTTCCCCCGCCAATTCGGATGGCACCAGCTTGCCGATGTTTTCCAGGAATATATTCGCTTTGCGGATCGCAATGTAGCTTTGCGACCAGATATCCTGCACATACGAATCAGCGTTCCAGTTACCGTTGTTCATGGCGTTGGCGAAGTTGGGCTCATAGCTGATCTCCAGCTCATCTGAGGCGGCATTGAACGGATTATTCACCGCGCATCCCCCACAGGGGTTATCCACCATTGCCAGCTCTTTCGGAAGGTGTGAATAGATATTGGCAAGGTATTGTTCGGCGAAAATAGCGTTGGTAAATACCTGCTCCTGTGTCAGGTCTTCATCCGGTGTTTTCTCCAGGTAATCCTTTTTACAGGAGGACGTTGTAAAAAGCAGTACTGCGGCCAGCAGGAGAATGATATATGATTGCATAATACCCGATTTAAGTTGACTAAAAATTGGCTTCCAGCCCGAAATTGTAGTTCCGCGGAATAGGATAACCGCCTGTGCCGAAATCCGATTCAGGGTCGATCACCTTGATCTTATCCCAGGTAGCGAGATTGGTTCCCTGCACAAATACGCGGATGCTTTTCAGTGCTGCTTTTTTGGTGAGGTTCACGGGGATGGTGTATCCAATCTCCGCGTTCTTGATCCGCAGGTAATCGCCGCTTCTTTGCCACAGGGTGGAACCAGTGTAGTTGTTGGTACTGCCTGCCCTTACCGCCGGAAATTCCGCATGTTCGTTATTACCGCCTACAATAAAACGTTTATCATACACCTGCTGCATTACGTTGTAATAACCAGCCTGACCGGAAAAGGCCCAGGCGGTCCAGCCCTGCGTGAAAAAGAAATCGCGGTGGGCTGCTCCCGTAAAGAAGATAGTGGCATCAAACCCTTTCCAGGCCCCCGTGGCCCCAAAACCATACATGATCTGCGGCTCGGAGCCGTAGCTGCCAATGATCACACGGTCGGCTGAAGTGATCTGTCCATCTTTATTAACATCCTCGTATTTAATATCGCCGGGGCGGATCACAGACTGTAATGCCGTTTGTGAAGGGCTGTTATCTATATCCCGCTGGTCCTGGAAAAAACCCAGTGCACGGTAGCCCAGGTTAGCGCCAATGGAGCTTCCCCTGAAGTCCTGGTAAGGATACAATGATGGCGGAGCATCGTTTTCAATGATCGTATTTTTCGCAAAGGTGAAATTGCCGGTGAAGGAATAATAAAACCCGCCTTTAGTGGTGTTCCTGAGCTGTAAGGTGGCTTCAAATCCTTTGTTCTCAGTGATGCCTACATTGGCAAAGGGCACCGTGCCGCCGGGGTAACCGGCATAAATAGGGATGGTTTTCCGTTCCAGCAATTGCCCTTCGCGGCGCTCGTGGAAAACGCTGGTGGACAGTGTAATCCTGCTGTCGAACATTTCGAGATCAAATCCAAGATCTGTTTTATAAGCTGTTTCCCAGGTTACGTTCATATTCCCGATGCGGGCCTCACTTTTACCGCCGGGGTTACGGTTCTGGTCCAGGCCAAACACATAACCCGTGGCTGATTTGTTGTAAGTGCTCTGATACAGAAAACGCGCGCCCCCGATACGGTCGTTGCCCACTATGCCGTAGTTGCCTCTCAGCTTAAGCAGGTTCACTACGTTCTTGTTCCAGAACTTTTCGTTGGATACTATCCAGCCTGCGCCAATGGCCGGGAAAAGGCCATACCGCTTGCCCTTGGGAAAGTTCTCAGAACCATTATAGCCCGCGCTCAGCTGCAGCAGGTACCGGTAGTTATAATGGTAGGTGAGGCGGCTGATAAGTCCCTGCCGCCGTTCGGGCAGATTATCAATAGAATTTGTGGCATTGACGTTCGTAAATTCCCGTCTCTCCGCCGTGAGCATACCAGTCACATAATGATTGCCAAAAGCGCGTTCATAATCGATGCCTGCCTGTGCATACATTGTTCTATATGTTTCATTCAGGTTCCGGAAACCCAAAGGTGATTCGGTAGACCATTGCTTATATGTTTCAGCGCCCGTTACCGGGTCTTTTGCATAAGAATAGGTGGCCGGCGTCTTTTGACGGATGTTCTGGGTAATGTCCACCACATCAAAGGCCACCAGGCCGCGGGCAGACAAGCCCCGTGTTACATAGGACAAGTCCCATTTGGCGGAGAGGTTGCTTACCAGCGTATTGTAGAATTGTTTGGTATAGCCTGTTTGCGTGACCAGCGCGTATGGATTTAATTGCAGATCGCCGAAAGCGCCAGGCTGGCTGCCATCGGGATTTTTGACGGGATAGGTATTCGGCGCTGTGAGCTTCAGTCCCGTGAGGATCCTTCCGGCATCCGTACCTGGGAAATTTGTATTGGAAATAATCCCTGAAAGGCCCAGTGCCAGTGAAAATCTTTTACTCAGCTTAACATCTATGTTCGACCTGAAATTGTAACGTTTCAGGGCGGCGTTGGTCTTATAGGTGTTGGCAGGGTCTTCGTTATAAATGCCTTCCTGTATGGTATAGCCCAGGTTCAGATAATACTGCACGGTTTCCGTGCCACCGGATACGCCCAGGTTATTCATCATTTGCCGGGTCCTTTTTTTCAAGACCACATCGTACCAGTTCACATTGGGGTACATGTAGGGATCCGAACCGTCTTTATACTTCTGGATCTCAGCCGGCGAAAATTTTGGCGGTTCACCAACATTGGTAAGGGCTTCATTATGCAGTAACGCATATTCATACCCGTCAATATTATCTTCAATGCGCATGGGCACCACAATGGCTGCCTCTGACCTGAAGGTGACGTTCGGTTTGCCCACGGCGCCCCTCCTGGTGGTGATCATGATCACGCCATTGGCGCCCCTGTTGCCGTACACCGCGGTGGAGGCAGCATCTTTTAATACGGAAAAGCTTTCAATTTCCTGGATGTTCATGGTGGTCCAGTAATCCTGTAATTCGCGCTCCACACCATCTACAATAATGAGTGGCTTATTGGTACCGCTTTGCGATACCAGGCCGCGGATAAATACCTTCGCGGCATCATACCCCGGCTCCCCGGAGGTTTGCCGTGTAATGATCCCCGCCAGCTTTCCCCCGATGGCATTGGTAAGAGAAGGTGTGGAGTACTTCTGGATCTCCCTGGGAGACACAGAAGAAATGGCGCCTACCATGGTGATCTTTTTTTGCGTACCGTAACCTACTACCTGCACTTCATTCAGCTTCCGGCTTTCTTCGTCGGGTACAAGCTTTACGGTAATGGTCCTTTGATTGCCGGCTTTGATAGTGGTGTTGTAATAGCCCGTAAAACTGAATATCAGCGAGTCCTGCTCGTGCTCCACTTCGATCATGAACTTGCCGTTCATATCAGTGGTTGTGCCTTTTGAGGTGCCTTTAATGCGCACGGATGCACCAGGCAAAGCCCCATTGTTTTCATCGGTGACCGTACCGGATAGTACAAAAGAGCGTACCTGTGCAATGCCCGGTTGTCCCGCATTCGTGGCCATTGCTTTGAGAGCAGCCGGCGCCATACTGCAGATAAGTAGTAATGCTGCATAAGGAGTGATAAACCTGGCAGAAGAAAAGTATCTGCCAGCGATTTTTCCGAACAAAAGATCAGTGAACCTGAATCCCATGGAGAATTGCATAAATAATAGGTTTAAAGGGTTCGGCGTTTGTTCAATTTTTGCGTAACGTGAAACTTGAAAGCCCGTGGGCTGGCTATAGGTCTTATCCTTCCTGCAGGAACATACATTGCTTCATAGCATCCTATGACTATGAAGATTCTGGCTGATAAGGCGCTGTACTGTGAGCGGATCACCGGCACAACGCCGCATATGGTCAATCGCTGAATATTCTAACTAAATGACTACGTATTCAAAAAATGAATGGGCAAAAAAAATCTACTTCCTGGATTTAACGGTGTTCCGCACCACCAGGTGTCCTTTCATCATCACGATCTGTGGCTGGGCATTTGTATCGCCGATCTCACTCACCAGCAGCTCAACGGTCTTGTCTACCATTTCTTCCAGCGGCTGCTCCCAGGTTGTAAGGGAATAGGAAGGCCATTCCGCCATGCGGATATTATCAAAACCTACTACAGACACATCTTCGGGGATTCGGAGGCCAATGGTTCTGATAGCGTCCATTACACCCAGGGCAATAATATCGTTGCCGCAAAAGATACAATCAATGTTTTTATTCCGGGTCATCAGCTCCTGGGCCGCTTTAAACCCGCTTTCGAAAGTATAGTTACCCGGTTCTATCATGAGATTGGTGATACCCCTCTCCTGCAGCACTTCTTTAAAGCCCTTTAACCGGTCAATAGTGGTGGAGGTATCAGAAGGGCCGGAAACAAAAGCGAACGACTGGTGGCCCAGCTCCACCAGGTAGGTGGCGATCTGTTTTGCAGCCAGGTAGTTGTCGCAGAATACAGCGCTGCTTTCCAGCTGTTCGGTATACCGGTTGAACAGTACGACCACAATGCCGTGGCGTTTGAATTTCTCGGAAGCGGAGGAGGATAATAAGGCATCCGTGATGATCACCCCTTCTATATTATATTCCAGCAGCTGCGTGACCTCGCTTTCCTGTATTTCTTCGTTTTCTGAATTGATAAAGATAAGATGGTATCCCAGGGCTGAAAAACGGTTATGAAAGATCTCCAGCACTGCGGAGTAAAAGGGATTGCGGATGTTGCGCATCACGATGCCGATCATCATGGTTTTGCGCGTGATAAGGCTTCTGGCGTGCGCATTGGGCTTGTAGCCCAGCTTTTCTGCCGCAGCGAGTATCTTTTTCCGCTTTTTCTCTGACACATTTGTATTACCTGCAAAAACCCTGGAAACAGTAGACTGCGAAACGCCTGCTACTTCTGCTACATCCTGTGAAGTGTAATTCTTTTTTTCCAAAGGTTGCTTTTTAACTGGATCAGATAGAAAATGAATGCGTATTCATTTTACACAAATATAATGGCCTTTTTGAAAAAACCTATATAAATTTTAAAAAAAAGGCCGGATTGTACTTTTAAGCCATGCATTGCCCCTGGTTGGATCGTTCAAAACTCATGTATATGCTAACGGTTTGCAAAACTCCGGCTCCGCGTGTAAAGGGCATTCGATGTTACAGGTGCCGCCGATGAGGGCGGCTCTTTTGCGGATGTTCCGCAATCCCAGGCCTTTTAAGTATGTTATTTGTCCGGCTTTCAACCATCTGGTGTATAATATTGGAAAAAGAAAAAATTGTGCTAAATTGGACTACTTGTGAATGTTTAGCAGATCATTAAGGCCCCCTCAAGCATCAATCATTTTTCACCCTCAAACCATTTTTCTATGGAATCCCAAGTCAAATCTTTATCCATTTCCCTCTCAGAGGCTGTTCAGTATGCCAAATTGGTTAACCTGGCAGACATGATTTACAAACAGGCAGTAAAGGAGAATGATACGTCAACACAGCTTAATCCTTCACTAAAGGCGTATCAGAATATCTGTGACAATACGGACTACCAGGTGCTGGTAGACAAGGACTTTATGACAAACTACACTGTACTGTACAATGTTCAGATGAATGACATTATTGTCCCCGGAAACCTCGACCTCGTTTATTACGGGTTTATAGCACAGCATAACAGCACCCGGGACTATGTGATCGCCATCCGCGGTACAGAAAACGACCTTGAAGCCATTGCAGACGCCTTTTTTGTTCCCACTCCCTTTAAGGAGTTTAACAATAAAGGATTGGTTCCATCCGGCTTTTATGACCTTTATGAATCAGGTCTGATCGTGTCACCGCCAGATGCCACTACGCAGATTGTGCCCCTCCTGTTAAAGATCGTTGCAGCCGATCCCGCACTTATGATGCCGGATGCCGGAAATGTGCGGACAGTGGTTGCCGGTCATAGCCTGGGAGCCACGCTGGCAACCTATTATGCCGCCGCTGCCTCCACCGGCCTGGGTAAAGGCCTGGATCTTAGCGTGTATACTTACGCGTCTCCGATGACCGGCGATGCTACTTTTGCCGATCTGTACAACAACAGCGTAGCTGACAACTGCCGCATATATAATGTGCCGGATGTTGTTCCAAAAGTTCCGCAGTACTTCGAAAACCAGGTTAACATCTACACCCAGGTAGCCGGGGGTTATAAGATCGATTCAACCCAGTACCCGCTGGTAAACCCAGGCGCAGGGTGCGCACACCAGCTGCCGGTTTACCAGTATGTACTTGATAGACTTAATGGCAACGATAACCCGGACATCCTGAACTTCGGAGATGGCAGCTGTAAAGCACAAAGCTAAAAACAGACTGCTGACGGAATAACCGGGGCCGTTATCCGTTACGGTTTTGCCACTACCTTAAGTGACTTGTTTAAAAATTCAGCGGATCGCCAGTAATGGCGGTCCGCTTTTGTATTCTCGCACTCCTGTGATGATAAACAAAGGTTTAAGTTATAATGATCTGTTTTCTTAATTTGGCCAATAATGACACCAACACGAAGGGGCTGCCCTGCGATCCTTTGGATTTGAAAAACTTTATTTAAACGCTGATGAAAATTAGAAACCTTGTTGAGCTTTTTGCTATTCTTCCTGAAGACGAAAAAATAATTGTAGATGTTTTGCGGCAGATAATAATTGATGTTCTTCCCGGATATTGCAAAGAGAAAATATCATACAATGTTCCATTTTTTTATGGCAACAAAGGCATATGTATTATCTGGCCTTCAACTGTTCCGAGGGGAGGTATCAAAAAGGGAGTTCTTTTAGGTTTTTGGTATGGGCATCAATTAAATGACCGCGATCGCTTCCTGTCTCATGGAACTAACAAGCAAATTTTTTACAAAATCTACGAGACGCCGGAGGAGATTGATGATAAGCCAATAAAAAAGCTTTTAAAAGAAGCGATCAAATTAGATAGCACTTTCAAAAAATAAAACCTGCACGAATTAAATGCCTTTTTCGTTTATATATGCCGCTGTAGCAGCTTGGCGAAAAATTGTATATCAAACAAGATCCCGAACCACAGCTGAATATAAGATCTTCTTTGTTAGTCTTTAACCCATCACCCCGGTTTTAAGAATTGATTGCCTGATCTGTTTTTTTGCATTATTTTCCCTGTAAATACCTCCCAATGCGCCTGTTCCTCCTTTTATTGTTTGTTCATGGTCCTTTATCAGCAGCGGTGTTACACACGGGTTATGGGCAGCGTTACGCGGATATTGCGGCGGCGGCGGCCAAGGCAACTCCCGGTGATACGATCCTGCTCTACAACGGCTCCTACCCCGGTAATCAATCCCTGCAAAGCCTGAAAGGCACTCCCGGTAAATGGATCTACATCATTGCAAAAAAGCGCGGTGCAGTTGTGTATGAAGGCGGAAACTTTGCATGGCACGGTAGCGATGTTGCTTATCTCCACATTGAAGGGATTGTATTTACAGGGCAAAAAAGCAATGGCCTCAATTTCGATGATGGCAGCTCCTACTCCACTCCTGCGCACCATATTGTGCTGCAGCATTGCATCTTTCGTGATCTGGCCGCTGATGGCAACAATGATCTGTTGAAGCTGTCCGGCGTGGATGATCTCATCGTTCAGCAATGTACCTTCCTGAATGGAGCCAGAGGCGGCAGTGGCATCGATATGGTAGGTTGCCACAGAAGCATTATCCGGCAATGCCATTTTGAAAATTTGGGTGCAAATGCCATACAAATGAAGGGCGGTAGCAGCAATATTCTTATTGAAGCATGCAGGTTTCAAAATGCCGGCAGCAGGGCCATTAATCTTGGCGGCAGTACCGGTACAGCGTTCTTCAGGCCTGCGGATGCCAATTATGAAGCAACAGATCTAAAAGTGCAAAGTTGTGTGTTCACAGGATCCGAAGTGCCGGTAGCATTTGTAGGTTGCACACGATCCTCCGTGGTAAATAACACCATCTACAAACCCGCACGCTGGGTCATTCGCATATTACAGGAAAATAGAGACACGATGCGTTTTGTAAAATGCAGTGATAATACTTTTTGTAATAATCTTATTTATGTTGATGAGCAAATGCGGGCTGCATGCAGCATCGGCCCTGGCACTGTACCTGGAAGCTTTATATTTTCCAGCAACCTGTGGTTCCATACCGGAGATCCTGCGTGGAAGCCGCAGCTGCCTGTGGTGGAGTATAATAATATAACGGGTAAAGATCCGTTGTTGCGGGTGGATTATTCCATCCCGGATGAGAGTCCTGCGGCAGGTGCAGGTTCTCAGTTAAGGTATCCCGAAAAGGATTATAATGGTAACAGGTTTCTCGCACAGCGGGCCATTGGGGCTTTTGAGGTGATGCACTAACTATATTGCGTCGTTAACCTTCCAAATGGTAATAGTTCCGGCCACTGAACCGGGCCGGAACTATCACTTCCATTCTAATACCCCTGATTCTGTTCCAATACAGCACCGGTATTTTGTGTTATTTCAGTAGCAGGTATCGGCCACAGATTATGGTATGTTTCAATCGTCAGGCCAGACTTAGGATTGTATTTTTTATCACGGTCATATAACAGTCCTAACCGGGTAAGGGTTACTGCCCGGAACTCTTCCATGTACAATTCCCGCAAACGTTCATCCAGGATGTAATCGATATTCATTTCTGCAGCACTGGCTGCAGTAGTTTGTGCCCTGCTTCTCAGCACATTGATATCATCTGCTGCTTTCTGTTTTTCTCCTTTCCCGATATAAGCTTCTGCTCTTAACAGATAGGTTTCTGCCAAACGGGCCATGTATTTCTGCATAAACAAACGGGAAGCGCCGTTTAACAAAAATCCGCCAAACGGATTGGTCACATTGGTGAGGATCGCCGGACCGGCAGCTGATACAAAATCACCCGCTGATGGAGATGTTTTCCTGATCACCGGATAAAAATTGCGGATGGTATCCCTGAAGTCTGACGGTTGTACTTTGTCCTTATAACCATCTTTTACATACCATTTACCGTAATCGGGAGAATTAGCAGGTACACCGGAGATCCGGATATCCCTGACGATATTATAGGAAGAATTGCGGATATCACCCGGTGTCCAGATCTCATAAAAGAAGTGATTGGTAGGACGTATCCAGCCGATACCGTTGGAAGAAATGCTGTCCACGAACTTGGCGTTGAACAGGATTGCCATTTTAGTTTTAGTAGTGGACTCCACAATTCTAACACCCGTCAAACTGGGAACTACCGCCCAGGCGGTCTGATCTCCCACGGATGCGGAGTTGTTCAGCGTGGTTTGTATCACCAGCAGCCCCTCATGGTTGCCGGTGCTGTAGTTCTGGTTATTGTATTCAAACAGGTCCCGGTAAACATCACCCGGTAAACTGGCCCTTCTGCCAAACCGGCTGGTCATCAGCGATAAGCCTGGAAAGCTGATCACTTCTGATGCACTTGTAATGGCGCCATCATAATCCTTTAAAGAGATGAGCACTTCCGTGAGCACATGTTTGGCGATCTGTTTATTCACTGTACCATCAGGCACCTGGTTAATATCAGACAACAGGCCGATAGCCTGCTGCAGGTCTTTTTTACATTGCTGGTATACCTCCGCCCGGCTGGAGCGTACATAGTCATACCGCGGGCCTGAAAGTTCATTCAATTCAACAGGCACCCCGCCGTACAGGTTGGCCAATACGTTATACGAATAAGCCCTGAAGAACAATGCCTGGCCCAGGAAACTGTTCTTATCAGCATCGCTCAGCTGAGTGGCGTTATTTAGCCGGTTGATGATCAGGTTAGCATTCGTGATGATCTTGTAATAGGCTGTCCAGATACCCGTCGGAATAAGATAGCTTGGTACCATGGTCGCCTTATAGGCATTTAACTTCGCGGCAGGATCATAATCGGTAGCGTTATACGCAAAGTCAGTAGCATAATACAGACCGAAATAAGTATCCAGGTTAATATTGCCCATGTAGATGTTCCTGACACCGTTGTACAGGTTATTGACAGCCTGCTGATACTGTATCGATGTTTGCAGCGTATTGTCCGGTGTATAGATAGACAGCGGATCTTCGTCCAGGAAGCTCTTACTGCAGGAAGATAACACTGCGCTGATTCCAAGCAGGTATATGATGATTCTTTTTTTCATGACTTAAAGTTTAGGGGTGAAAGCATTAAAAGGTCACATTTACGCCGAGTGAATAGTTTTTCATCACGGGGTAACCGTTCTGGTCCAGGCCCAGGCCACCCGGTACCCTCAAGCCCAATGAGGACCGCTGAGTGGCCGGAGGATTGGATTCCGGATCCCATCCATCCCATTTGCTAATGGTCAGGAGGTTTTGTGCATTCACGTAGATGCTTGCCGCCTTTATTATTTTTAACCGGCTCAGCACCCCTTCCGGCAGCATATAGGTAAGGGTAATGTCCTGTAAACGGATAAAGCTCCGGGATTGATAAGGACCAAAATTTTCACCCAGTGTGGCTACATAGGCAGCGATGCTCCTGTAACGGGCGTTGGGATTATTGGGCGTCCAGTAGTCGTACACAAAGCCGTTATTATTCCGGATATTGTCCGGATTCAACAGCATAATACCCGGTGCTCCCAGGTAACTGTTCTTACCACCCTGAATGGTATTGATGAAGAATTTTAACTGGAATGCTTTGTATTGAAAGCTGTTGGAAATACCCAGGCTATAGGAAGGGTCCAGCTTGCCCAGGATCTGTTTATCGGCCGGCGTGATCTGGCCGTCCTTATTCCTGTCTTCAATTTTATATTGACCGGCTTTGAAGCCCTGTGCAGCAAGGCTGGCGGGCACCTCTTCTCCCAGCTGGTACATACCGGTGATCTTGTAGTCGTAAACCACGCCGTAAGGCTGACCGATAAAGTAGCTTAAGATGGGATCTGCGCCATTGATCAGATCATTTTTAGTACCGTCTATATCCAGTACTTTGTTCCGGTTCCGGAAGAAATTAGCCGTTACTTCCCACCTGAAGTTTTTGTTGCTAACCGGTACGCCGGTGATGTTCAGCTCCTGTCCCCTGTTCTGGATCTTTCCGATGTTGATCAGGAAGCTGTTGAAGCCAGTGATGGTAGGAGTAGCCCTGGAGTTCAGCAGGTTTACGGAATTGGAGAAATACAGGTCCAGTGAGCCAAAGAGGCGGTTGTTAAAAAATGCGAAGTCCACGCCGGTGTTAAAGGAGCGGGTAGTTTCCCAGCGCAGGCCGGAATTGGGCAGCTGGTTTAAGTAAGAGCCCAGCTGTGCACCGCCGGAGCTGCCGTACAAATAACCGTTAGCTAATCCAACACTCATCTGGGCAAGCGTTTGGTACCGGCCCACCGTTCTGTTCCCGGTAGCGCCGTAAGACAGTCTTAATTTCAGGTCGTCGATGAAGCCAACCGGCTGAAGAAATTGTTCTTCTTTTAAACGCCATGCAAAAGCAATAGATGGGAATGTGGCCCATTTGTTTTGAGCGGAGAAGCCGGAAAAGCCATCCCTTCTGACAGTACCGGTTAAGATATATTTTTTGTCGAACGAATAAGACAGCCTGGCCATCTGGTAAAGCGCCGTTTCCTTCCAGGGCAGAATAGCCAGGTCGTTTGATGTTGTAAGCCGTGCGGGATCTCCCACATCCAGCCTGTTGTAGGATAATCCACCATTGGTGATCCCTCCCGCGGAGGTGCTGGTGCCATCGTGTGTGTTTTTCTCTGCGCCATACAACAAGGTCAGGTCCACCCCATGTTTTCCGAAGTCCCGCTTATAGGTGAGGATGTGATCCAGTGTCAGGAAATAATCCGTCATATAAGTTTTATAGGCGGTAGCTTCAACGGTAGGGGCATTGTAATTAAACCGGTTGGTATAGATGTAATTGTTTCCGAAGTTGACACGATAGTTCAGTCCTTTCACATACGGAATGTCCACGCTGACGAAAAAATTTCCTATGATGTTCATATTCCGGTCAACATCCCTTGATCTTTTAAGTATTTCCAATGCAGTGGGCGTAGTTGTTTGCGCATAAAACTCCAGCATCTGACCGGTTTTCGGATCAAAGGGCAGGTTGTATGGCTTCAGCTGCATGATGTCGGAAAAAGTGGGCGAAACGCCACTGTAATCATTGATGGAGAGCCCCGTTTGAGCGCCTACTGTCAGCCAATCGGCGGGTTTAGCTTCTACATTGAGCCGTATGCTGTTCCTCCTGTAATTATCATTCATAATAAGATTCAGCTGGTCAAAATAGCCGTAGCCCAGGTAAAACCGGATCTTCTTTGACCGTCCGCTAAGGCTAATGTTATGGTTCTGGATCCTGGGGCGGGAATTGGTCATTAATTTCCACCAGTTGGCTTCATAGCCGCTCTTGTAATTGTCGCCCTCGATGCCCGGCATTTTGGTGGTAGGATCCCAGTTGGGGTTCATCTTCGTCATGTCGTTAGGATCCCTGCTTTCAGACAGGTACCAGTCGCCCAGCTTCTCTATGTATTGGGCGCCGGAGGCCGGTCTCATGCTCTTTTTGGTCATTTCCTGTATAGAATAAGATCCGCTGTAATCGACGGTAAGCTTCTCGATACCGCTTGCTCCGCTTTTGGTAGTGATCAGCACTACCCCATTTGATGCCTGCGAACCATATACAGCGGCAGCGCTGGCATCTTTCAAAAGGTCTATGCTGGCAATGTCCGAGGGGTTGATAGAAGTGAGTGCTCCTCTATAGATAAGTCCATCTACCACAATGAGCGGAGAGGTGGTGCCGGAGATCGAGTTCCTGCCGCGCACCATCAACGTAGGGTCACTGCCCGCTCTGGTAACCTGGCCTACGGTGAGGCCCGGAACCGTACCTCTCAATGAAGACATGACGTTTGCATTAGGAGATTGTTTTTGTATCAGCAGGTCCGCTTTGGCAACTGCTCCGGTAACATCCTGCCTTTTCCTGGTGCCATATCCGATGACTACCACGCTACTCAGCTCACTTACCGAAGAGAATAATGTAAATGACAGCGCTGCATTCTGGCCCGGTACAATTTTATATCCTGTAAATGATTTTGCATCATAGCCGATCATGTGCACATTAAAGGCGTAGCTCCCTGCCGGTAAATTTTTAAACGCGAATTTTCCGGTGCTATCAGAGATGGCGATATTCACGCGTTTACCGTTTGCCGAAGCTTCAACAGTGGCGCCGGGAAGCGACGCGCCTCCCTGATCTGTTACTATCCCGTTCACACTGCCCGTATTATTTTGCCCGTAGGATCGAACAACTACAGCACAGAGGGTTAGTATGACCGCAATGCTTGTTTTCACTATTCCTTTCATAAAACAATTTTTTGGGTGTTAGTTGCCAGAGGATAAATTGACGTGAAGCGGTAGCAATAACTACCTGCATTTTCTGCTGTAGGGCAGCTTTCTGAAGTTTTTTTCATAATGTGGTTTTAACGTGAATTGATATTGGTTCCTATTTATGCATACGTTTGCATTAACTACTCAAAAAAAAAGTCACTTAGTTCAGTTCAATCGTTTATAGATTATCTTCTGTCATGCCCCCTATGTGACAGGCATGCCTTTCAATCGCGGGCGTGGTTGTTTGTAAATGCATTTTTCTGGTTGATAATATTAAGCCAGTAATATAGGTATCGTCTGAATCCTGAACGTGTAACTTGTATCACCGGCCTATGTTTTTTATAGGTCAGTAGCAGGAAGTTATAGAATAAATAATATTGCCGGAGGCAAATTTCTCTCACAGATAAAATAATATCAGCAATTGCTTAATTTATATTTAAATCCTTTGTGGAAACAGGATGGCTGATAATAGCGGATCATCTTTAAAGGCTAGTTATTAAAAAGATTCTGGGTTAGGAGGATTGAAAATTTAAGTCTGAGATGAAAGTATTATAGCCGCAAACACGTATTTTGCATTAGGCGAACTGACGTGCAATCCTGAAGCCAGGTATTACTATTAAGCTTTTGCAATAAACAGAAGCTTCCCTGCTCCGGAACTTTCCCAAACGCAAAGCCCGAAGCCGTTGTGCGTCATTAAGCCCAACCGGTTAAAAAACATTTTGTGAACAAAACATAATATGACAAGACTTGACCCAATAATTGCAGTTAAAGACGTAGAAGCCAGCTCAAATTGGTATCAAAAAATATTCGGATTTAAGAATCTCCACGGAGGTGAACATTTTTCCGTTCTAGCATCAGACGACGACGAAATAGTTCTTTGCCTTCACAAATGGGGAGAACATAATCATCCGACTATGACCCATTCAAACATAACGGCCGGCAATGGACTTTTGCTTTATTTCAGAACAGAAAACATGAAAACAATTCTCGAAAATGTAGTCAATGCAGGTTGTGTAATTGAAGAAGATGTTCATTTAAATCAAAACTCCTTACGGCAAGAGTTCTCCTTTCGTGACCCAGACGGATATTTCCTGACCGTAACGGAATTTCATAAGTATGAAGGTTGACCGGAAAAATGAAAGCGTGAAATAAAATATTCCAATTTTCATGCACCCTATACCAGTCTGCAAAGTACCACCAGGTCTTCTGTAAGGTAGTAGCTTGAACATAGGCGGTGATAACCATCTGCTATAATAAGGCCAGCCTCATTCCGTACCAGCAGGATAGGCGATAGCTGCTTTTCTTTCTTGAATTTTCTCAGATTTTCCTGCACATGGATGTTCTCTTTCGGCAGTAAAGGCAATTTACTTGCCCTGAGAATATCCTTTGATTTCTTACTGATGGTCTTCGCACTTTTTAGTTTGGTAACGATCTTCCTGGCTTCATCAGGCTCAAACAGCAATTCCAGGTAATCTTGAGCTGCGGGATAATCATGTTCTTCAGGATCATCCAGCCATATGCTTTTTTTCATAATCTATCTATTTACAAAATTTAAAACTGGTATGAAATGATCCTGGGATTGTTTGCCAGGCCGGCCACCAGCTGGTTGTGATCCCTGATATTACCTTTAACCTGCCAGGTCCGGGAAAAACTATCAGGACTCTTTTGCTCGCCTAACAACAGGTACCTGAGCTGATATTGCCGGAACAGGGTGGCGCAGTGTTCGGCATCCTCAATCGATACCGTAACTATTTTATACTGGCGCATTTTGTAACGGCTATCAATATAATTCTGAATAGGCAATAGCAATCTTAAAGTGATCAATACCACCACTGTTCCAAACAGTGCCAGGTAGATATGGCCTGCTCCGGCGCTCATGCCTAAAGAAGCCATCGCCCAGATGGTGGTAGCTGTGGTAATGCCTCCTATTTTATTATCGTCCTTAAAAATAACGCCTGCTCCAAGGAAGCCGATACCCGTAATAATGTTGGCAGCCAGCCGGTCAGGGTTATTGATCCCGATCTTGATAGACAACATGGTAAATACACAGGACCCGAACGAGACAAGGATAAAGGTCCGGAGTCCGGCTGATTTGTTGCTATACTCCCTTTCAGCACCTACTGCAAGGCCCATTACGATGGCTATAACCATCATGATCAATTCGGAGGATATAACTTGCAGGTCGAACTTACTTGTAAGCGTACTTATCATATACGATGAATTTAAGCTGTTTTAGCCTATTGCCCAATTAATATTGCTAGCGATAGGGATCCTGTTCCAGGAGGAAATTCCGAACGCGGAGAACGGCGCGGAGCTTATCAAGGCGGCCAGGCAAAAATGCTATGATGTTGAAGTACAGTTCGGGGATATGTATCAATGTGGTGGCAATTTCATTTACGTTTTTTTGATCTGATATTACCAAAGTATAAAATATTCGTGCCCTCTGAGCGTGCAGCAGCAATGTCCGGTATCCCGTCTTCATTGAAATCACCCACTGCAAAACCATACACAGTGCCCTTTGAATCACCAAAAGAAATTGATTTAAAGTTGTGGCCTGTTCCGTTATTAAAAAATACGGTTGACGGTGCTTTTATATGACCTACGATGATATCAGCTTTTTGGTCGTTGTTCAGATCTGCTACTGCCAGCGCATAAGGAACTATCTTTTGATCAGCTAAAGAAATACCGGCGGAAAAGGTTTGATTTTTTTGCCCAAAATAGAGATCTACTCCTTTGTATTCGTCTATCGTTACAATGTCAGGAATACTATCTCCATTGAAATCTGCTATTGCTGCCACACGAATGGTTGCGTTAGGTGGGCCGAATGGAATACGGCGGGTCTCCGAAAAAGTATGATCTGCACTGCCGGTATATACGTAACTCTGGCCGCCGTCACGATGCGGTACAACCAGGTCAATAAAACCATCTTTATTCATGTCCGCAGGGGCTATTGTTGTGGTGGGATATGGAGCAAACGGGATGCAGTTAGCATTGAACTGTCCTTTTCCGTTGTTTAGGCAGATATAATTTGATGTTCTCCCCGAATCGCCCCTGTTCGCCAAAATAAGATCCGGCGATCCATCCCCATTAATATCAGCGATGGACAAATTCCGTGTAGCCCATTCAGGAAGCCCGAATTCAGACCCTATTGTAAAATTACCTTTCCCGTCATTAAAATAAATCAGTTTCCGGTCCGGGGCATCATTGCTAACAGCAATATCAAGGGAGCCATCTCCGTTAAAATCAGCCAAACCACCGGTATATGAGCGGTCTGAGATCTTTCCGAGGTTATAAGCCTTTCGTATTCCACCCAATCCATTACCCAGAAGCACCCTGTCAACAATAGGCCAATGCCTTCCTTTCACCAACAGGATGTCAAGATGACCATCGCCATCCAGATCGCCGGCACTTATATTTGCAGTTGTATCAGCTTTTGTTTCCAGCAATAAAGCATGACCAAAGCTGGGGAAATCATTTTCCTGCTTGTGATCAGCCGCATGAATGTTCTGCTGGGCAAGAACGCGCTGAGTCATCGTGCTTACAAGCAAAACAATAAAAAAGTAAATTTTCATGGCGCTTTTTAATATTACTTCGGAGTTATACAAGATACTATTTCATCCCGATTATAGGGCACCATGTGATCATAAAAAAATTCCGCGGTCAAATTCCGGTGTCAGCGTCCCCGAAATAGTTGTCCCCCCCTTTACAACCCTTACTCCAACTAAACCGCTTCGCGCCCCCGAAATACCAGCGATACCAAAATAGATAATAGCAATATCCCCACTACCACACCCAGTGATACAGGCGATGGAATATGAAACCATGGCGAAATGATCATCTTTATACCTATAAAAGTCAAAATGATTGATAAGCCGTAAGGCAGCTTATCGAACATGTGAACGAAATTTGACAGCAGGAAATAAAGGGAACGCAAACCCAGTATGGCGAAAATATTTGAGGTATAGAGGATAAAGGGATCTTTTGAGATAGCGAAGATCGCAGGAATAGAATCCACCGCAAATAATACGTCCGTGAATTCAATAACGCCCAGTACAACTAACAGCGGCGTAGCTACTTTTATTCCGTTTTGTACAGTGAAAAATTTTCCTTTGTCGTAGTTGCCGCTTACTTTATAAAGCCTGTGTACCAGCCTGGATCCCGCTGAGCGGCTGAAATCCGCCTCTTCGTCCTCATCTCCTTTACCCCACGATTTGATGCCTGCATATACGAGGAACAGGCCGAAAGCCGTTAGTACAAGATTAATATTCCATGCCAGCGGTTTTGCGCCCAGCAAATCTAGGAGAGGATTCAAATAGGTTACGTTAATAAGCCCTACACCTGCAAATATAAATATGGCACGGAATACCAGCGCGCCCAGGATACCCCAGAATAATACGCGGTGATGCAGCTCGCGCGGCACTTTAAAATAAGAAAACACCAGGATGAATACGAAGAGATTATCCACGGAAAGCGCTTTCTCTATCCAGTACGCTGCCTGGAACTGTGTGAATTTTTCCACCGCCAGCGCGGTGCCACCGTTGTCCTGATTAAATACCCAGCCTATAACGCCGGAAAAAATCATAGCCAGGCTAATCCATACCGCAGACCAGACGATGGCTTCCCGAGTAGATACCATATGGCTTTTCTTATGAAAGATGCCGAGATCAAGCAAAAGCATAATAAAAATTGTTGCGCCGAAAACCCATATCAGGCCCGGGTGCAGGTGTAAAATATTTTGTTCCATTTTTCGTGATTACTGATTAGTGATCGTGATATATAACAGTCTGCCGCCTTCTTTATCCGATAACAGGATCTTGCTTCCGCTGGTCAGCTCAACCATGGCATTGCGGGGAATTTCCTGCTGGGTAACCAGGTCTTTCATCCCGTCCAATGACTGGTTTACCAGTACCCATTTGTGTTGATGGTAAGCAAAGTATCCAACCGGCTTTTTATCTTCCGCACCCAGGCTTTCATTCCTGATGATCTTCCTGGAAACATGCCATTTGAAGAGATGCTGGTTGTGGTAAACCATCAGGCGGTGTCCTTCCGGTTTCCATAAGTCATCTTTGAATTTGTAATACAGGTCTGCAACCGGCAGGGGGCCTTTGTGCGGGGTGCCACAGAACGGGCAGGCAGGTTTCGCCGTATTGTCGAATACATACCACTTCTCCTCGCAGGATGGATTGCTGCAGGGCTGGATCAGGTCTACTGTCTTAATTAACGCCGTTTCCCATTCATTGGCAATAGGCCGCAGCATAGGGTTATGAAGGCCGTCAATAAAGGCCCGCCTGAACAGTTCTGATAAATAGGGACCGGTAATGGTATAGGGAATTTTTTCGGGGTTGCCCCAGATAACATCCCATTTGCGCAGCTGGTCAGTTTTTACCCTGTTGGTTTTATCGCTGGAATGTTCAATAAATAATGCCTTCTCGCCCATGGCCATCAGCTCATCTTTTTCCGCATCCAGGTCCCATATTTTGCCGCCCCGCAATGGATGCCGTCTTAACAGGTACATGTAAATAAGTACGGCCAGTGCATGCAGGTCTGTGCGCTGGTTGGGCAGGATACGGCCGGTATCTGAAAGTTTCAGGTGCTTAGTGCGGAGCACTTCCGGTGCAATAAAATCAGCAGTGCCAATTACCTCCGGAGGAAATAAGCCAGGTACTACCAGGCCATCCAGGTCTATGATGTTGGCCGACCTGGTAACAGGGTCCACTAACACGTTATTATAAGAAAGATCGGAATGCGCCAGGCCCATCTGGTGCATTTTCTTAACGCCCCTGCAAATGCTGATAGCGATCTGGAAGTAGCTAAGCCAGTCTCCCAGCTCAGTGCTGTCAAGGAACAGCGGATATTGCTTATTTCTGAATGACGGTGCTGTAAACCACTTCCCTACTTTCTCACCTCCTTTTATATTATCATTGGCGCCGTAACCTTTACGGAAGAAAAACCTGGAGTCATAAATGGGAACTATCACACCGGTTTTCCCGTCACGTTCCACAGCATCATAAGGCCAACGGTAAATATCCTGCAGGAAATAATCAGCAGCATTGCCTTTTTTGATATTGTCCAGGTACAGTGTGACGATCCGCCTGATCCGGTCTTTCTGATTATAGTCCAGTGGAGTCCTGAAAAATGCAACAACATACTTTTTGTCCGGCGAAAAGTATACATCTTTTACGCCTCCCTGTTTGGGGCTGCCGTTGTCTATGTATTTATAACTCCTGGAGGGGTCAATAATGGAGGGTACCGTTACTGTTTTCATAACTTCAATAAATTATAGCAAGCGTTCTGTCATCATGATTACCTTTGCTCCAGAAGTTAAGCCACGATAACAACTGGTCTTCAATACCGTTATTCTGAAGGAAGTCAACTCTTGCATTGTCCTCATTTTGGCCGTCCAGGTCTGCAAAAAAGGCATCCCACGCGGTTTTGTCTTCCAGCTTATTTTCCGTAACAAATTTGGGATCGTACACACCGTCAGTCATTAATACGAGCCTGGAGAAATCCTCAAACCTGTTAATGGCAAAACGGCTGGCAATATCGTTGGTGAAGATCTCAGGCATCGTTACAAACCGGGTGCCTCCGCCAAATTCGCCAATATCCATCTGGTTAAGGAGTTTTACTTCAGCCGGATTGCCGGTGATAACATTTACCGGGCAATCGCCCACGCCGAATGTCAGCACGGTATAACCGTCATCAAATTTTCTGATCAGTGCAAAGATCAATGTGGTATTGAGGTCTTTCAGCTGTATTGCCTCCTGCTGCGCAAAGGTGGTCAACTTTGCATGCAGGTTACGCACTGATTTGTACAGAATATTAATGATGGAGGATTTATGCTTTAATGCCGGGTCTTCTGCGGCTGGGGCTGTTCCCGGGGCATTGCTGCCGGCGGCAGTGAAGTAATCCGTGCAATGATCAGACAGTTCCGTTAGCAGTGCTTCATCATGAAAGCTTTCTGCAATAAAGGTGGTGGCAATCTTTGACCCCTGCCGGGAGAACTTTGCAGACCCGGCACCGTCGGCTACAGCAATGATTTCCCAACCCAGCGGTAGTTTGCATACATAAAAATGATCGTCCCTGAATGCGCCTTCATGCGCATGCGACCTGCCGCGTTGTGACGCCACAGCAATGCGTTTGTCAAGAAATGACCCGGCATATTTGTCGCTGTCTGCTTTTGCATAGAGCTCATTTTTATTGCTGGGCTTATTCAGCCAAAGGTCCTTGGGATCGGCATTAACGATAAAGGGAATGATCTTTATGTCTTCCACCTGGTCCTCCCCCTGGCCGCAGGTAAAGGTTACCTGCAGGTCCACCGAAAGGGCTGATGCTGGCGTCCCAGATATTTTTGCAGAAGCAGCATCAAATGAAAGTCCGGCTTTATCGAGATTCCGGATCTCTTTGATACAGATATTGGAAAAGCGGAAAAGATCAAACCGGTATTCATAATGTTTCCTGGAAACGGCATTCGGCAGCACGATCTGCGCATCTTTAAACTCCTCCGTTTCTTTATACATATGAAAGATGCTTATCGCCTTGTTCTTAGCAGCAGCGATGGATTTAGTCAGCTCATTAATTTTCGCATTGTGTAAAAGCCGGGCAACTATGCTGTCCTGGAATTTGCCGGCTGCAATGTTGAACTCCGCCAGCAGTTGTTTTAAGAATAGTTCTACCATTATCCTTTTATTTTATACCACAATAATTAATTCACCGGGTGGAGGCGGAAGGACCATGTTTTCGCCGGTACCCTGCGATTTACTGCCCATTTCAATAGAGGAGCTGACCCACTTGAAGAAGGTGGTTAGTGTGTTCACATCCGTAGTGTCTAGTCTGACAACTTCATTGGTGAGCTCTTTCAGGAAACTGGTTTCCGCTTTGGGGCCGGCTGCGCAGCCAACGATCATCCCGAAGTCCAGCGCTTTTATTTTTGTTATGGCCGTGCGGTACAGCGGCAGGTCTGAGGGTTTGCCATCTGTAAATACAAATAGCAGTGGCTTCCAGTCTCCCTTTCTTTCCGTTGAGCCCTTTACCAGGTCAGCTTTTACAAGATCGCAAAGCATATCCAGCGCCTGCCCGGTATGCGTAGGCCCGCTTTCAGGACATTTAATTTCCACCGGCTGAAAGCTGGCCAGGTCCGTAAGGGGAACAATGTTCTTAACCTCTTTATCAAAGGTGATAACACTTACATGCAATGAATCCATAGCCTGGGGATCAGATCTCAGCATGCTGATCAGACCATTAAATCCGTTATTCAGCGCCTGTATAGGCTCTCCGTGCATGGAGCCGGAGGTATCCAGCAGAAAATACGCTAATAATCTTCTGGTCATGGCTATGCAATTATTACTAATTCCGATGGAGGAGGCGGCAGCTGTGCCAGGCCGGTCACTTCTTTCCCGGATTCTTCCACTTTAGTGGAGGTGGTAGATACGGAGGCTGTTACCCATTGAAAAAACCTGGAGATGCTTTCTGAATCGGCATTATCCAGCCGCACTACGGAGTTGGTGATCTGTTTCAGCACAGTGTCGTCTGCATCCTGTCCGGCAGCACAACCTACGATCAGCCCTTTATTTGCAGCTTTGAGCTTATTGTGGCCGCGCTGCCAGTCATCGGTAGGCACGCCATCGGTCATAATAAATATCAGCGGTTTCCAGTCGCCTTTCTGTTCCGGTGTTGTCCTGGCTACCTCATTTTGGAGTTTGTCTGCAAGCAGCTCTAATGCCGCACCCATAGCGGTTACCCCGGAGGCTTTAAGGTCCACCATCCGGAAAGAGGCCAGGTCTGTCAGCGGAATTACCTGCGTGGCAGCGCTGTCAAATGTAATAATGCTTACAAAGGCTGTTTCAATGGCCTGTGGATTCTGGCGCAGCGAGTGGATCATCATCTGAACACCGTTCTTTACCGCTTCAATCGGTTCTCCACTCATGGAGCCAGAGGTGTCTAACAGCAGATATACCGGTAATCTTCTCATTTTAAAGGAATTTTTTTGTACATTTTTAATGGGGCCAATGGTTGACCTTCGGCAGGTTCCTCCAATTGATCCTGGTAGCTATTAATTGAATTTGTTCAGGTAATCCTGCAGGCCGCCTTTCATACCTATGCCTACGGCTTCAAATTTCCATTCCCCGCTCTTTTTGTATATCCTGCCGAATTCTACTGCGGTTTCTATGGAGAAATCTTCTTCCAGCTCATACTTCAGCAGCTCTTCGTTAGTGTCCGTGTTAAAAATGCGGATGAATGAATTACGTACCTGTCCGAAGTTCTGGTTACGGGCGGCAGCATCGTGTATTGTGATGACGATACATATTTCGCCGGCGCCCGGATCAATTTTAGAGAGGTCCACGACGATCTGTTCATCGTCGCCTTCTGCATCGCCCACCAGGTTATCGCCGGTATGTATTACAGATTCATTGGGAGATTGCAGGTTGTTGTAGAAAACAAAATGCCGGTCAGACAGCAGCTTTCTGTTCTCTCCTAAAATAAAAGCGGATGCATCGAGATCGAATGCGCTGCCGGTATCGGAGTTGTTGGCGTCCCAGCCAAGCCCCACCGTAAATTTCGGAGCCTGCAGGCTTTGTCTTTGTCCTTTGATCAGGTTAATTGACATGATTTTTCAGTTTTTAGTTTTAAAATGTTCTCCTGGTAATTTTTTATCTGGTGATAATTATTGCTGATAGCGAGGTGCAATAATTCGCTACGTTTTTTCCTGCTGATATTGGTAATTACTTCTGTAAATGCCGGGTTGTCCAGCAGCAGTATATACTTCACCAGGCGCGTATTGAAGCAGAAGCTTGCACTGTTCATAATGCGGATAATATCTCGTGCCGCTTTTACATCGAAGTAGTTATAAAAATTCTCTATGCTGGGATGAACGGAGGTATTTACCAGCTCCGCAAAATAGAGGAAGATGAATTGCCCGTTCACCTGATACCGGTTCAGGATCCTGCTGACCGTATGTTCATGGCTGCCGGTGATCTTTATATCATCCAGGAAAATGCAGAGTTTACCGGAGATAAGGTTCCGGTCAAGATAATACGTATCATTAGAGATTAGCCGTACACGTTGTTCGTAGTCCATATTCCCGTAATCTTCCACATAGGTCTGGTGCCGGTATATTTTGCTTTCATTACATGCGGACCGCTGATGCCTGAACAGGAAATCGTTGAGCTGCTTTTTGAAAAAGACACAGAGAAAATTGGAGGCAGTGGGAATAGCGTAGTAGGGACTTGGAAGCAGCACCACCTCTTCGTGCGCAAGGATAAGATCAGCATGTTCTGCGATAAAGCCATCAAATAATTCCCTGGCAAATTTTTCCGCATAACATGTTTGTCCGAATTTAAAGCGGCTGTACTCCAGCGCTGAGAATGGGGGATCGTATCCGTTGTCAATTTTGTGAAGACTATATCTCAGGTTCATAGTTTGTTATATTAACATGGCCTTGAATCCATAATTGATGGCGCCCTGGTAATCTGCCGCCGGATTATCGCCGATATGCAGGATGTCTGTTTTATTCAGCGGACGGATGGCGGTTGCATGCCGGAATACCAGATCAAAGGCGCCGGCGGCGGGTTTGGAAAATCCTGTTTCATCGGAGTACAGCTGGAATGAAATGAGTGCTGACAATTCGTAGTGATCGAGCAGCTTCCTTAGTATTACACCATTAATGAAAGCAGTATTGCTTAGGATGCTGATGGTTTTTCCCGCTGCTTTTATAGCCTGGAAACAGCTGCGGATGCTGCTGTTAATGAGTACAGGTTTGTAATGCATGAACAGCTGGTCTGCCGCTGCCTGGAAATTGACTATCTCCTGACGGGAAAGCTCATTCACATTTACTTTTAATTCATGCAGCACCTGACAGTATATCCGTTCGGCATGGATGTGCTGCCCGGTAATTTCACTGATCTTGTTAGCCAGTATGTCGTGATGCCGTATTACCCGGGCTACTTCTTCAAGCGGCTTGCCGATCGCAAAGAACGATTTGAACAATGCATTTCTCTTAGCTTTAAATGCCGGGTTAGAACGGATGAGCGTTAACCATAAATCGAACGAAAAATGACAACAGGAGGCAGGGATCTTCATGGATTACTTGGAGCCTGCTCCCCATTTTAATCCCCATTTATATGTTTTGTCGCATTCGCCATGGCCGCTATGAAAGGTGACCAGCTTTTTTACGTTGATGGTATTGCCGGAAAACTGGATCTCTGCAATGGCGCAGAAATTATGAAAGCTGGCCTGTTTTCCCATTTGTACTTCAATGTCGGCTACACCCGGTACGTTAACCGTTACAACCGCGTTAGTTTGCTGCCAATTGGCTACGCCGTTATAAATAAAGCAATAGATGATGATGCGTTTCAGATCATGCATCCCCTGGGGATTCACAATAATATTTTCTCCTGATCCGGCAGCTGCGCCTCTATCGTCGCCGGTGTGCCATATCCACGGAGCGGCGGTGTACCTCCCCTGCCGGGTATGTTTGTCTTTGGGGCCACCCTGGCCTTTGGCGAATTGCAGACCATCAATTACATTTTTTTCTCCGCTGTTCAGTTCATAGAAGCAGCCCAGGTCCAGGTCAACGTCAGCGCTCCCGCCTAAGATGCTACCGAACAGGCCCTTTTTGATTACTTTAGACCAGTTCAGGTTGATATTGATTTCCTGCGTGAGACTGTCCATTTTTTTGGAGAGATCGATAACATGCGAGTCACCTGTTTTTTCCAGGGTGATTTTTTGAATGTTGACTGCCATAGTTATTATTGAGTTTTATGTTGGTTGCTTTTTATCACCGTATTGCCTGTAACTGGTTACGATAACATTACGGTTTCAAAAATAGCGTTGCTGTTTGAGGCTATTTTCCGGGAACCCGTAAACGGTTGCTGGTGCAGCATTAATTTTTCAGTAGCCTGGTATTGGGTATTGAGGAGTAATAAAAAAGCCGCATAATCAAATGATTATGCGGCTTGAAGGCCTACTTCACCGTCATTCGCGCCGAAACTGCCGGGGATGGTTAGCTTCGATGAACCGGAAGCGTTCGGGCTATTCGGTTGTCCCATCACCCATGGCAGGCAACCCAAAAAAGATATCGGGAAACAGACAGTTTACAAATTCAAACGTTATGAATACCTCTGCCTGCAAAGCTTCCCCTCACCTGGCCTTCTCCATTTGCTTAATGGCGATCCATCCTTCCGGCGTGATGCCCATAATCTCAGTGGCAACGCCCAGCGTTTGGTAGGTATCAAAGAAAGCCATTCGTGCAATGGGGTGATCCACTTCACTCATCACCGCATAACCCTGTTCACGCAGATCGCCGGTGACCCGGTCAAAATCGCTAACCGGCATACGGAATGCAAGATGCTGTGTACCGCCTGCAGGATATTTTTCGAGGTAGTCATGGAACATGCTTTGGCCGGAAAGAGGTTGAATAAGTTCAATGAAGGTACCACCGTTATAAGTCTGAGTGGTTAGCCAGTCACCGGCTACTGCTTTGCCATAATAGGTCATATCCAGGTCCTGTGCGCGGATATGTTCCGGTTCGGGAAAGCCGGCGATCCCCAGGGCGTTCGAAAGGAACTTTACGGCGGCGTGAATATCCGGAACCACCCAGCCGATCTGTGCGAGTTCGAGCCCGGCGATCGTGTTGTTAATACTGCTCATATTTGTTTGCTGTTAGGTTAGTAGCCGGGTGCCTCAACAGCACCCTCAGGACAATAGCGATCCTACATATAAAACACATTGAACCGGTGACCATCAGGATCCGCAAATACGAAACCATAATAACCCTTTCCAAACTCTTCCGGCCTGGAAACGATTGTTCCCCCGGCTTGCTGCACCTCTTTTTCCCAATTATTAACCGTTTCCTTACTGTCTGCAGAAAGGGTAAAAATAATTTCATTCCCGGCTTTTGTATCAATAATCGGCCCCTTCATGCCGGGTTCAAGTGCATCCTTCAGAAAGAAATGGATGATAAAGTTCTCCTCGCCAAAGAAGAAGCTGGTCAGCTGCTCCGAATCCCCGTTATGTTTAAATCCGATCTGTTTATAGAATTTAGTGGTTCGTTCTAAATTCTGCACGCTGAAATTGGCCCATATTTTTTTTGTGTTCATAAACTAAAGGTTTTATGTTTAATAGCTTTTCTTTTTGACAAGTTGAATTGCTTGTTATCTCCCTGATTTCATTCACGATCCCATGAACGGGCCAGGCAATTTTTAAAGATCCGGATCCTTTTAAAATGCCCGTTAGCGTTCCGGGATCAGATTCAAAGATAGTCCACAGGCTCGTCAAAGAGGGTGGCTATTTGCGTAATTTTCCGGGGCTGTTTCCGTCATTATCATAATTCAGACAATGCAGGCATGATAGCGCGGATTTAGTATTATCTTTAAAGAGCAGTAATACCTCGTGAAGTTATGACAGCGTTTCAATTCCGTCCCGTCACACCGCATCCGTTATTAAGCCCATACATTGCGAAAATATATGTGTTTGAAAGCAGTGGCCGCCTTCCGGATCAGGATAAAAAACTGATCGTACCAAACGCGAATCTCAAACTAACGCTTACCTGCCGTAATGGGATTGCGGCCCGTGTGGCAGACAGGAGCTTCATTCAAAGTGAAAATAAGCTAAGCTTAACAGGTCTGATCGATGTTCCTGTCATACTTGACCCGCAGGAAGATAAACAGACCGGCACCATCGTCATTGAATTTAACCCGCTTGGAGCTTATCGCTTTTTTCATTTATCGTATGCTGAGGTTAAAAATCAAATTGTGGAGATGGCAGACCTGGTGGGTAACCCTGCAGAAGCGCTTCAGCAGCAGCTTGCCGAAGCAGGCACTATGGATCACAAACTGCAGCTCCTCCAAAAGATGCTGATCAAACGGCTGGAACAAGCGGTTCCCGACCCGATATACGATTACTGCATTGATCGTATAGCTGACTCCAAAGGTATGGTTAGCGTGGCACAGCTGGAAAAGGAAACCGGCTACAGCGCACGATGGCTTCACAGAAAATTTTCAGAACATCTGGGCACAGGAGCTAAGAACCTTGCCGAAATAGTCCGGTTCAAACAATTTTACCAGGTTTATTCAACCAGCGGCAAACTGGAAAGCTTAAAAGGATCTATTTACCATTATTACTACGACCAATCCCATTTCCTCCGGGCATTTAAACGGTTCACCGGCTTCAGCCCAACCGACCTTCAAAACAGCCTGAACGAGCTGGCTACCAAACATTATACGAGCTAGTTCCGATTCGTACAATACTTCGGGCTGCCCCCAACCTATTTTTGCCTGAAAAGCAAATAAAATGGGAAACAATGATTTTAACTGCAGCCTGTCTGCAAACATCAGCGCAGCTGAAGCAATCAAAAAGATCAGTAATGTACCGGCATGGTGGGGAGTGGCCTTTTCCGGAAGCGCGGAAAAACCCAATGATACATTTACTATAAAAATGGGCGGAGAGTCTTTCTTCAACTTTACCGTAACGGAACTGATCCCTGGTAAAAGAATTGTTTGGTTAATTACAGATTGCAATATGCCCTGGTATGCTGATAAAAAAGAGTGGGCTAACACCCGCCTGATTTTTGATCTCAATGAACATAACGGCATCACAACGCTGCAGTTCACACACGAAGGCCTTACGCCGGAGGTTGAATGCTACAAGGATTGTGCGCCTGGCTGGACCCATTGGATCAACACCAGCCTGCTTTCCTATTTTACTACGGGAGAAGGCGTTTTCAGAGCGCCTACTAAGTGAGCTTTATGTTGTTGCCACAAAGGTGTACAGCAAGAAATAATTTTGTGTTGCGTATAAAAAACGATGAGGGGTAACCGTTATATACAATATATATATTTTTAGCTGAAATAACCAAACCCGTATCCTATGAAGAAAAACCATCGTACCTGTAGCACTGTACTTATTGCTGTCACATTGATGGGGTCATGGCTGACCTCCTGTAAAAGAGATCTACTCCCACAAAAAAAAGAGATTTCTGCTATGATCAGCACCGGCGCCTATACGGTGCTGACCACAGAACGGCCCACACTCCCTCCTGTTGCTGACGGACCGGTGGAGCTGGGTATGCAGTTCAAAGCATCTTCATCCGGCACTATTACCAAATTCAGGTATTATAAAGTAGCCGGGGAAACAGGCACACATACCGGGCGCTTATGGTCTGCCAATGGCAGGCTTCTGAAAACAGCTGTTTTCTCTGCGGAAACAGATACCGGCTGGCAAACAGTTACGCTGGATACCCCCTATCCTATCAGCGCAGATACCGTGTATATTATTGCGGTAAATGCCCTAAGCCATTATGCAGCCACCACGCAGGGCCTGGCCACTGTTATCACCAACGGCCCGCTGAGCAGCATTGCCGGTAATAACGGCCGGTATAACTACACCACCGGCGGTTTCCCGGCCAGCACGTACGACAACACCAATTACTTCCGGGATATTGAATTTGTACCCGGGCAGGATGATCCGGCGCCCCCTACTGCACCGGCCAATCTCAGCGCCTCCAATATTACCGCTAACAGCGCCACGTTAAGCTGGTCTGCCGCTACAGATAATATAGGCGTTACCGCTTATGAAATATACCGTAACGGTACGCTTATTGACACCACACAGGGCACCACTATAGCCGTCTCTCATTTAAACACAGCAGGGCTTTACAGCTTTTACGTAAAAGCCAGGGACGCATTTGGCAACCGCTCTGCTGCCAGTAACCTGGCAGATTTTACAACCCTGAACACCAGCGGCATCACACATGGCTCCCAGCTTACCACGGCTATAGTAGGGCCACGGGGTATTAGCATCAGCACCTTTATCACCGTACCTGGCGGCACCTTCAGCGGCACAGCGCTAAGCGGCTGGGGCAGCGCAGCGCGTACAGTTGGCGCCGGCGGAGAAACTATTGATGGTTACTGGTTCCCGGCCGGCACAGTAGTGCTGCAGGGCGCCAATATCAGTTCACGCATTACCGTTACCAGCGGATGGCTGGTGCTGCGGGGCTGTAAAGGAGCTGTTCTTGTTAATCATCCTGCCGGTAACGGCGGCGGTGCAGCGGCCCTGTTCTGCCAGCTGAGCGAATTTGATACAGGCGGACTTAAAGACAGGCGGCAACCCGCAGCATCTATTGTGTACCGTTGTTATTTCCCGCATAGTGGCCTGGAGAACGTGTATGCAAATAATATCACTGTAACGGAATCCTGGATCACTCCCGATCCGGATACGGTTGGCACAGAACATATTGACGGGATCCAGACCTGGGGCGGACAGCGTTACCTGAACTTTTCCCGCAACCACCTGGAGTTTAACCCGCCGCACACAGCGCCCTATGGTCTTTCCGGTCTGATAGGCATGTATTCGGATGGTGCACAGGACGGTTTCGACGGCTATGATCACGTAATGGTGAACGACAATTATTTTATACTGAATGCCTATGGTATAGCCCTGCATGCACCACTGGCCGTGCCGGTCACCAATATGACCGTTACCGGTAACCGCTGGGTATGGAGCGACGCCGCAGAGGATGCGGACTATACCAATGCGGTATATCATAATCCCAGCCAGTCTATCCCGGACTATAATAAAAACAGTGGCAATGGAAACCACTGGAAAAACAACCAATGGGCAGATGGCCCTCATGCCAGTGAGTTCCTTTGGCCTGACAATGCTACCTCTGCAACGGAGTTCTAACGGGAAGCAGTATACGTAAAGGAATAAGATCGTAAAAGGCTAACCTGCGCTGGTTGCAGGTTAGCCTTTTTTATTATCATGTAAAGAAACAGCAAAATAGTTTAGCTGCCGGATCATCAATTTTGTATATTATGATCGCAGAGATAAAACTTAAAAGGATATGCAGCGGAATCAGCACCTTTCGTTCGGATATATTGTAAGTACTACCAGCCTTGCATTTGTAGTATCCCAGCTGGATGTATCTATTGTAAATATTGCCCTGCCCGCAATGGCAAAAGCTTTTGGGGCCGGCATCAGTGCGCTGCAATGGGTAGCGGATGCCTATACCGTTGCATTCGCCGCGCTTATGTTGTCGGCAGGCGGTATGAGTGACCGCCTGGGTTCCAAACGAATTTTCCAGCTTGGATTACTGCTTTTCGGCATCGCATCCACCGGCTGCGGATTTGCATGGAGCATTGGCAGTCTTATCGCTTTCCGTGCATTACAGGGCATAGCCGCTGCTACTATGATACCCAGCTCGCTTTCTATTCTCAACCAGGCATTCGCACATAAACCCGATGAACGTGCACGCGCCGTAGCATTATGGACCATGGCCGGTGGTATTTCCATTGCTGCAGGGCCTATACTCGGCGGGCTTTTCCTGCACATCAGCAGTTGGCGCATGATCTTTTTCGTGAACATTCCCATTTGCCTGGCAGGTGTGCTGCTGGCTGCCAAAATAGAGGATGGTGAATTACATCCACACAGGGGAATGGATCTTACCGGCCAGCTGGTATGGATGCTGGCCCTTACTGCTTTTATTGGGGGCATCATTGAATGGCATGCACCAGGCGTGCCGCGCTTGCTGGTCATTGGCGCGCTGGTGTTTAGTGTATTATCGCTGCTGCTGTTCCTGTATATTGAAAAACGTGCACAATCGCCGATACTGCCTTTGGATCTCTTTCATACACCGGTATTTAATGTGCTGTTGCTGTTGGGAGTTATTGTAAACAATGCCTATTATGGTACCGTGTTCGTACTGAGCCTTTACTTGCAAAACGTGCTGCATTACACCTCCATACATGCCGGCCTGGCTTTTCTGCCGCTTACAGCTGGTTTTATTGTTTCCAACTTTATCAGCGGCAGGTTGACGGCAGCTTACGGCATCCGCCTGCCACTACTGGGCGGTACGCTGCTGGCGGCAGCCGGTTATGCAGGCTTACAGGTGGCTGGTTCTTCCACACCTTACCTGCAATTGTTTATCCCCTTTCTGATTATCCCTATGGGCATGGGCATTGCAGTACCGGCCATGACTACTGGCATTCTTTCCAGCGTGGAAAAAAGCAGGAGCGGAACAGCGTCTGCTATTCTCAACACCATACGGCAGGCGGCTGGTGCGCTTGGCGTAGCTGTTTTTGGCGCCATGGCCAGCGGCGGGCCGCGGAACATTGCCTGGGCTGCCCGCACCAGCGGACTGATTTCCTGCTGCAGCCTCCTGCTGGCAGCAACACTGATCTACCGGTACGTTCGGAAAAACTAAGACGGCATTTCACTTTACATATCCGATCTTGCAATCATTGTACCGGCAAACCATATAAAATAAATAGCACGTTTGTGTTTTGCTAAACGGGGAAATGAATTCTATCTTCGGCGCAGTCGAACTATAACTGTTAATCATTACTGTCAACATTTAACCTTAAACAAATCCCTTTACCATGAAAAAAGCACTCTTGATGTGCTGTTGCGCCGTTGTCGCTGCACTTACCCTTTCTTCCTGTGCAACTATTTTTGGAGGTTCCCGGCACACCTTCGTAGTAAATTCCAGTCCCGACGATGCCCAGGTAGTGATCACTGACAAAAAAGGCAAGGAGGTCTTTAACGGCCACACACCAACGGAGGTACGGCTGAAATCCGGCGCCGGTTACTTCTCCCCGGCGGAGTATACTGTAAAGTTCTCTAAACCCGGGCACCAGGACCAGATGGCACTTATTCATTTCAGACTGAATGGCTGGTATTTTGGTAACATTGTGATCGGTGGCGCCATAGGTATGCTGATAGTAGATCCTTTAACCGGCGGTATGTGGAAAGTTAGTCCCGGAGAGAAACAGATCTACAAAACATTAAAGCCGCAGGGCGTAGCTACACTGGATATTATCGACATTAAAAATGTTGATGAAAAAACGAAAGAACAGCTGGTGAAGATCAACTAAATCATTGAATTTAATAGTCCCCAGTGGGCTCACAAAGCCTCTCTAAGCATATAGAGAGGCTTTTGTTTTTAGGATCTCATTTTGCTGCCTGATCAAGCATCAGCGATTTAGCCATTTTCTGGGAAGTTTCATCCAGTAAATGAGCTGTTCCCCAATCAAAGATCTGATCAATCAGCTCCCTGAGTGATAACCCGGTGTCTGTTAAACTATAAAAGATTTCCTGGGGATGCTTGCTTACCCTTACATCACGGTTAATAAGCCCCTGCTTTTCTAAATCCCGCAGTTGTTCTGTCAGTACTTTTTTACTGATCTTCGGCATTTTCTTTTGCAGCGATCCAAACCGGTTAATACCGTGCTGGATCAGGTATAGGATAATAGGCTTCCATCTGCCGCTGATCAGTTCAATGGTTTTTCCAACAGGACAGGAATAAGTATCGTACTCATTTGTTTCCATCATGAAAGGTTATAAGTTGATAGTTACTGTTTGGTAACTTATTGACCGTGTTATGCCGGCAATATAATTTTGCTTCCACAAACATAGAATTATTATGCCGGATCTATTAAACCAGGAGCAAAGAAAAGTAACACTATTCAGCGTTATACTAATGGGCTTAACCTCCGTTCACCACCTGTATGGTGCAATCGCCTATCATACCTCCTGGCGTTTGCATGTACTGTTGTTCAGCATCCCTGTACTTGTTGTTACGCTATTGCTACACCGCGCTGCCAGCAGGCCCTGGGCATTCCGGTTATACTGGATCATCACCTTATTGGCCGCCATCATCCTGATCGGGATCTTTGAAGGATTATATAACCATGTCCTGAAAAATGTGCTTTTCTTTAGCGGTTTCCCAAAAAGCAGCATGGAAAAGCTGTATCCGCAAGGGGCTTATGAAATGCCCGACAGCTTTTTCTTTGAGATAAGCGGAATAATGCAGGGAATTATTGCAATACCATTGATCATTTACTTTGTCAGGTTAACACAGGCTAAAGTAATCAAGCCGAAAATATAAGCCATGAAAACACATCTCATGCTGCGGATCCTGCTGGCATTCCATTTAACCGGACTGACAATTATGGCAGGTACAACTATAATAGACTTTTTCACCTTTAAAACGTTCTGCCGGCTAATAGATCATAGCGACAACAAAGCTTTGAACCTGCTTCCATTAATGTCCGGTTACGGAAGCTTTGTCAGGGCTGGTGCGGCAATATTAATCCTCACGGGAGCTGGTATGTTCCTGATGATGAAGGGCATTTGGTGGGACCAGTTATGGTTCAGGATAAAAATAGCCCTGGTGCTTTTATTAGTATTAAATGGAATGCTCGTGGGTAATAAACAGGGCACCAGGTTAAGAAGTATGACCTGTGAGGGTTTACCGGACTTTATTCAACGCAGCGTGCACATAAGGGCCAACCTGGATAGATTTTATATCACCCAGCTGCTGCTCTTTTTCCTGATCATCTTAGTAAGTGCGATCAAATTTGAAAAATGAAAGCGCTCACCTGATCCATTCAGAAGGCATCATGGAAAGAATAGATAAATTTATGCTTTTTATAATATCTTTATTATCAGACCAGCCCCATCCCATAGGAATATGCATGAGGTCATTTTGGAATAAACAAAACTTCCGAATTGGAAAATAACCTGCAATTTGAAATGAGAAATTCTATTATTTTAGCTTTACTACTGGCATCAACAGGCTGCGCCCATGTACAAAAGGAACAGCCGGTTACGCAAACTGCTCCTGTTAATACAGATAAAAACATCGTGGCAAATGATGTTCCTGTTAATACAAATAAAAGTATCGTAGAAAATATGGATTCAGATTATTCACCCACCTTTGCGAAAGCCCATCCGAATGCACAACGATTAATGAAGGATGAGTTTTTCTTTAGTGTAATAGAAGAAACAGCTCCTTTTGGCAGTGATGATGGGGCGGATGCTTATGCAGGATTTAAGGACTGGCGCCCAATGCATCGTTCAGAAAGCCCGGTCAGATTTCTACAATATCAATTTGAAAGGTGGGAATATCCTCTGTTTGATTTCCATGAAACATCCTTTGAAAAGCTGAAGCCTTATTTAGAGGAGAGCTTTACGGGAATGCGTCTTATGAGAGGCATTGATGCAGCCATCGTTGCAACTGCTTTTGGACAGCTATACCTTGAAGGTACAATAGGAAGTGATATTAAAGAGCTGGCAAAACTCTCTGTCAAAAGAGAACTTTTATCGGAGGTCCTGAAAACATGGGAAGAGCATGCAGATGTTCGTCAGATGAAATTAGAGAAGCTATTGAACGTTCTTAATGAGGTTAAATAAATAGCATGGGAAGAGCAGCTATTGCGCCCCCTGTAGCCACAAGATTGTTATATACATTTGGAAACCGCTACAACATTCATAACCAACAAACAACAAACAAATGAGCAACATTCAATACATCAACCCCGACGGGCTTTCAAAAAACCCTGCATTTTCACAGGTTGTCACAACACACGGAAAAGGAAAGACCATTTATATTGGTGGACAAGATGCTGTAAATGCGCAGGGAGAAATAGTTGGCAAGGGCGACATTGGCGAACAAACAGAGCAGGTAATGAAGAATTTACAAACAGCACTTTCAGCTTGTGGAGCAACTTTTGACAATCTTATAAAATTATCCATACATATTGTTCAGGGACAAGACCTCTATCGTGGGTTCCAGGTTTCCCAGAAGTTTTTGGGCCATTTGGCAAACCCGCCTGCCATTACTGGCTTTTTTGTTGCAGCCCTGGCAAATCCTAACTATTTAATCGAAATAGATGCCATAGCATTTATCCCGGAAGAATAAAAAACTAACTACCCAATTATGAAACGTACCAACTGGTTTGACCGCAAATTCTCTCCCATTGAGGACAATGGCATCCTTCCCTGCATTATTGAAAGGCTGGAAGGCACTCCTGCCAGGCTGGCTGAAAAAATGAAACAGGTCAACCAAACCATCCTCTCTGTTTCAAAAGACCATAAATGGAGCATTAAGCGGGAGATCGGCCACCTGCTTGATCTTGAACCGCTTTGGCTGGAAAGGGCAAAAGAAATTATTGCCGGGGAGCCTGATCTTAAAAAGGCGGATCTTACGAATCGCAAAACACAGGAAGCAGATCATGATGAAAAAGACCTTACTGCATTGATCACAGACTTCGGCACGCAGCGGCAGTATTTAGTGCAGCTCTTAAGAGGGTTACAGGATGCGGACCTGGATAAGTCAGCCAAACACCCCAGGCTGGGCACACCCATGAGGATCATTGACCTGGCCTACTTTGTGGCAGAACATGACGATCATCACCTGGCCCAGATCACCTTTTTACAAAACAGTATTCTATAAGCCAGCAACGCTTGCCAGGTATTTCAATGCCCGCATGCCCGGCATAAAAAAATAAGCGCCGCCACGCACAAATACAAACTGCGGTATATTATTTATTTTCTTTCTTACCGGGCAGCCCTGTATGGTAAATGCACTGTTCCTGAAAGCAGTCTCTCTGAAAGGAAATCCAATAATAGGGTCTATATCATCGTTCAAACCATCAAACTTATTATTGTTACACCAGGCATTCTGAATAAACTCAAACTGCCGGTTGATCTGTGCGTTAAAGCAAATAAAATACAATCCTCTTTTATCATTATTCCCTGAGGCACGCATGGTTGCCGGGTCGAAGTCCGGTGATAAAGGTGCGCCAAATGCCCGGCCTCTTCTGAGTATCTTATGCTTCTTCACCATCTTCACAGATAATGCTGGATCATCATCTATCCCATCCCGGGGATTTGACTTGCGGATATGCGCACCAATAGGGCAATGGTAGCCATCCTTATCCTTTTCCGCAAAAGAGAAATTCTTAAGGTCCCCTGCGGCGGCCGGCGCCAGTGGCTCACCATTCAGGCGCCTGCCCATTATTTTAGCCGCTATTAATTCCGGGCCCATGCCTTGTAAATGCGGATCATTTTCGGATAAGCCATAGATAAACTCCCAGAAAACTTTTACATCCTGCTCCAACTGCCGGAACACCATATAGCTGCCGTTTTTACCTATATCAAAAACGTCCTCCACCCCGGTTTTAACCCTGGGGCTTAAAGGAAATTTTGCATATTCGTTCGGATACCCTAATATAAATTCACCGGGCATAATTACATTCTGCTCCTCCTCCTTTGTATAGCGTGCATTACTGCCACCAACACCGGCAATCAATGGGTTCATGATCCCATCTTCAAAGCCAAAATGTTCTTTGCTGCCAATATTCATTGTATTTAAGCGGGTCACTTCGGTGATGTTATAACGTTTCAATATCTCTGCCGTATCCTGGTACTTGTTCTCCAACGCGGCGCTGTCTTTTGCAAAGATCATCAGCACAGCATCCACCGGATTATGATCACCTCCCCAATGCCATTTCTCCGGTGCATTGGTATCAAAATCTCCCAGGATGCGGCTCCGGGTCTTCGTGTTTAATCCCTCTGTAAATTCCGGGGCAAAGCCGGTGATCAATCGTTCCTGCGGTATCAGCCGGGCGATCCCTGTATTGGTGAATGCTATATGAAAAGCAAGATCCGGCCGTTTATGGCTGGCGGATGTAATACCCGGCAATATATCTGCCAGGAATGCGCGGACCTGTGCCTGCTCAGTAAACTGCAGCATTACATAACAGGCTTCCGGCAGAAAAGTATACGACCTGATAAGCAGGCCCTGTATATCGCCAAATTCTATTTTTGGGGTTTGCATAACTATAAAAGGTTTAACCATTGTTTTGTTTGCATGTCATTCATTTCCTCGTTCAATCCAAGTGCAATGCGATGATTCCTCCATATATTCTTAACCGTTAGCTCTTCAAAAGCGCTGTACCAGACCTGTGTGTGGATCTGGTATTTCCTGGTCCAGTTCTTAAAACGCTCTTCATCAGCCGCTCCCTTAAAAACCAGCCAGCCAGTGCGGGGAAAATTGATGGTATTGCTCCATACGCCGGTGAGGCCAACGGCTGCCCGATCAACAAAATCACTCAGGTAATTTTCCCAGCTGCCATCGAAATTGCTGAAGAACAACAAGGTCCGCTCCTTTTCCAGGACAGACCAGCCTGCGAAATGAATAGTAGAAATGCCACCTAATGCACCTTTATTAAAGCTGTATTTTGCCAACAGGTTAATCAACCAAAGCACGGTTCTTAATACGCCCAGCCTGAACCTGCCCGGGCTTATCGCAACAAGATGCGATAATTGATTCTGCGCATAAAAATCCTCATCTTTTGTAAGAGAAGGCACTGCGGCTACTTCCTGTTCCGTATCCGGCAATTCAGGCGCTGTTTTTTCAAGACGTCTTAAGTAAAATATGATAACGGCAATCAGCACAACCAATACAGCCAGAAGATAAAGATGTATGATGCCTGCAAGCGCCAGCAACCCTATTAACAAAAGCCCTATCAGTAAACCAGCGTACACAGGCTTTATATAAGGCAGCGGTACCGCCTTAATATGGTTGTAGTCAGGCACCTGTTGATGGATGTACTGCACTATTTCCTGTTTTATAAATTTGGGATCGTCTGTTGCGGCGAATGTTCTTTCCCTCAGAAATTGCTGTATGTGGGTATAGATCTCCGCCTCCTTACCAATAATATCAGTAGACAATCCCCGGTATCCGGAATAGTATGCATCCACCCGTTGTATATGTCCTTTTATAAAAGTGGTGATAGCGGAAGCAGGAGGAATAGCAGGATCGTAATCCTTACAACAGGAGAAAATCTTTTGAAAGGGAGAGATGTTTTCCCCGGCAGTCATTGCCTGTAAATAGGTATCCAGCAGTCCATCATAGGTGCAGGAATACACCAGCCTGAAAAGCTGTCCCGGAGGCTGGGCGGCCAGTGGGTCGGGAAAAATAACAAACCGGGCAAAGTGGATGCCTTTAATTTTCCTGAAGGGATTGTCTGCTTTAGTAATAATGGCGGTATGGAGCAGGTGCAATTCATTGCAAAGGATGCTGAGCTTATTTGCATCAATATCGGCAATGACAATCAGGCCGTTTTGATCGGTGAATGTTTTCATTTATTTGGGGTTATCCTAAAGATACTTATTTTTTCACATTCCTGCTTAGCTCATAAACAAGCACCGTTACAGGCCCAAGCTGATCGGAGATCCCTACAGCGGATTCTTTATTGGCATTATATTCTCCCAGGTAACTGTTGGCCAGTACGTACAATTTATTTTCCAGGATTGCTGCAGTAGTAGGGTCATGGAACAGCTCATTTCCTTTGTCAATGATCTTTTCGCCAGTAATTCCATCTCCGTTACTATTCAGCGAATATTGCACAATAGCATTACCCTTATTGGTTGCAGCGCCGTTGTACACGCCAATAATGTTGTTGTTCCAAAATACCAGGCCATCCAGGTTGTATGCCTTTGTGGAATCTGTATATCCTTTTAATGGGCTCAGCTTTTTTGATGGCAGATCCAGCTGCATTAAGCCATGACTATAGGTAGCTACGTACACTTTACCATTTGCATTGTAAGTGATCCCATTAGGCCAGGCTATAAGAGAATCCTTCACAAACAGGCTTAATTTTTCCCTTACCGGATCCACTTCATAAAGGGAGGAATCATAGGTATCGGTTATGTATAGCTTGCCGTCCGGATGAAGGATCAGGTCATTGAACAAATGGCGCGCAGTATCTTTAAGGATATACTTTTGCTTTACCACTCCTTTTTTCAAATCAAAAGCATGCACGCAGGACAGGTACCAATGATCCTGTTTTTTATTTGACACCACCCATAACCATTGTGCTTTGGCATCTATCTTCATTCCAAGCCCTTCGAGAAATCCATCCTGGCCGCTTTTGATGAGATCCTTGTGCGATCCATCCTTATTAATTGTAATAATTTTTTGCAAAGCAATGCTGCTTACATAGATGGTTCCATTAACCGGGTTTATAGTGATGCCTTCCGGTATCACATCTTTCTCAGTATGAGTAGTGATGATCTCCGGCCCGGATTGTGCTGCCAGATCCAGCACCGCCAGCAGGGTAATAAGACTGAACAGGAATTTTTTCATATTGTGGGAACTTCACGGAAATGCCGTTATCCCTAATTACGAATTTATCGCCATCTTTCCAAATCTGCGGCTACAGGGAAGCGATGGTAATATGCACAAGGAAAAACAAGCCCATAAAAAGCAAAACATGCTTTTTATGGGCTTGTTTACAGATCTTCAACGTCATGAATTTTATTGCGCCTTGATAAATTTATGGACGCTCATGATATGGCTGCCGTTTAATACCTGTATCACATATAAGCCAGGGGAAAGTTTTGAAACATCCAACAGAATGCGCTGGCTGCCCTTGGCAACAGCATGTCTTGAGCTGGACATCATAACGCCTGAGGCGGAAATGATCTTCAGGACAACGGTACCAGACGCCTTTGCCGGAACCACAACATTAAGCGTATGATTAACCGGATTGGGATAGATGCCGGGTTGCAATACAGTTTCCGTATTATTAACCGGGCTGTTTTTTGTAATGGCCTGGCGGGCTGAATTGTTTTGGTCCGTGGTACTGCAGGTCTCATCTATATAAGCGCGGAAGGCAGCACCAGGGGCAGCGCTGAAGCCATTAGCCAGTACTACTTCTACCCCTGCCCGCAAGGTAAGCGAGCCGCCTGATTGTACGGCTACGCTGCTTTGGGCAGTTAAATAGTTAAGTACATCATAAAGAGCGGTAACGCCGGAACCAACCGTAAGGCTGCTGAGGGTTAAAGTATTAGGAACAATAACACCCTGCAGCAGGGCGCTGTTGGCAATAGCCGTCCGCATTCTTGTGCCCTGGCCGGCAGTAAATAATTGCATACAGTTGGGCGGCACATAAGCCATTATTAAGTTGGTGGCCGGGTTATAAGGCGCACCATTGGCATCTGTGCTCCCTATACCGCAGTTAGCGCCATTCCATGAGCAGTCCGCATTAGTGCTGAACGTTTGGGGATCAGGCCTGGTATCGCAAACAAAATCCCCGCAGGATGTACAGTTGCTGCCATTTACCAGCTCGCGGCAGCCGCTTTCGCACATGCCGTGAAAAGTATGGTACAGGCCTATACAATGGCCCAGTTCATGTGAAAGTACATGAGAGCTAACCATGTTAATGCCTGAAAAAACACCTCCGAGCGCAAGGGATGTAGCTACTATATTGGCGGCTATCCCACCCTGCATATTGCCATCAGTGCCCAGTAAATAAAGATCAATAGCATTGCTGTGAGCATTAGGCGAAAAATTATCAAACTTACCGTCTCCATTATTATCAATGCTAAAGTTGCTCATATTGTAATAGGTATCATTCCAAATCTCATCAATGCCCAGCAGAGATATGCAGATACCGTGGGGAAGAAAGTCTGCTGCTACTATATTCAACCCCTGTATCACTGTTGCCTGTGTTTGTCCTCCGGTGCCATTGCTTCTGCGGATGATGTGCGCAAACACCCGCAATACATAGTTATCGGAAGGTGTGGCAAACTGCTGCGGCGGGATCTTTTCAAGGAAGTTAGGCACCTGTTCCGGTGTAGAACAAATAGTCTGTCCACGCACGGCTATGCTCAGCCCCAGTAAAAGAGCGTAGTAAAGGAATATTTTTTTCATAAGCGTAGGGGTTAATGTTGTTGTGATTGTTTGAGCGTTTCTATCTTTTTATTCAGCTCAATAATGTAAAGGGTGAGCTCTTCGATCTTTTTGAGCAGGGAGGCATCCATTGAAGACAGGTCGTACCCTTGCGCTTTTATATCTGCTGCAGAAGGAATGCCGGGCAGATGCTGATGCTGGCTTATAAACTCCTCCTGCGCTTTCAGTGAAGGCAGCTCATAATCCGGATTGAAAACATAGTCGGGCCATGGATTGGTATTGGTGATCCGGATCTCCCGTGCGCCAATTTTTCCTTCGACAGCCAGTTTAAATGTGCCGGGTGCGGTGGTTCCAATGCCCACATTTCCACCTGAAGAAATATACAGGTCTGTGGTAAACCCGGTAGGCGACAGAATGTTACCACTTACCCGGCCTATTTCAAACCAGGCATCCGGGTTTCTCCATATGCCGCCGTACTTTCCGGAATATTTCATGAAACCAATACGCTGAAGGCCCTGAGCGTCTACAATAAAGCCAAGGCCTTCCCCATCGATCGAAACATTGCCATACCTGGCAATTCCTCCTGAAGTGGTGCTGCTTCCGGACCACTGTTGTGCGGAAGCCAGGTTAACAGATAAAAAAAAGCAAATGAGTGATGAAAAGAATACTTCTTTCATAAAAGGTTTTTTGAGGGGTGATAAAATAAATTCAAAAGATAAGTAACAAGAATATGCCGGGTTTTCTTATATAATAAGGGATAACTTTTTCATCGGGAAATAGGGTTATAGATCCATTGTACAGAATAATAGGTTGACGTGATCTAAGGTAATAAAAAAACATTCAAAACAATTACGCATTTTAGCTTATTCAAAACATGCGTGCTGCTAAAAGTAATACACTCCCAATTTCATGTATAAATATCCTGCGTAAAATGTATCTTGTCTTTCCAGAGCAACATTATATGAAGATTTTTAAAAATAGGGCACTTATATCCCTGATCTTTTCCTTTAGTACATTTCAGCTTGCAGCACAGCAAAAGACTTACAATATAACAGCCTATGGCGCCAAAGCCGATGGCAAAACCAATAACACCACTGCCATACAAAGCGCAATAGACAAAGCCAGCGCAAATGGCGGCGGGCGGGTATTGATCCCCGCCGGTAAGTTTGTTACGGGAGTAATTGAAATTAAAACCGGCGTTGAGCTGCACCTTGCCGCCAATGCCGTACTGCTGGCCACCACAAAACGGATTGATTATGGCCCGGAAAAAGCCTCTCCCCTGATCGTTGCCGACGGACAGCAAAATATCGGGATCACAGGTCCGGGTACTATTGATGGACAGGCCGAACTGCTGATAAAGGATATTTACGTGATGCTGCGGAACGGCAGCCTTAAAGACCAGGAATGGCAGCAATACAATGAATGGGGACAAATGAGGCCGGAAGAGAACAACCGGCCCAAGCTGATCCAGTTCAGGAACTGCAAAGATATCAGCATAAAAAAAGTAACCATAAAAAATGGCCTGTGCTGGATCCAGGATTACCAGAGCTGTACAAATATGATTATTGACAGCATCAATGTACAAAGCAATACCTTTCTGAATAATGATGGCATTGACCTGGTTGACTGCAAAAACGTAAAACTGACCAATAGTAACTTCAATGTAGCGGATGATGGCATCTGCCTGAAATCACATGATCCCAAAGGGCTTTGCGAAAACATCTACATCGCTAATTGCAGGGTGCGTTCCAGCGCAAGCGCATTCAAAATGGGTACCGCTTCATTCGGGGGCTTTAAGAATATCACTGTACGGGATATTTACGTGTACAATACTTTCAGGTCTGCCATTGCCCTTGAAACGGTGGACGGTGGGATATTGGAGGACATAGACATCCAGCGTGTTACTGCAAAAAATACCGGCAACGCCATCTTCATCCGCTTGGGCAAACGCCGGAAGGATATACCCCCGGGCCATATCAAAGGCGTTTATATTGGCAATGTTAAAGTACAGGTACCTGCAGGCAAACCGGATGCCGGCTACCAGATGGAAGGTCCCCGTGAGCTGTTTGAGCATAACATTTTCCCCGCATCCATCACCGGTATCCCGGGGTATTCTGTGTCAGACATTACACTGGAGAACATTGAAATAACGTATAATGGCAGTGCCAAAGAATATATTGCTTTTTCCAATATTGACTCCCTGGAAAATATACCGGAGAAGACCGGGGATTACCCGGAGTTTTCCATGTTCGGAGAACTGCCTGCATGGGGCTTTTATATAAGACATGCCGATAACGTTAAAATGAAGAATGTAAAGCTGATCGCCACCGGCGATGAATACCGTGCCGCCTGTGTATTTGACGATATGGATGGATTGGAGCTGGACGGTGTGAAAATTTCAAAAGCAGCCGCTCTTCCTGTGCTGTTGCTAAACAAGGTAAAGCGCTCATCATTCCGAAATATGCAGCTGCCGGATAAAAGCAAGGAAGCAATACTGGTTAAATAGCGCTACATTTAAATCTAAATAAACTGCGTTATGGAAGATCAAACGACTGCATTAGCGCCCATCTTGTACCTCAAAGACCTGGCAGCTGCTATTGATTTCTATAAAAATGTATTTGACGCCATAGAAAAATGGCGTGTGAGTAATCCCGATGGCAGCGTACATGTTGCAGAAATGATCATTGGCGCTGCGTTACTCCGCATGCATGAAGAAGTAAGCAATGATAATAATTTCAGTCCGGAAACCGTGGGGGGGACTACTGTTGTAATGGGACTATTGGTTCCTGACCCGGATGCAGTGGCGGCAAAAGCTACCGCTGCGGGTGCTACCGTATTGAGCCCGGTAAAGGATTATGAATATGGTTACCGGCAGGGTACAATAAAAGACCCTTTTGGGCATCACTGGATGATTGAAAAGAAAACGGCGGAGCCGCCACTAGGGTCAGAATAGGATAACGCCAGCCTCTGAGAGTTCTTTCAAAACCTCCCCAGAAAATCGCCTTTCCTCCGCTGTGCAATTTCCAGCCGGGCGCCATTAGCCATGATCACATAGCCGTTTTTTCCTTTAATGTAACTTTTTATAAAACGAAGGTTGATAATAGACGTATTGTGGATGCGGCAAAAATTATTGGCGCAGAGCAGGTCTTCGTAAAACCCCAGGTGGCGGGAGGAAATAAGCTTTACATTATTAGCAAGATGAAAGGCTGTATAGGCGCCTTCTGCATTGCACCAGATGATCTCTTTGAGATCTATAAATTCACAACCGTTCAGCGTGGCAATACAGAGCTTCCGGTCCTGCCCACCCTGCAGCGCCAGGTTGTACAAAAGCGTATCCATATGCTGCTGTTTATTTTTCTCAATGATCCTTTTCCGCGCCCGGTCAACCGCTTCTTTAAATTCAGGAATGCCAATGGGCTTCAATAAATAATCTATAGCAGCAAACCGGAACGCCTCCACCGCATAATTATCATAGGCGGTTATACAGATCAGCTCAAAATTCCTGGAAGATAATTTCCGCAACACATCAAAACCGCTTCCGTCTGCAATCTGTATGTCCAGGATAACCAGCTGAGGCGCCTGGCTTTCGATCAGCTGCACGCTTTTTTCAACACTATCAGCTGTTCCGCTTAACGCCAGGTCAGCAGCAAACTGCCGGATCAGGTCGCAGATCACATGCATGCTTTTTTCTTCATCCTCAATAACAATGGTCTGTATAGTCATAATCAGTTATTTGACATAGGGAAACATAAACGTACAACGGTGCCCTGTTCAGCGCCGCCCTGCTCTTTCTTATCAATTACTTCCAACAGTATCTTTTCTTTCTGAATAGCATTCATGATATTGATCCTGCTTTCAGTAATGCCCGTACCTAATGACCGGTAACCCGGGAAGCTGGCCTGCTTCCTTTGCGCGGCTACGTGAATGCCTATACCATTATCGTCAATCGTGCATACCAGGTAATTGCCCAGGCGTCTGAAATCAATACGCACCATGCCGGGTTTATCCAGCAATGCGGAAATACCATGTTTAATGGCATTCTCCACATGCGGCTGTATGATCATGGAAGGAATATAAAGATCTGTTTGGGGCAGGTCCTCCTCCACCTGGATGCTATAATCCATGCGCTCGCCCAGGCGCAGTTTTTCCAGCTCCAGGTACAGCTCCAGCACTTTTAATTCTTCAGCCAGGGTAATATCGGAAGCAGTGCTGTACTGCAATATTTTCCTTATGAGCATGGAAAACTTATGGAGGTATAAGTTGGCGTTAACAATATCGGACCGGAGTATATAATGCTGTATAGAGCTTAAACAGTTAAAAATGAAATGCGGGTTCATTTGCGCCCTTAAAGCCATCATTTCCAGGTCTGCCATTTTTTTCCTGAGCAGGTATGCTGCATCCCTTTGCCGGTGCTGCCGCCTGAAAGCAGCATACACGCCCCAGCCGGCCAGCAGCGCCACCAGGAAATAGGCCACAAGCATAAACCAGGCGGTTTTCCAGAAAGGCGGTGGCACTGCAATAACAAGTTTTTTTGTCTGCCGGCTTTTAACGCCCCAGCGGTCTATGGCCCTTATCTCAAAGGTATGGATGCCAAAAGGCAGGGTAGAAAATTCCAGCAGGCTGTTGGCCGTGCTGGTCCAGTTGCTGTCCAGGTCCTTTAAACGGTATTGATAGCGGATATATTTACCGCTGCGGAAAGAAATGCCCGACAGCCCGATCAGCAGCTTGTTCTTCTTATAATCTATGAGCACCGTATCGCTCCCCGTTATTTCCTTATTTCCGCTTACTATTGTGCTGATATTGATCAGCGGGTTTTGCATGGAGTGCGGGGTATAGTCCTCCGGAAAAAAACATATACCCCTGGCCGTAGCCGCCCAGATGTATTTTCCGCTAATAGCGGTCTGGTTTACATCAGCAGCAATAAGGCCATCCATTTCTGTGATGCCGGCAACCGTATAAATAAGCAGATCATGATCCCAGCGGTAAGCTATCCTGGAAATTCCTTTGTCGGTAGAGATCCAGGCAGTATGGCCATCCAGCAGCACATGCTTGCACATGCTGCTCAGCAGCCCCTGTTGCCTGCCAATGCAGGTGATACGCCCATTTTTTAATATTACCACGCCCTGCTGCGTAGATACCCATATCGTGGAATCCGGCGCTACATCAATATGGTTAATGATGCCGCTTAATGCCGGGTAGCCTGTTCCCAGGTATTTGACGGCACCATCCGCAAAGGTGTACATCCCGTTGAAGGTGCCCCAGTAATAGCGGCCTCCTATTCCATCCACGCAGGTAACCCTTTGCCTGAAGATAGTTTTAACACGTTTGCTGCGGGGATCCATCATATACAATCCCAGGCCGCTTGCCAGCACAATGGAGCTGTCGCCCATAAGGAACATCCCTTTTATACTGCTGCAGTGGCCAATATTCCTATAGCTGTTATCAGCAGCAAATGAATAAAACCCATAATCGCTTGCTACCAGCATTTGATGGGCGGTGTAAGGCCGTATATCCAATACCCGGTTATTCTCGTTGTTCTTTCCCCACTGAGGGAGCAGCTTGCCCTGCAAAGTGTGATTATCTATTGAAAAAATATTACCGTCCGTAAAGCCGGCTGCCATGTGCTGCGGGTCCATGGTGCGGATACATCTTACATCCTGTGCTACCAGCTTTCCCTGGCTGGATATATAATGCGAACCGGGATCGGGCAGGTAAAATACGCCCTGGTTTAATGTAGTTACCCAATAGCCTGCTTCCCGGTCTTTCAGAATAGAGGAGCAGCAGGCTTTTGAAAAAAAGAGCCGGATATTACGGGCCGGGCTCAGGAAATTACTTACCCGCACCAGCCCTTTATTCCGTGTACAGATCCATAGGGTGCTGTCATTTTCATGGTAAAGGGCATTCAGGTCATTGTATTTCAGGTGTAGCTCTTTCAGTGAAGGTATAAGGGTTAACCGTGCAGTATCTGCCATGTAAATACCATCCGCATAAAACAGCACTGCTTCCCGGTTGGCAGCTAAAGTTACCAATGGCCTTTTATAAAAAGGAAGATATATGCCGTGATGATAGGGAAAGGTATACCGGGCAATCTTATACTTACTTTTTACAGTCAGCGCATAGGTACGGCTGTCTGCAAGTGAAAAATGAAAATTGATCTGCTTTTCAGAAGAGGCTTTCAGAACAGGCCAGGAATAGATCTCGTTCTTAGCAGGTTTTACCTGCTCTTTAAAACGCCATTCCCCCGGCCGGTTTACAGCCCCGTAGTATCCCTGGTAATCTTTTATGTCCCGGGTATAGTTAGTGAACAGTAATATGGAATCCGTGATAAAATCTTCACTGATAGCATACACGCCCTTACAGCCATCTAATTGCCGGAAAGTGCCTTTGTAAAAAACAGATGGGATCCCTGACAAAGATATAAACCACATGTTATTATGCCGGTCCAGGTATAACCTTAGGATCTCGTTGTCGGGCAAGCCGTCTTCTTTGGAAAAATTCCTGAATGTTTTGCCATCAAAGCGGCTCACGCCCTGGTTAGTAGCAAACCATATAAAGCCATTGCTATCCTGCAGGGCATGATATACCGTGGATCCCGCCAGACCGTCCTTAACGGTATATTGGGTGTAGGAAGGGTCCTGGGCGCGGGCCTGCCACCATGAGATTAACAATATCAATGTAAATAGCCTGCACATTGAAGAAGCTACCTGTTAATGGTTATTTAAAAGAATAAAGGCACCTGAATATAAAACGTACTGCTTGCGGTATTTTGACAGATACTAAATTTTATCAATTCATAGGCAACTATAATATCTTGTCCTATGAATAAATATACTAAGAAAAACGGGAACCCGGTAGCGGATATTGCTCCGGGCTAAAGCAAAAAACAGCCGTTTGGCTGCAGCTATTGCCGGAACAATGCAGCTGCTAAATGGCCTTTCCCCCATCAGCAAAGTATCTATAACTTCCTGTTATTAAATCTTACTATGGGCCCTGCTTTAGAAAATACAGTCTATAACTGGCTAAGATTGTTACATATTCCCGTGTCAGAAAAATACCTGAAGGAAAAGATTGCCACCCACCCTGAATACCCTTCCCTGTTAAGCATTACAGATACGTTAACCGGTCTGGGAATAGAGAACGGTGCCTTGGTGATCGGTAAAGATAAGATCGGAGAAGTACAGGAGCCGGTGCTTGCTTTCGTATCTGCCAATAACGGTGAATTTGTGCTGATCCGGAATTTACAGCAGCATGCAAAAGCGCATCCGGATTTTTTGCAATCATGGGATGGGATAATAGTAGTGGCGGAAAACGCAGCACCACCCAACGATAAAGAAAATGCACAGCAGTTAAAAAAAGAGAAAGCAGATCAGCGCCTGAAAACTGCGTTTGCGGCAGGCTTTGTACTTATTTCTTTATTACCGTTCCTGCATCCTTTTCTATATTCCTGGTCCCTTTTTTCACTCAGCACTTTAAGTGGTATTGGCATTGCTATCCTGATCGTTCAAAAAGAGCTGGGTTACAGTAACAGCGTTACGGAGCAGCTGTGCAGCGCAGGCAGCAAAACAGACTGTGACGCCGTTATGCACTCCGGGGCCTCCCGCCTTTTTAACCGTCTGAGCTGGGCCGATACCGGGATTATTTATTTCACGGCGCTATGGTTCCTGCAAACATTTTTCACCACCGGCATGGTAAAAGCCGTTCCCTTTATTACGCTTGCGCCTATTCCCTTCACACTGTTCTCCATCTATTACCAATGGCAACAGGTAAAAAAATGGTGCACGCTTTGTTTGCTAACCGTTGCTGTGCTGTGGATACAGGCTTTACTACTGACACCGGTGCTTGTACAAACAAGGTGGCAGCTGCCTTCAGCGAATGTGCTTTTAACTGTTATGTTCGTATTTCTTTTCCTGTCTGCCGCATGGCTGCTTTTCATAAAACCGGTCTTAGTGAAGCTGAATGAAACACAGGATAAAAGCCTGCCCCTTATGCGCTTTAAAAGAGACCCGGAAGTGTTCTTAGCGGTATTGGAAAAGGGAATACAGGTAGATACAACTGCATTTGATCATGACCTTCAATTGGGAGATCCTTTTGCCCCCCTGCAAGTAATGGTGGCCTGTAATCCCTATTGCGCACCCTGTGCAAAGGCGCATCAGCAGCTAAATGAGATCCTTTCAGCATATGGAGATGTTGTTGGTATTACAATACGGTTTCTGGCTGATGCAGATGAGCCCTCAGATGCAAGGACCGTTGCAGCCCGGTACATTTTACAGTACTGGCTGGAAAAAGCAGAACGCTTAAATGCCCCTGAAAAAAGCATGCTTGCCCGGACATTACTGGATGACTGGTTTGCACATATGGACTACGAAACCTTTGCAAAAAAATATCCGGCATCGCCATCGCCGCAGGCGGATGTGCTATTAGCGCAGCATGCCGCCTGGTGCGGAATTAATGCCATTGTGGCTACCCCTGCTATATTCCTGCAGGGTTATGCGCTGCCGAAACATTATAATCTTACAGACCTGAAAAAATTGATACCTCCCCTATCAGAAAATATTACACAGGCAGCAACTATACTGCAAACCGTGTAGTATCCCGGCTGGCCAGCCAAAAGGTAATTCCGCTTTGTACCTGTATAAAACCAAAGCATTTAACCCTTTCTAAATTTTAAACATGAAACGACTTGAAAATTTAGGCGCTAAAACGCTCACCAGGGAGCAACAGAAAAAAATTGCCGGTGGAGCCACGGTAACCTGCGCATGCGGGAATGGCACGGCATATATATGCCGTGGCAGTTTAGCGGGATGCCTTGGAGGCGCAGTCGGAGCATGCGGAGGCTCCGGCGCGCTTTGTTATGCTGCCGAACCATAAGCAGGGCAATAACCTCAGCTAAAAGGTGATTGGGCTTTGTACCTGTATAAAACCAAAGCATTTAATCTTTTCTAAATTCAAAAAAATGAAACGATTTGAAAATTTGGGCGCTAAAATGCTCACGAAGGAGCAGCAGAAAAAGGTTGCAGGTGGAACCGGATTAACCTGCTTATGTGGCAATGGTACCATATATATCTGCCACGGTGATTTAGGGAACTGTGCCAGAGGTGCCATAGGAGGATGCGGAGGCACAGGAGCAAAATGTTTACCGGCAGAACAGTAACCCCCATTCCACTATAGTGATGTTCTCACATCACTATAGTGGTTGCACAATAAGTTTAAACAAATACATATGTCGTTCCCCTTCATAAGGCAATATGATCTGATGGATTGTGGCCCCACCTGCCTGATGATGATCTGCAAATACTACAAGCGTACCTTCACCCTCCAGTCATTAAGAGAAAAAACAGGCATCGGGAAAGAAGGCGTTAATTTATTAGGCATCAGCGAAGCGGCAGAAAGTATCGGGTTCAGAACACAGGCCGTAAAACTTTCCAGCACCCTGCTGCTCAATGAAGCGTTACGCCCTGCCATCCTTTACTGGGACCAAAACCATTTCGTAGTGTTAATCCCCTCCCCGGTATCCCTGAAAAACAGGCTGCTGCCCTGGCTCCGTGCCAGGCAGGCAACACAGATCTCAATTGCAGATCCTGCAAAAGGCCTGATCACCTATACCCCCGAAGAATTTAAAACCCATTGGCTAACTGAAAAACAGGGGAACAATGACGAAGGCATTGCCTTATTATTAGAGCCTACCCCTCAATTTTATGAACACCAGGATGGCCACTTCACTGCAGGAGCAGAAATGGAGGAACGGTCAGGGTTTAAAAACATTTTCAGCTACCTGTTCCCCTACAAAAAGCTGGTGCTGCAGCTGCTGCTGGGTTTGGGGATAGCCAGTATGCTGCAGCTGATCTTACCTTTTCTCACGCAAAGTGTGGTGGATGTTGGTGTAAATACGTCCAACATGCATTTTATTTACCTGGTATTGCTGGCGCAGCTAACCCTGGTTATTGGCAGGCTCTCCGTGGATTTTGTACGTAGCTGGATCTTGCTGTACATCAGCAGCCGGATCAATATTTCCATTCTCACTGATTTTCTCATTAAGCTCATGAAGCTTCCGATCCCTTTTTTTGACAGTAAAAAAACAGGGGATATTATGCAAAGAATGGAGGACTATCAAAGAATAGAATCCTTCCTCACCGGTTCCTCCATCAATGTATTGTTCTCATTGCTTAACCTGGTCATTTTTTCCATAGTGCTGGCGGTGTACAATGCACATATTTTTTCCGTGTTTATTATTGCGGTAGTGCTATATTCTTCCTGGGTGCTCCTTTTTTTAAAGAGAAGGAAAATACTGGATTATAAACGCTTTGATATTGCATCCAAAGAGCAAAGCCTTACTATCCAGCTGGTGCAGGGCATGCAGGAAATTAAATTGAACGGCGTTGAAAAGCCCATGCGCTGGGGCTGGGAGCGTTTGCAAGCCCGGTTGTTCCGGCTGAATATGAAAGGGCTTGCCTTAAACCAGTGGCAGCAATCCGGCGCTTTCCTGATCAATGAGGGGAAAAATATCCTGATCACGTTTTTATCTGCCATGGCAGTAATAAACGGGCAAATGACATTAGGGGCCATGCTGGCAGTACAATACATTATTGGCCAGCTAAACAGCCCTATTGAGCAAATGATAGGCTTTGTGCAAAGCTGGCAGAATGCAAAGATCAGCGTTGACCGTTTAAACGAGATCCATACCCTGGAAGAAGAGGAGCCTGCGCATAAACAGCTGCTGAAAGAATTACCCCTTGCATTTAAAAAACAGCTCGTAGGTGGAAAAGATGTGTTCACCATTCCTCCTTACAACCTGGAAGAAAATGGGGAAAACCTGCTGTCCACCGACTTCCCGGATGACCTGCCTTTAATATTCCCGGTTACCCCAATGGAAACAAGCCTGGAAAAAGGTATTGTTTTTCAGAATGTTTCCTTTACTTACCCGGGCGCAGGTAATGATCCTGTTCTAAAAAATATTGATCTTACTATTCCGGAAGGCAAAACCACTGCTATTGTAGGCGTTAGCGGAAGCGGCAAAACTACTTTGCTGAAATTATTGCTGAAATTCTATACCCCTCAGCAAGGAGAGATCCGGTTAAATAATACCTCCCTTTCAATGATCAGCCATAAAACATGGCGCAGCCATTGCAGCACCGTTATGCAGGAAAGCTTTATTTTCTCTGATACCATTGCCAGCAACATTGCGGTAGGCGCAGGCCAGCCGGATATGGACCGGCTGCGTTATGCCGCTACCATTGCCAACATCCAGGGATTTATAGAAAGCCTTCCCCTGGGCTTTAATACCAGGATCGGGTCAGAAGGTATTGGTATAAGCATGGGCCAAAAACAGCGTATACTGATTGCAAGGGCCGTATACCGCAATCCTGATTTTATTTTCCTGGATGAAGCCACCAATAGCCTCGACGCCAATAATGAAAGCATGATCATCCGCAACCTGGCCGCTTTTTTACAGGGCAAAACAGTGGTGGTGGTAGCGCATCGTTTAAGCACCGTAACACATGCCGACCATATTGTAGTGCTGAAGAACGGGATGATAACGGAAAAGGGTACACACCGGGAGCTGGTGGCGCTGAAAGGAGAATATTTTACCCTGGTAAAAAATCAGCTGGAATTAGGAGCCTGACAAATACGATCTATCATGCACACTACTGCCTTACAAAATCAATCGCCCGAAGTAGTAAGTCCTGAAGTACAGGAATTGATCAGCTACCGCCCGCACTGGATCATACGAAAAGGGAACACTGCCTTCTTCCTGGTTATGTTTGTATTACTGGCGCTCACCTGGCTGGTGAAATACCCGGACGTTGCAAAAGGCACGGTGAAATTAGTAGCCACCAATGCCCCCAGCCTGCTGGTAGCCAGAACAGAAGGAAAATTGCAAAAGCTGCTGGTAACAAACGAACAGCCGGTTACACAAGGGCAGCCGCTTGCCTTTCTGCAAAGCACCGCCTCCTATGAGCAGGTGCTTTCCCTGCAATCCTGGATCAAACAGGTGGAACCTTTTATTATTAAAGACAACCTGGAAATACTCCTGATAAAACCTGTCCCCCTGTTCAATGAGCTGGGTGAATTACAAACATCTTACCAGGACTTCCAGACCACCTTGCAGGAAACCATGCACATTCTTTCCCATGGATATTATAAACAAAAGAAACGCGCCCTGCAGGAAGATGTGTCTTACCTCACCGCTATACAGGCCAATGCCCGGCAGCAGCAGGCGCTGTTACAACAGGACTATACGCTACAGCAGAATGAGTACAAAGTGAATGAGCTGCTGGCAAAAGACAGGGTTATTGCGCCCCTTGAATTAAACCAGCAGAAAAGTAAAGTGATCGGCAAGGAACAAAGCCTGGAACAAATGTCGGCGCAGCTGATCAACAATGAAATATCGGTACATAATAAAAATAAAGAGCTGCTTGACCTGCAGAAATACATCACGGATCAGCAGCAAAAATTCCGCGCTGCATTATTGGGCATGAAAAGCAAGATCCAGGACTGGCTGCGGCAATATGCCATTACCGCTACAGAAGATGGGAAAGTATTATTTGTTTCCTTTTTGCAGGAAAACGAATTGATCACAAACGGGCAGGAGCTATTCTATATACAACCTGCCACCAGCCAGTATTACGGGCAGCTGACCGTTTCCCAGAACGGCCTGGGAAAAATAAAGGCCGGGCAAAAAGTGCTGATCAGGGTAGCCAGCTATCCCAGTAATGAATTTGGCTATTTAAGGGGGATCGTCAATTATATCCCTGCTATCCCTGGTGTAAAGGACAGCTTCCTTATTAAAGTTGATCTGCCCCAGGGGTTAAGAACCAGTTATAATAAAACCATTCTTTTCCGCAATAACCTGCTGGCGCAGGGAGAGGTCATTACAGATGACCGGCGCCTGCTGAACAGGTTTGCAGGGCAATTGAGCGATATTTTACGCCGCTGATTTATGGTCAGATCTTCTCTGTCTGTGGTATGCCATCGCCCCTGACGCTTCCGGCTAAAAAAAATGCCAGGCATCTTCGGCATAAGCGAAGCTGCCTGACATTAAAAAGTATAAACGAAAGATTACAATGCGCCAATGAACTCCATGCAATACCCGGCGGAACCACAGGCGCCACTGATATGAAAATACGTACCTGAAATAGAGGTTTGCGTTTTCATACCCGTAGCCAGATAATTATTGGGAGAGCTCTGGGTAAAACCATAAGTGCCCAGCGATGTGCCGCTCAGCGTAGAGAACGTGATGCTGGTTGGCGTAGTTCCACTACCGTTTACCGTATAGGCGATAGTACCTGCCGGCTGGCCCGCTCCGGGCGTGCCATCAGTAGTACCGGTGATCGGGAAGGTGTACACGCGCGCATGCTTCATGATCACAGGTGCGCCGGAACGTACCGGAGCAAAGCTGGATAAAGAAAACAAAAGGCCTGACATGAGTAAAACAGGGAACAACTTTCTCATAGATAATAGATCTTTAGGGTGAGGGTTAAAAATATCCTGACGAATATAACTTTTTTTAACATTGCTATCACTGCTAAAGACTTGCTAATGTTAAATAGATCCTTTCTGCGTAAGCAATAGGATCTTACCCCCTCCCCTTGTTCTGTTTATTCTTTACCCGCTGCAGCCCCGTATAATTTTCCAACAATACTTTGTATCCCATCAGCAGGATTATTCTGGAAAGTGATCACCCCCGTCTTATTTGCAGGATTGAAGAACAGGAAAGTTTGAATACCGGGATCCAGCCCGGAATGTCCCCATAGCTTCACCTTACCATACGGCGTTTCAAATTCAGAGGTACGCCAGGTTAAACCCTGCGCAGTGTAATCCTTAAGCTGCGGGCTAAACATTTTTTCAATAGTAGCCTGCTTCAGAATCCGTTTGCCGTTTAGCTCACCGCCATTCAGGAGCGCAGCCAGGTAATAGGATAATTCCCGCACGCTGGTTCTCACAAGCCCGTCAGAGTAATTGGGAAAGCTATATAAACACACCGGGATAAAGGTGCCCACCTTAAACTCAGTCTCATTGGGGAACAGCCGGGCATAGGTCATATATTCTTTTCTGTTCTCTTCCGTGATGTAGGCATAGGGCCTGATATAATTGCCTGTATCCACCTCGCTTAACATCCAACCAGTATTTTTCATGCCCAGGGGCTGAAAAATATGCTCCCTGCAATATAAGTTAAAGGGCTGTTTAGCCATTTTTTCAACGATCAGCCCAAGTAATCCGAAAGCAACATTTGAATACGTGCGTTTATTGCCCGGCGCCCAGTCGCCAAAGCTATTGCCGTCATTATAGAACATTCCGCCGGGTGTCAGGGCACCACGGATCCAGTCGTTCAGTGACAGGCCAGGATCCCCGCAGGCATAGCTTTCTGAATAGGCTTTGCCGTCAACGATAGAGGAGGTATGTGTTAAGATCTGGAAAACGGTGATCGGTTTATCCGGGTACTTTGGATTGCGGATCTTAAAATCCAGGTAGGTGTTTACATCGGCATCCAGGTCAATGAGCCCTTTTTCCCAAAGCTGCATAGCCGCCGTTGTTGTAAATGTTTTGGATACGGAGCCAATGTTCATGATCCCGTCTATGCTCATGGCTTTGTTATGGGCAATATCAGCCTGGCCGTAACCTTTGGACCAGCTTAATTTCCCGTTCTTTACAATGCCGGCCGCAAAGCCCGGGACGTTCATATCGTCCATAAATTTTTTGACGGCTAGGTCCACCGAATCATAGGCCGACTGCGCCTTTGCCTGTGTAACATAACATGCCAGCAACAACAGGTGAATTAAGATCCTTCTCATGCGTAATAAATATTTTTTATGGCGTATAGGAATGGCCGTTAGCCCGGGTCAAACGCTATGCCAGGGATGTAAGTTGCTTTATTTCAAAGCATTATTATATTTTTCCCATAGCGGGATCGTTCGATTATGAACAGGGGGTGTACGTATAAGCGCAGTTTTGTAGGCTGCCGGAACAAATATTTTATTAAACAGGCAACTTATCTTGTATCTTCACCGTACCATATACTTATCTAATCAAAACTGTCGAAGCACCTATGAACATCAAAAACCTACACACACTGGCCTGTGTGCTTTTAATTTCATTTACAAGCGCCTGTAAGAAAGACGGAAACATGTCCTCAACAGAAAAACTGGCATTAAACGATCATGACACTGCCTTTGTACATCCGGGTTTGCTGCACAAGCAAACAGATTTCGACCGTATGAAGGCCAAAGTAAATGCTGGCGCTCAGCCCTGGCTCTCCGGCTGGAACAAGCTAACCGTTAATGCACATGCATCGCTTAACTGGCAGCCTACACCCTCCGAAGTTGTTTACAGGGGCAGCGATGGAGTGCATGCTGAAAATTACGGCCAGTTGTATAATGACGTTGCAGCTGCCTATGCTACTGCTTTAAGGTGGAAGGTCTCCGGCGACAAAGCTTATGCCGATAAGTCCATCGCCATTATGAACGCATGGTCAGCCAAGCTAACAGCCTTAGGTGGAAATAATGATGTGAACCTGGCAGCCGGCTTATACGGATACCAGTTTGCCAATGCAGCAGAGATCATGCGCAGCTACCAGGGATGGCAGGCAGCAGATTTCAAACGCTTTCAGCAAATGATGTTAAACATTTTTTACCCGCTCAATCACAGCTTTCTTAGCAGAAGGGAAAAATGCATGAGCCACTTCTATGCTAACTGGGACTTGTGTGTAATGAACTCCATATTAGCCATAGGTGTGCTTTGCGATAACCGGGACCTTTATAATGAGGCGGTTGCCTATTTCAAACACGGGGCCGGCAACGGTTGTATTATGAACGCAGTATGGTATATCCATCCCGGTGGACTTGGCCAATGGCAGGAAAGCGGCCGCGATCAGGGTCATAACACACTGGGCATCGGCTTAATGGGCGCTTTCTGTGAAATGGCCTGGAACCAGGGCAATGACCTGTATGGTTATGATGATAACCGTTTTCTGAAAGGGGCTGAATATGTAGCCAAATACAATCTTGGCGATTCTGTGCCTTATGTTGCTTACACCAATTGTTTAGGTGTTAATCAGACAATTATTAGTGAAGCATCCCGGGGTTCGGTACGCCCTATCTGGGAGCTGGTGTATAATCATTATGTAAAACGTAAAGGTTTGGCAGCCCCCTACAGTAAGCTGTTTGCGGAAAAAATAAGGCCGGAAGGCGGTGGCGGAAATTATGGTGGCACCAGCGGTGGGTTTGATCAGCTGGGTTATGGAACGCTGACCTGTACACTGGATCCGGTACAATAATAGTAGCCATGCTGTATCCGCTGCATTACAGTCCAATGCTGTGATGTGGCGGATATAAACATCCATCCGCAAATGATGTTGAATGTTTCTGACAGGAATAATCCTATATTCAAAATATCTTTGTAAATTAGGTTACAGAATAGCCAACGATACCCGTGTGAACCCGGTAAACCGCCGAAATTATTCCAGATCTTAGTTATGTTTATTTGCAGGCCCCAGCGCCCTGAGATTGCATTATAACCTTGTAAACCCACGTTCCATGTTAAGAAAAACAGTACTGGAGACGATCTGTCTCTTATTCATCTTATTATTCGTGTATACAGCCGTTAGCAAGCTCCTTGATTATGAAAATTTCCGGGCCGTCATAGGGCAATCGCCGCTCCTTACGCGGTTTGCGCCTGTGCTGGCAATAGTAGTTCCCCTTGCTGAAATCATTATCGCCATGTTACTGGTTATTCCACGTTACCGGCGCCAGGGACTCTACGCATCTTTTGCCATGATGGTGCTTTTCACCACCTACATTATTGTGCTGGTAACCTTATCGGAAAGGATCCCCTGTTCATGCGGAGGCGTTATTTCCCGCATGACCTGGAAGCAGCACCTGTACTTTAATATCGGTTTTGTATTGCTGGCGCTGCTTGGTATGTGGCTGCACACGAAACAGCCTACAGATCCTCCCCGCCAAAACAAACTTGTTCACGCTTAACCCATAACCAATGATGCAGCAACCCTTCCGGTTTGCCATACTCTGTGTAGCGGCTTGCCTTGCCCTTGTGCTTATCCTGTATGCCTTTGCAGATAAGCCTAACGATCAGAAGAATGGTTTTAACCGTAAGCTGCAGCCGCAGATAGCTGTGCTGGAAAACTCGCTGGAACTAAAATATCCGGCCTACTATATTGCAGGGTATGCCGGTGAGCATATTTACCTGGGCAACTATTCCGCCTCGCTGCATCTGCTGGCAGTAGATCAGCAGTTAAAGGATACGCAGCAGCTCACACTTAAAATTTCCCCGGCAGAACGTTATGCATGGAAACTGGCGCGGATCATGGTAGATTCTCCTGCCGTGTATATGGCAGAAGGCAACACCCCTACCCTTTACCGGGGCAAGCTGGATGACCTGCATATGAGCCGTTTCCTGCCGCAAAGCTGCTTTTTTAATCTGCTGCAAAACGTGTCCGCTACTTCTTTTATATCGCGCAGCATTCATATAGATCCTTCAGGCAACCGGCAAAACATACTTGCAAAAATAAGCACAGATCCGCCTTATGTAACCTTAGGTCAGCACATCATTACAAAGCAGGTGGATGGTATTTTTTGCACAGATGGAACGCTGGACTATGATAAGCAAACCGGAAAGCTGGTATACCTCTACCACTACCGGAATGAATTTGTAACGCTGGATACCAACCTGCAGGTGATCTATACTGCGCATACCCTGGATACCAATACCACGGCTAAGATCCAGGTAGCTAATATGTCTACCGGCGATAGTAAGTTCTCAGCGCCGCCTGCCTATGTGAATAGCAGGGCCAGAATTGCAGGCAACAGGATCTATGTGCTTTCTACCCTGCTGGCTGACAATGAAGACAGGCAGGCCAGGCAGCAACAGGAGATCATCGACGTGTATGCCTTGGATAAAGGAACCTATCTCCACACAGTATACATTCCATTTAAAGGAAAGGAGCGCATGTCAGATTTTATTGTAAAAGACCGCAAGCTGTTTGCGCTGTATGATCAAACATTGAATGCATATTCCATTAAAGCAGATTAACATCATTCTATTGCAATAGAACAGGCAAAGCCGAAAACCTGTAGAAAATAGTAGGCACGTATCTGAGTTTCAAAATTTCACTGTCATGAACTTTAAAAAAATTGGACTGTCAGTAACTGCATTTGCACTTGCCATTGCCGGCGCTTTTGCCACAGCCGGCAGATCCGGGGGAGATGGATATACGAACCAGCAACAGGTTCCCAGCCAGGGCGCTCCCTGTGTATACAGGCAAAACTGTGCAGGCGGTTTCAACACCTGCAGGGTTACTATATCAGGATCTACAGTCCAGCTTTTACAGCTGGAGTCCAACGGCACCTGCAGCAGCACCGTACTCTCACAACCCTGATCACTAAAATGTATGAGAAGCCTTGCAACGGTAAGGCTTCTCCCTCTTTCCCTCCTCTGCGAAAGCACCTCCATACGCACTTATAGCAAACACTTCCAGCGCTAGCCCATTTCATTGCTTACACCCTAATCCATTGTAAGCGAGCATTTTTATTCATTTTAAATATTGTAGATTTATTTCTTTACCATATATTTATACTACGTGTAGTTATATTACGTGTTCAGAGAATGCAGACCGGTACCTTGTAAATCCCCCATACTCAAATAACCTTTTCCATACACCCTAATGTTAAAACCAAATCACCACGCAATGAAAAAAAAATCCAGTGTCACAGGCGCTTTATTTGCCCTGTTTGTCATGGGCATACTTGCCTACAACTGCGCCAGTAACAGCAAACCCAAAGAACCAGCAACAAGCACCGGCCCGGATCCTATTGTGCTGGACAGCGCTTTTTTGAATCACCGTGATTCTGTACCATCCAAACAGCAGTATGCTGATCCGCTATTTGAGCTCAGCCATGATTATCCGGCATCCGTTACTCCTGTTGTTAATCCTCCCTGGCAACAGGCATTAAAGGGAAAACCTATTTCCGAATGGAATGTATTTGCTTACATGGATTCATTGAAAAGTTATGTTGCCCCGCGCTTATTACCATTTTTCACCAACAACAGCACATGGACATCCGCTAAATATGGCTGGTTTAATGAGCCCTGGCTGGGCACACAAAGAGAGGCCATCCTGGGCACTTACCTGGGCAATGGCAACCCGGCCAATATGTTTAAGACATTAAAGGAAGATGAATCAGGATATGTGCTGGTACTGTATGATTCCACAGCAGCATATACGGTAGGGCAGATCTGGGGTAAAACAGGCCAGAGCGTGAACCTGCTGAATGATGCTACACAATTCACAGAAGGCAGCGTTATTGTAAAGCTGGCCTTTTCAAACATTAATTATCCGCAATGGCCGGTAATGGAAAATGCACAAACCTTCAGCGTTTATGATACCATTCCAACATCGGCGGATCCTGCAACAGGCTACCAGATGCGAAAGGTGAGCTTTTTCCAGATGGATGTAATTGTGAAGGATAGCAAAGCAGCTCCTAAAACAGGCTGGGTATATTCCACTTTCGTATATGATAAAGACCATAAAGGATCAACCTGGGAAAAAATGGTTCCGCTGGGAGCCATGTGGGGCAATGATCCCGGGGTAAACAGCCCGCTGGCGCCGCCCTATCCTAAATTGAGTGAAACAGTTATTAACCCCCTGGCGCCGGCGTACAGTAAAGAAACACTGGGCTGGGGTGGCCGGTTAAGCGGCCCGAATGATGGCGCTGTTGCCCAGGAAGCGTATGATGTCAGCACCGGTAAAAAGTATACCAACCTGCCTTTATCATCCTGCATGAGCTGCCATAGTCCTGCACAGGATACCTTTAAATCATTCCTGCTGCCTGGTCCCTTCCCTCCCGGTAATAAGCTGCTGGTTTATACTCCGGGCAGCGATAAATGGAATTTATGGTTCAGGGATGATTATGGCAATGTTCCTTTTGATTCAGGCCAGGTGGCAATGGATTATGATATGGTAATGGCCTTTAAATCAGTGCTTGCATTTGAAGCTGCAAAACCTTCCGAGCAGAACAAACTACTCAGGAGCAATGCCGAAACAGTACAGAAATTCAGGCGGCATAATACCCGCAGCCGGTTCTGGCATTAAAGAAAAGCTGCGCAACAATCAGCTATTAAAGAAGCTGGCCTTTCCGGGTCAGCTTCTTTGTTTAAAATACTGCTCAATGTTGCATCAACAATTCAAATGTAGAGGCATCAGGGCCACCGGACCCCAGTAACTGTTTCGCTGAACTGCCATAACGCAGCTGCTTTATCCGGATCAACGGCAAAGGAACGAACCCCGTGACCGGTGGACTGAGAATCGTCGGGCAAAAGCTCCGCAAGGTCGCAATCCTCGCAATAAACGCCCCCCATGCCATTCAGCTGATCGCTCAGCGCACACCATATAGCGGTGGCGGCGCCCTCCTGAAGGGTTTTAAAGCGTGTGATCTGCTGCTCAAAGGCTTGCACCTCTTCCCCGCTCATATAACGGAAGATGTCTGTGCGGATGGCTCCCGGGTGCACGGCAAATGCCCTTACACCATGCTCCTGCCCTCTGCGGTCCAGCTCTACTGCAAAAAGTGAGTTAGCGGTTTTAGACTGCCCATAGGCCTTCATCTTGTCATAACCCTGTTTTTCAAAGTTCAGGTCATCCAGCTGCACGCCCATGCGCCGGTGGCCTACGGATGATATCGCTATTACCCGCGCCCCACCCGCATTTTTTAAGGCCGGCCATAAGCGCCCGCTTAGCTGAAAGTGGCCAAGGTGGTTTACGCCAAACTGGATCTCATACCCCCGTTTGTCTTTCAGGAATTGTGGCGGCCGGAAGATCCCTGCATTATTAAAGAGTAAATACAGGCTGTTATATTCCGACAGGAAGCGTGCTGCAAAAGCATCCACAGAAGCAGGATCAGCCAGGTCAAGGGGAATAAAGACTGCCTGCTTAAGCTCAGCAGGCCGGTGTTCCCACTTGCCCGCATCCCTGGCACCTACTATCACCTGCGCACCTGCAGCGGCCAGGGTTTTCACGGTTTCATAACCAATACCGGAATTTCCGCCGGTCACCAAAGCAACCTTTCCTGTCAGGTCATGTCCGGCAGCTATTTCCGCGGCAGTGCTTGCTGCGTTCCATCCGGAATGGATGGGCTGTTGTACTGTTCTCATATCAATAATAAAATTAGCAGTATAAAATTAGGCAGCGCTTTTTTCAAAAGTTATGCGGATCAATCAATGATTATGCTTAAGATAACCGGCAGCTGGTTGCCCGGTTTTGGAAACTTTCGTTGTATAATAAAACCATCCCCAATATTATTCCGTATATGTTTAATAATACACCTATAACATATACCTGATTAAGAAAACCAGACAGATCATTATCACCGAATACATTCATAACACTAATTAAACTACACTGAACGGAGAACAACTGTACATCTATGTACATCCTTCCTTGAAATTAAAATTCAAACTATGAAAAGTACGACTATTTTTTACACACTTACATTAGGGCTCATGAGCCTCGGGATCAGCACCAAAGCCCAGGAAACAGCAAGCGCTACTGCAACAGCAACTATTGTAACGCCCATTGCCATTACCAAGGACGTTGACATGAACTTCGGGATTGTATCAGTACAATCCACCACCGGCGGAACGGTTGTATTAACCCCTGCAGGTGTGCGTTCAGCCACCGGCGGTGTATCACTGCCCGTTGATAACGGAACGGTAACCGCTGCATCTTTCACCGTAACAGGGGTATCTGGCTACACTTACAATGTCACCTTACCCTCTTCAGCCCTTACCATTACGAGCGGTTCAAATACAATGACCGTTACCAATTTCACAAGCGATCCTGCAGGCACAAACGGCACCTTAACCGGCGGCACAGAGACGCTGAATGTAGGCGCCACCCTGAATGTTAGCGCAGCACAGCCCGCAGGCACCTATGTGTCCGGTACGCCTTTTAATGTAACGGTTAACTATAACTGATCCTTTATTAAGCTCCATATCCTATTCTGGCAATGGTCCGCCGTACATACGGCCGGATCCATTTCCGTATTATGAACATATAAGAGAATGCTACGTACACTGAAACGTTATTTCCCCTCTCCTTCTCTCATGCTGGTTATTGCGTTCGCAGGTGGGCTGCTTTTTATAAACACCCAAACACTTGCACAGGGCAACCTGCTGGTAACACCTATGCGGGTGGTCTTTGACGGTAAAAAAGGATTGCAGGAGCTGAACATTGCCAATACCGGGAAAGATACAGCCCGGTATCTGGTGTCCTTCATTGAGATCAGGATGAACGAAGACGGCACTTTTGAAAAGATCAGCGAACCGGATTCCGGGCAGCATTTCGCCAGCAGCTTTGTCCGCTTTTTCCCACGCAGCGTGGTATTACCCCCCAATGAGGCCCAGGTAGTGAAGCTGCAGCTGATAAATACCAGCCAGCTGGATTCCGGTGAATACCGCTCGCATATTTACCTGCGGGCAGAGCCAAATGAAAAGGCCCTGGGGGAAGATGAGCCGGCATCCGCTAAGGAAGGTGAAGGTATATCTGTCAGGCTAACGCCGGTATTTGGTATATCCATTCCCGTTATTATCCGCTATGGCCCGAAAACAGGCGCCGTCAGCCTTTCAGACCTCAACCTGGTTACTGATGGCGGCGGGACAAAGCTGCAGATGGTATTTAACCGCAGCGGTAATACCTCCGTGTATGGGGACATTACGGTAGATCATATTTCTTCCAGGGGGAAAACCACCCGGGTGGCTAATGTAAGAGGCATGGCTGTTTATACACCTACCCGCTTGCGGCATATGCAGGTGCAGCTGGACGCAAAGCCCGGTATTAACTATCACAGCGGCAAGCTGGTAGTGGTATATGGAACAACAACAGATGATGGCGCCATGACTACATTGGCGCAGGCAGCGCTGATATTGAAATAACGGCCGCCGGCAGTCACGCCCTGCTACATTCACCATATAAAAATGAATAGTAAGAACTATAAATTATCATTTTCAACGGTCATTATACAGGGCGCGCTCCTGTTTTCACCTCTGCTGTCTTTTAGCCAAACCAGCTGGAAGGGCACAGCCAGCACCTCATGGAATAACTCCGCCAACTGGACAGCAGGCATTCCCACTGCCTCGGTGGACGCTACTGTTGGCGATGCCAGCTTCACAGGACCTTATCAGCCTACCATAAGCACAAATTCAGCTACAAAGAACCTTACCATCGGCACAACCGGCACACCGGTATTAACAATAGCCAAGAACTTAACGGTGGCAGGCAATGTTACTATACAGGCCGGAGGCACTATTACCCAAAGAGGGGTTACTGTTACGGTAAAAGGGAACTGGGACAATGCAGGTACCTATACCACTACCCAGAACAATGCCAGGGTAGCTTTCGGCGGAACTACACAATCTATCGGCGGCGCAGTAGCCACCACCTTCAGAAGGCTGGCCGTGAACGCCGGCAGCACCGTTACCCTGAATACAAACATGAGTGTTTCCAATAGCTTTACGGTCAGCGGCACATTTATCCCCGCTGAAAATGCCACGCCCCGCGTAATAACAGGTACCACCCTGACCGTGGATGTTACCGGCATATTAAATGTGACCGCCGCCAACTTTACGGATAATTACGTGCTCTCGGGCGCTGTTACATTAAGCGCAGGATCTGTTGTGGCCTACAGCGCCACTCTGATCAATCAAACTATCCTCCCTACCCTTACTTATTCTACCCTGCGTGTAAGCGGGGCAGGCACTATAAAAACACCTTCTGCAAACCTGAATGCGCTGAATGCGACCACCGCCGCTACCGGGCGCATTGAAGTGCTTTCAGGTACCCTTAACCTTTCCACGTTCACCGCTAACAGGGGCACTACTGTTGCAGGAGGCGGGCTCAGTGTATCCAATGGAGCAACCCTTCAAATTGGCGGCGCCGGTAACTTCCCGGCGAACTTTAGTACCAATGCGCTGAGCCTGAATAGTACGGTGAGCTATAATGGTGGCAGCCAAACCGTTTCCCCGCAAAGCTATGGTAACCTGCTGCTCACCGGATCAACCGGAACAGCCGTGAAAACAATGCCAGGCACCGCTTTTACCATAGAAGGTAATTTAACCAGCACCCAGGGTGGCGCTACTGCCGTTAGTTTTACGGCCGCTTCCAATATTACGGTGAATGGCAGCGTGAGTATTGGCGCCGGCACTACCTTTAACGGTGGCAGTTTTATACACAATGTTGCAGGCAGCTGGGCAATAGCGGGCACTTTCAGCGGGGGTACCAGCACCGTGAGGATGACCGGAGCCGGTTCCGTGATCAGCGGCACGGGCACACATGGTTTTTATAACCTCACCATTGCTGCCAACAAGATCACCGCCACCCCGGACGCCGCCATAACCATAGCAGGCGACCTGGCCGATATAGAGCCCGGTTCTTTCACCCATACAACAGGCGGCACCGTAACTATGACCGGTGCTTCTAAAACAATATCGGGCCCTGACTTCGTTTTCGACAATCTTGTTATAAGCGGCACAGTAAGTGCGGCAACCACTATCACATTGAATGGTAATCTTAGCGTAACAGGCACTTTCAATGGCACAGGCGGAGAGGTGGATATGCTGGGCGCCGGCAAAACTATTTCCGGTGCAGGCAGCATTACGTTTGGCACCATAAAGCCCCAGGGTACAGTTACCACTGCTATTTCTTTTTCCATTAATGCTTTCCTGGATGTAAGCGGCAGCTTTACGGCCACTGCCGGTACCATTACCTTTACCGGCACCAGCAGCTTAAACGGCACAGCTAATCTTTTTAATGCCACCATTGCCGGTACTTCCCTGCGGCTTTCATCCAACGCTGTTATGGGTATTGCCGGCACCTTTACTGTTAGCAGCGGCGTGCTTGATGTTACTACTTCCACACCTAATACCATCAGCTATAACGGTACCACATCGCAAACTATTTATGCCGGTACTTATCACCACCTCCTGCTATCCAATACAGGCGCTAAAACCGCCGGTGGCGCTATTACTGTTAACGGTGATATTAATATAGCCAGCGGCTGCACCTTCAACGGATCTTCCTTTACGCATAACCTCCTGGGCAACTGGACAAATGCCGGCACCTATACTGCAGGCAGCAGCACCGTAGCAATGACAGGTACCTCCAGCACTACTATCAGCGGGGTCACTACCTTTAATGCGCTAACGGTAAATAAAACCACTTCGTCCCAGAACGTAACCTTATTAGCCAATGTAACAGCCGATGTAGTGAACATGACAAACGGCGGCCTGAGAACAGGCGCCAATACGCTGACCATTACCACTACCCGGAACGGCAGTGGTATTATACTGGGAAATATCCGGCGCCAGCATGGTTTTTCACTTGGAACAGCCTACGCATTTGAAAGCCCGGACAATACCATCACATTAACCGGCGTAAACTCGCTTACCGCCATCACCGTATCTGTAACATCCGGCGCTGTCAGCGACTTCCCTGCCGGTGGCAGCGTTAACCGGGAATACTCCATTGCCATGACGGGACTGCTGAACTTATCACTGGTCACGCTCCGGCTGCATTACGAGGATAATGAGCTGAATGGTAATGCGGAAGCTAATATAGGATTATGGCGGAACACCGGAAGCGGCTGGAGCACGGTAGGAAAAACAGCTAACAGCACAACAGCCAATTATGTAGAGCAAAGCGGCTTGCTGAGCGCAACCGGCAGGTGGAGCTTATCTGATAACGCCAATATAGTCAGGTGGAACGGTTCTGTAAGCAGCAACTGGGCTACCGCCGCCAACTGGACCAGCGTGCAGGGAGCCCCCACTACTCCCCCCGGCGCAAACGATATCGTGGAGATCGGTACTGCAGCATTTACTAACCAGCCTGTCATTAGCAGCAGCGTTACAGTTAAGAGCATTACCCTGGGCAGCGTACAGGCTGTAACCCTGGGGCTTGCAGCCGGCGGCTCCTTAACAGCGCAGGGTAATATCACCGGCGCCTGGACGGGCAACGCAACGCATACGCTTAACGTTAATGACCAAACGATGACTGTCAATGGCAGCCTCGCGCTAAGCGACGGTGTAAGCGGGCACGCCATCAACCTGAATACCGGGTCCGGCACGGTAAATATAGCAGGCGCGCTTACACATTCCGGCGGAGCCAATATTACTTTCACCGGCGCCGGCGCACTGAATATCGGGGGCGACTATACGTATACCAACGGCAGCTTTACTGCCGGCAGCAGCACGGTTACCTACAACGGCACTGCCGCACAGAACGTGGCGGGTCTTACCTACAATAACCTGGTTGTTCAGAAAACCGGCGGTACAGCCACTACCACCGCCGCTGCAACTGTTAACGGCAACCTTTCCGTAACAGCCGGTACCCTTACCCTGAATGCTGCCACCAGTATTACCGGCAATGTAACCATTGCCTCCGGCGCAGTGCTCGGCGGCAGTAGCGCTGATATTACCGTTAATGGTAACTGGGCTAACAGCGGCACTTTTACACCCGCAGGCAGCACCGTTAATTTTACCGCTTCCGGCGCCCAAAGTATATCTGCTTCCAATTTCAACAACCTGAATATTAACAAAGCATCCGGTACCGCTACCCTCACAGGCAACCTGGCTGTAAACGGTAGCTTGTCAATAGCATCCGGCACGTTGGACCTGTCTTCCTTTACTGCTAACCGCGGCTCCCTGGGCGGCACTATGTCGCTGGCCGCAGGCACGCTGCTGCTGGCAGGCGGTGCAAACAATTTCCCGGCCAATTACTCTGTATATACGCTGAACAGCAGCAGCACAGTGCATTACAATGGCACCGTTGCACAAACCGTGGCAGGCGGGCAAACATATGGCCATCTTATATTCAGCAACGGCGGCGCAAATGCAAAAACCCTCAGTGCCATCAGTACCGTGAACGGCGACCTTACCATCAACAGCGGCGCCACCTTAAACAGCGGAGGGTTTACCATGAACCTGTACGGAAACTGGGTCAACAGCGGTACTTACACCCCCTCCACCGGCACGGTAACACTGAACGGAACAAGTAAGACCATAACCGGCAACACTACCTTTAACAGGGTAACGGTATTTGGCAGCTATGCAGTAGCAGGCAGCGACATTAACTACAACGGGTTATTGCTGGTTGCAACGGGCGGCTCTTTTGACGGCGGCAGCGGCCAGGCTACTATTAACGGAGACCTTACCAACAACGGTTCGCTTATAAGCAACGGCACTACCACTTTCAGCGGCACCAGCCTGCAAACCATCCGCTTTGTGAATGCCGTTACATCTAACTCCAGCGGCATCATTAACTTCAATGGCAGTGTTTCGCCGGTATTGAACTCTACCAGCTCACCCTCTTACGCCACCCTCAATGTCAATAATACCGGGGGGGTTACCGCCAGCGTGGGATGGAATGTATTTGTTGCATTCAACATCAGCAGCGGCGCAACCTTTAACGGCGGCGCCAGTACCCATAACATTTTCGGAAGCTTTACAAATAACGGAACGGTAACCAGCAGTGGAACGCTTTTCTTCGGGCCTTCCTCCGCGCGAACCATTAAGCTAACCGGCACCGGCTTTACCAGCACAGGTACGGTATTATTCGGCGGCACAGGCGCCATAGCCGTTACCGGCACGCCTACCGCTTTAAACAATGTGGTTATTACCAACACGGCCGGCGTAACGCCTGCCACCGGTTGGAATATCGGGGGAAACTTTCAGATCGGCAATACCGGCATTTTTAATGCAGGCAGCAATACCTATACTGTTGGCGGAGATATTGAGAGCAACGGCACCCTGAACGGAGGCACCTCCATTTTCACCATGAGCGCAGCCGCCGGGTATATTACAGGCAGCCCGGGTACAACTTTTTATGATTTCACCATTACCGGCAGTATCACCGCAGAATCGGATTTCAACGTTAGCAGGAATTTCAACGTTAACAGCAGCAGCACTGCTTTTACCGCAACACCCGGCTCCCTGGTTATGACCGGTGCAGCAGCAGCTGTGATCAACGGCACACAAACTTCCTTTACGCTGGCCCAGCTGGAAGTGGCAAAAGATGCCGGCAGCACTGTAACGCTGTCCAAAAACCTTACCTCCGTTGCTTCACTGGATATTACCAGCGGCACGCTGGACATCTCAACTTTTACACTTACCCAGGATGTAGGTGACTTTAACATCGATGATAATGCCCGGCTTATCATCCGCGGCAATAACACGCTGCCGGTATTCACTACATATAACCTGGATACGCTCAGCACCGTTGAATACGCCGGCGTAACACAAGCCGTTTCAGCTGCAGCAACGTACGGCAATCTGACCATTTCAGCGGCCGGCACCAAAACAGCTGCCGCTGTGCTGAAGATCCTGAACGACTTTTCCTTATCCAACGGAACGTTTGTGCCGGGCAGCTTTGCAGATACTATCGGCGGCAACTGGAACATGACCAGCGGCGCTTTTACCAGCACCGGCTCTACCATGGTGTTTGCCGGTACCGGTACGCAGCAGGTATTTTCTACCGGCGCTTTCCAGAATTTCACCACTAACAAAACAGCCGGTTTAGTCAACTTATCTTCCAATATTACCATTAACGGTGTCCTGAACTTTATAGGCAGGAACATCCGTACCAGCAGTAATGTGGTGATCATACCAACTGGCGGCAGTGTAACCAATGCCGCACAGGCAACGGGCTGGGTGTACGGCAACCTTCAAAAGCAGGTAGCCACCGGATCCGGCATCAGCAGAACATTTGAGATAGGCGACAGCTTAAATTATACCCCTGCCACCGCTGTTTTTGCGTCGATATCAACCGGTGGCAGCCTGCAGGCCGTAACAGTATCCTCAGACCATCCTGCTATTGCTTCTTCGGGCCTTAATGCGCTTAAAAGTATTAACCGCTACTGGTCCTTCACTAACACCGGTACGGTTTTCACTACGGCTTCCGTAACCCTGAACTGGGTAGCCGGAGATATGGATGCAGGCATTGTTACAACCAGCCTTAAAGCAGGTAACTACAACGGTACTACATGGTCGCTGCCCAGCACCAATACAGCAACCTCCACCTCCATTACGGCCACCGGGGTAACTGCGCTGGGCAGCCTGGTTGTAGCGCAGCTCACAACAGCCACTACCTGGACCGGCGCTGTAAGCACCAGCTGGTTTGTGAACGGCAACTGGTCTACCGGGGCCATACCTACTGCAGCCACCAATGTGACCGTACCATCCGGCCTTACCAATTACCCGCTTATTAACACGGGAACAGCTACCGCGCAGGACCTCAGCATACAAACCGGTGCATCCGTTACCGTTAGCAGCGCATTATTACAGCTGGGCGGCGCCATTACCAGCACAGGCACCTTCACTGCTGCCAATGGCAGCATTGAGATGAATGGCACGGCGGCACAAACCATCCCGGCAAACACCTGGGCCACCAATACTATCCTGAACCTCACTATCAATAATACGGCAGGCGTTACGCTGGCAGGTACACTTAATATCAGCGGCGTACTGAAAGTTACTGCAGGGCAGCTGAACACCGGCGGTTATCTCATACTAACATCTACGGCCACACGTACCGCATTAATAGATGGCTCCGGCGGCGGGCAGGTGCTGGGAAATGTTACCATGCAGCGTTACCTGCCATCCCGTTTTGGCTATAAATATTTCAGCTCTCCCTTCCAGGCCGCAACGGTGAACGAGTTTGCCAACGAAATAAACCTGGGGGCCGCTTTCCCCGCCTTTTACCGTTATGAGGAGAACCAGGCTTCTTCCGGCTGGACCGCCTATACGAATACGGCGTCCCCGCTTGTGCCCTTACGGGGGTATGCTGCCAATTTTGGCGCCGCCACCACCCCGCTGACAGTGGACATAACAGGCGTAGTAAATAATGGTACGGTAAGCCTTACCCTGCTTAACCACAACCAGCCCTATACACTTGGCTTCCAGCTTGCAGGCAACCCCTATCCATCACCTATAGACTGGACCGCTGCCAGTGGCTGGACGCGTACTAACATTGACAATGCCATCTACTATTTTGATGCAGGCAGCACAAATCAATACACCGGCACTTACAGCTCCTATATAAACGGGGTGTCCAGCAACGGCATAGCCACTTACATTATCCCGGCCATGCAGGGATTTTTTGTGCATGTGAGCAATGGCGCCTACCCGGTAACCGGCACCTTATCTGTCAACAATAATGCACGGGTGAATGACGCAGCGCCGGTGTTCCACCGGGAAAAGCCGAACACCTCCCCCTTGCTGCGGCTGAGCGCCGGTTTTTCAGATGAAGGTTTTACCGCAGACCCGGTTGTGATCTATTTTGAAACAGGCGCTTCTAAAGCGTTTGACACGGACAGGGATGCACTAAAAATACTGAACACCAATCCGCAGGTGCCCAACCTTTTTGTGCAGGGAGCTGCAGACCAGGCCATCTCTATCTGTGCATGGCCTGCACAGCCGGACAGCACAGATGTTATACCGCTGCAGCTGCGCACAGAACGTGCAGGTATGATAGCGTTCCATACTACCAGCCTGGAAAGAATACCACCGGGGTGGCATATTTACCTGCGCGACTCCGTATCCGGCACAACAGAGGAGCTTTCCAGTCAGTTCAGTTACCGGCTGTACCTGGAAGCAGGCGACTATAAGAACCGGTTCTCCCTGGTATTTAAAAAAGAAGGTATTACACCCGTGCCAGACGGTAGCAGCGCCACCTTCCAGGCCTATAGTATAAACGGGCAGCTTTTCGGATACTTTGATAAGGTACCCGATGAACGTTGTACCATTAACGTTATAAACCTGCAGGGGCGGGTGCTGTTCAGGAAAGAGCTGAACAGCAACGGGCGGCACCTGCTGGGATCACAGTATAGCAACGGTATATACATCGTGAATTTCCATACAAAACAACAGGTAGTTTCAAAAAAAGTATTCATTCATAACTGATCTGATGAACGGAATTAGCGGCAAAAACATATTTCACAAACCGGGCTTTCAAAAATGCCTGTACCTGGCGCTGTGCCTGTTTTGCCTGCAATTGCCGGCGCTGGCGCAGGAGCCGCCGCCGCGTCCTATCGCAATCTATGTAAACCCCGCGCAGGGGCTCATATTCGGCGCATTTTTCCAGGGCCCTTCCGGTGGCACGGTGATCATATATCCGGATGGCTCCCGCTCTGTAACCGGCAGCATTGTACAGGCCAACCTTGGCTATCCCTTCTCTTCTGCGGTTTTTGAAGTGGAAGCCAATCCCGGTACGCTCATCTCAATAATGAATGGCCCCAATGCAACCCTTAGCGGCAGCAACGGCGGCACACTCACCCTGCAGATAGGCGCTTCCAGCACCGGCAGTCCGTTCATTGCCACCGCTACTCCACCCGCACGTACGCAGGTGCGCATTGGCGGAACACTGATTGTTGGCAGCCCGCTGGCCAACCCCGTAGGGAACTACAGCGGTACGTTCAACGTAACCTTCATACAGGAATAAAATAAAGCGGCAGCATGATAAACAGCATCTACAACATCATACACAGCAGGTATAGCAGCATAAAAATGCTGTACCTGCTGTTACCGTTATGCTGTTGCCGGATGTTGTTGTATGCGGCGGATAATAAGGATCCTGAGCCTGAACCCATCCTCTTTGAAACCTCTGTATTCCTGGTAGTACAGGGCGTTGGCGGGCTGGAAGTGCCTGCACTGATCAATGGAGATACCGCCTACCTTTCTGTTACGGATGTATTTGATTTTATAAAGGTCCGGAACAACCGCTCAGCTACCGGTGATTCCTTATCGGGGTATTTCCTGGGCGAGAAAGATCTTTACCTGATAGACCGGGCAAAAAATGAAATACACTATCGTGATCATGTTTACAGGCTGCATAAAGAGGACCTTGCCGTATCGGGAACCTCCATTTTTCTAAGGCTGGAATATTTCGGGAAAGTATTCGGGCTGCCATGTAAGTTCAACTTCCGCAATCTTTCCGTGAACATGAATACCAGGCTGGAGCTGCCCGCTGTGCGGGAAATGCGGCTGGCGCTGATGCGGCAGAACATAAACCGCCTGAATGGAAAGGCGAAAGCTGATACGGTGATCAAACGCGATTACCCGCTTTTCCGGTTTGGAATGGCCGATTGGTCGGTAGTAGCTAACCAGCGCACGCAGGCCAGCGATATATGGGTGAACCTCGGATTAGGCGCTACCATTGCGGGTGGCGAGGCCACGGCCTCCCTTAACTATAACAATTACGTACAGCAGCAGATAGCACCCGACAAAGATGTAAAAGAGATCCGCCCCTTTGACCAGCGGCAGCAATTTTACCGCTGGCGGTATGTAGATAATGACCAGCGCGCACTGCGTCAGATCATTGCGGGCAAGATCTTCACACAATCCATCTCCTCCATCTTTGATCCTGTAGTGGGCGTACAGCTCACCAATGCGCCTACCACCTACCGCCGCTCCTTTGGCACCTATACATTAAGTAACATTACAGAACCCGGGTGGACGGTAGAGCTGTATGTGAACAATGCTTTGGTGGATTACACGGTAGCCGATGCCGCAGGCTTTTATACTTTTGATGTGCCGCTGGTATATGGCAATTCCCAGATCCGGCTGCGTTTTTATGGCCCCTTTGGCGAAGAGCGGATCCAGGAACAGAACATCAGCATCCCGTTTAATTTCTTGCCTAAGAATGAATTTGAATACACTGCCAGCGCCGGTTTTGTAGAAGATAGTTTGAGCAGCCGGTTCTCGCGCGCACAAATGAATTACGGGGCCACCAGACATATAACAATAGGCGCAGGAGCGGAATACCTTTCCTCCATTCCCACAAACCCGGCCATGCCTTTTGTAACCACCTCCATCCGCATGGCCACTAACTTGCTGTTTAACGGAGAATACACACATAATGTAAGAACACAGGGTATCCTTACCTATCGCACACGCTCCAACCTGCAGGTAGACGTTCAATACACGCGCTATAAAAAAGGACAGCAGGCTATTATTTATAATTTCCGGGAAGAGCGCAAAATAATGCTGGCCAAACCTTTCTTCGGACAGCACTTTTCCATGTTCACTCGTTTAACACTGAACCAGCTCGTTTCCCAGGATCTGAAATACACTACTTCGGAATTGCTGTTATCCGGCGCCATATTAAGGGTAGGCACCAACTTTACCACATATGCAGTAATGGTAGGCAAGGATCAGCCTTTCATTTACAGCAACCTGGGCCTCTCTTTCCGGATCCCCGGGAAATTCCTGGTGATGCCGCAGGTACAATATGCCTACACTGATAACAGGCTGATATCTGCCCGCTGTGAAATAGGGAAATATCTTTTCCGTAACGGGTACCTGAATGCATCTTATGAAAAAAACTACAGGAGCCAGATCAGTAATTTCCAGCTGGGCTTACGGTATGATTTTTCTTTCGGGCAAATGGGAGCTTCCATCCTGCGGAGCAACCACACTACTACCGTAGTGGAATCTGCCAGGGGAAGCCTGGTATATGATGGTAAAACCGGTTATACCGGTGTAAGCAACCGCAGCATGGTAGGCACAGGAGGCATTATTCTGCAGGCATTCCTGGACCTGAACGGGAACGGGCAGCATGACAAGGGCGAACCAAAAGCAGAGGGGCTCAGGCTATCCGTTAATGGCGGGCGCGTATTCCAGAACCGGCAGGATACCACATTGCGCGTACAGGATATGGAACCCTATACCACCTATTACCTGGACCTGAGCAACAGTAATTTTGACAATATTGCCTGGCGGGCAAAAAATCAGGTGATCAGCGTGGTGGTAGTACCTAACCAGCTAAAGCTGATTGAAGTGCCGGTGGTGGTGGTAGGAGAAGTATCGGGCCAGGTGCTTTTGCATGAAAGCGAAACCACAAGAGGTCTCGGCCGCATCAGGGTTTGCTTTTACCGGCCGGATTCCAGCATGGTAGCCAGCACCTTAACAGAAACAGATGGTTTCTTTAACTATATGGGCTTACCCCCCGGAGCATATACCGCCCGGATAGATCCGGAGCAATTAAAAAAACTGGGCCTGCTCTGCACTCCTGCTTCTCTTCCATTTCATATTTCTGCAAACAAGGAAGGCGATGTAATAGATGGGCTGCGGTTTATAGTGGAGCGTGAAGCAGGGGCCATTGGGAAAGCGTGGTAGTTACAAACGCAAAACCACCATCATCACCAGGCTAAATAAAATATGCCCGCTACCAATAACAGGAAGATAAGATGAGAGCTGAACGCCGTGCGGTTTATAACGCAGGGCAAAAGTAATCCGCCACACCAGCATCGCTAAAACACCAATAGCGACTCCATATAAAGCCGCACTGGTAAATGTGTAGCTGACAACGCCCGCATCAACCAGCATACGGTACGCTATAGCAAATAAGACACCTATGACATAATGAACGACACCTGCTATTATCAATCGTGTGCGTGTGTAAGGCAAGGGCTGCACCTGTAACCGTGGTCCGCTGAGCACCGCTGCCAGCACATGTATCACCCGCCAGTTTTTATTAGCCAGAAAAGATAACAGGTAAGCAAAACCCGTCATAACCGCAGTACCGGCAATACCCGCTAAAACAAACTTCATTTTTATGATTCCTTTAAATTAAACAAGGTTATTGATTCCACCGGCGCCTCTAAGATCTCCCGGAGCTGTTTACAACCTCAACCAACATTCATGCCTTTTCTGAATAAATTTTCACATTTTATTAGCAAATGGTTTGAAATTTCACCATTAATTTGGCGCTGTTTAAAAAAAACATTTCTACTGTAGGAAAATAAATAGCTGTTATTTCATAAAGGACTAATTATTATTTATTAATTCTATGATAGCAATTTTAACTACCGGAAAACTGCATCGGCGGCTTATTCAGCTGCGTCCACGTATCCTTCTTTCAAGCTTCCTTTTACTAATGTTATGCGGCCGCCATGCCGCCGCGCAAACAGCCAACCGTTCAGCGCCACCTTTTACCGCAAGGCTCATGAACCTGGAAGCCGCAACCAACACCACATTCACCTACAACGCTCAATTACGCAATGCAGCCCCTGTACCGCGTATCTTCCGGCTTTCAGGCAAGGTGCCTGAAGGTTGGGGCATTTCCTTCAAAGTAGAAGGTATGCAGGTAACGTCCATCAACATTGATTCCGGCCGGACGCAGGACATACAGGTAGAGATCAGTCCCACACCGGAAGCAAAGCCGGCGAAGTACGACATTCCCGTGGTGGCCGTAACCGGCATGGACTCTTCCAAACTAGCCCTGGAAGCCGTGGTAAAGGGCACCTACAATGTGCAGCTTACAACACCAACCGGCAGGCTGAGTGATGATGTAACGGAAGGCAGCCGTAAAGAGATCCGCCTGGTAGTGAAGAACACGGGTACCATCCCGCTTGACAATCTAACCCTTTCCTCCCAAACACCCAGCCAGTGGCAGGCCTCCTTTGAACCGGCCACCATTGCGCAGCTGGCCCCGGGTAAGGAAACAGAGGTGGTAACCACCCTGCAGGTACCTGATAAAACCATTGCAGGTGATTATGTTACCAACTTTACCGTTAAGAATAACTATTCCACCGCTACCGCATCCTTCCGAATGACGGTAAAAACTTCCCTGCTTACCGGGTGGATAGGCATACTGGTGATATTACTGGCGTTAGGAGCTGTTTATTACCTTATCCGTAAATATGGCAGGAGGTAAAGGCTATGGAACAACCAATCATTGAGATCCATGGGCTAACCAAACACTATGGTTCCCTTAAAGCCGTCGATGATCTGCACCTGGCTATCCATAAGGGAGAGGTTTTCGGTCTGCTGGGCCCTAACGGCGCCGGCAAATCCACCACTATCCTGATGCTGCTGGGGTTAACGGAACCTACTGCCGGCGAGGCACATATCTGCGGGGTAAATGCTTCCCGCAATCCTATCTATGTAAAGAAGAAGGTAGGTTATATGCCCGACAATGTTGGCTTTTACAATGACCTTACCGCCCTGGAAAACCTGGTATATATAGGACGGCTGAACGGCATCCCGGAAAAGGAGGTGAAAGCGCGTGCCGGCGATATGCTGCAGCAGGTGGGGCTGGAAGATGCGCTGCATAAAAAGGCAGGCACCTTTTCCCGTGGTATGAAACAGCGTTTAGGCCTGGCCGATGTGCTGATCCGCCAGCCGGAAGTGATTATCCTGGATGAGCCCACCCTGGGCATAGACCCGGCCGGGGTAAAGGATTTCCTGGAGCTTATCCGGCAGCTGAACCAGCAGCAGGGAATGACGGTCCTGCTATCATCACACCACCTTCACCAGGTACAGCAGATCTGTAACCGTGTAGGCATTTTCGTGGGTGGCCAGCTGCTGGCAGAGGGCAATATTGAAACGCTGGCCGCTAACCTGTTCAGATCAGCGCCCTATGAGGTACGCGTAGCTGTTAAAAAGCTGCCGGAACAAACGGCGCTGCTGCAGGAGCAGCTGCTGGCGCTGCCTGCCGTGAAGCAGGTAACCTTATCCGCCAACAGCGCACAGATTGCGGGAGAGGAAAATATTACGCCCGAAATTGTGCGCTTCTTCGTCCACAACGGGTATGATGTAACCGGTGTACAGGAGCGCACTTACGGCCTCGATGAGATCTATCAACGTTATTTTGAAAATAATCTAAAGGAAAATATTCCCAATGCAAAGTCAACCGGCTTTTTTAAAAGGTCTTTTACCGGCAAATGGGGAAAGCAATAATGCCAGCCCATTTTCTGTAATGGTACGAAAGGAAGTGGCAGACCAGGTACGCAGCTGGCGGTTCATTATACTGGCGGGGCTTATACTGGTTACCTTCCTTGGCTCGCTGTACGTATCGCTTACCAACATAGGCAGGGCTACCGCCAATCCGCAGGATCCGGACAGGTTATTCCTTTACCTGAAGCTGCTCACCATCACCGACGGATCATTACCACCCTTCCATGTATTTATTGGTTTCCTGGGGCCTTTGCTGGGAATTGCCCTGGGCTTTGATGCCATTAATTCGGAGCAGTCCAATGGTACGCTCATCCGCCTGATGGCGCAGCCCATTTACCGGGATTCCCTGCTGAATGCAAAATTTACAGCCTCCCTCATTGTGGTCAGTATTTTATTCTTTTCACTCAGTCTTTTAATGATCGGCGGCGGGCTTATAACAACCGGTGTTAAGATGGAGCCTTCAGAGTTTATAAGGATCATGTGCTTCACTGCCCTCAGCGTGATCTATATTGCCTTCTGGCTGAACCTTTCCATTCTTTTATCCGTGAAGTTCCGGCAAACCGCCACTTCCGCGCTAACCGCCATTGCCATCTGGTTATTCTTTACAGTATTTTACCAGATCCTTTTACGGATCGTTGTGAGCGCATTCCTGCCTGATCCAGGCACTTTAAGCCAGGAGCAGGTGGCATCTTACAATGGCGCCATCATCACTATTATGCGGCTGGTACCCAGCCAGCTGTATACCGATGCCACTACCACCCTGCTAATGCCCTCCGTGCGCAGTCTGGGACCGCTGACAATGGAACAGATGGCAGGCGCCATCCCTTCGCCCTTATCAATACGGGAAAGCCTGCTGGTGGTATGGCCACAGGTAAGCGGGCTGATAGCAGCAACAGTAGTGTGCTTTGCGCTTTCCTATTATTTATTCATGAGAAGGGAGATCAGGACCTGAGAAAATGTAAAATTTCAAATGATAAACCGACGAAGGAGGTTCATAGAGACCATTGAAAAGATGTTATGAACGAAATAAACCGGTGAAGGAGGTTCATAGAGGCCATTGAAAAGACTTTATGAACGGGATAAGCCAAAAGTAAAATGCTATGAACATGGGTCTGTGCCCGGTATCACGGCATTTTACTTTTACATTTAAGATTTGAAATTTTACATTTTACATTCTTTCCGGTCAATTCTTTACATTTAGCCGTTAAAACTCCTTTCCCGGATGGTTGAGATCTTCGACAATATCAGGAAGCTATACAACTTTAGCGGCCCTTGCCCGGAGCTGTCTGATTACATTGAGTTCTTCTCTGAATCCTCCCCTGCAGCCACCAGCCTGCATGCTGCCAATGAATGTTTTACAGTAAAAATGTTCCCCAGCTGGACGCCCACCATCTGGATCAACCTGGGCGCACCCTATCATTTGGTTACCGGTAAAGATTGCCATATGATCCACCCTGCAGAGGATGTACTTGTTTTAAGGGACTCCATTGTAACCCGTTATAACCAGCCCTCAGATCATATCTTCACGGTTAAGTTCTTCCCCGGAGGCCTGGAGCGTATTTTAGGCATCCCACAGGCAAAATTCATCAGCCAGGTAGTGGCATTAAAGCACATTATACCTCCCGCGCTTATTCAGCAGGTTAAAACAGCCGTTTCCTTTGAGCAGCGGATGCAGCTGTTGCAACAATACTTTCTGCTGAATTACGTCCGAAAAAAAACAAAGGATCATTATATACAGCTGGTAAAGGATAGCATTGATCTTTACCACGGTGGCAGCATGCAATACAATACCGGTGAAACAGCAGAAAAAATGTTTGTGACCTCCAAAACCATCAACCGGTATTTTAATAATATCATTGGTATCAGCCCTAAAAAATACTTTTCCATTCTGCGTGCAAGAATGGCTTTAACAGCTTATGTAGCCAATAAAAAAGCCTTTGCTCCCTGCAACTATGGCTATTATGATATGAGCCATTTTTACAGGGAAATGATCCGGTTCACCGGCCAAAGTATGAACGGCTCCCTTTAAAATGTCCGTTTTTTACCTTCCATATTCTCTCCCTCCTTTCTACTTTTGATTAAAACAGCTCCCGGATGAAACCTGTACTCCTGATGTTTATAGCTTTTTGCTGCTGCGTACCAGCTGCCCGCGCTCAGCAAAAAGCGGTTTATACGCCAGCCATTGTTCCCTGTGCCTGCCCTGTTAAAATAGACAGCAGCTTTAAAACCCGCTGCGGTTACCTGGTAGTGCCGGAGAACAGGAAAAAGAATAATGGAAAAACAATTCAGCTCCCGTTTATTGTAGTGGAAAGTAAAAACCCGCATAAAAAGAAAGACCCGCTGCTATTCACTACCGGAGGTCCCGGAGGCAGCTCACTGGGTTGGGCAGCAGGAGCCGCCGGCAGCAACATTATTAATGACCGGGATTGTATTGCGTTTGAGCAAAGAGGTACCAATTATGCACAGCCTAACCTCTACGGCCCCGCGTTGGCAAACGCCATTAAAATCGCTTACAGGAAAAACCTTAATAAAGACAGCATGGTGATTGAAGGTGTAAAACAGTACAGGAAAGACCTGGAGGCCCGTGGCATTGACCTTTCCGCTTATAATACAGACGAAACAGTGGCTGACATCCACGACCTGCTCACCAGCCTGCGTATTGATTCCGTTAATCTCTGGGGTATTTCTTACAGCGGTGGCCTTATGCTGGCGGTACTGCAGCATGATCCTTCCCGCATCCGCTCTCTGATACTGGATTCCCCGCTGCCCACCTTTGTGCATATTGATGAAGATGAACCGGCTAATTTTAATGAAGCGCTTACCATATTATTCGCACGCTGTGAAAAGGATTCAGCAGATAAGGTTTTATATGGCAACCTGATGGAAAAGTTCCGGCAATACTTTACCTCCATTGCAGGAAAGGTCTTTTACATTCCTTACCTGGAAAAGGGCACCACAGATACCATCAACATTCAATACACCCGGAACGATCTGCTGGATATTGTCCAGAACTATCTTTCCGGTCAGCAGAAAGAGTTAGCTTTTGTTGTTACAGAGCTGATTAAAGGAAACCATCACGGCTATATGAAACAGCTGCTGGACGATCTGTTCCTGTATGGCCGGGGGCCTTCCGGCATGCGGATCTCCGTATACTGTGCAGATCAGGCAGCCTATAACCATGAAAGCGTGATGCATCAGCTTTATAATGCCTACCCTTACATGGAGGGTTATCATATAAATGATGTTTACAACGCCATGTGCGATTGCTGGGCATCATCCCCCGTTAAGGCCAGCACCAAACAACCTTTTTATTCCAATAAGCCTGCATTGCTGGCCGATGGGGAGCTGGATAATGCCTGCAGGCCGCTTTATATTGATATGATCCATCACTACATGCCTAACAGTCAGCGGCTGCTGTTCACTGAACGCGGACATGGCGTAGGCGGCCGGGATTTTCAGCATTTCATACAGCAGTTCCTCAATGATCCGTATAAAAAAGTAGGGCCCGCAAAAAGCGATATTATTGTTTATTGAATAATACGCATAGCTCCGGGAAGTTCTTCCCCGGTATGCACCGCCCGCAATCCCACCTGTTCCCAACTGGAAGATTCCGCTACATACGCGTAGCAGCCTTTTTTAGTAAAAACTTAAGGGAATGATAATTGCGGTAAATTCCCCGATACAATTGCAGCATTAATGAGTAACAGGAACATTATTGTCATTGGCGCCTCAGCCGGCGGCTTTCAGGCTATTAAACGGCTGGTAGCCAGTTTACCGGCAGACCTGAACGCGGCTATCTTCATCGTCTGGCATATGGCGCCGAACATACAGGGCCTGTTACCGCTTAACCTGAATAAGTTGGGAACGCTGCCGGCTTCTAATGCAATAGACATGGAGCCTGTAGAAACACGCCGGATATATGTAGCCCGGCCGGATTTTCACCTGATGCTGGAAAAAGGAGTCGTAAGGGTAACACGGGGCCCCAAGGAAAACCGGTTCCGTCCCGCGGTCGACCCTTTATTCCGTTCTGCAGCATTTGCCTACAGGGAAAAGGTAATTGGCGTTGTGCTTAGCGGTGCGCTGGATGATGGCGCAGCAGGTTTATGGACCATAAAACAATACGGAGGCCTGGCAGTAGTGCAGGATCCGGCAGATGCGGAAGTTTCCTCTATGCCGGAAAGTGCGTTGCGGGCCGTAAAGGCCGATTATGTTGTACCAATAAAAGAAATGGGTAAGTTATTAACAGAGCTGGTGAAAGAACAGGTAACAGTAAATGGAACAGCTATACAGGACAAGACTACGGAACTGGAGATCAATATAGCGTTGGATGAAGAAAGCTTAAAACACAATATCATGGAATATGGCAACCTTACACCTTATACCTGTCCTGAATGCCACGGCGTGTTAACGGTGTTGAATGAGGATGGCCGCCTGCGTTTCCGCTGCCATACCGGCCATGCTTTCTCAGCCAGCAGCCTGCTGGCTGCCATATCAGAACGTATTGAGGAAAGCTTATGGAGTGCAGTCCGCAACGTACAGGAAAGTGCCATGTTACTAAATCATATGGGCGATCATTTTGCGGAGCTCAATCAACCCAGGCTGGCCGCCACCTTTTTTCAGAAAGCAAAAGATGCAGAACAGCGTGCGGAGATCGTACGGCGCACCGTTGAAGATCATGAGCAGCTAAGCATAGACAGTATTGAACAACAGTCCAATAACGAACACCCATCCTGATTCCTCTCCCCTGCGTTCCCAAAATTTATGTCGTACCTGTGCAGTAACTATAATATATTAATATATTGCGGCCGCTGGCTGGCCGTAGTTAGCACAATTATATTTGAACGAGTTTAACATATGAAATCTTCCAATCCTGATTCCGATAATTTGCTGGCCGGGCGCCCTGGTAAGGACGACTTCCTGATAGTAGGGCTGGGCGCTTCTTCCGGAGGTGTGCAGGCCCTGAAGGAATTTTTTGAGCATGTACCTGCCAGCACCGGTATGGCTTATGTTGTGATACTGCACCTGTCGCCGGATCATGACAGCAAGTTATCAGAATTATTACAGCAGGTTTCCAGGATACCGGTTATAAAGGTTACGGAAAAAACAAGGGTAGAACCCGATCATGTTTATGTGGTGCCGCCTAATCAGCACCTGACCATGATGGATGAGCATATCCTGGTTTCTGTTAACATGGAAGTGGAGGACAGGCGTGCGCCGGTGGATATTTTTTTCCGCACCCTGGCCAGCTCACACGGGCCCCGTGCAGTATGCGTAATATTATCCGGCACCGGCGCAAACGGATCTATGGGCCTTAAACGTATTAAAGAAAATGGCGGCGCTGCTTTTGTACAAAACCCGCGGGAGGCGGAGTTTAATGAAATGCCCCGTAATGCCATTGCCACCGACCTGGTGGATGATGTAATGCCGGTGGCCGCTATCCCCGAAAAGATCATTGCATATAAAGAAAGCCTGGATACCGTCAGGATACCCATAGATACAGAAAAACGGCCGGAAGCGCAGCAGCATGCTTTGCGCGAGATCTTTGCGCAGCTGCGTACACGTACCGGGCATGACTTTTCCAATTATAAGCGTCCGACATTACTGCGCCGCATTGAAAGGCGGATCAATATCCGCAACCTGCCGGACCTGCCTTCCTATGCGGACTATATACAGCTTAACCCCGAAGAAACTGTAGCATTACTTAAAGACCTGCTGATATCTGTTACCAATTTTTTCCGCGACCGTAAAGCCTTTGATGCTATAGAGCGGGATATTTTGCCCAAAATAATAGAGGGTAAGCAGCCGGAAGATCAGTTACGTATTTGGGTGGCAGGTTGCGCTACCGGTGAGGAAGCCTACTCCCTGGCCATGTTATGCGCCGAAAAAGCGCTTGGTACGGCAAATATGCCCAAGGTCCAGATCTTTGCTACAGATATAGACGAAGCCGCGATTGCACAGGCACGGGAAGGTATTTATACCATCAATGACGCTGCAGATGTACCACCGGAGCGCCTGCGCCGCTTTTTTGTAAAAGAAGGCGATGGTTACCGTGTACGCAGGGAGATCAGGGAAATGATCCTGTTTGCCAGCCATAATTTTATTAAAGATCCGCCCTTTTCCCATCTTGACCTGATAAGCTGCCGCAATGTGCTTATATACCTGAACCATTCAGCACAGGAACGGGTAATGGAAACCTTCCATTTTGCATTAAGGCCAGGTGGTTTCCTGTTCCTGGGCTCCTCTGAATCAGCTACCGGGGCAAGTGACCTGTATAATATTTTCAGCCGTGAACACCACATTTTCCAGAGCCGGCATTTGAAGCTGCATGCATATCCTGTACCGGAATCAGTACCCTCCTTCCAGTTTAAGCAGCCGGATATGCCCAACAGCACAATAGAGCGCGCACAGGGTAATATGGAGCGGATAACCGTAAGTGAATTGCACCAGCGTTTGCTGGAACAATATGCCCCGCCATCTGTAGTGGTGAATGAGGAATATGATATAGTACACTTGTCTGAACGGGCCGGCCGTTATTTGCAGATAACAGGCGGCGAGCCGTCGCAGAACCTGTTAAAGTTAATAAAACCCGAGCTGAGGCTGGAGCTGCGATCTGCTTTTTACCAGTCCATGCAGCGTAAAATGCCTGTGGAAGCGCGCGGATTAAAAGTAACGGTTGAGGAACGGACGGAGACCATTAACATACATGTAAGGCCCGTATTACGGGAAGACGATAAGGCCAGAGGATATATACTGGTTGTGTTTGAAAGAACGGCCGATGAAGAAGCAAAAAAGGAAGTAGTGCTTACCACGGACGAGCCGATAGCCCGGCAGCTGGAAGAAGAGCTGATGCGGGTAAAAGCGCAGCTGCGCGCATCTGTAGAGCAGCATGAGTTCCACGCAGAAGAGCTGAAAGCGTCTAACGAGGAGCTGCAGGCTATGAATGAAGAGCTGCGCTCCGCAGCCGAAGAGCTGGAAACCAGCAAGGAGGAGCTGCAATCTATAAACGAAGAGCTGCGTACCGTGAACCAGGAATTGAAAGTACGCATAGAAGAAACCACCCTGGCCAATAATAACCTGCAAAACCTGATCAAATCAGCAGACATAGGTACTATTTTCCTGGACCGCAGTTTAAGGATAGCCCTTTTTACCCCTCCTATACGCAGCATTTTTAACCTGATACCCAATGATATTGGCCGCCCCCTGTCAGATATTACACACCGGCTGTCTTATAACAACCTGATGGCAGATGCAGAGTATGTGCTGGATAAGCTGTTGCCGGTAGAACATGAGATCCGCAATGCAGACGGGCGCCTGTTCATGATGCGCCTGCTGCCATACCGTACTTCAGAAGATCTCATTAACGGGGTGGTGATCACTTTTTTTGAAATTACAGAGAGAAAACATGCAGAGGAAGCCCTGCGCAAGAGTGAGGAACGCTACCGTAGCCTGTTTAACTCCATAAATGAAGCCTTTGCGCTTTGCGAGATCATAAAGGATGCAAACGGCAACACCATTAATTATCATATGCTGGAAGCAAATCCGGCGTTTAAAAAAATGACGGGGTTAAAGCAGGGCCTTGACCAGGGACAAACCGCATGGAAAACCGTGATGCCGGGCCTGCAGCAGCGCTGGCTGGAGGCATGTGCCGCCGTGGCTGCAACGGGGGAACCTGTATACATCGAAAACTATGTTACCGCTGTAAACCGCTGGTTTGAGATCCGCTTTTCCAGGATAGGCGGGCCAGGCAGCGTGCTGGTTGCCATTGTTATTAATGATAGCACGGAACGCAAACGTACAGAAGCCAATGTAGCTTTCCTGGCAGATATCGGTGCAGATTTTATAAACCTGACCTCACCGGAAGAAATTATGAACAGCATAGGAGAAAAGATGTACCAGCGCTTTGGTTTGTCGCGCATTAATTTCTCCTATATAAATGAAGCCTCCGATCTTGTTATAAACATTTATGATAAACATGAGCCGGCGCTGCCGGGTATACTGGGCAATCAGCAGTTATCTGATTTTGTAAATGACGAATACGGCGATTTCCTGAAAACAAGTAAAGTATATGCCATTAACGATATAAATGCGAGCCGTTATACCGCCGGTAAAGCTGCTGCCTTTAAAACTTTAGGCGCGGAAGCCCAGCTGGTGGCGCCTTTTGTAAGCGGTGGAAAGTGGCTGTTTATGATTACGCTGCAAAAAAGCGAACCTTACATATGGCGGCCGGATGAGCAGGAGCTGCTGCAGGACCTGGCCCCGCGTATTTACCTGTGCATAGAGCGGGCGCGGGCCGGAGAGGCCCTGCGTAAAAGTGAATCTACCCTGGCAACAGAGCTGGCAAACATGCAGCGCCTGCACCAGGTTAGCAGCCAGATGATCGTTGAAGATAAAAGCGATCTGCTGTACCAGCACATACTGGATACTGCGCTGGCCATTATGCAGGCAGACACCGGCTGCATACAGCTCTATATCCCTGAAAAAGAGCAGCTGCATTTACTGACCCATAAAGGATTTGATGACGATACTGCTGCCCGCTGGCAATCAGTAGCACCGGATGCAGTGCATATATTTGGCCAGGCCCTTGCAAAAAAAGAACGGGTTATTATTCCCGATATTAATGCCATTACCAGCCAGCTGGGAAAAGAGGAGCAGGAAGCTTACCGGCACCTGGGCGCCCGCGCTATGCAATCTACCCCGCTTGTGACCAGGAACGGAGACCTGGTAGGCATGATCAGTAACTGCTGGGAAGCACCTTACACACCAACAGAAAAAGCATTACACATACTGGATGTGCTGGCCCGGCAGGCCGCCGATCTTATGGAACGTAAGTTTTCCGAACAGGCCCTGCGCGATTCTGAAGAACGTTTCCGGGCCATCGTAAGCCAAACCACTGCCGGCATTTGCCGTACCACCATTGACGGGATCTTACTGTTCACAAACCAAACCTTCCTGGAAATGCTGGGGTACGATGAACCGGAGATCATTGGTAAAGCCATCTGGGATCTGACAGATGAAGACCAGGAAACCAGCCGGCAATCCCTCAGATGGCTGATGGCCGACGGAAAACCTTTTGAAACTGAAAAACGGCTGCGGCGGAAAAACGGCTCCATATTATGGGCCAGCATAAGTGTGGCGCCCATGCGGGACCATACCGGTATGCACAGCTCTACTGTAGCCGTAGTATTGGATATTACCCGGCGGAGAGCATTGGAAAAACAGAAGGAAGATTTTATAGGCATTGCCAGCCATGAGCTTAAAACCCCCATCACCAGTATTAAGGCCTATACAGAAATATTGCAGGAAATATTCCAGGAAGCGCAGGACGAACAAAGTGTGGAACTGATGAAAAAACTGGATGTGCAGATAAATCATTTAACCGACCTCATAAACATGCTGCTGGATACTACCAAAATAGCAGAAGGAAAACTGGCCCTCACTCCTCAGCAGTTTGATTTAAATGAGCTGATAGCCGAACGGGTTGAAGACCTGCAGCGCGTTTCAAAAAAACACCGGCTCATTTTACGCCAGGAAAAGCTGCAGCCTATAACCGCCGACCGTGAGCACATAAACCAGGTGTTAACCAACCTGCTGTCAAACGCCATTAAATATTCACCCAAAGGCGGCGATGTGATTATTACAACAGCGGAAGCAGACGGGCAGGTAAGTATCAGCATTCAGGACTTTGGCATTGGTATACCGGAAATATTGAAGGAGAAAGTGTTTGACCGCTTTTTCCGGGTGCAGAACATGCAGCAGCAAACGTTTCCCGGTATGGGATTGGGCCTGTATATTACAGCAGGTATAATAAAACGGCATGGCGGTACTATTGCAGTAGAAAGTGAAGAAGGTAAAGGCACCGTGTTTACTGTTACCCTCCCGTATAAAAGCAATATTATCTAAGCCTCCTGCGGCAGCAATTGTTCCAGCACGGTGTAAAGCTTTTGAATGTGAAAGGGCTTTTCTATAAAAGCGTCTGCCTTGCAGGCCGTTATAGATGCCGGGGTATAGCTTTTAGCGGAAAATAGCACAATAGGTAAGTGCTTTTCTGAAGGTGAGCTTTTAAGCTGGTAACATAACTCCCTGCCGTCATAACAGCCCATGCTGATATCCATTAACAGCAGGTCAGGTTTGTGCATTTGCAGAGACGGCATCAGCAAAGCAGGGTCGGTAATAGTAACTACTTCTATCTTTCTTCTGCTTAGAATAAAATGAATGGCATCCAGAATGGCCTCATTATCATCGAGTACTAAAATCTTACTCATAAAGGGAGAGGTTGGGAGGTAATTGTTGAGTATGCTGCCCGTTTCGTATAACTACTCTGATTATAAAGTTAAATTGTTTTTTGTTAGCAGGTTTATTTATTTATATCCGGAAAATTTGTGGCGCAATGAATTCCTCCTTAAAAATGATAGCGGATGGAAATATTAGTCTCCATCCGCTATCTGCTCTTTTTACCCTTGTACTTCATCATCTTTTATAATCACCATCTCTGCTGCTGGTTTGTTCTGTAACCATTTCACGTTCTGCCCGTGAAGCGCCATGCGTGGCTTCCGTACGGCCGTTTTCCTTATCACTGATCTCATTCAGCTTACGGGCATTCCTGGCAGCGCCCTTTGTACCTGCCAGGTCAGACATAAACACGTGCATTTTGGTTTTAGCGCCGGATATGATCTTGCTTTCACCTTTCATCAATGCCTCATAACCATCCCGGGCCACTTCTGCCGGGGGCGCCAGTTTGGATTCACGGTAAGTGACCGTATCCTCCTGCTGTGCTTTGTGGAAGAAGTCTGTATCGGTAGCGCCCGGCAACAGCACCGTTACAGTTACATCTGTATCCTGCAGCTCATTGGCCAGCGCTGCGCTGAACGACAGAACAAAGGCTTTGGTAGCTGCATATACGGATAGTAAAGGCATTGGCGTAGTGCCTGCTTCAGAGCCCAGCTGCAATATCTTACCTTCATTACGCACCACCATATCCCTTACAAAATACTTGGTAAGGGAAAGCAGGGCTATAATGTTCAGCTGTATAATATCTATGTCCCGCTCCAGGTCTGTTTCCAGGAAAGGCCCCCATTGACCCTGTCCGGCATCGTTCACCAGTACGTTTATCGTAATGCCCATTGCCTTTACTTCATTATAGATCTCTTTGGCAGCCCCGGGCTTAAAAAGGTCTTTTACTTTAGGCGTTACCTCCACACTATAGGCGGCTTTCAATTCATTGGTTACCTGCTGCAGGCGGTCCTCATTACGTGCCACAAGGATCAGGTTAAAACCATCACTGGCAAACAGCTTCGCAAGCTCGTATCCAATGCCGCTGGTGGCGCCGGTTATCAGCGCATATTGGTTTCGGTGGTCTTTATTTAAAGCTTCCATATTCATTGTTTTTCTAGCTCACACAAAAACAAGGCCATAGCAATTCCATGAAAGGCTACGCTGTAGCGGGTTCAGGCCTAACTTAAAAAACATAATAACAACATAAAATGCCGGTCGCGCTGCGGTAGCCGATACCCCACATATAAACACTGCACATCCTGTAATTTGTGCTCTCTGCATTAAGCGTTCGGTATTAAGCATTGAGCGTTGGGCGTTGTTCGGCATTCTGCGTATCCGCCAACCTCCGCTGTAACACTGCATTTCACGGGATTGCACATTACGTGGAACATTGTTCTCAATGCCCGGGAGATTGTGGTCAATATTAAAGGATTGAAAAGTCTTCAGCCCGGTTTGTAAGTAACGGCTGTGTTTACCATGGCATGCAAATTGAATGTGCTTCTTTATTAAACACAGCAGTATGAAAGACCTTAGTATTACGGAAAAAATAGCCCGTTTTGCTTTGCAATCGGCCTATTCCCATCTCAGCAATGATATACGCGATCAGCTTAAAAAACATTTATTGGATTCCATTGGCTCCATGCTGTATTCCCTGAAGGCGCCTACTGTGCAAAAGTTATTAAGACAAACAGCAGGGTTACAGCAAAACGGCGCCTGCCAGGTACCGGTGATTGGCCATACTGCTGTGGACAGGGCAGCGCAGTTATATACCCTGCTTATACGCTATCCTGACTTTATGGATAACTTCATGGGCAAAGAAGCTACCTGCCATCCCAGCGATAATATAGGCGCCCTGTTAGCCGCCGCGCAAATAGCAGGTGCAAACGGCCGTGATCTTTTAACCACCATGGCCGTTGCCTACCAGCTGGAATGCACGCTGATAGAACAAATGCCCCTGATGGCCAAAGGCATTGACCATACGGCATTACTGGCCATGTCGGTAACAGCGGCGCTTGGCAAAATGTTCTCGTTAACAGAAGAACAAACAGCTCACGCCATTGGCATTGCCGGCAGTACTTTTAACACAACGGTCACTACACGCGCCTCCTACACCTATGAGTGGAAAGGCTTTGCCTCCTCATTAGTAGCATTAGGCTGTACCAACATTATTTTGCTGGCAAAGGAAGGGGTTACCGGGCCCGTAAACTATTTTGAAGGCCCCATGGGCTTTAAGGAAGAATTTGGAATGGATCCGGCCTTTGACTGTGCACCGGGCGATTTTTCCCGCATCAAAAAATGTGTATTAAAAAGCTATAACGCAGAAGTACATACGCAGCCGGCAGTAGAAGCCATGCTGGAGCTACGGCAGCAGCATAATATTATCCCTGCCGAAGTGGAAGAAATATCAGTAACCACTTTCCTCACTGCTTACCACATTGTAGGTGGTGGGAAATATGGAACCCGCAAGCTGGTACAAACCAAAGAACAGGCAGATCATAGTTTGCCATACCTGTTGGCAGTGGCCCTGCTGGATGGAGAAGTGCTGCCCGGACAATTCCTGCCCGAGCGCATTCGCAGGGCAGATGTGCAGGCTTTATTGCAAAAGGTGGAGGTACACACGATGCTGCCATTAAAAACACCGCGAAAGCTCGCAGAGAAAATAGATCCCTACACGGTTCCATATCCTGAAAAAATGGATACCAAAGTATGCGTAAAATTAAAAGGCGGACAGGAACACTGTATAAAAAAAGAAGATTACAAAGGCTTCTATACCCGGCCGCTTAGCTGGGACGATGTTATTGCAAAATTTCATTTGCTTGGCGCCGGCAGCCTGGATGAAGCCACCCGCGAACAGATCATAAAAACCGTACAGAACCTGGAAAACGAAGAGGTGGGTGCTTTAACAAACAGTTTATCAAACTCACACGCCCTGGTATAAAACAGATCAGGGATCATATTCCGGTCTGAGAGCAAGCTAAACCTGGCTGTTGCGCAATATACCAATACGCATTATTGGTTATTGTCAACCGGCATTAACCTTTCTACCGTATCATATAATTGCTGGATCTTGAATGGCTTTTCAATAACCGCATCCGCCGCAGATCCCGCAATGGACTCCGTATTATAATACTGGGCAGTAAACAATATAACGCCCATATTACATTTTTCAGGCGTGTTTTTGATCTCCCGGCACAGATCTCTTCCATCATAAAGGCCCATGGCAATATCCATCAGTAATACATCTGGCTTATGCTCGCTGATATAATCAGAAAGCAGGGATGGATCATTCAAAGAAACAACCTCAAATTTTCTTCTCTTTAGCACAAAGGAAATAGCATCAAGTATATCCTGGTTATCATCTATCACAAGTATTCTTCCCATATTTAACGATGTTTACTGTACTGCACAATGGATAACAAGTTAGTTAATTCGCTGGAAATTTTAGTCAACCGTTCCGGCGCTATCTTATTGCAGAGCGCGTATGCAGGGTCACACGTTCCCTGTCTGCGGCCGGGCGTCCTCCCTGCAGTGCTATCAATAAACAGAGGCAGGCGGTAATTCATCTGCATGGGCAAAGGCCCGTTTAAATGCCGGCTGGTATTTACGCGCCGCGGTTGTTTTGTGCTGCATCATTAAACTTTGATATAAACCCAGCAAAGACCAGCCGTTACCGGGGTTAAGCGCCAGGTCCTGCCGGTATACGTTCTCTGCCCCGGATGCCTGTTTCATTTTCAATAAATGAGCGCCTAAAAAATGACGTGCAGGTATGGGCCAGTCTTTCGGCTCCCGGTATATCAGCTCATCCTCGTATACCACAGCCTTTTTCAGCGATTGCCTCGCAGCGTCCATCCTGCCCTGTGCAGCAAACAGCTCTCCTTCCAGTATGGCCGCTGCAATTTTTGCGGATCCCAGCGCCGCATTAAAGGGAAGGTTCCTCACCGGCAGCGAGCTGTCTTTTAATAAACCCTTCAGTGCCTGCAGCTGCTGGCCCGCAGCCGCTGTATCATGCAGCTTAATGGATGCCAGTCCTTTCCCGAAATGGTCCAGCAGCAGCGCGTAATGCAGGTCTGCGTCCGGTTCCGGCATAGCGTTAACCGCTTCCCATTTACCGGATCTTATAGCCGTGAACATGGGCAGCATGTATAAATATTGAAAAAAAGTATTCGACAAACGCGCCTTGTAATCCGTTGCTAAAATATGATGCAGCTGCCCGGCCATCTCCCCGCCCTTTTTATACATGTTTGCATTCATAGCACAAAAAGATCCTACCGCATTAAAATGGGTTAAGCTGAATACGCCCAGTTTCAGGTTCGGCGCCATAACATCATACTCCGTTTGCAATGCCCCGGCAGCCTGGTTTACATCAACGCCTTTTGCATACAGGCCATTGCGCTGGTACATATGGCTGGCCATATGCACCATATGGGATACCCCTGGCATAGCCGCTTTCAGCACATCTGCATTATGCAGCGCTTTTTCAGGATGCAGGGATGCTTCTACCAGGTGTATCTGGTAATGTAAAGCCGCCGGGTGCTCCGGATGCGCCTTCAGGATCTCGTCACAATCATTCACCAGCTCCATGGTCCATGCCTTGGGAGTACCGTCGTTATTCCAGAAGTCCCAGCTATGTTCCAGCATCACAGCATCCACATACAAGGCTTTTATATCTGCATCACCGGGATATTTTTTCACCAGGGCCGCCAGGGCTACCGCATAAGCGCGGTTTAGCTCACTGCGTTTACTGTCAGTGGTATCGGTTGAATATCTTTTATTAATGGCATTCACCAGGTCTTTTTCCTTTTCCGTACTGTTAGCGGCTGCCCGGTTCATTTGCGCCAGCACCGGCAAAACAGCGGCCGGCATTTTATAAACATAGCTGTTATAATAAGGCCCCATTGATAAGGCTTGTCCCCAGTAGGCCATGGTACAGGAAGCATCATGCCGGGCAGCCTCCTTAAAGGAGGCCAGTGCTTCGGTAAGGTGATAGCTGTAGTACATATTCAGGCCCTGGTTAAAAAAGAGCCGGGCGCTATCGCTGCTGGTATGTACCGGGTAGCTATACGTGCCCCAGCCGGGAAAAACCGGCGCATATTTTCCACTTGCATCCGGCCGTAGATCCAGGCTGGCTGGCGGCGCACAGCTGATGAAGCTGCGGTTATCCGGTACCACCCTGTTGTTTTGATGATCAGTAATGAACCGGAAAGAAAGCATTCCTGCAAGTAAAAAGACCGATGCCACAAATAAGAAGTGAACTTTCATAATAACCAGTGTTATTAAGTTAGATGTTGGCTGATTCCTGAACAGGCAATTCGTTTGAGGTTGGTTTGTTACCAGGCTGTATTGTAAGTTAAGCTGTTTTTGCCATATGAGAGATGTTACCTTAACATTAATTCATTTCAGAAAGCCCTCCTGTATGTGCAGGGGCTTCTTATCATGTGGAAAATTGGTTATATTGCAATACTACTATCTGACTCAATTAGAAAAACCGTCCTTCACCCCACAACCCTGTAAGGACCATTGTAATCGCTAAAAGCAACTCATTATGCTGGTTAGTAACAAGCATTTTACGCCGGTAATTGGTCTGGATATTCACATTGTGCTGATCTTAGGCGTTCCGGTTCCTTTGCCGCACCCCTACATAGGCCTGGTGGTAGACCCGATGGATTACATTCCGTTTATAGGCGCCACTACTAAGATCAATCATGTGCCCCGCGGTAAAAGCGACACCAGTGGTATCCTGATCATCCTTTTTCACATTCCCATGGGCGGCCCTTTCCTGCTGGCCCCTATGATAGGCCACGATTCCGTGAATTTTTTCGGCAGCCAGAAAACCAAGGTGGAAGGCAATCTTATGAGCCCCTCCGGCTACATGATGATGACCTGTAACGATATAGGCATGCCGCTCTCCATAAAACCGGGCAAAAAGTTCAAGCCCATTCCCAGCATGTACCTGCCTACCTCCTATTCCATACCGGTTTCTTTTGGTAAGCCGGTAAGTGTAGGCGGCCCCTATGTGCCGGATTGGGCCGGGGCTTTATTGAACATCGTCATGTCTTTCGGATTTGGCGCATTAATGAAAGGCCTGGGAGCAGCCGGTAAAAAGCTGGCCACCAAATTTAACCATGCATTAAAAGGAAAAATAGGCAGCAATAAGCTCAGCAAGTTCCTGTGTAAAAAAGGCCTTGAACCGGTAGACCTGGTGCAGGGCATTGTAATATATGACGGTACTGATTTTGAGCTGCCCGGCCCCATTCCTCTGAAATGGACCCGCTCCTGGAACAGCGACAGCTCATTTAAGGGGGTATTAGGCCATGGCACGCACCTGGGCTATGATATGCGCATCCGGGAATTTGCCGCGGAAAATGCTACCGTAGTGCTGCTGGGCGATGGCCGCAGCGCCGTGTTTGAGCCGCTGCCCTACACAGGGAATACGGATTACAACCGGCATGAGAAATTAACCCTTACCCGCACTGACCTGGAAGAATACCAGGTGCTGGATCATACGGAACGCTTGCAATACCATTTCCGGAAAGTACATTCAACGGATGATGACTACCGCCTGTATGCCATCCGCAACCAGGCCGGTTTCATGATCAGCTTCCATCACAACAGCAAAGGCCACCTGGTGCAGGTAATAGACAGCGCCGGGCGCCACCTGCAGGTAAGCAACGATGCGCAGGGCCGCATCACCAGCGTAACGGCACAGCACCGCGGCGCACAGCAGCTCATGGTCCGCTATGCCTATAACGAAGCCGGTGACCTCACCGGCATTACCGACGCGCTGAACCAAACTACCCGCATGCGGTACCACAACCACCTGATGGTGGAAAAAACAGACCGTAACGGCCAATCCTTTTACTGGGAATATGATCATAAGGCCCGCTGTACCCATAGCTGGGGCGAGGGCGGTGTTGCAGAAGGCTGGCTGGAATATCACCCGGAAAAAGGTTATAACTTATTCACCACTTCACAAGGCCATACTACCACCTACTACTATACGCCGGACTTTGTGGTAAGCCAGGTAAAAGATCCTATGGGTAATTCAAAGTTCTTTGAGTACACGGAACATTTTGAAATATACCGGGAGATAGATGAAGAAGCTAACGTTACCGGCTATACTTACGATGAACGCGGTAACCGCACCGGCATTGTGCAGCCGGATGGCAGCACCGCCACTTTCAGCTACGATGCTGCAGGCAGGCTGGTATTAGCCACCAATGCCCAGGGCGCCGCCCGTACTTACATCTATTATAAAACGGGAAACCACACAGGCCTGCTGCACACCCTCACAGAAGCAGACGGCAGCATCCAGATCTTCCGCTATAATGAGCGCAACCTGATAAAGAAAGTGGAGAATGAACGCGGGCAGCAAACCCTGTTGGAGTACGACCAGGATCATAACCTGGCCGCATTTACCCTGCCGGATGGCAACCGCACCTTATGGGAATATGATGCCTGGGGTAAATGCACCCGCACGGAAAATCCCCTGCATGAGCAGCAGTACCTGCATTATGATGCGCTGGGCCGTATCACAGCCATGGAGCTGGCAGATGGCAACCAGGTTACTTTCCGTTATAATGCTTATGGGAAAATACTGGAAGCCACCGACCGCAACCAGCATGTAAAATTCACCTACACACCACTGGGTAATATTAAGATCCGTGAAGAGAACGGGACCAAAGTACATTTCATGTACGATAAAGAGGAGCTGCTCACCGGCGTGGTGAATGAGCACGGGGAAACCTACCGTTTCACCAGGAACAAACGCGGTGATATTATCCAGGAAACAGGCTTTGACGGCGCTACCCGCCAGTATGAACGTGACGCTGCCGGCAGGATCACCAAAATACTGCGGCCCGGCAAACGCTGGACGATCCATGAATATGACTACAACGGCAACCTTACCCGCACAGAGCACAGTGACGGTACCTGGGAAACCTTCAGCTACAACCGTAGCGGCCAGGTAATAGAAGCCGCCAATGAGCACAGCACCGTTAAGCTGCAGCGGGATATAATGGGCCGCGTAATTGAAGAAGAGCAGAACGGTTACAAAGTATCCGGCGCCTACGATCTCAATGGCCGCCGCAAACAGGTACAAAGCACATTGGGCGCCATGCTGCAATTTCAGCGGAATGACAATGGCAGCATAAGCGGCATACAGGCTACTGCACCCGGCGCCAACACGCCCTGGATCTTAAACATACAACATAACCAGCTGGGCCTGGAAACGGAATACACATTTCCCGGGCAGGTACAAAGTAGCTGGAACTACGGGAAAGCAGGCCTTCCGGAGAGCCATACGGTTAAGGTAACAGATCACGACACGCTGCGCAGCCATTACCGCTGGGGGCCTGACCTGCACCTGAAACAGATCATTAACGGGCTTACCCATGGCACTACCCAGTACCGGCACGATGATCTTGGCAACCTGGTATGGGCGCAGTATGAAAATGGTAAGGAAGATCACCGCACACCGGATAAAGCAGGTAACATCTATAACAGCACGGATCGTAAAGACCGGCATTATGGCCCGGGTGGTAAATTGCAGGAAGACAATAACAGCAAATATCATTACGATGAAGAGGGTAATTTAATTAGAAAAATTACCCGCAACCCTTCCGGCCTGAATGAGGTGTGGGAATATGAATGGTATGGCAATGGCCTGTTAAAGCAGGTAACCCGCCCGGATGGCAAAAAGGTAAGCTTCCGGTATGATCCCTTTGGCCGCCGTATTGAAAAGGAATTTCATGGCCAGCTAACCCGCTTTGTATGGGATGGTAATGTGCTGCTGCATGAATGGAAATACAAATCTGCTGAAAGGCCGGTTGTAACTATCAATGAGCTGGGCGAGCTGCAGCAGGATCATCCCGAACCCATACCAGGAGAATCGCTTATTACCTGGGTATTTGAAGAAAGGAACCTGGCGCCGGTAGCTAAAATTCAGAATGGCCGGCAATACTCCATTGTCCGGGATCACCTGGGCACACCGGAAGCAGCCTATAATGAAGCCGGGGAAAAAGTATGGGAATGCCGGCTTACTATTTACGGCAAGCCGCAACTGCCCACTGCCAACTGCCCACTGCCAACGGTAGAACCCTTAACCGGTTCGCAGCAATTTATCCCCTTCCGGTACCCCGGCCAGTATGAAGATGAGGAAACCGGCCTGCACTACAACCGGTTCCGGTACTACGATCCTGAAAGAGGCGGCTACATTTCCCAGGATCCTATAAAACTCTACAGCAATACCTTAAACCTGTATGGTTATGTGCATGATCCGCTATCCTGGATGGATCTCTTTGGCCTCATAGGTTTCCTTAGCGGCTTAGCGAAAGACATAGCCGATTCCGGCGATCACTTCTTCTCACAAAAGCTGCGTACCGTAGCAGTGGGCCAGGATGCAAACGGCAACCTCTTTGCAGCATCCAGTAATGGTTTGGATGCAGGACAGCGCGCTAAGGCCCTTGAGCTGGGCGTAACGCCGTTAAACAGCTCCACCGTAATGGTAGATGGTAAGAACCTGCATGCAGAAGAAGTGCTGCTGAAAGAAGTGGACGACCTGAAAGCAGTAGGCACCTGGAAACGTGCTCCCTGTGGCGCCGATGAACATAACTGCCTGCAGCAGCTGGTTGATAAAGGTGTTAAAATTGAATGCAATTAATTAACTTTCGGCATGGTCTATAATGAATTAAAGAGCAGCCTTATGAATGCTACCTCCGGCCTGCCGGAGCAGCAGCAGGCACTTTTCTGTATTTACTGCACGGAAAAGATCATTGACCTGTACCGGCCCCTGGTAGATAAATTCAATTTCGGGAACTACCAGCTGATCCGGAAAATGGGCGATTTTGTATGGAGTAACCTGGCAGCCTATACGCCGGAAAATATGCAGCGGGCCGGCCAGCTCAGGGAGCAGCTGGAGCCTATTGTACCGGATGGCGATGAATACCCCGGCCTGGAAAGCGCCCTTGCCATGAACGCCTGTATATGCCTGGATACTTCACTCAACACCTTCTCCGGCAAAAAGAATGTTGCGCACATTGCCGGCCTGTATGTGTATGATACCATTACACAGATCCTGTTCAGTAAGCTAACGGAAGAAAAGCTCCTTACGGAAGAAGTGCTTACCCGGGTAGATAATATGACAGCAGTAAAAAATGAGATCGCAGACCAGGAAAGTGTATTGCAGCTGATTTCCGCATCAGCATTTGATCAATCACTGGTAGATAATTTAAGGCAGCAGTCAGTAGTGAAAAAATATACTGTTGAAAATATAGCGCTGAGTTAACGGGCCGAACCTTTTGGGTCGGCCCATAAAAACACCTGATGGACTTATCTCTATTAATTGCCCATATAACCGGATACGTTACCCCGAATGCAACAGAGCTCGACTTCCTCAGCTCCATCCTCATACAACGCCCCTTTAAGCAGGGCGAAGTGTTGATACACGCCGGTGAAGCTGCCCGGTACATGGTATTTGTAAACAGCGGGCATGTAATGACCTATTTTACAGACGATGATGCCAACGAGCATGTAATGCAGTTTGCAGCTGCCGGCTGGTGGGCCGGTGATATTTACTCCATCAGCAATCATGCTACCACCAAATATTCCACACGCGGACTGGGTAATGGCGAAGTGCTGCTGCTGCCCCGCATAGCCCATCAGCAGCTATTGGAAAAGTTCCCGGTCATGGAGCGCTATTTCCGCATGCATTTCCAGAATGCACTGATCCGGCAGCAGCTCCGCTTTATGGAAACCTATACCACTACCTCCGAAGAGCGCTACCAGAAGTTTGTGGACACTTATCCAACGCTTGAACGCTTTGTAGCACAGAAACATATCGCTTCCTACCTGGGCATTACCCCACAGTTCCTGAGCAGGATCCGTAAGCGGATCGCTGAAAAATAAATGAAACTGGTTTCATATTTCAGGCAGCATATCATCACCTTGTTTCATTTTTTTGCAGCCGGCCGGCTATAGCTTTGCATGCATAAAATCAATGATCAAATGAAAGCAAGTAACTGGACAGTAGACATGAACCACTCAGCAATACGTTTTAAGGTACGGCACCTGGCGCTTTCAAATGTGGCCGGCGTGTTCCGGTCTTTTAAAGGGCAGGTATTATCTAACAACGAAGATTTTGAGGATGCCAAAGTGACTTTTGAAATTGAAACAGGCAGCATTGATACCAACAACCCTGAAAGGGATAAACATTTAAAATCACCGGACTTCTTGGATACGGAACATTTTCCCCTGATGAAATTCAGCGGCGTTATAAAGGCCGGCGATACGCTGTTGGGAGATCTTACCATCCGCAATACCACCAAACCAGTGCAGCTGGCCCTTGAATACGGCGGCACAGGCAAAGGCCGGTTTGGCGATGTACGGGCTGGGTTTGAAGTAAGCGGTAACATTAACCGCAAGGATTATGGCCTTACCTGGAATCTTTTAACAGAAGTGGGCAGCCTGGTGGTGGGCGAGGAAATTAAATTGCAGTTTGATGTGGAGCTGATTAAGAGTGGGGAGGATACAGGACTGTAAAATAAGGTCAAACATTAAAACCCTCACAAACCAGGTTGCAATCAACCTGGTTTTTTGTATTTTTAAAGGAACCCTGCAAGGCCAACTTACCTTGTACCATCACTAAAATCCACGTTTAAAAAAAACACTTTATGTCAAACCAGGATCGTAACTCCCGCAGAAGATTTTTACGGCAAATAGGCGCCACCAGCTTACTGGCAGTAGCCTCACCGCTCGCCAGCTTAGCTGCAAAAGAAAACGCAGAAGAAAGAATGCTGCATTATGAAAAGAAAATATCCACCGGCGACAAAATACGCCTGGGGGTTATTGGCTTTGGCATACAAGGCCACTATGATCTGCAAACCGCATTAAAAGTACCCGGTGTGGAGCTGGCAGGCATCTGCGACCTGTATACCGGCAGGCTGGAAAATGCAAAGGAATTATTCGGCAAAGAGCTGTTCACCACCCGGAACTATAAAGAGCTGCTGGATAAGAAAGATATTGATGCCGTGATCATTGCCACCACCGATTGCTGGCACGCACGCATCACCAAAGATGCGCTGGCAAAAGGTAAGGCCGTGTATTGCGAAAAACCCATGGTGTATAAAATAAGTGAAGGCCCCGAAGTAATAGCCGCACAACGCAAGTCCGGCAAGGTATTGCAGGTGGGCAGCCAGCGGGTAAGCAGCATTGGCCTGGCAAAAGCAAAAGAGCTGCTGGCCGCAGGCGAAATAGGAAAGCTAAATATGGTAAATGCTGTGTACGACCGCCAAAGCTCTATTGGCGCATGGCAATATACTATACCTAAAGATGCAAACGCAGCAACAACAGACTGGGACCGCTTTATAGAAGTAACGGAAAAAATGGCCTACGACTCCAAAAAGTTTTTCTGGTGGCGGGCATTTAAAGAAGTAGGTACCGGCGTGGCCGGCGACCTGTTCATACACCTCTTAAGCGGTACGCATTTTATTACCAACTCTAAAGGCCCTCACACTATTTACAGCACCGGGCAGTTCAGCTATTGGAAAGATGGCCGCAATATGCCCGATGTAATGTCAGGCGTAATGCAGTATGCTGATACACCGGAGCATCCCGCATTCCAGTTAACCCTGCAGGTGAATTTTGTGAGCGGTACCGGCGGGCAGGAGATCATACGGTTTGTAGGCTCCGAAGGCGTAATGGAAGTACATGGAAATGATATTGCTATCCGCCACAGCATTATGCCGGAAGCGCCCGGCTTTGGCGGCTATGATTCTGTATTTACATTCTCCAAAGCCATGCAGCAGGAAATGCAAAAAGAATACGACGCTAAATGGACCGCAGCGCAAAGACGAAGCCCCCGTAAAGAAGATATTAATTTTAAAGCGCCGGATGGGTACGATGAGCATCTCGATCATTTCACTCATTTTTTTGACGCCATCAGAACAGGCAAGCCCGTGGTGGAAGATGCCGTGTTCGGCTTCAGAGCAGCCGCGCCCGCCCTCTCCTGCAATGAAAGTTATTTTCAGAAAAAGGTCATTACCTGGGATCCCCTCAATATGAAATTGGTGTAATTACATTGCGCACACTAAACACTTGCACTCGTTGTTTAGTGTGCGCTCCTCTTTCCACACCCGCCAATCGCCAACAACTAACACTAACTACTAACAACTAACTACTAACCGCTAACTGCAAACTTCCAACTGCTAACTGCCAACTGCCAACTACTCCATTCCGCCAAACTCCGCTGTAGCACTGAATTGTACAATCCTGTACACTGCGTGGAACATTATTCTCAATTCATCAACTTGTGGATTGTATTTCATTTTATTATTTGCTGTAATCAAAACATTTATCTGGTTTTTACACAATCATTTATAGAAGCGCTTCTGTAAAGCGTTTCAGCCATATCTTTTTTTCCGGTCCGGCGTCACTCCCCTGCAACCCGCCGTACGCGCAATTATAGCAGATATTATAATTAAAGCGTTTGGTTTGTTTCTTGAACGAATTTTTTATCAAACAATTTCTATCAGTAAACAGAGCAGTATGCAAACACAGCGGAAGCCAGCTTTGAAAATATTCACGTGGCATATACATGGCAGCTATCTCTACTATCTCTCGCAGGGCGATTATGATATTTATATCCCGGTAAATGAAAGCCGCACGGAAGGTTATTATGGAAGGGGCGCAACTTTCCCCTTCGGTAATAATGTGCATGAAGTGCCTGCAGCAGAAGTAAAGAACATGCAGTTTGATTGCATCCTTTTTCAGTCGGAGCGTAATTACCTGCAGGATCAGTATGAAGTGTTATCCGAAGCGCAGCGGCAGCTGCCCCGTATTTACCTGGAGCATAACACGCCTGCCGGCAGCGCCTGCAACACACGGCATGTAGTTAATGATCCCTCCATCCTGTTAGTGCACGTTACGTACTATAATCAGCTCATGTGGAACAACGGGCATACACCCACCACGGTAATTGAGCACGGTGTTATAGATGCAGCAGTGCCTTACAACGGTGACCTGGCAAGGGGCCTGGTAGTAGTGAACCACCTGCCGGACAGGGGCCGTACACTGGGCTGGGACCTTTATCAGCAGGTAAGCAAACACCTGCCGCTTGACCTGGTTGGTATGGGTAATGGCAATCATGGTTTGGGAGAAGTGCTGCATCCGCAGCTTCCGGAATTCCGTAGCCGCTACCGTTTTTATTTTCACCCCGTAAGGCACACCAGCCTGGGCCTGGCCGTATGTGAAGCCATGATGCAGGGCGTGCCTGTAGTAGGCCTCGCAACAACTGAATTACCCACTGTGATCGTAAACGGAGAGAATGGATATGTACATACAGACATCAATTACCTCATACAAAAAATGCAGGGATTGCTGGACAATCATGGCCTAGCCAACTGTATAGGCAGGGCCGGGCAGGAAACAGCGCAACGCCGTTTTAACATTCACCGCTTTACAACAGACTGGTCACATACTTTTCATAAAGCTATAGCAATGCAGCAACAACCTTTAAGAACTGTAGCAGCATTACAAACAGCCGTTTCTGAATAAGGGACAATAAGCAATCTGCCGGAAACCTCATCATTTAACTTTAACTGTTACGTATTATGAAATCACGGATCGCATTCATTAGTGAACACGCCTCTCCCCTTTCCACTATTGGTGGCGTAGATGCCGGCGGGCAAAATGTCTATGTGGGAGAGCTGGCCAGGCAGCTGGTTAAGAAAGGATATGAAGTAGATATCTTTACCCGTCGTGAAAATGCGCAGCTGCCGCAATGCCTGCAATGGGCAACCGGCGTAAGGATCGTACATGTGGATGCAGGCCCCGCTCAAATCATTCCTAAAGAGCAGCTGCTGCCCTACATGGCAGCCTTCCGGGATAACATGATCCGGTTCATACAGGAGCACGGCATCACCTACAAGCTGGTGCACGCCAACTTTTTTATGTCGGCACAGGTAGCGGTGGATCTGAAGCAGATGCTGCACATTCCCTTCGTAGTAACCTTCCATGCCTTAGGGCACATTCGCCGTTTGCATCAGGGCGAGCAGGATAAATTTCCTGCAGAGCGCATAACAATTGAAAAAGAAGCTATTCGCCAGGCCGACTGCATTATTGCAGAATGCCCGCAGGATAAGGAAGACCTGATGCAGTATTACCAGGCGCCGGCCAATAAGATCAGCATTATTCCCGGCGGGGTGAACCCGGATGAAATGTATCCCGTGGATAAACAGATTGCGCGTATGCGGTTAAAATTAGCCCCGCAGGAAATAGTGTTGCTGCAGCTGGGCCGTATGGTACCGCGCAAAGGTGTGGATAATGTAATAGCAGCTTTACCTAAGCTAAAATATACCGGCGCTAAGGTGCGCCTGATCATTGTTGGCGGGGAAGATGGAGCCCGCGACCCGGAAATAGCCCGCTTAAAGCAGCTGGCTAAAGACCTGGGTGTAGCGGCCTGTGTAACCTTTGCAGGCCAGCGTACCCGCGATGAGCTGAAATATTATTACGCAGCGGCTGACCTGTTCATTACCACACCCTGGTATGAGCCCTTTGGTATTACGCCACTGGAAGCCATGGCCTGCGGTACACCAGTTATTGGCGCCAACGTAGGCGGTATTAAATACAGTGTGCTGGATGGGAAGACCGGCTTGCTGGTACCCCCGCAAAACCCGGATGCGCTGGCAGAAAAGATCAGTGAGCTGCTGCTTAACAGAACGCTGCTGCAGGAAATGAGCGCGAACGCGGTTAAACGTGTACAAACCTTATTCACCTGGCAGCGCGTAGCGCACCTCATGAATAACGTATATGAAAAAGTGATCCTGAACCATAGCATTGCAGTGAACAGCACACTGCCGGAAGATCTCTCGCTCATAGATAATGCTTTTGAAAACCTGGTAAATACCATTACCGTTTGCAAACAGCAGCTGCGGGCGCCTTTGCAGGAAGCTGCACGCCAAATGTACCGCTGCCTGCTGCACGGTAAAAAGATCCTGGTATGCGGCAACGGCGGTTCCGCCTCGCAAAGCCAGCATTTTGCAGCCGAGCTGGTAGGCCGGTTTGAGATCCCCGATCGTCCGGGCATGCCGGCCATTGCGCTTACCGCCGATTCTGCCGTGCTCACCGCATGGTCTAATGACTATGGGTACGACCAGGTATTTTCCCGCCAGGTGCAGGCATTAGGCCGTAAGGGCGACATACTGCTTTGCCTTAGCACCAGCGGTAATTCAAACAATATTTTGCTGGCCATGGAAGCAGCGCATCAGCAGCAAATGACCTGTATTGCATTGTTAGGTAAGGATGGCGGCCCGGCCGCAGACTATGCAGACATTGGCCTGATAGTACCTTCCGGTAATACCGCCCGCATACAGGAGCTGCACATGCACCTGCTGCATGTATTATGCACACTGGTTGAGCGTAAGATTGCCGGCCTGTATGCAAATAATGAGGCACCTGCACCTAAAACCGGAGCACTGGCCATTCCTGTAATGAACGGATAACAGATGAAAAAAGCAGTATTCCTGGATAAGGATGGTACGCTGGTAACAGATGTGCCTTACAACGCAGATCCTGCACAGGTGCAATGGGCGCCGGATGCCATAGCAGCCTTACAGCTGCTGCGTGCACACGGGTATGCGCTCATTGTAGTATCCAACCAGTCGGGAATAGCCAGGGGATATTTTGATGAAACGCAGCTGCAAAAGCTCATCACCGCTATGCATAGCTTATTACACTATAATGGCCTGCACCTGGATGGTTTTTATTACTGCCCCCATCACCCGGAAGGAGCGGTAAAAGCATATGCCATTCATTGCAGCTGCCGCAAACCTTTACCCGGTATGCTGCAGCAGGCAGCCATGGAGCTGGATATCTGCTTACCATCCTCCTGGATGGTGGGCGATATACTGAACGATGTGGAAGCAGGCAACCGTGCAGGCTGCCGTACGGTGCTCATAGATAACGGCAATGAAACAGAATGGATCATGGCAGAGTACAGAACGCCCGCTTATAAAGCCCGTAACCTGGCAGATGCTGCAGCGTATATTATTTCTTCAACAACCGCTAAAAATTAACAAGGTATGTATACCCATATTACAGCGCAGTTTGCCGGCTTAAAGATCCTGTGCATCGGAGATCTGATGATGGATGTGTATCTGCGTGGCGCCAGCACACGACTTTCACCGGAAGCGCCGGTGCCGGTAGTAAATGTTACCTCCACTACAGTAGCATTAGGCGGCGGCGCCAATACAGCCGCTAACCTCAGCCACCTGGGCGCTCAGGTTACTTACTGCAGCGTAACCGGGGCCGATGCGGAAGGCGACCGCGCCTGCACCTTGTTAGAAAATGCAGGCGTAAGCTGCAAGATCATACAGCACAGCAGCCGTAACACCATTGTAAAAACAAGGGTCATGGCCGGCTCACAAATGCTTACCCGTTACGATGCAGGATCAGAGCATGCTATTTTACCGGAAGTGGAAACCGCGTTTATACAGCTGCTGCAGGAGCAGTATCCGCAGCACCAGGCACTGGTAATTGCAGATTATTGCAAGGGGCTGCTAACACCCGCTGTTATAGATGCGCTGGTACAATTAAAACAGGCACATCCCATTTGCATTGCAGTGGATTCCAAACGGCTTGAATATTTTGTGCCGCTGCGCCCTACACTGGTAAAGCCAAATTATAAAGAAGCCATTGCCATGCTGCAGCTGGAAGAGCAGCCTTACAACAGGCCGCAGCAGCTGGAAAGCCATGGCAGCAGCCTGTTTGAAAGAACAGGCGCCACTATTACCGCCTTAACGCTGGATGAAGCAGGCGCGCTGATATTTGAAGGCGATAAACCCGTGTACCGCGCTTTTGCAAAACAGGTGCCCTCCCCCAATGTTTCCGGCGCAGGCGATACCTACATCAGCGCATTTACGCTGGCTTACCTGGCAGGCGCCAATATACCGGCAGCTGCTGAAATTGCCGGCGCTGCAGCTGCAGTGGCCATCAGCAAACCGGAAACTGCGCATTGCCTGCTGCAGGAGCTGGATGCTTTTTTTGCAGTGAATGAAAAATATGTAACCGATCTGCAGCAGTTGCACCATATCTGCAACATCTATAAAGCGCAGGGTAAAAAAGTAGTGTTCACCAATGGCTGCTTTGATATTTTACACAGCGGGCATGTAAGCTATCTGAACCGCGCGCGTGAGCTGGGCGATGTGCTGCTGGTAGGCATCAACAACGATGATAGCATTCGCCGTTTAAAAGGCAGTGCAAGGCCGGTGAACCGGCTGTACGATCGTATGCAGGTATTAGCAGGGCTGGAAGCCGTACAGCATATCATTCCTTTTGGCAGCCTAGAAAACGATACGCCTGCCCCGCTCATAGAAATTATTCAGCCCCATGTTTTTGCAAAAGGGGGCGATTATACAAAGGAGAAACTGCCGGAAGCCGCGGTGGTAGAACAGTACGGAGGGGAAATAGTTTTACTGCCCTTAGTGCCCGACCAGTCTACCACGCACATAATACGGCGCATAAATATGCCGCCTGCCTTAAAGGTGGCCAAGTAAAATGAATGATAGTACAACAACAAGCAACAACAGCAGACTGGCAAAACTGTAAACGCATCCTCTGTGTGCGCCTGGATAATATGGGCGACCTGTTAATGAGCACGCCCGCTATGCGCGCGCTAAAAGCTACGCTGGGCTGCCATCTTACCCTGCTAACTTCCACCATGGCGCAGCCATTGGTAAAAAGCCTTCCTGAAATAGATGATGTGCTGCTGTTTGATGCGCCCTGGGTAAAAACAGCCACTGCCGCGGATACCGAGGCGTTTAACAGCCTGGTGCAGCAGCTGCGCAGCGGGAACTTTGATGCCGCGGTAATATTTACCGTGTATAGCCAGAATCCCATGCCCGCCATTATGCTCACTTACCTGGCCGGTATTCCTTTACGGCTGGCCTATTGCCGGGAAAACCCCTACGGCCTGCTTACACACTGGGTACCGGAAAAAGAGCCTTACACATTTGTGCGCCACCAGGTGCAGCGTGACCTGGACCTGGTGCGGGAAACAGGCGCAGTTATTACCGATGAAAGATTGTACCTGCAAACAGATGAGAGCTTATGGCCGGCCATTACCCAACAGCTGGAAAGCGCCGGTGCCGATCCGCAGCAACCCTGGCTGTTACTGCATCCCGGTGTAAGTGAGCTTAAACGCCAGTACCCCACGGAACAGTGGATCCAGGCTGGGCGCATGTTGCGGCAGCAGCTGCCGGGGTACCAGTTAGTGTTTACCGGTGTGCAGGAAGAACAAACGTTGATCAATGTTATACAGCAAGGTATAGGCCCCGGTACTTTTTCACTGGCCGGCCGGCTGCAGCTTGCAGCTTTTATTACCCTCATAAAACATAGCCCTCTGCTGCTGTCTGTAAACACCAGCGCAGCCCATTTTGCGGCAGCTACCGGCACGCCGGTGGTAGTGCTGTATGCAAAAACAAATCCCCAGCATACCCCCTGGCAGGCCCGGGGAAGGGTATTGTATTTTGATGTTCCTGCCCCACTGCAAAGCAGCAATGAAATAATACGGTATGCTTACCGCGAATTTGAAAAAGAAAATTTACCACCGGCTACGGTGGTAAATGTAGTACAGGCCGTTTTGCAGGTATTAGAAGAAACGGGCCAGCGGCTGGGTGGGGAGCTTGCCCAGGCGCTCCGCTAATAAAGCTTGTGCCGCCGCTGTTACCGCGGCTATATCCTGTTCTTTTGTCCAGTCAATGGTGCGGTGCAGCTCCGTATTCAGCGCGGCCCAGCGCTGGGCTTCCCCATCCATGCTAATGATCACGCTGGGTGTTTGCAGCGCATCTGCCATATGCGCTACACCGGTGCAGTTAGAGAGCAGCATGGCAGCCCCCTTTAACAGCACGCCCATTGCGCCCAGGTTAGTTTTCCCGGCTGTATTAAGGCTGGGGTTTTGCATATGATCTGCTACTGCTGCCATTAACGGGTGCTCCTCAGCGGTACCTGTAAGCACCACCTGGTAGCCCATTTCCGCTATCTTATCTGCCACCACCGCAAATGCAGCGGGTGGCCACTGCCGCCATGCACCCCTTGATCCGGGATGCACACAAACATAAGGGTACTTTAATTTCAGATGAGCTGCATGCAGGTCTTTCTCGTCCTGCGGGGTTAACGGGAACTCGAGCTGCTCGCCCTGCGGCTTTATACCTAAATGCTCCATCAGCATCAGGTGCCGTATCACCTCCGGTACAGTATCGGGGTATTCAAGGTAATGATCCGGGTCCGGGCAATAATCTTCCTTTCGCCAGAACCCGGCCGTATGGCGGGCGCCCATCAGGGCTACCATAGGGTTTACAATGCTGCCGTTACCCTGCATTTGCAGCACCAGGCTAAATTCCTGCTGCTGCATAGCGGTGAAAAATGCCGGCAGCTGGCGCACATCCACCTCCTGTTCCGGCAGCCCCGGAAAGCCGGGAAAAGGAATAAAGGCATCAAAGTACTGGTTAAAACGCTGCACAAGAGCTTTTGCCCAGGGTAATCCCAGCAGCGTAATATGTGCTTTGGGGTGCGCTATCCGCAGGGATCTTATAGCGGGTATAGCGCAAAGCATATCCCCCAGCTGTAATGCGCGGAAAACCGCGATCTTTCTCATCATGTTGGCACAGTTTTAAAGGAACAGCACCTTATACCTGAAAGCGCCATACAGGGTCCAGTACACGGAAAGGAATGGAATGAGCATAGAGGTCACCACCATTTCCATTACATGCGGCCATGCATGCGTAGTATAGGTAAGGCGCTTTTTAATAAAAGCGGTCAGTAAGATCATCCATACTACCAAAGCTGTTACACTAAGCCAGCTGGCCTGCAGCAGCAATCCTGCTATTACCGCCATCAGCGCCAGCACCATTCCATAGTAATTCCAGGGGGGCTGTTGCTGTATCTTACGCCGGTACAGCTGCGGGTATTTTTTATATAACAAAGCGTTAAACATGCTCTTGCGTTGCTCCTTCAGGCTTACCCCCCAATCCGCTTTCCTTACAGGATGCACTACCAGCGCATGTTGCAGGTGTATAATAGGAATGTTATGCTGCAGCAGCTTAAATTCAAGATCACTGTCCTCCCGCCAGGCTATTTCAAAACGCTCATCAAAACCGCCGGTCTTTTCCAGCGCCAGGCGCGTGCAGGCACAGTTGGCAGTAATGAATTCCGCTTTTTCCAGCTGCGCCGTATTCCATTCATAGTCGGTAGGTTTTTCCGGTGCAGGCACCATCACACGGCCGGTAAAAGCAACATACGGCTGGGAGGCATAGCTTTCCCAGATGTTGCACAGCCATCCTTTATCCGGCATCGTATCATCGTCTGTAAAAGCTATAATACAGCCCAGTGCAGCTTTCCAGCCGGCATTACGCGCAGCGGCAGGGCCTTTTTTTACGGGCAGCGGAATGTAGCGTATGTCCAGCAAGCCCGTATGTTTCCAGGATACCACCATTTTTTTGGTAACATTATCCGGCCCGTCGCTCACCACGATCACTTCAAAATCATCCCGCTTAAATTCCTGCCGGGCCAGCGCTGCTATGCATTCCATCAGCAGCTGCGGGCGCCGGTAAGTAGGGATCACTACTGAGATCTTTTTTTCCATATTGCTTTTCAGTTCATAATTACTTTTCAATTAAGAAAGAACCCATCACCAGCGCATCAAAAGGAGATGACCAGAAACATTCCAGCGCATCCCGCGGTGTACACACAATAGGTTTTCCCAGCGTATTAAAAGAAGTGTTGATCAGTACCGGCACACCGGTCTTTTTTTCAAAAGCGCTCAGCAGGTCGTAATAACGCGGGTGTTGCTGCCGGTTAATGGTTTGTATGCGCGCAGTGCCATCCACATGGGTCACAGCCGGAATCTTACTGCGCTTATCCTCTTTTACTTTATGCACAAATAACATGAAAGGGGAATAACCGGCCTGCTCAAACCATTCCGCAGCATGTTCTTCCATTACCACCGGCGCTACCGGGCGAAAGTCTTCCCGGTCCTTTACCTCGTTCAGCCTTGCCTGCATATCCGCATGTATGGGCGATGCCAGTATGGACCGGCTTCCCAGCGCACGCGGGCCAAACTCCATACGGCCCTGGTACCAGCCTATGATCTTATCCTGCGCCAGCAGCTCGGCAGCTGCTTCCGCCACATTATCCAGCTGGCGGTAGGGTGTTTTTGTCCAGTCCAGGAAAGCCTTGATCTCTTCATCCTTATATTCAGGCCCCCAGTAAGCATGCTCCATTACAAAAGAGCGGCTGCTTGCTTTCCGTTCCTGCGCATCAATCCACATGGCAGCGCCCAGCGCAGTACCGGCATCGCCGGAGGCTGGCTGTACCCATATGTTTTTAAAAATGCCGGCATCCCGTAAAGTAGCGTTTAGTACACAGTTCAGCGCCACACCGCCCGCAAAGCAAAGGTTCTCCTGGTTAGTGCTGCGCTGTAATGACTGTGCAAGGTCCAGCACAGATTCCTGCAGCACGGCCTGTAAGGAGTGTGCAATGTTAAAATGATGTGCAGTGAACTCCGCATTCCGTGTTCTTGCCGGGCCAAACCGTTCTGTCAAACGTTCGTTATCTATAGTGTAGCTTCCGTTTTCATGCATGTGGATCATTTCCCGGAAATCCTTTACAAACACGGGTTTCCCGTAAGAGGCCAGTGCCATTACCTTGTATTCATCAGAAGAGCGCAGGAAACCCAGGTAGCTGGTCACCTCCTCATACAACAGCCCCAGGGAATGCGGCATGTTCACCTGCGCAATACGCTGCAGGTTATTTTCAATACCTACATTAAAAGTAGTAGTGGCTTTTTCGCCACGGCCATCCACGGTTAGCACCGCTGCTTCCCGGAAAGGGGAAGGCAAAAAAGCGCTGGCAGCATGCGACAGGTGATGTTCTACAAAATGCCATTGCTCCGGCTGCAGGGTAGCGCCGCTGAAACGTTGCTGCAAATGATGCGGATAACCATCTACCAGCTGCCCCGGCGCATTCACAATAGACGACAGGAATAAGGGGTCCCAGGGCGACATCCACTTTTCCGGAACCCGCTGCCCTGCCGGCTTTAAAGGCAGGTTAATATTGTTTTGATCTTTTACCTGCTCTCCCAGCAGTATAAAAGGATCAAAGGAATAAGCTACATGATCTACATCGGAAAGATGTATGCCGGCTGTTTTAAGGCAATAATCAATCGCGTGAAATGGCAGCTCGTAAGCAGAAAAAGGAATGGGTCTTTTGCCATGTTTAATATGTGTGAACCGCTCGTCTTCCGCGGCTGCCAGCAGCTGCCCATCTTTCATAAGGCACGCGGAGGAGTCATGAAACGCTGCGTTAATGCCCAGTGTGTACATGTAATAATTTTAAGAAGTAATTAAAAAGGTTAAAGCAGTATACAATGCCTGTTGTAAATGGCTAACACAAATTGTTCCAGAAGTATATGCCGGTTTCATCCTTTCCATTGATGCCATTTCACCTAAACCCTTTACTATAGCAGGTTCCAGAGAAGCTACAACTAAAGTTATGGGTAGCAGCGCTTCTTTTTTGTTATAAAACCTGGTAATTTTGTGCAACGATTTTAGTGATACCACCACAACATTATTTTTTAATACCACAACATTATGTACCGCATGTTATTACATGCCATAAAGAAGAACGTTTGCACCTATGAAATTAATTCCTTCGGAAAGTCTGTCTGAGGCCCAGGTACAGCGGGGCCTGCATTTGGTGATCCGTGACGGGCTGGCTGCAGAAACAATGATCGTTTTAACAGGCGGCGCTTTCTTAACTGCGCTGGCACTACAGCTGGGCGCATCCAATTTCCAGATAGGGGTGCTGGCAGCATTGCCTACTTTCACCAATATCTTTCAGCTGCTGGCTATCTGGCTGGTACAGCGCTATCGCAACCGCCGCGCCATAGCCGTAATAGGCGGTGTGCTGGCGCGCTTTCCGCTCATTATGATAGGCCTGCTGCCCTGGCTGTTTTCGGGCGGCGCCAGCCTGTATGCGCTCATCAGCTTTTTGTGCTTCCATTATTTCTTCAGCTCCATAGCCGGCGCCAGCTGGAATTCGTGGATGAAAGACCTGATCCCCGACCGCATACTGGGCACTTATTTTTCACGCCGTACACGGCTTTGCCAAACCCTCAACGTTACACTCAGCCTTTTATCTGCATTAGCGGTCGATTATTTGAAATCCCATTACCCGGGTACAGAGGTTATCACTTACACTGCCATGTTCCTGCTGGCCGGCCTGGCCGGTATGCTGGGCGTGTGGGCGCTTGCCCGTGTGCCGGAGCCTGCGCTGCAGGCAGTGGATGAAAATGTTTTCAGGCAGCTGCGCCAGCCCTTGCAGGATGTTAATTTCCGCAACATGCTGTTGTTTAATGCCTGCTGGATCTTTGCGCTGAACCTGGCTACACCCTTCTTTAACGTGTATATGATCCAGTCGCTGGGCCTGCCCCTGTCCGGCATTATTGCGCTGGGCATTCTTTCACAGGTTAGCAGCATTTGTGCAGTAAGCATCTGGGGGCGGTATATTGACCGCTACAGCAATAAGAATGTATTATACATCTGTGCGCCGGTATATATATGCTGCCTGCTGGCATGGGCGCTTACCGCGCTGATCCCTTCCTTTACAGGTATCGTAGCATTGCTGATCCTTATTAATATCGGTACCGGTGTATCTAATGCCGGCATCACGCTTTCGCTGAATAACATTGGAATTAAGCTGGCTGCTAAAGAGCAGGCCATGGTCTATCTTACCGCCAAAAATATGATCATTGCATTTGCATCCGCCGCAGCGCCGCTGCTGGGTGGCTTGCTGGCCGATTCCTTTACATCCTGGCACCAAACGCTTACGGGGCCTTTACAGCACTTACAAACCTGGAACTTCTTTTTTGTGTTCAGCGCCTTGTTTGCCATACTGGCTATGCGCATGCTGCGCAGTGTAAAGGAAACCGGTGAGGTAAGCCGCAACATCATTACGCTGAGAATGATAGCAGACTTCCGCTACCGTATAAAGGATGTACATTCCGGGCAGGCGCTGCGCCGGATCATTTACACACCAGCCAAATGGAAGCAGCCCGGCGAGCGTAAAAAGCGTGCCTGATGCCTATCAGGGTTTCAGCACCACCTTTACGCAGCCATCTTCTTTTTTATTGAAAATATCATACATGTTCGCTGCCTCCGTTAAGGGAACCTTATGTGTAATGATATCGTCCAGGGTTACCTTTTCCTGCACCACCAGGTCAATAAGCTGATCCAGCCAGCGCTGCACCCAGGCCTGCCCGCCCATCAGGCGAATGCTTTTTTCAAACCACTGGTATAACGGAAAGTTATCGTATGGCGATCCATACACGCCTACTACTGATACGCGCCCGCCTCTGCGTACCGTATCAAAACATTGCTTTAATGCATTAATGCTCCCCTTTTCCATTTGCAGCACATTCACGGCTTTTTCAAGCACGCTTCTATGCGCTTCCATACCTACCGCATCTATGCACACATCTGCACCATAACCACCGGTCATTTCACGCACTGCCTCTGCAATATCCACCTCTGTGTAATTAAGCACCTCTGATTGTGCGGTGTTCCTTGCCTTATCCAAACGGTAAGGCAAACGGTCTACTCCTATCACTCTTTTAGCGCCATGCAGCCAGGCCGCCTTTTGTGCCATAATACCTACCGGGCCGCATCCAAATACCACCACTACATCTCCGTTCGTTACCTCCGCCCATTCACAGGCAGCCCAGCCTGTGGAGAAAATATCCGTAAGGAAAAGTATTTTTTCATCCGGAATGCCCTCCGGCACAATCCGCGGATTGTGATCAGCATACAATACCCTTGCATATTCCGCCTGCCCTCCGCTAATGGCGCCATAAATATCAGTGTAGCCATATAAGGCAGCGCCGGCGCCTTTCATTTTAACGATCTCCCCGGAAGGCCCGTACATGGATGGATTGGAGTTTTCACAATGGGTAGGCAGCTCCATATCACAAAAATGGCAATGCCCGCAGGCAATTGGAAAAGGTACAATAATGCGGTCGCCGCGTTTTAGTTTGGTAACACCGGAGCCTACCTCTTCTACTATACCCATAAATTCATGCCCCAGCACCATGTCGTGCGGCTGGGGTATCATACCATTATAGATATGGAGGTCAGAACCACAGATAGCCGTGGACGTTACACGGATAATAGCATCGGTAGGCGCCTGTATCACAGGATCATCAACCGTATCAACACTTACATCTTTGGGCTTGTGGAATACTAAAGCTTTCATAAAATTGAATGTTAAATGGTTTCTTTTCCATCTCTCAATTATGAAACCTATTTTTCGCAATACAGGAAAGGCAGCTGTAACAATGAAACCGTCTCCTTCGTAGCAGCTGAAAAACGCAATAAATATTTTCCAGCGCTGAAAGGCAGGCCCCGGGCGTGATTGTGGAGTTGAGTATATTTTTCCTGAGAGTGGGTAACGGTTTCATCCGGAATTACAATATCTCCCGGGTATGTTGGATGGCTTCAGCGCTGTGAATGAACTGTAACGTTTGTACGCCGCAGGCAGCGATCTGTTTTAGCACCTGTTCCGTTTTAAAGGAATGGCTATCATATACATTACGGATATAAACGGCAAAGATGCGGCCGGCATATTTTTCAGTAATGGTTTTATAGATCGCCGGATCGCTTTGAGAATTATCGCCCAGCAAAATAAACTGCTGGTTGGGAAAGCTTTCCAGTATACGCACAATGCGCAGCAGCTTGCCTTCATGTTTTGTTTTGCCTGTTTTCCATATTTCAAACCATCGTTTTATCTGGTTAAGCAGGAAAGCGCCTTCCGGCATGCTGTTTTGCTTAAATACGCTTCGCAGGTAATCATACAGGTTCCATTCACTGCTGGAAACATAAAAAAAGGGATTGGGCATGTCCGCTGTTGTTTGCGCCAGCGCCAGCAGCTGGTAGTGCGCACCTATGTCCTTAAAGATCTCCCGGGTACCGGGGTGCCGGGTAAACAATACTTTTAAGCGTTTTAAAATAGTAGCGGAGTGCGATATCATAATGGTATCGTCAATATCCGATATAATGCCGTATTGCGTAATGTGCGGAACCTGGATCACCCCCTGCCCCCAGGCAATGGGCTGCCCCTGCTCATTTATACATTGTACCGTTACAGTATGCAGGCCCGCCGGCACGCTCTCTATACTTTGCCATTCAAAATGGAAAAATCCGTCATCCTCCGTAGTACCATCTATCTGCTGCTGCTCCCACAACAGCCGCACCGGAACGCCGCCAAGCGGTTTCACAAAAAAAAGGCGAAGCAGGTTGTAGAGGTTGGCCAACAGGTTGTTGCCCGTACGCAGGCCGGGAGGCTGCTTTTTAAACACATGCCCGAAAACATGAAGAGCATGGGCATGCCCAAAACCATGATATACCTTTACAAAAGGAGCCTGCATATTTTTTGGATACAATTTTGCCATAACTGTTGACTATAAAAAAACACTATGCCCGATCAGTCTTTAAAGCTCCTGTTCATCATTAACCCGGCTTCCGGCAGCAATGATACTGACTGGCAAAAGGAAATAGACAACTATTTTGCCAGGTTGCCGCATCACATCACTTATTATCAGCTTCCCCAACAGCCTGACCTGGCTAAGCTAAAGGAAGTAATAAGGTCCGGCGCTGCAAACAGGGTAATAGCAGCCGGGGGCGATGGCACCGTAAAGCTGGTAGCAGAAGCGCTATTGGGCACACAAATACCAATGGCCATACTGCCTGCCGGCTCCGCAAACGGCATGGCCACTGAGCTGGGTATACCCACGACTCCATCATTAGCGCTGGATATAGTTGTAAATGGCGCCGGCAAAAAAATACACCTCGTAAAAGTAAATAATGAGCTTTGCATACACCTTAGCGATATTGGCTTTAACGCATTTGTGATAAAAAAGTTTGAAGCAGAAAATACCCGCGGCATGTGGGGCTATGTAAAAGCAGCATGGAAAGTGCTCTGGAACCATGCTTACATGAAAGTAGCCATTATGATAGATGGCCGCTATATTCAAAGAGAGGCGGCCATGGTGGTAATTGCCAATGCTACCCAATACGGTAATAAGGTTAAGATAAACCCTGAAGGGAACATAGAAGATGATCTTTTTGAAGTGGTGATCATTAAGAAGATCTCCATGGCCGAAATATTTAAAATGCGTTTTACGCATGGCGCTTTTCACCCGGCAAAAACAGAACTGTTACAAACAAGATCCCTGAAAATTGATTCACATCAGAAAGTTCATTTCCAGGTAGATGGTGAGTACCTGGGTAAGGTGAATACCGTGCAGGCTAACATTATTCCTCACGCGCTGGAAATAATAACGCCGGCTGAATAATACCACTTACATCTTTTATCTCATATATAAACCCTTTGCAACAATCAATGTATAGCGGCATCTGCCATTTTATTTTTTGATGGCACAACCTTTGCTTCTAGGGGGTTGTTATTTGTTTATATTAAACAGCAGTTATATGAAAATATATTTGTTATCGTCAGCAATGCTGGCGGTGGTTATGTTAGGCACGGGTTGCGTGAGCAATAAGAAATTTGCCCAGCTGCAATCCAACTACAACAGCCTGCAGAACCAGAACAGGGATCTTGACGGTAAGTACCAATCCTCCCAAAGGGACCTTTCCGTCGCTAATTCAAGGGTACAAAGCCTGGAAGAGCAAATTGCAGCGCAGCGTACCGGCCTTGCCGCCTTACAGGCTGCGCTGGACAAATGTTTAAATTCTACCAGCCAGGGCAACGTTAACATCTCAAAACTGGTGGATGAGATCAATGCCTCCAATAAATACATTCAGCACCTGGTGAACACCAAGAACAAAAGCGATTCGCTTAACATGGTGCTAACCAACAACCTTACACGCTCTTTAAGCAGGGAGGAAATGAGGGATGTGGATGTACAGGTTTTAAAAGGCGTTGTGTACATATCGCTGTCTGATAACATGCTGTATAAATCCGGCAGCTATGAGATCTCTGCTGCCGCAGGCGAAACACTCAGCAAGATCGCAAAGATCATCAAGGATTATAAAGACTATGATGTGCTGATTGAAGGTAACACGGATAATGTGCCTATTTCTCAGAAGAATATCCGTAACAACTGGGATCTGAGCGCGCTCAGGGCATCTTCCGTTGTGCAGTCATTGCAGAACGATCACGGCGTAGATCCTAAAAGGTTAACAGCCGGCGGCCGTGGCGAATACAATCCCATCGCCTCTAACGATACGGATGCAGGCAGAACCAAGAACAGGCGCACCCAGATCATCATCACACCTAAGCTTGACCAGTTTATGGAGCTGATAGATAAAGCGCCGGAAAGCGATAGTACCGGTACTAAGCAATAAGTTCAGACCTGCTGAATAAATTAAAAAACCGTCCTTATTAATTTAAGGACGGTTTTTTATTGCAGCCATTCCGGCTATGCATAAACGATTATTCTTAACTTTTCTGGAACTGGTTATCATCCGCGCTGGGCCCGTAAATAGAAGGCACTGGTATATCATTCATCCGCATGTACACCGTTAGCTGGCCCCGGTGGTGCACCCAGTGATTAATGGTAGAGGAAATACTGCCCATAACCGGGCTGGCAAACAAAAGCTGCCCGTTTGCTTTCAGAGCAAAATCCCCTTGCAGCTGTTCTTCCGTTGCATTGCTCAACGCCTGCTCCGCTTTTCTCAGATTTTCATCCAGGTGCGCAACCAGCTCCTGTGTGGTTTTTACTTCCTTGTGTTTGAAAGTGGCAAAGTCTATTTCACCCTGTTCTATCATCACAGCGATCCATAATGGGATCTCCGCCACCAGTAAAGCCAGGTACCCCATAGCCATAGACTTGGGATGTGGCTTGTAGTCAAACAGGTTTTCGGGGATCCTTTCCAGGCATTTGCGGCTGGCGCCTGATTCGGCTTTTAATTCTTCCAGGTAAGCAGTGACAGCTAAAGTACTTTTCATAACTAGGTTTTGATGGTTTAGTATTTATTTAATTTAATATCTTCATAGTTAACAACCAAAAAAACAATCCAAACATGCACGTTATGAACTACCCGCTATTTTTTACCACCACAGCCATCATTACAGGCATGCTATCTGCCTGTAACCAAACCGGCACAGGCAATAAGGAAGCTGAAAAGGACACCACCACCGCTGTTGCCGTTACTGAAAAAACATACCTTTCGCAGCCCCTGGTTACGAATATTTATACGGCCGATCCTTCCGCACATGTCTTTAACGGCAGGATCTATGTTTACCCCTCGCACGATACCGCTACCGGCATACCCGAAGATGATCTTGGCAGCCATTTCGATATGCGCGATTATCACATTCTTTCCATGGATAGTGTAGGCGCCAGGGTTACAGATCATGGCGTAGCGCTTAAGCTGGCAGATGTTCCCTGGGCAAGCCGCCAGCTATGGGCGCCGGATGTTGCATTTGCCAATAACAAATATTACCTCTACTTCCCGGCTAAAGACAGTAAGGGTGTATTTCACATTGGTGTGGCCACCAGCCCTAAGCCGGAAGGTCCTTTCACAGCAGCCAAAACACCCATCAAAGGCAGCTATAGCATTGATCCCTGTGTTTTCCGGGATGATGATGGCAAATATTATATGTACTTTGGCGGCATCTGGGGCGGACAGCTGCAGCGCTGGAACAATAACCAATATGACTCTACGAAAGCAAACCGCGCTGGCGATGAACAGGCCGTACTGCCACGCGTAGCCCGCTTAACGCCTGATATGATGAGCTTTGCCGAGCCGGTAAAAGAAGTAAAGCTGCTCAACGAAAAAGGGGAGCTGTATAAAGAAAAAGATAACAGCCAGCGTTTTTTTGAAGCATCCTGGGTCCACAAATACAACGGCAAATATTACTTCTCCTACTCCACCGGCGATACGCATAACCTCTGCTATGCCATTGGTGAAAGCCCTTACGGCCCCTTCACGTATAAAGGCGTTATATTAAAGCCCGTTGAAGGCTGGACCTCTCACCACTCCATCATTGAGCAGAACGGGAAATGGTACCTCTTTTATCATGATGTGCAGCTTTCCGGTAAAACATTTCTCCGCAATGTAAAAGTTACTGAGCTGCATTATAATCCGGACGGCAGCATACAAACAATAGATCCTGCCGGTAAGCAATAAGCGTTAGCTATTTTGAAAATTTTTCGCCATTTTTACTGGTCATGTTTTTAACCAACCGTTCCCGCTATTTTTCCCTTTACTGCCTGTTAATAATGCTGCTGGCCGCTGGTGCAGCCACTGCGCAGCAATTCAGTGTTGCGAAGGTACCTGATCCCATGCTGCAGGGGAGCCATGTCAGCAACCCCGATCAGCTGATCACGCCCGCTGCGGAGCAGGCGCTGAACCAGCTGCTGGATAGTCTTGACCATTCAGGCAGGGCACAGGTAGCAGTAGTGCTGCTTAAAACCATTGGTAATAATGTACCGAAGGATGTGGCGCATGAGCTTTTCAGCACCTGGAAGCCGGGCGCCGTTGAAAAAAACAACGGCCTGGTAGTATTGCTGGTAGATGATCAGCACCGTATTGAATTTGAAACAGGCTACGGGCTGGAAGGCGATCTTCCCGATGTGGTCTGTTTCCGCATTCAGCAGCAGGTAATGCTGCCCCATTTCAAACAGCAGGATTATGATGCAGGTATGCTGCAGGGCATGCAGGCAGTAGTAAGCGTGTTACAGCAGCAGGATGGCAACGGAGCGCAAACCGATCCCGCTGCACTATTTGCGCAGCCGGAGGAAAATACCCGGCAATTACCCGGCAAATTCAGCGCGTTCCTGGTCATTGGCTGCTTTTTGCTGGGCAACGCCGGTTTTTTGATGATGTTTCACCAGAGAAAGTCGCCGGCAGTAATAGCCGGCATTACCAAAGTGCCGGACCTGTACCGGCCCGGCTGGCTGGCCTGGATCTGGTTGTTCGTGACGCCATTGGTGTTAATATTTTACCTGGTAAACTACACCTCCTGGTCTTTTGGGTTTCCCACAGTGGCGCTGATCCTTTATTTGGATTGGGTATTGTTCTTTTGTGCCTATGCGGTCATTGTGCGCCTTAAAGCGGCCCGCAGGCTTAAGAACAGCGACCGGCATGAAAGCTATCTTACCTGGAAAACAGCTGAAAAAAGCCTGCTGTTAAGCGTGCTTTTTCCGGTACCCATGTTCTTCTACTCCCGCTGGTTGCAGCGGCGCTTATACCAGCTGCGCTCCACACCGTATCAATGCAGCAGCTGCAATAAGGATATGAAGCGGCTGAGTGAAAAAGCAGATGACCAGTTCCTGGAAAAATACCAGGTAATAGAAGAAAAGCTCCACTCCGTTGATTATGATGTATGGCAGTGCAAAGACTGCCATACACAGCAAATACTGGCGTATGATATCGAATCCGCCAAAGCCACTGTCTGCCCGCAATGCCATCACAAAACGCTGACGGCCGGGAAAAGGGAAGTACAGCAGGCTGCCACCATTAACAACGCAGGCTGGGGCTTGCAGCTTTTTGCATGCGATGCTTGTGGTTATAAGAACAAAGAAAAGTATAACATCCCGGCCATCAGTACTTCCAGCAGCTCCTCATCGTCTTCCGGTATTTCATTCGGCTCTTCGTCGTCTGATTCTTCTTCTTCTTCAGGCAGCTGGGGTGGCGGCTCTTCCGGTGGCGGCGGCGCAGGCAGCAGCTGGTAAGGAAAAGCGCTTTAAGGAATGATCTGCCATAGCTCAGCATCATACTGGTTCTCATACCACTGTTCCAGCTTGGTACCCGGCGTTTGATTGCTGTAGGGAACATTCAATGCCATCAGGCTTCTGCGGTTTATGAGCTTAAAGTACCCGTTGCCCATATCCTGCACCCGCCAATGCTGCGCTATGTTGTTATTATCCGTCCACTGGATCAGGATATTCCCCGCGTTTAATGATCCTCCTGCATCATCCAGGCATAAATTGGAAGCAACGGATTTGATCTTATAATACCCGTTACCCAGGCTAATGAAGTTCCATTGCTGTGCAGTATTGCCATAGTCCGTCCACTGCTGTATCTGTGTGCCCGCAGTGGTAGTGCCGCTGGGTACATCTACACACTGGCTGGTAACTTTCGACTTAATTTTATAAACCCCGTTAGCAATAGGCATGGCATAGCTGCTGCCGATGGAAGGTGAAGGAATGGGGATGCCTTTTTCAATAGGGTATCCGAAATAAGGAATGTCGCCATCCCAGGAAAATTGCTGCGTCATTACTCTCCTGTCCCAGCCGGAACCATCACTGTTAGCGGAATGATATACGATCCAGGATTGAATACCATCCGGCGACTTTACAAAAGAAGCATGTCCCGGACCATACACATTACCGAACCTGGAAAATGCAGGCGTATTGGGTTTGTTCCAGGATGCTTTTGTTAGCAGATCGCCATTGGTGCAGGTAAGGCGCCCCAGGCAATAATCATTTGTCCAGCTGCCGCTTGCGGAGTAAATAATGTTTACCGTATTGCCGCTTATGAGCGGAGTAGGGCCTTCATTCACCGTAGGTGAGCCTACTTTTTCCCAGGCATAATCCGGTCTTGAGATCTCCACTCTTTCGCCGGAAATAGTGTATGGATTGCTCATGCGGGCAATGTATATCAGCTGCGAAACGTTATTAGTACCTTCCCAGCCCGACCATACAAAATATTGCTGGCCGTTGAAGTCAAAAGGCGATCCGTCTATAGCCCAGCGGTCTGTGGTGGCACTTAATTTGGCTTTAAAATTATAAGCGCCGTCCAGGGGATCATTAGCGTTCGAGCCGCCCTCTAATACATACATCCGGTGGTTGGCATTATTACCATCGTCCGCAGCAAAATACACATACCATCTTCCACTGCGGTAATGCAGCTCCGGCGCCCACAGGTTACCGGAATACATGGTACCGCCTGGCGGGGTGAAAATATATGTTTTTGCGGGCAGCAGAATATCCTGTAAGGTTGCGGATTTCGTGATCCATAAACGGCCGCCGTCAGATCCGCAATAGTAATAATAGCCGCCTACCCTGATCACCCAGGGATCGTAATAGCTGCCATTATCTATGGAAGGCAAGGCGTTGGTAAAAATGGGCGAAGCACTCAAGGCTGTATTAGCGCTTTCTATAGCCGCGGAGCCGGATAACTTTTCCAATGCCGGGTTGGATGGTTTTTCACAACGCTGGAATAATAATACGATGACGGGTAAAGCGCATAGGTGTAACAACTGAGTAGTTTTCATAGCGTGGGTTTTGTTGGGTTATAAAGATTGGGTTTTCCCAATATTACGCTATGTAGGCCAGAATAAGTAGGTTTAATCAATAAACAAAACCCTCTCCACTGTTGTTATTCTTTAACCCCTAACAGGCAACAGAGTACTATGCGTTCATTACTCCCCAACTTTTGTTTACGCTCCAACAAATTAGGTTTAATTGTTTTCTATAATATATATTTTTTACTAATTACAAACCTCACCCATGCCCAGGCGCCTACCATAACCTCCTTTTCACCTGCCACCATTTGTCCGGGCCAGCCGGTTACCATCACCGGAACAAATTTCACCGGCGCCACCCAGGTAAAATTCAGCACTACCAATGCCGTTAGTTTTACCGTAAACAGTGCTACCAGTATAACCGCTACTGTCTCAGACCAGGCTACCAATGGGCCCATAACCGTGACCGTTCCCCCCAATACAGCTACCAGCACCGGCACCTTAACCGTACTACCTGCACCTAAACCGGTTTTAAAAGACATCAGCACCGTAGATGATCCTTTTACCAATTGTGATGGCAATGCCACCTACAAGCTCACTGTAAGTAATAATTCTGTTGTCACAGGTACAGGCAACACTTATGAAATTAACTGGGGCGATAACACACCCGTTTTTACACAAACAGACTGGCCCACAGCAGCGCAAATTTCCCATACCTATACCACACAGGGTTTTTTCCCGTTAACGCTCACTATTACGCAGGCAAACGGCTGTACCCAAAGCGTTGTTTACCAGTTCTATAATGGCAAAAATCCACTAGCCAGCTTTACCACCACTTCCTCTACCACCGGCTTATGCGCGCCGGCCGATGTGGAATTCCAGATCGGTAACTGGTTTAATAATACACCCGGCACTACGTACGATATTGATTTTGGCGACGGTACGCCGCATGCTATTTTAACGCATCCATTGGAGGCCACAAACATTACGCATTTATTAACGCACAGGTACAATACATCCTCCTGCCCTTCTCCTGATTTTACAGCAACGTTAAAAGCCATCAACGGGTGTTTTACCACCACCTATACGCTTAACCAGATCATTATAAGGCTGAAGCCTGTTGCCGATTTTGATGCGCCACCTTCACCCGTATGTATTAATACGCCGGTTTGTTTTACCAATAAAACAGTGGGTGGCTATAACGGTAACGGCTGTAGCAGAATAAGCACTTTTCTATGGGATTTTGGAGATCATACTACTTCCACTTTAGAAGATCCGCCCTGCCATACCTACGCCACTCCCGGTACTTATACCGTTAAGCTAACGGCAGCCAATACCGGCTGTGGCGCCAGCACTAAAATAAAAACAGTAACCGTTAACCCCATTTCCCCGCCACCTACGGTTGCAGCTCCCTCCCCGGTTTACTGCCAGGGCCAGCCCGCAGCGCAGCTTAACGCCAATGGTACCGGCCTGTTATGGTATACCAGCGCTACAGGCGGTACAGGATCGGCTACCGCGCCTACACCATCCACCAATGTTCCCGGCACGCAAACCTGGTATGTAAGCCAAACACTTCCCGCTCATTGTGAAAGCGCGCGCGTGCCTGTTTCTGTGATTGTAAATGCAATGCCCGCCGCGCCGGGTGTAGCTACCCCCGTGCAGCTTTGTCTTAATCAAATAGCTACTCCGCTTACAGCCACAGGTACAGGTTTATTATGGTACACCGCCGCTACCGGTGGTACAGGTTCACCCACTGCTCCCACACCATCAACAGCTGCAGTGGGCAGCACCACTTACTACGTAAGCCAAACCATCAATAATTGTGAAGGTCCGCGTGCGGCCATTACTGTTACTGTTAACGCATTGGCCACAGCGCCGGGTGTTACCTCTCCTGTTACTTATTGTCAAAACCAAACGGCCGTTCCTTTAACTGCAAATGGAACCGGCTTGTTATGGTATACTACTCCTACTGGTGGCGTAGGCTCAGCTACTGCTCCCACACCTTCAACAGCCACTCCCGGTAGCACCACATGGTATGTAAGCCAGGTTACCGGCTGCGGTGAAGGGCCCAGGGCATCTATCACGGTAGTAGTGAATGTAAGTCCCACAGCAGCTATTTCCTATACCCCGTCCATATTCTGTAATATCAATACGCCACCGGTTGCAGTAACGCATACCGGTGCAGCCGGGGGCACGTATTCAGTAACACCCGCGGGGTTAACCATAGATCCAAGCACAGGTACCATCAGCCCTACCGGCGCTACCGCCGGCGTATATACAATCAGGTATACTATTCCCGGTACAGGAGGCTGCACGGATTATATTACCACGGCAACGGTTACGGTGAATGGCGCGCCGGCAGCCACTATCAGCTATCCGCCCATTTGTACGGCAGATGCAGCCACCCCTGTAACCCTTACCGGCAGTGCCGGCGGTACTTTCAGCTCCACCGCAGGGTTAACTATCAATGCAGCAACAGGTGTTATTACGCCCGCTACCAGTACACCCGGCAATTATACGGTAACCTATACCATTGCAGCGGCTGCGCCATGCCCGGGCCTTGTAACAACAACCCAGGTTACGGTTACCCGCGCACCGTCAGCTACCATTTCCTATACGCCGGCTACCCTGTGTAATGTGGCTAATACGCCCGCTACGCCTAACTTACCGGTAGCCGTAATACGTACCGGAACGCAGGGCGGTACTTATACCATTACACCGGCAATAGGTTTACCCATCATTTCAACATCAGGTATTATTAATCCTGCAGGGGCTATCGCAGGCGTATATACGATCAAATATACCGTAGCAGGTACCGGCGGCTGCGCAGATTTCAGCACCACAACAACGGTTACCGTAAACAATACACCAACGGCCACTATCAGCTATGCAGGCTCTCCGTATTGCGGCAGCATCGCTGTTCCACAACCGGTTTCACTATCAGGTACCGCGGGCGGCGTCTTTAGCTCCACTGCAGGCCTGTCCATTAATGTAGCCACCGGCGCTATTGATCCGTCTTTGAGCGCAGCAGGTACTTACACAGTAACGTATACCATTGCAGCTGCACCTCCCTGTCCGGGTTATGTTACCACCACCACAGTGCAGATAGAGGAAAGCCCGGTAATAACTTTTCCAACACCCGCGCAATCCATTTGCTCCGGTGAAACAGCCGTGTTTACACCTGCTTCCACCGTTGCCGGCACTACCTATACATGGGCCGTTGTAGGGCCATTGCCCACAAACGTGGCTGGTACCAGCGCAGGCACAGCATCCGGACCCAATCCTCTTATTACTTTATCATTTACAAATACCGGTGCTGCCAGCCAGGTGCTCACCGTGCGGGTAATACCTGTCAACCCCGCGCAAAAGCCCTGTGCCGGCGCACCTTACGACCTGCTGCTAACCGTAAAGCCGGCCACGCCTGCACCACTTACCGATACCGCGCATTTCTGCATGGCAGCTCCTCCGGCCGCTTTACACGTAAATGCCTTACCAGGCACCACGCTTAAATGGTATGATCAAAACGGGGGGCTGTTAAATGCGGCGCCGGTTATCAGCACAGCTGCAACTGCACAGTTCACATATTATGTAAGCCAAACAAACAGTTATGGATGCGAAAGTCCAAAGTCGAAGATCATAGCCATCGTGCATCCTACAGTTAAAATTGTAAGTACATCCTTTACCAATCCCACTGCCTGCGGCGTACCATCAGGCGCGGTTGTATTAAATATAAAGGATCTGAATAACGGCGCAGTACCCAATATTCCGGTAGTGGTTCATTACAACAAATTCCAGCTGGCGCAAACATTTACCGGCAGTACAGATGCCGCCGGCAACATTACCATCCCGTTAACAGCAGGTACTTATTCCAACATGTATGTGGAAACAACCGGCAGCTGCAACTCGCAAAAAATACCGGACGTATTTATCTTAAGGGATCCCTCCCCGCCTGCAGCGCCCGTGGCAGGTTATAACCCGCCCTTATGTACGGAAATGCCCTTAACGCTTACTGCGCTCTCTGCTACCAGTGAGCAGGCGGGCCCTATTGATTATGTTTGGGCAGGACCGGCCTTTGGCCCTTATGCAGATACGGTGCGCAATACCGTGGTCACCTTCCCTTCCGCCACGCAGGCAGATGCGGGCACGTATGCAGTATATGCCATGCAAAACAACTGTATCTCATCGGCGGCAAGCTTTGAGGTGCTTATTAAGCAATCACCTGCCAAACCGGTCATTACTACCAGAACACCCTTGTGTGTGGGCGATGATCTTGTGCTGCAGGCTTCCAGCTCCATTCCGGGTAATGCAGCGATTAATTATGTATGGAAAGGTCCGGGACGCGGATTCCCGGTTAATGGGCCCAATGCCGCCATTAACAGCGTAAAAGTTGAAGATGCAGGCATCTATACCATAACAGTCAGCTCCCCTGAAACAGGCTGCAGCGCAAGCACGGATACGCTGATACAAATAGGCGGCTACCCTGTTGTAAAATTTGCGCAGGATACGCTTACGCTGCCTACCGGCTACCGCTTACCACTGGATCCGGTAATTACCAACGCTACCGATCCCGGTATCCTGCCCATAAAATCCTACACCTGGACGCCCCTGCAGGACCTGGATTGTAATAATGACACCTGTTCCGCACCTATAGCCAATATAAAGAATGATGTTTGTTATAACGTAACGGTTACTAACGTATACGGCTGTACCGGAAGCGATAAGCTGTGCATAAAAGTATTTTGCCAAAGCTCGCAGGTGTTTATCCCCAATGCATTTGCACCGAATGGAAATGTGCCGGAAAACAGGAAGCTGATGGTAAGGGCCACCGGCATTAATGCGGTTAAATCATTCAGGATCTTTAACCGCTGGGGAAAGATGCTGTTTGAAAGAAGCAATTTTGCGCCCAACAGCGCGGACTTTGGATGGGATGGCCGGGTGAACGGAAAGCTGGCAGATACCGGTGTGTACATCTACACCGTAGAGGTGATCTGCGAAAACGGCGTCCCTTATACATTCAAAGGCAATGTTACATTACTCTAAAACAACTTATTTATGAAACGGTATTATAAAACAGGTTGTTTACTCCTTATAAGCTGCCGGCTTATTTTAACAGCAGCTGCGCAGGATGTTGGTTTCTCCCAGTTCTATGACCAACCCTTGCTACGCAACCCCGCATTAGCCGGCATCTTTGAAGGCGATGTAAGAATTACAGCATCTTACCGTAACCAGTGGCAAAGCGTTACCATCCCCTACCGCACGTTTGCATTAAGCTCGGAAGTTAAGTTCACGCCCGGATTTATGAGCGATGATAACCTTACCATTGGCCTGCAGCTTATGCGCGATGTGGCAGGCACTTCGGAGTTCAGCACCACGCAAATACTACCGGCAGTTAACTACAGCTTCCCGCTCAGCAGGGAACATAACTCCTATTTATCCGTAGCTTTTATGGGCGGGTTAATGCAGCAGCGGTTTGATCCCAGTAAGCTGGTAATGAACGACCAGTTTGTGGCCGGCAGCAATGGCACCTTCAGTATTCTGCCATCTTCCCGCCAGGTCTTTAACAATACCAGCGTTAACTATTTCGATTTCTCCACCGGCATAAGCTATAATGGTGTTATAAAAGAGCAAACAGATTATTTTGCCGGCATCGGTTTATTCCATCTTAAAAGGCCACAGGTAGGCTTTTACGACGGCCACACCATTACCCTGAACAGGAAGCTGGCCCTTAATGCCGGCCTTTCAACCCCCACCGGCGAAAAAGACCGGTTCATTATTTATGCAGATTATTTCAAACAATTTGGCGAACGTTTTGCGCCCGTAGGCATCAGCTCCATGCAGGCAGGGGTAATGTTAAGTCATGATTTTTTTGGAGATGAGCAGCAGATCATTACCGGCGGTATACTTTATCGTATGAGCGATGCCGTTATACCCGTGATACAGCTGCAGCTGTTCAATTTTATGGTAGGTATGAGCTACGATGTGAACATCGATAAGCTGGCCACCGCATCAAAATACCGCGGTGGATTGGAGCTGGTATTATCCTACCGCGGTTTCCTGAACACGCGGCAAAGCGAGCGCCGGCAAACCCTCTGTCCTAACTTCCGCCGGTAAAAAAAGAAGCGCATCACCACAGTTTCCTGTCGTAATGCGCTTTTTATTGCAGGATGTTATGCATCATTTTTTCAGGAACTCCACGATCATACCCGTTACCAGTGCCGGTATTGCGCTATTTGGGTCCGGTGCGCAGATCTCTCCTATATACTCTCCATGCCCGCCGGGCAGTATGGCCAGCTGCGCATGCGTTAGCAAACGGGATAATGCCAGCGCAGATTCAGGAAGTATTACATCGGCATCAGCATTCAGCACTAACGTTGGCGCCTGTATGGCTTTTATATCTGCATCGCTGATGTCTTTAAAGGTCAGCATCCGGTTACGGTCCCGCTCAAACATGGCCTGTAATCCTTTGGGGTCCGGGTTGGCTTTCAGGTAAGCTTCTTTCAGCAAAGGAGGCATATTATCCAGCGTAGCATGTTGCATACCGTCAAAAAAGCCAGGCACTAAACCGGCGCGATTATAAGCGGCAGAAGCCAGCACCAGTTTGTTCACCACTTCCGGGTGACGTATAGCCAGCTCCAGGGCCGATGTGCCCCCATTGCTAAAGCCCATAACATCCGCCTTCGGTATCTGCAGCTGCTTCAGTAACACCGCTACATCATCCGCATCCTCTGCAAAACCAAACGGGCGGTCAGCATCCAGTGTATGTCCATGCGCCTGCAGCTCTATAGCAATTACCTGCTGGGTTTTAGCCAGCTCCGGCAATATTCTGCCAAAGGTTGATTCAATGGTAGATCCGCCGCCATGTAATAAAACCAGCGGTTTACCGCTGCCATGGATCTCGTAATACATCTGTAACCCGTTCACTGCTGCGTAACGGCCTGTAGGTTGCTGCTGTGCGTTCATTTGTAAATGTGTTATGATCAGTAAAAATAGAGTTATTATTCTTGGCATTGTTATAGCGTTTTCGATAGCACAAACTTACACCGGGGCGCTTAATAATGCAGGTCGCAGGTACGTCAATTTACAGGGTGAATTGCGTCAGGCATGCGTTAAACACTGTTAATGTTTGCCTGCCCTTAACAATAAATAACACTCCCAATGCCGGTCTGGCACAGTTTTGTCATTTACTATAGCGAAACCAAAAAGTAGAAACCGCCTGCAGACGTTCCACTTTGAGCTATTCATCACATTCAAAACTTATAAGCATGAAACCATTAAAATATTTCATCATCGCCGTAGTACTTATTGCAGGATTCAGCAGCTGCATGATTGAAAGCAGAGGACCGGGTTATTATCATCCCCGTCCGCATTATCATCACCATTATCACGGGCACGGATATTACCGGTAGGCACCATTAATAAAAAAAGCCGGGATGCTATCGCATTCCGGCTTTTTACAATCATTACAGGATGGTAGGATGAAAATAAAAAGAAACCAGCAGAAGAAGCTTCCACCTTCCACTGCTAACAGCTAACTGCCAACAGCTAATTACATACATCCGTTCACGTAATACCATATATCCGGCACATTCCTTGCTACTTCCATCCCTCACTTTCATCAGCAGGCGGGCGCCAGCAAGGGCCGGCGACCGCACCTAAATACCCACAGTGCATTACTTACCGCTAATTGCAATTGGTAATCACCATTTTTTACCTTTCTTTGCACTTAGTTTTGAGTAAACCCCGGCCTGGCCGGGGAAAAGCTGGGAATTATAAGAACAGGAATACGGATTGATTGTACATGTCCATTATCACGCTCACATCAGACATCGGTTATCAGGATTACCTCGTAGGTGCCATCAAAGGGCAGCTGTGGCAGGACTGTCCGGGTTGTCACGTGGCGGATATCACCCATCACATCTCCCCCTTTAACTTACCGCAGGCCACCTATATCTGCAAAAGCGCCTTTGCCTGGTACCCGCCCGCTACCTTTCATATTGTGCTCATTAACCTGTTTGACCGTAAGGCAGATCATGTGTTGCTGGCTGAATGGAACGGGCAATACATTGGATGCGCGGATAACGGCCTGATCTCCATGATCACCGGCGGCCAGGCCATTAAAGTGCTGAAGCTGCAGCTGGACAGCACCAAACCAAAGAACACCTTTACCATTATACAGCGTTTTACCCAGGCATTAAAGGGTATTCAGAACGGGCAGCCCTGGGAGCAGCTGGGCACACCCGCTACGGATGTTACCATTAAGAACAACCTGCAGCCCCTTACCGGCGATGATTATATTGAAGGACAGATTATTCACATCGACAATTTCGAGAATGTAGTAGTGAACATTACACGCCAGCAGTTTGAAGAACAACGCAGGCAGCGTAAGTTCAAGATCTTCTTCCGCCGGGATGAGGTCATTAACCAGCTCTCCGAAACCTATGCCGATGTAGCGGAAGGCCAGAAGCTGGCCCTGTTCAATGCCGCCGGTTACCTGGAAATTGCCATCAATAAAGGCAATGCCGCCGGCCTGTTTGGACTGCAAAGCTTTGGCCGTGACCAGCTTACGCAATCCGGCGGTTACCAGCACCTCTCTTTTTACCAAACGGTACGTATTATTTTTGAATGATCCGGTACTTAGCGCTAACTGATCTTCACCAGCCTTAACACAAAAACAATACAGGCTACTTTCCCTAACGGCCGCTATACTTCAAACCACACTCACTTCATTTAACCTCCATGCCCAATTTCACAGATCCAGCTTTCTGCCCCAAAAATCACGTTTTCAGTACTACCCACTGATTACCAACCATTTCCCTGCTTTCAAAACCCCGTAATGGCGCTGCAACCCGTGCGCAACCCGTGCGCAATTCGGGTGCAACTAGGGTCCTTCCCTCCTAAAACACCCCTTTTTCCCTACTGACATCCCTGTGCAACTCCTCCCCCCTACATAAAACCCTACCCATTCCCCACCCCATCTCTTACTTTACCTTTCTTTTCCAACAAAACATCATCCTCCTACCCCCTGACTGCCCACTGCCCACTGCCCACTGCCAACTACCTCCCACCCCTGACTGCCAACTGCAAACTGCCAGCTGCCAACTTTCCCCGACCATGGTTCGTCGACTATTTTTCATACATAAAAAGATATTATATAAAAAGTTAAATCTGTTTCGCTAAATACCATAATTTGCTACTTTTTCTATTTTTGTCGGAATTTAAACCCAACGTAATGAATTTTAAACGGACGAATAACATTGTAGGCTGGGTAATTTGTATAATAGCCTGCACTGTGTATATCATGACAATGGAAGCTACCGGCAGTTTATGGGACTGCGGTGAGTTCATTTCCAGCGCTTACAAAGTGCAGGTGCCTCACCCTCCCGGAGCCCCGTTGTTCGTGTTGCTGGGAAGATTGTTCACTATGTTCCTGAAACCCTCTGAAGCTGCCCTGGGCGTAAACCTCATGTCGGCCCTTTCCAGCGGTTTCACTATCCTTTTCCTTTTCTGGACCATCACCCACTTTGCCCGCCGTTTAATGGTAGCTCCCGGTGAAGTGATCAGCAGCGAAAAAATGATCGCTATCATGGGCGCCGGCATCGTTGGCGCTTTAGCTTATACCTTCTCAGATTCTTTCTGGTTCTCCGCCGTTGAAGGCGAAGTATATGCCATGTCATCCCTGTTCACCGCCCTGGTATTCTGGGCCATCCTGAAATGGGAGCATGAAGCAGATGAACTCTATGCCGATCGCTGGATCGTGTTCATCGCCTTTATGATGGGCCTTTCCATTGGCGTACACTTACTGAACCTGTTAACCATTCCGGCCATCGTAATGGTATACTACTTTAAACGTTACAAGGTAACCGCCTGGGGCACTTTCTGGGCCTTCATAGTAGGTTGCGCCGTAACCGGCCTGGTACAGAAGTTCATTATCCAGGATACCATCAAGGCATCCGGCTATATGGATGTATTCTTTGTAAATACCCTGGGCATGCCCTTCTTCACGGGTTTTGCCTTTTATTTTATAGCGCTGGTAGTGGTGCTGCTGTTAGGTTACCGCAATGCAAAGCTGGGCCTCTATGCCCCGCTTATCCTGGTAGCCTCCGTGATCATCATCCCAGCATTTAATACTACCGATGGTGGTGGCGTTATCCTGGTAAAGCTGGTGGTAGCCGCCGCTGTGCTGCTGATACCGTATTTCCTGAAGCTGGCAGGCGTAAAAACAAACGCCCCATCCACCCTGCATTTCAGCAAGCTCACTATTTCGTGTATCCTCTTCCTGTTACTGGGTTACTCCACTTACATTACTACTATGGTGCGCTCAACCGCCAACCCGTCTGTAGATATGTATAATGTGGACAATCCCATTTCCCTGGTAGGTTACCTGGGCCGCGAGCAGTATGGCGATTTCCCGCTGGTATATGGACAGGTGTTCACCGCCCGCCCCACCGAGTACAAAGAAACCGGTAACGTATATGCCCGTGGAAAAGATAAATATGAAATAGCCGGCAAAAAGGTAGAACCTGTATATGCCGCCGATGATAAAATGCTGTTCCCCCGCGTATGGGACGGCAGCAACGACCAGGGCCACGCGGATTACTACCGCACTTACCTGGGCCTGCAGCAGGGCGAAAAACCCTCCTTTGCAGATAACATTAAGTTCTTCCTGGGATACCAGGTGAATTTCATGTACTTCCGCTACTTCATGTGGAACTTTGCAGGAAAACAGAACGATACCCAGGGTTATGGCAACGTGCGCGATGGCAACTGGATCTCCGGTATCCCCTTCCTGGACAACTTCCTCTATGGCGATCAGTCCAACATGCCGGACAGCTTAAAGGATAACAAGGCCCACAACCGCCTGTTCTTCCTGCCGCTGATCCTGGGCATTATTGGCTTATTATACCATTATAAGAAACACCGCAGGGATAGCCTGATCGTAGGCCTGCTCTTTTTCTTTACCGGTTTTGCAATTGTTATTTACCTGAACCAGGCTGGTAACCAGCCCCGCGAACGTGATTACGCTTACGTAGGCTCCTTCTATGCCTTTGCAATATGGATAGGGCTGGGCGTATTATCTGTATATGAGTTCTTTAAGGAAAAGCTTAAACAGCCAAAGATCTCCGCACCGCTGGCATCTGCCCTGTGTATACTGGCCGTACCGGTATTAATGGGCAGCCAGGAATGGAATGACCACGACCGCTCTACCAAAACCGTAGCCCGCGACGTGGCCAAAGATTACCTGGAATCCTGCGCACCCAACGCCATCCTGTTCACCGTAGGTGATAACGATACTTATCCTTTATGGTATGCCCAGGAAGTGGAAAATATCCGCCCTGATGTACGCGTGATCAACCTGAGCCTGTTGGGCGTAGACTGGTACATAGATCAGCAGCGCCAGAAAGTGAACCAGAGCGATCCCGTGCCCATGACCTGGAGCGCCGACAAATACCGCGGCGAGAACCGCAACTACATCCGCTTCTACGATGCAGGTGTGTTCCCGCAGGATAAATTCTACAACCTGAAAGAAGTAATGGCCTTCATGGCATCCGATGATCCCCGCGCTAAGCTCAGCACCACAGATGGCAGCCAGGAAAACTTCCTGCCCACTCAAAAGTTGTTCATACCGGTGAATGTAGCCGCCGTGATCAAATCCGGTGTAGTGGATATTAAGGATAGCGCCAAAGTACAACCGCAGCTGCCCTTCCAGGTATCTAAAAGCTACCTGCTGAAGAACGACCTGGCTGTATACGATATCATTGCCGCTAACGACTGGAAACGCCCCATCTATTTCACCAGCCCCACAGACCTGGGCCTGAATGATTATTTGCAGATGGATGGTTTAACCTACCGCCTGGTGCCCATGCATAAGGAGCCTAACAACGATATGCTGGGCGCGGATTTCAATGTAAATTCACCGGTGATGTACAAGAACCTGATGACGAAGTTTGACTTCGGCGGCGCCAACACCAGCACCACTTACTTTGACGAGCCTAACCGCAAGCTGCTGCAGTACCTCCGCAACGCCTATACGCGTTTAGGAACCGTACTGGCGCAGGATGGTGCAAAAGACTCTGCGCTCACCGTGCTGAATAAGGCAGACAAGAACCTGCTGGAAAGTACTTTCCCGTATGCCATGACAGCCCCCAACAACATGCATAACTATAGCTCTCTGCAAACAGCATATGCATATTACCTGGCCGGCGATGCGAAGAAAGCCAATGAAATTGCAGCTAAGATCACCCGCGATTGTCAGCAGCAGCTGCAGTACTACCGCTCCCTGCCCTCCGGCAAGTTAAGCAACGATCTGCAGCACGATGGCCAGCTCGCCGAACAGTTCATTTCCCTGCTGCAACGCATGAAGAACGACTTTGGCGACAGCACCAAACAACGTGAGCTACCCGGCAGTATCAATACTGTACCGGATAGCGGGAAGTAGTTAATTCGTAATACACACAAATACAAAAGCGGAAGGTTTGAAGCAGGCATCAATCGCCTTTAACTTCAAACCTTCCGCTTTTTATGTAATTATCAACTATTTACCTTACCTGATTACAACCCAATCATTCCCTTCTCTCCAATCTCCGCTGCATTCAATTCGTAATTCGTAATTGAATAATTCGTAATTGGCTACAACCTCGCCACCTGCGCCTTCCAAAACTCCGCGCTTGCCTTCACTTCTGGTACACTATTCTCCCAGTGGTATTCATACTCCGCAGACATATTCCCTTTAAAATGCTGCTTTTTCAGCTCTTTCAGCACACCAACAATATTGCTGTGTCCCTGTCCCCAGATCACATCATGGGCTTTGGGTGATTTTTCGCTCATATCTTTCAGGTGCAGGCTCAGTACATGGCCTTGTAGTTTTTTAATACACTCAACGGGGTCCAGGCCGGAGCGTACCCAGTGGCCAATATCAGCACAGGCGCCAAACAGCGGGCTTCTGCCCTGTATAGCTGCCAGCACGCTGTCGGGGGTCCAGTAATGGGCCGGTTTCGGGTGGTCGTGGATCGCTACTTTGATCTTGTATTGATCGCACAGTTTGGAGATCAGGTCCCAGTGCTCATTCTTGGGTTCAGCAGTGATCACCTTTATGCCCATATCTTTGGCGAAGTCAAACATCTGCTGCCATTCTGCTTCATTCTGGGGCGATACCACGCCGTATGCCACCAGGGTTTTATGTTTCTTTTTAAATAATGCTTTCAGTTGCTCGCGGCGGGAAGCCGGCATTTTAAAATCTGTGGTACCTTCAATACCATCGCCGATCTGCTGGCTGGAGTAACATTCTACATACTGTATACCGCAGCTGTCCATTTTGTCCAGCGCTTCTGCCAGGGTAAAACGGTTAAAGGTATAGGCCTGTGCGCTCAGCTGCCATCCCATATCATCTGCTTTAGCCTGTGCATGGGCCGGTTGCCAGGCTGCTCCTGTGGTGGTGAGGGCCCCCGCCAGCAGGAACACGTTCATCAGTTTTTTCATGCTTTTTAAATATTTGTTTAGTTAGATAGTTGAAAAATAATGGCTTTTGCCCAACAATGCAAGGGAATTAATTCACGCCCCCCTCGCAAAACCCTCTCACCCACCTACTTCCAATCAATCCCCTTCCAATCAATCCCCCTCCAATCCCCTTCATCTCTTTCCATCTCCTTCCATCCCCCACCGCTCAAATCTTCGCTGCATTATAATTCGCTGCATTATAATTCGTAATTATTCATAGTCTTAATTATTTTCAATGGCATTCCCCGCTAGGCGGGGCAGGCTATGCCCCGCTTTGGCGGTGTCGTAATTGACAATTCGTAATTTAACCCATCTCCCCAAACCGCCAACCGCCAACCGCCAACTGCCAACTGCCAACTGCCAAAAGCTAACAGCTAACTCCCAACCACCTCCGTAGGCGAATACCCAAAATGCTTCTTGAATGCAAAGGAAAAATGCGAGAGGTTTTCAAATCCTGCTTCCAGGTAAATATCCGCCGGTTTGCGGGCTTTCTCGCTCAGCTGATAGTGGGCCAGCTCCAGCCGCTTTTGCGTTAGCCACCGCTGCGGGCTTACAGCGAACGCCTTTTTGAAGTCCGTTTTAAAAGTAGTGAGACTGCGGCCGGTAAAGTAGGCGAACTTCAGCAGCGGCATGTTAAACATAAAGTTCTTCTCCATAAAATCAACCAGGTCTATCTTACCAGGCAAAGAAAAATTTGCCAGGCACCGGTCTATGGTATTGTCCAGCGTACGCAGAATGGTGATCGCTTCTTCCAGTTTCACAGATACGATCGCCGGCGGAATCCCTTCTTCCAGCTCAAAGTACGGGAGCAGTGAGCCGAAAAAACTTTCCAGCAAAGGGTGCGTCCCATAGCTCCTGATACCATGGCCCTGGCAGGGCGTTAGCACAGGCTCATGGCGGGTATAGTAGGCTTTCAGGCGTTCTTCCCGGAGGCTGATAGTGATCGATTTGTAAGGTTGGCCGTCTTTAGAATATTTGATGAACGTTGCCAGCTGGTTACGGGGACAGAACCAGGTATCCCCCGGCTTTAAAATATAGGTTTGATCGGCAATAATAACCTTTACCTCACCGGATATGAGGTGGCCAAACGAGTGGTCACCCGAAAGCAGGTCGAGCTTGAGATACTTATCCTGGATACAGGGCAGCATAATCTCTTCTGAAGCAGTCCAGTATATAGACATGATATAGCTTTTGATATTACAAAGGAACGCATCAATCCTCATTGAAAGATGCGTTCCTTAAAGTAGTTTATTCCGCAGCGAATTTAATGCCGGTTAATTGCTCGCTCAGCGCCCAGAGCTTTTGGGCTTTTTCCGCATCAACGGCTTCCGGTAGTACGCCTTTCGTCAATACGAATTTTTCCGGATTGTAGCCTTTCCATTCCTTATCCAGCAGCGCTACCTCAGTATCTTCACAATAAACACCGCCAATGTTCGCCAGCTGAGGGCTGGTGGCGCACCAAATGGTAGTAGAGGCGCCCTCTTCCATGTTTTTGTAACCGTTATAAGGATCGTGCCGGAAACTGCCATCTTCATTATAGATCCCGAAAGCGCTTAATGTTTCATGGGATAGGTCACGGCCCAGGTCAGTTCCTGGTATGTTGCCCGGATGCAGGCTATAGGACCTTATTCCAGCGGACTGCGCACGTTTATCCAGTTCTACCGTAAAAAGGATATTCGCTGTTTTTGCACGGGCATAGGAAGCTGAAGGGTCGTAAGGCTGATGCTCAAAATTAGGATCATCCAGGTCAAGGGACGCCATATGATGCCCCCAGGACGAAACATTCACCACCCGGGCTCCGTTTGCGTTCTTTAAAGCCGGCCACAGGCGGGCTGTAAACTGAAAATGTCCCAGGTGATTGGTGGAGAACTGTGATTCATAACCACGGGCATCGCGGCGCAAAGGCGTTAACATAACACCCGCATTGTTGATCAGCAGCTGTAATGGTTTATGCAGCGCCAGGAACTGATCCGCAAAGGCATTGATCGAGGCCGGATCCATCAGGTCCATTTCCAATATGGTCACATTAGGTATTCCGGCAAGGTTCTTCGCAGCCTTTTCAGGGCTCCGGGCCGGTACATACACCGCTGCCCCGGCTGCAACCAGGGCCTTTACCGTTTCTACGCCAATACCCGCATAGCCGCCTGTTACAATAGCTGTTTTTCCGCTAAGGTCTATACCTTTGATAACGTCCATGGCAGTGGATGCCGCGTCAAATCCCGAACCTATGGGCTGTTGTAAAGTGCCGTAATAATTATTTGCTTTAGTTTCCATCATTTTAATGATTTTATAAAAGCAAAGTTCACACATTAATGTGCCGGGCTGGTTTGTTCAAAAGGCGAAATTTACTTTGTTCAAAAGGCCGCCGCGGTCATATCCCTATTCTATCATTCATATCCCTATTCTATCATAAAGGTCAAACTTTAACTTAGCTATCCAGTCCCGCCCCAATCACAAAAGCCTGGCTTAACTGCCAGCTATTCTAACCATTCGCTTCAATCTTCCCAAACTGCCAACTGCTAACTGCCAACCGCTAACTGCTTCTCTATCCCACCTTCCCTTCCCTCCACTCCAATCTTCCCCCGACTGCCCACTGCCAACTGCCAACTGCCAACTTCTCCGCCACTCTCAATCTCCGCCACGCCACTCTCAATCTCCACCACATTAATTATTAATTCATCATCCCCCAGACTGCCAACTGCCAACTGCCCACTGCCAACTGCTATCTCCCAACTGACTCTTTTTTTCCGTAATTTTAGAAAATGAAAACGGAGATGCATTAAAAACGGAAAAAAGACACTACACGAAGGCAACCAAAGCGCCTTCTCTTACGAAATCATTAAAAATTCAATTTACACGATCGTCTTCACGCTCTAAAAAGAACGGAACCCACAGATCTCACGAAAGCACTTCGATCTATGGATCTCCCTGAAGACCAATCACTACGGTGCATTAATCATAGGATGAAATCAAAATTCAGATGAGAGGATTACAATTTTCCAGGTTTGTGCCTGGTGAAGATGACAAATCGCCCTTTGAGAAGCTCCTGAACCTTTTTACACAGTTGCTTACTTATACCAGCGGCGATGTTACGGAAGCCCTCCAATGGCTTACAGAGCTGGATAAAGAATATAACCTGACCAACGAAGAATATGGTATAGGCGATTTTATACAGGAGCTGAAAGACAAAGGCTATATCCGTGAAAATGAAGAGAGCGGTCAGATCAGCATTACCGCCAAAACCGAACAGGATATCCGCAAAAAAGCCCTGGAAGAGATCTTCGGCAAGCTGAAGAAATCTACCATGGGGGATCATAATATCCGTAAATCCGGCCAGGGCGATGAGCTGAATGCAGACACCCGCTCCTACCAGTTCGGCGATCCGCTGGAACAGATAGATGTTACGGACTCCCTCCGCAATGCGCAGATCAACCACGGCATTGAAGCCTTTTCCATTAACCAGGATGACCTGGTGATAAAGGAAACCGACTTCAAAACACAAACCAGCACCGCGCTTATGATCGATATCTCACACTCCATGATCCTGTACGGCGAGGACCGCATTACCCCCGCCAAAAAAGTGGCCATGGCGCTGAGTGAGCTGATCACCACCCGCTATCCCAAGGATACGCTGGATATTATTGTGTTTGGGAACGATGCCTGGCAAATAGAGATCAAAGACCTGCCTTACCTGCAGGTAGGCCCTTACCATACCAATACAGTAGCCGGCCTGGAGCTGGCCATGGACATCCTGCGCCGCCGCCGCAACCCGAACAAGCAGATCTTTATGATCACAGATGGTAAGCCCACCTGCCTGAAGAACGGGAAGCAGTACTATAAGAACAGCTTTGGCCTGGACCGCAAGATCCTGAACCGTACGCTGAACCTGGCCGCACAATGTAAAAAGCTGAAAATACCCATCACCACCTTCATGGTAGCCTCCGATCCCTGGCTGCAGAAATTTGTGACGGAATTTACAGAAACCAACAACGGTAAGGCCTTTTTCTCCGGCCTCGACAAACTGGGACAGTTCCTGTTCTACGACTTTGAAAGCGGGAAAAAGAAAATGCTGTAATTAGCACACATCAATTTTAACACACCATTAATACCGGGATACACTATTATTGTAGCAGTACCCGACTATTAATTATTAATTCTTCATTATTAATTATTGTATGAATACGAACATAAGAACGCTGGGAGAACTGAAAAAGAGCGGCTATAAACCTAAGACAGTAAAGGAAGAGATCAGGCAAAACCTCATTCGTAAACTGCAACAGAAAGAAAATACCTTCCCCGGCATCATCGGTTATGATGATACGGTAATACCCGATACGGAAAGAGCCCTGCTATCACGCCACAACATTTTATTCCTGGGACTGCGCGGCCAGGCCAAAACAAGGATGGCCCGCCAGATGATAGAGCTGCTGGATGAATACATTCCCATTATAGCAGGATCAGAAGTGAATGATAATCCTTTCGAGCCCCTGTCACGCTACGGCCGCGACCTGGTAGCGGAAAAAGGCGATCAAACGCCTATTGAATGGCTCTCCCGCGATGCCCGCTACGGCGAAAAGCTGGCCACGCCGGATGTATCCGTAGCAGACCTTATCGGCGATATAGATCCCATTAAAGCAGCTAACCTGAAGCTGAGCTATGCAGATGAGCGCGTGATCCACTTCGGCATCATTCCCCGCTCCAACCGCGGCATCTTTGTGATCAACGAGCTGCCCGATCTGCAGGCCCGCATACAGGTAGCCCTGTTCAACATTCTCCAGGAAGGCGATATACAGATCAGGGGCTTCAAAGTGCGCATGCCGCTGGATATCCTGTTCGTATTCACCGCTAACCCGGAAGATTATACGAACCGCGGCGCCATCGTAACACCGCTGAAAGACCGTATAGAAAGCCAGATCGTAACCCACTATCCAAAAACAGTGGAAAACTCCTTGCTGATCACGGAACAGGAAGCCGATGTGCACGACGAGCAGAAAGGAAAAGTACATCTATCCGACCTGGTAAAACGCCTCATAGAGCAGGTAGCATTTGAAGCCCGCAACAGTGAGTACGTGGATAAAAAGAGCGGCGTATCCGCCCGCTTAACCATTGCCGCATATGAAAATGCAGTAAGCGCCGGCGAACGCAGGGCCATCATCAATAAAGAAAAGGAAACGCACGTTCGTATAGCCGACCTGCAGGGCATTGTACCTGCCATTACCGGCAAAATAGAGCTGGTGTATGAAGGGGAGCAGGAAGGCCCGCTGCAGGTAGCATTTAACCTGCTGGACAAAGCCATGCGTACCTTGTTCTCCAACTACTTCCCGAACCCGGATTCATTTAAAAAGCGTAGCAAACAGGCAGCCGCAGCCCAGGAAAACCCTTACCGCACCGTTATTCAATGGTTCGATAAAGGAAATACGGTGAACCTGCTGCAGGATGTAAGCGATAAGCAATATGAAACTGCGCTCCAGAAAGTAGATGGCCTGAAAGATCTTATCAAGACCAAGTTCCCGCACACCAATGGCAAAGAGCAGCTGCTGCTCATGGAATTTGTGCTGCATGGTCTGGCCGCCTACTCTCTCATCAGCAAAAAGATGGTGGAGAACGAAACCCGCTTCAGCGACCTGCTTGGCACCATGATGAACTTCACCATGGGCAACGAAGAACAGGAAGAAGATACTTTTTAACATGTGCCACATAAATCAAATGTCCTGCACCAACCCTGCAGGACATTTTTTTTACCCCATCCCCATCCGCCCCAATCTCCGCCGCATTCCCCTTTTTACCTTTTACTTTTTTACTTTTTACTTCCATTCCCAAAAAAAGTACCCCCTCCCTCTTGACCCTTACCTTACGTCATACCCTACCTTTGTTCCGGAAAGGTATAAATCCAAACGATGGACAACTATTCTGTAAAAAAGCTCTCTAAGCTGGCAGGTGTCAGCGTGCGCACCTTACACCTGTACGATAAGATGGGCCTGTTAAAACCTTCTGTCCGTACCGAGGCCAGGTACCGGCTCTATGGCGAAAAAGAATTGCTGCGTTTGCAGCAGATCCTCTTTTACAGGGAACTTGATTTTCCTTTAAAAGACATCTTAACCCTTCTCGATGATCCTGCATTTGATCTGGTGCAGGCTTTGGAAGGGCACAGGAAAGCGCTGTTAGCGAGGAAGGAAAGGATAAACACATTGGTTGGTACCATAGAAAAAACATTGGTAACACTAAAAAACAACACTATGTTACAGGTAGAAGATCTATACGAAGGAATACCCCGGGAAAAAATGATGGCCTATAGAACAGAAGCCATGTCTAAATGGGGTGAGGGTACCATTTTAGAGGTAGAAGACACATTGCGCAGCTTCAGTAAGCAGGAGATGGAAACATTGAAAACGGAGCTGAATGACATCACCACCCGCTTGGCCGCCCTCATGTCCGGCGACCCTGAAAGTGATGAAGTGCAGCAATGCATTGCCCGGCGCTACCAGATCATACTCCGGCTCACCGGCGGAAAAATAGCCCTGGGCAAGCTGGAATACTTCAGAAAACTGGCTGAGCTCTATGTAGCAGATAACCGCTATACGCCCGTAGATGGCTTACCCAGTAAGGAGCTGGCCCTCTTTCTGCAAAAAGCTACAGAGCATTACATTAAAAATCAAAAGTAAAAGGTAAAAAGTAAAAACAATAAAGAGGCCCTCCTCCCGCTAATGCGAATGTCCTGCACTAACCCTGCAGGACATTTTTTTTCCCCCACCCTTAAAGGAGGGTATTCATTTGTTTCATTCAGGTTCTTATTTCTTGCATTTTTACTTTTTACGTTCTCCCTTTTTGCTTTTTGCTGTTGCATTTGCTATCTTGTCTTGCTAACCTTTCCACGAACTAACACAACACACCGTTATGAACAATTCCCGACGAGATTTCATCCGCTCCGCCTCCACCATGATGGCCGCGGCAGCCATGCCATCCGCATTAAATGCATTTCCGAAATTAGTGGCCCCCAGCGACCGCCTGAATGTAGCCGCTATCGGCATCAATGGCATGGGCTGGGCCGACCTCACTGCCATGCTCAAAAACCCGGCAGCACAGTGTGTAGCCCTCTGCGATGTAGATAAGAATGTGCTGGACAAACGCGCCGCTGAGCTGGCCCAGAAAGGCATTAAGGTAAAAACGTATAGTGATTACCGTAAGCTGCTGGAAAGTAAGGATATTGATGCCGTTATCATTGGCACACCAGACCATTGGCACGCCCTGCAAATGACAGAGGCCTGCGCCGCAGGAAAAGACGTGTATGTGGAAAAGCCAATCGGCAACTCCATAGCCGAATGTAATGCCATGGTAGCCGCGCAGGAGCGCCACCAGCGCGTTGTACAGGTAGGCCAGTGGCAACGCAGCCAGCAGCACTTTAAAGATGCCATTGACTTTGTGTACTCCGGCAAGCTGGGCCAGGTACGCCTGGTAAAAGCCTGGGCATATATGGGCTGGATGAAGTCCATTCCCAAAAAGCCCGACGGTACCCCACCCGCTGGTGTAGACTATGCCATGTGGCTGGGCCCTGCGCTGAAACGGCCTTTTAACCCTAACCGCTTTCACTTCAACTTCCGCTGGTACTGGGATTATGCCGGTGGCCTCATGACTGACTGGGGCGTGCACCTGCTGGATTATGCGTTCTTAGGCATGAAAGCACAGCGTCCGAAATCTATCATGGCCGCAGGCGGTAAGTTCGCTTACCCGGATGATGCAGCCGAAACACCGGACACCCTCACTACCGTATATGAATTTGATGGGTTCAACATTCAGTGGGAACACGCCATTGGTATTGATGGTGGCCCCTATGGCCGCGATCATGGTATAGCCTTCATTGGCAATAACGGTACCCTGGTGCTGGACCGCGGCGGCTGGGAAGTGATCCCTGAAAAGGATAAGATGGAAGCCGTGCCACGCAAACCCAAGGTAGATGATGGTTTGGACCTTCACACCAAAAACTTTGTAGAGGTAATTAAATCGCGCAAGTTCAGCGATTTGCATACTCCTATACAAGCTGGTGCCAACGTTGCCATTAATGCCCAGATGGGTAACATTGCCTTTAAAACCGGCAAAAAGATCTATTGGGATGCCGCCAATAACCGCTTTAAAGATGAAGAAGCCAACAAGTTCCTGGCTGCACAGTATCACAACGGTTATAACATTCCGAAATAATATACAAATGTGCAGATGTGCAGCGGTGCAATAGAGCCGGCTGCATGTCTGCACATTAACCCATCATCTGCATATCTGCACATCAAAAAATTGATTCCATGTTCCGCACAATTCTTGCACTCACTACCTTATTTGCTATCAGCGCACACGCACAAAACAATACGCAAATGAAGCCTGAAGAAACCGAAGTATGGGAGCCCGTGCCCAAAGTAGTTACACCCGGTACTTCCACCAATACCGCCCCCGGCGATGCTATCATCCTGTTCGATGGTAAGAACCTGGATCAATGGACAAACGATAAAGGCGGCCCAGCTGCCTGGGAATTAAAGAACGGTATAGTAACCGTAGTAAAAGGCGCCGGCACCATTCAAACCAAAGAAAAGTTTGAAGATTTTCAGCTGCATATAGAATGGCGTACACCCGAAAAAGTAGTAGGCGAAAGCCAGGGCCGTGGCAACAGCGGCATTTTTATGCAGGGCTTATATGAGCTGCAGGTATTGGATAACTATAATAACCGTACCTACTCCAACGGGCAGGCCGGCAGCTTTTATAAACAAAAAATTCCTTTGGTAAATGTGTGTAAGAAACCCGGTGAATGGCAAACCTATGATGTAATATGGACTGCACCGCGCTTTAACAGCGATGGCTCATTGAAATCGCCTGCACGTGCTACCGTATTGCAGAATGGAGTGTTGGTACAGAATAATGTGGAGCTGGAGGGAGGAACATTATATATCGGGAAGCCGGCTTATAAACAACATGGTCCCGGCCCCATCATCCTGCAGGATCATGGTAACCCGGTAAGCTACCGGAATATCTGGATCAGAACCTTATAACGCCGCAGTATCCCCTTCCAGCGGCATAGACAGGTATACGGCGTTGCTGATAGGATTGTCGTAATAAGCGGCAATAGGCTGAAATCCCAGGGAGGTGTACAGGTCAATGGCAGGCCGCATATGCGCCAGTGTGTCCAGCAGCATACGGTGGTAACCCAGCGCTTTACCTGCTTCCACTGCTTTTGCGGCCAGCTGTTTACCAATACCGCGTCCTTTATAGGCATCGCGTACGAATAAACGCTTCATTTCGCAGGTAGTGTTATCAAAACGGCGTACCGCCACACAACCCGCTGCATGGCCGTCAACCTTGGCCATAAACAAAGCTCCGATAGGTGCGGCGTAATTATCAGGAAGCGCCAGCAATTCCTCCTCAAAACGCTGAAAGCTCAGGTCCACGCTTAACCACGATGCATACTCGCGGAAAAGGGATTTCACCTGCTCCAGTTCTTCAGCGCTGCTTTTCTCAGTTATTTGAATAATTTCCAGCATACTGATTTTTAAGTTTGTAATATTCCGTAAACGCAAAAAGCCTCCTGAGTTTCAGAAGGCTTTTTATCCGGAGTGAGGTACCGAGCAGATTCGAACTGCTGTAAAAGGTTTTGCAGACCTCTGCCTAGCCACTCGGCCACGGTACCATTTTCCTTTTATCTTAGTCCTCTCCGCCTCAGGCGAACGCGGAACCGTCGATTTTTGTAGGACTGCAAAGGTAGTGTTTTTTATATATTAATCAAATAAAAATTGACAAATATGTACCGTCCCATCATCCCCCGCAACTAGCAGCAGATCACTTACATTTGCAGCATAATTCAGTAACCCATGCAAGATCGTATAGCAGAATCAGAGTTCATCCTCAACAGCCGCGGCGCCGTGTACCACCTGGATGTAAGGCCCGAAGAACTGGCCACCACCATCATTACCGTAGGAGACCCGGACCGGGTGCAGCAGGTAAGCCAGCACTTTGATAAGGTAGAGCACAGGTCTAACCACCGCGAGTTTGTAACCCATACCGGCTATATCGGCAGCAAACGCCTCAGCGTAGTATCTACCGGCATTGGTACGGATAATATTGATATTGTGCTCAATGAGCTGGATGCGCTGGCCAACATTGACTTTAACACCCGCTTTATAAAACAAACACCGGTACGCCTGCAGATCATTCGCCTGGGTACCTCCGGTGCATTAAATGAGCATATACCCGTAGATGCTTATGTGGTATCTTCTTTTGGTTTAGGGCTCGATAATCTGCTGCCCTGGTATGAGCTGGAAAATACGGCCGATGAAAAGGCCATGCTGGTAGCTTTCAGCCAACAGGTAACTTTACGGCCCGGCAGCGCTAATCCGTACCTGGCAGCAGCATCCACAGACCTGTCCAAGCATTTCCAGGAAGGTTATCATACAGGCATTACCGTTACCTGCCCGGGATTTTATGCACCCCAGGGCCGTGCGCTCAGGGGCCGCCTCTCCCACCCGCAGCTGCTTGAACAGCTTACCGGTTTCGGGTTTGAATCACACCGCATTACCAACTTTGAAATGGAAACCGCCGGCATCTACGGCCTGGGGCGTGTTTTAGGGCATGATTGTTTATCCATCAGTACCATTGTAGCCAACCGTATCCGCCAGGAATTCAGCAAAGACGGCGCTGCAGCGGTACAGCGGATGATTGAGAAGTCAGTGGAGATTATTGCGGAGATTTAATTACGAATTATTTAATTACGACACCACCAAAGCTGGGCATAGCCTGCCCCGCCCAGCGGGGAATGCCATTGAAAATAATTAAGACTATGAATAATTACGAATTATGGAAGTACTTCATTATCAGCAGTAGGTCGTAATACTCATTAACACAAAGCGGAAAGTTTGAAGCAGTCTACCCACGCAGCTTCAAACTTTCCGCTTTCATTATCATTTAATCATCCGCTTTCCCTTCTCCTCCCCAATCTCCGCTGCATTCAATTCGTAATTGAATAATTCGTAATTCTTACCCGGGCAATTCGTAATTTTGCTCCGCTATGACTCTCCACTTCTACAAATACCAGGGCACCGGCAATGATTTCGTGATCATGGACAACCGCGACGGCCGTTATGATGCGCTCACTAACCAGCAGGTTCACGACCTGTGCCACCGGCGTTTTGGTATTGGCGCTGATGGCCTGATGCTGCTCAACACCCAGCCCGGCTACGACTTTGGCATGAAGTATTACAATGCCGACGGTAATGAAAGCAGCATGTGCGGCAACGGTGGCCGCTGCCTCACCGCATTTGCCCGTAAAATGGGCCTTACGCAGGAAAAGCTACGCTTCCTGGCCGTTGATGGCCCGCATGAAGCCACTATGACCGGCGATAGCTGGGTGAACCTGAAAATGCAGGATGTGGATTCTGTAGAACATGGCCCCCTTTATTTTTACCTCAATACCGGCTCACCCCACTTTGTAAAGTTCGTGAACGATGTGCAGTCCCTGGACGTATTTACAGAAGGCCGCCAGATCCGGTATAACGACCGCTTTGCCGCGGAAGGCACCAATGTGAACTTTGTACAGGAACAGGATAAAGGCATTTTTGTACGCACCTACGAACGCGGGGTGGAAGATGAAACCTACTCCTGCGGCACCGGGGTTACCGCCGCCGCCCTTACCGCCGCCGGACCGGAAACAAAGGAATACCGCATACCCGTACAAACCCTGGGTGGCAGCCTGGAAGTACGGTTCACCAAAACCGGCGAACGCACTTTTAAGGATATCTGGCTCTGCGGCCCCGCTACCCTCGTATTTGAAGGCGACATAACAATAAGTTAGTTGGCAGCCTGCAGCTGGCAGTCACGAAATAATCCCAGACTGCCCACTGCCAACTCTTTACTGCCCACGCCCAGCTGCAGGCCATAATTTCATAACTTCCGCCTTATAATATTTATACTACCTTTGCGCCCGGATGATCCAATACTTCATAAATAAGGACGGTAAAACTATCGAGATCAATGATGCCGAAAACGGCGCCTGGGTGAATATTGCCCCGCCTTTGAAGCAGGCAGAATTTGAGCAGCTGTCCGAAGAGCTGGATATTCCGCTGGACTTCCTCACGGATTCACTGGATATAGATGAAAAGTCCCGCTTTGAGCTGGAGGATGATGTAAAGCTGATCGTGATCAAAACCCCTACGGAAAACAATTCTATCAACGAAAGCGATGCCTATTACATCACCATCCCCATTGTGATCATCCTTACCCATAACCAGATCCTTACCGTAAACTCTTTCGATAATGCCGCCATTAAAAAGTTCCTGAACACCTTCCATAACCGCCATCCTGAAAAACGGAACATGATGGTGTTAAAGATCTTTGAAAAGGTGGTAATGAACTTCCTGGATTACCTGAAGGAGATTAACCAGCGGCGCAACCAGCTGGAACAAAAGCTGTACGACAGTAACCGTAATGAGGAGCTGCTATACCTGATGCGGATCCAGAAAAGCCTGGTATACTTTGTAACAGCCCTGCGCAGCAATGAGCTGGTGTTAATGAAGCTGGCACGCACCAATTTCCTGGGCCTGAATGATGATGAGAAGGAATTTCTGAATGACCTGATCGTAGATACTTCCCAGGCATTGGAAATGGCCAACGTATATACCAACATCTTAAGCAGTACTATGGATGCTTTTGCCAGCATCATTTCCAATAACCTGAACCTGGTAATGAAACGTTTAACCTCCATTACCATTGTGCTTACCTTTCCCGTATTGGTATCCAGCATTTATGGCATGAACGTGGATATCCCCTACCAGCACTCCCCGCATGCATTCTACATCCCCGTAATACTCTCCATCGTGATCTCCGTGATCATGAGCTGGTATTTCATGAAGAAGAAGTGGTTTTAATTATATTTACGGGAACAAAACACAAGTATTAATTATGAGCTGTTTCAACGTGCGCGTGTACGGTATTATGATCAATGAACAAAAGCAGGTGCTGGTAAGCGATGAATACATCCGCGGTGGCTATTACACCAAGTTTCCCGGTGGTGGGCTTGAGTTTGGCGAAGGCACGCTGGAATGCATCATCCGCGAATGGCAGGAAGAGCTGAGCCAGCAGGTGGAAGTAGTAGAACATATCTACACTACAGACTTTTTCCAGATCTCCGCATTCGACGGCACTACGCAGATCATCTCTATCTATTATCTTGTAAAACCTATCTCCCCCTTTACCGCACCTATTTTAAACCAGCCCTTTGACTTTGAGATCCCCGAAGGCGTTACAGAAGTAGAAGGCGTACGCTGGATCAACTGGGATGAATTTAATGCCGCCACCGTAACCCTGCCCATCGATAAAGTAGTGGCCGACCTGGTAAAAGTTAAATATTAATATAGGCGTTCCGGTAAATCTTTACTTCCATCTCCCATTCTCTTTTCCCTTCCATCCGGCCGCATTCAATTCCCGGTTCTCCCAACCTTTGCAATACCTCCTCCCCGGAGCACCCAATTCGTAATTCGTAATTGATAATTCGTAATTATTTCGTGTAGCACTAGCTGTTACCCGGCATCCTTCCGGTCCCCTATCCTCCTTTGTTCTAACCTTTTTCTATCCCTGCTCCTAACATATTAATAAAAATAATATTAATACTTCACCAATAAATTAACTACTTTTCAATAGAAGACACACTAGAAAACTATATTCTCGTAAACCGTTCTATGTCAATCTAATCAACCAAAATCCAACTAAAATTCTATCACATGCTGAAAACTCTAATGTTATCCTTTTTAGCGTTATTGTGGGGCGGAATTAACTCTTATGGACAAAAAACCACCATTTCCGGGAAAGTTATCGATGAATCAGGAGCCGCAGTTATTGGGGCCACCATCGTCGAAAAAGGTACCAAAACAGGTACCATCACCATGCCCGATGGCACATTTAAAATTTCCGCCAGGCCAGCCACAAAACTAATCGTATCAGCTATCGGTTTCACCTCCCAGGAGGTAACAGCAACCGGCAACCTCACCGTACAGCTGCACCTGGATACCAAATCCCTGGGTGAAATTGTAGTTACCGGTGTAGGCGTAGCCACCAGCAAAAAGAAGCTGGCATTTGCCGTGGAATCCGTAACAGCCGACAAGCTGCCACAGGCCCCTACCGCGTCGGTAGACCAGGCCCTGGTAGGTAAGATCGCCGGCGCACAGATCTCCAGCACCAGCGGGGTGCCCGGCGCACAAACCAACATCCTGCTGCGCGGTATCAACACCATTAATGCATTGGGCCGCGGCACCACTCCCATGATCCTGCTGGATGGTATTCAGCTGAGCGCCACCAGCTTAAACAGCATTGACCTCAACGCCATAGAGCGGGTGGAAGTGGTGCAGGGCGCCGCCGCCGCCACCATTTATGGCGCACAGGGCGCCAATGGCGTAATACAGCTGTTCTCTAAAAAAGGCAAGGCCGGGAAAATGAACGTTGACGTATCTTCCAGCGTATCCCGCAACGAAGTGCTGAATGTTGGCGATCTGCGTAAATCCAGGTTCAATAACTTTAAAACCAATGCAGCCGGTGAAGTAGTAGGCTCCTCCGGAACGCCGCTCAGCTGGGATCCTAACACCGGCATTTACAAGGAGAACATCATCTACAATTCACTGGACCCTAACGGCAAGGCAGATAAGCCTTATGACAAGAACCTGAAGTATTATGACCATTTCAAAATGTTCTTCAAGCCCACTACAACCTACAACACCTCCGTAGTAGTATCCGGCGGCAGTGAAAAAATGGATTACGCCTTTGCCGTATCCAACAATCACCAGGAAAGTATTTTCAAAAATAACGGCGCCTACGACCGCAGTAATTTTTCCGTGAACGTAGGCACAGAACTGTATAAGGGATTGAAGTTCCGCAGCGTTACCCAGCTCATTTACACCAAGAACACCATAGAGAACCAGAACGTGATCTATGCCATCAACAACGCCCGTCCCTTTGCTAATTATGACGATGTAATGAGCGATGGCAACTACTCCTATTATTATGGAGATGCCGTTGGGGTAAATGCAAATAACCCCAACTATAACGCCCAGTACACGGATGCTACGGGCAATAAGGTAGACATCATACAAACATTTAACCTGAACTATAAGCTGCCGAAGTTCCTGGAGCTGGATGCCAAATACGGCATTAACTACCAGCGTAACGACTCTACCTTTATTTACGGCGATCAGTCGGATAACCTGAACGTCATCAATCAGCGGGGCTGGTTATCCAACTATAATAATACCGATGCTACCGGGGAAATGACGAAATATAATGTAAGTGTGTTCTTCCAGCATTTCACCGGCACCGCTACTTTTAACACCGATTTCCAGAAGGATTTTAACCTGGGCCTCCCCATAAGAACCTCCACTACAGCAGCTTTCGACTGGCGTTATAATACCTTCAAACAATACATCACGCACGGAGAAGGCACGCCCTCCTTTGCACCGCATACCTTAAAGGATTACGCCACCCGTAATATTGATATGGACCTGAAAGAGCCGTTTGTAACCTTCGGCTACCTCGTGAACCAGCGTATTGAATGGGGTGATATTGCCGGTATTTCCGGGGGCTTCAGAAGCGATTATTCCTCCGCCTTCGGTAAAGGTTCTAAACCCTTTACCTTCCCCCGTGGCGATGCTTATGTAAGATTATCGTCTATGAACTTCTGGCAGGATGGCGGCGTAGGCGGCATTATCACAGAGTTTAAGCTGCGCGCCGCCTATGGCGAAGCCGGCATACAACCCGGGCCTTTTCAGCGCTATACAGTGCTAACACCCCGCAGTGTAGGCGCCGGCAGCGTGCTGTATCCCGGTACTGCACAACGCAATCCTAACCTGGATGTGGAAGTATCCAAAGAATTTGAAGCCGGTACAGACCTGTCTTTCAACATCCTGAAAGGCAGCTGGCTGCAGAATGCAGGCCTCTCCGTTACTTACTGGAAACGCAGCACCAACAACGCCATTTATGATACAGATGCACCCGCATCATCCGGTACAGGAACATTGGTAGATAATGCCTTTTCCCTGGAATCCAAAGGCTGGCAGGCATCCCTGAACATCGGTGTATTATCCACCCAGAATTTCTCCTGGGATTTCACTACCAATTTCAGCAGGCAGTCATCTGAAATAACAGCAGTAAGCGGCAACCCGGTAGTGATCATTTCCTCAGCAGGCAGCACCAACTATGTGCTGGCGCCGGGTTTAAAGGTGGGGCAGATCTTTGGCAACAAAGCCCTCCACTCCCTGGAAGACAGAGATGCCAGCGGCAACCTTTATATAGCTGAAGCAGATAAAGGCAGCTACGAAGTAGCCAGCAATGGGTATGTAGTAAACAAGGCCACCAAACAGCCCGTATTCTCACCGGAAAAAGTAAGCTTTGGTGATCCTAACCCTAAGTTCAACACCTCATTCATCAACTACTTTTCCTTTAAAGACTTTGTAACCTTCTCCATGCAATGGGACTGGATCAATGGCAGCCACCTGTATAACCAGACCAAGGAATGGATGTACCGTGATGGTATTCACAGCGATTACGAGAAGCCCATTACCATTAATGGTGAAACCGGCGCCTGGACAGCCTTTTACCGTGGCGTATACCAGGCCCAGGGGAACAACGGCACCAAGGATTATTTCTATGAGGACGCCTCTTTTATGCGTTTACGGAACCTGTCCGTAGGCTTTGACTTTGCCCGGTTCTTTAAAATAAAAGGTATCCGGAAAATACAGCTGGTATTAACCGGCCGCAACCTGGTTACCTTCACTGATTACACGGGTATGGACCCGGAGATCAGCTCCGGCAATGCCAACTCACCCTGGGACCGCGGTACAGACCACAACACCATGCCTAACTATAAGTCTTACCAGGTAGGCCTGAATCTTGGTTTCTAACGTCAACACCTAAACGCAAAAATTATGACTATCAATAAACAAACAAAATATATACCGCTGGTAATATCCCTGTGCTGCATGCTGGCCTGTAAAAGTCAGCTGGATATCAATGATCCTAACCAGCCCTCACCGGGAAGCGCCGCCACAGAAAAGGGCATTGTAGCCCTGGGCCAGGGCATTTATGTAAGCGGGTTTTATGATCTTAAGTATTATGATGCGGTAATAGGCCGCTTCTGGTCAGGCGCCATAGGCTTTCAGGAGCAAATGGGCGATGTAATAGGCATGGAATCCGCCAACGAATACATGAACCAGTTAGGCTGCCCGGATAAGGTTACGCTGGACGATGGCACCGTAGTACCCAGCCCCGGCTTTCCCTCCAAACAGCTGCAGCTCATACGCGCCATCAACAGTAATGCTGAAGCAGGCTCCAACCCGCTCTTTTACGAATGGGCTTACATGTACCAGCTCAATAAGAACTGTAACCTGGTGCTGGCCGCGCTGGATGAGGTGGAGTTCAGCGGCGATGCAGCCACCAAAAAGAATGTGGTAAAAGCCTGGGCCTACTGGTGGAAAGGGTATGTGTATTCCCGCATTGGCTCCCTTTATTACGCCGGCATCATTAACGACAACCTGGGTGTTGCAGATGATCCTAAAACCACTAACAACAACTACGTATCCAAAGAAACCATGATAGCCGCAGCCAACGCTAAGCTGGATACGGCCGCACAATTACTGACCGGCCTTTCTGCCGGGGCAGATTATAATGCCGTGCTCAGTAAGCTGATCCCGGCGTTTTACCAGGTAGGTAAAGGCGGCGTGCTTACCCCGGATATGTGGATCCGTAACATTAATACCCTCAAAGCCCGCAACCTGCTGGTAAATACCACGGTAGATGCCATGCCCGCCACCCGCTGGGACAGCATTCTTACCCTTACCAACAATGGCATACAGCAGAATGATTTTGTATTCACCGGCCGCTCAGACCAGCTGGGCGATATTATTGCCGCATCAGATGGCACCGTAGCAGCCAGGGTTACCAGCACAGATCCGGGTGGCAATGGCTACAGCATCAGCGAGCGCTTAATACAGGATTTTAAACCCGGCGACAAACGCCTGGATAACAATTTTGAAACCGGCACCACCTGGATCGGTAATGCTGACCGTGGTAACTCCTTTAACACCAACCACGCGCTGATCGATGGTGGTAAAAAAATGAGCGGTGTAATTGTATATAGCAATACCGGCGTAGGTGCAACAGAAATGTACCTGGCCGGCAGCTGGGAAGAAAATGAGCTGATGAAAGCAGAAGCCACTATGTACAAAGATAATTTCAGCCCCGCCGCTATTATATCAGGCATGGCGTTGATTGATGCAGTACGGAATGCACAGGGCGCCGGCTTAGCGCCCACCGTGGCCGCTACCGCAGCTGCTGCCAAAGAGGAGCTGCGTAAGGAAAGAAGGATAGGCCTGTTGTTCCGCGCCCTCTCCTTCTACGACGCCCGCCGCTGGAAAGTGATCGATCCCGTATCCAAAGGCGGGGGCCGTACCGGCTGTGTGGTGATAGACCGCTCCGGCAACATTAACACCAATGCAACTATAGATTACAGCTTCCTGGATTACTGGGATGTTCCGGATAATGAAGTAGCTAACAACCCGCCGGGCCCCGGCGCCGCACCGGTAAAAAATCCCCGTACGGAGTGAGGAATTAATAATTAAGCATGAATAATTAATAATAAAGAGGGCGATACTTCAATTGAAATATCGCCCTCTTTATTATGCTGGTTGCAGAAAATGCATTTCAACAGTGTACCAGCCCTGCGGCATAACACCAAACATCCGCTGCATTCCATTATTAATTATTCATTCTTAATTTTTCTGCGCCACCGTGATCAAATGGAACGGCGCTCCATCCTGCTGGTGCAGCGTGGTAAAGCCGCATACCTCCAGCATTTGTTTCATCAGCTCCAGGCTGAATACATGATGATGCGCGCGGCGGTACCGGATGTTTTGCTGTATCTGGCTGGCCAGCTCTTCACGCGTGCCTTCCTTTTCATCCATTACATGCAGGCGTATAATCTCGTCAAAATGCGTGGTATCATCTTCACCTACATTGTTTTTATAATCCTGCTGCAAATGTTCCAGTGTAGTATAGGGCCGGTTAATATCAAAGGTATGGCGCTTATCCGGCAGCACCAGCACCAGCTGCCCGCCGGGCTTTAGTACCCGCTTCCATTCATACAGGGCTTTCAGCGGGTTAGCCACATGTTCCAGGCAATGGCAGGATAGTACAAAGTCGTAGCTGTTATCTGCAATGCCCTGCAGGTCTGTGGCCTCGCGTATGAACTGGTAGCCGGTTTTGTTATAGTAGTGAAAGTTGTTGCCCTCCTGTATCTGCCCTTCCCAAATAGTATTGGTGCTGAAGTTAGCACCGTCTATCTGCGCTGCAAACAGGTATACCGGAAAATATCCCTTTACTGCAAACAGCGCACTGGGCCCGCCAATTTCAATCCCCTTCTTACCGCGCAGCTGCGCACTGTAATTGATCAGCTTTCGCTTGGCCGGTCTTTTGATGTAAGATACCCAGGTGGTGATTGCATCTTTTAATTGCATGTTGTTGTGTTATGTCTTAAATATATATTACACGCCTGCAAAAATTATTCCTTACTCCTCGCTAAGCCCCATGGCGCTGGCTTTCATCTTAGCGGTGGTTTCCTTGCCCAGGTAATGTTCTATCCGTTTTTCCAGTAAATAGATCAGAGGTGTAAGTACAATAGCCATGGTGAATTTGTATATATAGTTCACCAGGCAAATGGCCAGCACCTGCTGCCATGTCCAGTTATTCCCCAGTTTAAACGCAATGTACAGCACAATAAAGCTATCCACCAGCTGCGATACAATGGTAGACCCGGTGGCCCGCAGCCAGATATGTTTATCGCCCGTGCGTTTTTTAATACGGTGAAATACGGTAACATCCACTATCTGGCTTACCAGAAAGGCAATAACGCTGCCCGCAATGATCCACATACCCTGCCCAAAGATCCCGGTAAAGGCCGTTTGCATATTCGGCAGGCCATCAGCCGTTTTGCTGCCTATCCAGAAATCAGCCGGGGGCACTTCAATAGCCAGGAAAAACATCAGGAAAGCATACAGGATCAGCGCTACAGCCGTATAGGAAATGCGGCGCACCGCTTTAGGACCGTAATATTCATTCACCACATCCGTCATTACAAACTCCAGCGGCCATAACAATACCCCACAGGTAAGGTTAAACGATAATCCGCTTTGCCCGAAAATGGTAAAAGTATGTACCGGCAGGCCCAGTAAGCGTTCCAGGGAAAAGATCTTACCGCCTATACATTCCGCTATCAGCGCGTTGGCCACAAAAAAACAGGAGAAAATGACAAACAGCTTGGTGGGCCGGTCTTTCAGAAGATGATTGATCATACCAGTATTTGAACTAATAATATTGACAGGTTAAGGATCAGCAGGTAACCGGGTAGCTCCCCCCAGCTTATCTTGCGCAGCAGCAGTAATACAATGGCCAGCACACTGCTCAGCATATTGGCCCAGGGCGCCACCAGGATCCCCAGTACAATCACGGAATTGAAAAGCCACGCAAAGCGCTCCCCATGCTCTGTAATACGCAACAGCCACACTGCGAGGTAGCAAAGATTGCATATAAAAACGAATTTCAACAAAATTTTAACGAAGCGCATGCAGCGAAAATAGTAATATTAGTGAATAGTCGATAGCCGACGGTCCATAGTCCATGGCATAGTACGTATATCAGGGCTGCGTGCAATGATAATACAATAGCCCACAGTCCATTACTCGAACAACTTTAGGCCACGCACTATGCAATGGACCATGGACTATGGACCATGGACCATTGACTAACAACTATGAACTTTAAATAATATATTTGCTACTTATCTGTTTTAAAAGATTACCATAAATATGAAGAATAACTGGCTGAAAACGCTTTTGCCGCACATTATAGTAGTGGTGGCATTTCTGGTACTGGCAGTGCTGTATTGCAAACCCGCCCTGGATGGCAAAGTATTAGGCCAAAGCGATGTAATTCAATGGAAAGGCATGGCCAAAGAATCATTGGATTACAAGGAAAAACATGGTATTACCCCCCTGTGGACAACCAGCATGTTCGGTGGTATGCCCACTTACCAGATCTCTTCTGAAAGCCCTTACAACTATGGGCAGATCATCCCTATGATATTAACACTCAACCTGCCTAAACCTATTAACGTATTGTTCCTGGCAGCGTTAACTTTTTATATTTTATGCATTGTGCTGAGGGTAAATCCCTGGATAGGTTTCATTGGCGCAGTAGCGTATGCCTATTCCAGTTATATGCCCATCATCCTCTCAGCAGGGCATGATACCAAATCCGTTGCACTGGCCTATTTACCGGGCGTAATAGCCGGTATAATGCTGGTGCTCAGGCGGCAATACCTCTTAGGCGCCGGCCTCACCGCATTATTTTTAGGTTATTTTATAGAAGCCAATCACCTGCAGATCACCTATTACTTCTTTTTACTACTGGCCGTTATTGCCATCGTATTTGCAGTGATCACCATCCGTGAAAAAGATTATAAGCACCTGTTCATCTCCTCCGGAGTAGTGCTGGCAGCCGTATTGGTAGGTATGAGCTATAACGCCATGCGTTTGTGGACCACCTACGAATATTCGCATGCCAGTAACCGGGGCGGTAAGTCGGAATTGTCGCCGCTGCCCGGGCAGGAAGGAAATAAAACAGCCGGCGGGCTGGATAAAGACTATGCCTTCCAGTGGAGCTATGGCAAGTTTGAAACCTTTACCCTGATAGCGCCTAATATTTACGGCGGCAGCTCCGGCGGCGAATTAAGTACCAGCTCAGAAACTTATAAGCAGCTTACCGGCATTGGCGTACCCGCCGTGCAGGCCGAAAATATGATCAAACACTACCCTTTATACTGGGGCGATCAGTCCCTTTTGGGCACCAGCGGCCCCGTATACCTGGGTATTGTGGTGTGCTTCCTGGCCATACTGGCGCTGTTCCTCATAAAATCCTGGCATAAGTGGTGGCTGGTAGCAGTAACCGTGTTTGGTATTTTCCTGGCCTGGGGCAGCAACTTTGCTGCTTTCAACTATTTCCTGTTTGATCATTTACCTTTTTACAGCAAGTTCCGCGCACCTTCACAGGCGCTCATTTTCCCGCAGCTCACTTTTGCAGTGCTGGCAGTAATGGGGTTAAATGAGCTCATCACCAGTCAGCTGCCTAAAGCAGAGCTGTTGAAAAAACTGAAGTTCACCGGTATGATCACCGGCGGCATACTGGTATTATTGCTGCTGGCATCCACCTCCCTGTCTTACACCAACTTTTCCAATAATCCCGAAACACCCGGTACAGATAACCAGTTCCAGTCACAGCTTGCACAAATGGCGCGGGGCGATAATGCGATCGTGGAAAGTATGATGAAAGCCCTCCGTGAAGACCGTGCTACCCTGTACCGCAATGATGTGATCCGCTCCCTGGTCCTGACCGGCCTCATATTCGGCCTGTTATGGCTTTTCCTGTCAGGTAAGCTGAATAAGAATTTACTCATAGGCGGCGCAGTAGTGTTAGTGCTGTTTGACCTGTTGCAGGTAGATAAGCGTTACCTGAGCAGTGATGATTTTATGGATGAAGCCAGCTATGGCGATCCATTCCAGCCCACAGCAGCCGACCAGCAAATATTACAGGATAAAGATCCCTACTACCGGGTATTTAACCTTACCTCTCCCAATGGTCCGTTTAACGATGCCATGACCTCCTACTTCCATAAAAGCATAGGCGGTTATCACGCAGCCAAGCTGCAGCTGTACTTGGACCTGATCGAACGCCAGATCAGCAAGAACAACATACAGGTGCTGAACATGCTCAATACCAAGTACGTAATTCAGGCCGGCCAGAACGGGCAGCCAACCGCAGCCCGCAACCCGGATGCGCTGGGCAATGCCTGGTTTGTAAAACATATTCAATGGGTGCCGAATGCAGATGCTGAAATGAGTGCAATGGACCACTTTGATCCGAAAGATACCGTGATAATAGACCAGCGTTATAAAGCAAATGTGAAAGGCGAACCGGTGTATGATTCCGCCGCCAGCATTCATTTAATTGCCAATAACCTGAACACCATCTCTTATGAATACAACGCGGCCACACCACAGTTTGCCGTGTTCTCTGAAGTGTATTATGAAAAAGGCTGGAACGCCTTTATAGACGGCCAGAAGGTGCCCTATGCCCGCGTGAACTACGCGCTGCGTGGAATGCTGGTACCTGCCGGTAAGCACACCATTGAGTTTAGGTTTGAACCGGTATCTTATTACGCAGGTATTAAAATATCCCTGGTCAGCTTTGTAGTGATGATGGTGCTTATTATCGGCTCGTTTGCATTGTACATAATACAGCAGCGCAAAAAAGCGGTTCCGGCATGATGCATGTATTGAGTATCGCGCCGTACCCATACCTGCCAGCCAGGCAAGGGGGCGAGTTATTCATAGCCGGTTATTATGCAGCCCTGGCGCACTATTGCCGGCTTACCGTGGTATCTGTGCAGGCCAACCAGGCCGAAGGACCTTTGCCTTATGCACTATGGCCGCTGTTTACCAATAGCCGTACCCGTTATCTTAATGTTTTCTATGCAGGTCAGCTGGCAAAAGCCATCCGGCAAAAAAATGTGCAGCTGCTGCAAATAGAGCATCCTTATATGGGATGGATGGCAGTATGGCTGCAGGCCCGCACCGGCCGCAGGTTTGTAGTACACTCCCACAATATAGAGGCAGCCCGTTTCCGCAGCATGGGCAAAAAGTGGTGGTCACTGTTATGGGCCTACGAAAAATGGGTACACCGCAAAGCAGCCCACAGCTTTTTCATTAGCCGGGAAGATGCTGATACCGCCATTCGTGAATATGGCCTGGATCCGCAAAAGGTAAGCGTAGCCCCTTACGGCATTACAGCGCCACCGGCCGTTACAGACCACACTGCCTTGCGCGAACAGGTTTGCAGCCGCCATAATATACCATCCAACAGCACTATTTTTTACTTTAACGGGGCGCTGGGCTACCAGCCTAACCAGCAGGCCGTGCGCAAAATATTAACGGATATAGACCCCTTGCTGCAAAAAACAGCAGCTTCCCCTTATGTAATACTCATTAGCGGCAAAGGTTTACCAGCTGAGCTGATAGCCCAGGTAAAGGCTACCAATGGCCGTATTATTTACACCGGTTTTGTAAATGATATCGGGGAGTACTTTGCGGCAGCAGATGTATTTATTAACCCGGTATTGGAAGGTGGCGGCGTAAAAACCAAGGTGCTGGAAGCATTGGCGTACCACAAAACCGTAGTATCTACCGCCAGCGGGGCCATAGGCGTAAATACAAACGTATGTGGCAATAAGCTGCAGGTAGCGGCAGATAATGACTGGCAGCAGTTCATAACGCTTATGCTGCAGCAAAATAATACAGCGGAAGCTACTCCCCCTTCATTCTTTGAATATTACAGCAATACTAATATTGCAGGGGATGCTTCCGCTGTGATGCAGGCCCTTATAGCCCGCCCTTAATAATATGTTTAGTGTTTTATAGCTACGAACATGGTACGGTTGTAATACTGCGTATAGTTTTCGCGGAACAGGTCACCGGTGTAGTCAAATTGCTCAAATACACTGTTAAACCCGGCGGCGTGCATTGCTTTGGTAAGCTCTTTTTTCGTTAACCAGAAAGAGCGGTGGTTGTTATAGGAAGCCCACAGCAGCTTTTCGATCTTCTCTTTTTTAGTGCCCGGGGTCCATTCCTTAAACCAGCGGCCCTTATAACCTTCATTCTCTGTAATAGGCGACAGGCGGTAGTTATACTGGTGTTCAAATAAGCTGGTACGTTTCTGGATAGGCGCTATAAAATATTTGTTTAAAGGTCCCAGCCGGTAACGTACATCCCTTTCCGGTGCAAAATGCGTATTTAACAGCAGCATTTTGGTGGTACACTCGCTGATCAGCTTCAGGAACGCTGCCGGATCGTTCAGGTGGTATAGCAGGCCATAACAAAGTGTAATATCAAACTTACCGTAGTTAGCCATGTTCCGCACATCATCCTGCGCAAAGTTTAAGTTGGGAAGGCCCAGGTTATCCTTTACATAGTTGCAATTCTCTATGTTCTCAGCTCTTGCTTCAATACCCAGGCTGTCAAAACCCATTCTCGCAAATTCAGCAGCATAGCCGCCTTCCAGGCAGCCCAGGTCTACCACGCGCATCTTGCTTCTGTCGCCTGCTGTTGGGGGAATAAAGAGATCAACGGTCTTTTTTATGGATGACCAAACAGCGCTGTCCGACAATAAAATGGAATCATCTCCCATGGTTTTTTGGCCGTTGTTCAGCAAAATGTTGTGTGCGGTGAATTTCATAGATGTTTTAAATGGATTATTGTTGGCTACTATTAAATGTTATTACTAACTACATATAAATCAAAGATACAATATTTACTAAATACTCAATTACAACACTTTATAAAAGTGCGGCTTATTGCGTATAATAGTGGGAGCCATGGCCCACAGCCGGCCTACGTTCCCTGCCAGCTGCCCTGTTTTGGGCCATAGCTTAAACGGGTTGCGTAACCTGGCTGCATTGGCTATAAAGCTGCATATAAAGGCCACCGGCACGGCAAAAGTATAATTAAATAACAGTATAAAGAACCATAATACCCCGTACTGCTTGCGCACCCGCAGGTGGTTGGAGAGCATCAGCTGAAAACCTTTACGGCTATACAGGTCATAATAACCTTTATCATTGGTTTCAAAAGCAGCATTGGCGCTTTCACCCTGCAGGTGTATCACATGCAGGTCGCCATACACCACCAGCTGCCCCACCTTTTTAATACGGCTGCACCATTCCGTTTCCTCCGCATACAAAAAAAAGTCTTCATCCATCAGTCCCGCTTTTTCAACGGTGCTTTTTTTCACCATCAGGTAAGCGCCATTGATCCAGTCCACCACCTGCTCTGTTTCAGCAACGCGTACATTGGGTACTTTGGTTTGCAGCGCATAGCCCAGCCAGCGCAGAAACCCGCCCCAGTAAGGCAATGGCAGCAGGTGATTTAATCCCCCTTTCATAAAGTAATTACCGGTTATCTGCGGGCTGCCGTCAGGGTTTAACAGCTGCACCGCGCAGGCAGCGTAGTCGGAAGCGCGGAAGCGGCTTACACAACCATCCAGCGCATGATCCAGTACAATAGTATCAGGGTTCAGCAGCAGCAGCATATCGCCATGGGCTATACGTAAACCGGCATTATTGCCCCGGGAAAACCCGGCGTTGTAGCCCATTTGCAGCCAGCGTACCTGCGGGTATTGCTGCAGTATCACCTGCTCGCTGTTATCCTGCGAATCATTATCCACCACAATAATTTCGTAGCTGATAGCGGTAGTTTGCTGTATAATGGATTGTATGCAGTCCAGTATCAGGGCGGCGCTTTTATAATTAACAATTATAATTGAAAGGTCCATACTGGTTATAGCCTTTTACGGAATAAATAGGAGAAGGTCATCAGCAGCTTGGATATAACGCCTATCCGCAGCACACGCAGGGGAAACTGCCTTTGTAAAGTGATCATTTGCCGCACGGGAGAGGGAATATCCCCTTCCAGGCCGGATGAGCGCAGGTCTGCCACCTGCCTTATTTCCAGGTTGCGCAGCATACGCCAGAAAAAATCATACACGTAAATATTATTCAGCGCCTTTAAAGAGAATTTACGCAGTAAATAAAAGTTCTCCGGTATCTCCACCTCCCGCACCCGAAAGCAGTCGCGCGTGATCTGCTCCCCGCTGATGCCTACATTCACCAGCACTTCATCTATATACACAAACTTCGGGTTGGCCTGTAATACCTGCATATAAAAATCAATATCCACCACCCAGCGGGTCTTTACATCATACCGGTAGGCCGGTTTGTTGCGGTGCATAATAACGCTGGGCGGTCCTATAAAATTGCGTTGGAACAGGTTCACCGGCGATTGCTGTAACAGCCGCTGGTAAAAGGCATTACAATGCACATCCTCAATATCACCGGTTTGCAGGTAATGGTTGCTGTAGGCGGTATATACAAAATCGCAGTCAGGGTTGGCATCCAGCGCAGCAGCCATTTTTTCCAGGGCCTGCGGGTGCGCCAGCCAGTCGTCATCATGTAATATCTTTATATAGGCGCCGCGGGCTTTATCGTAGCAGGTATTCCAGTTGGCCGGCATGCCATGCGCGGGGGTATTCTTATAATACTGTATGGGCAGCTGCTGCTGGAACTGTTGCACCACCTGGTGCACACTTTCATCCGGGCTGTCGTCCGTAATAATTACTTCCCAGCTGCTGCACTGCTGCGTAGCCAGCGATGCCAGCGCCCGCAGCAGGAACTCGGGGTTCTTATATGCCGGTATGCAAACAGATATTTTAATATTGCTATTGGTCATGATCTCCTTTCCAGTGTTTTTTTAATCGGGTACAACAGCAGCTTGGCTACATCTGTCCAGCGGCCCGGTTGTTTCCAGGCGCCTGCAGCCAGTATCCACTTGCAGCGTACCGCTTCGCTTATCGGCTCTTTCATTAAACGGTTTAACCAGTAGCTGGTTACTTTTTTTTCTGCGGTGGCTACAGCCGCCTCCCCCGCTGCGCCCGGCGCCAGGGCCGGTAAAGGCACCTGGTTAATATGGCGGTGAAAATGTATGGCATGATTGATCCAGGCTTCGCCAAAGCTGCCCATAGAATCATGCAACAGGTCTATATCAAACACCACGCCTGTCATATAACGCTGGGATACGCGCAGGCTGATGTCCAGGTCATAAAAATGAAACCCCGGCAGCTTTTCCTCGTTAAAAGGGTATTGCTGCCACACAGTTTTACGCATGCACAGCCACACGCCGTCCAGGGTACGCACACTTACCAGGTTATCCGGCTGCCCTGCCGGGTGCAGGTATACCCGCTGCGGTGCGCCGCTTTTGCCTGCCTGGAAAATATTGCAGCAGTCAAATGCCGGCTGCCCCGTAGCCCAGCCGGAAATGGCCGCGCTTTTATACCGGCTGCCGGCCAGCCCTATAAGGCCCAGGGCCTCCTGCTGCGCAAAATGTGCGGCCGTTCTTACTCCCCACTCTGGGGTTAAAAAGGTCACATCATCATGCACAAAGCACAAAATATCATACGCTGCCACCGCAGCCCCGGTATTATAACCTTTACAAATGCCCCCCAATTCCTTCGCATTGGTGATCACCAGTATTTCATACGGCACACCAATGGTGGCCGCTATATTGGCTTTTACCTTTTCAATGCGGCCATTGTCGGCAGAACAGATGATAACAGAGATCATAATAACAGTACAATAAATTCCAAAAAGCTTAAAAATACAAACTTTCCTATAATGCATGATTTTTGCCATCTTTACAACCAAGCAACAGGAAAATGGGCATAATCAGGAAACAAAGTATTACTTCCTCCTTTATTATATACACCGGCTTTTTTATAGGCGCAATTAATACCTGGCTTTTTACAACCGGCCACTATTTTACCGCGGCAGAATACGGCTTAATAGGCATTCTGCTGAATATAGCACAATACTTCTTTGCGTTGGCCAACCTGGGCACCATTCCTGTATTATACCGCTTTTATCCTTATTACCGCGATAATCTTCCCCTGGAAAAGCGCGACCTGTTTGGCAAAGCTGTCATTATAGCCATTGTTGGTTTTGTAGCGGTATGCCTGTGCTCTTTCCTGTTTAAAGACCTGGTAGTAACCAAGTTCGGTACAAACTCCCCCCTGCTCATAAAATATTTTTATACCATTTATCCCCTCAGCTTATTCCTGTTACTATTTTCCTTGCTGGAAGCACAGGCCTGGAACCACTTTGCATCCGTAGCTGCTAACTTTCAGAAAGAGCTGGTGATGCGGCTGTTCACCTCTTTCCTTATTATCCTGTTCCTGTTCAAGGTATTGAACTACGAAGGTTTTATAAACCTGTTCTCATTCGTATATGCATTTATTTTCCTGGGGCTGCTGATCTACCTGTACCGCAAAGGACAGATCTCCTTTACGCTGAAAACCAGCGTGGTTACCCGCCGCCTGCGTAAAAAAATGCTTTCCCTGGGCACTTTCGTTTATATCGTGGCTTTATTTACCATACTGGCTAAGAACTTCGACAACTTTATTATCAGTAGCGTGCTGGGACTTGCACAAAACGGCATCTTTACGTTTGCCTCTTACATTACCTCTACCATGGAAGGGCCGCAGCGTGGCCTCATAGCGGTTTCTGTGCCTGTTATTGCACAGGCCTGGAAGGATAAGGACATGAAACGGATAGAAAGCATTTACCGCAAAACCGCATTGAACATGCTCCTGTTCTCCTGCTTCCTGTTTGGCTTAATATGGCTCAACTATCACAATGCTTTCGAGATCCTGAATATTAACCGCTCTTACCTGGAAGGACAAAACGTATTGCTCTTACTTGGCCTTACCAAAATAGTGGAGCTGGGCACCGGCGTAAATGCACAGATCATTGTAACCTCCCGCTACTGGAAAGTAGACCTGGTTACCACCGCTGCGCTGCTTTGTATCTTAATACCGCTCAATTACCTGCTCATTAAAAGATATGGTATTGACGGTTCTGCAGCTGCTTCGCTGATAGCCTACATCATCTTTAACCTCATACGCTATGTATTCATATGGGTGAAGTTTAAGATGCAGCCTTTTACCTGGCGCAATGCCGCAGTGATCGTTATTACTGTAATTGGTTATTGGGCGGCACATTCCCTTATAAAAATGCCGTCTGTCCTGCTGGATGCAATTGTGCAATCCACCGTGTATGTGGTTGTTTGCGCAGCCCTCATCATCCCCTTAAGGGTATCAGATGATCTGAACCGCCTGTATGCACTGGGCCTGGAACGTGTGAAAAGAGTATTGGGAAGATAAGCCTACAGCGGCTTACGCGCCACTATAATATAATTCAGCGTAAACACATCATCGAAATAACGCTTATCCAGCCAGATGAAGAAACGGTTATAGGGCACGATGAGCTTTAAACGGAGGAACAGCAGCTTAATAATGCGGGACCTTAAGGTGCGGTATTTGCGGGTAGAGAGTAATACATTTAACCATAGCTGGCTGATAGCCGCCCATTTACCCCCATTGGATTTGATCTTTATAACCTCAAACCCGTATTTTTCAAAAAGGAATTTAAGGCCATGTTTGGAGAACCGGAAAAAGTCGTACGGCTCTTCATGCAGCTCCCAGTTAAAAGGAGCCGTGAAAATAGCATGTCCGCCTGGTTTTAATACCCGGAAAGATTCCTTTACCATTCCATGATGGTCGGCCACATGCTCTATTACCTGGGTTGAAAAAACGGTATCAAAAGCCTGGTCCCCATAACATAATTCATTAGCCGGGCACAGGTTATCTACTACATTTAAGCTGCTTTGCACAATATCACAGCCTATGTAGCTGCTTACACTGTTTTTGAACAGCTCTTCATAGGGTTTGTTGCCGCAGCCTATATCCAGCAGCTGCCCGCTGGCGTATTGAGTGGCCGCTTCCGCAATATCATGGCGTATAAAATGAAGCACCAGGTGGTACGGATTGGTAACGGATGATATGCTGGTGCTGGAGAGCCGCTCTATGCCTGCTTCCCGGGAAGTATCAGTCTGCATTTTTCTTCAGATATTTACGTTTGAACATATACCACTTCCAGTTCAGGAATCCCCAGGTGCTGCGCGTTAGGTTTATATGGCGGGTTTTCTTATCCAGTAATGCGGGATGTATACGGGTCAGGTACTGCGGGTTCGTGATCTCCGCTGTTTGCTGCAGCGCAGGGTAGCGGCTTAAAGCCTCCTTTTTTACATACAGCAGGGTGTTTTGCTGGTACCAGTATTCAACGCCTTCCTTTTTCCATAATAAGGGGCGCATAATATCAACCGGCACATAGCCCTGTTCTACAAAAAGCTGCGCCCAGTATTCAGGATATTGCTCGTTAATATGATAAGTACCTTCCTGCCCCGGTATGGCTGCAGAGAACAGCACCACATCGCTGAGAGAAGTAAGCGTGCCTACAAACTGCCGCGCGCAGCTATCCGGTAAATGCTCTCCCACTTCCATGGAAATAGCCAGGTCGTACCGCCGCCCTAAGGATAGCGGCTGCTTCAGGTCTTTGAATAAAACCTTATCTGCCGGCACTTTCAGCGTTTCCGGCTTTACATAGGGGCCTTCCACACCCTGGTAATCCTGTATGTGCAGCTCCTCGCTCACTACTTTCAGCCATACGCCGCTGCCGCAGCCCACATCTATTATGCTTTGCGGATGAATAAAACCGTTTACGATCGGTAATACACGCTGTGCTGAGGAATAGGAGTTCTTTTCCAGCAGATCAAAAAAACGGTCATCATATTTTTGTGCCTCAATCATAGAGAAATCCTTTATACATTTTGTTATCCCTCAGTAATCGGTTATAGTAAGCAGGAAAGAATTTCTGCAAAAAGAACCGTTTTGCATATCTCCAGGGCTTTTTCTTAATGCGGTATAATAACAGCTGCTGGCCAAATGCAAAATCCAGCTGCTCCGGGTATTTTTTAATGAAATATTCCTCAATAGCATTTTGCTTGGCAATGTTGGCATTCAGTGTTCTGATCATAGACTGCTGGTTCACACGATAGTCAAACAGCACTTCCTCCACATAATGAAAACGGTACCCCTTAAAAGCTATCCGCAGCCACAGGTCCCAATCCTCGCAGCCCATTATCTTCATATTATCATAATAGCCCACTTCTTCCACAACAGACCGGCGTACTACGGCACAGGCATCAATAAAATTTCCTAACATTAAGCGCTGCAGGTTAAAAGGCCCCGGTTTCCAAATGCCCTTTCTGTCCCCAAAATATTGCGCATCTCCATACACCACCGCCACATCAGGATGCTGATCTAAAATGTTAATGCCGTGAGTAAGGTAAGCGGGATAAATGCAGTTGTCGGCATCCAGCGGTAAAAGGTAACGGCCTTTGGAAGCGCGTATGCCCGTGTTACGGGCAGCGCCCAGGCCCTGGTTTTCCTGGAATATCACATGGTACCCCTGGTTGCTGAGCTCCCGCAGGTAGGTATTGGTAGCAGCGTCTGTAGATCCATCATTGACAATGATCAGCTCATACAGGTCAGCATCACAGGCAACCAGGCTTTTAAGCGCGTCTTGTAAAAAATGCCCCTGGTTATAGCAGGGTATAATAATCGATACTATTGGATTGCCCATGTTTGCTAGCACGGTTTTATACAGCAGTCCCGCTGTTCTGCCACAGTTCCGGATTTCAAAAGTAAAAGTTAAAAGCAGACTATACAAATTTCCGGCCAGTTAGCCCTACTCCACCCTGCCTCCGCCTGTATAATACTTTGTCCAATACGTTTCATTCAGGTCGCTGATCATTACACCCGCGCTGGTAGAAGCATGTACAAAACGGTCATGATCCAGGTACACGCCTACATGCGATACCCGCTTCTTTTGCCCGATGCTGAAGAACACCAGGTCACCCTCCTGCAGCTCACTGCGGGAGCGCAGCTTTTTTGTTTGCTCATACATTTGCTGGGAAGTGCCGGTAAAGCTTTCGCGGAAAACAACAGATAGCAGCGTGCTTACAAAAGCAGAACAATCCACCCCGTCCTTGTCCTTACCACCCAGGCGATATGGCGTGCCCCACCAGTCTTCAATAAAACCGTACAGGCGGTAATTATTCACCGTTTCCACCGCTACATCCAGCAGCTGGGCATATTTGAACTGCCAGGCCTGCGCATTTTCAATATAGGTGCTGCCCGCAGTGAAAGCGCTGCTGTTTAAGCTAGCATACCCGCCGCCTTTAGCGTAAGTGGAGCTGCCGCCCCGGTTCATGCTAATGCCATCCAGGAACTGCACATTTTGCTTATTGGCCGTGGTAGCGGATTTACCGCCGGCCGGTTTTCGTAAAGAGGAACAGGAACTTAATACCCCTACACCCATGAACAACATTACCCAAAAAGTTCCTTTGCTAAAACCCATAAGCCTTTATTAAAAATTTTCGCCAAGTTAATGATAAAATCCTAATATGTTAATACCTATGCCATACTGCCGGCAGGCAGCATACATTCTCAACTCCGCTAAACGCAGGTTTGTGGAAAAACATTTCATGCCGTGACAATTTTTTATAGGAATTTTACACCCAGGAGTAACAAACCAGGACAGACCAGATTAGCACATGCAATTCTCTCACTTACACGTACATACGCAATATTCCCTGTTGGATGGGGCCGCAGATATTAAATCACTGTATAAGAAAGCAATGGCCGGCAATATGCCCGCCCTGGCCATTACAGACCATGGTAACATGTTTGGCGTATTCCAGTTTGTGGCAGAGGCATATAACAATAAGCTGAACCCGGCAGACCCAAAGGATAAACGCCTGAAAGTAAAGCCCATTGTAGGCTGCGAGTTTTACGTAGTAGACCATCGCCACAAACGCGCCTTTACCCGGGAAGAAAAAGATATCCGCTACCACCAGGTGCTGCTGGCCAAAAATGAGCAGGGCTACCGCAACCTCATTAAACTATGCTCTTTAGGTTATATTGAAGGGCTGTACGGTAAATATCCCCGTATTGATAAAGAGCTGATCCTGCAGTACCACGAAGGGCTGATAGCCACCACCTGCTGCCTGGGCGCCTCCGTACCTAAAACCATCCTCAAAAAAGGGGAAGAAGCCGGCGAAGAGGAATTTAAATGGTGGCTGAATATTTTCGGAGAGGATTTCTACGTGGAAATGCAGCGCCACGGCATCCCGGAGCAGGAGAAAGTGAACGAGGTGCTGCTGCGCTACGCCAAAAAGCACAACGTAAAGATCATTGCCTCCAACGATTCCCATTACGTAGACCAGGAAGATGCCAATGCGCACGACATCCTGCTGTGTATAAACACTGGCGAAAAGAAAGCCACTCCTACCATGAAGGAGTTTTCTGATGATGATGTATCTGTAAAGAACAAACGCTTCGCATTCTATAACGATCAGTTCTATTTCAAGACCACGGAAGAGATGAGTAAGCTCTTTCATGATCTGCCACAGGCCATTGACAATACCAATGAAATAGTAGATAAGGTAGAGCTGCTGGACCTGAAAAAAGATATCCTGCTGCCCAACTTTCCCATACCCAAGGAGTTTTTTACGCAGGATCAGTACCTGCGCCACATTACCATGGAAGGCGCCCGCCAGCGTTACCAGGAGTGGACGCCGGAAATTGAGGAACGCATCAACTTTGAGCTGCAGGTAATTGAGAACATGGGTTTTGCCGGTTACTTCCTCATTGTATCCGACTTTATTAAAGCCGGCCGCGACCTCGGAGTGTTCATAGGCCCGGGCCGCGGTTCTGCCGCCGGTTCCGCAGTAGCCTATTGCATTGGCATTACCAATATAGATCCCATTAAGTATAACCTCCTGTTCGAACGTTTCCTGAACCCGGAACGTAAGAGCATGCCCGATATTGATACGGACTTTGACGATGAAGGCCGGCAAAAGGTAATTGACTACGTAGTACAGAAATACGGCCGTAACCAGGTAGCGCAGATCATTACCTACGGTACCATGGCCGCTAAAATGAGTATCAAGGACGTAGCCCGCGTAATGGACCTGCCACTGCCGGAAAGTAACGCCCTGGCCAAGCTGGTGCCGGAAAAACCGGGTATTCAGCTGGACCGTATCTTCAATGCTCCCATTGACGGCAGTGAAAAAAGCCTGTCAGAAAAAGAAGGCCTGGGCGGCGAAGAGCTGGAAAATGTGAAAAAGCTGCGGGAGCTGATCAAAGGCGATGACCTGGCCGGCGAAGTGCTGCGCGAAGCCTGCGTGCTGGAAGGTTCTGTACGTAACACGGGTATCCATGCCGCCGGTATTATCATTGCCCCCAGGGACCTGTCAGAGCTGATACCCGTATCCACCGCCAAGGATTCTGACCTGCTGGTAACCCAATTTGAAGGCAGCATTATTGAAAGCGCCGGCGTAATTAAAATGGACTTCCTGGGGCTGAAAACCCTTACCATTATTAAGGGTGCGCTGGAAATGATCAAACAGAACCATGGAGTTGAAATAGATATTGATAGCATTCCGCTGGACGATCAAAAAACCTATGAGCTGTACCAAAAGGGTGAAACCAACGGTACATTCCAGTTTGAGTCGCCCGGCATGCAAAAATACCTCCGCGAGCTGAAGCCCGATAGGTTTGATGACCTGATAGCCATGAACGCCCTGTACCGCCCGGGGCCGCTGGAGTACATTCCTACCTTTATACGCCGTAAGCACGGCCTGGAGCCCGTGCAGTACGATCTGGCGGATATGGAGGAATATCTGAACGATACCTACGGTATTACCGTGTACCAGGAACAGGTGATGCTGCTGAGCCAGAAGCTGGCCGGCTTCTCCAAAGGAGATGCGGACATACTGCGTAAGGCCATGGGTAAAAAGCAAAAGGCTGTGCTGGATAAAATGAAATCCCAGTTCATGGCCGGCTGTGCGGAAAGGGGCCACGATCCCAAGATGTGCGATAAGGTATGGACGGACTGGGAAGCATTTGCCTCTTACGCATTCAACAAATCCCACTCCACCTGTTACGCCTTTGTGGCTTACCAGACCGCTTACCTGAAAGCTCACTACCCTGCGGAATATATGTCGGCGGTGCTGAACAACGCCAGCAACATTGAAAAGATCACCTTCTTTATGGAAGAGTGTAAACGTATGGGCCTGGATGTATTGCCGCCGGATGTGAACGAATCCTTCAAAGGTTTTGCAGTAAATAAAAAAGGGCAGGTACGCTTTGGCCTGGCCGGCTTAAAAGGCGTAGGTGAAAATGCTATTGAGAACCTGCTGGAAGAACGCAGGCAGAACGGCCCCTACACCAGCGTATTTGATATGATCAAGCGGGTGAACCAGCGGGCGGTGAACAAAAAATCACTGGAAGCCCTGGCCATGTCAGGCGCCCTGGACTGCTTCCCGGCCCTGCACCGTGCGCAGTATTTCCATAAGCTGGAAAATGAAACCATGACCGGCCTGGATAAGATCATAAAATTCGGTAACCAGGTATCTGCCGGCTCATCATCCGCAGGCAGCCTGTTTGGCGATGAGGATATGCCGGATGTGGAACCACCTAAGATCCCACCCTGCGATCCCTGGCCGCTGATCCTGAAGCTGAATAATGAGCGGGATGTAACAGGCATTTACATATCCGGCCATCCGCTGGATGATTACCGCTTTGAAAGCAAATACTACCACATGAATGCCGTATCGGAGCTGGTGGAGTACCAGTCGGAGCTTACCATGCCCGGCGGCGGTGGTAAAGGCAAGGAACGCAATTTCCGCCTGGCAGTATATGTAACCAATGCGCAGGAAAGGATCTCCCGTAATAACCGCCAGTTTGGTATTATGACCATTGAGGATTATAGCGGTAAGTTTGAATTTGCCTTGTGGAGCGAGGATTTTATCCGGTTTGCGCCTTACCTCAAAAGCGGCCTGTGCTTATTCATAAACGGGGGCTTTAAAGCAAAACGCTTTAATGATGCAGAGTACGAGTTTAAGGTAACCAGCATGCAGCTGCTGCAGGAAGTAAAGAAAACGCATACTAAACAGGTATACCTTACCACCATGCCCAAGTTCATAACGCGGGAAGTAGTGGATTTCCTGTGCGATAATGCCGCTAAATACCCCGGTAACAGCGAGTTATACCTGCAGCTGATAGACCGGGATAATGAGTGGGCCGTAAAGCTGCACACCTTTAACCGGCATATTGAGATGAATGACGAGTTGGCGCAGTTTTTGGCCAAACAACCTGACATTGAGATCTATATAGAAACGCCCGGTAGATAGTTACTAATGTTACAACCATTAGGTTATCACCTGGTTAAGTAAACAGGCAGCTGATAAGCAATACCGGCATAGATACAATCAATAAGTAGGGTGTCAAAAATGCAGTAACTTGCGCCTTGGATTGAAAATTGAAGTAGTAGAATACTGTAAAGATGAGGCAATGGAACACGGGAAAGGGTATCATTCAAACACTGAACATTAGACTTCTTGCTTCAATCCTTTAATTTGAAATCATATAACTTTAAATATATCAAATATGGCTTTAGAATTCACTGATTCAAACTTTCAGACAGAAGTACTGACCTCCGATAAATTAAGTGTAGTTGATTTTTGGGCTGAATGGTGTGGTCCTTGTCGCGCTATAGGTCCGGTTATTGAAGATCTGTCTAAAGATTACGCCGGTAAGGTAAATGTAGGTAAGGTAAATGTGGACCACAATCCGCAGTTATCTATCAACTACGGTATTACCAGCATACCTGCCATCCTGTTCATTAAAGACGGTCAGGTAGTAGACAAGCAGGTAGGCGCGGCTCCCCGCTCAGTACTGGAAAAGAAAATACAGTCACACCTGTAATAGTTTATTCTATATAAACGCATAAGAAAGCGCTCCGGTTATCCGGGGCGCTTTTGTTTTTTACGGGTGCCGCCCCTTCAGAGCGTAGCACACATCCTTTGGGGAAACGGATCAATTTTTGCGGCCTTCTCCCCTGTAAAACAATCTCCCCATGCAACTCACCCAACATTTCCCCGAACAGGAATTAAAAGACCTGCTGGAACATACCTGCCAGGCCATTCCCAGAGATCAGCTGCACCTTCCCGGCCCGGATGCTGTAGAGCGGCTGTTCCTGCCCAGCAACCGCCCCCCGCAGGTATTACGTAACCTGGCAGCCCTGTACGGCCATGGGCGCCTGGCCGGCACCGGCTATGCCTCCATACTCCCGGTTGACCAGGATATTGAACACAGCGCAGGCAGCGCCTTTGCCCCCAATCCCATTTACTTTGACCCGGAAAACATTCTGAAGCTGGCGGTAGAAGGCGGCTGCAATGCTGTAGCCACCACCTTTGGACACCTGGCTTTATTTTCCCGCACCTATGCGCATAAAATACCCTTTATTGTAAAGCTCAATCATAACGAGCTGCTCTCCTACCCCAATAAATACGACCAGGTATTGTTTGGCACCGTAAAAGATGCCTGGAACCTGGGCGCAGCTGCCGTAGGCGCTACCATTTACTTTGGCAGCCAGGAATCTACCCGGCAGATCGTGGAAATAGCGCAGGCCTTTGAAGAAGCGCACAGCCTGGGGCTGCCGACCATTTTATGGTGCTACCTGCGTAATAAGGCCTTTGTAAAAGATGGTAAGGACTATCATACCGCCGCCGACCTCACGGGCCAGGCCATCCACATTGGCGCCACCATACAGGCGGATCTGGTAAAGCAAAAGCTCCCGGATCTGAACGGCGGTTTTACCGCTTTGCAGTTTGGCAAATCGCACCCGGCTATGTACGATAAGCTTACTACCAGCCATCCCATTGACCTGTGCCGCTACCAGGTGCTGAACGGGTATGCAGGCCGTATTGGCCTCATTAATTCCGGTGGGGAATCCAAAGGGGAAAAGGATCTTACGGAAGCCCTGCGCGCTGCCATCATCAACAAACGCGCCGGCGGCACAGGGCTTATCTTAGGCCGCAAAGCATTTCAGTGCCCGTTCAAAGAAGGGGTTGAGCTGCTGAATGCTGTGCAGGATGTGTATTTGAATAAGGAGGTTACGGTTGCGTGAAAAATTATCGTATAAGCGTAAACGTGCCCTTCTGCATCAGCACATTTTTCTCACTCCCGTAATACGCATACTGCACCATATACACATAAGCGCCCATTGGCTGCAGAACGTCCCTGTAGCGGCCATCCCAGCCGGTTTTCATATCAAAGGTATCATACAGCAGCTGCCCCCAGCGGTTATAGATCTGCAGGTGGTAGCTGCTCGCACCTTTTACTTTAGGGCGGAACACATCGTTCTTACCATCCCCGTTCGGGGTAAAGGCATTAGGCACATACACGGAAAGGTTGTAAGACAATAATATATTCACGGTATCTGCCGGTACACAGTTCTTACCGGTTACCGTACTCACAATATACCTGGTGGGATGCATGGGCTGTGCAACCGGCGCAGCGCAGTTGGTGCAGCTCAGTCCTTCAGCGGGCGTCCATATGTAATCCGGTGCATTCACCGCCACCAGCTGTATGGATTCACCGATATTAATGGTAATATCCTTGTTCAGGATAGTTACCGGCGGCAGGTCCAGGTTATTGATCCGTATAGTAGTATCAGCGGTACAGCCACGGGCATCTGTAACCTGCAGCGTATAATCCCCTTCACCCAGGTTATTCATTAAAGTGCTGTTAACCGGCGCGCTGTTCCAATACACGTCATAAGGCGGAGTACCGCCGTTCAGGCGTATATCGGCGCTACCATTCTGCCGCCTGCACAGCTCATCTTCTTTTGTTACCTGCAGGGCTACCGCAACAGGATCAATAAGCGTTACCAGGAAGCTATCTATACAAACCCCGTTATTGGTATACACCGTATAAGCGCCGCCACCCAGGTTGTTAAAGGTATTACCCGTTTGGTAAGGTGCTCCATTAATGGCGTATTCAAACGGCGGCACTCCCTGCTGCACCTGCACACTGATCATACCATCTGCCACGCCCGCACAGCTGGGCATCATCATGCTGCCGGTAGTATTTAAAATACGGTTAGGGTCTACACTTACGGTTACCGGCTGCGATACTTCACAGCCCAGCTGATCCTGCACCCGTACCGTATAATTGCCGGCCTGCAGGTTATCAAAAGTATTGCTGCTTACAGGGCCGCTTGCATCCAGGTAATAGCTGTACGGCTGCGTACCCCCGGTAGGCGTTAGTACAATGCTGCCGGTAGGCCGGTTACAGTCAATAGCTGTTACTACCGGGTTTAATTGCATTACCTTGCTCATATTCACCACTATATCATCCTGCGTGGTACAGCCGCCGTTATTCACGGTTACACTATAGGTGCCGGATTGGTTAACGGTAATTTTTTGCGTGCCTGCGCCGGTGCTCCACTGGTAGCGCAAACCTGCGCCTGCACCGGCATCCAGCTCTACATCCGTACCATCGCACACGGTTTGGTCAGTACCCAGGTTCACTACCGGCGGCGCCATTACCACAATGGTTTTACAGAACACGCTTGGGGAAGGCAGCAGCTCATCCGCAAGCAGGTTAATGGTATAAGTGCCCGGTGTATTATAGCTGATCGCCGGGGGCTGTTGTAATGTGGATGATGGAATGCTGGCATTATTACAACCGCTGAACACCAGCCTTGAAATGGTATTGTTATCTACATTGGTAACAAAGGCATACAGGCCGTTGCCTTCACGGAACAAGGTGGAAATACTATGCGGAAAGCTCATGCCTCCACTGCTGCCTAATGATACGCCGGATACTGCACCGGTAATACTTCCCTGGAAATCTATCCTCAGCAGGTCACTGGTCACTTCATTTACAGCCAGGGCATAGGTTCTGCCACAATCATGCAGTACACACAGGTCGCGCGGTTGGTTCAGCACCCCGTCCGGGTTACCCAGGTTCACCGCAGCAGGTGTATTCAGTAACGATGCGCCAAAATCCAGGCGGGTAAGCGAATTATTATTGCGGTTAGTGATCAGCACATACCAGTTGCCGCTTTCCTGCAGGGTAAAAATACCGGTGGGAAAATCCAGGTTGCCCAGGTTACCCAGGTTAGTGCCTGCCGGCGGGTTCTGGAAGCTGGTACCAAAATCAAAACGGGTAATAGTATTGTTATAGGCATTCACGGTAAGCCCATACCAGTGGCTGCCTTCCTGGAAAGTGTACAGGTCTGCAGGGTAGTTCAGGTTGCCGATATTGCCCCAGTCAGTGGCTGTAGGCGAAGGGTTAGCCAGCGAAGTGCCAAGGTCCACTTTCACAATCTTCGCATTGCTATTTATTCCACCCAGAATAATAATATGCCAGCCATCTGCATCCTGCACAATCTGCACCCCTTCTGTATTAATAGGGATGATATTACCAAAGTTGCCCAGGTTGGTAGGGGTAGGCGTGTTTAACAGGCTGGTGCCAAAATCAAGTCTGATAAGATTATTGAGCCCATTGTTGGTTACAAAGCCGTAATAGTTATTGCCTTCTTTGGCAGTTGCAATAAATACCGGCCTGTCAAGGTTACCACCCATGCCACCCAGGTTGGTGATCTGCGGCGCATTATACAGGCTGCCGGAGCAAAAGTTCCAGTAATAGGTGCTGGCGTTAGTGGAGGTATTGGTAATATTCACCGGCGCATTTACACACACGGTATCCGGCGCTGTAAAGCTGGCAGCAGCGGGCGTTATAGGCCGGGGCAGCACTTCAATGGTTTTACAGAAGGCGCCCTGTGTGGCTAAGCCCTCATCTGTAATGAGGTTAATTGTATAGGTACCCGGGGCGTTGTAAGAATAGGATAGCGGCTGTTGCAGCGTGGACGACGGCACACTGGCATTGGTACAGCTGGCGAACACTATGCGCGATAGACTGTTTGCATAGGCATCTAGCACAAACGCATACAGATTATTATTTTCCCGGAAAGCGCTGGAAATGGAGTGCAGGAACTGGAAGCCGTTCACACCCGTACCGGTAGCTGTTGGTGTACCGGTAATACCGGTATTAAAATCTATACGCACCACTTCTGCACGCCCGGCATCCATCACCAGCCCAAATGCTTTTCCGCAATCATGTATAACGGAAATATCCCGGGGGGCCTGCAGAAAGTTTAACCCGCCTATGTTTACGCCGGTAGGCGTATTACTAAAAGAGGCGCCAAAATCCAGGCGGCTAAGGCTACCGGTTTGATTGGTTACAAAAATATAGCGGTTACCGTTATCCTGTATGGCGCATACCCCGGTTGGCTGCGACAGGTTACCTACATTACCCAGGTTTACACCCACAGGCGCAGCGGTAAAGGAAGTACCAAAATCAAAACGGGTGATAGTGTGATCGCCCGCATTCACCGTAAAGCCGTACCAGGTGCTGCCTTCCTGTATCATAAACAGGTCATGCGGTACATTCATGGCGCCTATATTTCCAAAATTAATACCAGTGGGGCTGGCGTTGGATAAGGAAGGGCCAAAATCTATGCGGGCAATGGTAGAGTTGGCAGGATCGCCCCCCACTATAACCACATGCCAGCCGCTGGCGTCCTGCGCTATCTGCACCCCTTCTGTAAAGGTGGGCACCGTACCGCCTACAGTACCTAAATTTTGTATAGTGGGCGTATTCAGTAAGCTGCTACCAAACATATATTTCAGCAGGGTACCGTTATGGTTAGCTACAAACGCATAATAATCAGTTCCGTCTTTGGCCGTAGCTAAAAATACCGGGGTAGATAGCTGCCCGCCCGGGTTACCAAAATTGGTTACCTGTGGCGCATTGTACAAACTGCCGGAGCAAAAGTTCCAGAAATAAGTAGTGGCACCGGTGGTGGTATTGGTGATGTTAACAGGGTCGTTTACATAAACCGTATTAGGGGCTGTAAAAGAGGTTTGGGCCTGTACATACGTATGGGTTAATAGGCAGCACAATACAGTGCTGACCAAGGCAAGGGATATTCGCATTTCTAATTAAATGACTACGTGTACTCTATAGCTTACAAAAGTAACGTTTTCAGTCATACAGCGCAAATATCACATATATTATATGCATTATGCCTTCTCCACCAAGGCCAGGTAACGCCTCTGTTGCTCGTCCAGCGTAAATTTAGGATCAGCGCTTATACCGGCGCGTTTATCCTTCAGCAGGTCCGGGTTGGCGGCAATAGCCTTCAGCATACCAGCCAGGTCCGGCACCTGGTAGAACAGCGCATGCTGCGCCAGATCACCCCAGCTGCTAAAGGATTGCTCCATTAACAGGGGTATGCCGTATCCGAAAGAGAGGTTATAGGCGCCGGAAATACGTGTAGTTAAATACTCCCCGAACTTATGCACACCCGGGTGCAGCAGCGGCAGTATAAGGTCTGTTTGCTGCATCCAGGCATCAAATACTGTCTGCGGTACCAGCTCCGGCCCAAAGGTAACCAGCTGCTTCCGCTGCTGTGGCGGCAAGGCGGCCAGCTGCGCTGCAATGTCCGGGTCGCGCTCCGGATAAAAGCCGCCCAGGAAAATGATCTTCATATTGGCCGGCAGCCCGTTCTGCTTAACCTGTTCCAGCAGGCCGGTATAGTTCCGGCGGCTGCTTTCAATACTGCCCGGTACACTTACCCAGCATTCCCCGGGCTGTTTGGATACAGGCGTGCCCGTATGAGGAAAAAATACCGGGTAAAAGCTGCCTACTGTAGTGCCTTTTCTCGCATGTATATGGGGCAGCAGCGCATCATTCAGCACAAAGAACTTTTTCACTTTCAAACCCACTATCTGCCGCATGGTAAAGCTGTTATTGAGCTTGCGGGCATTATGCACCACCCCGGTAATATTAATACGGGTAAATAATAAGCGCAGCACCAGATCGCGCACCAGGGATATTTCCGTGGTATTGATCACCAGTTGGCTGATATTATGCTCCTTTAAATATTTTTTAACCTGGGGCACTACCTGTCCGCGGGCATGGGTAGTATCATGCAGCTGGTGCCCGCTAATGCCTTCCATTTTCTCCAGTTCCGGCCACAGGTGCCGGTTACAGATCACATGCACTTCATAGGCCGGCTGCAGGAAAAGCACCTGCGCATACAGGCATTCTACATGCGATCCGCCCAGTTCCAGTAATACGATCTTCTTTTTTCCCGTTTGATGGTGCATATGGTTCCCCTGAAATAGTTAGTCCCGCAAAGGTGAAGAAAATATGTAAAAAAACGTCCATACCTACACTTTTATGTAAAAACTTTATTCCCGGCAATAACTTAATTGCTGAAACACGTATTTTCCCTTTTATTTGCTGCTTATTTGCTTAACTCTATCTAAATATGTCTTTTCACTGGTATAATCTGATGCGCGGCGGCATAGGCATGCTTTTCCTGGTTGTTGTGTGTTTTCTGCTTAGTAATAACAAACGGGCTATTGACTGGAAGCTGGTAGGCATGGGCATTTTTGCCCAGGTAATGTTTGCCATGGGCGTGCTCAACACCCGTATTGGCGATCAGCCGGTGTTCTGGCTGGCCTTCGGGATCATTGTGATCTATATGATCGTGAACCGCATCAGGAAGATGAAAGAGCCGGTGGAAGCTGAAAATGCGGTAGATGATCATGGAAACCCTGTGGTGGTGAACAGCAAACGCCTGGAGGCCGATGCTGCCAGCATTGCGCTGTCCCTGGCCTGCCTGGTAGTGTTCTTTTTCGGCATTATCCGCTGCACGCAATTTAAGCTCCCTAATTTATCCATCACCCTCAGCATTGGTATTTTGTGGGCGCTCATCTGGCTGCTGTACAAAAAGAACAAGATAGAGCTGATCAAATGGACCATTCTGGCCGTTTGCCTGCTGCTTACCATATCCGTGTATACTAAATTATGTGCGCCGGATATCTTTAAGATCATCCTGGAAAAAGTATCCGGCTCTTTCGTGGACCTCATTAACCTGAGCCACAAAGGCACGGAGTTCATTTTCGGTAACCTGGCCGATCCCAATGGCAGCTGGGCCTACGTATTTGCCGTACAGGTGCTGCCTAACATTATTTTCTTTGCCGCATTATCCTCCATCCTGTATTACCTGGGCGTTTTACAGAAGATCGTATATGTGTTCGCGTACCTGCTTAATAAGCTGAAAATTTCCGGGGCGGAAAGCTTATCCACCGCCGCTAATATCTTCCTGGGGCAAACAGAAGCCCCGCTGATGATACGCCCTTACCTGGAAGCTATGAACCGCTCAGAGATACTCTGTATCATGATCGGGGGTATGGCCAACACCGCCGGCAGTGTGCTGGCAGCCTATGTAGGCATGTTAGGCGGTACGGATATTGATCAGCAGCACTACTTTGCCCTGCACATGCTTAGCCAGTCTATCATGAGCGCACCGGCCGCCATTGTGGTATCCAAAATATTATTCCCGCAAACGCATGATGATGAAATATCCAAAGAGTTAAAGATCCCCAAGGAAAAACTGGGAGATAACTTTCTGGATGCCCTTTCACTGGGTACTACCGATGGCCTGAAGCTGGCCGTGAACGTGGGCGCCATGCTGCTGGTATTTACTGCCATGATGTATGTAGCCAATGCCCTTATGGGATGGGTAGGTAATATTACCAGCCTGAATACGCAGGTAGCCGCCGCCACCCATGGCCGTTACCAGGAGCTGTCCCTGCAAATGATACTGGGTTATGTGTTTGCGCCGGTGGCATGGTTAATTGGCGTGGCGCAGCAGGACATGGTTTCCATTGGGCAGCTGCTGGGCGAAAAAACCATTCTGAACGAGTTTGTAGCCTATATATCATTGGGCAACATGAAGGCAGCCAATGCCATTCATGACCCCAAATCCTTGCTCATAGCCACTTATGCGCTATGTGGCTTTGCAAACTTTGCATCTATAGGCATCCAGATCGGCGGCATTAGCCAGCTGGCGCCTAACCAGCGCAGGAACCTTACGGAGCTGGGTGTGAAATCACTCATAGGCGGTACCATTGCCTGCCTGATGTGCGGTTGTATTGCGGGTGCATTAATTTAATCTCGGACAACTGTCGTTTCATCGATTCTTGCAGTAAGGTTCACATTTAAGATTGTATATTGCTGTAAAGCAAATCACCAAAAATAGCAACAATTGCGCACGCCGGCCCTCCTACTCCTATGCTTATTAGTGTATCTGTTACCGTTGCAGGCACAACGTACCTGCGCTACGGAAGATGCTATCCGTAATAAGATCCAGCAATATCCTTACCTACAGCAGCAGCACGATGCTATGGAACAGCGCCTGATTAAGGCAGTGAGCCTGAAAAAACAACAGGCCATCCTGCTCAAAGGCACGGCAGAACCGGTGGTGAACATCCCCGTAGTAGTGCATGTAGTGCTCTCTAACCCCGCCCTGGTTACCGATGCGCAGATCGCTACACAAATACAGGTCTTAAACGAAGATTATACCGGCGCCAACGCGGATACCAGCGCAGTACCCGCTGCATGGAAAGCCATTATCGGTAATTCCGCCATCAATTTTTGTTTGGCGCAGCGCACGCCGGATGGGGACCCCTCCAACGGCATTGTGCGTGTAACCACTACCCATGGCCCGTTTGATGCAGGCTCCAACTCCGCCTACGAAGTAAAATACAGCGCCACCGGCGGCTCTGATGCCTGGGACGCAGACCGTTACCTGAACATCTGGGTATGTAATTTGGGCAATGGCTACCTGGGCGTAGCCACCCCGCCGGACAATACCTTCCCGGCTGCAGAACAGGGCGTGGTGGTCTTATACACCGCTTTTGGCACCACCGGCAGCGCTACCGGCGCCTTTGCCGGCGGCCGCACCGCCACACATGAAATAGGCCACTACTTTGGCTTACGCCATATCTGGGGAGATGATGATGGCGATGGCGTAGCCCGCTGCACCGATGATGATGGTATTGACGACACGCCCAAGCAGGCCAAACGCACCTACGGCTGCCCCGGTTTCCCGCAAACAGATATTTGCAGCAGCACCGCACCGGGCTTCATGTTCATGAACTATATGGACTATACGGACGATGCCTGCATGCACCTGTTCACCGCCGACCAGGCCACCCGTATGCGCTATGTGCTGGACAACGTCCGCACTTCCCTGCTTACCTCCGATGGCTGTACGCCGGTGAACCTGAAAGGCAATGATGCAGGGGTAACTACCATCAACTCACCCTTAGGACAAATATGCAGCACTGGTTTTACACCGGCAGTAATGCTGAAGAACAGGGGCTCCCAAACACTTACCAGCGTACAGATCACGTACCGGGTAGATGGCGGCGCCCCGCAAACCTTTAACTGGACCGGCAGCCTGCCCCTGTTACAACAGGTAAGGGTACAATTACCTGCCGGTACTGCCGGTACAGGCTCCCATATCATTACCGCCTATACCTCCCTGCCTAATGGCGTGGCAGATGAAGCGCCGGAAAATGACACCGCAGCCGCCAGCTTCCGGTATTTTACGCCGGCCAGCCTACCCTTGTCAGAAGGATTTGAAACCGCCACCTTCCCACCCGCCAACGGCTGGGACCTGTGGAACCCTGATAATGGTTTTACCTGGGAACTTACCCGCGATGCGGCAAAGGCTGGCAGTCAATCCATTGTAATGCGTAACCTGGGTTATAACACCAATGGCGCCATAGATGACCTGTATACACCGGTGATCAATGCACAGGGTTTTGATTCCGTATTCCTGTTCTTTGACGTAGCCGCTGCCGTGCAAACCAGCCTGAATGCAGTAAATAATCCCTGGGATTCCCTGCAGGTGCTGGTAACTACGGATTGCGGGCAAACGTTGAATAGTGTATATAGCAAATGGGGGCCTAACCTGGTAACCCACACCACGCCTATCTCTACCGAGTTTATACCCACAGCAGCCGAGTGGCGCAGGGATTCGGTGAACCTTACCTCCTTTATCCCGGCCGGCCAGTTCCGGGTGGTATTCCGCAACATTTCCAATTTCGAGAATAATATTTACCTGGATAATATCAACATCGTCACTAAAGCCACCAATACCTTCCTGAAGGAACAGGGCTTTACCGTAACCCCCAATCCCTTTAATACACAGGTATTTGTAACGTTCCTGGAAGCGCCTGACGACCTGGATGCCATTGCTATTTACAATACCCAGGGGCAGCTGGTTACCCGGCAGCAGGGTACAGCCATCAATAGCAGCAACCGCTTCACCTTCGATTTGGTAAATGAGCCAAATGGTGTTTATTTTGTAAAATTAATTTACAGGAATAGGACCAAGACCGTTAAAATAATTAAAGCTAGATGACGATGAGAACGACAGAATATCCTGCTGTAAGTATGCTGCTGCAGCAACCCAACCTGGATACAGACCTGAAAAAGATAGGAGAAAAAGTGCTGGCCCAGCAGCGGATCACACCGGAAGAGGGCATTATCCTGTTTGAAAAAGGGGACGTAACATTTTTAGGCGCCCTGGCCAACCAGATGAGGGAACGCCTGCACGGGCACAAAACCTACTTTAACCGCAACTTTCATATAGAGCCTACCAACGTTTGCATTTTCACCTGCAAGTTCTGCGCATACTCCCGCTCCTACAAACACAAGGAAGAAGGCTGGGAGCTCAGCACAGAACAAATGCTGGACATAGTAAAAGGCTATGATGGCAAACCCGTAACAGAAGTACATATTGTAGGTGGGGTACATCCTAAAATGAATATGGATTTCTTCTGTGACCTGATGCGCAAAATAAAGGCCCACCGCCCGGATCTGCACATTAAAGGTTTTACCGCCGTGGAGCTGGATTATATGTTCCGCAAGGCAAAGGTAAGCGTAGAAGAAGGCATGCGTATTATGAACGAAGCCGGCCTGCAATCCATGCCAGGCGGCGGTGCAGAGATCTTTGCACCGGAGATCCGTTCACAGATCTGCCATGATAAGGTAGACGCAGAAGGCTGGCTAAACATTCACCGCACTGCACACAATTTAGGCATGCACACCAATGCCACTATGCTGTATGGCCACATAGAACAATACCACCACCGCATAGATCATATGGAACGCCTGCGCCAGCTGCAGGATGAGACCCATGGCTTCAACACCTTCATACCGCTGAAGTTCCGTAACAAGGATAATGAAATGTCGCATGTAAGGGAATCCGGTATTATTGAGGATCTGAAGATGTATGCCGTAGCGCGTTTGTATATGGATAACTTCCCCCACCTGAAAGCCTACTGGCCTATGCTGGGCAGAAGCACTTCACAGCTCACCTTATCTTTTGGGGTAAATGACCTGGACGGCACTATTGACGATACTACCAAGATATACTCTATGGCCGGTGCGGAAGAACAAAACCCTTCCCTGAACACCGCGCAGCTGGCCATGCTTATTAAACAGGCCGGCCGCCGCCCCGTAGAACGCGATACCGTGTACAACGAGATCAAAGACTACACGGATGAGGTATTTACAGAAGAAGAGCTGGCGAAGAATTAATTATTAATTACGAATTGTCAATTACGAATTAAGTACTCCGCATAGAGAAATCAACCGGAAAAGCAAATTATACAAAACGCTTAATGTTCAACGTGAAGGCATACATTCCTCGTTCAACATTAAGCGTTTTACATTTGGCCCAATTCGTAATTCGTAATTGAATAATTCGTAATTCACACCGGGTATTCCCACTCTCCCCTGTATTTCCTTTGCAACAGCTTATTCGCTTCTTCATCATTTTTAATCAGCTGCTGTTCCCCGTCCCACTCAATACTACGGCCTAATTTATAAGACAGCATACCCAGCAGGCTCATATTGGTAGAGCGTTGCCCAATGGCAATATCACATACCGGTGAATGGTTTTGCTGAACAGATTGCATAAAATCAGCCCAAAGCTCCGGGATGTTCTGATCATCAGGCTTATGCAGCACCGGCGCTTCGTGAATAATGGATTTGTTCTTGTCAGATGGGTAGAACGTCCAGCCATCCAGCCAGCCCATATGAAAAGTGCCCTCTGTGCCGTAAAAATAACAGCCTACATTGCTCTTTTCCGCTTCATTGCCGGCATACATGCGGTGCTCCCAGGTAGCGGTAAAGGATTCAAATTCAAAGATCACATTCTGCGTATCCGGTGCATCGGTATTATCTTTTTTAATGAACCGGTTGGCGGAGGAGAACACTTTGCGCGGATACTTTTCCTCTGTCCACCACAGGATCTGATCCATCCAGTGGATGCCCCAGTCGCCTAGCTGCCCGTTGGCATAATCCAGGTATTGCCGGAAACCTTTGGGGTGAATGGTAGGGTTGTAGGGATGTAAAGGGGCCGGTCCGCACCACATATCCCAGTTCAGGCCCTGCGGCACGCTTTCATCTGCCACTTTTTTACCTTCTTCCCCGCCGTAATGCACAAAAGCCCGTACCATGCCTATTTTCCCGGCTTTGCCGGATTTCAGAAAGTTAATACCGGAAATATTATGCGGCGATACCCGGCGGTGCGTGCCCACCTGTACCACCCGGTTATATTGGCGTGCCGCTTTAACCATAGCCTTCCCTTCGTTAATGGTATGGCAGATGGGCTTTTCCACGTACACATGCGCCCCCTGCTGCATGGCTGCAATGGCAATAAGCGGGTGCCAGTGGTCGGGCGTAGCCACGATCACAACTTCTGGTTTTTCTTTATGCAGCAGCTCACGGTAATCCCTATACGTTTTAGGTCTATCAGACGTAAGGGTATTAATAACTGTGAGCGCAGCATTGGCCTGCCGTTCATCCACATCGCAGATGGCTGTCAGCTTACAGCCGCCATGCTGCAGGGCGCTGCGTAAAATATTCATGCCCCACCAGCCGGAGCCAATGAGCGCCAGCTTATAGGGCGCTGTACGTTGTAAGGATGATAACAAGGGTAATGCGGAGTAAGCAACTCCTGCCTGTGCAGTGTTTTTGAGGAATGATCTGCGATGCATATGTGTGGAATTTTAGTAAGCAGAAGGCTTAAAGCATAAAGCTAAAAGCAGGGATCCAGGGCTTTCTGCTTTGCGCTTTTAGCTTTCAGCTTAAAAATAAAAAACTTTCCTAACTTCAGGGTCATGAGACCTGTAAAAATGCTGATAACTACTTCTAAATGGATCTTCAACGTGGCTTTTTGCCTGTACATTGCCGGATGTGGCAACCGTACCGCCAATAACACAGCCACCACTACTACCACCGATACATCCACGGTGGCTGCTCCCACAGATAATGGACCCCAGTTCAAAAAAGAGGGCGAGCTGTATTTTATTGGTAAGGCCAAGAACGATACCCTCCACAAGATAGATATGGAGGTAGCCGAAACAGACGATGAAAGAGCCCAGGGCCTGATGCGCCGCAGATCCATGACCGACGGGCAGGGTATGCTGTTCATTTTTACCGAAGCTGCCGAACAATCTTTTTGGATGAAGGATACCTACATTTCCCTGGATATTATTTATGTAGATGATAAAAAGGAGATCGTATCCATCCAGAAATACACGACTCCGCAGTCAGAAGAAAGCCTGCCTTCCTTCAAAAAGGCGCAGTACGTAGTAGAAGTAAATGCTGGTTTCTGCGATAAGTACCATATAGGCTTTGGAGATAAGATCGCATTCAGCAAAAACTAATTATGCTGAACGCTGAACGCCGAACGCATAATGCATTTGGCGGCAAGCCTGCACTAAACATAACATAATCGGCGTTCAGCGTTTTGCATTAAGCGTTCAGCGTAAAACTACTTCAGCTCCTCCGCCGTAAACCCTTTCTCCCGGCCCTTATACTGCTGCCGTACTTTCTGTATATCCTGCGCTGTTAACGGCTCCGCTTTATTACTCCAGGCATTACGGATAAAGCTGATCACTTCCGCAATATCACTATCAGAAAATTCATCGTTGCTGCCAATACCCGGCATTTCCCCGCTTACTTCCGGCGCTTTGTACACTTTGCCATTTACATTCACGGGACCACTCAGGCCAAACAATACAATCGCGGCTACCTTATGCTTATCACCCTTTACCCATTGCGATTCATTTAATGGTGGCGCCAGGGATTGAATACCGTTACCATCATCCCCATGGCAGGTTTGACAAACTGTTTTAAAGATCTTGGCCCCTCTGGGGTAGGCTTTCACTAAACCTTCATTCAGCTTGGCTTTACGCTTGTTATCAATATCCTTTAATACCTTTTGCAGGCGTTTGTGTATCAATAAGGTAGTATCTGCATTCCAGCTGCTCACCTGCTCCAGCAGCTGCTGTTCATGGCCGGCATTGTTCCCGATCAGCGCATCTGCTACATAACGGTCATTGGCATAAGCGTGTAAGAGCTGTGTTTGCAGCTGGCCTGCTGCCGCAGCATTCAGGCGTTGTATGTAAGGCAGCAGCATAGCCACAGAAGGCGCCTGTAATACGCTTTGCTGTAAAGGAGTGATCAGCTGTAATACCCGGTTCACCTGTTGTGGTGTAATAACAGCCGGCATCGCGGCCAGCGCCTGCACGCGCAGGTAAGGGTTCTTATTCTTTAATACTGCTGCTACATCTTCTACCTGCAGCTGGCCTAAACCTTCCAGGGTCCACATAGCATGCAGCAGGCCCCAGGGCTGTTTAATGGTATCCTGCTGTAAGCGGGCCCGCAGCTGCGGTACCAGCGTGGTATAGTGGTGGTCTATGATCATTTGCTGCGCACGGTCACGCACCCAGCCATTCGGATGGTCTAACAGTTCCAGTAGCTTCGCCGGATCATCTGGTAACGTTACCGGCTGTACGTTATTAGCCTTGGCGGGTATTACCCGGTAAATACGGCCGCAGTTCAGCGGTTGTGTAAGGTTGCGGCTCTTGATCTCGTTCTTCAGGTAAGGCGTAAGGTAAGTTTTGTGCTGTATAATACCGCGGTACATATCCAGTATATACATTGCCCCATCCGGACCTGTGTACAGGCTCACGGGCCTGAAACGCTCGTCTGTGCTGGCCAGGAACTCATGCCCGGCATAGGCCTGCTTACCGGTAACAATATATCCGCTATCCTGCAGCAGGTTACGTTTAATAAGGTTGGCAGAAGGTTCTGCTACAAAAGCATTGCCATCATAAGCCTCGCCAAACAATCCGCCGCGGTATACCAGGGGGCCGCAGGCAGCAGTAAAATTCACCAGTCGCAGGCTGTCATCCAGCACGCCCTTCATGTAGCCGCGGTTCACACCTGGTGTAGGACGTATGGGGTACACCCGGTTATCTGGTACAATATGTTCATCAAAACCAGCCACGGTACGCTGTGCAGTGTTATTGGCGCCCAGGCCCGGACTAAAATAATCCCCCAGTAAATTCTCAGAATTGTTGTTGTAAAACAAGCGGCCGTAGTTATCCTGCGTAATGCCCCACTGCCCGCGGAAGTGGGTGTGCTCTATCAGCCATTTATTTCCGGCCTTACGGTAACGCTTATCTGATTTTGCGTTGTAGATCCAGTTGTCCATGGCCCGTAAAAGCCCGTTGGGCTGGTGTTCTACGTTACCGCCTTCAGTATACTTATCATCCACCAGTATTTTTTTACCGGCATGGTCTCCATTGTTCTCAACATACCACAGCTTGGGCGGCTCTGCTATCAGTACGCCATTTTCTATCAGGCAAATAGCACGGGGCAGCACCAGTGAATCCATGAACTCTTTACGGCTATCCACTACCCCATCTTTATTAGTATCTTCCAGTATCACCACTTTACCATTACGCATATCTTCGCCGGTGCCTGAGGTGTCCGGCATGTATCCCATCATTTCCAGCACCCACATACGGCCCTTTTCGTCAAAGGTCATGGCCACAGGCACGGATACCTGTGGTTCTGCTGCTACCAGCTGCACTTTAAAGCCCTCTTCCACCTGGATATGTTCCAGGGAAGCTTTGGCGTCCAGTACAGGCGATTCCGCAAACTTTTCCCGCATGGCCAGGGAATCCGTTTGGTGCTTATCTTTTTTTTCTGAAGTGTTAGGCTGACAAGAAATAATACATATTGCCCCAGCGGCTAATAAGCTGTAAGAGAGTAACCAGTTTTTCATTCCGCGCTGCTATTTATTTACATCGATTGCAAAAAACTAAAATAAGGTACGTCGGAGGAATATGCAAATTTAGGGGTTGGGAAAATGATGGGAGGTAGAATGGCGGGATATAGGCAGGAGGATCTATGCTCCCTTTAATATTTCTTCAATCCTTGGGTCCGGGATATAACCGGTTACTTCAACCAGCTTTATTTTATTATAGTCCGGGTGATTGGCGTTGAGCACATAATTAAATTCCTGGGGTATGATGGCAGAAGGCACTTTCAATACAGGATACTTCGCCTCATCATACCAGCGGTTACCCAGGGGCTGGCATTTCGAGTAGTCCAGTACATCATTCCAGCCTGCTGCTAATTCTGCAGCGGTAATAGTTTGAATTTTAAGGGAAGATGGAATATCAATGACCATAATGCGGTAATCATCATTAAACCCCTCTCCCTGCCTTCTGACAAGGTTTTCCAGTACAGCCAGCGCCACAGAGCCGGCGGCATATATCACTGCTTTACCAGCCGCTGCCCAGCGGCCATTTGCTTTGGAAGGATTCAGATCTTTGGAGAACTCTTTATAAGCAATTCTAAATACTCTCATTACCCGGGTTAAATAACATCACCGTATGCCAGGCGTTTTAGCTCATCCATGATCAGCTCTACACCTCCGGTAGTTTTCAGGAAATCTTCCGGCTTTTGTGGTTTGCCGAAAAAAGGTTTTTCTAACCAGCGTTTAAAGGGTTCTAAGCCACCAAATATTTTTTCTCCCAACTCAAAAAGTGAAATGATCTTTAACAGATGCTCACCCTGATTAGGGTCTAGTGGCTCCTTATCGGCCAGTTTATTTTTTATGGTTTTGGTAGATATATTCATGGCTGCTGCCAATTCATTCCTGGAAATATTAGCCAGGTCAACAAACTTAATAAAGGTATCTGCATAAACGCCGCTAAGCGCAGCAGTAACTAACTGATAATTGTTTCTCAGGTCAATATCCTGGAAGGCTTGCTGGATCCTGGAAACATCAGTAGCCGGCAAAGCCCCTTCCCCACTTTCTTTTATGCTTGCAACAGGCGGCATTTTGGTATGCGTGGTGCTGCTTGCTTTCATTGCTTTTGCCATAACCTTTTAATTCCCTTCAAAGATAGGAATTTTTTCCTGTCCTCCAAAGAATTTTTTCCACTTTCCTGCTAATTCAAGCTCCTGAAATCCACCGGCACCAGCTTACTTACTCCTGGCTCCTGCATGGTTACCCCATAAATAACATCCACTGCTGCCATTGTTTGCTTGTTATGCGTAACAATAATGAACTGTGAGTTATCAGAGAACTTGCGGATCATGTTGGTGAACTTGCCTACGTTGGCATCATCCAGCGGGGCGTCCACCTCATCCAGGATACAGAATGGTGCGGGTTTGATCAGGTAAATGGCAAACAGCAGCGCGGTAGCCGTCAGGGTTTTTTCACCACCGGAAAGCTGGGTAATGGCGGCCGGGCGTTTACCTTTCGGTTTGGCAATGATCTCAATACCGGTTTCGGCCAGGTTCTCCGGCTCATTCAGGATCAGATCGCACTGGTCTTCTTCGGTGAACAGGGCCTTGAATACGCGGATGAAGTTTTCCTTCACGGTATTAAAAGTATCCAGGAACTTCTGGTTGGCGGTTGATTCTACTTCCTGGATCGTAGCCATCAGGGATTCCTTGGCAGCCACCAGGTCGTTCTTTTGTTCCAGGATGAACTCATAGCGCTTTTTCATTTCCTGGAAAGCCTCAATGGCCGTGGGATTTATCTCACCCATATTTTCCAGGCGCTTTTTCAAACGTTCTGCGCTGCCCTGCAGCTCTTCTACAGGCAGGGTGCTGCTGCGTGCATCATCCAGGATCTCGTCCAGGTTCACTTTAAACTCCACGCTCAGCCTTTCCTTCATGGAGGCCAGCTGCAGCTTCAGCTCATTCACTTTATCCTTAATGGTGTTCAGCATCTGCTCCAGCTGCTCTTTGGCACGCTGGCGGGCACGCAGGGCGCTTTCCTTTTCCTGCAGCTGGTTACGGAAGTTGTAGTACTCCTGGTCTTTTTCGTTCAGGGCCTTTTCTTCTTCTTCCTTCTTGCGGAACAGCTCTACCAGTCCGTCATCTGCAACACTCAGCTTATCTTCTGCTGCGGCAATGTTAGCCACAGCATCTTCAAGCTGTGATTTATTATTGGTGATCTGCACATGCAGGTCGCTCAATTGTTTGCGTTTAAAGTCCAGCTCCTGCTTCAGCCCCTGTACCTTGCTCTGCTGGCGGGTGTGCTGCAGGTTCTGGTTGTTGAACTGTACATTCGCCTGGTTGTACTGTTGCTCTGCTTCCTGGGAAGCCCGGTCGGCAGCTACAATACTGTCGTGCAGGGCATGTACCCTTTCGTTCAGACCTTCCAGTTCGTCCTTCACACCGGCAATGCTTTGCTGGTTGGTTTCCAGCGACTGCTGCATTTCTGCCAGGCGTTTGTCGCCGGATTCTATCAGGTGATGGAAGTTCTCAATACGGTTCTGCAGGCCAAACAGCTGGTTATTCAGCTGGTTGATCTTTTCACGGGCCGCATTAATATTATTTTCATTCAGCTGGCTGTTATAGCCTAATACTTCATTGTGTTTGTCCTGCAGCTGCTGGCGCAGATTGCTCACCACTATTTCCAGCGCTTTGATCTCCGCATCCAGCTTTTCCAGGTTTTTGGCGCGGCCCAGCTTCTTACCTTCAAACAAACCTACAGAACCACCGCTGAAGCTATATTTGCCGCGGTACATACGGCCGCTCTTTTCCACGATCAGCACATCCTGATCCGGCATCTGGCCAAAATCCAGCGCAGCCACATCATCCGCCACAAATACTTTACCCAGCAGGTAATTACCTAAGCCTTTATAACGTTCGTCTATTTCCACTACTTCCAGCGCCGGTATGGTGCCGGGAGGGGTGAACAGCTGTCCGCCCTGGTGGTGGAACTGGTCCAGTATAAAGAAGTTGGCCTTTCCTTTTTTGTTGAGGTCCAGCAGGCGTATGGCCTGTATGGCTTCCTCCGCGTTATTCACTACGTAGTAGTTCAGGTAAGGCTCCAGCAGGTTTTCTATACAGGTGCGGTAATCTTCCTTACAGAAAAATATATCACTCAGAATGGGCGCCTTATTATTCCAGTCGCTGTTCTTTTTCAGGAACTTAATACTTTCCGGGTAACCTTCCAGGCTGTCTACCAGGGATTTTAACAGGTCGTATTCGTTCTTCTTGGAGTCCAGGGTACGGTTCTCATCCGTCAGCTTATCACGCAGGCCTTCAATATCAGACTGGGTGGCCAGGATCTTGCCTTTGGTCTCTTCCTGGAAACGGATCATATCTTCCAGGTTGGCTTTGCCATCTTCCAGGGTTTCCTGCAGGCCGCTCTTTTCTTCTTCCAGCTGTTGTATCTGCGCCTGCCGGTTCGTTTTTTCTTCCTGCAGCTGCTGTATGCTGCGCTGCAGGTTCTGTACGGAGGTATCGGCTACAGCTACTTTCTTTTCTGCTTCAAACTGCTGGCGTTGCCATTGCTGCTGGTCGCGGCGCAGGGTTTCCAGGCTTTGTTTTTTCTGGTTGAAAAGCTCTTTCTTTTCATCTACCATTTCGTGCAGGGTTTCCAGTTCATCCTGCATGGTGTCAAATACTTCCTGCTCTTCTTCCGCCTGCTTTTCCGTACGTTCAATGGATTCTGATAATCCCTGCAGCTGCCCTTCGGCATTGTTCAGGAAATCGCTCAGGTTCTTTTCACGTTCCCGCAGGTAGGTCAGTTGCTGGGTGGCCAGGTTCTTATCATTTTCCCGGGTACGTACGGTGGCCAGTACTTCATTAAATGATTTCTGCAATACCTGCAGCTCCCGCTCTTTGGCTACAAAGTGCAGCTTATCTTCTTCAACGGCCGCTTCTTCGGTAGCAATTTCTGCTTCCAGCGCCATTTTACGGTCTGTTTCTGTTTGCTGTTGTTCGGAAAGGTCTTTAAAGGTGATGTTGAACCCTTCCAGGGCGGCTTTGGCCAGCTCTATGCTGATCTCCCGGTACTCTTTCTTTACCTCGTAATAACGTTCTGCTTTTTTAGCCTGGCTTTCCAGCGTTTTTAGGTTGTTGTTGATCTCAAACAACAGGTCTTCAATACGGTTCAGGTCACCCTCCGTAGCATCCAGCTTTGTTTTGGCTTCTTTTTTACGGGTTTTGTAGATGGAGATGCCCGCTGCCTGTTCCAGCATGCGGCGGCGGCTGTTTTCCTTGTCCTTGATAATATCATCCACCATGCCCAGCTCAATAATGGCGTAAGAATCGGTGCTTACGCCGGTATCCATGAACAGGTTGTGGATGTCTTTCAAACGGCAGGCTACATCATTGAGCCTGTACTCACTATCGCCGTTCTTATAAAATTTACGTGTAATGGTAACCGTGGTAAATTCGGTGGGCAGCACATTTCGTGTATTCTCAAAGGTGAGGCTCACTTCGGCCATACCACTGGCGGAGCGGCTTTTGGAACCGTTAAATACCAGGCCGGCCTGGTTCTCTGAACGCAGGTTACTGATCTTGTGTTCCCCTATCACCCACCGGATGGAGTCAATGATATTACTTTTGCCGCAGCCGTTCGGTCCTATTACACCTGTGATCCCCTCGTCAAAATTTAAAACGGTTTTGTCGGCAAAACTTTTGAAGCCTTTGATTTCTAATGTTTTTAAACGCACAGTTGCTCCGGGTTTATTTTTTTAAAGCTGTCAAAGATAACTACGATTCACATATTGCCTACACGTAATTTGTGCAAATGAATTAGTAATTTAACAGCGTAAGCCGGATTAAACCGTTTTTTTTATACACAGTTGTGTATAAATCCTTTGAAAATCAATCAAAATACACTGGTTTACAATTTATTATAATGGAATGCTCGACTTTTACTTAAACCCTTGACCAACGGCCTGGCTGAGTAACTGGTTAACAATTGAACGATTATTTTTAATTTGCCGGTGCTTATACTGTAGAAAGATTGTAGACCCGATGAAAAACCTGAGAAAGACCCTTGCATAACCGAAATCTAAACGGAACATGTACGCCAACATGCAACACCCATTATGAAAAATGGTACCCTAACCCTGCTGACCGCAATACTGTCATGCCCTTTGCTTGTCCATGCCCAAAAACCCGCATCCCTGCACATTACCGGCCAGGTGGCGGATAGCGCTTCCCGCAAACCCATTGGTTACGCCACCGTTACCTTATTAAAAGCTGCCAGCCTGCAGCCGGTACTGAATACCCTTACGGATGAACAGGGGCGTTTTACCATTTCCCGCCTCAGCGCCGGCCGTTACCAGCTGGGTATCAGCAGCACCGGGTATGCCGCCCGCATCCTGGAAGCTTTTACACTGGATTCCCTGCACCCGTATTATGCCTCGCCGCCCCTGTACCTGCCTGCCGCCCCACAGCAGCTAAAGGCCGTAACAGTAGCGGGGCAAAAACCCTTGCTGGAAGTAAAGGACGACCGGCTGGTATATAACGTGGAAAATGACCTGAACAAAGACCAGCTAACCGCTGCTGAAATGCTGCGCCGCGTACCTATAGTAACAGTAGACCCGGAAGGCAACGTACAGCTTAAAGGCAGCAGCAGCTTTAAAATACTGCTGAACGGTAAAAGCACCGCTATGCTGGCCAAAAATCCTAAAGAGGCCTTGCGCGCTTTTCCGGCCAGTGTGATCAAAAGTATAGAGGTGATTTCCCAGCCCTCTGCAAAATATGATGCAGAAGGCGCAGCCGGTATCATTAATATTATTACCAGGCATACTATTAATGGCTACAATGGTAACCTGTATGCCAATGATAACAGCCGTGGGTTTGCAGGCGCAGGCGGCTCCCTGAATGCCCGCATAGGCCAGGTAGGCGTGGCAGCCTACGCAGGCGCCAGCTACTTCCGCAACAAAGGCCGCTCAGAAGGCTTGCGGGAAAACTACCTGTATGGCAACCAAAGCACGCTGATACAGAACGGCAACAGCATCTTTGACGGCACCTATTACTTTGGTAACCTGGAGCTGAGCTATGACCTGGACAGCACCAGCAGCCTGAGTGTGTATGGCAATGTGAACATCAGCTACAACAGCAACAATGCCCCGCAGCAGGTGAAGCTCTATGACGAAAGGCAAAAGCTGGAACAAACCGGCAGCTACACCAGCTATACAAACTATAAAAGCCAGAGCTATGACCTGGGGCTGGATTATCAGAAAAGGTTCCGGCAGCCGGACCAAACCCTGAGCCTGTCCTTAAACCGGAATAACGGCAATAATGACCAGCAATCTGATAACCAACAGCTGAATGTGCCGGGCGGTTATACAGGTTTCAGCAATACCAATGATGAGCGTAATACTGAAACCACCCTTCAGCTGGACTATTCCCAGCCACTACCCCATGGTCAAAAACTGGAAACCGGGGCCAAAGCTATTTTACGCACTATTGAAAGCAGCTACCAGCAGCAGGGTGAAATGAGCATTACCCGTGATCCTGCGAACCCTGACCGGAATAATACTTTTAACTACCGGCAAAATGTGCTGGCAGCGTATACCACCTATGCCTTCAAAATAAAGAACCGGGTGAATGTGCTGCTAGGCGCCCGCCTGGAACACACGCATATTAATGCACATTTTATTGCTAATGACACTTCCTTACGTACTGATTATCTGAATTTTATACCAACAGCCAATATTACCCTTCCTTTACCCTACATGCAGGCTGTAAGCCTTTCTTACAGCCGCCGCCTGCAACGCCCCTGGGTATGGAACCTGAACCCCTATGTAAATGATAATGACCCGAATAACATTACTTATGGTAACCCCGGCCTGCAACCGGAGCTGAACCACTCCTTTGGATTGAACTATAATATCCTCTTTAAGGGCATACGCCTGCTGGCCGGTATGGATTACACCTTTACCCATAAAGCCATGGAAAGTTACGTAGCCATAGATACCGCAAGCGGCATTACTGCTACCACTTATGCCAACATAGGCCGGCGCAGCGCTACAGGTTTTAACCTGAATGTAAGCGTTCAGCCCCTGCCACGCCTGAGCCTGAGCGGCAATATACGCATCCAGTATACCAGCCTGCAAAGCCGTAATGGTACAGGCCTGCATAATACGGGGTGGAGCGCTAACAGCTTTGTTAACCTTGACTATGACCTGGGTAAAGGATTTAAAACAGAGGCCTCCTTTTACCTGAACAGCAGCCAGCCCGTTTTGCAGGGCCGTACCCCTGGTTATATTACCAATAGCTTTACCCTGCGTAAAAGCCTGTTTCACCAGCGGGCCGCCGTAAACCTTACGCTGGACCAACCCTTCCAGAAAGAAATAGCCTGGAGGAACGTGATCCATGATCCATCCTTTTACCGTTCCAACACCTTTTACTACCCCGTACGCGCCATCCGTATTGGTTTTGGCTGGAAGTTCGGCCAGCTGAAGGAGTCGGTGACACGTAAAAAAGGTGTGAAGAATGATGATGTGAAACAACAGGAAAGCGGCAGCAAGCCCTAGGCTTGCTGTAATTACGAATCATCAATTACAAATTACGACTCCGCAAGATGGGGTACAGCCTGCCCCGCCCAGCGGGGATGCCAGATTATAAGAGAATGCTGAATGCTTAACGCCGAACGCTAAACGCTTAATGCAGCGTATAGTGGAAATATATCCGGGCTTTGTGGTTATATTTTATATCAATCCTTTAATGTTCAATATATTGTGAACTTCATCAGGCGCTGGCTTTGAGCATTCGGCGATAAGCGTTAAGCATCCAGCATTAAGCCTTCAGCGTTCCGCATTAACTCCTACCTTTGCATATCGAATTAAAATAGGGGGACAGCAAATCGCGGTACTCAATTCGTAATTATTCATAATCATAATTATTTTCAATGGCATTCATGCCCCGCTTTGGCGGGGTCGTAATTGACAATCCGTAATTACCCATGCGTTGGCTTACAGAAATTAAGAGTTTTATATTAAGCTACCATTTCAGCAATGGGCTTCGTACAACCATCAGCGTAGTAGTGCCTTCGCTGGTATGCCTGAGTATGGGCCAGCTGATAATGGGTATTGCCATTTCTACGGGTGCATTATGCGCCGCCCTGTCAGACCAGCCGGGCACCTTTATCCATAAACGGAACGGCGCATTCATCAGCATTGCCTTAATTTTCCTGACAGCCCTGGGCACGGGGCTGGCATCGCCCTACCCTTATATTATGGCCCCCTGGATCATTGTCTGCTGTTTTTTCTTCAGCATGCTGCTGGTCTATGGCAACCGGGGCGGCAATATAGGCATAGCCTGTTTGCTGGTAATGATCATTATGCTGGGCGATCCACAGGAAAACCTCACGGAAACCCTGCACTACAGCGGGCTGGTGCTGCTGGGCGGCCTGTGGCACGGGCTGCTGGCGCTGGTGCTTTGGCAAATACGCCCTTACCTGAATGTACAGCAAACGTTAGGGGAATGCATACTGGAAACAGCCCGCTACCTGGAGCTGCGCGCCGGTTTTTATGTAAAGGATGCGGATATTGATGAAACCTATAAATCCGTACTGGAACAACAGGTGCTGGTTAATGAGAAACAGGAAGCAGTGCGTGAGCTGCTGCTCAAAAGGCGCTCCGCCCAGCAGGGTACCAGCAGCATCAGCAAAAGCATGGTGCTCATTTTCCTGGACCTGGTAGACCTGCAGGAGCAGATCATGGCTTCGCAGATCGATTATAAAGCGCTGCAACAGAACTTCGGGGAACAAAATATCCTGGAAAAATTCCATCACCTTATCCTGGAATATGCACAGGAGCTGAAAGATATAGGCCTTGCCGTTATGGCCGGGCAGCGTTCCATGCCCCACGCCAACCTGCGGCACGATATTGAAAAGGTACAGCAGGCCGTTGGGGAGATCCGTAAAACCCTGCCCACCCTGCGGGAGCGCACCCGCCTTATTACCCTCACCAACATTCTGGGCAACCTGCAGGATATGGCAGAGCGCATGTATAACCTGCACCGCCTTACCCGCCTAGAACGACTGAAAGATACTACCATTGACCCGCGGTTAGAGCTATCCCGCTTTACCACCAGCAACCGGTACGATTTTGAGACCTTCCGTGATAACCTTACTTTTCAATCGCACATTTTCCGGCATGCCGTACGCGTAAGCCTGGCTACTGTAACAGGCTATATACTGGGGCTGCTGTTACACCTGGACCGCGTGTACTGGATCCTGCTCACCATAGTGGTGATCCTGAAGCCAGGTTTCGGATTAACGAAGTCACGTAGCTACCAGCGTATAATCGGCACCGTTATAGGCGCTTTGTTTGCCATAACCGTATTATTGCTTACCAGCAATCCCACCACCATTTTTATTATTATGCTGGTGTGCATACTGGGCGCTTATACGTTTATGACGTACCAGTACACCATCAGCGTGATCTTTACCACACCCTTTGTTATTTTCCTGCTGCATTTCCTGCACCCGGCCGACTTGCGGTATGCCACCCAGCGGGTGCTGGATACCTTTATTGGCGGCAGCCTGGCTTTTGTGGCCAACCTTATCCTGTGGCCCAGCTGGGAGCATAAGTACCTGCCCAGCTACATGGAGAAAATGATAACGGCCAACAAACAATATTTTGAGCAGGTTATAAAGCTTTACACCAACCTGCAAATGTCCGTTACGGAATACAAGCTGGCCCGTAAAGACACCTATGTACATACCGCCAACCTCATGGCGGCCTTTCAGCGTATGTTAAGCGAACCTAAGAGCCAGCAGAAAAATACTTCCAAACTGTACCACTTTGTGGTATTGAACCACACCCTTACCTCCCGTATTGCTGCGCTGGCAGCCTATGGCCTGGGCCAAAGCGTGCGTTTTCCGCGACCGGAGTACCAGCTGATAGCCCATTACCTGCTGCAGTACATGGACCAGATCATACAGCTTACTCAGCAACCCGGCGCAGCCCTGCCGGAACTACCCGGCAATATTGAAGCTTTTGAAACACTGGATATTCATGTGGAAAGTCTTATCCAGCAACGGCAAACAGAGATCAACCAGGGAAAGGGGGAAACGCCGGTACGGGATGAGATGCTGGAAACCAAGCAGGTGCGCGACCAGCTGCACGGTATCCTGGTAGTGCTGAAAGATATGAAGAAAGCTATGAGCTAAGCGTTGTCATCCGCAACCCGCAGGCATTGTATTTGTACGCATACAGGTATTCAACAACCTAAAAAGAACTGATCATGCCTGACAATAATGCCACAAGCTTCCAGGATCTTAAAATTATTGATCCGTTGAGGGATGACCATGTAGAGTACCTTTCAGAAGAGCTGAAGGTTACCAAGGAAGAGATCCTGAAAACAATAAACGAGGTAGGAGAAAAAAGGGAGGATATTGAGAATGCCATCCGGTCAAGGCAATAGCTCCTTATTATCCTGCTCATAAATGATCTGCAGCTGGTCGGATAAAGGCTGCATATTAGCCAGTATCCTGTCAAACAGTGCGCTGCCTTCATGAATATACCAGGGCATAAAGTTCTCTTTGCGCTCCTGCAGGGAGTTAGCGGGAAATAATTTATCGCGCAGCTGCCTGATCTGGTCTGTTTGCCAGGCAAACTTTTTCTTCTCTGCCCGCAGGAATTTATGTTCCAGGCGTCCAATGCTTTTAATAGCTTTTTGCCTTTCAGCGCCCACGCTGGATACCAGTGTTACATCTATACTGCGCGCTTTAGCTTCCAGCTCATCAAACAGCTGTTCCAGCGCATCATATTCCTTTTTCAATACCAGCGAGGCATTGGTACGCTGCAGCACAAAATTATTTACCAGCTCATTTACATTGCCAAACAGGTCTTTAATACATAAGCCCAGGTTCTGCAGCCATTTTCGTGACACCGCATCTACCAGTAAAAAGGAATTGCGCATCACCAGCATAGGGTACGGCACACGGTAATGGGCAAATAAAGCCTGCAGCTCAAGCCAGTAAGCAATTTCACCGCCACCGCCAATAAAGGCAATATTGGGTAAAATGGTTTCCTGCAACATCCCGCGCAGGATCACATTAGGGCTAAAACGCTCCGGGTGGTTGTACAGCTCTTCTTCCAGCTGCGTAGCAGTGAATGCAATATTGGAGTGTAAAACCTTCCACTGCTCCCCTTCTTTTACAATCCGTTCCCGGCTGTTATCCGTAAGGTAGAACAGGTTTATTTCCCGGGGATTGGCCTGTACTTTATAATGTTGTGATATTTTCTCAATGGTATCGCTTACCAGCTTATAGGAGGTTTGGTGTAACAGCTCCTCTTTCATAACCGGTATGTACTGTTTTTTAAACAGCGGGGTATCGGGTATCAGCACTACCAGTCCAAAGCGGCCAAATAAGGCATTTACCAGGTACAGGGTAGCCTTCTGAATGTCATCATGCTGCCCGTAGGCATTTCGTAACAGCTGCACCAGCTCTTCTGCATGTTTACCATAGCCCAGCAGGGACTCTATCTGCACAATCAGCTCCTCCAGCCCTTCGGGACGCATACGCCCTACGGCGCCGGCCTGCGTGGTAGGCCAGGTAAGCGTTTTACCGTTCAGGTAAATGCTGCCCAGTTCATCCAGGTCATTATCCTCACTCCCCATGTAATACACCGGCACAAAATTGTACTGGGGGCGTTGCTGTTTAAAATCAGCCGCCAGCTTTACGGTTTGTAAGATCTTATAAACAAAATAAAGGTAACCGGTAAAAATATTGGGTTGGTGGGCCGTACAAATGCTAAAGGTGCCTGGCTGCTCCAGCAGGCGAATGTTTTCTTTTACTGCGTCATGCACCTCTAAACCGGCATATTGCGCCTGCAGGGCCATCACCAGCACATCCCTTTGCAGGGGCTGCGCTTTTTTAGCGTGTATCAGCGCATCCAGGTCGGCATGCAGTGGCGGGTGCGTATAAAAAGATCGGATATGCGGATGTTCTGCCAAAAAATCGAGTACCAGTTGGCTGAAATAGCCGGTTTCACTGTAGGGTACACTGTTGCATACTGATTGATCCATGCTCCTTACTTCCTTTGAAGGCACGAAGGTATAATAAATTACGAATTAGGAATTACGAATTACGATGAACGGTGAGAGGCGGGGACAAAATGATGAATAATTGCGCTTATATTGAGAGTTGGTACGAAACGTGCTAAACCTAATTCATATTTTCTTAGTCAATTTCTTACTCGTAGTCCTCATTCGTAATTCGTAATTGAATAATTCGTAATTGAAATCTGTAATTCATGAAAATTGCAATACTCTCTCCCGTGGCCTGGCGTACACCTCCCCAACATTACGGCCCCTGGGAACAAATGGCTTCTAACCTGGCAGAAGGGTTAGTAGCTAAAGGTCAGGAAGTTACTTTGTTTGCCACCGCCAATTCCGTTACCGGCGGTACCCTGGCTGCTATTTGCCCGCAGGGCTATGAAGAGGATAAAACGCTGGACGCCAAAGTACAGGAGTGTATGCATATCAGTTACTTAATGGAGCAGGCCGGGGAATTTGACATTATCCATAACCACTTTGATTTTTTGCCCCTTACCTGGTCGCGGTTAATACCTACGCCTATGGTTACCACTATCCATGGCTTTTCCTCTCCCAGGATCATTCCCGTATATGCCCGGTTTAACGATGTAAACCATTATGTATCCATCAGCTATGCCAACCGCAGCCCGGAGCTGCAATACGCCGCCAATATATATAATGGTATACGCACCGCGGAATTTTCACTGGAAACCCAACCGGAGGACTATCTGCTGTATTTTGGGCGCATTCATCCTGATAAAGGCACGTTTGACGCGATACAGATTGCCCTGGCTACCAACCACCGCCTGGTAATTGCCGGTATTATACAGGATGAAGGATATTACCGGGAAAAGGTGCAGCCATTCATTGACGGGAAAGAAGTGGTATTTGTAGGCGCAGTGGGCGGGGAAGAACGCAACCGGGTATTAGGCCGCGCCAAAGCCCTGCTGCACCCTATTTATTTTGAAGAGCCTTTTGGCCTCAGCGTAGCAGAAGCCATGTTATGCGGCACGCCTGTAATTGCCTACCAGCGCGGTTCTATGCCGGAGCTTATCCAGCATGGCAAAACAGGTTTCCTGGTAAATAATATGCAGCAGGCTATTAACAGCATAAAATCGCTGCATACTATTGACCGTACCTATTGCCATACCTACGCCAAAGCGCAGTTCAGCCAGGAAAAAATGGTGGAAGCTTATCTTGCCTTATATGAACAGATCCTTAATGGTAAAACACCCGCTTCAACCCCACAGTAGCGCCACCAGGCGCGCCCTTCATCCCACAATCCCATCTCCACATCCAAAACCCACCGGCATATCCGCACATTTATCCATCCTGTTTAATCCTGTTCAGCAAATGCTCCAGGTTTACCGTGGCAAAACCGGTGGCATAATCAGAAAGGCCGTAAGGGATGATCAGCTCCTGGTTATGGATCATAGATCCGCAGGAGTATAATACATTGGGCACATAGCCTTCTCTTTCTTCCTTGGTTGGCACCAGCAGCGGTTCTTTCAGGCGGCCTATTTCTTCTTTAGGATCATTGAGGTCCAGCAGGCTGGCGCCTATACAATAGGTACGCATAGGCCCTACCCCATGGGTGATCAGCAGCCACCCTTCTGAGGTTTCAATGGGCGATCCGCAGTTGCCGATCTGTACAAACTCCCAGGGATACTTCGGTGTTTGCAGGATCTCCGGATTTTCCCAGATGTTGATCTTATCGGAGTACATGATATAGTTATTAATACCGTCAATACGGGATAACATCACATACTTACCATTGATCCTGCGGGGAAACAGCGCCAGGTTCTTGTTCTGCGCACCCTCGCCATACAGCGGCAATATTTTAAAGTTGTAAAAATCTTTGGTTTGCAGCAGCTTGGGCTGAATGGTGATACCATCATACGCTGTGTAAGTGGCGTAATAGATAATATCGCCATTGTTATCGGCAAACTTTACAAAGCGGGCATCTTCAATGCCACGCGTTTCAGACTCTGAATAAGGAAATATGATACGGTCAGAGATATCTGTATCCAGTGAAAAGTTCACTTCGTAGTAAGAATCTGCCAGCCATAACAGCCTTTCCAATGCCTTTTTGATCAGGTGATCTACCTGGTAACGCTGCTGCATATCACGGATCACGCGTTTCAGCGACAGGTATTCAAATGTATCTGACAGGCTGCTCTGCACTTCCCGCATCACGGAGTCCGGCAGGCGAATGGATACCGCATTCTGGAAAAAGCCCTGTTTCTGGTAAAGGGAGTTACGGATGATATCTGCCTCCTCTACATAGTTACCCGGTGGGGTCAGAAAGATCTCGTTGTCCCGGTTAATAACCCCATGGCGGAACGCAATGGAGGAAATATGGCCCTCACCTACTGCGCGGAAGCTGATGATCACGCGTTTTTCTCCTTCTTCCAGCCCGCTCTGGTCCAGGTCTTCGATCAGGGAAGGATTAAAGAACGCAGCCGATTCAATGGAATATTCATTGGTAAAATAAGAGCCGATCAGCAGTCGCTTTTTGTAATCCACCTCATCATAGTTGATGCCCTGGGAGGTGAACAGGTGTTTTACCCGGTCGCAATGCTTTTCAAAGATCCGGGTTACGTTACGGTGGCGGCGGGAGAACTCGCGGAGCAAAGGTGTGAGCGTGGCGGCAACTTCTACGTCTGTCATACCGCCTACCTGGCTTATAATGGCTTTGGCCCGGGCATCGCCGTTAAAGAAAAAGCGTGCTACTACTCTCTTTAGATCAGGATAGATTTTCGTGTTTTGTCGTTCTATGGTCAGTCGCATACTTCGCTTTTATTGCTGCAATTTTTTATAATGAAGGTGTAAAGGTACTAATACAAAAATGTGCAAATAAATATGCGCGTAATTATATTATCAATTCCGCGCAAATTCATTTGCACAACACATAAGCAAAGATGGCCCTATCGGCCGCCTAGATCACAAATCCATCCTCCAATACCATACCCTTTTTTATTACCACGATCCCATCCTTCACGGTATATTTTTCAAACTCGCCATCCGGCAGGCGGTCTCCCACATTGATCTTCACCCCGTTGCCAATGCTGCAGTTCTTATCTATAATAGCGTTATTGATATGACAATCATCTCCAATGCCCATGGGTGGATGGCCTTTTGCCCTGGCTCTCTCCAGCTCTTCCAGCGTTTGGTAGTAATCGCTCCCCATTATGTAACAGTTTGTGATCACAGATCCACGCCCTATACGGTTACGGATTCCTACTACACAACGTTCCAGCGTACTGTCCAATATAATACAACCGTCTGAAATAACGGTTTTATTCAGCCTGGCAGATATCTTGGCCGGCGGCAGCATACGTGCCCTGGAATATATAGTATGTGATTCATCAAACAGGTTAAACTTGGGGATGTCATCCGTTAACCCGATGTTGGCTTCCCAGAAAGAGCAAATGTTACCAATGTCTGTCCAGTACCCGGTGTATTGATAGCTTATTACTTTATAGTCCGCATTAATGGCATACGGGATCAGCTCTTTACCAAAGTCGGTGGAGGTTTCCTGCCCGTTCAGCAGATCGTACAGCACCTGCCGGCTGAACAGGTAAATACCCATACTAGCCAGGTAAATGCGGCCTTCTGCCTGCATTTCCTCGCTCACAGGCGATGACCAGGGGCCTAACACATCCTGCTTGGGCTTTTCTGTAAAGGAAGTGATCAATCCCTTGGGGTCTGTTTTTAAGATCCCAAAGTCGGAGGCATCCTTGGCGCTTACCGGTATGGTGGCAATGGTGATCTCCGAGCCGGATTCTACGTGAAACTGCAGCATGTCCCGGAAATCCATCTGGTACAGCTGGTCACCGGAGAGGATGAGCACATATTCAAATTCAAAATTATCAATATGGTGCAGGCACTGCCTTACCGCATCTGCCGTACCCTGATACCAGGTGGGGTTATCAGGGGTTTGCTCTGCGGCCAGTATATCCACAAAAGCCTTGCTGAAATGGCTGAAGTGATAGGTATTTTTAATATGCTTGTTTAAAGAAGCAGAGTTATACTGCGTCAGCACAAAAATACGGTTCATATCAGCATTCAGGCAGTTGGAAATAGGTATATCCACCAGCCGGTACTTACCGGCCAGGGGTACTGCCGGCTTTGAACGGCGGCGTGTAAGGGGATACAGCCTTGTTCCGGCTCCTCCGCCCAATATCAGGGAAATGATTGCGTTAGACATATATTATGTTCAATTTTTCATTGTAAGCAAGTGGCTGGCGGTCAACGGTTCAAAGGTAATGCTTAATGCTGAACGCTTATACTTCGATAGCTAAACTGATCAATAAAGGCTTATGCATTGAACATATAATCGCTTCAATCAGCGTTAAGCCTTCTGCATTAGGCGTTAAGCTTTCTGCGTTAGGCTTAAATAAACATCCAGATATTCCTGTGCTGCGCTGTCCCATGAATGATCCAGCTGCATGCTGTATTGTCGTATATGCTGCAGGGTTATAACCTCCTGATCTTCGTACAAGGATACTGCCCGGCCTATTGCCCTGCATACATCCCATACTGCTGCATGTATAAAACGTATGCCAAAACCGTTTTTATCGCCAATATCCGTAACCGTATCCTTTAATCCGCCTACACTTCTTACAATGGGTACTGTGCCATAACGCAGGGCATAGAGCTGGTTAAGCCCGCAGGGCTCTACACGGGAGGGCATCAGCAGAAAATCGCTGCCGGCATAAATACGGTGTGATAAAGATTCGCTATAACCGATATATACATTAAGGTGATCTTCTACATATTGCCGGGTTTGCTGTAGAGACCATTCCACATGGGGGTCCCCGCTTCCCAGTACCAGGAAATTCACCCGGCCCGTCAGCTCATACAGGGAACGGCCAATAATATCCGGTAACAGGTCGGCGCCCTTTTCCCCCACCAGCCTTCCAATAAAGGAGATCAGCGGCAAAGAAGGGTCTAATCCAAACTCACGGCACAGGGCCTGCTTATTTTCCTCTTTACCGGTTACCAGCGTAGAGGCGTCATAGTTAGCCGTTAACATAGGGTCTGTTGCAGGGTCCCATACCTTGGTATCAATACCGTTCAAAATACCTATACACTTGCCGCGCTCATAGTTAAAAAGGCTTTCCAGGCCCGCGGCGGAGTTAAACATCTCTTCCAGGTAATTGGGCGATACGGTGGTTACCCGCCAGGCGCATTTAATAGCTGCTGCCAGGGGGTTAATGGCGCCGGCCCAATCCAGCAGGCCGCCTTTCCAGGAATCAAAGGAAGGCAGCAGGTATTGCCGGTCCCAGCCAAACTGGCCCTGGTACTGTGCATTATGAATTGTTATAACTGAAGGCACATTTTTAAGCCGGGCATACTTATACCCATTGCTCATCAGAAAGGGAATTAACCCGGTATGGTGGTCATGGCAATGTATCACATCGGGGCTATGCCGCCACTCGTTGATCCAGTCCAGCGTAGCTATCTGAAAAGCTAAAAAACGTTCTGTATCGTTGTAATACCCGTACACACCGGTTGTATCCAGCAGGCCGGGAACGTCTACCAGGTAAAGGTCAAAACCTAAAGTGTTGTGCTTTTCTTTCCAGACATTAAAGTGGTACCAGTAAGGCCCCAGGAACATGCCGGCCTGGTGTACGATCTCTAATTCGTGGGTTTCAAAAAAACGGGTTCTATATGCGGGCATCACTACTTTTGCATAACAGCCCGCCTCAAACTGATATTTGGGCAGGGCGCCCACCACATCCCCCAATCCTCCAACCTTGGCTACCGGGTAACATTCCGCGCTAACGTGTATAACTTCCATGCTATTTATTTATTGATACATACTTTTAAGTTACCTTAGAAAAACTATAAAAACAAAGAACTCTCAAAATTAATTTATGGACTTTGGACGTGTAGACGAGGCCCTGCTGAACGACCTGGATTTCAAGTTGGCCGCAGAGCCTGTTTTTAACAAAAAAGTACTGAAAGGCCAGCCGGCAAAGAAGCCGCAAATATATGTAGGCTGCGCCAAATGGGGCCGTAAAGAATGGATCGGTAAGATCTATCCCAAAGGCACCAAGGAGGCTAACTTCCTGGATGAATATGTGCACCACTACAACAGCATTGAGCTAAATGCTACCCATTACAAGATCTATGAACCGGATGCCATCCGCAAATGGGATGCAAAGGCCAGTGGGCATAAATTCAAGTTCTGCCCTAAAGTGCCGCAGGCTATTAGCCATTACAGCCAGCTAACCAATGCCGGCCCGCAAACCACCGCTTTCCTGGAAGGGGTGCTGGCGTTTGAAGAACACCTGGGGCCTATTTTTTTGCAGGTAAGCGATAAGTTCTCCCCCAACCGGAAAGACCAGCTTTTTCAATACCTGGACTCGCTTCCCAAGGACCTGCAATGGTTCGTGGAAGTGCGGCACCCGCAATGGTTCAGTGATGAAGGCATTTGGATGGAGCTGCTGCAAACCCTGCAGAAGCTAAAGGTAGGCCTGCTGATCACCGATACCTCCGGCCGGCGCGACTGTGCGCATATGCACCTGACCGTACCCAGCGCATTTATCCGTTTTGTGGGCAACAGCCTGCACCCCACGGATTACACCCGTATTGATGACTGGGTGAACCGTATCCGCTACTGGCTGGAGCATGGACTGAAGGAGCTGTACTTTTTTATGCATATGCACGATGAAGCCTACTCCCCGGAACTAAGCGTGTACCTGGCGGATAAGATGAAGGAGGTATGCGGGATTGAGATTATAAGGCCGAAGTTTGTGAATGATAATAAACTGTTTTAAATACGAATTGTCAATTACGAATTACGATCCCGTCGAAGCGGGACATGAATGCCATTGAAAGTAATTATGATATGAATAATTACGAATTGGGTGGGAAATATTAGAGTGCCGGTTTTTACATGGTAAGTAAAGAAGCGTTAGATATTTTTTATTTCCATTTGCATTTTTTTGAAAAAATTCTATCATGTTGTGTACCTCATTCGTAATTCGTAATTGATAATTCGTAATTATTCATAATTTCGCGGCGGAATAATGGTCTGATATGCGAGATAAGCTCCGGCAACTGGCCCTGGAACTGGAGGGCGCCCTTTATGATGATGATACGATGCGTACCTTATATGCCACGGATGCTTCGGCATACCGTGAGCTGCCCCTGGCAGTAGCCATTCCGGCGCATGAAAAAGATATAAAACGCCTGATCACCTTTGCCCGTGAAAACAAAACCTCCCTGATACCCCGTACAGCCGGTACTTCGCTGGCAGGCCAGGTGGTAGGCAACGGTATTATAGTAGATGTATCCAAGAATTTTACCCGCATACTGGAAATAAACCCGGAGGAAAAATGGGTGCGCGTGCAGCCCGGCGTGGTGCGCGATGAGCTGAACATGTTCCTGAAACCTTACGGCTTTTATTTCGGACCCGAAACCTCTACTGCCAACCGCGCCATGATAGGCGGTATGGTGGGCAATAACTCCTGCGGCTCCAACTCCGTAGTATATGGCAGCACCCGCGAGCATTTGCTGGAAGTAAAGGCTTTGCTGAGCGATGGTTCTGAAGCAGTGTTCAACACCATTTCCCCGGATGAATTTCATGCCCGCTGTGAACGCGGCGATGGTTCCCTGGAAACCAAAGTTTACCAGCAGATCCGCTCCATCTTAGGCAACCACTCTAACCAGGAGGAGATCCGCCGGCAGTTCCCCAAGAAAAGCATTACCCGCCGTAATACCGGCTATGCGGTAGACCTGCTGCTGGAAACAGCACCTTTTACCGCCGGCACAGAAGATTTTAACTTTTGTAAGCTCATTGCCGGTTCAGAAGGCACGCTGGCCTTTTTAACAGAAATAAAGCTCAACATCTCTCCCCTGCCGCCTAAAGAAACCGGGCTGCTGTGCGTACATTTTAATACCATCGACGAATCACTGCGGGCTAATATTATTGCCATGCAATACAAGCCCAGCGCCAGTGAGCTGATAGACCATTATATACTGGAGTGTACCAAGGATAATATTGAACAAAGCAAGAACCGCTTTTTTGTACAGGGCGATCCCGGCGCCATCCTGGTAGTAGAGTTCCTCCGCAACACCCGCGAGGAAATAACGGAAATAGCTACACGCTTACAGCAGGAGCTGCAGGCGGCCGGTTTAGGTTACCACTTTCCGCTGCTGTTCGGGGAGGATACCAAAAAGATCTGGACCCTGCGCAAAGCCGGCCTGGGCCTGCTCAGCAACCTGCCGGGCGATGAAAAGGCCGTGCCGGTGATAGAGGATACCGCCATTGCCATTGAGGACCTGCCGGAATATATTCGCCAATTCAATGAGATCTTAAAAAAATACAACCTCTACGCCGTGCATTATGCACATGCCGGCAGCGGGGAAATACATTTACGCCCTATCATTAACCTGAAAACGGAAGAAGGCAACTTACTGTTCCGTAAAATAGCAGAGGAAATTGCTACGCTGGTAAAGCAGTTCCAGGGCTCCCTGAGCGGGGAGCATGGGGATGGCCGCCTGCGCGGGGAATTCATCCGCCAGATGATAGGCGATAAAAACTATGAGCTGTTACGCCAGCTGAAATACACCTGGGACCCGGAGAACATTTTTAATCCGCACAAGATCGTAGACACACCTTCTATGAACAGTATGCTGCGGTATGAGCCGGGCCAGCAGGTACCAGCGCTGCAAACCATTTTCCACTTCCCGGAACAAACCGTGCTGCAGCATGCGGAGCAGTGCAATGGATCAGGCGACTGCCGTAAAACGCAGCTGAGCGGCGGCACCATGTGCCCCAGCTACATGGCTACCCGTAATGAAAAGGATACTACCCGTGCAAGGGCCAACATCCTGCGTGAGTTCCTGACGCATTCCAACAAGGAGAACCGCTTTGACCATAAGGAGATCTATGATGTGCTGGACCTGTGCCTGGCCTGCAAGGGCTGTAAATCGGAATGCCCCAGCAACGTGGATATGGCCAAACTGAAGATGGAATTTTTGCAGCATTATCACGATGCCAATGGCGTGCCTTTCCGCGCTAAAATGATCGGCAATTATACCAGCCTGAATGGCCTGGCAGCCATCACACCCGGCATTTATAACTGGCTGGTGAAAAATAAAGCTACCAGCAGCCTTATTAAAAAGGTATCCGGTTTTGCATTAGACCGCTCCTTACCAGGCCTGCATACCACTACTTTAAAAAGCTGGTTCAAACGGCAATGGCCTAAGGAAAGAACAGCCCTCCCTGCCAATGCGCCGGCCGTGTACCTGTTCTGCGACGAATTTACCAACTACAACGATACCGGCATTGGCATTAAAACCGTGCAGCTGCTGCATAAATTAGGGTACGAGGTGCGCATGACCGATCATCCCCAAAGCGCCCGTGCTTTAATGTCAAAAGGTTTGCTGCGTAAAGCGCGTACAATTGCGGAACAGCAGGTACGTATATTCAAAGACGTTATTACGGAAGATACGCCCCTGCTGGGCATAGAGCCCTCTGCCATCCTGAGCTTCCGGGATGAGTATCCTGACCTGGTACAGGAACCCTACCGTGAAGCAGCTAAACAGCTGGCAAAGAATGTGTTCCTGGTAGATGAGTTCCTGTCACTGGCCGCAGAGCGTGGCGCATTCCACCCCGAGCAGTTCACGCAGGAAAAAAGGCATATTAAGCTGCATGGGCATTGCCAGCAGAAAGCCTTATCTACTCCCCTGCACAGTAAAAAAATACTCTCTCTGCCTGCTAATTACAGCGTGGAAATTATTCCTTCCGGCTGCTGCGGCATGGCGGGTTCTTTCGGGTATGAGAAAGAACACTATGACCTGTCTATGCAAATAGGTGAGCTGGTATTGTTCCCGGCGGTACGCAATGCGACGGATGATACGCTCATAGCCGCTCCCGGCACCAGCTGCCGGCACCAGGTAAAAGATGGTACGGGCAAAATAGCGCTGCACCCGGTGGAAATATTGCATGCGGCCCTGGTATAAGCCAGCTGTTACTACTGCAATAGTTTCCGCAGTTTGGTGCGAAAGCCGTTGAACAGCGAAATATCTAAAATATTTAAACGCCTGCAAATTGCGCTCAGGGGTGCAAGCCTTCATAATTTTCATTAAATTGTTATATGATCAGGCTCTATGTCCTCCCTATTGCATTCCTGTTTTTGCTTAGCGGCTGCTTTTTCAAATCAGATAAAACCGGCTCCGCAGATGGTATTATCTGTGAGTACCTGTATACGGATAGTGCCGGCCAGGTGCTGATAACACACGAAAAAGTATTTCATGCCACTTCCAAAAGCTCCGGCCGCGGCTACATGCGCATAAGCGGTTTTACCAATACCCGTCTTTCTGCCTATGATGTAAAGGATGGCCATCTCCTGGCCCGCACCATTTTTGGCGGAGAATCAGAGGATGCCTGCCTGCTGCTGGCCCTTACGGGCAACCAGCTGTGGTGCGTGAGAAAAAATGAAAATGGGCAGGTAACCCTGCAAACCTATGACCCGCGTACACTGAAAGTAAAAGCCAGCGCCGATCAATTGCTGCTGCAGGCCTCTTTCCTGAAAGAGCACCTGGCTAACCCGGAATGGTACCAGCTGCCGCAGTTCTATGGTTATGATGCCGGCCGCGGTATTATACTCAGTGACGATCAGGGTTTTCATTATGCGCTGAACCCCGTTACCCTGAAAGTGGAAAAGATCACGGATGTAAGCTACCAGCTGCCCCCGCTCAATGACCCCGATATTACCGGATCGCACACCGCCTATAATGATTCTGTTATACTGCGCCTGGATGGCAGCCCGCGGAATTACCTGGTAATAGAAAATGGTAGCCGGCGCCTGGAAAATGATCCCGGTTTTCTGAAAGGCAGCTTCCTGGTAGATAAGAACCTGAGCCGTTTGCAGCAAATGCAGTCGGGGCAAATGCAGGAGGTAAGATCGCTCATCAGCCAGCAAAAAAGCATGGTAGATTCCCTGCAAATGCTGGCCGACAGCCTGCGGCGTAATAAAACGGGCGCGAATATACGCAGTATGGAAACTGCCATACACGATATGCAGGATCGTATAGACAACCTGGTTAGAAAAGCTGCTACCTCCGGCAGCTTGCACGGCGGTACCAACCGGCTGCTGCTTGCCGGATCTGATAACTTTTTTGTGCTGCAGGCATCCTCTACCAATAAAGATGCAGGCCTGCTGCTTTCTTCCCTGCAATGGGCGCCGGGACAACCCTTACGGCTACACTGGCAAAGCAACCTCACCGGGCTATTTTTTGATGCATCCAATGCCAGAGAAACCAATGCTTTTAAAGAAGTATTTTCCAGCGGCAATCCGGAGTTCACCTTCCGCTGGGCCAATATTAGCCAGCAACAGCTGCTGCTTACCTGGATGCTGCACACTACCTGCATTGATGTAAGAACAGGGAAAGTGGTTTGGCAGATAAAACATTAATCCCTACCTTACCTCACATTTTCCCTCAAACCCTTTGGCATATGAGATCTAACCATATAATCCTGGTCAACGAACAAGACGAAGCCCTGGCTACCATGGAAAAGCTGGAGGCACATCAGAAAGGGCTATTACACAGGGCTTTTTCTGTATTCATTGTGAATAGCAAAAATGAAATGCTGCTGCAGCAACGCGCCAGCGGCAAGTACCACTCAGCTGGTTTATGGACCAATGCCTGCTGCAGCCATCCTATGCCGGGCGAAGAAGTAGAGCAGGCCGCACACCGCCGCCTGCAGGAAGAAATGGGATTTGATTGCCCGGTTAAAAAACTGTTCACCTTTACTTACCAGGCATCCTTTGATAATGGCTTAACAGAGCATGAATATGATCATGTGTTCCTGGGTACTTTTGATGGCGTCGTAATCCCGGATGAGGAAGAGGTGGCAGCATACGCGTTCTATCCTTTGGCTGAAATAACCCGCCAGATCAGGGATACGCCGGACCGTTTCACCTACTGGTTTAAAGTGGCTTTCCCAATGGTAACAGAATTATTATAACGCTGAAACTAATCAGCCATAAAAAAAGCAGCGGCAATTGGCCGCTGCTTTTTTAGTTGCGTTATATAACAAACCTACAAACGGATAGTATCCGGCAGGTATTTAGCGATCAGGTCTTCGTAGTAAGACTTTAGCTCTGATACCACAGGCGGTTTCGGACTTTTGGAATACAGATCGTACGGGTTAAATTTCTTTACCCATTCAAACATTTCCCGGTCATGATCATCCATCAGGTGCTCATAAGCGCCTTCCCTGTGCTGTGCGTAAAAGGAGTGATAGCGGATCATATACAAAGCCGGCTCCGGCAAATAATCTTTAGTAATGTGGTACAGGTATTCATCATGCCCCCATGACATATGCACGTTCTTTAAACCGCAATTAGGGGAATATACACCGTACTTGGTATTGTAACGCTCATCGTTAATGTCCGGGTTGTTGGCAAAAAATTCCGGATACACGATCTTATCAGAGAACTGGCAGCCTACCGGGAAGGTATCGCCAACCACAGCCCATTGCGCTTCGCCAAACAGGCATAACACTTTGCCCATGTCGTGGATAAAACCGGTCAGCACAAACCAATCAGGATGGCCATCTGCACGGATAGCTTCTGCCGTTTGCAGCAAGTGCTGCAGCTGGTCCAGGTCTATATCCGGGTCAGAATCATCCACCAGGGTGTTCAGAAATTCCATTGCACTCCAAACCGGCATTTCCTTGCGGTTGAACTGCAGGAACTCTTTTTTCTTTTCCTGTACAAAATCGTATGTCTGGTATTTGTGGTTCAGGCGGTAAAACTCCCGCACGGTGTCCCGTTGAGGATTATCGTAATTGCGGTATTCTTCTTTGGCTTTGGAAGGCTCTACTCCTTCCGGATAACGTTGCAGCACATCATCTTCCCATTGTTCAATGCTGTTGAGTGGCTGTAGCTCTTTTTCGGAGAATTGATCTTGCACTTTCATACGTGAGCGTTTAATTTTTTACGGGTCATATGGAACCTTACGGTTTCATACGTGAGCGTTTAATTTTTTCATTGGCCGTATGGAATCTTCGATTCATACGTGATGATTAATCTTTTACCTGAGTAGTTTAATTTTCATTGTTCGTATGAAACCTCACGATCTCACACCTGAGTACTTATTTACAGGGCAGTTGGTCTTACCCCGTTAATTACGTGAATTGTGTACTCTAAATTAAACTTTTAAATTGGCTTTTCCAGCTTTTTTTGCAATCGATTAGCAAATTCATAAAGCACTTATAATGAACAAGTTGCAACCAGCACTCAAAACGCCTTATCCGGCCAGGTTAATCCCTTTCCCGGAATGCCTACCAGAAAACAGTATATAACGCCGTCAGGATCCCTACAATAATAACCGATCCTACAATGAACGCCGGGTTGGTGCGGAACATTGTCTTATCAATTTGTATAATGCGCGGCATGTACTTACTGCTGCGGTCCAACAGGGTGATCAGGATCATCAACCCTATCAGCACCACAAATACAATGCTCATACGGTCCAGGAAAGCATAGTCCGGGAACACGCCATTGGTCCATACCGGCAGGAACTTAAGAACAGTGGACAGTGGAATGGTTAGCACGGCAGCCACCAGTGCCGCGGTGGAGGTAGTGCGTTTCCATAAAAAGCCCAACAGGAAAATGGCCAGCACACCAGGGGCAATAAAGCCCACATACTCCTGGATAAACTGATAGGCCTGATCCAGGGAACGCAGGGCCGGCGCTACCAGGCAGGCTATGCCCATTGCAATGATCACGGTATAACGGCCGGCACGCACCAGCTGTTTTTCCGTAGCCTCTTTATGAAAGTAACGTTTGTAAATATCCAGGGAAAAAATGGTGGAAATACTATTGGCCTTACCTGCCAGCGACGCTACTATAGCTGCTGTAAGGGCTGCAAAGGCTAGCCCCTTCAGGCCCGGGGGCAACAGGTTCATGAGCGTGGGATAGGCCTGGTCCGGTCTTACCGCTCCGGCTGCATCCGTCATTTCATGGGTAAATACCCCGTTCTTGTACAATACATAAGCTGTAATACCCGGCAGCACGGCAATTACCGGTACCAGCAGCTTTAAGAAGGCCGCAAACAAAATACCTTCCCGCGCTGTCTTCAGATCAGCTCCCAGGGCGCGCTGTATAATATATTGGTTACAGCCCCAGTAGTTCAGGTTATTGATCCACATACCGCCTATAAGCACGGAAAGGCCCGGCAGGTCTTTATAATAGGGGTGCGACTTATCAAAGATCATGTGAAAATGCGTCGGCGCCTGGTCTTTGATAATGGCCAGTCCTTTCCAGATGTTCTTACCAAAACCAAAGTGTTCGGATACCAGGTTCAGTGCCAGGTAAGTGGTTACCAATCCACCCAGCACCAGTACAAACACCTGCACTACATCTGTATACCCGATCACCTTCATGCCACCCAGTGTTACAAAAACCGCAAACACCGCCAGTCCTCCTATGCACCAGAAAAAGTTGATACCCGAAATGGCATTTATCGCTAATGCACCCAGGTAAATAATGGAGGTAAGGTTCACCAGCACATATACCAGCAGCCAGAAAATAGCCATGACAGTACTTACCGTACCGTTATACCGGTTCAGCAGGAACTGAGGCATGGTATAGATCTTATTTTTCAGGTACACGGGTATAAAGAACACCGCTACAATAATGAGCGTGGCGGCCGACATCCACTCATAGGTTGAAATGGCCAGCCCCAGCGCAAAGCCGGAACCCGACATACCAATGAAATGCTCCGCAGAAATGTTGGAAGCGATCAGGGAAGCCCCGATGGCCCACCAGGTCAGCGATCCCTCTGCCAGGAAAAAATCTTTGGTGCTGGTAACATTCGCACGCTTACGGCGGTAAATGTAATAGCCATAACCCGCTACCACAATGAAATAGACCAGAAATACCAAGTAATCGGATAAACGAAGATGATTCATAACGGGTGTGCTAAGTGTACAAATGTGCAGATAAATGTGCATATATGCAAATGGCCCGGAGAATGGGCCTTATTTTTGAGTACCTTGCCATACATCAGCTTTTATACCTCCTTATGCTGGAATTAGATAAAAGGGAAGCCCGTTTGCTGCAAAAAGCCATTGACCAATGGCAGCAGGATCAGCTCATAAACCCGGAACAGGCGCAGCAAATGCAGCAAAGCTACCAGGTACGGGAAACTAATATTGAATGGCAAACCATTACCCTGTATATTTTCATTGCGGCTATTTCCTGCGCGCTCATGGCTTTTGGCTCCCTGGTGCTGGATGAAAAGTGGATTGAGGTGATCCGTAAAAAGCTCTCGCTTACAGATGGTATTATAGCATTGCTGTTTGCCCTGCTCACCGTATTCCTGTGTTATAGTGGTTTCCGCCGGCAGCAGCAACAACGCTCCTTTTCCCTGAACCAGGAGCTGTTTTGGCTGCTTCCCATACTCAGTACAGGCGTTACCGTGGTATATTTTGGTAAAAGCCTGCAATACCTCAATGGTAACTATGGTTTGTTCTGGTTGCTGGCTACCCTTACCTATGGCGTACTTGCATTTATGTTATCCTCCCGCCTGTTATGGACCGCTACCCTGTTATGTTTAATACCTGCTTATGTAAAGCTTACTTACTACGTTAGCCACGATGCTTCGTGGTTCCTGGGAATGAACCTGCCCTGCCGTTTGTTTGTGCTGGCAGTAGTTATGCTGCTGTTACACCGGCTGGCGCTGCGCAATAAAAAATATCATGCCTTACAGCATATTACCTGGGGCGGTGGCTGGCTGTTATTATTGCTATCTGCCTGGCTGATCTCTGTTTTTGGTAACAGCGGCACCTGGAGCGAGTGGCAGCTGCTGCGCCAATACCAGCTGTTATGGTGGGTGGCTATCTATACTCTCTTATGCGCCGCTGTGATATGGCTGGGCATTAAGCTCCGCGATCCGCTGGTGCGGGATTTTGGCGTATTATTCCTGTTGCTGGATATGTACACCCGCTATTTTGAATATCTGTGGGATCGTACGCACAAAGGTATTTTCTTCAGCATTTTAGCGCTGTCATTTTGGTGGGTGGGGAAGAGGATGGAGAAGTGGAGCAAAGCCCGGAAATAATTACGAATTATTCAATTACGAATTACGAATTGAGTAGTACGATCAGGTAGTTCCTTCAAGGAAATACAGCTCACACACTATAAGCTATTCATAATCCGGCGCCATAATGATCGAGACACCTATCCATTCGCTTCAAACTTCGCTGCATTCCATTCGTAATTCGTAATTGAATAATTCGTAATTGACAACTATTCTACGGTCACACTCTCTACCCTATACCTTCCTGTATCCTGCACGCTCCAGTCATAATTACCGGTCATCCAGGTACGTAATACGGCTACATACTTGGTGAGCTCGCGGTCTGTTACACCATCAAAGGAAGGTAGCAGGTTTTCCAATGCAGCAAACAGTCTTACTTCCTCATTATGCATGCGGTGCGCTTCATCAACAGCAGCCTGGAAAGAGAGGCCGCGTTCCTTTATCAGGGCTAATACCAGGTTATGTACATCGCCCTGCTCCGCTTCTTTTGCACAGGAAATAATGTCGTTAGTCCAGCATACCACGTTATTACAGGCCAGGGCTAAACGCTGTACCATGGAATGCTGCAGCACTTCGTCCGGCAGATCTGTTTTTTCACTGATGGCAATAAGCTCCAGATCAACAAATAGCGCACCGGTGTAAGGCCGCATAATCACGTAATCCGCTACCGGCGGTGCTTTGTGGCTAGCCCTGTTATTGGCTTCCCAATGGCAGGCCCTGAAATATTCCTGCATGGTACGTATAAAACGCAGGCGCCAGGCAGGATGGCTCAGGGGTAATAAACGCTGCCATACATCTGCCAGGGCCATTGCAAAAGCGCCGCCCTTTTCCGGTTCGGCGATCTGCTGGTGCAGGATCTCTAAAAAATAATCGGTCACTTCCTGCAGGCTGCTGGCTTGTTGCCCCAGCTGTGCTTCATCGCACAGGTCATCATGCAGGAATAACCAGGTGTTAAAATTGGCAAGAATGCATAGCTCTTCATAACCCGCATTGGGAAAAGTGCGGGCTACCAGCCAGGCAAACTTTGACCTTTTAAAGCGCGCCAGCGCCACTTCTGTTTTAAGAAGGCCAAAGGTTTGAGCCCATAGTACATTCTGCTGCTCGGCTAACTCTGCAAATTTGTTTACAAGAGAGGGAAACGGATACGACATCCGTGGGAGATGGATCTGTTGCATAAACAATCAGGGATTTAATGGTTAAGAGAAAAAAATCGGTTTAGTACATATGAATGCAATACCAACGTGCGCTCCAAAGGGCGGTGGGTTGCAGATAAAGGCTATTTACCCCGGGCAAGCCGGAGGCGCTCCTCCCTGGATAGTGGGAGGGTCAGCAGGTTATCGTCGTGTAGGAAACGCCGTTATAACGGGCACGGTTGGCACAATAAACGTTGAACATAAGATATAGCCATACCGCCTACTCCCATACTGTTGACATACAGATATACGGGTATACAGCAGGCGGGCCACTCATGCCCGGGTTGGCACCTGTGGTGTTTCCATATTTTAATGACATAATAATAGCTGTGAAGCCGGGGCATATTAACAACGAAACAGTATCCTTGAATATTACAGCCGGATAGGTGGCGCATGAATAGGAGGCATATAAGTCGTGTGTCTTTTAAAGAATAAAAATAAAAGGGGAAGCTAAAATAGGGTTAATTGCCTTACGGTAGAAGGTGCTTCTGATACTGCTCTAAAAACATTCTTCTGCTAAATCAGACCATTTCCCCCCTGGGCATACGTTATAAATTTACAAAACTTTTAGTTGATTTTAGCTGACGGCCTTAAATTAGCTGTCCATAATCGCTATTTCCAATTTAACTTTGCGGCATGGCAGAAGACCTTCACATAGTAAGCGGCGATAAAACAGAAAAGTACCATTCCCTGTTACCGCAGATCCAAGGCCTCCTGGATGGAGAACCTGACCTGGTGGCTAACCTGGCCAATGTGGCTGCAGCATTGAAAGAGCAATTCGGCTGGTTTTGGGTAGGCTTTTATTTAGTAAAACAAAATGAGCTGGTGTTAGGCCCCTTCCAGGGACCCGTAGCGTGTACCCGTATACAACATGGGCGCGGTGTATGCGGCAGCAGCTGGGCACAGGCCAAAACGCTCATTGTGCCGGATGTTGAAAAATTCCCGGGCCATATTGCCTGCAGCAGCTTATCCCGCTCAGAAATTGTAATACCCATTATACGTAACAGTGTGGTGATTGGCGTGCTGGATGTGGATAGTGAGCACCTGGATCACTTTGATGACATTGATGCAAAATACCTGGAAGAAATAATTGCCCTGATAACAATATAGGTACTCACGCTTACCACTATACGAAGCGTTAATGCACCAGGGTAACATTACCCGACATTTGCTGCGGTACGTTGTTCCGGTCGGTAAAGGTACAAATGTACAGGTAACCCTGCGCCTGCTGTAAAATGCCTTTATACATACCATCCCAGCCCTTTTCAGGATCATTGGTCTGGAATATTAACGCACCCCAGCGGTTATATACACGCAGGCTGTAGTTACGTACATCATCGTATATTTTAGCACGGAAAAGATCATTGCTGCCATCTCCGTTAGGACTAAACGCCGTTGGCAGCACTACTATACAATTCTTAAAAGGCGATGTGATTTCCCCTGAGCCGCTTACACTGCAGCCATTGTGGTCCTGGATCTCATACTGGTAAAAACCCGGCTGCAGCTGTCCCATTAAGCTATCCGGCTGCCACATACCGCCATTTATCCGGTAGGCATAAGGCGGCGTACCACCCTGCATTAATGGAATGATCTTGCCATTCTGCGTTTCACTGCAGCTGCAGGGTTTAATGATGGCTTCCCGGATCTTTAAAGGCGGCGGTTCTGTAAGGGCTATTGGCGGCAGCACGGCCATGCATCCCTGCTCATCTTTCACTATCACCTGGTATGCTGCCGGCGGCAAATGTTCCAGCACCGGCGTGTAGCTGGCATTGTTATTATTCACGTAATAGCGGTAAGGTGGTAAGCCACCGCTGGCATTGATGGCTATCTGGCCATTCTGCTCCCCGCTGCAGCGGGATGGTGTAACAGTGGCATCAGCTGCCAGGTCAGATGTTTGTACGGTGGTGCTGCCTTCAGCAGTAATACCCTTGCTGTCTGTAACAGTAACGGTGTAGGTACCGGCCGGCAGCTGCCTTAATTGATTATTATCAGGTGCGCCATGTCCCCAGCTGTAGTTAAAAGGCGGCGTACCACCGGCCACGGTGAGCAATATTGCGCCGGTATTGCTGTTGGCGCAGGTAGTGGTAGTGCTGAATGAAAGCTTCAGCTGCTCATAAATAAAGTTGGAAATATTGTCCAGCAGCACGGCTACGCCATAATCGCTTTTAGAACAGGGGCTGGCATGGTAAGCGCAAAGGGTAATATAAGTATAGTCGGCAGAGGGGCTGAACAAGGGGCTGTACCGCTGCCAGGTGGTGTGGATAAACTCCCCGGAGCTCCAGAGTAGTTCAGCCGTATCGCCCGGTGCATGGCCACCGTAAATAGCCAGGTTACCATAACAGGTGCTATAGGCGTAAAAAGCAGCGTACGCAAGGTCAAAGTACATGCTGTAAATGTGATCTTTACGTAATACTCCGTTCAGCTGCTGGGAAATACCTTCTGTATACTGATTGCCACTGTGCAGGCCCACATAACTGTTGCCTTCTGCGGCAGCCAGGCGCACGCCGTAAATGCCGGGCTGTACATCTGCGGTATTCATCCCCACCCATCCGGCAGGCGTAGCATCCATTTGCGGCGTACCGCTCAGGGTTGGGTTGGTAACCGGTATATGTTGTGCAAACAGCTGAATATGAAGGCATGCGCATACCAGGTACGTGCATATAAAGGTTATGCAGTAGCGTGTATTCGTAGTTCCGGACAGCCTCAAAAGCTTTTCAGCCGATGTGCTCATAGGATAATGGTATGGTCGGTTTCGTAGGATAGCAGCTAATTTCGGGCCATTTCACCGTTCATTAGTCAGGTGTGATAAGATTACTTTCTAAAGGTATATATATTTTGATTTTCGTAATAATATTATTTTTTTATGAAATTCAGTTAAAAGGAATAAAATTTGCAAATACTTTGGGGTTTAAAACAAGCAGCAAACAATGTTCTTTTTCAAGAAGCGAGCGTCCGAGGCATCCCATACTGGCATCCTGGAATTTATGGAAACAGATATTCATTCACACCTGGTACCTGGTATAGATGATGGCGTGAAAGACCTGGAAACCTCCCTGACCTTTATTGAGCAGTTACAGGAAATGGGTATTAAAAAAATTATTACTACCCCGCATATTATTCTGGACCGTTATCCTAATTCTGTTGATACTATTACCCCACCTTTCTCCGGTGTAAAAGCAGCTTTACGGGAAAAAGGCAATGACATTGCCATTTCCTTTGCAGCCGAATATTATATGGATGAGCAGTTTGAAGAGCTGATCCCCTCCACTCCCCTGCTTACCCTGCAGGATAAGCTGATACTGGTTGAAATGTCGTTCATGCAGGCGCCGCCCCAGCTGCATCAATGGCTGTTTAAGCTGGCCTCCCATGGTTACCAGCCGGTGCTGGCCCACCCCGAACGGTATAACCACTATCATGACCAATATGATCAATATGAACAGCTGCGGGAATGGGGCTGCCTGTTGCAGGTGAACTTATTATCCATAACCGGCTATTACGGCAAACAGATCCAGAAGGTGGCAGAGAAGCTGCTGGCCGATAAAATGATCACCTTTATTGGTACAGACCTGCACCATCACAAACATATGCAGGCCATACAAAGTATTGGCAAGGATAAGAAGCTGATGAAATTGCTGGATCAGTATGGGTTTAAGAACCGGGAGCTAACACAAATAAGCTAATTTATTTTGTACACAGCTGCGTCAGCAGACAGGTAGATCAGCTGGAAATTACGGGGAATGCGGGAATCGCCAGGCTGCATCAGGAAAGAATACTGCGGCAAACAGCCGGCCGCTACCCGGTCATATACCAGGTAATTGGCCTTTACATTATTTGCATCAATATTACAGGGAAAACGGGGCGCCTGCTGCCTTGCCCTGGCGTTCAGATCCCTGTATGTTACCAGCCCATTCACATCCCCGTTATAATAAAGCGGCAGCATCAGGAATTTAGATCCCAGATGATAAGCCCTGCCGGGATGGTAGCACATCAATAGCTTTTCACCAATATCAGGGTCATGCTGTTTTAAAACCGCCATTATTCTTGCATTATCTTCTATGCCATTGTTATTGTGCAAATAAGCCCTTAGCTGCCAGGAGGCATAAGCAAGATCAAAACAAACAGCAAACAGCAGGATCATCATCAGCGAGCGTTTACGCGCCGACCTGAATTGGTAAAACAAAACCCGCAGCTTATAACCTGCAACTGTTCCGTAAATGATCAGCAGCAACAACCAGCTTAAGAATACCTCGCTAAAAACAAAAGCCTGGCAAACCAATAGCAGGTAACAAGCAAAGGCTATAACCAGTGGCAGCACCCTGCGGCTGCGCAGCACTAACTGGTTGCGGCTGTAATGCTGGGCAAGGTAAAGTAATATGGCTGCGGCACAAAGCGTGCCTGCGACCTGTCCTCGGTAAATGATCAGCCCAAAGCTTTTTATTACATTATAAAAGAAATTGCCAATGTATTTTCCCGGTGCCTGCAAAAATATATCGCCTACAGAATTGAACCGGTTAATGGCAGACCATGACCAGGACCACCTTGTCTCTGAATTTGAAAATACCCCCAGGCCTATATTCATATATTGCCAGGTGGCAACCGGGGAGCCATTCCGCAGGTAATTGATCCACCACCAGGGGCAGGATACCAATACAAAACCTGCCAGTATGCAACCTGCATATACTGCTGCACGCCTGAAGGGGTAAAAGCAGAACATGGTAAGCATAAAAGCCGGCAATAATGAATAGCTGGTATACCTGGTAAGCCCTGCCAGCCCGCAAACAAGGCCAATGAGAAAAAAACGGTAGCCATTCCCGTTATTCAGATACCGCAGCAGTAAAAGTATAGCCAGCAGGTAAAATAATGTGTCCAGCATATGATTTTCCACCTGCACGCTTAGCTGCAGGAACATAAAGTTGGTAACTACCAGTAATTGCGCCAGGCAGGCTACCAGCCTGTTTGCCACCAGCCTGTAAACAAATTGATATACTATTAGCAGCAATAGTACGGCTGCCACTACGGAAACCAGCCGGCTTACTTCAAATCCAGGGCTTACCTGGGCCAGCAACCCCAGTAACACCGGGTATAAGGGCGGCCAGAAGTGGGATGCCCAACCATTGTAACCATTTCCCCGGAAAATATCTATGCCGGAAAAGTAGTGCATGGTAGCATCACAGTCTGCCAATAAGTGATTGCTGCCGGCAATAATGACCATGGGCAGCAGGTATACAGCGGGGATCAAAAAACCGCTGTATAGCCAACTTTTTAACCGTCGCCCTAAAGCGTACATGAACGATGGGTTTAAACTTAGTTCCATAATCCGCGGATCAATGCCGTTATGCGATGCAGCTGTTCTGTTATAAGGTTAGAGCCGCTGGGTAAGCAAAGCCCCCGGTTGAACAGGTCTTCCGACACACTATTTACATATGCCGGGGCATCTGCAAATACCGGTTGTAAATGCATGGGCTTCCATAAAGGCCTTGAATCTATGTTCTCTTTTTCCAGTACCAGTCTTATATCTTCACGGCTAACGCCCCCGTTTTCCCGGGGATCAATAAGTATAGTGGTCAGCCAGCGGTTGCTGTAGCTGCCTGCCGGCTCCTGTGAAAATTGTATGCCTGGCAGGCCCGCTAAGGCCTTTACGTAGTAATCAAATGCAGCGCGGCGCTGGGTTATACGGCAGGGCAATACCTGCATTTGCCCGCGGCCTATGCCTGCACATACATTGCTCATACGGTAATTGAAACCAATATGCGTGTGCTGGTAATGCGGGGCAGGGTCACGGGCCTGGGTGGCCAGGAAGCGGGCATCCTGTATAAGCGTTTCATCGTCGCTGATAAGGGCGCCACCGCCACTGGTGGTAATGATCTTGTTGCCATTAAAGCTTAAAATGCCCAACGTACCCAAGGTGCCGCAGGCTTTACTGTTATAAACAGATCCCAGCGCTTCCGCCGCATCTTCCACTACCGGTATGTTGTACCTGGCGGCTATGTGCAGTATCTCTTTCATTTTTGCAGGCATACCGTACAGGTGTACGGGAATAATAGCTTTCAGCTTTTTGCCTTTGGCCAGCCGGTCCTTAATGGCGGTTTCCAGCAATGCGGGGTCCATGTTCCAGGTATCGGGCTCACTATCTACAAACACTGGCGTTGCGCCCTGGTATACAATAGGGTTGGCTGAAGCGGAGAAGGTCATGCTCTGGCAGATCACTTCATCCCCTCTTTCCACTCCCAGTAATATCAGCGCCAGGTGCAGCGCAGCTGTACCGGATGATAAGGCGGCTACATGCCCTGCGCCGGTGAACTGTGCCAGGTCTTTTTCAAAACCATCTACCAGCGGGCCCTGGGGCGCTATCCAGTTAGTATCAAATGCTTCCTTAACAAATTCAAATTCCTGGGCTCCCATATGTGGGGAGGACAACCATATTTTTTCTCGCATACGCGTTTGGGATTAGAGCTAAGATCAATTACTTTTTAGTGTACCTGATTATTTTACCGGGGTTACCTACTACTACAGCATGGTCCGGCACATCTGTGATCACTACCGTACCTGCGCCAATAATAGCCCAGCTGCCAATATTCATACCCTGTATCACACAAGCACCTATACCCACGTGCGTGCCCTCCCCTACCTTTACATTGCCCGCCAGCGCTGCGTTTGGGGATATATGTACGAAATCGCCCAGCTCACAATCATGATCTACAGAGCAGTTGGTGTTCAGGATCACATGCTGCCCCATTGCCACGCTGCTGTTCACACTTACACCTGCCATGATTACGGTGCCAGCGCCAATGCTGCTTCTTGCGGATATACTGGCAGCAGGATGTACGGCTGTGGCAAATTGCACACCTGATAATTGCTGCGCTATTTTTTTCCGGATGCTGTTGTTGCCAATGGTAATGATCAGCTGCGCATCGCCCGGAAAACTATCCGGGGCAAATGGCCTCTGCACCGGGTAATCCAGTAGGTGAGTACCGGCAGGGTTATCATCAAACACTGCGGGTATGCTGCTGTTATTTTTTTCCAGTATTTCAGCCACTACTTTCCCGTGGCCGCTGGCGCCATATAAGTACACTTTGTTCATACAGTAGTTCCTTCAAATTTTTGTGCAGTTGCCTGCCCCTGCTGGCTAATACCTTCTGAGCGGGCAGCTTTTAAAATAGTAAGCCATATAATTTTCAGATCCAGCTGCAGGCTTACATGATCTGCGTACCACACATCATACTTAAACTTTTGCTCCCAGGTAATGGCATTACGCCCATTCACCTGCGCCCAGCCGGTAATGCCGGGGCGCACGCTGTGCCGCCGCTGCTGCTCTGAGTTATATAAGGGTAAATACTCCACCAGCAAGGGGCGTGGCCCTATCAGGCTCATATCGCCCTTCAGTACATTTATTAACTGCGGTATTTCATCCAGCGATGTTTTGCGCACCAGCTTTCCCACAGCCGTTAAACGTTGTGCATCCGGCAGCAGGCTGCCATTAACATCCCGTTTGTTGTTCATGGTGCGGAACTTAATGATGCAGAATATTTTCCCGTATAGCCCTGGCCGTTGTTGCAGAAAGAACGGGCGCCCGTTATTGGCTATTCCCAATAACAGCACCAGCAGCAACCCAACAGGCAGCAATAGCAGCAGCAGTATAAAAGCCGCTATCCTGTCCAGCAGTGGTTTTATGTTATGCTTATACCCAGGCATTTCCAGGCACCCTGTTCTTAATTAATTTTTGCTGTATATGTTCCAGGTAGCGCAGGGCCAGCACCTGCCGGTCAAAATTGGCTTTTGCATACCGGAAACCATTTTCACCTTCCTGTTCCAAACGTGCAGGATCATTCATGTACTGGCGGATAATGCGGCTATACTCCGCCGCATTTTCCGGCTCCACGTAACAGCCGGCTGCAGCGGTTTCCACCAGCTCGCGCGAAACTCCGTCTATAGCCATCAGGATAGGCTTTTTGCAGGCCATATAGTCAAATGTTTTGTTGGAGTATACTGTTTTAAAAGTATCTACCTTCTTTAACACAGAAGCACCCATATCTGACGATAGTATATATTTAAAAACCTCCTGCTTGGGTACCGGGTCCAGGAACACCACATTAGTTACCTGGCGTTCTTTAGCCAGCTGCTGCAGGCGGTTCTTTTCCATCCCCTGCCCTATCAGCTGAAAAAGCACGGGCGTATCTTCCAGCAGCTTACCTGCATCCAGTACCTGTTCCAGGTGGTTAGCCACGCCATGCGCACCTACATAGGTGATCACAAAACGGTCCTCCAGGCCGCGCATGCGGCGAAAACGCACGGGGTCAAAGGTGTGCAGCAGGTGGTCTGACAAAGAGAAATCTGCGGCGTTGGGAATAAATATCAGCTTGTTTTCCGGCACCTGCTTCTGATCACGCAGGGTATTATAAAAGGCCGGTGTTAATACATTAATAAGCGCAGCCTTGCGGTAAATGAACTTTTCAAACCAATATGCCAGCCGGATAATAGAACGGTTCTTCAGCACCCCGGTATCTATTGCCGATTCCGGCCACAGGTCCCGTACCTCAAACACCAGCGGCAGGCGTTTTAAACGGGAAATAAGATAACCGGAAAACCCTACGAACAAAGGGGGCGAGGTTACGATCACCACATCATGCTTACCGTTTACTTTAAACAAGCCGGCCCACAGGGAAGCAAACATAAAAGAAAAGTAGCCCCATAAGCGGCCTATAAAATTTTTGTTGTAGGATTCCGATACATGACAGCGCCATACTATTACAGCGCCCTGCTGCTTTTGTTTAAAATACCGGCCTTTGTACTCTGCTCTTTTTTCCGAAGCATTGGCGTGTATCATACCTGCAAGTACAGTTACCGAATGGCCGGCTGCTGTCCAGGAGCGGGTGATCTCATTCCAGCGGGAACCTCCCGCATCATCTTCTTCCAGAAAATACTGGTGCACTAAAAGAATATTCATAGTACCGTTATTTCAGTGATGATCTTATTATGCGGAGTTGTAAATACAATCTCGCTGCTTTCTTCCATTATACCGTATAAGGCGGCATGGCGGCCGGGCTGCTGCCTTGGCAGCAGTATATTCCCTGCACCATCATGCGCCCGCCATTGCAAACGTTGTGGTGAAAGGGTATGCCAGCGCTGATGCATTTGTACAGCAGCGGGCTTGCGCCGTACCTCATCTTCAATGATCCATACGGGCCGGCCTTTTTGCTTGCATATGCGGCGGTAATGCTGTATGCCTTTTCCTACATGGTGAAAAGCTGTGATCAGGCCTTCCCAGATGTATTCATATGTTGATTCATATAAAACGGCATGCTCACACTGTGTCCAGTTGTACCAGATAAAGCGTGGGCCTTTTTCCATCTGATCATAGTTATCCAGCATTACGGTATTGTGTGAGGCGGTGCCCATAAAATACCGCAGGGTATCTTCATCTGTATTGTATTTATAGCTGCCTGCATCCAGCAATATATTCTCGCCCTGGTACCAGATATCCAGGTGCAGGTTATCGGCCTGTGATGGGCGGTCTTTATGTACACCGCATCTTAAAAAAGTAAGTGTATCCGGCTCCCGGCATATATAATACCCGCCTGCCGGAAACTGATAGCAGGCATCGCCGGGGCGTAATACCGGTGTTTGCTGTGCAGCAGGCGCTTTCCCGTACCAATACACATCTTCATAAATATCTGTAAAACCCGCATCCTGCTCCAGAATGGCTGCCAGTGCCTGCAGCTGTGGGCGGTAGTCGCGGTAATGCTGCTCATTCAACCGGAAAAACAGTGCGCCATCGTTAGCGCCGTAATTAGGCAGCCAGCCATTGCTATCGTTCATGCATATACGCAGAAACTGCAGTGAGCTGCTGGCTTGCCCGTTCACCCGGCTGCTCCAGGTTTCCCCGTTCAATGCAGCCAGCCGTAAGGCCCAGGTAAGCAGCTGTATCACCACCCGGTTGTAGTTCATGGAAAATTGCAGAAAGGTGCCATCGCTGTATACCTGGTAAGCCATCTCCTGTTCAAACCACTGTTTGCCAGCTGCCTTCCATTGGGCTGCACCGGGCAGGGATGGGTATAACAGGCCGCCCAGGTACAGGGCCAGGGTTTCTGTTAGCGCATGATTGTTACGTACTGCTATGCGCGAAAAATGTATGTTGTTGTATACATGATGCAGCTGCCAGTAAATGGCATACTGGATCTTATCAAAAACGGCAGTGGTTAATGCGGGTGAGTTGCGGTAATAGAACAGCGCAAAGGTCCAGTTCAGCACCCGCAGGCTTATTTCCTGGCTGCACTTGTAGTGCGGGCCGCAATTAACCTTATTGGTATTGATCCAGGAAAGTATTTCCTCCAGCGCATAGGCGGCGCAGTCTTCCCCGAAATGATAATCATAGCGGATAATATCATACAGGTAGGCAAAGCGCGCCTTTTCCCATACAAACTTAATATCCCCGGCCTGGCTGGAATAATCGTTCACAATGGTCCAGTGCCGGCTGCCGTCATAAACATGCCCGGAATCCGGGTTCTGTAGCCAGTTAGGGGCGGTGCCCAGGTTACGCAGCGGGCCGCTGAAAAAAGATAGCTGTCCGTTACGCAGCTGCCGGTAACGCTCCTGCAGCGCAGGCTGCGGCTGCCGGGGAAAGGTGATCTGCTCCCGGCTTTGAAAAAAGAACTGTACAGGCTGCGCCTTCCATTCTTCCAGCGAAAGATATTGCCGGAAAGGGGGCGCCTGCGGAAAACGTTTTTTAAGCCAGCCGCTTTTCCGCTGCAGCTCGTAGGCAGAGCGGAAGGCAATATAACGCCAGCCCATATTACGTGCTACGTGCAGCCCTTTACGTAATGTATGCAATGTGCTCATGCTACCTGTGCGGGTTGGGTTTGTATGCTGAGCAGCGCTAGCAGCGCATCTGCAATACGTTCTGCCGTATGCCCGTCCCATAAAGGCGGTATGCCGCCCTGCTTCCATTTACCGGCAAACAGCAGCTCCATGGCCGGCTCCAGGGCCGCAGGATCTGTGCCTAATAATACATTGGTGCCTATTGTACAGGTTTCCGGCCTTTCCGTACTATCCCGCAGGGTCATACAGGGCACGCCCATTACCGTTGTTTCTTCCGTAATGCCGCCGGAGTCGGTGATCACTGCTTTTGCATTTGCTACCAGGTAATTAAATTCCAGGTAGCCCAAAGGCGTGGTGAAATATAAATTGGGATGCGCCAGCGCTATACGTTCCAGGTGTTTGGCCGTACGCGGATGTACGGGGAATATTACCGGCAGCTGCCGGCTGTTATGCATAATTTCATTGATCAGTATTGCCAGGTGATCCTCCTCATCTACATTCGCCGGGCGGTGCAGGGTCATCACCAGGTATTGCTGCGGTTGTAAGCCGGCCTGCTCCCAAACCGGAGGTGCATAAAAGCGGGACCGATTCTTTAACAAGGTATCTATCATTGTATTACCTACAAAGAACAGCTGCTCCGCTGTTTTACCTTCCCTGCGCAGGTTTTCATTGGCTATTTCCGAGGTAGTGAAAAAATAATCTGCAATAGCATCTGTTACCATGCGGTTTATTTCTTCCGGCATGGTGATGTCACCGGAGCGGATGCCCGCTTCCACATGCGCTACCTTTACGTGCATTTTTTTTGCTACGATAGAACAGGCCAGGGTGGAGGTTACATCGCCCACCACCAATACCAGGCTGCTGGGATGCGCCATCAGCTCCTTTTCAAAACGTACCATAATGTTGGCGGTTTGCTCCGCCTGCGTGCCGCCGCCTGCTTCCAGGTTGGCATGCGGTTCCGGTATGCCCAGCTGCTCAAAGAAAGACTGGCTCATGTTGGCATCATAATGCTGACCAGTGTGCACCAGCCGGTAGCTGATGTTATATCCTTGTTGCTGTTTGTTATGAAGGGCGGCTATAACCGGGGCTATTTTCATAAAATTGGGCCGCGCCCCTGCAATAATGGTGATCTGCATATACACAAACATTTTATATTACATCAATATGGTTTAATACCGCCTGCGGCTGCAGCTCAGGCTGCGCCTGAGCCTGCAGGGAGATCCATTTGCCCTGCTGCATACTTTCTATGGCGGCAAAACTGGCCAGGGTGGTATTTACTATCTCCTCAAATGGTATAAGCGCCGGGCCTCCTTTACAAATGCGTTCATTGAATAGCTTGCACTGGTTGGCATGGCCTTTATTCAGCGGTGTTTTTAATTTTGAAAACCCTTTAAAGCCGTATGCACGGGTAATGCGGAAGTTATCTATGATGGCGGTACGCTCCTGCGTATATACCTCTATTCTTTCTTTTGCATAAGCTTTGGAACCGTTGGAAAAATAGTTGATCACTCCTGTGGAACCATTCTCATACTTTAACAGGATGGTAGCATTATCCGTTTGTGCAGTGGGCTGGCTGCCCATGGCATTCATACATACAGCCGTTACTTTGCTGCCGGTAAAATAGGTGATCAGGTCTATAAAATGGCAGGCCTCACCTATAATACGGCCGCCTCCTGTTTTACTGTCATGCACCCATACATTCAACGGGATAAAGCCGGCATTCATGGTTGCAATTATATTCATAGGCGCATCGCCTACCAGCTGCTTTACTTTTTGCGCATGGGGCGAATGCCGGCGGTTAAACCCTACGGTAAGGGTTACACTGCCATCGTAGGCCTGCTGTATAGCTTCCAGCTCATCCCGGTTCAGGGCTAAAGGTTTTTCTACAAACACATGCTTGCCTGCCTGCATGGCCTGTAATACCATAGCGGCATGGGTATTATGCCGGGTAGTGATCAGCACTGCATCTACCTCCGGGTCGCTCAGTATTTCCTGGTGAGTAGTCGTGCTGATGGGAATATGATGTTTACGTGCCAGCGTGGTACCGGTAACCCCGCTGTTGCTGGCAATATATTTAATGTGGGCACTGGCTTTTTGTAAAGCAGGCAGCAGGGTCATTTTAGTAAAGTTACCGGCGCCAATAATGCCCATTACCCCATTTGCGCCTGCAAATGAAGCAACAGGCATTATTTGTACGGAGGACCGGTGTACGGTATTAAGAGGATAAATAAGAACAGACGCTATAGAACGGCTTTGCCCAATGCGTGCATAGATCTCCTGGTAGTCCTGCAGCGGCACGCGTTCCGTAATTAACGGTAATACCTGCAGGTGGCCGGCGGCCATGGCCTGCAGTACGGCTTCAAAGTTGCGCTGCTCCGTCCACCTTACAAACGGTAACGGATAATCGTAGCCTTTCTGCTCATACTGCTCATCATACCTGCCGGGGCCATAGGAGCAGGACACCTGGAAGCTGAGCTCTTTTTCATAAAAGGCTGCACGGTTTATCTGCAGCCCTACTACGCCTACCAGTATAATACGGCCACGTTTACGGCTCATATGGGCGGCCTGTGTAATGATCTCATCTGACTTTGCAGAAGCGGTGATAATAACACCGTCTGCACCGGTACCATTGGTAAGGGTGGTTACGTATTTAACCACATCCGTACCTTCTGAAGGGTTAATGCCGGTAATGCCTTGCTGCCGGGCCAGCGCTATTTTTGCGGGGTCAAGATCCACCCCAATTACCCGGCAGCCATTGGCCTGTAATAATTGCGCGGTCAGTAATCCTATCAGGCCCAAACCTATTACTACAATGGTTTCTCCAAAGGTGGGGTTACAAAGGCGTATGCCCTGCAGCCCAATGGAGCCTATTACGGTAAATGCCGCTTCTTCATCTGTTACATTATCCGGCACCCGGGCAGCCAGGTGTTTAGGCACACATACAAACTCCGCATGCGGCCCGTTAGAGGCTACGCGGTCGCCTATCTTAAATTCGCTCACCCCTTCCCCTACTGCTATCACATTGCCCACATTACAATACCCCAGCGGCAAGGGCTGTTCCAGCTTATTAAAAACAGCTTCCAGGGTAGGCATCAATCCATCTGTTTTAATTTTATCCAGCACCTGCCGTACTTTATCCGGCTGCTGCCGCGCCTTTTGCACCAGGTTGGCTTTGCCGAATTCTACCAGCATACGCTCTGTACCCAGTGATACCAGGCTGCGGGTGGTTTGAATAAGGATGCTGCCCCTGCCTACCTGCGGCGCCGGCACTTCTTCCAGGATGGTGGCCCCTGTTTTAAACGATTGAATAAGCTGTTTCATGGCATTCTTCTATTATTTTCAAGTAGGCTGCTGCCCGCTCTTTTGCTGATAAAAATTGGCGTAAGCGCTGCCGCCCGTTATGCAGCAATTGCTCCTTTGACTGTACATCACCAGCTGCCTTATAAATAGTGTCCCCTATGCTTTGGGGCGATAAGGGATCAAAGTACAAAGCTGCATCCCTGCAAATGTTCCTGGCAAATGACAGGTCGGAGGTTAATACCATGCGGTCCATTTTCATGGCCTCTGCATAGGAAACAGAAAAACATTCCAATAAGGTGGGCAGGAACATAGCATCCGCCTGCCGGTACAATGCGGGGCAATCGGCAATATCCACCTTACCCGTAAAATGTAAATAGGGTAAATGCATAGCAGTAATGCCCGGCAGCTGCTGCGCATTAAAGGTGAGCACAAAGCGGAATGAAAAATCCGGATACTGTTTTACCAGGTACTCAATAACCGCGGGAATAATGGAAAGGTTCTTATGAATATAGTAGGCGGAAACGGTTAACAGAGTAAATGCATTGGATGCGGGCAGCCTTACGGCATAAGACCATTTACTTTCATCATCAAACACCTGATGGCAGGTATTGCTTACCGTATGCACCGGCTTGCCGGGCAGCCGCTGCATCAGCAGCTTTTGTACATCCTCTGTTTCCACTACCAGCACATCGCAATCGTTCTTAAAGCTGCTTATGTGAAAGTGCTCTTTTAATTTCAATAACAGCGATTGCTTCAGTGTTATTATTTTGAAGAAGGGTGAATCTTTATAGAGGTATTGCGCTTTGGCAAAACCACAAATATGTGTGGCCTGCGGCCGCCAGTAAGGCGGGCCAAAAACGGTGAACACTACATCCGGCCGGATGCGGCGCTCCAGGACCGATAATTCGCTGCGCAGCTGCCTGCGCCCCTTCAAGGTGGCGGATCCGGCTTTTATATCATAGAACGTAAAATTTCCCGGGTACAGGGAACGGTCTATCAGCCCCGCCATTTTTGCTGACAGGAACACATGAAAAGTATTTCCGCTCAAAACCCTACACTCGCTTAGAAAGGAGTGCGTGGCCTGCAGCCCGCCACCAATACGTACTGTTGATGCATTGATCACTACTTTCATTTGACCGTTTTTATTTTAATAAGCTGGCATTGTACAAACTATTTTTTTGGATCCTGTGCACGTATATCGTTCAATTTTTGCTGTATCTCATTATAACGCCCGTCCCCATTGGCGTTATTAGCGGCTTTTAACTTAGGGCTGAAAAAACCAGGGCCAAAGTCACAATTACTAAACATGACTGCCCCATTTTTATGCACCCCTATTTTTAACCGGTCATCTGCCGGCTGTATTTTTCCTGCCGCTGCTTTATTAAAGCCAACAGCGGCTGCCGCAGGACCTTTAACCAAAGCCGGTTCTATACTTGATCTGAATTCAGCTACCGTTGTATCGTTCAGGTCATATGCCTGTTTACCTTTCATAAAGGTGTTGTGCCGGAATATAATATTACTGGGGTAGTCATCACATTGATCGCCGGGTTTTAAAACCCTTAATCCCAGGTAATTCAAAAAAATATTGGATTCAATGGTGATATTTTTCACCACTTCATAATTACAATCCGGCAAGGGCCCGCCAACCATCAGTACCAAAGCGCCACCATTATCGGTAGCAATAGGATTATTGAAAAAGTAATTATTATCCACCTGGTGCCCGCTCCCTGACATGCGGAGCGCATTTTTAGTATTATAAAAAACATTGCCGGACACACTATTGTTATTGCCTCCCCTAAGCGAGATGCCTGCACGGCACTCAAAAAAATAGTTCCCCGTCATTTTATTGCCGCTGGATTTGCTGCTAAGCGTTTCCGAATCCCCAAAACATCTTTTAAATACATTATCCTTCACCAGCGTACCGGAAATGCCTTTTCCTAAACCAATACGTATACATTCCAGTGCCTCTCCGGGATGCACAGGTATATCGGTGAATGTGTTACCGGAAATAACGTGGTTGTCCGGCTGGTCATCATCCACATCTATGTGCATAATAGGATTGCGGGTAGTTTTGCCTTTAAAAAGGCATCCTGTTACCGTATTATTCTGGCCAAATACTTCAAGCCAGGAATAGGTTGTTATTGAGACCTGCCCGGGTTCCTGTATAAACTGAAAATTTTTGATCGTACTATTCATCCCTGTTTCCTTTTTGTACCTGAAAGAGACAACAGAGCGTATGCCCTTTATGAGATCAGGGTTCAGTATTTTAACATTCTGCACTATAATGTACTTTCCAATAACATATAACTGATTGTTCCCAGTTAATACGGTAATTCCCCGCCCATCTACTATTGCCGGCCTTTTTTCAGTTCCTTCTCCCCTGATCAGAAGAATGCCATCCTGGTAGGTGGGTTGCAGGTTGATGGTTTGCCCTGCTTTAGCCGTTATAGTAATTTCATTCTGCCGGGCATATACGGTTGATACCATGCAACACATTGTCCAGGCAATATTTATCAAGGTGCGCCTTATACTATTTTCACAATTCCTCATATTATATCTTTTGAGTTACCAATTACGATCACTTTATAACCAGGTCTATAAATGATTGCGCCATTTGCTCTATGCTCCGCTCCTTATGATAGAAATCATATGCATTATGTGCGATCTGCTGGTTAGTTTTTTCATCCCTGATTATGTTCAGCAGCTTTTGCTCCAGGTCGCTTACCTGGCCGTTATAATAATACCCGGTGTAATTCTCTTTTATATTGAACTTCTCTCCTCCTGTTATTGCATTAACAGAAGTTAAGAACGGACAGCCCAAAGCCATGGCATGCAACACGCTTAATCCCGCCTGTGTGGGGGATACGGATACAATGGCATTTCTTATAATAGCGTAGATCTTTTCATCATCCTCTATTCTTCCCCAGAAATTCACCCTTCCGGATAAGCCATTTTGCTCCACTAATTGCTGCAGAATGGCGCCTTCTTCACCATCGCCAATAAAGTCCAGCGTTATATTTTCCGGGATACGGTCTATGATATTCCCGAATGCAATTACCAGGTCTGATAAACGCTTATTTTTCTTAAAGGTCCCTATTGAAAGCACTTTTGTTCTTTTTTCTTCAGACAAAGGAAATTTCTTTACCCGGATAGAGTTATGTGCGACAAATACTTTACCAGGCTTCAGCACCTTTTTCCGGTAGATCTCTGCCACATGTGAAGAATAAAGGATGGTACCATCAGACAGGTCTGTTAACAGGAACCTGATCTTATCTTTCAGGAAACTTTCGCGCAAACTATTCTCTGAAGAAAGGCCAATACCCCAGAAGTAGATCCTGCGCCTTTTCCTTTGCAACAACAGCGATATAATGGGTAATATAAGATGCAGATCACCCGGGAAAATAACTACATCGTACCCGCTGACTAACCGGCGTAAATGCTTTATTTTCTTCAGGGAACCTAAAACCCTTTTATTCTCATAACTGACAACATTAAAATCCAGCCCTTCCAAGTGCAGCTTTCCGTTCCTGGCTTCCATTCCCTTTTCATAAGCCACCGTTAATTTAACTCCCGGATGTTGACCGATAAGATTAAAAACGGGAATGCGGTAATGCATTATGGCCGTTTGCAGTATCAACACTTTCCTGTCAGACATAACTATGTATTTAATAATAAATTACTTTCATTAAACCGGGTCTCTTTTTGCACATGAAAATATTTTGCCTTTAACAGGTATTCCAATATTAACAATGAGGGGATAGATAAAAGGTAGTATAACAACCACATATCCATTCCTGAGCCTCTTACAAACTGAATGAAAGTAACATATAGGAATACTATGCTCATATTCCTAAAAGACAACATGCCATTTTTAAGCTGCAAAAAAGCAGCGCTACATAACTTATTAAAATATCTATAGAAGAAAAAAAGCAGTGGTAATCCCAGGAAATGAAAGTTCCATAATAGCTCCGTGTATAGTATTACCGGCAATGAACCTCCATCCCGTCTTAATGCCGGCATAAACCTGGCGGTATAGATATCAACCATGCTTTTGGGTTTTTCAGGGAAAGCGGACCTTGGCACCGGTATAAACAGTACCTTCAGAAAGGTGCTGCCATTCAGCAGGTCTGTTTTCCCGGCAAATACATAATTTGCCGCATTAGCAGAGTTACCATAAACCGCATTTACCTCCAGGTTGCTAACCAGGGCATCCATAAAATAATCCTCGCGCATATAAACGGAAACATAATCATTGGCGTCAAAGATGTTCTTTACATTATAATTTCCATACCCGCGTAATATGGAAGAGATGATAATTATATAGAAGATCACAGCTCCTAAAACCGAAAACAGGATTATTCTCCTAACCGAAAAATTTAAGCGGATATTACCCATAATAACCTCTGCAAGCAGGATCAGTAAAAAAATATACAGGATCTCCCGTTTAGAACCAAAGTGGCCAGCCATAAAGAAGGCCAGGATCAGTACAAAAAGCGGCCAGCGGTAACTCCTTTTCTCTATAGACAGTATAAAACATAATGGTATTGCAATGGCTACCTGGAAAACATAACTAAAATTGCCGCTTCCTCCCAGAACAGACAGGTCAATAGATATAAAACCCAGGATCAATAAAGCAATACAGCTTATAATAAGGTAGGCGCCTGTATTATTAACCAGCACCCATTTAGCAGCAGCAGGTACGGCTGTTGCTTTCACCGTCATTCTTCCTTCCCTTAAATGCACCGGAATCGCCAGGTAAACAACAATATTACACAACAGGAAATATGCGGTTACCCAGTTTAAGTTCTTGCTGTCCTGGATGGCTTTATAGTATAGATCAGAGAAGCCATAATGCCTGGACACCATATATTCACCTAATGCAAAATTCAGGCACAGGTATACAAGGGTTAAAAATGAGGGACTCAAAAAAAGTGACGATTTACTGACCGCATGCCGGGAGTTTAAAAAGAAAAGAATGAGTTGTATAATATAAAACACAAAAGAATACTGAAAAACAAATTGATGATCACTTGACAGGCTTACCGCGATCAGAAAAACATTAATGATATAAAATAACAAGTTATTCATACGCTTCCTGTTTATTCAGAACGGCCTTCACTTTTGTTTGCAACACATACTTTTTATAATACCTGATAAATAACATCAGGATGATCGTTAATGTTACCATTAACATAACTCCGCGCGCAAGCAAGCTTCCCATATGCATAAAGTATAACAGACCAAAGGAGAAAAAAACCAGCAGCCATATCATTATGGATTCAGGAGATGCAATGAAATGATGGTCGCACAGCTTCTTTTGATAGTAAAACGGAATAAAGATCACAGTGCTGCACACATAGGCTATCCCAAATGCAGCCGCCCTGCCCTCAGCGCCTTTATTTCTCAGCAGATACATTACCGCCAGCGCAATAATGCCCCAGCAGCAATTATTCAACACATTCCACCACATATAACTGCCGGCGGCAATATTCCTGACTATTCCCTGCCGGTGTGAAATAATAATAGTGCTGATCATAATGATCATGATGGTTGCTCTTAATTCACTCCCCGAAAAATTCTTACCAAACAGCATATCCCCAATTTCGGGAACAAACATACAGGGCAGAGAGATCAGGATACCGATTGCCCAGGGCATCATGCTATTCAGCATTTCAAACTTCTTACTCCTGGTTTTGAAGTTCAGCACTGCATAAGGCATTAATACCTGCCCCAGCATGTTATTCACAACATTTGCCATTAACATAATGCTTAAGCCGGCATTATATATTCCCAGATCTTCAAAGCCATTAGGCTGTTTAACCAGGATGGCGTTACAAAACCAGGTTACAGGCAGGATAAGTATATTACCTAACACGGCGGGCAAACTGAAATGGGTAAGCACTTTATATTCTTTTAATGCGCCATTCTCGTTTACATTTATATCATACTTCCTTGCTGCTTTCCGCACTTCAAAGAAGCCTAATATTGCTATGATCACCGCATTAGTAGCAAGGCCTATTACGGCCCCTTCTATTCCAAAATACCAGACCAGCAGAATGGATATGGGAAAGTTTACTGACCCGGCGATCATATTTATCTTTGCAATGCTTTTAAACGCTTCAAACCCTGCCAGGGTTCCATTTTGTGCGGTGTTAATGGAATAAAAAAGGATGGCCACTGCACCATATTTAATATCATTTGCAAGATCCGGCGCATGCAATGAGCGGGTGGCCAGCGCATTCGCGCTACTTATTAATATCAGCCCTACCGCGGAACCTATTATCCAGGACACCACTGCAGACAGCCTGATAATACGCCCCGTTTTGACTTTATCGCTAAGCTTATATTCTGCTACAAATCTGGTAGTGGTCATTCCAAGCCCGAATCCAGCAAAGGCAACAAACATATCTACCGTTGCCCGCACCATGCCAAACTCGCCAAAACCTTCCCGGTTTAATATCCTGGCCACGCAAACGGATGTTAAAAAAATAATGCTTCTGAATACTATGGTGCTAAAGAAGGTCCATATAATGCCTTGTGAGATCTTTTTAGCCATTCCGGCTTTCGTATCCACCCTAAAAATGGCATGTATCTTCCTGGAAAAAAAAGGACCTATTCTTGCTTGCACGCCCTCTATGTTCAGCATATCGTATGGTTTATTTATAACCGGGCATCCACCAGCCGCCGGTCCAGGCAGGCTTTTGTATCAAATATTACCCCGTTATTGCGTTTCACCTTTTCATAATCAAAATTCAGGAACTCATTGTGCGCCACAGCTACTACAATGGCATCATATACGGTATTACAATCCAGCTTGCTCAATACATCCAGGCCATATTCATGTTTTACCTCAGCAGCATCTGCCCAGGGATCATAAATATCTACCTGCAGGCCAAACTGCTTCAGCTCATAATATATATCCACTACCCTGGTATTGCGCACATCCGGGCAATTCTCCTTAAAGGTTATGCCCATGATCAGCGCCCGGGAGCCTTTTATTTTATGATCTTTTTCAATCATCAGCTTTACTACCTTATTGGCTACAAAGTGCCCTACATGGTCATTTACCCTTCTGCCGGAAAGTATTACCTGCGGGTTATACCCCAGGGCTTCTGCCTTATGCGCCAGGTAATAGGGGTCTACGCCTATGCAATGACCGCCCACCAGGCCTGGTTTGTATTTCAGAAAATTCCATTTGGTGCCGGCAGCTTCGATCACATCATTGGTATCAATACCAATACGGTCAAAGATCAGCGCCAGCTCATTTACAAAAGAGATGTTCAGATCCCGCTGGGCATTTTCAATGGCTTTGGATGCTTCGGCCACTTTTATGCTGGATGCCTTATGCGTACCCGCTTCAATAACGGAAGCATACAAGCCATCTACCCGGCAGGCTATATCCGGTGTGGAACCGCTGGTTACTTTTTTTATTTTCGTAAGGGTATTGATCTTATCGCCAGGGTTAATACGCTCGGGGGAGTATCCCACAAAAAAATCCTTATTGAATTTTAACCCCGATACTTTTTCCAGCACGGGTATGCATTCTTCTTCCGTACATCCGGGGTATACAGTAGATTCATAAATAACAATATCACCGGTTTTAAGGATGGAGCCCAGCATTTCAGATGCCTTTAATAAGGGCCGCAGGTCGGGCGCCTTGAACTGGTCAATGGGCGTAGGCACTGTAACAATAAAGGTATTATAGCGGCTAAGATCATTCTTATCAAAAGACAATGTTAGCCCTACCTGTTTTTTACCTTCATGTTTTAGTGCCAGCACTTTTTTCAGGTCCGTTATGCTGGCTTCCTGTGTGCGGTCTTTTCCCTTCTGCAGTTCCTCTACCCGGTCCTGGTTAATATCAAACCCCAGTGTATCATATTTTTTGGCAAACTCTAAAGCCAGCGGCAGACCAACGTATCCCAGGCCTATAATGGCAATCCTGGCGTTCTCCACCTTATTAAATTTTCCGTTGTTGTGCATATTATAAGGGGGTATTTATTGTTATTTCCGTACCAGCGTATTCCTTATTCTTGTGAATACATTCACAGTGCCCGTTTCTTCGTAACCGTAGCCATATCCGTAACCGTAGCCGTATCCATATCCATAACCATCCTTTGCTTTTATGTCATTCACTACTAAGTTGATCTTAGGCAGCTTCCGCTGTTGGTATAGTTCTTTGGTTAACTGCACCTGTTGTTTAAATGTGTATCCCTGCCTGATCAGGTAAAGCGTCGCATCTGCAAAGCGTCCCAGGATCTGTGCATCGGTCACCAGACCAATAGGGGCTGTATCTATGATCACGTAATCAAACTGCTCTTTCAGCTCCGCAAAAAGCTGCTCTGTGCGTTCCAGCAACAAGAGTTCTACCGGGTTAGGCGGAATGGGGCCGGAAGGTATTAACCAGAAATTGTCGTGGATACCGGAAGGTTTTATCAGCTCATCCAGCGATACCTTTCCAATAGCATAGGTGCTGAACCCTACCTGGTTGGGAAGCCCCAGCATCTGGGATATTTTAGGCTTGCGCAGGTCCATTTCCATTAATACCACACTTTTGCCCGACAGGGCCAGTACGGCCGCCAGGTTGGTGGCTACAAAGGATTTACCTTCCCCGCTCATGCTGGAGGTAAGCAGTATCACCTTCTCTTTTTTACCGGAGAGTATGAACTGCAGGTTGGTGCGCATGGCCCTGAACTGCTCTGCAACCGGGCTGCGGGATTCTTTTTCCACCACTACCCTTTCATGGTGGGCATTATGCCCAATCTCTGCCAGGATGGGTGCGGGGGTATTTTTAGTAATATCTTCCTTATCAGTGACACGGCGGTTTAAAAGCTCGCGCAAATACAGCCAGGCAGACAATAACAGGATACCTCCAATAAGGCCCAGCAAATAGGTTAATGCGCGCCGTGGCTTAAACGGCAGCGGTTCACTTTTCCCACGATCTATGATCCTTGCAATGGCTATATTGGATGATTTGGAGATGGCGGATTCTTCCCGCTTTTTTAGCAGGAATAAATACAGCTCCTGCTTTACGGTTTGCTGCCGGGAGTAATCCAGGAAAATGCGTTCCTTACCGGGTACGCTGCGGATCTCACTGCTAACTACATTTGCATTATGCTGCAGTCCTGCAAGCCCCGCCTGAATGCCCTGCTTCAGAGATGCCAGGTTATTCTGCAGGTCTGTGCGCAGCCCTTTCAGCTGCTGGTTTAAATTCTGTACAAACGGGTTCATTTCCGTGTTGGACAACAACGCTCTTTCCCGTTCCAGCTGAAGGGAATTATACTTTTCCACCAGGGCTATAAAAGTAGGATCCTGTATAATTAAAGAGGAAGGTACTACCCGCTTATTATTTTGTTCATCCCGGATATATTGTTCCAGCGTTTCTACTATACTTAAACGCACCTGCTGCTCTGTAAGCTGTTTGGAAAGGTCGCCGGTGGTAGCTACCAGCAGCTTGGACTGCTCTTCCAGATTAGCCAGCTGGTTGGATTGTTTGAACTGCTGAATGTCTTTTTCCACGCCGGCCAGTTCTGCGCTTACTATTACCAGGCGGTTATCTATAAAGGAAATAGTGCTGTCTGCTATGCGGTTCTTATCTTCTACACTGGCCTGCAGGTATGCATCCAGCAGCTTGTTCAGCACCTTCTCCCCCTTATCGGGAATGGTGGCGGTTAGCGCCAGGTCAATGGTGCTTACCTGTTTGTTGGGTATATCAATATCCAGCAGCAGCTGATAATCGCTCACGGTGTTATCTATTGACTGCATTTTTATCAGGTATTCATCATTCTGCAGCGGAAAAAGATCGTTCCGGCGGATCCATACAATGCCTTCCGGCAGATGCAGGGTATCGTTCCAGGCGGCTTTCCGGGAAACATCCTTATAGTTGAGGGTGAATTCTTTTTCATTGAGTGGTTTCAGCACATACTTTACTTCATCCAGCGTATCCTTCAGGGTAAGCCAGTGAAAGGTGAACGGCAGCTTTACAAACTGCTCTGTTTTTTTCACCCGGCCTTCTACAAAGTAAGTGGTGTTCAGCTCCATATCCCTTACCACTTTTTCCATCAGCGAGCGGGATTTCAGGATCTCCACTTCATTATCCACGCTGCTTTTATTGTTAAACATCTGCAGCTGGTTCAGGATCTCTTCGCCGGGCAGGTCGCTGCCCTTTTGATCGTCCTGCACCAATATCTTTCCCTTTATTTTATAGCTGGGTGTTGCATAGCGCAGGTATAGCCAGGAAAGGAAAAGCCCCAGGATAGCGCAAAGCACAAACCAATACCAATGCCGCATCAGCCGGTCCAGGGTTTTTCTAAGGTCCCCTGCCGCGTTCTGTCTTTCATCAGTTTGAAATACGGCATCCATGCCATTCATCCCATTAACCTGTGTTTTCTCATTCATAAATTAAAACTTAACTCTTGATGCAACTACAATTAAGAGGGTTAATACGGTAGCCATAATGGAAATCCTTCTTACCTGAGCTACATCAGTAGATACAACTTTGGATTTATTCGGTTCTACATACACCACATCGCCCTGCCGCAAATAGAAGTAAGGTGAGCTGAATATTTTACTATCGTTCAGATTAAAGCGTATGAACTCCTTGTTACCATTATTATCCCTTATCAGCAATATATTTTCACGCCGGCCGTAGATGGTAAGATCTCCCGCGGCGCCGATGGCATCCAGCAGCGTTATTTTTTCATTTGGCATTACGTAAGAGGCGGGCCGGGTTACCTCACCCAGCACCGTGATCTTAAAGTTTGCAAAACGTACATTCACTACCGGGTCTTTATAAAATTCAGCGGCTTTGGTACGTACGGTATCCCGTACCTGGTCCGTGGTTTTATTTTTCACCATTACCTTCCCGATCAGGGGAAGTATTACATATCCTTCCTTATCCACCAGGTAGCCTGCAATAACACCGGCGCCCGTGCTGCTACTGGGGCTTGTTGCCGACACAGGCCAGTTGGCGGTATTCTGCTGGTTTAACAGCGCTGTTGCATTAGGATCGAGGGTTTGTATGGATACCTGTAGTATGTCATCCGGCTGTATAACCGGGGTATTAAAGGCGGCCATGGCTACCATCCTATATCTTGCGGTATCCGGCATATCCTGGAAGTAAGTAATGTTCTTGGGCGCCGAACAGGATGAACAATACAAGTAAAAAATTCCTCCAATAAAACACTGCAGCCATTTTTTTACGCTCATGCATACGCGTTTCTCCGGTCTAATCATGCCTTATTCTAATTAACTTCTTTTGATGGGTTAGTATTAATAGTTCACTTATAATTTCATTTTGTCCAGCTGCTCAAAGGTGGAATTGCGGCTTATGAACTCCGGCACCAGCTTTTTCATGAGGGTTACCGTAGGTGTTATATAATGTTCATGTGCAGTATTCAGCAATTCTTTGATCAGCTCCGATACTTCCACAAAATCATATTCCCGTACACTGGCTATCATTATTTTGTCGTGATAGGTAGGCCGGGTATTTTCTGCTGTATTTAACAGCTCTTCGTACAGCTTTTCACCGGGGCGTAAACCGGTGAAAAGGATCTTGATGTCTTTATCAGGTTCACGTCCGCTCATGCGGATCATTTTTGCTGCCAGGTCGGCAATCTTAACGGGCTTGCCCATATCAAAAACAAAGATCTCCCCGCCCTCTCCCATGGCACCGGCCTCCAGCACCAGCTGGCAGGCTTCGGGAATGGTCATGAAGTAACGGGTTATTTCAGGGTGTGTAACCGTAAGTGGGCCGCCATTTTCCAGCTGCTTCTTAAAGCGCGGAATAACAGAACCGTTAGAGCCCAGCACATTGCCAAAGCGTGTAGTAATAAAACGGGTAGGCGGTGCAACGCCTAAGCTGCCATTCTTCTGAAAGGTATCGTGCAGGTAGCGGTTGTAGGATTGTATAAAGATCTCAGCTATTCTTTTAGAGGCGCCCATTACGTTGGTTGGGTTCACTGCTTTGTCTGTAGATACCATGATGAACTTTTCCACTTCATATTCTACAGACAGCTCTGCCAGTATTTTCGTACCTCTTACATTGTTAGTAACGGCAATGGATGGATTTTTTTCCATCATGGGCACATGCTTATAGGCGGCGGCATGGTATACCACTGTAGGCGCATACACTTCAAACAGCTGCTGCATGCGGTTACGGTCACATACATCTCCAATAAAGGGAACCACCGGTATGTCCGGCGCAGTTTCTGCTACTTCCAGCTCCAGCTCATGCAAGGCTGATTCTGCGTTATCGCACATGATAATAGCGGCAGGCGTATTCTTGATCAGCTGGCGAACCAGCTCACTGCCAATAGAGCCCGCAGCACCGGTTACCAATACATACCGGCCTTTTAAACTACGGCTAACCTGCTGGTTCTGTATATTGATAACAGAACGTTCCAGCAGGTCTTCGATATTGATGTCTTTTAATTGCGTATTGTTCCAGCCGCCACTGATCCACTGATCTACCGGTAATACCTTTTGCACGCGTATGTTCAGCGCTGCGCACTGGTCTACCAGCTCATTCAGCAATGCCGGTTCTATCTGCTCATCTGCTATAATAAGCAGCTTAATACGCTCCTGTGTTACCAGCTTTTGTAAAGAGGCGCTGCAGGCTGCATAAATAGGTAATCCTTCCAACCGCCTCCCGGTAAGCACGCTGGTATTTTCAAGAAAGGCTACTACCCGTATGTTTGCATTATTATCTTCATTGATCATTTTGCGCACCATTACACCGGAATGACTGGTGTTATAGATGGCCGCCCTGAGCTTATTTTCATTACGCTCCCGCCAGTAGAACCGGAAGAACCATTTAACTATTAAACGATAAGATAACCAGGTAAAAATGCTGATAAAGAAGTTAATGACAATCACAGACAAGGGGAAGATCATAGCTCCTTCATTCAATAGCTTAATGTTCTCTATATTATAATACACTAATGAACACACGAAACTTAAACCGGAGATGCGGCCTATATCTGCTACGCTGGTGTAACGCACTACGCCCTTGTAGGTACGTAACAACAGGGAAAAAACAAATGTAACGCCAACGACTATACTGAAAATATCCTTTAAGGGATAGTTCCTGAACGCATCCAGGTCAAAGTTTAATCTTAACAGCAAAGCGAATAACATTGCTGCGCCTGCGTACATAAGATCCAATAACAGTATAAGCCATGAAGGGGTGATCCAAGACTTTTTTACCATTTTTAAATAGATGAGGTTAGAAACTAGATTTTGATCATAGCCATTTCTTATTGGTATACATAGAGCGATTGTGACATACCCCATGTTATATCAATAGTATTTCAATAATCAAGATTTAGTTAACGAAACTTTTTTGCTTGCCAACATTGTAACAGTATCTTATCCCTTTTTCATAACCAGGGCCCCATGCTAAACTCTCTTAATGCCCTGTAAACGTGGATTGGGGCCAGTATTCCTGTTTGCAATACTACGTATTAAAGTTAAAAGTTTCGTTAATGAAATTGATCACTGATAAATCTTTTAATTTAAAATATCTATTAAATCTAATATCAATGTTAGAGCAAGAGGCATTCTCTTTACCAAGGTGCATCATTACTTACTTTGCGCATTATGTACACTAAGGCGCAAATTGCCTGATAGCCCTTTTAACATTTTTGAACAGTAAGTATAATCGGTAGGGAAATGGACAATAGGTTGTTGGGCAGAAGAGCGTCATCTTGCTAAAACAACGCCCATCAGCTTTTCACGTGGCTTAAACTTGTACTCGGTAGTTAGCGTATCGGTAGTTATAACAATACTAATTTACTTATTGTTTAAAATAATAACAACAAAAAAAATTTAAAGCTATCACTACCCGGCACCTTTATAGCTATTAGGAATATAAGTCTGTTGTTGGGTTATCAAAGGAATGCCTACCAGTTGTTATAACATGGTTGCACAAGCTGTTTATATTCAATTGTCAGCTTATTAAAGTACCTTATCCGGTGTTATAACATAGATCATGCTACTGCAATCTATCTGCACTAAACTGCTTTTAACAACCCGGTTGTTCTGCTAGCCGTTAACAACTGATTATGATCTTTGCAGGATCTGATTTTCACCTTCACTGTAAAACGGTCTGTTTCTTTAGAAAAACATTCCTAATCCTTATCACCGGTTATTCTTAACTGCTGATCCAAGGCTTAATCATCATAATGATAATTTTAATTATATTAAGGCCATAGAAGAACCGAAAAGTGAAAGGTGGCTTTTCCCCTTTGGCGCTTTTCACTATATTTCAACCATGAAACCGCTGCATATAGATACCAACAGCAAAGTTCCGGTGTACCTGCAAATTGTAGATTCCATTATGGCTGCGGTACGGGACGGCGATCTGCGGAGAGATGAACAGATCCCCTCCATCAATGAGTTCAGCGAACAATACCTGCTGTCACGGGGTACGGTGGAAAAGGCCTATAAAGAGCTACGCGATAAAAAAGTGATCCTGTCCGTAAAGGGTAAAGGCTATTTTATATACCGTACGGATGTAAATATGCCCTTACGGGTACTGCTGCTGTTTAATAAGATCAGCAACTATAAAAAACAGATCTACAATGCCTTTGTAAAAACCCTGGGCGAAGGGGTGTTCGTAGACCTGCACATACACCACAGCAACGTACAGCTATTTGATAGCCTGATCAGCAACCACCTGGGGGATTATGACCATTATGTGATCATGCCGCATTTTTATGAGCAGCCGGAAAGGGTGCTGCAGATCATCCGGCAGATCCCGGAGCAGCAGCTGGTACTGCTGGATAAAGACCTGCCGGAGCTGGGCGGCAGGTATGCCGGGGTATTCCAGAACTTTGAAAAGGATATTTACGAAGCTTTATACGAGGCCCTGCCTTCCCTGAAAAAATATAACAGCCTGGTATTTGTGAACCCCGGTAACATTATGCCTTACCCGCCGGAGATCCGCAAAGGGTTCCAGTACTTTTGCCGCATGCATGATTTCAATTTTTCCGTAATGGAAGATGGCCTGGAAATGACCGCTCCCGTTAAAGCCGGGCAGGCTTTTATTGTGATAGAGGAAACCGACCTGGTGAACCTGGTGAAAATATGCCGGAATAATGCCTTAGCGATCGGTAAGGATGTAGGGATTGTATCCTATAATGAAACGCTACTGAAAGAGGTGCTGCTGGATGGCATTACCGTGATCTCTACCGATCATGAGCAAATGGGCATCACTGCGGCGCAGATGATATTGGAGAAGGGTACAGAGCGGGTAAAGAACCCGTTTAAGCTGATATTGCGGAATTCTCTTTGAAGATTATGGTTTAAAGCGAAGCTTTGTGTATGATAGACGCACTGGCTATCGCTTTCCGGAAGTTATCATCCTGCATGTATGGCTCCGCAGGATATCATTTCTGCAATTATCACCTCCGTGTGGTTGGCTCCCGCAGGCCCAAACGAACTGCGCCCGCCTGTTTTGGGATGCCATGGGGCTTTAGAGATCGTGTCAGGGGGTAAGGTCTATTGGACATTTTCAAGCGTGTGACGCCGGCCAAAGGTTCTTTTTGGCCCTGGCGGGAGCCCCCGCGTTATGCTGAAGGCCCGTATGTTTCCCGGTTGGTTTGGTGGTTGGGTTGGCTATTGTGCTGCATTGGTGTGCGTTCCCTGATCTATTTCATTGCTTTTTCCTTACTTCTTTATTCTACTCTTTATTCTAGCCTTTATGTTACCTTCTATGTTTACCCCTTGTAGTTATGATCTATGTTAGCTACTCTTTATTGTATGAAATGACAATTGACAATGCCCGCACGAAAACATAATGTATCCCGAAGTAGTGCATAACGATTATTAATTCTTAATTATTCATTATTAATTACTCCATATGGAACATCTCTGTTAAGGGAGTGCTGATGGGCGAATTATCCGGATGGGTCTCCATAATGTCGGCCATGTAGGCCCACCAGCGTTGTACGATGGGATTGACGCCCAGGTCCTGGGAAGAGCCGGTACCGGATTGTTGCTGAACGGCGAAGAGCGTATGGGTAGCCTCATCCAGGAAAATGGTGTAATCGTGGATACCGCTATGTTTCAGGAGTTGTTGCAGCTCCGGCCAGATGGCAGCGTGGCGTTTGCGGTATTCCTCGGCAAAGCCGGGTTTAAGCTGCATTTTGAAGGCTGTTTTCATAAACGTATGGAATGAAAAGTGAAGCATAGAAAACTGTAACAGAAAAAATAGCCAGTGGCCCGTTGCTCCTGCCCTTTTGCTTTTTAAGCGTCCTGCAATTACTGCTACTGCTTACTATAATTTCTTTACTATTTCTTTATAATGATCGTCAGGCTTTTGGCGCCATGTGCGCCCAGCACCAATGATTGTTCGATATCGGCTGTTTTGGAAGGGCCGGCAATAAATACCCCGAAGCCGGTTTGCGGGCCGCCTATTTTTTCATAGGCATGGTGCATAGTGGGTACAATGGTATTTATATCCAGCACTACGGCCAGGTGCTGCGCAATAAAAGGCAGCACACGCACCTGCAGCTCCTTTTCCGTGAGCCATAAGGCCCCATTCTCTGCTACGCCCAGCTGCGCTCTTACAATGGCCAGATCGGCCTGCTGCAGCTGGCGGCCATCGCCGGTTAGCCAGTCAAAGGTGGCGGCGCGTGCATGTAATAAGGGATCGGTGGTGATCACCTGCTCCATATCCGGGTAATGTTCATGCAGTAAAGCCGGGATCTCTGCTTCATCAGTAACTTCCAGCAGGTGGCTGCCCATGCCTTCCGCTACTTTACGAAAAGCTTCCAGGCTGGCTGGCGCACCGCTTATAAAAGGCGCCAGGTCAGGCAGCTGGCTGGCTGGTGGCTGATTTTGTTTTACGGCGGCCAGTATCTTATCTCTGCTGTTACTCATCGGTTCTTTTTATACCACGTTTCAAATGATTCTGCGGGCGGTGGCGGCAGCTCACGCTGTTTGTACCAGGGATTAAAACGGTTGCTCACCACACCAGGAGCAACACGCATTACCCAGCGCGCCATTTTACCTGCAAACCTATACAGGCCGGGGCGGGAAAGCACGGTGGTCATCATTTTCATGCCCGCGGTCTTTGCCGCGTTGGTTTGCCCATCCTGCACCAATACCTGCCTCCATTTATACAGCTGCTGATGAATATCTATTTTCACCGGGCATACATTGGAGCAGGAGCCGCATAAGGTAGATGCAAAAGGCAGATCGGCATACTCCTTCATATCCAGGTTGGGCGCCAGTATAGCCCCGATAGGACCGGCTATAGCATTATGGTAGCTATGCCCGCCGCTACGGCGGTATACAGGACAGGTGTTCATACAGGCCCCACAGCGGATGCACTTCAGGGAGTTGCGGAAATCCTCGCGCCCCAGCTGCCGGCTGCGGCCATTATCTACCAATACAATATGTAATTGCTGCCCTGGTTTGGGTGTGCGGAAATGACTGCTGTAAGTGGTAATGGGCTGGCCGGTGGCACTGCGGGCCAGCAGCCGCAGAAATACGCCCAGGTGTTTGCGCTGCGGTATCAGCTTTTCAATACCCATGCAGGCAATATGTACATCGGCCAGGTGAGCGCCCATATCCGCATTCCCTTCATTGGTGCATACCACCATCTCCCCTGTTTCTGCTACTGCAAAATTAACCCCGGTAATAGCTACGCGGGATTGTATGAATTCTGAGCGCAGGTGTAAACGGGCAGCAGCAGTCAGGAACTGCGGATCGGCATTACCGGCCGGTGTGCCCAGGTGAATATGGAACAGGTCCCCTATCTCCTCCTTCTTTTTATGGATACATGGCAGCACAATATGGCTGGGTGGTTCCTTGGCCAGCTGCACAATACGTTCGCCCAGGTCCGTATCAATTACTTCTATGCCATGATCGGCGAGGTAGTGATTTAAATGACATTCTTCCGTAAGCATGGATTTGCTTTTCACCATGCGTTTTACGCCCTGCTGCTGTAACAGCTCCAGCACAATACGGTTATGCTCCTCTGCATCTGCGGCCCAGTGTACAATGGCGCCGTTCTGCTGCGCATTGCGCTCAAACTCTTCCAGGTAAGCATGCAGGTTGCCCAGCACATTGTGTTTAATGAGGGAAGCGGTTTCCCGCAGGGTTTCCCATTCCGGTATGCTCCAGGCCATTTTGTCGCGCTTCTGGCGTACCCACCACAACGTTTCATCATGCCAGTTCACCCGGGGCTCATTGGCATTAAATGCTTCGGCCAGCTCAGCGTGATCTTTTATAGCGGTGTTCATAATTTCTAATGTGCTAATATGCTAATGTGCTGAATTTTATTGATCCCGTAATATGCTATTATGCTGATTGATGGTACATTCTTAACAAATACCAGCACATCAGCATATTGGCACATCAGCACATTAAAAAACTATTCATTATTCAGGATCTCTGCAAGGTGTAATACTTTCACCGGGCTTTGCTGCCGGCGTAAAATGCCTTCCAGGTGCATCAGGCAGCTTACATCATTACCCGTAATGTATTCGGCGCCATGATGCACGTGATCGGCTACACGGTCTTTACCCATCTTTACCGATACCGCTTCTTCAAACACACAAAAGGTGCCGCCAAAGCCGCAGCACTCATCTTTACGGCTCAGCTCTATCAGCTCAAGACCATCTACCATATTTAACAGCTGTAAAGGTTTGGAAAAGGCCGGACCTACCAGCTCCGTCATTTGCGATACGTGCAGTCCGCGCTGCCCATGGCAGCTTTGGTGCACGCCTACTTTATGCGGGAACCTGGCACGCAGGCTTTTTACCTGCAATACATCTGTGAGGAATTCTGAAAGCTCGTAGATGTTTTGCCGTATATGCGTAGCCGCGGTTTCATTATCCGCTACATGCAGGTGGTCTTTAATATGCAGCACACAGCTGCCGGATGGCGCCACAATGTAGTCGTATGATTTGAAATTATCGGTGAACAGCCGGTTGCAGCCGTCCGTAAGATGCTCATACCCGGAATTAGCCATGGGCTGTCCGCAGCAGGTTTGACCGGAAGGGTACCCTACCTCGCATCCCAGCTTTTCCAGTAACTGTAATGTAGCAATGCCCACCTGCGGGTAAAACTGATCTATGTAACAGGGAATGAATAATCCTACTTTCATCTTTTTTATTTGAGCATAAAGCATAAAGCGAAAAGCATAAAGCTGATTGTTTTGTAGCAGAAAGCGTAAAGCTCAAAGCACAAAGATGATTGCCGGGTATTTTTGAGCGGAAAGCTAAAAGCTGATTGCCTTATATCCTTTGCATTCTGCTTTCTGCTTTAAGCTTTTTGCTTTGAGCCTTAAGCTTTATGCTTTCTGCTTTGGGCTTTCTGCTTTAAAATACTTCAGCTCTACCAGATCCCCCGGTAAATTGCGGGTGTTCCAGTGGTGGTGAATGGCCAGCGCTGCCCCTACGGCCGTAGCCTGCGCTACGGATGCTGCATACACTTCCTGCTCTGGAAATGCTGCGGCCAGCAAATGCATGTATAATGGGTTTTTGCTGAAGCCACCGTCTACAAAAATACGCTTCACAGCCGTATTGTCAATAACCAGTTGTGTGGATTGTTGCTGAGCAGCCATCAGATCCAGCATAAGCTGGTGATACGCTGTTTCATAATCAGGGAAAGCGGCCAGGGAACGGCCGGCAAAAGAAGTTAATACAGGCGCCCCAGGTGCTTGCAGACGGCGTATGATCAGCGGATCAAATTCCACCTGCCGGTAATAATCCGGCGCTACCTGAAAATGGGTAGCCAGCCGTTGGGTTTGAAGCTCATGCTCATTACCGGCAAACAGGCGCGAGGCCTTTACCGGCGCGCCCTGGTAAGCCAGGTAACAAAGGCAGTCCTGCTGCAGCTCTTCAGAAGTAAGCGGGCTATCATTGAACGGGTTCAGGGTAATACACCAGGTACCTGTAGATATTAATGCAAAGGGTTCTGTAAAACTAGCCAGGTATGGAATAAGCGCAGCGGAGCTGTCGTGCAGACCCGCTCCCACCTGATAAGCGCCGCCATGCAGCTTTACCTCCATCACTTCGTCTGAAGGGCACAGGGGCGGCAGCTTATCCGCAATACCTTCCTGCTGCACCCATTGATGGTACTGCTGCTCCCGGAAGTTCCATAACATAGTATGGCAGCCAATGCTGGTAATATCCGTACAGGCATGGCCGGTTACCAGGAAGCTCACATACTGCGGCAAATGCAGCGCATACCGGATGTTCCTGAACAGCTCCGGTTGTTTATACTTTAGCCGGTACAACTGCAGGCCAGAATTCAGGCTGCCCAGTATAGGCGATGCCGTTATACCGGGCAGCTCCTGCTGCTGGTTATATTGCGCAAAAAACTTATTTTGCAGATCGCCGGGAAAAGGTTTGAGGTAGTTGTATAGCGGCGCTATTACTTTGCCCTGTTCATTGATCAGCACAAAGCTGGCGCCATAAGTGGAGAAATTGATGGCCTTTACCCGGTACTGCGGCATAGCCAGCATTTCCTGCAAGCTACTGTGCACCCATTGAGTAAGGGCCTGCACATCTTCGCAGGCATCCCCATCCTCATCAGTTATTTCAGGGAAACGGCAGTTATTTTCCCATACAATGCGGTAATGCTCGTCTATGAGGAACAGTTTTTTATTGGTCTTGCCAATATCTAATATTGCTATTACAGGTAGCCTTTCTGGTCCCTTTTCCATGCCAATTACATTAAATTACCCTAAGTTGATATGCTTTTCACACGGGTGGAGAACGCTTTTACCTACGCTCTAACTATGCTGTTACCCCGGGCTTCTCCCGGGTCTCTCCCGTGCCGCACTCATGCTGCTCCCTGGTGACACTCTAGTCTCTTTCTAGTGATACCCTGGTTGCTTCCGAATGTCGCCCGGGTTATACCCCAATTACAGCCCCGTGGCTACCGTCTTGGCTCCTCTTTCCTTCACCAGCTGGTCGCGCACTTTTAAGCTGCGGTAAAGCTGTACCGGCTGTAAGGCGCCACCATTCAGCAGGCGGGCCTGCGCTATCAGCGGGCGCACATCCGTACGGTAAGCTTCCTGCAGAATATCCTGGGCTGTTACCACATCATTTGACTGGCGGGCAGCTTCCAGGGCTTTGGTATCTACCAGCAAGGCTTGTGCATAAGCGATCATAATAGCTTCTACCGATTGCAGCAGGTCTTCCAGCGGGTCTTTTACGTTGTGGGAGGCATCGATCATCCAGCCCAGGTCTGAAGCATGGTTCATGCTGCGGGCATCCATTCCTTCTACCAGCTCATTGAAAATGAGGAACAGCTGGTAAGGGTTAATGCTGCCCACAGTCAGGTCATCATCCCCATACTTGGAATCATTAAAGTGGAAACCGGCCAGCTTGCCTTCCATCAGTAACAGCGCTACGATCTGCTCAATATTGGCATTGGGCAAATGGTGGCCCAGATCAACCAGGGTAAGCGCTTTGCTGCCCAGCTTATTGGCCAGCATCAGGGATTGGCCCCAGTCGGCAATGGTGGTGGAGTAAAAATTGGGTTCGGAACATTTGTATTCTATGTACAGTTTCCATTGGTCCGGCAATGCGGCATAAATTTCCTGCAGGCTTTCCAGGGTACGCTGAAAGGCATGGCGGAAATTGAGCTGTCCCGGGAAGTTGGAACCATCTGACAGCCAGAGGCTCAGCGCATCGGAGCCCAGCTCAATACCGTATTTTATCACTTCAATGTTATGCTCAATAGCTTGTTTGCGCACGGCTTTATCCGTATGGTGCAGTGAACCGAATTTATAGCTATGTTTTTGCCCCGGTTGGTCCTGGAAGGTGTTGGAATTCACCGCATCAAAACGCAATCCGTGCTGGGCTGCCAGCGCTTTAATGGAAGGGGCATTCTCCGGGATATCCCAGGGAATATGCAGGGAAATGGCGCCGCTGGCGCGGTTCAGCGTGTGCAGCAGACCTACATCTTCTATCTTTTCTTCCAGGTTACGCGGCTCGCCTCCGCCCGAAAAACGGCCAAAGCGGGTACCACCTGTGCCCAGCGCCCAGCTGGGAATGGCTACCTGGAATTCCTGCAAACGTTGCAGCACATATTGTATATCGGAAACTTTTTCTGCAGTATAAGCAAAAGCTTTGGCGTGATCTTTCAAAAGATCATCATTAAATGAAGATATCTGGTGCTGGGAGAGTTTCATAACGAAGAGTTTTTATTAAGTTAACCATTAAACAACGAATAATGAAGACTTAATAATACTGGAAGTACTTATTCGCGTGATTATTAATTCTTCATTATTCATTATTAATTAAAGCTAGCGCACAAAGGCGGTAGCTACGCCACCATCCACATTGAGCACATTGCCGGTGGATTTATTCAGCAGGCCGCCTACAAAGGCAAAACAAGCGCTGGCAATATCTTCCGGCAGGATCACTTCATTGAGCAGGGTGCGTTTGGCATAGAAGCCGGGCAGCTCCTCTACCTTAATGCCATAGGCTTTGGCGCGGCCTTCGGCCCAGGCGCCTTCCCATATTTTACTGTCGGCAATAACAGCATCCGGGTTCACTACGTTTACGCGTATACGATCTTTACCCAGCTCCGCTGCATTCAAACGGCTCAGGTGCAGCTGCGCTGCCTTGGCAGAACCATAACCGGCATTGTTAGGGCCCGACATTAATGCGTTCTTACTTACAATGTTCAGCACATCGCCACCAATATCTTGCTTACGCATGATCTCAACGCCGGCCTGTGTTACCAGGAACTGACCTTTTACCAGCACATCATATAACAGGTCCCAATCTTTCTCCGTATGTTCTTCAATGGGTTTGGATATTGAAAGGCCTGCGCAGTTCACCACCAGGTCTACCCCACCAAAGGCCAGGGCAGCGGTTTTAAAGGCATTGCGGATATCTGCGCTGCTGGTTACATCCAGTACAGCGGTAGCAAATACATCGCTGCTGTAGCCTTTGCCAAAATCGGCTTTCGCAGCTTCCAGGCGGCCTGCATCATTATCGTTGATCACTACACAGGCGCCTTCATCTGCAAATCTTTTAGCGATAGCTTTACCAATACCACCGGCGCTGCCTGTGATCAGGGCTATACGGCCTGACAGTGGTTTGGGCTTGGGCATACGCTGCAGCTTGGCTTCTTCCAGCAACCAGTATTCAATATTGAACGCCTCCTGACGGGGCAGGGATGTATATTCCGATACCGCTTCTGCACCTTTCATTACATTAATAGCATTAATATAAAATTCAGCGGCTACGCGGGCGGTTTGTTTATCTTTTGAAAAGGTGAACATGCCAATACCAGGATACAGGATCACCACGGGATTGGCATCGCGCATAGCGGGTGAGTTAGGATGTTTGCAGGTGTTATAATAGTCTGCATACATTTTACGGTACGCATCGAACTGCGGGGCCAGCTTTTCCTTCAGCTTCGCTACATCCGACAGGTCTTCCGTTGGCTGCAGGTTCAGCACCAGCGGGCTTATTTTTGTACGTAAAAAGTGGTCGGGGCAGCTGGTACCCATAGGCGCCAGGCGATCCAGGTCGTTGGAGTTGATGAACTGCAATACGCGATCATCATCTGTAAAATGACCTACCATGCGGGTATAGCCGGAGCATAAGCCACGCAGCACCGGCGCGAGTGCGGCGGCCTGCTGCAGGCGGATTTCTTTGGGAGCAGGCTGTGAACGTGCACCGCCAAATACCGGCCTCTTTTTACCATAATTCTCTTCCAGGTAAGCAGCACAGCGCTCTATTACTTCCAGGGTGTTGATGTAGCTTTCATAAGCAGTATCGCCCCAGGTGAACAGGCCGTGTGAGCCCAGCATAATACCGCGGATGCCCGGATTTTCGTTGAGGCATTGGCGTAATTTCAGGCCCAGGTCAAAACCGGGGCGCTGCCATTCCACCCAGCCAATGGTGCCGTTAAACAGCTCCTGCGTGATCTTTTTACCATCTTTGGCTGCTGCTATAGCAATGGCAGCATCCGGGTGCAGGTGATCAATATGTTTAAAAGGAAGGAATCCGTGTAAAGGCGTATCAATAGAGGGGGCTTTGGAGCTGAGGTCAAAAATGCAGTGGTTAAAAAGCTCCACCATTTCATCTTCAAACTCAATGCCACGGTAAATATTTTCCAGTGCGCGCAGGCGCTCTACATACAATGCTGCCAGCCCGCTTTTTTTCAGTGTACCCAAGTCGCCGCCGGAGCCTTTCACCCACATTACTTCTGTTTGCTTACCGGTTAGCGGGTCGGTAGACATTACCTTGCACGACGTATTACCGCCACCGTAGTTGGTAAGCCGCAGATCGGCGCCCAGCAGGTTAGAACGGTAAATTAGCAAAGCCACTTCATCACCGGCCAGGGATGCGGCTTTGGCTTCGTCCCATAAATAACTTACATGTTTGAAATTAGTAGATGCAGAAACTGACATATTGTGTGTACTTTATTTTTTGATTGAGCTGAAAACGTTTTAGCTGAAAGCATAAAGCCGAAAGCATAAAGCTTCCTGTGTTTTGCTTTCTCTGTTTTGCTTTATGCTTTGCGCTTTATGCTTTTTGCTTTTCGCTTACTCCAGCGAATTACCATATCCCACTAACAACACAGATATCATAATAGTAATGATCCCCGCGATGATGGTGCCGTATGTTTTTGAGCTTACTCCTTTCCACTCTCTTAACGTAATGCCCCACAGGCTGGATACCATGATGATAAACGCCATGTGCAGGATCCAGGAGCTGGCGCCGTTACCCAGCTTACTTTCGCCCATCCCGTAAAAGAAGAATTGCAGGAACCAGGTGGTGCCGGCAATAGCGGCAAACAGATAATTACTGGCCAGCGGTGTGGATCTATCCGTGTAATTACCAAAGGTCTTATTACGTGCGTTTAACAGCATGCACCAGCATAAGTTGGTGGTAAGCCCGCCCCAGAGCAGCACTACAAAGATCACGTTATTCTGGAACAGCGGGTTGCTGCCCTGCTGTACGGCTATCTCCGCCATGGGTTTACCAGCTTCAATACCAAAGTTGAAACAGGCGCTTAAGATGCCCGATACCGTGGCTACCAGCAGGCCTTTACGCAGATTAAACTCCTGTATGCTCTCTTTCTTCTGATCTTCAGGCAATTCCCTTTCTTTCATTACCCCCGCCTTACCGCAAATAGCAATACCTAATAAACATACTACTACCCCGGCCAGCACCAGCAAACCGCTGTTGCTGTGCAGCATGGAGGAAAAGGTTACAGCGCCTGCCTCATGCCCGAACAGATCACGGTAAATAGGCGGTATCAATGAACCAAATGCAGAAGTATAGCCCAGCGCTACAGACATCCCCAATGACAAACCCAGGTAGCGCATGGCCAGGCCAAATGTTAACCCGCCAATGCCCCAGAGCACGCCCATGAAATAGGTCCAGAAAAGTGTGGTGCTGCTGGTGTTGCGGATAATGGCCAGGAAATCCGGCACCGTGATCCAGGCCGCCAGGAAAGGCACTATTAGCCAGGAAAAGAAACCGCCTACGATCCAATAACTTTCCCAGGCCCAGTTCTTTACTTTCTTGTATGGAATATAGAAACTACCGGAAGCAAACCCTCCGATGAAATGAAAAAAAACGCCTAAAATAGCTTGCATAAATGTGGAATTGTATTTTATATCAGTCCTTTTTAGCGCTTAACGCTAAAAGCTTAATGCTTAGTGCATTTGCCAGGATGACTAAAAATAAAGAAAGGTGGAGAAGGAACTATCCTATACATACCTAGTGGGGAATTACGCTGAATGCAAAACGCTTAACGCCGAATGCTGATTATGTTAGGTTGAGCACAGGCATACCGCCGGCTGCATTAGCGTTCGGCATTAAGCATTAAGCATTCAGCATTTTGCATTAAGCGTAATTATAAAAAGAGTTCCGCTAATAGCTCATATGACCGGAGGCGGTCTTCGAAATGATCAGTGATGGTGGCAATTACAATTTCATCTACTTCATAATCATCGGCCAGCTGCAGCAGCTGTTCCTTTACCTGCGGCGGGGTACCAGTGATCATGCGGCCACGGTTATGCAGCACCCGCTCCCACTCTGCCGGGGAATATTGGTAATCCTTGATCTCGTCGTAAGAAGGTACTACATCTATCCGCCCTTTTTCCAGGTTCAACAGGCGATGGTCCATTACAGATTGCAGCTGCTGCGCCTTTTCCTCCGTATCTGCACAAAAAACAAAAATACCTACACTGGCCTGCGGCTCTTTCAGCCAGGGCGAGGGACGAAACTGCTCCCGGTAATTTTGCAGCGCCTGTGGGCCGCCTACCGGGTAAATGAAATGGGCAAAGGAAAGGGCTATGCCATAATGGGCCGCCAGTAAACCGCTTTCCCCGCTGGAGGTAAGCATCCAGAGGTCGGGCATGGTATCTATATGCGGAATGGCTTTTACCTTTTCATGTACAGAGCCGGTATTGGCATTCTCACTCAGGTAAGCCTGCAGATCAGCCACCTGCTGCACAAATTCCCGCGGGTTAAAGCTGTTGGATGGGTTGAGCAAATGCGCTGTAATACGGTCGCCGCCCGGGGCCCGGCCTATGCCAAGGTCAATACGCTCCGGGTACAGGGCTTCCAGCAAACGGAAGTTCTCCGCTACTTTTAAGGTGCTGTGATTAGGCAGCATTACGCCGCCGGAACCTACCCGGATGCGCTCAGAAGCTGCTGCCAGGCGGGCAATCAATATTTCCGGGGCAGAGCCGGCTAGTGTAGCGGTATTGTGATGTTCCGATACCCAGTAACGGGTAAACCCTAAACGGTCTGCTAACTGCACCAGTTGAACGCTTTCCTGGAGTGCTTCCACGGCATTGCTGCCTTTGCGGATGGGAGATTGGTCTAAAACGCTGAGCTTAAGCTTCTTTTGTCGTGCCATAGTAATTGAAATGTGGCAACGGTTGCAGGCAGGAACAGTGGGTAATTACGAATTGTCAATTACAAATTACGGATTGCGAGGAGCAAATATAACGATTGTTGGTGGATTTGGGTGATGGGCAGTTATCTGCGGTTGGATTAGCCAGCGAGCGCTCTGTGAATCATAGTTTTAGAGGCCGGTTGCTTTTAATTAGCCAGCATCATAAATACGGCATATTTATAATCACCTGAACACAAGCCATACGAAGTACCAATTCGTAATTACTCCTCTCATAATTACTTTCAATGGCATTCCCCACTGGGCGGGGCAGGCTGTGCTCCGCTTTGGGCGGGGCCGCCGTAATTGACAATTCGTAATTCCCCTCAGCCTTTGGCTGAGGACAACCTGCTATATCCCTGCACAGCCCTGATCTCCGCATAGCTCACCTCATCGCCTAAACGCTGACGGATAGCGCCGGCTGCAGCGGCTCCCATAGAGGCCAGAAGCGGCATGATCTTATCTATTTTTTCCCTGGATACAAAACTTTCCAGCGCCAGCTCCCCTGCCCCTACGCATTGGGCCAGGTGCCCCTCTACGGTCCCAATGGTAAGCTGCCTCATATCCGCTATCTCCGCAATGCTTTTACCACCCAGGTACAACTCCAGGCTGCCGCGGCGGCTGCTGCCCACCTCTGCCTTCTGTTTTCCCGGTTTGGCAGCAGTGGTTTGGTTGCGCAGCTGGCTATAGTCTGTTAAGCCGGCATTAAAGGTAGTATCGCAATAACTGGCCTGCCATATCTGCTGCAGCTTTAACCACAGCGCGGCTTCCAGGGTTTCCAGTTGGTCCTGGTACTTACGTTGTTTGGCGCCTTTCACCGTTGCCTTATGTTCCTGCAGAGGTTTGATCAGCTCATCATACACTGCCTGCGTAAAATAACCTATGGCTTTATTCATCCGCTCCTGTATAGGCGATGGATCGGCCGTTTGCACTACCACATCCAGCAGGCTGCCTAGCTGCTGCCGGAACTTCTGGGCTACCTCCTGCTGGCGTACGGCCTTTTGCTGCAGAGTATTATTCAGCAACAGGGCGGCTTCCATATCCGGCAGTTTTTTACCCGGCAGCCAGGCGGCATGCGCCTGTAAAGCCAGCAGCAATTTTTGCCAGTTAAATACCTGCTTCAGACTGTTTGACCAGAATACACGCCGTTCCATATCCAGCAGCACTTCCAGCTCGTTGGCCGCATTTTCCTTAGCGGCAAAAGCTATTACCTGCTCATCATTACGGATAGCGGCGGCATGAATGCGGGAATGCAGCACCAGCCCTTCCAGCGAGGTACAGCGGCTTAGGGCCACGTATACCTGCCCGGGCGCAAAGGCGCTGCCGGCATCAATAATGGCCCTTTCAAACGTAAGGCCCTGGCTTTTATGGATGGTAATGGCCCAGGCCAGGCGAATAGGATACTGCGTAAAGCTGCCCAGCTCCTCTTCTTCTATACGGTTATCGGTTTTATTATGCGTGTAGCGGATGTTGCGCCAGGTTTCCTTTTCCAGCTGCAGGTCTTCCCCGCTGCCGGCCAGCGTAACAATAATGCGATCTTTATCAATAGATTTTACCGTGGCTATTTTACCGTTGTAATAACGTTTTACTTCTGCCAGGTCGTTCTTAATGAACATTACCTGTGCCCCGGGTTTCAGCTGCAGCACCAGCTCTGTGGGCAGGGCTTTATCACTGAAATCGCCTTCTACAGTGCCCTCAAAACGGTGAATAGGCCCGGGCACGGCGGCCAGGCGGCTGGCATTGATCTCATCGGCCCGGCGGTTATGCGTGGTCAATACAATATACTGCTGCTCCTGGCCGGTAAAGGATGGCTGGTAGCGCTGGTTCAGCAGTTCAAGCTGTGCGGCGGTGGCATTATTATTACGGATACCATTCAGCAGATCAATAAAAGCGGCTTCATTTTGCCGGTAGATCTTTTTCAGCTCCACATATAAAGGCGGCGCTTCTTCCAGCACCTTGGCATGAAAGAAGAATACACCGGCATAATGTTCTTTTAAGATCTGCCATTCAGAATCCGGCACTACGGGCGGCAGCTGGAACAGGTCGCCAATGAACAGCACCTGCACCCCGCCAAAAGGCAACAGGGGCTGGTTGCGGAAATGGCGTAAAATAGCGTCTATAGCGTCCAGCGAGTCTGCCCGCACCATGCTCACTTCGTCAATGATCAGCAGCTCCAGGTCGCGCAGGATCTCTTTCTTATCGTGGTTAAAACGAATGCTGCGGAATAGCGCATGCCGGTCCATGCTTACATCATCATCCTGCCCAAAACCTCTTTTGGTTCCGGGTATGAAGGGCCCAAAGGGCAGCTGGAAAAATGAGTGCATGGTAACGCCGCCGGCATTAATGGCGGCTACACCTGTAGGGGCTATCACTACCGTATTTTTGGCAGTGTATTCCCTGATATGTTTCAGGAAAGTGGTTTTACCGGTACCGGCTTTACCGGTTAAAAAGATATGGCGGTTGGTTTGCTGTATAAAATCTGCCGCCAGTTGAAACATGGTGTTGCTGCTATCTGTTGGGGGCATAAATTAAAATGTAAAGCGGCGAAGATAGCGAAAAAAATAAAAAGCCCGCTGCGGCTGGTTAGGCTATTCAATATTAAACCAGGCAACGGGCAAAGCTTCTTGGGTGTTATCAACTTTCTGAAACTCATCACAAAGGAAAAAAAGGCGCTCCGGTAATTATTATCTAAAAGGTCATAATAACAGTGCAAAACGTTTGGCAGGCTGTTCAGACTTTGGCATGATTTTTTGTTATGAGGGTTGTAATTTGCAATTGTAATCCAACTATTTACGGGCACAACAACCTTTTCCCGCCTATAACCATTTCACCCTCTTTGTAATTATTTAACATGCCGGCCATTTAGCCGGTGATGCCAACTTGTATTTTGTTAATTGTTGTAATGACGGTGCATGAAGGATAAACTTTTCACCATATCTTTTTCACCCGGACCTGTAAAACGCCTGCTGGCACAGCTGGCAGCGGCTTTTGAACCTTACGGCAAAAGCACAGTGAAGGCGGAGCATAACCGTATTTACCTGCCGCGGGCACTGGGGAACGGTTTTATTGAATGCCGGGAGCTGTTTAACGGCCTCTTCTGCCTGTTATGTGATGTAACCTGGCAGCAGCAGACATTACTGGTATGCCCGGTGCAAAAAAAAGAGCATTACTATATGAGCGGCTGCCGCTACGGCTTTCAGCAGCCTTATTTTACAGATGCCAACCATACGGACCAGGATCTTTCCATTTACAGCGATTGTCTTTTTGTATACAGCACACAGCTAAGCAGCAGCTTTCTTTTCCCGGCAGGCCAACGGCAACGGATATATGTAATGATGATGACGCGCAGCTTTGCCATGGAGGAACTACGCCTTGTCACTGACACGCCCAGGCACGGGCTGATACAGGATTTTATTCAGCAGCGGCCCTTTAGCAGCATTATACCGCTGCCATTAAGCGTACAGCACCGTATGGATCAAACCTTTGAGCAGCTAAGCGAAGGGCCCAACGCTACTTTCATTCACCGCCCTGCGCTGATCAGCGCAGCCTATAACCTGCTGCACCAATGGTACCTGCACTTTTTTACGATGGAAGAACAGCAGGAAGCTTATTACGATACCAACCTGCAGGATGTAATAAGGGTGAAAGACCTTTATGTGAGCGACTTTGGCTCCCCTCCCCTTACGGTGGAAGAGCTGGCGCGCATGTGCAACATGAGCGTTACAAAATTCAAGAGTGTGTTTAAATCCATGTTCGGGATGAGCTGTTACCAGTATTACCAGGCGCAGCGCATGGAGTATGCCAAACAGCTGCTGGGCAGGCAACAGCACCCTATCAAGGAAATTTCCTACATGACTGGTTTTCAGAACACTGCCAACTTTACCCGTTCTTTTAAAAAAGCATTTGACATATTGCCCAGGGATTTTCAGAAAGTAGTACGGAATATGGAACAGTAAAAAAAATGGAGGTAATAAAGATTACCTCCCGTACATTTTCAGTTCTAATCTGTAATAACAATTAAACACCTGCAAAGCAGGGTCGCTTTGGCCTAAAAGTAGACAACCCGGCTCTTTCCAAATTGCCTATTCAGGCATAATTACAGTTCATTCAGTCAATAATTAATAGTGAAGAATGAATAATTAATAATCGCAGGGCTGGTCCTTCAGGCAACAACCGGCCTCCATAATTATTAATTATTCATTATTAATTATTCATTCGCTTTTTTACGTAGCTGCTCAAGTAGCTGCAGCCCAAGCAGGCCGCTGATAGGGCCGCCGCCGTTATCACTACCATTGATCAGCACATCCGGCATAATGCGCACGTGCTGCTCACCAATGGATTCCATTACTTTCAGCTGCGTAAAGTTATCGCCGCCCATGGCTTCTACGGCCAGGCGGTATGCTTCTGCGCTGGATTTACCAATGGCCAGGATCTTTTCTGCCTCTGCATTACCGGTACGGGATATTTTTTCTGCATCGGCCACGGCTATCCATTCTGTACGTTCTGCTTCTGCCTTAGCCAGCAGCCTTACCTTTTCCGCTTCACCACCGGCCAGCAGCTTTAAACGGTCGGCTTCTGCATTGGCCTGCAAGCGCACACTGTTGGCATCACCGGTGGCTTTCTTTACAGAAGCATCGGCTATTCTTTCCGCGATCAATACACCCTGGTCGGCCTTCACAATTTCTTTCTGCATTTCAGCAATGGCGGTTTCTTTTTCCAGGGTCTGGCGGGTTTCCTGCGCCTTCATCTGTGTTTCGTAAGTAACCTTCTGCTCTTCAGCCAGCTTACGGTCTGTTAAGGTTTTCATCAGGCTTTCCGGCGGCACAATGTCGCCTATCAGGGTATCTACACCATGCACATTATATTGTTCCAATACGCGGCCAATATGGCTTCTGGCGCTCTCCTGCCGTTCCTTACGGCTTTTCAGGAAGTCGATGGCATCTGCATCCTGTGCGGAGTTACGGAAATAGTTACCAATAGTAGGTTCCAGCACCTGTGTTACCAGGTTGCTCATGTTACCGAAACGCGCAATCACCTTAGGCGCTTCTGTGGTGGGTATGTGAATGATCTGGGCTACGTCCAGGTTAAAGGTAAAACCGTCTTTACTACGCACGGTAATAGTAGAAAGGTTTTTATCCAGCTGATGCGCTTCACTGCGGGCAGAGGCCCAGTTCAGTACCAGGTTGGTAGTAGGCACCATTTCAATTTTCATGATGTACGGGTTAATGGGATATTTACCAGGGCCTAACGGTTCCGCCCATACGCCTTTACTGCCTTTGGCTACAATGTTACCGTGTTTGAACTCCACGCCGCTCAGGTCTTCGCCATCCTGGCCCACGAAAGAGATCACCACGCCTACATGCCCGATGGAAATTTCCGTCATGCGCACCATTTCCACTTTAGCAAACCAGGGGTTCAGGAAATAAGAACCAGCCAGCATTACCTGCTCCTGCAGGCCTTTGTAGCCGCCGTTCTGCAGGAAGGTATCCACATCCTGGAACTTGTTATGCGCTGCAATAGACTTACCTGCTATCTGCCCTTCTTCAATAGCCTTACCTTCCAGCGTGGTTACAATGCCTACGGCATTTTCAGGTATGCTTACCATATCGGTCATTTCCAGCTCAAACAAAAAGGTGTTGATGCGGTAAGAGCCGGGCGTGATGATAGCTGTTTGCCGGCCTTTGCGGCCGCCGTTCTCCAGGAAAGCGCGCGCATCCTGAAAAGCATCGCAGGGTACCTTGCGGGCCAGTATGGAGCCGGTTTCCAGTTCAGCGCCGTCTTTTGCCAGCACCAGTCCAATTTTACCGGTGGGTATTATAGTAAAGGGTTGAAAAGTAACGGCATACTGCCAGATCCATTTCCAGAAGTATACGCCGGGTGCCAGTGTTTGCGCCTGGAAACCGGCTTCGCCATTCAGCGCAATAATGCGGCCTTCCGGCAGCTCCTGCTTACCGAACAGTACAAACTTTTTAGTGACCAGGCCTATACGGTCTTCCGGTACTATTACCACGCCAAAGAATACCCGCAAAATAAGGCGGTAAAAAACAAGGCATAGTAAGGGTATGCCGATGAGCATCACCCATCTGATGATTTCTGCGTTTTGCATTTTGATTAGGGATTTATGATAATTGTGATGTTGGCCACCAGCCGCCGCAAAGCGGTAGTTGAGGCAGTAAAAGGTACAGGTACTGGTACGTGCAAGCACACGATGCCTGATATACGGTACGGGGGCCTTTGCTGTTTATTAAACGATAGCCGGGGGCGGTGAGGTATTGAAGTGGGAGGCAACAAAAACTTTAAAGAAGTTGATCGAATGATCGTCCGTTTTCATTTCAGGTTGTAATTATTATTACAACACAAAGTTTATACTTTTTTTTGATCTGCCCAAGAATTTAACAGAAATAATATTTTGAAAAATATTAATTTACATACAGCCTGCAAGCAGCACAACAGTTACTATCACAATACGTTAGATAAAAGGGAGGCATAAAAAAGCCGGATAAAAATCCGGTTTCTTATCTACGCTACTTCAGCTTAGATCCGCTCTGTTCAAGCCGGGACCTAAAAATTTAGCCTGAACGTATACACGTAGTGGTCATATAACGCGACCAATGTTTTATTGAACACCCGGAAGCTGCGTATTTTCTTTTCTCCCAGGTTTGGCAGGTAAAAGCTGAAATGATAAGTACCATCTTTCAATGAATACACATCTATTACGGACACCTTATCAAATTCCTCTTTACGTTCATTGTTGGCCATCAATTTCGAATTTACATACAGCCACTGGGTGTCCATACAGCTTAAGCGGTTTACCACGCCGGAAGGCGAGGAAACGGTGCTTTTGCCAATGTCTTCCATGGAGGCTACCTTAATGTGGGCATGGGCGGTAGTGTCAATAGTGCGGCCTTTGTATAGTACGTTCAGGTTAGTGTCCATACACAAAAACTGGTTACGGTAGTAGTACACGTACATGAGTTTTGCCGTATTAGGCTCGTAGCTCAGTACACCGTCTGTGCAGAACACACCGTCTATCTGCTTCTCCAGCAACGGCGGAGATGGCCGCAGGTAGGCCGTTTCCGAGGTACGTTTTACCAGTATGTTCTGTTGCCAGGCACTGTCATAGGTCCGCATGATAAAAGAGGCGGGAGATACCGGCCGGGCATTAAAGAACTGGCGGCGCCCTTCGGGCAGACGGCTGAGGAGCGTGTCTGGCAGCAACGTATGCAATAAAGTGCCTTGCAGGCCAGCCATCATATAGAGGTGCGGGGAGTCGATCTCGATGGTAACCGGTCCGGCCAGCCTTGTTTCCGGCGGCAATGTTAACCACATATGCCCTGTATCTGACAACGCATAATCGGTGGTCAGGATAAAAGTGGCAGCGGTAGCATTGCCCAGGAAAATACGGGTAGGTGTAGCTCCTGCAATGTAGAAGGAGTTATACTTAACATCCAGTATTTTTTCCGGAATGGCACGGTGCGGCGGAATGAGCCGGATGAAACCATTGGGCCGGTGGTTAATTTTATCTGATGCGATGTACAACACCCATATAGCTGCAATGCTTAGCAGAAAACAGGCAATAGCAATTCCTATCCTTCCCCGGCGGCGCCGGAGTAAGCGAAATAGACGTTTGAACATAAATACCTTAGTTTATTAACCGCACTATTGCCATAGCTGGTTACCTATTTGCCCATGCTGATCAGTTACAACCGGTAGAACGGCGTAACACAGGTGGTACCCTGGTAATAGGTAACTGTACGGCTGCCTATGATGGAAGAGCAGATAGTACCTGTATTTTCGGTACTACAGTCTGCCGGCAGGGTTTGCGGATAAAGGCATTGTGCCCCTGATGCTGTGTCCGTGTAACGTACACTAATTCTGCGGGCGTTGGCTTTTGTAACAAATGCACCAATAGCTACCAGCGCTAATGTGCAGGCGGTTAAAATTACTTTCTTTTTCATGCTGAAGGACCTTGGTTGAAAAAGTTTGTTTGTTGTTCCCAAATTTTCGCAGGTTTTCGGATGTTCCTGTTTCTTTGATTTATTAAATGAGATGTAAAATGCTTAGTGGCATATAAGCAAAAGAAGTGGCAAGGCTGTGTCTCCCCAACGATTAATTTTTTCACCTAACAATCTGTATTTTGTGTGTCTTTTTTATACCCCGCTTCCCCCCGGGACTGGTTATACCAGCAATATTTTTATAATATATCGGCTAATCTACAAGTATTCTTCGATTTTTTCCTAATTGTACCCCTGATTTTGGGTTAAATTTTTGTTTAGCCTAAGCTCATTTTGTGGGATGGGATAAAGTGTGTCCATTGGCTGCCAGCCCGGCCCCTTTTCATTGTTCAGTATTTTATTGGCCTGGCCGGTGCGTTTCAGATCCAGCCAGCGGTGTCCCCATTCTGTAAATAATTCTACCTGCCGCTCATGGGCAATAGCGCTTAATAGGTCCGGCTCATTGTTGGCAGTAGTGCCCGGCAGGCCGGCCCGCCTGCGGATAAGGTTAACATCTTCTTTTGCACCATCGAGTTCCCCCAGGTGTACACGGGCTTCTGCCCTTACCAGGTATTGTTCTGCCAGGCGGAGCACCATAGATGCTTCACTAATGGCGGTATCGCTCTTTATTTTATATTTATAAGGGAAAAAATACTTCCCGGCAGTGCCCACTGTAATACTATCTACCCAGCTGCTCCTACGCTGGTCGCCATTTTCAAACGCGTTTAATAAAGAGCTGCTTAAAACCGAAGAATTGGTTTCCCCGGTTGCCGGCGCCCTTGTAAGTATAAAGTTTTTACCTTCCCAGGTATTTACGCCTGCACTGTTGGATAACAATTGAAAGATGGCCTCATTGCTCTTTATAAGAAATACCTTATCCAACGATTCCTCCAGTTGATAGGTACTTGTATTATTGATCACTTTTCCTGCCTGCGTTGCCGCTGCCTCCCATTTGCCGGCATATAAATAAACCCTGGCCAGGAAAGCGGTGGCAGCCCATTTATTCGGGCGCACTCTTTCTGCATTATCGGGTAATAATGACTGCGCTTCCACCAGGTCCGCGGTAATATGATCATAAACCGTTGTTCTCAGCTGCCGGTAACTAGTTATATTTTTGGTGTAATCTGTTACTTCCAGGTAGGGTATATCTCCAAATAAGTTAACCAGGTAAAAATGGCAAAAAGCCCTTATAAATAAGGCTTCTCCCTTCAGTTGTGCCTTTGTTTCAGCGCTTACCCCCTGGGATTTTTCCAGCCCTTCCAGCAATAAATTGGCGGCGTAAATGTAGTGATAGCCTTCATCCCACAACTGGTTTTCCACTACCGAATTATTACTGTTCAGGCTATTTTCATAAAACTCCCGGGGCGCTGTTAAGCTGGAATAATTTTGCAGCTCATCGGCAGACAGTGCACCTAAAAAGGTAATACTCCTGGAATTACCACTGGCAAAGCCCTTACTGCTGATCATATCGCCATAAATGCCAATTACTGCGGATGTTGCATTTGCGTCACTGGTAAATACAGTAGTTGGTGTTGTTTCCGTAGGCGGCACCGGTACTTCTATCAATTTTTTACAGCCGCTTATAACAACTACCAATGCCCCCATCATAACACCTGCAACAGCGCTGCTTCTCCTGGCTTTTCCTGCAAAAAGTGGCCGCAATGTTATATGCTGTTTTTTTTGCTGCATTATTTAATGCTATTAAAGTACTAATTGTAAACCTAACGTCCATATCCTTAAAGGCGGATATATTTCATGGTCTCCGGCAACTTCCGGATCCCTTCCTTTATAACGGGTAATGGTAAACAGGTTTTGCCCCTGTAAATAGACCCGCGTGCTTTGCAAATGAGCGCTATGCATCCATTTTTCCGGTAAGTGGTAGCTAAGGCTCAGGTTCTTTAGCCGGGCATAGGAAGCATCTGCGATTACAGCATCGCTCCTTTGCATATTCAAATAGGCGGTATAAGCATTCTCCAGCATTTGAGAAAACTGCTGCATGCCATTATGATTACCGGCTGCCTGCCAGCGGCCCAGTACTTCTACCGGTTGGTTATCTACCATACCCGGCATCAGGTGGGTATACAGAAAATTATACCGGTTCTGCTTTACAAACTGGAACAGCGCATCCAGCTGCCAGCCTTTATAGTGCAGGCTGTTTTGCACCCCCCCATAAAAAATGCTACCAGTCCTCTTTGTATAATTATAATCCTTTGTATACGCTATTATTTTGCCGTCTCCATCCACATCTTCAAATTCATAAAAACCCGTTTTATCATTCACGCCTTTATAATGAAATCCTTTGATGATGTTTAGTGGCTGCCCTACCGTGAAGTAGTTATTATAAGGTGAGTTTTCAAGATTAGGGAATGCAAGCAGCTTATTATTAGGAATGCTGATATTAAAATTAGTATTCCAGCTGAAATGTTTATGCTTCACATTCACGGTATTCAGCTCAAACTCCCAACCTGTATTTTGTACAACAGCCGGGTAATTATCAATAATAAAATCAAAACCGCTTAAACCCGACAAGGGATATCTTACCAGCTGATTAGAAGAACGGTTATGATAGTAGCTGGCCCTGAAAAGCACCTGGTCCTGCCGGAAGCCCAGCTCCAGCCCTACTTCTGCCTTGTTGCTCAATTCCCATCCGTAATTGGGATTGTATAAACGGGTAGGCGACAACCCTCCCAGGCCCGCATAAGGCGGAGAAGTGGAATAGCTGGCATAATAGCCATAATCTGCTATCTGGTCGTTACCGGTACGGCCATAGCTGGCGCGCAGCTTACCAAAGCTCAGGAAAGGCAGTGTATTTTCCACCCAGTGTTCCCTGGAAAAGATCCAGGCAGCACCTACTGATCCGAAATTGGCCAGCTGTCTGCCGGGGCCAAAGCGGCTGGAACCATCCCTCCTGCCGGTAAGGTTAATAATATATTTGCCCTCCCAGTTATAATTAATACGCCCGAACAATGCGTTATAATGGTACTTGTAATAGGATTCTCCCAACTTTTGAATACTGGAAGCAGCCGTCATAGTTTCTAACAGGTCATCATTGGCGTATCCAAAGGCATAGAAACCATCCTGGCTGCGTATTTCCTGCTGATAGGTTGTACCCACCAGTATCTCAAGCTCACCCTTTGCTACGGATCTTTTATAAATAAGCTGTGGCTCTATGCTCAGGCTCTTACTGCTGCCATTACCAAAGAATGAATATCCTAATTGATTATAGGCAGGATTGAAAGCTGCTATAGGATTGGGCTGTACCTCATGCATTTCCATCAGGTTATACCCTATGTTTGCCTTTACCTGTAAGCCCGGCAGTATGTTATAACTTAGTACCGCATTGGTCAGGAGGTTACTGGTCTTTGCGTTATACGTTTTTAAAAAGGAAGCCATCGGGTTCTCAAAAGTGCCATCCTCCCAATTCAGCTGCCCATCTTTATAGATAGCAGGCGCTGTTGGCGGCGTTCCTATAAATTCAGACATATCCCTAGCTGGCAAGAAATTCTTATCCGCCACATAACTGGCGCCTAAGGTCAGCTTAAAACGTTTATCACGGGAAAGCATATTCAGGTTAATACGGCCGGATGCTTTCTGGTAATTAAAATTGCCCGGGTAAATCGTACTTTCCCTGCGGTAACCGCCGCTGATCCGGGCCTGTATGGTAGAGTCACCACCGGAAAAGGCAATTTGTCCATCCGTGATTTTTGCTGTTTTACCCAACAGCTCTTTTTGCCAGTCGGTATAATGGGTGGTATCCCATAATGCTATATCATAATCAGAGGGTTGCGGGGTGGTTTTATCATTCTTAAATGCCTCCCGGCGCATTTGCAGGTATTGCTGTGTATTCAGATAGCTGGCGCTATGCCCCATGGCGCCTACACCACTGTAAATGTTGGCATCCACTTTCATCCGTCCCTGCTTAGCGGTTTTGGTAGTGATAAGGATCACACCGTTAGCGCCGCGTGATCCGTAAATAGCGGTGGCATCTGCATCCTTCAGCACATCAATGCTGGCAATGTCCGCTATGTTGATCATATTGAGCGGGTTGGAGGCGCCCAATGCACTAATGGGGCCACCTTCTGTGGCTATATTATTAAACGTGAGCGCCGTACCCGGAAAAGGTATGCCATCTACAATATATAACGGGTTATTACCGGCGGCAATACTGTTACGGCCGCGCAGCTCCACCTTTACTTCCGCTCCAGGCAGGCCGGATGTTTGGGTAATACTAAGCCCCGGTATGCGGCCCTGCATAGCCAGCAAGGGATCGGACACGGGCTGCTGGGCAATATCTTTTGAAGTAACCTCGCTTACTGCGCCGGTAAGGTTACGGCGGGTGCTGGTACCATAGGCAATTACCAGTACTTCATCCAGGCCGGTTACAGCAGGGGTTAGCTGTACTTTTAAAGTATCATCATCAAATACCTGTACGTCTTTAGGAGCATATCCTATACAGCTGATACTCAGGAATGTTTTTTTACGGATGCCGGAAAGCAGGAATTTCCCGGCTTCTGAGGTGGAGGCGCCTCTGCGGCCGCCTTTTACAACAACAGTAGCGTTCTGCAGGGGAATGCCACTTTTATCTGTTACCACCCCGGGAATGCTCATGGTAGCTTCATCCGGCATCTGGCCCAGGTCAGGCTCTCCGGGCTTTTTGGGCAGTATCACAAAAGTTTCTTCCCGGTAGTACCAGGTAAGCTGTTTTTTACGCAGCAGAAAGGCCAGCACATTGTCCAGCGGCTCCCGTCTGAATTCTACAGTGATCCTTTCTTCACTGCTCAGCTGCTCATCATTATAGAAAGCCTGCATATGGGTTTGGTCCCATACCACATTGAAAAAATCGGCCAGGCGCACATTTTTCCCAACAAAGGAAATGCGCTTACCCACCGGTTTATATTGTGCTTTTAAACCTGGCGACAGTACTGCTAATGCAAAAAATAATGAAAACAAGAATTTATAAGACATAAGCAGGGATCGGCAGTCGTACTTTTGCATATTTGGGATATGACAACTATTATTGGAAATATATACGAAGCTCGCGGCCCTACCTATTTTAAGGTGAGAACGGCCAATGCCCCTGATTAGAAAAATGTGCAGTAAGGACACCTTTTAACAGCTAAATGGTCTACTTTGAAAGAAAAATATTCGATTTTTTTAATATACAACCTTATTATTTAGCAAAAAAATTTTCAGTAACAACGATGGTTGATTCCGGTGGTTGATTACTTCTTACCGCGAGATCCAAACTGATATTCAGGCCTTTGCGCCGGCTGCGGTGGTTCTATTCGTGTATAGGGTATGGTACTATGAGGAATGAACGGAGCCGGTTGTCAATACAAAGAAAGCAAAAAAAATTGGTCCGGTAAGAAAATGCTTACCGGACCAGGGAAATTGATAGTTGTGTCGTGTTAAATGTATCTGTTAATGAGGTTTTCCAGGTACTCCTGCCTGCCGCTGATGGATGCCGGCTCGCCCTTTTCAATAGCATAGGCGCGCAGGTCTTCCAGTGACAGCTTCCCGGCTTCAAAATCCTTTCCTTTACCGCTGTCAAAAGAGGCATAACGGTCCTGGCGGATCTTGCGGTATTCTGACTTTTGCAGCACATTATCAGCCACTACCAGCGCACGGGCAAAGGTATCAATGCCACCAATATGAGCATGGAACAGATCTGCCGGATCTGTGGAGTTACGGCGGATCTTGGCATCGAAATTAATACCACCGCCTTTGAAGCCACCGGCTTCCAGGATAATGAGCATATATTCCGTTACCTCGTTGATATTGTTGGGGAACTGGTCGGTATCCCAGCCGTTCTGCTGATCGCCCCTGTTGGCATCAATAGAACCGAGCAAACCTGCATCTGCTGCTATCTGCAGCTCATGCTGGAAGGTATGGCCGGCCAGGGTGGCGTGGTTCACTTCCAGGTTCAGCTTAAAGTCGTTCAGCAGATCGTACTGGCGTAAAAAGCTGATCACGGTTGCCGCATCATAATCATATTGATGTTTGGTAGGCTCACAGGGCTTAGGCTCTATAAAGAAGGTGCCTTTAAAGCCCTGCTGGCGGGCGTAGTCCTTCGCGGTATGTAAGAAACGGGCCAGGTGCTCCTGCTCCCGCTTTACATTAGTGTTCAGCAGGCTCATATAACCTTCCCTGCCGCCCCAGAACACATAGTTTTCGCCGCCCAGCGCAATGGTAGCATCCAGCGCTGCTTTTACCTGTGCTGCCGCGTGGCTTAGCACATGAAAATCAGGATTGGTGGCAGCGCCATTCATATAACGGCGGTGTGAGAACAGGTTGGCGGTCCCCCACAGCAGCTTTACGCCACTATCGGACTGTTTGGTCTTGGCATAATCTACCAGGGCCTGCAGCCTTTTATCGTTCTCCGCTACATCGTTCCCATAATCTACTACATCCACATCGTGAAAGCAGTAATAAGGCATACCCAGCTTGGTGATGAACTCAAAAGCAGCGTCCATCTTGTCTTTAGCTCTTTCTACTGCGTCGCCTTTTTCATCCCAGGGGAAAATATGGGTAGGGCCGCCAAAAGGATCAGCGCCGTTACCACAGAAGGAATGCCAGTAGGCCACTGCAAAACGCAGGTGCTCTTTCATGGTTTTACCGGCTACTACTTTATTCTCATCGTACCAGCGGTATGCCAGCGGGTTGTCGGTAGCAGGCCCCTCATACTTGATGGCGCCTATACCTTTGAAAAATTCTTTGCTGCCTGTGACAATGTTTGCCATAGAGAAGGTATCAGTTTTAAAAATGGTGAAAGTGGAAAAGCCGTTTCGACAACTTTATGCCAACGTTGGCATAAAAATAAAATAAACCATGAAAAAACAAAAGCCTATTCTTAAAATTGTAGTACAAAATGAAAAAAACTACCATTCACGACATAGCCCGCGAGCTAAATATCACCTTTTCTACCGTGGCCCGGGCCCTGCGCAATAACCCGGCCATTAGCGAGGCTACCCGGGTGGCCGTGCACCAAACAGCGGAGCGGCTCAACTACCGGCAGAACAAGCTGGCCAGCTCCCTGCGCTCCGGCAGCACGCATGTTATAGGGGTGATTGTACCCAGCCTGCATGTAAGCTTTTTCAGCTCTGTAGTACACGGTATTGAAAAAGTGATGAATGAGAACGGCTACAGCATACTCCTGTACCAGAGCAATGAAATGCTGCGGCATGAAGTGAAGGGGATTGAAACGTTCCTGCAGTCGCGGGTGGATGGGATCATTTCTTCCGTGACGCTGGAAACGGAGCAATATGGGCATTACGAGGAAATTAAAAAGCGGAACATTCCCCTTATTTTCTTTGACCGTACCCTGGATGCGCTGAACACTCCTTCCGTAACTATTGACGATCACCAGGGTGGCTTTATGGCTACTGAACACCTGATACAGCAGGGCTACCGGCGCATTGTGCATATTACCGCCGCGCAGAACATGCCCATTTTTAAGGAACGGCTGCGCGGTTATAAGGATGCCTTACAACGTTACGGCATACCCCTGCAGGAAGAGCTGATATTGCAGGGGCAATTCTCCATTGAATACGGCCGCTCCTGCATACGGCAGCTACGGGAGCGGGGCATTCCCTTCGACGCCGTATTTGCGCTGGAAGATTATACTGCCATGGGCGTAATACAGCAGCTGCAGACCTATAACATACAGATACCGCAGGAAACCGGCGTAATAGGCTTTGCCAATGAAGCTTTTGGAGAGCTGGTGCATCCCGGCCTTTCCACTGTAGACCAGCAAACCGTAAAAATGGGTGAAGAAGCAGCCCGCTTATTCCTGAAAACAGTACTTAATAAAGAACCCGACGAAGGCCGGCCGGCAGAAAAGGTAGTGCTGGAACCGGTGCTGATTGTGAGGGAGTCTTCGCGGAGGAAGTAGTCGGGGTTAATTACGAATTGTCAATTACGACCCCGCCCAAGGCGGTACACAGCCTGCCTCGCCCAGCGGGGAATGCCATTAAAAGTAATTATGATATGAGTAGTTACGAATGAAATGCAGCGGAGACAGCGTTTTGCATTTTCTGTTTGATCTTTAATACAACAGTTTTTCATCACCCGCACATTACCCTTAGTCCATCGGAATACAAGACAGCTTTGCATTCTGGCCACATTTACTGACCTTTGTGCCCACCAACAACTGATGGACCAACCATGACCATTTTAACCTTTACGCTAATACTCCTGGGTGGGGCTTTCCTGGCGGGCTTGCTGGGCTCTCTTACCGGCCTGGGTGGCGGCGTAGTGATCATCCCTCTGCTGACGCTTGTATTCCATACCGACATCCGTTATGCAATTGGCACCGCCCTTATTGCGGCCATTGCTACCTCCTCCGGTTCTGCATCTGCCTACGTAAAAGAAGGTATTACCAATATACGCCTGGGTATGTTCCTGGAAATTGCCACCACCACCGGCGCAGTGGCCGGGGCTTTACTGGCGGTGTATATGCCCACCAACATAGTGGCAATTATTTTTGGCCTGGTGCTCATTATTTCTGCTGTCTTATCCATCCGCCCCAAAGGCAATCACCTGGAAACAGCTGATAAAAGCCAGCTGGCGCAAAAGCTGCGCCTCAACGGCCAGTACCCTACCCCTGAAGGTATGGTGCACTATAAAGTGCGGCATGTGCCCGGCGGTTACCTGATGATGACGCTGGCCGGCGTACTATCCGGCTTACTGGGCATTGGCTCCGGCGCTTTAAAGGTGCTGGCTATGGATAATATGATGAAGGTGCCTTTTAAAGTATCCACCACTACCAGCAACTTCATGATAGGCGTAACAGCTGCTGCCAGCGCTGTAGTGTATTTACAGCGGGGTTACATTGATCCCGGGTTGTGCCTGCCGGTGGTGCTGGGTGTGCTGGCAGGGGCATTGGGCGGCACTAAGATATTAGCAAAGGCAAATACCAAATTGCTGCGTGTTGTGTTTGGCGTGGTGATAGCGCTGCTAGCATTACAAATGATCTATAACGGGGTTACCGGAAAATTATAACGCATGAAGCGATTGTTATCCCGAAAATACTGGGAAGATAAAGATGTGGAAATTTTACTGGGCACGCTGCTGCGCTATGGCGTAATACTATCCAGCATAGTAGTACTGGCTGGCGGTATCATTTACATTATGCGGCATGGGCATGAAATGCCGGAATACCGTGATTTTGCCGGCCCTAACAACCGCTGGGATAACCTGCCTGCCATTATGCGCGGCGTATTCCTGGGCCATGGGCGTGAAATTATTCAGCTGGGCGTAGTGCTGCTGATTGCCACTCCTATTGCCCGCATCCTGTTCTCCGTATTTGCATTCACGGTTGAAAAAGACTACCTGTATATTGTAATTACCCTTATTGTGCTGGGCGTTATTTTATTCAGCATGCTGGGGGGCCTGGGCGGATAGACCGCCCAGACCTTGGAATGAATAATTAATTGTAGGTAGCTTTTATTACCCCGCTGTATTTCGTGTACAGCTCTTTTGCGGTGGCTACTGCGTTGCCTTTGGGCGTTGCAGTATATAGCTCATGCGCATTTACCCATTGCCATTCCCAATCCTTCATTTTTTCATCAAAATACTTTTCATCAACAGGCTTGTGCTGCTGCATGCAGGTATTTACATACGTGAAGAACTGCGCCCAGCGGGCTTTATAAAAGTTATTGATCAAGCCTGACCATTGGCGGCTGGAGTATTCATGCAGCTCGCTGTTCTTATCACCCCAAAGGGTTACCAGGTCGCGGGCATTCTTTTCAAACAGCGCTTTTTCCGCCGGCGTAGTACCCCAGCCCTTAGCATCTTCCAGCCACCTGCCTAACAGGAAATCCTTACGGGTAGCCAGTAAGCGGTCCATATCAGTTAGCAGTACAATGAACTGCCCGCTATATTTTTTAAAGGCCGCCGCATCGTTATGCTGATAAGCCCTGGCAAACTGCTGTTGCAGGGAATCCGCATAGTTAGCCAGCACCTGCCGGGTTACATCCACCACATCATACTGGAAACCATCGCTGCTTTTAAGAGCTGCTGCTGCCTGTATCATATTGTCCCAGGCAGGTATCAGCGCACCGGGATCATAGGCCAGCATAGTTTTAGTGCGGGTAGTTTCTGTTTTAAAACCAGGCCGGCCGGTTAAAATACTTTCCGGGCCGCCTTCTGTAAGGCGGCCACTGTAAACGGTTTTATGTAAAATATCCCAGGCCTTTTCCGCGGCATCATTTTGCCGGCCATAACGGCGAAGGGCATACGCTTTTAGCCAGGTATTAAGGTCAATGGGCTGATCGCGCCACACGTTTTCCAGCATCAGCGCGTACATTACCGGGTTCTGTTCTATGCCTTCCGGCGTTACGCCAATGCCTACCAGGTTCCTGGCGGACGGATCGTGCAGCGCATTAGCCGGATCATTGGCCACATTATCCATACGGCCATACATGCTGATGTTGCCGCCAAAGTTCTGCAGCATACACCAGATCCATTGTTTGCCGTAATAAGCTTCGGTGCGGTTCCAAACGGGATAATTTTCACTAAACAGGTCCAGTACCACCATTTTATCATCCGGCGCCGCGGTCATCAAAGCCTGGATCTGCGCAGGATGCCAAAAGTCTTTCTGGTAGTGGAACATCCAGCCCTGCATTACCCAAATGGCAGCCGTATCCACCGCAGCCATAGACTGGTATATTTTTTTACTGATCTGGTGCAGAAACACGGAATCATTGGTGGGCGGCAGGTTTTCATTAAAGGTATCGGAAGAGTACAGGTGATCTGTACCAAAAGTGCGGATCTCCTCTTCCATAAACCGGCGGCCTATTTCCGCAAACATCGGATCGCCGGGGTCCAGGATGTATACATCATCAAAACCGGCATCCCAGTTGGTGCGTTTTACTTTGGCATTGGGAAACTTATCTTTAAATGCAGGTGGCACATGACCGGTAAAAGCCGGCAGCACGGGCGTCATGCCCAGTGACCTCTCCCTTTCCAGGATCTGCTTTTGCAGCGCTTCGTGGCCTTTCATGAAGCTTTGGGGTAACGGGCCTCCCCAGCCATCCAGGTTACCCATCCAGAACCAGTTAAAATAGGTAGGGCCGCTGTAAAAGTTGCTCAGGTCCTTGTCTGTAAAACCCAGGCTTTTATACACGCGGTCCCAGATGGAGTTTTGCCCCGTAAGCGCCAGGGGCATGTTAATGCCGTTCAGCGCCATCCAGTCTATTTCCCATTGCCAGCGGTCCCATTTCCACCAGCTGATGGTATAGTTAAAGGTGCAGTAGTTCAGGTAATAGCGATACTTGTAAGGAGTGGTTTTATGCACTCTGGCATCCACTACCGGCAAGGGTTGCGGCAGCTGCAGATTGGTGCCGTTCCAGCTTACATCGCAATGCGCATAGTGATGTAAATAGTAATTGAGCGCGCTGGCTATGCTAAGGCCATTGCTGCCTTTGAGCAGTATTTTACCCTTGCTGCTTTCCAGCTCAAATACATCCTTTCCATTTTCCTGCGGGATGAAGGCTGTTTCAAAATGCGCGGCCTGCTCTTTTAATACCCGTTTCACCAGGCCGTCAATAGCGGTTTTGTCCGGCGGGGCGGCGGCATGTATTTGCAGGACGGCGCCTAACAGGCATAGCAGGCCTGTATAAAAGACTTTTAGAAATGATGATTGCATATCTCTCTGTTGTACAATTTAGTTCACTGTTATTACTGGCGGGGTAAAAGTAAAAAAAAGAAAACCGGAACAAGAATATTCCGGCTTTTACCTAAACCTACAACTGTTACACTGTTAGTAACATAACTTTATAATGAGTTTAATTAATTAGTGCATTGCAGATGCGTCTAATTTTCCTGCTTTTTTATTGCTCTTCACCAGCAGTACAATCGGCACAAAGATCAGGAATAATATACCCAGGTACAGGAACACATCCATATAAGACAACACGGTCTGCTGCTTAATAACAGTGTATTCCAGCGACTGGTAGGCACTTTTCAGCGCGGTTGATGCATCCATACCCTTGTGTATAAAATTGGCCTGCATACTGTGCACCCGGTCCATTACAACCGGGTTATTGGTATCCAGCTTACTTACCAGGTCCATGCGGTGCAGCTCATTGCGGCGGGATACGAAAGTAGTGATCAATGCAATCCCGAATGAACCGCCCAGCTGCCGCATCATACCCGTGAATGCTGCTCCCTGGCCTATCTGCACTCCTTTCAGTGAGGAGAGTGACATGGCCGTGATAGGTATGAACAGCAGGCCTAAACCTACCCCACGTACGATCAGCATCCAGAAAAAGTCCGGCTTACCGGTATCCGGGGAAATGATCTTATAACCCCAGAAGCTGTAAACGAAGAACGAGATCATGCCAGCGGCAATCAGGTAGGGCTGCGGTATTCCTTTTTCCAGCATTTTACCGATCAGCGGCATCATAAAGGCCGTCATGAGCGCAGCGGGCAGCATCAGCAAACCGGACTGCGTGGCGGTCCACCCCATTAACCCTTGTGTATACAGAGGTAAAACGAAGGTGGACCCGTATAAGCCAAATCCCATGATAAACGATAAAATTGTTCCGATCCGTAAATTCCCATTCTTTAGTACACGCAGCTCTACTATTGGATTTTTGTACACCAATTCCCGCCAAACGAAAAAGAAAAATCCTAATACCGACACCACTGTTAAGATAGTGATGGTTGAATCATTGAACCAGTCGTCTTCCTGTCCGCGCTCCAGCACATATTGCAACGCTCCTACTGCGGCTGCCAGGAAAGCAATACCCCACCAATCAATTTCATTCGCTGCTTTCTTCTCTGCATATTTGGGACTACGCACAAACTGCAGTGTTAACAAGGTGGCTATAATTCCTATGGGTATATTGATGTAAAAGATATTTGGCCATGAAGAGTGATCAATGATATAACCGCCTAAGGGGGGGCCCAGGGTTGGACCTATGATCACCCCTAAACCGTAGATGGCCTGGGCCATACCACGTTTTTCGGGCGGGTAACTTTCTGTGATAATGGTTTGCGATGTTACCAGCAGGGCGCCACCGCCTACCCCCTGTATAAAGCGGAACAATACCAGCTCCCACAGAGTGGATGCGTTACCGCACAAAAAGGAGGCAACCGTAAACATGATGATCGATACGGCAAAATAGTTCCGGCGGCCAAATTGTTGCGCCAGCCAGCTGGTCATGGGTATGATAATTACGTTACCAATGGCATACGCTGTTACCACCCATCCTATTTCACTCATGGTTGCGCCCAGGTTACCACGCATATCATTCAGGGCTACGTTTACAATAGTGGTATCCACTATTTCCAGCAGCGCGCAGAATATAGCCGTGATGGTGATGATCACCCGGCGGGCGCCGTATTCTACCAATGATGCCTGTTGTGTCATAAAATTAATCTAATGATTATTAGTCAAGGTGTACGTCCACATCAACGTTCAGGCCTGCGCGCAGCTGTTTTACCACCGGATCGTTCGGGTTATCGAACTCGATCTTCACGGGCAGACGTTGTACCACTTTCACGAAGTTACCGGTAGCATTGTCCGGGGGCAGCAGCGCAAAACGGGCGCCGGTGGCCGGTGAGAAAGAGGATACATGTGCATCCAGGCTCTTTTCCGGGAAAGCATCCACATGCACGCTTACCTTTTGTCCTACCTTCATTTTATCCAGCTGGGTTTCTTTAAAGTTGGCTACTACCCATACGGAGTTATCTGTTACAATGCTGAACAGTGACTGTCCGGCCTGTAAATACTGCCCGGGTTGTACGTATACTTTAGATACACGGCCGGCTTCCGGTGCAGTGATCACGGTGTAAGAAAGGTTCAGCTTTGCGTTGTTCACATCTGCTTCCTTTTCTTTAATCACTGCCTGTACAGCGGCTATCTGGCGGGCGGTAGCATTACTCTGGGAGGCTACACCGTTGGTTTGCTGTGCGGCATATGCCTTCTGTTCCTGCAGCACCTGCAATTGCCTTTCTGCGGTTTGTTTAGCAGCCAGGGCCTGCTCATATTGCTGTTGGGTAATAGAATGGTCCTTGATAAGGTTTGCGTAACGTTCATAATCCTGGGAAGTACGCCATACTTCTACTTTGGCAGCTTCTATCTGCGCATTTACCGTTGCTACATTTGCACGGGAAGTTGTAACGCTTACCTGTGAAGCTTCCGTATTGGCCTGCGCAACACCTACATTAGCCTGTGCAGCTACCAGGGCGGCTTCTGCCTGCTGCAGCTTGATCTGCAGATCACGATCGTCCAGCACTATCAGGGTATCACCCTTCTTTACATCCTGGTTATCCTTTACCCTTATGGAGGTTACATAACCGCTTACACGGGGTATTACCGGGCTCACATTTGCATCGATCTGCGCATTGTCTGTTTCTTCATGATGCAATGCATGAACATACTTACTGATACCAAATATGGCACCGCCGATCACCAGTACTGCAAGAATAATGATGAAACGCATATTCCTTTTAGGAGGTTGCTCCTGGGGGGCAGCGTTTCCTGTTTTATTGCTGGTAGATCTTACTTCATTTACTTGTGTTTCCATAAAGACCTTAAATTGAAATTGATGGTTGTGTTTTAATTACTTTTTGTTTTGCGCTCATTTATTCTCTCCCAGTAAACCGGCTGATTGTAACAGCTTGTTGTAGGCCACTACAGCGTCTGCGCGGGCAGAGGTGTAGTTGAGTTTTGCCTGCAGCTCTGCAACATCTGCTTCCAGCAGGTCTGTAGTAGTTGCCAGGGCGTTGGTATGTTTGTTCTTAGTGATGCGGTAGTTTTCGTCTGCCTGCTCAATTGCTTTTTCATACATGCCGATCTTCTTCATACTTACTATATAGTTCTCGTATGCCTGGTTCACCTGAATATGGATCTGATCGTTCAGCATTTCTTCGTTGATCTTTACTGCATTCAGCTCGTTCTTGGCGTCATCTACCTTGGAACCTGTTTTCCATAAGGAGGCCAGGTTGTACTTCAGCCCTACTCCTACGTTCACCGCATTGGTTACGGTTATTACGTTGGGGATGTAGGCGGCTACATAACCACCGGTGAGCGCCAGGGAGGGGTAATAATCTCCCTTGGCTGATTTAATGCCTGCATAAGCGGCTTTTTCATGGGCCTGCAGGGAGGCGGCGTCCTTACGTTTTTGCTGTGCGACTTGTTCCCAATCTGTTACTGCTTTTTCCTCGCCACCTGCCTGTGCCAAAAAGGTTGTATCCAGGTCCATGTTAGTATTTTCCGGTAAGCCCAGCATAATGTTCATATTGATGCGGGCTATTTTCAGATCGCTTTCTGCCTGTGTTAAGGCTACTTCTATATTTGACTGCTGCAGCTGGGCCTTTAACAGATCGTTGCGGGCCATGATGCCATTCTTTTCCATGTTGGAAAAGTCGGTGGTGCGCTGCTCCTGCTGTTTCAGGTTTTCCCTTACCAGGTTCACAGCTACCGTTGCTTTATATAAGTTGCTGTAGGCTGCTACCGTGTTCTGGATCACATCTTCACGGTCCAGGTCTGCATCCAGCTTAGCGGCTTCCGCCAGGTAACGGGCAGATTCTTTTGCTGCCTGGATCTTAAAGCCGGAAAACAACGGTACGGAAATGGTAGCCATTCCATAAGCTACCTGGTTTACATCTGCAAAGCTGCTACCGCCGCCGCTACTGTCGCCGCTTGATTTCAGGTCAATATTCGGCTTGTTCACCCGGAGGTAAGAGCCGGAGATGTTTGCATCCGGCAGCTGCCTGGCTTTAGCGTCCTTTACGGCGTTGAGCGCAGAGGTAATTTTTGTTTGGTTTAATCGTAACTGCTTACTGTTTTTGATACTCAGATCAATGGCATCTTTTAACGTCAGCACTTTGCCATCCTGCGCCCGGCCGGGTATACTAAAGGCCAGTAACAGCGGCAGCACCAACATCCATAACGATCTGTATTTGCTCTTAGCGTTCATCTGTTAATACTACTTTAAATAATTTTTTCAAATGGTTGCTTACTCTTTCTTTTAACTGTTGACGGAACTTCTCTTCCGATATTGCTTCCTGGTTCCATACTTTTTTCAGGAAGTTCTGGGAAATGATCACATGGTTACTGGTGCCTACCAGGGTGTTCACCATCATCATGGTATCAATATCCCCTAAAAACGCGCCTTTCTTCTGGCCTTCCGTGATGAGCTTTTTCACCAGGTCATACATCTGCTTCTTTACCTCATGGATCAGCTCTGTGGGTACGCCTTCCTGGGTGGCCTGTGCGCGTACCATAATACGGCAGAAATAGGGGCGGTCGGATATTTTAGCAACAAACAGCTCTATCAGCTTGTTGATCTTTTCCAGCGGAGCCAGGTCTTTATTCTTTACCAGCTCATCCAAACCATTCTTTACATCCATTACCCTTTTTAGGAAAATTGCTTCTATCAGCCGTTCTTTTGATCCAAAGTAATAAGAAATCATCGCGATGTTCACATCAGCCTCTTGCGCAATATCTCTTACAGAAGCGCCATGGAAACCATGCATTGCGAATAAACGCTCTGCGGTGTCCAGTATTTGCAACTGTTTTTGATTATAGTCCATTATCGCTTCCTCCATTATTTCACTATTTAAACACTCATTTAAACAGATGCAAAGTTAAACGTTTGTTTAAGTTAAACAAATGTTTAATTGAATTTTATTTAAAACAATGTGTAATAATTTGATTTAAAATAAGTTAAAACGTTAACCAAGTTGTCTTTTTTTGTAAAAATGAGAAATCAGGGAAAACTAACTTATCCTGTAGATATTTTTAAATACGTAATAGCGTTTTTTTATAAGGCGGTTTTAGCGGATATATCCTTGTGCCATCAAAAAGTGATCCTTTTATTTTTAGGGTACGGAAAAGAGCGATTGGGGTGTATTGGGGAAGAAGCTCCTTTATAAAGAAGGCGGCCCATGTGGACCGCCTTTTATTAACAAGCTACAATTGTTCAAAATGCGCTATAAAGTGCCGCAGCAGCGGCGTTTCATAGGTGATCCTGTAACCTTTAATGCTATTCCGCTGTTTAAATACTTCCAGGATCACTTCTGCCACATAATCAATATGGCTTTGGGTGTATACCCGGCGCGGAATAGCCAACCGCACCAATTCCATAGCAGCGGGCAGCAGGGAACCATCTTCCGCATATTTACCAAACATTACGGAGCCTATTTCCACACCCCGCACCCCTCCTTCTGTATATAAGGCGCCGCATAAGGCCTGGCCCGGGTATTCATGTACCGGAATATGGGGCAGGAAGGCCTTTGCATCCAGGTACACTGCGTGGCCCCCGGTTGGTTTTATATATGGCACACCAACTGCATCCAGCTTCTCTCCTATGTATTCAATGCTGCGGATGCGGTACTGCAGGTAATCTTCTTTCAGCACCTCTTCCAGCCCAATGGCAATGGCTTCCAGGTCGCGGCCGGCCAGCCCGCCATAGGTGGGAAAACCTTCTGTAATGATCAGCAGGTTGCGGCATTCCATGGCCAGCTGCTCATCATGCATGGCCAGGAAACCTCCAATGTTGGCAAAGGCATCTTTCTTGGCGCTCATCGTACAGCCATCTGCGTAGGAGAACAGCTCCTGCGCAATAGCCAGTATGGACTGATCCGCATAGCCTGGCTCCCGCTTTTTTATGAAGTAACAATTCTCTGCAAAACGGCAGGCATCAATGAACAGGCGAATCCCATATTTTTTGCAGACGGCTTTTACGGCTTTCACATTTTCCATGCTTACCGGCTGGCCGCCGCCGGAGTTATTAGTTACGGTAATAATTACCAGGGGAATATTTTCCGCGCCTTTTTCCTGTATAAACTGTTCCAGGGCAGCTACATTCATATTGCCTTTAAAAGGCGCTACCAGTGCGGGCTGCTTACCTTCGTCGCACAACAGGTCTACGCCGGTGGCGCCGGAAAACTCAATATTGGCCCGGGTAGTGTCAAACAAAGTATTGCTCACAAAATATTTACCCTTACCGCCCGTAATGCTGAACAGTATTTTTTCTGCAGCGCGGCCCTGGTGGGTAGGTATAATGTAGGGCATACCGGTAATATTACGTACGGAGCTTTCAAAGCGGAAAAAGCTTTCGCTGCCTGCATAGCTTTCATCGCCCCGCATTACGCCGGCCCATTGCTCGCTGCTCATGGCGCTGGTGCCACTGTCGGTAAGCAGGTCTATGATCACATCGCGGGCATGGATGAGAAAGGGGTTGTAATGCGCTTCTTTTAAGATGCGGAGGCGTTCTTCACGGGTAGTGAAATAAATAGGCTCAACGGATTTGATCCGGAACGGCTCTATAATTGTTTTCATTGGGTTGTTAAGATTTTGTTGTGAATACCAGTTTGCATAAGCATATGCCAGCTACTCCATAACGGAGCGCTCTTATGCTGATAATAAAAAAGGGAGGCTGCAGAACCGGGCGGGATCAGGTAGGGCTTTTGATGATATTTTTCCAGAGGTTCATACTGCTGCGAAAATAGCTAATAATTAATTATAAAAAAAAGGCCGGCGCTCACTATGTAACGCCGGCCATCCCTAATCTATATGCATGTACTAAAATCGCATAATGGCTGCCAGGGCGCTATCGGCCGGCATTTCTTCCTTATCCAGGATAAATACCTCGGCGCCGGTTTCCACGGCTTTAGCGGCAGCGGCATTTACCAGGCATTCATCGCCCGGCTGTTCGGTATCATGCAGGGTTAACTGGTTTTCCTGTTCATTAAACGTTCCCCATAGCTGCGCACCTTTTTCTACAAACAGCACATCGGCCTGGGAATAATAACAGGCGGGGATCACATCTGCCACAATAGAGGAGGTATTACCGTTGGCGCTGTTATTAGCATAACGCTCTAATACCTGCTGCTGATGCTGTTTAAAATGAGGCTGCATTTTCTCCCGGGCTTTTTCATATAGCACCGGTATGCTTTCATGCTCATAATTGCCAATGAGCGCTTCTTCAACAATATGCCTATACTTTGTGCGCTTTTTGAAAATGGGAATAATATAATCCACTGCTGCCAGCATCAGGGGTATATGTTTGGTAGATAATACTTCTTTCCAGATGGTTTCATCCACCTCATCCAGGTACATGGAAATGTTGGCCTTATCATCCGGCGTACCGGAACCCATACCATGATAGTTTGCGCCATGTCCTGCTCCCGAGCCACCGGTGCGGAACAGCTGCTGATCATCTTTTTCCTCAAAGTGTATCACATCAGACATACCATCCGGCATACCTTCTACTTCTACTTTATGCATACCAAAAGCATCTGCCTCATATAAGGTGGCTTTATGCTTGCTCAGTACCAGCAGGTAAAACTGTTCTTTGCTGTTTAACAGCGGTAATAATGCGCTGGTATGAAAAGAGTGGTTTATATAACATTGCTGCGCCACGTCAAAAGGTAGCTGGATATACTTAAAATAGTTATCTGCAATGAATACACCTAAGCCAAGTTGCTGGCTCCGCCAAAAAGTTTCATCATGGTACAGGTCAAAACCCGGCTTTAATAAAGATTCTATTTTGTCAGATGATAAACCTTTTTGCCCCAGCTGCTGCTGTACCTGCTGTAGTAATTGTTTAAACAAAATAGCATCCTGCTGTTCATTTACTTCTACACCGGAACGGTGGGTAGGCATATATAAGGTAATACAAGGATCCGCCCTGTATTGAGCCAGATCTTTAAAGCCATTCCTATCCAGGGTTGCCGGTAATGGTTCAGCCTGAATTACTATGGCAGATCTGGTATCATACCGGTTCTTATAGGTATTCTGCGGTTTCTGCTGTGCGGCATATTCTTCCTGCTCTCCTTTTGCCGTATTACGGTTGGGGTGGCGCATGTGTACATTGGGGGCCAGGGTATCTTCATCCGTAGTATATTTCTCCGTCATCTCCTCATCACGTTTCAACCCTTCTTCATCAATGGTGGGTCTGAGGCCCAGGTTGCCTTCTTTGCCGGAACCGGAGGGTTTGCCTTTTTGCGGAATAAATCTTCCTTCTCTATCTTTTCCCATAGTGCTACATTTTATGAATGCGGCACAAACACTATACCATCAATTGTTTTGAAAAAAGAAGATCGTTTGTTACTTTAGAAACATGCTTGAATTAATAGAACGTCAACTCAGCCATTTACCACCTTTAATTGGAAATATTATACTGGCGGCCTGTGCGCTTATTACCGGCTATATTATCAAATGGTTACTGGCGCTATTCATACACAAGTCTACCAAAACGCCTGTGGAAGATTATTCCATGATGCGCTCCATTGTAAAACGTTTAGGCAGGCCCGTTAACTTCTTTTTACCGGTACTTGTTTTAAACATGATGATACCGCTGATGGACCTGCATCCCAAACAGCTAAAGTTATTGAGCTCCACGGTAGAGGTGCTGCTGATCATCACGTTCGGGTATGTGCTGATAGGAATTGTTAAAGTTTTTGAAGATTACATTGTACATGCCTATGACCTGCGCAAGGCGGATAATCTGCGGGAACGCAAGATCCGTACGCAGCTACAGTTCATACGCAAAATAGCAGTGACTATTATTACAATATTAGTGTTGTGCGCAGTATTACTGAGTTTTGACAGCCTGCGTAAAATTGGCACCGGCCTGCTAACCGGTGTGGGTGTGGGTGGTATTATTGTAGGCTTTGCCGCGCAGCGGTCGCTGGGTAATTTCTTGGCAGGATTGCAGATCGCTTTTACACAGCCCCTTCGCATTGATGATGTACTGATCGTGGAAAATGAATGGGGACGTGTAGAAGAAATTACGCTCACCTATGTAGTACTGGGGATATGGGATCAGCGTAAGCTGATATTACCTATTAACTATTTTATTGAAAAACCTTTCCAGAACTGGACCCGTACGGGATCGGCCATATTAGGCACGGTGTTCCTATACCTGGATTATTCTGCACCAGTGGATGTTTTGCGGGAAGAATTTTTCCGGCTGGTGGAAGATCATCCCCTATGGGATAAGCGGGTAAAGGTTATGCAGGTAACCAATGCTACAGACCGTACCATGGAAATACGTTTGCTGATCAGCGCCGTAAACTCCGGGCAGGCGTTTGACCTGCGCTGTTTTTTAAGAGAGCGTATGATTGCTTTTGTGCAGGAAAAATACCCGGAGAGCCTGCCGAAGACAAGGGCGGAGATCTCGAAAGAGATTACGAAAGATATTTAGATATGGAGCCGGCCTAAAAAGAATGTAAAATTTTAAACCGAGGAAGGAGGTTCATAGAGACCATCTAAAAGACTTTATGAACGAGATAAATCATAAATGTAAAAGTTGAATACCGCGAATATTAGTCTGTACCTGGTATTGCGGCATCCAACTTTTACATTTTAAATTTTATATTCTATCAGCACATTATTTAATCGTTTCCTTCACCTCTCCACAGGTAAGCATTTCATCACCGAAATAGGGATTTTTAATGTCTTTATTAGATGATAGCCAGCTGGCGCCTTTTTCATTGTTAGCCATAGGACAATAATCCACATATAATTCCCCGCTGCTTACACCGGTTGACCGTACCAGTGCAATTACGGCTGTACTTAAACTGATGTATTGCTGCCGCTGGTCTTCCAGGGAAGATGACTGCGCTATTTTTTTCGCGTTGGCGATGATACTATCTGCGCCGGGTAATTCATTAGCGCCCGCTTCAATGGCCGCGCCGGCGTTCTTAGCTTCGGTGCTGTCGCTGTTCACCAGGGCGGTGGTGAGGTGCACGTAATGCTGGTACACGTTATTTACTTTTTCATCTTTTAATTTTACGGGCGCAGCTGCTACTGTTACGGTAGATTGCTCTTCCGCATTATCCGCTGTTTTGTTTTCCGCATTATTACCGCAGGCGGCCAGTAAGGTAAAGGCCAGTACTGTCAAAGTTTGTTTAAGCATAAAATCAAATGGTTTATCTGTTAAAAAAATTAGTGTTTGTGTGTATTATGTGATAGTGGATCTGCGCCTTTTTTCAGCACGTACTCACTGTACAGCAGGTAGGCGCCGGTTACCACTACCGCATCGCCGGCCTGTAAGCCTTCTGTGATCTCTACCTGGTCAGCGTTCTCTGTTCCGGTTTTTATAATACGCGGTACAAAACGGTTGCCGCCTTTTTTAAGCCATACGTGCGTGCCTTTCTGGTCGCGGATCACGGCATTTACCGGTAAGGTGAGCACGTTGCTGCTGCTGGCAGCAGGCAGGTAAATATTGGCCTGCATACCGGGCTGCCATTGATGGTTTGTATTGGGAATTGTGCCCCTTACCTGTGCCAGCTGTGTGCCGGTTTGCAGGGCCGGTGTAATGAAATCAACCTGCATTTCCAGGGGCTGGTTTTCCCAACCGCTGACCGCTACTTTTACCTTTTTACCGATGCTCACCTGGCTCAGCTCTGCGGGGTATACATCTGCTTCTACCCACAAGGCATCATAATTTTCCAGCTGCATAACCGTGTTGCCTTCTGCTACATACTGGCCCTCGCTTACCGGTAAGGCAGCTACTACCCCATCTATGGCGGCAGTGTAGGTAATGTAGGGATCTGTTTTCTTTTGCTGCTTCAGCTGGTCAAGCGTATGTGCAGATACATCGTATAACAACAGCTTTTGGCGGGCGGCTGCTTCAATCTGCTTAAAACGGGCATTGTCCGGGAAGGCCGCGGTTTGTGCGGCGGCAATCAGGTACTCCTGCTGCAAGCCGGCTAATTGTTCAGAATATATTTTGTACAGGGGCTGGCCTTTACGCACCGGTACGCCGGTTTCCTTTACATACAGCTGTTCTATACGGCCCCCTACCCGGCTGCTGATGTATACCGTGCGCTGCGGGTCTATAGCCAGCTTGCCATTCAAACGCTTGTAATTATCCAGGTTGCTGTTACCAATTTCCAGGGTAGTAATATTGGCTAATGCAATCTGGCTTTCATTCAGCATCAGCTCCTGCTTATTATTCATTTCACTTACCGGCACCAGGTCCATGCCGCAAATGGGGCAGGCGCCCGGCCCGTGCTGCACAATCTGCGGATGCATGGGGCAGGTGTAAACCTGTGCCTTACCGGCATCGGCCGATTTTTTGGTACCGCAGGCTGTGAAGAGCAGCAGGAGCGCTATTAAACTGATAAAATGTTTCCTTTTCATATTATTTGTTTGTAGCAGCTGCTTTAATAAAACTTTCACTATCTACCAGGTAATAAGCATTGCGGGCTATGTTCCAGCCGGCAATACTATCGGGCACCTGTATACGCCCATTGGCTTTAACGCCGGTAGTAATGGGAATAGGCTTATACACCGTTCCCTCCTTTTTAAATACTACGGATTGCTGGCCCAGCTGCAGTACCGCTGCTTCCGGCAGCCACCAGGCTTTTTTTACTGGCAGGGGAATACTGGCTTTCAGTAAGGCGCCGGCACTAAAGGGCTGTCCCTGCAGGTATACCCGTACGAGCGTAAAATTTTCCCCGTTACGGAAAACAGGTTGCACCAGGCCAATGGCACCGGTAATAGTCTGATTGTTATTGCCCTGTATGGATAAGGACTGTCCTTTCCGTACCAGCGCCGCGGTGGCGGGCTCCAGGGCAAACTCGCCTACCAGCTTATCTGCTTTGTAAATGGTAAATAAATTTTCGCCGGCGCTTACATATTGCCCTTCTCTCAATAGCACCGGTGTGGTGGTGGTGCTGGCAGCGGGTGCGGCAGGTGTTGTATTCATTCCCCCCATGCCATCACCACCTGCTGGTGCGGATGCGGTTGCGGCTGCAATAACCGGTGTGGGCGCAGCTTTATCTATAATATACCCGTTAGCGTTACTATATACTGAAACCCGGTACAGCGGCTGTTTGGTACGGATCACCTGCTCTATTTGCTGTGCTGTCATGCCCAGGAGCAATAAACGTTGCCGGGCGCTATTCAGCAAAGCAGGATTATCACCCGCATCCTGAATAAACAGCAATTCCCGTTGTGCAGCTACCAGGTCAGGCGAATATACCTGCATAATCAGCTGGCCTTTTTTTACCGGCTGGTAATTGTATTTGATGTACAGCTTTTCTATACGGCCTGCTACGCGGCTGGCAATGCTGGTTTCACTGCGCGTATCATAGGTTACAACACCCTGGATCTCTTTGGTAATGCTTCCCTCCCGCTGTTCCGGCTGTATGGTGCTGATCTGCGCTACCACCTGCTCATTCACCGGCTGCAGCAACGGCGCCAGGCTGCTATCTATAGTAGCGCTGTGCTCCATGGCAGCATGGTCATGGACCGGCTGCGGCTTATGCTGTTTGCAGGCCGCTAACAGCAGCGTTATACCAAAGGATATGTTAACGATATAATTCTTTTTCATATGCTACTATCATTTCATAGTACTTCAATTTTTCATTCAGCAGGTCGGATTGGGCCATGGTAAGTGCTTCCCAGGCATCAATGATCACCGGCAGCTCCAGCTTGTTTTCCTGGTAAGTTTGAAAATCAGCGTCCAGCGTACGTTGTAAGGTGGGCAGTATTTTACTTTCCGTGGCATGGATGTGCTCCTGCATGGATACAATTTCGGCTTCCATACCGTACAGCATACCCTGTGTTTCCTGCAGCATGCCTACCTTTTCCTTTTGCATAGATTGTACGTTCAGCTCCATGGCCTTTACTTCATTCTTATACATTTTGGAAGCCCAGGGTGCAATGGGAATGCTTACCATGCCCATTACGCTGTAAGCCCTTGGCATACCGGTACCCAGCGGCTGCATATGATCAAAGCGGAACCTGAAATCAGGGCGTTTGCCCAGCTTCATGGCGTCAATATTCAGTTGCATGGACTGTATGCCGGCATCCATTTTCTGTACATCTTTACGGGAGGCGGCCAGCGTGGCAGTGTCATAAGTAACAGCCGGTACAAAGGCCGGCGCCAGGGTAGTATCAATATCAAAAGCCTCTGTGCCGGGCCGGTTCATTAAAGCGTTAAGCCATGCCCGTGCTTTATCTATCAGGCCTTCCTGCATATGGATCATGTTATGGTTCTCTGCCACGCGGCCCTCTGCTTTATAAATGCTGCCCAGCTGTGATTGATTGTAGGGGTAGCGTACCTCTGCTATCTTTTTCATGGTTTCCATGATCTGCTGGTTCTGCTCCAGCACCCGTATGCGGGCAGTGGCTATCATCCAGGTGTAGTACAGGCGTTTGGCTTCTGCCTTCAGCTCATTTAAGGTTACTTCGCGGCTGGCTTTTTCAATATTCCCCTGTGATTCGATATAACGTTTTTTTGCCTGCAGCTTGGAGGTGTTAGGAATATCCTGCTCCAGCTGGAACATGAGCGAGCCTTTTTCCGCAGGGCTCATGGTCTTTGCACCGGGGTAAGGCGTCATGAACGTACCTACGCCTACCATAGGCGCCATCCAGGCCGTAGCGGCTTTGGCGCTGTATTCATAAGAGGCAGCCCTGAGCGCATACACATCAAGCTTTACGTTATTACGTTCTATGCGCTGCAAAATGGTATCCAGTGTTAACACCGGCGGCTGCTGTGCTGCTACTGCTAACGGCAACCCACACACGAATAACAGTGCTGTTCTAATGTTGCGTAGCATATACTTCCAGTTTACCGTATTTGCGTAATTCATATTCTTTTGTCATTAAAAAAATGAGGGGTGTTACCAGCAAAATGTGTGTAGAAGATGTAAGCACCCCGCCTATCATAGGCAGCACAATAGGCTGCATTACATCTGTACCCACACCGGAGGCCCACAATACCGGTACCAGCCCAAACAGGGATACGCATACCGTCATTAGCTTAGGCCGTAAACGTTTGGCTGCACCGGCTATTACATATTCCCTCAGGTCTTCCCTGGTAATATTATTGCCTTTTAGTTTTACCAGCTGCTGCATGGCATCGTTCAGGTAAATAACCATTACAATACCGGTTTCCACTGCAATGCCGAACAAGGCGATAAAGCCTACTGCCACTGCTACTGAAAGATTTACTCCCCAGGCATAAATAATATAAGCGCCGCCTACCAGTGCAAAAGGCACGGTGATAAGGCTCAGGAAAGCTTCGCGGATGGAGTGGAAAGCGAAATACAGTGAGAAGAAAATGATGACGAGCACCACCGGCGCTATCCACATCAGGGTTTGCTTACCGCGGATAAGGTTTTCATACTGCCCGCTCCATTCCAGGAAATAACCGGCCGGTAAGATCTTCTTTTCACTGTTGATCTTATCAATGGCTTCCTGCACTGTGCTGCCCAGGTCGCGCCCGCGTACATTGAACATTACGGCCCCGCGCAGGATGGCATTTTCAGAAGTGATCATGGGCGGACCATCTTCAAACTGCACATCTGCTACCTCGCTTAACGGAATTTCACCAAAGGCCGGAGAGCGTAATGGAATACGCTGGATCTGCGCTACGCTGTTCCTGAAATCCTGCGCCAGGCGAACGCTGATGGAGAAACGGCGGCGGCCTTCAATGGTGTTGCCAATGGGTGCGCCGCCCAGGGCTACTTCTACCGTTTGGTTCACATCATCCACACTTAAGCCATAGCGGGACAGGGCATCCCTTTTTACGTTAATGGCTAAATATTTACCGCCGGTAACGGGTTCCACATACAGATCCTGCACACCGGGTGTACCTTCCAGCGCCTGTTTTACCTTTGCGGATACTGCTGCAATGGTATCCAGGTTTTGCCCGAACACTTTAATGCCTACATCTGTACGCACGCCGGTGGCCAGCATGTTAATGCGGTTAATGATGGGCTGCGTCCAGCCATTTACCACGCCGGGGATCTGCAGCTTGTTATCCAGCTCGCTGATGATATCTTTTTTAGTAAGCCCTTTGCGCCACTGTGATTTAGGTTTAAGCATGATGATGGTTTCTATCATGCTGATGGGCGCATTGTCTGTGGCTGTGCTGGCGCGGCCGGCCTTTCCCAGTACTTTATCCACTTCCGGCACCGTGCGTATGATCTTATCCTGCACCTGCAGCAAACGTTTGGCTTCTGCATTACTTACATCCGGTAAGGTTACGGGCATAAACAGGATGCTTTGCTCATCCAACGGCGGCATAAATTCCGTACCCAAACTTTTTAATAAGGGAATGGAAACGATCAACGCCAGGATGTTAATGGCCAGCGTGGTTTTACGCCAGCGCAGCACCCAACGGATCACCGGCTCGTAGATCCTTTCCAGCAAGCGGTTTACAGGGTTGGCATGGTCCGGCCGGAACTTTCCCTTCATGAAAAAGGAGATGAGCACAGGCGCCAGGGTAATCACCAGCACCGCATCTACCAGCATAATAAACGTTTTGGTAAAGGCCAGTGGGTGAAACAGCTTGCCTTCCTGCCCGGTGAGCATAAACACCGGCAAAAAAGAGGTGATGATGATCACGGTTGCAAAGAACACGCCCCGTGATACCTGCTTGCTGGATTGTTCTATCACTGCCAGGCGCTCCTCCTCACTGATCCAGTCGGGTGTTTTGCGAAATATTTTTTTGAATAAGCTCATAGTTAATTTTTTGTTTGCTTCAGATACTCCGCATACCGCTCTGCCAAGTGCTTATAGGCATTCTCGCTCATAATGATCCCATTGTCCACTATTACGCCAATAGCCAGCGCAATACCGGTTAAGGACATGATGTTGGAAGAAATACCAAAAGCATTCAGCAGAATAAAACTGGCTGCCAGTGTAATGGGGATCTGGATAATGATACTGAGCGCGCTGCGCCAGTGGAAGAGGAAAATGATCACCACGGCTGATACCACGATCATTTCTTCTATCAACGTGCGTTTAATAGAGCTCACGGATTCTTTAATGAGCGTACCACGATCGTACACAATATCAAACTTCACCCCTGCGGGCAGGCCTTTAGCCACTTCCTTCATTTTGGCTTTTACGCGGTCAATAACGGCATCTGCATTTTCGCCATACCGCATTACTACAATGCCGCCTACCCGCTCGCCTTTACCATCCTGGTCAAAAATACCCAGGCGGGTTTCACCGGTCATTTGTACACTGGCAATATCTGCTACACGAATGGGAATGGAGTTCTGGTTCTTTACCGGTATGTTGCGGATCTGCTCTATAGATTGCAGGTAACCGCTGGTTTTAATGATGTAGCCAATACCGCTCATTTCAAATTTGCGGCCGCCGGATTCATTGTTATTGGTGCGTATGGCGTTGATCACATCTGTTACACCCAGCTTATAATAAAGCAGCTTATTAGGATCTACCGTAACCTGGTATTGCTGCTGTGCGCCGCCAAAAGAAGCTATCTCACTTACGCCGGGTACATTTTGCAGGGCAAATTTCACATACCAGTCCTGGATAGCACGCTGCTCGCCCAGGTCCACATCCGGCGCATCCAGCGTGTACCAGAGGATATGGCCTACACCGGTACCATCCGGCCCTAGCGTGGGCGCTACGCCCTGCGGTAACTGCCGGGTAATGGTGCTTAGCTTTTCGAGTACGCGTTCCCGTGCCCAATAGATGTCGGCATCATCTTCAAAGATCACGAAGATGAAGCTCATGCCAAACATGGAGGAACCGCGCACATATTTTACTTTGGAAATACCCTGCAGGCTGGTTACCAGCGGGTAGGTGATCTGGTCTTCCACCAGCTGGGGACCACGGCCCATCCATTCCGTAAATACGATTACCTGGTTTTCTGACAGGTCGGGAATGGCATCGATAGGATTTTTGTTGACGGCAAAAAATCCCCAGGCGAATAATGCAGCTGCCAGTACAAGCACTATAAAACGGTTACGTAACGACCATGCAATGATCTTATGTACCATAGAATTAAGTAAAAAAGTAAAAGGGAAAAATTAAAAAAAGAGAACTCCGTTATGGAATGTTAACGGTGTTAGGGGGTGGGGGTTATATCAGATGCGGAAATTACAGTTAAGCAGGAAAACAGGTGTGTTGCCAGTGTCCGGCGGCGCCTGCGCTACGGGAAAAGTAACTGCCAGGGAAGCTACCGGCATAGCCTGTAAAGTATACATTGTTACCGGGGTGGCTTCTAGGGCCAGGGGAACCATAGCCCCTGCAGTTGCCGGGTTATGATAGTCTTTTTTCAGCTTTATCTCCTTGTACTCATCCTGACAGCATTTCTTTTTGCTGGTATTTTTGGCGGGCAGCTCCATACCGCAGCCCTTACAGTGATCCTTTTTGCTGCTACCCAGCTCCCATGCCACCAGTTTGCCCATGCAGTAATGTAACTGCACAGTGGCGCCCATGGCGGTGCTCATGTAAAGGATGGTTAATATAACAGCAATGAATCGCTTCATAAGAGAACAAAGATACTATTTTTTAATACTTACAGGCCTCCCGAAAAATAACGGGAGCGCCTGTAAGCTACTTATATATTTTCTGCCTTATAACCGGCCTGCTGTAAAGCATTGATCACATCGGCCCCGGTGATGGTTTTATCTGTAGTGATCACCAGTGTTTTGTCGGGATTTTGTGTATCCACGCTCCAGCTATCTTTACCTGCTACTGTGTCCAGGAAGGGTGTCACGGTTGTTATACAACCGGCACATTTAATGTTTGTCTTGAATTTTAACGTTTCCATGCTATTATGCTTTTATAATGTTGACAATTTTAACCGCAGGCTATTGCTGACCACTGACACGGAACTTAATGCCATGGCCGCGCCGGCAATCATAGGGTCTAATAAAAACCCGTTGAAAGGATATAAGATACCTGCTGCCAGCGGAATACCGATGATATTGTAAATAAAGGCCCAGAAAAGGTTTTGCCGGATAGTGCGTACCGTTTTACGGGACAGGCGCAATACTTTGGGCAGCGTATTCAGATCGGAGGTAATGAGGGTGATCTTAGCTACATCCATGGCAATGTCTGATCCTTTGCCCATGGCAATGCTTACGTCCGCCTGGGCCAGCGCGTGGCTGTCGTTAATACCATCGCCCACCATAGCCACTATTTTACCCTGCTGCTGCAGCTCTTTTACAAAGGCGGCTTTTTCTGCAGGCATTACACCGGCTCTATAATGCTTCACATTTACCTGCTTAGCTACGGCGGCGGCAGTTTGCTCCTGGTCGCCGGTGAGCATGTACACCGCTATACCCTGTTGCTGTAAGGCGGTAATGGCTGCTTTGGAGGTATCCTTTATTTTATCTGCAATGGCCAATACAGCTACCACTTCCGCGTTAGCGGCAAAAGCAATAACGGTTTTAGCGGATGCTTGCCAGGCCTGCGCTTTGGCTGCCAGGGCTGCATTCATCTGAATGTTATTATCCTTCATGAAACGGAGATTACCTATACGATAGGTAGACCCCTCATACACGGCAGCTATTCCTTTACCTGTAATGCTGGTAATGTTCTTTATGCTTACCGGCTGTATACCCTGCTGCTGCAAACCGTTTACAATGGCGGTTGCCAGCGGGTGCTCTGATTGCAGCTCCATGGCCAGCAATACCTGTTTCCAGGCTGCAGTATCGTTTATGAAATGAGTGTCTGTGAGCGCGGGCCGGCCTTCTGTAATGGTGCCGGTTTTATCCAGGATGATGGCATTTACCCGGTGGGCCAGCTCCAGGCTCTCTGCATCACGGATAAGCATATGATGGCTGGCGCCTTTACCCACCCCCACCATAATGGCGGTTGGAGTAGCCAGCCCCAACGCACAGGGACAGGCAATTACCAGCACAGTTACTGCGGCCAGCAAGCCATGCGTAAAAGCATGTGCGCCACCGGCTACCATCCACACACCAAAGGCCAGGATGGCAATGCCTATTACTACGGGTACAAAAATGCCTGCTATTTTATCTACCAGCTTTTGCACCGGGGCTTTGCTGCCCTGCGCTTCCTGTACCATTTTTATAATGCGGGCCAATACAGTATCCCCTCCTACTTTTTCTGCACGGAACTGGAAGCTGCCCTGCTGGTTAATCGTGCCTGCAAAAATATTATCGCCGGCTGTTTTGCTTACAGGCAGCGGCTCTCCGCTGATCATGCTTTCATCTATATAAGATCCGCCGCTGATCACTATACCATCTACCGGAATTTTTTCACCGGGTTTTACCAGCAGTACATCCTGCACTTTTACCTGTGCAATTGGCATTTGCTGCATATGGCCACCCGGATGTACTACGGTTACGGTTTGCGGCTGTAAGCCCATCAGCTTTTTAATGGCGGAAGAAGTGTTGGACTTTGCTTTTTCTTCCAGCAGCTTGCCTAATGAAATGAATGCAATGACCACTGCGGCGGCCTCAAAATATACATGTGCATGCAAGCCGCGCTGGTGCCAGAAAGCGGGGTATATGGTATTAAATACGCTGAATACCCAGGCAATACCGGTGCTGAGCGCTACCAGCGTATCCATATTGGCTTTGCGGAAGCGGGCCTGTTTCCAGGCATTGATAAAGAAACTACGGCCAAAGTAAAATACTACCGGCGTAGCCAATACCAGCATGATCCAGTTGGCATAAGGCATGTTCATAAAGAACATACCGATCACCACTACCGGCAGCGCCAGCAGCGATGACCATATCGTTCTTATTTTTAGCTTTTGATAGTATTGCTGCTGGGCGGTTTCTTTTATTTCCTGCTGGTTAGCTGTATCAATTACCAGGTCGTAGCCAATGGAGCGAACAGTATTTTGTAAGGATTCCGGGGTAGCTATGCCGGGATCATATAATACCCAGGCGCTTTGGTTGGCAAAATTTACGCCGGCGTCCTGCACACCTGCGGCTGTTTTCAGCATAGATTCCACGCTGATGGCGCAGGCCGCACAGGTCATTTCCAGTACCGGAAAGGTCTCTTTTTTGAGCGCCGCGTTAGCCGCTGCGCTGCTTTCTTTCTGCCTGCCTGTTGTTACGGTTGTCATCTTACCTTCTTTTATTTAAAGCAAAGTTACCGCCGCCTATGGGCAGGCCTCTTATACTATAAGGGGGAAAAATTTTAAGATTAGTTGTTGGAGGAGCGACAAAAAAGGGGTACATTTGGGTAAAATGTACGTTTATGAAGGCGGAGGGTGATACATCTAAAGCAGGGAATACCTCTAAACCAAGGGGTAGTATGGGTGATGCCTCAAAAACAGGTAAAGGGGAGGATGCTATTCCCAAAGCAGGCAAAACTAATCCGGTAGCGCCTATTGAGCTAAATTTATCCGGCCAGGGGCGCCTGCACGTTTACGCAAAAGCCAAAAACAGCCCTATAGCCATTAAAGGAGGAGATACCAGCGGTATGTGGGATGATCAGGATAGAGTTACATGGTATATACTAGGCGGAAATTTTGAGGCGGATGAAGCTCTGATTCCTAAAAATGACATGGATTATGTAGAACTTAGCTTCCTGGGTTTGCCTAAGGTTTGCCTTATAAACATTGCCAGGTTTATGAATATCCCGATGAGGGAAATGGCGGATCTGGTAGATCTGTCCACCAAAACACTAGAACGTAAAAAAAATGACGACCCCATGGATAAAGTAGTCTCCTCACAAGCCATTGAAATGGCGAGCACATTAGCCCACGGTATGAAGGTGTTTGAAGATCAAAACAAACTGAACCGCTGGCTTTCTAAAGATAACCGCGCCTTAGGCGATAAAAAGCCGCTTGAGCTGATGGGTACCCCTACAGGTATTAAGCTGGTCAACAATATTTTAACCCGTATTGAAGAAGGTATTTTCTCCTAAACAAAACACATCTCTCTCTCTTATTAACCATATTCTCATGATCGAAGTTGTATTGTCATGATTGTTTACCGCATTGTAAAAACCGCAGAGAGAGCACAAGACCTTTCCGGCAAAGGTGCTTACCTGGCCGGAGGCCGCTGGAACTCAACCGGAACCTTTATGCTGTATACCAGTGAAAGCCGGTCGCTGGCATTGCTGGAAAACCTGGTACATTATGACCAATCGGAGCTGCCACCCCGCCTATATACTATGGAAATTGAGATTGCAGATAATGCTCCCATCTACACGCTTTCTGACGATAAATTAATTGAAGACTGGCGGCTGCCGGAAACCCTGGCCCTGCGCAAGATCGGGGACCAATTATTCAAAGAGAAGAAATACCTGGGTTTTAAAGTACGTTCTGCTGTGTTGCCAGGTGAGTTCAACTACCTGCTGGACCCGCTTTTTCCCCGTTATTATGACCTGGTGAATGTTGTGAATTATGAGCCCTTAGAACTAGACCGCAGACTTTTTAAACCTTCTGAAAAAGATAATTAGACTTTACCGCCTCTTCTCTCTTTACGGATCTTTATGAAATAAGATGGGGTAAGACCAGTTAATGCTTTGAACTGGCGGGATAGATGCGCCTCACTGCTAAAGCCTAAACGAAAAGCAATATCGGCCAGCGTGGCGGGGGTATATATTAAGAGTTCCTTTACCTTTTCAACCCGGTAGGCCAGTATGTATTTTTCCAGCGTGCTGCCTTCTGCTGCTGAAAAAACAGCGCTCAGCAGATCATAAGGCCGTGAGAGTTTTTCTGCTACCCATTTTGAAAAGCGGAACTGCGGCGGAAAATCAAATTCCCCGGAATATACCTGCGCAACGGCTTCTTTTACCTGTTTCACCAGCTGCTGGTTTTTATCTTCCAGCAGGCTAAAACCCAATGACTGCAGTAGTGCTGCAATGGCATTCAGATCGGGTGGTGTAGCGGATTGTATGGTGGCGCTGCCCAGTTCAACATGGGATACCTGCAGGCCAGATGCTGTAAGCTCCTGTTGCACGGTAGAAATACAACGCGGGCAAACCATTCCTTTGATATGTAGTGTATAAGCCGGCATAATAGTATACAAAGATCCGGTGTTCAGCTTGTATAATTGTTACATAATTACGGGGAAAGATTACATAATCATTGGCATAAAAAAATGACCTGTAGGTGTATTTACCAACAGGTCATTTTTAATTACGAATTATCAATTACGCCCCGCCTCAAGCAGGGCATAGTCTGTCCCGTCCAGCGGGGAATGCCATTGAAAGTAAGTATGGATATGAGTAATTACGAATTGGTTTTACGTTTGGAATGCTACCCATGTAAGTGCTTATAGCTATCTACCGCAATACTATTTTCTCCAGCTCTTCCAGTGATTTACCTCTTGTTTCCGGCAGCATTTTTACGGCAAACAACAGGTGTAATACCATTGCTACGCAAAAGAAACTGAATGCCAGGGTACCGCCAAAAGGCAGCTCTGCTACAATAGGAAATAACCAGGTCATTACAGCAGCCCAGAACCAGTGCGTAAAGCTGCCCAATGCCTGCCCTTTGGCACGCACGGAGTTCGGGAAGATCTCTGCCAGGAATACCCATATTACAGCGCCCTGTGAAAATGCAAAGCTGGCAATAAAGCCTACCAGGTAAACGAGCACCAGGTAGCCGCCAAAATCATGCAGGTAAAAGGCACGGGCAGTTAAGCCCAGGAAGAGGATCATACCTATGGAGCCGGCTATCAACAATGTTTTTCTGCCAAATTTATCGATCACAAACATGGCAATGATGGTGAACACCATGTTGGTAACGCCTATGAGCACCGCCTGCAACAGGGCCGTATCGCGGGCCAGGCCTGTCATTGAAAAAATACGGGGTGCATAATACATGATGGCGTTAATACCTGAAAACTGGTTGAAGGTGGCTAACAGGATAGCGCACATTACCGGGAAGGAAAATTTGCGCGTGAATAATTTCTCTGTATGCCCGCTATTCTCTGCTTTCAGTGATTCTGCAATATCTGTTACAATTACATCTGCATCCGTATTACCTAATGAAAGCAATACCGCACGCGCCTCCGCAGTACGCTGGCGTTTCATAAGCCAGCGCGGGCTTTCCGGTATCAGGTATAATAATACCAGGAACAATAAAGACGGAACGGCCTGCACGCCTAACATCCAGCGCCATGCATCGGTAGCTACCCATTTGTTAATAAAATAATTGGAAAAGTAGGCGAGCAATATACCCAGCACAATGTTAAACTGGAACAATGCTACCAGCCTGCCACGCAGCCTGGGCGGCGCTATTTCTGAAATATACATAGGCCCTGCTACAGAGGAGGCGCCAATACCTAAGCCGCCAATAAAACGATAGATCAGGAATGCCGGCCAGGAGTGCGACAGGCCGCAGCCTAATGCAGATATAATATAAAAGATGCCTACCAGGATCAATACTTTTTTACGGCCGTATTTGTCCAACGGAATACCGCAGCCAATAGCGCCAACAATGGTACCTATTAAAGCTATGGAATTGGTAAAGCCGTGCCAGAAACCATCTAATTGAAACACTTCTTTAATCGCCTGTTCTGCACCGGAGATCACCGCGGTATCTGCCCCGAATAATAGTCCGCCTAAAGCGGCTACCAGGCAGCCGGTAAATAATTTTTTGTTCATGTGTGGGTTGATTGATTAACGTTGATCCGTTCCTGTTGTACAGTGGAATTTTATGGGATAAGATACACATTATTTTATCATTTTCTTATATATAGATGGGAGCCCTGAAACCGGGTTGAAGGCCCGGACATTTGCTTACTTACTAATTAGTCAGTATATTTGCGGCCTGAATGTTACTTTATGGCTGACACCACTAAAGAAAAGATCATTGACCTGGCCGATCACCTGATCCGCACCAAAGGTTTTAATGCCTTTAGCTATGCTGATATTTCGGCACCCCTGGCCATTAAGAACGCGGCTGTTCATTACCACTTCCCTACCAAGGGCGACCTGGGGATCAGCGTAATTGAGCGGGAGCTGAAAAACCTTGCCCTGCACATACGCAAATGGGAAAAAATGCCGGAAGACCAGCAGCTTAAAAAGCTTATAGATATATTTCAGCAGCGCAGTAAGCTGGGCACCATTTGCCTGGTAGGTTCCTTAACACCGGATTATGATACGCTGCCGGCGCCTATGCAGGCCAAGGTACAGGAAATGTGCACCGGTATATTACAGTGGATGACGCAATGCCTGGAAAAAGGCAGAGCGCAGCAGCGCTTACATTTTGAAGGCGAAGCATATGACCGGGCCCTGATGGTGCTTTCCAACCTGTTATCATCACTATTATTTTCACGGGTATTGGGCGGCAGCACTTTTCAGCGTATGAGCAAACAGCTGGCTAAAGACCTGATATAACAATACCTTACAATTATACAGGCAAGCCTGTACAAATCATAAACCATCAAACCACTTCAGATGAAAAGAGCAGTTATTACCGGATTAGGAGCTTTAACACCTATCGGCAACAATACAGCTACGTTCTGGGAACAGCTCAGCGCCGGCAAAAGCGGTGCGGCCACGATCACCAAGTTTGATCCCAGCCGCTTCCGCACGCAATTTGCCGGGGAAATAAAGAGTTTTAATGCGCAGGAATTGCTGGATAAAGGAGACATCCGCAAAAGCGATCCCTTTACACAATATGCCATGGTGGCAGCAGATGAAGCTATTAAAGATTCCGGCCTCGACTTCAGCAGCATGGACCCTTTTGATACCGGCGTGATCTTCGGCTCCGGGCAGGGTGGTATGCAAACTTTTGAAGAGCAGGTTAAAGAATATACGCAAGGCGGTTTTAACCCACGCTTCAGCCCCTACTTTGTACCTAAGCTGATTGCCAACATGGCGGCAGGCATGATCTCTATTAAATACGGCTTAATGGGTATTAACTATACTACAGTTTCTGCCTGCTCTACTTCCAACACCGCTATTATGGATGCGCTGAACTACATCCGTTTGGGAAAAGCCAAGGTGATCATCACCGGTGGTGCTGAAGCGCCCATAACAGAAGCATCTGTAGGCGGCTTCTGTGCTATGAAGGCAATGTCTACCCGCAACGATGATCCGGCTACTGCTTCACGGCCCTTTGATGTGGAGCGCGATGGTTTTGTGATGGGTGAAGGCGCGGGTGCATTAGTGCTGGAAGAATATGAACATGCCAAAGCAAGAGGCGCACATATTTATGCGGAGGTAGTAGGCGCTTCCATGACGGCAGATGCGTATCACATGACGGCTACGCACCCGGAAGGCTTAGGCGCTTTACGCGCTATGCAGCTGGCGTTGGATGATGCGGGACTAAATGCTGAACAGGTAGATTACCTGAATGCGCACGCCACCTCTACCCCTGTTGGCGACCTGAGTGAAATAGCCGCTATTACAAAACTGTTTGGCAGCGATCCTTCCCACTTACACATCAGCGCTACCAAATCCATGACCGGGCATTTATTAGGTGCAGCCGGCGCAATAGAAGCTATTGCCTGCATCCTGAGTATAAAATACGGCGTAGTACCGCCTACCATTAACACTACAACATTAGACCCGACTATACCTGCAGGCGTGCAAATTATTACCGGGCAGGCCATCGAGAAAAAAGTAAAAGTAGCTATGAGCAATACCTTTGGATTTGGCGGCCATAACGGCATTGTGGTGTTCAGGGAAGTGGTGTGAGTTATGACTTTATACCCGTCATTGCGAAGCATAGCGCGGGTTTGTGCGAAGCATGCTGAAGCAATCTCCCACCATTCATTCGGGGGATTGCTTCGTTGCCCTACGCACAATAGCTTTATACTGCGCCTCGCAATGACGGCAATGTGCTTATGCAACAGCCTTATTTGTTTAGTGGCATCGTACAGGAAGCGCCAGGGTAGCGGGTATCACGGGAATAGGCAACGGTACCCGCTTAACAGAGTAAAATAAATTTTGTAGTAAAACAAAACCATATATTGTACGCATTCACTTTCATAGCGTGCAACTTTCATTCAACTTTTCCATAGCGGAAAAATTTTTCATCAAAAATTGGAGAATTAAAAAATTGTCGTAATATTGCCTCTGTGCTGTTGACATTGGCGCTGTAACGGTTGACCTCCAAAAATCAGATTGTTTACTTCAAAACAGATTGTTTACTCCAAATCACTTGTCAGGTTTTTAAATATCAGCTAGGTTTTACTGGTTCCCCAAAGTTGTATAGCTAAAGCTATATGATAATTTATTGTTGTTATTGCTATGTCCTGCCCAAAGGGATATATGTGATATCGTGTGCACCACAGATCAATCCATTCTTTTTATCCAATTAATTTATTGGTATCACTTGACTATTAATCCCAATTGATAGATGATTCGCACCTCACTGGAATTTATTAAAAAAGAGCTGGAAGCTTATATAGTAGAGCGTGAGCAGGACCCTGCAAACTACAGCGCCGGCAACGTTGTGGAACTGAAGCCGCTCATAAAGCCCACCGGTGAATTAAATGTTACCGACACCACGCATGTTACCATTATGATGGCCGGCGTGGAAGAAGAGCGCCGTGAAGGCAAACGCCCCTACTATGTACCCACGGACGATAAACAGTTCATGCGCCTGAATCCCCCGGTGGAGCTGGACCTGCTGATATTGTTCATTGCACACAACGGCCACTATGAAACAGCGCTGCGCGACCTTTCAGATGTAGCCAGCTTTTTCCAGGCTAATCCCGTATTTGATCAACAACGTTACCCCGCATTGAACGCAAGCGTTACAGATCCTGTGAACAAGCCCTGGCAGCTGATTGAGCGGCTCACCTTTAAGCTCTACAATCTTTCCTTTGAACAGCAGAATAATTTATGGGCTATGCTGGGCGGTAAATACTTTCCCAGCCTGGTGTATAAAATGAATATGCTTACCGTATTTGATACCAAAGGCAAGGATAAAACACCCGGCATCAAAGAACTCAACTTTAAAGAAAACTAACGCTTGTTATGTATGAATGGCATGCAGGTTAAATATACCGAACTGTTTACTTTATCCGTGGAACAATTGTTTTACACCAATAAAGTATGTAAGCAATACAAAGCAGATCCTGTTACGGATATAACGTTTGTGCCTACACCGGAAAGCCGTGGCATCATGAGCAGCATGGACCTGCTGTTTAAACCCACCCCTGTTAACGGCGGCTTTACCATACTGGCCAATATATCTGGCCAAACAACCGGTGGCAACGACCTGCTGCGCTTTGCCGCTAAAAAGGGCAACAAGCTCACCTTCCTGGTATTGCTTAAAAATCCGGAGCTGTTAAACTTCAATGAGCTACCGGTACAAACCGCCGCAGATCATCTCTACTACTTCAGCAACAGCGTAGTGGATGCTGCTGCCACGCGCAATAATTTACACCTGAGCAAAGCAGCCACGGGCGCAGCAGAACCGGATACCATTAAAACCAGCAATGCGGCTTATAAATTCCACAGCGCTACACCGGTAGCACCGGGTACGGCCATCATCAAACATTTACTGAGCGGCGCCAACCTGGGTGAAAAGAATATTATTACGCAAGGCGGCGCTTCTGATGTGCTGTTTGACCTTACACCTTTGCCTTCCGGTATTTGCCAGCTATGGATCAATCATGTGCAGGAAGATGAATTTTATTTTCCCGGCAACATCAGTACCGGCCCGCTGTTCGGCGTGGTGGAAATTTCACTGTCCGCTTTACTGGATGCTAATTACCGCATCATTGAAGCCGACCGCTCCTTAACGCCGGAACGCCCGCAGTATAAGATCCGCCTGGTGAACCGCCCCACCATCTGGCGGTATACTCTTAGCCTGCAGCCTAACAGCCCTTTGTTCCTGGAAATGGCCGGCATGAGCCCTGCCGACAAAGCGGCTTTCCTGAACCAGCTAAACATTGTAAGCAATGATACCAATATCCATTTCCACCGGACCACCACTACCGATACTGCTATTGAGATGGTATCGGACAACGCGCTGGCCCTGCAGGAAAATTATTACTCCGCCTCCAGCGCTACCCATGATACCTTAAGCCTTACGCTTAAAAAATATATTGGCGATCCGGCCAAAGAGGCAGTGGTAAGGGCTAGCCTGCCCTACCCTGCTACCGGTGCCATTGATACCGCTAACGCCCCATTCATTTACTCTGACATTTTTCTAACACTTTAACTTTTAAAAAAATGGCAACTTACCGTTCCCCTGGTGTTTATGTAGAAGAAATAGCCTCCTTTCCACCATCCATTGCAGAAGTAGAATCTGCAGTCCCCGCATTTGTTGGTTACACGCAAAAAGCTGATGCGCTGGGAACCGGCGACCTGCTGAAAGTACCTACCCCCATTAGCAGCTGGGGCGAATATGTAACTTACTTTGGCGGCCCTGAAAAGGAAGATGGCGCGAATATTACGATAGCTGTGAATGAACTACGCACCGGCACTGTGACCACCGGTTACAAGGTAACTGTTACCCCCAATGCAGCTAACCTGCGCAAACACATTCTTTTCCATGCCGTAAAGCTGTTCTTCGCCAACGGCGGTGGCAAATGTTACATTGTATCTGTAGGCGATTACAGCACGGCGCCAACCAAAGCAGACCTGGAAGCAGGCCTTGACCTGGTAGCGCTGGAAGATGTACCTACCATACTGGTGGTGCCCGAAGCCGTGTACCTGGCTTCTGACGGGGAATTCCAGAGCATTAATTCAAAAATGATCGACCAGGCATCTACCCTGAAAGACCGTTTTGCCGTGCTGGATACCAAGGCTACTACGGTTCCAAAAACACCATCGTCTGTACAGGCAGATGTAGACGTTGCCATTTCCACCATCCCGGTAGGTGATACTACCCGTTATGCAGCGGTATACTATCCCTGGGTGCGTACTGCCTACACCTACGCATTTGATTTTGACAACCTGCAGCTGAATGATCATAAGATAAATGGTGTGGATGCTACCGGTGCAGATAATAAAGAAGGTTTACTCTCTGCCCTGAAAGCAACTGCCTCTACTCTGTATAATGCTATCCAGGCAGAATACAGCAAGTACACTATTGCGCTACCGCCATCTGCTGCTATTGCCGGTGTGTACGCCAGAACAGACCGTGACCGCGGCGTATGGAAAGCCCCTGCCAACGTAGGTTTGGTGGATGTAATAAAACCACTGGTGAACATTTCCCGTGGTGAGCAGGACTCCCTGAACATTAATACTACCAGCGGCAAATCCGTGAATGCTATTTTAAGCATGCCCGGTTTTGGCACCGTGGTAATGGGCGGCCGAACCCTGGATGGTAACAGCAATGACTGGAAGTATATTAACGTACGCCGCTTCTTCAGCGTAGTGGAAGAATCCATCAAGAAATCCACCAACTGGGTAGTATTTGAACCTAATACCGCCAGCACCTGGACCAAGGTACAGGCCATGATAGAAAACTACCTGTTCCTGAAATGGAGGGATGGTGCACTGGCCGGCGCTAAACCGGAACAGGCATTCCAGGTAAATGTAGGCCTGGGCAAAACCATGAACTCTGTGGATATACTGGAAGGGCGCATGATCGTGGAAATTAAGATGGCTGTTGCAAGACCGGGTGAATTTATAATCCTCCAGTTTGTGCAGATCATGCAAGCCTCCTGATAAAACGGTTCACAGCACTTTATTCAACAATTACTAAAAATTAAATTCTTTATACAATGGCGTATCCATTAACGGTTTTCCATTTCAGCGTATCCTGGGGTGGAGATAATATAGGTTTCTCCGAAGTAAGCGGCTTATCACAGGAAGTGCAGGCAATTGAGTACCGCGACGGTTTAATGTCGGGTACTACCCTGCCGCTGAAAAGGCCGGGGCTGAAAAAAGCGGGCAACATTACCTTGAAAAAGGGAATGGTAACCGCTAACCTTGACCTGTACAACTGGCTTAATAACAGTGGCCAGCCTAACGTAGAGCGCCGCGACCTGGTAATTACCCTACTGAATGATGAAGGCGCGCCCGTATTTATATGGAGCATAGCGCAGGCATGGCCGGTGAAATGTGAAGGCCCGGGCTTAAAAGCTTCCGGCAACGATATTGCCATAGAGTCAGTAGATCTGGCGCACGAAGGCATTACATTAAAAACCGCCTAAGCAATGTCGGCTTATTATCCACCAACGGGGTTTCATTTCCGCGTTGAATTTATGGGCGTCAGCGGAGCGGATAGCGATACAGAACAGCGCTTCCAGGAGGTCAGCGGCCTTTCTTTTGAAGTAGAAACAGAGGAGCTGCGGGAAGGCGGTGAGAACCGCTTTACCTACAAGCTGCCCAAGAGGGCCAAGTATCCTAACCTGATCCTGAAGCGCGGACTGCTTACCAACACTGCGCTGCTGGATTGGTTAAAGGATGCGCTCAAAACCTACTTCACTGTAGTGATCTATGACTTTAAGCCGGCAGATCTGATAATAACCTTACTGGACGAAGCCGATGCGCAGGTAGCCGTATGGAAAGTAGTACAGGCTTACCCGGTGAAATGGAGCACTGCAGATCTGAAGGCTACGGAGAATGCCATCCTGGTGGAAACAATAGAGCTGGCGTACCAGTATTTTGAGCGGCTGCCTGTTGAGAATACGGTTTTTAAGTAAAAAAGCAAAAAGTAAAAAGCAAAAAGACGTTTGTTGTTAAGCATTTTACTGGTTGTGTTATGCTGAAAGCACAAAGCTGAAAGCCGAAAGCAAAAAGCAAGAGCCGTTTGCCGCAAAGCATTTTACCAACAGGCAGTAATGCGGAACGCTAAACGCTTAATGCGTGAGTGAAAAGCAAAAAGCAAGAGCCGTTTGCCGCAAAGCATTTTACAGCAGGCAGTAATGCGGAACGCTAAACGCCGAACGCTTTATGTGTGAGTGAAAAGCAGAAAGCAAAAGCCGTTTGTGTAAAGCATTTTACCAGCAGGCAGTAATGCGAAAACAGAAAGCCTATAGCATTTTTTAATAGTTGAAAGCGTATTCAAAATGAATACTGATGTCAAAATTGAAAAGTGTAACGCCAAAGCAAAACACCTTCAGTAAAACACAATCAGCTTTGTGCTTTAAGCTTTATGCTTTAAGCTCATTCTATATGCTTTCACCTTTAAGCTCAAAAAAAATGGCCGTACAAATCAATGAAGTCATCATTAAAGCGGTAGTAGATCCGCGGCCGGACACCCGCAGCACGGGAAGTACCAATCCGCCGGAATGCCCGCCTGCTGCTGCCGGTAACAGCGAGAACGAACTGGCTGAAAAAATTCTGGAAATCCTTCGGGAGAAAAAAGAAAGATAATGGACGATCAAAGCCTGGCAAAACTGCCCTTTAATCTCAAGATCATTCCAATAAATGATACGGGTTTCCCAATTGGTATCCCCTTTATTGCCATGTTCAATCCTGAGAATTTTACCATTCATGAGGATATTGACTGGCTGGCCAACTGCCCGCCCGGCGCACAGGGAGCCAACCTGAAATATAAAGGTACCAAACCCCGCACTTTTACCCTGGAATTTACTATTGACGGTACCGGCGTAAACACCAATGGTGTAAAGATACCGGTCACTGCGCAGGTAGCGCTGTTCCGCGCCGCCACTACAGGTGTGAGAGGCGCCCTGCACAAACCGGCTTTCCTGCTGGTGCAGTATGGCCTCTTTATCTGCACCTGTGCGTTAAACAGCTCCAACGTTACCTACAGCCTGTTTGACTTTACCGGCCTGCCTATCCGCGCCAAGATCAGCGCATCCTTTACAGAGCACACGGTACCCACCCTGAGCGATATACTGGGCATGCTATCATCACCCGACCTTACGCATTACAAAACCGTAAAGGAAGGCGAGCTGTTGCCGGTGCTCACAAACGAGATCTATAATAACCAGCTTTATTACCTGCAGGTAGCCAAGGTCAATAAGCTGAAGAACTTCCGTAAGCTGCAGGCAGGCACGAAATTAAAGTTCCCGCCAATAGACAGTAACAACGGTTCCAGTAAAACTCAAACATCGTAAACATATGGGCGTATTAGACAGTTTACCGCCCGGCACGCAAACCCCGCGGCATGTAATTACCAAAAAAGTGTTTATTAACGGCACCGTGTTAAGCAATGAGATCCAGCTGGCACAGATCACCGTCAATAAATCTTTTAACAAAATTGCCTATGCTCGTTTGGTGTTTGCAGACGGCTCTGCCAGCGACCGCAACTTTCCGCTCAGCAACGACGATAAGTTTAAACCGGGCAGCGAGATCCGCGTGCAGCTGGGCTATGAAGGCGAGGCAGACACCGTGTTTGAAGGCATTATTATAAAACATGCCATCAAGGTAAGCCAGCAGGGCTCTTTGTTATTGATAGAAGCAAAAGACAAAGCCATTAAGCTAGCAGCTGCCCGTAAAAACGCTTACTACATTAATAAACCGGATAGTGAGGTAATAACCACGCTGGCCCGGCCTGTTGACGGGAATGCGGTTGTAGACCCTACCGGCGACCCGCTCAAACAGCTGGTACAGTTTGACGCATCTGACTGGGACTTTATGGTTACCCGGGCAGAAGCCAATGGCATGCTAGTGCTTACGGATGATGGAAAGATCATTGTAAAAAAACCTTCCACCACCTCTGCTCCTGTGCTTACCGCCACTTACGGCGATAACCTCTGGGAGTTTGAAGGCGAGATGGATGCACGCCGCCAGCTGCAAAGCGTAACCAGCCAGTCATGGGATTATACCACGCAGCAACCTGAAACTTCTAATGCAGGCAGCGCCACCTTTACGGAGAACGGCAATGTAGCCTCCACAGAATTAGGAGCTGTATTAGGCGCGGAAATAAAGCTTACGCACAATGGGCATCTTACCCAACCACAATTACAGAGCTGGTCAGATGCCTATGCCATGCGCAGCCATCTTTCCAAAGCCATAGGCCGTGTACGGGTGGAAGGCAATGCTGCGGTAAAACCCGGCACCATGATCACCCTGGCCGGCGTAGGCGACCGTTTTAACGGCAATGTGTTCGTAACCGGCGTGCTGCATCACTTTGAAGGCAACTGGCAAACCGATATACAGTTTGGCTGGCGCGAGGAATGGTTCTACAAAAAAGAGGATGTGATGGACAAACCGGCCGCCGGTTTATTACCTGGTGTAAATGGTTTGCAGATAGGCACCGTGTTAGACCTGGATGATACGGAAGGCGGCGGCCAGTACCGCGTAAAAGTACATATCCCTTCCATTACCAGCAGCCAGGAAGGCATTTGGGCAAGGGTAGCCACACTGGATGCCGGCGCTAACCGCGGCGTATATTTCCGCCCGCAGGTAACGGATGAAGTGGTGTTAGGCTTCCTGAACGATGACCCCCGCGAGCCGGTAATAGTAGGTTACCTGCATAGCAAAGACAGCAAAAAATCAGCATTGCCGGAGCAGGATGGCTCCCTGCAATATGGCTTTGTAACCCAGGAAGGTATTAAGCTCATCTTCGATGATACCAACAAACGTATGACCTTACTGGTGCCCACTGCCAGCGGCGAAAAATCATTGATCATTAACAATGACGCCAGCGCCATTGAGCTGAAGGATGATAACCAGAACAGTATTAAGATGGATTCTTCCGGCATTACCATCAACGCTGTAAAAGATGTAACGATCAGGGGAGCGAAAGTGCTTATTAATTAATAATGAAAAATGAATAATTAATAATCATGGATGAGATGCCCCAAGTAAAACAGGATGTAAGTGCTTACAGGCAAAGTCTCTGAATAACGCAGTACATAATTCGTAATCCGTAATTGATAATTCGTAATTAAAATAATATGCCCGCAGCAGCCAGAGTAACCGACAACCACACCTGCCCCATGGCAAACCCCAACGGCAGTCCGCATACCGGCGGGCCCATTATGCCGGCCGGTGTGCCTACAGTGCTCATTGGCGGACAGCCGGCCGCTGTAGTCGGCGGACAGTGTGTATGCGCCGGCCCGCCGGATAGCATTACGGCGGGATCCAGCACAGTGCTGATTGGCGGACAACAAGCCGCGCGCCAGGGCGATATGACCTCGCATGGCGGACAAATAGCCGCCGGCTTTCCCACAGTGGTGATAGGCGGCTGATCTTTTTTATAACAACTACTAACCACAACATCATGGAAAATACAGACAGATCTTTTTTAGGAACGGGCTGGAGCTTTCCGCCCACTTTCCGCAGGGAATGGAACGGCCCTGAAATGCTGGTTGAAGAAGCAGATGTGCGCAGCAGCATACAGATCATCCTTTCCACCATTACCGGTGAGCGGGTAATGCTGCCCACCTTTGGCTGCAACCTGCAACCCCACGTATTTGATCCGCTGAACGTACCCACCATTGCCATGATAGAAAAAATAGTACGGGAAGCGCTCATTTACCATGAGCCCAGGATCATTGTGGAGAACCTTACCTCTACCGCCTTCCAGGCAGAAGGACGGCTGGAGATCGACATTGAATACAGTATTATCACTACCAATACCCGTTACAATTACGTATTCCCCTTCTACATCAACGAAGCTACGAACATTGAAACGGCAAAGCCTGTATAACGCAGGGCCAGACACTGTTTGGCTACGCTATTCATCAATAAATTAATTATGACGTTCCGATGAGTAATTGTCATTGTCATACCACTATTAACCGCGACGGGTCGGGCCAATTGGGCCGCTACCTGAAAGCGCTGGACCCCGGTTATGCACCGGTGGATGGCCGCAGTTTTGAAGACCTGCTGGTATTTGCAAAAAGATATGCCGCACAGATCCGGTTCTATGATATTCCCGGAAGTCAGGTTGAAGATGATACACCGCCCGCACAGGTGAGCTGGCGTGAATTTTTCCGGCGCGATATGGCGGTGATTGCCGCCTCCATTGGCACCATAGACCTGGCGCAGATCAAAAAGGATTACGAGGAGAACCGCGCTAAGCTGGATCTGAAGCCTACCGGGCAAACCTATGCGAATTTGTTTGACCCCATACTGGGCATGCTGGCAAGGCTGGACCGCTGGTATTCACTGGCCATTCCGCAAAACCCGCTGTATGTGGATCTGAACCTGGCCATTCAATCCAGCCTGCAGGAGCAGGTGAAGAAGATGATAGCCTATGAAGAAGGTTTTAAGCTGGTAGATGCCAAGAATGCTTTTACGCTGGACTTTACTCCCATTGAAAATGATGATGTGTGGAAGGTGAATGACCCGGTGGATGCAGATATCAGCATTTATGAAGGCGCTACGCCGGAAGATAAGATCCGCTTTGCCGCCCTGTTCGTAGATTCCATTTTCCTGAGCTTTTATGGTGTAATGAACCAGCTGGTAGAGAGCTCTGAAAGCTACCTGCAATATGCTATGGAGCAATACCCGGCCCACCAGCCGCATATGGCACTGTTCATTGCATTCCTGCAGCTGTTCCGTTTAGCGCAGGACCAGATGAACACCCTCACCGGCCGTGTGCTGGATTTCTATTACCGCGAGGTATTACAGCTCACGGAAAAACCGGCTATCCCGGACCGTGCCTTTATAGTATTTGAGCTGGCCAAAGATGTAGCTGCCTATGACCTGGCGCCAGGCACCGCCCTGGATGCAGGTAAGGATGTTTGGGGTAAAGACCAGGTATATAAAACAGACGGTGCCCTGGTAGTGAATCAGGCCAAGGTGAAAGAGTTGAAAACGCTGTTCATTGAAAAGCTGCCGCTGGAAGCAGCCGAAGAAAGCAAGAATATAGCCACCCTGTATGCGCGCCCGGTAGCCAATTCACTGGATGGATACGGTACTCCATTCACAGACCCCTATCCTAAGTGGAGCACTTTTGGCAAAGGCAGCAATCATCCCGGTGCAGCCGCTAATATCTGCGAAGCGCTGGATATTATTAACGATGAAATAAACACCCGCAATGAAACCGCTATTGGTTTTGCCATTGCATCGCCGCAGCTGCTGCTGCAGGGCGGTAACCGGCTGATAACCCTGCAAAGCAACGGCATTAAAGAGCTGTTTGATGCAGGCCAGGCGGAGATATGGCTTACCGGTGAAGAAGGCTGGTTAAAAATAACTCAAACTATCACGGCAGCACAATTTGCCAAATTGTATTCCGATGATATGTTTAATAATGAGGATGAATTAGGCTCCTGCATCTATAGCGGGTCAAGCGAACCAAACCGCATTTATATTTTCCTGCCCATTGCAGAAAAAGGCGTGATACCTTTTGATGCCAAGCTGCACGCAGGCCGTACCTATAACACGGCTTACCCGGTAATGCAGCTGATGGTAGGACCGGATATAGGCATAACCGCCGACCGCTTTAAACATCTTTCCTACACTGACCTGTCTATTAATGTACGGGTAGGGTCCATCAACCATATACCTGTCATAGGCATTGCCGCTGCCAATACAGCTGCAACGAGTGTTACAGCCGCTGCTTTTGCAAAGGACACCTTTGCCAATTTTGACGGGTTAAAAGTGCTGACGCTGCAAAATGATGATGGCCTGCTTACACCCGGCAAACCGTTTGATCCCTTCACCGCTTATCCTAAAACGGGCAGCACCTTTTATGTTGGCAGCAATGAAGTGTTTAACAAACCGCTGGAAAAGCTCTCGCTGAACATCCGCCATGTGAACGACAGCAACGCTTTGGATATAAATGAAAACATGGTAAAATACAGGGTAAGCCTGCTGCAGAGCAAACAGTGGCTGTATTTATCCGGTGAAAGTTTCATCGGTCCGCGGTTTGATGAAAACGAGCTGACGTATAATATCCTGAACACAGGCGGTGATCTGCAGGGCAGCCAGCCTTCTACACCCATTACTACGGTACGGGCCCCCCTGGTGTACCCCACTATTTTTGAAAATGGGAAAACACCCAAAGGGTTTTTGCAGGTAGAAAATACTTTTTTCATTGATCCTAACAGCGATAACTTTTTCCAGCGATCAGCCGCCTACGCAGCCTTCTTTAAGATCAAAGAAGTTTCGCTGAGCTATTACTCAGAGCTGGCAGCGCTGGAAGCTGGCACCGACCAGTTCTTCCACGTATATCCTTTTGGTGCAGTGGAAATAGATCTCACCGCAAACAATAATAGTGGTATAAAATCTTTCACCCAGCTTAATGATGTGGTGATCCCCATTAAGCAGCTGCCTTCCCGTTTTGGCCGTAAAACAGCCGATCTGCTGGTAGATGCAAAAGGATCCTTACTGCCGCAGTTCACCTGGACAAGCCCCTACAGCCAATACGATCAGCAAACGGATAGTAATGGCACAATAGATACCTCAGCCGGCTTAGCCACCAAACCCACGCTGAATGCAGATGGCAAGCCACAGCCGGCAGGTGCTGCCATCACAAAAGCCAAATCCAAAGCTTTGGCCCGCAGCGCCAGCGACCGGTACTTAGCGCAATTATTACTGAGCGCCAGCGGTATTGATACCGGCACACAGCTGAACCAATACTCCGGCGATATCCAGGAAGAAGGCATGTTATTCATAGGGCTGGAAAAATTACAACCCCTGCAAACGCTGTCCCTCCTGTTCCAGTTTGCAGAAGGCACGGCTAAGGATGAAGAAAATGATCCGCCGCCGGTGCACTGGTCATACCTGAGCAACAATGAATGGCGCCCGCTGAGAGGCGAAGCCATTGTGTTTGACGGTACTTTCGATTTTCAGACCACCGGCATTATTAAAATAGATGTACCGGAAGATGCTACCAATAACAACACCATTATTACCGGCGGTCTGCACTGGTTTTGCGCCAGCGTAACCGCGCATGCCGACCGCTTCCCCATGCTGGTGGACGTAGTGGCACAGGCCGTAGAAGTAGTATTTGATGATAACGGGAACGCCCCTTCGCATTTCGACAATGCGCTGCCTGCAGGCAGCATCAGCAAGCTGTCGGTAAAGGTGGCAGAAGTAAGTAAAGTATCACAGCCCTTTGCCTCTTTTGATGGAAAGCATGCAGAGGTAGGCAAGGAATTTTATACCCGCGTAAGTGAACGCCTGCGTCATAAGGCACGCGCCATTAATGCCTGGGATTATGAGCACCTGGTGCTGGACCGTTTCCCCAGCATTTACAAAGTGAAATGTATTCCGCATACAGATCCTAATTGCCTGTGCAGGGAACATACGGAAGTAAATTCAGACGGTAATGGAGAAACTACCTGCTGCGGTCCGCAGATAGCGCCGGGCCACGTGCTGCTGGTGGCAATAGCAAACCTGAAGAACCGGAATGCCATTAACCCGCTGCAGCCTAAAACAAGCCGCCGCACCCTGCTGGATATTGAAGCCTACCTGAAAAAGCGCAGCTCGCCCTTTGTACAGATCAGGGCACGTAACCCGCTGTATGAGCAGGTGCTCACCTTTTTCCGTGTAAAATTTGTATCCGGTACAGATAAAGGCTATTTCCTGAAAAAGCTGAATGAGGAGCTGGTGCAGTTCCTGACCCCCTGGGCCTTTGATGAAAACGCAGATGTGAAGTTCGGGCAAAAGATCTACGCATCTTCCATTGTAAATTTCATTGAAGAAAGGCCGTATGTAGATTTCATTACCGACTTCCTGCTGTTTGTATGTAAGGATGAATGCTGCCCTCCGAAAACAGATGATGAGAATGACAATGACGATCAGGGAGATAACGACATGCCGGAAGTGCTGAACCAGCTAACTGGCTGTGATGATGTAGAACGCCTGCTGCAGGACCAGCTGAACTTTATCGGCGTGGTAGTAGCGCAGCCCTCTACCCCGCGCTCCATACTGGTATCAGTACCCAAACATATTATTATACCTTACGAAGAGCCGGTTAAACCATCGCGCTGCGAGCAAAGAGTGGCCACAAGAACGCCGGTCCCCGGCCCCGTAGCCAATGTTCCGCGCACGCCCCAGGCTACAGACCCGGTACCGCCCAAACCTGCAACAGATACCAAACCACCGGTAAGCACCGCCCCGGGTAAAGCAACGGTGACCGAAAAAACCGCAGCGGAGAAAGCAGCCGCTGATAAAATCGCTGCCGATAAATTGGCTGCAGACAAGTTAGCTGTAGAAAAAGCAACTGCTGAAAAAGCTGCGGCAGATAAACTTGCTACGGAGAAAGCAACTGCAGAAAAAGCAATCGCTGATAAAGCTGCAGCCGAAAAGCTGGCCGCCGGGAAAGTTGCTGCTGAAAAAACGACCGCAGATAAACTTGCCGCGGAGAAAGCAGCAGCAGAAAAAGCCACCGCTGATAAAGCTGCAGCCGATAAGTTAGCCGCGGAGAAAGCAGCCGCTGTAAAAGCAGCTGCCACCAAGCCGGCGGTGGATACCCCTGTAACAGATAAAACAGCACCGGCCAGTCCAACGGTAAATCCAGCAGCAAAAGATACCATTCCCCCAGCTAAACCAGCTACCGATAAACCGGCTGCGCCTGAAAAAGCGCCTGCAGCGCCGCTGAAGCTAACCGGCACTAAAAAGAAAACAGACAAGAAGAACCCCAAATGATCCCCATAAAATAAGCTGACATGCAAGAGCCAGTTAATTTAATAAAATCCAATCCGCTGCTGCCCGCAGAAGATTATCCAGCGTTACGCGACAAAGGCATACAATACATTTCAAAACTGGGCAGCGATATCTGGACGGATTATAATAATTCAGACCCCGGCATCTCAATACTGGAAGCAGTTTGCTACGCCATTACGGACCTCTCTTACCGCACGGACTTTGATATTAAAGACCTGCTGGCGCCGGAGCAGCTGAATAACGATACCTGGAAGCAGATCTTTTACACCGCCCGGCAAATACTGCATAACAACGCGCTTACTATTAACGATTACCGCAAGCTGGTGATCGACATTAAAGGCGTGCGCAATGCCTGGATAGAAACCAGCAAAGATTATGAAGTACCGGTGTGGATAGATTATAATGATGCAGAGATCCGGGAGGAAGCCGGCTGCAGCTGCGATGATGCGGATGAAAAAATCTGCTATGGCAGGCTGGGCCTGGAATCACTTACCACTGACCAGGTGGGCGCTTACCGTAACACCAAAACACAGGACATTAATGCCCTGCTGCAAAAGTTAACCGCCGCAAGAACAGCTGCTGAAACAAAGATCGCCGACCTGACCACGCAGATAGACATGCCGGACATTGATCCCACCAAAAGGGCCGCGCTTATTGCAGAACGGGAACAGCTGCAGGACCAGGTAAAACATATTGACAAAAAAACAACGGCGCTCAATACGCTGCTGGAATATCTTTCCCCTAACAACAACGTACTCCCCTCCAAGATCATTGAGTTTGAAGGGCTGTACAATGTAATGGTAGAGTATGAAGAAGATGTGCTGCAGGCCGACCAGCGGGAAGAAGTACGGCAGCTGGTGCTGGACCGCCTTAGCCGCCACCGCAATTTATGCGAAGATTTTCTGAGCATTAATGGCGTGGAGTACGAGGATTTTGGCATCATGGCATCCGTAGCATTAGAGGAATATGCCGATCCTGACCAGGTGCTGGCCCAAATGTTCTTCATCATTTACAAATACTTCACCCCATCCGTACCCTTTCATACCATCCCGCAAATGCAGGAAAGAGGTTACCTGATAGATGAAATATTTGAAGGCCCGGCCCTTAAGCACGGGTTTATAGACGATGTAGAGCTGGAAGCAACAGATTTTTTCCGCGACATCCGGCTGTCGGACATTATCAACGAAATAGCCGACATCAAAGGCATTAAAGCCATTACCTACCTGCACCTTTCCAGTGGCAGCGGAACCGGTGATGCAGACCCCGATAAGAACTTCTTCTACCAGTGGCTGAACTTCCTGCGGGAACAGCGCAAGGTAGCCCGGATACAACCAAACATGTCGCAGATCATTTTCTGCAAGGAAAGGGAGCTGCTTACCTATTATACCGGGCGCCCTGCTGACCGCCGGCCGGAAAGAATGCTGAAGCTGTTCAACGACCTGAAAGTGCTGGAACGCAAGTACAAGCTGGAAGGCCATACCGTAGACCTGCCCATACCGCTTGGCGAGAACATGGAGCTGGAAGATTATTACCCGGTAACCTACTCCCTGCCCATGTGCTACGGTGTAAGCGACCGCGCAGGACTGCCTAATGACGCTGATGAAAAGCGCCGCACCCAAGCCCTGCAGCTGAAAGGTTATTTGATGTTCTTTGAGCAGATCCTGGCAGATTACCTGGTGCAGCTGAACCATCTCCGCGACCTGTTCACTTTTGACGATACCATTAAGTACACCTATTTTACCCGTGCCCTCACGGAAATAGAGGACCTTAAAGACCTGGTGGTAGATCACGGCGCACCCAATCCCTGGGAACAGGTGCTGAAAGAATTTACCCACGTCATCCAAAGCCTGGTGGAAACACCTAAAATTTTCCAGGATCGCCGCAATCATTTCCTGGATCATATGCTGGCCCGCTTCAGTGAAGACTTAAGTGAGTATGAGAACATCAGCACCTGGCTTACGCCCTATAAAATAAAGGAGCGCATGATCCAGGACAAGATCCGCATCCTAAAGGATGGCGAGTACTACCAGATCAGCACCAACCGTGGCAAAGGTTATAACTACGCACAAAACGATATCTGGGATACCCCTAATGTTTCCGGAACAGAGAGAAGGGTAAGCCGCCTCTTAGGTTTCCGTAATGCCATGCGCAGAACGCTGGCGCCGGATTACATCATAGTAGAGCCGGTGATGGAAACCGACGAAAAAACCAAAACACAGGTCTGGAAAAAGAATAAAAAAGGCCAGAATGTGAATGTGATCAAGCTGGTGGACCCAGACAATAAAGAAACCGTGCTGCTTACCAGTATTGAAGTAGCAGACGGCTGCTGCACAGAGTCCCTTATCAGCGAGCTGCTGGAGTTTGCAGACGACCGGCACAGCTTCCATTTCCATGATGAGCTGCGCCAGCGCAGCCGCAAATCTGCCGGGCAGATAGGCACCTTCTGGTATGAGCTGTGGGATGGAACAGACCCTGAGATAGCGCTTGCCATTGCCACCGGCGAAAAATTTGATAAGAGCGAAGACCGTGATAAAGCCTTTAAACGCCTGCAGCATGTAATGGACACGCTGAATAACGACGAAGGCATGCACCTGGTAGAGCACCTGCTGCTACGCCCCCGTTTTGATGGCGCACTGGATGAAGTGGGCAACCCCATACTACCCGGCATGCTGGATATTTGCCTGGACACCTGTGACCTGGGCATTGGCCTGGGACAAAACACAGAGGTGCCGCCTTACCGTAAAAGATTGTACCACATACCCGCTGAAAAATGTTTTGATAACCTGCCCTGGGTGCTGGAATACATCCGCAAAAATGTGAACCCCAGCATAGGCGATCAGTCGTTCCTGTTCCAGGAGGCATTTGCAGATGGTACTGCACCCGTTCCATTAAAGTTCCGCCGGTATGAGAACCTGGCAAAACGCGTAAAGGACCTGCAGGAGTATGGATCAGAAAGGGTGAACTATACCATTGTATCCAATGGTGAAGAAGACCCGGCCAAGCTGAAATACAGTTTCATTATTCATGGCGATAAGGACATAGTGCTGGCGCAAAGCAGCTTTATCTTCAATCAAAAATCCAAACAACCCGGTGCGCCGGATGTAGCGGATGATATTGAAAAAGAAATAGCGCAGCTCATCATCTACTTCAGCTTCCAGCTGGACCTGTACTGCGCTGCAGACCCCTGTGATAATAACGAGGATCCTTACTCCTTCCGCACCACGGTAGTATTCCCCTGCTGGCCCAAACGTTTCCGCGATGCTACTTTCCGCAACCTGGTGGAAAAAACAGTGCAAACGGAATCACCCGCACATGTATATACCCGCGTGGTATGGATAGGCATCAATGAAATGCAGCGCTTTGAAAAAGTGTATTATGACTGGCTGCAGGAAATGGCGCAAACAGAGCTGCCCAGCTATGAAAAGGTAAATCCTTTGGTAGATGTGCTCAATACCCTGCAACCCTGCGGTGTATGTAAAGATGATTGCAGCAAAGGGCTGGCGGATGATGTAAGAATTAGAAAAACAGATGTAAAAAGTTAAACGAAGTTAAAGTCCCGGACCTCCGGTTCGGAACATAAAAAATCATGTCGCACCTGATCAATAAACTGCAATTTGAAGTTAGCTGCCCGGATGAAGAGCTGGCGCTGAACCTGCGCTATAACTTCTCCCTTACTTACCAGGAGCAGATCATGGAAGTGGTGGACCGGGTATGCTCCAAATATGTAGATGATAAGGAATGGCTGCGCATTGATAAGCTGGAAATAGACTTAGGCAAGTTTAGTCCGCAGGGTTTCAATACCCGGTTCAGCGAAGTGTTCCTGGCAAAGTTTGAGCAGGCCTTTCAGCAAAAGCTGGCCGGCATATCGCTGGTGCAGCGGCAGCAGGCCAGGCAGCTTTCCTATGCGGAAATGTGGCAGCACTTTCTGCTAAAAGGCAGCCTGCCCTGGTGGGTTGATGAAACAGAGCTGAACCTGCAGGAAGTTACCGCGCAGCTGTTACAGCAGCAGCCTGCAGCAATGCTGGATTTTTTTCAAGCGCAGCGCGCGCACCCGCACCTGTGGCAACGCCTGGCATTACAGTTCAGTAATGACATTAAAGCGCAGATCATTACCCTGTTCCCTGCGCTGGCAAATGCGCAGGGCTTATTACAGGAATGGCAGCAAACCATTCGTGCCCGGGCAGTACCGGCACTGGCAGCTGCTTCACCGGAAAAGATCGTAAACCTGATACTTGAAAGCGCGCCCCTGCTGTTACAGGCCACGGCAGACAAAAATGTTGTATGGCAGGTGTTCGCTGATCACCTGCCGAACCTGTTCATCATTACACCCGAACAGGAAAGCAGTGTAGTGGAACCACTATTGGTAACACTGGCTATAGAAAAAGGCCTGCAATTACCAGACGCTACTCCCACTGCAGTTAAAAAAGAAGCGTTGTTACCCGGATCGCTTTTTCAAACGGACTATAACACACATGCTGAAGAAGAACAATACACTGTTCGCCATGCCGGGGTAATCCTGCTCGCGGCATTCCTCCGTCCCTTCTTTACCACATTGGAATTATGGGATGGTAAGGAATGGAAAAGTAAAGATGCCTGTTACCGGGCAGTGCATCTGTTAAAATATTTGTGCACCGGGCAGCAGCAGGCGCCGGAGTATAGCCTGGTAATGGAAAAAATCTGTTGCGGCCTGCCCTTGGATGAGCCGGTGCCGCTGGATCTGGAGCTTACAGAAAAAGAAATAGCAGAATCTACCCTGTTGCTGGAATCTATTATCGGGCATTGGAAAATGCTTAAAAACACTTCGGTGAACGGGCTGCGGGAAACTTTCCTGAAAAGGGACGGTATCCTGAGCCGCCAGGAAAAGAACTGGCGTTTGCAGGTGGAGCAAAAAACCCTGGATGTGCTGCTGGACAGTATTCCCTGGGGCTTTTCTACCATCAGCCTGCCCTGGAACGGTTATCTGATCTTTGTAGAATGGTGAACAAAGCTATTAGCTGTTGGCTTTTAGCCTTTAGTGCTTGCATTATACTTATGGTGAAGATCATCTATTAACGTTAATCACTAAAAGCGAGCTAATTGCTAACAGCTAAGTGATTGCATTATACTTATGGTGAAGATCATCTGTTAACGCTAATCACTAAAAGCTAAAAGCTAATTGCTAGCAGCTAATTATTAACAGCTAATTACTAATTGCTTTTTTATGAACAACGGCGCAACCGTGATGGAAGGACCGGTAACTACCGTAAACCGGTTAGATCAAAATGCAGCCAGCCTCTCCGCAGAGATCACCTGGTTTGCCGGGGTGGTGAATGCCCGTTTAAGCGAGTATTTTAATAAAGAAACAGCAGACGATAACCCTGCTGACACTACCGCGCCGGACCTCAGCAACGACCGCTCTGTATACGCGGAGTTTGTGAACTATTATCACCTGAGCCGGGATGAACGGCTGCTGTTAATGCTTACCCTTATTCCACATGTGCAGCCCCACCTGCTGGATATTTTCTTTAGCATCAACAAAGCATCCGGCCGGGGGCATACGGAGTTTGGCGGCATCAAAGGCACGCGGCACAGCGGCTTTTTACCTACTATTGAAACTGCGCTGTTCCTGCTGGCCGGCAATGACCTGGCACACCGCTTCCGCCTGTACAAGCTCTTTGAGCCGGAACATATTTTCTCCGGCCACCAGATCATTACCATCGATCCTGCACCGGGCAATGAACCCTTTTACAGCAGCCCGGTGAGCATTTCAGAAGAGTACGTTGATTTTTTTACCACAGGTCAGTTCCGCAAACCCAACTTCAGTATGGAGTTTCCGGCCAGGCGCTTAAGCACTTCCCTGAACTGGACCGACCTGGTGGTAGATGACTATACTGCACAGCAGCTGGATGAGCTGCGTATATGGGTACAGCATGGCGCTACCTTATATGAAAGCTGGGGCATGAGCAAAAAGCTGAAACCCGGCTACAAAGCGCTGTTCCATGGCCCTCCCGGCACCGGCAAAACCTTAACTGCCGCCCTGCTGGGCAAGCTCTATAACCTGGAAGTGTACCGGGTGGATCTTTCCATGGTTGTTTCCAAATACATTGGTGAAACGGAAAAGAACCTGGAAAAAGTTTTTAAGAAAGCAGAGAACAAGAACTGGATCTTATTCTTTGATGAAGCAGATGCGCTGTTCGGCAAACGCACCAGCATTTCCGACTCCCACGATAAATATGCAAATCAGGAAATAGCCTACCTGTTACAAAGGCTGGAAGATTACCGCGGGCTGGTAATACTGGCTTCCAATATGCGTAATAACGTAGATGAAGCTTTTACCCGCCGCCTGCAGGCCATCATCCACTTCCAGGCGCCCCGCACCAGGGAAAGGCTGCGGCTCTGGAACAATGCATTCAGCAAACAATGCCAGCCTCCCAGGCCGGATGAGCTGGAACGTATTGCACAACAATATGAGCTGTCAGGCGGTTCTATCATGAACGTGGTGCAATATGCATCACTGATGGCATTGAACCGCAACGACAGCCACATACTAGTAGATGACCTGTTACAGGGCATCCGCAAGGAGTTTAAAAAAGAAGGCAAAACCATTTAAACAGGTAGTTATGCACACCAATAAAACCGGTCCCAATGAAGGCAAGGCAGCGGCAACACCCGCTGCAGCTGCACATACGCCGCTAACAGTAGGTGATGTAAATGACCCGCTGGAAGCCGAAGCAGAAGCCCTGGCCGATAAGGTGACACAAATGACCGATCCGCAAACCGCGCAGCGGAAATGTGCCGCCTGTGAAGCGGAAGACGAGGTACAGCGCAAGCCCCTGCCCTCTTTTATACAGAAGAAAGAAGCTGAAGGCGGTACTGCTGCAAGCGATACTGTCAGCGCGCAAATTAACAGCTCAAGAGGCAGTGGCGATAAAATGGCTGAGCCTACCCGTGCATTTATGGAAAGCCGCTTTGGTGCAGATTTTTCTTCGGTAAATATTCACCAGGGAAATGAGGCCGCGCAGCTCTCAAATGAACTGAATGCACAGGCATTTACCGTAGGTACCGATATTTATTTTAACAGCGGCAGGTATGCGCCGCAAACGCAGGAAGGCAACCATTTGCTGGCGCATGAGCTTACCCATGTGCTGCAGCAGGGCAATGGCCTGCAGGTGCAGCGCGCACCCATCAAAGACGCCGGTAAATCCAAAACAGCAGGCGGCCAGTTTGATCCCTTAATAGGGATGTACACCGTAGCTGCCGGCGATACGCTGGGCACTATTGCCACGCGTTTTGGCACCACCACAGCCGCTATACAAAAGAATAACCCGGAGATCAAGAACATTAATAAAATATCCGTAGGGCAAAAGATCTTTCTGCCGGACCTGATCATACCCAACGATCCCACCGGCATGAAGCACAATGAAATATCCCTGGATGATTATGTAAAACGCTGGGAAGCGGAAAAAGGCCGGCCCATTACTTCATCTGAAAGAACAGAGCTGGAAAGGGGCTGCGTAGGCATCAGCGGCGCCAATACCGGTATGGATCCCCTGAGTAACCTGAATAACTGTTTCCACACATTTGAACAATCCCTCAAATTTGCCCGCGCTAAAAATGAAGCCATTAAAGCAGCCGGGGACAGCAAGAAAAAGAAAGCCGTTATATTCTCCATGCGCTTCTGGTCAGGCGGCAAGCCTTATGCCCCGGACGCCACCGGAAAGGTAGATATGACGGATTACGATAGCCGGTTAACCAGCGGCGACGCCTGGCGGCCGGATGATGCTTCCGGCTCAGATTATATTAACTTTGATTTTGGTTATTATGACGTAGATTCCGGTATGTGGTGGCACGCCAATCATGCACATGACCCTGGCGCTGCGCCCGCTCATATGGGCGATATGAGAGCATATGAAAGCTCACTGGACTACTATTCCAAACCCCTGCTCGATTTTGACAGGCAGATCTTTTGCGTAGTGGTGAAAACACTTTAACTTATGTATAGATGGTATGTTGCACTGCTTGTGCTTTGTTCATGCACTCCATCCCAAAAACAACAGCAAATGAACCAGGATAAAATAATTACAGTGACCGGTACTGCATTAAATGCAAAAGCAGGCGCCGTTGTAAGAACGGAAAAAGGCAATTATTACATTCACGAGCTATCCAGCTGGCCGGATAGCATATACGAGAAAACCGTGGAAGTAACCGGCGAGCTCTCTGTAATTGACCACTCACAGCAAAGCGGTAAAAATGCAGAAGGTAAATGGGTACAATCCATGAGAGGCATCCAGCAGATCATACAGCATGCACAGTGGAAGGTAGTGCCGGCAGCACAATAATAACCGCTGTTGTTTGATAAAACCTTGAATATGCCCCAACGTACATCTACCGCCATTGCTTTCAATGCTATCCCTGCTGCACAGGCACGGAAGCGGCGGCGAAGTAATGGATATAAAATAACATCCATTAAATACACAACGTAACCTCATGCCGGAACATACTATCATTAACTTCCAAAAACAGCATACGCCCGCAGCGCATAACCCTATGCATAATCACCAAATGCGCATGCAGCAACCCAACTTTATCCAGCGCAAATGCGCGCAATGCGATGCGGAAGAAAAAGCGCAGCGCAAACCCTCCGCTTCTTTCATACAAAAGAAAGAAGCCGGCAGCGCCTCCACCGCCCCTGCAGCCGTAAGTAGCCAGATAGAATCCAGCAAAGGCAGCGGGCAGCCTATGAACGGTAATACCCGCAGCTTTATGGAAAGCCGCTTTGGGACCGACTTCTCTGATGTACGCATCCACACCGGTAATGACGCCGCCCATTTATCAGCGCAGCTGAATGCGCAGGCATTTACCGTAGGCAACGATATTTATTTCAATAACGGGCAGTATGCGCCGGAATCAACACAGGGCAAACACCTGTTAGCGCATGAGCTTACGCATACCTTACAGCAAAATGAAGGCATAGGCCGTAAAATGATACAGCGTATGGCCCCCTGCCCTGCGCACCTGAATGATGCTGACCCCGTGCCTCCCGGCTGGGTACCTTACCATGGCAACAGCTACTGGTTCCATTGCGGTTTCCGCGGCATACTGGAAGACAGGCGCCCTTCACCGCAAGATCCCATGAACGAATGTTTTTATGATCACAGCGGGGTGCTGGTAGACAGGAACCATGCCTACCCCGACTGCGCCGGTACACCAGATGATTACGATTCATCAACCAACGCATGGGATCATACCTGGAACGACCGTGGCGGCATCTGGCAAAAAGGCTGGGGTGCTTTCTGGGAAAGCAGGCGTTATAACAGCGACCGGGAAGGAGAAAGAATGATGGCATGCTATCACGCCTGCGATGCAGAACCCTGGTACCTGAGAGGTTTCTGCTACCAGGGATGTAATCCACAGAGTATGATGATGTATTAACGGATAATAAAAAGTAATGTCTGCACAAACACACCAGTCAACTACAAACCCCGCTACTGCCGCCGCTGCAGCGCCTGTTACTGCAATGATAAGTGACACCGCACTGCCGGAGCAAAGTATGGAACCCTTGCAATGGTTGCCCGTTCAGCGCCAGCTAACAGTTGGCGCAGCAGATGATCCGCTGGAAAAAGAAGCCGATGATATGGCCGGCCGTGTAATGCGCATGCCGGAACCATCGTTTATTCAGCGTAAATGTGCGCATTGCGAAGCAGAGGAAAAAGCACAGCGCAAACCGCTGGCCTCCTTTATTCAAAAGAAAGCAGGCAGCAGTGGTAATACCTCCGTTAGTCAACAAGTTAGTAACCAGATAAGCGCTACGCAGGGCGGCGGGCAAACCATGCCTTCCACTACGCGCAGCTTTATGGAAAGCCGTTTTGAAACAGATTTCTCCTCCGTGCGGATCCATACCGGGGATTATGCATCACAATTATCCAATGAGCTATCCGCACAGGCATTTACCGTAGGCAATGATATTTATTTCAACAGCGGCAAATTCTCACCGGAAACCAGCGATGGGCAACATTTACTGGCGCATGAGCTTACCCATACTATACAACAGCAGGGCGCTACTATCCGCAGGTTCGGGTCAGATGAGCACCGGCGGATAGGCGATAGCGCAGTGAGCGACCGTGCGCTCATCACCTCTTATGGAACGGTAACTTTTGGGGAGATGATAGCCATGGCCGGTGACTATTTTGAAAGCATTGAGGAAATAGCCACGCTGGCAGAAAGCTACGGCACCTTTGGCCGTGAGCAGATCGATTATGTATTGTGGAAGGTGAACCCTACCCGCACCCGGCCTACCGTATCGCGGTCCGCCATTGATGCCGTAGAGGAGCGGTACAACCGGCTGGCCGCACGTAATGAAACTCACTTCTCCACCGGCAGCTCAGCCGGTAACAGTAACCGGGAGCGTTATGCGGATATACATGCGCAGGCTATGATAGATGCTTTTTCAGAAGGCCTTAACCCGCTGGTAGTAAGAAGATGGACCTGGCAGGCGCGCGAAGGTTTTGCACAGCACTTTTTAACAGATGCATTCTCTGCAGGGCATGTGCGCACGCAGCGCGGTAACATACAACGGCACTGGAATGGCATGTACCCGGGCTTTGTAGATAACATGATCCGCATGATCAGCTGTTACATGGCCAGCCATATTAATGAAAGGGACCGTATAGGCTACGTGATGACGGTAGATATGTTAACAAATGAGATCAGCCCCGTAGTACGCTCTATGGGCGGCACCACCCTCACCTCTTTTTCTATTGGCGATCTTATTTCCAAAGTGCTGCATGATGCAGATAATGCCGGGCTGGATGTTGTGAGCAGCCGCGGGCCCGCCGGCTCCACTACCGGATCGCCTTTTCACTGGCGTGCAGTAGGCGATGGATTTTTATTCCCTGCAAGCGGCGCAACGGCCACTACGCCGCAGCAACAAACGCAGCAAATGCTTACAGAAGCCATTACGCTTAGCTTCCAGGAGGGGCGGCAGGCTTACAGCGCAGGCGTTTCGGGCGATTTTACCAGGGGAAGGCAGCTGGCAGATCCTGCTAACTTCCGTGCACCGGCATTATTCCCGGCAGAGGATACAACCTCCACTACCAATCCTACGTATGCATGGCGCGCAGCTGATCTGCCCTCTCTTCCTGCCAATATACAAACACTGATCACCAACGCATTTTTACCCGGTGCAGAGATCCGCAATGGTCTGGATGCATTAACAGTACCCTGTATTACCACGCGCATGAACTTTGACCTGCATACCGGCGATGCTTTTGAATGTTTCAGGCGCAGGCTCATAGCACACCCCTGGGATGTTATTTTAGAAATTGCAGCAGGCGGCACGGCGTTATGCCCGCCAGGTCAGAATGATCCCTGTCCTACACTCCGTAATGCTTGTCCATGATAACAGTATAGTATGTCAGCAAATACGTCCATATTATCCGCTCCACAAGCTACACCGGCTGCTGTTCCCGCAGCAGCTGCTATGGAACCCATGCAGGATACAGCGGAACCCTTGCTGCTGCCTATCCAATGCCGGCTCACCGTTGGCGCAGTAGATGATCCTTTGGAACAGGAAGCGGATAGTATAGCCGATACCGTTATGCGCATGCCGGAACCTTCTTTTATACAACGTAAATGCGCGCATTGTGAGGAAGAGGAAAAAGCGCAGCGCAAACCATTGACATCCTTCATTCAAAAAAAAGCAACGGAAAGTAACAGCAGCCCGGTTAGTGAAGCGGTAAGCAGCGGCATACAGGCAAGCCAGGGTAGCGGAAGCGCCATGTCCGCGCCTACGCAGCATTTCATGGAAAGCCGCTTTGGCGCAGATTTTTCGGGCGTACGCATTCATACCGGCAATGATGCAGCTCAATTATCAGCGCAGCTGAATGCACAGGCATTTACCGTAGGCAACGATATTTATTTCAACAACGGGCAGTATACGCCGGAATCAGCACAGGGCAAACACCTGTTAGCGCATGAGCTAACCCATACCTTACAGCAAAGCGATATAGCCCGCAAACCACTTATACAGCGGCGTTTCAGGCCCAGTGAGCTAATGCCTCCCGGCGGCACATCGCCGGGCAATCCTATTACCTCTTCACCGGATTCATACTTCTTCCGTGGCAGCAGCACCAACACCGGCCAGCGCAGGGCCCTGGTGATTGCAGGCATTCACCAGGGAGAACGCAGCGCAGGACACCTGGGACAGGAAGCGCTGGCAGAATTAAACAGCAGCTTTCACCCGGACTTTCATACTTTATTTATAACAGCCAACCCCATTCCTGCCAGCGCGGGATATAACCGTACCGGCGGCAGCGGCGCTACTCGTGTGAATGATCTGAACCGGGAATTCGGTACCGGTTATGTAAGCCGCAATCCCATTGCAACGCTGATCACAGAGGCGGTGAATGAATTTGATCCGGAGCGTATACTCAGCATACATGCCATCAGCACTACCTCTCAGGGCGGTGTTTTCCTGGATCCTATTCATAACAGAACGGTTTCCGGTACCGGCACAGGCGTAGCAGATGATATACGCTCCTACCCACCGGTTGCCACCAGCGGACAAAGAAGCCGCGCCTTCACCTGCGACAGCCGCAACCTGGCAGCCATGGACCTAACAGAACGTATGATCAGGGCTACTATTGGCCGCGGCGGCGCAGGCAGCTCACCGGGTAATACACCCACCAGGAGCTTGCCCGCCAGCATGTACCCGCCGGCCAGCGCTGGCGGCACATCTACGGGCAGCTCTCCCTTCAGCTTAATATATCCTATTCAAAGTGAGGCTACCAGCGTAGTAGCCGGCAGGGGTACCTCACTGGGTACCTGGGCCTCCGGTTATGGCAGAACAGTAGTGACCATTGAGGTACCAGGCTATGAAGCTGATGCCTCCGTATACCGGCCTTACCTGGAAGGCATACACCAGTTCCTGCTGATGCCCGCACCTGCTGCAGCTACCGGCGCTGCCACCACAACGGATAATGATTTTACCATAGGAGACCTCATTGATGGCATTGTGTATGTGATCCGCGAATTCATACGCGTAATAGGGCAGGCAAGCCTTACCCCGGCCCCTATGGAAAGAGAAGCGCCGCCGGAAGGTCTGCCACGCCGCTGCACTACTTTTGCCGACCAGGCAGCGCTGGATGTGCGGAAAGCCTTCTGGGCATCGCAGATTGCAGCCTTACCGGTACCGGATACCATTGGCTGGATCATTGGCACCGGTACACCGCCGCGCGCTGCCATGCAGGAAGCGCGCAGGCAGGTGGAGTGTATGACACGGGCACTGGAGCTGGCAGCCGCACGCCCTGGCTCCGGCATTACATTACCACGCGGCGGCGCTTCTATAGAATCGCCCCGCAGGAGCTTCAGCGAACAGCAGGATATCTGGAACAGTAAGTTCAACTTTACCCGCAGAAGGCCCTTTGACCGCATTACCGATCACGCACGCACTGTTTGCGGCACATTGATATTACCCGCTGAAACCCGCTGGGATACCCGCAATCTCAGGCACCGAGTAGCCTGGGGGATAGATGCACCCAGCACCACCACGCCCATGCCTACAGGCGCACGTGCCTTAACCGTAGATGAACGGCAGCAGGAAATATTACAGGCTTCTTCTGCGCCGGGCATATCCCGCCACCACTGGGGTACCGACTTTGATATTATTGACCCTGATATGAACCCTGCAGAATGGGAAGGCACCGGCAGCTTTACGGATGAATACAGCTGGCTGCAGCGCAATGCATCTACCTACGGTTTCCTGCAATCATTTACCATGGGCTCTGCCTTTTTACGCAACGGTTATATAGAAGAACGCTGGCACTGGTCTTACTATCCCATATCACAGGCGCTGCTGGAATTTGCCAGTGGCCATCAAACGGAAATAGAAAGCAGCCTGTGTTCATTATGGGCCATGGAACCCCAGTTCAGCTTTATTCGCGGACACTGGCGGGAATTTATGTTTAATGTGAACAGCAGGCCTGTTTTCTGATAATGTTTTAACAGATCATTTACCAATGGCAACACACAGCACCATAACACCTCAGCCACAACAGGCGCCGGCCGCAGAAGCGCCTGCAATGCTTACGCAGCCGCTTGCTGCCGGTAGTGCTTTTGAGCCGCTGCAACGGCTGCCCATCCAATGCCGGCTAAATGTAGGCGCGGTAGATGATCCCCTGGAAAAGGAAGCGGATAATATAGCCGATACCGTTATGCGCATGCCTGAACCTTCTTTCATTCAACGTAAATGTGCGCATTGCGAGGAAGAAGAAAAAGTGCAGCGCAAACCGCTAACACCCTTTATACAAAAACAGGAAGCACCTTCACCGGCCGCACCTGCCACACCGCATGATGAATTTATGCGGATGATAGAAGGCGTTATCAGCGCAGATAACCAGGCCAGGCTGGAAAGAACGCGCATAATACGCGAGCGGGTGCTGGAACCTTTAACCGGCGCACGGGCAGATGGGATTACCTTTCTGAACCGCTTACGCAGCCTTACACCGGATGAAGCCGACCTGCTGATCCATGATACGGTATTCTTTGGCACCATACGCCGGTATTTCCGCGGCCGTACTTTATGGACGGTGTACACCATTCTCCAGTTCCATAATCATACCCCTGAGCCGCATCTGCATTTAACCATGGCCGTATCTAACCACGATGCACGCCTGCTGGCAGATATGCTGAGCATTGTAGTATTACAGAGCGCCCCTGATTATGACCGCGATATTTATTTCACCATGCTGCGCGAAGTAGTGACCGTAGAGTTCAGCGGCGATCCTTTGCAGAATGAGCTGCTTCGTTTGATCGATCACCGGGACGATGCCAACATCAGCCAGCGGCATAGTACCACCTATGAAGAAGCGCATTATGAGCAGCCGGTGGGTGGTGGTAATTATGCTATGCAAAAGTTTACAGGAAATATTTCAGCCAACAGCTATATCTCCGGTACAGAGCTGCGGGTAATAGTACGCATGCGGTTTGTGGACGGAAATAATACCGCGGCCTGTCCCACTGCCGGCGCTGCCGGCTGCAGCGGTTTTTATTTCCTGGGTGCTAACGCCGGTGTATATACGCGCTGGATGAATGCTATTACCAGCGTATGGAACGGTCATTTCCATATCAGTAACGGTACGCAGGCTTATAATGTGGTATTTGTGCCGTTGTTCCTTTCTGAAGCTGATCCGGATGCAGTTTCCATCCGCGTAATGACTAATAATACGCTTAGCTGCGACCCCAGCCTGGGTCCCGGCCGTTCCGAGCAAACCTGCTGGTTCCTGAACGTGCCCAATGGCACGGTAGCACATGAATTCGGGCATATCATCGGTGCTTCGGATGAATACCAGCTGCCGGGCAGTAATGCAGAAATAGCAGCTGCGTTCCCCACTATGAGCGCGCAGGACCGCTCCCTTTCCAGTATGGAGGGCATGACCGGCACTCCGCAGGCCGCACCGGCGCTAAACAGCGCAGCTGCAGTAACAGCAAACCGTACAGATACTATTATGGGTAATTCTTACAACTCGACCAATGTAAATACACGGCACCTCACCAGATTGCTGGGATTACTGAATGCAGGCCTGCCTGCAGGCGCAACACCGTTTGCACTGAGAACAGGGAACAGGCCCCGGTAGCGGTTATGGAATATTGGCAGTAAAGCTGCTATAACTGCCATCCTGCATTTTCTTTACAATGGTATAATTGCCTTTGTATAACAATAAGGGCGGCGCAGCATTTACATTCTTCACACAAATAACATCTTTAGCGATCGTATTACTGCCTTCTGCTGCATATTCTGCAGCATCATAAGCACTGTATATGCAAGGGCCGTCTTTTAACTGGCTGGCCGGAATGTAATAAGGGAAACGCTTTTCCACATCCATCCATAAATAACCCGGCCGGTTCAGTGAATCTTTTAATTGTGCATTAAAAACATTCAGATCAACTGCACCACCCTCCGCATTCCGGTAAAATTTATGCTGATCCTTATATTTCAGCAGGTAAAAGAACGGACGGCTAACAATATCACCGGTGGCAGTATCTAAGATGGTTCGTCTTTCATCGAGATTGGTTTGATTAATGGTGAATACATCTTCCTGGTTCAGTAGCGTTTTCAGCTGGCTGGTCATCATGTAACAGCATTCCTGCAAATGGGCGTATCCTACGTGAATAACGAAACGGGCGCCAGGGTTCTCCTTCATTACCTTTACAATATTGGCAGCTTGTTGTTCCTCTCTTACGGATGTGTAATGCAGCCAGGTTATTTCTCCATTTTTATTACGTATTACACTCATGGAATCCTTTGGCTCATAGCTGAGGTATTTCATGGAGCCGTATTGATCCAGCTTAATACTATCATCCCAGGTTTGTTTTGGAGGCTCATACTCATAAGCATAGATCTTATAACCCAATTTCCGCGCGTATCTCAGGAGGGATGCATAATTAGGTTCATTGAGCAGGCGGCCGTCTGTTGACACCGGGTAACCTTTTGCGGACAGGGTATTGCCCTGCTGGATGCCTTCCGCCATAAATACGCGGTATCCTTTCGCATACAGCTCCTTTAATAAAGATTTGGTGAACAAACGGTGCTGGGGCCTGTTATGCGCTTCGTTGATCAGTAAAAAACGGTATTTCCCGGCTTCATTAATGATCACCGGTTTTGCAGCGGTTACTTTGTAGCTGGCTAATGAAAGCTTTACCGCCCCTAAACTATCCTCATACTGCATGCTCTCCCGGTAATAACCGCAAATGGCTAACAGCTGGCTTAATGTGCCGTTTTTTATATTGTCCTGGCTATGTGCGATGATCGTCTCCGGGAAATCATAATAAGGATTACCGGCAGGCGCATGATCAGCAATGAGTGTAAGCAATAGTAAGCAACAGATAATAAGGGATTTCATATAAAAAGGTTAATGCAGCAAAACAATGAACTGTTCTGCTGCATTAACTAACGTCCGAACAGATCAGCTTATTGCTTTTAACCCTGCTTCTGCAACGGCATGATCATTTTCTACGGTGCTGCCCGAAACGCCAATAGCGCCTATCACCATTCCCTTACTGTCTTTAACAGGGATACCACCGGGAAAGGTGATCAACCCGCCATTGGAATGCTCAATATTATACAGCGGGCCACCGGGTTGTGACAGCTGGCCAATATCGCCGGTGTTCATGTTAAAGAAACGGGCCGTTCGGGCTTTGCGCATGGATATGTCAATGGAGCCCAGCCAGGCCCCATCCATATGTACAAATGCGATCAGGTTGGCGCCGGCATCTACTACCGCAATGTTCATTAAAGTGTTTAAGGCAGCAGCTTTTTCTTTAGCCGCTTTTACAGCCGCTTCGGCTTGTGCTAAGGTGAGGTTCATGATTACGATATTAGATTACAAAATAAATAAGGGTACTACCGGTTGTAAGCGCTGTTGCTTACAACCGGCAGGTTATTGTTATGTTCACGGTTCGTTAAGTACTTAATTTTTGATCAGGCCACCAGGGTCCAGCACAAACTTTTTAGCAGCGCCCTTATCAAAATCACTATACCCCCGGGGCGCATCATCCAGCGTTATTACTTCTACATTCACGGCTTTGGCAATCTTTATCTTATCATACAAAATAGCATTCATCAGCTGCCGGTGGTATTTCATTACCGGGCACTGGCCCGTAGCAAAAGACAATGATTTAGCCCAGCCCAATCCCAGGCGCAGGCTCAGGTTGCCATGTTTGGCGGCATCTTCCTTGGCGCCCGGATCTTCCGTTACATATAAGCCGGGAATGCCAATGGCGCCGCCTGCACGGGTAATTTGCATAGCGGCATTTAATACCGTGGCCGGCTGTTCCGAATGGGAGTGGCTGCCATGGCCCCGTGCTTCAAAACCTACACAGTCCACTGCAGCATCTACTTCCGGTGTGCCAATGATAGCTGCAATCTGGTCCGGCAAGGGTGTATCGCTGCGCAGGTCCACTGTTTCACAGCCAAAGCTTTTAGCTTGCTGCAATCTTTCAGGGATCATATCCCCCACTATCACCACTGCTGCACCTAATAAATGGCAGGAGGCTGCGCAAGCCAGGCCCACAGGCCCTGCTCCTGCTACATATACAATGGAGCCCGGGCCTACGCCTGCGGTAACAGCACCGTGGTAGCCGGTGGGAAAAATATCGGATAATAAAGTAAGGTCACGGATCTTGGCCATGCCCTGGTCCTTATCCGGGAACTTCAACAGGTTAAAATCAGCATAAGGTACCATTACGTATTCGGCCTGGCCGCCTACCCAGCCGCCCATATCTACATACCCATATGCAGCGCCTGGGCGGGCAGGATTTACATTTAAACAAATACCGGTTTGCCCGGCCTTGCAGTTACGGCAGCGGCCACAGGCAATATTAAAAGGTACGGATACCAGGTCGCCCTTTTTTATGAACTCCACATCCCGGCCGGTTTCCAGCACCAGCCCGGTGATCTCATGCCCCAGCACCAGCCCTGCAGGCGCAGTGGTACGGCCTCTTACCATATGCTGATCGCTGCCGCAGATGTTGGTTGAAACAATCTGCAGTATGACACCGTGCTCACATTTGCGGTTGCCCAGCGCCAGCTTGGGAAAATCAATAGACTGCACTTCCACAACCCCTGGTTTGATGTATACGACACCTCTGTTGCTACTCATAAGTTCAGATAATTTAAAAGTGAAGAAAACGCGGAATATTTGCATTCAAACTTCCTGCATTCCTGCTCCTTTACATAACACTATAATACATTTCCGGTTACACTATCGTACAAATGTGCGCTGTGAGTGCCTGAAATGCACTAAATTGAACTATGGCACAACCGACCCCCACTATACAGCCAGCCGTAGAGCAACGCCGCGTGTACAGCTACGCCCATTGTGAGCTGAACCTTTTTGAAACTACCCAGCAGGCACAGGCGGTACCATTACAGTTCAATCATCTTACCATTATGTCGATGATGCGGGGTAAAAAAGTGATCCGCATGGACCGTTCAGCGCCTTTTGATTACCTGCCCGGCGAATCGCTGATCATACCGGCGCAGCGTGCTATGCTGATCGATTACCCGGAGGCCGGCATCTCCTCTCCTACCCAATGCACGGCTTTAATGATGGAAGAAAATTTTATTCAAAAGAACCTGGATCAGCTGGATGAGGAATATAATACAATGGACAACAGCCACCACTGGGCCTTACCCATGGACAGCTGTTTTTTTCTGCATAACCCGGAGATCACCGCCACTATAAATAAGATCGTACATTTAAGCCTGGATCATAAACCTATGAATGAGCTGCGGGTGGAGCTTTCCCTGAAAGAGCTGCTGGTATTGATAGCGCAGCAGCAACATCTTTCACAAACAGAGCAGGCCAGCGAATATGCCCATAACAGCAATCACTTTGCACACGTGCTGCATTTTATAAAACAGCATATCACAGAAAAGATCAGCATAGAACAACTGAGCCGGGTAGCCTGCATGAGCCGCACCAATTTCTTTAAGGCATTTAAAAGTTACCTGGGACTTTCACCTGCAGATTATATTGTGCGCGAACGTATTGCCCTGGCCAGGCAGCTGCTGCAGGAGGCTGACATAAGCATTGCTGAAATAGCCTACCAGAGCGGCTTTAACAACATCCCTTATTTTATACGGCAGTTCAGGAAACAGGAGCAGGTTACGCCGGGCGAGTACCGCGCCGCACTGCAGCCTGATAATAGCCCGCTGCGTCATCACGCAAATACCCCCTCATAATTACACGGGCAGGTCCCGTTGTTCACCCCGGCATGCGCAAAAGTATTTTAGTTACTTTAGCGAGGAGAACCCGTTTTAACTCTCCTGCTATCGGCTCCCCCCAAGGTATTTCTTACCTGATAGCTGTATGAGCAAACAACAAAACCGCAATCTGTATGAAAAAGCAACTAAGTATCCTATTTGGTATAACCCTTATGCTGGCCGCCTGTACCAAGCAGGAACGCCCTGCAGGCAACCCGGAAAAAGATCCGGCGCCCATGGCAGCAACCGCACGTGCCTGCGCCAGTATGGACATACTGAAAGACCAGATCTTAAAAGACCCGGCCCGTGGCCAACGCCTGCAGTCTATTGAAAACCTTACGCAGCGTATTGCTAAAGACAAATCTTTAGGCCGCCTGCTGCCCGATGGCAGCGTGCAGATACCGGTAGTGGTAAATGTACTGTATCGCACCACAACGGAAAATATTTCCCAGGCGCAGATCCAGTCACAGATCGATGTGCTGGAAAGGGACTACAATGCCGCCAACAGCGAGTATGGCAGCGTACCTGCGCTGTTTGCCGGTGTAAAGGCAAATGTGGGTATTCACTTTACATTAAAAAGTGTGGTACGCAAATCCTCCACTAAAACCAGCTGGTCTGCCAGTACCGAGAACATGAAGAAAAGTTCTTTAGGTGGTATTAATCCTACTACGCCGGATTCTGTGCTGAACATCTGGGTGGTGAATTATATTAACTATGGCGGGCAGGAAGTGCTGGGGTATGCACAGTTCCCCGGTGGCAGCGCCGCTACAGATGGTGTGGTGATAGGTTACCGTTATTTTGGTAATACCGGAACGGCAACATCGCCGTTTAATCTTGGCAGAACTGCCACGCATGAAATAGGTCATTTCCTGAACCTGTATCATATCTGGGGTGATGCTCTTTGCGGCAGCGACCTGGTAAGCGATACACCACAGCATAACGACGCTAATTTCGGATGCCCCTCTTACCCGCACCTGAGCACCTGCTCCGGATCGCCGGTTGAAATGACTATGAACTACATGGACTATACAGATGATGCCTGTATGTATATGTTCAGCGCTGGTCAGAAAGCCCGCATGCTGGCTACTTTTACCAGTGGCGGCGGCCGTAACGGCTTTGCGCACTAAAATTAAATGAGTTCCCTGGGGGGAGCTTTTTTTAGTCTTTCAGGATCATAAACTCTGTTCTCCTGTTCACCTGGTGCTCCTCTTCACTGCACTCCACACCATTCTTACAGCGGTTCAGCAATTTGGTTTCGCCATAGCCTTTTGCTACCAGTCTTTTCTTTACAATGCCTTTGCTGATAAGATATTTCACCACTGCTTCAGAGCGTTTCTGCGACAGCTTCAGGTTATAGGTATCATTACCGCGGCTATCCGTATGTGTGCGCAGCTCAATTTTCATGTGTGGATGCTGCTGTAATAATTTAACTAAGGTATTCAGCTCAACGGCTGCTTCAGGCCGTATATCTGCCTTATCAAAATCAAAGTATACATTCAGCACCTGTAACCTGGGTCTTACCGGCAATATAGGCAGGTAAAGGCTTTGATGCAGCACGGTTGTTTTTTTCAGACCATGGGTGCTCACGGTTTTCTCATCCCACGTATAATTTTCCTTTTGCCCGTGCAGCATATAAACGGTACCGGTATCCAGGTCGAAGCGATAGTAACCGGCATCATTTGTTTGAACCGTTGCTATCGGTTTTTGGGAAACGAACAGCGTTACTTCTGCATTTTCCAGCGGCTCCTTTGTTTCACTGTCGTACACTGTACCATCTATTGAGAATTGGAGCAGGGTGGCTAATTGCGTCAATGCAGGCTTTTTAGGCGGCTCTACCGGCTCTTTGGCAATGGGTACTATTTCCTGTGTGGTGTCTGCCGGTTTCTTCACGGTATCTATCAGCGGCTCATCTTCCGGCGTGCCTACCGGCATTACGGGCTTCACATGCGGGTACACGCGGTAAATATCATCTGCCCCTTTTCCGCCACTGCGGTCCGATGACAGGTATAACATATTCCCATACTGGTCCAGCGTAAACGAAAGATCATCCTGCGGTGAGTTAACGGGTGACTGCATATTTACAATAGCGCCTACACCGGTAATGGGTCCGCGGAAAATATCCAGGCCGCCCATACCAATACCGCCATCGCTGGAAAAGAACAGGTGGCCCTGCCGGTCAATAATGGGGCAACGCTCATTACCTTCTGTATTTAACCAGGCCAGGTTTTGCGGTTTTGTCCAGCCTTTATCTGTACGGAAACAGCGGTACAGATCTGTACCGCCATCACCGCCCGGCATGTTGGATGAAAAATATAAGGTATCACCCGTGGGTGTAATAAAAGGATCACCTACCGAGTATGCGTCCACGTTATTATACATAAAAGGCACGGGAGCCTGCCAGCGGCCACGATCGTCTTTCTGGCTGCTGTATATTTCTACGTTAATAGTTTTGAGTGTTCCTTTTCCCCTAGCTGTTTTGCGCGGTATTTCGGTGAGCGAAAAAAACATCTGCCGTTCATCTTCCGTAAAGGTAGCGGCGCCCACATGGTATCGCGTACCTGCATTAAAGGGGTAAACGGTCACGCTATCCTGCCCGTTTCTGTAATACAGGCGCAGGTATTGGTTGCCTGTCCAGCCGTAGATGGCTTCATCCGGAAGCTTCTCTGTATCAAAGCGCAGGAATGGCTTATCTGCTTTTGAAGGCGGTGCAATGATCCTGTCGGATGTGAATACAACCCCGCCCTGGTAAGGCACTGCTGCCCAGTCGGACTGTGCAGAGTTCAGCGCCTCTATATTCTCTACCGTAATAATGCTGGAGGTATTCATCCAGCTGATGGCGGAATCACAGGAGGCCAGCCAGTTATGCTTTTGCCGGTCCGACAGTTTGCGGGCGGTATCAGTAGCTATATACTTCTGGTATTGTTCTTTTGCTGCAGCATAACGGGCATTGCTCTGTAAGGCTTTTGCGTAATATAACAGGTTCTCCGGCTTACTGCCCTTCATACTCACTGCAATGGCGCACCATTTTTCTGCCTGGGGGTAGTTGTTCGTCTGACGGTAAATATCAGCCAGTCTTTCCGCAGCGTGCAGCGTGCGTTTTTTCTCATAGGCTTTTTCATACAGTGTTATTGCCTTACTGAAGTTATAAAGCACATACTGATGATCTGCTTCCTTTATTATATACTGCGCCTGCGTTGTAAGGCTCAGCAACAGTAATAACCCTGTTATGCATTTACTCATCTGAAAAAGCTGTTTCATTGAATCGTTTAAAACACCCGCGGGGTGGCCATCCGCATATCCGGACCGGCAAATGAAAAACCAATAGAGATCTCGTGCGAACCGCTGCTATAGCTTTGCAGCGGGCCTACTGAGAAATCATATGCGTACCCTACACGCAGGTTGCTGACTGGAAAAAACTCTATGGCCGCTACTGCGGCATTACGTTTTATCAATACCTTTTGCAGGTAATTCTTATCATACAGCTTTAAACCCGTACGGTAAGAACCTCCCACCCAGATCTTTTCCTTAAAGAGCAGGAAGGCGTTCAGATCCAGGCTGGAAGGGCCACCCCGGTCATCCTTCAGTAAAAAGGAAGGCTTCAGCTGGATGCTTTCACTTAACGGCAGCAGCATGCCCGCGGTAAGGTAATAGTGCGGCCTGGGCTGCGGAATATAGATGTAGCGCGATTTATTCATGTGCGGCGCAATGAGGTTATCTACTGAAAAACCTGCAAATACACGGTCGTTTGAAAAGAACACCCCTGCCCTCGCATCCGGTACCAGCGTGGTTTGCGTACCACCTGGCATATCCAGCTCAGGATCATTGGTGGTAAGCAGCGAGCCGTTAATACCCAGCTGCAGCAGCCCCCCGCTGATGCCGAAGGCCAGGCGCGAGCTGCCATCTTCATTTAGCCGTATACGGTAGGCATAGTTAGCATACACGCCCTGCGTGCTTTGCGCGCCCAGCTTATCGCTGAAGAGCTGTAAGGCCAGGCCTACATTGCCTTCATTAGCAATGGCATCCACCGCTACGGAAAAGCTGCGGGGTGCGCCTTCAATACCCGTCCACTGAGCGCGGTAAAAGCTGTGCACATTCAGCACCTCTTTATAACCGGCGTAGGCGGGGTTGATGTAGATCCCGTTAAACATATACTGGCTATACTGTGCATCCTGCTGGGCAAGCGCGAACCTGCCAATCAGCAACAGCAAACCTGTGAATATGATGCCTTTTCTCATAACGACAATTTATAAGAACATTAATGTTTGAATGCGCGGATCAGCGTTGTATATCCTTTCAGTACTTCCCATCCGGAACCATTTGTTTTCTTTATGCGTAACAGATAATAGTAGGTGCCTTCATTCAGCCCTTCGCCAAACCAGTTATTCTGGTAGCCCTTCTGGCGGAACACTTCATTACCCCAGCGGTTAATAATCACCAGCTCATTTTCTGCATACTGGTTCAGACCGCGTATTTCAAAGGCATCGTTCTTACCGTCGCCATTCGGTGTGAACAGCGTTGGTACTTTAAGATCTGAGAAAGAAATGCCCAGCTTCACAGTAGCTACGTTGGTAATGTAGCCATCTGCATCCCGTACCTGGTAGGTAAAGCTGTCATCACCCTTATAGCTCAGATCCGGTGTGTAGGTAATGGTGCCATCCTCATTAACATTCGCGCGGCCATGCTGCGGCTGTGTAATAACCGCCACCGTGCCGGTGTTGAATGTAGAATGACCTGCATCATCATTATCCAGTACCGGGATAGTTACCGGCACATTCACCTTCGTTGACATTTCATCATCCACAGCTACCGGCGATCTGGCCACCACGGTTACAGTAGGCGCATCGTTATTACCTCCTGTACCGGAGATGTCTGTAATAGTTGTGTTAGCCGGTGTTTGTGCGCTTACGGAAGCGGTGTTGCTTACGCTGCCATTATCACGATCTGCCTGTGTAAGCATGTACACGGTTGTTTCCGTGATCGAGGCGCCAGGCAGGAAGTTGCCGGTAATGGTTTTATTTAATCCCAGCATAGGGTCTGATACCGTTACGTTATGTAAGGTTACATTGCCGGTGTTGGTGATGGTGAATGTATAGGTGATGCTGATACTGTCTGCACGTACCACGCCTGTTTTTACCAGGGTAATGGCCGGGTTGTTAGCCATGCCTACCGTGATGTTTACCGGAACCGTAGTGGTGCCGCCTTTACCGTCGCTGATGATGATGGTAAAGCTATCCGGGCCGGTGTAACCAGGCGCTGGTGTATAGGTATAAGTGCCGTCAGGATTTACTACTACCGTACCATGCGCAGGATCGCTGCCTTTCGTGAATGTCAGCGGATCTCCGTCTACATCTGTACCGGTTACCGCGCCGCTTACCGGCGTTCCTTCCTGGGTAGTTTTGCTGTCGCCGGCGCTCGTGGGCGCATCATTTACCGGTGTTATGGTAATGTTTACCGTTGCCGTTGTGTTGCCGCCCTTACCATCGCTGATAATGATGGTAAAGCTATCCGGACCGTTATAGTTGGCAGCCGGTGTGTAGGTATAAGTTCCGTCAGGATTTACCACTACTGCACCATGTAACGGGTTGTTGCCTTTGGTATAGGTGAGCGGATCTCCATCTGTATCGGTACCGGTAATGGCCCCGCTTACAGGGATATCTTCATTAGTGGTTTTGGTATCATTATTACCGGTAGGCGCATCGTTTGCCGGAGTAACAGTGATGTTTACAGCGGCTGGTGTGGCGGCGTAGGCGGTACCATCGGAAGCGTTCCAGTTGAAACTATCGGAGCCGGTAAAATTAGCGGCTGGTGTGTAGGTGATGTTGGCTAGATCGGCAGCTAATATTTCCTGGCCAGCGGTAATGTTGATACCGTTTAGTTTCAGCGTGCCATGCGTGGGCAGGGTGACGATCTGGATTTTTACTAACGGATCAGTGTCTGTGTCGGTGAACTTGCCGGTAAAATCTGTGTTTGCGAAGGATAATGTGTTATCCTCTACTACCGTTTTTATTATATCTGCTACTGCCGGTGCATCATTGGCTGGTGTTACGGTGATGTTTACTGCGGCTGGTGTGGCGGCATAGGCGGTGCCATCGGAGCCATTCCATGTAAAGTTGTCGGAGCCGGTGAAGTCAGCGGCTGGTGTATAAGTAATGTTGGTCAGATCTGCTGCAACAATCTCCTGACCAGCGGTGATGTTAGTACCATTCAGTTTCAAAGTGCCGTGTGTAGGCAGTGTTACGATCTGAATTTTCACTAACGGATCGCTGTCAGTATCAGTAAACTTGCTGGTAAAGTCCGTACCCGTAAAGGCCAGCACATTATCCTCTACTACCGTTTTCGGAACATCAGCTACTACTGGTGCATCGTTTGCCGGAGTAACAGTAATATTTACAGCAGCCGGTATAGCAGCATAAGCCGTACCATCAGAGCCATTCCAGTTGAAGTTATCAGAGCCATTGAAGTCCGCATCAGGCGTATAAGTGATATTAGCCAGATCAGCAGCCACAATTTCTTGCCCTGCAGTGATGTTGGTACCGTTCAGTTTCAGCGTACCATGTGTAGGCAGGGTGACGATCTGGATTTTCACTAACGGATCGCTATCGGTATCCGTAAACTTGTTGGTGAAGTCTGTACCGGTGAAGGCCAGTAGGTCATCTTCCACTACTGTTTTTGGAACATCGGCTACTACCGGTACATCATTGGCTGGTGTTACAGTAATATTGACAGCAGCCGGTGTGGCAGCATAGGCTGTGCCATCGGAGCCGTTCCAATTAAAGCTATCAGAACCGTTGAAGTCAGCGTCTGGTGTATAAGTAATATTAGCCAGATCAGCCGCAACAATCTCCTGGCCAGCAGTGATATTAGTACCATTCAGTTTCAGTGTGCCATGTGTAGGCAGGGTGACGATCTGGATTTTCACTAACGGATCGCTATCGGTATCAGTGAACTTGCTTGTAAAGTCCGTACCAACAAAAGTCAGCACATTATCTTCTACTACGGTTTTAGGAACATCAGCTACTGCTGGTACATCATTGGCTGGCGTAACGGTAATATTTACAGCAGCCGGTGTGGCAGCGTAGGCCGTACCATCAGAACCATTCCAGTTGAAACTGTCAGCACCATTAAAATCAGCATCAGGTGTGTAAGTGATATTAGCCAGGTCGGCGGCCAGGATTTCCTGACCTGCGGTGATGTTGGTGCCGTTTAGTTTTAAAGTACCATGCGTGGGCAGTGTAACGATCTGGATTTTTACTAATGGATCGCTATCAGTATCGGTGAACTTGCCAGTAAAATCAGCACCTGTGAAGGACAGTACATTATCTTCCACTACCGTTTTAGGAACGCCAGCTACTGCTGGTGCGTCATTTGCTGGTGTTACAGCGATATTTACTGCAGCTGGCGTAACAGCGTAAGCTGTACCATCAGAGCCGTTCCAATTAAAGTTATCGGAGCCATTGAAGTCTGCATCTGGTGTGTAGGTGATATTTGCCAGGTCTGTGGCCAGGATTTCTTGTCCAGCAGTAATATTAGTGCCATTCAGTTTTAAAGTACCGTGAGTAGGCAGCGTTACAATTTGAATTTTCACTAACGGATCACTATCGGTATCCGTAAACTTGGTGGTGAAGTCGGTACCGGTGAAGGCGAGTACATTATCTTCTACTACTGTTTTCGGTACGTCTGCTATCACAGGTGCATCATTGGCTGGTGTTACGATGATGTTTACTGCGGCTGGTGTAACAGCGTAAGCTGTGCCGTCGGAGCCGTTCCATGTAAAGTTGTCGGAGCCGGTGAAATCGGCAGCTGGTGTGTATGTGATGTTAGCCAGATCGGCTGCAACAATCTCCTGACCAGCGATGATGTTAGTACCAGTCAGTTTCAGTGTACCATGTGTAGGTAACGTTACGATCTGAATTTTCACTAACGGATCACTATCGGTATCTGTAAACTTGCTAGTAAAGTCGGTACCAGTGAAGGACAGTACATTATCTTCTACCACCGTTTTCGGAACATCAGCTATCACCGGTGCATCATTGGCTGGCGTAACTGTAATATTCACAGCGGCTGGTGTGGCTGCGTAAGCTGTGCCATCGGAGCCATTCCAGGTAAAGTTATCAGAGCCGTTAAAATCCGCATCCGGCGTATAAGTGATGTTAGCCAGATCGGCTGCAACAATCTCCTGACCTGCAGTAATGTTAGTACTATTCAGCTTCAGCGTACCGTGCGTAGGCAAGGTTATCACCTGAATTTTCACTAACGGATCGCTATCGGCATCAGTAAACTTGCTGGTAAAGTCGGTGCCAGTAAATGCCAGTACGTTATCTTCTACCAGCGTTTTCGGGACATCAGTTACTACCGGTACATCATTAGCTGGCGTAACGGCAATATTTACAGCAGCTGGTGTGGCAGCATAAGCTGTGCCATCGGAACCATTCCAATTAAAGCTATCGGAGCCGTTGAAGTCAGCATCTGGTGTATAAGTAATGTTGGTCAAATCTGCTGCAACAATCTCCTGACCAGCGGTGATGTTAGTACCATTCAACTTCAACGTGCCGTGTGTAGGCAGCGTTACTATCTGAATTTTCACTAATGGATCACTATCAGTATCCGTCAACTTGCTCGTAAAGTCCGTACCCGTAAAGGCTAGCACATTATCCTCTACTACTGTTTTCGGAACGGCAGCTACTACTGGTGCATCATTGGCTGGCGTGACGGTAATATTTACAGCAGCCGGTGTGGCAGCGTAGGCCGTACCATCAGAACCGTTCCAGTTAAAACTATCAGCACCATTGAAGTTTGCATCTGGTGTATATGTGATATTAGCTAGGTCTGTTGTCAGGATTTCCTGACCAGCAGTGATGTTGGTACCGTTTAATTTTAAAGTGCCATGTGCGGGCAGGGTGACGATCTGAATTTTTACTAACGGATCGTTATCGGTGTCGGTGAACTTGCTGGTAAAGTCGGTACCAGTGAAGGCCAGTACGTTATCTTCTACTACTGTTTTCGGCACATTAGTTACTAACGGTGCATCGTTTGCCGGAGTAATAGTAATATTTACAGCAGCCGGTATAGCAGCATAAGCCGTGCCATCAGAACCATTCCAGGTAAAGTTATCAGAGCCGTTAAAATCAGCATCCGGCGTATAAGTGATGTTAGCCAGGTCGGCTGCAACAATCTCCTGGCCAGCGGTGATGTTAGTACCATTCAGTTTCAGTGTACCATGTGTAGGTAACGTTGCAATCTGAATTTTCACTAACGGATCATTATCGGTGTCCGTAAACTTGCTGGTAAAGTCGGTACCAGTGAAGGCTAGTACATTATCTTCTACTACTGTTTTCGGCACGTCAGCTACCACTGGTGCATCATTAGCTGGTGTAACGGTAATATTTACAGCGGCCGGTGTGGTAGCATAAGCGGTACCATCGGAGCCATTCCAGTTAAAGCTGTCGGAACCATTAAAGTCTGCATCAGGTGTGTAGGTGATGTTAGCCAGATCAGCGGCTAAGATTTCTTGACCTGCAGTAATGTTAGTACCATTAATCTTAAGTGTACCGTGCGTGGGCAGGGTCACGATCTGGATTTTTGCGAACGGATCGCTATCTGTATCAGTGAACTTGCTGGTGAAGTCTGTTCCAGTAAAAGCCAGTACATTATCTTCTACTACTGTTTTCGGAACATCAGCTACTACTGGTGCGTCATTGGCTGGCGTAACGGTAATATTTACAGCGGCCGGTGTAGCAGCATAAGCCGTACCATCAAAGCCGTTCAAATTAAAGTTGTCAGCACCATTGAAGTCAGCATCTGGTGTATAAGTGATATTAGCTAGGTCGGCTGCCAGAATTTCCTGACCAGCAGTGATATTAGTACCATTCAGCTTCAGTGTGCCATGTGTAGGCAGGGTGACGATCTGGATTTTCACTAACGGGTCGCTGTCGGTATCGGTGAACTTGCTGGTAAAGTCGGTACCGGTGAAGGTCAGCACATTGTCTTCTACCACTGTTTTCGGAACATCAGCTATCACCGGTGCATCATTAGCCGGTGTAACAGTAATATTTACTGCGGCCGGTGTAGCAGCATAGGCCGTACCATCGGAACCGTTCCAGTTAAAGCTATCAGAGCCGTTGAAATCAGCATCAGGCGTATAAGTGATGTTTACCAGATCGGAAGCTAGGATTTCCTGACCAGCAGTGATATTAGTACCATTCAGCTTCAGTGTGCCATGTGTAGGTAACGTTACGATCTGAATTTTCACTGATGGATCACTATCGGTATCCGTGAACTTGCTAGTGAAGTCGGTACCGGTGAAGGACAGTACATTATCTTCCACTACTGTTTTCGGCACATCTGCTACCACCGGTGCATCATTGGCCGGTGTAACGGTGATATTCACTGTAGCAGGTGTTACAGCGTAAGCTGTTCCATCAGAGCCATTCCAGTTGAAACTATCAGCACCATTAAAGTCAGCATCTGGCGTGTAGGTGATATTAGCCAGGTCTGTGGCCAGGATTTCTTGGCCAGCGGTGATATTAGTACCATTTAGCTTCAGCGTACCGTGCGAAGGCAACGTAACAACCTGAATTTTCACTAATGGATCATTATCGGTATCAGTGAACTTACTTGTAAAGTCAGTACCAGTAAAAGCCAGCACATTATCTTCTACTACCGTTTTCGGCACATCCGCTACTACCGGTGCATCATTTGCCGGTGTAACAGTAATATTAACCTGTGCCACAACAGCAGCATAAGCCGTACCGTCGGAGCCGTTCCAATTAAAGTTATCGGAACCATTGAAGTTTGCATCTGGCGTATAAGTGATGTTTGCCAAATCAGCGGCTAAGATTTCCTGACCTGCGGTAATATTGGTGCCGTTCAATTTTAAAGTACCATGCGTAGGCAAGGTTACCACCTGTATTTTTACTAATGGATCACTGTCGGTATCCGTAAACTTACTGGTAAAGTCCGTACCCGTAAAGGTCAGCACATTATCTTCTACTACTGTCTTAGGCACATCAGCGACTACCGGTGCGTCATTCGCTGGTGTAACCGTAATATTTACAGCGGCCGATGTCGCAGCATAGGCTGTGCCATCAGAGCCGTTCCAGGTAAAGCTATCAGAGCCGTTAAAGTCAGCATCCGGTGTATAGGTAATATTGGCTAAATCAGCCGCTACAATTTCCTGACCTGCAGTAATGGTAGTACCATTCAGCTTCAGCGTGCCATGCGTAGGCAGGGTTACCACCTGTATCTTTACTAACGGGTTACTATCTGTATCAGTAAACTTGCTGGTGAAGTCTGTACCGGTGAAGGCCAGCACATTATCTTCTACTACTGTTTTCGGAACATCAGCTACCACCGGCGCGTCATTCGCCGGAGTAACAGTAATGTTTACAGCGGCTGGTGTAGCAGCGTAATCCGTGCCATCAGAGCCATTCCAGTTGAAACTATCTGCACCATTAAAATCTGCATCTGGTGTATACGTGATATTCGCCAGGTCTGTGGCCAGGATTTCTTGTCCGGCAGTAATATTAGTGCTATTCAGTTTTAAAGTGCCGTGAGTAGGCAGTGTTACGATCTGGATTTTTACTAACGGATCGCTATCGGTATCAGTGAACTTGTTGGTGAAGTCTGTACCGGTGAAGGCCAGTACATTATCTTCTACAACTGTTTTCGGCACATCGGCTATTACCGGCGCATCATTGGCTGGTGTCACAGTGATATTTACAGCGGCCGGAGTTACAGCATAAGCCGTACCATCAGAACCGTTCCAGGTAAAGTTATCGGAGCCGTTGAAGTCTGCATCTGGCGTATAGGTGATGTTAGCCAAGTCGGTGGCAGGGACTTCCTGACCAGCAGTAATATTAACACCATTCAGCTTCAGTGTACCATGTGTGGGTAGAGTAACAATCTGAATCTTAACTAACGGATCAGTATCGGTATCCGTGAACTTGCTAGTAAAATCTGTACCGGTGAAGGCCAGTACATTATCTTCTACTACTGTTTTCAGCACATCGGCTACTACCGGTGCATCATTAGCTGGTGTAACGGTGATATTCACAGCAGCTGGTGTTACAGCGTAAGCTGTGCCATCAGAACCATTCCAGCTGAAACTATCTGCACCATTAAAGTCTGCATCTGGTATATATGTGATATTCGCTAGGTCTGTGGCCAGGATTTCTTGTCCAGCAGTAATATTAGTGCCATTCAGTTTTAAAGTACCGTGAGTAGGCAACGTTACAATTTGAATTTTCACTAACGGATCACTATCGGTATCCGTAAACTTGCTAGTAAAGTCTGTACCAGTGAAGGACAGCACATTATCTTCTACTACTGTTTTCGGAACATCAGCTACCACCGGCGCGTCATTCGCCGGAGTAACAGTAAT
>NZ_FOBB01000002.1:285662-366074 GCF_900109685.1 Chitinophaga rupis | reverse complement strand
GTAATATTAGTGCTATTCAGTTTTAAAGTGCCGTGAGTAGGCAGTGTTACGATCTGGATTTTTACTAACGGATCGCTATCGGTATCAGTGAACTTACTTGTAAAGTCAGTACTGGTAAAAGCCAATACATTATCTTCTACCACTGTCTTAGGAACATCTGCTACCACCGGCGCATCATTGGCTGGTGTAACGGTGATATTTACAGCGGCCGGTGTAGCAGCGTAAACTGTACCATCAGAACCGTTCCAATTAAAGTTATCGGAACCATTGAAGTCTGCATCTGGCGTGTAGGTGATGTTAGCCAGATCAGTGGCTACGATTTCTTGTCCAGCAGTAATATTAGTGCCATTTAGTTTTAAAGTACCGTGCGTAGGTAAGGTTACCACCTGTATTTTTACTAATGGATCACTATCAGTATCTGTGAACTTGCTCGTAAAGTCAGTACCCGTGAAGGCCAGTACATTATCTTCTACCACTGTTTTCGGCACGTCGGCTACCACTGGTGCATCATTGGCCGGTGTAACGGTAATGTTCACAGCAGCCGGTGTGGCGGCATAAGCCGTACCATCGGAACCGTTCCAGGTAAAGTTATCAGAACCATTAAAGTCTGCATCTGGAGTGTAGGTGATATTAGCCAGATCGGAAGCTAAAATTTCCTGTCCAGCAGTAATATTAGTACCATTCAACTTCAACGTGCCATGCGTAGGCAGCGTTACAATCTGGATTTTCACTAACGGATCACTATCGGTATCCGTAAACTTGCTGATAAAGTCTGTACCGGTAAACGCCAGCACATTATCTTCTATCACAGTCTTTGGCACATCAGCTACCACCGGTACATCATTCGCCGGTGTAACCGTAATATTTACAGCAGCCGGCGTAGCAGCATAGGCCGTACCATCAGGGCCATTCCAATTAAAGTTATCAGCACCATTGAAGTCTGCATCTGGTGTATAAGTAATATTCGCCAGGTCTGCTGCAACAATCTCCTGACCAGCGATGATGTTAGTACCATTCAGCTTTAAGGTACCATGCGTAGGCAATGTTACCACCTGAATTTTCACTAACGGATCACTATCAGTATCCGTAAACTTGCTGGTAAAATCCGTACCAACAAACATCAACACATTATCTTCTACTACCGTTTTCGGCACATCAGCCACCACTGGTGCATCATTAACCGGCGTAACGGTAATATTAACCGGTGCTACAGCAGCAGCATAAGCAGTACCATCAAATCCATTCCAGTTAAAGCTATCCGCACCATTATAATCCACATTTGGCGTATAAGTAATATTCGCTAAATCAGCCGCTACAATCTCCTGACCTGCGATAATGTTAGTACCATTCAACTTCAGTGTACCATGTGTAGGCAGCGTTACTACTTGAATCTTACCCAAGACATCACCATCAGTATCCGTAAACTTACCGGTAAAGTCAGCACTGGCAAACGTCAACACATTATCCTCTACCACCGTCTTCGGAACATCAGCTACCACTGGCGCATCATTTGCAGGTGTAACCGTAATATTTACAGCGGCTGAAGTAACAGCATAAGCCGTACCATCATAACCATTCCAGTTAAAACTATCAGCACCATTATAATCAGCATTTGGAGTATAAGTGATGTTCGCTAAATCAGCAGCAACAATCTCCTGACCAGCAGTAATATCAACGCCATTCAGCTTCAGCGTACCATGTGCAGGCAGCGTTACAACCTGAATTTTAGTCAACACATCGCCATCAATATCCGTAAACTTACCACTAAAGTCAGCACTGGCAAACGTTAACACATTATCTTCTATCACGGTTTTCGGTACAGCAGCTACCACTGGCACATCATTCACCGGGGTTACGGTAATATTAACCGGCGCTACAGCAGCTGCATAAGCCGTACCGTCATAACCATTCCAATTAAAGCTATCAGCACCATTATAATCAGCATTTGGTATGTAGGTGATATTAGCCAGATTAGCTGCAACAATCTCCTGACCTGCAGTGATATTAACACCACTCAGTTTCAGGGTCCCATGCGTAGGCAGAGTCAGTATCTGGATCTTCACTAAGGGATCAGTATCCGGATCGGCAAATTTGCTGGTGAAATCCACTGCTGTAAAGGCCAGTACATTATCTTCTGCTACCGTTTTCGGAACAGCCGTTACCACCGGTATATCACTAACGGGAGTAATGCCCAGTGTCAATATCTGGGTATCCTGCATAGCGCCGCCACTGCCGGTATTGCCATTATCATTAATATTCACAGTAATGTTCAGCGTTGCCGGCGGATTCTGTGAAGTATTATAGGTCAGCTTGTCTGACGCCAGGTACGCATTAATATCATCTACACTGCCGGTTAAAGTAAGCGCACCTGGGGTGCCGCCTATCGTTATGCCGGTACCGGGTAATGCAGTGAAAGTGCCATCGGGAACACTAAAGGTAACTGTCACAGGACTGGTGCCTGCATCAATATCTATAAATGATACGCCGCCCATAGAAACCGGTACATCTTCTGTTACGGCAATACTGGTAGGTAATGAAATAATAGGCGCATCATTTACTGCTGCAATATTAATAGTGGTATGCGCGGTACCGCTGGTATAGGATGTACCATCGGAAGCGCTCCAGTCAAATCCCGTTGTGCCATTCCAGTTAGCGGTAGGTACAAATGTAATGTTGCCCAGTTGCGCGGCAGGGATCTCCTGCCCCATGGTAATGTTCACCCCACCAAGCTGGAAGCTGCCGTTCAGCGGCAGGCTGGTGATCATTATTTTATTTAAAGCCGTTCCATCGCCGTCCGTATAATGCGTGCTGAAGTTGGCTGCAGTAAAAGCCAGTGTATTATCCTCACTGCCATTTACAGTAAAATCTGTAATAGCCGGTATCGTATTTACCGTAGCAGCAACTACAAAAGTGTATACGGAACGGGCTGCATTCGGATCATTATTATTAATAGTAATAGTAGCGGTATAAGTGCCTACGGCATGAGCAGCCGGGTTGAAACGTACCACGAAGTTCGTGCTGCTGCCGCTTGAAATGGAGCTGGAAGCAGGTTGTGTGAAGATGGTAAAACCCGCATCACCTGTTTTGCTTACTGCTGGTGCGCTGGTTAAAGTAACAACGCCGGTGCCCACATTCTGGATAGCAAAAGTGTGATTCACCGCGCTGCCTCCGGGTGTAATAGTACCAAAATCAGTACCATCTGTTAGATCGGCAGTAGTGCTGGCATCTGCTATGGTAATGGCATTACCGGTTACATTAATGCGCGGGGTGGTTAAGATAACGATGGTAGTGGTGGAAGCAGGGCCTGTTTCCACACCATCATTTACCGCCACGGTGATAATACGGTTAGTAGTATTAGGCGATCCGGCCGTATTCTTATACTCCAGCATTTTGATGGCCGCAATATAATTTGCCTGCGTAGCCTGCCCGGAGAGTGTGATGGTACTGGTACCATTACCCGAAATAGTAATACCGGCAGGCAGTACGCCGTTCAGGTTCAGCTTTTCGCTGCCGGCATTTAGCACATTTGTTAAAGTTATAGTAGCGCTGAAAAGATCACCGGCATCCGGGTCCACAATACTAAGATCGGTGTCTGCGATCTTTGAGCCGGTAGCGCTGCCGGCGTTAAAATAGTTCAGGTAATTATAATTACCTGTGGCGCCGGAGCTGTTATCCGGGTCCAGGTTTACGAGCGGACAGTTATTTACATTTACTGTTTTGGTGATCTTATTGTTATCGTAGTAGCATTCTTTGTAAGTAGTGTTCTGGTTAGCAAGGGATGACAGCGTAAAAGGCGTGCCCACCGTATGACCTACGCCACCGGGTACAAAGCTGCCATTGTCGTTGATGATCAGCGTTAAAGGCACATTCAGGTTACTGTAACCTGTCATGTCAATATCAAAAACAAACACTTTACATTGTCCAACACCCACGGCCTGGTTGAAGGTACTGGTATATACCAGTTTGGCGGCAGGATCTACCGTCGGATCGCCCTGGTAAAATGAAATGGGCATTCCCCCGTTACTGTTACCGGAACCGGGATTACATATATTTATATTGGCTCTTACTATATTACAGGAAGCGCCTTTGGTGAAAGTTATATTACCGGCGCCATCACTAAAGGCAATATCCGGTTTGGAACCATAGTAGTCTGCTGACAGCAGGAACTGGTAAAAAGGATTGGCCAAACCGGTTTTATTGGTAATGGTCAGCTCACTTTTATCGGCCGACAAAGAAAATAAAAGGTCATAGTTATCACCCGGAATAGTGAATCCTACTGTATTTGCATGGGTACTGGTGCTAACATTCGTTAATGGTACGCCTTTAAACGCATAGTTATCATCGCGCCGGGTTGCACCGGATAAACCTACCTGCTGATAGAAATAACCGGTAGCGGTTTCAGTGGCCAGATCTATATAAGCATATGCTGCCAGGGAGTTCTCATTACTTTCCCGGTCTGTATTTACTGCGTTGCCGGTTTCATTAAAATAGATGGAGTTAGTGCCCGGCGGTATCTTAAATATCCTGCTAACACCTGAAGTGGAGCTTAGTCCACTGGGAATGGCTATAATGTCTGTATTGATAAAATCCGCGCTCATGCCTTGACCAACACGATGGTAAAACTCCACTACATAGGCGTCATCAAAATCACGTGCATAATTGGCGTCCCGTTTTATAACCAGATTACCGCCGGAAACATAGATCTGTGGATTATACAGGCCCACTGCCCCTGCAGTTGTAAGCTTTGCTGAATAATCGCCGATTATAACGCCGGAAGAGGTCATGCTGCTGGTGGAAGTGCTGCTCATGTCATTAATCACATAAGTGGATCTTCTATCCACCGAGCCGCCATTTGATAAGGTAACGAAACCGTCTGTTAAACCGGCATCCAGGTCAATATTAAAGCGTAGGTTGGAATAACCTTCCTCTGTACCGCTGCCGGAATTCAGATCTGTAGCGCTGGAGTTGGTACCCTTTGCGGAAATGCTGATCAGGTTAGTGCCTGCGGGAATAGGTATTACCAGGTCGGTATTCGTGGCGGCAGTACCATGCAATAATGCCCGGATCTGTGGGCTTAACGGATTTAAAGAGTTTGTATAAGGTGAAAGATATTCAACGTAATACGAAGTATGTATGCTGGTAGCGGTTTCAGTGATGGTTAATGTGCTGCCGGAAACCGTAAAGTTAACGTTGTTCAGGTCCGGCGAGGCATCCCCTATCTTGCTGGCAACAGGGATCAGCGCACCCAATGCAGCGTCTTTCCATCCGTATACGTTGGTACCGGAACCATCTGTGTTTGTATTCTTTGCATAGTTCACATAACCGGAAGAAGTATTGGTTGCAAGATTGATAATGGCATTAATGGTGATGAAATCTTCATCACCCTGCGCATTATCGCTACCAGTAGGTATACCGGTTTCGGATGAGGTATAAACCGCTATGGACTTGGTTCCTGCCGGAATGGTAAAGACAGGTGCACTGCCTCCCGGAGCTCTGTATTTAGTTTCTGCTCCTAACAGATCGGCTCTTTTACCACCGCTGGGGCTACACGGACTATAAGGCAGCTGGCCAAATGTCAGTAATGAACACAGGATTAAGCTGGTGCTTAACAGACCTTTAATGAAATTTTTTTTCATAGACAGTATAGGATAGCTATAAAACGGGCTGCTTTTCAGATGGATGAATGCGAGGATCTGTCCGCTGTTCACTGATTAATGAGGGGATCTGACGTGAAGATTGTCCCAAATAAACATGTATGCTTGTAGTGCTGTGATCTTATTTTCGCTATAGGATCTTGATATTAAAGGGAATAGCACGTCCAAACGGTCAGCCTTACAAACAATTGTATCTCTTCGCTGCAAATATATAAAATGTAATTTATATAATTAAATAATAAGATTATTGTTGGATAATATGTAAAAACTTTAGTGTTATAAAAAAGGTTAATTGAGGATCATAAGACCAGTAGCGGACCCTATAACTATATGATCATTAATGTCTATCATTTCCAGGTATTGTCATTTGTGGTATTTATGTGTGATGCCGGAATAACATTAGCTTAACAAACTCAAAAACCAAACGCCACCTTCACGTTCTGAGAACGATCCGGTGGCGTGGCAAACAACTGTATTTATAGGATAGATCAAAAACGCTTTTTAAACCCGCACCCCTGTATATATTCCCGTAAAAACTGCGCCAGTATCACGGAAACAGGCGCTCAGCCGTGGAAGCTTCGTTGGGGCGCTACGGTTAGCGGCTGGGATTGGCGGAGGACAGGCGATGTAAGTGCGGCAGTATGTGGAACCAGGGCTACAGAAAAAGTCCACAGTCTGCAGTTGGCAGTTGGCAGTATACCATCGTTTACAGGGCATATGCAAAAAGCAATGATCCCCGGACTGCCAACTGCCAACTGCAGACTGTAGACTATCAAACTAATGCACCCTCACAGCATCCAGGAACTTGATCTCTACGATATACGTTCCCTCCAGTTTCACTACAAATGCAAAGCGTGGATTCACGGAAAATGCATTGGCCTCCATATTATCCACCTTCACAAATTGTGATGGGATACGGTAATACATCAGGTGGTTCCAATCCGTAGCACCATCATTATACCGGGTGAGCGGGAACGGCGCCAGCTCAAAATCGCAGATCATGGCCGTATCCGTAGTAATGATGGGATGAAAGCGTGCATAGTTCTCAAACACCGGCCTGTCGCCACGCTTAATGATCTCACCGGCCTTTGGATTGAACGGGCTGCCGTTCTTATCCACCAGCTTCAGGATCACACGGGCGCCTTCGTCAGACACTTTGGTGAGCGTCATTTTAGGATTGCGCATGGGAGTGGCCACGCTGTTCACATTAAACGCATTGGATACATTATCTTCTATCGTGAAAATATCATCCAGCGTTGGCTCTACAACGCTGATCTGGCCAAAGCTGGTAAAGGTATGGGAGCCATGTATGTTCTGGGAGGCAATATCAAAAAGATAATCGCCCAGCGGCAGGTTCAGGGATGCTTTGTTAAACACAAACTGTCCGCTGTTCTCATTAAAATACATAGGCTTCAGCTTCTGGATCTCGCGCTTTTTATTGAGCTGCTCCACGCTGGTATCTGTTTCCACGTTAAAAGATTCCCCGTCTTTGAAAACCAGCACTTCATAATCGTCAAAAAAAGACTGGGGCGCCGCTTTACCAGTGGCCTTATCCCGCAGGTTCAGCAATTTGAATGTTACCGGCGGCGTAGATTCATCGGTGTTAATACGGTCCGATTGCTGCAGGGATAATCCCCTTTTGCAATAGATCACGTTATCCTTGTAGCGCATCTGGTCACTTAAAAAACCCGGCTCTACTTTTTTACAGGCAGCCATCACAAAGGCCGTACACAGTATAAATAATAGTATTTTTTGCATGTTAATTTGCTTTAATGGTTAGTGAACTTCAGTATTAAAAAATAACCGGTGATAGCCGTTCAGCACATGCACAATACCCGTGGTGGTAATAATCCCGGAGGTTTGGCAAACGGCAGCATTATCCTTTTCACTTTGCGGTATCTGGGACGGGTCTAAAACCTGGTCATCGCGGGAACCGATCACTTTTGTATAGTTCACCATATCCACATAGGAAACATAATCATTGTAGGGATAGGTGCGCAGTAAGCTGATCATGAATTTTGTATTGGGAATAGCGCCCAGCATACAATCATACAGCTGCCCCTGCCGGTTCATTTGATCCCGGTTAATGGCGCCCTTTATCATGTACAGCTTTAGGGAATCCTGCAGCTCCTTTACAGAAATGCTATCCATATTAAAAGGAATGTTCTCATCGCCGGTTTGCTCTGCAGCACGCAGCTGGCGGATCTTCAGGTAATCATCCACCCCGTAGTTGGTCACAGCAAAAAAGGTTACATCGCTGTTTACCATATCCTTCAGGCCTGCACGGTCTATCAGGTATACCAGGGAATCAAATACCCGTTGCGATCTCAGGTAATCGTAAGTGGTCATGTTCACATGCGGGTCATGTACGCCCCCATCGTTCTTGTAATCATTCTTTTTACAGGAAAAAAGAAAAATAGCAGCGGCTAATATGAAGAAGGTATTTTTTAAGCGGTATTGCATATACGTAATATTAAATGGTCAGAAAAAGGGATCAGATCTTGCCTACCCAGAAACGGGTTTGCGTAAGGAACTTGTTGCCCCTGAACAGGCGGGGATCAACCGGCCAGTAAAAACCTTCCTGCGCATAGCGCTGCTCTGTAAGCCAATCCACAATGTAGGTGTAGGTTTTGGTACGTATCAGGTCAAAGAACAGGTGTCCTTCCAGGTACATTTCCTTGCCTCTTTCCAGGATGTAATCATACATCAGCACATCCGGTGCGGGCATGGTTAAGGGTTGCGTGTTATTACGGGTACGGAAAAGATTGATGATATCCAGCGCCTTTCCATAGTCTTGCTTGTAAATAGCAATCTCTGCCTGCAGCAGTTTTATATCCGCAAAACGGAAAATGATCATGTTATTGCTCATGTACGGGCTTAGCTTTAAGCCGGGGTTGCGGTAAACAACGTTGCTGTACTTGCGGCATAGCGGGCGGTTATCGTCCCGGTAATCAAATCCTTTCTGGTAGCGCACATCCAGCGTATCATTCACATCCTGCCCTTTCAGGTAATGCCGGCTGAAGTATTCCGGGCGCACGGCCATGCGGGCATGATCCCCGTAATATTTAATGTACTGGTCACCGCGCAGGAACTGCATCCCAATACCGTCATCGGAACCTTCCAGCTGATCTTCGCTCATGTTCAGCTCAAAAATGCTTTCAGTGGATTTGCCGATGAAGGTCTTATAATAGTTGGATGTATCGGTCAGCGCATAACCGCCATTAGCGATCAGCGTATTAATAGTAGTATCAGCGCTGTTAATATCCTTCATATCATTGGCGCCGCCATTGGCTGCATTCAGCGTCGTGCCCCTCCACAGGTACAGGTGGGCCAGCAATGCGTATACAGAGCCTTTGTTGGCAGTAACTGCTGCGCCGCTGGGATTATCAGCATAGCCCCAGTTCAACAGGCTGATGGCGTCATGGCAGTCTTTTTCTATTTGCTGCATTACATCTGCTTTTGGGCTGCGGGGCAGCTCCGGCGCTTCCAGCGGATTTTCATAAAATTCCGTTACCAAAGGCACATCACCCCATATCCGGGTCATAGTAAAGTAAGTGAATGCACGTATAAAAAGGGCCTGCCCCAGCACACGGTTCTTGTATTGCTGTGCATTAGGCACATCTTTTTCCAGGCTGGCATCCGGCACTTGAGGCAGCTTTGCCAGGATGGTGTTGCTCATGGTGATCACCTTAAAATAGCGCGTCCAGTTACCCAGGTCCTTTACGTTATAGGTAAAGGTGTAATCCCCGTTCTGTATACCTTCCAGCCCATCGCCGTTATAATCAATTACAAAGTAATTCTTGGCAACAGCATCCCCATACATGTAATAGCTGTATTTAAATGCCAGCGCATTCCTTAACAGCGCATAGTTACCCGCCAGGGCGCTTTCACAGTCCTGCGTGCTTTTCCAGTACTTTTCAAGGTAAGTAGAGTTCTTGGGCTCCTGTTCCAGCAGCTTTTTACAGGAAACAGATAATAAGAACGTGCAAAGGAGTATAATATGTTTAAATTTCATAGTAGCAGATTTTACCGGTTTAAAAATTAACACTCAGACCCATGGTATATTTTTTCGGAATGGGATACCCGTTACCGTTATACTCCCCGTATGGGTTCACGGCTTCTGCGTCCGGCAGGTTTTTGGACCGCTGGAACATGGCTACATTATCCAGTACGCCAAAAATGCTGAACCGGTCCATGCCCCACCGTTTCAGCAGGTCGGGGTTCAGGTTGTAGGTAAGGCTGATGCTTTTAATACGCAGGTAATCGCCTTTCTCTAAAAAGAAAGTTTGTGCAGAGGTGTAATAATAACGGTAAGTACCCAGGTCATACTTGGCGTAAGTAGCCTTGTCACCGGGATTGCGCCATATATCCAGCCTGCTGAAATCAGGAGTGGCATATTGTATAAAGCGGTTGGTGGCATCGCCATCCGTTGAGTTGCTGAACTGGTCGGCCCTATAAAGGTTCAATACATCACGGTCAAAAGTGAAGGTGCAAAAGATGTTCAGTATAAAATTCTTCCAGGTAATTTCATTGTTAAAACCACCGGTTATCTTGGGATTCGGATCGCCAATGGGCATCTTGTCCGGGTTGATCCCTTCATTAAAAATATCAATGAAGTTATCGCCATCCAGGTCTGCCAGGTGAAAGTCGCCGCCGCGGTAGGTGCCATTGCCGTTACGGAATTTTTCGCCGGTGTATTTGTTGCCCGGCACATCATCATCTGTGGCAAATACGCCCAGGTTCTGGTACAAATAAAAAGCGTTCAATGGTTTGCCTACAGAAAGGATATGCGATTTATCAAACCGGTCGCCATTCTGGAAAACAATATCACGCCCCCCATTGGGCAGGCTGGTGATCATGTTCTTGTTATAGGAAATATTCAGCCGGGTGAACCATTTAATGGCACTGTTGCGCCGTTTGAACGGGTAACCGGAAACAGTAAGCTCCACACCGGAATTACGTACGCCCAGCGCATTGGTAAGCGCCTTATCATAACCGGAGGTAACAGGCAGGATGATACTAAACAGCTGCAGGGAATTTTGCCGGTTATACACATCTACTGTGGCGGCAAAGTTACCGTCGGCAAATTCCAGGTCTGTACCTAGGTTCCATTGCACACTGCGTTCCCAGCTTAATCCCTTCTGTGCTGCGCCATCCGTAAAGTTGGGCGTAATGGCGGTAACCCCGTTGTAAGAGGTAGCCCCGCTATTGCCTGCAAAGCCGCCGTTATTCACCTTGTACAGGTTATACTGTAAATAGTTCTGCTCCGGTAAGCTGCCGGAGGTACCTACGCTGCCTCTTATTTTCACTAAACTAAAAGTGCGGCTGTGCTGCAGAAAAGGTTCGTCAGATATGATCCATGCTGCAGATGCAGAGGGGAAAAAGCCCCATTTACTATCTGCTCCAAAACGGGAAGAGCCATCTGTACGGGCGCTTACTGACAGTAGATATTTTTCCTTAAAGTCATACGCAATACGGGAGTAGTAAGATAACAAGCCATATGCCTGGTAATCGGAGGATGCTTCAATATTCGTTTGCCGGAAGCCCTGCACCACCTGTATCTGGTCTGAAGAGCCGCCATAGCCCAGTGCCCGGGTGTTCTGGTACTGGTCATACTGCATATCTGTACCCAGTATTACGCTCAGGTTATGGTCTTTGAAACTATTCGTATAGCTGAGATAGTTAGAGGACAGCAGGTTGGCGCCATTATCCGCAAAAGAGAAAGAAAAGCTCCCGTTGTTGGAAGTAAGCGCATTGGTTTTGTTATAATCCCGGCGGCTGGTCTTATAAATATAAGAGTTCTGGGAGTTCAGCTTCAGGTGCGGGGTAATGAACAGTCCCAGGTTCAGGTTAATAGTGAACTGGTTCTCCATGTTCTTGTCCAGCGCATCTTTATAGGTACCCAGCATGGCGGCTTTTTTGTCCGGGTCCAGCGCAAACAGGGAAGAAGGCATCTGCCCTGCCCCTACAGTTACGGGATCACGGGGATCGCCATTGGTGGTAATGTTTATGGAGTTACCCGGCCGGCCATTGCCCCGGTGACGGTCAGTACGCGAAAAGGAAATAATGGGATTGATCTCCAGCTTATTATTCATGGCACGCGTCATCAGGTTTAAACGCGTGGAGTACCTTTTGAAATCAGTACCTATCACCACGCCCTGCTCATCATAATAACCGGCGCTGAAACGGTAGTAAGAGTTTTCACTGCCGCCGCTCACGCTCAGGTCAGCATTTTTAATAAGCCCGGTGCGGTAAAAAATATCCTGCCAGTCGGTATTGGCATTGTACGCCGGGTTCAGGCTGTCTGTCATTAAAAAAGGCAGCTGTTGTTGTTGCGCGTGGGTAAGGCTTTGCTGCAACAGCGCCATTTTTTGCCGCCGTTCTTCAGTGCCTAAGACCACATCCCGCAGCTCCGGCCTTTCGGTAATACCAAAGTAGCTGGAAAGGCTCACCCTGGGGGTACCGGACTTTCCTTTTTTGGTGGTGATAAGTATAACGCCATTGGCTGCACGCGATCCGTAAATGGCGGCGGCAGAGGCGTCTTTCAATACGTCAATGGTAGCAATATCCATGGGATTAATACCGGCCAGGAAGTTGGTGCCGGTGCCCACATCGGAGGTAACGTATTCCTCTGATGGCTGTGGAATACCATCTACCACGTACAAAGGTGAGTTCACTACTTTAAACTCATTATAATCGCGGCTTACTGCAGAATTACCCCTAACGGAAACGGTAGTACGTGCGCCGGGCTCGCCGGTAAAGTTCTGCACATTCACCCCGGAAAGGCGGCCCTGCATTAACTGATCAAAACTGGCAGCCGGCAGGTTCTGTATTTCCCGGCCCGACAGGCTGGAAATGGCAGCGGTGGCCTTTTTGCGGGTCACTTGCTGGTAACCGATGATCACCGTTTCCTGCAATGCGCTTGCAGTAGCAGCCATTACTACACGCAGGTTTTGCTGGCCGGTAACCTTGACCTCCTGTTTGGTAAATCCTACGTAGGTGATCTCCAGCGTAGCGCCGGGAGTAGCGGAAAGGCTGAAATGTCCCTTGGCGTCCGTGGTAACGCCGGTGTTGGTTGATTTTACACGTACAGAAACGCCGGGCAGGGGTTCCTTTGCATTGTCGGTAACAGTGCCTTCAACCTTAACGGTTTGGGCAAGTACCGGCAATAGCGGTACGATCAGGCATAGCAATGCCAGGTAGATTGTTCTCATTGTTGTGCAGATTTTGGGTGGGTGCTTTAGCGGTTTAGTTCATGCTTCAGCAAAATTTGGTTGATACTTGTTAAACTAATTGGTCGATTAGATTACGGTTCAGGTAGTGTAAACATTGTACAATAGTACAATCAGACATAATAATGTCAGGTAATGCTCGTCATTTGCATAGATCTTGGATTGATGCCGTTAATAATAATTTTTTTTCAGATTACGGTTCTTTCGACGGTTTAAACATTGTGTAATGGTACGGGCAGGCATAATAATGCGCTGTAGATCCTCAACATAGTGCCAGATTTTAAATTGATGCTTTAGCAGGTTATTGGGTGCTTTAGCGATTTGGTTGATGCCGGTTAAAATACTAGAATAAAATAAATTTATAATTACTAGAATTAGCTATATTTTGACAAATATTACCCGATGTGATCAAAAATGCCTTCTATTTGCGTTTTTTTAATATTATATTGCCCTACAAGTTGAACAATAGCAACCCGTTGGTTAAAATCAATCATCAACCAAATTAGTGAAAAGATATGAGCCTGGACCATTTACTGCATGAATACAGCATTGCCCCCGGTATTTGGGATGAGATGCACGATTCCGGGCAGATACGTGAACACTACAACAAGGTTTTTGCCACCTTACAGGGCCTGGATGTAACGGCCCTGCTGCAAAAGGACCGCCTGGCAGGCGAGCTGTTTATGAACCAGGGCATTACCTTTACGGTATACAGCGACAATGAAGGTATTGAACGCATTTTTCCCTTTGACATTATTCCCCGTATTATCACCGGCCAGGAGTGGGATATTGTAGAACGCGGCATTAAACAGCGTTTGCAGGCCCTGAACCTGTTCTTAAAAGATATCTATAGTGATCAGCAGATCATAAAGGATAAAATTGTGCCCGCAGGGCTCATTGCCTCCTGCCCACATTATACGCGCGAGGTATTCGGGATAAAAGTACCGTATGATATTTATGTGCACATCTCCGGCATTGACCTGATCCGCGGGGATGATGGTAAATTCTACATCCTGGAAGATAACCTGCGCACCCCCTCCGGCGTAAGCTATATGCTGGAAAACCGGGAAGTGACCAAACGCATTTTCCCGGACCTGCTGGCCGCCAACCATGTGAGGCGGGTAAGCAACTACCCCATACTGCTGCACGAAATACTGCTGCAGCTGGCCCCGGGGCAGATCGCCAATCCTACGGTAGCGCTGTTAACGCCCGGCGTATATAACTCTGCTTATTATGAACATACCTTCCTGGCCCGCCAGATGGGTATTTCACTGGTAGAAGCGCGGGACCTGGTGGTGGATAACCATAAGGTATATATGAAAACCACCAATGGCCTGGAGCAGGTGCACGTAATATACCGCCGTATAGATGATGAATACCTGGACCCGCTGATCTTTAAACCGGACAGTGTGCTGGGCGTACCCGGCCTGCTGGGCGCTTACCGCAGGGGTAGCGTGGCTATTGTAAATGCAGTAGGCAATGGCGTGGCAGATGATAAAGCCGTGTATGCCTATGTACCGGCCATGATCCGCTACTACCTGAATGAAGAGCCCATCCTGGCCAACGTGCCTACCTATGAGCTAAGCGATCCTGATATGCGGAATCATGTTTTTGAGAATATCCAGAACATGGTTATCAAACGTACCAATCAATCGGGCGGATATGGCATGATCATGGGCAATAAAGTATCGGAAGAGGATTGGAACAAAGCAAAAGTAGAAATTCAGGCCGATGCCCGTAATTATATTGCACAGCCGATCATTAAATTATCTACCGTACCTTGTTTTATTGATGGCACCTTTCAGCCGCGGCATGTGGATCTTCGGCCTTATGCATTATGCGGGCCGCAGGGTGTTAAGATCGTGCCCGGGGGCCTTACCCGTGTAGCATTACGCGCCGGCTCCCTGGTGGTGAACTCTTCACAGGGCGGCGGCAGTAAGGATACGTGGGTGATTGATTAATTACGAATTATTTAATTACGAATTACGAATGGACCGGAGCGGTTGAAGGGGTTTTGTTTGGTTTATTCGTTATTTGTAAAGGATAAAATTTGTAATTAATAGAACAATATGCTGCACGTTGTAACCAATTCGTAATTCGTAATTAAACAATTCGTAATTTCTTATGCTGAGCCGGATAGCTGACGCATTATATTGGATGAACCGTTACATGGAAAGGGCCGGTGGGCTTTGCAGGGTGGCTGCTACGCATTATGTACAGGCCCTGGACAAGGATGTGAATGGATCCCTGACCTGGAAACCGGTGCTGGAAACTTTCACCACCTGCAGCGCAGATGAGATCATGACACTGGAGCACAACACCGGCGCTTCTTTACGGAAGCTGATCACAGATACCAACAATAATAATTCGCTGAAGATGATCGTGGCACGCGCCCGCGAAAATGCCCGCGGCGTACAGGACCACATTACCAAAGAAGTATGGGAGGAGGTAAATGCCATTTACCATCTCATGAACCAGCCTTCGGTAGATCAGCGCCTGATGAGCTATGAAGCCCTGGAAGTGCTGGACGCTATTACCAGGCATACTGTTTTGTACAACGGCGTTACGGACATTACCATGTCGCGCGGGCTGGGCTGGAACTTTATGAACCTGGGAAAATATGTGGAGCGCTGCCTGGAAACCATTGTGCTTACCAATAAGGAGTACCAGCGTATAAATTATGACCTGGATACAATGCAGGACATTATGCAATGGCGTTACCTGCTTATGTCGCTCTCCGGTTATGAGCTGCATTTAAAAACATACCGCACCGCCAATTACAATTCAAATGTATTGCACCAGGTGCTGTTTAATGATAATTTTCCGCATTCCGTAGCGCATACCCTGGGCAGGGCGGAACGCCGCTTGCAGGAAGTAATAAGGGGTAATCCCATGGCGGAGAACGATGCGCTCACCCGCTGTTTTGGCCGCCTGTTCAGCAAAGTGCGTTACACGGACCTGGACACATTAAATAATGCATCTTTACAACAGTTCCTGGAAGAAGTAAAGCGGGACCTGCTGGATTTTACCATGCACCTGAGCCGTCAATTCTTTTCTTACGTTTAAGCTTTATCAGATAGGATTATGTCTATTTTCAAGATACATCATATTACCCGTTACGAGTACGACCGGCCGGTAAAGGAAAGCGCCAACGAAATAAAGATCTTTCCCTACCAGTGTGCCGATCAGGAAGTGTTACAACACGACCTGTTCATCACAGATCACCCGAACGTACAAACGTTCTCTGACTACTGGGGCAATAAAACCGGTTTGTTCAACATTCTGCCTTCCCATAACGTACTGACCATAGAAAGCAAGCTGCTGGTGCGTACCACGGCATCGTCCCAGCTGGGAATAAATTTTCATTCCAATTTTAAGCAGCTGCAACAGGAAATGGATGGGCAACTGCAATTGCTGGAGCTGGGCAACCGCGATACCATAAGATCGCAGGCCGCCATAGACGCCATTGCTATTGCGGTGCGCCGCGGCGAAAGCGTGGCTGCCGTAGTAGAAACCTGCAGCGAATACATTTTTAAATATTTCAAATACATTAAGGGCATTACCAATGTAGAAACCACCGTGGACGAAATACTGGAGCACGGCGCCGGTGTATGCCAGGACTTTGCCCACCTGATGCTGCAGATATTGCGCACCTGCCAGATCCCCGCCCGTTATGTGAGCGGGTATATTTGCCCGAATAAGAACGGGATGCGCGGCGAAGGCGCTACGCATGCCTGGGTAGAAGCCCTGATCCCCGGTTACGGCTGGGCCGGCATAGACCCTACTAATAATGTATGGGTAACCAATAAACACGTAAAATTATCCGTAGGCCGCAATTTCCGGGATTGCAGTCCTGTACGCGGCACCTTTAAAGGCCCTGCCCGCCAAAAGCTAACGGTATTTGTTTCCGTTGGTTATGAAGATGGTCAATTCTTTGAAGAAATGAATAATGTAGATACCGCCGGCAGCCAGCAAGCCCCCATAGAGGCGGATGGAAGTGTAGCGGGGCAGCAGCAGTAACAATTAATAATTAAGAATGGATAATTAATAATGAATGCGTACTGCACACTGAAGTACTGCGCTGTAATTCATTATTAATTGTTAATTATTATCCGCTCATACAATTCTGCTTTGATCGCTGCGCCGTAAAATATACCTTTGTGCCACTCAATTGCAGGGACTAAAACTACCTTCTCTTAAGGCGTGGTGAAAAAAATGCACATACCGGTTAAATGGCTCTGCTGTATGCTGTTCTTCAGCTTACGGCAGCTGGCAGGCTTTTTCCCCGACGCGCATGCCCTGCAAACGCCCGCTGCAGCCGCAGAAAACCACATTCAGCAAACAAAGATTGCTCTTTTTGACGACACCGCTTTTACCCGCCTGGCAGCAGAGCTGCTGGCAGATGAAGCAGCGGACGATAACAATGAGATCTTACGCACCACGGCCCCTAAAGGCCGCAAACAGCGCTATTACCTGAATGCCACTACGCAGCAGTTCAGCTGCAGCCCGCGCATCCTGTACCTGGATGAACGGCAGTACAATTACATTCTCGAAAAAGAAAATAAAAGCGGCGTATATCAATGGCAGGACTCCTTTCGGCCCGCCTATTATAACTTCCTGTTCCGCTTAGCCCTTTTCTAAGCCCCTTCTCCCCTTCTTATTTAATCTGATGATAGTGCAGGTATCCGTTCCCGTTAGGGAGCCCGGCAATGCTATGCTCATGCAGGCATTAACAGAATGCAGGCATTATTAATCATTCATTCTTCATTATTAATTACAATTAATGCAGCAGCGTTATATATACGCCATGCTGGTGATCATCCTGTGGGGATGCACCACCAATGGCAACACCAATAACAAAAAGGAAAAGGCGCAGCCCTTCCCGGTTACAAAGCTGGTGATGAAAGACACTTTGTTGAAACATAATTATGTAGCCGGTTTACAGGCTGTGCGTAATGTAGAGATCCGGGCCCGTGTAAATGGTTTTCTGGAAAAGATCTATGTGGATGAAGGCCAGGAAGTACAAAAAGGACAATTACTCTTCTCCATAAATAACGAGGAATACAAGGCACGGCTGGCAGAAGCCAATGCCAGCTTAAGCAGCGCCATTGCAGAAGCAAAAGCTGCGGAGGTAGATACCCGCCGCGTAAAAATGCTGGTTGATAAAAAAGTGATCGCACCTACAGAGCTGGAAGTAGCCACTGCCAAGCTTAACGCGGCACAGGCAAAAATAGACCAGGCGCGGTCTGCCGCTGCCACCGCTGCCATGCACCTGAACTACACCAACATTCATGCGCCCTTTGATGGCACCATTGACCGCATTCCGCTGAAAACAGGCAGCCTGGTAACTGATGGTACGCTGCTCACCACCGTATCAGACACACATGAAATGTATGCCTACTTCAATGTATCGGAAACAGAATACCTGGAATACCGCAAATCCAAAAAAGGGCCCAGCAATAAAGCGGTAAGCCTGATCCTGGCCGACGGTACCAGCTATAGCTATCCCGGTAAGGTAGAGACCATAGAAGGGGAATTTGAATCCTCCACAGGCGCCATTGCCTTCCGCGCCCGCTTTCCCAATCCGCAAAAGCTGCTGAAACACGGCGCCAGCGGCAGCATTCAGCTGGAGAATATCCTGGAGGATGCTTTGATCATTCCCCAGAAAGCCGTATTTGAAATGCAGGATAAGAACTACGTTTTTGTAGTAGATACCGCCAACCGGGTAAGCATGCGCAGCTTTATGCCCGGCTCCCGCTTATCACATTGCTACATTGTGAAGAACGGGCTCGCAGCCGGTGAGCGCATTGTGTGCGAAGGCACACAAACCATCCGCGAGGGCATGCACATTCATCCGGTTACCATTCCTCTCGACAGTTTGCTGAAGATGAAAATGTAGGGATACAAAAACAATAACACATGTTTGACACTTTTATAAAGCGGCCGGTACTGTCGCTCGTTATCTCTTTGATCATACTGCTACTGGGGCTGCTGGCGCTGTTTACGCTGCCGGTAACCCAATTCCCGGATATTGTGCCACCCTCTGTAACGGTAACGGCTAAATATACCGGGGCCAATGCAGAAGTGTGCGCTAAAGCCGTATCCACCCCGCTGGAACGCGCCATTAACGGCGTGCCCGGCATGACGTATATGTCGTCCGTATCCAGTAACAACGGCATTACGCTTATACAGATCTTTTTTAAGGTAGGCACAGATCCCGACCAGGCAGCAGTGAACGTACAGAACCGCGTAGCAACCATTATAGATGAATTACCCGAAGAAGTAATTAAAGCCGGCGTAACCACAGAAAAAGAGGTGAACAGTATGCTGCTGTACCTCAATGTAATGAGTGAAGACGCTGACCTGGATGAACAGTTCATTTACAATTTTGCCGACATTAATGTGCTGCAGGAGCTGAAAAGGATTGATGGTGTTGGCTTTGCAGAGATCATGGGCGCCAAGGAATACGCCATGCGCGTATGGTTAAAGCCCGACCGTATGCTGGCCTACAACATTTCAGCAGAAGAAATTATTGCCGCTATCCGCCGCCAGAATATTGAAGCAGCACCCGGAAAAACCGGTGAAAGCTCCGACAAAAACCCACAACTGTTACAATATGTATTACGCTACACGGGCAAGTTCTTCGAACCTTCCCAGTACGCCGGCATCATCCTGCGCACAGAGGCAGATGGCGCTATGCTTCGCCTGAAAGACGTAGCAGAGCTGGAGTTCGGGGCATTAAGCTACGGCATGGTATCCAAAACAGATGGCAAGCCCTCCGCATCCATCATGCTGAAGCAGCGCCCCGGCTCCAATGCGCGGGAGGTGATACAAAATGTAAAGGACCGCATGGCAGAGCTGAAAGCCACTTCCTTTCCACCGGGCATGACGTACAATTTTAACTACGACGTATCCCGCTTCCTGGATGCCTCCATTCATGAAGTAGTGCGTACGCTGTTTGAAGCCTTCCTGCTGGTATTCCTGGTAGTGTTCCTGTTCCTGCAGGATTTCCGCTCCACCCTGATACCCGCGCTGGCAGTGCCGGTAGCCTTGATAGGCACTTTAAGCTTTATGCAGATGTTAGGTTTTTCCATTAACCTGCTTACCCTGTTTGCCTTAGTGCTGGCCATAGGTATTGTAGTGGATAATGCTATTGTGGTAGTGGAGGCCGTGCACGTAAAGATGAGTGAAGAGCACCTGCCGCCATTGGAAGCCACCATAGCTGCTATGAAAGAGATCAGCGGGGCCATTGTAGCCATTACGCTGGTAATGTCGGCTGTATTTATACCCGTAGCCTTCCTCTCCGGGCCGGTAGGCGTGTTTTACCGGCAGTTCTCGCTAACGCTGGCGTTCTCCATTGTTATATCCGGCATTAATGCAGTAACGCTTACGCCTGCACTCTGTGCTATCATGTTAAAAAATACACATGGCCAGCCGGCAAAGAAGAATTTATTACAGCGTTTTTTTGGCGGCTTTAACAAAGGCTATGATGCTACGGCCAACCGCTACCGGCAATTCATAGGCCGCATAGCAGGCCGGCGGTTTATTACCGTTGGATTGCTGATACTGTTCTTCCTGGCTACCTGGGGCGCCAGCGCTATATTGCCATCCGGGTTTATTCCTTCGGAAGACCAGGGCATGATCTACGTAAATGTAACCACCCCGCCCGGCGCCACTGTAGAACGTACAGAGCAGGTGCTGGAACAGGTGTACCAGGTTGCGCGGAATATAGATGCCGTAGAATCCGCATCCACACTGGCTGGCTTTAGCCTGGTGAATGATGTTGCCGGCGCATCTTACGGCATGGGCATGATCAACCTGAAACCCTGGGAAGACCGTACAGCTTCCGTAACAGATCTGATTGCGGAGCTGGAAAAAAGGACCAGCCATATCAGGGACGCCAACATTGAATTTTTTCCGCCGCCCACAGTACCCGGCTTTGGAAATGCCAGTGGCTTTGAGCTACGGGTGCTGGATAAAACCGGCAGTGGCAATCTGCAGCAAACAGCGGATGCTACCAATAATTTTATAGCCGCATTGAAAAAGCGGCCGGAAATAGGCGCTGCCTTCACCAGCTTTGATCCCAGCTTTCCGCAATACATGATCCATGTGAACCAGGAACGTGCCGCGCAAAAGAGTGTGAGTATTGAAACTGCCATGAACACGCTGCAAACATTGCTGGGCAGCTACTACGCGTCTAACTTCATACGCTTTGGCCAAATGTATAAGGTAATGGTACAGGCATCGCCACAGTACCGCGCCAAACCGGAAGATGTGCTGCACCTGTATGTGAAAAATGATAAAGGCGAAATGGTGCCCTTCTCCAACTTCATTCGTTTGGAACGGGTGTATGGGCCGGAGCAGCTTACCCGTTATAACATGTACACCGCAGCCATGATCAATGGAGACGCGGCGCCCGGCTACAGCAGCGGCGATGCTATTAAAGCCATCCGGGAAACCGCTGCACAGCTGCCGCGCGGGTATAGCTATGAATGGAGCGGCATGACACGCGAGCAGATCCTTTCCGGCAACCAGGCCATTTATATTTTTATGATATGCCTGGTGTTCGTGTACCTGCTGCTGGCCGCGCAATATGAAAGCTTCCTGTTACCCTTGCCGGTGATCCTCTCCTTACCCGCTGGCATTTTCGGCGCTTTCTTATCGCTGAAGTTATTCGGGCTGGAAAATAACATTTATGCGCAGGTAGCATTGGTGATGCTCATTGGCTTGCTAGGTAAGAACGCCATCCTGATCGTGGAGTTTGCCATTCTGCGTAATAAGCAGGGGCTCTCGCCATTGGAAGCCGCAAAGGAAGGTGCGGTATCCCGCCTGCGTCCTATCCTTATGACCTCCTTTGCATTCATTGCAGGCTTAATACCCCTGTGTGTGGCGGCTGGCGCGGGCGCTATGGGTAACCGTTCCATTGGTACGGCAGCAGCAGGTGGTATGTTAATAGGTACTTTGTTCGGGGTGCTGGTAATACCGGGTTTGTATGTATTGTTCGCCAGCTTATCCCGCAAACGTTTAAAAGCAACATCATGATGGATTTTATTAAAATAATAGCATTCAGCATTTTCTTACTCGCTTTCGGCTGCCGCCTGCCCAAACCACTGGTGCTGCCAGATAACAAACCCATGCCGGATACCTTTGCTGTTAACAGCACCGACACTGCCGGTATAGGCCAGCTGCCCTGGCAGCAGTTCTTTGAAGATGCACCTTTGCGCGCATTAATAGATACGGCCTTACAATATAATTATGCCTTACAAAGCAGCCGGGAAGAAATGAAGATTTCCGAAGCGGTTTTACTGGCTGCCCGGTATGCATGGCTGCCTAATGTAAACCTGTCTGCCACTGCCGGTATTGATAAATACGGTAAGTATACCCTGAATGGAGTAGGTAATTTTGATACAAATTTGTCTACTAACATTAGTAAGGATCAGCGCATTCCGGATCCTACTCCGGATTTTTTCCTGGGCCTGCGCAGCAGCTGGGAAGTGGATCTCTGGGGTAAGATAAAAGCGCGCAAACGGGCCGCCCTGGCGCGTTACCTGGCCAGTGCGCAGGGCCGCCGCCTGGTAACTACCTTATTGGTATCAGAAGTAGCCGCGCATTATTATACACTGATAGCTTTGGATAATGAGCTGGCAATTATCAAAAAGAACATTGCGTTACAGGAAACCGCATTAGCCACCGTGCAGATCCAGCAAGCTGCCGGCCGGGCTACTTTACTGGCCGTACAGCAGTTTGAAGCGCAGCTGCTGGACACCCGCAGCCTGGAACATATCACCCGCCAGCGCCAGCTGGTGATAGAAAGTCAACTAAATTTTTTATTAGGCCGTTATCCGCAGCCGTTGCCGCGTAGCAAAGCATTAGCAATAGATACGCTGTCAGCGCCCTGGAAGCCCGGCCTGCCGGCGAAGCTGCTTGCCAACCGCCCGGATATTAAACAGGCGGAGCTGGAGCTGGCTGCATCTAAAGCAGATGTGCAGGCCGCCCGCAAAGCATTTTTACCTTCTTTGAATATTACGCCATACGGAGGTTTTAATGCTTTTAAAGCCGGGTTGCTGCTGGAGCCTGCATCCTTTGCCTATGGCGTATTAGGCGGTATTACTGCGCCACTGTTCAATCAAAAACAATTACAGGCGCAGTACCGCATAAATGAATCCGACAGCAAAATATCTTATTATCATTACCAGCAAAAGATCCTGCAGGCTTACCAGGAAGTGTCGGTTGCATTGGGTAATGTGCACAACCAGCAACACATCTACGCCTTACGTGAAAAGGAAGTAAGTGTGCTGCAAAGTGCAGTATCCACCGCAAATGACCTGTTCTTAAGTGGTTATGCTTCTTATTTAGAGATCATTACCGCGCAAAAAAGTGTGCTGGAAGCAGAGCTGGCGCTCATTCATGCCCGCCGTGATATGATGGCCGGTACTGTACAATTATACCAGACCTTAGGCGGCGGATGGCAGTAACTACTTAACAATGAATCATTAACAAAGCAGCAGGAATAATTGTCAATTGTACAGTTTCTATACATCAAACCATCTACTGTACAATACTTTATTCCCTGCTGCTTTTTTTGATACTTATTAATTTAAGTAATACATGTATCTGTACAAATTGTTTGCGTTAAGATACAGGGTAACCCCGGGAGATTTCTTCATGCAATGTTTCATCTTATATCCCCCTCAAAAAAGTCAATAACAAATAAACCCGCTTCATAAACATTCACTATGCCCCTTTTTACTGGCATTCGGCAGATATTACAAAAAATCATATTCCTACCACAAATGAAATTCGCGTGTTAAAAACATGTTACCACCGGATCACCGTTTGCTTTTTTTGTAAATTCATGTAAGAATTACTCAAAATACACACCTATGAACCTTACATTTTACCACCTTGCTCATGATGAAATAAAAACCATGATTGTTTTAGCATCACCTTTCGACTGATCATGCAATTGAAGTACCATTTAAATGAGAATGCATGTCAGCGATAATACGCATGTGAAATAACATGTGAAGTGTGAAATAACAGATTGGATTTTAGAACCAGTGGACTATATCTTTTAAATACGGCCCTATTTTAATCTTTACTCCCTTGAGAAGATTGAAAAACCTTTTTTGCCTTTATTGAAATCACCTTGCCTGGTTACACCTATAAGTAGTTTTAATATATATTTTTTTTGAGAACCCATCCAGGCAAATAGGCCGTATATATAGGAACAATAGAACCAACTATTTGCAATAACCATAGAACTATCCGGTATCGAACATAAAAAACCCTTGTATCTAACAGTCTTACACTACCTGTTTACATTGGTATGCTTTGCCGGAATAAAATCATAACCATGGGAAAAATAAAAATTATCGGAGTGACTCCCCTGGAGCAACCGGATGCAGGCCTTGTATTGGCCTTGCTGAAAGCAAAAGCCTTACCTGTACTTCATTTGGGCCGTGATCTGTCAAAAGCCCAGGCCGCACTGAACACCATTACCGCAAAAACCAGCCAGCCGTTCGGTGTATGTTTTGCAGATGAGCAGCTGGCCTCCATTTCCCTGCCGGCACAGGTTACACTGGCAATTATTCCTTATGGTTTTAAAATAACGTTACCCAAACATGTAGCAACTTATTACCAGGTACATACGGTTGGTGAGGCGCACAAAGCCAAAGCAGCCAATGCACAGGGCATTATTATAAAAGGAAATGAAGGCGCAGGCACCGTGAGCGACGAATCATCCTACATCCTGTTCCAGCGCGTGGTGCGGGAAATAAGCGGACTGGAAATATGGGTGCAGGGCGGCGTAGGCATACATACCGCCGCAGCGCTGGCAGCTACCGGCGCTACCGGTGTGGTGCTGGACAGCCAGCTGGTATTATTCCCGGAAAGCAATGTACCTGCCCCCATTAAAAATATATGTGAAAAGCTGAATGGTAATGAAACCCGCGTAATAGATCATTACCGTGTGCTGGCAAGGCCCAATTCACCCCTGTTGCCTGAAAAGGCCACCCAGCAGGACTTAGCGCCTTACCTGGGTATAACGGATATGGATAAAGGTTACCTGCCCTTAGGCCAGGATATAGCCATTGGTATTGACCTGGCATTACGTTACAAAAAATTGAACCGCTTAATATTTGGTTTGCAGGAAGCCGCTTACGGCCACCTGCAGCAAGCCAAAGCATTAAATGTATTAAGCCCGGGTAATGCCTTATCCAAAGAGCTGAACATCCCCTATCCTATTGCACAAGGCCCCATGACCCGTGTGAGTGATGTACCTGCCTTTGCCGCCGCAGTAGCGGATGCGGGCGGGCTGCCCTTTGTAGCGCTTTCCTTATTAAAAGGCGAACCCGCCAGAAAGCTGATCCAGCAAACCAAAACCCTGGCAGGCAACAAACCCTGGGGCGTAGGCATCCTGGGATTTGCGCCGCCTGAATTACGGGAAGAGCAGATCGCTTATATTAAAGATGAAAAACCACCCATCGTATTAATAGCCGGCGGCCGGCCTTCACAGGCTAAGTCGCTGGAGCAGGCAGGCATTAAAACCTACCTGCATGTACCTTCCACTTCTTTGCTGGATATGTTCATTAAAGAAGGAGCTAAACGTTTTGTGTTTGAAGGGCGGGAATGCGGCGGTCACGTAGGCCCCTTATCCAGCCTGGTGTTATGGGAGCGGCAGGTAGAACGCTTGCTGCAGGAAGAGCATGCCGACCAGTTCAGTGTATTCTTTGCCGGTGGTATTCACGATGCATTGTCAGCCGCCTTTATTTCCGTAATGGCAGCACCCTTAGCGGCACGCGGCGTTAAAACCGGCGTACTAATGGGCACCGCCTATATTTATACACAGGAAGCCGTAAGCAGCGGCGCCATCCTGCCCCAGTTCCAGGAACAAGCCATTAACCATAAAGACACCATTTTACTGGAAACCGCACCAGGCCACGAAACCCGCTGCCTGTACACCCCATTTGCCGATTTCTTTAATGAGGAAAAAGAACGTTTACAATTAGCCGGCGCCGATAAAAAAGAAATATGGGCGCAGCTGGAACAGCTGAACGTAGGCCGTTTACGTATAGCCGCCAAAGGTATAGAACGCCGCGGGAATGAGCTGCTGAACATTAACACAGCAGACCAGCTCACGGGTGGCATGTACATGATAGGCCAGGTAGCTGCCTTAAGGGACCGTATCACCACCATTGCTGATCTGCACAAAACGGTAGCAGCAGATAATTATGCCATTATAGAGCAGGCAGCATTACCCGCCGTACCTCATGCGCCGGAAAAAGCGCTGAACGTAGCTATTGTAGGCATGGCCTGCATTTACCCCGGCGCACGCAACATAGAAGAATACTGGCGTAATATTATACTGGGTAAGGATTGTGTGACCGAAGTGCCGGATGAACGCTGGAACAAATCACTTTACTATGATCCCGCATCTACCAACGGGGAAAAAACGCCTTCCAAATGGGGTGGCTTTATTCCTAAGATAGATTTTGATCCCGTAGCCTTTGGCATTCCCCCGCAATCCCTGGCAGCCATTGACCCCACGCAGCTGTTAAGCTTACTGGTGGCCAAACAGGCGCTGGATAACGCGGGTTATGGAGAGCTGAATATTAACCGTGAAAATATATCTGTGATCATTGGTACAGAGGCGGGCACGGACCTGGCCAACAGCTATGGCTTCCGCTCCCTCTTTACCCAGATCTTCGGGGAAATGCCGGCAGAGCTGCATGAAGCATTGCCCAAGCTCACAGAAGACTCTTTCCCCGGTGTGCTGGCCAATGTAATTGCCGGCCGTATCACCAACCGTTTAGACCTGGGCGGGCGTAACTACACGGTAGATGCTGCCTGCGCCTCTTCCCTGGCAGCTATTGACCTGGCCTGCCAGGAGCTGATCCTGGAAAAGTCCGACATGGTAATAGCCGGTGCAGCAGACCTGCACAACAGCATTAATGATTACCTGATGTTTTCCAGCACACACGCTTTAAGCCGCAAAGGCAAATGCGCCACTTTTGATGCTAACGCAGACGGCACTACGCTGGGAGAAGGCATTGCCATGATGGTGCTGAAACGTGTGGAAGATGCCCAGCGCGATGGCGATACCATTTACGCAGTAATAAAAGGTGTAGGCGGCTCCAGCGATGGTAAAAGCCTGGGCCTTACCGCACCACGCAAAGCCGGCCAAACCAGCGCCCTGCAACGGGCCTACGAGCAGGCCGGTATTTCTCCGGTAAGCGTAGGGCTCATAGAGGCACATGGCACCGGCACCGTAGTAGGTGATAAAACAGAGCTGAGCGCTATTTCCGATATGCTCATCCGCTCCGGCGCTACCCATGCACAAACACACCTGGGCTCCGTAAAAACGCAGATAGGGCATACCAAGTGCGCCGCCGGTCTGGCAGGGCTTATTAAAGCAGCGCTATCTGTATACCACGGGGTAAAACCACCTACCCTGCACCTGAAAGATCCCAATAGTTTTTATAATGCAGCAACCAGCCCCTTTGCCTTTAACACGCAAACCGGCATCTGGAACGAGGATAAAAGAGTAGCAGGCATCAGCGCATTTGGTTTTGGCGGCACCAACTTCCATGCAGTGATAGAGAATGATGTGAATACGCCGCAACCTGCCACCGTGCTCAATTCCTGGCCGGCGGAGCTGTTCGTGTTCCGTGGCGCAACGTATGAAGCTGCACAGCAACAGCTGCTGAAAGTAAAAGGCCTGCTGGAAAAAAATGATAACATTCCGTTGAAGGACATTGCCTTCAGCCTTTATAAAAACCACACTTCACCCGTTCAGTTATGTATTGTGGCCGACAGCGCAGACGATCTGCTGCTAAAGCTAGACCTGGCCTTGTCCGGCGCCGCTACCAACGGCGTGTACACCACACAGCAGCTGGAAGGTAAAGTAGCCTTCCTGTTTCCCGGACAGGGCAGCCAGCGGGTTAACATGGCGCGCGAGCTGTTTGTTACCTTCCCGGTAATGCGCCGTTTGCTGAAAGACAAACCGCAGTATGAACAGATCCTGTTCCCCTCCGCTGTTTTTGATGAAACAGCGGCCAAAGCGCAACGCAATGCCATTAAAGACACCCGCCTGGCGCAACCGCTTTTAGGTATGGTGGATCTGGCCATTGCCACCTTTTTACAGGAGCTGGGCATTGTGCCGGATATGCTGGCAGGCCATAGCTATGGTGAGCTGCCGGCCCTGTGCTTTGCCAAAGTGTTTGAAGAAGATCAGCTGCTGCCTTTAAGTGAAAAAAGAGCAGCTTCCATACTGGATGCCATTGGCGCTGATAAAGGCGCTATGCTGGCCCTGAGCTGCCGGGAAGAAGTGTTAACCAGCGCCATTGAAGGCGAAGCCGATGTGTACCTGGTGAACCACAACTCGCCCCTGCAATGGGTAATGGCCGGCACCACACCCGCTATTGCAAGGCTGTCAGCCAAGCTAACAGCCGCTAACATCTCCTTCCAGCCGCTGGAAGTAGCCTGCGCATTCCACAGCCCCCTGCTGTCCGGCGCCAAAGGCTTATTTGCCGATGCGCTGAAGGATGTGAGCTTTAAAACGCCTGCTATTCCCGTATGGTCAAACACCACTGCAGCAGCATACCCTACGGAGCCTGCATCCATTAAGGAAAGGCTGGCAACACACCTGGTACAGCCGGTGCGTTTTACAGAAGAAATAGAACAAATGTATGCACAGGGCGCACGTATATTCATTGAAGTAGGTCCGGGTAAAGTGTTAAGCAACCTTACCAGGTCTATTATAGGTGATGATGAGCTGATCCTGCATACAGAAGATAAAGACCAGCCGGGCATTACCCACCTGCTGCACACCATTGCCCGCTACATGGCAAGTGGCAGAACCGTGCAGCTGGACCGTTTATTTGACGGCCGTAATGCAAAGCAGCTGGACCTGGAAGCCATTGACCAGTATAAAAAACCAAGTACTGTCTGGCTGGTGAACGGGCAGATGGCAGTACCCGCTTACGGAAAGCTGCCAGCCCATGGCGCCATGCCCATTATAACACCACTGGCATTAAAAGGTACGGAGCCTAATACAGTAGTGATCAATAATAATAGTGGTGCGGAACAGATGGTAGAAGCTTACCTGAACAGCCTGAAACATATTGTACAGGCACAGCGCGATGTGATTTTAGGTTACCTGGGCCATACCCCGCAAAGCTTCCACAGCGCAGACCTTCCCATGCAGGACCCGGCGCCCCGCAAGATCATTGCCGTACATACCGATGGTACAAACATCACTAACCTCAGCGATACTTATAATGGCTCCAATGGACATAATGGCAATAACGGCCACCATAGTAACGGGTCAAACGGGCATGCTTACACGAATGGTGTGCAAACCCTGGCCGTGGAAAAAGATGTAAAGGCCATTCTGCTGTCAGTGATCAGCGATAAAACCGGTTACCCGTCGGATATGCTAGGCATGGAAATGGATCTGGAAGCAGACCTGAGCATTGATTCCATTAAACGCATGGAGATTATTGGAGAGCTGAAAACCCGCCTGGGCGGCTTTAATAGCAGCACGCACAGTGAAGAATCGCTGGTTGAGCAGCTGGCAGCCATAAAAACGCTGAAAGGGCTGGTGGACTGGTTAACAACCAACGCACAGGAAAACGCAGCTACCGCACCCGCTCCCATACCCGCAGTTACTATCCAGGCAGCTGCAACACCCTCCAAAGGTTTATCTGTTACTGAGATCCAAACCGTACTCTTAAATGTAGTAAGTGAAAAAACCGGTTACCCGCCGGATATGCTGGGCCTTGAGCTGGACCTGGAAGCAGACCTGAGCATTGACTCCATTAAACGCATGGAGATCATTGGAGAGCTGAAAACCCGCCTGGGTGGCCTGCAGCAGGCCAATGGCAATGGGGAGGAGATGATGGAAAAGCTGGCATCCATAAAAACCTTACAGGGTTTGATCAGCTGGATAGCAGAAAGCACTGCCGGTAATTTTGAACCAGTGCAGGAAGCTAAAAAGATCATTGAAGAAGGTTTTGTAAAAGAGAGCCTGAAGGAAAAGCTTTCCCGCCTGCGCTTTGAGCTTACGCCCTCCGCCATGCAGCGCCTGTCGCCCGCGCAGTTAAAAGGCTTACACTTTGCCATAACAGATGATGGCGGTCCCATTGCAACAGCGGTTAAACAGCTGCTGGAACAGCAGGGCGCACAGGCCTCCATAATAACGGAAGCTGACTCACTGGAAGCCTATCACGGCCTTATTATACTGGATATTTTCTCCTCGCCAAAAAGAAACGATATTATCACCTCCGTTTCCATGGTGAAGAAGCTGGATTTTGAGAAAGTGAAATGGGTATATGCCCTCTCTGATTTTGACGGGCATGTAACACAAGCGGCAGATCACCTGTTGCTGCAGCACTTCCAGGGTTACAGCGGCTTTTTCAAAAGCCTGGATAAAGAGTATGAGCATACTACCTGCCGTACCATTAACCTGGCCAATAAGCTGTCGCCGGAAAAAATTGCCGCCATTGCATTAGATGAAATTCTCCATCCGGAAGGCCCTGCAGAAGTTACCTATCTTAACGGGCAGCGCCAAACGCTGGAACCGGTGCATGCCCCGCTTACCATTGGCACTACGTCCGGCATTCACCTCACCAAACAATCTGTGGTGCTGGTATTCGGCGGTGCACAGGGCATTACAGCGGAGCTGATGATCCGTTTCTCTAAAGAATATCCCTGTCATTATATCCTGGTAGGCCGCTCTGCCGATCCGCGCAAGCTCTCACAGGAAAGCCTGGTGCATCTTAAAACCAAAGACGAGATCCGCCAGTACCTGGTAGCGCAAGGTGAGCTGAAAAAACCGGCCGACATTGAAAAACGTGCAGCAGAGATCCATAAACATAACCAGATCCTGAATACCCTCACAGCTCTGGAACACAACGGCGCTACGGTTAGCTATCATTCGCTTGACCTGCGGGATGAAGCCGCCCTGCGCGCTTTCATGAGCCAGGTGTATAAAGAGTATGGCCGTATTGATGGCGTGGTGCATGGCGCCGGCCTGCTGGAAGATAAGCTGTTTCACCAGAAAACACCGGAATCCTTTGAGCGCGTATTCTCCACCAAAGTAACACCGTTGCGCGTGCTGGCTGAACACCTGAATGCAGATACGCAGTTCGTGGTCCTGTTCTCCAGCGTAGCCTCTGTATATGGTAACCGCGGGCAAACGGATTATGCAGCCGCCAACAGTGTAATGGACCGTTATGCACGGGTGTTGAAACAGCAGCTGAAAGCTAAGGTGATGGCCATTAACTGGGGCCCCTGGAAAGGCACCGGCATGGTATCCCCTTCGCTGGAAAAGGAATACGAACGCCGTGGCATAGCCTTAATACCACTGGGCGATGGTATGGAAACCTTTATTGATGAACTGAAGTATGGCAATGAAAGCCAGGTAGTGATCATGGCCGGTAATGTTACTTTCTGATAAAGAAAGAGGGAAATAAATCATAAAAATGGACCACAACATAGACGTAGCTATCATAGGTATGTCCTGCATTTTCCCGGGCGCCCCTGATGTAGCTGCTTTCTGGAAAAATATCATCAACAGGGTAGATGCGATACAGACCGTACCGGAAAACCGGATGGAGAGTATGTTCTTTGACGGGGAGGTAGCGGTAGACCGGTTCTACTGCCGGCGCGGCGGGTTTATAGATGATTTTGCGGAATTTGATCCTATACAATTTGGCATACTGCCGCTGGTAGTGGAAAGCACGGAGCCGGAGCAGCTGCTGGCCCTACACCTGGCCCATAAAGCGCTGAATGATGCCGGTGTGTTTGAAAAGAATTTATCGCTGGAAAAAACAGGCATCATCATTGGCAAAGGGAACTACCCCGGACCCGGCGCAGTAAGAGGTATTGAAATTATTAGAACTGGTGAACAAATAGTACGGGTATTGCAGCACCTGCTACCCAATTTAAGATCAGAAGAATTAGACCTGGTAAAAAAAGAGTTCCAGGTAAAGAAAGGCCGCTTTGGCCCGGATACGGCCATGGGCCTGATCCCTAACCTGGTAGCCTCTCTGGTGGCTAACCGCCTGAACCTGGGTGGCACAGCGTATACCATTGATGCCGCCTGTGCAAGCTCCCTCATAGCAGTAGATCATGCCGTGCAGGAGCTGAGCAGCCGCCGCTCTGATATGGTAATAGCCGGCGGCGTGCATGCCTCGCAGAATGCGCCTTTCTGGAGCATCTTCACCCAGCTGGGCGCCTTATCACGCAACCAGCAGATCAGGCCTTTTGACCAGCGTGCAGATGGCGTGATCATTGGGGAAGGCTGCGGCTTTGTAGTGCTGAAAAGACTGGAAGATGCCATCCGCGACGGACATCGTATATACGCTGTCGTTAAGGGTGTAGGCGTATCCAGCGATGGCGCAGGCGTAAGCGTAATGAGCCCCTCCGTAAAAGGGCAAACAAAAGCCATTCTGCAAGCCTGGCAGCAGGCCGGCGCTGACCTGCGTGATATTGGTTTAATAGAAGCGCACGGCACCGCCACCCAGCTGGGCGACAAAACAGAGCTGGAAACCCTGCTGAATGTATTTGGCAGCGCAACGGATCTGCCCAAAGCAGGCATTGGCACCATCAAATCCATGATAGGCCATGCCATGCCCGCAGCCGGTATAGCAGGGCTTATTAAAACCGCGCTGGCACTGCATCACGGCCAGCTGCCCCCCACCCTGCATTGTGAAGAACCCTTACCTTTTATGGAAAAAACACGGTTCACACCTATACACTACGCAACGCCCTGGGATGAAACCAGGCTGCCGCGCCGTGCCGGGGTGAACGCGTTTGGCTTTGGTGGCATTAATGCACACGTAGTAATGGAAGCCGTAGCTATCCAGGAAGGTATTGCTAAAAAACAATTCAACGGCATAGGCGCTGCAGCGCAAAAAGATGCGGTGCTGTTACTGGCAAGGCCCAATAAAGCCGCGCTGCTGCAGGCATTGGAAACCAATGAAACCTTTACCGGTGAAGGCGCTTACCGCATAGCCATTTTTGATCCCACACCGGAACGTATACAACGCGCTCTAAAAATTGTAAACAAAGATGTGCCCTGGCGTAACCGGCAGGACATCTGGTTCTCCAACGAACCCATGTTATTACAGGGTGGTAAAATAGCCTTCCTGTTCCCGGGGCTGGATGGCCTGGCCGGGGGCGAAACCAGCAGCGTAGCACAGTATTTTAACCTGCCCGGCTTACCGCGGGTAGCCGCCACCGATGGCGTGTTAGGCGCAGCGCAGCAGCAAATGGAGAACAGCGGTATCCTGGATAGCGCCCTGAAGCGCTTAGGCGTACAACCGCACCTGAATGCAGGGCATAGCCTGGGTGAGTGGCTGGCAGGCCGCGCCGCTGAAATGGTAACAGAGCAATCACTGTTACGCCTGCAGGCGCAGCTGGACCCTACCCTGTTTGAACAAAAGAACGCTACCTTTTTGGTAGCAGGCTGCGGCTACGAACGGCTAAAACCATTGCTGGCCGCCACTAAGGACATTTACCTTTCTATTGATAATTGCCCGCAGCAGGTGATCCTTTGCGGCACCAATGAAGCGGTGGAAGAATTTATCCATACCTTAAAAGCAGAACAGGTCTTTTACCAGGTGCTGCCCTTCCAGTCAGGCTTTCACTCCCCCTTTGTAAAAGACAAGCTGGAGCTGCTGCTGGATGGTATGAACCAGTTAGAATTCCAGCAGGCGTCAGTACCGGTATGGTCTGCCACTACATTAACCACTTACCCGGATGATGTTGCCGCCATCCGCGCGCTGAGCGTGGAGCATTTGGTAGAACCGGTGCGCTTCCGGGAGCTTACAGAGAAATTGTATGAAACCGGTGTACGTGTATTCGTACAGGTAGGCGCCGGTGGTTTAATAGGTTTTGTGGATGATACGCTGAAACAAAAAAATTACAGCGCCGTAGCCGCCAGCGTGCCCACCCGCTCCGGCCTCACACAGCTGCAACGCGTACTGGCTGCCCTGTTTGTAGAAGGCCAGGCCGTGGACAGTTCATTTATGGAAGCACCTGCAACTGCCGCTTCCACTATAAAAAGCAAACCGGCTAATCGCCCTATAAAGCTGCAATTAGGCTCTCCCATTGTGCGGGAGCTGCCTTCCCTGAAAAAGCTATCGGTACCGGCTGCCAACCGCAGCGCAGTGCCGGAAACAGCAGCCTCCCCGCTGATGCAGGCTTTGCTGAACAATTTTGCAGAGATCTCCGACATACAGCAATCCGTAATGGAAATATTCCAGCAAAAGGCTACCCATCGCAATGGCACTAACGGCCATGCCCATACGGCGATGCATGCTGCCCCACTGCAAAAACAGCCGCTGGTAAAAAAGCTGGATGTATCGCTGGATACGCATCCTTACCTCATAGACCATTCCCTGATACGCCAACGGCCGGGCTGGCATTGTGCAGATGACTGTGAGCCCGTGATACCCATGACCATGATCCTTGAAATGTTTGGCGATATAGCCAAAGAGAACGCGCCCGGCATGGAAGTACAAAAGATCATGCAGGTAAAAGTGTTCCAGTGGATGAATGTGGCCACCCCCTTCCGCGAAACCGTAAAAGGAGAATGGAAAGCACCTGACCGTATTTACCTGGACCTGGAAAAATATGCCAATGCAGAAGTACATTTATCACAGCAATATGGCACGCCGGAAAAAACGGCAGCAGATATTGGTACGCCTTTGCAGATTACTATCACGCCGCAGCAGATCTACTCCCAGCGCATGTTTCACGGCCCTGCATACCAGGGTATTACCGAAGTAAAGGTAATTGCTGAAAAAGGTATTGCCGGTATTATTGAAGGCGGCGCCGGCAAAGGCTCCCTGCTGGATAATGCCGGGCAGCTGTTTGGATTATGGCTGCAGCTGACCCTGCCAAAAGACCGTATAGCCTTCCCAGTTAAGATCCAGGAAGTAGAGTTCTACCAGCAGATGGAAGACCAGCAGGGCAGCTTTGAATGCACCTGCCAGCTAACTTCCCTGAACGATGAATTTGCATTTGCAGATTTTATCCTGAAACGGGATGATAAGGTATGGGCCATCATCCGCGGCTGGCAGAACCGCCGCCTGGAAATTGATGAACCGCTGTGGAATGCGCTCATCTCCCCCAAACATACGCTGGCAAAAGAAATTGTGCCTGGTGTGTTTATGTTCCACAACGCTTACAGCCGCGTGAACTCCTGGGATTTTATTGTGAAACGTTACTTTAACCAGGAGGAGAAAAAACATCATAACAGCATGCCCCTGCATAAAAAGAAAGAATGGGTCATTAGCCGGGTAGCCGTAAAAGATGCAGTAAAAGCCCTGCTGCTGGAAGCAGGTAACCTGTATTACCCGGTGGAATTTGCCATCAGGTCCAATGAAGCAGGCCAGCCCTTTACGGAGGGCGACATGACGGGCAATGTACACATTTCCCTGGCGCATAAAAATACAGATGCCGTAGCCATTGCCCGCTTTGGCAAACCCGTAGGCATTGATATAGAAGAAATACGGGAGCACAACACCGCTTTTGAAGGGCTGGTATTTGATCCCTCAGAGCTGGCGCTGCTGGGTAACCGCAACCATGCGGAGTGGCTTACCCGCTACTGGGTAGCCAAAGAAGCCTATGGCAAATCACTGGGCAAAGGCCTGCAGGGCAACCCCAAGGCTTATGTGGTAGAGGCCATTAACGGCGAAACCTTAACCATACAAGGCGTACACATTCAAACTATTCAATACAAAAACTACATTATCGGATGGACCAGTTAACACAACCCGCTAAGCTGAGCGAAGCAGAGATCCTGCCTGTACTGAAACAATTCATCACAGAAGTAATAGGTGAAGAATTTGTGGAAGACCTGGATATTACAGCAGCCAGCTCCTTTACCAAAGACCTGGAAATGGACAGCATTGAGATCGTAGCCTTTTCTGAAAAAGTAAAAAACCATTTCGGCAAAGACATTGATTTTACCGGCTGGTTATCCAATATGGACCTGGACCAGATCATTAGCCTGAACCTGGGCGATATTACCAAATACATCCAGTCATGCCTGTAGTGGACCTGCCACATACACGCATTCACCTGCAGGAGATGAACAAGGGAGCAGCCGAAACCGTGTTAATGGTACATGGCATGTTCACCAATCTCTCTATCTGGTACTTTAATATTGCGCCCATACTGGCAGAACGCTACCATGTGGTATTGTATGATCTGAAAGGCCACGGTATGAGCGGCCGTTCGCAGCATGGTTACGACCTGCAATCCATGAGCGATGAGCTGTTAGCGCTAATGGACGCTTTACAGCTAACATCCGTGTACCTGGCCGGTTACAGCTATGGCGGCTTAATAGCCCTGAAAACAGCCATCCGCCACCCGGAAAAAATTAAAAAGCTGGCGGTGATCGAAAGCCCCAATCCTTATGAGCAGGAAACCATGAACGTAGTGGATGTGTATAGCAAAGAGTTGCTGGTACACTTCGTGAACGGGCAGGGCGACCACTCCCCTGCAAAAATGGGCAAACGGCAGCTGGAACGCCGGCACCGGCTCTACGAATTCCTGTTAAAGGAAAGCACCATCCGGCAGGATATGCAGCAGGAAAGGCATTTCTTCAGCAACGGAGGTATTAAAGACATACCGCACGAAACGCTGCTTATTTACGGTAAGGATTCCGACTGTGTAAGCGCCGGGCTGGAGCTGCAGGAAAAAATAAAAGATGCCCGTTTACTCTTTGTGAACGGCGATCATAACATACCGGTGCAGGAGCCTTTTACCATTGGCAATGCACTGAAAGATTTTTTTTACACTCAAGAATAACCATAACGGCTATGGCAAAATTTGCTTTTGTTGTTCCTCCATTAACGGGCCATATTAATCCAACACTGAGCGTAGGCGCGGAATTGCTGCTGCGCGGGCATGAAGTGGGCTGGATAAGCCTGGAACCTGCCCTGCAGGAAAAACTGCCGCCCGGCGGACAGCTGCTGCTGATCCAGTATGATGAAACAAATAATGGAGAAGAGAACCAGCCCTACATGGATGCTATCCAGCAAAAGAATGTGTACGGCGTGGAAAGCATTAAATTCCTGTATGACGATGTGCTGGTGCCGCTGAACAGGTATATGTTTCCCGGCATTATGGAGTGGCTGGATACTTTTCAGCCGGATGTGGTGATCAATGACCATGAGCTGTTTGCCGGCGCCATGGCAGCCGTTAAAAAGGGCATTCCCTATGCCACCGCCGTTACAGCGCCTGCCGCAGTACGCGCCATGGACAATCTGCCCAAAGTAAAGGAATGGGGCGATCAGCGTATAGTAGCCTTACAGCTATCATTAGGCTTAACAGCTACACAACCCATCCAGTGTTCGGACCAGCTTACGCTGGTATTTACCTCTAAAACATTTTTTGGCGATAAAGAATTACCGGACTATTACCAGTTTGTAGGGCCGGTAATTGCGCACCGCCCGGCTAATATTCCCTTTGAATGGGAACGGTTTTACCATATGGGCCAGCCGCATAAAGTGCTGGTATCAATAGGTACCACCTTTGACCATACCTATAAAAAAGATTTCTTCAGCAAAGTATGCACCGCATTGGGTAATGAGCCACTCACGGTAGTAGTAGTATCTGACCCCGCGCTTTTTGATACCTGGCCGGATAATTTTATTGTACAGGAAAAAGTGCCGCAGCTTGGGCTGCTGCCTTACCTGGATGCCGTAGTATGCCATGGCGGGCATAATACCGTGTGTGAAACGCTGGCCCATCATCTGCCGCTGGTAGTGATACCCATTGCATACGATCAGTCTTTTGTAGCCGGCTGCGTAACCGCTACGGAAAGCGGCGTACGGCTGAACTTTAAACGTTTTAAAGCAGAACATTTGAAAAATGCAGTGTGGGATGTGCTGCAGGATCCGAAATACGCGGCAGCAGCGCAACAGGTGAAAACATCTTTTGAAAATGCAGGCGGCACCGGCAGAACAGCGGCTTTGCTGGAAGAGCTGGCGGTGAGCGGTCCACTGACCACTGTCCACAGTCCACAGTCTTTAACACAACAATTGTAGATCAATATAAAGCCCGGCGGGCTTTTCGCGGACAGTGGTCCGTGGTCTGCCGTAGTCCAACAAAACACGATCCATGAAAAAATACCTATTCGTTGTCCCTCCCTTCTTCGGGCATATCAGCCCTACGCTCAGCGTAGGCGCCAGCCTGTTAGCCCGCGGCCATAAAGTAGCCTGGGTAGGCATCCAGGAAATTGCCGCCAAACATGTACCTGCCGGTGGCGAGTTCATTGTACCGCATGCGGAGCTGGAAGAACATTTACCTGAAATACAACGGATATTAAAACGGCAGGACGATGGCCCGCATATTTCAGGAGCCGAAACCCTGAAGCTGGCGCTGGAAGAAACCTATATGCCCTTTTGCCGCTTCATTATGAAAGGCCTGGAGCGCATTGTAGACGAGTTTCAGCCGGATGTGATCGTGAGCGACTGTATCACCTTCGCCGGTGCTATTTGCGCGCACAACAAAGGCATTCCCTGTGTAACTACCACCCCTGTGCCGCCGGATGTGGGAGGCGATGCAATGAGCGCGCCCAAGGTGCATGCCTGGTGGGTGCATAACATTCTTTCCCTGCAGCAGGAGTTTGGTATTTATACGCCGCAGGCGATCGTAAACTCTAATCAGCTGAACCTGGTGTTCACTTCGCAAACATTTGCCAATGTGCCTAACGCACCCGCACATATGAAATTTGTGGGGCCGGTAAAAGGCCGCCCCAATGAAACACCGTTCGACTGGGAACGCCTGCGTAAGGTAACCACGCCAAAGGTATATGTATCCCTGGGCACGCTGCTGGTAGATATTCGTAAGGAGTTTTTCAGCAAGCTGATAGAAGCCTTTGCAGATCAGCCTTTGACTATTATTGCCGCCACCAGCCCTGATATTTTTGAAACCTGGCCGGATAATTTTATTGTGCAGGGTTTTGTACCGCAATCTGAGCTGATGGCGGAAATGGATGCTGTGATCTGTCATGGTGGTTTTAACACGGTGAACGATACTTTCGTGAACGGCCTGCCCATGCTCATTACCCCCATTGCCTACGATCATTTTCATACCGCATCCCTGATAGAAAAGGCCGGCTGTGGCATTAAGCTGCGCTATAAACGCCTACGGGTAAACGATCTTAAAACAGCCATGTGGGAGCTGCTTAACAATCCGCAGTACCGCAGGGCCGCACAGCGTATCCGCGAAACCTTTGTACAGGCCGGCGGTAATGATAAAGCAGTGGAATACCTGGAAAGCTTTGCAGCAGAGGCTAAGATGGTAGCGTTCTAGTCCATAGACTACTGCAAAACGGATAGGCTTCTAATATTACGCAGATCAGCAAATTGAAATATGCTATGGACCATGGACCATCGACTATGGACTATACAAAAATTAAAACATGAAACGTAAACTACTTTTCCTGGAGCGCTTCATTTATGGAGATGGCATCATTCCCAAGAATATCACCTTTACGGTAAAGATTAACGGCTCCTTTACAGAAGTGGCGTTGCGGAATGCGCTGGCTAAGATCCAGGCCCGGCATCCATTGCTGACTGTAGGTGTGCAGGAAGATAGCAAAGGACAGCCCTGGTTTGTATCTCCCATGCCGGTGCCGGATATCCCGGTGCGCATCCTCACACGTACATCGGATGAGGACTGGATGCGGGAATCTGAAAAGGAATGCCAGCAACGGTTTGATATGCAAAATGGTCCGCTGCTGCGCATGGTGTGGCTCCGCTCCGCAGAAGTATCGGAGCTCATTATGGTATGCCATCACTGTATTTGCGACGGCGCCTCCATTGTAACCTTGTACAAGGAAATGCTTACGTTGCTGGATCAGCCGGACCTGGCCATTGGGCAATATGAAACATTTAATACAGTAGAGGACCTGGTACCGGAAGCTATTTTATCAGACAAAAAATTACAGCGTAAAGGCAAGGTCACAGCGGCCATTTTACGTTTGTTCCTGCTTTTTGTATCCGGCAAAAAACAGATCCGCTGGGGTAAGGATTATACGGTGCGCTGGAAAATGGACAAAGCTGCAACCGCAGCCCTGGTAAGGCGTTGCAAGGTACAGCATACTACTATGCACGCAGCTTTATGTACAGCATTCCTGCTTGCGTTCCGTCATGTAAGAGGCAGCAAAAATGTAAAGAACCAGGTATTTTGCCCGGTCAACCTGCGGCGTTATATCCCGGAAATAAAAGATGATATGCTGTTTGGTTTTGCCACCAGCACTACCTTATCTATTGATAAAGATCCCATGCTGGATTTCCAGGAGCAGGTAAAGCGGCTGAATAACCGCCTGTCGGAAAAGCTCTCCAACCTGAAGGTGTATGAGGAGATCATGCTTAATGAATACCTGCACCCGGTAGTAAAAAAATTATCGCAGTACCTGGGCACGGCCAGGGGCAATAATGATCTTACGTTCTCCAATATGGGCCGGCTGGATATACCAAAAAAATTCAGCTCCTTTGAAGTAGAGGCGGTACACAATCCCATTCTCATCTTTAAATCAGCCAATCCGAACGGCATTATTGCCAGCACATTTGATGAACAATTAAATTTCTCTTTCCTCTCTAACGATGCGTATTTGTCGTATGAAGAGGCCAGCGCCATCCGGGATAAAGCCATGGAGCTTTTACTGGAAGGAAAACGGGTACCTGAAGCAGTGCAATTGGTGTAAAGGGTGAAGATGATCAACTGATGCCGGTATGCCACCACTGCATTTGCAACACAGCTCTTATTCAACACATGGATGTCGGCGCCCAGGCTGGCCGTTATGAATACCTTATAAAAAATTAAATCTCAACGGATGAAACGAAAACTCATCATCGGTGAAAGGATCATGTACGGAGATGGCAACACGCCCTTGAACAGCTGTTTTACGGCCAGGATCCGGGGCACTGTTTTCCCGGAAAACCTGCGGCATGCGCTATCCAGGATCCAGGCCAAACATCCGCTGCTGAGCGCGGGCGTGGTCACAGATAAAAAAGGCCACCCCTGGTTCACCACCAATGAGCAGATAACGGCTATACCCGTACGAAAAGTAGCCCGCCATAGTGATAACGACTGGCAGCGGGAATCCATGCAGGAATGGGCTACCCCGTTTGACATGCAGAACGGCCCTTTGTGCCGGGTAGTATGGATCCAGTCGCCGGAGGTATCAGAGCTGATCCTGGTATGCCACCACTGCATTTGCGACGGTGGCTCTGTAGCCACCATCCTGCAGGAGCTGCTTGTCCTGCTGGACCAGCCTGACCTGCCGATGGAACCTTACCTGGCCTTTAATGATATTCACGAGCTGATACCCGCACCTTTTCTGGAGAACAAACAGTTACGGCAAAAGGGCAGGAAATCGAGGGTGCTGGCCTGGCTTACGTTGTCTGTAGTATTGCTGGGCAAAAAGCAGCCGCCTAAAGGCCGTGACTACCTGCTGCACTGGAAGCTCAGCAAAGCACAGTCTGCCGCATTTGTGAGCCGCTGCAAAACAGAAGGCACTACGGTGCATGCAGCCTTAAGCGTGGCGCTACTGCGGGCTTTTAAACAGGTGAAAGGTGAGCAGGCTAAGAATAAGATCATATCGCCGGTGGATATACGCCGTTTTATTACGGCCATCCGCCCGGATCATTTGTTTGCCTACGCCCCTACCGTAAATCTTTCTTTAAGTGAAGATGCACCAGCTTCGGCCAAAGGCTTCTGGGTGCAGGCCTATAAGCTAAAGGATGACCTGGCGGAGAAAATAGCGGAAGTAAATGTGTTTATACAGCTGATGATCGGGGAATATGTACATAGCTCTGCAAAAAAGCTGGTGAAGCTGTTAAAGGTCACCAATGGGAATCATGACGTTACTTTCTCCAATATGGGGCGGTTAAACGTACAGGAGCACTACCAGACCTTCCAGGTGGAAGCTATTATGAGCCCTACGGTGGCTTTTCCCTGGCGCAATCCTAATACCATTGTAACCACTACATTCCGTGGGCAAATGGACTTTGTGTTTATATCGAATGAGAACTTTTTGCCGGAGGCAGAAGCGGTAGCTATAAAGGAAGCGGCCATGGCATTAGTGCTGGCGGAGGCGGAAGTGGAAATGGCGGTGGAAAATTAACTTTTCCGTTAACACCTTATTAGCTAAAATGTGCTATCTGTTTTTGTAAATTACTCTTGATATTAAATGAATTTTCCTATTTCATCAGGGGACCGGATTTCCATCCAGTCCCCCTTTTTATTTCCCCCCCACCCAACCACTATACACATCATATAAAAATCGCATCATTAACTTCTGATTAGCATCCCCTCATTCTGTAGCGCGTAATTTTGCCCGGGATTTTTTAATATCTTATTTTGAGGAATAAGGGATCCACCCCGCTCTTTTGCGCGGGGTTCTTTTTTTTATATATTCAGAGCACAGTAATACGCTGCCATCTCTTATATACCTCTATTCTCAGCCATCTGCGTATAGACAAATAAGCATTAGTATATTCAATGCCATACTAATAACCCGCATCATTAACCATTAGCCTTAAACCGCAGGCAGTCATCCGCCGCCCATTAATTTAACCGGTCTTTTGTATCTTGCCGCATGAATTTTAATTCCGCCTTGATAAGAATAATATTCATTACTGTTAGCATTCTTTGTTCCACCCTAAGCCATGCCCAACACCTGTTACGCAAAACCGTAACAGTTAATGTCAAAAAACAACCCCTGGTAAAGGTATTGAACAGCATAGGCGAACAGGGACAGTTCCATTTTTCCTACACCAGCGATGTAGTAAAAAACGACAGCCTGGTTACCCTTTCGGCTGTTAATAAACCCGTAAAACAGATCCTGGATCAGCTCTTCGGCGGCGCTTATCAATACAAGGAAGTAAGCGATCATATCATTATTGTACCTGACTTTTCCAAACAATTCACCATCAGCGGGTATGTACAGGACCGGGAAACCGGCGTAAAAGTGGTGAACGCCACCGTATATGAAAAACAGCAGTTCATTTCCACCCTTACCAACGAACAGGGTTTTTATCGCCTGCGCCTGAAGGGCAGCGACCGCAATGCAGCAACCATCACGGTAAGTAAAGACCTGTACCGCGATACTACCCTTGCCGTGCATGCCGGTGTGGACCAGGAAATGGATATCTCCATAAAACATGCCCCCACCGTAATGCTAATGCCGGTGGATATTGGCGTGGAAAAAACCTGGATGGGTAAGTTCTTCCTTTCGTCCAAACAGCGTATGCAAAGTTTGAACCTCAGCAGCTTTTTTGCAGATAAGCCTTTCCAGTCCTCTATTGTGCCCGGCCTGGGCTCTCATGGCCACCTGGATGCGCAGGTGGTTAACAAAGTTTCATTCAACCTGATAGGTGGCTATGCCGCAGGGCTGAATGGCGTTGAAGTAGGCAGCATTTTTAATATCGATAAAAAGGATGTGCAGTACGTGCAGGTAGGCGGCATTTTCAATGTAGTAGGCGGGAAAGTAGTAGGCCTGCAGGCAGCGGGTATCCACAACTATGTGCTGGATACCGTTACAGGCCTGCAGGTAGGCGGTGTGCTGAACATCGTAAAAGGAAAGATGGTGGGGCTGCAGGCAGGTGGTATCTATAACAACACCCGCGATTCTGTAAAAGGGGCACAGGTGGGCGGTGTATTTAACCTCAATGGCAAAAATGTGCAGGGTATGCAGGCAGCCGGTGTGCTGAACCTGGCGAAGGATGATGTGCAGGGATTGCAGGTAGGCGGCGTGAGCAACATATCAGATACCATGCAGGGCTTCCAGGCTGCCGGCGTATTAAACCTGGCTAAAGGGGATATGTACGGCATGCAGGTAGCGGGCCTTGGCAACATAGTGCACGGCACTGCCAAAGGCTTCCAGGTAGCAGGTGTATTTAACTATGCGGATACTTTACGCGGCCTGCAGTTTGCGCTTGTGAATGTGTCCGATACTTCCACCGGTTACAGTATTGGCCTGCTCAACATTGTTAGAAAAGGCGGTATCCACCAGCTCTCTTTATCCACCAACGAGATCACCTTACTGAACCTGACGGTTAAAACAGGCACCAAAAAGCTCTACTCCATTTTTACAGCAGGTTATAACCCCGTGGCTAATAAAAAGGCTTTCCTGTTCGGGTTTGGCCTGGGGCATATTTTTACGTTATCGGATAAAATGTACCTGGCTGCGGAGTTCCTCTCCCCCAGCCTGTATCTGGGCAGCTGGGAAAAGTTACAGCCTCTGGTACGGTTGCAGCCTTTACTGCATTACCGGCTAAACCGTCTGTGTAGTGTGTTTGCAGGTCCTGCATTTACCATTTATTATGATGAGCAGGAGGTTATCCGTAAAACCGGCTACCGTAGCCGCCCGGGCGCAATAGGCTGGAATGCGGGGATCACCATATTTTAATTACGGATTGAGCCGAATGCTGAATGCTAAACGCGAAACACTGTTTGTGTTTTGTTCAATGCACAGCCTAAGGACCTTAGCGTTAAGCATTTGGCGTTAAGCGTTCGGCATTCATTCATAATTCGTAATTTACCCTAAACATTGTCATTACATGAGAACTCTCATTCTAGTACTCCTCCTGATACCCTTTTGCCTGCTTGCGCAACAGGAGCCGGTAGATCAGGCTATGATGCAAAAGATCAGGACTGAAGGCCTGGAGCATTCGCAGATCCCTGTCATTGCGCATTACCTGACGGATGTTAACGGGCCGCGCCTGACTAACTCCCCCGGCTACACGCATGCAGCCAAATGGGTAGTGCAAACCCTTAAACAATGGGGCCTGCAAAACGCTGCCATGGAGCCCTGGGGCCAGTTTGGCAAAAGCTGGAGCCTCACCGGCTCTTACCTGGCGCTGAAAACGCCCTACTACCAGCCGCTTATTGCCTATCCCAAAGCATGGAGCACCGGCACCAAAGGCCCCATCACCGCACCGGTAGTATTGCTGGATACCTTATCTGAAGCTGCTATAGATAAATTAGGAGCCAGCATTAAAGGAAAGATTGTGATAGTACGTCCGCGTGATACAGCGCTGGTATCCAACTTCAAACCCTTTGCCACCCGCTATGCAGATACTACCGACTTTAGCAAGCTGCCTGATATGTATATGTTAGAGCGGGATGACATAGCTAAATACGGCGATTTTTTCCAGAAGCTTTATGCAGTAAGGAAACACCTGGCGGCCAAAGGCGCCGCAGCCTTACTGAATGCCAATCTGCATGGCAGGGACGGCACCATTTTCGCAGATGGCCGTATGTACTACGCCAAGGGTTATACGTCGCCTTTACCGGAAGTAACCGTTTCCACAGAAGATATGCTGCGTTTATACCGCCTGCTGCGCTCCTCACAGCCCGTACAGCTGGAAATGAATGTAAAAGCCAAATGGGACAGCACAGATACCAAAGGTTACAATGTTGTAGGTGAAATACCGGGTACAGATAACGAGCTGAAAAACCAGGTAGTAATGCTGGGCGGCCACCTGGATTCCTGGCATAGCGGCACCGGTGCTACCGATGATGGCGCGGGCTGTATTGTGATGATGGAAGTAATGCGCATTTTAAAAACACTGGGCGTACAGCCTAAACGCACCATCCGTATTGCACTGTGGGGCGGTGAAGAGCAGGGACTGTTAGGTTCTTTTGGTTATGTGAAAAAGCATTATGGCAACCCTGCAGATATGAAATTAACGGCGGAGCAGAAAAATGTATCGGCCTATTATAACCTGGATAATGGCTCCGGTAAGATCAGGGGTATTTATTTGCAGAACAATGAAGCGGCAGGCCCTATTTTCCGCAGCTGGCTGGAACCCTTTGCAGACCTGGGCGCTACCGGCATTACCAGCAGCAATACCGGCTCTACAGACCACCTTTCATTTGATGCAGTAGGCATTCCCGGCTTCCAGTTTATACAGGATCCGCTGGAATATGAAACCAAAACGCATCACAGCAACATGGATACCTACGATCATTTATCTATGGATGATATGAAACAGGCGGCTACCATTATTGCAGCCTTTGTGTATAATACAGCTATGCGGCCGGAAATGATGCCCCGTAAGCCTTTGCCGCAGCCATCGCGTTTTGTGTTTGACCTGGATTTCCCGTTGTAATTAACGGATACGGTTGTTATTAATTTGTTTTGCGGAGGATGGGTCTGTCTGATAAGTGAGTACAGATCCATCCTTCAATATTTCCACCACACGGTAACCCTTATACGCAGTACCCCAGGTGCCGGCCACATGTGAATCCCAGAAATAATACTTTCCGTCTTTTTCACGCATGCCATCCTCATCATGGTCATGCCCGTGGAAAACAGCTTTGAGATTAGCCTGGCGGCTGAACAGCTCCACAATGTCCGGCCGGTCAATACCGTATTTGGTCCACTTTACCGGCGTAATGTGCATGAACACAAATACCTGCTGCTTATCCTTGTAAGCATCCAGGAAAGCCTGTGTTTTTGCCAGGTCAGGGCCGGTGTATACCCCTTTTATATCCGCTGTATTAAGGGTAATGAAACCAATATCTTTTTTAGTGAACGCATGATCAAAGGGCGTTCCCCATACTGACTGCCAGTTTGCTTCCTCCGTCATATCATGGTTGCCATGCGATACATAATAGGGCACGGATAATTGATCCCAGGCGGCTTTTACGCCCGGCAGCAAAGCAGGATCGTTATGAAAAAGGTCCCCGTTGATCATTACAAAATCCAGCCCGCGGCCTTTGGCTTCTGCATTAAGCCAGTCCGTCATTTGCCGGTGCAGCACTGCATATTCCGACTTAGGTTCTCCAAAATGCCCGTCAGATGCCAGTGCAAAACGCAGCTTTACATTCTTACGGTCAGGCAATGAAAAGTTGTCCGGCATAAATGCAGGCAAAGCATTGCCCATGCCGATCAGGATCACGCTTTTGATGGTAGATTGTAAGAACTTTCTGCGGGAAAGAGTCATAACGGGCGGTATTATACGTTATACAAACAGGTGCATGATCAGCACCCCGAATAAACCTGTTATGGAAACAATGGTTTCCATTAATGACCAGGAACGGAACGTATCGTTCAGGGAAAGATTAAAATATTCTTTGAACAGCCAGAAGCCGGCATCATTTACATGCGAAAAGAACAGGCTGCCTGCGCCAATGGATAATACCATCAGGCTGGGATTTACGTGCAGCTGCCCCATCATGGGAGCAATAATGCCTGCAGTGGTTAAACCTGCTACCGTAGCAGATCCCAGTGCCACCCGTATCACCGCTGCAATTATCCAGGCCAGCACCAGGGGCGGTATGCTCCAGCTTTGTAAGGCCGTAGCTATCTGCGTGCTTACACCGCTGTCTATAAAGATCTGTTTCAGGATCCCGGCGCCGCTAACGATCAGTAACACCATAGCCACGTCCTTTACTGCATCTGTATAAATATTCATTATCTGCTGCATGGTTTTACCCATGTTAATGCCTAAGCTGAAAGTGGCAATAATAACAGTGATCAGCATTACGATGCCCGGCTCCCCCAAAAAGGTAAGCAATGTTTTAAAAACACCTTCTTCCGGCAGCATAAACAGCAGGATGGTGGTAACGATCAGCATCATAACCGGCAGCAGCGACGATAACAGGCTGTTGAACACACCCGGCAGCAGGTGCTCCGGTAACGGCTCTACGCTAAAGCTGGCCAGCGGCTTGGCTTCCAGCTTTCTGATGGTTTTTGAGAACACGGGCCCCGCCAGTATTACAGCCGGTATGGCTATTATTACACCATAGATCAGCGTAAGCCCCATGTTGGCGTGGAACTGCCCTACCAGTGCAGCAGGCGACGGATGCGGCGGCAAGAAACCATGCGTAACCGATAAGGATGCCAGCATAGGTAAACCAACATACACAGCGGGTAATTTGTATTGATACGCCACAGAAAAGATCAGAGGAATGATCAACACAAAACCTACATTATAAAACAGGGGTATACCAATAATAAACCCGGTAAGCATCAGGGCCCACTGGATATATTTTGCACCGAACAATTTCATTAACACCGTAGAGATGCGTTGCGCAGCACCGCTTTCCGCTACCAGCTTGCCCAACATAGCTCCTAATACGATCACCACTACCAGCGATCCCAACGTATCGCCAATACCTTTGTATATGGATGCCGGAATGTTGTTCAGGGGTATGCCCAGCAATAAACCCGTGACAATTGACACTACCAGGAAAGCCAGGAACGCATTAACCTTACCCCACGAGATCAGTAATATCAGCGCAACAATACAAAGGAAGATGATCAATAAAGTCATGTGATTTTAGATTTTAGATTTACGATTTTAGATTTGATCTAAGCGATAAACTAATGTTAGATTGCTGGAGTTGCCCCGAAATCTAAAATCGTAAATCTAAAATCGTAAATTTTTAATGCGAATCCCTGCTTACTTCTGATCCGGAGCCGCCTACCAGGAAGTCAAAGTCGGCGCCTTTATCGGCCTGCAGCACGTGGTTTACATACAGGCTTACATACCCGCGGTTCATAAGCTGGGCGTCTTTTTCCCAGCGCTGGCGGCGTTGCTGCAACACCTCGTCCGGCACATCCAGGTGCAGACGGCGGCCGGCAACATCCAGCTCAATAAAATCCCCGTTCTCTACCAGCGCCAGGTTGCCGCCAATAGCAGATTCCGGGGATACGTGCAGCACTACGGTACCGTAAGCAGTACCGCTCATACGGCCATCGGAAATGCGTACCATATCGGTAATGCCTTTGTCCAGCAGCTTTTTGGGCAGGGCCATATTACCCACTTCCGGCATACCGGGATAACCTACAGGGCCTACGCGTTTTAAAACCATTACACAGGTTTCATCAATATCCAGCGCAGGATCGTCTATGCGTGCATGATAGTCTTCAATAGTTTCAAACACCACGGCGCGGCCACGGTGCTGCATCAGCGCAGGCGTAGCAGCAGAGGGTTTTATTACGCAGCCGTTCAAGGCCAGGTTGCCTTTTAATACGGCGGTACCAGCTTCTGGGATCATAGGCTGCTCCATGGGGTAGATCACATCCCGGTTATAACAGCTGCAGGTATCGGTAATATTTTCTGCATGCGATTTACCGGTAACAGTAATGGCATCCATATGCAGATGCTCTTTCAGCTCATTAATGATCACGGGCAAACCACCGGCATAATAGAAATCTTCCATCAGGTATTTACCGGAAGGCATCAGGTTTAACAGCAGTGGAATACGGCTGCCCAGCTTATCAAAGTCTTCCAGGTTAAGCTCCACGCCTATTCTGCCGGCAATAGCCGTAAGGTGAATAATAAAATTGGTGGATCCGCCTACCGCTGCATTTACTTTTATAGCATTCTCAAATGCCTGCCGCGTAAGGATCTTCGACATTTTCAGGTCCTCCTTCACCATTTCCACAATGCGGCGGCCTGAAAGATGGGCCAGCACTTTTTTGCGGGAATCAACCGCCGGGATAGCGGCTGCACCGGAAAGCGTCATGCCCAGGGATTCTACCATGCAGCCCATGGTAGAGGCAGTGCCCATGGTCATGCAATGCCCGGCGCTGCGCGACATACAGCTTTCTGCAAACAGGTAATCCTTGGGCGTCATACTGCCCTTTTTCATTTCATCGGCAAACTTCCATACGTGCGTGCCGGAGCCAATTTGCTGCCCCTGGAAACGGCCATTGAGCATAGGCCCGCCGGGTACCACAATGGTAGGCAGGTCCACGCTGGCAGCGCCCATTAAGGTAGAGGGTGTGGTTTTATCGCAGCCGGTGAGCAGCACCACCCCGTCCACCGGGTTACCGCGAATGGATTCTTCCGCATCCATACTGGCCAGGTTACGGAACAACATGGCGGTGGGTTTCAGCAGGGTTTCGCCCAGCGACATGATCGGGAACTCCACGGGAAAACCACCCGCTTCATATACGCCGCGTTTCACCACTTCTGCAATATCGCGCAGGTGCGCATTACAGGGCGTTAGCTCTGACCAGGTATTACAAATGCCGATCACAGGACGGCCATCAAATAGATCTTCCGGGAAACCCTGGTTCTTCATCCAGCTTCTGTAAATGAAGCCCATCTTGTCTTTCTTTCCGAACCAGTTCGAACTTCTGTATGTAGACATTACTATATCCGTTTATACGTTAACGTGGAAACTGCCTTCCTTTCTAAATTGTTATCAATGCCAACTTACAAAAAAATGCCTCCTTTTTTCCAAAAAATTGAAGACCGGCAGGCGTATTATTTTGCTGCAATGCATGCCACCAGCTCCGGCTCCGTTAGCTGGTTGCGCCCGGGCGGGTAAACCGGCTGCTTATCTAGCGCCCGCAGATCAGCCGGTCCGCTGCGCAATGTTCGCGGTGATCAGGTATTATAATACTTACGCATCATACGTTCGTATGTGCGTTCGGGTAAGCATTTCTTCAGGATCACGGAAAATTTTTCTATGGGTTTGCCCACCCGGTAATAACGTTTTACGTAAGGCGAGTTAATGATCTTTTCTATGACCGGGCCAAACTGCTCCGCCGGCAAACCGTGGTCTATACTGGCATCTATGGTTTCATATACACGGTCAAAGCTGGCCTTGTAGGGAGAATCTGCCGGTACCGCTGTTTTAATCCGGTTGGCATTAATATCCGTATGCACAGCGCCGGGCTGCACGCAGCAGGCCTGTATACCATAGGTGCCTGTCTCTAACCGTAATGCCTCTGTGAAACGGTCCACAGCAGCCTTGCTGGCGCTGTACACGCCCCGGTAGGGCAATCCCGCTTCTGCCGCAATGGAGCTGATATTAATGATCAATCCTTTACCCAGGCTGCGCATATGCGGCAGTATGGCCTGGCAGGTACGGATCACCCCAAACACATTGGTGTCAAATGTTTTCTGCACATCCTGCAGCGACAGGTATTCCGCCACACCGGCAATGCCCACACCGGCATTATTGATCAGCACATCTATCCGCGGCTGCTCCTGTAAAATAGTCTGGATGGTTTGTTGGATGCTGCCTTCGTTACAAACATCCATCACCAGGGTACGGAACTTCTTCCCTTCCTGCTGAATGCTGCGGGAGGTGCCGTACACTGTAAATCCTTTTTCAGTAAGATAGTTGCCAATGGCCGCGCCTAATCCGGCAGACGCGCCGGTAATGAGTACTACTCCGGGCATGTAATGTTATTTGTTGTTAAGGTTATTTCTATAGGTATGATATCGTTCCACTACCTGTTTGAATATATTGGAAAGTGCTTCCCACTCTCCTTCTTCTATCAGCTGCCGGGAAAACAGCTGGCTTCCCATGCCCAGCCCTTTAGCGCCAGCGTCCAGGAAATCTGTAAAATTATCCGGCGTAACGCCGCCCGTAGGCAGCAGCTGCAGGTAATCCATAGGCGCCAGCACTTCTTTGATATAGGAAGCGCCCAGCTTTGTGGCAGGGAACACTTTTACCATAGTAGCGCCCAGGTGCCATGCTTTATAGATCTCCGTAGGCGTATAAGCACCGGGAAATACAGGCACCTTCGCCTGTAAGCAGGCGCTGATCACCTCCTCCTGTAAAATAGGTGTTACAATGAATTGCGCACCGGCCGCAAGAGCCTTTTCCAGGTCATCCGGCGTGCAAACCGTACCGGCGCCTATGTTCAGCTGTCCTCCAAAATCCTGTACCAGCCGGGTAATGGTGGTAAGGGCTTCTTCTGAGTTCATGGTCACTTCCAGCGTAGTTAACCCCGCTGCATGGTAATACCGCGCCAGCACCGGCACCGTTAACGGCGGCACATTGCGCAGAATGCCCACAATGGGCATCTGCTCAAACAACGCAGGTGAAAAAGTATGTGACATTGCTTAGCTGTTTAACTGGTTAAAGATCCTGTACTGCCCGCGGATCACAGCTTCCTCCGTCCATGCGGCAGAAAATACCACCACATTGGTTAATCCCAATACCGATAATGCCGTAGCATATCGTTGCTGCAGGTGAGCGCCACCACAAAGGTACAGGGTGCCGGGGTCTGTAAATAATAATTCCTGCAGCTCTGCCCCTATCAAAAGGCCGCTCAGGTAATCCAGGTTCTCCACAGGGGTAAAGCTGCCGAACAAATGATGCGTTCTTACACGGAAGGCAGCGTGCAGCAAGGGTAAGGTTACCGCATCCTGCACTCCCTGGCTGAAAGAACTGTTGGTAGTAACAATCAGCGGGGCTTCATGCCCGGCAACGGCATCTTTCAGTATGCTCTGGCGGCGCAGCAGCTCAAACAGCTCGCCGGTCATAAAGGTCTTGAACTCCACGGCCTGCCGCTCCTTTACCTGTATGTGCTTGGAATGGGTACCCGGGAAAATAAAGGTTCCAAAATCGGCCAGGGCCAGGTCATCGCTGATACAGCCTACCAATTGTGTTTCCTCCCCGCGCATTACATCCAGCTTGCTACGCACACCGGAGATCAGGAATGTTTCATGAGGAAAATCTGCGGTGGGCGCTACATAATGCGTGTGCACATTGGCCCCATCCACGCTAAAGGGCAGGGCGCCGTAAGGCAGCTCCATCATACCAATGGAAGAAGAAGCCATACCGGAAATAATAACCGGCACCTGCTCCAGCGTATAGCCGATACGTTGCTCAATAGCGGTAATAGCGTTATGGATCACCTGCAAATAAAATTCCCATCTGCCGGCGCGGTCCCGCGGGCCGCCGGACTCCCAGGCCCGGCAGGTGGGGGCAATACCCTGGCCGGAGATCTCGGAGGCCAGTATGTCCAGATCCAGCGCCTGTACTAATCTTAACCGAAAGGAGGAAGTACCCCAGTCACAACTTAGAAAGGTAGTCATGGGGGAAAATTACGAATTATCAATTACGATCCCGCAAAAAACGGGACATGAATGCCACTAAAATAATTATGTATGATTATGAATAATTACGAATTGAAGATGTTTTTGTTGTTGATGTTTTTTTTATACCTTATACTTTTAGACTTATTCATACATAACCAACCTCATTTACGCGCTACATCATCCGTAGTTCGTAATTGATAATTCGTAATTCACCAAAATCTAGCCGTCTATGCGAAACCTGCTATTACTCCTGACCCTTATCTCCCCTATCCTGGGCCTGGCACAAGTTAAAGAGCTGGATCAGCGTGTTGCCGGTGTAAAAGATTCTGTAGTGTCCTGGAGAAGGCAGCTGCATCAGCACCCGGAACTATCGAACCGGGAATACAAAACGGCCGCTTTTGTGGCGGCCCATCTTAAAAAACTGGGACTGGATGTACAAACCGGTGTTGGCAAAACCGGCGTGGTAGCCATTTTAAAAGGTGGCAAGCCTGGTCCGGTAGTAGCTTTGCGGGCAGATATGGATGCCCTGCCCGTATATGAAAGGGCTGACCTGCCGTTCAAATCCACCGACTCAGCTGAATACCTGGGCCAGCAGGTGCCGGTAATGCATGCCTGTGGGCACGATTCCCACATTGCCATACTGCTGGGCACTGCCGAAGTATTAAGCAGCCTGAAAAAAGATATACCCGGCACCGTGAAGTTTATTTTTCAGCCGGCAGAAGAAGGCCCTCCCGGTACGGAGGAAGGCGGCGCACCTTTAATGATCAAAGAAGGCGTAATGGATAACCCGAAGGTAGATGCCATCTTTGGCCTGCACATTAACTCGCAAACGCCTATTGGTAAAGTGAAATATAAATCCGGGGCGGAGATGGCTTCCAGCGACTGGTTCGTGGTAAAGGTAAAAGGCAAGCAGTCGCACGGCTCACAGCCCTGGAGCGGTATTGATCCCGTGGTGGTGGCCGCACAGATCATACAGGGCTTCCAGACCATTGTAAGCCGGCAGGCAGAGCTTACCAAAGCGCCGGTAGTGATCACCGTTGGAAAAATTCACAGTGGTGTACGCAGTAACATTATTCCGGAAGAGCTGGTGATGGAAGGTACCATCCGCACGCTGGACAGTAAAATGCAGCAAATGGTGCATGAAAAAATGAAGCTGATGGCCACCCATATTGCAGCCGCATCCGGCGCCACCGCAGAAGTAAGCATTGATACCAAAACCAAGGTAACCTATAACGACCCTGCACTGGTAAAATTAATGGCGCCTTCTATTGAAGCTGCCGCCGGTAAGGAGAATGTATATGAAACCGACTGGACCACCGGTGCGGAGGACTTTTCTTTCTTTGGTGATAAAGCGCCGGCCTTCTTCTTTTTCCTGGGTGGCATGCCTGCCGGGCAGGATCCTGCCAAAGCAGCTGCACACCATACGCCTGATTTTTATATAGATGATTCTAAGCTGGATGTAGGCGTGAAAGTATTTTGCCAGCTGGTATTTGATTATGCAAAAGTGAAAAAGTAGCACGGCGTATATCAGTCCGGACCACATTCATTTTGGCAAACCTTTAATGCGCGCTGATCCGGAACAATTTGCTTTGCCAATGATTCCTTTTCAATTTGTTGCTTGCCCCAGTTGTGTAAATGCGCTATAAACGGGATCAGTTCCTGTCCGGTATCACTCAATGAATATTCTACTTTGGGTGGCACTTCGTGATACATTTTGCGGACGATCAGATTATCATCTTCCAGTTCCCGTAATGTTTGGGTCAGCATTTTAGTCGTAATATCAGGCAGGGTTCTGCTTAACTCCCCATAACGCAATACCTTTTTCATGCTCAGGTACCATAAGATCCTGGCTTTGTATTTACCCCCGATGCGTTTAAACGCATAATCCACTGCACACATTTGCGTTACCTCAGGCTCAATCGATCTGTTTTTCATCTTTCTTTTGTTGTAAATGACTAATAATCAACAATACATACTTTTTAGTATGTAAGATACATAAAAGTACATACTTGCCAAAAGTACATAATTGATCTAGTATTGCATCTGAATTAAAAATAAATAACAATGGACTTAAAATTAAAGGATAAAGTAGCCGTGGTTACCGGGGCATCAAAAGGGATCGGTGCAGGGATTGCTAAAGCATTTGCAGCTGCAGGCGCAAAAGTTGTTGTCAATTATGCATCCAGTAAAGAAGGTGCTGATAAAGTGGTAAATGAGATCACACAAAATGGCGGTACTGCTATTGCTGTTCGTGGCGATGTTACAAAGTCAGCAGATGTGAAAAACCTTTTTAAAGAAACAAAAAGCACTTTTGGCAGGCTGGATATCCTGGTCAACAATGCAGGTGTTTTCAAATTTGAGCCACTGGAGGCAGTTACAGAGGATACCTTCCATGCACAATATAACACGCATGTGCTGGGCAACTTACTGTCTACTCAAAATGCGGTTGAAATGTTCGGTGATGGTGGCGGAAGTATCATCAATATCAGCTCTACGGTAAGCCAGAATCCCATCCCGGGCCTGGTTGTATATTGCGCAGCAAAAGCGGCCGTGGACAATATGACGAAGCTGCTGGCAAAGGAGCTGGGAGGAAGAAAGATACGGATCAATACTATTGCACCCGGTGTTACAGAAACGGAAGGCACGCATAGCGCCGGTATCATTGGTGGCGATCTTGAAAAACAAATGGTTGCGAATACGCCTTTGGGCCGCACAGGTCAGCCGGAGGATATTGCAAAAGTGGCTGTTTTCCTGGCTTCTGATGATGCGGGTTGGGTAACCGGGGAAAGAATTACGGTTTCCGGCGGTCTGCTATAATTGTTTCAGCGCTTGTGTAAATGCCGTCCATCAGGGATGGCATTTCCTGTTGGTGGCTTAACTGCCGGCCACCTGGTAATACCGCATTCCGTTTACAGCGCCTCCACCTGCCCCGTTATTACATTATACACAGGTAAGCCTTTAATCAGGTTATACCTGTGTTTTCCGCTTAAATAAGTAAGGTTCCCATTCACATCCCGGCTTTCCCGGAATTTTGATTGCACATAACCTTCTTCTGCGCTCCTGGGCACAAGGCTGCCCAATCTTTCTTTTTTTACAAAGTAAGCGTTGGTGCCAACAGAATTGGAGCCCACAAAGGCATAGCCCTTTTCTTCAGCCAGTAAGCATAATGCCTTCAGCGAGGTACCAAAATAAAGGTTACTGTAATGTGCTTTTGTGCGGATGAAATCCGGGTTATAGGGAACAGTAATAGCCCGCTCAGATCCCAGCACGCTATTATATTCAACAATTACAATGGTGGGGCTTACTACGTTAATGGCTTTCCAGATCCAATAGTCGTTGCCGTCAATATCTATGCTCAATAGCCCGATCTCTCCTGAGATCCCGCCGGAAGAGATCAGCTCATTAATATTCTCACTGGTAATAAATGCGCAAAGGGTACTCAGATCGTGCTGGTAGCAGATATCATCTGTTTTTATGAAATTAATATGCTTCTCTGAGCCATCGATCACCAGACCAGACCAGTTATCATTAACCAGTAAGAAACGGGTATTGGATTCAATGTAATTCTCTACACCAAACTCCACGAATGTGTGGTCGGTAATATCAGCCTTGCTTATTAAGTATTGAATAATGCCGTCATCACCGGTTTGAGAGAAAACCCGGAACTCAGTTTCAGCCAGGTTGCTGACCTGCTGCAACGCCTTATTTTGCCGGGAAAGTATTTTCCCGAGCAATAAAAGGTCCGCTTGTTGTGTCTTTCTTGATTTATATACAGAATGGGTAAAAATGCTAAGGAGCCTTTTTATCTTTCTCATTGGGGGGCTTTAAATATTTATGGTTACCTGGTGTATTCTGAATATTTAAAGTAATTAATTATTGTCAAAGAGAAAAATTTGACAGCTTCCGCTTGACGCTGCACTACATTAAAACATCTGAAAAGAGCTGCTGAAACCCCTTCCAGATGTTTTAATTATGAATTATTCATTCTTAATTATTTCACCGGCTCCTTCACGGCCTGCCTTGCCAGCAATTTCCATTGGCCCCCTTCTTTTGCCCATACCAGCAGCACGCGTAAATGCACAGTGCCGGGTTTGCCGCCGTCGTTGGTTTCTGCATCCAGCACGTGGCGTACAATAGCGGTATTACCTACTATGGTAATGGTTTGGCCGCTAAGGTCTATCTTAACAAAATCAGATTTTCCGCTTACAATGTTCCCTACAAAAGTAGCCTTGTCTTCCAGGTTACCATTGGAATGCCCGTAGCTCAGCTTGTCGTCAGACACTTTTTCCAGCGCGGCCTTATCACCATCTACCATCGCTTTGCGCAGGTTTTCTACCGCCTGCGTAACGGCTGCTTCGTCCCTGGATTGTGCATAGGAGAATTGTAACAGCAAACACACAACGGGGAATAATAAAAGACGTTTCATTCGTAATTTTTTTTTGTCTTAAAAAGGATGATCCTCCAATATAATAAATATTAAGGTGTTTCTCTTTCTTCCAGGTGTTCCATTACCTCGCTGCGTTGCAGCCAGGGTGTACGCATTTTCTTTTGCGACAGCAGCTGCAGCTGATCGCCCCGGTATTTGTTACCCGGCTGGGTGGCATTACCATAGCTCAGTAGTACCTGCGCTTTCAGGGGTTTGCTGAACTCCACAATGGCTACATAGCTATCTCCCCCTGAAGCGGTGTATTTTTTGTCCTCATCTTCCTGGTAATCGATCACCCGGAAAATGCCATAGTGGCCGGAGCCGCCGTTACCGGCATAGTTCCGCTTATTGAAGCGCATACGGGCCAGGCTGCCCCAGGGCACATCCAGGCGGCCATATTGCTGTTGCATTTCTGCGGCAGCTGTTGCCAGCAGCTTTACTGCACCGGCGGGGTCTTTCAGGCCGGCCGGTGTGGTTACCGGGTGTGCCGGATCAAAAGGCGTACGGATCATGCCGGGCTTCAGCTTATCAAACCAATGAGTAAATAACAGCGCGCCGGTGCTGGCAGTATCTGTGGCCCGGTCCCATTGCTGTAATACAGCGGCAGCACGGGTGGCGGCGGTATCCGGGTATTGTTTTACGGCAGCCAGCAATTCATCCAGGTAACGGTCGGCTGCTTCCATGCCGGTATTGTATTTATCAGCTACCAGCTCCTCGTAGGTAATGGAGCTATCTTTCCGGATCATATTCAGCGCTCGTTGCGGGCGCAGACCGGTGTTACGGGAAGCCATATACGAAGGGTAATTGGCGGGATCCAGCAGGGTGGGATAAGTACAGGTCCAGGGCGGATCATTGGCATTCTGTAAAAAACCGGTGGATGGGTTATGCAGCTTAGGCAGATCTTTATAAGGGTGCGTTTGCTGCCAGATGTAGGCGCTGTTACTGCCATCTACCGGCTGCTGCCAGAAATCCCAGTTACCCTGCGCACGTACCGGTACATTACCGGCAAAGAAGTAATTAATATTGCCGGCATCATCAGCATACATCACATTAAACATGGGCAGCTGCATCAGCTTCAGCGCAGCCTCAAACTGTGCCCAGTTCTGTGCGGCGCCCATCTGGTGCCACTGGTAGATCATGTCCGGGCGCTCCATGCCGGCAATACGCACGGCGTAGGCATCCCCCTTCTTTCCCATTATTACAGGCCCTTGTTTGCTGTATCTCAGGGGCACGGTTTGCGATTGCAGGCTGCCGTTATCCTGCTTTACTTTTAACGTAATGCTCTTTTGTAAGAACCGTACCGGTTTATTATCCAGGATATATGTATTGCTGTCTTTCAGCTGCAGGGTATAGCGGTCAGAGGCATCAATGGTGTTCACGGTATGCGTCCAGCCCAGGTGCTCATTAAATGCAATGGCCAGGGTAGGCATCCCTATTAACGTAGCACCGTAAGCGTTATATCCCGGTCCGCTTAGCTGCGCCTCAAAAAAAAGATACAGATCGGCCCAGGGCAAATGCGGATTGGCCAGCAGCATGGCATTGCGGGAAGCGGAGCGGGATGGTCCGATGGCAATGGCATTAGAGCCACGCCCCGCCACCTGCATGGCTTCATCAATATCATCTATAGCCAGGAACTGTATGTACAATACCCGCAGGGCATGCGCCGTAACATCAGTGGGCTGGATGGGCAGCACCTGTTTAAACTTTTCTCCGATAGCTTCCGGGTGCGCTTTGGCATAAGCATTAACACCTTTTACAAAAGCATCCAGGCAGCTTTTAAAAACCGGGTTTTGACGGGCATAATGCGCTTTAGCCAGCTCCGGTATGTTGAATAAATGAATGATCTCATCACGAAGCAGGTTCTTTTCTCCCCAGTATTCAGCACTACGGCCCCTGGCCTGCCCATAGAGCTGCAGTAGCAGGTTAGCATGGTTGTGCATTTGCGCCCAGCCAAAACCATAATACATATCGGCCAAACTTTTACCATATACATGCGGCACACCATAGGTATCCCACAATACTTCCGTTTTAGGCGGCTGTTGGGCACAGGCAGTTGCTGTTAATAATAGTAAGGGAAGGATAGCAAACATCCAGCTTTTGAGGAAATGCATGTATTATACGTTTATGAGAGTTAGGGTTACTGAAATGATCGTAGGGAAGAAATTACATCATTTCCACAAATATTTCCTAAAAAGTTGACAGGGGGTGGTTTTATTTTTGTTTTCGTGGCTCCCTCTCCGTTATGTAACCGTTGAACATAATAGGTTGCCGGTTATTACTGCTTACCTGCAGGGTGCCGTAACCATCTTCAGAAAGCATCAGCACCATTTGCCGTACATCATCTGCATCTTTTGGACTGATCTGTATATTCCAGCCCCCTTTTTTGCCGTTATTTACCGTGTAATCAAATTTACGGGAGGTGAACTGGATACCGCCCTTGCTGGGATCCAGCGGCGCCGTATAGGCACGGCCAAAGTATGGCAGGTAGGTGATCACAGAATCTTTGGCAACCTTCACCTCATACTCGCTGGTAAGCTGCCGCGTGCGGCCGCTCATGGGCAGTGCTGTTTGTGCTTTAAACACATAGGACTGGGTGGCTACCAGATCTTTTATCTTATCTTTTTTATTATCCTGGGCAAATAGCTGGCCGCAGCAGGTAATGGCCATTATTAAAAAGAGGCTTCCGTTCAAAAACTTTTTCATAACACTGTTCTTTTCCTAAATTTACACCAATTGCCATAATTTATGAAAACCGTTCTGCTACTGTTAACCATCCTGCTGTTAGCCCATCCCCTGCACGCACAGCAAATGGATTCTCTTCAATATGCCCAGGGATATTTGTACTATCATACTTACGGTACCGGCGCCCCGGTAATAATTTTAAGCGGTGGCCCCGGCAACTCTTATTTGCAGCAGGAGGAGGTAGCCATTGCATTAGGTACATCCTATAAAAGCATTTTATTGGAGCAAAGAGGTACCGGCCGTTCCATTCCCACGCCATTTGATTCAACTACCATTACCCTGCAGGCCGAGGTGGAAGATGTAAAACGCCTGCTGGATCATTTACACATTCAGCAGGGCATTATTTACGGGCATTCCTGGGGCGCTATGCTGGCTATGTGTTTTGCGGCAGCGCATCCTGAGCGGGTAAGAACGCTAGTGCTGGCTAACCCCGGTTATTATAAAATATCAGAGGAGAATTTTGCAGTGCATGTTGCCAACCTGCGGGTACGCCTTGGTGTGGCCGACCTGCAGCTACTGGATACGCTGACTAAAAAAATGACCGACGGCCGTGCCAGCGCCGCAGATTCTGTTGAGCTGGATAAGCTGGGCCGCCTCTCTTACATTTACAATAAAAGTATGCTGGACAGCCTGTTGAAAAAGATAAACGCCGGTAAACCCAACATAAAAATGCGGCAGCTGCTGATCCGGGACCTGTTCCGGGTACACTATGATGTAAGCAAAACCCTGCCCCGTTACAAAGGCCCTGTTCACGTAATTGCCGGCCGGCAGGATGCGCTGGCCTTCTACACCTATGACCTGAAGATCATACGCCCTTCCATTCAGCTGCACTGGATCCAGGAATCCGGCCATTTCCCCATGTTTGAGCAGGCCAAACCGTTCTATGACACTTTGTTTACAGTGCTGAAGACCGTCCGCTAGTTTTTAGCGATTATTTAACATCCGCGCAACATCAAATTTGCGGCTGCCTGTTCATTATCCACCGTTCTGGCGTAATTTTGTAAGGCTGAGACCCCCTATGCCCAAAACGCTTAAAAACTTTCAAAAATGGACAAACAACAGCTACGCGACGCTTATAAATTATACTGGCTGGAGAATGGCAAACCACCTGTTTCCGTATACGCTTTTTGCAAGATGGTAAGCCTGCCGGAACCGGCTTTTTATGATCTTTACAGCTCCCTGGAAGCAGTGGAAAAAGATATATGGCTGGGTATTTTTGAGGATACTATTAGCCAACTGCAGGGAGATGAAATTTACAGGAACTACTCCGCCCGTGAAAAGCTGCTCACCTTTTACTTTATGTGGGTGCAAAAGCTGAAAGCCGACCGTAGCTACATTCTGCTGCAGCAGGAAAAATTCCGCTTCCCGGTCTTGCACCAGGGCCAGCTGGAAACCTTTAAAAAGGCTTTTTACAAATACGTGGAAGACCTGGTGAAAGAAGGTTACCAAACCAGCGAGATCAAGGAACGCAAATACATTTCCGACCAATACGTACATGGCTTCTGGGTACAGGCGCTGTTTGTGCTCCGCTACTGGATAAACGACAGCAGCGAGCGTTTTGAAATGACGGATGCCGCTATTGAAAAGGCTGTACACCTGAGCTTCCAGCTGATTGCCGCCAATACGCTGGATAGCCTGTTCGATTTTGGCAAGTTTATGTTTACGGGGAAATGAGGCGATTTCAGATTTGATTGAAGCGGATTATTCCGGGAACCATAAAATAAAAGTCCTGTTCATACGTCAATCATATAAGATCGTATTCCTGAAATACTTCTTGTGATGTCAGGAGAGCTGTTCTTGTGGCCAGCTAATCGTAAATCTAAAATCTGATTGAACTATAAAAAGTAACGATGTACATTTTAGAAAATCTAAAATCGTAGATCGTAAATCTAAAATCAAAAGATGAAGGAACAATCCAATATCCCGACCGGCAAAGTGGAAAGGGCTGGACGTTTTATAACCACGGGATTAAAAGTAGGCTCCAACTATTTAAAGCACTATACCAAAAAGCTCATGGACCCTTCTATCAGTAAGGAAGAGCTGCATGCGGATAATGCGGAAGATATTTACGATACCCTTAGCCAGTTAAAAGGCAGCGCCTTAAAGGTAGCGCAAATGTTAAGCATGGATAAAGGCATGCTGCCCAAGGCTTACACAGATATGTTTGCCATGTCGCAGTACAGCGCCCCGCCACTTTCCGGCCCGCTGGTAGTGAACACCTTTGTAAAAACGCTGGGTAAATCACCTTCACAGCTATACGATAAGTTTGACCTGCATGCTTCCAATGCTGCCTCCATTGGGCAGGTGCACAAGGCATGGAAGAACGGCCAGCAGCTGGCTATTAAGATCCAGTACCCCGGTGTGGCCAACAGCGTAAAATCCGACCTGCGCATTGTAAAGCCATTTGCCGTGCGCATTGTGGGCATGAGCGAGGTGGATATGGATAAATACTTTGACGAGATCGAGACCAAGCTGCTGGAAGAAACCGATTACCAGCTGGAGCTGCGCCGTTCCGTAGAGCTGTCGGCCCTTTGCGCGCATATTCCCAACCTGGTATTTCCCCGCTATTACCCGGAGCTTTCCTCTGACCGTATTATTACTATGGACTGGCTGGATGGCTTTCACCTGAAAGAGTTCCTGTTACGCAACCCTTCACAGGAGGTGCGCAACAGCATTGGACAGGCGCTGTGGGATTTTTATGATTTCCAGATGCACCAGCTGAAAAAAGTGCATGCAGATCCGCACCCCGGCAATTTCCTGATGCGGGATAATGGTACGGTAGGCATTTTTGACTTTGGCTGCATAAAGGAGATACCGGAGGATTTTTATACCAACTATTTTATGCTGGTCGATAAAACCATCCTGCAGGATGATGCCAAACGGATGCAGATCTACATGAACCTGGAGATGATCCACCCATCTGATACGGATAAGGAAATTACATTTTACTCCGGGCTTTTCCAGAAAATGATAGACCTGCTTACGCTGCCTTTTACCGTAACCAGCTTTGATTTTGGCAATGAAGAATATTTCCAGGAAATATATGCCTACATGGATTATGTGTACAACCTGAAAGAAGTACGCGATTCCAAGGTAGCCCGTGGCTCCCGCCACTCGTTGTATGTGAACCGTACTTACTTTGGCCTGTACTCCATATTAAGCGATCTGAAGGCAGAAGTATACACCGGCGCAGGCCGTTTTAAAACGCTGATGCAGTAAGCAGGGCTATTGCCTGTCAAGGTTTTTCAGCTTCAACAGCGCCTGCAGGTAAGCCTTTCCTCTTTTTGTCCGGCAATTATCCAGCTTTGCTTGCAGGCACATCCTGCTTTCAGGACCGGGCAGGATATTTAAATCAATCAGGGATTGTTGATCTATCATGGATGAGCGTATAATACCGGTAATGAATATACGCTAATAAGTGTCTATAGAAATGTTAAAACAAGGCAGGTAAAATACATTTGCAACATTGTTTCATTTTTTATTTATCTTCGCTTTATGGAGCATAAACAAACATTAGACGTTATTATCATCGGCGGCAGCTACGCGGGCCTTTCTGCTGCCATGGCCCTGGGCCGTGCCCTGCGGCAGGTATTGATCATTGACAGTGGTAAGCCCTGTAACCGGCAAACGCCGCACTCCCATAACTTTCTTACGCAGGATGGCGCTACCCCGGCTGCCATAGCGGCTCTTGGCAGGGAGCAGGTACTGGCCTACCCTACCGTTCAGCTGAAACAGGGAAAAGTGGTGAACGCCGTGCAAAAGGATAATGCTTTTGTAGTAACCACTGAAACGGGTGAGCAATTCACCGCCGCTAAATTATTGCTTGCCACCGGCGTACAGGATATTATGCCCCCCATTCCCGGGTTTGCGGAGTGCTGGGGCATTTCCGTGCTGCATTGTCCTTATTGCCATGGTTATGAAGTAAAGAACACACCTACCGGCGTACTGGCCAATGGAGAAATGGCATTTGAGTTTAGCAGGATGATCCGCCACTGGACTAAACAGCTTACCCTTTTTACCAATGGCCCTGCTGCCTTAAAGGATGAGCAAATGGCCCAGCTAAAGGACTGGAATGTACCTGTACAGGAACAGCCTGTCGCAAACATCATCCATGAAAAAGGCTACCTGCAAACCATTCAATTGCAGGATGGCAGCGCACATCCGCTTACAGCGCTCTACACCAGGCCGGCCACGCCGCAGCAGGATATTGTACAGTCGCTGGGCTGCACGCTTACAGAAAACGGCTATGTAGTAATTGATGATTTTCAGCAAACCACTGTACCCGGTGTGTATGCAGCAGGCGACAATACCACCATGTTCCGCGCAGTAAGCGTTGCAGTTGCAGCCGGTACCAAAGCCGGCGCTATGATGAATAAAACATTGATAGAAGAAGGCAGGTAATGCTTACTCTGCCTTTAAGCTCTTTACCGGGTTGGTAAGCGCAGCTTTAATGGATTGAAAACTGATAGTGGCCAATGCAATGGCTATCACCAGCATGCCGGCCAGTGCAAACATCCACCAGCTGATGTTTACGCGGTACTCAAAATCCTGCAGCCACTTGCTCATAGCCCACCATGCAATGGGTGATGCCAGCAGCACTGCTATCAGCACCAGCTTCACAAAATCTTTGGATACCAAGGCCGTTACCTGGGCTACAGAAGCGCCCAGCACCTTGCGGATACTGATCTCTTTGCTGCGCTGCTCCGCCATATAAGCGGATAATGCAAACAGGCCTAAACAGGCTATAATAATGGCCAGTATGGAAAAGCAGGTAAATATGCGGCCGGTACGCTGCACATCATCATACATCTGTGCAAAACGTTCGTCCAGGAAATTATAGCGGAAAGGCTGGTTAGGGGCAAAACTTTTCCATACACCGGTGATCGCGCTAATCATCTTTGTCATATCTGCTGTATGCACTTTTACAGATACAATGGTAGGGCTGTTACCCAGCGACATACAAAGGGGGCCCACCTTACCGCGCATGGATTCAAAATTGAAATCCTTCACAATCCCGATCACCTGGTAATGGCCATTACCGGCATTCATAATACGCTGGCCAAGCGGGTCTTCTTTGCCGGGGAATAATTTTTTTGCCAGCGTTTGATTGATGATAACGGCCTGTGAGTCCGTAGGCATGTCTTTGGAAAAATTACGGCCGGCCACCAGGTGCATACCCATTGTAGCCAGGTAATCATGATCCACCTTCCAGAACTGCGCAAACTCCGGCATATCAATCTTGTTTCTGCCATCTTTCCAGAGGCTGTTGCCATTACGTTTGGTATTGGAAACCGGTAAAAAGTCGCTCACAGCCACATGCGCCACATTAGGCAGCCGCTGCAGCTCACTCTTAAAGGTTTGCACCTTATCACCCAGGGTATGCGCACCCTGTATCATCACTACCTGCTCCTTATCAAAGCCTATCTTACGGTGAAGGATATACTGCATTTGCCGGTAAATAACCACCGTACCAATAATAAGGATAATGGATGTGGCAAACTGGAACACGACCAGGATACTTCTTAGATTGGAATTTTTAGTGCCGCGGCTAATACTGCCCTTCAATACCTGCATGGGCTGAAAGGATGAAAGATAAAACGACGGGTAAATACCTGCCAGCAGACCAATGGCCACAGCAGCCACTAACAGCGCAGGCGCCAGCCAGGGCTCATGCCAGGGAAATACCAGCGTTTGGGCCGACAATTGATTGAAATAAGGCAGCAGCACCCAGGCCAGGAAGCTGCCCAGTATAACAGACAGGAAGCTGAATAAAAAAGATTCTGTAAGGAACTGTTGTACCAGGCTGCTGCGGAATGCGCCGATCGTTTTTTTCAAACCCACTTCCTTAGCGCGATTGGCTGACCTGGCAGTGGAAAGGTTAATGAAATTAATACAGGCTATCAGCAGTATGAAACAGGCAACAGCACCAAATAACCATATAAAACGCATATCACCATGGTTCTGTATATTGTCACTAATATTATGGGAGCCGAGATGAATATCACTTACCGGTTGCAGGCTTATCCGCAGCTCCAGTGTTTTACCCAGGCGGTCCAGGTCCTTATTACCGGCCTCCCTCATGATAGGGATATAATACTTCTTCAGGATATTATCACCGATACTTTTACCCAGCAGTTTGGCATCTGTGCCAGGGCGCAGCCGCACATAGTTATCATAGTTGCTGGACATCCAGTTAGTTTGCTCACCCTTCCAGAACGACACGCCGGAAAGGGTTAACAGGAAATTGTACTGCAAATGAGAAGTGGACGGCAGATCTTTCATTACGCCCGTTATGCGATAAGCATAATCGGTGTTATCATTCAGCAGCATCACCTTTCCAATGGGATCTTCATGCGGGAAATATTTTGCTGCCATCCGCTGAGAGATCACCATGGTCTTGGGCTCATCCAATGCGTGTGCAGCATCTCCGGCCACCATTGGCCATTGAAAAATATTCAGCAGCTGCTGATCCATGTAGGTAAACCCTTCTTCGTATGTATTTTCAACTTTATCGGCCCGCCGCAGCTGGTTGCTGCCTGCACCGGTGAACAGGCGGTTGGACATTAAGCGCCCTGCTTCTTCAACCTCAGGGAAATCATCTTTTAAAGAACGGGCAAACGGCGCCGGGAAGGATACGCCTTTTTCATCTACTCCATTGTCAATGGATTCGCCTATTACCCGGTAAATGCGGTCAGCATTAGGATAGGAACGGTCATAGCTTAGCTCATGCCTTATGTATAACGTGATCAGCAAACAGGCTGCAATGCTTAATGCAAACCCGCCGATCTTGATGACGGTGTACATCTTTTGCTTCAATAATTGTCTTACGGCAATTTTAAAGTAGTTCTTCAGCATGAGAAGGCATTTAACCCGGATTGCACAAAGTAAATGCCTGCCTGTGCCCTGCCTGAAAACCAATACATTAAGAGGCCAGAGAACATAGAAGCTGTCCGTTTCCGGACAGGCAATGTCCGGTATTTAAAGACTACACCCTTCCCATCAGCGGGTCGGTAAAGCTGGGCTTACCGGTTTCCACACGGCCGGCATATCTTTTCTCAAAACCGGCACGCCCTTTTATCTGCACGCTGCAATCGTACCAGCCATGGCTTTTGCCAAGCATCAGCAGCATGTTTTTCGTTTGCCCTGGCGCCAGTTCAAGGCTGCGTGTACCGGTTTTATAGGCATTATCAATTACGTTAACGGTATATTTTTCTTTACTGCTGTTTTGCAGGTGCAGGGTTATATTCCCTGTAAGCTCAAACGCTTTACCTGGCGCCTCCTGGTACTGGCAGCTTACCTGTAATAAGGGGTCCTGGCTGTTACCGGTGAATTCCCGGAAAAAACCATTGGGGCCATGTACCTGCAGGTGATACTGCCCGTTATCAAAATCCTCCAGGGGCCAGGTATCCTGCAGCTCCCCGCCGGCAGCCACGCCGTAAGACCATACCCGCATATCTTCTGTTTTATATTTACCCGGTGCATAAACCAGGAAAGGCGCGCCGGCAGCCTTTTTACGAAACACTTCCTGTTTGGCTGCAAAGTGAATACCGAATGATCTTTTATCTTCACTTAGCTGCCCTTCCACATACAGCTCATACGGCAATACACAGGCATGACGAATGCCTTTTTCCTGCTGCATGCTGTCTATCAGCAAAGGATTGCGTTTCACCTGCGCTATATCAGCGGCGGTAAATGACCGGTAGCCCTGCGGTAATCCTTTGAACTGCGCCTTATGTACACTTTCAATAAATGCATCTTTTTCTACCACAGCAGGCAGCGCTGTTTTTTCGCCGTTATACGGGCGGAATACCGATGACAGGTCTCCGCACACCGTGCGCCGCCAGCTGCTGATATTTGATTCTGTTACCGCTTTGCCGGTTTTGTGCTGCAGGAATGTTTCCAGGAATTGCAAAGACGATGTATGATCAAATACCTGCGAATTTACCCATCCACCGCGGCTCCAGGGCGAAGCAACTACCATGGGTACACGATAACCCAGTCCAATAGGGCTTTCACGCTTATGCTCCTGCCGCAAATAGGTTTTGCGCTGCTCCTGTTCCATGCTTACGAATTCCACACCTGCATCCACACCCTGAGAAACCTTACCGGTGGCGGGGTTCTGCGGGTCGGGCGCTACAAATGGCGGCACATGATCAAAGTAACCGTCGTTCTCATCATAGGTAAGCACAAAAATGGTTTTCTTCCATACTTCCGGGTTTTGTGTAAGAATGTCCATTACTTCAGATACATACCAGGCGCCATACCAGGCAGCGCCGGGATGATCTGAAAAGTTTTCCGGCGCTACCAGCCAGGATACGGTAGGTAAAACACCGTTCTTCACATCTTCCCGGAACTGGTACAGCACATCGCCTTTAGGCACGGTCACTTCGCGGGCAGTATCGCCATCCTGGTAGCTAAGCGTGGTGAGCTCTCCAAAATGCGGATCTTTATGATTAGCGCAAAATGCTTTCTCATGCAGGTTCTTATCGTGCTGCGAAAGCTGCGCATATTTTTCGCGGGTGTATATCTTCTGATCTTCCTGCACTCTTTGCAGCCTGGCCTTTTTTTCTTTCAGCTGTTTTTCCAGCGCGGCGCGGTTAGCATCTGCAGCCGGTAATGCAGCCAGCTGTTTTTCCAGCTCAGTTATTTCACCCGGTAATGTGGCAATGCTTTTTTCCAGGTAAGTAATGTAGCGGTCAGAGAGCTTTACATTGTACTGTGTAAAGAACTCAATAGGATTATCTGTGAAGTTAGCCAGCCAGGCGTCTTTTTCGCCGGTAAAGCCACCGTCTACGCTAATATCGTTCTGGTAAATTTTCCAGGAAATACCATTTTCTTCCAGCCTTTCCGGGTAGGTTTTATAATTCACCATGCTGTCATAATCTGCTTCCTCATTCCATACCAGCGCATTGGACTGGCTGTTCTGTTCTGCACGGATGGTGCCGGTCCAGAAGTATAAACGGTTAGGCGTAGTACCGGTAAGGGAAGAGCAGAAGTGCTGGTCGCACACGGTAAAAGCATCTGCCAGTGCGTAATAAAATGGAATATCCTGCCGGGTATAATACCCCATGGTTAGCGGCATCTTTGCATATTCAGTGTGCCCGGATTGTTTTGCATCCAGCCATTTATCGTATTTACCATTATTGCGTGCATCCACCTGGTTACTCCATGCATGGGGCAAAGAGCCCATCCAGGTAACCTTTGTATCTTTTATATCCAAACGGAAAGGGGCATACGTTTCGCCGGCAGCATTGGTTTGCAGCCATACCGGTTTTTTATCGGGCAGGTTTATGGCACGGGGATCATTAAAGCCACGTACGCCCTGCAGGCTGCCAAAGCAGTGATCAAAGGAGCGGTTCTCCTGCATCAGGAATACAATATGTTCTGCATCCAGGAAAGTAGTGCCGGGCGCGGGGTTAATGGCTAATGCTTTCTGTACTGAAGCGGGCAATGTGGCAAAACCGGCTGCACCGGAAAGCAGCGCAGCCTTTTTAATAAAATCCCTTCTGGAATCCATAGCGGTACATGATTGTTATGCTATAAAAGTATAGAACATATTATAAATCAGTACCGGCATTTTAGAATTAAAGAGAAAATAATATAGGTTAATGCTCCTTCGGCTGCGTCATGCTAAACCAGTTACCACAGCCATCGGACATAATACATTCTATACCGTAAAACTGCTCTTTGGGAGCGGACTTAAACTCTACACCCTTTGCTTTCAGCTCCTCATAGGTGGCATAACAGTCCGGCGTATAAAATACCCCGGCGCCCATTAAACCTTTTTCCAGCAATAAACGGATGGCAGCCTGCGCATCAGGCTCTAAACCAACTACCGGCATCAGGATGATCTCCAGGTCCGGCTGTTCCGGTGTGTTCAGGGTTAACCAGCGGAAACCGCCGGCAGGCGGCTGTTCCTCACTACCGTCCTCAGAGGCGGCATCGCCCATTACTACATCGGTATTTACTTTAAAGCCCAGCTTATTCACATAAAAATCATAGGCTTTGTCCTGGTCCAGCACAAACAGGGAGGTGTGCGACATTTTTGTGATCATAGCAGTTGTATTTATACAGGCAAAACTATAATGCAGCGGGGGAATACAGTTCTTGGATCTTGCTTTATTGCCGGTTCAGCTTATACCCTTCAATAAAACAATGCGGAATAAAAGTACGGGGTTGCGCTTTAGCCTGTTGCTGCTGCACAATACGCATGTTGCGGTAGTGCTGCGGGCCTATGCCGGTTTCTTTTTTAAACAGGGTACTGAATGAGCCTATGCTTTCAAACCCAACGCTGTTGCATATTTCGCTTACACTTAGCCCCTGTTGTGCCAGCAGGTCCCGGGCTTTATCCATACGCCGCCGGGTAAGGTAGCGGTGTGGGGTGCTGCGATAAATGCGGGTGAACAAACGGTGAAAATGAAAGCGTGACAAAAACGCCTGTCCTGAAATTTCCCCCAGGTCAATGGCCTCATGGTAATGCTCATCTATGAACAGCTTGGCGGCAACAATACGCTGATAGATATCTTCAGGAAGCTGCATAAAAAGGTTTGTTATTCAAATGTAACGATTGGGCTGCATTTTTTAATAGGTGCCACGCTGAACAACTGTAATTAATTTTTGTTATATTCAATGCCGGTTCTGTAGCAGTGAATGTCAACCAAACCTTTTTCAACTATCCATGCAGGAATTTATTCTTTTGATCTGGCAGGATGATACCCTGCTTTCAGATGATCAACAGCAGGCGCGCAGCAAGCAGCTTTCCCGCTGGATCCGGGACCTTTCACAGCAACAGCTGTTTGTTACTGCGCACACTTTCTGGGACTATGGGTATACGGTTACCGGCGAGGCTAACAGGCCGTTGCGGAACATTAATCCTATCAGGGGCAATATGCAGATAAGCGGTTACATGATCGTGCTGGCAAAAAGCATCCAGGAAGCCACCTCACTGGCTAAAGCATACCCCGGTATTAATTTTGGCGCGGAAGTAGAAGTACGGGAGCTGCGGCGATCGTGAACGCCTATTCTCTCCAGGCGTGGTAAATGGCCATTTCACAGCCATCCCGGATTATAGCCACTATGCCATTGGTGGTAGTGTGGTTATTTCGTATATTTAATAAGCATGAATCTGGACGCATACACATACCTGCAGCAGGTGCGCGCCATTGCGCTGGCCCTACCCGGTGTAACAGAAGCTCCCTGCCATGGAACGCCAGGCTTCTGGGTGCATAAAAAGCTGCTGGGCCGTATTAAGGAAGATGGTGAAACCCTGGCCATTCGCACCCAGGAACGGGAAAAGTGGATGGAAGCCGCCCCCGATATCTTTTTCATTACCGATCATTACCAGAACTATCCCATGATGCTCATTCACCTGGCTAAAGTGGATCAAAAAGACCTGGCCGGCCTTTTCCTGGCTGCCTGGAAAGAACGGGCGCCTAAAAAGCTGCAGCAGGCGTATGAAGAACCGGCTAAAAAGCAAAAAAAGTCGTAGCCGTTCCCACCGCCCTGCCTGTCCCCAAACTTTCCTCATTTCCGGCTTTTACTTTATCTTAATGCTGCTAAACAGCTTCCTTTCATGAACCGGAGAACTTTTCTGACCAATACCGCCCTGCTGAGCGCCGCCCTGCCACTGTCTTTGACTGCCCGGCCACATACGCCGGAGCAGGATGACACTTTTGTGATTAATGCCGGTATTGGCGGTAACAATACCCAGGATCTGCTGAACCGCCTGGAAAAAGATTGCCTCTCCCACCAGCCGGAGCTCACGGTTCTGATGGCAGGCACGAACGACAGTATGAACCATGATAAATACATTCCTTTAGAACAATATAAAGCCAACCTTACAGAGCTGGTACAACGCATTGGTAACAGCGGCAGCAAGGTGCTTTTAATGACCATCCTTCCTTTTTACACCCCTTACCTGCTCACCCGCCACCCGGCTTCTTTTTTTGCCAATGAAACGCCGGAAGAGCGGCGCACGGCCATCAACAATGCTATACGGGAAGTAGCGGCCGCACAAGGGGCTACCCTGCTGGAGCTGGGCGCAGTGTTTGAAAAGGTTGGACAAGTGGGAACCGATAAAGCAGCGCTGCTGCGGAATGAAGCCAACAGCCGTAGTAAGGATGGGGTGCACCCTACTGCAGATGGTTACCGCTTTATAGCGCTGGCCGTGTATGATTGTATCACCTACAAACAGCTGCCGGCAAAGCGGGTGGTTTGTTTGGGAGATAGCATTACACAGGGTTCCGGTGGTACGGAAGCAGAAAGCTACCCCGCTAACCTGGGAAAATTATTGTTGCAATAAATTGGGAATGGCACACTGCTAGAATAGCGGTACCGGCGTCAGGGACGACGATGTTCTCTTGTGTTTCCCGTCTATCCACTTATTCAGCTTATAGCTCAGGTATGCAGACCCGGTGCCTATCACCGCGCCTACCAGCACATCACTGGGATAATGCCGGCCCAGGTACATGCGGGAATACCCAACAGCGCCTGCCCAGGCAAATGAAGGTGCTATTACATACCATTTGGGATATTCAAGGCTAAGCGCCGCCGCACAGGCAAACGCAGTAGATGTATGACCAGAGGGGAAAGAAGGACTATTATCTGTTTGGGCTGTTAACAGCTCAGGGTGATTCATAAAAGGCCGGTTACGGCGGAATGCATTTTTCATAGCGGTACTGGCGCCAAAACTTATTGCCAGCGCACCTACAGTAGTCCAGCCATTTTGAATGGTGGTTTTATTGCCGGTGGCATACCCTACCACCAGCTGTCCGATGGGTAAAGCGGCTGATACGGTGTACATGCTGTTGCTGACACCCGTCATAAAACCGTCAAATTCATCGTCGCGGTTGTAATTAATAGTTCTGAGTAACTTGTAATCAAGGCCTTGCGCTTTCACCTCAGGCCGGTAGGCAAATACTAGCAGCGACAGCAGTAGGACACGTACAATTCTTTCCACGGAATACTTTTTATGAGTACTGATAACGAATTACATTGCAATCTAGTATGGGATTCTGGATAAAATCTGTAGGTTTTGGTCTACAAATACAGGATCATAGTCCACAACATTATGCATCTCACTAAATATACCAAATATTTTGAAATCACCAAATCACATGAATATGGCAGGGGCCGCCCATAGGGCATCTTAGCCTGAAAATCATTTCCTTATCAGTGCAAATACTCCTTATAAAAACTTATTATATTTGAACTAAATACCCCCCTTATATGGCGAAACAGAAAACCCAGCCCACCAATAGCAGTGTTACTGCCTTCCTGGATACGATAACAGATGAAAAAAAACGTACAGACAGCTATGCCATCCTGGAGCTGATGCAGCAGGCCACCGGCTATGCACCCAAAATGTGGGGCCCCGCCATTGTGGGCTTTGGCAGCTACCATTACAAATACGACAGCGGGCATGAGGGCGATGCGCCTTTAACCGGCTTCTCACCCCGTAAAGAGGCTTTTACTTTTTACCTGATGCTGGGCTGCTTTGATCACTCTCCCCTGCTGGAAAAGCTGGGCAAACACAAAACAGGCAAAGGCTGCCTGTATATCAAAAAGCTGGAGGATGTAGATACCACTGTGCTGAAAACAATGGTTACACAGGCCAGCAATGCCATGAAAGAAAAATACCCCGGTTCATTATAAGTGAGCGACAACCTCCTCCAGGTATTCCATACTTCTTTTTTCTGCCGCGCTTTGTAAAATAATGCCGGCGGGAAACAGCTCCTCCCGCAAAGCCCTGTACAGGTCTATACTCTGGCGCAAAGCATCCAGTAAGGATAAAGGTTTGTATTGTGGTACAGTGGCCATTAATCTGTCCAGGTCTGCGGGCGGTAAATTGGTTTCCAGCCGCCGCATACCCCGTGGCTGCAACCCGTTCCGGACCTGTAACAGCGGTGCCAGTACCCGCGCCCGTAAAAAGGACAGCATATCCATGGCTTCAAAATACTCTCCCCGCCCCAATTTGGTGGCTCCGTAATGTACCCAGGTCCAGAAGCGGTCTTCCAGCCACTGGTAGTCCGGGTAAGGCCAGGCAGCCGTGGTATTGCTGATGATGTTTGTTAGCTGCTGATCCTTTTCCAGCAGCACCACGGGGTTTTCCACGCGATGATGGAACTCCGCTAAGGTCAGGAATTTAATATCCACATGCAGCAGCGGATCATCGTACAAACAAATGAGCAAACGGGGCTCGCCCACATGCTCGCCGGTAAAGGCATTCAGCAGCTTGCCAAATTGCTGCGCATAGGCCAGCATTTGTGTTTTGTTACCGGCAACAGCATCGCGGGTAACCAGCACCAGGTCCAGGTCAGAGAAGGCATCTATTTCATTCGTGATCCAGGAACCGGCTGCTGCCAGGCCAATTACGCGGTCATCATCTTTCAGCATGTTTACTACGCGGTTAGCAAAGTCTTTTTGTATCATAACGAACTCAATTTAAAAAAGACTTTTAAAGCCAAACGCTGAATGCTAAACGCAGAACGCTAAAAGCTAAAGGCTAAATATCCTGTCTACAGAAAACCGGCCGCCACCGGTAAGGAGCAAAGCCACGCACATCCCTATCACCAGCAGGTGATATTCAAACCCCTCCTGCCCTGCCGGCGCCTGTGCAAACCAGTTCATGAAAAAACCGCTTTTATAATGCACCACTACAATCATCCCAATGAATAAACCCATGATGCCTACGGCAGCAACACGGGTGGCCAGACCACTTAGCAGCAGTAGTGTGCCACCGCATTCTACCAGTATTACCATTACAGCTGTAAAGGTTGACAGGCCAGTGGTTTGCGTGAGGTAATGCATTTCGCCGGATAATCCCGGGCCATTAAACCATCCGAATAATTTTTGTGCAGCATGCGGAAAAATAACCAGTCCTAATGTAAGGCGTAAAATAAGGCCGGGCCAGTTGTTATCTGTACTAAAGATCTGTTGGAACATAACTTTGTGCTTTAATTTTTATAGTGCAAAGTTGCAACGGGTAAGCACTTTAAAACATTGATCCAGGATAAAAAAAAGCATTGATAAATATCACGGTCCCCTGTTCCATTTAACGGTTGCTTTCCACCACTTGTTAATCAGCAGCAGCCAATTACGCAATGGTGGCTGGCCGGCACAGCAATATGCTCTAACTTGCCACGTATATTATTTGACCCCAAAAATTCCCTAATGAAAAATTTGCTACTAACCCTGTTACTGGCCATTTCTGTCATGTCGTTCAGCAGCTGTTATTCCTACCGTATTGCTACCAAAAACCAGGAAGGTTCGGAGATCACCAGGCTAACCGCGCATAGCTGGTTCTGGGGCCTGGTACAAAAGCCCAAACAGCTTAGCACCCCTAATTGTGATAGCCTGAATATCTATGGCATGTCGGAGGTGCGGGTTAAGACCAACCTGGGTTATGCGCTTGTTACGGTAGTTTCCCTGGGCATTTATTGCCCGGTAAAAATGGAATACCGCTGTGGTAAACCTTGTCCTAAAAACGGCCGGTTATGAGCATGAAAATTTTTAAAACCAACAATACCCAGTGGGAGAACCGGCATGAAACCTTTGCCTATACCATCCAGAACCTGTATGAACTGGGCAATGGCAGCGGCACAGCGCTGGATACGTATAATGCGGCCACCAAAGGCTTTCAGCAGCTGATACAGGAAGCCATTAACAATGGCAGCGCTTTACGCGGCTTAGGCGCAGGCTGGTCATTTACTCCCATTGCCGCTACCAATGGTATTATACTGGATACAAAGGCGCTGAACACGGTGTTTGAAATTTCACCGGCCAGTGTTACGGCGGCGTATAAAGGCGATCCGTCAAAGCTTTTCCTGGCGCAGTGCGGCACCGCCATATGGGAGCTGTCTGCGTATCTGAAAGAGCGTGGGCTTTCCCTGAAAACATCCGGCGCCAGCAACGGGCAAACCATTGTAGGCGCTATATCCACGGGCGCACATGGATCGGCCTTTGATGTAGGCGCAGTGCAGGATGTAGTAACGGGCATGCACCTCATACTGGCGCCGGACCGGCACATATGGCTGGAGCGCAGCACCAATCCCGTGGTATCAGATAGCTTTATTGCTTTACTGGATGCCGAGCTGGTACGGGATGATGAGCTGTTTAATGCTGCGCTGGTGAGCTTTGGCAGCTTTGGCATTATTCACGGGGTAATGATAGAAACAGAACCGCTCTTCCTGCTGGAAGCCCATCTTGAATGCAGGCCTTTTGATGCCGCTTTACGCAGCTGGATGCAAACACTGGATTTTTCCAAAGCTACGCTGCCGGGCGGGAATGAACGCCCTTACCATTTCCAGGTGATCATTAACCCATATAACTTACAAAAAGGCGCTTATGTTACCAGCATGTATAAAAGGCCCTACCGCACTGGTTATACCCCACCGGTAAGCAATACACAGGGCATTGGCCCGGGCGATGATGCACCCTGTTTTATAGGCAAGCTTACAAATGCCATACCCAGCACCGTGCCTCTGCTGGTAAATAATTTACTGGCTGGCGCACTAACACCCTACAAAAACCAGCTGGGCTGTTTAGGGGAAATATTCTCCAATACCGACCTGCATGGCAAATTGCTGAGCGCTGCCGTTGGTATACCGCTTGAGCATGTGAATACGGTTATAGACCTGTTACTGGCCCTCAATAATTCCAAGGGCCCCTTTGCAGGACTTTTTGCTTTCCGGTTCATAAAGCAGTCCGGCGCTTTGCTGGCTTTTACGCGATTTCCTTACACCTGTGTAGTGGAGCTGGATGCAGCCTTTTCCAAAACCACCTACTCTTTTTACAAAGCAGTATGGAAAGAGCTGGAAAAGCAGCATATACCTTTCACCTTTCACTGGGGCAAGGTGAATGAGCTTACGCCTAAGCGTATGAAAAAAATGTACGGTGAGCGGCTGGATGCCTGGGTAAACGCCAGGAACCAGTTGTTAAAGCCAGATGCAAAAAAGGTATTTACCAATACTATTATGGAGCAATGGGGACTGTGATCCTTATTGATGTGTGTAGGATTCCAGCTGTGTTTCCAGCATCTTTTTATAATACCGGAAACGGATGTCACTCAGCTCCCCGGCCACTTTCACGGCCAGGTCATACAGCCCGTTCAGCTCATCATTCTGGAAAGTATTGTCCTTGAAATAGGTATAACGGGTATCTATAAACGCTGATATCTTATTGTATAGGTCACCGGGTGTTTCCGGGGTGATCACCTGTTCATTAATAAGCGCCTGCAAGGCTCTTTTAAATTCCCATTCATAATTATTGCGCAGCTGTTCTACGGCTGCATTCACCTGCCCCAGGGTAAGGTTGCCGTCATAAAAGGGCTGTAGTGTAGTGTTGATCTTATGCACAATTTCCAGGTAGGCATCATTGCGTTTGCCAAATGCCTGGAACTGCCGGTACTGCGCCAGCACATGCTCCTTCTGGCCATTGGCATTGGTATAAAAAAAGCTGAAGGCCTCTTTATCCAGCTGCGCCTGCTGCGCTTTTAATTGTTCGATCTCTTTTTCCAGCCGGGCTATGATGCTGTCACAATCGTGGTGGGTATACTTGGCGCCATCAAAGTCAAAGCTGGTAACATCCAGCCGTTTTTCCTTAATCGCTCTTAAAATGGCCAGGTCGTTCTCATTGCTGGTAATGGAAGCCTGGATCTGCCCGTTCTCTTCGCTGAACAGCGTTTCAAAGCCGCCTTGCTTTGGCGTATATTCGTTAGCGTTAAGATCCCATTCCGTTACGTTAATATAACGGCTGTCATAAAAGCCCTTGTAGGCAGCCGGCAGGCGGTAAGTTTCCTGCTGTTCTGCATGCCAGCTATCAAACTCCCGGTCATCGTAGTGCTTTATTTCACCTTCCATAGGTACTGCGTGGTACAGGTTAGCTGTGAGCTTTTCCTGCAGGGCCTCTGCATCGCGGAACAGCACCCAGGCGCTGGTATCATCGGCCGGGACATCCATGGCCACCTGCTCCAGGTGCACCTTACGTTCTTCCAGCGTAGGGTGGCTGGCCCATTGATTTTTATAATTGATCCTGGATTTGGAAAAAGAGCGGATGAACAGGTAGCTAATGTCCGGCAGGCCCTGTTTCAGCGGCAGCTGGTGCTGGCTGGCCATAGAACGGAACACGGTAAGCTGGTTACGGAAAATATTACGGGCCACCTTTTTCTCGCGCAGCCATTCATTGGCCGCATTAATGGCAGAGGTGTAGCAGCCGCCGGCCACCTCTACCCTGCTCAGTGCCGTAACCAGGTTATTACCGCCTGCTACACTGGCCGCAATGGTATCTGCATGAAATTCCATTTCCCGGCTCAGGGCCAGATAGCTTTTGTTGATCAGCTTATACATGCCGCGCAGGATCCATTGGATGCCCTGCGCTATCTTGATGGTAATGTTGGCAAAAAGGGCCAGGTAGCTGTGCAGGTTACCCCAGGCCTGCAGGAAAGCCGTATAACCATTGTTATCATACAGCATGTTATAAATAATACGGTTAGTATTATACGTAAAGCTGCCCAGCTTCATACTGCGCTGGCTAAAGTGCCCAAACTCATGTGCCATTACCGCTTTAAACTCACTGATATTAATGCTGTTCACCAGCCCCAGACCTATTTCCAGGTTCTTACGTACGGGCAGGAACATGCTCCAGAAGCTGGAATGATAAAATACACAGGCATTTACATCCGGCGACAGGAATATTTTTTTCGGGAAACGGGTATTGGTATCGGTGGTAAGCCGGCGTATGAAGGCAAAGAGCTGCGGCTGCTCTTCTTCTGTAACCGGAATGCGCGCGGCATTTTCATCCTTCGAAACCGCAAACATAAACTTCACCAGGAAGTACAGCACGGAAATACCTACACATATCAGCCCTCCACCTAAAATGATAGTGATCAACTTAGGTAAATGTACTACTATCCAGATACCGGCATAACAGCAGGCAATGGCCAAACCCACGGCCACAGCCAATAACAGCACATAGGTGATTAAAAAAAGCAGGATAGCGATAATAACTTTAACGGCTTGTTTTCTGAATCCGGGTGATGGCGTTAACTTTTCCGGATAAACATGGGCCGGCGGCAATGGATACGACAATGAATTCATGGCACAGGTTGTAGTGTTGGCATTGGTAAATATTACACAACATAATAAAAAAAATCTATAAGCCAAAGCAGCACATACCTTAATGGCATGTGCTGTGGATGTATGGTATGGGGATGAAAGATCAGCTGATGGCAGGCGGTGGTACGGGAACAGTGGCCAGCCGGGCTTTTTCCTTAGAGATCCTTCTGCCCCGGAAAAACAGGTGCAGGTTAAAGAACAGCATGATCCCCAGGTAGATGCAAAATCCGCCTATTTTGGTGCTCAGTATTTCCAGCAGGCGGCGGTTGCTGGCAATGTCAACCGCGATGGTCATTGCCGCAAAAGCAAAACCCAGATTCAGCAGGTAAAAGCCGGTTTCAAACAGCTTGTTGGTGGCGCCGGCAATTTCCGCCTTGCCGCCAAAAATGTCCAGCATGAACACTTTGCTGTTTTTAAACAGGGTATGCGCTACATACCAGGTTAATAAGATCACCACAGGCAGGTAAATTAAATAGGCCACGAAATTGTAAGAGGTTTGCATACAACTATATTTTAGAATGAGTAATGAATTGATCCCGTTTGCTGATAAAGTAAATGCTGGCCATGTTGCAAAAATGGATGAGCGCCAGTGTAAGCAGTATTTTGCCGGTCATGGCGGTAATGCTGCTCAGCAGCTCCGTCCAGGTGTGAATAGTATCCCAGGTAGTGAGCATCAGCGCGGCGTAGCCAGGTTCAGCAAGTAATAGCCCACCAGTAGGATCTTGTTTATAAAGTCTGTAAGCGCAGCATCCTGCCGTAACAGGTTTAGGATGAACAGGCGCCCATTGCGGTAAAAGATGAATCCTACGCGCACCGTTACCAGGTAAGTTATGAGCAGGTAAATGATATAGGCAAGTGTGTTCATAAGTGCGAAAGTTCCTGACAAAGGTATTCCGCCTTTCCGAATTTTCAAAATTTTCTGAAAATTCATTATTGATTAATAATTAAGATTAATAGGGCAAGAAAGGCTAGTAATTAGCTTTTAGCCTTTAGCGGTTAGCAGTTAGCGGTTAGTGATTAGCGGTTAGCCTTTAGCCTTTAGCAGTTAGTGATTAGCAGGTAGTGGATAGCGGATAGCGGTAGCGGATAGCGGTAGCGGATAGCGGTAGCGGATAGCGGTAGCGGATAGCGGTAGCGGATAGCGATTAACGGATAGCGGATAGCGATTAACGGATAGCGGATAGCGATTAGCGGATAGCGGATAGCGATTAGCGGATAGCGATTAGCGGATAGCGATTAGCGGATAGCGATTAGCGGATAGCGATTAGCGGATAGCGATTAGCGGATAGCGAGTAGCGGATAGCGATTAGCGGATAGCGATTAACGGATAGCGATTAACGGATAGCGGTAGCGGTAGCGGTAGCGGATAGCGGTAGCGGATAGCGAGTAGCGGATAGCGAGTAGCGGATAGCG
>NZ_FOBB01000002.1:0-285652 GCF_900109685.1 Chitinophaga rupis | reverse complement strand
GTAGCGGATAGCGAGTAGCGGATAGCGAGTAGCGGATAGCGGGTAGCGGATAGTGGTAGCGGATAGTGGTAGCGGATAGTGGTAGCGGACAGTGGTAGCGGACAGTGGTAGCGGATAGCCGTAGCTGTTAGCCATAGTGATTAGCGGTTAGTGATTAGCGGTTAACGGTCAGGTATTAAGCGCGAAGGACTAAGAGCTAAAAGCTAAGAGCCAAAAGCTAACAGCTCTACAGATCCACCCACTTAATAGCCAGCGCATATGCCATAGCAGAAAACAGCGGTGCAAACACTACATCCGTAGTATAATGTACATGCTGTACCAGCAGCAGCACTGCCACCAGGAATGTGCTGATACCTGCCAGGTAGCGGTCCTGCTTTTTTTCGCAGCAAAGGAAAATGAGGAAAAGCAAAGAAGTATGGCCGGAATAGAACAGATCCTTACTAATAGACTGCCCACCATAAAATACACCGGTCAGCGGGTCGGTTAAGGCGATCATATTCACGGGCGGTGCCAGGGGCACCAGGAAAATGGTAAGGCAGCGGGATACGCAAAGCAATATATATGCTGTAATAGCGGTCAGGAACAGCTTGGGCCGTGCTGTGGCTCTCACCACAAACAATACCATCATTCCCCATATAAGGATCATTATAGGGATTGAAACGTCAATTGCAGGTATGCTGGCCAGGATCCAGTCGTTCAGTACCGTACCATCCCGTTTTTCGATATACCGGAAAAAGGATGGAAAGGTTAAAAAAATGAGCACCAGTGTAATGCTGCCGGCGATCATTTTCTTTTTAAAACTCGTATTCTCCCATGAAATTTGCCAGCTCCTTCTCAGAAGTTGAATTTTTCCAACACGCATTTACAGCTTACGGGTTTTGCTATGTTCTTACTTACGGGGTGTAATTTTAATATAAATATACCAATAATAAAAATATGTTACACTATCAGAGATAAAAATCTATGAGCGCACCAAAATAGGCATCCTGCCATCCTTCCACAATATCGGCATAGGCGTCGTCCGGAATATTGGTATGTTTCAATTCTGCCGAAGTGCCTTTCTTATCAGGATGCAGGATAATGGTTACAATAGAATCTTCCTCCTGGTCGCCGAAATACCATTGCTGCACGATCTTTTTATCTTCCACAAACTCCAGGTTGCGGCCGGCAATGCTCCCCTCCCACAGGGAAAATTCTGAGCCCGGCTCTGTGCTCATTTCTGCCGGCTCCCCGCTCCAAAGCTGTATGGTGGCGGGGTTGGTGAGTGCCCGGTATACATCTTCCGGAGGCGCCGGTACTATAAAATGCTTTTTATAATCCTTCATAATCAGCGTAACAATGATCGGTAATTATGCGCAAATGTATTCAAATTAATTACATTCTTAAACCCCTTGTAAATGAGGCGCAAAAGAGCCGGCCGGCCGGCTATGTTATTTTATGATTATTACATTTAAAATATTTTTAATATTATTATCTTTACGAACTCATCTTTATACCTGATCCTGTCAGCTTTTGAAACCGGGCATGAGACATTTTCTTACACAACCTGTTCTGCTACAGCGGAAGGGGCAGGTAATGCGAGGTTTATCCCGCGAATTATTAAAGTTTCTTTTGTCCCGATGCATCTTCGATGTCATCTGACCCGTAAAAAATCGAACCGGCGAAGGAGGTTCACAAATACAACTAAAAAAACAAAGAACTACGAAACCAGCGAAGGAGGTTCATTGAGGCCATTAAAAAAACAAAGAACTACGAAATAGATAAATATAACAGATGAAACATATTTTTTACCTGCTCTTATGCTGCCTGGCGTTACCTGCCATCGCGCAAAACCGCTACTACCCTTACGCAGAGGGCGCCAAATGGGGGCTTACCGATGAAAACCTGGCCGTATTGGTAACCCCGCAGTTTGATACCAGCTTCCGCTTTGTAGACAACAAATTTGCGATCGTAAAAAAACAACAGCATTACGGCCTTATAAGCCCGGATGGAAATATGATCCTTCCCTGTGATTATGAAGCCCTCAGCTATTTTGGGATGAATGCAGGTACTGCGCAATTACAGGGTAAATACCAGCTGCTGAATTTTACTACCGGCAAACCCATCTCCGCTTTTGTGTTTGACAAGCTGAATGATTACAGCTACAACGATGCTATTATACTGCTGGTTACCCAGGCCGGTAAAAAGTATTTTTTAAACATCTTTACCGGGCAGCCGTTAAACCCCAAAGGTTATGACGATGCTTCATTCCTGCGGAGCTATAATAACCGCGGTACAATAAAAACCGGTAATAAATACGGCCTCATAGACCTGCGTACCGGCGCCATTGTGCTGCCTGTTAAATACGATAAGCTGGAAACAGCATGGCAGAACGGTAACAAAATACTGGTGGCCACCACCGGTAAGCTCAATACCTGGTTTGATGAGCAGGGCGTTGTAGTTCCTCAGCCTAAAAAGGAAAAACCCGCCAAAACCAAAGCAAAAAAGGAGGAGGAAATGGTTGCAACCCTGGAGGAAACAGTCATGGAAGCACCGGTAGAAGCTACGGTTGACGGCCCTGAAATGAAAAAGGACATTTACATTTATAACCAGGGTAACAACAAGTGGAAGCTGACCCTTGAAAACCGCCCCCTGTATACCTCCGGAGAGACCGAGATCTTAAATACCTTTGACCTGAACGGCTATACGAACCTGCAAAAGCTGAGCTATGATCCTTACAGCCGCGATATACCTTCCGTAACGCTGAAAGCTGTAAAGGATGGGAAAACAGGCATTATTAACCCGGCAGGAAATGTATTGGCGCCTTTCCAGTACGATGATATTATTTACACCGGCAACTATTACAAAACCATCCGCAATAACAAGATAGGGATCCTGGGCAGGGACCTGAGCGAGATAACCCCGCCGGTGCTGCAGAACATATATGCCAGCGATCCTTACCTGCGCGCCTGGCTGGTGGAAATGCCCAATGGAAAAAAAGGGTATATGGACATGAAAAGCGGGAAAATCTTTATTCCCGGTATACAGCTAACCAGTAATTAACCCCATGCATATTATAATACGGAGGGGCGCCGCTGCCCTGCTGTTATGCCTGAATGCCGCTATGGCACTTGCACAGCAAACAACGGTACCGGCAGCGCTAAGCGGCAACTGGCTTAAAACAGATGGCAGCAACCAGTTTGTAATAGGACTGTATAACGGGGTTGCCTGTTACCAGAACAATGTCTCCTCTATTACAGCCTTTAGCGGCAGTAATAACCACTGGCAAATAACCTTAGCCGGCAAACGGCTGAGCCTTTCCCTGCAGGATGCCCATACCCTTATACTTACGGAGAACGGGCAGCCACGAACGTTAAAGCATACACGTACTTATAATTACGCATACCAACCCGTACAACAGCCTTTAAAACAACCGCTGTTCCGGGTAGGAACCGCTACTGTAAAAGGTTACCTGCAGCTGCCGGCCACTGCCCCCAGGAACAAGCTGCAATACAACTATGTATTGATAAGCTATGAAAATGTGCTGACCGGCGAGCCGGAGTACTTTCCGGCCGACCTGGATAAAACAGGCTGCTTTACCATTACCTTCCCGCTGTATAAGCTGCAAAAATGTACGCTGATCTATAACCAGGATAAAATAGCCACCTTCCTGGCGCAACCAGGCAGCAGCCTGCTGCTGGCCGTGAATCCGGACATTAAAGTAAGCAGCCCCAACCCGGACTATGACCTGATAGCGCAACGCGTAGCTGTTATGGGCGATGATGCAGATCTCAATAATCAGTACCAGCATTTTTTAACCTACCGCAGCGGTTTAAATGATACGGCTTATACACAGAACATAACCGCGTTATCGCAGGTATACTCACCTGCCAGGGCGCCGCAGGTTGTTATTGATTATATAAAGGAGGAAGTGTTGTACGATTATGCCTACAAACGCTTGTCTGATACACGTAATGCAGATAGCGCCATAGCACAGCAGCTGTACCAGCGCTACCTGGTACCCGTATCGCCATACGCCGTACTGCACGACAACTTTTACCAGCTGGCCGGTTATTATGCAGACCGGCTGCGTGAAGGCAGCCGCAGTAATGGTATGCGCTACTCTTTTTCTATCGATAGGATGGATCAGCGCATTAATAACGATTACAGCCGCCTTCTTTCACCGGAGTTTATGCAGCCTTTCAAAGCTATGAAAAAAGATACCGCCCGGCTGCGCAATATGAAGGATGAAGAAATTATTAAAACCTATTTCAATGGCGACAAAGATGCGGCCATTGCTTTCCGCTACCTGACCCGGAAAATACAGGATGAGTTTCTTAAAGAACAGCGCGATTCTGTGGCTTATGCCCGGAATGCCACTATCCTTAAAGACCCGGCAGCACTTTTTGCCGCTAACCTATACCAGCTGCTGCACAGCAGCTATTCTGACGATGATCTGCGCATCCCCTCAACCTACCGGCTGAATATCTTTAAGGATGCAGCAGCAGCAGACAATATGCCCTGGTGGCTGGTAGACAGCCTTAACCGGCAAGAAGCCATTAAAACTGCCAGCGCCGGCCTGGCGGTAAAGCTGGACAGTACGCGCATCCGCGAAGTTAATAACGAAGCAGATTGGCAGGCCGTGCTGAAAAGTTATCGCGGCAAAGTAGTGGTAATATCCATGTACAACCATTTCTTTCGAAAGGAAAACGCCACCCTTGGCTTATACAACCTGGAAAAACTGCAGACTTTATACAAAGGCAAAAATGTGGTGTTCCTGAAATGTATTATACAACGGCAGCGCAGCGATAAAATGAAACAGCTGTTCGGCTACCTGCAGCTAATGGATAGCCGGCATCAGCTGCAAAATGTGCTGTACATTAACCGTAAGATCAGCGCTATGGCATTAATGGAAGAGGCTATTGAAGGGAATATGGGTATTTACGGCGTTGCGGGGGAAGCGCATCACCCGGCCATTTTTGCAAAAAAATCCAGTTACAAAGAGCGGGACAATATTACTTTAGCCGCAGAGCTGAACGCAGTGCTGGCCGGCAAGGGACACTATTATGAAAGTGATGCCGCCGCTTATTTTATAAAAGATAAAAAGAATGAGAGCTATGTTCCCAGCTACAGGAATGAAACGCTCAAAACCTGGACGCGCCGGGATTCTGCCGGCGCCTATGAAGTGTACATACCTAAAGAGCCGGATGCACCGGATTATGAAACGGGGGATTCTGTTTACAGGCAGGTGATCTTTATGGCAGATTCCTTTTTTGTAAGTGCCAGGCTGGTATTACACAGGCAACCTGTAGAAAAGAATGGCCATAACCGCCTTTTTTACTCCGGCAATTACCAGAATGAATCAACATGGGAAGATGGGTATCGTTACGAGTTTAACAAACCTGCTAAACTGCTGCAGCTTTACAATAAGCAGAAAAAGCTACAGCGGCAATACCGGGTGGTAATGATCAATACCGACATGATGGTGCTGGAAAAATTGTAGGCAGCATTTAGCTTTTAGCGTTTGGCGTTTAGCGTTTAGCATTCAGCGTATTACCGGTTTTTTATCCTTAAAGCCTATCACCAGCTGGCGGTAATCTTCTACCGGTTTAAAGTCGGCCTGTTTAGGCTCCCAGGCCGGCATATTTTTTATTACGCGGATGGCTTCCTGGTCAAAAGCATCCCCCAGACCTGTTACCAGCTGTATGTTATCTGTAATGCCATTGGGCGTGATCCTGAACCGGATCACCAGCGCATCCTCCACATTCTCTTTTACACCAGCCGGGTATACAAAGTTAGCCTGCAGGTATTTTTCAAGGTCCTGCGCCTGTGTACCAAACCGGGATGGCCCTGCAGGCAGCTTATCACGTGAAAATTCTGCTGTGTTATCAGCAGCCTGCATATTATCTGTATAAAAATGAAAGACTTTTTCCAGCCTGGTCTTAACCCGTTTTCCATTGATCACACCCGGTTGCCATAAGGGCATGTGGCGTAACAGGGCAATGGCCTGCTCATCACAACCATAACCCAGCTTTTTGGTGACGAGGATGTCTGCTACCCGTCCGTTTTCATCAATCACAAACTTGGTAACCACATTACCGCTGATATTAGCCGCCAGCGCCGCCTTGGTGGTACGCAGGCCGGTGAGTATATACTGGTCAAAAGCCTGCTCACCACCCGGGTAAGCGGCCAGCGTATCTTCAGAAGCCTTTACGCCTTCCAGGGTAGTTTCCTGCGCTACGGAATGGCCAGCCAGCGCCGCAATCAAATTAAATAAAATTAAAATGCGTTTCATGCCGGCAAGATAGTAAAAATACCAGGCGTTTAAATGAAAAGAGGTCCCCTTTTACAGGCGGACCTCTTTCCTATATACATGAAGGACAAACTTATTAGTAGCTCACTGCTTTACCGGCATTAACCTGGCCATTCCCGAAGAAACGGTCTTTACCAGGCGTACCATAATCAGTAGCGCTTTTGCGGAACAGCAGATCTACCAGTAAGGGATTAGCCAACCGGCCGTATTTGCCATAGATCAGCGCTGCAGCGGCTGAAACGTGCGGGGCAGCCATGCTGGTACCGGCAGACCAGGTATAGTAATACGTATCTGTAGCTTCATCCCAGGCGCCAATGTTAAACACAAAGTCAAACACATATTCCGGGTTAACAACACCGCCTACATTTACGATAGTAGTATTAATAGGAATGCTGTAGTTACCGCCCGGCGCACCGTAAGAAATAAAGTTCTTACCGGAGTTGGTGAAAATAGAAGGACGGTACAAGGTAGTATCCTGGTTAATACCCCAGCCCAGCGGGCCGTTGGAGGAAATGGACAGTACGCCCAAACAGGCGGCAGGATATGTGATAAAGTTCTTTTCCACGTCATAGTTATATGCATCATTACCGGCAGCAGCTACTACGGTAGTGCCCAGTAAATTTGCATAGATGGTAGCACGGTTCATAGCAATTACCAGGTCTCTTACATCACGGTCATATACCACGGTGTAATCATCGCTGGGATCATCGGGCGTGCCGTTATCATCTACAAAAGTTCTGCGGGGCAGCTCGCCACCCAGGCTCATGTTAATCACATTGGCGCCATGATTTACGGCATAGAAGATACCGTCAATAATGCCGCTCCAGGGGCCGGAGCCATTATCATCCAGTACTTTTACCAGCATCAGCTTTGCTTCCGGGGCCACGCCTACTACGCCGTAAGCATCGTCCAGCGCGGCAATAGTGCCGGCAACGTGGGTGCCATGGCTGAAACCTTCTGCGCCATGATACTGTACTTCTTCACCTTCAATAAAGCTGTGCGTTAAAATAATGTTGGGTTTAATTTCTGCATCGTTCAGCAGGAAACCGCCATCCAGTACAGCTACTTTGGCGCCACGGCCTTTGTAGCCTTTTTGCCAGGCTTGCGGTGCTTTAATGGATTGCAGATCCCATTGCAAAAAGCTGTAGGGGTTGTTGGCTAATGCATTGGATTTGGCCATAGGCCCTGCGGCTGCGGCATGCGCACCGGGTTTGTAAGATACAGAAGAGCGATAAACTTTTGTGGGCAGGCGCCAGTTCATTACAATGTCTACCGCTACAGATTGCACCCCGGGGATCTTTCTTGCTTTTTCAGGAAAGCTGGGATCAGGGGTTTGTACGTGGATTAAACCTAATTCCTTGATAGCTTCTTTGAGCTTAAATTTCTTAACGCCTAAGGCGGTTAAACCTTCTGAGATGGTTTCAAGCTTTGCGCCTTCCTGCGCAATTACAATGAAACCCCGGTCCTGTTGTTTTTTGGATTTGTTCAGTGACCCATTAATGATGTTAAGGTCTTTTTTACATGAGGCGATAACAATGAGCATCATAAGGGGTAAGACCAAACGCATAAGTTGATTTCTTTTCATAGCGAATAAAATTTAAATGAATAACGAAACGGATTTTGGAAATTAAAAACAGATTGCTACTATTTATGTGTGCATGACTCTGGCTGCTACATAGGGCTAATTGAATGTACTTAAATATTTTAGATTAATCAACTTTATATAGGGAGTGCAGAAAAAATTAATATCCCCTGCAGATAAGCGTATAAGGGATCTGCGGGTTTACGCAAAAAACCTGCCGGTAATTACCGGCAGGCAGGTTTATATGATCAGGAGAAATGGCGGCCGATTATAAAACCATTTGTGCAAGGCCTTGTCCGAACGACCAGTTTTCGGCCGTTACTTCTGTAAGCACAATGAACACATCATCCATTGTAACCGGTGTGCGTGCAGCTATTTTTTCTGCAATGGAATGGTATAACGCTTTTTTCATTTCTACGGTGCGGCCATGGCGGGCAGTGATCTCAATAAACACCAGGTTATTGCTGTGCGGCACGTTCAGGTAACCGGACCTGTATACCAGGTCGGTAAGGCGCACTTCATGTATTACATGGAAATAATCATCAGCCGGCACATTAAAATGCGCCATCAGGCTTTCGTGCACAGAAAGGGAAATATCATTTTTTATTTTTTCCGTTAAGTTTTGTGCAAGATTGATCTTTACAAAAGGCATATGATTAGTTTTTTGTACCAGGAGAAAGTATGATAACGGGCTGCCCTTTTTTAGCCAGGTAAATAGCTACAAATTTGCAGGGCTGGTCTGCAAGCGCATTCTTAAAGGTTTGTATGGGCTGATTGGCAGCTTCATGGAAGCTATCGCCCGCCTTCAATATAACAGGCGACTGGCCGGATACCTGGTATTCGATCTGGCCGGATACCACATACCCGTATACCTCACAGGGATGGTAATGCGCCGGGGCGCCCTGGCCAGGCGCACAGGTAATTTCATCTATACGTATATCCTCTACCGTAGCAGGCGCCAATGCCTGCTCTAATAATATTTTGCGGCTGATGCCGGCAGGTGTGGATTGTGCAAATGCGCTCCCTCCCACTGCCAGCAATCCTATCAAGAAGCAAACTGTTTTCATTGCTGTAAATTTTTGCACCTCAAAATTAGGGCAATTCCATACTTTTGTAATATTGAAATATCTGATACAATACTTCAATTTTATTAAACTATGACCAGCGACCTTATGGACCTGGACCTGCTTCGCACCTTTGTGCTGGCAGTAGATCTTGACAGCTTTGCCAAAGCTGCGGACCGGGTAGCCCGTTCCCAGTCGGCCGTGAGCCTGCAAATGCAACGCCTGGAAGAAATGACCGGGCAACCGCTGTTCATTAAACAAGGGCGTGGCTGGCACCTGACTGCTGCCGGCGAAATGCTGCTGGGCTACGCCAAACAGCTGCTGGACATTAATGACCGCGCAGTACGTGCCCTGAGTGATACCCAGCTGGAAGGACAGGTACGGTTAGGTATATCTGCAGATTTTGCGGAGAGCGAGCTGCCCCTGGTACTGGCCCGTTTTGCAGCAGTATACCCGCAGGTGCAGATCACCATTGTGATAGACCGGCAGGCAGTGCTCATGAAACAGCTGCAGTCCGGCCAGCTGGATGTAATTGTGAATATGCACTTTCATACGCCGGCAGACGCTATTCCCATCGGGCAGCTGCCTTTGCGCTGGATCGGCGGCCCCGACACACGGCTGGTCCCGGATCAACCATTACCGTTATTGTTATTTGAATCGCCCTGCATTGTACGCCAGGCGGGTTTAGAGGCGCTGGAAGCCGCTCAGCGCAGCTGGCGGATAGTACTGACCAGTCCCAGCTTAGCCGGGCTGTGGGCGGCTGCGCAGGCAGGATTAGGGGTGACCATCCGCACAGCCATAGGCGTACCACCGGGATGTAAGCTGCTGCCAGCGTCTGCCGGGCTGCCCGCATTACCGGTCATGCACCTGTTCTTACAGCAGCAAAAGCAGCACCCCTCACCGGCGGTGGAACGGCTCACAGAAATATTACAGGAAACATTACGTGAGCAGGTGCAACGTGTTCGTAAAAAATAAAAAATCGGTTTCTTTGTAAAGTCATGTCGTTATTTATTACATCATTGAACTCAGGCAGCAACGGAAACTGTTATTACATAGGTAATGACTGGGACGCCGTGCTGGTAGATGCGGGGATCTCCTGCCGCGAAACGGAGAAGCGGATGAAACGCCTGGGACTATCCATGCACCAGGTAAGGGCCATTTTTGTTTCCCATGAACATACAGACCATATACGCGGGATACCCGTAATTGCCCGCAAATATCGCCTGCCGGTATATATTACTGCTGCTACCCTGCTCAGTGGCGGGCTGCAGCTTAATGCACAGCAGGTTATTTCCTTCAGCGCTTATACGCCGGTACAGGTAGGCTCTCTTACGGTAACCGCCTTTCCCAAATTCCATGACGCCTCTGAACCGCATAGCTTTATTGTGAACTGCGGCGACATTAACATTGGGGTATTCACTGACATTGGCGCACCCTGCGAGCATGTGATCCGCCATTTTCAGCAATGCCATGCAGCTTTCCTGGAATCAAACTATGATGAGCAAATGCTGGAGCAGGGACGGTATCCGTATTTTTTAAAGAACCGTATCCGCGGCGGACAGGGGCATTTATCCAACCGGCAGGCGCTGGAATTGTTCAAGGCGTACCGGCCGGCCTTCATGAGCCACTTGCTGTTATCGCATCTTTCGCAGGAGAACAACTCCCCTGACCTGGTGCAGGCTTTATTCAATGAACATGCGGACGGGACAGAGATCGTAGTGGCCACCCGGTTTGCGGAGACCGCTGTATACCAGGTTGGTTTGAATTTAATTTGAAGAATATTTGGAAGAAAAAGATTAATTCCTATCTTTGCACTCCCGAAATCAAAAAACGGGAATGATTCCGTAGCTCAGTTGGTAGAGCAATACACTTTTAATGTATGGGTCCTGGGTTCGAGTCCCAGCGGGATCACAAAAGGCATTCTTAGGAATGCCTTTTTTCGTTTATACATGCCACTGTAGCTGTTTTTGCAAAAATTGTATTGCAAAGAAAATCTATCAATAGCTATCCGTTCGGTTACCATTTCGGTTACCATTCAATTTTCTGAATTTTAGGTAACCGAATGACTGGAGGGAGTTTGAAATCTTTGAAAAAGCCCAAAATGTTCAAAGGATTTCATTTATAACCTCCTTAAAAGGATAAGTATATTTTTTGTATAACTTGCATATATTGAAGTACTAATAGAAATTAAACTATCAACATGCCGCACACACCTAAAGACATAACATGGTATGAAATTACCAAAGATTTAATCATACCCTTTTTAGGCGTCATAACGACAATAGTGATTGGGACAATTATAGCTTATCTTCTAAAAAGCAAAGAAGAGAAAGCAAAAATAAAGACCTTACTTATTGATAACTACATGTTATATCTGGACAAAAAAATGCAGTTTTTTGAATACGAGCTGACTTCATTTAAATATCAAATATTTAAGGACATATTCATTAATTACGAAAAATACTTTGAACAGCAGGTGAATAACCATTTCGCTAAAGAAAAAGTTGCAAAGCTTCGTGACACATTCAAGGCAAAATTGGATAGTACTATTCAAAATGATACAAATTGGTCACCATTCACATACAGATTTGCCTTTTTACTTGGGAAAAAGAATTACGACAAACACGTACAATCTTTGGAAGACAGTGTTGTTCAAAACTATATTAGGGAAAAAGCCCGTAGTGAATTCTTAGAGCAGCTTAAAACCAAAATAGCTGGAAACAAAGAAGTGGTTGACAAAATGAATTCGTTAAACACTAATAAAATAGTAGATGCCTTAGATGACATAGAGTATTTGATTTCCATAACTTACAACGACTATCAGTTTAGAATATTCAATCCGTTTGACACAAGAATTGCTAACTTGATAGACAAATATTAACTGCTACTAACATTGCATTTCAATATGGTGGGGCGACGCAAGTGAGATGCAAAAAGGTTCGAGTTCAAGTACCAAAAGGTCGTTATAAAACAACTAAAAATCAGTGATTCTATGTGTTTATTTAGATAACCAAAGCATCGGAAAAGATGTCTATTTTGATACATTGCTATTGAACATTACACCGGAAAAGTACAGGAAGAGAGCCATTACTATTCCTTCGAGCCATCCCATGAATCTAAAAGACAGAAATCGTTTTGCCGTTCTCATCGATCGGATCTGAGTAGAAGGTTATATCTGGACGCGATTGTTTGATCTTTGCTTTAACGCATACAAAGAGTGTCGATATATAAATATCATATAATTTTTTGCTCGTTTCGTGGGGTCGTCCAAAAATGTTGTGCACATTTGGTTCTCTTTTTTCAACAAATCCCTGTAAGCCGGAAACAGTTCTATCTGAATTAATCCTGGAAATAAGATGCTTAAAATCGTCTGCAAAAAGCTGTAGTTTATTTTCGTTTTGTTCCATTCGAATATCCATGAAGTGAGATCTGAATTGGCTACAATCATTCAAAATACAAATTCCTTTTAAATTGGGTAGCAATAGCAGTTTTTCAATATCTGACTTTTGGGTAATTAGAATGTTGATGAAGAATATGTTTCTCAGCCCCCAAAAAAAATTATTGCTGAATTCGTGTGGGTTCAAAATAGTGAGAGAACGATTAATTTCGATGCCTTGAATTGGACAAACAGGCAAATATTTTTTGAGGTATACAACCAGATTACTGTAGGTGGTTGTTTCGTACGGGATATCGAAATTTACCCGGTGCTGTTCTCTTGATACGATTGCATGGCACATTTCGCTGTGGAAGGCTTTCGCCTGTGACATACTCTCATAATTAAAAGTGTTTCGGAAATTCTCATTTTCAAATATTTCGAGGGAAAGGAAATATTCTAAAATAGATTTGTGCGAAAATTTATATTGTCCACTAGCGTTCCTATTAAGCAAGGATTTACTTTTAAGGTCAATAATTGTTAAATCAATATCAAATTTTCTGGCAAGTTCGGAGAGCTCTTCTGAGTTTATAAAAAGTCCATTTCGCTCTTTTTGATTATAATATATATCGATAGCAACAGCCCTAGAGAATAGGCGTAAATCCGCTTTAAACTTTCCTTTACTGCACACCGGCACTCGGCTGGATTCCCGGTCAAGCCATTTTGTGATCAATGTGTCATAAAGCTCGTAGGAGTATTTATAGGTTTGATTTTCTGTAACAAGATTGTCAATGTAGGCCAGCAACATTGGCCGTACCATTAGGTTAGGGCATTGTTCTACTATACCTTTAGCAACTCGCTTCTTGCGTTTGTTAAAGAAGCCGTACTTCTTATTTAAATAATCCGAGACATTCTTATCATCAAAGGGTGATACATACATCTTATAAAAGAAGTGCATACCTTTGTCACCGCCAAACTTCATCTGTCCTGTTTCGTAAGGTTCCTCAATCGCCGATTCAAAAAATTGTGTCCGTGAGGTAATAATTACCTTTCTGAATTCTGATGTGAGATCTAAGAGCTCATTCATGCGTTTGCGGTAGTCCTCTACGGCCTTTGGATCCTCATCAAATCCGTCCAGTAATAAAATTTTCTTTTGTTTATCAGTCTGGTTAATGCTCAGCAAGGTGCTGTCTAGATCTTTACTTCCAAGCGGGAGCAATTTAATCTCAAATCTTCGGCCGATTTGACGTAAATAAGTATAGTAAAGATTAATCAACATCGTTGTTTTTCCCATGCCGGAATCTGCTAGTACCATGAAATATTTCTGACTATCATCGCTGTTAAAAGACTTTTTAATAAGGAATGGTATAATCTTTTGTTTTGCAGAGAACACATTTGCCAAACGCGTTTCCTGTTCGTTGGCTGGATCAATATTTTGAAATCGTGTTTCTACATAGTATTTGGTTGCATTAACGATTTCAGCTGCGTCGAAAAAAGGGTATAGATTACGACGAAGAATTCCTTTTTTGCGACGTTCTAGTAAAAATATAATGAGTTTATGAAGTCCTGGGAGAAGAACGACGAATACCAAGGTGAGTAGAAGCAAAGAATGTTTTTCCAGCCAATATTGGCCGGCGTCGTGTAATAAGGGATTTATGTATTCTGAAAGTAATCGACTGATTTCTTCCATTTGCAATTATTAACGGACTACCTGAAGATACATCCTTTTTCTAAATTCTTAAATTGTATCTCTGCTAAAACCTATAGCGCTACCTAAATCAACGTTTGCTATTGGTATTAATTAACTTCTATTTCATGATTTTTAATACTGGAGTTAGTCAAGGTGAAGTCAACAAATGTAAAATAATTAATATAACACCTAGAGCAATCAACCTGCTGCCAATATTAGGGTACTTTGTATGGCTCCCGCAATACGCCCCAAAAACTCCCAGGACTCACGCTCTGTAAATTATTAACCATGAAGAATTCCAAGTCTAAACAAGTGTGATAACTAAGCCCAAGTGCTAAGTGTGCAGATGGTATGAGGTATTCGTTACCGCCTATGATAGAGGAAGTATCCAGAGCGATTGTTCCTTTATTTACTCATTGAATTAAAAAATATTAGGATGATCTTGGTAGAACTAATGTTTACCAGTACACGTATGTAACAGAACTTATTCGTAGCATTCGTTGTTGTTCATAATAACAAGAAGTCAGAGAACTCTCAAACTACTTCAGCTTCTTAACAGGTCAATGCTGAACTCATGGTTTAGGAAAAATTGCTTGATCGGGCTCCCAGCAAATAGTACAAATCCATTACGGCTGACTATCCACACGTGGCCGAAATTAATTCAGAAAACGGATTTGCGTAACTTCCAGGCAAAATATAGAAAACCTAAATTATGTTAATCAATAATATCTAATACCATACTTTTCTGATATCCCGCATTGTGAAATTACGTATATTAGTTGTTATCAGCAATATAACTGACAGATCGTAAAATGATAACCATACCAATCTCAATTCAGATTCCCGACCTTTGGAATACACAGACATTTACAAAAAACAACTGGGGTCAAATCAATTTAATAGTTGGCCCCAATGGAACAGGTAAATCTTTATTCGCCGAGCAATTAAAGAAACAACTAAGCCAAAAAGGCTATAAGGCGAGACTTTTAAATGCGGAACGCTTAAGCGGCTTAGAAAAGCAGAATTATTCATATTTTAGCCATGGAAGCGCGTTACAAGATGGATTTAATATTTCCCAATTTAACGAATTGAAAAGGCGTGGTGAAGATTATGGACTTTCTTCTTCTGCATTCGTTATTCTCAAAGAACGTCTTGATGTACGAGTAAAAATTGAAGCACTTCTTTCTGACATTTTTAATAAGACAATTAGACTTGTTGAGGAAGGTGGATATTTAAAGCCAAAAATTCAAAACAATATTGGGGGAACGGAATATGAACTAAGAGAGAAGGAATGTCATGGCTTGAAAGAAATTCTAACACTTCTAACTTTTTTATATGATGAAAGTAAAGATTGTTTGATTTTAGATGAGCCAGAATTGCATCTTCATCCACAATTTCAATCATTCTTTCTCACTGAGATAAGGAAATTTGCAGGCGACCCCAAAACTGAGCCGAGTAAAAAACTCTTCTTCATTATTACTCATTCTCCTTACTTCTTAGATCTAAGAAGTATTGAAGACTTGAAAAGCATTCTTATTTGCCACTATAATCTGCCGCCTGATCATGTAGATACCTTAGATGCACAAGATGAATATATCCTGAACAGATTTTTGCCACGTTTCAATACCCATCACAAGCAATTTTTCTTCTCACCTTACCCTGTATTTGTCGAAGGTTATACGGACCAACAAATTATCACTTTACTGTTTGACAAGTTAAATTATAACATTTATGCTTCCGGTTCATGTGTTATCGATGTTGGTGGTAAAGATGAATTGGCAGTTTTCTTTAGACTGTGTAAGCACCTCAAAATTCAAGCAAGAATAATCGCTGACATGGATGCATTCTTCAAAGGTAAACTTCGAGAAGTAGCTCAAGCTGACCCAAATTGCAATTCATTCATTCAACAAAATGGGTTAGGAACCGACCTATCATTATTGATCGGCGAGTTGGATAGAAAGCTGAAAGAAGTTGCTGATGATTTGGTAACAAAGATGTCTACCGACCCTGATGTTACTCACTTAATAAATCTCTTGAAACCAATCATATCCGTTGCGGACAAGAGAGGTACAGTTGTGAATTCATGTTTAATTGCACTTATTAAACATAAAACGAAAATCCTATCCGAAGTATCACTGGCTCAGCAACCAAATATTAATTATATCGTCCCGAGATTTAATTTACTTTTGGAAGCGTTCAAAGCTGCAAATATTTTTATATTTCCGAAAGGAGAAATAGAGCATTATTATACTCAATCTACATTTGACTATCTCACTTTTACAGACAAGGATAAAAACACGTCGTTCCACGCAGAGCGAGACTATATTTTAGCAACAACTGATAAAAATTTGCTTGAAACCACTTACCCGGAGTTGATCTCTATATTAAAAGCATCAGTACCACAAGTGAAGGTTGACTTAAGCAGACACCTAAAGTATCTGATAGTGGAATGGGTACAAACAGTTCAAATAGCCATCTCAAAAGGTGATATTTCGGAGCTTGCTGGGTTAAAAACAAATGCGAAGATTGATTACAAATTATTCAGCCAAATTATTGAAGTATTGGATTTGGATGTTCAACCTGACAAAAGATTTACCTGTAGGATAATAGTCAATAAGTCATTGACCGACTTGAACGCAGAGATAACCTTTAATGAGAAGACAACACCTCATGATTTCGTCTTGATAATATAAACTACCTGTGACATGGTATTTCTCCAATGGGGACTGAAGAATAAATTTTGAGAAATAGTAGTCTGTTATTCTATTGTAGTAAGCCCCAGCCCATCAATACGGACTGCTGTGATTTCCGAGGCATGGTTCGTGTCTGTAGGCACGTTAGCGGTCATGGATTCCATTGGTAGCAGTCCTTTTTGTGAATTTCTGCCTTTGAATTTTGCCAGAATGCTTTGATATAATTTAAATAACTTTGAGGGATTGTCAGGGGATGATTTAGATCGCCCCTTGCAATTTAGATCTTTCAATATTTCAAATACCTACCAAAGGAATCGGTTACCTTTTCGGTTACCACCATTGATAGCTTTTTACAGAATCAATACAGTGGCGCATTTGAGGTGCCTGTACTGAGTCCCAGCGGGATCACGAAAGGCATTCTTAGGAATGTTTTTTTCGTTTATATATGTCGCAGTAGCGGTTTTGCAAAAATTGTATTTCAAAGAAAGTCCATCAATAGCTATCGATTCGGTTACTTATCCGGTTACCTTGTAAAATCCGCAATTTTAGGTAACCGAATGATTGTGGCAGTTTGAAAGAATTTGAAAGAACTCAAAGTATTTCATTCTTAACCATCTTAAAAACGATAACTATGAGTAAGCAGGACCTTTCTATTTTATTTTGGCTAAAAAGAAGTATAGCCCGGAAAGCTAAGGATGGCAAAGCCCAATTTATACACGTTTTACAATTGATGGACTACATACCGAAATTTCATTAAGCCGGCAACCAGCAGCGTAAATAGCGGATCACGAATACGCGATATAGGCATTGCTTGAAATAGCTACGATTGCCGGATCAAATCTTAACTAATACATATTAAAGCAGACGCTATCTCCCGGATGGCGTCTGCTAAATAAATTACCTCAATTTTTGAATCCTCATAGCATACACTGTAGATTCTCCACAATCCCATTGTTGACTGCTGCCTGTCTTGAGGTTAGCGCTACTACTACTGAAATTGAGGGTAGGATACATACCAATGATCATCCTCCCATATTGCCTGTATCTTGCTGCTCCTCCCGGACAAGTAAGTACCCATCCTTGTGGTATCTTAACTGCAATGGAACCTTCATTTACTGACAGGCATTGAGGAACTAAGGTAGCCAGATCAGATCCAATATCCAGCGTACCAAAATTTGGAATGTCTTTCGTAATGCCAATTGCATAAGCCGTAATAGATGCAGGTGAACTTGTAATATGGTCTTTACTTGCAACATACCAGGCATTATCAGTACCAGTGGGATGGCTATCCGTTAAAAAATTGCCGGCGCCACTCCAATTCACTTTTGCACCGCCACCTATCAACGTGTATCCGCTACCTGTTAAACTTGCGGATGCCGATGGTTGGGATGCTACACCCGATGTAGCGGAAGTTAGCCTTATATAATTTCTCAGATCAGCGCTTGACAACCCTTCGATCTTAAGACCTATAGCATAACATGCCAGATAGTAAGGCGTTACACCCGGGCGCCCTTTAGATTCTATATACCACGTTCTTAGGTCGTTGCTGGGATAGGATCCTGTCAGGAAAGAACCGGGTTCTCCCTGGTAATTATAGGCACCTCCTCCCACAAGCACATAATCATCCGCCACAGTAACACTCCCCTGAACCAGATCACCGGGGCCAAAATCCGTTGAAACTAAAACAACACTAACCTTACCTGACCAATCGGTAAATGGGCCGGCTACACTCAGCGCACTAACGTTCTTTTCTACTTTAGCATTTTTGTCAGCAGCATTAAAAGGGTCAGATGGGCCTTTGCCGGTTTTAAGCTCTTTTCTGCAGCCGGCAACAGACAATGCTAATAAAAAGCATACGGCAATTGATAGTTGAATTTTCATAAAATGAAATTTAGGGTTTAAGGAATTATTAACTCAAATAGGATACAAAAATGCTTGAAACATTCCCGGGAACTTGCTGTGAAGCCCGGCGAGTGTCAAACTATGATCTGTTGCAGTTTAGGTCAACAACTAAGTAATTAAAATTGAGGGAACTGCCATTATGAGAACGTATAGGGTTTCAAATTGTGGCCTGTTTATTAATGAAAATGAAGATAACAAAAGTTATGATAAAAAAATCGTTTATATGTTGGTTATACTGTTCATGTTCAGGCGCACTGCTAACGTATAGCATACTTTATTTGTAATGGTATGTCGTTTTTAACCCGTATGAAAGTCGCATATGCCTGTCCTACACGTAACATGGTATTGCTGCCGAAATTTTAAGTCCATCCCAAGTCAGCCCCTATGAAGGTAAAAATAAGAGACAATCAACGTGGTATTAGGGATGTGTTATCAAACAACGTTTATTTCCGCTTCTCCTTTGTTGGTAGCAACTATACCAACTATTTTGAAGCGCTTTACGATGAAAGCTCCTAAAAATGAAAAGGCTGCATATAAAAGAGCATAAATATACTCTTCCAGGTCTTTGATAACATTATTAATCGCACCATCTTTATAAATATAGTAAGATAGTGACTCAAAATAAAAGTGTATGCACATAGCCAATAATGTACCATAAACAATAACTGCATATGAAGGGCACCTAAATGCTTTTGTCACTATAATGCTACCGATAAAAAAAGAAAAACAAGTTATTAAAGTCTCCCATTTGCTATAGTGCAAAATAACTCCGTTATTGACAATTCCAATGTCGTGCCCCCCGGATAAATTTTTAAAATCTTCTGGAACTGGAAAAAGTAGCGGAAATACTCCGTCAAAAACATCTTGGAGCAGTATGCGTATACCCGTTAAAGTAAATCCTATGACTAATACCTTCCAAATACTCTCCTTGCTACCAGCGGATTTGTCAGCTAGACTCAAAGAAACATTACGTTGGTCTGGAAATCTAAGATTCTCATATTGCTTGAAAATAGCTGTAGCAATTGCAGTAAGCGCCACACCGGCAACACCAGCAGTTTCTTTATTAATTAGCTTACTTAATAAAACTATTATGAAAACATAAACCACAGATATGCTTAGAGCAGTAACTATAAATCGTTTATCTAAAGTTGCAGGCATAGTAAAATAATAAATTTAAGCCCCTCAAGGCAAGGTTTATACAGGTGTATCTAACATCAATCGAACTATTTGGAAACTCTTCTGAGCGCGATAAATCAGTCATGCCGCTGTTATTTACATTCTACAAAAACATGTAAATCAGGATAATCTCTTTCTACATTACACTAACAAGCAGTCATATGAAGAATTTGACTATGAACTGATAAGCCATCTATATGAAGCATTAGTTTTTGGGGTTGCTTTATCTTTGCCGTTTAAAATAGTACAATGTTATGAAGAATGTAATTACCCCGGGATCCAAAATGAGTGAAAGATGTATTTCAGCTCGCATTCGTTGGTAAATCAAAAACATCCGATTATATTAAGGTAAGTCACACTTTAATCATTGAAATATATTATGTTTTTCTATAATAAATATTCTAACAACAATCTGGCAACAGATACGCCAATTAAGCCTCCATTTCTAAGTTCTAATCTCTACCGTACAAGTTTCATAAATCCCTTTATTTCCCCTAATATTAGTTATTTCTCAAAACTGTTTAAGTTTTTTCAAACGCGGTCAGCATAAGCTATTCAGAGAGCTAACAAATAGGATGGGAAGAGAGAAGGGCCTTTGTTAAAATTGCTAACTTCACAAAATGACTGAATTCATCTCTATTATACAGAATGTATCCCGATTCATCACCTTAACAAGAGAGGAAGAGCTGCTTTTTACCTCTTTGTTACGTATGCAAAAAGTCAGGAAAAAACAGTTTATTGTTCAACCTGAGTATGTTTGCCAGTACAGAACCTATATTGCTACAGGCGCGTTGCGGAGTTATTTTATGGGTAATGATGGACAGGAATATACAATTGCACTGGCTGTAGACGATTGGTGGATTTCGGATTTCACCAGTTATATTTACCAGGAACCTGCCACACTTTTCGTAGAAGCGATGGAAAATTCAACGCTTATACAGATCAGTTACCAGAACGAGCAAATGCTTTATGAGAAGCTACCTAAATTTGAACGATTCTTCCGTTTACATTCACAACGAGGTGCTGCAGCTATTCAAAAAAGAATGCTGGGGAGCATTAGCAAGACGGCTGAAGAAAGGTATGAAGAAATGCAAAAGAAATATCCGCAGTTTTTGCAGCGTTTCCCACAGTATGTGATCGCCTCTTACCTGGGAATGACCACTCAGTTCCTCTCCCGGATAAGAAACCAGAAATTAAAATGATGACAATAAAGCCCGGATCCCTCCGGGCTTTCTATTTACACCCCCTGCAAACAAGTTAAACTAGTTTAATCTAATTTCTTCCGGTAGTTGATTTTTAAAGGCTCCTGTTTGGAAGAGCTTTGTGTTATCAATTAATCAAAAAGAAAGTTAAAATGAAGAAGTTAGAGAACAAAGTAGCAGTGATAACCGGAGCTACCGGCGGATTGGCGCTTGCAACAGCACAATTATTTGTTGCAGAAGGCGCATATGTTTTTATTACAGGCCGTAGGAAAAAAGAACTAGACGAAGCTGTTAAAACAATCGGACAAAATGTTACCGGCGTTCAGGCCGATTCTGGAAAACTGGAAGACCTCGACAGGTTGATTGACACTGTTAAGAAAGAGAAAGGAAGGATAGATGTATTGTATGTTAGTGCAGGGATAGGCGATTTTGGTGTTCCTATTGGTACTGTTACGGAAGAAATATATCAAAAAACTTTCGATGTAAACGTTAAGGGAACCATATTCACAGTTCAAAAAGCCCTTCCCTTGCTGACAGATGGCGGTTCGATCATTATGACAGGTTCAATAGCAGGCATAAAAGCCTTTCCCGGAATGGGCGTTTACAGTGCCAGTAAAGCAGCTATCCGATCACTGGCAAGAACATGGACTGTAGACCTGCAAGCTCGTAAGATCAGGGTAAATGTCGTCGCCCCGGGACACACAGATACCAATGTATTCGCCGGTTTTTCCCAGGAAGTATTGAACGGACTTGCGAAATCAGTTCCACTGGCAAGAATGGGTCAGCCCGAAGATATTGCCAAAGCAGCTCTATTCCTGGCATCAGATGATTCCAGCTATATCGCTGGTACAGAGCTGTATGTTGACGGCGGCGTAGCACAGATATAACATACGCCACGGAACAGTTCATATTATTTCTATTGGCAAATTATTCAAACAAAGACAATGAAAAAATTAGCAGATAAAGTTGCCGTTATTACCGGTGGTAGCAGCGGTATCGGCTTGGCTACAGCCAAAAAATTCGTAGACGAGGGTGCTTATGTATTTATCACGGGCCGGCGTCAGGCAGAACTTGAGAAAGCAGCTAAAGAGATTGGTAGCAATGTAACAGTAATACAAGGCGACATCGCTAATCTGGATGACCTTGACCGTTTGTATACCGTGATAAAAAAAGAGAAAGGTCATCTTGATATCGTGGTCGCCAACGCTGCATTTGTCGAAGTAGCTCCTACCGCAGCAGTAACACCGGAACACTTTGACAAGACATTTAACACGAACGCAAGAGGGTCTTTCTTCACAGTGCAAAAGGCGCTCCCTATTCTTAAGGACGGAGGTTCTATTGTAGTGGTTTCATCAGGAGCGCATCAAAAAGGTATCACCATTTACCCCACTTACTCCGCCACCAAAGCCGCTGAAAGATCCTATGTGAGAACATGGGCGGCAGACCTTATGCCACGCAAAATTCGGGTTAACACTGTAAGCCCTGGGCCTATCGAGACACCCATTATCGACCTGCAATTCGGGACAAAGGAAAATTCCGACGCCATGAGAAAGATGTTTTCAGAAATGACGCCTATGGGCAGAATGGGTGAGGCAGACGAAGTAGCGAATGCGATCTTGTTCCTGGCCTCTTCAGACAGCAGTTTTATAACCGGAGCCGATATTCCTGTTGATGGCGGATTAACTCAGTTATAATGTAAAAACAAAAGTGGGTGAAGTGGTGATTACCGCACTTCATCCGCTTTTACAAAAACAATGTTATGACACATCATAGGGAAACCTTGGTAAAATGGTACTTGATGCATGGGATGCAAAAGTCAGGGAAATAGATACTCTCATTGCTGGACTGAACGATGAGGAATTGATGATGGAAGTTGCGCCAGGAAAAACAGAGGTATTTACCAGTTAGGTCATCTAACAGCTATGCACGATGCGTTGTTTAGTATACTTCGCATGTGTAAAGAGATATTCCCCGAATATGCTGATATATTCTTGTGGAATTCTGATAGGACGGTATCCGGTTTACCTTCTCCCGAAGAGGTTAAACAGCGATGGCTTAATATTGTCGTTGGTGCAGGGTCCATTAATCTACTTATCAGTCAGGGTTGGTATCAGACCAAAAATCTTCTGGCATTAACAGGGAATCCACAAATAATTTATGAAAGAGGTGACAGACAAAAACATCATCCAGAAATCCAAGGGTCTATCAACACTGAATACAATGAAGCTAGAAGAAACCCATACGAGAATGCCAGTTCAGTAATTGATGTTACTGACAAATCTCCTGAGAAGGTAGCCGATGAAATAACCAGGATAATAAAAGCTTACAGATAAGCCTCTATAAGAGGAAGTCGCTATTCCAGCGCCTTTTTCTCGTTTAAACTCCTTTACGTTTCATAATCGCGCACCAACGAACCCGTAAAGAAGCAGACGGCCTCTCTGGTAAAAGAGAAAGCGCAAAGTGTAAGCACGCTGATTGCTTGCTGAAAAGATGTTCTATATTTTTTTCCGGCGAAGAGCCAACCTGCTAAGTATTATGCCAACTAAACTTAACATTATAGCCAGAATTGCGCCGGCTTTCCCGCTTCCAGACCCGAACACAGCGCCTGCTGTTGTGACGAAATGCACTATACTAAATACCATTGCAAGCAAGCCCAGTATCAGGGCGGTTTTTGTTCCTGCTATTGAAGAACGTTTTTTAGCACGGATGGCAAAGAATATGCTCAATATACCTAAAAGCAATTCTACCAACCCGATAGCCCGTGCAGGAGTAATGCCTTTTACATAACCGCCTTCGTTAAAAAGGGCAGACTTTTTTGTTTCAGTAGTTGATACTTTATTTACAGGTTCAGCTGTTTGTGAAAATGTTTTTACGGTTGCAAATAGACAACAGGATATGATTAAACTTACAGATAAAACAAATGAAATGATTTTTCCCATATCAAAAAGGATTTATATAAAATTATTCTTCCTGCCAAAGATAAAATTGTAAAAAAACGACATGATGCTACCGGAACTCCACCGTACCTCTACCCGCCGCTGCAAGCATCTCCTTCTTAAAGTATTCTTTGGGGCTAATACCTGAAAATTTTTGAAAATCGTGAATGAAGTGTGATTGGTCATAGTAGCCACACTCCATACCTATTTCAGTTAAAGATTGATGTTGAAAATCTTTGTTGAGAACAGAATTAAACCTCGTAATCCGCAAAAATGATTTCGGGCTGAAGCCCGACAATTCTTTGAACCGCCTTTCAAATTGTCGTAATGACAGGAAATTGGTATCGGCTAAAGCCTGTACAGAACTCGTATGATAAGAGTCTACAACCGCTGCGATAGCGGAAGAAATAGCGGTGTGTTCGGTTTTCACATTTTTCAGTCGTGCTTTCAGAAAGTCAGACACAAGTTTCGCTCTCTGAAGATTATTTGAGGCCAACATCATTTTATCTTCAAGCATCTCACCATCTTTTCCCAATACAGCGCTCATGGTTGCATAATGATTGGAAAGTTCGTTTGCCGGCAAGTGAAATAATTGAAGGAATGCCTGAGGGTATAAGTAAACACCAAATATCCCAAAGTAATCATTATTCAAGGTCACCCGGCTAAAGGTTTTTGTCTGTCCGAAGATGCCGGAAGTAAGTATAGTTTCTTTCCTATGCTCAATGCCATACTTGAAATGTCCTTTGTAACAAAAGATAAATTCGGGACAAGGATAGGCAAAAGCATGATGAACGTATGGCAGATTGCCCTCTACAAACCAGTAGAACCGGACATATCCGGTAAGATGTGGAGGTGGTGGTATGATACCATAGTTCATTTGTATATTTTACGTCAACGTATCATAAAATTACGTAAATAATTAATGAATGTTTTGGGTTTTATACCCGGCCCTGCGCGCAAATGGTCAGCTGACCGTTTCTCTGGTAGCAGAGGAAGAGGGAGTATTGATAGGACATATTGCTATATCGCCTGTAACCATTTCTTCAGGAAGTGAAGGCTGGTTTGGACTGGGCCCTGTATCGGTGATACCTTCCAAACAGGGATCCGGCGTGGGTTGCGGCGGTACATCATCGACAATGATCAAGGGGCCGCGGTGCAACAGCCGCCTAAAGTACGTAAGCCACAGTGGCTATTGTCCATAAGCGCGACCCCTCCATGAACCGCACACCGCTTGCATTAACTGGACCCCTCAGTATTTTGAAATTGGCCTACCAAACCAGCCAGCGTAAGCGCTAATTTTACACCAGATTAATAAGATTATTTAACTACTTAAGTATTAAAATCATGTCGAAAACAATATTGTACTGCAATAACACTTCCTCAAGTGGGTGTTTGCTGATGAACAAAAAAGGAGGTATGGTATGAAAGCAATAGTTGTAACAGACCAGGCTGCAGGAAAGGCAGGAATGCAGCTTGTGGAACGGCCCGAGCCGCAAGCAGCGATCAATGACGTTGTTGTAGAGGTTCATGCATCAACAATAACAGGAGATGAGCTATCGTGGCCCGCGACCTGGACAGATCGCGCCGGCAAAGATAGAACGCCATCGATTCCTGGTCATGAGGTGGCTGGCATTGTCACCGCCATTGGCTATGGAACGACGGGCCTATCCATAGGACAGCGCGTGTTCGGTCTTACGGACTGGTATCGCGACGGCGCGCTGGCGGAGTATGTAGCCGTTGAGGCACGTAACCTTGCGCCATTGCCAGCCGATGTAAGCTTCATGGATGGCGCAGCCCTCGTAATGTCTGGTCTGACTGCGTGGCAAGGGCTGTTCGACCATGGCCGCCTCCGCGCGGGGCAGACCGTTCTCATACACGGCGCAGCCGGCGTGGTGGGTTCAATGGCGAGCCAACTTGCACGTGCTGCCGGTGCCTATGTCATTGGCACAGGCCGCGCAGACGGCCGCAAGACGGCGCTTGATTTCGGTGCGCACGAGTACATTGATCTTGAAAACGAAAAGTTGCAGGACGTTGCCGGAGTTGATTTGGTGTTCGATATCTTCGGTGGGGATGTTACCAACCAATCCGCAGGACTGATCAGGTCCGGAGGAACGCTGGTGAGCATCGCAGGTCCGACCGAAGCCCGGCCTGTAAACGGATCGGTAATCGACTTTGTTGTCGTTGCAGATCCGAACCAGTTGAATGAGATCGTGCAGCGGCTGCGCGAGGGACGTCTGCGGACCTACATCGGAAAAATATCCTCGCTCGACGACGCCGTTGCGACCTTCAATTCAACCGACCGGGTTAGCGGAAAGACGATCATCCGCGTTCGCCCTTAAAAGTCAAAACATCGAAGGGTACGCTACCCGCCAATCATCGTTATGATTTTTTTTGAACGAGTTAAGAAACGATGGAGTATGTACACTCAGTTTGGGTTAGTCATACTCCATTTTTTTGTATTGGCGGTGCAAATGATGTTTTCTCCCACCGTCCATTCACTGGCGTGATGCTGTACCTCCAGCTGATAGTACTTTTCTCTCATCTCAGAGAACGGCGGATGATTTCATCAAAATTATTTTTACTCATTACTTTCGGTTTTAGTGGGTCAGATCTGCTTTCACAAAGAATATTTTCCCGTTATTGAACGTAAAATCAAACGTCCCTCCTATTTCCCTTCCGGAAATTCTCCCGTAAAGACGGCTTCCAGACAGGCATACAATACAACTGTTACGAAGTAAACAACATCGTATACCGTATCAAATGACTCCTGTCACTCTTTATATTGACCCCAGTCATTTGCCCCTCTCCCATTGCAGAATAACTTAGTATTATAAAATATAAGTTTTATGCTATCGAACGAATTAAGCATTATACAGAAACAAGCCACACAATTACCTTGTGTAACTATTATAGTACCCCTGCAGGAAACAGGACCCCTGGATAAAAAGGCGGCGTTGCTACTGATAGAAAAATCCATTCAGAAAGCAGGCGATTTCCTGCACAATATGCATCCGCAGCAAGCAGTGTCCTTACTGGCTTCCTTACAGGCACTTGCAGACAGCTTTGCCCAGAATTATGACCTAACCGCGGAAGGGATAGGGCTTTATGTATCTCCCGGTTACAGCAAGCTGGTTAAGTTCCTTTTTCCCGTGCATGAAAAGATCCAGATCGGAGAAACCTTTGCTATCCGGGAGCTGTTGTACCTGGAGCGTTATGCCATTGGCTACTATGTACTCCAGGTGAATGAAAAAACTGCCCAGTGCTACAAAGGGCGCTTAAACAGGTTGCAGGAAATCAAGGACGGCATATTTCCGCGGCATTTCCATGACGATTATGAATACAGCAGGCCGGCAAAAGCCAGCTCCTATGCCGGGCAGGCCGGCGTAAAAGGTTTTGAACGGGATAAATCCGTAATAAAGGCCAACCGCCTGAAGAGTTTTTACCGGGAAACGGACCAGCTGCTTACAACTTACCTGGGAGAGCTGCCGCTGATCATAGCCGGACCAAAAAAAGATATTTCCCTGCTGCAGGAAGTAAGCCGCCACCAGAAAAATATTATAGGCACTATTAATGGCAACTACACTAATGTAACGCAAAAAATGCTGGAGGAACATGTTTGGCCGATGGTAAAGGCCTGGATAGACGAAAAGCAATATACTACAATGCAGCAGCTGATAGAGGAAAAATGGCGGCAACATACGGCAGATGGGATCACGGATGTTTGGGAAGCCCTGAAAGAGGGCCGGGGTTACCGGCTGATAGTTGAAAAAGACTATACCTACCCCGCGTTCGTTGATGACAAAACCGGGAAGCTGCATCTTAAAGCACCCAAAACCGCCCATCACCTGGTAATAGATGCTGTTGACGAGGTTTTAAGATTGACGATAGAAAAAGGCGGGGAAGTGCTGTTCGTTAAAAACGGCGCACTGGAGAATCATAGCCGTATTTCCCTCATTAAAAGGTACTGAGCATTATAGCTTTGTTGCCATAATTCATTTGCCATGAATAAAATTCTCATTGTTTTCGATGGGACAAATGTATCCCAGGGGGCGTTTGAATTCGCCCGCAGGCTCAATGAGCTGGAACCTATCCTGCTTGTAGGCGCCTTTTTACCGCAAACAGATCTTTCTGAATCCTGGAGCTACAACGCCGGCGAAAGGCCTTTGCATATACCTGCGGTAGAACCTTCCGTATCAGAAACGGTAGCGGAAAACATGCTGCAATTTGAGGCCTTCTGTAAAAGCAATGATATAGATTTCAGGATCCATGAGCATTTCCATCAGCTGGCGATGCAGGAGCTCCTGAAAGAAACCCGTTTCGCTCACCTGTTGATCGTGGGCAGTGAAAAGTTCTTTGGAGGGGACACTGCCTGTCTTACAGATCTGTTGCACGACGCGGAATGCCCGGTATTGGTTGTGCCGGAGGAATTTAACCCGCCGGAGCAGCTTGTGCTGGCCTACGATGGCAGCCGTGCATCGGTTTTTGCCATCCGGCAATTCTGCTTTTTATTTCCCGGACTATGCGGGCTGCCTGCAACACTTGTATATGCAGGGCCGGCGAATGATAAAGATGGATCCCTGCCGGAAGAACCCTACGTGGAGGAGCTGGTGGCAGGCCTTTTCAGTAACCTGAACATCCGCCATCTTGAACTGGCTCCCGGGACCGGGTTTGCTGCATGGTTAAGCGGCCTTCCCGCTCCGCTCTTGATCAGCGGCTCTTTCGGCCGTTCTCTTTTATCACAGGTTTTCAGAGAGAGCTTTGCCTAGAAAGTAGTGGATTATCAGATCATACCTGTATTCATCGCTCATAAATGATATTTTATGCAATACCAATTATCTCATCCGCAACCACAGCCGCATCCACTGCTTCTGGCTGTTTTTCTGCAATTCATGGAATGGGCCGTCACCATATTGCTGACCATAGCTGCATTCCCGCTGTTAAAACAGGCCGGTATGTTCCTTTTGATGAAGCTGTATGAAGTGTTTATCCAGTATCTTTTTTAGCGGGATAATTTCCCGGCCGGAAACGGATCATTATTCTTCATTAGAAAATAGGGCGCAAAAAATATTTCACATCTGAAAATAACAATTATGGAAAACAATCAACTTTGCCAAAGCTGCAGCATGCCGATCAATGACCCGGCAATGGCCGGCACAGAAAAAGACGGCTCTCCCAGCCGGGAGTATTGCAAGTACTGTTACCAGAACGGTACATTCACCAGCCCCGATATGACATTGGATGATATGCGTTCGGTAGTAAAAAGGGAGATGGAAAAACGAAATATAGGCGAGGATATCATTACGTTGGCTACAAACAGCCTGCCCCATTTAAAACGCTGGCAGAAAAAAATGGCGTGATTGCCACAACTCCGGGGATTTTGCACAAGAGGTTGTATCTTATATGGAGACAACCTCTTGTGTATTTATTGATCCCCGTATTCATTGTTTTATTAACGCTTCACACTTCCGCCGTACCGGCCGATTAGGAAGCTTTCCGGGCAAACACCCGTTTTAGCTGTGCCTGCAGCACAGGCCCCGTCCAGTTCCCATCCGGCATTATGCGCCGGATAGTATACAACGGTTTCCCCGGGCTGGCGCTGCCGCTTAGCTGGAATGCCGCCTTATAACCGGCAGCCGCCAGCTCCCGGATAATAACATCATTCCACTCACCGAACGGATAGGCGAAGTATTCCACCGGTTTGCCTGTGATCTGTTCCAGTGTTTGTTTAGGTTGCCGGAGCTGCTTTATCCAATCCATTTTACCGCCTGGGTTCAGATAGGGATGGTCCCAGGTATGCGCGCCTATTACATGGCCGGCCGTATTAAGCTGTTTTATCTCCGTTGCGCTCATGTATCCGGGCTTTCCAATAGCCACCGTCATTATAAAGAACACCGCCTTAAAACCATATTGCTGCAGCAATGGTGCAGCAATATGGAAGTGGGCAGCACGCGTATCATCAAAGGTGATCATAATAGGCTTGGGAGGCAGCGCAATACCCCGGGTAAGGTAAGCGGTCAGCTGATCCGGCAATATGGTATGGTAGCCACTGTCTGCCAAAGCCTTTAGCTGCTCATTCAACCGGTTGCGGCTAATGAAGTATATATTATTCCTGTGTGCCTCATCTGTAAAAATGTTGTGATAACACAGCACCGGCACATCCGTTCGTACCGGCAATTGCGCGGCTGCGGCAGCCGGTAGCCACAGGCAGCATGCCAGCATAAACAGCAGATCTATTCTTTTGCTTATATACATAACATAAAGCTATCGCTTCCGCTTATGCCGGTATATGATGAAAGGCAGTATGGCATATGATCGCCGTCATTCTGCAACACCTTGATGAACAGTTACCTTTAGCATATATACTCAGGCAGAAATGACAAACGAACAACCTTTAACTTATGTAACAAAAGCCGGTGGCTACACAGCGCCCTTCTCTGCTGAGAAAGTGCGGGCATCGCTGGAACGTTCCGGCGCCAGCCCCAAGGCAATAGATGCAGTAATAAAGGAGCTGACCCTGCGGGCGTATCCGGGTATGCCCACACATATGGTGCACAAAATAGCATTTAACCTGCTCCGCAGATATTCACGCCCGGCAGCGGGACGCTATCATCTTAAGCAGGCCATATTTGAGCTGGGCCCTACCGGATTTCCCTTTGAGCAGTTTATAGCAGCGCTGTTCCAGCAGGCAGGCTTTGCCGCTGTTACCAACCAGCTAATGAACGGGCACTGTGTAAAACACGAAATAGATATCCTGGCAGTAAAACAATCCAGCTACCATATTATAGAATGCAAATATCACCAGGTAGCCGGCACGCATTGCGATGTAAAAACACCGCTGTATGTACAGGCCCGTTTTAAGGATATTGAATCCGGGTGGGCGGCATCCCGCGGAAAAGAACCCGCTGCGTGCCAGCCCTGGCTGGTGACCAACACACGTTTTACGCCGGATGCCCTTCAATACGGGCAATGCGCCGGTTTACACCTGATGTCATGGGACTTTCCCAATGGGAAAAGCCTGAAAGATGTGATCGACAAAACAGGCCTGTATCCTGTTACCTGCCTTACAACGCTTAACCGTAATGAAAAACAACGGCTGCTGGTAAAGGGAGTAGTGCTTTGTGAAACGCTTGCCGCACATCCCTCCTACTGCGATGCCGCCGGTATATCGCCCCACAAGAAAACCGCTGCCATAGCTGAAGCGCAGCACCTATGCAACAAGATGGTGAAAACGGAATGGGTAATGTGATAAAAGTTACCGTCATCTTCCCTGCCTTGCGCCACCTTTGTATAAAATTCAGCAGAATGATCTTGTTAGGTTACATAGCAGCCATACTTATTGGGCTTTCATTGGGACTTATTGGTGGTGGTGGCTCCATATTAACAGTGCCGGTGCTGGTGTACCTGTTTCATATAGCGCCCCTGCCGGCTACCTCCTACTCACTGTTTATTGTAGGCCTTACCAGCCTGGTGGGCGCTTATGGCAATTTAAAGGAGCACCAGGTAAGTGTATCCACCGCATTGTGGTTCGGCGCCGCTTCCGTTGTAACAGTATTGGTTACACGCCATTTTTTAATACCGGCCATACCGGACACGCTATTCTTTGCAGGCAGCTTTGCAATAACAAAATCATTCGCCATTATGGTGCTGTTTGCAATACTGATGCTCTTTGCTTCCATATCCATGATAAGGCCGGATAAACCTTCGGCGCCGCAGGCCCTCAACAGTCCCGGAAAAAAGCATTATATGCAGCTGGTCATATACGGGATGCTCATAGGGCTGGTGACCGGCGTACTAGGCGCGGGTGGCGGTTTTCTGCTGATACCGGCCCTGGTTCTACTGGTAAAGCTTCCTATAAAAAAGGCTATCGGAACCTCTCTTTTAATTATCGCTATTAACTCGCTCATAGGTTTCCTGGGCGATGCAGGACACTACCCCATTCGCTGGCCGCTGCTGCTCAGCATAAGCATACTGGCAATTGCAGCCGTGCTGGCAGGCAATGTGCTGAAACGTAAAATTGATGGCAACCGTCTTAAAAAGGGCTTTGGCTGGTTTGTGCTGGTAATGGGCATTTATATTATTACCAGGGAGCTGTTTATATAACGCAAACAATCATTTTTCATAAATAAAATCCTCTATTATGCGTATTGAACAAATTTATACCGGCTGCCTTGCGCAGGGCGCATATTACATTGAAAGCAACGGAGAGGCTGTGATCATTGACCCGCTGCGGGAAACAGCGCCATATATTAAACGGGCTGAAAAAGATCATGCGCGCATCAAATATATTTTTGAAACGCACTTCCATGCTGATTTTGTAAGCGGCCACCTGGACCTGGCCCGTAAAACCGGCGCCACCATTGTTTATGGGCCAACGGCCAAACCGGCTTTTGCCGCCCATGTTGCGGCAGATAATGAAGTGCTGAAAGTGGGCAATATTACCTTTACCGTATTACATACCCCGGGCCATACCATGGAAAGCAGCTGTTACCTGCTGAAGGATGAGCAGGGAAAAGCTACCGGCCTGTTTACCGGTGATACCCTGTTCATAGGCGATGTAGGCCGCCCGGATCTGGCGCAGAAAGTGGTAAAGGAGCTTACCCAGGACAAGCTGGCCGGCTACCTGTACGATTCCCTGCATAATAAGATACTGCCGCTGGCGGATGACATTATTGTTTATCCCGCACACGGCGCAGGATCGGCCTGCGGTAAGAACATGAGTAAAGAAACTACCGATACCCTTGGCCACCAGAAAGCAGTGAACTATGCGCTGCAGCCTATGGATAAGCCTACCTTTATAAAACAGGTAACAACCGGGTTAATGCCGCCGCCCGCCTATTTCCCGCTGAATGTGATGATGAACATTCAGGGTTATGATACTATTGACCAGGTACTTGCCCGCGGCCTGCAGGCGCTGGAGCCGGCTGCTTTTGAAGCAGCCGCCAATGAAACCGGCGCTATCATGCTGGATACCCGTGATGCACAAAGCTTTGCCAAAGCATTTGTTCCCAATTCAATTAACATTGGCATTAATGGCAACTTTGCACCCTGGGTGGGAACGCTGATACCGGATATTACCCATCCCCTGCTCATCATTGCCGATCCCGGGCGGGAGGAGGAAGTGATCACCCGCCTGGCACGGGTAGGCTATGATCATACCATCGGTTACCTGAAAGGCGGTATTAATGCATGGCTGGCCGCCGGCAGGGAAACAGATCAGATTGAAAGCATTAGCGCAGCAATGCTGGCGGAAAAAATGAGGAACGATGCAAGCTGTAAGATATTGGATGTGCGCAAACATTCAGAGTATACTTCCGAGCATGTGCTGCAGGCGGAAAATATGCCGCTTGATTATATTAACGAGCACCTGGGCAGCCTGGATAAGCAGCAAACCTATTACGTACATTGCGCCGGTGGCTACCGTTCCATGATCTTTAATTCTATACTGCGTTCAAGAGGTTATCATAACCTGGTAGATGTGGATGGCGGCTTTAAAGCAATAAAGGAGAGCGGGCTGTTCCCCGTTAGCGATTATGTATGCCCAACCACCCTGCTTTAACCGGCCGGGAATGGATGACTGAAAACAGAAAGGCTGTCTCAAACAATGAGACAGCCTTTCCGATTATAATAAGTGTACGGTTAATGCGGCAATCTTTCCCTGAACCGGCCATATACCCAGGTGCCTGCTATAGCGCTTAACAGCACTACCGCCACCACACCGGCGCCGGTGCCGATCTGCGCAAATAAAGGGCCCGGGCATGCGCCGGTTAACGCCCATCCCAAACCAAAGATCAATCCCCCGATCCACTGGCCATGACTGAACTTTTTGTTGGTGAAAGTAATGGGTTCCCCATAAATAGTACGGATACGGAACCTTTTTATGAGCCATACTGCAATCATGCCGGTGACCACTGCGGAGCCAATGATGCCATACATATGGAATGATTGTAAGCGGAACATTTCCTGTATGCGGAACCAGCTGATCACCTCCGCCTTCACGAAAACAATACCGAACAGGATACCTACCACCAGGTATTTAAAATTATGATACCATTTGTGCTGTAAACGCGATTCATTTATACAGATGGTATCCAGCGATCGTACTTCAAGATCATTATTGTTCATAGGAAAAGTTTTATAAAGTGAGTATAAGCGGCAGCAGCCAGTTAGCCATCATAAAGCCCCCGGCCATAAAACAAACGGTAGCTACCAGGGAAGGCCATTGCAGGTTGCTAAGCCCCATAATGGCATGCCCGCTGGTGCAGCCGCCTGCATAACGGGATCCGAAACCTACCAGGAAACCGCCGCCCGCCATCAGGATGATACCTTTGATCGTTAACAAGCTCGCCCAGCTATACAGTTGAACAGGCACCATATTGGAGTAGTCTGTAATGCCATAATGCGCCAGCTCTTTTGCCAGCCGGGGATCTACCTTTATTACAGCGGCATTGGCCAGGAAAACAGCTGCAATAATGCCTCCCAGCAAAATACCTGCAACAAAGAACAGGTTCCATATCTCCTTCTTATAATCGTATTTAAAGAAGGGAATGTTTGCAGGAAAACAGCTGGCGCACACATGGCGCAGGTTAGCGGAAATGCCGAAATGTTTGTTGCCCAGCAGCAGCAGGGCCGGCACAGTAAGCCCCACCAGCGGCCCTGCTACATACCAGGGCCAGGGTTGTTTGATCCATTCAATCATATGCATAGTAGTATTATAACACGCTAAATTCCGGAATTAACCGGCCGTTCTGTGTGATAAAAATCACACAGAACGGGTTTTACAGGCAGTAGCTTTGGAAATTCGTAATTTTCCGGTCAATACTATTTACTACATGCCAGTATCCAATACTACCATTGCTGAATATTTAACCAAACATTTCAATCATTTTGATAGCGAGCTGAAAGCGCTGCTGGAGGAAAAAACTTCCCTGCGCACGTTTGCCGCTGGCGAGGTAATGATGCAGACGGGCCAGTACTTCCGTGCTACCATGCTGATTGCAGAAGGCCGTGTAAAGCTATACCGGGAGGGGGAAGACGGTGGGGAATTTTTCATGTATTATCTTGAACCGGGTGATGCCTGTGCCCTGTCCATGATATGTGCCACCCGGCAGCAGAGAAGCGAAATAATGGCAAAAGCAGTGGAAGATACCACCGTGATAGCCATACCTATTGAGCTGATGGATGAGCTGATGCAGCAATATAAATCATGGTATTATTTTGTGCTGGAAACCTACCGGCAGCGTTTTGAAGAGCTGCTTGAAGTGATTGACAGCATTGCCTTCCGCAGTATGGATGAGCGCCTGGAATTTTACCTGAAAAAACAGGTACGGGAGCTGCGCAGCAAACAGCTGCGTACTACTCACCAGGAAATTGCCAATGACCTCAGCACCTCCCGTGAGGTTATTTCCCGGCTGCTGAAAAAAATGGAGTACCAGGGTAAGGTAGCGCTGTATAAAAGCTATATTGAATGGCTGAGTGAAGTATGATCTTACTGTGAGATCCATCCGCCGTCAACAGGGAGGGCAGTGCCTGTAATAAAGGATGCAGCATCGGAACAAAGCCATACGACTGCTTCCGCTACTTCTTCAGGCTCTCCTAAGCGCCCTATAGGCTCCATATCCCGGAACTGTTGCTCCACGTGTTTATCCTTCCCGGTGAAACGGTCTATCATAGGCGTTCTTATAACACCGGGGCATACTGCATTTACGCGAATACCGGATTTGGCGTATTCCAGCGCAGCGGTTTTTGTAAGCCCTATCACACCATGTTTGCTGGCTACATATGCAGGAAGCGCAGTAAAGCCAACCAATCCTGCAACGGATGCACAATTTACAATTACGCCGCTTCCCTGCCGTAACATGTGAGAAAGCTCATGTTTCATGCATAACCAAACACCGGTAAGATTTACGGCCAGCGTTCTTTCCCAGTTTTCCTGCGTGCACTCCTGGGTAGTGGCGGCAATACCTTCAATACCGGCATTATTGAAGGCAAAGTCCAGTCTGCCGTATGTACTGAAGGTTTTATCAATCATCGCAGTAACATCAGCCGCTTTGCTTACATCACATTTTACAAAAATAGCTTTACCACCTGCCGCTTCTATCTGCTGCAATGTTTCCCGGTTTGCATCTTCCACACAATCCGCAATCACCACTGCCGCACCGCGTTGTGCAAAGGCCACGGCGGCAGCACGCCCTATGCCGAAGCTGCCGCCCGTAACAATGGCTACCTTGTTATTGAATATAGCTTCCATACTTTTAAATTTTATAAGCTGGTAAAATATATCTCCTAATACTCGCTTTCCAGGAAATCGTCAAAGGCATCCTCATGTTTACTTTCCATGGCCAAACGTGCTACTTCATTCTGCTCTTTCAGTGTAACCAGATCGCTGCCGGCGGTTTGTATCCAGCCATTTGCCTCAATCCGGTATACCTGCGCATATAAGCCGAAGCGATTCTTTAACTGCTTTTCAATATAATAGGGCGTATGCCGGGAATTTATTTCCAGTGTGCCCTTGTTATGGCGGTTCCGGATATTGCCTACCAGGTTGTGCTGTGATAGCCTGTGCCCTTCCGGCGAGCCTTCAGACAGGTGATGAGGCTGATCAAAGAATTCCAGTTTCAGGAAAGGGAAATGCCCGGAAAAATCTTTCTTCAGCATAGCAATGGTTTTATCGTCACGTATTTCCAGTAACATATTGCAGCATTTTAATCGGTGAAGCTATAAGGTGTTATTAATGCTTTGGATGGCCGGCCACGGTATTATCCTGTTTCCGGGGTGTGGTTTGAATGCCCAGTATTGTATACAGGGGGCAGGTTCCAAATGCCGCGGTAATGAAAAGTATAATGCTCACAATAGTAAGCACCAGCACCAGGTTAGCATTAGTAATTTTATAATAGGCTAAATAGCCCAAAACAAGCGCAGCGGCTATACGGATGATACGGTCTGTGGTACCCATATTCTTTTTCATACATTCAGGAATTTAAAGTGAATAAGATGTAGTACTAAATTACACCCGCTATGCCCCCGGATGAATGACGGCCGCCAGTTGAAAGATTGATTGTGATCATGCGGCTGATCATGGTTAGCCTGGTTATTAATGCGGATCATTACCTGCTGCAATTGTTATACGTAACTTTAGAGGGATTGTATTATATCACCGTAATCTTAAACGCACATGTCTTCATTAATGCTGGCAATGGTTATGGAGGGGCCCGGGCAGCCCCTGGTGCTCCGGAACCTGCCGCTTCCTGTTCCGGCAGAGGGACAGGTACTGGTAAAAGTAATTGCCTGCGGCGTATGCCGTACAGATCTGCATATTATAGACGGTGAGCTGGCGCATCCCAAGCTGCCGTTAATACCGGGTCATGAGATCATCGGTGTTGTTATAAGCGGTGGCCCTGGCGCTAAGCTGCAACCGGGCGCCTTAGTGGGTATACCCTGGCTGGGCTATACCTGCAACACCTGTAAATATTGCCGCAGCGGCAGGGAGAATCTGTGTGAGCAGGCCGGCTTTACCGGTTATACTATCAACGGCGGCTATGCTACCCATACTGTAGCCTGGGAGCAGTATTGCTTTCCACTGCCGGAGCGGTATGGCAATGCCTCTGGAGCGCCTTTATTATGTGCGGGATTGATCGGCTACCGCTCCTACCGGATGATACACCCGGCAGCGCAGCACATTGGTATCTACGGTTTTGGAGCGGCGGCGCATATTATTACGCAGGTGGCGGCATACGAGGGAAAAAAGATCTATGCCTTTACCCGGGAAGGTGATCTGAAAGGACAACAATTTGCAAAAGAAACCGGCGCAATATGGGCCGGTGATTCCTTACAAATGCCTCCGCAGCCGCTGGATGCCGCTATTATTTTTGCGCCGGACGGTAGCCTGGTGCCACAGGCGCTGGCAGCAACCGATAAAGGCGGGCAGGTAGTTTGCGGAGGTATTCATATGAGCGATATACCCTCCTTTCCGTACAGCATACTGTGGGAGGAACGCAGTATTTGTTCGGTAGCAAATCTTACGCGGGAAGATGGTACCCGGTTACTGGACATTGCCGGTAAAGTACCGGTAAAAACCACCACTAAAATGTTTGAGCTGCACCAGGCAAATGAAGCGCTGGATCAGCTGCGGAAAGGCGCATTCGAGGGCGCCGCAGTGCTGGTAATGCCGGGTCAGATCTAAACGCGGATCTTTCTTCCTGAAACCACCTTTCCAATTTCCACCGCAATAAATACCACCGAAGAAAGCAGGCCGGTAATAACAAACTCCGCCAGGGAAAGTGCCTGCGTGTGAAAAACCGACTGCAGGAACGGGATATAGGTAATGGCCACCTGCAACAGCAGCACCATTATTACAGCGCCTGTAAGCTGCTTATTTGAAAGGAGGCCGGTGCGGAAAAGGGATTGTTTTTCCGAGCGTATGGCCAGCACATGGCCCATCTGGCTAAGGCATAATACATTCAGCACAATGGTTTGCCAGTGCAGCCCGTTCCTGATAGCCCAGCTTTGTGCAGCCAGCGTAACGCCCGCCATCAGCATACCCACCCAGATCATATGCAGGCCCCTGCCCTGGCTAAAAACAGTTTCTCCCGGGGGGCGCGGTGGCCTGTTCATAATATCTTTTTCTGCTTTTTCAAACGAAAGGCAAATGGCAGGCAAACCATCAGTTACCAGGTTAATCCATAAGATATGACTGGGCAGCAAAGCCACCGGCAGCCCTATGAACGGGCCTAACAGCAAGGTCCATAATTCGCCGGAGTTGGAGGTCATCAGGTATTTGATGAACTTAAGGATGTTGTCATAGATCCTTCTGCCCTCCCGCACCGCTTTTACAATAGTGGAAAAATTATCATCCAGCAATATCATGTTCGCCGCTTCCTTTGCCACATCGGTACCGGTAATACCCATGGCTATGCCAATATTGGCGCGTTTCAGGGATGGCGCATCGTTTACACCATCGCCGGTCATGGCTACATAATGCCCCTTATGCTGCAGCGCTTTTACGATCTGCAGCTTTTGCTCCGGCGATACCCGGGCATATACCCTTATATGCTCTACCTGTGCCGCAAAAGTGTCTTCATTCATAGCAGCCAGCTCCCCACCGGTGATCACCAGGTCATGCTCACTGGTTAAAATGCCTATGCGTTGTGCGATATTCCTGGCAGTGAGCGGATGATCGCCGGTAATAATAACCGGTATAATGCCTGCTGCCTTGCACTGTGCTACGGCCTGCAGCACCTCTTCCCGCGGCGGATCTATAATACCGGCCAGCCCCAGGAACTGCAAACCGCGCTCATGTACTTCGCTCACAGGATCTGTGGGTACTGTATCCCAATACCGGCAGGCAAAACCCAATACCCGGCGCCCGCCGGCAGCCATGGTATCCACCTGTTCAGCAATGGCAGCTGTATCTGCATCAATGCAATGCTGCAGCAATACATCCGGCGCACCTTTGGTGAAGGCAATATAATGGCCGTTATATGCGTGAAAAGTGGTCATTAATTTGCGTCCGGCATCAAAGGCTATTTCTGCCAGCCGTGGTCCGGCCGCAGGGTGTATATCCTGCGCTATGGCGGCCTCCAGCAACGCTACTTCCGTGCTGTCGCCCCGGATATTTTCCCCTTTATCGGGCGCCGCATCATTGTTCAGCACAAAAGCTTCCAGCAACAACCTGCCGGCAGGCTCCTGTGCAAGTAAGGGAAGCTGTGTATGCCCGTACAACCGGCCGTTTACAAATACTTCCTCCACATGCATTTTATTAAGTGTGAGGGTGCCTGTTTTATCCGTGCAGATATACGTTACTGCGCCCAATGATTCTACGGCAGGCAGCTTTCTTATAAGGGTATTAAAACGTACCAGCCTTTTGGCGGATGTTGCCAGGGAAATAGTAATAACTGCCGGTAATGCTTCGGGAATAGCCGCAACAGCCAGGGAAATGCTGGTGAGTATCATTTTCATCACGTCCTCACCACGCAGGTAACCGGCTATAAAAAAAATAAAACAAAGGAACAGCACCAGTACTGACAGATGTTTTCCAAAGGAAGCCATCCGCTGCTGCAGGGGGGTAAGCGTTTCTTCCTCCCGCAGCATCGATGCAATGCGGCCCAGCTCCGTTTGCATACCGGTGGCTACCACCATCCCGGTGCCACGGCCGTATGTTACAAGCGTACCTTTAAAAGCCATATTCTTTTTATCGCCCAGCGGCGGATCCGCTTCATCCAGCGAAAGCCCGGTTTTCTGTATAGCATGTGATTCGCCGGTGAGCACCGCTTCTTCAATGGTGAGGTTGAAGGATTCAATAATGCGCAGGTCCGCCGGTACCGCGTTACCGGCTTCCAGGAAAACTACATCGCCCGGTACCAGCTCCGCTGCAGCAAGCCAGGTGCTTACGCCGTCGCGTAATACCCTGGCCTGCGCAACCGCCATTTTCTTTAATGCCTGCATGGCTTTTTCCGCGCGGTATTCCTGTATAAAACCAATAAGGGCATTCAGCAGTACAATGATAAGAATGATAATTGTATCTGTAAGGTCACCCATAATACCGGAGATCACCGCAGCAGCCAGCAGGATCAATATCATCAGGTCTTTGAACTGGGCCAGCAGTACGCCGGCTATGCTTTTTCTTTTACCTTCCTGCAGCTCATTGGGGCCGCCTTGTAATAACCTTTCCTCCGCATCTGCTGTACTTAAGCCCTGGGGGCTGGTATCCAGCAATTCCTGTATTTCGTTTATACCTAACCGGTGCCATTTCATAATATCTTAGCGATGGGTAATAAATACCGGTAAACGATGGCTGCCGGTAACCTGCGTTACAAAGCTCTGTTTAAAGGTCCGGGAAATACCGGAGCGGCCAAATGAACCGCATACCAATATGGGATCTTTGATCTCATTTAACCAGGTTTCAAAATATTTTCCGGGATCAGCAGCCAGCACTTCCAGGTTAAGATCAGCAAAATGGCGTGCGGCCAGCTCCTGGATATACGGCAGGTCCGGCATCTCAGGGTTTGATTTGTTTGAAGAATATACCAGGGTGGTGCTGTTCCCGCATAGTTCCGGGAATAAGCTGCTAAAGCTTTTAATGGCATATACCGCATCGGCGCTGCCGTCGTAAGCTAATACATTTGATGCGGGGAAGTTAAAGTCCTCCGGAGCCAGTATCACCGGGCATTCAGCTTCATGCAGCGCCATGCGCAGATATTCATTCGGTATTTCGGCGCCTATATTGCTGTAGAACTTTTCGCTGCCCAGTATAAGCAGGTCGGCAAAACGGGTTTCTTTTCTGAGCTCCGGCATGGCAAAATCCAAATGATCTTTATGTACACGGAACTCTATCTGGTGGCGTACACAGGCTTCTTCAAACATCTTCACCTGCCGTGCTATAATGTCAGGGTAATAGTCTTCTATAATCGGCAGAAACGTACCTGCGCCGCCGTTGGCATAATTAAGGGCGCCGGTAAAGTCAACCTGCGGCAAAAAAACACCGGTTAATAATATGGGTTCAATTTCGTTCAGCCTGCGGGCAAATTCAAAAGCTCCGTTTGAATAATGTCCGTCATCAAAGGCAAGCAGTATTTTTTTCATGATCTTATTTTTTAAATGTCTTTATAATAAGTGCGGGATAAGATGGTGTTTTATGCCTGGTGCAGCAATCTTGTTACAGAAGCCCTGTGCCCCTGCGATTTTTTTTGTGTATCATGGATCAGCAGGTACTCAATAATGCTATCCAGGCTAAGTACTCCGGCCAGCTGGTTATCAGACAGTACGGGATAAACTGCATTATTCTGCAGTAACAGCTTATCAATAATGCTGTCACCGGTGCGCTCCCCCGCTAATATTTCCGGGGATTGGCTTACCAGGGTTCCAATAGCCTCGTTATACCTTCCGGCTGCAAGCGCCTGCAATAATACACTCCGGGTTATTACTCCCACAAGCCCGTGTTTGCCGGTTATGGCAAAGTACTGATAGTGTGCGGGCAGCCATTCCTCAGCCACCTCCTGTATGGTAAGGTCATCCTGCAAAGTGGCATAGTCGCGCACCGCCAGCTCCTTTAAGCGTATACCTTTAACCGCGGTGCGCAGGTATACCAGCTGCTCCTCTCCCGCATCCGCAAACACGATCAGCAATCCTATTACAGGCAGTATCAGGTTAAAGGAAAATAAGCCTATGAGAATAAATAACGTTGCTATAATACGGCCGGTTAATATTGCAATGTATGTTGGGCTATCATCATGCAGGAACAGGCCCAGTATGCCTCTCAATACCCGGCCGCCATCCATGGGAAAAGCGGGGATCAGGTTAAACAATGCCAGGATCATGTTAATGCTGTGCAGGTATAACACGAAATTGCCGGCCTGCACATTATCGATCACACCTGCAGTTTTCCAGAAGGGTACATAATCCGGTATAAAGGGCAGCAGCACGGCCGCTATCACCAGGTTTACCAGCGGGCCTGCCAGGCTGATAATAATTTCTTCCGGCGGTTTTGACGGCAGCTTTTCCATAGTGGCTATACCGCCAATCGGGTACAGGGTAATATCCCTTGTTTTTATATGATAATAGGAAGCGGTCAGCGCGTGGCCCAGCTCATGCAGCACCACGCAGGCAAATATGCTGCTTATGGCCACCAATGCCCATATGGTTTGCTCCATGCTGGCACGGCTTACCGCCTGCATGATCAGTATCCAGGCAATCAGCAGCAGGAAGGTCCAGTGTATATTTACACGTACCCCCAGCACAGTTAGTAATTTGATCTTTTTCATGATGCTTGTTTTGTTTGCCATGGCCGGTAATTAATTGTGTGCAATAAAAACAGGATGTGATAGGGTACCCACTACCGGCCGCCCGTGGCTGGGTGAAAAAATGTTGGACGGCAGGCTGCGGCCATAAGCGCCCATCACTACAAAAGCATTATTTTTCTCCAGCAGGTATTCCAATAACCGGGTGCGGGCGCGGCGGTCCTCTATGATCTCAAATGCTATATCGTCATAATGATCTTTTAACCATTCTTTCAGCTTATACTTGTCGAGGGTTGATCTGCCGGGGGGCATTACGCTCACGATGGTGACCTTACGGTCGCGCAATTCCGGGAACAGCTGGGTGAATTGCCGGATGGCGAATGCAGCGGAACGGCTGTTATCGTAGGTAAAAATGATCTCCTCTATAGCTTCAAAGCTTTCCGGTGCTATTACCACCGGGCATTCAGATTGTTTCAGCACATCCCTGACAAAACCGGTGGGCGCTCCTTCCCTCTCCTCTGTAAAAGAGGTGTTGGCATCTATTATAATAAGATCGGCATAACGGCTTTCTGCCATTACTTCCAGAATGGGTACGCCCCTGTCGTGATGCACATTACAACATACATCCCTGACCTCACAAGCTTCTTTGAAATGCTGTATGTTATCCTCGCAATAGATCTCTTTTACTTCCTTCCTGGTTTTTCCGTACAGGCGGGTACCGACAGCCGCCGCCTGTAATGCTTTCCTGGAACGGGCTTCATATTCCAGGTTTTCGAGAAAAACGCCGGTAAGCCTGGAATGGGTGAGATTACACAGGAAACAGGCAAAATCAAGGCATTTTATATTTAGCTGCACGGCATCTGTAACATATAAGATCTTTTCCATAAAATAGGTTTTGAGGTAAGATTGCACACTAAATTATATGTTGATATAAGCCTAAAGAATGACCGTGCTCACGCGCAGCAATGATCGTTATCAGACAGGCTTTTTTCCTTAACTGACAATGAGGAGGTTGATGCACGTCATTCACCCGGCTAATGAAGGTCATTGCCGCACAGGTATAGATAGCGTTAAATTTGAGCTGAAACAGGATGTAATGAATGAATTATGAAATGAAAGCGTGGATGTAAACACCCAATTGATCATGGCTTCATAAACATACATTTATGCTTACCGCATTTCCCCCACTTAAACAGGCCGGCGAAGGTTTAATGAGCAGTCCGGAATCCGCCATCAGCAAGGAATTCCTGCAAACCTCCGGTTACGGCGCTTACAGCGCTGCTACTATTTGCGGCTGCAATACGCGCAAATATCACGGTCTGCTGGCTGCACCGGCAATGCCGGACAGCGACGAGATGCATGTGCTGCTTTCTTCACTGGATGAAAAGGTGCTGAGTGAAGATACCGCCTGGCGTTTAAGCACACATCGTTATACCGGGGTATACTACCCGGAAGGATACCGGTATATCACCGCATTTTCTGCAAGCCCATTCCCCTCCTGGATCTACGAGTTCGGAAATGCCGTCCTTAAAAAGGAGCTGCTTTTTGACGGTCAGACCAATACCCTGCTGATCCGTTATACCCTGCTGGATGCGCCTGCGGAAGTTACCCTGTGCCTGCTGCCGATGCTGGCCTTCAGGAATGTACACGCGCTTACCCGGCATAATGAACAGGTAAACCAGCAGATCATTCCACTGGAAAACGGTATTGCCGTACAACCATATGAATGCTACAGCACCCTTTACCTGCAGCTATCCGGGCCGGTAACGTTTACACATACACCGGACTGGTATTACCATTATGAATACGAGGAAGAGGCACAAAGAGGATATGACTTTCATGAGGATCTGTACACACCGGGATATTTTGAGCTTAGCCTTCTTCCCGGCCAGTCCATTATATTCGGCGCCGGCCTGGAAGGCACAGACCCCGCCGGTTATGATACGGCATTTAATACGCAGGTAATTGAAAAAAAGAAGCCGCACACCATGGAAGACCATCTTAAAAATGCGGCCGCCCAGTTCATTATCCATAAGGGCGATACGGCCTGCATCAAAGCTGGTTACTACTGGTTCGGAACCTGGGGCCGGGATACCTGCATATCGCTGCCAGGCCTTACACTGCTTACCGACAACGCGCCAGCGTTCATCCAGGTGCTGAATACGTTATTGTCCGGTCTTAAAGACGGGCTGCTGCCTAATACCGATAGCGGCGGGCATATTATGTATAATACCGCAGATGCCTCCCTGTGGCTGATATGGGCCTTACAGCAATATGTGCATTATGGCTATGAAAGCCCCGAAGAAGTATGGCATACTTATCACCGGGAGCTAACATCCATACTGCAGCATTACAGCAAAGGCACTCATTATGATATTAAAATGGATGTTGACGGCCTGTTAAATGCAGGCAGAACCGGCGATGCATTAACATGGATGGATGCCGTTGTGGACGGCGGGCCGGTAACACCCCGCAATGGTAAAGCAGTGGAGCTGAATGCGCTTTGGTACAATGCTATTTGCTTTTGCCTGGAGCTGGCTTATGAAGCAGGTGATAGCAGCTTTGAAGAAGAGTGGGGACCTTATCCCCCCCTCATAAGAACATCTTTTACACATTGCTTTTGGGATTATGAGAAACGGTACCTGGCCGATCATGTGCAGGACGGGTTTAAGGACTGGTCCATCAGACCCAACCAGCTTTTTGCAGTGTCATTGTACTACTCTCCCCTTACGGCGCACCAGCAGGCAGAGGTAATGGAAAAGGTAGTGAGCGAGCTGCTTACCAGCCGCGGCCTGCGCACGTTATCAACCTCAGACCCGCGTTACCACGGGCATTACGGCGGTAACCAGCAGGTACGGGATATCGCCTATCACCAGGGAACAGTATGGCCCTGGTTACTGGCACATTTTACAACAGCCTGCCTGAGAGTGTTCCGGGATGCTGCCCTGCCCATGCTGGAAGAGCTGTACGCAGGCATGGAGCCGGTACTGGAAGAAGGATGCCTGCATACGATACCGGAAGTATTTGACGGTGATTACCCCCATAACGGCGGTGGCGCCGTAGCACAGGCCTGGAGCGTAGCAGAGCTGATCAGGATGAAGAATATTATTCATACTTATAAAACGAAACCGGTTCCGGCAGCTTAAACACAACCCATAAAAACCCGATGAAAGACACAACATACGAGCCTGATTATATTTTTGAAGTAAGCTGGGAAGTGTGCAATAAAGTAGGCGGCATACACACCGTATTGGCAACAAAAGCACGCCTGCTGCAGGAGCGCTGGGGCGACCGGCTGATCATGATAGGGCCCGACCTGCAAACCGCCAGCGGGGAGCATCCGGAGTTTATTGAAAACAAGAATCTGTTCACCACCTGGAAAGCGCATATCCAACATGAAGGCCTGCGCGTGAGAACCGGGCGCTGGAACATTCCGGGAAAACCGCTGGTGATACTGATAGACTTTACACCGCTTTACAAACAAAAAGACAAGCTGTTCACAGAGCTGTGGGTAAAATACCGGCTGGATTCCCTGCGCGGGCAATGGGATTATATAGAGCCGGCAATATTCGGATATGCAGCGGGTATTGCCATCGCGCATTTTTACCATTGCCACCTGAATGCAACAGATAAAATAATTGCCCAGTTCCATGAATGGATGACCGGCGCGGGGATCCTTTACCTGGAAGATAAGATACCGCAGATAGCCACTGTATTCACCACACATGCAACAGTGCTGGGCAGAACACTTGCCGGCAGCGGACAAGCTTTTTACAGCCGCCTTAACAGCATTAATGCCGAACAGGCTGCGCGTGACAACAATGTGGTAGCCAAATGCTCCCTGGAAAAAACTGCGGCAGCTACTGCCGATTGTTTCACCTGTGTAAGTGAGTTCACTTCCCGTGAGTGTGAGCAGCTGCTGGGTAAGCGCGCCGACCTTATAACACCCAATGGTTTTGATGATTCTTTTGTACCGGATGCCGCGCAGTTTGAGGACCGCCGCCAGGCTGCCCGGAAAAAAATACTGGCCGTAGCTACAGCCCTGCTGCAGCAGGCCTTACCGGAAAACAGCCTGCTGGTAATAAAAAGCGGGCGGTATGAGTTCAGGAACAAAGGTATGGACGTGTTTATTGACAGCCTGGGCCTGCTGAACAAAACACCTTTACAGGATAAAACGATTGTAGCTTTTATATTTGTGCCGGCTGCGCATACAGGCCCCAGGAAAATGCTGCTGGACAGCCTTGACACACCGGACCTTTCACATCCACGCACGGGTGAGATCCTTACACATAACCTGCAAAATGCAGACACTGACCCGGTATTAACCCGCATACGGCAGCAGCAGCTGAACAATGCCCCTGGTACTAATGTGAAAATATTTTTTGTGCCCACTTACCTGGATGGCGCAGATGGCGTTTTTAATATGCCGTATTATGATGTAATGATAGGTTTTGACCTGGCCGTGTTCCCCTCCTATTATGAACCCTGGGGGTACACACCACTGGAAAGCCTTGCCTTTCATATACCGGCTGTTACCACCGCGCTTTCCGGTTTTGGCGCTACGGTAAGCCAGCTGCCCGCTTACAAGGGACAGGGAATGTATATAGTAGCGCGTAATGATAACAATGAAACCGAAGCTGCAGCCGCCATCGCGGGAATTATCCGTGAATATGCGGCAGCCGGCAGCAATGCTGTGACGGCAGCCCGTGAAAGCGCAGCAGCACTGAGCCGGCAGTTCCATTGGGAGCAGCTTATCAGCCGGTATTACCAGGCCTATGACCTGGCGCTGCAGAAAAGCCTTCAAAGAGAGGAGCTTTTCCGCGACAAACCACAGGCAGCCCCCGTAGTAGTGGAGGAAGAGGAGCTGTTATCAATACCTGTATGGAGGAACATACAGGTAGAACCTGCCCTGCCGGCGGCTTTACAGCCATTGCAAAATATTGCCGCCAACATCTGGTGGAGCTGGCAGCCGGATGCAGCAGCACTGTTTGCCTATATAGATAATACACAGTGGGAATTGTGCCGGCATAATCCACCGGCATTAATTAACTCGCTTGACCTGCCAACCGTTAACCGCCTGGTAAATGATGCATATTTCATGCACATGCTTAACCATGTGCATGAGCGGCTGCAGCAGTATTTACAGGCGCCGCCGGAGAGCATGCCGCTGACGGCTTACTTCAGCATGGAGTACGGTATTTATAACAACCTGAAAATATACGCCGGCGGTCTGGGTGTGCTGGCCGGCGACTACCTGAAAGCTGCCAGCGACAGTTATATACCACTGGTGGCGGTGGGCCTGTTATACCGGGAGGGATATTTTAAACAGGTTATATCACCACAGGGCGATCAGCTGGTATTGCCGGATATAATGACACCGGGCGACCTGCCCGTTTATCCTGTTTATGACAGCAACGGCGCGCCGCTGCTTATACCCGTGGCCTTCCCGGGTCGCACGGTAAGCGCGGGTGTATGGAAGGTGCAGGTGGGGCGTGTAAGCTTATACCTGCTGGATACAGACGTGCCAGGCAACAGAGCGGAAGACTGCCATATTGCAGCGCGCCTGTACAACAGCAATACGGAACTGCGTTTGCAGCAGGAAATATTGCTGGGTATAGGCGGTGTTCGTTTGCTTGCTTCACTGAACCTGCAGCCGGACCTATACCATATCAACGAAGGGCATGCCGCATTTGCAGGCCTGGAAAGAATAAGGCAGCTGGTACAGCAATCGCACCTTGGCTTTGAAGAGGCATTGGAAATTGTTAAAGCCGGTATGCAATTTACAACGCATACCGCTGTAGCCGCAGCTATGGATACGTTTGAAGAAGCGCAGCTCCGGGCTTATTTATCTTACCTGGCAACAGACCTTAACATTCCCTGGGAAAGGTTAATGGCATTTGGAAGAGCGGATAACGGCGGTGACCGGTTCTCCATGTTCTACCTGGCAGCGCACCTATCGCAGGAGATCAATGCCGTGAGCCGCTTACATGAAGAAATATCGCGCCGGCTGCTGCAGCCGTTGTGGAAAGATTTTAAACCGGCGGAGCTGCATATTACCCATGTAACCAATGGTGTACATACGCCCACCTGGACTGCTGAAAAATGGAAACAGGGTTATAGCAACAGCGCAGCAGCTGCAGACATATGGAAAATACGCCAGTCGCTAAAAAAGGACATGGTACAGGCCATCCGAAAAAGACTGCATGCTACGCTTACCGGCACACATGAAAATACCGGGAGAATATTGCAGGTGCTGGATAACCTGAACGCAGCTACGCTGTTTATTGGTTTTGCCCGCAGGTTTGCCCCCTATAAAAGGGCGCAGCTGCTGTTTACAGATCTGCAGCGGCTGTCGGCTATTGTAAATAACAGCGCGCGACCGGTGCAGATCATATTTGCAGGTAAAGCGCACCCGGACGACGGAGATGGCGCCGGCTTGCTTAAGCAGGTGATTCAGGCATCCAGGGACCCGCGGCTGAACAACCGCATCCTGTTCCTGGAAGATTATGATATGGAGCTGAGCGCACTGCTGGTAAAGGGAGTAGATGTATGGTTGAATACACCGCGCATAGGAAAAGAAGCTTCGGGTACCAGCGGTATGAAAGCTGTATTGAACGGCGCGCTGCACTGCAGTGTAAAAGACGGCTGGTGGGCAGAAGCTTACCGTGAAGACGCGGGCTGGGCCCTGGAAGGCGATAACATTTTTATGCAGGATGCATTGCAGGATGTGCAGGATGCCTCCCTGCTATACAGCATGCTTGAGAACGAGATCGTTCCCCGTTTTTATGAGCGGAACGCTAATGGCGTACCGGAAAAATGGATCGCTATGATAAGAGCATCGCTTTCAGAAATTGCACCTAGCTATGACATGATGCGTGTGGTAAAGGAATACCGCGGGAGTTACGAAAAGTTATACCAAAGAACCCAGGCCCTGCGGGCTGACAAATATGCGCTGGCAAAACAGCTGGCTGCATGGAAGAAAAATACCCGCGATGCCTGGCACGGGATCCATGTAATGGATATAACCCTGCCCGCCGGCGACAATCCCGTACAAAAAATGGGAGAAGCCCTCACTGCTGTAATAACCCTGCACATAGGCAGCCTGGCGGTGAATGATGTAGGGGTTGAAGTACTGCTATCCCGTAACAGCCAGGCAGATGATTATCTGCACGTGCAGGAGCTGGAAGTAAGCGCGGTAAAGAACAATAATATAACATTCCAGTGCCGGCTGCCGCTAACATTCTCCGGAACCTACAGCTATAGCTTCAGGATATTTGCAAAACATCCGGCGCTACCTCACCGTATGGATTTTCCGTTAATTACCTGGATATAATAAGCCGGCCGGCTCAGGGTGCAATGCCATATACATCATCGTAAAACCGCAGCTGTTCTTCTTCGTTTAGCCAGGCAGTATTATACAATATAAATACCCAGGCTGGCTCTGTTAAAGGAAATGTAATGGGTTTCCCGGTTGGGGAAGCTGCTCTTGTAATCAGGGTATCTATAACAACAGCCTGTTCTTTCAGCAAAATACGGGCTAACACTGCGGCCTCCTCCACTCTTACGCAGCCATGGCTAAAGAAGCGCTGGTTCAGCATGAACAGGCTTTTCCAGGGCGTATCATGCAGGTATACACTAAAGGGGCTATAGAAGTTCAGCTTTATAATACCCAGCGAATTATCACAACCGGTATTTTGCCGGATAACATAGGGGAAATAACCAGGGCTGAGGGTATGCCATTTTACATTGAAGGGATCTACGGCCCGGCCACTTTTATCCAGCACCTCAAACCCGTTTGCTTCCAGGTAACCGATATCCTGCTGAATATGGGGTAATAATTCTTTGGTGGCTATCTTATAGGGTACCATCCAGTAAGGGAACAAAATAACCTCTGTAATATGACTGCAAAGTGTAGGCGTTGGCGTGCTTTTTTTACCTGTGATCACCCGGGAGTGAACCAAAGGTGTATCCTGCCGGTACATAACCAGGTCGCCGGAAGGAATGTTCACTATAACGGCAGCCTGCTTTTTAGCGGCAGATAACCACCGCTGAACATTTAACGCCTGGTCAAGGGCCTGCAATCTTGCCGCAATGGGTACATTCAGCGCCTTCAGTACACTGCTGCGTAAGGAGCCATCATCCAGCAGGTTAAACATCCGCTGGGCATATCTTAGCCTTACCTGCGGCACAGTAAGCTTTCCTGTTACCTGCATGGTATCCGGAATGCCCAATTGCTTTAACCTGAGCAGCAAAGGCCGGTTGCTGCTATCTACGTTAGCAGCCCTGACCGGAATTTCTTTAAAAGCAGTGTCTGTAACCTGGTTATAAAGGAAGGCGATCTTATCCTTAATAAGATGATAGGCCGGGTCATCAGGCTCTGTTTCCCGCAAAAAAGTATCAAAGGTATTAGTTAACAGGGAGGCGGCCAGCATTGCGGATATGTCGCTCTCTTTTCTGGGATCATAAGCCGGGCCGTTAAATTTCACCGGCGGTCCTTTAAACCAGCCATAGGCTACATCGCTAAAAAACTGAATGGCGATGGCCGTTACCTGCTGGTCTGTTAAAACCGAATCGGCCCCGGTGGGCGGGATGACAGGCATCCCATCTAACAAACCGCTTAACAGCTGCGGCCTGTAGCTTTGCGGCTGCAGGCCCAGGTATGGCGCTTGTGCTATATAACCTGCCAGCAATAAAAGATTTTTTCTTCCGGCTGCATTTACCCAGACCAGGTTGTTGCCGGTTGCTTTGTAAAATGCAGCCGTTGCTGTTCTTACCTGCGCATGAGAGCTAAGTGCCGCTGGCAGGAAAACCATAAAACAGGTAAAACGTATAATGGTTTTCATACAACTTTCAGGCTGCCGTACAATTTGAAAACATCTTCTTTCTTAAACAATTGTGTACCCGCATTCATGGTTGCCGCGCTGCCGCAGGCTACTCCGAATTGCACACAATCACTTAACGGAGCGCCCTGAACCAGCATGTAGGCGATACCCGCCACCATACTGTCGCCCGCCCCTACGGTACTGAGCGGAACGATCTCCGGCGCCGCAATATGCTCGCTGCTGTCTTTTGTGATTAACCAGGCTCCTTCCGGCCCCATGGATACCACTAATACCTCACAGTTACTTTTTGCAATAACGTCCCTGGCTACACGCTCAATTTCATCTATTTGCAGGTATTCCCTGCCGGCCAGGCTGCAAAGTTCCGTAAGGTTAGGTTTAAGCAGGTACACACCTTCCTGCAGGGCTAATTGCAGGGGCCTGCCGGAAGTATCTGCAATAAATTTTATGTTGCGTGCCTTTGCAATGCGGGCAATGCGCGCATAAAAGTTATCCGGTACACCCGGCGGCAGGCTGCCGCTGGCCACTATGAGCTGCGGAACGGGATACACATTGCTGATAGCATGCAAACACTTTTCAATTTCGTCTTCGCTCATCGGTCCTCCGGGTGTTACAAAACGGTATTGTGCATTTGTAGCAAGTTCTGTTACTGTAAAATTCTCCCGCGTTTCTGCCGCCGTGTGAACGGCATCATAACGGATATGTGCTGCTGCCAGCAGCTGCTGCAATAATTTTCCATTGGTACCGCCCTCAGGGAAAACAGCCAGGCTTTCACCACCCAGCAGTTTTATAGCCTTGCTCACATTAATACCGCCACCACCTGCTTCAACCAGCGGCTCTGTACAACGTAATTTTTTGTCCCGGATCAACTTGGGCAGAGTGGTTGTTCTGTCTATTGCAGGGTTTATGGTAACTGTAAGGATCATGGCTTGATTATTTTACAGGTTGTTTAAGCATATCTTTATCAATGGATACTGATGGTATCCTGCATTGGTCTCTGACCGTATTTATCAGGCTTTGCAGGTGCGCCTCTTTTACTTCATCATAGTCTTGCATTACGATGGTTTCACCTTTTTTCTTTCCCAGCCAGGCTCCAATCCTGAGCAACAAACGATCTGTCCAGGAGAGCTTCTTAAACACCAGCCGGCCCGGCAAAAAATGAAAAGAGCAACGTTGCCGGATCAGTAGCGGCACATTTTTTTCAATATACTGCTCCAGCTTAGCCCGCTCATTTAACGGCGTACCACATACCACGAAAAAAAACAGTTTTTTATCCAGCAGTAACGCCTCGTTGTTAAGCATCCACTCACCCAGCTGCAGCTTACCGATGTAAATGCTGCTGCCCATGATCACGTAATCTGCCACCGCAAATGCGGAGGGCCTCTCATCCCCCGCAGGGAACACCGGTAATCCCAGAGCATCGCCCAGCCAGTCTGCATATTGCAGTGTGGCTCCATACTTTCCTTTATAGATTATAATACCTTTCATAACAGGTGTATTTAAGGATGTGTAATAAATACAGGGATATCCATGCTGCGCAAAACATTCTCTGCATTGCTATGCTGGAAAAAACGGAACAGCGTGCTCCTGCCAAAGGCCCCGTAAGTTACCAGGCAATTCCTGTGATGGGACAGCAGGTTTAAAAATTCTGCCGCAGGATCGCCATTCAGCACGGTATATTTTACCTCGTCATAGTGGTAGTCCAGGTAACCCAGGACCAGGCTTTCGTTCGGCAAAGTGCTGCGGTTGCCCTCTGCCACATATACCAGGTTTACAGGTACATCACTAAGGTCGGGGAATAGTTGTGTGAACTGACGGATGGCATACATGGAAGAGAACGTGCCGTTATAGGAGAAAATGAGCTCTTTAATCCGGATGCTTTTTTCCGGCAATACCATCACGGGGCATTGCGCCTGTACCAGCACATCTTTTACGAACTGTGGCGGCTTGCTGTCATACAAAGTAGCAAAAGAAGTGCTGCTGCTTATCAGCAGCAGATCTGCAAACCGGCTTTCCTCCACTACTTTTTGCACAGGTGAGCCAATGGACTCATGCAATGTAAACTCCACTTCACCATCGCCACAGATAGTGAACAGATAATCGAGATGCTCTTTCCGCAGGCGATCCCGTTCATCCATACTCTCCTGCAACAGCGCCTGGTAGTTTGCTGTGTAGGCCTCAGGGTAAGCGCTGGCCAGTGGTATGCCGCCTGCAATAATGTTTTCGAGAAATACAATGCTAAGCTTGCCGTTCACTTCCCTGGCAATGAGTTTCAAATTACTTAACAGCTCTTCGGAAAAATTCAGCATATCAATAGCAGCAACGATCTTTTTCATAGCAATTGGGTTTTATAATGTTATAAGTTAAATGCGGCATAGATCAATGTCCGTGGATAATCGGGGTACATGCCGGCTATCAGCACCCGGCCTTTAAAGTTTTTCAGGATATTAAAGAGATCCTCCTGCGAGGTCACCGGCAGGTTATTTACTTCGGTGATAATAAAGCCGGGTTCAATACTGGTGCACTGGTCTATTGTACCATTGTTCAAACTAACCACGCGCAGGCCTCCGTTCAAATGAAGCTGGGTTTTCTCCTTTTCAAACACCTCGGCTACTTCAATGCCCAGCTGCCGGAAAAGCAGGTCCATTCCCAGGGCCGCGCCGGATGCCGTATAGTCCTGTGCATCCAGCACCACTGCCTGTGAACGGGCTATGCCATTGCGTTCGAGGGTTAGGGTCACCTGGTCGCCGGGGTGGTGCAGCATCAGCTCATGGTTTAATGTTTCAACTGTGGTTACGGGCCGGCCGCCAAAAGCAGTAATGATATCCCCTTTTTGCATGCCGGCTTTCTCAGCGGCGCCATTCTTTGCAAGCGCGCCGATATATGCACCGCGTACCTGCGGCATCTCCAGGAGATGTGCAGCCAGGTAGGATCGGCGGTTGCGCCCATAGCGGATCAGGTCATTGCTTACCTTCACCACTATCTCTGCCGGAATGGAAAAGGAATATCCGCTATAATTGCCATCACGGGTAAAGTTGCCTGCGCTAAGGCCTATCAGCTCTCCCTGCATATTTACAAGGGCGCCGCCGCTGCTGCCATCATTAGTTACGGCGTCTGTTTGAATAAAAGCATATTTACCGGGCTTACCATCCTGCGTACGAACAAACCGGGATCTTGCGCTGATAATGCCGGCGGTTACCGTAGACGGCAGGTTTAGCGGATTACCTATTGCCAGCACCCAGTCGCCTTCCTCCAGGGAATCCGTACGGCCGGCTTTCACGAAAGGCAATAATCTCTCTGACTCTATTTTTAATACTGCCAGGTCTGTCATAGAATCTGTGCCCACAACTTCTGCGCGGTAAATACTATGATCATAGAGAATGGCATCCAGTGAGCGGGTACCTTTTACTACATGATAATTGGTTACAATATACCCATCGTCGCTTAGCAGCACGCCGGAGGCGCTGCCTACCAGCTCGCCTTCCGGTGGCTGGTAACTGTTATTCCAGATATCCTCGCTTCGCAGCTTTGAATCCGGTTTAACCGGCTTTTTTATATTCGGCTGATAGGTGCACAAAATATGTACTACCCCCGGCAACGCCGTATGCGCGGCATGCCGGAAGCTAAAACCTGCGTTGCCTGCTAATTCACCGCCGGGCACCGGGTTTACTGCCGGCTGCCGCTGCGTTTCCTGCAGGGAAATAACCGGGGCGGGATCCGCTTTAATAACCACTTTCTTTTCCTGGGCAAAACCCGCCATAACCGGCAGGCAGGCCAGTGACCATGTTATAAGCCGCAATATTGTTGCTGCACCGGTTGTTGTAGCGTGTTGGGACGTGTTATTGCTTTTACCCGTTTTCATAAAGCAGTATTTAAAGTGAATAATCGCAGCACTAAATTATACTTACCCTATGCGCCGGTAAATGACGGCAGCCGGTTTGCGGGCTGATTATCGTCATGCACGCTGCATCCGGCCGCATTGACAATAATCAAACCTTTCACTGACAGTTATCATTTGGCATACCATCCTGCAAAGCGAATTTTATGGCCTTATTCCTCCATTATGACACGCACCTATCTTAACCTTCGTATCCGGTTCATACTGGCAACCACCATTTGCTGCTGCAGCTGTAAGGATCAGCCACCGGTGGTGTACCCGCAAAAACGCGAGCTGGTTGACGCCGTGTATGCCTCCGGGAAAATTGTTGCGGAAAACGAATACAGCCTGTTTGCGCTCAGCAACGGAAGGATTATAAAGAAGCTGGTGCGGGATGGCGACACCGTTCATAAGGGACAGGTGTTGTATGTGATCTCCAACGATGCGGCACAGGCGCGGCTGGAAGCAGCGCAACAAGGTTATAATGTGAGCGTTACTAACCTTTCCGCACAGTCCCCTTTACTGAACGATCTGCAGCTATCCCTGCAAAGCGCCAACATCCGCCTGCAGAATGATTCCATCACTTATTTCCGGTGGAAGCGGCTATGGGAAAAACAGATCGGCTCCAAAAGCAATCTCGATAACACCTTCAGCAATTACCAGCTTTCCATGGCACAGCAAAAAATAGCGGAGCAGAAGTACCGGGCGGCGCTGAATGATGCACGCCTTTCCCGCAGCAGCGCCGGAAGCAACCTTTCTACAGCCAGGCATGACCTGCAGGATTATTTCATTAGCAGCCAGGCAAACGGAGTGGTGTACCAGACCTTTAAGGAAACCGGCGAAGCAGTACGCAATAACGAGATAGTGGCGCTTATGGGCACACGGGGCCCAAAGCTGCTGCGGCTTGCGGTAGACCAGCAGGACATTAACCGCATCAGAACCGGCCAAACTGTGCTGGTACAGGCTGATGTAACAGGCAGCACCATATTCCCTGCAGTAGTTACACAAATATTCCCGGTAATGAATGAGGCCGACCAAACCTTTCGCGTGGATGCACGCTTTGTGCAACCGCCTCCTGACCCTTACATACACAGCTCCGTAGAAGCCAATATTATTATTCAAAGGAAAAAGAATGCGCTGGTGCTGCCGCGGGATGCGCTGGCGGCAAAAGACAGTGTGTATATAAGAACAAACCGTAAAAAGAAAATGACCGCGGTAAGCACCGGCATCCTTACGCTGGATTATGTGGAAATACTGGGCGGTATTGACGAAAGAACACCTGTATTGCTGACCGGTAAATAAATAGCTATGTCGTTAGGTCTTAATCTTAATATTGCCCGTGTACAGCTGCTTGCCCGTAAGCGGCAAACGGTGGTGGCCATGCTGGGCGTAACCTTTGGCATTGCCATGTTTATTCTCATGATCAGCTTTATGAAAGGCGTGAACCAGTTCCTGCAGGACCTTATGATGTCTACCACCGCAGACATCCGGATCTACAACAAATTAAACACGGATTATTCCACCTCGCTGGCCGGCCGCTATTTTTCTGACCCGGCAGGCAAATGGATAATTGTACGGCATCCCAAACCGAAACAGGTAAACCTGAATATTAAAAATGCGCCGGGAATTGTGAATGACCTGCGAAAGTCGGACAGGATCCTGGCAGTATCTCCCCTGCTTTCTTCCCTGGTTATTTTCAATTACGGACCCGTGCAGTGGGCGGCCAGCGTGGACGGTGTGGATATTATGGCGGAGGATAAAATGTTTGGCCTGTCGGCAAAAATGATCGCCGGCCGTACGGATGACCTGCTTCGCATGGACAACGGCATTATAATGGGTTACAAGCTTGCAAAAGACCTGAACCTCGCTCCCGGCGACCTGGTAACGCTTACTACACAATCCGGCACCCAGCTGCGCTGCAGGGTGGTGGGTCTTTTTAAGTTCGGCATTTCTACCATGGATGAATTCAGGGCGTATATCAATCTTGCCAGCATGCAGCAGCTATTGGGCAAAGACCGCGATTATATTACCGACATCCGTATAAAACTCAAAGATACCCGCGAGGCAAAAAAGCTGGCTGCAGTTTATGCAAGGAAATACGGTTATACGGCAGATGACTGGGAGGTGGTAAATGCCTCCATCAAGGCCGGCAATACCATCCGTGATACGCTCACCTATGTAGTGAGCTTTACATTGCTGGTAGTAGCCGGTTTTGGTATTTATAACATCATGAACATGGTTATTACCAATAAGCTGAAAGACATTGCTATTTTAAAAGCGCAGGGTTTTACGGGGGCGGATATAATGCAGATATTCCTGTCACAGTCGCTCATTATAGGCATAGCCGGCGGCCTGCTGGGATTATTACTGGGGTTCCTGTTATCGTTTGGCATGTCCAGGGTACCATTCCCGGAAGATGGTTATGTAAGCATAAAATTCTTCCCGGTGCTTTTTGAAAGCCAATATTATTTCTTTGGGATGCTGTTTGGCATTCTTACTACTTTCCTGGCCGGTATGCTGCCGGCCCTTAAAGCAGCTAAAATTGACCCGGTAGCCATTCTCCGGGGATAACACTTATATTATGCAAACACCCGTTCTGGAAGCTGTTAAGCTCAATAAGTACTTTCACGAGCCGCAGGAATTTCATGTACTGAATGATGTATCGCTCACCGTGCAGAAAGGCGAGTTTATTTCTATTATGGGGAAATCCGGATGTGGAAAATCTACGCTGTTATACCTGCTTTCTACCCTGGATACTGATTACGAAGGCACCATTACCATAAACAACACCGTGGTAAGCGGTTTAAATGAGCGCGCGCTGGCACGGTTCCGGAACCGGCACATTGGGTTTGTGTTCCAGTTCCATTACCTGCTGCCGGAGTTTACCGTACTGCAAAATGTAATGATGCCTGCCATCAAGCTGGGGGCGCTGGATACCGCGGCTATTGAACAGCAAGCCATGGAAAAGCTGCAACAAATGCAAATGCAGGATCTTGCCGGCAAGCCGGCGGGCAAGCTTTCCGGCGGGCAGCAGCAAAGGATTGCCATTGCCAGGGCATTGATAAATAAACCGGATATTATAATGGCAGACGAACCTACCGGTAACCTGGACTCCGCCAATACCGCTATTATATTTGACATCTTTCATGAGATTGCGCAGCAGGGTAATACCATTATAACCGTTACACATGATGAAGATTTCGCGCGCAGGTCAGACCGGATCATTCAAATGGTGGACGGGAAAATAACAGGGTGATAAAACACAGGACCAGCGTTGCCGCTGGTCCTGAACGTGTAAATGTATAGCAGGTGTTTTAGTAACAACAGGTATTATTTGTATTTTCCATGATAACCGGCGCCTTTCAGATATTTCCTGTGCAATGCGTCCGGTAACGACTCTTCTCCCGCATCAAAAATTAGTATCAGGCAGGCGATGGCCAGCAAAATACTGCAGGGGAACGCTGAGCCGGCGCCTAAGGGCGCAATACCAATAAGAAAGATCGCAGCCGCTCCCAGGGCAGCTTTCATCCACCCGCGCTTCCATCCTATTAAGGTTCCGGTTATGAGCTGCATAACGGCAATGAACATAATATAGGAGGTTATATGACGGCTGAATGCACCCCTGATAAATGTTTCATACATGGGGGATGCGGTCAGGTCAGCATAGATCAGGTAGCGTTCGGGATAATAAATGGCCAGTATTCCATTATAGCAGCCGGCGCCTAAAAATATCAGGCTTATTATTGCCCGGGTGATCAGGGGTCGTTTTATCGCCAGTATCAGCAATAAAAATGCTATTAAATTGGATAGCATATATTCGGGAGACAGTATATTACCACGCATAAAAAACGGGTTTAAAGAATGAACAAGTAGGTTTATAAAACCTGGAGCCTGGGTACCTGCCTGGGTACATATTTTGGTACAGGTTTGGGAACATGCAGGTAGTGGTTAAACCAGCTGATTGCCTCAGCGGTCACACGCGCAATGGCATCATTTTCCACAAAAAGCTGCCCTGCACCTTTTATCTCCACTAATTTCTTCCGGCACTGCAGCTTTTCCATTGCAAAGCGGTTATGTTCCAGCATATCCTGGTCAAGATCCCCGGCTATTAATAATACCGGCGTTTCCACTTTTGACAGGATATCGTCCGCCATGTCCGGCCGTCCGCCGTGGCAAACCACTGCCAGCACATGCGGGAGGTAGTAGGCGGCCCTTAATGCGGCAGCAGCGCCGGTACCTGCTGCCAGGTAGCCAATGCCCAGATGGGCTGCCGGTTCATAACCTTCCAGCCATTCTGTAACACCAGTGAGCCGGCGGGTTAGCAGCTCAATATCACAACGTGTATAATAATACGCCGCGTCCTCCTGCTCCGTTAGCAGGTCTAAAAGCAAGGTACCATATCCCAGGTGCTGTAATTCGCGCGCTATCTTTTGGTAGCGGCGGCTGAAACGGCTACGGCTGCTGGCATGGCTGAAAACCACGATGGACCCGGCATCCTGGGGGAGTGTAAACTCTCCCTCCAGCATAACCTCGCCCACCGGGATTTTAACTGTATCATGAAAAAAGCATTTCATAAAAAGAGTAGTTAAGTATTATCAGGGTAGAATATTGTGGCGGTATTTATAACAATTAACTGGTAACCTTTTAACCATTTTCTCCCCCAAGATACCTCAATGGCAACTTCTGATAAATGACTGCCGGCAAGAGTTTTACTGATTGTCATCAGCCCGGGATCAGTTCATAACCTCCTGTAACTGCAACTGTGCAAGCCGGGTTTCCCATTGCTTCATTATATACCCGGTTTTTCTCATCAGGTCCTTAAACTCCAATAGTTTCCGTGAAAGGTCTGTAATAATAGCTGCTTCCGTCTTTGGCAATTCGAAACCTGCATTTCCAATATCAGGGGCTATACGCTCATTCAAAAAATCATTCATTATGTCAGTGCTGTCAGCAAATTCCGTTATTACCACCTGTATGTGCTTTATGGTACCAATACTCACCACCGCTGTTTCCTGCTCGAAACGGCCCGGATCACACAGCTGTTTTTCAATATTCTGCTGCACATCGCGCTGGTAAATGAACAGGATACCATTGTAGGTTTCCAGCGCATCTATCATCTCCGCGTAGAACAACAGGTGCATTCCATGGCATTGCCTGGTGAAAAAGGCGCTAACTTCCTTCAGCTGTGTAAGCAGCGCAGCTGCAGCGGGTATGTTTTTCTGCTGCATCATCAGCAACAACACCCGCGCACTCAGGCCATATAGGTTATTTTCAAAATCGTAACAATCCAGCACTCCCTGCAGGTCTTGTACGTTTGCGTAGCGTTTGTATATAAATTTCCCGTATTGCTCCAGGTTTCTGAAAGGGAAAAATTCAAATCCTTCACAAAACTTTTGCTGCAATTCCGGATATGAAAAAGTATGGTTCATAACCTGGATCTTTATTGGTTAAGGATGTGTAATGAACACAGGAATGTTGATGGTCCGCAGAACCGTTTCCGCGTCGCTGTGATGAAAGAACCGGGAAAGCCGGCTTCTTCCGTAAGCCCCGTACGTTACAAGGCAATCGTTCCGGTGTAACAGAAGCGCCAGGAACTCAGCTCCGGGATCGCCATTCAGCACTGTGAACTTCACGTCCTCGTAATGCTCTTCCAGGTAATCCCGCACCAGCTTTCCATGCGGCATCACTTTATTATCGCCTTCTGCAACATATACTACATTCACCCTGGCATCGGAAAAGCCGCTAAAAAGCTGCGTTAGCTGGCGGATGGCGTACATGGAAGAAAAAGAGCCATTATAAGAAAAAACCAATTCTTTAATGGGATGCAACATTTCAGGCAGCACCATTACCGGGCATTGCGCATGTGCCAGCACATCTTTTACAAAGGCCGGCGGGTTGCTGTTACGCAACATAGAAAAGGAAGTGTTCGCGTTGATCAGCAACAGATCTGCAAACCGGCTCTCTGTTATTACCTCTTCCACAGGTAAACCTTTTGCCTCATGCAGTTTGAAATCCAGGTTATTTTCGGCGCAGATCCGGTTAAACTTCTGCAGGTTCTCTTTCAGGATTATGTCCATTTGCTCCCTGGTTTCTGCGGCCATTCTGGCATAATCCATCGTGTACATATCAGTATAGGCATTCGCCAGCTGGAGCTCCTGCACTGTCAGGTTCTCCAGGAATACAACCGTAACACGGCCATTCAGCTCCTTTGCAATATATTCATAGCTTTGCAGCTCTTCCTCCGTAAAATGAAGGGCATTAATAGCAGCAATGATCTTTTTCATAATGATTTGTTTTATTCAGGTCAGATATTATCGGATATTTTTTTTAGCAGCAGCCGGTGACCTTTAGCCAACGGCGGCAGCTCCGGGGGTATGAGCGGCCCGGTGCGGCCAGCGTATATTCAGCAGCAGCGAGCCAAATATCAGGCTAACCACCAGCAGGTTGATCAGCCAGCCAAGTACCGGCACAAGGGAAATAAACTTCAGGACGATGAAAATGCCCAGCGCATTGGAAACCAGCTTCCAGAAATTGTGCTTTCTTCCATAAGCTGCATTTACCCAATTTGCCAGCACCACAGATACAATTACAGATGCCAGCAACAGCAGGGATACATATGCAATGAGCATTAACAGGGCAAGCGGAATACCCACTAGACTAAGAAAAATAATTGTGATAGCAACCGGCGTAAGTATTACAAACAATAGCCCTGTACCGGTAAAGCGGGATACATTGCCGGTAATTGCCTCACCGGCTTTTTGCATGGTTCTACCAAAGAAGTACTGTATAAGTATAATGAATAACAATGCGGTGGCCAGGTACCATATCAATACCAGGAATGATGCAAAACCAAGATAATGCCAGCGGGGCTGGTCCATTTTCAGCGAGGCATCAAAAACAGGCCGCCCGTTTTTAACAGCAGTGCCAAAATCTGCCGCTCCGTTGCCATTCCAGTACCGTACGCCCTTTAGCAATGCGGCACGTGGACCTATATATAACTTTTGCGTGGATATAATTGTATTACCCTTTACAGTGCCGCTGAGATTCAGCTCTACAGCGCGTGCATCCAGCGGACCTTCTACGAGGCCGTTTATTTTCAACAACCTGCTACCCGCCCTAACCATTCCTTTCACAGTACCATCCAGTATAACCTCTCCGCCGCCGGTAAGCAGGTTGCCTTCCACTACAGCGGGCCTGCTTATTTGTATTGTACCCCCGGTGATCACCAGGTCGCCGGCTATTGTATTTTGTACATTTATATTACCGCCTGCACAGCGTACATCATCACCACTAAAACTATTTAAGGTTACATTACCGCCGGCCACCAGGATGTCATTGGTCACCGTATCGTTAATAATAACGGTGCCCCCGGCCACTGCCAGATCGCCATGTACGGGCGCGTTAATAGTCACCGTACCGCCGGCCACATAAACATCTTCATTCACCGGTTTGTCAATTAAGACATGTGAACCGTATAATACACGCTGGCTAAAGCCGGTCGCCGGCAGTGATAAGAGCAGCAGGAATATTAACTTTTTCATGACTTGCAGGTTTATCAGGTGCAATAAAAAACAGGATCTAAAAACATTTACAGGCACTGACACAACCGGAAGATGCTGAGACCGGGTTCAATTCCTGCCCGGGTAACCAGGCAGGAATTGAACCCGGCGCAAGCTGGTGTTATTTTACATCAATGTGCATACTGGCAGTATCGTTCCGGGCTTCTTCTTTCTTAGGTAGCTTCAGGCTCAAAACGCCATCTTCATATTGTGCTTCTATTTTATCCTTGCGGATGGTTTCCGGCAGGTTAAAACTGCGGGAGAAGCTGCTGTAATTGTATTCCTGACGGCTGAACCGCCCGTTCTTTTCTTCTTTCTTTTCCTCAGTTTCCGCACTAATGGTAAGCACATTGCCTTCCACATCAATCTTAAAATCATTTTTTTTCAAACCCGGGGCTGCCATGGAAACCTTGTAGTTGTCCTTATCTTCGCTTACGTTCACTGCAGGAACAGTAGCAGCAAAGGAACGGCCGCCGTTAAAGTCCAGGGACCAGTCTCTCCAGGGTTTAAAAAAATCATCGAATAAAGATGGTAAGGTGGAAGCCTGTTTGGTTAATGTTTGTTGTGACATAATTACCTCCTGTTTTTAATTGGTTAAAAAATTTATAATGCTAAGCTATAGTTAAACTCACCTGTAGAAAATGACTATGCTCAAGTAAACGAATGATCGTCATCAACCCGCCCGCATAGTGGGTTACGGGTTATAGCGTAAGTTCCACCATATAGGGTGCATCAGGATGATCATCATAAATACCCGTGAGCAATACTCTTCCTTTGCAGCTCATTAAAGTGCGCAGCAGATCACCCCTGGAATACACCGGCTGGTTGTTAACCTTAAGTATAATGAACCCCGGTTCAATACAATTGGATTCAAATACGGTTCCCCGCCGCACCTTAATAAGCCTTACCCCGCCATCAATATCCAGCCGGCCCCTTTCTGTTTCTGAAAGATCCGCCAGCTCAATACCCAGCTTGTTCAGCAATGGTGTATATTCCTCGTTTGTTTGCGTTGTTATCTCCTGCTGGCTGTTAAGCCACACGGCAACGTTCAATGATTTTCCGTTGCGTATAGCGGATACAATCACCTTATCTCCGGGGTGATGCAGCATCATCATTTCATTAAACGCGGTTACATTTTTTATTTCACGCCCGTCCACGCGCAGGATCAGGTCGCCCTTGCGCAGCCCGGCTCTCATTCCGGCGCCCTGCTGCAACAAACTATCTACATATATGCCGGGCGCATAAGGCATATCTTTCAGGAAAATGCCCATATAGGCCCTGGAGGCCTTTCCGTAACGTAACAGGTCATTGCACACTTTCCTTACAACTTCCACAGGAATGGAAAAGGAGTAGCCGGTGTAAGTACCGGTAAGTGTAAAAATGCCGGTGTTGATCCCTATCAGCCGGCCGTTAAAATCCAACAGCGCCCCGCCGCTGCTGCCATCGTTCATAACGGCATCTGTTTGTATGAAGGATGAGATGCCGCCTTTTTCTTCCAGGGTGTTAATGCTCCTGGACTTTGCGCTTACAATACCTGCCGTTGCAGTACATTCCAGGTTCAGTGGATTGCCGATAGCCAGCACCCAGTCGCCCACGGCCACAGAGTCTGTGCTGCCAAATGCAACAAACGGCAATCCCCTGGCCTGTATCTTCAATAAAGCCAGATCAGTGAGCGAATCGGCGCCAACCAGCTGCGCATCATAGGTGCGTTTATCAGGCAGCTGCACTTCAACGGATAAGGTATTTGCCGCAACATGATAGTTGGTTACAATATAACCGTCGCTGCTTAGAATTACACCGGATGCGCTGCCGGTATAGTCTTTGCCGGCAGGCCTGTTATTGGTATTAGGCCATAGCTCATCATTATAAAATTTTGAAAACGGATTTATATCCGGGCGTTGATAACCGGGTTTGTATGTAGCCATGATATGTACAACCGCAGGGGATGCTTTAGCTGCAGCATACCGGAAGCTAACCGCTGCCGGCGGTGCAGGGGCGTTAGCAAGGTTTTCAGCAGGCCGCTGTGACTCCTGTTGTTTTTGTTCCAGGGAATTGAAAGAAGGAGTGCCGGCCCGGAAGCGGATCTCTTTTTCCTGCGCATTAACCCGCAGACCGGGCAGATGCGGCAGTACTAATATGGCAGCAAAGAGCAGTACATTTTTCATAACCTGATTTTTTCTAAAGCTATCCTTTTGCGAAGCCGCTCCCAATGATCTGCATCAGCCACCGTTATGACCCCTGTCAAAAACGGCCACAGGTGATGCAGATCAGCCACCTGCCTAATAAGGATCATTGCAGCATAAGCAGATAACAGGTTACTTTGATTACACTAACAACTATTTCAAAAATTAAAATCCTGTTATATGAAATCAGATATTGAACTGCAGCACGACGTGATGGACGAAATATTATGGGATCCTATCCTGCATGCGGCTGAAATTGGAGTGATCGTTAAGCAAGGAGTGGTAACACTGGTAGGAGCCGTGAAAAATTATGCTGAAAAAGTAGCGGCAGAACAGGCAGCTAAGCGTGTGAAAGAAGTTAAGACCGTAGTAATGGACCTTAGTATCAGGATGACCAATGAATCCAAAAGACCGGATAAGGAGATTATGGAGGCCGCCCTGAACGCGCTTAAATGGAGCAGCTTTGTGCCGGAAGATCGTGTTAAGCTGAAAGTAGAAGATGCCTGGATTACCATTACGGGAGAAGTAGAGTGGCAGTTTCAGAAGGAATCTGTTACCAGCGCGGTTGAGCACCTGGTAGGCGTAAGAGGCGTGAGCAATTTCATAAAAGTAAAACCATCGCTCAACGCCATCCTGGTAAAAGATGTAATTAAAAGAGCCCTGGAAAGAAGCGCTGATATTGATGCAGAATCAATTGACATTCAGCTGAGCGGCGGTAAGATATTGCTTACAGGTAAGGTACGGTCATGGGGCCAGCGGAAGGAAGTTGAGCGTGCAGTATGGGCTACCCCGGGCGTAACTGAAGTAACTGATCAATTAACCATTGCTTCGTGATAAGATGGCTGTTTATATTACAGTCTTTTTACCGCCCCGCATTTTTAATACCTTATAGATCTCAAACCAGGCAACTGCCACAAAAGCGGCAAGCAGGCAAAGGCCAAATGCCTGAAGGCTGATGGGAACCAAACCAAAAAGCTCACGTACCGCCGGTATAAAATGAATAACTGCAAGGAACACCAGCGAGCTTAGGAACACCGCTGCTGCCAGGTTATTCTTATACCGAATGGTACGTGTAATGTTTTCTGTAAAAGAGCGGTTGACAAATGTGAGGAAAGTATTGGCAATAAGTAGCAATGTAAATACAATAGTACGTGTAGTTTCAACACTTGCCCGCTGCATGAAATAATAATACAACAACAGCACACATACGGTAATGGCACCACCCTGGACCAGGGTAACCACCAGCTCTTCGCGGCTGAATAAGCCACGCCTGTTTAAAACACCCGCAGTTCCATTGTCCCTGGCTTCCACCGGTTCCCGCTCAAAGAATATGGAACTGGTAGGCCCCATGATCAGCTCCAGGAAAATGATATGGATAGGTGTAAAAATAAATGGGTATTTCCAGCCCATCAATAACGGAACTATAGCAGTAAAAATAATGGGAATGTGAATCCCGGTAATATACCGCACAGCTTTTTTGAGGTTGCTGTATATCTTTCTTCCCTGACGTATGGCTTCCGGTATTTTATCCAGGTCATCATCCGTTATCACAAGATCGGCCGCCTGCCTTGCCAGCTCGGCGCCTTTTTTACCCATAGCAATGCCTATGTGTGCCGCTTTTAATGCCGGGCCATCATTCACTCCATCCCCTGTCATGGCCACCACCTCCCCGCTATCTTTGAGCGCGCTGATCACTTTCAGCTTGGCCTCCGGAAACATACGCGCAAATATCACGGTCTGCTTCACCATATCTTGCAACGCAGCACCATTCAATGCCATCACCTCCTCTCCTGTTACAGCATGCCCGTTAATTTGCATACCTATTTTTGCGGCAATATGCAGGGCTGTGGCCGGGTAGTCGCCGGTGATCATTTTCACCCGGATACCAGCCGCGTATAACCAGCCAATTAAGGCAGCAGCCTGCTGCCTGGGCGGATCGTACAAACTCACCAGCCCTTCAAACTGCCAGTTAAAATCATCCTGGTTATCCGGCAGGGCGCCATCCGGGCATATGGCGGTAGCCACACCCAGTATACGGTATCCCCGTGCAGACATCGCCGTAAGATGCTGCTGCAAAACGGCTGTTGCTGCATTATCAAGCCTGCATACCTGCAGCACATGTTCCGGCGCTCCTTTAGCCACGGCCAGCATTCCGTCTGCATGTGGGTAAACATGCGTCATCATAGGCGGCTGGCCCTCCAACGGGTATTCATGTACCATTTCCGGCAACGGTGGAGCTACATTTCTCTGCTGCTGAAAAGCTGCCAGTATGGCCTGCTCCATATGATCAAAAGGATGCCGTTCACTGGCAAGGGCAGCATAGTAAAGCAGTTGGCTGCCTTCCGGTAAGGGTTGCTGTTCCAGGTCTGTAAGCATGCCGGTGTGCTGGTCATAAACCATTACCACCTTCATCCTGTTTTCTGTAATAGTACCTGTTTTATCCAGGCAAAGAACGCTTACGGCGCCCAGGTGCTCTATGATCTGCGGCTGCCGTGAAATAATGCCCTGGCGTGAAAGGTAATAAGCTCCCAGCGCCATAAAAGAGCTAAATGCAACGGGGATCTCTTCCGGTATTGCTGCCATGGCAAGCGTAAGCCCGGTTAGCAGGCTCCCGGCAAGATCATGGCTTTTAATAAAGCTCACCACAAATATCATAACAAATGCTGCAGCTCCGAATAAGGCCAGCCGCTGCACGGCTTTTTGTACCTGTGCCTGCAACCGGGTGCGCTGCAAAGGGGCGCTCACTATTTGAATGCCCAACCTGCCTAAACGGGTATGATTGCCGGTGGCAGTTATTATTGCGGTACACTTACCGGAGTTGATGGTGGTACCCTGGTACAACTGGTTAGTACCTGTATGGGCATCCTTCAATACCGGCAATGATTCGCCGGTCGTGATGGATTCATTTACCGTAAGATCATGGGCGGAGAGGATAGTGCCATCCGCGGGCACCATCGCGCCTTCGCTCAGTAACAAAGTATCACCGGGCACCAGCTCTTCAGCGGGGATGGTTATTTCCCCACCATCTCTTATAACAGTGGCAAGGGGTGCGGTGTACTGGCTTAACGCATCCAGCGCCCGCGCACTTTTAACATCCTGGTACAGGGAAACGGCAGCTACCAGCAGCATGGCAATCAGCATCATCCAGCCTTCAGTAACATTCCCCAGCAGAAAGTAAAGCAGCGCACATGCTATCAGCAGCAGCATCATAGGCTCTTTAAATATATCCGCAAGCACATTAACTATGGTACGGTTATGTGCCGGCCGGAAGATGTTTTTGCCATACTGCTGCTGTAACCGGGGAATATCCGTTGCTGCAAGTCCATTATCCGGCCCGGTTGTTACACTTTCCATATGCTGTAGTTATATGATCACCGGCAGCGGTGCGCTGTCGATATATTGCTGCTGCTCTGCCTTTACAATATTGGCAATACCCTGGAACAATGCATCCGGGTTAAAGGAAATACTGTTAATTCCGTGTGCTACAAGAAATGCGGCAAACTCCGGCAGGTCGCTGGGCGCCTGACCGCAAAGGCCTATAGGCACTACTGTTTGGCGCACGGTATCCAGCAGCATTTGTATCATCTTTTTAGGAGCAGCATCCTCTTCGTCAAACAGCGGCGCTACCAGCGCAGAATCACGGTCTACGCCCAGTGTCAGCTGCGTAAGATCATTTGAGCCAATGGAAAATCCGTCAAAATATTCAGCAAAGGCAGCTGCTTCCAGCACATTGGCCGGCAGCTCCGCCATTACATATACCTCCAGCCCGTTTTCATGCTGCTGCAGGCCAAATGAAGCCATTACATCCAGTACCTGCCGGCCTTCCATGAGTGTGCGGCAAAAAGGGATCATTACCTTCACGTTGGTAAGACCCATCTCATCCCGCACCATTTTAACAGCGGCACATTCCAGCCCGAAACCCTCCCTATATAAAGGGTGGTAATACCGGGAGGCGCCGCGGAAGCCTAACATAGGGTTTTCTTCTACAGGTTCAAATTCCTTTCCGCCCAGCAGCTCAGCATATTCATTGGTTTTAAAATCACTCATCCGCACAATTACATCCCTGGGATAAAAGGCTGCTGCAATAGTGGCAATACCCTGGGAAAGCTTATCTATAAAAAATGTTTTTTTATCCTCGTAATGCCGGGTAAGGTATGCAATGCGGCTTTTCGTCTCTTTATCCTGCAGGTTGTTGAAATTTACCAGCGCCATAGGGTGTATGCCAATGGTATGCGTAATGATAAATTCCATTCTTAATAGTCCTACCCCCCGGCTGGGATAAAAGGAAAGGGCAAAAGCCTGGTCCGGATCACTCATGATGAGCATCGGCGAAGTGTGTTTTGGGAGGGATATGGCCGCATCTCCTGCATTTGTCTGGCTAAATCCGAGTTTTCCTTCATACACATAACCGGTTTTACCTTCACAGCATGATACGGTGATCAGATCCCCGTCTTTTATTTTACGGGTAGCATCCTGCGTGCCCACTATGGCAGGGATACCGAGCTCCCTTGCTACAATGGAAGCATGGCTGGTTCTGCCGCCGGTATCCGTAACAATAGCGCATACTTTTTTCAGAATGGGATCCCAGTCCGGGCTGGTAGATCCTGTAATGAGGATCTCTCCTTCCTTTAACTGAGCCGCATCCGCAGGTGAAGTTAGCACGCGTGCAATACCTGCAGCCACTTTGTTGCCGATGGCGGCGCCTGACACCAGGCGCTTTCCTTTCTGTTTCAGGCTGAATAGAGGTTCCGCTCCCGGCTTCTTTTGCGCATGTATGGTTTCCGGGCGGGCCTGCAAAATAAAAAGCTCCCCACTAAGGCCGTCCTTCGCCCATTCTATGTCCATAGGCCGTTGATAATGCTGTTCGATCAGCATGCACCAGCGGGCCAGCTGCGTTACCTCTGCATCATTCAATACAAAAGTATCCCGCAATTCGGCATCTGTGGGTTTGTTGATGGTACCGCTATCCGAATGACCGGCATATACCATGGTTTGCGCTTTATCCCCCAGCCTTTTCTGGATAATGGCTTTTTTCCCTTCTTTCAGCGAAGGCTTGAACACATAAAATTCATCAGGCATTACGGCTCCCTGTACTATGTTCTCACCCAGCCCCCATATGCCCGAAAGCAGTATCACATCCCGGAAACCGGATTCCGGCTCCAGGGTAAAACCTACCCCTGAACAAGCCAGGTCGGACCTTACCATTCTCTGGATACCTGCAGACAATAGTACTTTTGTATGATCAAACCCATTGTCTTCCCGGTATTTGATAGCCCGGTTTGTGTACAGGGACGCAAAGCATTTTTGAACGGCTTGTATTACCGCCGTTTCACCGGTAACGTTTAAATAGGATTCATGCTGTCCTGCAAAACTGGCCTGGGGCATATCCTCCGCCGTGGCGCTGCTACGCACTGCAACAGGTACATCTGCGCTGCCATCGCAAAGACCCCGGTATGCTTTTGCAATGGCATGTTTTATATTTTCCGGCATGCTGCCCTTCAGCAGCATCTCACGGGCAGCGGCGCCTGTTGTTTGCAGGTTGGAATAGGTTTTACGGTCCAGCTGCTGCATCAACTGCTGCAACGGGGCAACCAGCCCGTTATGTTCAAGGAAAGCCCGGAAGGCAAATGCAGTAGTGGCAAATCCATCCGGCACCTTTATTCCTTTTGCAGAAAGAGTTCCGATCATCTCTCCCAATGAGGCATTCTTCCCTCCAACCGTGGCTACATCCGCCATACTTACTTCAGAGAATTTTTTTATGATAGCTTCCATAATAAGTGCATTTAAAGGATTGATCAGTTTATACAATACTAAGGGCTGCCATCTGCCGGGACAATGAGACTTATCAGCAGGCTATATGACGCCGGTCATGCCGCAGCTTTAAAAAACTGCTCAAATTGGGTATGAAATTTCAATCTATGCAACACACGCACGCACGGCCGCGGAAACCGGCAACAGACGCTTTTCCGGCAAATGAAGAAAAATATTTCCTGGAAGGCCCCCGCTCACGATTGCACGAATTATTCTTTGCCATTAAAGTGCTGGTAGAATTTATACGGGGCTTCCGGGTATTTCACTTTACAGGCCCATGCATAGCGGTGTTTGGATCGGCACGGGTAAAACCCGGCTCGCCTTATTATGAGGCTGCCAGGGAGTTAAGCGCCGGTATAACAAAGCTTGGCTTTACCGTGATGACAGGCGGGGGCCCCGGTATTATGGAGGCAGCTAACAGGGGGGCGCAGGAAGCGGGCGGCCGGTCCGTAGGTTGTAATATCCTGCTGCCCAGGGAACAGCAACCGAATAATTATATGAGCAAACATTTTGACTGCCGGTACTTTTTCGTGAGAAAAGTATTAATGTTCAAGTATGCTTACGGTTTCGTGATCATGCCGGGCGGCATAGGCACACTGGATGAATTTTTTGAGGCCCTAACGTTGATTCAGACCCATAAAATCCTTAACTTTCCGGTGATCTTATTTAATAAAAGCTATTGGGAGCCGGTAATGCCTTTATTTCATAAGATGGTGGAAGAAAATATGACAGAACCGGAGGCATTAAAATATGTACTTTTTACCGATTCCAACGAGGAGGCGCTGCAGCACATTAAGAAATTTTCCGTATTAAAATACCGGCTTAAAAGGGAAAAAACGTTCCGTAAATTCCTGTTACTGGGAGAATAACACGACGTCAATTTAGCAGCTATTATTTGCTTACATAATGTATGCATCCAACAAAACACGGTAGTTCATATTTAGAGTCAATTCTGTTAACGCATCCGGGAAGGCCTGCCATAACTTACAGATATGCAGGCCTGAATCTGTTATAATCCCGCCCGGGGGGCTTAATACTAAGTAAGTGCACAAAATGAATGAACGGTCGTCTCATGTTTTAGTGACATAGGCAAGAGTACTGCTTTACTATTAATTTTTGCTTTATTTCAACCTGATAACATTGAATAACCGTATGAAAAAGATCCTTATAATAGAAGATAATCCGGAAATACGGGAAAACACCCAGGAGATCCTGGAGCTGGCCGGCTACAAAGTTTTTTCTGCAGAGAATGGAAAAGACGGTGTAGAACAGGCAATACAGCATATCCCGGATCTGATACTCTGCGATATTACAATGCCCGTACTGGACGGTTTTGGCGTATTACATATGTTACAGCGCAACGATCAGCTAAAGGATATTCCTTTTATATTCCTGACAGCCAAAACGGAAAGGAGCGACTTTCGCAAGGGTATGGAAATGGGAGCCGATGACTATATTACTAAACCTTTCAGCGGTACCGATCTGTTAACTGCTATTGAAAGCCGGCTCAAAAAAGCACAAATAAAAAAGCAGGTATTTCCCCCTACTATTCAGGGGCTGCGCCAGCTTATGCAGGAGGCAACAGGTAACAGCTCACTGCGGGAGCTATCCGAAGGCAGGAACATTGAAAAGTATAAAAAGAAGCAGGCAATTTATGTGGAAGGGAATCACCCATTAAAGCTCTTTTATGTGCAAAAGGGAAAGGTAAGAACCTTTAAACGGAATGATGACGGTAAAGAGCTGGCACTTGATCTGTATTCAGAAGGCGACTTTATGGGATATATTGCCATGCTGGAACAATCTGTATATAAAGACACGGCAGAAGCAATGGATGAATGTGAAATAGCCATTATTCCACGGGAAGATTTTGAAGAGCTGCTTAATAATAACCCCGAAGTGGCCGTCCAGTTCATTCGCATGCTTGCTAAAAACATCACGGTAAAAGAGCAGCAGCTACTGGGATTGGCTTATAATTCACTACGAAAAAAAGTAGCGGAAGCCTTAATGAATTTACACACAAAATACAATCAGAGCAAAGAGGCTGCATTTACAATTGATGTCAGCCGCGATAATCTTGCAACTATTGCCGGTACCGCCACAGAATCCCTGATCCGCACCCTGGGTGATTTCCGGGAAGAAAAGCTGATTGACATCAAGGGCGGCACCATCCAGATCCTCAATGAAAAAAAGCTATCCGGCATGATAAACTAGGTAAAGCCTCCCATCGCTTATTACCAGGCATGACAGGTGACAGCAGCGTAGATGATGCCCATCATTTAACACGCATGATATTTCACTGAAATTTGAGCAGCATAAAAAAGCTGTCAGATCATGCAATCCCCCTTATCCTATTCATTGCAGGAAATCGCTGCCAAAGAGAACTGCGAAGTGCTTACTATGCTGGCTGTTAATGCAGATACCGGGCTGGCAGCGGCGGAAGCAGCCCGCAGATTAAAGCAATATGGGCCCAATTCCATTGAAGATAAAACACGTACCAGCGAGCTGTTACTACTTTTGCACCATTTTAAGAACCCCCTGGTTATTATCCTGTTAGTTGCCGCAATCATATCTTCCTTCATGGGTGAAGGGGTGAATGCCGCCATTATCAGCTTTATCATTATCCTCAGTATAAGTATGGACTACTGGCAGGAAAAGGGCGCCCGTAAGGCGGTGGAAGCGCTTAAAAAAAGCGTTACCAGCAAGGCGCTCGCCCTCCGGGACGCTGTACTTTTGGAAATATTACCGGAAGAGCTGTGCCCGGGAGATATTATAGCCCTGAGCGCCGGAAAAATTGTGCCGGCAGATGCACGGGTGATCTTTGCAAAAGACCTGCTGGTGAACCAGTCCTCCCTTACCGGCGAATCATTTCCTGCTGAAAAGACCAGCGGCGCCGTTCAAAAACCCTCTGACGATCTTACTTCCATGAGCAATATTGTATTCATGGGATCCAGTATTATCAGCGGTTCTGCGGAGGCGATTGTTATCAATACCGGCGCCGGTACGGCCTTTGGGAAGATAGCGGAAAAACTCCGGCAAAGACCGGAAATATCAGATTTCGCCCATGGCATGCAAAAGTTCGGTTATCTTATTATGAGGGTAACGATGATCCTGGTCCTCTTCATTTTTTTAATCAACATTGTGTTAAAGCATAACCTGCTGGATGCTTTTATGTTTTCCATAGCCATAGCAGTAGGCTTAACGCCTGAGCTGCTGCCGGTAGTAATGAGTGTAGCCATGTCTAAAGGAGCTATGCGCATTGCTGCCAAAGGCGTTATTGTAAAGAATATAGCCGCAATACCCAATTTTGGAAGTATGGAGATCCTTTGTACGGATAAAACCGGCACCATCACGGAAGACAAGATCCGTTTGGAAAAATGCATCAGCATGAATGGTATGGATGTACCGGACCTGTTAAGGCTTGCCTATCTGAACAGCTTTTTCCAGAGCGGGATTAAGAACCCCTTAGATAATGCCGTGCTGACTTTTACCATCCCTGATATTTCAGCGTTCCAGAAAGTAGATGAGATACCTTTTGATTTTTACCGCAAGCGGGGCAGCGTTATTGTGAAACATAATGACAAACACCTGCTGATCTGCAAAGGAGCACCGGAGGAGATCTGGAAGATCTGTATGGGTAAAGACGGCCTGGCATCAAATGAGCACCAGGTATACAATAGTTTAAGCCAGGAAGGATTCCGGGTGCTGGCTGTTGCCACCCGGGAATTTATACCCCGCAACGGCTATACGAAGGCGGATGAGGAGCAGCTGCAGTTCCAGGGTTTTATAACATTCATGGATCCTCCCAAGGAGGATGCCGCCCAGGTCATTCAATCGCTGGCTGAAATGGGTGTGGAAATTAAGATCATTACCGGTGATAATCATATGGTAACGGAAAAGATATGCCGGGACATCGGGCTGCCTGTTAAAGGCATTATGCTGGGAACCGAAATGGCAAACATACCGGACGACGCTTTACAAAAGAAAGCCAGCGCAACCACCATCTTTGCGCGATTTTCCCCGGATCAGAAAAACAGGATCATTCATGCATTAAAAGCATACCACCGGTCAGTAGGTTATCTTGGCGACGGCATTAATGATGCGCCTTCCCTCCGCACCGCCGATATTGGCATTACGGTGGATAGCGCCACGGATGTAGCCAAGGAAGCGGCAGACATTATCCTCACACAAAAACATTTACTGGTGCTGAAAGAAGGTATCCTGGAAGGGCGTAAAACTTTTGGCAACACCATGAAGTATATACTCATGGACCTCAGCTCCAATTTCGGCAATATGTTCTCCGTTGCTGCCGCTACCCTGCTGCTGCCATTTTTACCTATGCTGCCGGTACAAATACTGATCAATAATTTTTTGTATGACCTTTCACAGATAGCCCTGCCATCTGACAATGTTGATAGCTCTTATGTAAAAAAACCACACAGCTGGGACATTCACATGATCCGTAATTTCATGTTTGCCTATGGCATACTGAGCTCCCTGTTTGACCTGGCGGCCTTTTACCTGCTCTATAATTTCTTTAAGGTAAGCCAGCCGCAATTCCGCACCGGGTGGTTTATGGAATCGCTGGCAACCCAGGTGCTGGTGGTATTCATTATACGCACCAACCGGCTTCCTTTTATTCAAAGTAAACCCAGCGCCCTGTTGATCATAAGCGCATTGTTATGTTTACTGGCCGGCTGGAGCCTGCCTTATCTTCCATTTGCGGGTGTTTTAGGCTTTGCGCCATTGCAGCTGCATATTGTAGGTTACCTCAGCGGGGTAGTGATCATGTATCTTGCCTGCGCGGAGCTGCTCAAACGTGTCATTCACCGTTATACTATAAAACAGTAGCAGGTTTACTGGTACTGAATATAAACCGGCCGGGGATACAGCTGTAATACTTCCGTCGGCGTCATCAGGTGCCCGCCGGTTGCAATATCATTCTTATAAAACAGCTTAAAACCGGTGAACTGTACCGGCTGATTCGTTATCCAGCCTTTATAGGAATCCAGCTTTTTGGCGGGCCCGCCAAAACCATCCATATTCATCACGATCTGCACTTCAGGAACAGTACGGATCATCTTGTAATTGGTGATCATTCCCTGTGTAAAACGGTGTACTACCAATATTTTGGGAGGCAATTGCAGCCTGCGTACCAGCCCTGCCAGGTAGTCAACGGCAAAGTTCACATCCGCCGCATCAAAAGTACCGATCGTGCTGCAGGGCACTTCTCCGTTCTTCATTGAATATTCGGGATCAATTCCCAGGTGCACATCCGGCATGGACAGGTATTTTTCAAGCGGTGGTATTTCTTCCTGCAGGGTGCTATGCCCTACCTGTATATCCAGGAAAACAATTGCATTAATACTTTTTGCAAGCGCCAGCACTTTATCTATTTCCTTATCGGGCATACGCAGCCTGTATTTTGCGCCGGCGCCGGGCGCACGCTGGGCAGTAACCGCAATATAGTGTAAAGCCGGCTGCACCGGCAACACGGTATCTGCCTGCTGCCAGCGGTCTGCCTCTTTTTGCAGCTGTTGCAGCATTTCGTCCGCAGGTAATGCACCCAGTATTCCCATGCCGGCAGAATAAAGGTTACCATAATAAGCTACTATACGTTTGAAAGGCAGTATGGCGCCGGGTAAGGGATAATCCGTTCTCACCGGCCATTTTGCGGTTGGATGGTTATTTACCAGGTGTTGTAAGATCTGATTGTATAAAACAGTATCCAGCTGAAGGGAATCAGCTCCAATGGCCCGGGATTGTACCTGAGGCCCCGGCTTTTCAGGCATCCGGCTGCTGTCAGGCGCTGCCAGCTCTTCCTGGATGGAGTTACAGGAAGATATTTCCATCCACATAAAAAAGACATGGATGACCAGAAAACCGGTTATAAGGCCTGTAAGAGGTATATGGAGCCGCATAAAATAAGTTTTATTTACTGCTGCTAAAGTATTATTCACGCCTCTTTGCACGAATGACCCCATACGGCACGGGGCATGATAAAGATCAGTAAACGGGTTGATCGCACTCATTTTTTAGCTCCTGCCTATGCCGGTTCTTTACATCAGAATAAGCGGATGTACGCCATTCAGGAACCATAAATAAACGCGCTATGTTAAAGCTTACTGACGATATAAAAAAGGCTGAATCGGTGTTAAACGTTACCAGTCCTGCTTTTGGGGACAGGGGTGAGATACCGGTTAAATTTACAAAGGACGGCCTTAACGTAAGTCCCCCGCTAAGGATCAAGCGGGTACCCCATGGCACTGCATGCCTGGCAATAATAATGGATGAAATGGAAGCTGCTGAAAACCGGCGCATACACTGGCTGGTATGGAACATCCCCCTTACACATCACATCAATGAACATCACATCCGGGATGTACAGGGCATGAATGATTTTGGCGGCATCTCCTATGCCGGCCCTGGCGCGCCTAAAGGCCTGCATCATTATCACATCAGCGTATACGCACTAGACCAGCCGCTGGAGCTGGCGCCGGGTGCCAACTACCAGGAATTGAAGCAGGCTATGGAAGGGCATGTGCTGGGAACCGGTACCTTAACGGGATATTACAAAAGCAAACTGCAATAAAGATAAGGTTGGAAATACCGGTTAAAAAAAAGCCTCACAGTCACCTGTGAGGCTTACCGGTTTAATAACAGGTTACTTTATCCGTATATTCAGCGATACAATATTTGCCTGCATACTATTGCTCTTTTCATAACGGCCGTAACGCACTTCCAGCATATTAAAATGTGATATGCCAAATACGCCGTGGGGTGGTATCACCCTAAAGCCGGCTCCAAAAAAGTGGCTATGAAATGCAGAAAGGTCGTAGTTGCTGGTATAGTATTCCTGCCCGGGATCATGTGCCTGGAAAGGCGCAAAATAGGTTACACCGTTTTGCGTATAATAGCGGTAAAAGGGCGTAACGGAAAAGAAAGGCGTTAGCTTTACCGATGCTTCTATGCTCGCGGTATGGGCATCCAGCCCCCAGGAATCATGGTAATAACGGTAATACCCCCGCAATACCAGGTGATCCCCGGCAAAATAACTGGCCCTTAGCCCTACCGGTATTTTAAAACGGTTGGCCGGCAGGTTCTCCACCCCTTCCGATCCGTCATTGAAATAAATACGGTGAAAGGGTAATCCCAGGTAACCATGCTGGTATACCACATCCGTTAAGAATGCTACCTGCAGCTGCTGGTTAATGATCTGCGAATATGACAGGGAGGCGCTGAACGAATTGCGGGATGCAGTAGGATAATCCTTCTCATCCTCAGGATTGCTGCCCGTGCGCAATTCCACCGGCAATATCAGCTTAAGCTGGTCAAGGTACGCCTGCAGCTTCAGGGAAAACTCGCCGCTTTTATCCCTGGTTTTCTGCGCCACCATAGCATTTATGCCAATGGATTTGTAATCGAACTCGCTGGATAAAGACAGGCCGGCGCCCAGTGTAGTGCCTTTTTTATTTTCTACTGACCAGTTAAGGGAAGGGTACAACCTTGTGTCGGCCGACGAAGCGGAGGAAACCGTTTTAGGATCGATCTTATCTGACGATGCAGAAGAATAATGATCTATCCCCAGCTCAATATCAAAAGTATGCTTACGGTCCTTTTTATCCAGCTTGCTGAGCCGCAGCTCAAAGGAGTTGGAAAGATCGGTCAGCCTTTCGGATCCTATCCCGCCGGTAACCGCAGCATTGTTCCCATCCTGGTGATAGTAGCTGGATATGAGGTTGGCCTCTTCCAGCGTTAGTTTGCGGCGCTTATATTGTGTACTGTCTGTATCTGACTGGGAAAACGCGGCCAGCATGCCTACGTATAAGCCCAATACGGTTAAACTGATTCGTTTCATGTAAAGGAATGAAGATGTTAAGTATTAATTACAGCCGCAACCGCCGCCGCTTTTACCTGCATTGGCGCCTGAAGCGCCTTCCCGGTAAGACTGGAAATTAAGCTCGGTTTTTTCCACCTTACGGTTGCCCAGCACCATCTCTCCGTCGTTCAGGCGGCTCTTCTGATATTCCTTTACTGTTTGGCAGGCGCTGCCCGCCATTGTCATACAAATCACTGCCAGCATGGGCAGTACCATTCTTTTCTTCATTTTATCCGGATGTTTTGTGAAGTGAAAATCTGATTGTTGTCGTCGATAATAATGCAGCCAATGCCGTTGATCTGGTTTATCATATCCAGCCCGGCCCTGATACCCATGATCATTACCGGCGTAGTGAGCGCATCTGCTATTTCCGCATTGGGGCAAAGGATGCTCACGCTTTTAATGCCGCTTACCGGTAACCCGGTTCTGGGATCGATGGTATGCGAATACCTTTTGCCATTAATGAAAACATACTTTTCATAATTACCGGAAGTAGCAAGGGCCATATCGGAAAGCTGCAAGGAAGAGAACAGGCGGTTGGCCTGGTCGGGGTTGGCAATGCCAACGGTCCAGGGCTGCCCGTCCGGCTGGCGCCCCCATACGGTCAGGTCGCCGGCGGCATTTACAATACCGCTGGTTACACCCAGCCGCTGCAGCAGGCTTTTTGCACACTCCGCAGCGTATCCTTTGCCAATGCCGCCGAACCCAATGCGCATGCCTTTTTCTTTCAGGAAAACAGTGCCGCCTGCTTCATCCACTATTACATTGCGGAAGTTGATGAGCCGCACCATTTTACGCGCAGTGGCAGCATCCGGCAGGGCGTTCATATGTGTATCAAAGTTCCAGAGGCTTTTGTTTACCGCGCCATAGGTGATATCAAAAGCGCCCTGCGTAAGCCTGGAAATGCGGGTTGCACGTTGTATAAGCGCTATTATTTCCGCGCTCACTTTTACGGGCATTATGCCTGCATAACGGTTTATGCGGTTGGTTTCGCTGTCTTCATTAAAGGTGGTCAGCAGCCGTTCTATACGCTGTATTTCAGCTATTGCATCGTTTATCCGCTCCTGCGCCCAGGCAGCATCATCGCTTACCACAGTGATCTCAAACCGGTTGCCCATCAGCTTTAACACGCGCCGGTGCATACTTGCTGTTTGCAATACGTTAGCGTTTTCCATTGATACCCTGGTTTATTTCATTAATAAAGGCTTCGGGGCTTTCCTTCGGAAAACCATCCCACCCTTTTATAACCTTGCCGTTTTCGTCCAGCAGCACAGTATATGGAAAGCTGCCTGCCTTGTTATAGGTTTCTGCCAGCTGGTCATTCTGCTGCTGCAGGTTTTTGGGCAGCCGGTTCTTTTTTTGCCGGGGAAAGTCTGCATTTACCAGCACCAGGTGTCCATCTGCAAACGCCTGGAAAGCGGGCGTGTCAAACAGCTCCTTCTTCATACGGATACAGGGCCCGCACCAGTCGGAACCGGAAAAATTAAGCAGTATGTATTTATTTTCCTGCTGCGCTTTGTTCTTTGCCTGTGTAAAATCCGTTTCCCAGCTGCTGGTAAAAGCACATAACAGTACCATTACCGCCAGCGCGATGTATGTTCTCATGTTGTTCCTTTTAAAATTTAATTAAGCTTCCCTCTATCCCGGGTACCCTGCCTGAGGCAGCATACCGGCATGATACCCGTGTACACACGGATACCTGCAGCAGGCTTATGCCTCCTGGATAGTATGCGGGTAAAGCAGCAGTGTTTATTGAAAAGCAGGTAAGCAGCTAAACCTGGGGTGGTTTAAAGATATTACCGCTGTTGAGTAGCGGGTTATAAGGGTTGTTAAAGAGATTATACTCATAAGGGAGCAGCGGGGTTTCATGATATACCGTTGCCAGTGGTTCCGGCACCACGGTTGCCAGTACCAGGCAGTGATCGTCAGCCTGTTTAAAGGGCAGCTGCATATCTTCCAGGTAGTCCTCATCAAAAAGCTGGCGGTCTATGTAATGCATTTTTATGAACATGGCCACAGTAATACCCGGGTTCTCACTTTTGTGTATCACAAAATGCTTTATTAATAAAGGAAACCGCAGCAGCTGATCCAGCTCTGTAGCCCCCATTATATAAATAAGCAACAATAATATGGCCGTTCGTCTCCTCATTTTATCTAGTGAGCACTTTCAAAGGTAAGGAAGTTATAGTTATTTCCTATACCCGGTAAACGGGCGATATATATGTTAACTTTCTCTTAACCAGGTTAAAGTACGCGCTGCTATACACAACGGATCAGTGCCTTATTTATTGCGGGGCCGCAAAACGCCGGCCGCTGCGGCATAGTTCATATTACTTATTATGCGCAATGAATAAGGGTACGGATACCGCCTGTGTCAGCACATCCGCCATACTTGGCCGGAACCAGCGGGATACGGCCCCCCTCCGGTACGCGCCTAATACCACCAGTGTGCCATCTGCCTGCCCCAGCAAATAATGAATGATCTCTTCCTCGGGCTGCCCCTCTACCACTTTATACCTGGCTTGCGGAAAGTGCCGTTTCATAAATTCTTTCATTAAACGGCCGTCTTCCAGGTGGAGCCCGCCTTCCGGCCTGTTTACGGATAGCACTTCGGTTTCCATCTGCTGAAGGCCGGGAAACAGGTAACTGAACATTTTAATGGCATGCACGCTGGATGGCTCCCCATCGTACAGCAGCATAATCCGTTTTATTTCCCGGTACACTCCCGGTACCACCAGCACGGGGCATTGCACTTCTGTAAGCAGATCACGTATGAACTGGGTGGGCAGCGGAGCCTCATCATGTACAAAGGTTTCGTGTCCGTCAATAATGATCAGGTCTGCATAAATGCTTTCATGCAGTAAATCCTGGATAGCGATATTACAATCATGGTGTACACTATAGTTTAAGTGCGCCTGCTGGCAGGCATCTTCAAAATGATCAGCTGCAGCCTTGCGCTTCTTTTTATCCGCATCCTCATATTCCCGGATCGCAGACGGCTGCTCCCCCTTTTTCAGGAGCTTATACATACTGAAGCTGTTATAAGTAAAATCATCCAGGAAAAGTCCTACCAGGTGGGCCTGCTGCTCACCGGCTAAGGTGGTAGCGAAACGGAGGGTGCTTTCAGAAAATCTTAAGCCGTCAAAAACAGCAACAATCTTTTTCATGATGAAATTCTTTAGCGCAAAATATGAATGTATGAAGGAGGGTGCTATGACCGCCATTAGAGCAGGGGCTGATCGTAGTCAGTCATAGGATGGCAAACCATCCCGCTGATAACTGTCATTCCGTTTATTGACAGCCATCATTCCATAAACCGTCAACCATGTGTTCTTTTACATACACTTTTAAGTAAAGAAACATCACCATTATTCACCTATAAATATATGATCCATGTTGCCTAAAACAATGAAAGCCGCAGTTATTCATGCCTTCGGTGCACCTCTGCAAATAGAGCAGGTGCCGGTTAAAGAACCCGGTGAAAACGAGATCCTGGTACGTGTTGTAACCTGCGGCGTTTGCCATACAGACCTGCATGCCTGCCAGGGCGACTGGCCGGTAAAGCCCAAGCTACCCCTGATACCGGGCCATGAAGCTATTGGATATGTGGAAGCGCTGGGCCGTAGTGTTAAGAATGTTAAAGAGGGTGATATTGTGGGCGTGCCCTGGTTATACAGCGCCTGCGGTTGCTGCGATTATTGCATTACCGGCTGGGAAACGCTTTGTGAAGGTCAGCAGAACGGCGGTTATAGCGTGGACGGCGGTTATGCAGAATACGTGGTAGCTGATGCACGTTATGTAGCACACTTTCCTGCCGGCATTAACTTCCTGGAGATAGCGCCAATAGTTTGCGCTGGCGTAACCGTGTATAAGGGATTGAAAGAAACAGATACCAAACCCGGAGAATGGGTGGCTATATCCGGTATAGGCGGGCTTGGGCACCTGGCGGTGCAATATGCCAAAGCAATGGGGCTTCATGTAGCCGCAATAGATGTATCGGACGATAAGCTGGCGCTGGCTAAAAAACTGGGCGCCGACATTACTGTTAATGCAAGAGAGGGAGAACCCGGTATTAAACTGAAGAAGGAAACCGGCGGTATGCATGGCGTGCTGGTTACAGCCGTATCGCCTATTGCTTTTAAACAGGGCATTTCTGCACTGCGCAGAAAAGGTACTATTTCCCTGAACGGCCTGCCGCCGGGCAGCTTTGACCTCCCCATTTTTGAAACCGTATTAAACCGCTATACCGTAAGAGGTTCTATTGTCGGCACCCGTAAAGATATGCAGGAAGCTATTTCCTTTGCCGTAGAAGGTAAAGTAAAAGCAACTGTACACGCCGGAAAGCTGGAAGACATTAATACCATTTTTGATGAAATGAAAAAGGGTGAGATTGAAGGCCGCACAGTGCTGCAGATCTCAAACCCATAAAAAATTGTGGAGACCGCATATAATCCACAATAATAGTTCCTAAATGCAATGTGATACAGCTGCCGCTTTTAAGCGGCGGCTTTTTTATGCCCGTAAGTAAACTATAACATTTACGGATCCATGATAACGATCGCAGATTACCGTATTAAGGATGTCTATGAGCCTGATCAATTACCGGATCGTATAATCCTTTACGTCCACTTCCGATAATCTGAAATACCCATAAGCGAAGTTTGCGAAATGGGTTTGATTGATGATATTCCCTTTCACCGAACCGGGTGTTGTTTGAAACGGGCCGGCTTCAGCTCCGGATGCTGCTAACAGCTTTCTGAAATAATCATAATATCGCCTGGAAATTCCATACAGCCTGATGTTTATCGTGTCTCCGGCCTCCAGATCTTTGTCCGAAAAATATTCCTGCATCAGGTTGCCCTGGCTGTTCCCGTCATCCTTTGCTTTATAATCCGGAAACGTTGATACAGGTGACAGGATACGGTGCAGATAATAATTATCCTCATTGCCATTATCCTGGTAGTAGTATTCGATCTCCACTTCATCACCTCCAAATCCGCCGTCATTATTCTGTACAATATTATTTTCAATATCCGGCACGCCTATACAAGTTTCGGTTGCGGTATAGATCTCCCCATTTAAAACTACTTTTAATGTATAAGCTTCCCCCCTAACCGGATGAAAATTGGAGCAGATATATTCTCCCGTACCGGGATTTTCTATAAAGCTAAAAACAGTATTTTCGGAATTTGTTATAACGATATCCGCTCCGGAAACTGTAGGAAATGCCGTACTGTAATATCCTGTTGTGGTGGAGAGTTTGATCTTCTGCTCATTGCCGCCCGTACCCTTTACCCAATCAATGGATGCGTCTATTACCAGCTTCGGTTCTGCTGTTTCCAGATCCACTTCCACTACTTTTGTGCAAGACAGCAGAGAAAGACAAAATAAAACCGTCAGGTATTCAAGTATACTTTTCATTTTTATATTGTTAGAATTAAAATCTGAAATTGTAAGCCACGCCCGGAATGATACTGAATATCGATATCCGCTTTGCTTCGCTCATCCTCGTTTCCCTGTTTTGCTCAAACATCATAGAGGCCGCGTTGCTTCTATTGTAAACATTGTAAATACTAAACACCCATTCACTTTTCCACCTTTTTTTGCTGTCAGGTTTTGCGGTGTAGGTTGCCGATAGATCCAAATGATGATAAGCGGGAAGCGAATTAATATTTCGCTCTCCGTAATTCCCGATCGTAATTCCCTGATACTGATATTTGCCGATGGGATAGGTTGCAGCTTTCCCGGTTTGGTAAGTAAAAAGGCCGCCAAAACTCCATTTTTTCGTCAGTTGATACGCGGCTGTAAGTGAAAGGTTATGCGTTTTATCGTAATTAGCACGATACCATTTGCCGTTGTTAATGCCGGGTTCTTCTGCATTTCTTCCCGGTGTGCGCTGCTCTGCTTTAGAAAGCGTATAAGAAAGCCAGCCTGTGAGCTTTCCGCTATTTTTCTTCAGCATCACCTCAAGTCCGTAAGCCCTTGCCTCCCCGTTTAGCATTACCTGTTCTATGGCTTTGTTGGCAATCAATTCGGCGCCGTCAATGTAATCTGCTTTGTCTTTAATTTTCTTGTAAAAAGCCTCTGTTTCCAAAGAATATTTTCCATTGCTGAAATCTCTGAAATAGCCCAATGCAACCTGGTCAAGAATTTCGGGTTTCAAATATTGGTCGCTTGGCGCCCAGATATCGAGCGGAGAGACCGAAGCGGTGTTGGAAATTAAATGGATATACTGGCTCATCCGGTTATAGCTCGCCTTAATGGACTGGCCCTCATTTATGATATAGGAGACTGCCAGCCGTGGTTCTAAATTCCCAAAACCAATGATCTTTTTGTTCTTATTGTAATGTGTTATACTTATGGGCGTTCCTTCCTCATAAATTTGTAGCGCAGGATTGAAGATCACTGCCTGATCATTGGCATAATTATTTACATTCTGTTGCCCCAGCCGTTGAAAATTGCTGTATCGCAGTCCATAGTTCAATGATATTCTATCCGTGAGCTTTTGCTCAGCACTGATATACAATGCATTTTCCCAGGCATACTTTTTCTCAATCTGGTCAGCATTGACAGACGATGTAGAATCCATAGGTTTTATGGTACCGGGATTGAACTGGTAGTAGATGGAATTAACGCCATAATTCAACACCAGCTTATCAGACAAATGATGGTTGAAATCGTATTTAAAATTATAATTACGGATATCCGATGCCCAATCAATGCCAACATATTTTATCTTCAGGCCATAATCGTACTTACTGTAGATGACCGATGCATTGGAAAAAAATCGCTCGGAAAAGATATGATTCCAACGAAGATTAAAGAATGAGTTCCCATAATTGTTGCTGAAAAAATTGCTGAAATCCATTTTATCCTTGCCAAAATATCCTGAAAGGAAAAGCCGGTTATTGCCATTGATCTTATAATTCAGCTTGGCATTCAAATCATAAAAAGAAACAGCATTGGGGTTATCAGCCAGTTTCAGAAACAAATGAGCATAAGAAGTACGGCCAGCCACTACGAACGAACCTTTATCTTTTACAATGGGGCCTTCCGCCAGTAATCTGCTCGAAACCGCTCCAATTCCACCCGTTATGTGATATTCTTTGCTGTTCCCTTCCTTTTGATAAATATCCAAAACAGAGGAAGTGCGCCCGCCGAAATTAGCGGGTATTCCACCTTTATACAATTTCAGATCTTTAATCACATCCGCATTAAAAACGGAGAAAAATCCGAACAGGTGTGAAGTATTGTACACAACGGCTTCATCTAACAATATCAAATTGCCATCAACCGAACCTCCCCTGACGTTAAAGCCGGTGGCTCCTTCCTGTGCAGTGGAAACTCCCGGAAGCTGCAGAATAGCTTTCAAAATATCAACCTCGCCCATAACTGCCGGCATCTTTCTGATGGTGGAAATACTGAGCTTATTTACACTCATTTCCGGTTTCCGGATGTTGCCTGCTGAGCTATTGGATCTTATTACTACTTCATTTAAAGTTTTGCTTTTCTCCAGCATGGAAAAATTCTTCCTGAAGTTTCCGGTCAGAAAGATATGTTCCTCAATATTCTCAAATCCTATACAGCTGATAACGATTGTATATGCTCCTTTGGGCAGGGTAACAGCATAAAAGCCATACGCATTGGTAACTGCCGAAACTTTTGCTTCAGGAATGAAAATACTTGCGCCGGTTATTGTTTCAGTGTTTGTTCTCATGGTGATTATTCCACTCAATGTGACTTTCCCCTGTGAATAGGCCCCGAATGAAATAGCTGTGAACAGCAGTATATAGATAATCTTGTATCTCATCTTTTAAAAATCGATTTAACAATTGTAAATTGGACACAAAACTATTCCTTCGGATAACCGCCTTTTTCTAATTATACCAAATGCGGTATCTTTTATAGCAAAGTATGCCGGGGCACTACAAAATATGTTCCTTGTCTTATGCGTTTTTATAATACTTCCTGCTTTCGTATAAAAAGAACACACTTTCGTATAAAAGCAGATCAGATCGCAGCTTTAAAAATTAAGTTTGTTCTTTACAATTTTATAAATGAATGATTCTACCCATCAGCAGCTTATCAGCGAAAACGTACTTTTCCGTTTCCTGGTCTCACCTGACCGCAGGATATTCCGGCATCTGCTGCTCATTGTTTCTATAGGTGCTGTGCTGTACAACAGCCGCTCCATTATTGCCAACCCGGTAGCGATATTTGTATACTTTATTATTTTGTTCTATGTAAATATGTATGTGCTGGTGCCAAAGTTTTTGTTCAGGAATAGAAATATTGAATACTGTTTATCTGTGATCAGCATTATTGTTGTAGTGGCTGTTTGTGGTTATTTCTTCAATCCTTTTAACAAAGAAAACGGGCTGAATATCCCGCTTTTCTCTTTCCTTACCGTGCTGCTGTTAGCGGCTTCATCTTCCATAAAACTGTTTCAGAAGGGAATGATGGACAAGCAATTGATCTACGAGCTGAAACAGTCGAAAACTTATGCAGAACTGGAACAATTGAAAAACCAGATCAACCCGCATTTTTTGTTTAATATGCTAAACAATGCCAATGTGCTAACGAAGAAAGACCCCGATAAGGCCTCACAGGTTTTAATGAAGCTGAGCGATCTGCTTCGCTACCAGCTTTATGACAGTGCAAGAGATAAGGTGTTGCTGACTTCGGACATTCATTTCTTAGAAGATCTTTTAAATTTGGAGAAAGTAAGGCGGGATAGTTTTGATTTCCTGATTTCAAAAGAGGGAAATCTGAGCGGCGTGCAAATTCCTCCTTTGCTGTTCATTTCGTTTGTGGAAAATGCTGTGAAGCATAACAATGATGCAACAAAACCGTCTTATGTAAACCTGTATTTCGATGTCAGGGACGGTGAGCTTTTCTTTAAATGTATCAACTCCAAACCAATGCTTAGATCCGTTAATGAAACCGGCGGATTGGGGCTGATAAACGTTAAGCGAAGACTGGAACTTTTGTTCCCGGCAACACATCGTTTAAATATCGAAGATGACTCAGAAAGGTATTGCGTAACCCTAACCATAAAGCTATGAACTGTATTATTATAGATGATGAACCGCTGGCAAGAGAAGCCATAGCGATGTTGATTAACCAAACCGGTAATTTAAATTTAACCGGTTCGTTCAACAGCCCCGAAACCGTCACCAATTTTATAGAAAGCAATACAGTTGAATTAATATTTCTTGACATACAAATGCCGGGAATAAACGGAATTGAATTTGCCCGGTCCATTCCCAAGGAAACATTTGTGATCTTTACAACCGCCTATCCTGAATTTGCTACCGACAGCTACGAAGTAGATGCGATTGACTACCTGATAAAACCCATAAAATTGGAACGTTTCCAAAAGGCGGTTGAAAAGGCCCACACCTACTCCAAATTATTCAAGGCGGATTACGCTAATAACAATATCGAACAGGTAGCAGACGATTTTTTCTTTGTGAAAGCAGACCGGAGGATTTTTAAAGTCCATTTCAATAACATACTTTTTATTCAGGGTTTAAAAGATTATGTCGTGATGCACAGCGAAAATCAGAAGGTAATTACGGCGATGAATATCAAAACCATCTACGATCAATTACCAAAAGATATGTTTGTGAGAGTAAGTAAATCCTATATCATCAATGCTAAGCATATCGGTTCTGTGGATAATAACACGGTGTACATAGGTACAAACGAGATCCCTATCGGAAATATTTACAGGGATTTCTTTTTCAGCGAATTTGTAACAAAAAAGATGGTGGGCAAGTGATTTACGTTCGAAATTTCACTCCGGTCGAATTTGCCGGCAGCCGTACAAATAAGGCAACAAATACAAGATTTTTTTAGCTTTGTAAATAGACAATGTTAGATTGATGACCGACAAAATACCAGTGCATAACGATGAGCTGCCTGCCAGTGGCATAGAGATCCTTTCTTTTGAAGGATTGGCTGAGTCCCCTGACATTCCGCACCGGGATGACCATTATATGTTCATACTCCAGCGAAAAGGCCTATCTGTTTGGAGTATTGACTTCAAGGAGTGTACACTTGAGCAAATATCTTTATGCTTTGTTGCACCCGGTCAGGCACATCACTACTTAGAAAGCAAAAATGCTGAAGGCTGGTTGATCTTCATTGAGCCTAAATTGATTCCAGGCGAATATAGAATGGCGTTAGATTCCTTCGTGTTCCATCAGCGGGTAATACATGCCGGAGAGGATCATCCTGTTTTTACACTCGCGGATCTGCTGCAACGGTTTATAACAGATGGCGGGAATGTATTCTATCAATCTATCCTTCATTCGTACGTTCATACTTTAACCGGCGTATTTGCCGCTTCTTTGATTGCGGAGCCGGGGATGGCTATAAAAACGGGTAATCATAAATACCAGCTCGTTATTGCTTTTAAAAATCTGATCAAACAGCAATTCAGGGAGGTAAAACAAGTAAAGGATTATGCGGCCCAACTGAATATTACTCCATTATATCTGAATGAAGTTACAAAAGAGCTAACCGGGTTCATAGCCAGCTATTGGATCCAGAAAGAAATATTGCTGGAAGCACAGCGACTGCTTTTCTACACGAACATGGATGTAAAAGAAATCGCTTTTACGCTTGGGTACGAAGACCATACCTATTTTTCGAGATTCTTCAAGAATAACCTGGGAATAACTGCAAGCGCCTTCAGGCAAAACAACCATTATTTGTCCAATCATAGACATTAACAGCCACCTCCTGCATTGAAAGCTGCTTTCTAATTTTGCATCTGTAAAATTATTAATTATTACAGACATGAAAGAAGAAAGCAAATCGATATGGTCTATCACCCCCATAATGATATCAGTATTCGCAATATACCTCTGCATCGGTATGGCACTGGGAGTGGTTCCCACTTTAATAAAAACTCAACTCCATTTTAGTGCACTGATCATAGGTGCCGCGATGGGCATACAATTCATCGCAACTTTATTCACCAGGGCTTATGCAGGCAAAATTGCTGACACCACTGGAGCAAAAACTGCTAATCAATATGGTATAGTTATAGCAATCGTTACAGGTTTAAGCTATTTGGCCAGTTACTATTTTAAGGATCTTCATCTATTGGCTTTGGGTATTTTATTCATAGCCAGAATTTTACACGGTATATCAGAAAGTTTAGCCGTAACAGGGGCGTTAACGTGGGGAATTGGATTGGCAGGCCAACAAAACTCAGGCAAAGTAATGACCTGGAACGGCATTGCAATGTACGCCGGTATAGCGCTGGGCGCACCATTAGCCATTTATTTAGCATCTTCACTGGAAACTGGTTATGTATTTGGCTTGATGATTGTTTTACCGGCAATCAGCTGGCTGTGTACCATTAAATTACCGAAATTACCCATTGATCTTTCGCACCGGCGAACACCCTTCTACAAAGTGATCGGGCACATTTCGGATCAGGGCTTGGCGCTGGCATTTTCTTCTATCGGATTTGCATGCATTTCTTCATTTATAACTTTGCTTTTCACGAAAGAAAACTGGATAAATGCTCCCCTAGCCTTTTTAACGTTCGGAGGTTTCTACATTCTTACCCGGGTGTTTTGTGCTTCTTTTCCCGATAGATTTGGTGGGTATAAAGTAGCGATGGTGTCATTTTTTATTGAAATTACCGGGCAGCTGCTGATTGGCATTTCCTCTTCCGAAGCAATGGCAATCATAGGCTGTAGCTTAACGGGAGTTGGATTCTCATTAGTTTTTCCGGCGTTGGGTGTTCTGGCTATCCGGAAAGTAAGCCCCCAGATGCGCGGAACCGCATTGGGCGCGTATACTGCGTTTTTCGACGTTTCCCTGGGTATTGCAGGACCAACCGGAGGAATCATCGCCTTATGGTTCGGTTATCACACCGTTTACTTCTTCGGAGCAATCAGCGCAGCATTGTCTATGTTAATTTTAGTGGTTAAAAGCAAAAAATAAATACTTGTATTCTGAATATTCTATGGTCCTATATTATTAGGTTACAATAGCCCTAATAATTTCAGCGCCGCATTCAAAAAAAAGTTTGGCATAAGTCCAAGTAAGCTAAAGAAATAATTTATATAACCGGTGTAATAAACATTCTGCCTGATCCATTCTTGTGCAATAAACCCCAATTGTATCTGCTACTCTTTTGATGCTGTTTGGGAAATACTCAAAGCAGTACCGCAAAAACATAAGCAGGTCAGAAAGCCAATAAAATTTTCACCTTCCTGCCACTGCGGAAAGTTAATGGCATAATAAAGGTGCAACGATAGTAACCAGATAAATAAATTTAACCCAAGCAGCAGCAAGATCAGTTTTACTTTATAGTTACTAAAAATACTTATCGCTGATCCCACAAGTGCAACACCGCCCAGGAAAGTCCAGAATTGAGGAAAAGGAATATACTTTGGCACTAAACGGCTGACTCCTTCCAGACTAATGAAATGGCCAATTCCGAAATTGAATAACATGATTGCAAATAAATACTTACCCCAAGGGCCTGTTCTGGCAACCAGCTCCAGTAATCTATGTCCCGGTTTTGGTGGACTGATTGTTGAGACTACCAGGAATCCTCCGGACAATGCTAAAATCTTATTAAGATTCACCCAATAATTACTAAGAGACCCTGTTGATAAAACCCTGGGCAAATGCCCAAACAGGAACAGTAAAAAAAACAGGATCCCCATTAACAGTGAAAGGTTATTATACTTTTTACCACTGGCAATTAAAACGCCTGCACCAATTAGCACCACACCTATCAAATAACCGATAACAGATAAATTGGAAGCTGCTAATCCAGGTATTATAATCGGCCTGATCCCCGGGTAAAAAAAATGCAGCATTCCTATGCCTGCTATTCCAATTCCAAAAAATATGCGGCCTACGGTCATCCATATATTCATATAAGATCTTTTTGTTTCGATTAAAAATGTTATGCAAGTAAACCATGGAGCGTAATAATTCATTGCCAAAAACTCAGCAAAAGCCCCCAAAACCGAATAAATATGCGCTGTGCGGGATTTTGGGTTCGCAGAACCTAAAACTTCCCTCAGTGAAGCGTTAAACGCCGGCCGCGTTGACTCAACCATTTTGCCAGGATACCGAAGTATGCCGGAGCATCCGGTGCAAACGCGGTTGCATTGGAAGAGTCCAGCTCTTTCTCGGGAGCCACGGTAGTTGCCATCTCGTGATTTGCTCCGGCAATAACGGCATAGCTCAGATCCGCTTTCTTGCCGGCCATTTTACTGAGCAGTTTTGCAGAGATCCTGACCGGCACCCAGGGATCATCTGCACCAAATAATAGGAGAACGGGACAATGCACCCGGTTAAGCGTTGTGATTGGATCGAGCGTAATTTCCTTCGCCCACTGCGAATGGGCAGGATCGTCCAGCATCGGTGAAATATAGCAGTATTTAAACCAGGGTCTTTTAGCGGCATCAGCCAGCATTTGTTCAACAGCGGGGCGGTCTCCCCTCCCGCGCATAAAATCGTCAACTGCTGTTCGTGTACTGATTGCTGCCCGGATATCTTCGTCAGGAAAACCTTTAACGCGTAGAATGTTCCCTACTGCAAAATTCATTTGCACATCCGGCGTTGTCAGGGGAGCGGATATGGATATGGCGAAAGCCACCTGCCGTGAGCGGGATGCGGCGAGCACTGAAAGCCAGCCTCCCTGGCTCAATCCCCAAAAACCGATCTTTTGTGCATTGATCCGCTTATCAGCGGCCAGCATCCTCAATGCGGCCAGACCGTCATCCGCCAGCGTATTAAAATCAGTACCGGCACGTTTACCGGTAGATTTGCCGCTGCCACGCCTGTCGTAGATGAACACTGCATACCCCAGGGCAGGCAGCAGGTCTTTTAAATGTTGATAAAGTGGAAGATCCCGCGTTGCTGATGAGGCGGAATGGAGTGCAATAACGGCGGGAAAGGGTTTCGGGCCACCCGGCAGATAAAGCGTACCACTAAGATGAACGTCACCGTTCTGAAACTCCCTTTCCTCAGCTACCACGGTCGTCGATGCCGGCGCGCTCCAGGCGGGTGTCACAACCTGCGCAGCTGCCGGCAAACCACTCCCATAAAAGCCCAGGACTGCCATCGTTAGCGTCCGCAGAAATTTCGAAATTGAAGCTGGTTTATTCATTATATATTGCTTAGTTTTAATCCATTCTTCTATGGGACCTTCCCTTCGTCCTATTCACAATAAGCCATCACTGAAATGTTATGCAAGTAAATGGCCGGACATAAAAACTCATCATCAAAAACTCAACAAAAGCCCCCAAAACTGAATAAATACGCCCCTTGAGAGGATTTTGGGGCAGCTTGATAAGAATGGAGGGTTCCTATTATCCGGACCATTTACATTGACTAATTTTGGCCCTATTAAGATTGTTTTATGAACGAACAGGCATTAGTAAAAACCAGCGTACTGGAGATCTTTAATAAAAATGGATATAGTGATCTCACCCGGATGACCCAACGTGACTATGATCATATTGGGGAGCTGCTACAGGAAAAATCCGGCATTCTGATAAGTGGAACCACTATAAAACGGCTTGCGCATGGTGAATTCACACGTTTGCCGCAAATAGCCACCTTAAATGCGATTGCCAATTACTATAATTATAAGACCTGGCAGGATTTTAAAGCCAGCAAAACCGAAGAAGGGCCGGAAAAGGGATCAGCAAAAAAATTAGGGAGGAGGTTTAGTATAAAATATTTGTCTGTACCGGCCGCCATCATCATGCTGGGAAGCCTTTATTTTTTCCGCTCAACAAATGGGACCGTGAGCCATGCAGAAAAAGCATCTTTTTCATTCCGGAAGAACACCCGGAACGATCTTCCAAATTCGGTGGTTTTTAGCTATAATATTGATGAAGTGCAGGCAGATAGCTTTTTCATTCAGCAATCCTGGGATAAAAACCGCCGGATAAGGATCTACAAGAACCACTACACACTAACGGATATTTACTACGAACCCGGTTATCATCTTGCGAAGCTCATAGCCAATGATTCTGTCATCAGAACCGCAGATGTAAGTATTCCCACCGACCGCTGGTTCTTTTATGCAATTGATAATATAGCCAACTATAGCACCCAGTATATTAAAGTGGATACTTTCAATCATAATGGCAGCCTTGGCCTGAACATACAGCAATTACAGAAAAATAATATTGAAGTCAGCAAAGACAAACGGTACCATTACGTGTACTTCCCCAGCCAGATGAATATACCTGCCGATAACTTTCAGTACAAAACCAGGGTCCGGATGCAGGAAGTAAGAAATAGCCTATGCCCGTACATTGAAATAGAGCTCTATTGCCAGCGGTTGTTTATAAATATGAGATGTACAACAAAAGGATGTGCGCATGAGGCCTTCGTAGGATTCGGGGAACAATTAAAGAAAGGAAGTGACAATGATCTGCTTCCTATAACCTTTGACGTAAGCCAGTGGACGGATATAGAAATAACAGTAAAAAACAAAGTAGCTGTTGTGAAAATAAATGGTAAAGAAGCTTTTTCAACACGATATACCACCGATACCAAATACCTGGCGGGGCTTGGCTATATTTCAAACGGGCTATGTGAAGTGGATAGAGTAGAATTATACAGCCTGGATGGAAGGGTTATGTACAAAAATGAATTTTGACGATATATTGATCCTGACAGGTAGTATTATTTTGGCATATGCCCGTTTGAAATGGTATGATGGGCAGGGTAAAAATATCGCAAGGAATGACTAATATGGCAGAAATTTAAACCAGCAATTAAGCCCGTAATTTGAATTCATATACATTCCATATTAACCTGTATGACCTGGCCTTTCTTGGCGCAATATTTACAGGGCTCACTTTTGCCCTGCTTTTATATTTCACCAGAACTGCCAACCGTAGTGCAAACCGGTTTCTTGCCCTGGCCCTGGTTACGATGGTTTTATGGATGATGCGGATCCTGGCTATTGACCTGAGGCTTGAAACTTACCTGCCCCGTTGGGACCGGCTGCCCATGCAATTTCTGCTGGCGCTGGGCCCCCTGGTGTATTTTTATGTGCTGAAAATAACCCGGCCGGAATATCAATTCAGGTGGAAGGACCTGCTGCATTTTAGCCCCCTGCTGCTGGAACAGGCCGCACTGGCGCTGGAAATAAGGGAAAGTACCAGGACCGGCATTCCGGTCTATGCTACCCATATTTTTCAGCAATTGAACCCCGTGCTACAACTGTTCATATTTATTTCTGTCATTATATATTTATACTTCTCTGATAAGCTCATACAAAATTTTTACCGGCGCCTGCAGCCGGTGCTGATGGACCGCTCCCTTCTTGAATTCCGCTGGCTGCGCCGCCTCCTGGGAACCACCGCCCTGTTATGGTTCCTGTGGCTGTTCTTTGCCGCCATTGACTATCTGGGTTATCGTAATCAGCTGGGCATACACGTCTATTACCCCTTTTATACCTTTTTCGTGATCATTATTATATGGACCGCAGCGGCGGCTTTGTTAAAGCCTCAGGCTGCGGCGGCTTTGTTAAAGCCTCAGGCTGCGGCGGTGGCACAGGCGGCGGCCATCATTAAACCACCGGTGCCGGCCGAACTGCGGGCAAAAGGCGCCTGGCTTAAGCGGGCCATGGAAGCTAACCATTATCACCGGGACCCGGAATTAAGCTTAGGCACCCTTGCTGAAAAACTCAGCCTGCCTCCCCACGAATTATCACGGATCATTAATACCGTGTTCAAAAAAGGTTTTAATGATCTCATTAATGAATACCGGGTGATGGACGCCGTGCGCAAAATGCAGGACCCGGCTTATGATCATATCACCCTCCTGGGCATTGCGTTTGAAGCAGGGTTCAATTCAAAAACTACTTTTAACCGGATCTTCAAACAAATGACCGGGAAAAACCCTACAGAGTACAAAAAACACCTGGAAAATGAGCGCCCAACTTATAATTTGGGGCGCTATCCCCGGCCGGAGCGGTTAATATTGAACCGCGAACCTCCTCAAAAATGGGTTCCTGAAAAATTAAACAGCCGGTTTATGTTCAGAAATTATGTAAAAGTTGCCATACGCAACCTGCAACGTCACAAAGGTTTTACCGCGATTAATATCATGGGCCTTTCCATAGGTTTAGCTACCTGTTTGCTGATCGTATTCTATGTGACAGATGAATTGGGGTATGATAAATATAATACCAAAGCAAATAATATATACCGTGCTGACATGGAAGTAAAATTTGGCAGCAATGCCAATTCCTATGCAGCAGTGCAAAGCGGGTTTGCCGATGAGGCAAAGAAGGATTTCGCTACCGTTGAGCAGGTAGTAAGGTTAAGGCCCGCATACGAACAGCCTGCCGGTTTTCATGTTAAAAAGGGCAACACCGTGCTGCAGGAGACCAGTGTTATTTATGCAGATGCAACCCTGTTTAAGGTATTTACGCTGCCTATGATAACCGGCAACCCTGCCACAGCCCTGGCAGAACCCAATACAGTTGTGCTGACTGAAAGCCTGGCTAAAAAATATTTTGATGCTGTAAATGTGGCCGGCCAAACACTTGTGCTAAACGACACACTCAATTTTAAAGTAACAGGCGTTATAAAAGATCTGCCTGAGCAAAGCCATTTTAACTATCACATGTTCCTGTCAATGGAAACATTGCCCGATAACCGCAACCCTAACTGGGGCGGTGGTGGTTATAATACTTACCTGTTGCTTAAGCCCGGTGCAAACACCACCGCAATCAGCAAAAAATTAAGCAGCGTGGCTATGGAGTTCATTGCACCATACCTTGGCAAAGACGACTATTTAAAATATACCTTAACGCCGGTGACCTCCATACACCTGCATTCAAACCTGCAGCAGGAGCTTGGCCACAACGGCAGCATTCAGTATGTGTATATATTTTCAGCCGTTGGCCTGTTTATCCTCCTTATTGCCTGCGTAAATTTCATGAACCTTTCAACGGCGCGCTCCTCAAACCGCGCTAAAGAAGTAGGGGTGCGTAAAGTGCTGGGATCGCCACGCAAATACCTTATTGCACAATTCTTAACAGAGTCCGTATTGGTAACATTTGCATCAGCAGTTATAGCTATTGTAATGGCATGGCTGTTTATGCCCTTGTTCAACCAGGTATCTGGTAAACAGCTTGCGTTCACCTGGCAAACATTTGCATGGCTTGTGCCCTGCTCATTGGTGCTGGTAGTGATCATAGGTTTTATCGCAGGATCGTACCCGGCGTTCTTCCTTTCCCGCTTCCAGCCCGTTAATGTATTAAAAGGCAGGTTCTCTGCTGGGTTTAAAGGGGGCAGCCTGCGTAGTTTTTTATTGGTGTTCCAGTTTGGCATTTCCATCTTTCTTATTATCGGCACCATGGTTATTTATAACCAGCTTCACTACATACAAACTACCAACCTTGGCTATAACCGTAACCAGGTGCTTATTATAAAAAATACGGAGCGCCTGAACAACCAGGCACAAACATTTAAGCAGCAAATAAAACAATTGCCGGAAGTTGAAGATGCTTCGTTATCAGGCTTTGTACCAACGGGCGTAGCCAGTAAAATCACTGCCCTTTTCCCTGATGCAACGCTTACTTCGCACACTTCTATGCTCACGGAGTTCTGGCCTGTTGACGAGGACTATATTAAAACAATGGGCATGCAGCTGCAGTCCGGCCGCAACTTTTCACCCGGCATGAAAACGGATTCTTCCTCCGTTATTATTAACGAAGCTGCCGCAAAATTCTTTGGCTTTAAAGATCCTTTAAATAAAACTATTTACCGCAACACAGCTGGTGTGCAGCAGTTTAAAATTATTGGAGTGATAAAAGATTTTCATTTTAAATCGCTCCGCGAAAATATAACCCCTGTTGTGCTGTATTTAGCCGGGGATAAAGGCGCTTTAAATGTAAAGCTTAACACGGCCAACATTACCAGCCTTATGGGTAAGATAAAAGATAAATGGAAAGCCATTGCACCTGACCAGCAGTTCACTTATTCATTTATGGATGCTGAATTTGATGCTGCTTACCGTGCGGAGAACCGCATAGGGGTGATATTTGTGGCATTTACATTTTTGGCTATTGTTATTGCCTGCCTGGGCTTATTCGGGCTGGCGGCCTATGCCGCCGAACAGCGTACAAAGGAGATAGGGATCCGCAAAGTGATGGGCGCCACTGTACCTGCCCTTGTTGGTTTACTGTCAAAAGATTTTATAAAGCTTGTGTTGATAGCCATTGTTATTGCATCGCCCATTGCATGGTATGCGATGCAACAATGGCTGCATGATTTCGCTTACCGTGCAGCCATACATTGGTGGCATATAGCCATAGCCGGTATGGCAGCCATCATCATTGCTTTTGCTACCGTTAGCTTCCAGGCAATAAAAGCGGCACTTGCAAACCCGGTGAGGTCGTTACGGGCGGAGTAGGCGTGTAATATTAAAGCAGGTTTCTATATTAGCCGTCCTGGTGGTATTACGAAAGGGACAAGTTAGAAAGATCTAAGCTTGCCCCTTTTTTATGCGCTTGATTTGCTATCTGTCAGCACAATAATCCAATTTTAATTTTCACATATCCGTTCCCTTAAGCTCCAACATCGCCTGTGATCACTTCTCCGGCCCGTTTGTAATTGGCTATAATAACTCCTTTTGATGTAATATGGCTTTCTGTTAATGTAAATGCTGCCGGGATCGCGCCGTTGCCGAACAGCTTTTTTCCTTCACCAAGAACCACCGGGTAAATTTTGAGCCGGAGCTCATCCACCAGGTCATGCTTAAGCAACAGTTGAATGAGCTTACTACTGCCCCAAACCTGGATGTCAGCCCCCTCCGATTTCTTTAGCTTTTCGATATCTGCAGGGGTTTTGAGGAAATTGGTATTTTTCCAGTCTGATTTTTCTCTGGTCTGTGACAGCACGTATTTGGCGCCATCATTGATGCCTGGCCAAAAGTCAGCGTGCTGTGGCCAGTAGGATTCAAAGATCTCAAATGTTTCTCTGCCCAAAAGATATTCTGCCGGCTTCAGCTCTTCTGCCATGATCTTGCCAAAAAGCTCGTCGCCATAAGATACCGTCCAGCCGCCATATTTAAAGCCACCTGAGGTATCTTCCTTAGGGCCGCCAGGTCCTTGCAAAACACCATCTAATGTGATCATTGACAAAACAGTTATCTTTCTCATTTTATTTGCTTTTTTATAATTAAGATGAAAGTTATTATGCTATTTTACTTTAAAAAACTGTTCAGGTAGTTCAGGATCGTTGTGGTCTGCATCATCAGGCTCACATGGCCCTGTGAAGGAACAATGGCCAATTGCGATTTGGGCATAGGTCTAAAATCAGCACAGATAGCACCTCCCAGCAGCTGATATGTTTTTATCAGCTCAATTTTATCCAGGCCATCATTGTCACCGGAGATGATCAATACCGGTGCAGTGATTTTCGAAATATTGGAGTCACCCAGGTCAAATGGCGTTCCGGCGGAAGCGATCATCTGCTCCATGAATTTTGTCCATTTTGTTTTATCAGGCGCTACTGCATCGTATGCGGCTTTCATCGGGGTATTCGTAAAAAATTCAGGCTTCATCATTTTAAACCCGTTGTTTACTTCGGCTAGCCAGCCACTGCTTTTATAAGTGGCAGAAATGATCACTAATTTTCTGAGCCGTTTAGGGCTTTGTATAGCAAACTGGTAAGCTATAGCGCCACCATAACTATATCCTGCTACATCCGCACTGTCAATTTTCAGGTGATCCAGTACTCCTTCTACATCACTTGCTAAAGCAGCATGCGATAATTTTCTGTCTGAGTACTGTGTATGTCCATGCCCTTGTAATTCAATGGCAATTACTTTCCTGGTTTTTGACAGCTCAGGGATTAATTGACCCCAGTTCAGGCCAATGGTCATAAAAGCACCGTGTAATAAAACTAAAGGCTTGCCTTCACCATATACTTCATAATAAACTTTGATGCCATTAACAGGTGCATAACCGCTATCGGAAGGTTTCATTTGTTGTCCGTTTGACCGGGATGCTGCAAACAGCATGATTGCAATAAGTAATATTGATCTAAGGGGATTACGTGTTTTGAATAAATTTTTCATACTGCTGTTTAAATTTTAGTTTGAATGTTATTGACAGTACAAAGATGGAATTCATTTCAGGATTTCATCCGGGGTAAAAACGACTTGTTAGGGGGTGAGTTCGGCCAAAGCATGTTTACGCCATGTGACGGCACCATAGAACACGCTGGTTATCCGCCTTCTGTACTAAGTTCCGCTTTAAAATTCCTGTTGATGGCTTAGAAAGAACTGTTTTAGCTGCCCGAGTGTCTCATCTGGAAATTCTTCAGGAAAGAAATGGCCGCCTTTTACCGCAGCTCCCTCAACGGTATCCGCCCATTGTTTCCAGATCCCAAGCGGCCCTCCTTGCAGCTCATACCAGCTGTTTAATCCACCTTCCGCTGACCAGGTCACCGAAACCGGGCATTTGATTTTTATCCCAGCCGCACGATCACACTGATCATGATCGCGATCCAGAGTGGCAGCCGCACGAAACTCCTCGCAGATAGCATGCACACGGGCAGGATCTTCGAGTGTCTTCTTATATTCATCACGCACAAACGGATCAAATGCCGGGAATGATGATCCCCACATCGTCAGCGCATTGTCGATGACCGTACCGGCGGAAGATGCTACCAGCTGTTCCGGTAAGGGCGCTGGTTGCGACATAAAAGACCATGGCCAGAAGGCAAGCATAACTTCCGGGTTAACGCGGTTCCAGGCCTCTAACCCGGGAATAATATCCATTACAGCAAGGCAGCTGATTGTCCCGGGATGGTCCAGCGCCATCCGGTAAGCAACGCGTCCTCCCCTGTCATGACCGGCAACCATAAAATGGTCAAAACCAAGTTGCTTCATTAAAGTAACCATATCATTTGCCATTGCACGTTTGCTGTACCTGCTGTGTAATTGATCCGATCCTGGACAACCACTCTGACCGTAGCCGGTGAGATCCGCGCAGATAACTGTAAAATCTTCCGCCAGAACAGGGGCTATATCCCGCCACATCATATGTGTCTGGGGAAAACCATGCAACAATAAAACAGGATAACCCGCACCTGATCTCCGGACGAAGATCTGTGTATCCCCTACGGGAATTAATAGCGCGTCAAAACCGCTGAATAATTTGCTTTCCATTTGTAGGTTTTGCTTTGATCTATGAAATAACGATGCCACAGAATAATCTAAACTAATGCATTTTTTGCCACGCAGCACCTGGATAACTTGAGGGGGTTAGAAGAGCAGTCCCAAAAAATAAAAAGCTGCCCCACACATTCGTGAGGCAGCTTTTTGTTTTTAGTTTAATTCTTTACTGTTTCACAACTTTCATCGTCTTGCTTTGCGCGCCTTGCCTGATACTGATATAATAAATACCAGGTTTCAGGTTTTGACCAAGCTGGTAGTATGTACCGGCATTTATTCTTGCAGAATAAATTACGCTGCCGGCGTTATTAACAATACTCAGTAGCGCCGGGGCTTTCGAGGAAGAGGTCATTCTCACATTAAACACGTTATTAGAAGGATTGGGAAATAATTCCGCTGTAAGATCCAGCTTACCATGGGTGTTCAATTTGTTGTCCGCTACCGCGATCATGCTTTGGTTTGCTGTCATACTTTGCAGCGTGTCCCCGGGCGATGTTGTCCGCACTTCAATAGCCGCTATTGAGCCGCTGTAAGGGTCATACAATCCTTTTTTAGGGTAAAAAACTACCTGTATCAAACCGGTATTGTCTGCTTTTGCCCGAATGGTTTTTATAACAGCCGTGTTCAATTTGTTGCCTGCGGCCTGGTAGATGTTGAAGTCCGTAAGGCTATCCAGGCCATGGGTGGCTTTTATGCTGAAGATCCTCTTATTTTTCTCTGCATCCTGCGCCTCAACAAAGTGCAGGCGGATCGCATAAACAGTATTGGGAGTAAGCCCGCGCAGGTAATAACGCATCTGGGTGATATTGTCTTTGAATATACGTATATACTCATATACCTGCGGAGGCGCCGGATCCGTTACCTGAGACAGGTCTACGGGAGCATTCACTTTTTGTACCCAGGTATAACCTGCATGCCATAGGTTATCCGTTCCCGTGGGTCCTTCCGGAACATACTGCGCAAAGGTGGTATTGGCATACGGACCAGGAGGATTGAGCGTAGTACCGGCGTTGATGGCCAAAACAGCCGATTTGTTTGTCTTTAAAACTTCTATGCAATAATCATCCACCCATACCGTGCCGGGTCCTACCTTAGCTACCCAATAAGTAAGCCCTGTTGCACTATCCGGCACATTGATGGTATCTCTTATCTGGGCCCAGTTGTCACGATAAGCAGTCACATTGTCTACCTGTTTTTGATAGGAAGCATTGCCCGTTGCAGCGCCGAGGCTATCTACAAAACCAACGCCATATCCTGACCACCAGGGATACCCACCGGCGTCTTTTTCTACTTTCACCCATTGGGTAAATACAATAACGCTGCCGCCTCTTACCGGTATGGAATCCTTAATGTTTAAAGAGGTATTTGCGGTCGTGTAACCCAATGTGGCAGCTTTATCGCCGGAGTGGCCTTTGCCACTAATGGTGTACACGGCGCCCACAGTAGGTACACTCTCCCTATAAGCGATCCAGTTAATAAGGCCGCTTTCAAAACCATAATTGGGGATGCCTCCACATGAATCAAATGGCGCCACTGTTACCGGCAAGGTAGCTGAAACACCTGAGCCATCCTGTGTATTCGCGGTGATGGTCAGGCTGCCTTGTTTAATAGCAGTGATCAGGCCTGTACTGTCCACCGTGGCTAATGATGTATTGGAGCTGCTCCAGGTTACTTTTTTAATAGAAGTATTAGCCGGCAGGAAGGTAACATTTACCCGCAGCGTATCCCTTTCCCCGATAGTGGCCGGGGATGGCTGCAGCACAAGACCGGTGGCCAGTACATTCGCAACATGGATATTGGCCTGCGCCGCAATAGCTGAATTGTCTGCCGACGTGGCTTTTACTATTACATCGCCTTGTTTGACACCGGTGATAGTGCCGTTGTCGCTTACTTTAGCCACGGTTGTATCTGAGGATGTCCATACCACTCCTTTATTGCTGGCTTTTGCCGGATTGATGGTGGCATTCAGCTGCAGGGTAGCTCCTACAAATACATTGGCAGCAGTGCTATCCAGCGTTAAGGATGTAACAGGTACATAGATCACCGTATAGGTTTTGGCAGCTGTAAAGCCGCTTTCCGCAGAGGTAGCAGTGATCGTAACTGTTCCTGCCGCCTTTCCTGTTACCACCCCGTTCAGGTCTACGGTAGCCACGGCGTTATTGGAAGACCTGTACACCAGGTTCCGGTTGGTGGCATTGGCCGGTGTTGTGGTCAGCTTCAGCGTGTCTTTATAGCTTACATAAAGATTGCTGCTATCGGAATGGATGCTGATCCCCTGAAGCGGGATGATACTTGCCTCAAGGGCGGCTATAGAGGCACTGTAAGGATCGTTGGTGCCCACCTTGGGATAGAAGTACACCGTTATTACGCCTGCGTTGTCGGCTTTTGCTTCAAGGGTACGGGTAATTACGGTATTCAGCTTATTGCCGGCAGCCTGGTAAATGTTGAAGTTAATGAGGCTGTCGCCACTGGTCTTCACACTAAATACCCGGTTGGCCTTATCGGCATCGCTGGGCTCAACGAAGTGCAGGCGCAGCGAATAGTTGGCATTCGGGATCAGGTTGCGGAAATAATAACGCAGCTGGGCGGAAGTAATTTTGGCGATACGCATATATTCATATACCTGGCGGGGCGCAGGCGCTGTTACCTGGCTCAGGTCCATTGTTGCCGTGTTACGGCTGCTCCAGGTGTACCCGGCATGCCATAGTTTATCCGTCCCGGCAGGTCCTTCGGGTATATATTGACCGATCGCCGTATTCTGATACGGTGTTGCAGGACTTCCGGTGGTGGCCGTTGAACCTGCGTTGATGGCCGTTACAATCGTGTTCACGATCAGCTGCACGGTTTTAGTAACGCCTCCATCGGCGGTGGAAATGGTGAGGGTGGTAGCGCCCAGCTTTAAGCCGGTGATCACGCCGTTGGCATCCACGCTTGCAATGGTACTATCCGCCACTGACCAGTTCAGGGTTTTATTAGTAGTATTGGAGGGTATAACAGTAACGGCTATCTGCTTAGGCGTATTCATGGTGCCATATAGCACACTGTCTATCGTAATACCGGTTGATATAGTTGGCGGAATGACGACGATCTGCCTTGTACTTGTTTTTCCTCCATCGACCGACGTAACAGTAATAGTAGCGGTACCTGCATTAATGCCGCTTACCTTCCCAAAGGGATCCACTTTAGCGATTGCGGTATCCGACGAGCTCCAGGTAACGGACGGATTGGTGGGATACGCAGGTGTTAGCTTTACATTCAGCTTAACAGAGAATCCTTTTACAATGGTGTCTGATGCGGGATTGACTATTTCTACCGATTGAACAGGGCCGGCCACCGGGGAGCCGAAATAGATGCCATTTCCGCTGATAGCAATAAACATTCTTCCTTTGTTGTCTGCCGTAATATTCTGCACTACGCCCGGCAACCGGTCCAGGATGGTAGCCCAGGTGCGGCCGGTATCATCTGAACGGTAGGCGCCGTAGGAAATGCCATTGATGGGAAGAACCTGGCTGGTGGCGTATAAGGCCAGGTGCGCATTGGGCGTGGTGTCTGACATGGCGGCGGCTATCCATTTGGGCTTAAAATTTTCACCACCTACTTTACTGAATGTTTTACCGGTATCTGAGGTATGGTAAAGGGCAGCGTATTGCGGATATGCATCGTCGTAAAATGCGATCCATACATCCCCCGTTTTCCCCGGCGTTACCTCCACATTGGAGTTGGTGGCATAGCTGGAACCATTTGGATTACTGCCGGCGTTTGCAGTAAGACCTGTGGCGGTAGTTTTCTGGAATGACCTTCCTCCATCAGCGCTTACATAAAACGAGCCGCGGTCCCAGATATAGAAATAATCGCCGTTCACCTTATCCGCTACAAGATGGTTTTGCCCCGGATACAGGTTCCACTGTGGCCCCGAGGGTAAGATGCCTGAAGCAACACCGGTGGATTTTGTCCAGCTGCTGCCCAGGTCTTCCGACCAGTAAACATTACCAGGAGCATTAACATCCATTTGTGTGAGCCAGAGGATGTTCCTGCGATTAGCGGATACGGCTACACGCCCGCGCAGGCCGGGTGATTTTGGAAAAAGAGTATAAGTATCGCCGCCATCGGTGGAATAACCTGCGCGCGATGCGCTGAGCTCACCAGCCGCCGGGCCATCGCAGCCTACACGAACAACAAAATTGGGGTCGGTATACTGAAAAGTTACTCCCTGCATATTAAACGCGGAGAAGATGCCGTAGTGCAGTGCGGTGCTGGAAACAGCGCCCTGGTACAACGGCTCTGTAAGGGAACGGTGGTGGGCGCCTCCCACATCTGCGGTAGCGGTGAGTAACAGGTTTTTGCCGCTGGGAGGCGCTGCCATAGGTCCTGTTACCACGATCTCTTCCAGGCCCACTACCCGGATCTTCCAGTTGGAAACAGGGTCAAAGATATTATCCGTTGAGAGCACATCCAGCATATCATTGATCCAAACCCTGTTTGGGTAAAAAGGATCCCAGGTAAATGCAGCCGCATTATGCCCCGGGTCATTATAGGCTAGGCCATCATTCGCTGAATGCGGCGCTTCCGAATTATCGCGGGTGATCTTTCCCTGGGTATAGGAGCCCGGGGCGCCGCCCTGCCTTGAAATATAATAAGGATCCTTTTGCCAGCTGCCGCGGGTGCTTACAACAATATCATTTGAATTGGCAGGGTTCACCGCCACTTTAGAGAAGTACCTGTCGGATTTACCCGGCTCGGGATCTAACGTTACAGGAGATACGTCCTGCCAGCTGCCATTCTTATACTTATAGACGCCTTTTTTTTGATCATCGGTCCCGGCAGATACGTACAGCGTTCCATCTGCATGGATCGTGGCCCGGCCAGGATACTGTGGACTGTTGCTCATCAATGTGAAAGAAGCGCCGCCATCTTCTGATGCATATATCCCTGCAGACCGGCCAATATAGATCCGCTTAGTAACATTCTGGCCGTTTACAGCAACGGTGCCGGAGCTTTTATCGAAAAGAATAAAAGCACAGGAGCCCTGCGTAGTGATAGCGCTTACCTGCGACCAGCTGGTGCCGGCATTATCCGATTTCAGGGCGCCATTCTGATCTGTAACAACCCACACGTTATTACTATTGGAGGGGTCTACCTGTATACGGTCTCCGTAAGCCTGTGTGCTGTTGGGATGTACAACAATGGGAACATGCAGGTCGGTCCAGGTATCGCCCCTGTCGGTACTCTTCATGATCGTACCTACCGAGCTTGAGCCTTTGCCTGGGCCCGGACCGGCGCTGTTCTCCACAGTAGCATACAGAATGTTGCCGGTAGCATCATTAGGATCTACCCCCAGGCTGCCGCAGCGCTGGTTAACTTCCCAGTTCCAGTAGTTGACCGGTATCTTTTGAAATAACATTAAATGCTCCCATTTCTGGAGGTTCTTATTCCACCGGTAAGGCGTGCCCACATCGGTGGTGATGAAATAAAGGTCGGGTACCTTAGGGTGCGCTATAAATGAAGGCAGCGCACCGGACCCGCCTATCCGGACCTGGTTCCAGGTATACGCCTGCGCGTGTACTCCCTGTGAAGCGGTCAGATAAAAAATTGTTAATAGTAGGGTGCAGTAGATCTTTTGCATTTTCATAGTGGAATTATTAAGGTTTGCACAACGTGAAATTGACTATCTTACTATACTATATTTCCTGGCGGCGGTTAATGGCCGCCCGTAAGCCAGGGTATTAATTCCAGCCATTCCTGATATCTTTGGCTACATTAGGATTATAATTTTTCTCTACATCGGGAATAGGGAACAGCAGGTGCTTATCCTGGAAAGGTTGTGTGCCAGCGCCGGGTTCCGCAGCTTTTTCCGCATTGATCGTTTGCTTGATGATCCCCCATCTCAGCAGGTCAAAATACCGGCATTGCTCTCCGCATAATTCCAGCTGGCGTTCACGCATCAATATTTTCATGGCATTGTCCTTATCGCCTAATGTGGTATACAAAAAGGCATGAGAACGGGAACGCACACTGTCTATCAGCGCTAATGGAGCATTACCTGTGTTTCCTTGCTGGATATGGGCTTCGGCCAGCATCAGCATCACATCTGCCAGGCGGATCACCTGCCCGTTGATAGGACTTTTTGGATCGCCATATTTTTCCATGAGGTTGTAATACTCATATTTCTTCCAGCGATAATCGCCCTGTGGATCGGTAGCGTCAAAAGGAAATGCTTTTGCACCGGTAGCGCATTGCTGGCAGTACATGGTATCTCCGCCGGAAGCAGCAGTGCCATAGAAGGTGGATACTGCACGGGGATCGGTGTACGGCTGGCCGGTTGCGGGATTAGTATACGTGAATGCTTTCACAGCGGAATTGCTGATGTACACGTTCTTCCAATCGTTCCAGCCATATTCCATTGCGCGGCCGCTATGCGTTTGTTTACCCACCTGCTCTGCGCCATTGCCAAACATATAGTAAGGCGAGCCAATACCCCAGTCGGTCCACTGCTGGTTCATGATCTGGAAAATGTTTTCCGGCGTGTTCTGATTGGTAGTGCTGAAAACATTATCAAATGAGGAGTCGAGCTTGTAGGCATACGGGGCGCCCATCAGCTTTTCAAATTCGGCTTGTGCAGGCCCCCATTTTTTCTGGTACAGGTACACCTTTCCCAGCAGGGCTATCACGGCGCCTTTGGTTGCCCTGCCTAATTCTGCAGCGGCATATACGGCGGGTAATTCCGTGGCTGCTTCAGCTTCTGTGAGGTCTTTTTCTATCTGCTTCCACACATCGGCAGCAGGGCTGCGGGATAAATAGTTGTTATTAAGTGTGGTTTGATAGTCGGTATACAGGGGCACATCTCCCCATAAGGTTACTAAATGAAAATACGCATATGCCCGCAGGAACTTTACCTCTGCCAGGTATTGATTCAGTTTGGTACGATCAGCCGTGACCGTGGGATTCCAGGCTGCTGCCCGGTCTATCACCAGGTTGGTCCTGAAGATCATGCGGTAAAGGGAGCTCCATAAGGCGCTCTGATCTGCATTGTTCGTACCAAAACTATAATCGCCCAGCTCCTGCTCCGCGCCCAGCAAAAAGCTGGCGCGCTTGGCTTCATTTCCCATCAGGTCAAAAATGTAATAATACTCCCTGGCCCATAATCCGGGATGCAGCAGTGTAGCGTAGCTGGCAATGGTAGCCTGGTTCAGCGCCGCAATGTTAGTGAAATAGGTATCGTATGCGTAGGCGCTCTGGTCCACCAGATCGAGGCGCGATTTTTTACATCCGTTGGAGATGGTCATCAGCGCAGCTATCAGCAGTAATTGATGTATATACTTCTTCATAAGATCACGTTTAAAAATTAAAACCCTAATTGAATGCCTGCCAGGAAAGTTCTTGGTTGCGGCACCTGTCCCTGATCAATACCGCGTGCAAACAGGTAGTCGCCTGCCACTTCCGGATCGTAGCCGGTGTACTTTGTGATGGTAACTAAGTTTTGCGCTGCTATGTAAATGCGGAGCGATCTAATGCTGCCCTTGATCACATTGTTTAACATCGCTACCGGGGCGTTGTATCCAATAGTAATATTCCGTAAACGCAGGTAGCTGCCATCTTCCAGCCACCAGTCGGACGGGCGGAGGTTACCGTTACCGGTCACGTTCTGGCCTATACGGGGCAAAGCAGCTACATCGCCGGGGTTACGCCACCTGTCGAGAATATCAGTGCTGGCATTGTGCCCGGTAGACATGAAGCTGGTATTTAATTTTAAACCATTCAGGAGCTTTGATCCGCTGATGCCTGACAACACCAGGTTCAGATCAAAATTCTTATAGGTGATACCGGCATTGATGCCGTAAACATATTTGGGGATGGCATTGCCTAATATTTCCTGGTCCTTTGCGGTAACCACACCATCGCCATTAATATCTTTATAAATAAAATCGCCCGGCAGCAAACCATCCTGGTACGTTGCATCCGGCCTGCCCGTTTTTTTAGCAGCTTCCTGGTTAAGGGCAGTTATTTCGGCAGCATCCCTGGCCACATGATCCATCCGGTAGCCGTAGAAAGAGCCAATGGCATTGCCTGCAGCCGTATAAGTGGTGGCAGGTACCGGCGTAAAGGCGCCGGCCTGGATAGGCGCAGAAAACTGATCGCCTAATGACAATACTTCGTTGTGGTTAACCGATCCGTTTACGCTTACATTAAAGCTAAGGTTGTTGCTGATCTTATCCGCATACCCAATGGTTAGCTCAAAACCTTTATTCCGGGCGTTGGCTGCATTAACGGTTTTTCGTGGCTGCGTACCCGTAGGGCTTACGCCAATACTGGCAGGCAGCAGGGTGGTTACCAGCAAACCTGTACTTTTACGGTCATACCAATCGGCTTCCACGGTGAGGCGGTTATTTAAGAATCCCAGGTCAATGCCTATATCGGTTTGCGTGGTTTGTTCCCATTTCAGATCCGGGTTGCTTAAGGTGGTTAGCGTGGTACCGGATACAAATGTTTCCGTACTACCCAGGGAGTACACCAGTGCGCCGCCGGGCGTACCCTGGTATGTTTTTGCGGTATTCAGGAAGTTGGGAATATTGTTGTTGCCCGTTTGTCCCCAGCTGGCGCTCAGCTTACCATTTGACAGTACCGGCAATGCGTTCTTCATAAATGCTTCTTCTGAAAAGCGCCAGGATAAACCTACGGCAGCGAAATTACCATAACGGTAGTTAGATCCAAAGTTGGAAGCGCCATCCCTCCGGTAACTGGTGGTCAGGATATATTTATCATCGTAAGTATAATTCAAGCGGCCGTAATAGGAGATCACAGAAGGGCGTGCATAGTTGGAATAGCTATTGGTAACAGATTGGGAAGATGCTACCCCCACATTGGGGATGTTATCATTGGGTTGCCCGGTACCCCGGATAGTAGAGCCGTTCGTGATCCCCGGATCAATATAGCTTTGCCCTGCGATCAAAGAGAGCTGGTGATTGCCCAGCAGCTTCTCGTACGACAGATAATTTTCCAGCATGTAGTACGAGTTCTCTGTAAAATTCAACGTCGACTGGCGGGCCTGGTTCAGGAAATTGGACGACTGATATTGTTGCTGATAGCTGTTACTCCGGCTGGAGTTCACCTCTGCTGCGAACTGTGAACGGAATTTTAATCCATCGATGATCCGTACTTCACCTGATAGCTGCGGGAAGAAAGCCAGTGATTTGCTGGTTTGACTTCTCATGGCAAGCTCCTGTATCGGATTCACGGCATTGCTGAAATCATCGATGTTGGAAAGGATAGAATATCCGCCCTGGATAGATGGGTCCAGGATAGGCTTATAGGGGGCGTATTGTATGGCATTAAGGATATTGGCATTATAGCCTTTGCCTACATATTGCCGCACGATAACGTTTTGCGTAAAGCGGAACCGGCCCAGCGTTTCTTCGAGGCCTATACGTGCCTGGAACCGCTTATTGGTAGCATTGTTTAAGATCGCCTGCTGATTGATATAGGTGGCAGATACACTATAGTTCACTCTTTCGCCACCGCCGCTGATGTTCAGGTCATTTTCAGATACCAGGGCAGTACGGAAAATGGCATTCTGCCAGTCGGTACTGTCCTGTAAAACTGCCGGGGTGCTGAATTTTGCCGGCAGCACTGTATTCTTGGTAGCGGCAAGATCTTTCAGCGCGTCCACATACTGTGCTGCATTCAGCAGGTGCAATTGTTTCCAGGCTTTTGCGAAACCCCATTGAGAGGTAAAGCTAACGCGGGGCGGACCGGTCTTTCCTTTTTTGGTGGTGATGATCACCACGCCATTGGCGGCTGCGGAGCCATAGATAGCGGTGGAAGCTGCATCTTTCAGGATGGTGATACTTTCTATATCCTGTGGATTGAGCGTATTAAAAAGGTTTTTGGTGCCCTGGATACCATCCACTACATACAGGGGATTAATATCGGTGAAGCTACCGGTACCCCTGATAATGATCTGCGCATCTGCGCCGGCGCTGCCGCTGCTTTGCAGCACCTGTACACCGGCAGCTTTACCAATGAGCAGCTGCGAGGGATTGGTGGCATTTACCGCACCGGCTTCTTTCACCGTTACTACGTTGAAGGCGCCTACCACATCTTTCTTTCTGGCAGTACCATAACCGATAACAACAATGTCGTTCAGGGCCGATACCGTTTTAACGAGGCGTACAGAAAAGGTAAGTGTGGCGCCTGATCTCAGGGATACATTGTTCAGCCGCTGGGTTTCAAAACCCACGTAAGAAACGCTGATGGAGTATTGCCCTTCCGGGGGTAATCCGGAGAAACGGAATACGCCATTACTGTCAGTTACTACACCGGCGGTGTACTTTGTTTTTTCATTGAGCGCCACTACAGAGGCATTAGGGAGCAGGTCACCCTGATCTGTGCGCACGGTGCCGGTCACCTGCATGCGGCCCTGTGCCCGGGTGGACATCGAAATGCCTGATATCAACATGACAAGTATCAGGAAAAGCCCCCATTTTGGTCGATAGAACATCTTCATAACTGGAACGTGTTTTAAAGTGTAAGGCATAGCAAGCCCCGGAGCGCTAAAGGCGCCCGTTTGTGGTATAGAACTATATTGGTGAATTATTTCCTCTTAATTATAAATCCGCTATCGTTCCGGATCAGCTTCAGATTATTAGGCAGTGTTAGATCAGTCAGGATCTTCTCCAGCGAGTCTGTTTTTTCAAATTTGCCATCGAAATAGATCTCCGTCACGTCTGAAGGATAATAATAGATGGCTATTCCATAGTAATTACTCAGCTGATCCAATACCTGTGACATTGGTTGATTACTGAATTTGTACCAGTCCGGTTTCGTATAACCTGTACTGTTATTGCCCGCTTTTACTAATACATCCGCACCCCTGGTATTGAAATCAGACACCAGAGCTTTTCCCGTTTTGCGGTAGTATCTAAGCTCTTTACCCGGTGTAAGCACTACATCGTTAATGACTTTCTTTTTATTGACAGATCCCTGTACCAGCACTTTCCCGTTGTTTAGCCGTACCGTGATCATATCTTCCCCCGGAATGGCTTTCACACGAAAAAAGGTGCCCAGTGCGGTCGTATAGAGCTCGCCGCTATACACTATGAAGGGATGTAATTTATCGGCAGCTACAGTAAAATCGGCTTCTCCTGTCAGGTAAATGCTCCTGTTATCCCTGAATTGCTTGTTATAGATCATGGTGGCTGCCGGCAGCAGCCGTACTACAGAACCATCCGGCAATACAATGGCCATGGCTTTTTGGCTGGTGTTGGTGGTGAGCTGCTGCTGTTCAGCAGGAATTGTTATTGCCATATCCGGGTTACCGGTCGCCGGTTGCTGATGGTCACGATTGAGCAGTAACATTGTTCCGCCAATCAATACGCCGGCGGTTACCGCAGCAATAGCCAGGCGTTTAATCCATTTATTCCGGTTATTAGCCGGCGCCGTTTGTTGATGAATATTTTTCAGCCACAGCTGGGAAACGATCTCCGGGAAGTGGCCGTCTTCCTGTAATTGCAGGAATTCCTCTTCCGGCAGGTATTGCTCCAGCATATCCGGATGCTCCTGCAGATAGCTGGCTACCCTGCGGGCTTCTTCCGGTGTGCATTGATTGCTGAAGAACCGTTTCAGTAATTCATCATTGATCATAATATACGGCTGATAGATAAGTAATACGTTTGTAAAGCGCGAACTACGTAGTCTGATCCAAAAAATATTTTAAAACCGGCAAAGCCAGGCCAGGAGAGAGATTATAAAGCCCAGATAATGTTTTATCTGTTTGATGGCCTGAAAAATATGTGTTTCCACCGTTCTGGATGACAGGGAAAGCTCGTGTGCGATCTGCTGGTAGCTCATGCCTTTAAAACGGCTCATTTCAAATACCTTACGGCGCATCGGCGGCATTTCTTTCAATGCATTCGCCAGCTTTACCTGTAGCTCTTTTTCCGCCAGCTTTCCCCAGAGGTCATCTACCGGCAGGGTATATTTATCTATTACGTGAATCACTTTTTCCTTGTAAATAGTTTCCTTGCGGAGAAAGTCGATCAGGGTGGTGCGGGCAATGCGGAACAGCTGTAACTGTATATTGAGGTCTTCGGTGAGATTTTCCCGGTAGTTCCAGCATTTGATGAATGTGAGCTGTGTTACCTCTTCTGCAATGAAAGATGACCTGGTTTTTTGGAGAATAAAATAGTACACCCTTTTGTGCCAGGCATAATATACTTCATTAAAAACCAATAGGTTACCTTGTTTCAAAGCAGCTATAGTATTCAAAACGTGGCCATTTACCGCAGCAATTTAAATAAATAAATGTGGAAATTCCTAGCGCTGCGGCCAGCCGTTCTATCTCACAAATACTTTTACTTTTCCTGCCGCTGTTCCGTTTTGTACAATTTTAAGTATCCCCACCGTCCTACTTTTACATCATAAATCACAAATTAAACCGCCAAACATGAAACCGAACTTTTTTAATCAGTCAAAGAAGCTGCTCCTGGTAGCAGCACTAGCTATCTTTTCGCTCTCCCAGGCAACAGCAGCAGCCAGCGAGGAGCTGATCCGGGCATTTAACCACACCTTCCCGGATGCCCGGTATGTAAGATGGACAGAAGACCATGAATACCAGGTAGTTTCCTTTACCCTGAATGAAACCCAGTGTAAAATATGCTACAGCAAAGAGGGCACAATTGTTTATTCATTAAAATACATACGGGAAAACGATCTGCCTTTAAAACCGCTGATGGCAGTGAAGAAAAAGTATAAAGACAAACAAATTGTGGGTGTGGTGGAGCTAACCAATGCAAACGGCGTACTGTATGAGCTGACAATCAGCGATGATAAGAAATGGTACGTAGTGAGAGCCGATGCCCAGGGTGGTATAGTATATACCAGGTATGCTTTTAATAAGCCGGCATAGGATATAGAGAGGTAATACTTAAAGAGCCGGAATATCCGGCTCTTTTTTATCAGCAAATAATTGTTATAAGTTCACATCTTCAGTCGATATCCAGCTGTTATCCAGCGGAATGGATACCGCCGCACCATCTGCGGGGATCGTTACATTAACATTTATGAGCACATTGCGTTTTAAATTCAGTTTCGTTGTTCCCAGTACCACTACACTAGCATTTGGTTTTTCCCATTTCAGGGTCATGTCCACGGCATACTCCAATATGGTATCAACCCAATAGAAATCGGCAGCAGTATAGATGTAATTCGTAGAAGCAGCATCTGAGGGCGTCAGGTATTTAGCAGGCATCATACCATTAAAATCGGCGATCAGCCTTCCACTGGTGAAGCCGGATACATTGTACCTGAAACCAAACGTCAGCCTTTTCACCGGGATCGTTATTACGGGCGGCATTCCTGCACTGGATAAGGTCACGCTTCCACTGTAGGCATCCACTTCCGAGATCTGCGTCTGGGTAAAGGTAGTGGTATCTGCCGGGTCAAACACAGGTATGTAGGCCAACGTACCTGTACCGTCATCCGCATTAGCAGGCTCCATCCTGTTAAGCAGCGAAGCCCTGATGGGATCCGGGAAATACTGGCGGCCATTGTCGTCCCAGCTGTAATACAATCCGGCGCCGGATCCTCTTCTGATAACGGTAACGCCTATAGATACCGGTCTGCTCGCAGGTACCTGGACAAAGATCGAGTCAGGACTGTTAAACACACCCCTGTACACGGTGTTATTACCCTGTCTTACTTCCACGGCGTAAATAGTACTGTCATTTAACGTTCTGGCATGCTGATCTGCGTTCTTTGATCTTCTGCCCAAGGGGGATTCGGTAATACTGAAGTCACCTCCCAGCTTAAGCTGCACTTCCGTAGTGGAACTATTGGACACAGGCGGAGGTGTTACGGGGGTACTTTCGTTACTCTTTTTACAGGAAAAAATAGTGACCAGGACACAGGCCAACAAAAACAATTTTGATCTCATAGCTGGGATGTTTAGGGCGTTAAGATTTGGGTTTAACAATTCCTAAACTTAGGATAATTTCTTTATTACAAAAAAATAAGCAGCCGGAATTTATTAACATTCCGGCTGCTTAAAAATTAAATAATATGTAACTAAGGCATTAATATCATGCGTTATTTTTACGTAACCATTTCCCCGCCCGCTTTAAATAAATTTTGACAAAGCTATACTGTTTATTATCTTTCGTTAACAATCCCCGCCAGGGGATCTTTAGCATACGGCTTAACCTCCGTTTCAGATGCTGCAGCAATCATCATCAGGCACTTACCTTGTGTAGTTTTACCGCAACCATGTTACCATAACATTGCCGCGTAAAGACAGTGAACACCTATATTATGTACGAGAAAAAACCGTTATGACAAGAATTTACTTTTTACTTGCATCTGCCTGCTGCTGCATTTTATCCTGCTTTAATAACGGACCCACCTCCGCCTTTTATCCCGTTCCCGAACCAGACACCATCGCGCAGGTGTTCTTACCGGGTATTGTTTCCATTGACACGCTTGATTTCAATGCAGCCTTTTCACCGGACAATAAAACTTTTTACTTTTCAAGATCGCACAACAGGAAGTATCTTATTCTTGAAAGTAAATATAACGGCGAGGCCTGGACAGCGCCTGTCCCCTCTCCTTTGTTTGATACAAGCTACTCCAATGCTGATCCCTTCTTTTCACAGGAGGGAGATCTTTATTTCATCTCCAACAGACCGAAAGATCCAACCGATACCACCGATGATTATGATATATACAGGCTGCCTAAGAACGGTCAAAGCCCTGAACGGCTTGATAAAATCAATAGTGACAGCACTGAATATTACGTTTCCCTTTCCAATAATGGCAATATCTACTTTGCATCCTACCGCGATGGTAACCTGGACCTGTATATGAGCAGGAAAACAGCCGGGCAGTATGAAAAACCAGTGAATCTGGGCCCCACCATTAACTCCGCTTCCGACGAACATGACCCACTGATCGCCCCGGATGAAAGCTGGCTGGTTTTTACATCCGGCAGGCCCGGCGGACTGGGAGAAGCCGACCTGTATATCGCTTTTAAAAAGAACGGCCAATGGCAGCTTCCCCGGAATATGGGCGAACGGATCAATACAAAAACCTACGAGTACTGCCCTAATCTATCGCCGGATGGAAAATACTTTTTCTTTAGCAGTGAATCCGACGTTAAATGGATCAGCAGCAAAATATTGAAGAAATAGGCTGCACCGTTTTCCTACTGACATACTGTTGTCATAACCTATATTGAAATTTGCTATAACAAACACAAACCCATGAAACAGCATCTGCTTTTACTAACTGCCGTTTTTATTGCCGTAACCATAAATGCACAAACAAAAAAAAACAACATGTTCACTGTAAAGCCTTTCACGATCAACGTACCTCAAACTGTACTGGACGATCTTCAGAACCGCCTCCGCCAGACCCGCTGGCCCGATGCCCCCGAAAACATTGGCTGGAAATACGGCACTGATCCCGTATTCCTCCAAAAGCTGGTTGCCTATTGGCAAAATGGCTATGACTGGCGCAAGCAGGAAGCTGCTCTTAATCAATTTCCACAGTTCACGGTTGAAATAGACAGCCTCACCATTCATTTCCTGCACATCAAAAGTAAAAACCCGAATGCCAAACCCCTGTTGCTTTCACACGGATGGCCGGATTGTTTCTACCGTTTTTACAAAGTAATCCCCCTGTTAACGGACGACTACGACCTGGTGATCCCTTCCATCCCCGGTTTTGGTTTCTCCAGCCACGTAGCCCTAACAGACGACGGTACTGCAAAAGTTTTCGCCACACTGATGAAGGATGTACTTGGCTACAAAACTTTCCTTGCAGCCGGCGGAGACATGGGCAGCGGCATCACAAAATCAGTAGCCAATCTTTACCCGGAGAACGTAATAGCCATCCACCTCACAGATGTGGGATACCCTAACGGATCAGAGGATTGGAGTACCATGTCTAAAGCCGAACAGGAATTCGGGCAGTTCATTCAGCAATGGTGGTACCGGGAAGGAGCCTATTCCATGCTGCACGCTACCAAGCCACAAACGCAGGCCTATGGATTAAATGATTCCCCTGCAGGTCTTGCATCCTGGATCGTTGAAAAATTCAGCACCTGGGGCTCACCGGGTGGCACTATTGAGGATCATTTCACAAATGACGAGCTGCTCACCAATATCATGATCTACTGGGTTAGCCAAACGATCAACTCCTCCATGCGTGCCTATGCCGTAGGCGCCTTTCAGCAGCTGGCTTCAGCCCAAAAGGTGAATACACCCACCGGTGTGGCAGTATTCCCGGGCGATGCCCCAACACCCATAGAATGGGCACAAAGAAAAACGAATGTAAAACGGTTCACCGCCATGGAAACAGGCGGCCATTTTGCAGCACTGGAAGCGCCGGAACTGTGGGTGAAGGAAGTGAATGCATTCTTCAAAAGCGATGCTGTAAAATAATCTTAGCATAAATAAAAAGAGGGTATATCAAAGTACTTTTGATATACCCTGTTTTATTAATATACGTGGCATTTTCAAAAAAAAACGAACATTCGTGTCCCCGTTTCTGATCTTCAGTCGTTATGCCATAAACCTACGATTGTATGACAAAGAAGACAGCTTTGCACATTATTTCCAGTGCCCGGGAAAGCGATTCATATAGTAAGGGCCTGAGTATGGCTATTGTTGATAAATTAGCCAGGAAGCATGAGATTGATACTGTAATTGAAAGGGATCTCACAAAGGGATCACCTCCGTTTCTTAACGGTAATCTGATCGGAGCTTTTTATAAGGATCCCCGATCCGTAAATGAAGAGGAACGCCGCTTGCTGGAATATGCCGATTCCGTGGTCAATGATGTGAGCAGTGCAGATATACTGGTGCTGGGTACACCCATGTATAACCTGGGAATGTCGGCCCTGTTAAAAGCCTGGATAGACCAGCTGGTGCGCTTTGGCGTTACTTATGGTTATGATGAAAATGGCGCCAGAAAGGGCCGCCTGAATGGTAAAAAAGTGTACCTGGCTATAGCCTCCGGCGGGAAGCTGGAAGATTGGCCTAACACAAAGGAGTTCATTGCTTCCCATGTCAGTGCCGTGTTTAATGCGTATGTAGGCACCACAGAAATTCATACATTCAGGGTTGAAGGAACTGCAATGCCCGGCTTTCAGGCAGACTATGAAAAGATCCTGGAGAATTTGTAAAAATATCAGACCATGAAAGAGTTTACATTAATATTCAGATTAAAAGACATCGCTGATTTTAAACCGACTCCTGAACAGATCCAGGAACGTATGAGATGGTTAGAGGGTATTGCTGCTCAGAATAAATTAGCCGATAAGGGAAACATACTGCTGCCAACTCCCGGAAGCGCAAAAACGGTGAGGGCTGATGATGTGGTCACTGACGGGCCTTATACGGAAATCAAAGAGTTTATTGTTGGCTATGTGATCGTTAAAGCAGCAGATATAGATGAAGCGGTGGCAATGGCAAAAGAGAACCCGATATTTAAAATTGGAGGATGTATTGAAGTGAGGGAAGTACTGGAAGCCCGAAAGTAAAACACTTCCGGGCTTCTGTTCTTTACTTCAGATCGGCTATAGCAGCGCCAAAATTGATATGCAATACATTTCCGTTGGAAAGTACCAGTGCCGGTACAGATTGCACACCCGCCTTTTCAGCTGCTGCCACTTTTGCTTTTTCATTTCTCAGGTGCACTACTTCCACGGCCTCCGAAGGAATGAGGTTCAGGAGATCCTGTTCTGCGCTTACACATACAGGACAGCCTGCGTGATAAAAAATTGCTTTTGCCATAATGCTTGTTTTTAGAGATGCGTTGTAAAATTACCATAGACTTGGGCCAGGGAGCTGGTACAGTTTTCACGAAAACTGGTAGTCCAGCTCTTTTATGGTTGAAAGGATCTGTTCCAGCTCCAGTATTTCATCATTGTTCAATGGTTTCAATGGGCCCCGTAAATGCCCGCCATCTTCACCCAGCAGCTGCAGCCCGGCCTTGATAGCTCTCGGTAAACCTTTGGTCACGATGAATTTCAACAGGTCAACCTGCTCATAGAACACCTTCCGGGCACTGGCCAGGTCATTGTTCAGGATAGCATTATATAACCCCATGTTGAGCCCGGGGATCAGGTTGGGAGCAGCCGTACACCATCCTGTAGCGCCTGCGGCAAATGCTGCCAGGGCAAGAGGATTGGAGCCGTTGTAAAAGGCAACTTCTTCGCCCAGCTCTTTTCTCAGGTAATGCATGCGCTGCACATCGCCCGTACTTTCCTTGATCATTGTTACGTTCGGGATCTCCAGCAGCCGTTTCAGCAAGGCCGGCGACATATCCACCCCACCGGTAGCGGGATTATTGTATGCCATGATGGGAATGGAAATTTTTGATGCTACGGCATCGTAGTGTTCAATGATCTCCTGGTCGGTGAGTTTCCAATAGCTCATTGGAATGATCATGACCGCTGTGGCGCCGGCTTTTTCTGCAAACCGGGCATGATAAATTGTTTTATCCGTAGTAAGATTGGACACCCCGACCAATGTAGGAACACGGCCGGCTACCTGTTGGATGGTTGCTTCAGTAACTGCTTCCTTTTCAGGGTCGCTAAGATAAGGCAATACGCCTGTGCTGCCCAATGGGGCAATACCGTGTGAACCTGAGTTGACCAAACGTTCCACCAGCCTTCTGAATAAAGGGAGATCTACTTTCCCATCTTTGTCAAATGGAGTGATCGGATAAGCGATGACTCCCTTAAATGGAATATGCTTCATTTTACTTTTTTTAATTTAGATTAGAGATCCCGTCCTTCTTCTTCCCGGAGCGCTACGCCAAGGTTCTGTAGCTGTGGGGCATTCTCGCAGGCAATATATTTTGCAGGTTCCGCATCGCTCAGGTTCTTGTGCCGGTGCCATGCCCAGGAAGGAATGTAAACCGCATCACCGGCCTCCCATTCTACACGCTCATCTTCAATTTCTGTCCAGCCTTTTCCTTCCAGTACGTACAATACAGTTTCATAGGTATGCCTGTGCCGGTTAGTCATTTGCCCGGGCAGTAAACCACCGATAGTCATACTCACGTTCTTGCTGGGCAGGTCCACAAAGAATACTGGATGCTTACGCTCTGTGGAGAACTGATTGTGTACGCCTGCCTGCTCCACATTCTTATGAATGAGATAGGGAGGTTTTACGTATTGCGGTCTTGCAAACGTCTGATGGAAATCTTTTGAGCTGAACTGCTCTGTTGTTGCTGTTTTTGTTGACATAATAGATAATATTTATTGATCCATGCATTATTGCAAAACAAAAGTATCCTAACTTTGGACTACCAAACTGATACAGTTTTCACAAAAATTGCTAGTCCAGATGCTGAGACCCTGGAAATTGGAAATACAATTAGATCACAAGTCAGGCAAGGCTATTTACCTGCAGATAGCCGACGCCGTTATTGCAGATATACAATCGGGCAGGTTAACAAAAGGAACTGCCCTGCCGGGAAGCAGAACGCTGGCGCAGGATCTGCAGGTGAACCGGAATACTGTTGTAGAAGCATTGAATGTGCTATTGAATGAAGAGTGGCTGGTATCCAGGGAAAGAAAGGGCATCTTCGTGTCTGAAGCCTTGCCTGCGCTAAGGAAAAGCCGGTCATCACAGCGGAGCCCCAAACCGGAGGATGTTGAAAAGGACAGCTGCCGGATCCATTTTGATGACGGGCATCCCGACAGCAGGATTGCCCCGGTTGCGGAGCTGGCCAGGGCGTACCGCCAGATCTTTAACCGGAAAGCCAGATGGCAGATGATGGGATATGGCAATGAGCTGGGCGATATTGAATTCAGGAAAGCCATTGTACAAATGCTGAACCTCCAGCGAGGACTGAAGCTGGATGAGCACATGGTCTGTATTACACGTGGCAGCCAGATGGCCACCTACCTGGCTGCACAGTGCCTGATCGAGAAGGGAGATGTTGTGCTGGTGGAGAACCCGGGGTATCAGCCCGCCTGGAAAGCCTTTGAAAGTGCAGGAGCAAAACTGATCCCCCTTGGTGTTGATCAGAATGGATTGATAGTAGAGGACATTGAAGCAATACTGAAGCGGAATAAAAGAATAAAGGCCGTTTATACCACGCCACACCGGCAATACCCCACAACAGTGATGTTAAGCCTGCAAAGAAGGCTGGAGCTTATCAAATTATCCAATAAGTATGCATTCACGATCATAGAGGATGATTATGACAACGAATTCCATTTTGGCTACCGCCCCATCATGCCCCTATCGAGCTATCCGGAATTGAAAAACTATATCTATGTGGGCACCTTGAGCAAGGTTGTTGCTCCGGCCTTACGAATTGGTTATCTCTCTTCCAACGACCCTTCTTTTATAAAACGGGTTGGAGCGCTGCGGAAGATCATTGATGTGCAAAGTGACAATATCATGGAACAGGCTATCCTGGAACTGATCCGGGACGGCACGCTCAAACGTCATATCCGCAAGGCTACGCAGCATTACAAGGCCAAAAGAGATCAGGTGGCAGGCCTGCTGGATCAGTACCTGAAAAACAAAGCAGACTATATAGTTCCTGAAGGCGGCCTGGCATTCTGGATCACTCCCAGGAAGGGAACAGATTGGAAAAAAGTATCGGAACGGCTCCGGAAAAAGGGAATAAAAATATTCACACCTGAGCTTTATAGTTTTAAGGAACCGGTAAATGGCCTGCGGCTGGGATATGGATCACTGACCGAAGCACAGTTAGAGGAAGGGTTGAAAATATTAGGTGAATGTTTGTAAGAGCAAGGCATTTAATAATCTGGAACTTTAGATGCGTTACACCCGGCGTATCAGCCATCGCAATTTTAAAAATAAGGGTTTAGTGCTATTCTTTAATAACAGCTAAACCCTTTACATATTCCAGTAAAATAGTTTATCCTTTACTAATCACATACCAGCTGGTGCCATTACTCCGGTAAGTAATTGCTTGTTTAGTAGTCAGGGAATTGGTTTCCCCCGCCGCTGATCCGCTGATAGTTACTGTATTGCTGGCATGCAGGTTCTTTATGGTCACCTCTCTCCGGGGATTGGAGGATGCAGCAGGAAGGGTAATTGTTGCTGTGCCACCCGTATAATTTACATACACCATGCCCACGCTACCTGTAACGGTATAGCTGGCAGTAGTTACAGTATTATCAGCACGTTCATACAACACAGCACGTTCTACACCTCCTTTCACTTCATAAGCAAACTGGGTATCTGGGACAGGTGTATTGGTATAAGTGATCATATCAATATTTGCCGGGATGTCTCCTCTTGCGGTAGCAGATAAACTGGTAGCACCAATGACGGACAACCTCCCTCCTATGCCACCAATTGCGTTGTGGCCCAATAGTGCATAGGTAGGAGCCTCCAGGAAGATCGGCGTTGTTACAATGGAGGTGTTCACACCCATATTTCCGCTGATCCAGCTGCTGGAAAGAATTTCCATGGAAACAAATGAAGTACCAAAACATATGTTTGCGCCGGTTTGCCGTAAGCTGATCTTTGTTGGTCCAAATACACCTGTATTCACTCCGCCTTCAATTTTGCAACCAATAAAACTGTTATAAGTGCAATCACCATTCATCACAATACCGGTATCACATTGTTCAATTAATACATTAAACCACACATTTCCACGGAATGCGCCATTATATGGATCAGGGCTCGATGCAGCATAACCATCAACATCTATAGCGGTTCCCCCGGAAGTCCGTCCGCCAAAAAAGAGATTTTTATCAACATAAGAAGCTCCATCGGTAGATTTCAGATTAATACAGGTAGCATTTTTATAAAGCCATTGGAACTCCACCTTATTTTCCTGTGAGCCTAAGCCGGCACCTCCAATGATTGATACGGCTGATGCAAATCCTGTTACAAAATTCAGACAAGCATAGTTCTTACTATTGCTTACTACCTGGTAAAATACTCCTGTGAAACTAGCCCAATTAGGACCAGTTCCGGCATCATAATTTGCTTTTGTATGACTGGGAATGCCTTCCCTTCCTGTAGCACGGCCACGATGTTCAAAGCGATGTAAACGATCTGCACCCGAAGTCGGTGCAACAATTTTAATAAAATCAACACTATTGTGATAAGTATCACCAAGGATCAGCAGATTCATACGCTTATCTTTCCAGTCATTCGGCTTGGAAGCAAAGTACCATTTCCCTTCAGGAATAATCATTAGTTGTCCTTCTGCCGCAGCCGCCATCATGGAATTAAGAGGCCCCGTATTATCTGTGCCTGATCCCATTGTGCCTGAAGTATAAGTATAATCTGCTACGCCACTGTAATCCAGAATGGACAGGGCATTTAATTTATTATCAGCTCCCATAACATGAATTTTAAATGAATAAAGAGGTCCTTCTAAGTTACCGCTATTTAATGCGGGAGTACAGCAGTGCCGGTATAGAACAAGATCAAAGCCACAGAGTGATCTATTCGATGGTGCTAAGAAGATCTCCGGTTTCCTGTAATCGCTGGATCAAAGACGCGTTACTCCTCTTGCGTACTCTCCTTTGTTTACCGGATAAAATAATACAAAGGCTGGCATTTCAAATATCTCTATACAACCTTAACACAATAACGGTAAAGCATAAGTGACAATAGCGCTCAAAAGCACGGACTGTACTTATGTTTGATGCCTCCATTATACCGGATCCAGCCGGTGCCTTAGTTTTGCGTCCCTTCCGTTATCAATATCATCAACCATGTTATCTTTATCTTAACACCTTCTCCTGTTCTTAAAAAGCACTTTCTTTGTAGCATCACAACCTCAGGAACAGTATGGATACCATATCTAAAATTTCAGCGCTTACAAAAGACCTGCTCTATTATTCAGAATCAGAGCATCCTTTTTCTGTAGAGCAATGGGAGCTTGCCTCATTAGATGAGCTCCCCGCTAAAATTGGATCCCTGACGCAAACAGATCCCAGTCAGCAACGTGTTATTGCGCATGCGGATTTCTTTCATAAAATGACCAGGATTGTTGATCCCAATGACAATCCGATGATTGCGAATGCACAAAAAGCAAGGGAGCTCTATCAATATTTGCAGGAGGAGTTTAAAACCATCCAGGTGATCCGCGTGGAAGGCAATAGCGTGATCCCCATTTTTATTGCATGCATGCTGCCTGGCGGCAATTGTGTTGTGTTACGCACGACTGCTATAGAAACTTAATGCGCCTCCCCTTCCCCTCTCCTGCGCCATTCACATCCTGCCGGAAGGCGCGGATATGTTAATGGGAAACTGATTTAAGGCCAACAATAGATCCTATTAAGGTTGCTATAAAGAACAGCCGCCAGAAATGAGCAGGCTCGTTAAATACAAAGATCCCCATCAGAGCGGTGCCCACTGCGCCAATACCTGTCCATACTGCGTAAGCGGTTCCCAGTGGCAGGTGTTGGGTGGCTTTCATTAATAACAGCATACTGGCTACCAATGAAAACAGGAAAGCACCATACCATAAATACATAGCTATGCCGGCCGACATTTTTGCCTTTCCAAGGCTGGAGGTAAAAGCTACTTCGAACAATCCGGCGATAATTAAAATGATCCAGTTCATGCTGATTAATTTTATAGCTGCAAGTTCGCACGTTACCTGGAGTAAAAATTTATCAAATGATAAAAAAAGCAGTGGGCTATTTTAATTCAGCCCTGATCCTGCTTAAGCTAACCTGCGTCATGCCCAGGTAAGAGGCGATATGACCCAGCTGAACCCGCTGCAATAATTCAGGATCGGTTGCCATCAGCTCCTTGTATCGTTCTGTGGCGGTTCTGCATTGCCTGAAAATAAGCCGCTCCTCTACCTTTACCAGCTCCTGCTCCGCAAACTTTCTGCCCCAGTTGGCAATATGAATATCTTCGTTAAACAGCCTGCGCAGGTTTTCGGCTCTCATTTGATATAATTCGCAGGGCTCCAATAGCTCTATATTTTCATATCCTTTCTGGTCATGCACATAGCTTTTCATGGAGATCACCGTATCGCCTTCCTTGCCGAACCAGAATGTGACCTCATTATCGGGTGTTTCTGCATAGGCGCGCACCATACCTTTTTTTATGAAGTAAATATCTGAGCTTATCTTGTTGACTTTAAACAGCAAATGTCCCCTGGCATAAGTCACTTCTGAAATGCCTGCTTTCAGGCTGTCTTTTGACTTTGCAGGCAGCATATATACGTTGTCAATGATAGCATCGAGATCCATTAGTGCGTGTTTTGAAGGTAAAGTTGCCTAAAATTACGGAATGCAAATAAAGAAGCCGTCCCATTCATTATGAGACGGCTTCGATAGCTTTTCAGCCCTTCTGTAATTATAGCGCTGAGCAGGTATTGCCTGTTAAGGTAGCACCTGCGGATGCTGTTACCGTTGCTTTCACACCGGATGCATTGAGTATGGTAATACTGTAAGGCGGTGTAAATGCGGTAACACCATTGCCGGCGGCAGTACCTGAAGTGCCGGTTAAAGTATTGCCTTTTAATTGCACGGCTGTAGAAGTTTTATCCATCAGGTCAACCGGGTTTTTAACGTTCTCAAAAACGTTGGATTCTATTAACAGGTTTGCTTCAAAACCTGCCTGTACACAGCTCTTGCTGGCGGTGCTGTTAAAATAGCTATTTACAATATGCACCTGGCCAAAACGTACACGCGGCATTCTTGCCACGCAGCCTGCTGCCCACCAGCATCTTGCAAAAGTAATGCGCAGATGGCCCCTGTCTGCAGTAGCGCCGTCACCGGAGCCGATCAGGTTAGTGAACCTGTGATCATCGGCACCGCCTGAGCCGCCTGCCTTTGGCGGTTTCAAGTAAGTGAATTTGCAATAGGAAACCGTTATATAGTCGGAGGTGTTCTTAATGTCAAAGTTGCCATCTACTCCATCCCTGAATTCACAATGATCTACCCATACATTATTGCATGCATCCAGCGTGGCATTATCCCAGCCATCCACATCATATGCGCCCGGCCCTTCAAAGATCAGGTTCCGGATAATGATGTTGTTGCATCTCTTGATATAAATAATACCTGAGTTATCCTGGGTTTGGTCTGTTGAAACTAACCGGGCATTTGCGCTGCCAAAGAGGGTTTTGCCTGTCTGGTCCTGGAAAGGGATCCTGCCTCCGGAGGGGATGGTAATGGTGCCGTTAACCTGTATCACTTTAACGCTTTTATTCTGAATAGCGGCTTTTAAAGCATCATAGGTAGTAACGATGGTTGGCGTTGCGGCCCCTCCACCGGTAGTTCCTCCGTTCAGGGATGCCCATGCCGGTGCGGAACATGCTGCTGCACTTGCTACAGCTGTAGCAACAGGCTCCGGGTTTGCCGTGCTGGTATCTGAAGTTTCGCTTTTGCTGCAACCGGTAAAAATAAATGTCATTATAACGGTTAACACTATACGGTGTAAATAATTGGTTTTCATAGATAAAGGCTTTTCTTAATTTAAGTTGTCACTGTATTTGAAGGGTTATGGAAGTTATTGTGGATGAATGTACAAAGAAATGGTATAATAATAAGTGTAAATATAACACTAAAACAATTCAACTGCAGGCGCAGAAGAACCGCTGTAATAACCGGCGAAGTAACTTTCCTGTAATTTAAATATAAAGGGCTGGTCAAAGAAAGACCAGCCCTTTTTAATGAACTAATACCCCTTAATATTAATATCCGGGATTCTTTTTCAGATTTGAATTAACGGCCAGCTGTTGACTGGGAATGGGGAAGATCAGGTTCCTTGGATCATCCGTAGGCTTCTCCTGCCAGGGTTGCAGGAACTTGCCAAAGCGGATGAGATCCAGACGGCGTGAGCTCTCCCAGTAAAATTCCCTTCCTCTTTCATCCAGCAGCTGATCCAGTGTTACTGCAGCCATGGGAGCTGCACCGCGGGCTACGCGCACCTGGTTCACCAGCGGCAATGCAGCGCCTGCGTTGTTTTGGCGCAGCAGGGCTTCAGCTTTCATTAACAGCACATCCGGATAACGGTAGTATACAAAGTCATTATCTACTTTGCCGTTCCCGTCATTCACATAATCAGGGCTGTATTTCAGCACCCTGATACCGGTAACTTCCAGGTTGGCGCCGGTTTCAATGCTGTTCACCTCCGGCGTAAACACCAGGGGGGCGCCGGTTCTGTCCTGCAGGGGTGCATCGGTGGTAAGATTATACTGCTGTCCTATCAGGAAGCCCACATTTATGCGTTTACCCGGGTTAGCAGGGCCACCGGTGCCGGTAGGGTAAGCCACCCCTCTTCTTACATCGCCGGCTGTAAATTTGCCGTAGAAATCAGAGAGTGTGGTCCATCCGTTCCAGCCGGGAGGAGACTGGTTGTAATGCATTACTGTATGCCAGATGGAGTTTAAACCGCCGGCATCCACCCCGCCCTGGTTCTCTGCAGTGAAAATATTCTCTTTGGATAAGCTGCCATTATTGGGCGAGAAATTATCAAAGTAATTAGTGCTGAATGTATAGCGGCCGCTGTTAATGATCTCGTCGGCCAGGGTTACTACCTTCGCCAGATCTGCATTATCGAACGTAGGTGCGGCCCTGTTGGCAAATACGCCTTTGTTCAGGTAACATTTCATCAGCAACATTCTCGCCGCATCTTTATTGGCCTTGGTAATGTTATTCTTTGCAGTGGCTACGTCCGGAAGGTTGGTCATTACATCATTCACTTCCGTGATAATATAATCCAGCGCTTCTGTACCTACTCTTACTCTTGCGGCCTGCGTTACTTTTTCACCCGGATCGCGGTAAGGCACCTGGTCAAAAAGATCCAACACGCTAAACATGGCAAAGGCCCGCAGGAACCTTGCTTCAGCTGCCTGCTGAGCGGAAGGGTTAAACTGCAGGATGTTGGTAGCGGTATACACTACCCCACCCAAGTTATTGAATGCATCACGAATGTGAATGTTATCGCCATCCCATTGGTGTGAATGTATTACACGCCATACACCATTATCGTCCCAGTCGCCGCCACGGGTGGGCGCTATCAGCTCATCGGTACTCATTTCTGAAAGGGCAAACACCTGGTCGTTACTCTGGTAAGGCAGGCGCATAGAATTATATACCCCTTTCAGCAGGGCCTCTGCAGAGCCGCCGCTGCCGCCTACCTGCGTATCTGTTGCCTCGCCCTTTAGTTTTTCATCCAGCTTGGTACATCCCGTCCATAACAGGATACCGGAAACCAGGAATAATATTTTTATGTTCTTCATATAAGCCAGTTTTTTTGATTAAAGGGAAAAGTTAACACCAAGCGTAAACGTACGGGCAGAAGGATAAGGCTGATACTCTATACCTGCAGAGGGTACCCCTCCGGAAGTAGACATCCCGGTTTTGGAATCTGCGCCGGGCGCGCCACTGCTCTTATCTACGTTCACTTCAGGATCAAATCCTTTGAATTTGGTAATTACAAACAGGTTCTGTCCTGTTACATAAATATTCAGCCCTTTTACCACATGGCCAATATCGCCTAAGGCATACGTAAGGGTTACATTGGCCAGCTTCATGTAATTCCCACTCTCAATAAAACGGGAGGAAGAGGTAACGCGGTTTGACAATGCTTCCTGCTGCGATGCATTAAAGAACTCTTCTGCAATGTTACGGGCGCCCCTGAGGTTACTTATATTCACTACGTTGTTAAAGGTATTGTTATAGATCTTATGCCCGAAAGCGCCGTTCATGTTGGCGGTGAGCGTTAATTTCTTATATGCAAGCGTAGTGCTGATACCCAGCAGCTTCGTGGGGTTCGGATTTCCCTGGTAGCTTAAGCTATCGCCATTGGGATAGATGGATTGCCCGTCTTTATCCATACCGCCATAAGTTCTGGTGTAAAATCCGTTAATAGGGAGGTCATTGTAAATGATCTCTACCAGTGTGCCGGATACGCCCTGTCCGTTCAGCTGACCCGTGTAAATAGGTGCAGCCATGCCGGTAACGTTATTCTTCAGGAAGGTGACATTCGCACCCAGGTCCCAGCTGAAATCCTTACCCTGAACAATACTGGCATTCACCATAGCTTCAACGCCTTTGTTCACGATCTTGCCATCCAGGTTCTTCCAGGTTACTACAGACTGTGATGCAGCCGGCTGTATAGCAGTAGTAGGATACAGCAGGTCGGAGGTTGTTTTATGGAAATAGTCTACGGAACCTGTGATCCGGTCGTGTACCAAAGCAAAGTCAAGCCCTATGTTATATTGCTTGTCTGACTGCCATTTGAGATCCGGGTTGGCATTGGATTGCTGTGATACAGCGCCATTGTTCTGGAAAGCCCACCTGGACTGTGAAGCGCCGGAAGGAAATTCCTGGTTACCGGTTTTACCCCAGCCGCCACGCAGCTTCAGGTTGGTAACCACACCCTTGGTGAAGAAGCTTTCGTTGCTGATGTTCCAGGCTGCTGCAAATGACGGGAATACACCATAGCGGTTATTGGAACCGAATTTGGTGGAACCATCTGTTCTTACAGTACCGGTTATCATGTAACGGTCTTTCAGGTTCAGCGTTACCCTTCCGAAATAAGACTGCAATTCTGAAACCGGATCTGCAAATGAAGTAATGTTACGGCCTGCGGCGTTGGAGAACTGGATATAGTCTGTGAGGTCCAGCCCATAGTTACCGAAACCACCTGCCTGTGCGGGGCCCAGGCCGTTCATATAAGCGCCCTTGTTCGTGAACTTCAGGTACTCATAACCTGCCAGCGCATTCAGGTGCAGGTCTTTGTTGATCTCTTTATTATAGGTCAATGTATTGGTGAACTGCTGGGTGGCCAGCTCATTCTGGCCAATGTTGGCCCAGCCCAGCCCTGAAGGCGGGTTGGCATTTATACCGAAAGTGTTCAGGTTAATGTTGCCATCCACCGCTGTTCTCCTGATACCGCTGCTGTAGTTGATGCTGTATTGCATGCGGAATTCCAGGTCATCGGTGATCTTGTAATAAGGAGAGATGCTTCCCAGGATAGTGGTTACCCTTGACTTATCGTGATACACCTCTGACATAGCCACCGGGTTCACAGCAGCGCTCCCCTGCTTAATGTTCAGGGAACCATCTGCATTATACAATGGTTCCGTAGGGTTCCACTGTAATGCCTGGCCTAAAAGGCTGTTGCCAAAACCGGCATCATTGGTGATGGGCGGAATATTTTCCTGGTACTGGTTGGAGATCACATTCAGATCAACCCCCAGCCTTTTATTGTTCAGGAATTTAAACCCTGCGTTCAGGCCCACGGTGTATTTCTTAAAATCAGACTTTTTAACAATGCCCTGCTGATCCAGCATACCTGCTGATAAGCGGTATTTGGCATTATCGCTACCACCGCTAACGCCTATATTATAGTTCTGGGTTACAGCAGTACGCAATATGGCATCCAGCGCATTTACATTGGCGCCTTTATCGTTGGTGTTACCCAGGTCCCATTTCTGTAATGCCTGGCGGTATTGATCGCCATCCAGCACGTTAATACGCCGCATAATATTGCTGACACCAACGGAAGCGCCTATATCCAGCTTAGGCTCACCCGCCTGCCCTCTTTTGGTGGTGATGAGCACTACGCCGTAAGCAGCCCTGGAACCGTAAATGGCGGTGGCAGATGCATCCTTCAATACATCTACGGAAGCGATGTCAAAGGGGTTAATAAAGTTCAGCGCATTACCTCCGGGAACGTTCCCAAGCTCAGGCACGTATAAGCCGGGTCTGGCGGAACGTCCATCCAGGGGTACCCCATCCACAACATACAGTGGCTGGCCGGTGCCGGTTAATGCGGCATTTCCCCTGATGCGTACCGTAGTGGCTGCGCCGGGCTGGCCGCTGTTTGAAACGATCTGTACGCCGGCAACCTTACCCTGAATAAGCTGGTCAGGAGCGGTGAAAGTACCTTTATTAAAATCCTTGGCCTGAATGGAGGCAACGGCGCCGGTGAGATCTTTTTTACGAACGGTTCCATAACCCACTACCACCACATCGGTTAGCTGGGTGCTGCCTGTTTGCAGAACAATGCTTACGTTCGTTTTGCCGCTGATGCTCACTTCCTGGCTGGTAAAGCCTACATAGGAAATAACCAGTGTGGTCGCATTTTCAGGAGCGTTTACTTTAAATGTACCATCCGGACCTGCTGCTGTGCCGCTATTGGTGCCCTTTATCTGAATGGTGGCGCCTGGTATTGGATCACCTTTTTCATCTGTTACCTTGCCGGTAACAGCTCGTGTCTGTGCGTTGGCCATACCTGTTATCAGCAATAATAACAAGCACAACGTACGCGCCCTGCGAAATAGATCTTTGTTCATAAGATGGATTTTATTTGTTTGTGGAATATTGACGTGTAAAGCAATAAGCTCAGAAGCTGCTTGCTTATGATGAGGAAACCTTTTCCAAACGTGAATGACTATACTTTAACGGATATTGGTTTTTAGTTTAAAAAAATGGATAAAGCGGCACTAATAAACAGACGTGTATTTTCATAACGGATTATTTAAATTTAGTACTTAGATCTTGGTAAAACAACTTTTGCTAATGGTTCAAAATAAAATAGGTTTAAGCACGGTGTCAATTTATATTGTTAATATATAGAAAATATTGACAAAATCGCTGATTCATTACAAAAATTAATTCCTGACAATCAATATATAAATAATAATATTAACGATTTCCATATACAACGGCGATCGGGGCGAAGTATTGTTTGCTACTGCGGGCCCATCTTTATCCGGACATAAACGGCGCGGGAAGCCGGCTGATAATCGGCACAATGGGGGTGAATGAAATAAATTAATCCCGTTTTGTGATATTTTTTGCCAGTGGGATAATAAAGGAAAGTGGTATAGCCAACATCCCCATCACTAAATATAAGACGGTTGAATTCTGGCTATGCAGCAACAGATCGACCTGCGGAATTTTCTGGATTAGCTGTAAAAAGCCATATCCCAAACAGAAATGCCCCAGCATAGAGAGGAACAGACTTTCTCTCAATGCTTGTTCAGAATATTTGAGGAGCCTGAATCTTACAAAATACTTGGCCGAAAATATCAGTATAAGTATGCCCAGTGACAGACCGGTCAGTTCCAGCCATTCAGTTTCATGCCTTTTTATTTCACGCTTACCGGAATTACTGTACAGTGATTTAAATCCATCTTTTAAAGAATAACTATAATCGCATTTGTACCTTGCAACAATTTTTTCCAGTCGTTATAGGGATTAATTTTTTGCGTATCAAGCTCACCCTCCGTTAGCCATATATCCGTAACATGCCGGCCTAAGGTATCATTTAAGCTCATAATAAAACCAGCGTGCCCCACTTTGTGGGAGTCCGGTGAGGTAATCCATTTTAGTTTATCAGTGATATATATATCAAAATCCTGGGTACTATTATACTGTATTACAGCACTGGTACTTTCTTTCCGATATAGCGCAAAAGCGGCAATAGTAATAATTACCCAGAATATTACAGTCAAAAATTTCGACGATCTGATATAGGGAACTTTCATTACTGATGGATTAAAGTATAGTATGGCTTATATAATAGCAGTGATTATGTCACAGTAAGGGGTGATTCTTATTAATAGGTAAATATATTGGAGTTCTGATGTATTGTACTTGCTCTAACTATATTAAGTTATTGCGGGAGAAATTATTCTCCAAAAATTTAATGGAACCGGGGTTATTGGGTGCAGGAAGCAGGCAGGTAATTAGATTGCAGCAGCTATCGCTAAGCAGCTGCTCTATTGCGCCTTAGCGGGTACAAGCAATTAAGTTAAATCTCCTGACCGGAGTTTTTTTTATTGAAGGAAGTAGCTATTTACCTCATGCTTTAACCTTTTGCAATAGCTTCCTGCTTTCTTTACTCACAAATGTGATCGGCACAAACTTGTCCGTTGGTGCGCCAATATAATATACCATCCACTCCGGATCATGGTGCGACAGCATTTCACTGATGCAATCTGCCCGGTGCCCCATGGGATTAGAACACTCGTCCCAGTAAAACAGCTCTACCCGGTAGTGCAGCTGTTGCTTCTGGTTGTTGATCGTTACTTCAACTTCTATTTCCTGCTTACCTGGTAGTGGTGGAATAGGAATAACAATGTGGCTCATAATCTTGGTATTATACAAAAGCTGCTACAAGAAGATTGCCATACCTGAGCGGCATGCAAGATGTATTACTTATATATTATATTTTTTTACACTTGTTCAAATGTAAACAGCTGGCGTCCGGAAACGGACAATTTGAGAGTGCCTGTTAGTTATGAAGGGTTATTTGCCGGATGCCATAGTATAAGCCTTGACAATAGCGTTGATCACCAATGGAGGATTATCGTTGAAGATAAAATGCCCGCAGCCGGTTGCCAGGATGCCTGAGCGGTTGGATGACACTGCGGCAAACTCCCGGTGACAGCGTTTCCAGTCATTAATATCAATGCTATCCTTGAAGGGAGTCCGGTCTGAAACAAAGTCTGTTACCGGGACCGTGATTGGAAAGGCAAATTTCCTCATCCGTTCGATGTTGCTGCTAAAATCAGCTCCCTGGTAATAGGATCCTGGATTCGATGCCCTTAGTTTGTAAGTATTTTGATGGTTGATCACTTGTTGCGTTGCGGCAAGTCTTTTTTTATTGTAGAAACAGGTTGTTGTAACGTCGATCAGTACGGCAGCTTTAACCTTGTCAGGATGCCGGGCGGCATACAGCTGGGCGTACAGACCACCCTGTGAATGGGCAACCAGTATAATGTTGCTGTTATAACCTAATTTTTTTAGCCCGGTTTCCAGGCCGATCATTCCATTCAGGATCCCATGCTTAGTTGTGTCGAATGTGCTTTTGCCAAAGCCCGCCCGGTCATACGTTATTAAGGTAGCTGCGGTACGTTCTGCAACAGGTCCGGTAATCTTATTCCATGTTGTAGCATCTTCACCGCCACCCGCTTCAAAAAGTATTGGTATGCCTTTTCCTTTTAAAATAACAAAATGCAGCTTATAACCACCTACGTCAATCAGGGTATCCAGCGTTTGCGCCTGAGTTGAAAAGCAGTTAAAAACGGTGAATACCAGGATTGAAATTGTGAATGCTTTCATGATATCTTGAAGCCTTGAATGGGGAAGATAGTATTTTGTGAAAAGCCAACAAAATTGTTGTTATTTTATAATCATTGTTTCCCGGTTTATCTATCCACTAAATCACATTGTTATGAAAACCATTTCTACGATCCCCTCTTTTTCCGTTACCCAACTTCTGAAAAAAAACATGCTTTTAAAATCATTGCTTACCCTGTTATTAAGCGCTCTGCTGCATTCCCTGCCAGCTTTCAGCCAGGTTACCAATCCCCGCACGCTCCCGCAGGAATGGGGAGAATATGGTATTGGAGATCCTTACATCCTTAAGTTCAGGGGCAAATATTATTTATACTGCAGCACACGTGATGACCAGGCAGGCGTTAAATGCTGGAGCAGCTGGGACCTGGCTAACTGGAACTATGAAGGACTATGTGTATCCAGCACCGTTACCATATCCCAGGGAGCCTATGCTCCTGAGGTAATTTACTGGAACGGTAAATTTTACATGTATACATCACCGGCAGGTAATGGCCATTACATTCTGTCGGCCGACAGCCCCACAGGTCCATTCACGGTGCAGACGGGCAACCTGGGCCATAGTATTGACGGTTCTGTATTTACAGATGATGATGGACAAATGTATTTCACCAACGCAGGTGGCAGCGGCATACAAGGCGCTACCATGAGTGGTCCCTTATCCATCGGCACAGGAAACACACTAAGCGGTACATCGCTTAACGGCTGGACAGAAGGCTCCACCATCTTTAAACGCAATGGGGTTTATTACATCACCTATACCGGTAATCATGTTTTCAGCAGGGGATACCGGGTTAACTATGCCACCGCCACCGCACCATTAGGCAGCTATACTGCAGGCACTGACAATCCGATTTTACTCAATACGGAAGGTGCTTTCTTTGGCCTGGGCCATAGCGGTGCTGTTATAGGTCCTGACCTGGATACCTGGTTCATTGCCTATCATAACCTGCTAGGTCCCAGCACTATCGTAGGCCCTAATAGAAAACTCAATATTGATCCTATGGGCTTTAACGGCAGCAAGCTATTAGTATATGGCCCTACAAACTGGACGCAGCCCTCTCCCGCCTTACCCACTTTTTATGACCGTTTGACCGGACAGCTATTGGCAGCGGCTGGACAAATATCAATGGTGGTAACTGGGGAATATACAACCAGGAGCTGATGTGGCAGGATAATAAAGCCACCCTGCAATGGTACCGGCAGGTTACAACGGTTACCGCTGCGGCCAACTATACGGCAGAATTTAACATGAAAGAAATGAGCCGGGGCGGAAATGATGCCCGCTTCGGAGCCGTGTTTTCTTATATGGATGAAAATACTTTTGGATCGGCATTACTGAGCAGCTTTAGTAATACGCTGGAAACAGATATAAAAGTGAACGGAGCATCTACTGGTGTAAATTCCATTCCGCTGCCTGCCGGCTGGGATTATCAGAAATGGCATGTAATACGGGTAGAAAAAGAAGGCAGCACCTTCAGGATCTATGTAGATGGCATGCTGAAATCGACCCGTACGGCTAACATTACTGCTGCCGGCAAGATCGGCGTAACTACCTATAACGATCACGCTGGTTTCGGATACACGGCCTTCAGCAACCGGGTAAATGGAAGCGGGGTATTTAGTTTTAATAAACCTGTTCCGGGGACCATTCCTGCGGTTCATTATAACGAAGGAGGCGAAGGAGTTGGCTATCACGATCTCACCAACGAAAACACCGGCGGTAAATACCGCTCAGACAATGTGGATATACGCGACTGCGAAGAAGGTGGGGAAAATATCGGCTGGAACCAGACCGGTGAATGGTACCAGTACAATGTGAATGTACAATCAACAGGCCCCTACCATCTTGGTTTGAGGTATGCCACTACTTTCACTTCCTGCAAAGTACGCGTTTACTGCGACGGAGCGGATGTTTCCGGGATTGTTGTTATCCCTGCTACAGGCGCCTGGAGCACCTGGCGCACGGCTGTCTTAAAAAATTTAAATCTTCCTGCAGGCAATCACACCATCCGGCTGGAAACTGTTGAAGGTGAATTTGATTTCTCCACGCTGAAATTTGAATCGGGGACCACTACCCTGCCCAGTGGTTCAGATAACTTTGATTCCGGCAGCTTCTCTGGTTTATGGAATTATGATAACGGAAGCTTCTCTATCTCATCCGGCAGGGCTGCTATTAATGGTTTTGGCAAACGGGCCATGGGAAATGTTGGCTGGACGGATTATACCGTTGAAGCAGATGTGCAATGTCCTTCAGCAGGAAATGGTGGGCTGATCTTCCGCGTGCGTAACCCGGCCGCAGGGGAATTTGGTACATCCAACGCCGTTAGCTCTGATTACCTGCAGGGTTACTACGCAGGTATTGAAGCCGGTGGCATTGTGCTGGGTAAACAGAACTACAACTGGACCACTCTTGCCTATCAGGCGCAGGCGCTTAGCGCCGGGCAATCCTATAAGCTCAGGGCGGTGCTAAATGGCGCTAACATAAAGATCTATCTGAATGATATGATAACGCCGGTCATTGATTATACCGATCCCGCGCCGATCATAAGTGGTAAAGCAGGTATCCGGGCGCATGCCGCTGATATGTCCTTCGATAATTTCCTGATCTTTTCAGGAACGGGAATGACGTTGGTGTCTGCTAAATAAAAGAACACAACCCGCGTGGAGCTATTGCTTACGCGGGTTGTACTTTACTCTCTTTACAACAGGCACGGGTGCACGCCGTAAGGCTGATCTTTGCCTAGATCCTTACTATTAATTTTAATGTTTTTAAGTCGTAAAGCAGTACCTGGCTTTTGTCTGTCTTATCGTATTTACCATTATTATTGGTGTCGGTATGACCCGCAATAACAATCGTTCCTGTATGGCGATTGATCAACCAGGTCCTTACGAAAAAATTATCTTCGGTTAATTGTACTTTTTCCTGTCCGTCTGTTGAGAGCATAATGATCTGGGTGGGGTCATCCCAATCAATGCTTTTGTCATTATTAAGGTTTACCGTACGGGCTGTTATCATTACCCTGTTAATTTGAAAACTATCTATTTTGATCTGCTCGATCTTCTCTATGAAGCTGCCTTTGGGAAAATCAATTTGTTTTGACTGCCCGGTCCTGGCGTTTATGAACAACAGGGAAGTACTATTTGTGGTATACATTTTCCCGGTATTTTCAATGGTTGCAAGCACATAATCTGTTCCATCGAGCTCTGTGAGCTTATTAAAGTAGACGTAATTGTATTTGTCCTGCCCGTAAGCGGAGATTGTGAGTACGGAGAGTAGTAGGATAATGATATGCTTCATTTTATGAGAATTGGGTTTTGAGTGACTGAATAGTTAGCTAAGACGATTGGGTGAGGGAAAAGTTGCAGGTTGGGGAAAATTAAAGAGATAACAATAACTTTAACACAAAAATGCAGATCGGTTTTATCGGTGTCGGAAAAATCACCAACGCTATCGTAGAAGGATTATGCACTTCCTCCATCGAAAACACGCAGATATATCTTTCGCCCCGCAATGAAGCCAATGCGCAACGCCTGGCGGAGAAATACGCACAGGTCCGGCGGATGGAAAGCAATCAGCAGGTGATCGATCAATCGGATATTGTTTTTATAGCTGTGAGGCCCGCTGCTGCAGTGGAAGTGTTGCGCACGCTGGTGTTCCGGGAAGAACAGATCGTGGTATCGCTGGTACCCCTGCTGAAAAAAGCTGAGCTGCTTAATGCGGTAGCACCGGCCACCCAGGTGGTCCGCGCCGTTCCCACTCCAACTGTTATGCAGCATACGGGACCTATTCTTCTCTTTCAGGCCAATGACACCGTAATACAGCTGTTTAGCCATTTAGGCCAGCCATTACAGGTAACTGATGAACATCAGCTGCATGCATTGTGGACACTCACAGGACTCATTACCCCATTTTATGACCTGCTGCATGAGCTTAGCAGCTGGACCATTGCCAATGGTGTAGATGCCACAACCGCCAATCAATACATTGCTGGACTGTTCCAGGCGCTCTGCCTTGCTGCACAACAGGACAGCTCCATTAATTTTAAAGAACTGGCTCAACATGCAGAAACACCTAACGGAATGAATGAACAAGCCGGCCGGGAGATCAGGGAAAAAGGCGCACATGAAGCCTACAGAATTGCTTCGGATAATTTGTTGAAGCGGTTTGAATAAGAAGTAGTGCAGATAGATGCAGATTGTTTCCCTTTCATTTCCCAAACACTATAAATTTTTATTTGGTGGTCTCAACAACACATCGTAATATTGCGATATTACAATAAGGAACCAATGGGAGCTACTAAAACAGACCTCTTCACGAAACAACAGAATGATATAGCCATCATGGCCAAAGCGCTGGCTCATCCGGCCCGTATTGCCATTTTGCAATACCTGGTTAAAAAGAACGCCTGCGTTTGCGGTGACCTGGTAGATGAGCTGGGGCTGGCACAAGCCACTACCTCCCAGCATTTGAAAGAGCTGAAAACAGCCGGTTTAATACAGGGCACCATTGAAGGCGCCAGCGTTTGCTATTGTATTAATCCCAAAGTATGGAAACAATACCAGCAGCTGTTTGCAGGTTTCTTTAAAGAAGTTGATCTCAACGGCCCCTCCTGCTGCTAAAAATTTTTTACTCATATCAATCGCAATATTGCAATAATAAGATAATAAAATACGACCTTTTATGGCTACAGATGATCAAATAAAGGAAATGGTGCAACAGAAATACAGCGAGATCGCCTTGCAGGAAAAAGACGTTAACCAGGCTTCCTGCTGCGGTTCCGGCTGCTGCTCCACAGAAGTATATAACATCATGAGTGATGACTATTCCAACCTGGAAGGTTATAATCCTGATGCGGACCTGGGCCTGGGCTGCGGCCTGCCCACACAGTTTGCCCGGATACAAAAGGGCAACACCGTTATTGACCTGGGCTCCGGCGCCGGTAACGACTGCTTTATAGCCCGGCAGGAAACCGGAGAAGCGGGAAAAGTGATCGGCATAGATTTTACGCCGGCCATGATAGAGAAGGCCCGCGCAAACGCTGAAAAACTGCAGTTCAACAACGTAGAGTTCCGCCAGGGCGATATTGAGCACATGCCGGTTACCGCCAACACGGCCGATGTAATTGTAAGCAACTGCGTATTAAATTTGGTTCCTAATAAGGATGGTGTTTTTAAGGAGATCTTCCGTGTGCTGAAACCCGGTGGCCACTTCAGTATTTCCGATATTGTGCTGGATGGCAACCTGCCGCCCAAAATACAGGCAGCGGCTGAAATGTACGCCGGCTGCGTATCCGGGGCTATACAAAAACAGGATTACCTGGCGTTGATAACAAACAACGGCTTTACCGGCATCACCATTCAAAAGGAAAAAGTAATTGCTATTCCAAATGATATACTGGCCCAATATTTAACCGTGGATGAAATAGCGCAATTTAAAACCAGCCATACCGGCATTTATAGCATTACGGTGTATGCCGAGAAACCGGCCGCTGCCAGCTGCTGCGGTCCCGATTGTTGTAAATAAATAAGCACTATGCAGATCATACCAATGTCAGCGGATCACTGGCCGCAGGTAAAAGCAATTTATGAAAGTGGTATTGCTACCGGCAATGCCACTTTCCAAACCGCTGCACCGGAATGGGAAGAGTGGGATAAGGCCCATGTAAAAACCTGCCGGCTGGTAGCTATTGAAAACAGCCAGGTAATAGGCTGGGCCGCCCTTACAGCGGTATCTGGCAGATGTGTGTACGCAGGTGTAGGAGAAGTGAGTGTATATGTACATGCTGATGCCCGCGGCAAAAATGCCGGCACGCAGCTGCTGCAGGCTTTAATAACAGCAAGTGAAGCCAACGGCTTCTGGACATTACAGGCCGGTATATTCCCTGAAAACATTGCCAGTATAAAAGTGCATGAGAAATGCGGGTTCCGTTTAGTGGGGCGCCGGGAAAAAATAGGGCAAATGAATGGCCTTTGGCGGGATACACTGTTACTGGAACGCAGAAGCCTTACAACGGGCAACTAAAATAAAATGCATGAGCAATCAAAATTGTAATCCGGCACAGCGGAAAAAATTAGGTTTCCTGGATAGGTATTTAACCCTGTGGATCTTCCTGGCAATGGCAGCAGGGATCGGTTTAGGCTATTTTTTTCCGTCATCCGCTACCTTTATCAATTCTTTTTCCACCGGCACCACCAATATACCGCTGGCAGTGGGTCTCATTCTCATGATGTATCCCCCGCTGGCAAAAGTCCGGTATGAAAATATGGGAGAAGTATTTAAGAACACCCGCATACTCTCTGTATCCCTCGTCTTAAACTGGATCATTGGGCCCATCCTCATGTTTGGCCTGGCAGTATTATTCCTGCATGGGTACCCTGAATATATGACCGGCTTAATACTTATAGGGCTTGCCCGTTGCATTGCAATGGTTATTGTATGGAATGAGCTGGCAGATGGTAACCGGGAATATGCCGCCGGGCTGGTAGCATTAAACAGTCTGTTCCAGGTGCTGCTATATAGCGTGTATGCATATGTGTTCATCACCTGGCTGCCCACTGTTTTTGGTATGAAAGGGATCACCGTTCCGGTAACCATTGCTGCAATAGCCAAAAGCGTAGCTATATACCTGGGCATTCCCTTCCTGGCCGGCATTGTGAGCCGCTACGGCCTTATAGCCATAAAAGGTGAAACATGGTTCCGGGAAAAATATGTGCCGTTCATCTCCCCTGTTACATTGATAGCCCTGCTGTTTACCATTATGGTTATGTTCAGCCTGAAGGGAGAGCTGATCGTACAGATCCCGCTGGATGTATTAAGAATAGCAGTACCGCTGGTAATATACTTTGCCATCATGTTCCTGGTTAGCTTCCTGTCAGGGAAAGCAATGGGCGCAAACTATTCACAAAACGCTTCTATTGCCTTTACAGCAGCCGGTAACAACTTTGAGCTGGCCATTGCCGTAGCTATTGGTGTATTTGGCATCAACTCCGGCCAGGCATTCGTAGGAGTAATAGGGCCCTTAGTAGAAGTGCCTGCCCTTATAGCACTGGTAAACGTTGCATTCTGGTTAAGAAAAAAATATTATAACAAACAAACATTACAAAGCGCCTGATTAAAATGAAAATTGCACTCTTCAGCGACATTCACGCAAATTTACCTGCACTTGAAGCTTTCTTTAAAGATGTGGAGATCCGTAAGCCCGATGCCATCTATTGCCTGGGCGACCTGGTAGGCTACAACATATGGCCCAATGAAGTGATACAGGAGATCCGGAAACGCGGTATTCCCACTATTGCCGGCAATTATGATTTTGGTATTGGCCGCAGCAGCAATGATTGTGGCTGCGCGTATAAAACAGATGATGAAAAGGCAAATGGCGCCATTTCCATATCATTCACCAATGAAATTGTAAAACAGGAAGAACGCCAGTACCTACGTACCTTACCGGCCCACATTAAAGTAGAATTTCAGCTGAACAGCGATAAGCTGAACCTGTTGCTGGTGCACGGCAGCCCCCGGAAAATAAACGAGTATTTATTTGAGGACCGGGACGAAAAAAGCCTGCTCCGGATCATGCAGGATGCTGACGCAGATGTGATGTGTTTTGGCCATACCCATAAACCTTATCATAGAATTATTGCCGGAGAAGAAAACCATTTCCGCCATGCCATTAACATTGGTTCTGTTGGCAAACCAAAAGACGGTGATCCCAGGGGCGGTTATGTGTTACTGCATATTAATGAGCACAGCAGCATTTTAGATAAAGCAACTGTGCAGGCAGACTTTATCCGTTTCTCTTATGACGTTGAAAAAGCAGCAAAAGCCGTAGAGGCCAGCCCGTTACCCAATGCATATGCAGAAAGCCTGCGCAAAGGCGTATAACATCAAAGGCTTGCTTTGCCTAGCAACTTTGCAATACTGGATTCCAGCACCTCATAGGGCCGGTAACCGGTTAGCAGCAGCTGGCTGGTACTGTTGGCAGACCTGATCAGTAAAGAAGGAAAACGGGATATATTCCGTGCTTTTACTTCTTGCAGGTCCTTTTTAAAACTTTCCAGCACCTCCGGCAGCTCCAATCCGTGCTCAAAAGCAGCTGCGCTAAACAGCTGCGGATCTGCAGCTTCCGTTTCCCTGGCAATTGCTATTAATACTTCCTTACGGGCAATGTTCCGCCCATGGACCATAACAGCAGCCCTTACGTTTTCAAGGTAGCGCTCAGCGGCTAATGCCAACTGCTGTTCTGCGCATTTAACTGCCAGGCAGGCGGGGTATGATGATGCCGGCGGATCCGTAAACCAGATCCTGTCATTTAAAGAACAGCCGGTGAGCTGCTTTACTTCTGACCACACCGGGCCCATTTGAACCGGCTTACTAACAGAGCGGACGGTATCATGATAATGCTCCCAGCTGGAGAGCATGCCCCCCATACAATAACGGATATGCAGCTCGTAACGCGGATCTGCGCGCAGCTGCTTCCAGACAGGCTCAAATGCCCAGCTCCAGCAGCAAAGCGGATCAGTATAATAAGTGATATCCAATCTGCTCTGCTGCTGTAGGGTTTCTGTATTATTTTTTGGTTGAAGTCTTTTTTCGGCTGCCACTGCTTTTAGATTGATCTTCTAATTCCTTTTCTGACTGGCTCCATACATTTACACCTATCGGCACCGCCATTTTTATTTCTTCACTGCGTTCCTGGCTCAGGTCCTGATCCAGCTGGCTTACCCCTTCCAACGTTCTTTCTGTTCCTTCCGGCTGCACATTCAGCAATCCATTTGTTTCAAGCACATATTTTACGGGATCATTAATGAACTGCCAGGTTTCACCAAACTGGGTGCTTTCGCCCTCATTCCATGGGCCTCTTACATCGGCGCCGCTGGACATGTTAAAATACAGGTTACTGTAGCGCGGATCAGATTGTAACACGCCCGGCGGGAAGTTAGGCTGAATGGAATCCAGCGCTGCTTCAAACATTTGGAAGTGGGCCACTTCGCGCGTCATCAAAAAGTTCAGCGTATCTTTTACATAAGGATCATCTGTGAACTGCAACAGGTATTCGTAGGTTATCTTGGCCCTGGATTCTGCTGCTATATTAGAACGCAGGTCTACAGTCAGATCCCCGTTACAGTCGCCATTGATATAGGCTGCGCTCCAGGGAACGCCCTGGCTGTTGGTGTATGCCGGGCCTCCCCCGCTGGTTGTTAAGAACTGCGGAGCAACCAGGGCCTGGTGTATGAATTGCTCTTTGGCTTTTTTACCATCCAGCAGCTGCATAATTTCTGATTCATCTGCAGCTTTTTTCAGATCGCCATTGATACCTTGCAGCAGCATTTGAATAGTGGCGCCAACAATTTCCAGGTGGCTAAACTCCTCAGTGGCAATATCCATTAAAAGGTCGTACTTATCCGGGAACGGGCTCCTGGCGCCAAAAGCCTGGCCAAAGTACCTTAACGCGGCTGCTAATTCTCCATTAGCGCCGCCAAATTGTTCTAATAATAAAGTAGCAAAAGCTGGGTCGGGCTTGCTAACCCTTGCATTATACTGCAGGTCTTTTACGTGGTAAAACATATAACTGGATTTAGTTGCGAAAAAAGATTTGCTTACAGTGTCAGTTACGCAAATAATGTTCCTGCACACCTCTTAGTTACAACGTTTCCAATTTCATGTATAAGCCACGTAGAAATACTTTCCCAAGTAAGGCATTACTTACCCGGTTACATTGCAGCAATGCCTCATAAGATTAGGTAATTACCAGGTTGCGGCTGCTTCCTGGTTCATGGAAAACACCGAATAGCTTACGGGGAAATAGGTGTAAAAGCAGGCGCCCTTGCCCGGCTCGCCGGTTGCCCGTATAAATCCTGAATGGTTTTTCATTATTCTTTTACACATGGCCAGCCCAATACCGGTGCCTTCATATTTATCTCTTGCATGTAATCTTTGAAAAATAGCGAAGATCACCTCTGCGTATTGCTGTTCAAAGCCAATACCATTATCCTGGAACGATAATTCAAGAAAATATTCGTGCTCAAGATCAGGAGGTGAGTTTTTAATATCTTCTTTCCTCAAAAACTTTGAAGCGATCTTAATTACCGGTTGCCCATCACAATACTTTAAAGCGTTGCCCAAAATATTTGTAAACAGCTGGCTAACCAGGTCCGGGTAAACGTCAATAGCAGGAAGCGGCTTATGCAGGATGATCGCATTCCGTTCCAGGATCATCAATTCCAGGTCAAAACGTACGGATTCCAATACCTTATTCAGATCCGTATGTACCTTGTGCTTTACTTTATCCAAACGGCTGTAATCCAGTATAGATTTGATGAGCATGCTCATCCTTTTAGCGGAGATATTGATCTTTGGAAAATACTTATCTATAACTGCCTGGTTGTTGGGATTGTTCTGGATGATGTCGGTGAAGGTTTGAATTTTCCGTAATGGTTCCTGCATGTCATGTGAGGCAACATAGGCAAATTGTTCCAGCTCCCAGTTCTTGTTCTCCAGCTGCATTACATAATCCTTCATCTTGTCTTCCGCAAACTTCCGTTCTGTAAGATCGCGGGTTACCTTTGAATATCCAATGATCGAATTATCCCCGCCATGCAATGCGGTTATGGTAATGCTTCCCCAGAACCGGCTACCGTCTTTCCGGACGCGCCATCCCTCATGGGTGGCTTTTCCGTTCTTAGCTGCAATCTGAATCAGCTTTTCAGGTAACCCGGCCTCTTTGTCCCTGGGTGGGTAAAAAATGCGGAAATTAACGCCTATAATCTCTTTTGCCTGGTAACCTTTGATCCTTTCTGCCCCTATATTCCAGCTGATCACATTTCCCTCCTCGTCCAGCATAATGATCGCATAGTCCTGTACTTCCTGCACCATTTTATGATAACGTTCCTCACTCTTCCGCAGCTCAGCAATACTCCTTTTCAATTCTTCAGAGGAGCGTTTCAGCTCGTCATCAATTAATTTCTTTTCAGTAAGATCGCGGGTAACTTTTGTAAAACCTATAACAGTGCCATCGCCTGCATGCAATGCGGTTATTACAATGCTTCCCCAAAAACGGCTACCGTCTTTGCGAACGCGCCACCCTTCGTGTTTTGCACTCCCGGTATGTCTTGCGCACTCAATTAATTTCTGGGGCAGGCCGTTTGCCTTATCGGGGGCCTCATAAAATATCGAGAAATGCTTTCCGAGTATTTCTTCAGCTCTGTATCCTTTGATCTTTTCGGCGCCTAAGTTCCAGCTTCTGATCACGCCATTTGCATCCAGCCTGATGATCGCATAATCCTGGATCTCTGCAATCATTCCCTGATACATTTCACCACTTTCATTAAGGACCTGGTTATCATTGCGCAGCTGCGTTGCGCCGGATTCAGAACGTTCCGCTGCTGCTCTTTCCAGGCTTAGGTCCAGCGCTAGTTCAGAGAATCCCAGCAGCTGTCCTTTTTCATCATAAAGGGCTTTCACTGTTATCTGGCCCCAGTATTTTGAGGCGTCTTTACGTATACACCATCCTTCATAAACGGCTTTACCATCCAGCATGGAGGTTTTCAGCAGATTAGCCGGAATGTTCGCTGCCCGGTCTTCGGGTAAAAAGCTTATATCAAAATACTTACCTATGGCCTCTGACCTGCTGTATCCCTTAATGATCCCGGCCCCTTTGTTCCAGCTTTTTATAATCCCTTCCTTATCAAGAAATATAAGGGCACACGTTTCCTGCTCCTCCACAATTTTTTGAAAAAGCCGTTCTTCATTTGTCTGACCAGCCGTTTCATCCTGAAAAGCTCCTGTATTATCTTGTTTAGTGTTTATGGTACCCATCTGTAGTCTATACTAAGCACTTTATCGTATTTGAAGGAGGCTACAAGTCAACAAGCCGGATGTTTTCCCCTCTATATTAATATACCAGTATGGAATTCTAGCAGAATCAAATATAGTAAAAAATAGAGAACCCTTCAGTCAGTCCGCCGCTGAACCATTGAAAGCAGGACCATGAGCCACGCTTTAATGGCCCGGATTTGGCTGTAAGCTAAGATATCAAAACACATTTTATGCCATGGTATAATGGAGATTATCCGCCGTCCTATAAAAATCAGCCGGTGGCGCTGCGCAAAAAGGCTGTTGAGATCGCTAATAAGCTCCTGGAAAACGGCGCTGAAGAAGGAGTTGCGATTGCTACCGGCTTAAAACAGGCGCGGGCGCAATTAAAAAAAGAAAAACAATCGCCGAAAAAAGATCTTCACAAATAAACCCACTGCATCGCTCCGTGCAGATAATTATACTTTACAGGCGCTCAAAGGCCCGGAAGCATGCCTGCGCCCTTTATTGCTTTTATTTGAGGTTTGATTTACTTAATTTTGCCGGATGGCAATCCGGCACCTACCTGAAAATTCAGCATTTAGTACTGCAGATCTAAGCTCAAAAGGTTTTAAGGTCCATGAGATCTCAGGAGCTGTAGATACCCTGCATAATCACGCCAGGCGGGATTATTATAAAGTAGTGCTGGTAACCGGCGATATGATCCTTACCTACGGCGATCAAACCATCGGCATAAATGGCACTATCTTATTCTTCGCCAATCCCCATGTTCCACATACTGTGGTGCATCGCTCCAAAGAGAAAAAAGGCTATGGCTGCCTTTTTACCGAAGCTTTTATTGCGGGCCGGGAACGCGCGGAGATCTTGCAAAATTCCCCCCTGTTCCGCATTGGCGCCAATCCTGTGATCCCTGTTAACAGCGAACAGGCGGCATTTTTGAGTAGCCTTTACCGGGAGATGCTGGCTGTACACCGTAGTGATTATGATTATAAGAACCAGCTGCTCAGGAGCTGTATAGAGCTTATCATTCACGAAGCATTGAAGATCCAGCCATCCCAAAACGGGCTAAAGCAAAAAAATGCAGCTACCCGGATCACCCATCTGTTCATGGAATTACTGGAAAGGCAATTTCCGGTAGAAAGCACCGGAGATCCGCTCAGGTTAAGAACCGCACAGGATTTTGCCAGCGCGCTCTCAGTACACGTGAACTACCTTAACCGGTCGGTAAAGGAGCTTACCGGCAAACCTACCTCTGTACACATTGCGGAACGTATTGCCGCAGAAGCAAAAGCCCTTTTGCAGCATAGCAACTGGAGCATTGCGGACATTGCCTACGGCCTGGGTTTTGAATACCCCACCTATTTTAATAACTACTTCAAACGGGTAACCGGCGCCACACCTAAATCGTTCAGGAAAAGAAAAGTTTGAAAGTCATACTTTTTGGTTTGATTCTCTTTTAAAAATGAGCCCCCTTTAATTGAAACTTTGTATGCATAAAAATTGAATGAAGACGGTCATGAAGACTGCGCTGCACTTTAAATTATTATAAATACAAGCATCATGAAAAAGAGAAAACTGAACGGGCTGGAAGTATCTGCAATCGGCTATGGCTGTATGGGACTTAGCATGGGATATGGCACTGCCCCGGAAAAAGAGGAAGCTATCCGGCTTATTCACCAGGCCTTTGAGCTGGGCTGTACCTTCTTTGATACTGCTGAACTATATGCAATGGGCGCAAATGAGCAGCTGCTTGGTGAAGCATTAAAAAACATCCGCGGCCAGGTGGTTATTGCAACCAAGTTCTTATTTCAAAAAGACTGGGAAGGTAATTCCCGCACGCGTTTAATGCAGGAGCTCAGAAACCGCTTAGAAGGTTCTTTAAAAAGGTTAGGCACTGACCATGTTGAGCTTTATTACCAGCATAGAGTGAACAAAGATATCCCGGTTGAAGAGATTGCATACTGCATGGGCGAATTGATCAAAGAAGGCAAGATCCTTGGCTGGGGCCAATCACAGGCAACAGCAGAAGAAATAAGACGTGCACATGCAGTTACACCATTAACCGCCATACAGAACGAATACTCTATTATGGAGCGCAGTTCTGAAAAAGAGGTGATCCCCCTGTGTGAAGAGCTGGGCATCGGTTTCGTACCCTTTTCCCCGTTAGCAAACGGATTTTTGTCAGGGAAAGTGGATCCCAATGCCCAATATACCGGGCTGGATGCACGAAGAGTGATCACCCGGTTCGACAGGGATAATATGATTGCCAACCAGCCGCTGCTGGATCTGCTGCATCAGTTTGCAGCGGCAAAGCATGCTACACCGGCGCAGATCTCACTGGCATGGATGTTACATAAGAAAGATTTCATAGTGCCTATTCCCGGTTCGCGAAAGCCCGCACGCGTGGAGGAAAATTTTGGGGCAGCAGCTGTAACACTCACTGATGGGGAGTTTGCTGAGATTGAAACTGCGCTTGAAAAAATTGAAATTCATGGTAACCGTACGGATGAAGATATTGCAAAGCTAAGATCCCTTCAATAAAAGGAAGCAATAAACGGAAAGAGGGTGTACAAGACACCCTCTTTGATACATCCTCTTAGTCATTCATTGGTTCCAAACAGGGCCTGGTAAAACGATCTGCCTGGCCCGTATAAAAATTGGCCAACGCTCACGCATAATCTGTTATTGCAGAGCTTGTTGTTTTTGTGTTAGCATTTTTTTTAATAACTTATAGCTTCCTTATTAAGTTAAGGAGTATAAGGATAGCTATCATGCTCAGGTATCAACCTGGGCAATTTTAAACTACCCCATTCTTATCTTTTATCAATCACCATACATACTACCCCCATGGCAGGGACTTTAACCCTTACACCATTTGCGGCAGCAGCAGAATATGGTTTTAAAGCAGCATAGTTTTCGGGCCCGCCAATTTCGCCGGCCGGCCCCTGGCCATTTACCAGCACCTTTCTTGAAAAGTTACCGGCACCGCCGGCCAGCTCATACCAATAGTAACGGCTGCCGGCAATAAAATTCTTAAAGGACAGCTGAATATCCTGCGCAGCAGCTGACTTGTTAACCAGGGTAACTGCTACCTCTCCTGAGCTAAAGGTAGATGCGTAGCTTTCAACATCCGCGCTGCCGGAAACCGTTGAATTAATAAAGCGGTCGCCCAGGCAGTGCTGAAAAAAATACAGGTAATAAAAGGCCGGCCGTGGCGCCCACTTAGCCTCTCCGGAAGCCCCTTCGCCCTGGCTGAACAGGCCATGATCATTCCCGTTATTCCAGCTATTGGCAAGGTCCCAGCGGCTGGCCATACCAAACTTGTTTTTCAGTAATTCCCCCAGCACCATAACAGCGTGTATACCGCTCACCTGCGATACCATTTGCTGTGAGCCGGTAGCAAAAATATTCCATTCCGTTAAGGCCAGCGGCTTCATGGGAACGCCGGCATTGGTCACAGCAGCAGTGACATGCTGCATCATTTCAGCCGTCACTGAATGGGCCGAGGCCAGGATCTCAGCGGGCGAAGAATTGGTTTCATAGGGCGTATAATAGCTGTGCACAATAAAGAAATCAGCCGCATTACCTGCCTGGGTCAGCACGCCTGTATTCCAGGTTTGATCTGTTTGTGTTTGCCAGGTTGCTGCCGGTTTTTCCAGCAGCTGCGCACCCACAAAGATGGTTTTCCCGGTGGCTGCTGCCGCCTTGTGCATGGAATCTGCAAAAACTTTAAAATGCCGGCCATACAGCTCCCCGGTGATCAGCTGCGGCTGCCCGTCTTTATTCTGCGACAGGTCTATCCGGTAGCCGGCCTGCCAGGTGCCGTTGCTTTCATTGCCTACCTCCCAGTATTTCGTACGCCCGTTATCGTAACGCACCCATTCTGCGGCAAGATGCGCTGCTGCAGCTACCGGGTCATTTGATGTTCCATAACGTGCATAGCTGTAGTTAACGGTGATAATGCCCTGGTTACCTGTTTGTGCCAGCATGCTATAATAGCTGCTGAGCGACAGTGTCCAGTCAACGGTATTACCGCCATACCAGTATCCTGCATCACTGCTTACCCCATCTGCATTCAGCAGGTTTGCAGGCGCATCGGGCGGCGGATTGCCGGGGGCCCGGTCCCAGAAATAAACACTGCTGATGTTGCCCCCCGGAAAACGTATAATGCCGGGATGCAATTTGGTAATATGGTTGAGCAGCGTGGGCTGGTTAACCATCTGCGACATATATGGATTGCTATTGTTGCCAAACAGCGCCGGCGATATTTTTGTAACCACCGTGGAGGCATCCAGCGTTACATTAACGGAAGCGGCAGCCGGAATGCCCGTTTCCGTATAAGCGCCGGCTGTAAAGCTTTTGGGTGCCCATTCATTCAAAAAGAAACCAATGGACTTTTCTGTTTCAGGATCCGGGGGAGTGACCACTTTTGTGGTGACAGTGTCCGTATCTGTTTTAGTGCTGTTGCTGCCGGTGGTGCGCTTACTGCAGGCAGCAGCCGGCAGCAGCACTGATAAGAGTATCAGCCGTGAAGAAATGCTCATATTTAACCTCGCTGTTTAAATAAATGCCCGTTTTATGTTACTTTATTTTTACGATCCTGAAATTGTCAAAGGCAGCGTTAAACACCTCTACCGGATCGCTTTCCGTAACAAAGCGGTAGCCGAATGAAACCACCCCGTTTGCGCCCAGCACATCGCCCATAACAGCTGCGCTGGCGCCGGTACCTTCCACACCGCTTTCAGCTTTTTTAAAGCTGCTGATGGGGATGGTCACGGTCTGCCATTTGTTATCAGTGCTAAAAGCCTTGTCGGTAGTACTTTGCCAGGGCATATAACGATAAGCAAAGCCGCCATCTCCTTTCAGCCGTATAATGCAAATGCCGCCCTTCCAGGCTTCTTTTGTATTTATTTCAAACTTCAGCGCATAACTAGCTGCAGGCTGACTCATAACTGCAGCGGTGAACAGCGGCACATCACTAAAATTACCGGACCGGTTGCCATTCCACCAGCCACCATCATTGGCCCCTACCCCGCCAAAAATATTCTGCAGGTAATAGCCGCGTGTGCCGGGAAACAGGCTGGCATCATTGGTTCTGTTGGCGCCCCACCAGCCCCAGTTGAAAACAGCGTTCTCCCCGGCTTCCCCTGACGCGGTAAGGTTGCTGATCACATCCCCGCTTTGGTAATCGTTTAAAGGGCCGTTAGACATCGCTGTTCCATATTTGCCCTGGATCACTAAGCGGCCGGTATCCGTACCCAGGCTGGGCATTACAAATGCCAGGCGTGTACCCTGCACATTTGCGTTAAAGTCTTTGACCTCCCGGTTACCGGGCAGCGTAATTTTCTCAATCAGCCAAAGGCTGGATCCCCACACAATTACCGAATCCCCGGCCAGCGCATTTTCATTGGAAACCTCGTCAATGGACGGTGGGGGAATATCAACAACAAATGCGTAAGAAGTTTGCCCATGCGTGGTAACGATCCGGATGGTATTGGGCACCTTAGGATCTGTTGCCTCTGTAGGCGCATTTGCCGGGATGTTTACGATCAGGTGCGTAGAGGTGTTATAGGTAGGGTTAAAGTACGCGGACGTTTCGTTAAAGAAAACATTCGTAATACCATCCAGGTTCTTACCCGTGATCAGCAGCTGGGTGTAGGGCAGCGCTTTTGTAAAGGCACTGTCCACCTTTGAAGAATCCAGCAGGCTCACCTTTTCAATCATGGGCGGTCCTGAAACATTATCTTTTTTACAGGCCCCCATCAGCAGGCAGCCCGCTAACAGTGTAACCATTAACGTTAGCAGCCGGCCTTTGAATATATTTGAATTATAACGTGTCATAATTATTGCTTTTATGCTGGTTAAAACTGGTAAGGAACCGGTGGCTTCCTTAAGTTCGGCGCTGCCGACAGTTCGGCCGCGGGGTAAGGCAAATAGAAATTGCTTTCTGTTACTGGATAAAAGGCCGGCGTATCTGAGGTGATGGTCCAGGAAGTGGCATTCTGTGCTGCATTCGGCACAATGCGGTAGCTGCCTTTGTCCTGGTTATTCATAATGAAAAGCGCTTTAGCCGGATCAAAATAGTGCAGGCGCACCAGGTCGTACCAGGCCTGCCCTTCCATGGCAAATTCCAGGCGGCGCTCATTATAAATATCATCCAGCGTAATAGTTGTTTTGGCGGGTAAGCCGGCCCGGGTACGTATGGCGTTAAAATACTGCAGCGCCTGCGCATCGGCCGTGGCGGCCTGGTTAGCCAGCACGCCTTCTGCGTAGGTAAGATAAACGTCGGCCAGGCGCAGCATGTAGGTATTCATTTCCGTATGCTGCTGGGTTACTTTCCCGTCATTATCCTCAGGGCGGCCTACTACATATTTTTTTACCCATGCCCTTGTATTATACCGCTCATTGCCAACAGAGTTCCAGGGCACCTGCAGCTGCTGGGTTATTTTTTTACCGGGATTATTGGGATCATCTATCTGCTGGGTTATGTAGCTGTAATGGTCTCCGGGGTACATAAACGTTGCCTTGCGCCGTTTATCCAGCGGAGAATATTTCTTCATAATGTCCAGCGATGCGCCCAGGTCGCCGCCCCAGCCATCTGCAAAACCTGTGATCTCAGAACCATATGCCAGGAAAGCCTGTACGCTGTTCTGGGTGCCCCAGTCGCCATCGTACTTCCATTGCAGGGAAAATAAACTTTCTGAGTTGTTATTGTTCTTCATCAGGTACAGGTCCTCATAATTGCTCATTAAGCTGGCGCCACTGTTCTCAATCACTCTTTGGGCATAATATGCTGCGCTGTCAAGATCTGTTTTGCGGCGTGCGCCGGCACTGGTGCCTACCCCTGCCCTGGTCAGGAACATTTTTGCCAGCATGCCTTCGGCAGACCAGCGGCTGATCCTGCCTTTCTGCAGCGGTGCATTAGGCAAATTATCCGCCGCATAATGCAGGTCGCGTATAATAAATTCCCATACCGTTTCCACCGTGTTACGTGAAATGCTGGTATCATTCAGCAGCACGTTATTGTTGGTTATTACCGGCACCGGCCCCCAGTTCTGTACCAGGAAGCTGTAAGCAACGGCGCGCATAAAACGGCCTTCTGCAATGCCTGCTTTTTTTACTGTTTCTGAAACCGCCGGGCCTGCGTATTTTTCTATATTGTTAATGGCCAGGTTAGCCTGTGCTATTACGTTAAAAAAGGAAGTCCAGGAGCTATACACCTCACCGGTAACATCGGTGGTTTGCAGACGGATATTTTCCACCTGGTAAGAGCCTGACATCAGATTACCGCCCCTGCCATCGCCAATGCCATGGGATGCCTTATCATTGTAGGCAAACCATACAATGTTATACAACGGCGCTGTACCTGCCATCACCTGGTCATCGCTTTTATAAAAGTTGGCGTCTACGATCGCATCTTCCGGCGGGCGTTCCAGGAAGCTTTTGCTGCATCCCGTTAAAATACCCAGCAGGACAAGGTTTATAATTATTAATCTATGAGTGAGCGTTTTCATTGACCTGATAATTTAAGTTGATTAAAAATCCACCCCAATGTTAAAGGTGTAATACCGGGTAAGCGGATACCTGCCGGCATCTACCCCTATGAACTGGCTGCTGACCTGCACTTCTTTTCCCAGGTAAGCGCCTACTTCTGGATCATAACCTTTGTATTTGGTGAAGGTGGCCAGGTTCTGCACCCCTGCTGCCAGCCGCACTGCTTTCACAATGCCCTGCGCTCTCAGCCAACGGGCAGGTATATTATATCCCAGCTGCACATTCTTGATCCTTACATAGGAACCATCTTCCACATAGATATCTGTAAAGCGGTTGGCATTGCCATTCACATCCGATCCTACAATGCGCGGAATATCCGTACCGGGATTCAGCAGGGTTGCTTTGCCATCGGCGCCGTTGGATACCCTTGCATAACCAAAGGATTCGCTGAACAGGTTACGCCCAAGATTGATGTTGTTGGGATTTGCATTCTGGTAACGCAGGTAATTATAAATATCATTTCCCTGTGCACCGGTAACCAGTATGCTCAGATCAAATCCTTTAAAGGCAAAAGCATTTGTAAAGCCAAAGGTGAGCTTAGGCCAGGGATTGCCAATAAAGGTCTGGTCACGGGAATCGATCACATTATCGCCATTCAGGTCTTTATATTTGCGGTCGCCAACCCAAACGCCGCCATCCTGCTGTACCGGCAGCCTGCTGCCATCGGATTGCGTAGGTATAGCGCTGTTATTGATCTCATCCACTGACTTAAAGAGGCCTTCGGAGACATAGCCATACATGAGCCAGGGCGCCCGGCCCACAACAGAACGCTCTTCAAAATTATCCATGTACCAGGCAGATTTCCGGAGAAATGCGGCATCCGAATTTAACTTGGTGATCTTTGTTCTGAAAGAAGAAATATTGAGATTGGTCCTCCAGGAAAAACCGGCCTTGTTATCAATATTCACTGTATTCAGGGTAAAGCCGAAACCTTTGTTCTGCAAGCTTCCAAGGTTCACATTCGGCGGGTTTATAGCACCTTCCCCGGAGGTGCCCATATAAGCCGGCAGGCCGAGCGACAACAGGAGGTTGTTGGTATGCCTGATGTAATAATCCCCTTCCAGCTGTATGCGGTTCTGTAAAATGCTCAGGTTAAAACCAATGTTCTTTGTTTCGGTAGCCTCCCACTGTATATTGGAATTGCCATATTGCGTTGTACGGAAGCCGGTGCCAAGGGGTGTAGTTACGGGGCCTAGTGGTGCGTATTGTCCGCCGGTGCCGTTATTACCTGTTTTACCCCACTCCGCACGCAGCTTTAATTCGTTGATAAACTCAATGCCTTTCATAAATGATTCTTCTGTAACACGCCATGCGGCTGATACAGAAGGGAAATATCCCCAGCGGTTGGCGATCCCGAAGTTGGAAGAAGCATCTGCCCTTCCTGCCAGCTGCAATATATATTTACCATCATAGGTATAATTAATGCGGCTCAGGTAAGACTCCATTGCCCAGGAGCCTTTAAAGCTACCGGTTGTTTGCCCTTCAGCATCGCCCAGGTTAAAGGAAGGAATATCGTTGCTCACAAACCCGGTCCTGGTGCCTGAATACCCCTGGAAGCTGCCGGATTGCGCTTCATGGCTTACCATGGCGCCTATGCTATGGCGGCCTATATCCGTGTTATACTGTAACAGCTGGTTAAGGTTCCAGTAGTAGTTCTTTGAAGTATTAAAGGAAAGACTTGCTTTTTCATTGCTGATATATCCCAAACGGTAGGTGGGTGTAAATTTCACGCCTTCCCCGGTCTCAAAGTTGCCATTAAAGCTGCCGCGGAATACCAGCCCTTTAAGCAGGGTTACCTCTGCTGCTAAGGAACCAAGGCCGCCTACCTTTTTAAAATTGTTACTCACAAGGTTGGCAATGGCAATAGGATTTACAGGCGCATATTTTGCATTGCCGCCATATTCATTTTCAGTAGCGCCGCCCCAGGTGCCATCCGGATTTTTTACCGCTATGTTGGGCGCCAGTGTGATGGCGTTCCGGATCACATCCTCACTGGTGGAGGACAACTTTTCTTTGGTTTGGTAGTAGTTAAGGCTGGTGCTCAGCTTCAGCCATTTAAAAGCCTGATTATCCAAATTCAGCCTGAAGGAGTACCGGTTAAACTTAGAACCGATGGCTACCCCTTCCTGGTTGAAATACTCGCCTGACATATAATAGGTGGTGTTCGTAAGCCCGCCGCTCATAGTAACCTGGTGTTTTTGCAACGGGGAGGTTTTAAACATGGCTTCCTGCCAGTTAGTGCCTTCCCCAAGCACAGACGGGTTTTTAAAATCATCATTGGGCGTGCGGTTCAGCTGCGTGGCAATTTCATTATTCATGATGGCAAACTGCTGCAGGTTCAGTGTTGGCAGCGTCTCCGGTTTACCCTGTAAAGAGTACAGATAGTTATAGCCAACCTTCACCTGCCCTGCTTTCCCCCTTTTGGTAGTTACCAGCACCACCCCATTGGTGGCCCTGGATCCGTAAACAGCCGTGGCAGAAGGGCCCTGCAATACTTCCATTGATTCAATGTCGGCCGGGTTAATACCAGCCAGCGGGTTAATGGAGCTGCTATTGCCGTAACTTACGAGAGACGGCTGGATCTGCACCCCATCAATCACATACAAGGGTTCTGTAGTACCGCTAAGGGAGCTTACCCCACGGATATTCACTGAAATGCCCCCACCTGGCTGGCCGGAGTTCTGGGTTACATACACACCTGCTGCCCGGCCCTGCAAGGCCTGGTCAATCGTGGTATTCACCGTCCTGTTTATATCCGCAGAAGAAATAGATACCTGGGCGCTGCTTTGATCTGTTTTCTTCATTTTTCCATAACCAACCACCACTATATCATTCAGCGTGCTGTAATCTTCTTCCATTACAATAGTTACTGTTGGCGAGCTGCCAACCGTTACATGCGCTTTGGCAAAGCCAATGAAAGAAGCATCGATCTCCTGACCCGGCTGGGCCAGTATGGCAAACTTTCCCTCCCCATTGGTGGATGCCATAATTTTTGTACCCCGTACCGTCAGGTTTGCACCCAGTATGGGCTGCCCCGATTTTTTTGAAATAACAGTACCGGTGATCTTGCCGGGGCCATTTTGCTGGCAATACCCGGCCATAGGAAGCACAATAGCCCAGCACCCTAGTAAGAGAAGGAGGCGCCAGCGTTTTACCCTTGCTTTTGAATGTCTCATACACAAACAGTTAAACAGTTTTGGTTTGGAAATTTTACCGTCCGGAATTTTGGTTGAATGACAAGATTTGTGGATTTTGGTATAGTTGCCGGCAAAAAGGAAGTGCACGGCTGTCCATTTCAGGCATAGCAATCAATTTTCATCGTGGAACCAGTGGTTGATAATCTGCCTAAAATTATGGCTGTTAATTATGTTTGGGGGGAGTAAAACGTATCTCTATATGGATATAATGTTAAGTAACCGGTATGTTTTGTACAAATGAAGGGTATGTTTGGTTAACCCCTGGCCTTAAAGGCTGGCCTCTTTTCTTTTTTCCGCTGCAAAAACAGAGGGCAGCATGTGGAACATTTCCTTAAAATAGCGGGTAAAATATTTAGGATTGTTATAGCCTACCTCATAAGCGACCTCCGCTACGGTCATTTTGGTTTTTTCCAGCAGCTCTGCTGCCCGCTGTAACCTGGTAGAGCGTATAAACTCACCCGGCGTTTTCCCGGTAAGCGCAAACAGCTTTTTGTATACGGAAACGCGGCTCATACACATCTCCCGGCTCAGATCCTCCACTGAAAAATCTGCATTGGAAAGGTTCTTTTCCACTACAGTGATCACCTGGTGAATGAACTTGTCATCAACAGACTCGATCTTTAAGGGATGCGTTTTAATATCCACCTGGCGGGCAAAGGTTTTCTTCAGCGCTTTTTGCTGGGTGAGTATATTCCGTATGCGCGACAGCATGATCTCGAAATTAAACGGTTTTACCAGGTAGTCTGTGGCGCCTGTTTCAAGCGCCTTTAGCTGGTTCTCCTCACTTACCAGCGCCGTGAGCAGAATAACAGGGATATGCCTGGTGCGCTGGTCGGCCTTGATCTTATGGCAAAGCTCAATGCCATCCATAACCGGCATGCTTACATCGCTTACCACAAGGTCCGGGTGAACAGCCAGCGTTTTTTGCCAGCCATTCTTTCCATCTGCGGCTTCTGCTATCTCAAAAAACTCTTTCAGGTTATCTTTCAGATAAAAGCGGAAGTCTTCATTGTCTTCCACGATCAATATTACCGGCTTTGTGCCGGCTGCCTTATCCTCCGCCACGGCGGTGGAGAAAATGTTACGGTCTTTTTCCACTATTCTTTCTGCTGCTGCGGCAGGGGTTATTGCCGACTGCGTATCCTCCATGATCCGGAAAGGAATAAGGATGGTAAAGCAGCTGCCTTTGTCCACCTCACTCTCCACCTTTATAAGGCCATTATGCATTTTAATAAATTCGCGGGTTATGGCCAGGCCAATGCCGCTGCCCTGGTTCACCAGCGTGCCCGGTATCTCACTCTGGAAGAACCGCTCAAAGATCCGGTCCAGCTTATCCTCCGGTATGCCTATGCCGGTATCCTGTACTTTTATTTCCAGCACGGCCTCTGCACCTTTGATGCTGGCATCTACCTCAACAGATACCTGGCCGTTTTCCGGTGTGAACTTAAAGGCGTTTGACAACAGGTTAAAGAGGATGCGCTCTATTTTGTCGTGATCAAAAGGGGTATACAGCCGCTGGCTGATGCTGTTATAAGAAAACCGGATGTTCTTTTTTTCCGCCAGGTCTGAGAACGAATAGGATACTTCTTCTATAAACCGGATAATATCATCCGGTACAGGATTCAGCTTCAGCTCATTGACCTCCATTTTCCGGAAATCCATCAGCTGGTTCACCAGGTTAAGCACCCGCCTGCCATTGCGGTGTATCAGCTCTAATTGCGCTCTTTCCTCATCGCTGCGGGCATTCTTAATAAATTTTTCCAGCGGTGTAAGGATCAGGGAAAGCGGGGTGCGGAACTCATGGCTTACGTTGGTAAAGAATTTTATTTTCATTAGGTCCAGGTCATGCAGGCGCTGTGCTTCCAGGCGCTCCTGGGCAAGGGCAAAACGTGCATGTGCCCTGCGAATGGTGAGGCGCCTGGCTATGAAAAGCACCACTACGGCAAAAACAATGTAGCACAGGTAAGCCAGCGGGGTTTTCCAGAATGGCGGCAGTATCGTGATCTGTAAACGGATGCCTTCATTATTCCATACCCCATCTTCATTGGCTGCTTTTACATGCAGCACATAAGTGCCCGGATCCAGGTTGGTATAGGTAGCGCGCCGGGTAGTGGCATCACTGAAAAGCCAGTCTTTATTAAACCCTTCCAGCCGGTAAGCATATTTATTCTTACCGGTATTGATATAGCTCAGGGCTGCAAAATCTACAGAAAAATCGTTTTGATTATACCTGAGCACTATTTGCTTAGTGGTGGCTATCGCTTCTTTGAGAATAATACGATTGCCGGTTTTTTGATTAATGCCCACCGCTTTATTAAATACCTGCAGGCCGGTGAACACAATGGCAGGCGGGGTATTATTCCGGCCAATAGTTGCCGGGTTAAACAAATTAAAACCATTGGCGCCGCCAAAGGCCAGTTCGCCGGCAGCGGTGCGGAACCCGGCATTATCATTAAATACATTTCCCTGCAGGCCATCTGCCTCATCAAAATTCCGGCAGGTAACCGTGATATTATTTTGATGATTTTGCACACTTATCTGGCTAAGACCATTGGCGGTGCAGATCCACAAGCAATGCTCCTTATCTTCCACGATTGAAAAAATGGTATTATCCGGCAAACCATCTGCTACCTTAAAAGCTTTAAAGGTTTGGGTTTGCTCATCAAATACACAAAGCCCTTCCCGGGTGCCTATCCACATCAGGCCCCTGCTGTCGCGAAGCATAGCATTAACATTATCGTTGCTTAGCTTATGCGTGCTGCTCAAAAAGTGTATAAAGGCGCCCTTTGCCTTATCAAACAGGTCAATGCCGTAAGCAGTGCCTATCCACAGGTTGCCGCCCCGGTCTTCCGCTAATGCGGAGATAAAATCGGAGTGAATGGAATTAGGCATGTTCACCTTGTTATGGTAGAATACTTTCCTTTCAGGGTCAAACCGGTCAAGCCCGCCGCCCAGCGTGCCTACCCATAAATTATGCTGGCTATCCTCATAGATCTCCCAAACGCTGTTATCTGCAAGGCTATGCGGGTCTGCATCATTGTGCCGGTAATGGGTGAACTTTCCATTTTCATAACAATCCATGCCGCCATAAAAATAACCGATCCAGAGCTTGTCCTGGCGGTCCAGGTACAGGCTCACCACTACATCCGTGCTAATGCTGTTGTCATTATCCTGCTGATGCCGGTAGCTGGTAAAGCGGTTTGCCTGGCGGTCATAATACATCAGCCCTCCTCCATTGGTACCGATCCAGAGGTTGCCTTTTTTATCTTCGGCAAAACAGTTAACATCATCATACCCAGGGCCGTTTGCACCCGGCTGCTTACGGTGAAAGTGCCGGAACCTTGCCAGGCTTTCCGCATAATAGCTGATACCGGTTTTAAAGGTGCCGGCCCACATAATGCCCACATCATCTTTATACAGGCAGTACACGGCATTTTCTCCCAGGCTGCTTTTATCATCATCCCGGTGCGTAATAAAAGTGCTGCTGAAATCTTTTTTGTTGATGATGTTGATGCCGCCATGATCTGTTCCTATCCAGATAAGGCTGTCGTTATATTGTGAGATCGTACGTACCAGGTCGTTATTCAGGATGCTGTTCTTTTTAGAGAGCTGGCGCAGCGTTCCTGTTAAGGGATTAAAGTAGGTAACGCCGGCGCCGGCTGCGTATACCCAGATACCATCCTGCGCATCGTTAAACATGCTCAGGCTCCCTGATTTGCCGCCAAGCAGTTCCCGTACGGCTGCGGAGCGGTAAGTGATGCGGGCAGTTACCGGATCCATTTTTTCAATGCCGCCATTATCATACAGCAGCACCAGCCGGCCCCCTGCATCTGTTCTCATGTCTGCAATTTTCCCGTGGCGCAGCTTTATTTTACGGCTGCTGCCCTGCCGGTCTACCCGGTATAATCCTGAATCAGCATGTGCAAACCAGTAAGCGCCGCCTGCTTCTGCAATAAACAATGCTCCAAAGGTGGGCATGCCCCGCTGATACAACCAGGAAGATGCATTGGTAAAAGTTTCTGTACGCGGATCGTAAAAGTTATTGCCATTCCTGGTTTGTATAAAAAGCTTGTCTCCCGGCGCAGGTGATATGGCAATAATGTAGTCATCTGTGAGGCTGAGTGAATCGGCCATATTGTGGTGAAATACCTTACAGGAATACCCATCATACCGGTTTAGCCCGTTCATAGTGCCGAACCACATGAATCCCATTTTGTCCTTATAAATGCAGTTCATCTGGTTACTGGAGAGCCCCTGCCCTATGCCGATGGTATTAAACCGGTAATTAAGCTGGCGTGCAAAAGAAATCTTTGAGCTGGCAAAGAAGAGGATTATAAGGCATAATCGTGGAAACATGCAGTCAAACTGGATTTTGGTCAATAACAAGTCGTACCGGGAGGAAGATGGTTGTTCATTATTACTGTTCTGTTACTCTCTACGTGCAATCGGTATGATAAATGGCTATGTGGAACCCCTGGTAACCATGCTGTTATATTCATGCATGGAACGTTTGCCAAATAATAAATAAAATATCTGTTCCTCCCTGTTAGGTAAGTTAAGTTTTTTCCCCCTTTATTACAACAAACTGGTAAAATGGCCTTCCGGCGCTTCTAATTCTTTTTATGTTTCTTATCTGCTGCCTGCTGCAGCTCATGCGGCAAAGGCGCTGCATTGGCTTTGCGCTTGTTATCTGATGCCCCCGTAACAATTTCCCCGCGGCTGTAAGTTTCCTTTATCATCACCCCGTCCTCATCATACAGGCGCCATTCACCATGGCGTACGGAGTTGCCTTTGCGCACCACCTCTACCCGGGATTCTTCCTGGGTAACAGGATCTATTACCAGTACAGTATCTATTTCCCCTTCAATATCCATGGCCAGCATATTACCGGCAGCACTGAGCTTGCCGTTGTCATAGAAATATTTGCAGGGGCCATCCAGCACCCCGTTATGGTAGGTTTCCTCTGCAATAAGATCGCCGGTGACGTTATACTTTCTCCAAATGCCTTCCTTACGGTCAGCCTTATACGTACCTTCCCAACTGTAGCCGGGCTCCCCGCGCAAAGGCTCCACCTGTTCAATCCAGGGGCCCTGCTTGCGTTTCTTGGCATCCCGCTGGTTGGTTTGGGCCTGTGCATACAGTGCAAAACAACTGATGGTGATAAGCAGAATGATCTTTTTCATAGGTTCCTGGTTTGTGGTTCGTACGCAAAATAACAATTTAGAATTGCTTAACCAATAACACGGTTATGTACCTGAAAGAGGTGTTGATAATTATGTCGTTATGAACGTCGTAACCCCCTTCATTCAAATGAAAACAGCTGCGCGGTACGGCAGCTGTTTACAATATTATGAGCCCACCCCGCTCTATAAACCGCGCTTCTTTTGCGCAGTTAATTCAGTGGGCGTATAACCAAAATGCTTTTTAAAAATGTAGGTAAAATGCGACAGGTTCTCAAAACCAACCTCCACATATACTTCAGAAGGTTTTCTGTTTTTTTCGCTGAGCTGGTAATGAGCCAGCTCCAGCCGCTTTTGCGTAAGCCATTTCTGCGGCGTTGTGTGGTACAGGTGCTTAAAATCACGTTTAAAAGTGGTGAGGCTGCGCCCGCTGAGGTAGCTGAATTTATCCATGGTCATATTGAACATATAGTTCTGCTCCATAAAACCGGCCAGGTCTATTTTGCCCGGCTTATCAAAATTAGCCAGCAAACTATCAATATTCCTATCAATTAAACGAAGAATGTTAACAGCTTCTTCAATTTTTATAGTGATCAGGTTTTCCGGCACCGGCACTTTCAGATCAAAATAGGGCAGCATGGATGCCAGGCAGTTTTCCAGCAGCGGATGTTTATCAAAAATGCGGATCTTATGCGGGTACTGCTGCCCCGGTGCAGGTTTATTCTTAGCATAAAAATCCTGCAGCCGCTTTATGGTAAAATGCATGGCAATGGCCTTATGCGGCAGGCCGTTCTTTGCGTAATTGATGTTGGTGGCCAGCTGGTTGCGCGGAAATAAAAAGATATCGCCGGCTTTGAATATATAAGTACTATCTGCCAGCACGATCTTTGTTTCACCTGAAATGATCCATACCAGGGAATGATGTTCCAGCTGCACTTCTGCCCTGAAAGTTTTTTCTTCTATGCAGGACAGCTTAATGTCGGTGCTTAAATAACGCGTTTGTTCAATCATAACGGATGTACCACTAAGCTACAAAAAACAACGGGCTTGTTAAGCGCACATACAAATGGATTTCGCACTCACAATGGTTAGCGCGGGGGCTAACCATTTATACCGGCAGGTTTCAATCTGCCGTAAACGTTAGCCCGGTCAGCTCCTCGCTCAGCGTCCATAATCTTTTTGCATTTGCTGCACTTACCGAATAAGGCATTACCCCGCGCAATGTTAAAGGCTCATTATACTGATGCTCAATATTGCCCAGGTCCGGCTCCGCCACATCCGCGTTCTCACAATACACGCCGCCGATGTTATTTAACAGCAGGCTGGTAGCGCACCAAAGGGTGGTGGCCGCTCCCTGGGGAATGGTTTTTAGCTTCTTTGCCACTTCCGGGAATATATTCCCATCTGCATCAAACATTCCCATTTGCTGGAACAGCGCTATGGGCGCATCTCTTCCCAGGTCAGTACCGTTTACCGAACCGGGGTGCAAAGAATAAGCCCGCACACCAAATGCCTGCCCGCGATGATCCAGCTCCACGGCAAAAAGATTATTAGCGGTTTTTGACTGTCCGTAAGCTGATAGCGTTTCATACTCCCGGTGCTCAAAATTGGGATCCTCAAAATTAAACGGCGCTATCTGGTGCCCGTATGACGATACATTGACCACTCTTGCACCATGGGCCTTTTTCAAGGCAGGCCAAAGCCTGGCGGTGAGCTGGAAATGGCCCAGATGATTGGTGGCTAATTGCGATTCATATCCCCGCGCATCGCGCTGTAAAGGCACCCACATAATACCTGCATTATTAATGAGCAAATGAAGCGGGCTGCCGGTTGCCAGGAATTGCGCTGCAAATGCATCGATCGATACCGGATCCATGAGATCCATTACCTCAATAGTAACCTGTGCAATGCCTTCCAGGTTCTTTGCAGCCTTGTTGCGGTTGCGCGCAGGTACTATTACTTTAGCGCCTGCTGCTGCCAGCTGTTTTACGGTTTCCAATCCTATGCCGGCATAGCCGCCGGTTACAATGGCTGTTTTGCCCCTAAGGTCAATTCCTTTCATTACATCTGTTGAAGTAGATATGGCTGTAAACCCGGAGCCGATAGGCTTTTGCAGGGCTCCATTATAGTTGCTTGTGGTTGTTACCTGTTCCATGACCGATATTATTTTTATTGCAACAAAGGTATACCGGGCGGGGTTTAGGGGTTTTGTTTTAAAGGCCTATTTCTTTTGTTTTAAAGGCCGGCATTTTATAAAAAAGGCCGCCTCAAAATTCCTTTTGAGACGGCCCATTAACTTCAATAAAATAAGGCTGCTTATTCTACCACCACTTTCTTGCTGGTGTTACCTAATGAAATAATATAAATGCCTTTAGGCCATTTGGAAATATCTATCTGCAGCTGGTTAGCATTGCCGCCAAGCCTTGACTGGTATACTTCACGGCCGGTAAGGCTGTAAACTTTTAATAAGGATTGTGCAGCAGCACCTTTGTACTGTACTGTAAGGATGTTGGTAGCAGGGTTCGGAGAAACGCCTAAGCTGAACCGGGGTTTGCCATCCGTACCATCCGTTACCGTGTTAGGCAGGGCAGCTGTTTTCCGGGCTGCCAGTGCAGGAGCGGCTGTATACACCTCGAACTCCCAGATAGAATAACCGTACGGCGTAGCCCTTTGCACCCCCTGCATTCTTACATAACGTGCGCTAACAGCCGGGAAGCTAAGATCTTCCGTACCACCGGCACCGGCGGTCACTGTTTTCTGAGCGGTCCAGGTTACATTATCCGTAGAAGTTTCAATGCGATAAGCGGTAGCATAAGCGTTTTCCCATTTCAGCACCACTCTTGAAACAGATTGTACACTACCCAGGTCAGCGGCTATCCATTCATTATCCGTATAGGCGGATGACCAGCGGGTGGTAGTAGCATTACCATCAAAAGCTTTATATGCTTCAAAACCGGCTTCTTCTACAGAAGATGCAGTAATGGTTTTGTTAAGCGCAATGTTATCTGCTGCTGATGTGAAGCTAATCCAGTTAAGGTTAAATTCAGCATTATCAACCACAATGCGCAATACCTTGGTACCAGCGGTTAAAGCCGGTGTTGTTACGCTAACGGTTGACCAGGTTTGCCAATCGCCCGTATTGGGGATGGCAATGGTGCCAATGGTTTGACCATCCAGCTCAATGTGGAATGATTTGCCGGCAGCATTGGTGGCTACCCGGGCCTGCAGAGTGTAAGTGCCTGCTGTAGCTACATTCACCGTATATTCAAACCATTCGCCTGCCTGTACATAACTCAGGTTATACCCGCCTTCTGTGCAGGATTCAAGATCCACTGCTTCAGTAGTGCGGTACTGGCCACCCTGGTTGGCAGATGTTAAGTCATGATAAGCCACGCCTTCGCCACCATTATCATAATTCTCTGCTTCTATTTTACCGGGAATGGCCCATTTGGTGCCACCATAAGGTGTTTGAGCAACAGCGGTTGCACCATATACTTCCAGCTCATAAATGGAAATGCCATAGGTAGTAGCCCTTGTTACGCCAAAGATCCTTACATAACGGCCGCTGGCAGTTAAGCCGGTGTTGTCATTCACCAGGGAAGTATTGCCGGTAACGGATTTAGCGCGGTTCCATACACTACCGTCTGTTGATACTTCAATACGGTAAGCGCTGGCATAAGCAGCCTCCCAGGTAATTTTAACGCGGTTAATATCATACACCGCGCCCAGGTCAACAGATACCCATTGTGAATCTGCAAACGCAGATGACCAGCGGGTGCCATAGCTGCCGTCGGTAACGTTGGCGGCTACTACGCTGGTAGTGGTATTGGCTTCTGTAGTGGAAGCAGTGGCAGGCTTGCCGCTGGCCAGGTTCTGTGGCACAGGATTGTTGCCGCCGCCCTGGCATACATTGCCTAATGTGCTGTAAATAGCATTGATGTCGCCATACTCTGAGGCAATATCCCAGATCATGATGCCACCTGCAGTTGTTTTAGCCAGGTTGGCTTTGCGGATATGCTCTGCGCTGTTATTATCTGCGCTGTAAAAAGGCACACCCAGCATTCTTTTGTTCTGCGGTACGCCGCGTGAGGTCCAGTAAGCCATGGAGCTGCTGGCCAGCGCATCGCCACCATAACACATAATATTCACGAGGTCTAACATGGTTACGTTATCATAGTTGTTACCATTGTTATCGGCGCTTTCTGATACGGCTGCGGTGAACAGCTTACCCATGCTATGCAAACGATTGCCTAAAGGGACAGCCAAAGCGTTCCACCTGGCTTTTGTAGTGGGATATTCCCAGTCCAGGTCAATACCATCCAGGTTGTACTGCGTAACCAGGTTGGCGCATGCATTTACCATGTTGTTGATGGCTGTTGTGTTGGTGGAGATGGATTCAAAAGGCGTATTGCTGGGTGAAGAGCTTAACCAGCCGCCGATTGACAACAGGACCTTCACATTGGCTGCATGGCCACGGGTTACAAGATCCCGCAGGGTGGAAGCGCCATCCACACCGCCAATATTACCATCGTTACCGGGAATAGCAAACGCATAACAGATGTGCGTGTACTTGCTGTAGTCAACTTTTGACGGTGAGTTAATGTAATAATTACCACCGGCTACCCAGGATGGATAATACCCCACTATGTTGTAGCAGGATACCTGTGCAAAGGTAGCTCCTGATAAAGTCAGGAGGGTAAAGAGAAAAAGTAGTTTAATTTTTTGCATGATGACATTGTTTTTTGTGAATGTTACGGTTCGTGTTTCAGATGTATAAGAAGAAGTTTTGATGATCAAATAGTGCAATAAACAGCCGGCATCAATGGCGGAACATTGATGAAATAACTATCCTGGATGTGCAGTGGTAAGGAAGTGGCAGATCCCCGCGGGGCATCATACATTGCCCTATTGCCGGTCTTCCCCATTGATGAAATGCGGAGCCGTTAACAGATGACGTGGTCCATTAAGATCCATGTAAATGCCCTGTGCAGAACGCTACTGTCCTGGAGTAGGCGCCAGGAATAATGTACGATGGCTAATGCCGGTTTTTCACATTGGCTATTTTAAATGAAAGTTTAGGTTTTCAAAAAGTACAGGACATGATTTATGAGAGCAACAAATCCTATTTCGTACTATTTATGGTTTTCATATTATAAAAATATGCCTAATCTGTATGCTTTCCAATACGACATATATCCTATAACAAGATCGCTTTACAAAAAGGGAAACGGCTGCAAGGGCTTATTTTGCAGAACTTATTCAGGGAGTGAGGTTTATGAGGGATTGCTATGATACGGCTATACGAAAACGTTTATCCGTTAATTAAAGGATTGCCGGAACTCCACCGGGGATACCTTTGTTTTTTGCTTAAACAGCTTATTGAACGATTGTGGATGCTCAAAGCCAAGCTGGTATGCTACTTCCGCAATAGTGCTGTTACTGGTGCTAAGCATTTCCTTTGCCTTTTCTATCAGCTTACTGTGTATATGCTGCTGTGTGCTTTGACCGGTGAGCTGCCGCAGCATATCACTTAAATAACCCGGTGATACATTGAGCTGCGCAGCCAGGCTTTTTACAGTTGGCAGGCCCTGCCCGTTTGCATTGTTAAAATGCTCCTGAAGCAGCTGCTCCATTTTTTCAAGCAAGCTGCTGCCGGCGCTTTTACGGGTAATGAACTGCCGGTTGTAAAAACGATTGCAATAGGTTAACAGCAGCTCTATGTGGGATACTATTACATCCTGGCTGAACTTATCAATGTTCAACCGGTATTCCTGCTGAATGTTGCCAAAGATGCCTTCAATAATGGTTTCTTCTTTCTGGGAAAGGTACAGCGCCTCATTAATGGCGTAGTTGAAAAATTCAAAGCTCTTTATGTTTTTGCCCAACGCATAATTGCGTATAAAATCAGGATGGAACAATATCATATAGCCGGAACGGGGCCGGTCCGTAGGCTCCTCCTCATAACATAGCTGGCCGGGTGCAATGAAGGTCATAACCCCTTCATCAAAATCATAATACTGCTGGCCATAACGGAGCTTACCATTAAAGTCTTTCTTAATGGCCACCATGTAAAAGTTAAAAATAAGCCCTGTACTATAGACAGCATCATTACTGAGATCACTAAAGCATACAATGCTCACCAGCGGATGCTCCGGCCCGGGAAGCCCCAGGCTGCGGTGCAGCTCACTGATGGAATTGAGTATAGTAACCGGGTTATTCTCCTTTTTCATGTTATTAAAATTAGCGCAATTATTCTTATAATAAAAAGAACCGGGCCTGCTGTTACTGGCAGCAAACCCGGTTCAGGAATTATTTTAACGTAGACATATCTATTACAAATCGGTAACGGACATCGCCCTTCAGCATTCTTTCATAGGCTGTTTGAATGTCTTTAATATCTATCAGCTCTATATCAGATACAATATTGTTTTCAGCGCAGAAGTCCAGCATTTCCTGGGTTTCAGCTATACCGCCTGCACCTGAACCGGCTACGATCTTATTACCCATGGCCAGCGTAAAGGAAGATAGCTGCCATGGCTCCACAGGCATGCCTACATTGATATACACGCCATTGGTTTTCAGCAGGCCCAGGTAGGGATTAATATCATGATCGGCTGCAACCGTATCAATGATATGCGTGAAAGAGCGCTGTGCAGCCTTCAGCTCCTCCTCATTTTTAGTAACCACAAAATGATGTGCGCCCAGCGCTTTTGCCGCTTCCCTTTTATTGGCGGAGGTGCTAAGCACGGTAACTTCCGCACCAAAAGCCACCCCAAATTTCACCGCCATATGGCCTAAGCCGCCCAGGCCTACCACTGCCAGCTTGTGCCCCTTGCCTACTCCCCATTTACGCAGGGGTGAATAGGTGGTGATACCCGCACACAACAAAGGCGCAGTACCGGCAAGGTCCACACTATCAGCTACATGCAGCGCAAAATGCTCCGGCGCTACAATGTTATTGGCATAACCGCCATAGGCAGGCTTACCGCTATGATCCAGGCTATTGTAAGTAACTACCGGGCTTACATTGCAAAACTGCTCCTGTCCGTTGCGGCAATCTTCACATTCCATACAGGAATCTACCATTACGCCAATAGCAGCCCGGTCGCCCAGCTTAAACTTTTTTACATGGCTGCCCACAGCGGCGATCTTACCTACTATTTCATGGCCGGGCACCATGGGAAAAATGCCGGGAAACCACTCATTGCGGGTAAGATGAATATCCGTATGGCAAACGCCGCAATATTCAATGGCTATCAGCACATCATGCGGGCCAAGATCCCTGCGTTCAAAATTCCAGGGCGCCAGGGCGCTTTCCGCTGTTTGCGCTGCATATCCTTTAGAGGCTATCATAATCTTTATTGTTTTATTGTTATTAACGGCTACAAAGTTGGCTATAACCCGCTAACTGCAATTAGCCATTTTAATGGAATGTGTAGCCAGATTGAGGGAAAAATGCTGAACGCTGAATGCCGAATGCTGAACGCCGCGAAGCTGTGCCGCTGCTGCGTGAGGGATTGCAGCGGTAGCCCGCAGCGCAGCGAGGACTACAAGCGGAAAGCCCGGCCCGGAGGGCACGCCCAAAAAGGATTTGCAATCAAATGGTTGCATACCAATGGAAATAAAACGGGATGTTTTTCAGGCAATTGCCGACCCTACCCGCCGGCACATCATAGAGATGCTGGCGCAGCGATCCCTGAACCTTAACGAGATTGCAGAGAACTTTGATATAAGCCGCCAGGCAGTATCCGTGCACGTAAGGATACTGACGGAATGCGGTTTGATCCTGATTAAAAAACAGGGCCGGGAAAGGTACTGTGAAGCAAAGCTGGACAAGCTAAACGAAGTGGTTGCCTGGGTAGATCACTGCAAACAGTTCTGGACCACACAATTTAACTCACTGGATAAATACCTGGAAAAAAAAACGAAAAAAATGATAGCTCATTCAACAAACGAAAAGACCGCTTTTGTATATGTGCGTGAATTTGATGCGCCCAAAGAGCTGGTGTTTAATGCCTGCAACGGCACATGCCGGCTAAATTTTGCTGCTACGCTGGCCCCAGGGAAATTATTCCACAAAACGTCCTTTTCCCTTAGCGGATAATTAACCACCTGTATGCATATACGGTTAATTTAACATCAATTTACACCCCTGGTTATGACCGGTCTGATTATTGAATATGAAGGGGTACGAATTGAAATGTACATGGAGTATTTATCATTTATAAAGCAACGCCTGGAAAATGCAGGATGTACCGACACTGACAGTCTATCGGAACTCAGGGCTCTGTTACTGGATACTGCTACCTTTCTTACCTGCCAATACCGGGCCTGCCTGGCTACTAAAGGCGACCGTACTAAATCGCAAAAACTGCTGCACGCTTTTCAAAATATAAAAGAGTACTATCACATTCTTACCAATGCCAGGGCAAACGATGTAAGCCTTTTAAAACAGGTGAGATCACTTTTCATAAATGACCTGGACGACCTGCAAAATCATGCTAAGAGCAACGTGTATATTATGCAGCAACCCCGTTCACTGAGCGTAGCACGCTAATGACCGCTGATTATAGCGGGTACGCCTAAAATTATGGTGGATATATCTTTTCAACAATGGCGGATACTGCGCTGCGGCTTATAACCGTTGCTCCAGCTTCACTGTTACTGTTGCGCCTTCCTCTTTCCCGATCAGCTTACGCAAAGCAGCTTTTACCGGCAGCTTATGCGTACCGTTCCCTAACGCCATAAATGCGCTGGTAAAGGGATGGCCTTCAATAGTACCCTGTACTTTTACCAGCCCGCGGGTACCATAAAGCTCAAAGCAGAAAGCAGAAAGCAAAAAGCTTTCCCACCGCACTTTCCTGCTTTATGCTTTAGACCTCAAGCTTTATGCTTTGTGCTTTCCCCTTTCCGCTTTCGGCTCTATATTTGCTTTATTCCAGGCTAAACGAAACCCAAAAAACCGATTACTTATGAAGCATATTTACGCTTTACTTTTTTTACTCATTATCAGCTACTGTGCGCATGCGCAGCAGGAGCCCCTGCAGGAAGGCGTGCATAATTTCACCCTGCAATGGATAGGCTGGAACACGCCGGGGAAAGTGCAGATAGACAAAAAGGAGAATAATATTTATACCATTAAGGGAGAACAGCGCAGTGCGGATAGAACTGAATTTGCCACCATTACCGGTACCCTGCAGGTGCTCTCTGCACGCGAGCTGCTTTTTGAAGGTAAGATCCAGACCAGGACCAATGATAATAACAACGGAGAAGTTTGTGATAAAACCGGCACCTATCATTTTTTAGCCAAAGGCGACCGCAAATACTGGCGCTTACAGGAAATGGATAATTGTGAAGGCAATAATGTAGTGGATTATGTAGATATCTATTTTTGATAAGAATGTAAAATCATAAACCGGCGAAAGAGGTTCATAGAGACCATTTAAAAGACTTTATGAACGGGATCACTATAAAAGTAAAATGCCGCGAACATAGGCCTATTCGGCTTCGCGGCATTTTACTTTTATAGTTATGATTTAAAATTTTACATTTCACATTCTTTAAGGCAACGCCTTTTAGGATGGTTTATTTATTCTCCTTTTTGTTCAGCCAGGAAGCTCACCACATCGCGGATCTCCTTTTTAGAAAGGATCAGTTTCATATCCGGCATGCTGGATTGTGCATATTCCTTTTTCACGATGTGGTCACTGGGTATGGTACGCACCGGCTCTAATCCTTCTTTTACTTTTAACCCTGCCTTACTTTCTTCCTGTAAGATGGCGGTTAGCTTTTTACCGTCCTTCAGCTCAAGGGTTACCATGCCAAAACCAGGCGCCAGGCGTGCGCTGGGCGATATAAGCGCCTGCAGGATCTGCTCCCTTGAAATGCGGTTGGCTACCCCGTTCAAACGCGGGCCGGCATTGCCTCCCCTATCGTCGTAAGAGTGGCAGCGCATACACTGTGAGTTCTGGTTATTGAAAAAGATCTGCCGGCCTCTGTGAGGATCACCGCCCAGCAGGCAGCTGTTGTATGAGGCCATCAGGTCATTGGTTGATAGCTTGCTGCTGATCTCTTTATAACGGGCTATTAAAGGCTGTGAGCGGGTGCTGTCAATGGCTTCGCCCAGCTCCAGGTAAATGTCCGGGCTTAATTTGCCGGTACCCATTTTATTCAGCAGGTCTTCAAACGTTTTACTGGAATAGGTAAGCGGTAATTTGCCCAGTGTTAATACGGCCGCCTGTTTTTCTTCCATTGTTTTGGAGCTGATCACATCTGCGAGCAGGGTTACCATCAGCTCTTTAGGGATGTTCATTTTCTCCAGCAGGTCCAGCCCTGCTACCCGTACTATTTTTTCTTTATCTGCTATGGCCAGCTTAATGGCCTGTTCTGCAGCGGGATCCTGTAAGCTTACCAGCGCCTGCAGCACTTCCACCCGCATGGCAGGCTCACGGTCGGTTTTCAGTACGGCCAGCAATTCCGGCGCAGCCTGTTTAATATTTAGCTTGCTGATAGCTTTTGCAGCGCTTAGCCTTACGGGCAGCTCCTTATTCTTTAATAAACCGGTAAGCGCATTTGCTGATACATTTACCAGCGGCGCTGCATCTCTTTTGATCTCCCCTCTCAAACGTCCGTCTACCCGGTCCAGCACAGAAGGTTTGGCCCATACGCTTAATGCATCAATAGCTTCTGCCCGCATAGCTGCAGGGGCGCCTTCTTTCAGCGCGTAATGCACCAGCGTTTTCATTGCAGTATCGGTACCTACGCGCAGGTTGGCATTGATCACACGGCGCAGCAAGGCTTCATTGGTGAAGCGGGTGGTGTTTAATAAACCGGCCAGTGCGGGCAATGCTTCTTTAATGGAAAGATCATCATTAATAGCGCGGGCCGCTTCTGTTACTACAAATTCATCCTGGTCGTTTAGGAAGGCGGTTATGCCGGGGTTAGCCATTCTGCGCAGCGTTACCACAGCGGCTATACGTAATGCACGGGAAGGGTTGGTGGATAATGCGATCACCGACTCTGCCTTGCCAATACGGGCTAAAGCCAGGCAGCCTGCGTGCCGCAGATAGGTATCTGCATCATTATTATCGGCCAGCATCCCGATGATGGGCTGTATAGCCGGTTCATACTTTATTCTGCCCAATGCCTCTGCTGCAAAAAAACGTACGCGGCTGGCCGTGTCTTTTAATAACGGCAGCAGCGCGGCGCCGGCATCAGTGTAACGGATATCTCCCAGCCATTTTGCCGCCTGTGCCCTGATCTCGGGATCATTATCTTTCAGCACCGGCACCAGTACAGCAGCATATTTTTTATCCTGCCGGCCCAGCTGGCTAATGCCCCAGATAGCGTGTACCCGTGCCAGTTGGTTATCCGTTTGTTTAAGCGCCTGCTCAAATATGGCCTGCCCCTTATCCTTACGTTTTACCAGTTCAAACTGTGCTTTCAGCCGTACCCGCATATCCGGGTTCTTCAGGATGCCTCCTAATTCGGCTTCTTTACGTTTGCTGAAATCTTCTGCCAGTAAAGCCTTTACTTCTTTACGTATAGCCGTGGATGCGGCATTGTTATCGTCCAGCTTCCAGATGCGGCCATAGTTATGTGTATCCCATCCATCGATCCAGTCGGCTACGTACAGCGCGCCATCCGGGCCAAAATCCAGGCCGGTGGCCAGTATGCCGCCCAATACCTTTTTATGTTCGCCCAGCTCAAAGGTGGCGCCTTTGGGGTTTAGCTTAAAACCGTGTATGCCGGAACCTGCGGGGTTACCCACAAATTCCGCTACAAAAAAGGTGTTCTTATATGCTGCTCCCAAAGCAGTACCGGGGTTATATACAAAGCCTGCGGGCCCGCTTACAAAGTTGCTGATGCAGGGTGTAATGTAAGCTGCCTGTCCTTCAAAATGGGGCAGGTACATTTTTTCATCCATCCATACCTTATAGGTATTATTATCCTGGTCGCGGTATTTACCGTATTGCCAGTTGCTGCGCCAGCCGGCATCAGAGCCGTTCACAATGTATACCAGACGTTCTTTTTCACCGGGGTGGTCGCCATCATTATCTTCACTGATCAGGTTTCCGTATTCATCAAATGCAAATTCGTGCGTATTGCGCACACCGTAGGCAAAGATCTCAAAGTCGCTGCCATCGGGATTGGAGCGGGCTATTACGCCACTGTTGGGATGTTCCCATTTTTGCCCGTCGGGCCCCTTGCCGTTAAAGCCAATGTCGCCTATCTGCCAGTAGATGCGGCCATCCGGGCCCATTTCAACGCCTGACATACCATGCCCGCTGAAGCCTACATGTATGCCATAACCATGCGAGATGGATGTTTTTTCATCTTCTATGCCATCATGGTCCTTATCTTTCATGCGCCACAGGTCCGGCGCTACGGCCACATACAGGTCATCGCCATCACTTAGCACACCGCCGGCAACATCGGTCACCTCATCATGGAAATCATCTACCACCAGCTGCGACAGGTCGGCCACTCCATCGCCGGATACATCTTCCATCCGGTATACATTTTCCTTTTCCACGGTCAGGTCGCGCCAGTCATGGGAGCTATCGCCGTTCAGGTCATCCAGCCAAAGGTTCTTTTTGCTGTTCTCCGGCGACAGCTCTTTATGCAGGAAGGCACGCCGGTCCTCCACCGTTTGCAGGCTAATGGAAGGTATTTCCCAGTCCCGGTGGCCACGGATATCAAATTCAGAATGCTTTTGCCGGTTGGTGGTGGTATAGTATAATTTGCCCTGATCGTCAATATCAATGGCAATCGGTGAGATCACCAGGGAATCAATACCCCATAGCTTAAGGGAGAGCCCTTCTGCCAGCTCAGGTTTTACAGCAGCGGTAATGGAATCTGCCAGATGTGCGGTTAAGGCAGTATCCATTTTTTTGATCCGTTTGTCAACAGGGCCCTGCTGCTGCCGGCAGCCCGGCATAATTGTTCCGGCGACAATTAAGGCGCCCAGTGCAAAATTTTCAATTTTTCCAGGCAAAGCGATCGGTATTTTCATTTTAGTGGATTAAAATATAAGTTGGGTCTTTACATAATAATCGCATAAAATAATATTTTTCGCTTAGACCCTGGAAAGAAAATGATGAATGGGTTATAGTACCGGCACCCATTTTCTGATCTTGTACATGCCCGCTTTCAGCGGTCCCCTGCGTTGCATGCTCCCATGGCCATTTTTCCAGGATAATGTGATGAGGTTATATTTTCCCTGCTTATAAGCGAATGTTTCACCGTCATCTTCCAGCAGGCCTGCCGTAGCGTTCCCCGGGCCAAAAGCATAACAGGTAATATTGAAAGGCTGTGCGGCATCTAAATAAGGCACCGGATCGGCTAATGGCAGCAAGGTGCCGGACTTTATAAAAATGGGCAGCTGGTTAAAGCCGCAGTGAATGGTATACGTTTGGGCGCCGCTATATTTCCGGTGGGTATTAAAGTCGTACCAGTCCCCTGCCGGCAGATATACAGCGCGTACGGAATCTGTTCCGGTAAGCGGCGCTGCCAGCAGGCTTTCGCCTATCATATACTCATTGTCTACATTATATACATTGGCATCCTGCGGATAGTCCACTACCAGCGCGCGAAAAGGCGGAATACCATTATGTGCATACTGGAAAAACGCATGATACAGGTAGGGCACCAGCTGCATGCGGAAGTTAAAGAGCTGGCGGATGGTTTGCTCTGTTTGGGTGGCTTCCGGCAGCAGGCTGTCGGCATTATTACGCGCAGTATTGTATTGCAGCCAGGGCGGATTTTTCAGGTACCAGCTGTTAAATACTGTTTGTGCAGACATAACCGCGGTTTGCGTACGCCGCACCAGTTCTGTTACAGAGCCGGATTCCCGCACTTCCGGCGACCATAAGATGCCGCAAAAACCGGAGTTAGGGATCATACGGATGTAATCGTCGTGCTCATAAATATCACTGTACAACACCGCGGGGTAAGCAGATGCAAAAGCGCCCAGCTGGCGGATATCAAAGTAAGAACGCTGATCATGCTGCTGCATAAGCTGGTAAAAGCTACGGAAGTACAGGTTCCCGAATACCTGGTGCATTTGTTCTCCTGTAATGCCGGAAGGGAAAGTGCTGGCCTCCGGAAAGCTCCAGGTACGGTCTGCGCTGCCCAGGTCAGAGTTGTCACATTCATCCAGCTTAAAACCGGAAATACCTTTGCTTATTATAGCGGTATCATGGTAAGCGGCAAAAATGTTACGGGTAAGGCTATCCGCAAAATCAGGCACCAGCCCTTTCCACACCGGGAAGTCGCCCGACCGCTGCTCCAGCGGTTTGTATAATGGCGATAGCGGGTTTACAAAAGCATGCTCCCATAAGTTCACATGCAGGTGCTGTTGCCGCAGATCTGCAGCCAGCTGTTCAGGCTGTGGAAATTTTTTGGTATTCCATACGTAGGAGCAGGAATAAGAGGCCGTTTGCCAGCCGGGTTCCAGCCCAAATACATCACAGGGAATTTTATGATCGCGGAAGTAAGCGGCCATTTTCAGCACCTGCTGCTGGTTAAAATCCGCTTTCACACGGTATTTGATGCCCAGGCCCCAAAGCGGGGGCAGCACGCCGCCGCCGGCGTACAGGTTATAGCGCTGTATGGCCTGTTTCATATCAGGCCCTGCAAAAATGTATATTTCAATGCCCCGGGCGCCGGGAATATCCACGATCATGTTTCCCTTATCCTGGTCTTTACTCATGTAAAGCGCATCAGTGCTGAGCGCCGGTGTATTATTTCCTGCGCTGTCTGCGGCGGCTATTGCCCTGCGCCGCGGGTTGCTGCCACAATAAAAGGTAGTATAGCGCAGGGTATTGATCAATATTGCATATCCTTTATTGGATACGTACATAGGCACCGGCGCATGCGTGTAACCTACATTACCCAAAGGGCTGTCATTTGTAACAGGCCGTACCCTCAGCCCCCGCTGGTTAAATGAATTGATCTGCATACCAAAACCGTACAGCTGCTCATCAGCGCCAAGCGGAATTTCCACCACGCAGCCCCGTTCTGTGATGCGGATGTTAATATCCGCAGGGTTAAAAGGCAGGGTAGCTGCAGGCAGCTGCTGCAGGGCAGCCATTACCGGCTGCTCAGGAACAAACCTTTGCGGGGTAAAGGCATCGGGCGTTCCTTTTGAAATAACCTGTATGCCGAGTAAAGACTGCGCATAAAGAAGATGAGTATTTATAAAGAGGCATACCAGCAGCATGCCCCTTATTACATAGTGAGTTCTCATTTTTACGGGTTTGCGGATCTTTTACCCGCAATCTTCCTGCCGGATAATTCCTGACTGCTGTCTATTTGCTTTTCACCGGGCGGTAATACAGCACCAGCACGCCGTGGTCCAGTGTTTTGGTATCAATCAGCTCCAATCCCTGGAACAGGCCATCCTGGAAAAAGCGCTTTCCTTTGCCTACTATAACCGGGTGCACCAGGAAACGGTATTCATCCACTAAACCGGCTTCTGCCAGGGACCTTACCAGGATGGCGCTCCCTTCTACCTGGATCTCATTGCCGGGCTGCTGTTTTAATTGCGTGATGGCTGCTGCCAGGTTATCTTTAATAATAGTGGAGTTTTCCCATTCCGCTTTTTGCAGGGTGGCAGACACTACATATTTATCCACACTGTTCAGCTTAGCGGCTACGCCCATTTCATTATTCTTTTGTGCAGACCAGTAAGGGGCCAGCATTTCAAAGGTCTTACGGCCAAAAAGAATGGCATCGCTGCCCAGGATACCGTCCCGGATATACGTTTGCCGGCTTACACTGTCATAAGGGTTAAACCACTGCCCCATTGTTTCTGCGTCAAAAATACCGTCTAAAGACATCCAGGTTGATACTACTAATTTTCTCATATACTTCGTTGTTTTATGCATACAAAGTAACAGCACCCTGCGCCCATGGGATAGAACAAACCCGACATTTTTGGAAAGGGGTATTTTTAGCCGGCAAAATCGCTGGCTTCTTTTAAATATTCCAGGGGAGTGTGGTTGGTGAATTCTTTAAATGCGCGGATCAGGTGACTCTGGTCTGCATAGCCATTGGCATAGGCCACATCCGCCATGCCTGTAAACTGGCCCCGGCTCAATTGCTGCAGCGCGGAATGGAACTGGCAAATGCGGCTGAAGGTTTTGGGAGAAACGCCTACATGCAGCTCAAACATACGCTGCAAGGTACGTTCTGTTACATACAGCTCCTTCTGTACATTTGTGAGGGATACCATCCCTTTGCTTTGCTGTATCACCTGCGTAGCAAAGGAAATGGAGTTGTTTACATCAGGGTTGTTAATACCCGTAAGCTTTAACACATAGCTGTCCATGAGCTGTAAACGCTGCTTTAAAGTTGTGGCATTCAGCAGCTGTTCTTTGAGGCGCATGCCCCTGGCAGGTTCTGAAAGGCTCAGGTCAATACCCAGGTCGGTGAGCTCCCGGGCATGCCATCCAAATAAAGGCTTTAATACAAAGGGGTACAGGAAATAGGCGATCACGGTCACCTGTCCGGCTATATGCAATTCAATGGGTTTAATATTTTGACCGTACAGCACCAGGTTATCCGGTTGCTTAGGGCCGTCCGTAAGCTGGAAGGTGATGCTGGGATACCCTCTGGCGATGAGCGGCAGCACAGTTTCATGCAGCACATGATCATGTTCAATGACCACAATATCACTTACATAACGGGCAATGGAAGGAGGAGGAAGCAGGGTTTGTATATTCATCCCCGGTTACATTTATAATTTTCACTAATTTAAACATATCAGCCGAAAAAAGATAGCGAATGAACACCGGTCCTTACGCAATTTTACAAACACACCTGCATAGGCGCTAAAAGCGGTATTCGCCCCTACCGACTACCTGAATTGTAGAATAACTTACTCAGTTTAAATGTATTACCGGGCTGTAACCCTGTAAATACCCTTCTTCGCAGGAATGGTATATGAATTGCCTTCTGATATTCATACATTCCACTTTAACACCATTCATTTGAATAAAAAAACCACCAGGGAATCGGGCATTAAAAGATTCCTGAAAATATTAGGGCCCGGATTGATCACCGGCGCCAGTGATGATGATCCCTCCGGCATTATTACCTACACACAGGCCGGCGCAGGTTTTAAGTTTGCGACCCTGTGGACGGCCCTGATCACCTTTCCATTAATGGCTGCAATACAGGGCATGTGCGCCCGCATCGGTATGGTAACAAAGGAAGGCTTATCGGGCATTCTCCGTAAACATTATCCCAGGGTTATATTATATACCATGATGCTTTTCAGCTTCCCGGCTATTCTTTTAAACATCGGCGCAGATATACAGGGCATGGGCGCTGTGGCCAACCTGCTGCTGCCGGGTGTCCCGGCATGGGCATTCAGCATCATTTTTACAGGCGCGCTGCTGTTCGTGATCATTAAATACCCCTATGGCAAAATTACCCGCATCCTGAAATGGCTGTGCATTACCCTGTTCCTGTATATGATAGTACCTTTTATGGTGCATGCAGACTGGAAAGATATCGGTAAGCATACCCTTATTCCTACCTTTCACGCGGATAAGGAATATCTGCTCATCCTGGTAGCCATACTGGGTACTACTATTTCGCCTTACCTCTTTTTCTGGCAGGCCACCATGGAAGCAGAGGATATGAAACAAGAAAAAAAAGTGGTGGTGAATAAACGCATTCTCAGCGATATGGCAACAGATGTGAACACCGGTATGTTCTTCTCCAACCTGGTGATGTTCTTCATGATCATTACTACCGGCGCCGTGTTATATAAAGCAGGTGTGCGGGATATTACTTCCATTGACCAGGCGGCCAAAGCGCTGGAACCACTCACCGGTAAGCTCACCTACATACTTTTTAGCCTGGGAGTGCTGGGCACCGGCTTCCTGGCTATCCCCGTATTAGCGGGCTCTATGTCGTATGTACTGGCGGAAGCATTTAACTGGCAGCAGGGGCTGGACAAAAAATTCCAGCAGGCCAAAGGTTTTTATATTTCTATTATTATTGCGCTGCTGGTAGGTTTGCTGCTGGAATTTTCGGGTATCAGCCCGGTGCATGCATTGTTGTACACGGCAGTGTTGTATGGGTTAACGGCGCCGGTAATGATCGCTATCATCATCCATATCTGCAACAATAAAAAGATCATGGGCAAACATACCAATACCACTTTATCGAATGTACTGGGCGTATTAACTTTTATATTGATGCTGGTGAGCGCTGTGGCGCTGGTGTATTACCAGTTTAAATAAGTGTGCTTAATCCACCAAACCATCTTCCCTTAATTTTTCAAAAGCTATTAATACGCCCGGCACCTGCTGCGGCTCCTTTTGATAATCAGCCAGGCTGAAATATTTTACCGCACCGATCTCTGAAGAGGGTACCGGTGTTTGTGTAAGCGCATGTATAAAACAGTCCTGCTGCATTTGCAGCCCGTTTTCACCAAAAGCAGGTGCGGAAATATGATGATACCATTGCAGCTCTTCCAGGGGAATGTGGATGTTCAGCTCTTCCGCTACTTCCCGTTGCAGGCCGTTCACGGCGGTTTCACCGGCATCTACCTTACCGCCGGGCAGGTACCAGGCTTGTTTGTTATTGCTGAAAGCCAGCAGCAATTGCCTGTCCTTTACAACGATTAATCCCGCGCAATGCAATTCCTTTTTCATGAGTGCAATTTTATAACTTAAAGCTGTATACTGCAAGACATGGAAATATTTATCTATATTGCAATGCTTTAATTTTACCCATGAAACTCAAACATTTTATTATTCTCCTGTTTATCAGCTTCCTGTTATACTTCACAGCTGCGGTTTTCAAGATCCAGCATTGGCCGGGTGCAAGTAACCTGCTGATGGCTGCATGGATTATAAACATCCTTGCTATTGTTGGCATACTTTATAAGCTAGTGACCCATCCGAAAATAAAAAATTTCCTGAACTGGTAAATAGGATGGCTGGCGTACATTCCGCTATGCCAGCCTGTTTAATGTTTATCGCTACTCCACGTCTAAACCTGCCCGCTACTAAATCCGGCCTTTTATAACCATCTTTGTTCTATAGACGAACAGCCTAATTAAAAGCATCAAAAATGAAAAAAACTATTTTAAGCATCCTCACGGTATGTACGGTACAAGTTACATTAGCCCAGAGCCTCAACAAAATGTTATGGTTCAACGAACCGGAAAAATGGGAGATCAAAAACAATAGCCTGAGCATGACGGTAACGCCGCAAAGCGATTACTGGCGCATCTCCCATTATGGATTCACAGTAGATGATGCCCCGTTCTATTATGCCACTTATGGTGGAGAGTTTGAAGCAAAAGTAAAATTAACCGGTGCTTACAAAGCCCGTTTTGACCAGATGGGTTTGATGATCCGCGCAGATCATGAAAACTGGATCAAGGCCGGGGTTGAATTTGTGGATGGGAAATTAAATGTAAGCTCTGTGGTTACGCATAAAACCAGCGACTGGAGTGTGATAACGCTGGATAAGGTTCCGCCCTTCATCTGGATAAAAGTAGTGAGGAAGTTAGATGCAGTGGAGATCTATTACTCTTTTGATGATAAGAACTATATTATGACGCGCAATGCGCCGCTGCAGGATAACCACCCCGTAATGGTAGGGTTAATGGCTGCCTGCCCGGATGGCAATGGCTTTGATGCTACGTTTGAAAGTTTTACGGTGAAACATTTGCCGGATCAGCGGAGAGTGGAGTGGCTGAAAAAGCATGCGGAGTAATTAATAAAAGTTGGCATGCGCTTACTTAGAACTTATCTATTATTATGTCTTTTGATACTCATGCTGTCGTTAGTTTTTCGTTGTTCAAAAGAAGGAAGGCTCAGGTTGCAGAAAGCAACATGGGAGCGAAGAATAAAGAAATTTCATGAAAGAGACAGTTTGAATAAGTCTAATAAGGTAAAGAAAGATCCATACTAAACATAATTGTTTAAAAAGGCTGACGCACATTTACGTATCAGCCTTTTATCATTTAGTTGTAACTGTTTTATAAATGAACGATTTATTGTTCATTATCGAACAGGTGAACGGAAAAGGTTATTATAATTGATTGATTATCAAATTGGATAATCTCTGGCATTTTTTTGGCCGCCTGGCTCAAATGCTAAAGACTTACTTCAGGACTGCATGGCGGGAGATCAGCCGCAATAAAGTATACAGTGCATTGAATATTCTGGGTTTGGCTTCCGGAATGGCCGCAGCCCTGCTCATCGGCTTGTGGGTCTATGTCCAGGTTTCCTATGATCGCTTTATACCTGGTTACCAACATGTCTACAAGGTAAGATATAATGTGAATAACAACGGCGAGATCAATACTTCCAATTCCACCAATTTACCGTTGGCGGAGGCATTGAAAGAAGATTTTCAGGAGATAAAATATGTGGCACAAACCGACTGGATGGGCCAGCATCTGCTGAGCGTTGGCGATAAAAGAATAAACGTTAATGGAGCAATGGCAGGAAGCGACTTCCTGAAAATTTTTCAATATCCGTTTATTCAGGGTAATGCAGGTACTGCGCTGAGCGATCCATATTCCATTGTTCTGTCACAGACCACGGCGGTTGTCTTATTTGGCCAGGAAGATCCTGTGGGCAAAATAGTGCGCATCGATAATTTTCATAATCTGCGTGTTTCCGGTATCCTGAAAGACGTACCGGCCAATTCTACATTTCAGTTTAGCTTTATTGTGCCTTTTGCCTATTATTCGGCTACTGATGAAGGGGTTAAAAATTCACTTAATGATTGGAACAATAATTCTTTCCAGACCTTTGTTGCCCTGCAGCCTAATATTTCTTATGCAGATCTGGCCCCTAAAATAAAGGGAATGCTGGTTAAGCATAGTCCGAAATATTTTGCGCAAACAAAAGCTGAGCTGTTCCTGGAACCTTTAAAGGACTGGCATTTATTTTCGGAGTACAGGAATGGAGTAGTCACTGGCGGCCTGATAGATTATGTGAAGATGTTCGCGATCATCGGGATCCTCATCCTGGTCATTGCCTGTATCAATTTCACGAATCTTTCCATAGCACGTTCAGAAAAAAGGGCACGCGAAGTAGGCATCCGTAAAGCCATCGGCTCCCGCCGTAAAGACCTGGTTTTGCAGTTTTTGACCGAATCCATGACCTTAACCGTAGTGGCATTTTTGCTTTCGCTGCTTTTAGTCATACTGGCGCTCCCGGCTTTTAACAACCTTACCCATTCAACTATCAGCATTCCTTTTAATAATGGCTTGTTTTGGCTGACCATGGCAGGCTACATCCTGCTTACAGGCCTGCTTGCCGGAAGCAGACCAGCGTTTTACCTGTCCTCCTTTAACCCGGTGAAAGTTCTAAAAGGATCTATGCAAACAGGCAAGGGCCGTCACATTCCCCGGAAGGTACTGGTGGTGGTGCAATTCACCTGTTCTATTGCGCTGATCATTAGCACGATCATTATTTACCAGCAGATACAGCATGCCAAGGACAGGCCGGTGGGATATGACGCCAGCCGTTTATTGATGACCGATGCTACCGGAGATTTAACGCGCAATTATGAAGCCTTTAAAAACGAAATGTTGAACACCGGCGTCGTAAGCAGTGTTACCAAATCATCCAGCCCGGTTACCGACCTTTGGGCCAGTAATAGCGTAACGGACTGGTCTGGCAGGCTGCCCGGAGAAACCCTAAGCCTGGCGATTATCGGTGTATCTGATGCGGATTATTTTAAAACGCTGGGTATGAAAATAGTGAACGGACAAAATTTCACCGGCAATCTTGGGGCGGATTCCCTGAGCGTCATCCTGAATGAAGCGGCTGTCAAGCGCATGCGGTACAAAGATCCAATCAACCAGGTTATCACCTGGCACACCGTGCAACAACAGGCTACGGTTATCGGCGTGGTTAAAGATGCATTAATGTTGTCGCCGTTTTCGGGTTCGGTTCCGACTATTTTTATTTACCAGCCAAGCTGGTCAAACGTAGTGACCTACCGTTTATCACCGTACGTTAATACACATACAGCGCTCACAAAACTTGCCCCGGTGTTCAATCGTTATAACCCAACCATTCCCTTTCAATACCGCTTTGTGAATGAAAGCTACGCGTCAAAATTCGATTTTGAATCGCTGATCGGAAAACTCGCAGGCCTCTTTGCCTCGCTGGCTATCATAATCTCTTGTATAGGCCTTTTTGGCTTAGCATCCTATCTGGCAGAAAAGCGGACCAAAGAAATTGGCATACGCAAGGTACTTGGCGCTTCTGTTCCCCAGGTATGGTTGCTGCTTTCAAAAGATTTTCTTTTGCTTGTATTGATCAGCTGCCTGATCGCATCCCCGATCGCTTATCATTATTTGCAAAACTGGCTGATGAAATACGATTACCGGATCACAATAGGCCCTACACCATTTGTACTGGCGGCAGTGGCAGCCACCCTCATAACTGTATTTACTGTCAGTTTCCAGGCTATTAAAGCTGCCATTGCAGATCCAGTGAAGAGCCTGAGGTCGGAATGATTGCCTTTTCCTGAAATCAATCCGACTTTAAGGATTAAATAATTGCAGGATTAAATTATAGCCTTAAATATTATTTTCCGGATCAGGCTTGATTATTACAAATCAGTTCACCACTTATTTATCCTTAAAACAACCCGGGTACTCCACTCCTTCCCCACCCGGCATGGTAAGCCCCATTAAATGCGCTACCAGCGGTGCAATATCTTCCAAACCCATTGCAGGAATGACCACATCCTTTTTCAAACCAGGTCCATAGGCAATAAAGCCGGTCTCTATATTATGAAAGTCCGGGAAATAGCCATGGGTACCGCCTTTGGCGGGTTTCAGCGGTTCTCCGCCTGCAGCATCACTAAATGCAATGCCTTGTTTGGCAGCCAGTGCCAGCTGCACTTCCGGGTCAGCGCCTATTTTGGTAAGCTCCTCTTTTTCTACTATCCTGAACAGCTTTTGCTGAGCGGCCGGCATAGATCTTAAGACCTCTTTTACCTTATTCAGCGTTTGCTGGTCGTTCTTATCTCTCAGGTACAGGAAGGTGCTGCCGCCCTGTGCGTGAAAGGTAGCTTTCCAGTTGCCGCGGTCTTTTTTATCCTCCATCAGGCCGGCTTTTGCCAGCCATACATTGGGTGCAAATAATGTGTGGATGTCTACAAAACCATGGTCTCCTACTATCATGATCACAGTGCTGTCTTTAATGCCGGCTTTTTCCACGGCTTCCATAATGTGGCCTACGGCGCGGTCCGCATTGGCAATAGCCCTGTCTACGCCTAACCCCTGACGGCCGCCCAGGTGCTCAAAATGGTCTACACAAACCAGGTGCACGGTGGTAAGGGAGGGTTTGTAGGTTTGTACCAGGTAAGATGTGAGGCGGGCGATATCTTCATCCATGCTCAGGTAGTCGCCGCCTATATCTGCTGTATCCAGCTTGCCAATTGCATTTTTTTCTGCTTCTTCAAACAAACCTTTGGGAGTAGATGCGTCACGCATGGGTTTTAAAGGATCTTCACCCGGCTTGCCTTTGGGCGATTCCGGCAGGTTATAATCTATATAGGTAGCGCCTACGGTTACCGGCCAGTGTACCGCAGCAGTGGTGCCGCCTTTCTGCTTAACGGCCTGCCATAAAGTAGTTGTTTTGATCAGGTTATTTTCCCAGTTCCAACGGCCGGTTTGTCCTTCGCGCTCAAAAGGGGTATTGTAATAAATGCCATGGCGGGCGGGCATTACACCAGTCATAATGGTGGTGTGGGATGGATAGGTTACAGTAGGCAGCACTCCCCTTACACCGTCGGCAGAAACACCTTCTGCTGCCAGCCAGTGCAGGTTGGGCGTGGGCCAGGTAGCTTCGCGGTAAAAGTCCGGGCGCAGGCCGTCAATGCTGATCATCACTACATACTTTGCCTTTTGCGCCCGGGCTGCAAATGCGCCGGTCAGCACCAGCGTTACGGCCAGGGCTATACGTTTACAATTCCAATTCATGATACAATAATTTTGCTACGTTTATGTACTTAAACAGAAGCGGCCAAATTACTGCAAAAGAAAAGTTGGTCAGGTTATCATTATGTTATGAATCGGGGGCTATGCTTAGAAATCTATCGGCTCCATTTTCGGCGTAAGCCAGTGGATCAGCAGCCAGGCCAGTAAAAAGGAAAGACTGCAAAAGATGAATATAATGTTATACCCCGCGGTAATATTATTCAGCGCTTTGTAATGGTCCAGCACTGCGCCAATACCCATGGGAAACAGCACCCCGCCTATAGCGCCGGCCATGCCTCCGATACCTATCACGGAGCTTACTGCCTTACCTGGCAGCATATCCGATACAATAGTGTAGATATTGGCGCTCCACGCAGCATTACCGGCAATGGAAAGACTGATCAATCCTACCACTACCCAGATATCCTGCGTGTACCGCGAAGCAAAAATAGGCAGCACGGTTAAGGCAGATACCAGCAGCGCATACTTGCGCGCTTTATACACCGGCCAGCCTTTTTTTATGAGCATGGATGAAAGATAACCTCCGCCCAAAGCGCCTACTGTGGCGGCTGTATAAATAATGATCAATGGCGGTGTAGGCTTTTTCAGGTCCAGGTGAAAGGCGCTGGAAAAATAGGAAGGCAGCCAGTACATGAAAAAGTACCAGATAGGATCTGTAAAGAACTTACCAATAATGAATGCCCAGGTTTGTTTCAGCCCAAACAGCTTAAACCAGGAAACGCCCTGTCCCTGCGGCGTTAAAGGATCTGCATCACTTTCAATATACGCCAGCTCCTGCGAGGTTATTTTTTTATGCCTGGCAGGGACCTCATACATGAACAGCCAGGCTATTAACCACAAAATGCCTAAGCTACCGGTAATAATGAAAGCGGCCTGCCAGCCATACACGCCCAGCAGCCAGGGAATTACCACCGGCGCCAGTACCGCGCCAATATTGGCGCCCGAATCAAAAAAACCGGTGGCCAGCGCTCTTTCCTTTTTAGGGAACCAGGCTACCACTGTTTTAATGGCGGAAGGAAAATTGCCGGATTCGCCCAAACCCAGGCTGGCCCTTACAATGCCAAAACCCAGCGTGGTCTTTACCACGGCATGCAGCATAGCGGCAATGCTCCATATGGCAATGGAAATACTGTATCCCAGCTTGCTGCCCAGCTTATCTATCACGCGGCCAAACAGCAGCAGCCCGAAGGCATAGGCTGCGGTAAAGGCCATTACTATATGGCTGTAATCTGTTTCTGTCCAGTTAAATTCTTTTTCAAGTATAGGTTTCAGGTAGCCCACCACCTGCCGGTCCAGGTAATTGATGGTGGTTGCAAAAAACAGCAGGCTGCAAATAGCCCAGCGGTAATGGCCCGTTTTGTTAGTCATGTAAGGTTATTTAGCTTGTTTCTTTCCTGCATTGCTGTAATAGACCAGGAAGCCGTATGCCGGTATTAATATACAATAAGCGTATTGATTGTTAAAAACAGTGGCCAGCCAGCCATACAATAAAGGCATCAGCGCGCCGCCGGCAATGCCCATGATCAGCACTGCGGAGCCGCGGGCCAGCGCTTTACCTTCCAGTCCCTTTAATGCCTGTGGCCAGATGGCAGGCCATAACATGGCATTGGCAAGCCCCAGCAATGCTACGCCTGCAATAGAGGCTTTTGCAGGTAATAGTATAACCAGCACCGTTAGCATAAGCCCCAGCCAGGTAGATGCATAAAAAGCCTTTTGCTGTGATACATAACGCGGAATGGCCCACACGCCTGCAATATAACCTACCATCATGCAAAACAATGCATAGGAGGTAAAGTTCTTGGCTATATCCAGGCTAATGCCGTGGTACAGGCCATAATTGCCGATGGTATCACCGGCCAGCACCTCCGCACCTACAGCAAAGAAGATGGCGGTAAACCCCGGCAGAAAACGCATACTGCCGGTTAAAGGCGCGGTAACAGCAGTTTCCGGCGCTGCCGGCTTAATATCCGGCAGGTGTGCAAAGCGCAGTAAAATTGCTACCAGCACCAGTATGGCTGTGAGTATACAATACGGCAGTATTACATCATGCGCCAGCTCATCTAAGCGCAGCTTTTTTTGCACTTCATTCATTTGCGCCAGCTCGCTGATAAGGCCTCCGGAATTTTTCAGGATAATGCTGCCCATGATCAGCGGGGCCAGTATACCGGCCACTTTATTGCAAATGCCCATAATGCTGATACGGCGTGCCGCGCTTTCCGCGGGCCCCAGTAAAGTAACGTAAGGGTTAACGGCTGTTTGCAAGAGCGTAAGCCCGCCGCCGGTTAAAAATAAACCGGTCAGGAACAGGCCATAGCTGCGGGTAAGCGCTGCCGGCACAAACAGTAAGCAACCGGCGGCCATAATGTATAAGCCGGCGCTCATGCCCCTGATCATACCGGTTTGCTGTAACAAACGGCTGGCTGGTATGGCCATAGCCGTATAGGAAATATAAAAAGCAAAAGTAACCAGGTAAGCCTGCCACTCCTCCAGCTCACAGGCTATTTTCAGGTAAGGAATTAAAGTGCCGTTGATCCAGCTGATGAATCCGAAAATAAAAAAGAAGATCCCGATCAGCAGCAGGTTCTTCCTATAGCCGCTACCGGTAGTGGTGCTGTCTTGCATGCTTACTGCTACTGCCATTCCGTTTGTTTACAGGTTTGTTAATGCCGCCTGCACGCTGCCGTATTGCAGCAGCAATGCCTTTGCCTTTTCATAATCAGCGATGCCGCCGGTTTCCATTAACATACGCGTACCACGGTCCGTTAATTTTTCGTTGGTGATCTGCATGTACACCATGCGGTTATCTTGCACGCGGCCCAGGCGTATCATAAGAGCGGTGGAGATCATGTTCAGCACCATTTTCTGCGCAGTGCCGCTTTTCATGCGGGTGCTGCCGGTAATAAATTCCGGGCCTGTTATTACTTCAATGGGATAATCCGCATGGCTGGCCACCGTCGATCCGGGATTGCATACAATACAGCCTGTGGCAATGTTATGCTTCCTGCATCGTTGCAACGCGCCTGCTACATAGGGTGTAGTACCGCTGGCGGCAATGCCTATTACAAAATCATTGGATCGTATGTTATACTGCTGCAGGTCCTGCCAGCCGGTTTTATAGCTGTCTTCCGCATCTTCGATCCCAAAACGCAGCGCTGCATCCCCGCCGGCCATCAGCCCGTTAATAATACCTGCATCTACCCCATAGGTAGGCGGACATTCACTGGCATCCAGCACGCCTAAACGGCCGCTGGTACCGGCGCCCATATAAAAAACGCGGCCGCCTGCTACCAGCAGCAAGGAGGCGGCTTCTATCAGCGCCGTAACAGCAGGTAGTACTTTTTTTACTGCCAGCGCTACTTTCTGATCTTCCTCATTAATGGAGCGCACAATTTCCTCTGTAGACATCTGCTCTATGTGCCGGTAATGCGAGGGTGATTCCGTGATCCTGTTCTCCTTTTTCATGCAAAGGGGTTATGATTATACCTGCTGTTCAGCAGGGCTTTCATGTAAAGGTTTATATCCCATTGGCTGGCCACCGGCTGCTGTGTGTAAGGCAGCAGCGGCATATAAGGGGGCGGTCCAAATTCAGCCGTTACCGTTAGCTGCTGCAGGCCGGCCTGTTTGTTAATGCGCACTACTTCATCCCAGCAATCCAGGTGCACCTGTAATGCAGCTTCCCATTCCGGTGCGCGCGGGTCGCTTACCTGCGCCCCCTGGGTATGCCCTACCCTGGCATGGATATGACGCGTACGGCTAACAGCCAGCGCTACGGCCGGCTGCTGCTCCTGCAAAAAACTTTCTGCTACCGCTATCCAGTGGGAAAGGTCCAGCGTTAGCTGCAGGCCGGGGAATTGCTGCAGGTACGCAGCAGTAACATGCGCAGCAAAACTGAACTTGCTGCGGTGCGTTTCGTGGTATACCGGTATGCCTGTTGCTGCAGCTACCTGCGCTGCTGCTGTTATTAATTGTCCGTTCTGCTCCATGGTGAAAAAGTCACGCCCCGTTTGTGCGTTTATACATAGGGGTGATACAGCTGCCATGCGCTGCAATCTTTCCATGTAAGCCGGCAGGTGTGCGTCAAAATCCGGTGTTACGGTTTCCCAGTGCTGTGCTACCAGCAGCAGGCCGTGTTTTGCAAGCGCTTCCAGCATCTGGCCCCGCTCCTTTTCATCAGCCGGTACATCGGTCTCTACGCCGTCGTACCCGGCTGCTTTTACCTGTTGGACAAATACATTCCAGGGTACATGTGCATGGCCCCAGCGGGGGCAAAAGAATAATATCTTCATCTAAACCTTTTAGTCGGGTTGCTGATCTGTTTTACAGCTGCACCGCAGGGTCAAATAGCAGCGGATAAAACTGCCCTTTCATTTTTTCGCCTTTGGGTATGCCCGGTGTTTTAGGCAGCAGCTCCTGATCTGAATTGGATAAAGTACCATCTGCAAATACATTTAGCACAAATGCCCGCCGGGAACGTTCCGATCTATTCGCATACGAGCCATGCACCATTAAAGGGTGGTGGAACGCAGCATAACCTTCCTTCAGCTCAATAGGAACGGGTTTAAAAGCGGCTTTCTGTTCCGGTGTCAGGTAATCCAGCACGCCTTCCATATCGCCTGCCAGCTCCGGTTTGTCCAGCAAACCCCAGTGCTGGCTGTAAGGCACATAATAGAGGCAGCCGTTTTCCGTAGTGGCATCATCCAGCCCTACCCAGCAGGTTAAATGCTGCAAAGGAGTGGTACGTGTCCAATAGGAATAATCCTGGTGCCAGGCCACTACCCCGCCATGCCGGGCAGGTTTGCAAAACAGCTGGTCGTGCCAGAAACGTACGGCCTTATTGCCCAGCAGCTGGCTGGCTGCCATTACAAAAGCAGGGTTCCACAAAATATCGTGAAACCCTTTTGTAATACGCCAGGCGCCCAATGCATGAAATAATACCGTGTTAGCATCGGATGATTCGTTAGAGGAAAACTCGTAAAACAGCTCATTACCGGGATGCGCAGGATCTGTGATACCTGCCAGCTCTTCATTCAGCTGATCCACCTGCCATTCTTCCAGCAATTTTATATTACTCACATAACCGTACTCGTTAAAATGCGCTACCTGCTCATCTGAAAGCCGGTATGGTTCCCACTCAGCGGCGGTTTGCGGCCATTTGAACAAATTGCCGGTCAGCTGGTGATACACTGACAGGTCTTCAATTAAAGGCTGTTCCATGTATATATTTTTAAAGGTTTCCTGCTAAATTTCATGCTTCTTCAGCTAATAATCAGCGGGCTGTGCCTGCAGGTACGATCCTTTCTGCGCTGGACTTATCCAGGAACAACACTGCGTTGGCATGTGTTCTCAGGATGGTGGATGGATATTCCTCTGAAATATCATCGTTCAGCGTATGAAATACCGCTTCTGCTTTAGAGGTACCGGGCACCATGCAAAAAATGTAACGCGCTTTCAGCAGGGCCGGTATGGTTAACGTAAACGCATCTACGGGTACCTGCGCCGTATTTTCAAAACAGCCTTCATTTACCTGCTGCTGCTTGCACGCTTCATCCAGGTCCACGATCTTTACCAGCTGCGGATCGTTAAAATCCGCTACATGCGGGTCATTAAAGGCCAGGTGGCTGTTCTCGCCAATACCCATACAGGTAATATCTACCGGGTATTGCTGCAGTAATTTTGCATACCGCTCACATTCCGCAGCACGGTCTGCAGCCTGCCCGTTAATATAATACACCTGTTTGAAGGGCACCTTACCAAAGATCCTTTCCTTCAGGAAAATACCGAACAAGCGGCTGTCATCTTCCGGCAGGCTGGTATATTCATCCATGTGAAAAGCCTGCACCTGCTGCCAGTTAATGTCCTGCTGCACCAGCGCTTCCAGGAACTCGTTCTGGGATGCTGCTGCGGCAAAAATAATGTTCACTGTTCCCTGCGTTTGTAACAGTTCCCGGATGCAGGCAGCTGCCATTTCCGCTGCCGCCTGCCCCATAGCTTTCCTGCTCTCGTAGATCTGTACCTTTAACTGTTCCGCTAATAACTCTGTCATGGTTTTACGTTATATTTTGTGTCTTAAATGGGATTCCAATTACATCCTGAATTTTACACCTGCCCGTCCCCAGTAGGAATAAAACTGTTTTTCGTAGATGCGGTTCTTTTGCCCGAAATAGGCCCGCTGCGGCGCATTGGTCAGGTTCTGCGCCTCTACGTATATGGTAAACCGTTTGCTGATCTGGTAAGATGCGTTGGCATCTATCTGGGTGCGTGCATCACGGATCACATCTGTCTCTGCATCCTCACCCAGGCTTACAATGTAAGAGCCATTGTAGTTCAGGTTACCCTGAATGGTAAAGCCTTTCAGCGAATACGCCAGGGATGCGTTGGCCGTGTGCGTGGCCTGACCCGGCAGGCGCAGGTCCTTGCGGAACTGGGCATCTGCATTGGAATGGCTGTAAGTATAGTTGGCAAATACAGTGAAGCCTTTCAGGAAACCGGGCAAAAAGGTGAGGTTGGCCTGTGCGTTCAGCTCTAACCCGTATACATTAGCTGTGTTACCGTTCAGGATCTGGTAATAACGCCAGTTGGCATATTTATCCGCGCCCTCAAATTCATTACCGTTAAGCGTGGTTACGCTGTTATACTGGAACTTGTCGATCTTCTTATAAAAAATACCGGCGGAGAGAATGCCCAGGTTAGATAAATATTTTTCCGCCATTAGGTCCAGGTTGGTAGAGAATGCGGGCTTCAGCTCCGGGTTACCATCGGTAATGGTTTCGTTCAGGATGCTGACAATACGGCCCGGCACCAGGTCTACAAAGTTAGGACGGGAATAGCCGAATGTTAAACCGCCGCGGATCAGGGATGATTTTGTAAGATCATACTTGGCCTGGATGTTAGGCAGGAAACGGGTGTAGCTGTTCTTTTTCTGCGTAAGCGTGGTAGATTCCCACAGCTCATCTGCATCCTGTGTTATGATGTTGCCTTTATAATCCACAGACGTTCTTTCCACACGCAAACCGGCCAGCAGCATTACCCTGTTGAACTGGATACGGTTCATCAGGTAACCGGCGGTAACGGTTTCCACGGCATCATAGTAATAAGCATCCTGGCTGATGCGGGTACCGGAAGCATCCTGTGTAAAAATGCCATTGTCCAGGTTCTCATTTTCGTTGAAGTAGTTGATCGTCTTATCACGGTCTACTCCCAAACCAAAGTTCATATTACCATCCAGCAGGTGATCATCTACCTGCGTAAGGCCGGAAAAGTTGGTCAGCTTACCTGCGGCCGCATCACCTGTATAAGAGCTTACAATGGTATTGGGCAGCTTGTAACGCTGGTTGTGCATGCGTTTTACCTTAGCGCCTGCTTTGAAGATGGCTGCATTGTTGCCTATTTTATAAGGGATCTGCGCATTCAGCTTGGCCACAAAGTTCTTGCCTTCTGTGTTCCAGTAATCCCGTTCAATGGTATTGTAAGTAAACAGGGAGGCGTCATTCTGCCAGTCCGTACCGGTTGCCAGCAGGTAATCACTGGAAATATCGCGGATGGTAAGCGGAATATTACCCGTAATAAAGTTGAAGGTATTGGCGCGGTTCTCAAACTTCGAATTGCTGTAAAACACGCCTGCATCCAGCTTTACACGGCCTATCTGCGTTTCGCCCTGCAGGTTGTAGTTAATGTTCATGTTATCTTCCGTGGCCGCTTTTACTTCGTTATAGGAACGGCCCCGGGTAGTAACAAACTCGCCATCTTCATTCATATCTGTTCTACTGGTTTGCATGCGGGTACGCTTGCGGTAGCGGGTAATATCATTATCACGGTCGCTGTACATGATGTTGGCCACAATGCTGGTCACCGGGCTAAAATTGTAATCAATGGTAGCGGATGCGCCGGTACGGGTGCGCTGGTTCTCAACAAAAAGGTAGCGTACATCTGTAGGGAAGTAGATCTCACCTTTACCGTCCTCAAAATCTTTTTTCTGCCATACCTGCGCATTCACCTCATCATAACCATTGGTGGTGCGGTAATAGCTGCCTGTTAGCATGATGCCTAAACGCCCGTTGGGATTGGCTTCATCCTGGAAAAAACGTTTACCTACAGCCAGGTTACCAATACCGTTCGACTTTTTGCGCAAGCCGTTATAACCCAAACCGGCATCTACTGATAGCTTGGTTTTGAGTGAGGTGGCGGTAGGAGATTTCATGTTAATAGCACCGGCAATAGCATCGCCGTCCAGATCGGGCGTGAGGGATTTTACTACTTCCATGGAAGATAATACGTTGGTAGGTATAAGGTCGAGGGTGGCGTTACGTTCGCCATTTTCGCCGGTGCCCATGATCTGTTCGCCATTTACATTAATGTTGGTAAAGTTGCCGGGAGTGCCTCTGAGCTGCACGGTAGAACCTTCCCCGCTGCTGTTACGGCCAATGGTAACACCTGGCAGGCGCTGCATGGATTCTGCTACGTTCAGGTCAGGGAAGCGGCCCATTACATCTGCAGATACCACCTGTTTGATGTTATCGGCATTCCTTTGCTGGTTCAGCGCTTTTTGCTGTCCTTCCATTACGCTGGACACCGTTACCGTTGAAAGGTTGGTGGCTTTGGACGACATTTTAAAATCTTTCACCACGGTTTTACCGCCGGTTACCTCTACGGGCACTTCCAGCGCCGTATAGCCCATGTAGTTAATAACCAGGGTATGGCTGCCTGCCTTTATGCCCTGCAGCTCAAAATTGCCGGCCGTGTTGGTAGATACACCCTGGGTAGTACCCTTTACCTGTACAGAAGCGCCGGGCAGGGCGTTTCCATCTGTGTCGGTGATCTGGCCTTTAATATTGCCGATCGTTTGTTGCGCGGAAGCGTGGAATACGCAGCACATCAGCAATGCCAGTAAAAATACAGGCAATAGCGGCTTGTGAATACCTTTTTTCATTTGCTGATAGTTTTGGATTGATAAAATGAACGACATACTTATTTGTACTTAAATGCGAGGTAATCTGCAAAGAACCTTACTGCAAAAGAGGTCCCGATATCCCGGTTGGTGAGCCATATTTTTCCATCTTTGGAACGGGTGCGGGTTTCCAGCACCGCGCCCCGCAGATTAGGATCCGGATGGTCTAGTGCATAGCGGTTCTTCATTAACCATGTTGCTGATTTTTCTATATGCTTATCAAATTCCTTGTAGCCATTTTCCGACAGCGCTATCCATACAATACCTGCCAGCGCCGCTGCAGAACCGGTAGCAGAGCCTTTGTCGGAAGCGCGGCCATTGGTATAGTTATCGTAGTAAATGGTACCGTCTTTTTTCTGCGCTTTTGCAAACGTGCGGGCAGTGTGCGCAGCTCCTTCCAGGTATTTTTTATCACCGGTAAGCTTATACGCTTCTATCAATGATTCCGCATACCAGAGTGAAAAACGGGGATGAAAAGAATGCTCCTCTTCTGAATTGGGCATAAACCGCATCCATACTCCATCCGGCCCCTGCAGCTTCAGCAGGCTGTTACACAGCACAATGAATGCATTGCGGAAAGCCGTATCCTTTGAAAATTCATAGGCATCTTTAAACAGGGAGCCTTCTGTGTTAGGACGCGATACATCATACAGCTCCTGGTCTTTCATAGCCTTCTGTTTCCAGAAAGGACTGTATTCTTTCAGCACCTCCCCTGTTATTATGTTCAGGTTATCGTAACAGATACCTTTATCCTTATCATACATGTTCTTCATCATCCAGGCAGCAGCGTTGGTGGCCACCTGCGCATACTTCGGATCTTTGGTTACTTTAGACAGCTCATAGATGCCAGGTGTACCATCTGATACAGTGGCAAACACCACAAAATCCGGTCCCAGCACATCGCCATGAATGGCCCTTACCATGCCATTCAGTTTGGGATTGTCTTTTATTTCCATGCCGATCCAGTAGTTACCGCCCTTTTTGGCGGCATCCAGGTAAGCCTCATTATGCGTAACCTTATACGCTGCCAGCAGCGCGTTCACTGCCTGCCCCGTATGCCAGGGCACTTCGTAGGGATACCACTTACCTTCTGTAAGGTTATAATCACAGCGCGACTTTCCTTCTTCATCCAGCAGCACACCGGATACATAACCCGCGGTTTCATTAATAGCGGTAATGACCTCTTCTTTCTTCAGCTGCCCATTCACCTGCTGGGCGCCCAGCAAAGCGCCAGCCATGCAGGCCGTAAATACCGTTTTATTAATCCACTTCATATTTGGTGCTTTTAGCATTCAGTTGGTATTTATGTTTATGATTGGTGACCGCGATGTTATCCTGCAGGCGGAAGGTAAAATTCCAGGGCGCCTGCCTGTTATTAACTAATTTAATGAGCAGATGGTTCACCCCTTTCTTTAAGGGCAGCTGCACCTCGCGCGCTGTACCGCTGCCCGTGCTTTTACAGGCTATGCCATTGCAGTACAGCACTGCATTATTAGCGGCATCCAGAAACGCTTTCACAGTGGCGGCGCTGTCTGTTTTGATCTGGCAATAGGCATAGGTGATAGCAGCGCCGCCTTTATAGTGATAATTCTCATCCAGGTCTACAATCCCTCCATCCATGGAAGGAAATTTTTGCCAGCGGTAGATCTTATCCTGGTAATGAATAAAATCTCCCGGTGAGGGCGGTACATCCTCTTCCTTTGACGGTGCATATAAAAAACCGGGTATCACTCCATATTCCTTAACCGGTAGAGGACCGCATAACATCCAGTTCTTAAAATAAGTACGGTCTGTAACCATAATATTTAAGCGCGTTCTGTTAACGGGTGGCAGCTTGCCCTGCACTACGGCCTGCCGCAGCTGCTGTTCCAGCGCAGCCAGGGCATTACTCTTTTTCTCATACGGCTGCATTACTACGTTCAACCAGTAAGGCTGGTTCTCCTGCAGCCAGGCCTGCTGAAACCATTGAGCGGCTGCTTTGTAACGCTCATTCAGCGCATGCAAAGTATCCGCGCAGGCTGTAACAACTGTTACAGCCTGTTCACGGAGCATATGGGTTGACGCACTATATTTTTTAACAACATCCGCTATGATCAGGCGGGTGGTGATCATTAGCTTGTATTGCCGGATGGCAAATTGTAAGGCGCTGATGTCTGCTGCATGACTATGCGGATTAGCCGCAGTAATATATCCCTCGGCCTGGTTAACGATCTGCAAAGCTTCCGTGGCAGATGCATTGTTCAGGATCAGTTTTTTACCGCTGTCCGGTAATATCTTCTGCTGCCATAGCTGGTCGTTCAGGTTATAGGTAAGCGGTAATGCCCGCAGCTGCATCAGCGTGAACAATGCTTTCACATAATTGCCGTTGCTGCTTTCATAAGCGCAGGTTTCATAACGCTGGTCAAACGACGCAGTGTTTGCAGTATCCAGGTTCCAGCTTTTTTCCGCGGATACATATACGCCATACCAGTCGGCAGAGAACAGGTAAGTACCGCCATCATCCCAGATGGTGGCGAAAGCGCCGGTAGCACCATCCCGCTTACCCTGCCGGTAAAAGCCGTCAATGTTGGCTTTGGCCATTACCATATCCGGGAACATGCGGTAAGAGTTGAGGATGCCAGAACATACCATAAACTCCAGCTTGCGTTTGGCAAAGGGTTGTGTCCAGGCATCATAATTCTGCTGATCGCCATACTCCCAGCTCAGGTAGATCACATCTTTAGGCAGCAGGTCCAGCACTTCCTCATGCTGCAGAGCAATATCGCCCCACATCATAATTTTCTTACCATGCTTTTTTACCACATCGTATAGGAACTGCAGGTGATCTGCATAGTATTTTGCTACGCCCACGCTATCTACATACGCTTTTGAATATCCTTTTCCCAGTCCGAATGTTTCATCACAGTTTACATTAAACCAGGGGGCGCTAAAAGCATCGCATAGCTCGCCGATCACGTCTGAAAGGAACTGCCGCGCCTTAGGGCTCAGTGGTGATATTAAGCTGGATGTTTCGCCCATGGAGCGGTACTGCGGCAGTGAAAGTATTTTTTCAAAATGCCCGAACGACTGAAAGCTGCCGATCAGCTGCATATGATAGGTGGCTGCATAAGCCGATAGCTCTTTGATCTGTGCAATGGTCAGCTTCCCGTTCTCCGGCGCAAAATCCGGGTGGGAAAGCGGCTGCACCACATGCTCTATGTAAAAGGAAAGGTAGTTGATCTTCAGCTCCGCCATCCGCGCTATCTGCTCTTTTATATAGGCTACGGTGGAAATGGGTCCGCGGCTGATATCATCAAAGATCACGCGGCGGCTGTAAGCCGGCCAGTCAACAATCGTTAACGCGGTTTGCCAGCCAGCGCGTGTAAGCTGTTTCAGTGTTTGTAACCCGTAGAATAAACCGGTTTCCGTATTGGCGGCAATGAAACGGTACTGCTCATTCATTACCAGTATGTATCCCTCCTGCCCAATAGTCGTGATGCCAGCTGCTGCATACTGGCGTACCAAAGCATCTGCACCTTTATCTTTACCTAACAATACCAGGTTAACTGTAGTTGGCTGACCGGCGCCTGCTTTTGCGGTAGCTGCAAATAATTTCCAGTGTGCGTCCAGGCGGGCGTTCATCAGCGCATCCGTTCCTATACCGTGTAAACGCAGCTGTGCGGGAAAATCTACTTTCTCCGGCCCTATGCTTACCTGCTGCGGGTAAGGCAGCACCGGCACTACTGCACTCGTGGCGTACATTCCATGCAATAGCATGGCCAGTAATAGAAATATCTTTCTATAAACAGTCATTACTTAATGTCCTAAATTTTACTTCGCTGATTTAGACGTTGGCTCGCTTCCGGTAATTTAAAAAATGTCCCCCCAATTTATTGTAATACTCCGGATCAAAAAAAAGAAAAACTTCCTCTATAAACTCGATAACTCTAATATAAAACAATTTTTCGGTAACGTACCCGGAAAATACAAAAAACATAAAAATATTATTCTTTCGTGTTATGATCTGCCGTGAAATATAAAGCAGCTTCGTTATTCAACACTGTGATTTCCGGTTGTTCTCCGTCAATTTTAATTCTTACCAAATGCTTTCCGGGAGCCGCTTTCCAGTGAAACAATAATTGCTGCGTGCTTGACTGCAGATCATCAGGCGTTTCCAGTGAAGTGATCACTGTGCTATCTTCCACCACATCATCCACATAAAATTTTACCCGGCTGTTCAGGGCTGCCGCATTTCCAATATTATGGATAGTGATCTGTACCACATACATGTTATTTCCGGCGCCTGGTCTTATCACAATATCCTTAGCGGTAAGCCCGGGATCCGCTTTAGGCGCAGGGCTACCGGGGTAAGCCTGCAGCTGTTTTACAGTTACTATCAGCAGCTGTTGGCCGGGCAGGGTAAGTGAAATGTCTTTTACCCGTTCCGTAATGGTGATGGTATCTGTAGTAAGTGCTTCATCCATGTTATCATCCTCATTCTTATCAAGACCGGTGCTTACGCTGTACCGGCCGGGCTGCAGCTGCCAGCTGCGTAATTGCACCCTTCTCTCCTGCCCAAAATTGTATAGGGTTGCCTGTAAAAAGTGCTGATCGCCGCCATTCACAAGGATGGCTACATCCTTACCGGTATTTTTCCAGGAAGCCAGCAGGCTGGGATATTCATACCCTGCGCCAAAATGGCCCAGGTACATACCGGATAATAAGCTGTTATTGGGAATGTATACGCGATCTGTAAATTTTACTTCGCTGGTCAGCAAAGGAAAATTGTAGCGTAAGCTGTTCAGCATTTCTTCCAGTCCCTGTTCAATTACTTTTTTATCATGATGCAGTGTATACCGGTTATAATGCGCGCCATATTGATCCACCAATGTATCATAACGGCTGCTGTTACTGAGCTGCCGCGCCATGGCAAACAGCTTGCCCATTGGGTTGCTGCCGGCTGTATGATCTATACCGCCGCTAAGCAGCTGTTGCCGTACCCAATACAGCGATCCGGTTGCAGTATCTTTTTCCTGCAGGGGCTGCGTCATTAACCTTGCATTGGTGTTAATGGTCTGCAAAAAAATTTGCTTTTGCGTAAGCGCGTATAGCCCTGCCAGCAAATATTGCAGCTCATTCACATGCCCCAGGTGATCCCAGTTGTAATACGTGTAGGTAAGCTGCGGGTTATACCACTGTGCGGAATGGCCGCCTATTTTATCACCTTCAAAGGCCACGGCCGACGGGATCACTCCCGCCGGCTTGCCATTGGTGGCCCTGTTGGCATCGGTTATCCATGCCTGTCCCCATTCACTCAATAATTTTATTAACGTGGGATTGTTGTTATACCAGGCGGCCCATAAACCGGGCAGCAGCGCTCTTGCATTCATAGCTACATCCACATCATACGGATAATATGCTGATACTGCTGTGGCAGATAAATAGTAAGAACGGAAATGCCGGTGCCCCATGGAAGTAATGCCGGTCCACACATCCCTGAAATTCTGCATGCTCGTCAAACATCTTTCCACGTATTCCGGATCGCCGTATCTGATCAGGAACATACCGGGATGCGTATCCCTGAAAAGCTCTGCTGCATGTTCCACATCATCTATTCTTTTTGCAAAACCGCGTTCCAGCACGCCGCTGTTCCAAACCCCATCTGCCAGGCGGGTATAGCCCACGAGGGCCAGGCTGTCATCTGCACCCAGCACCGGCGGAAGCCACCAGCGCAGCATTTCCACATCATCCCCGTACTTGCCGCCCATCTCTCCATTAGCTGTTTGTTTTACGCCTACCCACCAGTGAATGATCTTTAATAAACGGTACATTACTTCCCGCTGGTACACGGCCCACAAGGGCGCGTTTTGCGGGGCTCCCGGTATATTACAGGTATCCATTACCTTTTGTCCGGTATACATTTTAAGCAGATTATTATCCGGGTAAGTTTGCTGTAATTTTTTAAAAAGCTCCCGGGCCCTTGCCTGCTGCCATGTGTTATCATCTTCCTGGTCCAGCCAGTAGTAAGTGCGCGCCAGCAGGTACTGGGCGCGGTTATACAAGGGATCGTCTGCATCAGCGGTTACCTGCTCCAGCAGATCGGCTGCGGCATTCATACGGTATATTAAACTTAGCCCGGTTTCCTGTACCGCCCATGACCAGCCGCCACCTTCAAAATATTTACAGGCCAGCAAGTATTTGCGGCATATATCTGCCTGGTTGGCAAAGGCTATATTGTTACTGTCCGGCTGTTGCAGGAACTGTTCTACTGCAGCTGTATCTTCATCCAAAGGGGTATCAAACTGTATGTCACGGTTACGGGTACACGGCCTTAATTCCAGCGCATATAAACCTACCGGGGTGCCCTGCCCCCTGATGCTTATGACCGTATTGGCTTCTTTCAGCGTTATTTTCCTGCGTAAGGTATGATAAGGCAAGCGGTACAGGGGCGTGTTAATGGTATCCGGCAGGGGCCTGTGATCTACGGCCACCGTCATTTTCAGGTCCACAGAATCTTTGCAGCCCAGGCTCAGGATCATAAAGTAATCACCGGCCGGCACATCTGCCCGGAACACCAGGCTGTCTTTTGCCCATACGCCGCTGCGGAAAATGGGGCTGTATAATTTTTCATTGGCAGTATCAAATGTGCCTGCCGGCGCCTGCAGCCATCCAAAACCTTTTTGCGCATTGTACTGCATGGGAGGTGTAATGCGGGTATAACCCGGCGTTGCGGCCTGCTGTTCACTGCCCATATCAAACAGGTAGTTCTGCGGCTGTTTACCGCAGGCGCAAAGGAACATGATCCCAAACAGGTATAAAAATGTTTGCCGCAATGAATATTATGGTTTAAGTTCCGCGATTGCTATTCCTGCCATGATCACCGCGCCCAGGCCACGGGGATCGTTATTAACCGTTTTCCGGTTTATATAGAATTTTTCATCTGCACCTATTTCCGTGCCCTGGCAAATACCATGCACCACACCAGTGCTGTCTATGTTAGCCGCTACTCCTTCCCAGGCCTGTAAGGCATGCTGTTTAAAACCCGGAGCCAGCCAGCCATGCTGCAGGCCTTTAGCCATAGCATAGGCAAAAATGGCAGTACAGGAAGTTTCCTCATAACTGGCCGTACAGTTTATGAGCTGATGCCACCTGCCGCTTGCTGCCTGGTAGCGTAACAAGCTGGCCATATGCTGCTGAAAGGATCTTAATATTTTCGTATAGGCGGGATGTGTATCCGGCAATGCTTCCAGCAGCACTACCGTGGCCCATGCTATCCAGCCGTTGGCGCGGCCCCAGTAGGCTACTGACTGCCGGCGGGTAGTACTGAACCAGCCGTGTTTGTATAAGCCGGTTTGCGGATTGTACAAATATTTCCGGAACTGCAGCACCTGTTTTACGGCGTCTTCCAGGTACTGCTGCTTACCGGTGGCCTGGCTCATGATCACCAGGAAGGGTACGCTCATAAACAGGTCGTCGGCCCATACCGTAAATTCAAGCGGCTCAGGGCGGCAAAAAGTGCTATCCGGTAAGCGTACCTGCTTATCCGTTATATACTGCAGCAAGGGCCCCAGTAAAGTGCTATAAGCCACAGCATCTTTTTCCTTTTGGTACAGGGCTGCAAAAGGCAGGGCAGCCGCCCCGGCATCATCCAGCATGGTGCGCCGGAATACACGGTGGTAGCTGCCCCGCCAGGCATAAAGGGAATCGTATTGAAACTGAAGATTAGAATAGTTATCGAACAGGAACCGGGTATATCTTTTTACAAAGTTGCTATAACGGCTGTTGTTTGTTGCCTGTTGCAAAGCTAATAAGGTCCATACAGCAGTGCCGTGGGAGTAATGCCAGTTAGCATAGGATTCCCGCTGGTAGGCCGCAGTACTGTCGATCAACAGCTCCGGCAGCCAGCGTTGCGGCGCTGTTTGCCAATAGGCATAGGCTCCCTGCGGATTAAATACGGGTTGTGTAGCCTGCACTGCCTGCCTGGTGTATAACCAGGGCTGCGCGCTGAACTTTACCGCTGTTTCCTCATCGCCTGCAGCTGTTATTGCGCGTAAAAAAATAACCGCCCGCGAACGGGTATGGATCAGTATTTCATTTTTCCCTTTATGCAGCGGGGCGGTAAAATATTTATTGAAGGTAAAACGGTTGTAGGCAATCTCTTTAGGGTTTACCACATTGGCAGCATCCTGTTCATACACCCGCTGCTGGTTGATCCATACCTGTACCGGGCCTGCGCTGGTAATGCCAAAGCGAACCAGGGTATCTGCCATTGCATCGGCAAAACGAAGCGCATAAGCGCCCTGTGCTGCATTCAAAGACCTGGGATCAATTACCTGCATGCCCAGCACTTCTTTTTGCGGTTCCCAGCTCCATTCAAAACGGGTATCATTTATAAGCCGGTCAGCCACCTTGCAGGCCAATGCCAATGCAGGTGCATGCTGCGCTACCGCGGTATGCAGCAGCAATAAAGCCATGCTTAACAGGCCAGTTATTTTACTTTGCTGCTTCATCTGCTTTAATGTTGATGGATTGTTGATCCTTGATCCATACACGCTGCACCGGGTAAGCATTGCGGCTGTTGCTTATGATACCCTCCTTACTGTTATTAATGTACACGGCAGCGGGTGTGCTGCTGCCGGTTTGCACATCCAGCCCGTTCAGGGTGAACTGCTGCGTTTGTGCTACCACTACACCCGGACGTGTTTCTTTTCCTGCATTACGCAGTGTAATGTCAGACAAGCGCACATCTTTTGCATACCGGATAAAGAATCCGTATGATGGCAGGTTGCCAAACATAGTAGCCTCCGGGTATTCTGTTTCTTTTTCTACTACCGGCTCATACAGGTTCACCTTTGCCCCATCGCCTTTGGTTTCGATGTAGATGTGTTCCAGTGAAATATTTTCCAGCGGCGCTTTTGCAATACCGCTGATAGAGCAGCCTGTTTCATCTGCGCCTGTAGCAGTAATGTTAGACAGGTGAATGTTACGCGCACGGCCCGGCGCAGGTACCGGCGCATCTTTTATATGCGGCCTGGCCCTGTTGCCCAAACGTACAAACAGCGGCACCTGCGGCCCTTCTATCACTATGTTGCTGATGGTAATATTTTCCATGATACCGCCATCCACCATTTCCAGCGAAATGCCGCTGTTGCCAGCCGGTTTACCGTAAATGGTGCTTAGCTGCGCAGAGGGTTTGATCACACAATTGCTTACTGCAATGTTCCTGAAACCACCGGTTGATTCTGTTCCAAACTTTAATGCATTACAATGGCTGCTGATGACACAATTGCTGATGGTAATATTTTCTGAGATATGGGAAGAGGTGCTTTTAATGGTAATACCATCATCATCCGAATCGCCGGTTACACCGGAAATATGTACATTCCGGCAACCATCAATATCCATCATATCATTGTTCTTATTAGAGTGGTTCCAGATGCACACACCTTCTATCCACACAAATTCACAACCCAGGTAATGCTGCATCCAGAAGGCGGAGTTACGCAGCGATATATCCCGCACCTTTACATTTTTACAGTTGATGAACCAGAGCAAATAAGGCCGGTCGCGGTAACGGTCCGGTTTCTTATTGGTGGTAATTACAAATGCGCCGCCCTGCCCGTCAATAGTGCCGCTGCCTTCAACGCCTACGTTCTCCTGGTCTTTACAAAAGATAAGGCTTTGCCTGGCCCACTCATCTCCATAAAAACGGATGCCGGCATCCTGGTAGGGATATTGTTTTGTATCCGTATGGCCCAGAATAGTGGCGCCGGCGGCCACGTGCAGGGTAACATTACTTTTCAGGTAAAGCGTAGCGGTTAAAAATCTGCCTGCAGGAAAATATACTTTTCCGCCCGTGGCAGCACAGGCATCTATTGCTTTTTGTATGGCTTTTGTATTATCTGTTGTACTATCCCCTACTGCACCATAGCGGGTTACATCATACCACTGCGCTTTTACGCTACCGGTAACGCCTGTGAACAGGCAGCACAGGAACAGGACGTGGAATATTTTTTTGGTTACGGGAAACAATTGCATTACGTTTTTCACTTTTACAGATAAAATAAGATCTGGTCCTAAATTAAGTCTTTTTCGGGTACGTACCCGTTTTTAATCATTTTATTTGTCCGCTGGTGTATTTAACACCTGCAGGCAATAGGTTACACTGCCGGAAATGGCCTCCCCTTCCGGCTGTATTTCCAGCTCCAGCGGCCAGGCTTTCAGCGCGGGGTAAGGCGTCCAGTAACGGGCTGCCTCCCGCCCTGTAATCCATCGCGCCTTACCGGATAAGATCCTGAGCGCCCATTGTTTTTTACCGGCGTGGATTAGTATGGTATGATCATCTTTTTGCTCAAACCTCATACCTGCATATTGTATAATGGGCTCAATCACATGCACTACCGGCCAGGCATCATGCCAGGTAACGGTAATTGTTTTTTGCAGCGCACTGTCGGTGAACAGGTAGTTCAGCTGGTACCCTACCCCGCCGGTAAGCCCATTCTTATCTTTCAGCTCACCGCTGACATTTACGGCATACTGTTCCTTTGCTATTTCATGAAATGATAAACGGCTGTCAAACTCATAAAGGTTGGTGAAATAACCTGCGCTATCCGTATATTCTATCCTGGGCGTAAGCGGCAGCACACCGGGAGCTTCCGGAAAGCTCATAGGCTCCGGCCGGCTATATACCGTAGGGCTGGATGCGGTTATAAAGCCATGCCCTGCGGCCCACAGGTGGCTGATAGCACCACCATCAGGACGGTACATGTATTTACCTTTGGCGCCGGCCGGGTCTTTATAACGGTAAGCAGTAATGGTAGCCATGAATTGCTGCGTGCGTATTTCAATAACATCCAGCGTGGTAAAGTGTTTTATCCAGCTGCTGCTATCAGCCGGAATAGCTGCTAATGGCCGTGTGTCCCTGGTTTCCAGCGTGTAGGCCAGCGCCAGGTTCTTGGCTTTGGCAAAGGTGGGATAAATACAGGGCGGCGTATTAAACAGCTCCGCATGCTGCGGGCCATAACCTATCAGGCCAGCGGTTATATTGCTGCGAAGGAATTGCAAATTTCTCAGAGAGGCGTTAGCATAACGTGGATCCTCATCAGCATATAGGCTGAATAAAACCTGGCAGCCATCAGAAGTGGCACTGCCATACCCAGTCCATTTATTGGAGCGGATGCCCCAGGAAGCATCCAGCGAGCCATCGGGATAAATAAAATATAAATGATTTTTCAATGCTCTTTTCACATAACCATCTACCAGCGTATCGGCCGTCAGGCGTGCGTACAGGCCCAGCCCCCATAACGACATTTCCATATCATAACCCAGGTCCACTCCCATTTTATTGCCATGGCTGCGGCCTCCTTCACCGTTCAGGAACCCGTCTTCATCCATTTTGGCAACCGTTCTGCGGGCCAGCTGCCGCGCCTTTTGCGTATAGGCATGCTGGTGTAACACTAATCCTGCTTTGGCTAAAGTAGCGGTAGTAGTAGCTACATAATTAATGCTGGCAAATTCCGGCGTCATTACCCTGTTAAGATAAGCGGCGGCTTTTTCCATGCTGCTGCGCCATTGTATTTGCTGTGCGGTTGTTAATTGCGGGGATAATTTTTCGTAGGCTAACAATAACATTAGCAGCTGGTCGGTAGTAGTGCCTGTCCATTCTTCCGGGGTTTCTTTCCAGCTGCCATCTGCCTGCTGCTGGCGGAAAAGCCAGTCAGCCGCACGTTTTGCAGCCTGCGCGTAACGGGCATCACCGGTAATATCAGCAGTAATGGCAAACGGATACACTGCTTCTGCCGCGCGGGTATGCCATACCTTGCAATGCGCACACCAGATACCGCCGGTATTATTCCCGGCGCTGTCTGCTGCCTGCCGTTCCAGTAACGCATTGGTTAAGATTACCAGCATGGCGGCATATTCTTTTTTGGGTGATAGTTCCTGCGAACTGGCCGGAACAGCTATTCCCGGCAACCCTGCCAGTAAAAGATATATAAGAACACGGGTCATAAGCATTTGCTGTTCACACCTGATGCCTTTATATATCCCTTACCGTTAGTTGCGGTAAAAAAGGTAGTTCTCCCTGGTAATAATATCAATAGGCATCAGGTAGTTTTTCTCTATAACATTGGAATATACCAGGTGCTGAAAAAGCGTCATAATACCCCGGTATCCCTGCTCCTGCGGCTTTTCGCAGATCAGGAAATCTATATTGTCTGCTTTAAGGTGTTGTACATTATCGGTTGTAAAATCATAGCCTAACAAAATAATATCCGTACGGCCGGCCGCTTCGAGGTAACGGGCCACCAGCGATACACGCGAGTTAGTGACAAAGATGGCTCCAATATTTTGCTCCTGTTTGATCAGCTTTGCCAGCTTACGGGATACCCCGGCATACTCTGTATCCTTGGAATCCAGCGTTAGCAGCGGATTTTCCAGCTTACGGTCTTTAAAATAAGCCCTGAACCCTTCTTCCTTACGCAGGATAGCGTAGTTGGTGCTTATTTCCCGGGCTATTTTAGCGATCACTATTTTCTTATCCCTGGCCGTGCAATAGTGCACCAATTGGGCAGCCAGGTAACCGCTGTGAAAACTTTCAGGTCCTATATAACACATGGCATCATAGCCCGGAATATCAGTATTAATGAGCACATACGGGATACCGGCCTTTTTGCTATGCTCTGTCAGCTGCACCGCCGGATCCGGAAAAGTAGGCGTAAATAAAATGCCCTGCGGTTTAAAACGAATGATCTTCTTCACTTGTTTTTCAAACGTGCTTTCATCATTCTGATCAAAATAAAAGTAGTGAATGTTCACCCCGTATTGTTTGATCTCGCTTTCCGCTTTAGTGATACCATCCCTGGGCGCCTGCCAGAACTCTGTTTCCGGGGATATAACCGGCAGCAATACTGCCAGGTTAATAGTGCCGCGGGTGGCCAGGGCCAGGCGTTGCGCCAGCACATTGGGCTGGTATCCCAGCTTATCTATGATAGCCTGTATCTTCGTTTTGGTTTTCTCCGACACTCCTTCCCTGTTGTGGATCACCCTGTCAACCGTAGCGATGGATACCTGTGCAAGCCTTGCTATTTCCTTTACGCCGGCAGCAGCTTTGGCATTATTTTTCTTCATAAAGTTTCAAGCGTATGTAACAAATATAGAAAAATAATCAGCCGCCCGCTTGTTAACGTTAGTCTTTAGCGCTGGTATTACGCACCTCCCGCTCACCTGTGTGGTCAAAGCCACGCTCCCGCTCAAATTGTATCATGGCTGCCGGCCTGAAGTTGTTAATGAAGGCACGGCGACGGTTACCCGTACTGTTACCGCGGCTATAATGCAGCGTTGCGCCCTGGTGCCATACGCAGGAACCTGCTTTTATTTCTACGGCTACACCTTCCTTTTCTTCTGCATCACACATCAATGCGCCACCGCCACTGCCGGCCGGCCGGTGTGCGCGAACAGGCTGCCTGTGTGAGCCCGGTACGTACCACATACAACCATTATCTTTCACCGCATCATCCAGCGCTACCCAGCAGCTGGCGGCACGTGTGTCCGGCATGCTGATCCAATAAGCGCAGTCCTGGTGCCAGGGTGTAGGCGTATTGGTAAAAGGCGCTTTATCTATCAGCATATCAAAATCCATATCCATATCGTCACCTAACAGCTCTCTGGCAATAGCCAGCGTTCTTACATGCAATACCTCATTCAGCAATGAGGGCAATAACCTGCCCGGTAACATGATCTGGGTGATACGCTCACGGGTAGCGGACGACCGGGTGCCATCGGAAAAGCCGCCCAGGTCTGAACGGAACTTACCTGTATTGATCTTATCATCCAGGAATTGCTGGTATATATCGCGATAATAATTGATCTCGTCCGGTGTCAGCAGATCGTTCATTACCAGGTAACCATCGTGGTTAAAGGCTTCGATCTGGGCTGCAGTAATAACCCCCATAATATATTTTTTTTGTCCCTGTTCAAATGTACTATTGTATATTTAAGAACTATTTCAACATAGTACTCCAATACTATTTTATACATGGCAAAACGTACGGCCTTAGATATCCATTCCACCGCAGAGCGCCATATCATTGACTTCCGCCAATGGGGCTGGAAGGACATTGCCGTGCTGGGGAAATATCATTACAAACAAACCCGCACCTCGCTGGATGCCCACTCACACCAGCATATGCTGGAGATCTGTTTTTGCAGTAAGGGGGAACAGGTGTATAAAGTGAACAAGACCCTGTATAAAATAAAAGGCGGTGAGCTGTTTGTTACCTATCCCGGTGAATTACATGGCACCGGCGAATTCCCGGAAGAAAAGGGAGAAATGTACTGGATCATTATTAACATGGATACTACCCGCAACGCACGGCGTTTCCTGCATTTCGACGGTAAGCTGGCTGCTGAATGGAAGCGGCAGCTGCTGCAGCTGCCCCGGCACTTTAAAGGGAACAGCAAGCTAAAAACCACGCTGGAACAGGTGTTTCAGCATTATGCACAAAACAGCTCCCTGCTGGATCAGATACATGTACAACATTTGTTGGCAGATTTCTTACTGTCTGTGATCAGCTGCTCACAATCTGCTACGGTACGCAGGATAGAGGAACGGATGGATAAGATAGACGCCTACATCCGCGGCCATCTGGATGAACCGGCCGTCTTACCGGAGCTGGCAGCACAGGCGGGTTTATCCCTCTCCCGCTTTAAAACCTGGTTTAAAGAAGCTACCGGCACTACCCCGCTGGATTATGTATTAAAGTATAAAATTCAAAAAGCGCAGGAAGCCCTGCTGAAAGGAAAGCTGTCTATTGCCGGTATTGCCTATGAAACCGGCTTTCAGAATGCACAGTACTTTGCTACAGTCTTTAAACGGTTCACGGGTTTAACACCTGGTGCATATAAACAACGTGCAGGCGGTAACGTTAAAAAAGGCTAGTGGCCAGCTATGCTATCCCATCATAAAACAATTAAAAAATTATATGGCAGACAACAAGAAGATCCTGATCATAAATGGATCTGTAAGAGGTAAACAGGGAAATTCAGGACGCATTGCAGCCAAAGCGCTGGCCTATCTTGATAGCAAAAAAAGTGTTATTACAACCATACTCACCTTAACAGATCCTATGCCGGATATAAAGGCTGTGTATAACCTGTTAGCCGCGCATGACGGCTTTCTTGTAATAACCGGCGTTTACTGGAATAACTGGAGCTCTCCACTGCAAAAGTTTATTGAAATAGTAAGTGTGTTTGAAAATTCGCCTGCCTTTTTCGGGAAGCCGGTTACCTGCGCTGTTTCCATGGATTCTGTAGGAGGTATCGAAATTGCAGGCCGTTTGCATGCGGTATTTTCCGGTTTGGGATGCTGGAGCCCGCCCTGTTCCACGCTGGTTATATCGCGGGTTGGACAAGCAGCAGTAGATGCCACAAAAGGTACCGCAAATGATCCCAATGAAGATGTATGGCGTTTGGATGATATTAAAGTAGTATTGGATAACCTGGTTATTTCAACACATATAAAGAGTGAGTGGATAAGCTGGCCGCACGCTGAGCTTAGCATAGCAGAAGGCCCCTGGCCGGATACCGGCGCTGTTGACCTGGGATCACCTAAGTTTTTATAAGGGTTATGAGATTAGCCCTTTTCTGAGTACTTTAGAACAAAGCGTTCCCACCATGAAGCAACTATATTTACTGGTACTTTCCCTCTGCGGTATAACAGTAACGGCTATAGCCAAACCGTTACCCCGTATTGCCATTACCGGGCTGGCTATAGAATCCAGCACCTTTTCACCGGCATTAACCAATGAAGCCGCATTCCATGCAAAATATGGTGAGCAGATCTTTACCTCTTACCCATTCTTTGCACCTGATTCCTCCTTACGGAAACAGGCCCTGTGGCTGCCTGCAGTAATGGGCCGCTCCTTACCCGGCGGCGCAGTTACCCGCGAAGCATATGAATCGTTAGTAACACAAACACTGGAAGCGCTGAAAAAGAACATGCCCTATGATGGATTGTTCTTTGATATACATGGCGCCATGAGCGTGGTAGGGCTGGATGATCCGGAAGGAGATCTTATTACCCGCATCCGCGCAGTGATAGGCAAGCAAACGCTTATCTCCACCTCCATGGACCTGCATGGCAACGTATCCTGGCGGCTGGCAGAAAATACAGACCTTATTACCTGTTACCGTATGGCGCCGCATGAAGATGCCATGGAAACCAAACGGCGCGCTGTAAGCAACCTGCTGGAAAGGCTGGAAAGCGGCAAAGGTAAACCGGCATATAAAGCCTGGATCCCCATTCCTATACTGCTGCCTGGTGAAAAAACAAGCACCCGCATAGAGCCCGGTAAAACCGTGTATAAGGCTGTGGCACCGGCTTCCAGACAACCGGGTATTATTGATGCCGCTATCTGGATCGGTTATGCCTGGGCCGATGAACCGCGCAACCATGGCGTAGTAATGGTAACCGGCGATGATAAAGCAGCAGTGACCAGCACTGCGGAGCAGCTGGCAAAAGGCTTTTGGAATGCCCGTAAGGATTTTGCTTTTGTAGCGCCCACCGGCGATCTCAAAGAATGTTTGGATAAAGCGCTGGCCAGCGATAAACATCCGTTTATGATAAGCGATTCCGGCGATAACCCTACAGCCGGCGGCGCAGGTGATGTTACCTGGACCATCACCCAGATCTTAGCACGGCCTGAATTTAAAAATGAGAACGGCCCTGCATTAATTTATGCATCCATACCCGGCCCTGAGCTGGTGCAGCAAGCCCTGGCAGCCGGTGTTGGCGGCCATGTGGATGGTTATGCCGGCGCAAAGGTAGATGCACGTTATGCCCCGCCGGTACATTTGGCAGGTACGGTTACCGCTATTAAAAAAGGCGATAAGGATGCGGAAGTAGAAGTAGTGGTAAAGGTGGGCAGTGTAAGCGTGATCGTTACCCAAAAAAGAAAACCCTATCATAAGGAAAAAGACTTCACCGACCTGGACCTGCAGCCCCGCAAAGCGGCTATTGTGGTGGTAAAGATCGGGTACCTGGAACCGGACCTGTATAATATGCGGGCTGACTGGCTGCTTTCCTTAACACCCGGCGGTGTGGACCAGGACCTGGAACGCCTGGGCTATAAACGTATTCAACGGCCCATGTTCCCATTGGATAAAGATATGCCTGAGCCGGATCTTACAGCGAAGTTGGTACCGGCATCGGATAAGGTGAAGTAGGATCAACTGCCAACTGCGGACTGCCAACTGCCAACCACTCCGCAGACTATGGGCTATGGACCATCGACCATGGACTATTTAGCATTATAATTATGTAAATTTAACTTTAGTTAAAACTTCTTACCTTTTATTTCATCACCTTTACATCCATAAAATCACATAATATGAAAAGAACAGCAAATGCCCATTGGACGGGCAATCTCAAAGAAGGCAAAGGAGAAATATCTACACAAAGCACGGTATTGAATAAAACGCAATACTCCTTCAATACCCGTTTTGGTGATGGTGTAGGCACCAATCCTGAAGAGCTGCTGGGCGCCTCTCATGCAGGATGCTTTACAATGGCTGTGAGCGCTGCGCTTACCCAGGCTGGCTTTACCGCCGGTACCCTGGATACCAAAGCTACCGTAGAACTGGATCCTGCTGCAGGTCCAAAGATCACCAATATAAAGCTGGAGCTTACTGCTTCTAAAATTGAAGGCGTATCTGAAGAGCAGTTTAAAACCATTGCCAATGGCGCCAAAGAAAATTGCCCCATTTCAAAAGCACTGAGCGCTACCCCCATCACCCTGGAAGTAACTTATCAATAATATTTCACGCAATCAGTAAAAGTAGTTGCCCGGCCTGCATGAATGCGGACCGGGCAATTGCTTTATAAAATAATGGTTATATTTATACGCAGCAGTACTCTTACACGTAGCCATCTTCACTAAGACCGTTTACCATCATCCGGCCGCCTGTGCGTCATTAGTACCAGGTGTTGTTGATAATTACAAAAGAAAACACTGCTTTTAATTTATTACTCATTACAACTTCTTAAACTTATGCCCGTAAGTGGTCCCATTCTTATCGTTGACAATGACCTGGAAGACCAGGAATTTATTTCAGCCATACTAAAGGAAATTGATCCGGCCATTAACACTCACTGCTTTCATGACGGACAGGATGCGCTGGTTTACCTGGTTACAACTCCCCAGCAGCCTTTCCTGATCCTTTGCGATGTTAAAATGGAAGGCATGAATGGCCTGGAACTACGTGCCCATATAAACGACAATGACTTCCTCCGGAAAAAATCTATCCCCTTTGTATTCTTCAGCGATTACGCCACGCAGGAGAATGTGACTAAAGCATATGACCTTACCGTGCAGGGCTTTTTTGAAAAAGCCAATACCCATGACGGCCTTAAGGCGCAGCTGGAGCTGGCTGTTAACTACTGGAAAGCCTGCCTGCACCCTAACCGCTATTTCATCACCTGATGCTAACCGGCTACTGCTGCCGCCTGCTTTAATAAATTCAGCTGCCCCATATGATTAAAGATGAGGATCCTTATGCCAGCATACCTCCATCCACGGCAATAGATTCGCCGGTAAGGAAAAGCGATTTGCTGGTGCCCAGGAACACAATGGCTTGTGCTACTTCTTCCGGCGACCCGGCACGCTTTGCAGGAACAGCGGATAACAGTCCTGATTTATATTCTTCATTATGACCTACAAAGCGGTTCAGCATACCCGTTTCAATAGGGCCGGGGGCTATTACATTCACACGTACGCCGGCGGAAGCTACTTCCAGCGCAGCAGAGCGGCTAAGACCTTCCACTGCATGTTTGCTGGCTGTGTACACGGATGCGCCTGCGGCGCCCTGCCGGCCTAGTACGGAAGATACGTTGATGATGCTGCCATGCCCCTGTGCCACCATTACTTTCAGCTCATGCTTTAAGCTCAGTAATACGCCCAGCACATTGGTCTGGAAAATGGCTTCGTAAGTTTCCGGTGTTTGCTCCACTACCGGGCCGGGCTGCCCTTCTGTTCCGGCATTATTAACGGCTACGTCTAAACGCCCGAATTTTGCAACGGTTTGCTCAACCAGGTTCTGTACATCCGCTTCTTTTCTTACATCGGCATTTATATATTCTGCGGTTACACCCAGCTCACGCAGCTCTGCGGCCAGGGCCTGCCCTTCTGCATCACGGCGGCCGCTTACTACTACGTTAGCGCCTTCCTGGGCAAATGCAATGGCCGTAGCACGGCCTATACCGGTAAGCGCACCGGTTACCAGTACCACACTTTGTGAAAGGTCTGGTTTAGATGTTGTTTTCATTTGTTGATATTTTATTATTGTCAGAAGATATTGGTTTATCTGCGGGCGCTTTGGCTGCATACGGCTGCAGGAGCTGCAGGTATGCTTCAAAACGGCTCTTATTAATACCGTACCGGATGGTACGGCCTTCTTTTTCAACTATTAACAGGTCTGCATCCACCAGCTGTTTGGTGTGGTGTGAAACCGTCGATTGTGCCAGATCTAACATATCCGTAATGGCGCCGCACTGCATCCACCCTTCCTTGCAGATGGCCTGCACAATCTTCAGCCGGTACGGATCGCCCAGGGCTTTGGATATTTTTTCAATTTCACGGTTGCTCATATGATCTGCTTTAATGGAACAGCGCCAGCAACTTATTCATTAATCGAAATAAATCGATTAATAAACGTAAAGAAAAGGGCCGGTAGTGCCAGTTACGCTTTTCCCGGGCCCTTTTTTATGATCCCTTATAGCTAATTATCTAAACCTGTCAATTCTTCATTTCCACGCTGCCGCTTTTGCTGATACAAAGCTATGCAAACAAATCGACAAAACGGAATATTTCGATTAATAGAGGTAAAAAATTTTTACCGCTCAAACTTCCTTAAAAAATCCACATAGTCATTAAAGCCCTCCCGGTTCACCTTATACTTGGTGCAGCGGCCATCCTTTTCCATATGCAGCAGCTCAGCGTCCACCAGCTGTTTCAAATGGTGGGAAACGGTAGACTGGGCCAGGTCCAGCATATCCATAACGGCGGCGCACTGCATCCAGTCGGGCTCTTTTTTAATGGCCTCCATGATCTTAATCCGGTAAGGATCGCTTAAGGCTTTGGAGATCCGCTCAATCCGCTTCAGGTCAAATGATGTATTCATTATTGCAAATTTATCGATTTATGGGCAAAAGGCCAAGTCATATGAACATCCTGATGTAGGATATTTTGCATACTGACCACCATCATAGGTCAGGAGAAAACACGGTATTAAATTGCCATGAAAACTTTCAATAAGCAATGAGAAACGGAAAAACTGGGGAGCTGATCGCAGATAACGAAAACTGGAAAAACGAGCTAAAAGTGCTGGAAGACGGCATTATACGCTTTAAAACAAAGCTGGCGGGCATCCTGGAAGCTGATCTTCAGCCATATGAGCTGGAACAGCTGGAGTATTTCCAGAACAAGTTCCTGAAAATGGATGACCAGATAAGCCTGCTACGGCATGAAGTAAGAGAGCAGCTGCACCTGCTGCAGCAGCTGATCCAATCCAACGGTCCCCAGCTGAAAAAGATCCTGGACCTGCAATACAGGCTGGAGGTGAAAATGATCATTATCCAGGGGAACTTTGATAAGCTGAGCTCCGAATTTAGCGGTTATCTGCAAAAAACCTTTTCTTAATACAACAGGGCGCCCAGCTTTTTTTCATTGAGGATGACGATGGCCCCATCTTTTATATCGATCAGCTTTTCCTCCCGGAAATCGCCCAGCGTGCGGATCAGCGATTCGGTAGCCGTACCGGCAATGGCGGCCAGGTTATCACGGCTGATATCAATGGCAAACGGCCCTTCTTTGCGCCCGCTGTATTTTTTGTGCAGATGCATTAACGCTTCAGCCACTTTTTTGCGCAGGGAATTATACGCCAGGCCCAGTAGCTGCTGCTCTTTGCCGGTAATATTGCGGGCCAGCAGCCGTATGAACTGCACGGCTACTTCGTGATTGTTATGCAGCAGCTCTTCAAAGTCTTCACGGGGAATAACGGCTATTTCACATTCTTCCATGGCCTCCGCTGTTTCTTTATACACCGTTCCTTCCAGCAGGGCTATGTACCCCAGGAAATCGCCTTCATTATACAGCTCCACAACCAGCTCTTTACCATCTTCATTCCGCTTAAATGTTTTTACTTTCCCCTTTTGAACATAGAACAGGCTGGCAGGGTGATTCCCCTCCATGTAAATAACCTGCTTCTTTTTAAACTTATCTGTATTACGCCCTTCAGACAGCAGCTGCAGGGATCCTTTGCCCGTAGCAGCCTGCATCAGCTTATTCAGCCCTTCGGGGTTAGAGGCAAATTCCTGTTTCTTCAGCAGGGATTTTTTCAAACGGCCTTCTATAGCATGCAGCAGCTCTGTACCGCTGAATGGTTTAGTGATATAGTCATCTGCCCCCATTTCCATGCCTTTACGGAAATCGGCACGCTCTGTTTTGGCCGTCAGAAAAATAAAGGGAATATCCTGCATATCATCATTACGCTGCAGCATATGCAATACGCCAAAACCATCCAGCACCGGCATCATAATATCACAGATCACCAGGTCGGGTTTTTGCTGCAAAGCCAGCTCCACGCCCACCTTGCCGTTTTCTGCGGTTAATACTTTATACCCGGCCAGGTCCAGGATCTCGGCCGTATTTTCACGAATATCTGTATTGTCTTCAATCAGCAAGATGGTTTGCATATTAATAGCCGGCTGTTTCGTTATTTAAAGAAAAATCAATGGTAAAAGTAGTGCCCACGCCTAATTCGCTCTCACAGGAAATACGGCCGTTCATCAGCTCACTGTACTTGCTTACAATATGCAGCCCCAGGCCGGTACCCTGTATATTGCTTACGTTGGCGCCGCGGTAAAACCGCTCAAAAAGGTGCTGCTGGTCCTCCTGCGACATGCCTATACCATTGTCCTTTACCTGCAGCTGAAAACTGTGGAGGTCTTTTTTAGTATAGATGGCAATAGTAGCCCCGGGGCCCGAGAACTTAATGGCGTTGCCTAACAGGTTCATGATAATGTGTTTCATTAAAGATGGATCCAGCAACACCTGCGGGGGACCGGTGTGAAAGTAGCTGATCTCCTGCCCTTCCCTGATCATGCCGTGCATTTCCTGTATTACGGTGTTAATGTTATCTGCAATATCAAAATTGCTCAGGCGCACCTGGATCTTTCCTTCCTCAATCCTCCCTACGGATAAAAAGTCGTTCAGGATATCTGTGAGCAGGTTCACGGATGTGACTATACGCTGTATGTGCTTGTTCCGTTTGGGCTGATCAGCCTCCGCGGCATATTGTTTTACCAAAAAGGCGGATGACAGGATAGTGCTGAGCGGGGTGCGGAACTCATGGGAGGCCATGGACACAAAGCGGGTCTTAAGTTCATTCAGCTCTTTTTCCTTACCCAGGGCAAGCGTGAGCTCCTCTTTGGAAAGTTCCAGGTCTTCCAGCGCTTTACGAAGCTGTACCGTGCGGTCCTCCACCATTTGCTCCAGCTCATCATTCAGCCGTTCTACTTTTTCTTCCGCTTTTTTTCTTTCCGTAATATTATTTACGTAGGCGATCACAAAGGCGCCTTCTTCATTCTGGTAATGGCTCAGGCTTATTTCTACCGGGAACTCCGAACCGTCCTTCCGCACGGCAAACAGGTCCAAACCTATGCCCATAGGGCGGTTCTGCGGGTGATTGTTAAAACGTTCGCGGTGGCCCACATGCCGGTGGTGCGCACGGGCAGGTATCAGCACTTCCACCTTTTGCCCGGTAAGCTCCTGCCGTTGGTAACCGAACTGGTTCAGCGCAAAATCATTGACCAATACAATCTCCCCTTCTTTATTAGTAACCAGGATGCCAATGCTGGCAAAGTCAAACAAAGCGCTAAAACGCTCCAGCTCTTTATTTAATTGTTGCTGGTGGCGGTTATCTGAAGGCATAACCGTAATGCGGAAGGCGCAATAATCCTTACCGGCATGCCGGAATGAGATGTCGTCATATAAACCGGAAAAGGTTTCCCCGGCCAGGTTGGTCCACTGCCGCTCTTTTGACAGCCCGTTCTTTCCCGTACCGGGCGTACAGATGCCTAACCCGTGTTTATCCAGGAGAGCCTGCAGGGCAGCATGATCTTCCGTGCCCAGCATTTTTATTCCGGTTTCATTAATATACAGCAGCTGCCCGCTTCCCAGCTCCCGCACCGCCACCAGCCCGGGCTCCCGTTCCAGCACGGCCGCAAAAACAGAAAGCTGGAAATTAACATCAAGGTCGTGAATGGAAAAGTTCATATCATTAAAGTAATGTGAAAGTTACAGTTTTTTCCGGCTGTATCATTACTGCCAAAAATGCAAAGATCCCCCCGAAGGATATATGACCATAATCATGACCGCCGCTGACAGCCATCATTGAGGGGCAGGCAGCAGCGGTTTACATTGCGTGTATAAACCTTTAACCATGGAGATCTATATAAGCGAGGACGCTACCATTGCCACCCTGCAGCATGAGTTCCAGGAGGCTTATCCTTATCTGAAGCTGGAATGCTACCGGCAGCCCCACCCTGAGGGCGGGGCCAGTGCGCCGGGCGACAAACTGCCGTCAGCAACGCCCATAGAAGATATCCGTATGATACACAACTTCGGCTGGCTGGATATTGACCGCCACCGCACGGTAGCAGCAGTAGAACATGATTTCTATCATAAATATGGGTTGAGTGTACAGATATTGCGCAAATCCGGCGATCTGTGGCTGCAAACCACCGCCACCGACAACTGGACGCTGGGACAAATGAACGAAGAAGGAAAGCTGGCGGAAAAGAACATTTTTTATTACCCGGAGGAACCGGTGGGATAATTTTTTACCTTTTCATAATCTATACCTGATAAAACCGGTGTTGCTGAAGGCGCCGGTTTTTTTTTGGCCGCTTTTTCCGTTCCTGATAAATATCATACCCGCATATGATGTCTGTCATTGCCCCCCCTGCCCGCTCCTTTTACTTTTGAAGCTATAACCGAAAGGCATGATCACTGTTGAAACCAGCTGCTACCATTGCGGCGAAACCTGTGAAAATACAAACATTCTTCTGGACGACAAACCGTTTTGCTGCGAAGGTTGTAAGCTGGTATTTGAGCTGCTGAATGGTAACGGGCTTTGTACCTATTACCAACTGAACGGTCAGCCGGGCGCGCCACAACGCAGCCAGATAAGGCCTGATAAATTTGCCTTCCTGGAAGACGAAAAGATCCGGCAGCAGCTGATACAGTTCCGCAATGATACCCATACCCACGTTACCTTTTATATTCCGCAAATACATTGCAGCTCCTGCCTGTGGCTGCTGGAGCACCTGCATAAGCTGGATGACGGCGTGCAGCGCGTAACCGTAAATTTTGCGCGCAAAGAAGCGCAGGTGATCTTTCAGCAATCCCAAACCTCTTTACGTAAGGTGGCCGAACTGCTTACCAGCATTGGGTATGAGCCTTACATCAGCCTGCAGGACCTGCAGCATAAAAAACCGGCAGTGAACCGGCAGCTGATCTACCAGCTGGGTGTAGCCGGTTTTTGTTTTGGCAATATAATGCTGCTTAGCTTCCCCGAATATTTTTCCGGCAACGGCGGTATGGATACCCATTTGTTCCGTTACCTGAACCTGCTGTTATCCTTACCCGTATTCCTGTACAGTGCGCAGGCATTTTACCGGTCGGCCTGGGGCGGCCTTAAACATGGGTTCATGAATATAGATGTACCTATTGTACTGGCCATTATAGTCACCTTTACCCGCAGCCTTATAGATATCAGCACCAACAGCGGGGCCGGGTATTTTGATGCCATGACCGGCATTGTGTTCTTTATGCTGGCAGGGCGTGTGCTGCAGGATAAAACCTACCAGGGACTTTCCTTTGACCGGGATTATACCAGCTATTTTCCTATAGCCGTTACCGCTATACGCGGCAAAAAGAATGTGCCCATTGCCCTGCCGGATATAAAGGAGGGAGAAACTTTACTGATCCATAACAATGAGCTGGTACCGGCAGATGGGATCCTGGTAAAAGGCAGCGCGCTGATCGATTATAGCTTTGTAACCGGCGAGGCCGATCCAGTGCCCTGCCTTACGGGAGATATTGTTTATGCCGGCGGCAGGCAGCTGGAAGGCAATATACAGCTGCACACCATTAAAGCCGTAGCGCAAAGTTACCTCACCAGCCTGTGGAACCGGCAGGAGCTGCAGCAGGATGCGCATAAACAACCCTCTTTCATACACCTGCTGGGCCGCCATTTTACCTGGGTGGTGCTGGGCATTACCGTGCTAACGGCTGCCTGGTGGGGCTTTCATGACCCGTCCAAAATATGGCCATCTGTAACGGCCATACTAATTATTGCCTGCCCCTGCGCCCTGCTGCTATCAGCATCCTTTACCAACGGGCACATTTTAAGCATCCTGGGCCGGCATAAATTATACCTGCGTAATGCGGGCGCTATTGAAAGGCTGGCCGCTACAGATCATATTGTGTTTGACAAAACCGGCACGCTTACAGACAAGCAAAAAGCCGTTACTGTTTTTAACGGGCAGCCGCTTACCCGCCATGAACGGCTGCAGGCAGCTGCCCTGGCAGCACAATCCACCCACCCGCTAAGCCGCATGGTACGCGACTTTTGCGGCAGCAATCATATACCTGTAAAGGATTTTGAACAGGTAACGGGCATGGGCATCAGCGGTACGGTGATGAAGGATACCATCCGCCTGGGCAATGCAGCTTTTACCGGCGCAGCGGGTATTGCCGCCACGAATGGCAGCGTGGTATACCTTTCCATTAACGGGCAGGTACGTGGTTATTTCAGCATACGCAATGGTTACCGTAACGGCATACAGTCCTTAATACTGCAGCTGCGGAAAAAATATCAGCTTACGGTGCTCTCCGGCGACCATGCACGGGATGAAAGCACACTGCGCAAGCTCATGGGCACAAAGGCTACCCTGCGCTTTTTACAACAGCCGCAGGATAAGCTGGATCATATACTGGCCCTGCAGCAGCAGGGGCAGCACGTGCTTATGGTCGGCGACGGGCTGAATGATGCCGGCGCCCTGAAACAGAGCGATACCGGCATTTCCCTTACAGAGGACAGTAACAATTTCACCCCTGCCAGCGATGGCATTTTAGCGGCCGCTAACCTGCCGCTGCTACCCTACTATATACAATTATGTAAAACCAGCAAACGCATTATACTCGCCAGCTTTATTTATTCCCTGGTGTATAATTTCACCGGTTTGTTCTTTGCCGTACAAGGCAGGCTATCCCCCCTTACCGCAGCTATTTTAATGCCGGCCAGCTCTATCAGCATTATACTGCTTACCTGGAGCATGAGCGCACTGGCGGCTAAAAAGCTGCACCGTAAAGCATTACAGCTCACAGCTGACGAAGATCAGTCATTTGCCTGCGCCAGGTCATAGTAGCCGCAGCACAGGCACACTAATTTTGAACTGTTCAAAAAAACATATCCATGAGCGTTATCATACTGTTGCTGGGGGCCAGCCTTACCGTAGGGCTCCTTTTCCTGGCGGCCTTTTGCTGGGCAGTGAAAAGCGGGCAGTTCGAGGATGATTATTCACCCGCCCACCGCATCCTGTTTGATGAACAGGCGGATGATCACCAACTATAAACCTGATCAAACAACAAGCTATACTTATGTCTTTGGAAAAATTTTCTTACGACAACCGCACCGTAAAATGGTTTGCTTACGCTGCTACCTTCTGGGGACTTATTGGCATGCTGGCCGGGCTTTGGATAGCCCTGGCGCTGGCATACCCGGCCATGAACCTGGGCTATGCGCCCACCACCTTCGGGCGTTTACGGCCGGTGCATACCAATGCCGTGATCTTTGCCTTTGTGGGTAACGGCATTTTCATGGGCGTGTATTATTCCTTACAACGCCTGTGTAAAGCCCGCATGTTCAGCGACCTGCTGAGCAAGCTGCATTTCTGGGGCTGGCAGGCCATTATAGCCGGCGGCGCCCTTACCCTGCTGTTAGGCTGTACTACCGGTAAAGAGTATGCGGAGCTGGAATGGCCTTTTGATATAGCCATTACCGTAGTATGGCTCATCTTCGGAGCCAACATGCTGGGCACTATTCTAAGGCGGCGGGAAATGCACCTGTACGTGGCCATCTGGTTTTATATCGGTACCTGGGTAGCCGTGGCCATGCTGCATATTGTAAACTCCTTTGAGCTGCCCGTTTCTTTCCTAAAAAGTTACAGCTGGTATGCCGGCGTGCAGGATGCGCTGGTGCAGTGGTGGTATGGGCATAATGCCGTGGCATTCTTCCTTACCACGCCTTACCTGGGCCTCATGTATTACTTTGTTCCAAAAGCGGCTAACCGCCCTGTTTATTCCTATAGGTGGTCCATCATACACTTCTGGGCGCTCATATTTATTTACATATGGGCCGGACCACACCACCTGTTATATACTGCCTTACCGGAGTGGGCGCAATCATTGGGTACGGTGTTCTCCATCATGCTCATTGCGCCCTCCTGGGGCGGTATGCTCAACGGTTTGCTTACCCTGCGCGGCGCCTGGGACCGCGTGCGGGAAGATGCTATTCTCAAATTCTTTGTAGTAGCGCTTACCTGTTATGGTATGGCCACTTTTGAAGGCCCTATGCTATCCCTGAAGAACGTGAATGCCGTAAGCCACTTTACCGACTGGACCATTGCACACGTGCATGTAGGCGCGCTGGGCTGGAATGGCTTTCTCACTTTTGGTATCCTGTACTGGCTGATACCCCGCATTTTTGCAACACAGCTCTACTCCCGTAAATGGGCCAATACCCACTTCTGGATAGGTACGCTGGGCATTATCTTTTACGTGATACCTATGTACTGGGCTGCTTTTACGCAAAGTATGATGTGGAAAGAGTTTACCCCGGAAGGACAGCTGAAATACCAGTTCCTGGAAACAGTAACCACTATTGTACCTATGTATGCGCTGCGCGCGGTAGGTGGTTTGTTATACGTTAGCGGTGTGGTGCTCATGATGGTGAACCTGGTAAAAACCATCCGCAGCGGCTCCTTTGTAGCCAATGAGCCTGCGGAAGCAGCCCCCCTCCCTAAAAGAACAGCTGTAGTTACGCATGGCACAGCACACTGGCATAACTGGATTGAGCGCAGGCCCCTGCAAATGGTAGCCTTTAGCCTCATTGTAGTAGCGATTGGCGGTATCATAGAGCTGATACCCACCTTCCTGGTGCGCAGCAACGTACCTACCATCAGCAGCGTAAAACCCTATACACCGCTGGAGCTGCACGGGCGCGACATCTACATCCGCGAAGGCTGCTATACCTGCCATTCACAGATGATACGCCCCTTCCGCGATGAAGTGGCGCGCTATGGGGAATATTCCAAAGCCGGTGAATTTGTATATGATCATCCTTTCCAATGGGGCTCCAAACGTACCGGGCCTGACCTGGCGCGTATTGGCGGCAAATACCCGGATAGCTGGCATTATAACCATATGCTGGATCCGTCCTCTATGTCGCCGGGCTCTATTATGCCTTCTTATCCCTGGCTAATGGACGACCGGGTGGATAAAAGCGCCACCCCTGCCATGATCAATGCCATGCGCAAGCTGGGCGTGCCCTACCCTTATAAATATGAGCTGCAGGCCAATGCAGATATGGAGAACCAGGCAAAGGAAATAGCCGCTTCCCTGAAAAAGGATAAGCTGGAAACACCGCCGGACCGTGAGATCGTAGCATTGATAGCTTACCTGCAAAGAGTAGGAAGGGATATTAAGGAAGCGCCGGCTAAAACCGCCATGAAATAACTTTTAAAATAAACAGCATGAAATTCATCAATTACCTGCAAAGCATTACCGGTGTAAGCGTGTACCCGTTAACGTCATTGCTCATATTCACCATATTTTTTATTGTGGCCAGCATGTGGGCATTCAAGGCAGATAAAGGAATGGTAGATCACGTAAGCCGTATACCACTGGACCATGATGATTCTCAAAGCCGATAAACACATTTGTATATGAACAAAAAGCTGCTCTGTTTTTTATACCTGCTTCTGCTAGGCAGTGTTACACCGGTGCTGGCCCAGGGGCCGCCCAAACCATCTTCCCTGATGGAAAATGCAGTGGCCCAGGTATTGCTGGCCGTGATCTTTGGATTGTTCATTGCCATTGCCGTGCTGGGAAATGTGGTGGTACAGGCCATGGACCTTTACCGGGAGCGCATGAAAAAAACTGCTGACAAAACATTACTGCTCATTGGCATTACCATTACCGGCTGCTTGTTCAGCAACGCCGCCATGGCCCAGTCTGAGCCGGCGCCTGCGGTAAAGGAAACCATTAACGGCCTTTCTGCCACGGCATTCTATGTGCTTACATCCGTAATAGCGCTGGAGCTGCTGGTAATACTGGTACTGCTATATGCCCTGCGCATACTGGCAGGTATTGAATCCAAACGTAAACGTAAAGCGATAGCTGCCGGCAAACCTGCCATCAGCTGGTGGGAGAAGGTGAACAAAACGCGCAGCGTAAGCGCAGAAGCGGAACAGGAAGCTGATATGGGCCACGACTTTGACGGTATACGGGAGCTGAACAACCCCACCCCGCCCTGGTGGCAATGGGGCTTTTACAGCAGCATTATTTTTGCCGTAATATACCTGTGGGTATACCACATATCCCACAGCGCACCGCTGCAGCTGGAAGAGCTGGCCATTGCAGAAGCGCATGCTGCCGAAGCTAAAGAAGCCTACCTGGCCAATGCCGCCAATAATATTGATGAACATTCTGTAAAGCTGTTAACAGACGCCGCTGACATAAGCAGCGGGCAAAAGCTGTTCAGCGCCAGCTGTGCACCCTGCCATGGAGCAGCCGGGCAGGGCGTGGTAGGCCCCAACCTTACGGATAACTACTGGCTGCATGGCGGCAAAATAAATGAAGTGTTCAGCACTATTAAATACGGCGTACCGGAAAAAGGGATGAAGTCCTGGAAAGATGATTTCTCCCCCAAACAGATCGCGCAGCTGGCCAGCTTTATTAAAAGCATACATGATACCCACCCTGCCGGCGCCAAGGAGCCACAGGGCCTGGTAGCAGAAAACTGAGTTTTATGAAAGATGAAGGAAGCATACATGGAACTATTCAGGAAGAATCATTCAGGGATCATATAGCCACTGTTAATGAACAAGGCAAGCGCAACTGGATATATGCGCAGCAGCCAAAAGGAAAGTGGTATCGATACAGAAGTTATCTGAGCTATGTTTATTTCGCACTGTTCTTCAGCCTGCCGTTCATACAAATAAACGGCAGGCCCCTGTTCCTGTTCAATGTAGTGGAGGGGCAGTTCATTTTGTTCGGCACCTCTTTCTGGCCGCAGGATTTTTTCCTTTTCAGCTTAATTATGCTTGCCTTCATCCTGTTTGTTACACTCTTTACTATGGCCTTTGGCCGCTTGTTCTGCGGGTGGGCCTGCCCGCAAACCATTTTTATGGAAATGGTGTTCCGGCGTATTGAATACTGGATCGAGGGCGATGCGCCTGCACGCCGCCTGCTGGATAAAGGTCCCTGGACAAGCGATAAGATCCGTAAGAAAACATTGAAGCATGTTATCTTCTTTGCTTTATCTGTACTCATAGCCAACCTGTTCCTCTCTTACATTATAGATGTACATGAATTAGGGCGCATTATCAGTGGTCCTTTTGAAGCGCATGTGGGCGGTTTCATTGCCATGCTGGCTTTTTCCGCTGTGTTCTACGGCGTATTTGCTTTTTTCAGAGAGCAGGTATGCACTACCGTATGTCCTTACGGCCGCCTGCAAGGGGTTTTGCTGGATAAGAACTCTGTAGTGGTAGCCTATGATTATGAAAGAGGCGAGCCGCGCAGCAAATTCAAAAAGAACGAAACCCGCACTACCGGCGATTGTATTGATTGTATGCAATGCGTAAAGGTATGCCCTACGGGGATAGATATACGTAACGGCACCCAGCTGGAATGTGTGAACTGCACTGCCTGTATAGATGCCTGCAACTTCATGATGCAAAAGGTGAACCTGGCCGAAGGCCTGATCCGTTATGCTTCAGAGAATGGCATTGCCCAAAAGCAGCCCTTACGTTTTACGGGACGTTTAAGAGTTTACAGCATAGTGCTGCTGCTGATACTGGGCGGCATCAGCTACCTGCTGGCAAGCCGTGCGCCGGTAAGCGGCACCATTATTCGTACAGCCGGTATGCTTTACCAGGAGCGGGGTACAGACAGCATCAGCAATTTATACCGTATTAAGCTGATGAATAAAACCCCGGAACCCATGCAGCTGCACCTGGTATTAAACGACCTGCCCGGGCAGATCATTATGATAGGCCAGCCGCAGATCAACATTAAACCAGGCGAGCAGGGCGAAGGCACTTTTTTCATTGTATTGCCACGCAGCGCCATTACCAAACGTAAATCTACCCTGCACATCAATTTATATGCAGGCAGTAAAAATACCGTTGCATTAAAAACCACTTTTTTAGGACCCATTCATGTTAAAAATTAGCTATTATGAAAACCATTCACTGGGGACATAAGATCATACTGGTATTCCTGCTTTTTGCAGCCGGCATTATAACGCTGGTGGTAAAAAGCATCGGTACTAAAATAGATATGGTTACCACCGATTATTACGGCGCTGAATTAAAATATCAGCAGGTAATAGACGGGAGGAAAAATACGGCCGCCCTATCCGCACCTGTTAGCATTATCCAGGCAACGGACCAGGTGCTGCTCACCTTCCCGGCAGAGCTGCAGGGGCAAAATGTGCAGGGGCAGGTATTGTTTTACCGCCCTTCTGATGCGCAAAAGGACTTTAGCCTGCCTTTGACGTTGGATGAGCAGGGCCGCATGCCGGTAGGCAAGCAAAAATTTATACCCGGCAGCTACCGCGTAAAAATACAGTGGACCCTGAACAGTACACCTTATTTCCAGGAAACTGCTTTATATATACACTGATCATGCTACTCCTTTTATTATCCGCACTTTCGCTGGGTTTTGTAGGCAGCTTTCACTGCGTAGGCATGTGCGGGCCTATTGCATTAACGCTGCCGGTACAGCATTTAAGCGGGTATAAAAAAATGGCGGGCATCCTGTTGTACAACCTGGGCCGCATGAGCGCCTATGCCTTACTGGGCTTATTATTCGGCTGGCTAGGCAGACAGTTTTACCTGGGTGGCTTACAGCAATGGCTATCCATTGCCCTGGGTTACTTATTGCTGGTAATAGCAGGGCTGCAATACATTACCAAACGCAGGTCCGCTTTCTTTGCCGACCTGGGTGTGCTTACCAAAGGCTTACAAAAAATATTAGGCAATTTATTGCGCCGGCAGCAGTTCCGCACCCTTTATGCCATTGGCTTTTTTAACGGCTTGCTGCCCTGCGGGCTGGTGTACCTGGGTATTACCGGCGCCATAGCCACGGCCCATATTTACCAGGGTGCCTTGTTCATGGCAGCTTTTGGCGCAGGCACCTTACCGGCTATGACCACCGTGGCCTGGTGCAGCCATTTGCTGAGTTTACGTGTACGCAACCGCGTTAGGCAAATGATACCGCTGGTAATGGTTATTATGGCAGGCCTGTTAATTGTGCGGGGGCTAAACCTGGGCATTCCCTACCTGAGCCCTGCCATGCACGCGCATACACACAACATTATTGAATGTCATAAACCGTGATATATGAACCTGCTTCGCAAATACAATGTGGCTGCGCCGCGTTATACCAGCTACCCCACCGTACCTTATTGGGACACCGGCAGCTTTGACCTTACCCAATGGCAGCAGCTGTTAAAAAAAGCTTTCCAGGCCACCAACGGCAAAGACGGTATTAGCCTGTATATACACCTGCCTTTTTGCGAAAGCCTGTGCACTTATTGCGGCTGTAATAAACACATTACCATAAACCATGCGGTAGAAGCGCCTTACATAAAAGCCCTGTTACAGGAATGGCAATTGTACCTGCAGCTGTTTGGGCAAAAACCCCGCATCCGGGAAATACATTTAGGCGGCGGCACCCCTACCTTCTTTCACCCGCAGCAATTACGGTTCCTGCTGGAAAGCATTTACAAAAGCGCCACACTGCTGCCCGATGCATCTTTGAGCTTTGAAGGCCACCCCAACAACACCACAGCCGCGCATATGCAAACATTGTACGACCTGGGTTTCCGCCGTATGAGCCTGGGCATCCAGGACCTGGATCCCCGCGTGCAAGAGATCATTCACCGCATACAGCCTTATGAAACCGTGGCCACAGTGGTGGAACAGGCCCGGCTGATAGGTTACACCTCTATTAACTTTGACCTGATATACGGGTTACCCCTGCAAACCGCTGCCGGCCTGGAAAACACCATCCGCCAGGTAATGCAGCTGCGCCCCGGCCGTATCTCCTTTTACAGCTATGCACATGTGCCCTGGGTAAAAGGCGTGGGCCAGCGCCTGTTCACCACCGCCGACCTGCCGGATGAAAAAACCAAACAGGGTTTATACGAGCTGGGTAAAAAGCTGTTTACCGGTTACGGTTATACGGAAATAGGCATGGATCATTTTGCATTGGAGGATGATGATTTACACCAGGCTTATAAAAAAGGACAGCTGCACCGCAACTTTATGGGCTATACCGTTACCCATACTTCCCTGCTGGTAGGGCTGGGCGCCAGCTCCATTGGCGATGGCTGGTACGCCTATGCGCAGAACGAAAAACATATAGCTACCTACCAGCAATTAGTAGGTAAAGGGCAATGGCCGGTAGTACGCGGGCATCTGCTGGATGAGGAAGACCTGTTACTGCGCCGCCATATCCAGGCGCTGATGTGCCGCTTTGAAACCGCCCGCAGCAAATCAGACCCGCAGAGCGATGCTATTATTGAAAGCCTGGAACGGCTGCAGGAGCTGGAAAAGGATGGGCTGGTAGAGATATTACCCGGGAAGGTGCTGGTTACTCCAAAAGGCAAGCCCTTTATCCGAAATATTTGTATGGCCTTTGACGCACGCCTGTGGCGTAAGCTGCCGGCCACGCAGCTGTTTAGCCAGGCTATTTAACGGGTACTGAAATTAGCACCATTTTAGCGCTTACAGGCTTCCTAACTTTACAACAACCAAATGTAAAGCGTATGGACCTCACGAAAGCACATGTATTGATCACCGGCGGCAGCGAAGGTATTGGGCTTGGATTAGCCGCCCGTTTCCTGGCTGCAGGCAGTAAGGTACTGATCACTGGCAGAAGCGCGGAAAAGGTGGAAAAAGCAGCGCAAGCCTACCCCGGATTACAAACCTGTGTAAATGATATTGGCCAGCCGGCGCAACGCGAAGCCCTGTCCCGGCACATACAGGCCGTTATGCCGGAGCTGAATATCCTGGTTAACAATGCCGGCATACAGCGCCGTATTGCGCTGGCAACAGATCATTCGCCCTGGGCAGAAAGGCAGGCCGAAATTGATATATTGTTCTCTGCCCCTGTACACCTCAATCATTTACTGTTACCCATCATACTGGCGCACAGCCAGCCTTCCCTGCTGGTAAACGTAACTTCCGGCGGCGCGTATATTCCACAGGCGTTTGCACCGGTATACAGCGCCTGTAAAGCAGCTTTACATCATTACACTATTACTTTGCGGCACGCACTGGCCGGCACCACCTGCCGGGTAGCAGAGCTGATACCGCCTGCAGTACAAACCACTCTTGCCGGCGCTGGCCATGGTGCGCCCCTGGATGATTTTTGTGATACCGTATTTCCAAAGCTGTCAGATGATTCCATCACTGAAGTAGGTTACGGGCCTACAGAAAACCTGCAGATCACGCTTAACGGCAAATCACAGGCTGATCTGTTTGCAGCCAGTGCGGTCCGTTTTCCGGTGGTTACTTATACAGCCCGGTAAATTGTTTTCAAATTGTTAATCCGATTGTAATACTAATATTTTTAGCATATTTTTACTAAAATTATTGGTGATTATGAAAGAGACGATAGGAATGCTGGCGCCCGCCAGCCTGATGATCCCATTCATTGATACAAATGCCGCATACCGCGAGCCGGCCTCCAACGATACCGAAAACCTGCTGGATCTTGGACAAATGCTGCAACCCCACCCCGGCAACAGCAGTATGCTGCAGATCAAAGGTGACAGCATGCAGGACGCCAACATGCCGCATGGCAGCTGGGCCGTGGTAGACCGTATCGCAAAACCTGCGTCCGGCTCCATTGTAGTAGCTATGCTGGATAATGAGCTAACCGTAAAACGGCTGGTAAAAGCGGGACGCAACTGGGTGCTGCACCCCGAAAATGCTTTTTATAAACCGGTGATCATCACAGAGGAAATGGATTTCCGGGTGTTAGGGGTCATAACACATGTAATAGTGGATCTGCGGAAATAACCGTCATCCCTCCTGTTTTGCCAGCGACTGCAGCCAGTAAATGTTTTCCTGCTTGCCTGCATTCAACAGGTTCCGGCAATAATCTGTATAAAAAGTATGCGCCTGTAAAAAGCGTAAGGTGCTTTGGTACCAGTATGGGAACTTCCTGCCGGTGCGCAGCTCCATTTCTTTTCTTACCAGCGCATCTGTTTTCTGGAACACCGGTGTGCCCAGGTGGTAGGTATCCGCATCGCAAATAACAGATTCCAGAAAATTGCAGGGATGAGATGGAAAACGGGTAGCCAAAATACAACCGGCTATAAACGGAATAGATGCACCCGGCAGGTGGTGCTGCTGAAAGTAGTCCTGCATCAGCTGCACTCCCCTGACCTCGTGGTCCTGTATGCCGCCCGTAAGGTGGCCTATATCATGGAACCAGGCCGCTGTTCTTATAATAAACAGCTCCTCTTCACCCAGGGCATAGGACTGGGCTATTTCCACCGCATGCTGCACAACGCTTTGAGTATGCAGCAGGTTATGATAAGGAAACTGTTCCTTAGCATGAAATTCAAAAAAACCGGTCACATACTGTCCGATATGAGATTCAGCTTCATTATAGTCCATGATACCAACCCGGGAGAATACAGCTAAATATCTCAAATGATTCTGTAGAGATTTTGGATACCGCTTTTTTGTACATTTTAAGCCGTCGTTATTTAACTGATCAATAACCTGGTACAGGATGCTTTATACACAGCAACCCTGTTAGTGCTCATTAGCCGTTTTAAACCTTTCCAGCCCCTCCTTCTTCCGCTTTTCTTCTTTCTCTTTTATTTCCTTTTCCTGCGCCTCTTTTTTCTTATCATCATCCTTACCGCCAAAGAGCCTTTTAAAGAAGCCTTTCTTTTCATCCTGCGGCACTTCCGATGCGGAGCTGATATCGATCTCATTATCCACACTGGGCAGCAGGGCTTCTATAAAAGCGTTCTTCAATACTTCCCACACCGCGCCCATAATATCCGTGTGTGAATCATGAAAGCGGCCTTCTACATTCACCTTAGTGGCTACCTGCTTTTTCTTCGGGTTCTTCAGCACATGCGCTGCGGCATCTATCACGGTTTCCTTGGCCTTCTGCAAAAAAGGATCGTGTTTGTCTTCCGTACCTTTTACCTGCAGCTCTTTGACGATGGGTTTTACATAACCTTTAAAATTACCGTTATCTGCGGCAAACTCTGAATACAGGGCCAGTGATCCTTTACTCACATCAAACTTACCATAGGCTTTAAAAAAATCATTCAGATCCACCAGGTTGGCGCTGGTCATTTGCGCGGTCAGGTCAAAGGTGGGTTCTTTGGCTAACCCATCCAGCTTCATATCCAGGGAAAGATCACCTCCATAGGCATTTGCCCTGGCTACTAAGCTGGAGGGCAGCTTTTCCTTTTTATCAGAAGTGTTCTTCAGGTTCCGGGCCAGTATATAAGTATTCTTCAGTGAAATGTCCACCTTAGGTGCGGAGGTGCTGTCCACATAATGAATGCTGCCGTTGTGCACTTCAAACCGGTTCACTTTCAGCGGCATAAAATCTTTCAGCACCTTGCGGAAGTCGTTGGTATCTTTAGCCACCTGCCCTATTTCCGCTTTATCTTTTGTAAAAACCAGCTTGGGCGAAAACAGCTCCAGCTCGCCCACAAGAGATCCTTCAAACAAGGCCCGCCATTCTACCGACAGGTCAATGGTTTGCGCTTTGAAAAATTCAGTTTGTTTCCGGGTAGCAGAATCCAGCTTGTTAATGTAAATGTTATTCAGCTGATAGGCGCCGCGGTACAGGGCAATGTCAATATCCTGCACATGCCCGTAATAACCATTCATATTTGCCAGGGTATTATTGGCATACCGCAGTACAATGTAAGGCAGCAATAAACGCAAAATGATCAGCAGCAGGATGATGCTGCCAATGATGATGTATTTCTTCTTTATGGGTCGTGCGCTCATAATAACCCGTTTAAGAAACCTTTACAAAACTCAAACCACTTTTGGTATCTTTATTTACTGCTTATTCTCCTGTCTGCTATAAATCTGCCATCAAACCATGAATGTGCTGAATAACGCTACCCCGGCCCAATTGGAGCAGGCCGTGGCAAATAATCACCGGGAACTGTTTGCCTTAAATGCCGTTGCACAGGGCGGTAAAGTATACGGTCATAATGGTCTTAGCTGGACCTATGCCGGGCCCGCTAACAGTTCTGTGGTGCTTTTCCCTGCTATGGATGCCGCCACTGCCGGTACGCAGCTGGATGAAATGATGGACCACTACCGTGCACAGCCGCCTAAGAACGCCGGTTGCTGGTCACTGGCGCCCGCGCAGCCGCTTAACCTGGGCGTACTGCTGCTGGCACGCGGTTTTCAGCCTGGCTGGCGCCCGCAATGGATGGCGCTTGACCTGGAAGCCATGCAAACGAAACATGCGCGGCCGGCCGGTTTGCAGGTGAAAGCAGATAATGTTACGCCCATCCATGATATTCAGCACCTGCCTTATGCCAATACCAACAGCCTTTCCCATGAGCTTAAACAACAGTACCCGGAGCTTGGGCAGCGTTTTATTGCTACGCTCAATGGGGCGATAGTAGCGCACAGTGAAGTATTTTTTACTACCGGCAGCAATGGCGTGGCCGGCATTTACAGTGTAGGCGTAGTGCCGCATGCAAGGGAAAAAGGCATTGGCAAAGCCGTAGTGCTGGCCGCCTGCTTGTATGCAAAGGAAAAGGGTTACCGTTATGCCGTATTAAACGGCACCGGGCGCCGTATGTATGAGCAGATAGGTTTTAAATGGATAGGCTTCGGAAATACCTGGTGGCTGCAAAACCAGCGCTACCGCACCAACCCGCCTACGCGGCAACAGGTAGCCCTGGCAGAAGCCGTAGGTAACGGTGATGTACCTACGTTAAATGAGCTGGTTAAAAAATTCAATACCGGCGATCTTAACACGCCCCTCAACAACGGCATGACGCTGATGCAGCTGGCCGTACATACCAAACGGATAGCTACTGCAGAATGGTTAATGGAACAGGGCGCAAACTGCACCGTATTAGATGCCTGGGACCTGGGCAAACGGGACCTGGCTGCTGCCATGTTAAAAGAAAAACCCGCCCTCGTAAACAACCAGCTGTACGGCGAGTGGGATGCCACGCTGCTGCATGTAGCAGCTGACCGTAATGATGTACCCCTGGCGCAGCTGGCGCTCAGCGCACACCCTAACCTCGAAATAAAAGATAAAGTATATGACGGTACGCCCCTGGGCTGGGCGGAACACCTGCAAAGAACGCAGATAGCGGAGCTGATCCGGAAAAGTGTAGCCTTTTAATAAAAAAACTGCCGGCAACACAAGGCCACCGGCAGTACCACTAAAAACTTTTCTTTATCCTTTAAATGTGTTTCAGCACTTCTTCGCCAATTGCGGCTGTGCCCAATATTTTATCTGCAGCTGTTTGTGCATCGGCAATATCACGGGTACGGAAGCCGGCTTTCAGCACTTTATCCACCGCGCTGATCACGGTTTCTGATTCTGCTTTCATGCCAAAAGAAATGTCCAGCAGCAGCGCAGCAGATAAGATAGAGGCTAAGGGATTAGCCACACCTTTACCGGTAATATCATGCGCAGAGCCATGAATAGGCTCGTACACACCGGTGCCATCCCCTATGGAAGCGGAGGCCAGCATGCCCATGGAGCCGGCTATCTGCGAGGCTTCATCCGTTAGTATATCTCCAAACAGGTTGGCAGTTACCACCACATCAAAACGGCGCGGATCTTTGATCAGCAGCATAGCGGTAGCGTCTACGAATTGGTGCTCCACTTCAACATCCGGATAGTCCAGCGCTACTTTCTGCACCACTTCACGCCACAGGCGGGAGGTTTCAATTACATTGGCCTTATCTACAGAACATAATTTCTTTCTGCGGGTACGGGCTGCGTCAAAAGCTTTGCGGGCTATGCGCTCTACTTCGTAGCGGCTGTATTCTGCAATATCAAAAGCCGTATCCCCATTATTCTTACGCCCTTTTTCACCAAAGTAAATATCGCCGGTCAGCTCACGGAAGAATAAAATATCCGCACCTTTTAAGATCTCCGGTTTAATGCTGGAAGCGCCCAGCAGCTCATCAAACAGCTTAATAGGCCGCAGGTTAGCGTACAGTCCCAGCTCCTTGCGCATTTTCAGCAAACCCTGTTCCGGCCTTACTTTGGCAGATGGGTCGTTATCATATTTCGGGTGGCCTACTGCGCCAAATAATACCGCATCTGACTTACGCATTTTTTCCAGTGATTCATCCGGTAAGGGATTACCGGTAGCTTCAATGGCTACGTGGCCTATCAGCGCTTCATCGTAGGTAAAGGTATGGCCGTATTTAGCGGCTATCTTGTCCAGTACCTTTTTACCAACGGCCGTAACTTCCTGTCCTATTCCGTCGCCCGGAACAATTAAAATATGCTTGCTTGCCATGCTTTTGTGGATTGTTATGAAGATTATATTAGGTTCAACATTTTTTGTGTTGCCTTAATGGCCGATACCGTTTGATCACTATCGAGCCCCCGGGTTTTAAATTCCTTATTATTATAACGCCAGGTAATAACGGTTTCACATAACGCATCACTTTTACCACCGGGCGGAATGCGCACTGCATAATCTGTTAACTGCGGCAGCTCCTGCTTAAGTTTTTTATATACTTTCTTCAGCGCATTCATGAATGCATCATACTGCCCGTCGCCCTGGGAGTGCTCTTCAAACAGCTCCCCTTTAATAGAGATCTTCAGGGATACAGAGGGATGCAGGTTCTTGGAATGGGTAAGCACATAGTTCTCTATGCGCACCTTTTCCTCAATGGCTTTGCTGTCCAGTATATCGGAAATAATATAAGGCAGGTCGGCCTGGGTTACCACTTCTTTTTTATCGCCCAGCTCAATAATGCGCTGGGTTACTTTTTTCAGATCCGGCTCACTCAGCTGAATGCCCAGCTGCTGCAGGTTGTTCTCTATATTGGCTTTACCGCTGGTTTTACCCAGGGCATAGCGGCGCTGCCGGCCAAAACGCTCCGGCATCAGGTCACTGAAGTAAAGCTTGTTCTTCTTATCTCCATCCGCATGTATGCCGGCTGTTTGGGTGAACACGTTCTCCCCTACTACCGGTTTATTGGCCGGTATACGGAAACCGGAAAAGGTTTCCACCAGCTTGCTTACAGTGTATAATGATTCTTCTTCCACTGCAGTTTTCACCTCCGGCAAAAAATCATGCAGCACAGCTATGGCGCTGGCCAGGGGCGCATTACCGGCCCGCTCGCCCATACCATTAATGGTAAGGTGCACGCCATGTGCGCCGGCTTTTACGCCTTCCAGCACATTCGCTGTACCCAGGTCGTAATCATTATGCATATGCACATCAAAGTGCAGCTTAGGATAGCGCTGCACAATAGCGGAGGTATATTCAAAAACTTCAGACGGGATCAGGATACCCAGGGTATCCGGCAGCATAATACGCTTAACGGGCTGCGTTTGTAAAAAGTCAAGGAACTGGAATACGTAGTCGCGGGAGTGGCGCATACCATTGCTCCAGTCTTCCAGGTATACATTACATTCCAGGCCTTTCTTTTTTGCCAGTGCTATTACCGCCGCTATTTCCGCAAAGTGCTGTTCAGGTTTCTTTTTCAGCTGGTGGGTTAAATGGTTCAGGGAACCTTTGGTAAGCAGGTTCATAACCTTGGCCCCTGCCTGCTGCATCCATTGCACGCTTACATCGCCATCCACAAATGTCAGCACCTCTACCCTGTTCAGAAAGCCGTTGGCCTTGGCCCATTTGGTAATGGCCTTTACGGCCGCAAACTCCCCTTCAGATACGCGGGCAGAAGCAATTTCAATACGGTCTACTTTTACTTCTGTTAACAATAACTGCGCAATAGTTAATTTTTCCGAAGGTGAAAAAGAAACGCCGCTGGTTTGCTCCCCATCCCGCAGGGTGGTATCCATTATTTCTACATAGCGTCCGGCAACTGGCATAATAAGTGGTGGAATGTTTTAGTACATGCTCTTGGCAGCGAAGGTCTCTATCTCGCTCTTCATGGCTTGCAGGTAATCAATATCATCATAACCGTTCTGCAGGTTATGCTTCTTATAGCTGTTAATGTCAAATTTTTCGCTTTCACCGGTAGCTGCAATAGTGATGGTCTGCTCCGGCAGGTTCACTTCCAGTTCCGCTTTGGGATCAGCTTCTATGGCGGTAAAGATCTTATCCAGGAAAACAGCGCTCACCTGTACGGGCAGTATGCCAATGTTCAGGGAGTTGTTCTTAAAAATATCTGCAAAAAAGCTGCTTACCACGCAGCGGAAACCATAATCGTAAATGGCCCATGCAGCGTGCTCACGGCTGCTGCCGCTGCCAAAGTTCTTACCGGCTACCAGTATCTTACCGCTGTAAATGGGATTGTTCAGTACAAAATCTTTCTTAGGCGTATTATCATTCTCATAACGCCAGTCGCGGAACAGGTTATCGCCAAATCCTTTACGCTCCGTAGCTTTCAGGAAACGTGCAGGGATGATCTGGTCAGTATCTACATTTTCAATGGGCATGGGCACCGCTGAACTCCGTAATACAGTGAATTTATCGTAAGCCATTTTTAGGTCGTATCTCTGTTAATTAATGTGTTGTTGATCGTTTATACGCGGGCGTTATTAATCCGCCATTAACACGCGGGGGTCTGTTACCACACCGGTTACCGCTGCTGCAGCTGCTACCAGGGGGCTAGCCAGCAGCGTTCTTGCGCCGGGGCCCTGCCTGCCTTCAAAGTTGCGGTTGCTGGTGCTCACGGCATATTTACCCGCCGGTATCTTATCATCATTCATGGCCAAACAGGCGGAACATCCCGGCTGGCGTAGCTGGAAACCTGCATCTGTTAAAATATCCAGAATGCCTTCTTCCTTGATCTGCTGCTCTACAATGTGTGAGCCGGGCACTATCCAGGCCGTTACATGATCTGCTTTTTTGCGTCCTTTTACAATAGAGGCAAAAGCGCGGAAGTCTTCTATACGGCCGTTGGTACAGCTGCCTATGAATACATAATCCACCTTTTTACCCAGCATGGATTCTTCTTCATGAAAGCCCATATAGTTCAGTGACTTTTCATAGCTGGCCTTGCCGCTGCCGCTGGCTGCGGAGGGGATATGCTGGGTAATACCCAATCCCATACCGGGGTTGGTGCCGTAGGTGATCATGGGCTCAATATCTGCAGCATCAAAGGTGTGCTCCTGGTCAAACGTGGCGCCGGCATCAGTTTTCAGCGTTTTCCAGTAAGCCAGGGCTTTATCCCATGCTTCGCCTTTAGGGGCTTTTTCACGGCCTTTGATATAGGCAAAAGTAGTTTCGTCCGGTGCTATAATACCGCCACGGGCGCCCATTTCAATGCTCATGTTACAAACCGTCATACGGCCTTCCATGCTCATTTGCTCAAACACATCACCTGCGTATTCCACAAAATAACCGGTAGCGCCGGCTGCGGTAAGCTTGGCAATAATATACAGCACCACATCTTTAGGCGTAACTCCTTTACCCAGCTTGCCATTTACGTTAATGCGCATTTTCTTGGGCTTGGGCTGCATAATACACTGGGAAGATAATACCATCTCCACCTCAGAGGTGCCAATACCAAAGGCAATAGCGCCAAATGCGCCGTGGGTAGAGGTATGCGAGTCGCCGCACACTATGGTCATACCCGGCAGGGTAATACCGTTTTCCGGGCCTACCACGTGCACAATGCCGTTCTTGGGATTACCCAGGCCCCAGTGGGAAATGCCGTATTTGGATGAGTTGGTTTCCAGCGCTTTTAACTGGTTGGCAGAAAGCGGGTCCTGCACCGGTAAATGCTGGTTAATAGTAGGTGTATTATGATCGGCGGTAGCAAAGGTTTTTTCGGGGAACATCACTTTCAGCCCCCGGCTCTCTAAACCCAGGAATGCTACCGGGCTGGTTACTTCATGAATAAAGTGGCGGTCAATAAAAAATACGTCCGGACCGTCTTCTATTTTTCTCACAACATGTGAATCCCATACTTTATCAAATACGGTAGTAGGTATTTGGCTCATTTTTTATAATTTAAAAAGTAACTGCAAAATTGTTAAAATATATCCAGATATTCTGCTTTTTAGTCAGATTTTTTCTAACAGGAAACGTTAAAAACCGGGGGCTACAGATGAACAAGGCTTTGACCGTACGGTGACGACCAAAGCCTTATAGTATTGATTATAAATATTTTACAATACAATCACGGCGCCATCCGCTCAGGCGGCGGGCTTACCGCACACCTCAGGCATCCACCGCATCGTACACAATTACCTTTTCCCAAAGGTGGCTACAGTTCTTAATAAATTCCAGGTGAATGGGATCGGTCTGGTAAGCAGCTTGCCCTGCCAGGTCGGCAAAGAACATCAGCTCAGATACGGCCCAGCTGTTATCCACCACATCCCTTTTTTCGGTGCTGGCTACCACCCCTACCCGCAGCTCTTTTACGGTTTTTATCTTAGCCAGGGTTTTAACGCCGGCCACCAGCTTATCACGGTCTTCCGTAGAACCAGGATTTTTAAGCCAGAAGAATACATGGTGTACCACGGGATATTTGGGTGCAGCAGCCTGCAATGGCGATGCTGTGGCGGCCGCCGTACCGGCTAAAATAGTGGCTGCCGTGCCCAGGAATTTACGTCTGTTGGAATTTTTCATGGTTAATCGTTAATCGGGTTGATGCCCTCAAAATAGTAAATATACTGCATAAAAAAAGGCGCCTTCCCGGTGGGAAAGCGCCCATATACATCTTTATTCCATCTTACTTACTGGTTGGCCTGCTGCTGCGCCTTTTTCTTTTTGGCGTGGTCCACAATGGCGCCTGTACCAGCGCCTACACCGGCACCAATTACGGTACCAATGGCAGCGCCTTTCAAGTGATCTTTATTTATAAGAGCGCCCGTGATAGCACCTGCACCAGCGCCTACTACGGCACCTTTAGCGGTATGACTCCACCCCTTTTTCTTAGTAGTGGTGGTGGCTGCCGGAGCGGCTGCAGTAGAATTATCAGCGGAGCTACTGTAGCTGCCGGATGATGCCTGGCTGCTGTGGCTTTTATGTTTTGCTTTTTCAGCTTTTTCAGCGTTTACGGAATCAATTACCTGCTGTTTTGCTACACTTACCGCATTCATTGAATCGATGGTTGCCTGTTTGGCATCCCCTATAGCGGCCGCCTTCTCGTCATTGCTCTGGCAGGATGCAAAGATCAATGCGGATGATGCGATGGCTATAACTAAGTTTCTCATGGCTTTAATTTTTAAACATATTAGGTCTGCCCTTCCAATAACGAAAACTGTGCCATTTGTTACTGCAGGAAATGGCCGGAGGCCATAAAGACCTCCGTACCATTTACTTATAGTTTAACAAATTTTTTCCTTACTATCTTTTTGCCATCCATGAACTCAATAATATAGGTACCGGCTGACAGGTTGCCAAGGTTTAAGGTACCGTTCGCTGACTTCATCTTAGTAACCTGTGAGTTGGCCACATTGATCACGCTTACCATCCCATCATTCTTCAGGCCGCCAATGGTCAGGTTACTGGTTACGGGGTTGGGATATACTTTAAACTGGTCGTTTGTTTCCGGCAGATGGCTTGCCTTGGCGGCCAGCGCTGCGCTGCTAAACTCAACCCAGTTAATGTTCCAGTCGCCGGTAACGGCATAAATACGCAGGGTTTGATCGCCGGCAGCCAGGGTTACCGTGGTGGTAACAGTGGTCCAGGCCTGCCAGCCGCCGGTGGCAGGTACGGTTACTGTAGCCAGGGTAGTTGTGCCGGAGCGCAGCTGTAATTGTTTGCCGCCATCCGGGCTGGCTACGCGTAAGTTTACGGTATAAGTGCCTGCCGTGGTTACTTTTACATTGTAATCCATCCAGTCATCCGTATTTATCCAGCCTACATTTTCACCGCCGCCGGTGTCTGCACAGCCTTCTGTTCCAACGTCCGACTTAGCATCAAAAGCTTCTGCTTCTATTTTACCGGGAATGGTTTTAGCTCCTGTTACCGGGTTTACGGTGATAGCTATTGGAGCGGATGTAGTGGTTAAACCGGCATTGTCCGTGGCTTTGGCCGTAAGGGAATAAGTGCCTGTGGGTGCGCCTATCCAGGTATACTGGTAAGGGCTGGTAGTATCTTCTCCCAGTTTAGTAGCGCCCTGGAAAAATTCCACTTTGCGCACATTGCCATCTGCATCGGCGGCTGTAGCCGCCATATCAATATCCGCATTATTAAAGAAGGTAGCGTTATTGGCCGGGGACGTAAGGCTTACAGTAGGCGCGCTGCCGGTACCTGTGCCGGCAAGGGCAAAGGTTAGGTAGTTAATGTTCAGATCAGCTGCATCCATGGTTACACGTAATACTTTTACGCCGGTGGTCAGGGCCGGTGTGTTCACGCTAATGGTTTGCCATGCCTGGAAACCGCCGGTCTTGGGCACGGCCAGGGTACCGCTGATGTTTACGCCATCCAGCTCTACGTGAAATGCTTTGGCATCGTAAGGCGTGGCTACACGGGCCATTAGAGTATATACGCCGGGTGTGGTTACATTCACGGTATATTCCAGCCACTCGCCGGTAGCTACATAACCTATGTTAAAACCGCCGCCGGTATCTGCACAGCCTTCCAGGTCCACCCCTTCGTTGGGGCGGTATCCGTTACCCTGGTTAGCAACAGAAGCATCGTGGTAGGCAATACCTTCGCCACCGGTATCATAATCCTCTATTTCAATTTTACCGGGTATAGCAGCCGGTACGCCTTTGTAGGGATTTTGTAAAGATGCGCTCACCTTGTAATTAGCCGTATAGGTGGTGTTCACAGCAGGCACGCGCAGGTTTTGCGTAACGGCACCGCCATGCGCCCAGGAAGTAAATTCATAAGCAGTATCGCCCAGGGTTTGCGGGCTAAGGGCCTGTATGGTAAAGTTGGAATTTACCACAAAGGTTTTAGTGGCCGGCGCAGTTACCTGCGAGCCTAATACCAGCTGTAACCCGGGTTTGCTGGAAGTAATGGTGAGGTTTACCTTATTGGGCTGAATATCTACAGAATCCACACCGGTACGGCCCTGCGAGTCGGTAACGGTTAAGAGTATACGGAACCAGATGTTGGGCGATGTTTCCCCGCCGTTATCCGCTGTAAAAGTGCCGGATGTAATGCCTGCCGGGATTACCGGACCGGGATGATAGTGCTCGCTGGTAGGATTGTCCTTATGATAAAAACGTACCTCCCATTTGTAGGCAGATGCGGGTAAGGTACCATCTTCCTGGTCCGTGGCGCTGCCGGAAAAGCTCACCTGGTCTAATACGCTCCAGGTAAGGCTGGCTGTTGGCGTTAAGATGTGCGGTACCGGGCGGGCATTAAACGGCTGTACGGTAAGTACAGCGGCCGTACTGGTATCTGCACCCAGGGTATTGGCCACCAGGCAGCGGTAGCTGCCTGCATCTGCTGCTGTGGTTTGCGCAATCGTATAGGTGTTGGCGGTAGCCCCGCTGATGTTCACCCCATTCTTTTGCCACTGGTAAGTGATGGGCGTAGCGCCGGATACGCTTACCGAGAAGCTCACCGGATCACCTGCTACCACCGTTTGGCTGGCAGGGTTGTTCACCACCTCCGGTTTCTGGTTGCTGTCAAACTCAATACGCCATAAGCTGCCGGTGCTGTTATATTTAATGTAGTAGATATTACCGTCAATGCCTACACTGGTTCCTAAGATGGAGCCAAAACCGCTGGGCGAAAATTCCTGTGCAGCGCCGCTGCCAGGGTTCACCGCATCTACGCTGCGGAACCACTGCGAGCACCAGTCAGAAAAATAAAAACGGTTGCGGTACTGCGTGGGATAGTTGGTGGCCGGCGGGTTAAAGAATACACCGGAGGTAATGGCGCAGCCCCAGTTATCATGCGGGTAGGCAAATACCGGTAATATGGTGCCGGCAGCCTGCTGCGGACCGGAACGGCCGTTCTGATCCCAGCCATAGTTATAATTTTTGGTAGCATCCGGTGCGGTAACATCATTGATCTCCTCATAATCACCGCCCACATTTACTACGAATATTTTACCGGAAAGCGGGTCCAGCGCCATTTTCCAGGGGTTGCGCATCCCAATGGCCCAAATACTCCGCTTCTGGCGGGAAGCCCCAGCCTCGTTATAATACGGGTTGCCCGGCGCAGGCTGTCCATCTTCCGTTAACCGCAGGATCTTACCGCGGTAGGTATCCAGCTTGGTAGCTTCTGCGGGAGAATTGCTTTCGCCAATGGCCACATACAGCAAACCATCTTTAAACAGGATGGCGCCACCGTTATGGAAGCCATTGATGATAGGATCAAACTCCATAATGCGTGTAGTGGAGGTTACCACGTTTGCAGTGTTGATCACCACTGCATCCAGGTAATGCACCGTCATAGCCGGGTTGGTGTAAAAAATGTAAAACTTGCCGTTCGTGGCAAACTGCGGGTGCAGGGTAATACCCAGCAAGCCCTGTTCTGAACCGGTGGTAGTGCTAACGGTATGCACCGTAGATACATTACCGTTCTGGAACACTTTTACATTACCGGAACGTTCTGCAATAAAGATGCGGCCATCCGGTGCGTGCACCATGGCAGTGGCTTCGTTAATGTTATCGCCGGTAAGCTTTTTCTGAATAAATCCTGCAGGCAGCTGGCTATAGCCATTGCCGGCAAAGCCGCCCAGGAACAGGGTAATGCCCAGGCATATTTTCAATAGGCGTGCACGCAAAAATTGCTGCATTTTTGGTAGGTTTCTCATCATGCAAGAGTGGTTTTTTTGAATGGATAAAGATTGTTGTTATGTTAATGGATAATGACGGGCGAAGTTTAACAGGTGATCAATAAGGTGTTCGGGCTATCACGGTAATGATAAATAATGCATACAGGGAATCTCTTTCACAGCGGTTTTAATGACATGGCTTATAACTAAATTATGCGGGGCCAAGTTAATGCTTTTTTTTCTTTAATTGCTTTAACCGCCCGTACTTAAACCAGTACACAGTATATGCTAATAGCGCGGCAATGTTGTACAGTTAAAGGTTTCAGGGAAATGGGTATAAAATGGGTAGAACAGGCGTATACCTGCAAACTATTTGCAAACCAGCTATTTATATGGCGGGAAGATAGCGGGGTGCTAACGTATACCGGCACACATTAGCACCTCGCTGTAACATTACGATTATTTGCCGCGTTTTATGGTTGGTTAACTTTTTACGTAGCAGCTGTTCACATCAAAAAGAGACACATCATCACTTTAATCCTTATCAATCCATTATTAGTATTTGATCATTAATTATACCTGAAATGAAAAAGCATCTTTTGTTATTAACCGTAGCCCTCTCCTGCGGGTTGTTCTCCTATGCACAGGTTTCTTTTGGCGTGAAAGCCGGTTTTAACGCGGCAAGTATGAGCGTCAAGCAAGGTTCCCCTTCTGTTACGGCTGATACTAAAATGGTTCCTGCATTTCACGCAGGTCTTATAGCGGACATTGCCCTGTCTGAAAACTTTTCCCTGCAACCCGGCCTGTTCTACAGCGCCAAAGGGACTAAGCTGGATGTTCCCGGCCCCACAGTTGGCCAGGAGAAAGTAACAGCAACCACTCACCTCAATTACCTGGAACTGCCGGTTAATTTCCTCTACAAGCATGAGCTGGGCCCCGGTAAAATATTTGCCGGTTTTGGACCTTACCTGGCCTATGGCATTAGCGGTAAAATAAAGGTCTCCTCCCAATACTTTGTAAACCGGGAGTATGATGTGAAATTTGAAAATAAACAGCAAAGCCCTGACTCTGCTTCGGTAGCTTATGTAAAACCCTTTGATGCCGGTGCAAACTTTATTGCCGGTTATGAGTTTAAAATGGGTTTAGTGTTCAGCGTAAATTACAGCCTGGGTTTAACCAATACCAGCCCGTATGATAATGAAACTGAAAAGAACCATTACCTGGGTATCAGTGTAGGCTACCTGCTGCATAAACGTAAATAGGAAGGCGGTTCCGTTGGATGCCGGCTGCCATGGATGGCTGAATACCCGCCTCCACGGCCGCCGGCCATTACCGTTGCCGCTAAACCGCCCGGAGCAGGACAGGATGCGGTAACCGGTACCGGCACTTACCGGATGGGTATATGGGTATAGGTTTTTCGGCAAAAACGTATATTTGCGCCCGTTAGCGGAGCTGTAACATTTTCAGCCCCTGCTCCGTTCTATGGAGCTGTAGCTTTTATTAAAACGGGACAAATTATCACTTTACCTATAATTGAATCTTTATCCAAATGAAAAAACATCTTTTATTACTGACCGCAGCCCTCTCCTGCGGATTGTTTTCCTATGCACAGGTCTCTTTTGGCGTAAAAGCCGGTTATAGCTTAGCTGGTATGAGCTCCAAGAACGCCATAACCGACAATACATCTGAGCAGGCTAACACCAAAACACTTTCCGCATTCCATGCAGGTATTATTGCCGACATTACCCTGGCAAAAAACTTTTCACTGCAACCCGGCCTGTTCTATAGCGCCAAAGGGGCTAAGGTGGATCAAACAATTTCGAACGGCCCCGCCGATGGACCGGAGAAAGTGGCCTCTACCGCCCGCCTCAATTACCTGGAGCTGCCGGTTAACTTCCTGTATAAGCGTGCGCTGGGCCCGGGTAAAATATTTGCCGGTTTTGGCCCTTACCTGGCCTATGGCGTTGGCGGTAAAATAAAAACCGACTATGAGCATTACGGACACATGGAAAGTGAGGTAAAATTTGAAAACAAAAAGGACGTTGATGCTAACATAGCTTATGTAAAACCTTTTGATGCCGGCGCCAATTTTATTGCCGGTTATGAGCTTAAAATGGGCCTGCTGTTCAGCGTAAATTACAGCCTGGGTTTAACCAATACCAGCCCATATGATAGTGAAACTGAAAAGAACCATTACCTGGGTATCAGTGTAGGTTACCTGCTGCATAAGCATAAATAAGAAAGGTAGTTTGGCCTTATATCGCTGACAAGACTATTTTAATAGCATTTTAAGCTGGGCGCATGGGGGTAAGATTTAAATTTGGCGTCTAGTACATAAGAAGAGTACCATTTAACCTAACAATATGTATTACATCACCAGGCGGCTGGCTCCATTGGAAACCAGCCGCCATAGATGGCAAAACACCGTCATCATCCCTGCTGCTATTGAACAATACTCCCAGGCGTATCGCCCCTATTTTTTAACACCCGGTATTCCCGGTGCTGTACATGTCTTCTCTTTTTACCAGCAATCGTCATGTAAAATTCTGTGAAATGCACATAGCAATGTCAGAACCTATAACTGTACTAAATCAGGCGCCCGGTGAACCGCATAACGATGTTCACAACCGGTTCGACCTTATTCTTCCGTGCTGTAATCCACCTGGCGCATGGACCTATCAGCTGATCGAAGATTTTCATTTGCTGCAACAACAGCTGCCGGACACCTTCATACAGCTGATACTGGTGAATGACGGTTCTGTAAGGAACTTCACCGCCACGCAGATCCAGGAGCTGAAAGATGCTATTCCGGATATCCGAATCATCAATCACCCGGTGAACCGGGGCAAAGGATATGCCCTGCGGCTGGGAGTAGCCCTGGCAGAAAATCCTTACCAGGTTTGCAGCGACTATGATCTGCCCTTTGGAGTGGAAGCCATTTGCCGCGCATACTATCAGCTGCTGCGTGGGAGCGATGTAGTTGCAGGTGTACGGGGCAGGCAGTATACCAACCTGCTGCCCATTCAGCGCAGGTTCATTACCCGTATTAACCGCCTGCTGAACCGGTATGTGCTGCGCCTGCCGGTAGATGATGCGCAGGCAGGCCTGAAAGCCTTTAACGGCAATGGACGAAGGGAATTTCTCTCCACCCGCATCAACGGATTTTTATATGATAGCGAGTTTGTACACCGCAGCGGTAAGAACCGGCAGCTGGCTATTGCCAAGATCAGCATCCGTTGCAGGAAAGACATCCGCTTTTCCGATTTCAAGCTAAAGACTCTGTTCAGGGAATGCTTAAATTTTGTAACCATCCTGTTGATCGATTAACATGCAGAAAAAGATCCTGATCAGTGTAGATGTAGAGGAATTTGATATTCCGGAGGAATATGGCCAGTCCCTGGAAATGGAGCAAAAGCTAGCAGTATCCCGCAACGGTCTGCTCAAAACACTGGAGCTGTTCGATACCCTGAACATACGCGCCACTTTTTTCGTTACCGCTTACTGGGCGCAGCAACATCCGGCGCTGCTGCAGCAGATCGCTGAAAAACATGAGATCGCGTCGCACGCATTTTATCATGACCGGTTTGAAGAAGCGGATCTGTTGCATTCACGGCTAACACTGGAAGCTATTTGCGGTAAGCCGGTAAAAGGCTTCCGTATGCCGCGCCTGCAGCCGGTAAGCCTGGCCGCATTACACAAAGCCGGGTATATATATGACGCCTCTTTAAACCCCACCTGGCTACCGGGCCGGTATAATAACTTACACCGCCCGCGGCAGGTTTTCCGGGAGGCGCAGTTATGGATTATGCCGGCATCTGTAACACCGGTATTACGCCTGCCTGTTTTCTGGTTAAGTGTTAAGAACCTGCCTTTATGGTTCAGCAAAGCCTGCATACGGCGCATTTTACGGAAAGGGGATCATTGCTCCTTTTACTTTCACCCCTGGGAGCTGGAAGACCTGCATACCTACCAGCTGCCCTGGTATGTGAAACGGGTATGCGGCCGGCAGCTGGAAAATAAGCTGGCCGCGCTTTTCACCTGGCTGCAAAAGGAAGGGGCATTTATTTCACACGCGGATTATTTGCCTGCCCCCACACACGTGGAGGATGCAAGCATGTAAAATATAAAAGAGGAATGCTATACGCTGCATTTCACTTTTAATTTTACTTTTTTACTTTTTACTTTTCTATAGCGTTATTTTGAATACCAGCCGGGAGCCTGTCCGTGATATGGTGAACGGGTGGTCCTCGATCTTAGGATCCGTTATACTGATATAATAGGCTTTACATTTATCGGTGGTCTTCTCTTCCATGGCAGTATAAGATAGTGTAGCACTGCCTGCATTGGCAATATCTATTTTGTATTTGAACGTACCTTCTTTCGTATCTGCAACAGCAAACACCAGCGCCCCATACATGGGTGAACCTGGCTGTTTTACGATCACGCCCCGTTTCAGATCTATTGGTTCCGGGGTAATTGTTATAGCAGCCGTATCAATACTTTTTGCCAAAAGAATATTCTCCCCCGTTTGTGCATCCAGGAATGTTAGCACCACCTGGGTCGGCATCCCTTCATTCAGCACGTCCTTGCAGGGATCAGGTTCTGATGATTTTTTACATCCGGATCCTAAACTTGCAATAAACAGGAACATTAGCGGCAGGTAATAAAATCTCCTGGTAAGGGAATGGGTCAACCATTTTTTTTTCATAAACGATCTTCTTTTTAATACAGTATAGGTTATTGAGTTAGCCTTACAGCAAAAAGCTTCCTGACGAATAAATCTACAAAAAAATTATGGACTAAATAATTACAATAAAAAACCCCCGCTGGTAAAAACCGGCAGGGGTCTCGTTGTCAATCAAAATCTAAAGTCAGTCAATTCTCTCTTCTATCAATCATAACTCCAGGAATAGTTGCGGGACAGGTTTTATATAGGATAGGAATACTTATTTGATCGCAAACTTACGCGTGATCTTATCACTCATCTCCCGCAGGTGGATCCTGGTCATATTATCCAGGGCCGGATTCAGCATATTCTTTTTGAACAGGGCCTGCTGCTTTTGCAGCTCATCCCTGAATATGCCCTGCAGGTCAGAGAACGTTGGGTGAAATGCGCCCATCATAACCGTGTATTGATCGTCCGGGGCAAAAGCCTGCTCCAGCATGCGGTTCAGGTAGGTTTGCTGCAGGTTGCGGCGGTACACATCCACATTCTTACCCTGGTACAGTTCAGTATAAATAGCCTTATCCATATCCGTTAAGAATTCCTGCACGCCATAGGCTTTTTTACCCTCTTCAATTTCTGCGGTCAGCAGGCGGCTTAAGCGGTGACGGCTTACCAGTGTGCTGATACCGGAGATCTGCAGCTCAGATAATTCCTGCGCAAAATTCACCTGGCATCTTTCAATCAGGCTTTTTTCGTTTAGCCACATAGGCGTGGTAAAGAATTCCTTTTTCAGGAATTCCATAGCCTCCAGCTGTTTGGCCCTCGGCACAATTTCCTCTACGGGCCCGGGTTCTGCCCCTACTTTAGGCGTGTGGTACGCGCCGCCAATGTACTTTATTACATGGCCGGTATAAGTTACATACTGGCTCCATACTACGCCTAACATACTCTTTACAGCGTCTGATTCTTCTTCGGGCGCAGTGGTCCATACGGCCAGCTGTGGCAGTATACGTTTCAGGTTCTTAATGCCGTACATGCCGGCTTTCATGGCATTATCGCCCAGGTCTTCGTTCTGGCTGCGCGGGTCTGCTGGTTCCATTTCATTTCCGAAGAATAAACGGTGATTCTTTCGCAGGCTATCGGTTACCATTTTGGTAAATGCCAGCTGCTCTTCCCAGGGCGACTTATATTCCGGGTGCCAGCGGTACCCCCATGCAATGGCCCACTTATCATAGTCGTTAATGCGGGGAAACAAGCCTGCTTCGCCGATGTTATCTTCCGGTTGCGCTACATAGTTAAAGCGGGCATAGTCCATAATGGAAGGCGTGTGGCCATATTTTTCCACCCAGCGTTTATTGCGCAGGCTATCTACCGGTACGGTGGAGGATGCGCCAAAGTTATGGCGCAGACCCAGCGTATGCCCTACTTCGTGGCTTGATACAAAGCGGATCAGCTGTCCCATCAGCTCATCATCAAACTCACGTTTGCGCGCGCGGGGATCCACGGCGGCGCACTGCACCAGGTACCAGTCATGTAATAATTTCATTACGTTGTGGTACCAGAAAATATGACTTTCAATGATCTCGCCGCTGCGTGGGTCAGCCACGCTGGGCCCCATGGCATTCATGATCTGCGAAGGGCGGTATATAATGGCGGAGTGGCTGGCATCGTCCAGGCTCCAGGTGCTGTCTTCCTGTTCTGTTGGGGCCATACGGGCATATACGGCATTCTTAAAACCAGCGCCTTCAAATGCGCTTTGCCAGTCGTTCACACCCTGTATCAGGTAAGGCACCCATTTTTTAGGCGTAGCAGGATCAATATAAAATACAATGGGTTTTACCGGTTCCACCAGCTCGCCCCTTTTGTATTTTTCAACGTCTGCCGGTTTAGGCTCCAGGCGCCAGCGTTTGGCATATATCACCTCTTTTACACCCTGCGGGTTGGCATCAAAATCACGGAAGCCGGTGGCAAAATAACCTACACGCTCATCCAGCAGGCGGCCCTGCATAGGCTTTTCAGGCAGCAGCACAAAAGAAGAGTTCAGCTCCATGGAGTAGTTAGGCCCGGAAGGATTAAGCCCTGCTGCATAAGTTTTCAGGGCGCGTATCTCCAGGTTGGTGGCATAGGTATGCACGTACTTAATATAGCTGCGGTCGTTCTGCTGCCCGCTTACGCCGGCCCGTTGCTTTATTTTATCATTATAGAAATACAGGATCTCGTTATCGCTGTTCAGCAGGTCGGTAACATCTATCACCAGCGCAGTGGAATCCGTATTAAAGGCGGCAATAGGAAAGGCATACGCAATCGGCTGTACGTTGTTCTTTTGCACGGCATTGAACATGGCCTTTGAGCTGTCGGAGGTGTATTCCGTGAACGACAGCCTTCTCATAAACAGCTTATTGGAAGGGCCTCTTTCAAAGCTGTAAATGGCCTCCCCTATTTCGTCGCCTGCCAGGCCCCAGGGCCCGTTACGCATGTCTACAGAGGCTTTGGCAATCCTGTTCACCGTCATAATATAGCGGCCGAACAGGGAAAAGGGTATCTCGAAATAATACTTATCCTCTTTGGTATGCACAGTAATAAAGCCCTTGCTGCTGCGCATGTCTTTGGTGATCACCTCCTCATACTTTTTAACAGGCTGCGGACCGCTTTTCTTTTTAAGAGAATCCGCATTATTCTTGTCAGTTGCAGGAACAGCTGTTGTGGTGTCTTTTTTATGCTTCTGGGCCATTGCCATGCTGCCAATGCTCATTACAGCGCATAACAGCAGAGCTGCAAAAGATCCGGTTCTTCGTTGCATCATAAAATCTATTAATGGTGATGTGTGTGAATTATCTTGGGTTAGGTGTTATTTCAGGATTCAGTTTTATGTATACGTTGGCTATCGGGAACACATAACGGTTGCTGTTAGGCGCCAGGGTATAGGTTTGCCCGCGGAAATTACTCCGGGTTACCGTGGTGGCAAAGTCTGCTTCCCGGTTCAAACGTTTCTGGTCAAACCAGCGGAAACCGCGGCCCATCAGCTCCCTGCTGCGTTCATTCACTACCTGGCGTAAAGCTGCTTTCGCGTCTGTAACACGCAGGTCCGTATAGTCGGCAGGTTTATAGCGGTGTTTGCGCAGCTCATTCAGCACATCCAGCGCAGGAGCCACATTACCGGCACGCGCTTCGGATTCTGCTTTGATCAGCATCATTTCCGGCACACAGGGGCCGGTATACACGCCCTGGCTGTTTATACGCGGGCGGTAATAACCGCGGCCAACAAAACCATTTCCGGGAAAGTTGGCCCCATCTGCCGTAAACAATGTGTAACGCAGGTCGGTATTAGGTAATAACGCCAGCAGGTCATCACTTAACGGAAAGGTGGGCAGCGTAAGGGTCATTGATTTTAGAAAAATGATCTCAGGATCCTGCAGCTTCAGTGGCAGCCCGGCGGCATTATCAGCATAATCTGCCAGGTTTAACAAGGTATGCTGCCTTGCCAGCGCACTATCCGCATACTTTCCTGCATCTGCATACAATCCCTGCTGCAGGCTGGCCCTGGCCAGTATGGCATATACTGCTGCGCGGGAAGGGATGGAAGAATAGGACGCTACATCTGCCAGCTCAGGCAACGCTGCCTGCAGATCATTCTTTACCAGGTCATACACTTCTTTAACAGATGCCCTTTTCAGGCTCCCGGTAAAATCGGGCACCGTTAATACCGGTACACCGGGATCGTTGGCTGCAGTAGCAGCATCATATTGTTTGGCATAAATATTTACCAGTGTGTAAAAAGCATATGCACGGTGTACTAACGCCTGTGCATATATGTTCCTTTTCTCTGTTTCCGTACCGCCATCGCTGTCCAGCACACCGGCGGTTACCAGGTTACAGTAATACACCTGTTTATAAAGCCCGTCCCAGTCCCCGTCGTTTACATCAATAAAGATCTCAGGCGCCCAGGTATAGGCTTTTACATCCAGGTCGCGCATATTTCTCTGGTAGTTGGTATCGCTGATATTCACTTCATCAGACGCCATCTCCGGGTAGTAGTATGTTCTTTCCATTACCTGCGAATAGTTCAGCAGGGCCTGGAAATCTTTTGTATAATGCAGGGTACGCGTGCCCACCTGGTCTATTTCCACGTATTTGCGGCAACCGGCTCCTGTTAATAATATAAAAAGAGCTGCCACACTTATATATATGATCCTGTTCATTATTGGCAAGTATTTAGAAAGTAACATTGACATTGAAAGAATAATTCCTCACCGGCGGCCAGCTGGTATAAGCTCCTGAGAACATGTAATCCGGGTCTATATGCTCTTTATTCTTACGCCAGATGATGCCCAGGTTGTTAGCGGAGGCCCGCACGCTCAGCGACTTCATTACCTTTATGCGGTTCAGCACTGCGTTGGGCAGCGTGTATCCCAGCGACACCATCTGCAGGCGTATATGATCTCCGTCAATCACATTCACAGACGACGTCATGTAACGTTGTATGCTGGTGCCATTGAAGTTCATAAGGCCCGGTACATTGGTAAAGGCTTCATCACCGGGTTTGCGCCAGCGGTTCACCAGGGTTTTGCTGGTAGTAAGGAAGCCGCTGGATTCACTGCCGGTAGGGTAATTACTGATATTGATGTCATTTTTCAGCACCTTGTATCCCATGTAATAAGAGAGCTGCATACCCAGTGAGAACTGCTTCCAGCGCAGGTTCTGCGAAAAGCCGCCAAACCAGGGTGCTGTAGTGCGCCCGGCATATAACAGATCTTCCGGCGTAAAATCCGTTGTTTCGGAAGAAGGAATGATCTTACCATTACGGTCATAGATCTGCGACTGTCCCTGGTTATCCAGGCCTGCCCAGCGGTACACAAACAGATTATCCGTAGGGTAACCGGTGGCAACAACCGGCGATCCTGAAGGCGATGTGGTTTTGTTCGGGAAACGGTTGTCCGTTACTTTATTAGTGCTGTAGGTAATATTAAAGCTGGCATTCCAGTTCCAGTCCCTGCTTCTCAGCACATCCCCGCTTACGCTGAATTCCACACCATGGCTGCGCATATCCGCCGCGTTGTAGGATAGGAAGTCCCAGCCATAGGTAGGATTAATAGGCAGGCTGGATAAGATGCCATAAGAATGTTTGTTATAGATATCCATGGTTACCATTAACCGGCCGGCAAACAGGGTTGCATCTGTTCCAAAGTTCAGGGTACGGGTAGTTTCCCAGCTCAGGTCGCGGTTTGCAGGCAGCCCCACGTAAGCGCCGGGTTGTGCCTGTGTAATGCCATCCGGAGCTACCAGGCTAATGATCGCAAATGGTGTGGCCGACATGGGAATGGTGCCACCTGTGCCCAATGAAGCGCGTACATCCAGGCCATTTACCCAGCGCACATTTTCCAGGAACGATTCCCGTTTCAGATCCCATTTCAAACCTGCTGACCATAATGGTTTGGCCCTGTTCCTGCGCTCCACGCCTACCAGGTTGTGATCATCAAACCGCAGGCTGCCAGAGGCAGTGTAACGGTAATTATAGGTATAGGAAGCATTTCCGTAATAGGAAAGGTAACGCGCCTTGTTCACTTGTATGTTGGATTGCTGCGCACCAATGGTAGCAGTGCTGCCATAAAATGTTTTATAAGGCGTGGTAGGGTTCACGGATACAGCGTTATAGGTATCTTCATCAAATCCAAAATGTCCCTGGCTGTAACCGCTGCCGGTGGATTGGCGGATCTCTGTACCGGCAATCATATTGAACTGGTGCTTTTCGTAAAAGCGTTTGTCAATGCTTAGCTGTCCCCGCAGTGAATAATCTTCCGTTGCCGTATGGCTGGTATACATAATGCCCCCCAACGGAACGCCGTAAACAGGCTTGCCATTGGTGAAGGAAGTGCCGGTGTTAATAAGGCTTTTCACTACATAAGAGTTCTGCTTTTGCAGGTTGCTCATGTCTACCAGGTTACGCTGGTACATACCAGAAAAGTCAAGCTCCAGCCAGTCTGTGATCTTACCCCTGATCTGGGAAGTGAGGCGGGTGGCCGTGGTTTTGTAAATGTTGCTGGATTGCAGCTCCTCAAACGGGCTGTAGGTCCAGGGGATCATGCCCAGTTTGGTGAGGCTATCCACCACATGCGGCATATAATCAATAGCACGGTTTATAGGTTTACCCTGCTCATCCACCAGCATATCATAAGGCCGCAGGCCCAGGTTACCAGGGCTCATGGCTGTTTGCGCAGCATTGTTCACCATACGGTCGCTATACACCTGGTTTAAACCGGTGGTAATGGTCAGGCGCCTGTTAAAGAAATCATTGGTAAGGTTGGCCAGTAATAAATAATTTTTGCTGCTGTTGTTCTTAAACACCGGCGAGTTAGCGGAGTAATTGCCGGAAATATAATAGCTGGTATTGCCTGCGCCGCCGGACAGCGACAAATTATATTGCTGTGTAACCGCCTGCTGCATCAGGTATTTGCGCAGCTGGCTACTATTGTTACGTTGTGAAAGCTCCTGCAGCTTTGCATCCAGCTGTGTGGAAGTAATATCCCCGCGTTGGGCCGCATACATGGCCAATGCTGCATCATCCACATTCGGATAGCGCCAATTCGTGGTAGGATCGGATTTAAAATATCCCTTCTCATACAGCTCTTTCTCAAAATCCACATACTGTGCGCTGTTCATCATATTGGCCTTGCTCATATCCGGTGTAGATGAAACACTGATAGTGGAGCTGGCCGTTACGCTGGTACGGCCTTTCACACCCTTTTTAGTTTCAATCACTATTACACCATTAGCTGCCCTGGAACCCCAGATAGACGCTGCTGCCGCATCTTTCAGAAAAGTGATGCTCTGGATATCGGCCGGGTTAAAAATGCTTAATATGGTAGCATTGCTGATGGGTATTCCACTGCGGGAGTTTGGGCTTACAGCACCTTCACCCAAAGGAGAACCGGGATAGTTAGCCAGGTTCTGCTCAATGGCAGGGAAACCATCAATAACGATCAGCGGCGTGCTTACATTTCTATCTTTACCAGTGGCAAAGTTATTGGCGCCCCTGATCTGTATGCGGTTATTGGCCAGGTCAAAATGTACGCCGGGCACTTTACCTTCCAGCCTTTCAGCCAGGTTAATGGAAGGGTTGGCATCAATTTCTTTTGCAGTGATAAGGGTGTAAGAGCCGGTGGATGTATAGCGGTTGATCTTCTGATAACCGGTGCTGGCAACGCTTACCTCCACCGGTCCCAGCTCAAACCTTTGTTTGTACATCACCAGGCGCAGGTCTACCGTTTCTCCTTTTACCTTTATTTTCTTTTCCAGTTTGGAATAGCTGATGTGGGTGATCACCAGCGTATAGTTGCCCGGCGGTACTTCACCAAAAGAAAAGCTGCCTGCCGCATCTGTTACAACATGCAGGCCCAGCGGCTGTAAGGTCAGGGATGCATTTTCAATCGGCTGGCTTTCCTCATCCAGCAAACGGCCGAAAATATACTGTGGCTTTTCCTGTGCGGCGCGGTCCAGCAGCTGGTTTATGACAGACTTTTTGCTGATCACAATGGTCCGGTCCTTAAAGGTGTAACTTAAAGGCAGGTCCTGCAAAGCCTCGTTCATAAAGCTTTTCAGCGGCTGTTCCTTTGCATTCAGCGTTACGCCCTGCAGCGTATCCACCATGCCCTGGTCATAAAAAACCACGTAGCCGGTTTGCTGTTTGATGGCCTTAAATACATTCACCAATGACTCATTCCTGCAGGTATAGGTAACGGTCTGCGAATAGCTGCTGGCGCTTACCTGCAAGCAGGCGGCCAGCAAGATGATGGTTGATAACTTCATAACACGCAGTGTTAGAGTACGTAACCGGCGGTTGTCCTTTAAATTGTCGTCCCCCGACAACCGGTTATTGCTGCCTACAGGCATGGCAATAACCTCCCGGTTACAAAAAGTCTTAAAATGCATACTTTTGTAAAGGTTTTTGGTTGATTATAATAATTGTGTCTTTCAGCAGACCTTATTCTAAACCGGCCAAACGCTCTGCCGTTCTACCTCCCCGTAGAACGGCTTCTTTTTGGCGCGGGTTTGCCCGTAGGTTAGCCGGGCAATACGATTAGCTTCTTTTCATTTTCTATTTTAAATTTCACATCCATTGTTTGCAGTATTTCCAGCACTTCAGACAGGGGCAGGCTGCGTTGTATTTCCCCGCCGAACTTGCGTACCGGCACTTTGCCGCTGAACACCACTTCTATATCATACCAGCGGGCCAGCTGCCGCATTACTTCCGGCAGTCCTTTGCCGCTGAAGTTAAAGCTGCCGTTCTTCCAGGCTATGGCCTGGTCGGTATCCGCATGGCTCAGCACCTGCAGGCTGCCACTGGCAGTGGTTTGCGCCTGCTGACCGGGTTGCAGCACCTGGCCTGCAGCGCCGGCTGTTACTTTAATGCTGCCTTGCAGCAGGGTGGTATTTACCGTGGCTTCATCCGTATAGGCGTTTATGTTAAAGCTGGTGCCCAGCACCTGTATGGCGGTATGGTTGGCTGTTACCATAAAAGGTTTGTTAGCCATTTGCGCTACTTCAAAGTACACTTCCCCGGTTACCGTTACACTACGTTCTGCACCGGTAAAGGCCGTGGGGTATGTAATGGACGATGCGGCATTCAGCCATACGCCCGTACCATCCGGCAGGGTTAAGCGGAACTGCCCGCCCCTGGGCGTTGTAAGGGTATTATAGCTTAACAGCGCGCCGCTGTTTGCGGCATTATACAGTAAGTGACCGCCCTGCTGGCTCACCGTAGCATTGCCCTGTTGAATGGTGCGGTTACCGGCGCTGTCCAGCATCACCCTGGAACCATCTGCCAGGGTAAGCACGGCTTTATTGCTGCCGGGCAAAATAACGGGTACTGCTGCCTGGCTTATTTCCTGCCGGGTGGCTAAGCGCTGCTGCCAGATAATAGCACCGGCCACCAGCAGCACTCCTATAACCGCTGCTGCGGCCCAGCCATAGCGGTACAGCGGTATTACCCGTTTTTGCGGAGCGCCTAAAATATTCAGTAATAAGGGCTGACCTGTTTCCTTGCTGAAACGCTCATCTGCTATAGACAGCGCTTCCCATTGCTGCTGCAGCAGTGCTGATAGCTGCGCCGGCGAGCCGGGATCGCTGGCCATTAACTCCATCAGTTCCGCTTCTTCTTCCGTGGTGATCCTGTCGTTGTAGTAAAGCTCAAATAAATGTTGAATACGTTCCCTGGATGTCATGGATCAGATTGGTGGTTTGTATATAGGACAAAACGGGAAGTGAAAAAGTAGATATAGGGCAGTAAAAAAATCTATAAAAATTTCCGGAGCAATAATAAAGGGATGGTAATCAGTGGGTGACGCTCTTTTATATAATCGCTGATGGCGGCTACGGCCAGCTGCATATATTTTTTAACGGTAGGCACGGTAAGCCCGGTTTGGGCGGCTATTTCGGCCTGGCGCAGGCGCTGCCGGCGGCTAAGCAGGTATACTTTTTTCTGCTGGGGTGGCAGGTGGTGAATGGCTTCATCTATCAGGGAATGCAGGGTATGCAGGTCATCCTCTTTTTCTGTTTCCGTGTATTCCTGCAGGTAAGCGGTACGGTTACTTCTTTCACGGGCCGTTTTCTGTAAAGCGTTCAGGGCCCGGTTCTTAGCCATTACCCACAGGTAGGGCCTGAAGGCAGCGATATTACCAAGGCTTTCCCTGGTCATCCAGATCTTGAAGAATACATCCTGCACAATTTCTTCCGTTTCAGGTAATGAGCGGGTGATGCGGAATACATGTGTAGACAGCAGCGGATAGTATTGGTTGAATAACAGGGTAAAGGCAGCTTCATCGCCTGCCGATACTTTTTTCAATAACACCTGCTCTTCCGCTAAAGGTGCCTCTTCTGCACTCAAAATTTACCTCCTGGATTTACTTTACTACCGGATAAAAATAGTAAAAATGAGAAACCATTACAATATTTAATACTTAGTAAGGTATTAAGGGCGATTTTAAAATTTTTTTTTGAAGGAAAAATTTCTACTTTTCAACTGTTGTTATTGAAACCCTTAAAGTCCGTAAGAATGTTTTTTACCCGTTATCGTACCCTGCTGCCCTGTACCTTAATGCTTATTTTTTCCACCGCAAAAGCACAATCCATACTGCCTGTTAACCTGGGCGAAGGTTCATTACAAGTAAAAATGTATATAGTTCCAAAAAGCGATAGCCTGCGCTTTGATGCGCATGGAAAGTTATACGAACATTATGTTTACTATGTAAAAAAAAACAAGGTTTTCAGAAAAGAATCCATTGAGGCGCCCATTACGTCAGTTGTACATAATGGAGGTAATTCAACAGAACTAACTATTAACCGTTCCAGGCCAGCTTGCGTATTTGATGTTATACGTAAACTTGCCTATACATTTGATTTGCAATATTTAAAACGCTATGTTACCATTGACTCCTTAAAAGATAAAGGTGATGAGATATTTTACAGGACCATGTTTACTGAAAAAAATGCTCATATAAAAATTACTGGAGTTAAGCTACATCCGCTTATTATGCAAGTTATCCGCAATGGTACGGATACCTGCTACTTTAAATATGCTAAAGAAAAATTACCTATGGTATCGCCCCTGGCCATCTTTGCTCCAGCATTTAAATACCCTATTGTGGCTGTAAATTTTTCTTTAAAAAATGCAAAGGGTCAAAATTCAGGTTCAAGAATGATCATTGCTATTTCGGAAGTAAAAGGTCAGCCGCTACAGGATTCCCTTTTCACTTTTTCTTCAACCGCCATTATACAAGACCATACACGCTCAAAATAATTTCCAACACTTAAATCTTAAATGATGAAAACATCTGTTTTATCCCTAACGGGAATGCTGGTATTTATTACTGCCTGCCAGAAAACCGAACAAGTAAAGCTTACATCCATTCAAAAAACGTCTAACCTACTGGTCCATCAAGAGACGACACTAGATTCGACTTCCCGCATCTTTGCAGTTGATCCAACTACTCCCTTTCCGATATCAGAAGAAACGGCGGCCCAAACCATTGAACACTCTCAGGACGGGACAGTTACCAATTACAAAATAACAGCCCACTTTAGCCAGATGGAATCAAAGGCCCTACCCAGTTTCTATACTGTTGAATTTGGTTTCGGCGGTACCGTACGTGGCGTGTGGTCCTCAACTTTAGAGTATACCGGATGGGATCAATTCACAACATGGACCTATGCACAAACACAGGGAACCGTAAGTACTGATGAAATTGTAACCACTATAGGCACTGCGACAGAAACAATAAGTGGGGGTGGCGTCACCGGCGTAACTAAATACCGCGCAGAAGTAAAAAGTTCACCTGCTGGTGCTAACATATTCTTGTCCAAAATCACTTTTAGCAGATACTAATATCTGCCAACATAAATGGACCTGTCTTTGAGATAGGTCCATTACATTATCACTATCATTAGCTGGTTAACGCCACACTAGCCAAAAATAACCTGCTATTTATCGTGCGTGGTCGGTAATCCACTACGCATCGAATTCGTGCTATTTACTCCGATCTTAAAGATTGTATAGGATTTACCAGCGCGGCTTTTATAGACTGGAAGCTGATAGTGAACAGGGCCACAGCTACTGCCAGCAGGCCGGATAGGGCAAATACCCACCACTCCACTGTGGTGCGGTAAGCAAAACCCTGCAGCCATTGGTACATGGTATACCATACCACCGGCACCGCTATAACAACCGCTATGAGCACCAGTTTTATAAGGTCTTTTGAAAGCAGCGTTACCACATTCAGCACAGAGGCGCCCATTACTTTGCGGATGCCTATTTCCTTGGTGCGCTGCACCGTGCTGTAAGCTACCAGGCCCAGTAAACCCAGGCAGGACACAAAAATGGCCAGTATGGAAAAATAGAAGAACAGGTTACCAAAACGTTCTTCGCCGCGGTATTGCTTGTCAAAAGAAGCATCCAGGAAGTTATAGGTGAAAGGGCGGCCCGGTATCAGCGCATTCCATTCTTTTTCAATAGCAGCCATGGTATTGGGCAGGCCATCCGCAGTTACATGTACGGAAAGCTGCCAGAAGTCGCCGGGCTCAATGCGCATGGTTAAAGGTTTTATTGCCTGCTGCAGGGAGCGTACATGGAAATCTTTTAACACCCCTATGATCTTTCCTTCCCGCCCCCATTGGCTAAAACGCCTGCCTATGGCCTGCTGCGGGGTACTGTATCCAAGCACTTTAGCAGTGGCTTCATTAATGACCATGGCCTGGGTAGAATCTGTAGGCATATCCAGCGAAAAAGCGCGGCCTGCTGCCAGCTTCAGTTTATATTGACGGATATAATCAAAGTCTACGAAATAAAGATCCATATTGGATTCCTGCATTTCGCTGTTCACATTCTCCAGCTTCGTATAGGCGCTGGCACTGCTGCCACCCGGTACAGCGCTGGAAAAAGTGGTGCCCTTTACCCCCTTCAGGTGGCTGATGGCATCCCGGAAAGCATATTGAGGCTTTTCTGTAAAAGTGCTGATCACCAGCATCTGGTCTTTTTGAAAACCAAGATCCTGGCTGCGCATATAGCTCATTTGCCGGTACACGATTATGGTAGCGGCTATTAAGGTCAGGGAAATGGTGAACTGTGTTATTACTAACCCTTTTCTAAGCAGCACACCTTTGCCCCCGGTAATGAACCGCCCCTTCAGCACCGTTACTGGTCTGAAAGCTGACAGTACCCATGCCGGGTAGCTACCTGCCAGCAAGCCAATACCCATTGCGCCCAGCCACAGGCACCCGATCGCAGGTAAGTTCTGGAACAGGCCTTTGCTCACCGTTTTACCGGCCAGCTGGTTAAATAAGGGTATCAGCATGGATGAGAGGATCAGGGTTAATAAAAAAGCGCCGAAACAAAGTATAATGGATTCCCCGATGAACTGCAGGGAAAGCTGGCGCCTCAGGGCGCCCACCACTTTGCGGATGCCCACTTCTTTTGCACGTTCCGCTGCACGGGCGGTAGTAAGGTTAATAAAGTTGAAACAGGCTATCAGCAGTATCAGCACCGCCACTACAGAAAAAATATACACGTTGCGTTCGCTGCCATCCACCCCGCTGTAGTCCTTGTTGCCAAAATGCAGATACACCTCTTTCAGCGGGTGTAAGGTAAGCGTGTAATACATTTTGTTCTTTGCCATCATTTCACCGATGTGGCGCTGAAAAAAGGCCGGCAGCTTTGCTTCCAGCGTTTGGGGATTGGTGTTCGGGTACAGCAGCAGGTAAGATGCGGGGTGATGATTCGTCCAGTTATTCGCATAATTCTTTGCATACACCTGTATAAGACTGGGCATCGATAACAGCATGCTTGCTTTTATCTGCGAGTTTTCCGGGAAGTCCTCCATTAAGCCGGTTACCGTAGCTGTTCTGCCGCCATCTTCTGTATCAAACATGAGTGTTTGTCCTACCGGATCCTCCTTCCCAAAATATTTTTTTGCCGTGGTTTGTGTAAGCACTACGCTGAAGGGTGCCTGCAAAGCCTTGTCTATATCCCCTTTCAGCAGCTTAAAATCAAACACACGGAAAAAGGTAGAATCCACTGCGCGTATATTACTCTCCTGGAATTTAAGGTTCCCTTTCCTTACCAGCACCTCCAGGTCGGCTACCCGCACATAAGATTCCACTTCCGGGAAATCATTTTTAATGGCTGGTACAACCGGGATGTTAGTGATCCCGCTGTGTATAACTTCTGTAGGCGTTTTCACATCCGTAGCCAGCCGGTAAATGCGGTCTGCCTTCGTGTGAAAGCTATCATAGCTTAATTCAAAATGAACGTACAGGAAAATGAGGAAGCAGGCCGTCATACCAACCGCAAGGCCGGTGATGTTTATGAAAGAGAATACTTTATGCTTCCACAGGTTGCGCAGGGCAATTTTCAGGTAATTCTTAAGCATGTGCAGACGCTTTAGCCGTTGGAACGCAACAAACCTGCCAATACACTGCATACGTTGCTGTAGCGTGTTTCCGGACCTTACCGGTTGCAAAGCTGTCCGCCTGCGGACGGGGCATTGTCCGTTTACGGACAAAAAAAGCCAGCACTTCGGGCACGTTAATTGCGGCCCCGTACCACCGTACTTGTTAAATATAAGCTGCTGATGATGAAGCGTATAGTTGTACTATTAATATTATTAACGCCTGGCCTCAGCGCCCGGGCACAGTTTAGCGATTCTACCCACTATTATGTAAAGTATGCCTCTACCGGCTCTATTAACCGTACTAACGACGGCAATTCTTATTTGCTGAACAATATGGCGGCTTTTAAGGTAAGCAAGAAGAAAGTGGTGCTGAATGCCGGCGCCAGCTATGTGTACGGGCAGCAGGATAAAGCACTGACCAATAATGATGTAACCGCAGCGCTAGACTTTAACCTGTACCAGCAAAACCACCGCTTTTTTTACTGGGGACTGGCCAGCTACGATAAAAGCTTTTCCCTGAAGATCAACGACCGTTTCCAGGGAGGCCTGGGCGCGGCCTATGATGTGATCAGCCGCCCCAATGCCACGCTTACATTAAGCGATGGGATCCTGTTCGAGAACAGCGACCTTTTCCTGAAAGATACCATCCCGGATGTATATCACACTTTCCGTAACTCTTTCCGGGTCACCTATAAATGGACCATTAAGAACATTATTGTGCTGGAAGGCGCCCAGTATTTCCAGCAATCCCTCCAGAACGGGGAGGATTTTATTATTAAAAGCAACAACTCTCTTTCCCTGAAGCTGCGTTCCTGGCTGGCTATAACTGCCGCCCTTAGCTATAACAAGCTAAATCGTACCGATCGGGAGAATCTGCTCATCAACTACGGTGTGACAATAGAGAAATATTTTTAACACGCGGTACAATCATTCAGATTTTTATTAATTTGTCCGCAGAACAAGGATGCCAACTATCTTATGAGTCGTCAACACCTATTTGGTATAATCAAACAAGTGGTAGATAAGTATTTTGATTTCATGGAGGAGATCCGCGGCAACCAGTACATAGCAGAAGAAGTACCGGATGCCATGGCAGATCACCGCCACCTCCCTGATGATGAAGAAATAACCTACTGGAAACCCCTTCCCAGCACTGTAACAGATACGCAGCTGTATTTGCTGGAAGAGTTCTTAGGCAGCCAGCTACCCCCCTCTTACAAAGCCTTTTTACAGTACCTGCATTTTATTGAGCTACCGCTGGGCCTGCCACGTATCTCCTTCTTCAAAAGCATTCCCGATGATTGGCTGGATAGCATGAAAGAATGGATCATTGGATACCCTGCAGAGCTGATGGATCATGGCTACCTGCCTATAGCTGATTACAGCGATTACGGTGTGGTATGTTTTGACAGCCATGGCACTACCCAGCCCGATGTGGATTACCCCCTGGTATGGCTGGATCATGAGGATAACTACACAAAGCCAAGACCCTTAGCTGCAAACTTTGTGGAGCTGTTTGAGAAGCTGGATGTGCAGCTGGATAAATGGATTGTGCGGAAACGGGCGGAGAGGGATAATTAATAATTAAGGAATGAATAATTACCCCTTCTCCACTACTTCTTCATAGATGCCCCTTTCTATGGTAATTCCGGTTTGCTCTAAAAATTGCGGCATATTAAAACCTATTCTTTTGTACTCTGCCTGCACTGCGGCTTTTGCGTTGTTGATCACCGTTTCATTTTCCCATACCGCTATGGTTACAAAGATTAAATTTCCTTTTTCATCCCTATGCTGATAAGCGGCATCGTGCATAAAGCCCGGTAGTTTCTTAATAAAATTGCGGTTGTAATTTACCCGTTGCATAAAGGCATCAATAGCGGGCTGCGGTACTATGAACCGGTCGATCAGTGTTTGTTGTGTCATAACTTTTTTGTTGTTTTCTTGTCCGGAAACCTGGGTGAATGCCAGTAGCAGCAATAAACACAGGCAGCTGAATTGTTTCATATTTTTAATGCAAAGCTATTGGGGAAATAAGAGGGTGGATTGTAAAAAATCATTGATTAATATCGTAAGATGAATATTGTAGCATATAACTCAACTTTCCGCGATGCCTGTATTGCTATTTTTGAGAGTAATATCCCTGCATTCTTTGCACCGGAAGAAAAGGCCTTATTTACAGACTGGCTGGATAACCATACGGCAACAGGTTATTACGTAGTAGAACAGGATGGCGGCATTCTTGCCTGTGGCGGGATTTTTTACTTCCCTGCGAAACAGGTAGCTGTACTTACCTGGGGCATGGTGCATGCGGATCATCACCGCCAGGGCATTGGCAAACTATTTACGCGCTATAGGCTGGAACTACTGCAGAAGCAGCATCCGGAGGCCCTTTGCAGGATTGAGACCAGCCAGCACACGAAAGCGTTTTATGAAGGCCTGGGGTTTGTGGCAAAGGAGGTTGTAAAAGACGGTTTTGGGAAGGGGCTGGATAAGTGGGAGATGGAGAAAACATTATAACCTTCATACATTTTAAGTAGAGCATTTGGATTGTTTCAGCAGAAATAATTAAAGAAATAACTTTATTTTCGAACATTTTTTTAAAGTTATATCTTTAATTATTAGTCACAGTTTAAAGTTATAGCTTTATAATATATACATTATTTAAAGTTATTACTTTAATTTAATTAAGATTTTAAAGGTAAAACCATATGAAATCTACGAATAACAAGCTTGTTATAAGACAGTTAGACAAGAAGTTGCAGGAATTGCAGCCTTTAAAAAAAATAATGACCACCTTTTCCAAAGGATGGTTGAACGCAATCCGGAGGAGTTTGAACATGTCCCAACGACAATTAGGCAATCGCTTGTCCATGACCCCGCAGGGCGTAATGGATATTGAGAAACGCGAAATAGAAGGTACAATAACGCTAAATACGCTGAAGCAATTTGCCGAAGCGTTGGATATGCAGTTGGTTTACGGCCTTATTCCCAAAGAAGGATCATTGGAAAAAATGATCGGGATTAAAGCACGCCAGATGGCAACCAAAATAGTTATGCGCACATCCACGACCATGAAACTGGAAGATCAAGAGAACTCCCAAGAGCGAATTGACCAGGCGATCAATGAATTAACAGAAGAAATTATACGAAATATACCGAGAAGCTTATGGGATTAGAACTTCAATACCAGGAAGGTCAAACTCCTCTCGATGAAGATGAAAAAGAAGATCTGTTGATCCCATCCATTACCACAAGAGGTGAATTAGATGAAGTAGAGCAGCGCAATATCGAAGAAGCGATTCTTTGGACGATCCGGCGGCGCAGGAAATTTACTCCTGAAGAAATCTTAAGCGTAGCGTTTATAAAAGAAGTGCATGTAAAAATGTTAGGCGGCGTATGGGCTTGGGCTGGTTCCTTTCGTAAGACCAACAAAAATATTGGTGTAGATAAACACCTTATCTCTACAGACCTCAAGATGCTGCTGGATGATTGTAAATTTTGGATCGAAAACAAAACCTTCAGTGAGGATGAAATCGCCTTACGTTTTAAGCATCGTATCGTATCTATCCATTGCTTCTCCAATGGTAACGGACGGCATTCCCGTCTTATGGCGGATATTATCATAGAAAAAATATTCGGCCGGCCGGTATTCACCTGGGGGGAAAAGGATCTGGTCCAACATAGTGAGGTTCGTACGCTGTATCTCAAAGCGTTGCGTGCAGCGGATAAAAGCAACTACGATCTATTGATTCAATTCGCACGTTCGTGATTTTTTTCACTCAATCAAAAAAATAGTTAATCCCTACAAAAGACAAGTGAAACTATTCTACGCACTTTATGCGGCGATTAGAACATATATTCTCCGCATAACACAGGCAACAACATACTTAGCGGCACATTATAAAAATGCCAGGATCAAAAATATATCCGCGCACCCCATTGCAACCTCCACGATAAATACCTATTTTAAAGCCTAATATTTGAAGCTAACACCGGCTCCCCTACTTGCATCCAGAAAAATGAACTATCAAACCATGACCATTCTAAAATTCACAAAGCACATCATTGCTGCTTCGCTCATGATACTGCCGCTTTTCTCAGCGGCGCAGCAAGGGGGGCAAAAACATATCAAACTATTAAAAGGTGAACGCTGGTATGGCGGAACGGTGGATGAAGGCAACCTGGCTCCTTATGAACCAGGGTATAAATTTGATCTTTCCGGGAATAATAACGGTAACCAGTCAGCGCCACTTTTGGTTTCTACTGCCGGAAGGTACATCTGGAGCAACCAGCCATTTAAATTCATGCTTTCGGAAAATGAGCTGCTGATCTCAGATAACTCCGACAGTGTAAATATTTATAACGCCGGCAAAACCCTGTCCGATGCCTTCACATCTGCCAGCAACAAACATTTCAAGGCCAGTGGACAAATGCCTGACAGCCTGCTGTTCACCCGCCCGCAATATAATACCTGGATAGAGCTCGTTTATAACCAGAACCAACCTGATATTCTTAAGTATGCCCATGCCATCATTGACAACGGTTTTCCGCCCGGTGTGCTGATGATCGATGATAACTGGGCCGACTATTACGGTAAATTCCAATTCAGGAAGGACCGGTTTCCTGATGCAAAACAAATGATCCTTGAATTACATCAGTTAGGCTTCAAGGTAATGATCTGGGTAAGTCCGTTCATATCACCGGATACTGAGATCTTCCGTGAACTAAACGATGACCGGTACCTGATCATGGATAGCAAAGGTAATAAAGCCCTGAGGTGGAAAGATGCCACCCAACCGGCGATCATCAGCTGGTGGAACGGCTATAGCGCATGCCTCGATTTCACCAATTCCGGCGCGCAGACCTGGTATAAAAAGCAGCTGGATAATATGAGCTCCCAATACGGGGTTGACGGTTTTAAATTCGACGCCGGAGATATTGAATTCTATACCGGGAATATACTCACCTATGAAAAAAAGAACGCCAATGAACAGTGCGAGCTATGGGGTGTATTTGGCACTTACTATAAGCTGAATGAATACCGCGCCATGTGGAAAAGAGGCGGCCAGCCCCTTGCCGAACGGCTCCGCGATAAAAAGCATAATTGGAACGATCTGAAAAAGCTGATCCCGAACATGATTGCGGCGGGCTTATTGGGCTACCAGTTCACCTGCCCTGATATGATCGGTGGTGGAGAATACGGTTCGTTTATTGGCCTTGCCAATTTTGACCAGGACCTGGTGGTACGTTCTGCTGAATGCAGCGCATTAATGCCCATGATGCAGTTTTCCGTTGCACCCTGGCGTATCCTGGACAAGGAGCACCTGGCAGCGGTAAAAAAGGCCGTAGCACTCCGGAAAAAATATACGCCCTACATTCTTCAAACAGTAAGCGCATCAGCTAAAAGCGGGGAACCGGTTGTCCGCTGTATGGAATATGTTTTTCCTAACCAGGGCCTTTCAGCTGTCAAAGACCAGTTTATGCTGGGGGATCGCCTGATGGTGGCCCCGGTGCTTGATAAAACATCCACCAGGACCGTATTATTTCCGAAAGGCAAATGGGTGGGGCAAGATGGGAAAGTATTTACCGGCCCATTAAAAGCAGTGATCCAGGCCCCCATCGGGGAGCTGCCCGCCTTTGACAGAATAGATTAACTGATCATGGCTCATTTGATTTTGCCAAAGAAATTAAGCCACCGGTAGCGCCCAGGTTCATGGAATCCAGTGCGGAGCTAGGCACAATTACCATAGATCCTTTTTCCTTCAAACCTTCAAATAACATATTCATTGCTCTCAGGTGCAGGGCAACAGGATTATTGATATACTGCTCACTTGCCTTCGCAAATTTTTCGGCGATCTCAGTTTCAGCAGTACCCAGGATCACCCTTGCCCGGCGCTCCCTTTCAGCCTGCGCTTCCTTACTCATGGCGTCTGCTAATGTTTGTGGAATAATAATGTCTTTTATCCCTACATTCTGGCAGGTGATGCCCCATGAATTGGTATGCTCATCCAGGATCCTTTGCAGCACTTCCGCCACCTTATCCCTTTCCTGCAGTAATTCCGCTAATTCATGCTTCCCGATCGTATCCCTTAACCCCGTTTGGGCGATATATGAAATTGCTACTTCATAGTCCTGCACTTCCAGCGCTGCCTTTTCCACATCCCAAACAGTCCAGTATACTACGGCATCCACATTTACCGGCACGGTATCTTTGGTAAGCGTTTGTTCCGCTTTAAAGTCAGTAACCCTAACCCGCTGGTCAATATAGTTATCTACTTTATCAACGATGGGAATAATAAAAAAGATACCGGGTCCTTTCAAACCCACGTATTTACCCATTCTCAGGATAATAGCTTTCTCCCACTGATCTGCTATGTGTATGGAACTGGCAATGAATAAAGAAATAAGCAGGGACAAAACCAGGAACGGAATATTCAGGAACCCTAAATAATAAAGGCCAACGGAGGCTCCTGCCAACACAAAAAAGACTACCCTCGAAATGGGGTTCAACCCTAATTTTATATTCTTTTTTGTTCTCATTATATTGTTATTTTTTTAATTGTTTAATGATGTCGTCTATTGAAAAGCCATAGCTGAATGCAATAGCAGTAAACTCATTACAGATCTCCTTTAGCTTATTTTTCCTCTCCTTATCCGGGATTTGAATTTTCATTTCACTGATGAAGGTACCGGTTCCCTGCTGGGTTTCTAAAACACGCTGAATTTCCAGCTCCTTATACGCTTTGGCAATGGTATTCAGGTTTACCTTTAAATCCACGGCCAATGCACGCACCGTTGGCAGCTGCTCTCCTGCTTTCAGGTTCCCGGCTGCAATACCAAACTTGATCTGATCGATAATTTGCCGGTAGAACGGGGTACCTGTCTTTGGGTCTAGTTTAAAGTCAATCATACCAATGTCTTATTGTACTATACATATAGTACAAATATACAAGTAATTTTGGATCTGCAAAATCTTGTTGGGGAAATAGGTTATTTAGTATGGAGTTTGGGACGGGGAACGCTATGCGTTATTGGAACAGCTCGTATTTGACATAAATGATTGCTGTCACAAACATAAAGATGGTTATTACTGCAACTTCCATCTTCCTGTTCCTTCTTTTTATTTTGTGGTAAAATAAAATTGTTAAAGGAGATAAGATCAGACCCGTCAACATACCATAGATCCCTGTCCAATCAGGATGGATGCTAATAATTCCATCAATCCAGATAGTAAAGAAACAATAATCCATAAACAATAGCGCTCCAAGAAGGAGGTATAACAACGTTGTAGACACTGTTTCATATTTCGTAAAAAATGAAATCAAGGTCAATGCCCCAAATAATAGCATAAATATTTGAGGCTTATTCTTTAAATCAGTTTGTATATAGGCTGATCCAATTAAAAGTCCGGCGAAACCAAGCCCTAGTAGTATATTTGAAATATTATTCCTCATAAATGCTCCTGAGATTTCAATATACAAATATTGTTAATATAATTAACTTCTTAACCGGACAATATGCTAAAAATTCGTATAACCGGAAAGGTTACCAGAAAGAGCTACCCTCTTCCATGCTATTCTAAAACATCGTAGATTTAATCTCTTTAAAATCACTACGATCTTGAAAGCTAATATTACCTTGCTGAAATCCTTGTTGTTAAATGATTACCCCTCCGGTTCCGCTATTAACTATTATGATGGCCACCTGTATGTTATTGGCGATGATGCCAATAAGCTGCTGATACTGGATAGTAATTACAATGAAGTAAATACGGTGCCGTTCTTTCACTACGAAGAAAAACGGATCCCCAAAGCAAAGAAAACCGACCTGGAAACAGCAGTAATACTGGATGTTGATGGTCAAAAGCACCTGTTGGCATTAGGCTCTGCAGCCACAAAAGAAAGGAAAATGGGCGTATTGCTGCGTCTCCCCTTCACGGAGAACAAACCTTCTTATATTTCATATGCTTCCTTTATAAAACGCCTGCAACAGATCCCTGGAATAAACATCGAAGGCGCTGCCCTGGCAGGCAGCCATTTCATACTCAGCAACCGTGGTAATGAAAGCAATCCTGTCAATCATCTTATTATCACTACACCTGATTTTTTGGAACGGCAGGAAGATGCTGCCATCCGTATTTCAAAGCTCGTTGTTCCTTTTTCGTTACCTGGATTTGCCGGCGTTTCCGAGCTGTGCTACATTGAGCAGGAAGATGTATTGCTGATCATTCTCTCAAGCGAAGCTACCGGCAATACTTATGACGATGGCGCTATAGGAGATAGTTACTTCGGCTGGGTACAGCAGATCAGTCAAAAGCTGGATGGCCGGGATGTGTTGCTGGATGGCATTGTTAACCTCTCTGAAGCAGATCCTGCATTCAAAGGTGAAAAGGTAGAAGGGGTTTGCTTGTCGGCTGTTACGGATAAAGAGTGGCACCTCCACCTGGTAGCTGATAACGATCAGGGAGCAAGCACACTATTCAATATTAAAGTGGTAATGGAAGACTAATCTCTTTACTCTAATAAAAAACAACGGACAGGTATACACCTGCCCGTTGCTGCTAAAGGAAAAGGGGGGACTGCTTTATGTTAATTATTAAGGTTGGGATTATTCTGCTCTTCAGCCTGTGGTATAACAAAAATGTAGTAAGGGCTGTTAGGTACAAAAGCAGTACCGTCTGCAAACTTGAGCGCAGTGTGGTACTTGGCCGCCACCTGCTTGCTGGTACCATCCGGCGTTACTACCGTTACCTTTATATCATCGCCACTGGCATCTACATAAGGCTTACGCACAACAGCCAGCTGGTTGCGGATAATATCGGATAAACCGAACCCTTCTCCCCACAGCTCTTTCCTTCTTTCAACCAATATTTCTTTCACCAGGCTGGCCTGCGTAGCGCCTGTTCCATCAAAAGCGCGGGCGCCTCTTGCAGTACGCAGCTGGTTCAGCGCATTAATGCCTTCTGTAAGGTTGCCTGCGCGTGCATAACCTTCCGCTTTGATCAGGATGGCTTCTGCGCTTCTCATCAGCACCAGGTCTGCGGTCTGGTCTCCCCTGAACTTAAACTTTTTATACTGCAGGTATCCTTCCCGGGCAACGGCAGAACCGTCCCACGAAAAAAGCGTTTTACGTATATCACCAGCCTCAAACAGCTCCCCAAAGAAAGGATCGGCCATGAAGCTATAGTAGTAGGAAGATGCAGAGGATACATCCAGGAAATGGAAGCTGTAGCTGCCATCGCTCTGGCTGGGAATTTCAGGATGCCCCCAGATCCATTCTGAATTGTTTACATCATTGAAACCCTTGCTGTACTCAGCGGGCGCCATCAATGGATAATCCCTTTGCGCCTCATCTGCCGCAGCTGCGGCCTGCACCCATCTGCCGGTATTCAGGTAAGCACGCGCCAGCAAACCGTTCACCACATCTGCATTGATCTTGTATTTGGCCGGGCGGTCATAACCGGTTAGCAGCGTTTTTGCCTGCTGCAGATCGGAAAAGATCAGCTCATAGATCTCTTTCAGGGAAGCCTTGGGATTGCCCACTGTAGCACCGGTAGTGGGTTCCGTATAAATAGGCGCTGTTTTAGTCAGGGAATCTTTCAGGTAAGAGAACTGGTAGAATGAGGCAATGGTCAGGTAAATATGCGCCCTTAATGCCAGCGCCTGCCCTTTGGCCACGCTCTTTGCGGTAGCATCGCCATCCACCTTATCTGCATTGGCAATGATAATATTGCTGTTGTTGATGATCTTGTACAGCTGGCCCCAGATAGCGCTTACACGTGGCTGCGTTTTATCGTTCAGCTGCGTGAAACGGTAGGCTGCAGGGAAACCGTATTTGGTGGTGATGAGCGCTGCGTCATCTCCCATGGCGTCGCTGGTAAGCGCAATGGTCTTGAATCCCGGGTTGCTGAAGGTACCCCCGTAAAAATCATCCATCATGGCCGCCCAGGTGCCTTCTGAAATAGTATTAAGGTTGTCAATATTCTTCAGTACAATATCTTCTGAAACCGCATTGGAAGGAGCGGTATCCAGCTGCTTGTTGCAGGCCGACAAACCAATGATCAGCGCTGCGGCATATGTATAAAATCTGCTTGCTTTCATTTTCATTCAGTATTAAACGTTACACATTAGAGCCCTACCTGTATGCCCAGTGAAAATGTTTTCATGGCAGGATACTGGTAGTAGGTAGTGCCATCTATAGCCTGTTCCGGATCCATGCCCTGGTGGCCGTAAAAAGTGAGCAGGTTCTCACCCAGCGCATATACTTTCGCGCTGCTGATGCCTATTCTTGACAGCAGCTGTTTAGGCAGTGAATATCCCAGCGATACTGTTTTCAGGCGCGCATAGGTGGCGCTGTACAGGAAGCGGGTTGAAGTAGAGGTCCATTTCAGGTCATCAGTAGTAAGCTTAGGCACATCTGTATTGGTGTGCTCTGGTGTCCAGCGCTCCAACAGCTCTGTGGACCAGTTGCGGCCAGGGCTGGTGCCACCGGTCAGCAGCGATACATAATCCAGATCCAGCACCTTACCACCTATGCTGTAAGCTAACAGGAACGACAGCTCAACATTTTTATAATTAAGCGTATTGGTGAAGCCACCGGTAACATCCGGCAAAGCGGAACCTGCATAATACTGGGTAGCGGAACCATAGTCGCTGGTGGTTACTCTTTTACCATCTGCACCGTCCTTGTACCAGAGCGGATTACCGGTCTTCGCATCCACACCGGCCCATTCACGCAGGTAAAATTCATAGATGGAAGAGCCCACCATTAGCTTTTTGGTACCGCTGACAATCTCTTTCTGCGGCAGCTCTGTGATCTTGTTCTTGTTATGAGCTACATTCAGGCCTACAGTCCATTTGAGATCGCGGGTGCTCACTGGTATCACATTCAGCTCCAGCTCCACACCGGTATTGCGCAGGGCGCCGATGTTGGCGCTGATAGAGCCAAAGCCGGTGGACGGCGCCATAGGTTTTGCATACAGCAGATCCTTGCTGGTTCTGTTATAATAGTTGATGGCACCATACAGGCGGTTATCAAACAACCCGAAATCCAGGCCAATGTTCAGGTTAAGATTGCTTTCCCATTTCAGGCCCGGGGTGGCCAGCCTGGAAGTGATCACGCCACCGTTGCCCAGGTTGTTCTGGATATCAAAAAGCGCCAGGTAAGCATAATACGTCACGTTACCATTAGTGGTCAGGTTATCATTACCGGAAGCGCCATAGCTGCTCTTTAGTGTAAGGGCATTCAGCCAGCTCGCAGAGCGGAGGAACGCCTCTTCTGCAATACGCCACGATGCGCCGGCAGACCAGAAGGTACCCCAGCGTGAGTCCGGCGAGAAACGGGAGGAACCATCTCTTCTCACCGATGCGGTGAAATAATATTTATTCAGATAATTATACTGGCCCTGGCCAAAGAAGCTCAGCTTCGCATAGTTGTCTGAAAAACCGGTAAAATCATTTAGCTGCGAGGCAGCTACGGGCTCATACAGGTCCGGTAATACAAACTTTTGCCTGTTGCCGCTTTGGGTGCTGTAATTGTAATAATAGTATTCATGCCCGGCCAGCAGGTTCAGGTGATGCCCGCCTGACAGGTCTGCATCATAGGTGAGTATGTTATTCCAGGTATAACTCAGCTCCCTGTTATTGGATTTGCTGATAGCGCCGCCTATCTCTGCATCGCCACCCACAGTAGGGTTGGTATAAAACAGTGAGTTGCCGTTCACATAGTCAATGTTATAGCTGGTCTTAAAGTGCAGCGCTTTGGTAAGCGATGCTTCCAGGAATGTTCTGGCGGATACATTTTCATTGCTGTTCCTGTTCTTATCCAGCGGTAAGGAACCTATCAGGTTTTCCCGTGCAAGGGCTGCAGAGGGGCGGTAAGCGCCGTAATCAAACTGCTTTTGTCCGCTGGCATCCAGCTTGTAAGAGCCATCAGGGTTGCGCTGGTAAATGGGATAGAAGTTGGGAACCGTTCTGCCAAACAGCACTACGTTATCTGTACGCGAATCGGATGACGCAGGATAGTCCTGTGCAGAGCTGGAGCCACTCAGGTTCACACCTGCTTTTAGCCAGGGTTTAGCCTGTAACGTGAGATTGCTTCTGAAGTTATAACGTTTAAAGCCGGAGCCTATATAAGCGCCTTCATTGTTCACATAGCCGCCGCTAACATAATAAGTAGACTTATCGCTGCCGCCGCTGAAGCTAAGCTGTGCCTGTGTATATTTCCCTGATTGCTGGATGCCTTTTTCCCAATCATCGTTCCACAAAGGCCGCGCTCCTGCTACTATCTTTCCGTCTGTGCCTACCGGCTGCAGGTAGTTGGGGCCATATGGATTAATACCCAGGTCAGCTACTACACGCGCACTGGCGGTTGCTGCTGCCTGCGTAGGTGATTGCCCGTTAGTGAGCTGTTTATTACGCAGCGCTTCCCAGTAAAGCTCAAAATACTGGCCGGTGCTGATCTTATCATAATCTTTTACCGCGCGACTGCTCCATCCCTGGTTAAAGGTGATGTTCACTGCGGGCTCTCCTTTTTTGCCTTGTTTGGTGGTAATGATGATCACTCCATTGGCGGCCCGTGAGCCATACAGGTTGGCGGCAGTAGCATCTTTCAATACGCTGATAGATGCAATGTCTGCTGCATTAAGCGCATTAATGTCGCCCTCATACGGAGCGCCATCCACCACAAACAGCGGCGCGCTGGAGGCGTTGATAGAGCCCACGCCACGTATACGTATGGTGGAGCTGTTGCCCGGCTGCCCGTTAGATGAGGTAGTTTGCAGGCCGGTTACCAGTCCCTGTAAAGCATTGGTAACATTGGGCGTAAGCCGGTTATTGATCTTGTCTGAGCTTACAGTAGATACGGCTCCCGGATACCCTGAGCGTTTTACATTGGTATAAGCCACGGCCACTACTTCATCCAGCGTAGTATTGGCGGGCTTCAGAAGAATGACGACGTTTGCATCCTCTTCACGTACTTCTGCTTCCACTGTTTCCCTGCCAATGAAGGAAACGGAAAGCACGGCTTTACCGCCAGGAATGTTCAGCTGAAAACGACCATCCTGGCCGGTAGTGGTACCCAGCGTGGTGCGGTTGATCTTTACGGTCACTCCGGGCAATGGCTGCTTGTTTTCCGCAGCGAGCACCTGCCCCCGTATTTGTTTTTGTTGCGCAAAAAGCACTGTGCTGAACAGCAGCGCAAGCACGAGTGTTACATTTTTTTTGAACATGCGTGTTTAGATTATGAGAATGGAGGAATATATTGCCTTCAGGGCAATAGCATATATATACCAGGCGCCGGGAAAAGCAGCTGGCAATGGTTGACGTATTATCTGCGTGAATTAAGTGTTGCTACAATAACAGCTTATGCTTACAAACAAGGGTTTTGAATAGAATAAAGCTGGTAAAAGTAAAGTTGATCTTCTCATGGTTTCCTGATGCTTGTTGTCATTATTCCGATCTATCAGATAATACTGAAATAGGTATCTGGCACCGCAAAAATAGAATAAATAATTAGTCTACCAAAATAGTAGGATAATCTTTTCAGACAATTTCAATCATCTTATCTTGACGTGTCAGGGCAGTCCTTATGCTAAAAATAATAAACGTCCCTGTCACTCGTCCGCAGGCTCTTTACGGGTTCATTAAGGCCGCCATTATCTGCTTTAGCATATTTGCATCCTTAATTTTTTCTGCAGCTTTATTGTTTGAAAACAACATAGTTACAATAAAACTTTGAACTACAGGAAGATCTGCTCCAACAAAAGAATTAACCATTCATATTTTCCCATAAACTTAAAAAACAACTATTTTCTCCGTAACTTGCCGCCTTGTTAACCATACCTTCGTTGTAAAAATCCATCAGTCAAAATTAATTACGAACCCTAGTTGCCTGTTCGAATGACAAAGCCCTGTACCCTATTGTTATTGTTCTTATTTGTTAGTTTGCCAACCTTTGCCCAGTATGCTGACTCCGGCGCCGGTGTTCTGAAGAACGCAGTATGGTGGTTTAACTGGAACGGTTTTACCCTGAGCAATGGCGCCAGCAAAACATTCACTACTACCGATGGTTTGAACGTCACAATCACTTTTTCCAATGTATCAGGTCCAACGCCAACTCCTGCTACAATGAATACCTGGTCCGGCGCAGTGCTGCACTTTCTATATGATTTCACTGATCCCAATATCAGGCCGGCCCTATTAAGTTCCTCTACAACACAGAGCGTTGCTTTTACAATGGCAATAACAGCCACCCGTAACGGCATACCTGCCCCCTTTACTTTATGCGCGGCGGATGCGGAAGCCAGCCTTAAACCGGTGGAAAATACAGCAATGGTCACCTCTGGCAGCAACTGGAATATCGTGGAGTTCTTTCGCAATTCATCCCAGAACAGCAACCCGTTAACAGGTTGCGGCACCCAAACAATAATCATTACTGATACACACGACCCTACCGCGTTGCCCGGTGGCCTGCCAATCGGGCAAAATCCGCTCATGGCCACCAACGCTCCTATTTCCGGCACCTTACAGGTAGAAGTGCATATGGACAGGACAGCCCAGGGTGGTATGGCGGTAGCCTTTGGTATATTTGCTCCCGTGGACCGTGGTGACCTTCCCTCCAGCTATGGCTTGGCACAACATCGCTGGGTATACGCTTCTAACGATCAATGCAATTATAATCCTCCTTTTCCGTCCATCAGCCAGTCTGCTGCCCTCAAGCTGGGTAACCTTCCGGGGGATGCAGACCCTACCAGCAGCCTGGATGATAATGCTACTGGCTTTGATGAAGATGCGCTTACTACCTTCCCTGATTATACCGGCAGCGGCAATTACAGTTTAGACCTGCCCGTTACTAACACAACCGGTGTCAATGCATATGTTTCCGGCTGGTTCGACTATGACCGTAGCGGCACCTTTGAACCGGGTGAGCGGGTAATAGTAACCGTACCGCCCCTGGCTACGACGGCCCACCTTGATTGGACAGGGCTTCCTGCTAAATTCACTCATGGCGCAGTACGGGATTTTGGTTTCCGTTTCCGCATCTCCTCCGACCAGACAGCTATATCATCTGCCTCCAGCGTAGCCACAGATGGAGAGGTAGAAGATTACCTGGCCCATCTCAACGTCCCCTGCGATATTGTTTCCTTTCCAGCTGCTACCGTGAATGTTTGTGAAGGCGCTTCCGTACAGCTGAATGCCACACCGGGATTATTAAACTATAACTGGACGCCTGCTACCGGGCTTTCCAGGACAGATCTGGCAGATCCTATGGCTACCCCCGCAGCCAATACTACCTATACGGTGGTGGCCACAACGGACGACGGCTGCCAGGGCAGCACTACCATTACATTGAACGTAGCCCCCCTTCCTGTTATCACCAAAAACGCAGATGCCAGCATTTGCGCTGGCGCCAATGCGCAACTGTCAGCATCCTCCAGCGCAGCCAATACCACATTCAGCTGGACGCCAGCTACTGGCCTGGATAACCCGGCAATCGCCAACCCAATAGCCGCCCCACAGGTGACCACCACTTATACCCTTACGGCTACCAGCAACGGATGCGCCGTTCAGGAGAACGTGATAGTATCAGTGAGGCCTAAACGTATATCTGAAGTGAAGCCTGGCATTAAGGATATCTGTAAAGGAACATCCCTTATGCTGGAAGCCTCCGGTGGCGATATCTACCAATGGCGGGGCCCTGATAATGCTCCCCTGGGCGCCAATGCACAGCTCCAGGTATCCCCCGGGCAAACAACTATCTATACCGTCAATATCACAGATAATGATTGCGGTGGTACCGTTACCCTGCAAGTACCCGTTACCGTTAGTGAGCTGAATGCCACTGTGACAAAGTCCAACGATATTAATTGCTCTACCGGCTCCGCCATGCTGACAGCAAGCGGCGGCACCCAATATCAATGGGAACCAGGCCCTGGCCTTGCCAATCTTACGGAGCCCCGGCAGGTGGTAACACCGCAGCAAACCACCACTTATCACCTTACCATGACCGATGGCGCTTGTTCCCGGAAAGACTCTGTTACCGTAACAGTAGATCTCACTACCGCCATCAGCACATACCCTATACCAACAGCGTTTACTCCTAATCGTGATGGGAAGAATGATTGCTTTGGATTGAAGTATTGGGGACCGGTCATTTCCCTGGAGTTTAACATTTACAGCCGTTGGGGCGTACAGGTCTTCTCAACCCATAATCCGCAGGATTGCTGGGATGGCAGCTATAAAGGCCAGCCGCTGCCAACAGGGGGCTATGTATACTGGATAAAGGCAAAAACCCTCTGCGGGGAAGTAGAAAGAAGAGGTGCTGTAACGTTGTTGAAGTAAAAAGGTGTTATTGCAGCAGCTAAAGGAGATAAGTAAGCGCCAAAAAAATATTGATTTTTTATATTATATAAGTTGAAGACCACAAGCATCAACTCTGCAAATCAAACATTTCATGTTACATTTGCATACTTAAGCACCATTTTACTCTGCAAATCGAACATTTTATGTTATAATTGCATGGTTCATGCCGGTTTTACTCTGCAGATCTTACATTCGCCCTCGACACCCACCCCGGTGCACTCCCTATCTGCCTCCGTAAAAGCATATTCAACTGCGCCGCATGATGCTGCACATGCCGCATGTTATACAATAATATTTCCAGCACTGCATAATTCATGTCGCCGCCATCCTCTATCCATCGCTCTCCCAATTGTTCTTGCGTTAAGCCTGTAATTACCTGACGGCATTTTTCACGGTTTAATTGCAGGTAGCCCAGTAATTCTTTTTTACTGTAAATGCGGTCAGGCATGATATCATCTAATGCGTCAGGGTCTATTTCATCTTCAGATGCTGCAAGCGTAAAGGGTAATGCTGCAGGCTGGTTCTTGTGTGGAATGGTGAGATAATAATCCAGGAACACCAAGGTATGATACGCAATGTAAAAAAACTTCCTGTTGTTATCCCAATGATCTTCGGGGTATGAGGTTATCGCATTTTCGAGCATGTCTATGCTTGCTCCGAATTGCGTCCACAAGCTTTCTTTTATGGTATTAAGCATGTTGCCGGGTTGTAGTAACCAAGTTAAGGAATATTTTATTCTTCCCCCTACTCCTTCCTGATCCTGTCCCTTTCATCCTTTGCACCACCCTCCTTCCTGGCAGCGCTCTTTAACCCACTCCCGCCGAAAGAACGCGCATACGTTAACCTGAAAACCGGCCGCACCGTAGATTCTGTATGAATAAATACATTGTTTACAATATCAAACGCTTCCCTGGTCAGCGCACCGTACTGCGTATGAATACTAAAGCTGCGCAGCACATCTGTTACGGACAGCTGCAGGCTGCCGGCATTATTATTCAGCTCCTTTTTAACACCGGCGTTTATTGCGCCAAAGCCATCCACCTTTACAGAACCGTTGTAAGAACGGGCATTATACCAGCCGGATAGTTCAGCAGAAAATCGCTTAGGCAGCTGAAAGGTTTCACTGAAGTTAAAAGAATGACCCAGGTAGGTTTGCTTCACCGGTTGCAGGGTATGCACCACTTTGTAATTATACAATGCACCGGTTAAGCTATAGCTCATGTTCCACCAGTCATTCACCTTTACCGGTACATTCGCCTGGAAGGTGATGCTGTTCAGGTAAGTCATGTTCTGCGGGGAAATATATAACAGGTTGGCCGCCGCGGTTTGGCTGATCTGGTACCGGATAATGGGATCCTTATCCCGGCTGAACAGCAGGGAAAAAGTATAGCCTTTATTGTTATAACCCAGCTTTATATTATGTGTAATGGTAGGCCGCAGAAAAGGATTACCGGTGTACACGGCAGTGGGATCACTGTAGATCACGTAAGAAGCAAGATCGTTGTAGGAAGGACGGCTGATCCTTTTGCTGTAAGCCAGCTGCAGCTCCGCATCCTCACCTAACTTGCGGGAAAGGGAAATATTGGGGAACAGCACGCCCAGCTTACGGTTCAGGGTACTTTCGCCGGTTTGCGGATTATCCATACGGGTATGGGCATACTCATAACGTAAACCGGCAACCAGGCTGGTGGCAGGGTTTAGCTGTACATTCACGGAGGTATACGCTGCGCCAATACTTTCCTTCATTAAAATATCATTCAGGGTTTCAGAGCGGTTCACCCATTTATCATTGATCAGGCTTTCAATGCGCGATGTGCTGGTGCTGCGTGTATACGTTCCTTTTATACCGGCTTCCAGCTTAACAGCAGCATTCAGCTGCCTGGAATAATCTGCCTTGGCTACTCCTACCTGGATGGTAGTATTGGCGAAACCGCGCTGCAGGGGCGCAAAAAGACTATCATTGCCCCCGGCTTGTGAACCATGTTTGTTTACAAACTGGCTGAATACTTCTGAAGGATTGTTATTATTAAAGTACAGGTAATCCACATCCAGGTTCAGCTGCTCACCTGCCCGTAATTTCTTTTCCAGGTAAATGGATGATAGAAGGTTTTGCCAGCGATTGTGGCCATTCACAATGCCATTGTATTGCAACAGGGAATCCGGCAGCACATTGTAACCTGCATTGGTAATGGTAGTAGAGCCGGAGCGGCTGCTGTTATAGGCCACATTAGCGCCAAGAGTGGTTTTATCATTCAGCTGGTGATCTATACCTGCAGTAACATCGTGGTTGTGCTGAACCTGGTGGGTGGTATCCCAGGCTATCACCTCCATACGCCCACCCAGCACCGGCATATTCTGCGCGCTGGTAATAAACAGATCTGAGTAGGTTTTGTTCATGGAGTAGGTATAGGACCCATACAGGTTGGTACGTTTAGTATTATGCGCCAGGTTCATGCCGGCTGTACCTTTTTGCCGCCAGCCGTACCCGCCGGTAATGGAAAAAGCGCCATGCGTGCCCTGCTGCCGGTCTTTCCTCAGCACAATGTTGATCATACCGGCACTGCCATCAGCGTCATAACGGGAGCCAGGGGTGGTAAGCAGCTCTATTTTCTCAATGTTATCTGCGCTCATACTGTTCAACAGGCTCACTACCTGGTCCATAGACATGCGTACCAGCTTCCCGTTGATCATTACCATCACCCCGCTTTTGCCATTCAGCATAATGCCGTTGTTGCGGTAATCGATCATTACCCCCGGCGAGCGTTCCAGCACGTTCAGCGCAGAGCTGCCTTTGGTTAACAGGCTGTTTTGCACATTCACTACCATACCATCTGTACGGGGCTGAAATAAGGGTTTCTCTGCCCGTACCACTACCTCTCCCAGCTGGTGGGTATCTTCTGTCAACGCCAGGGTACCTGCATCTTTTTGTGGTTGTGCAGCGGTTAGTATAAACGGGGCTGACGTAAAAACCTGGTAACCCACATTACTATAACGCAGCAGATATTGCCCCGGTGTTATGGGTTCTATGCGGTAAGCGCCCTTTTCGTCCGTTAAAGCGGCTTTTACCAGCGAGGTATCGCTGCTTTTTAACAGCAGCACATTGGCAAAGGGAATGGGCTGTCCGGCAGCTGTAGTAAGCCGGCCGGATACCTGCCCGAAGGCAGCCGGTATAAAACCGCACAGTAATAAGCACAGGTGTAAGATCTTCATATTGCAGGCTGTTTTAAATGTTCCCCAAAGAAATGCGCACCTGCACACTAAAAAAAACCGGAATGACCACCCGCTGCCACTAATTGATGAAGCGCATCAAAAGCCCGTAAAAGGGCCTGTAAGGGTACCGCACAGGCAAGGGATGCCTTTCATATACCACCGGTTGCAGCTGGTCAATTATTTAAGCCTGTTTACATAGTACTGCTTTCAAACTGGCAGAAAGTCCTGTATCTTTAAAAGAAGCATTTGTCCTTAAACTTTTATACAATGCAAGCTGCCCATCCTCACTGGTTTATCCGGTATAAGTTATACCACCTGCCGTTCTGGCTCCTGTACAATTACATTTGGTGGGTAGTAGCTATCGGCAATCCTTTTAAAGCAGCAGATGCCATCCTGCACAGCACCTATGCTATTAAGTTCAGCTTTTACATTGTGTTCCAGGCTTTGGCAGTGTATTTCAACCTGTATTTTCTGATACCCCGTTACCTGGAAAAAGGCCGGTTCACCGTTTACCTCAGCTACCTGCTATTAACGGTGATCTGCGCCACGGCGCTCATTATACCGGGCTATTACTTAACCGCTTTTGCAGCAGGCCAAACGGTTGGGGATTATTATAAATCAGACGGTAACTGCATTTACCAGTTCATTGGTGCGGCCTTACCCTCTACCCTGGCCAGCATGACCTTAGGCATGAGCATTAAGCTGGCCCGTAACTGGCTGCAAACACAAAGAAGGCAACAGCTGCTTGAAAAAGAAAAGCTGGAAACAGAGCTTAACTTTTTAAAGTACCAGTTTAACCCGCATTTCCTGTTCAATTCCATTAACTCCATCTTTTTCCTGATCCATAAAAACCCGCACATGGCATCAGCCTCACTGGCTAAATTCTCTGACCTGCTGCGGTATCAGCTGTATGAGTGTAACGATAAACAAATACCCCTCAGCAGCGAGATCGCTTACCTGGAAAATTTTATTGAGCTGGAAAAGCTGCGGCAGAATGATAACCTGCAGGTGACCTTTAACATACAGCAGCAAAGCACAGCTCACCTGATGATAGCGCCCTTTATACTCATGACCTTTGTGGAGAATGCGTTTAAACACGTATCCAAACATGCGGACACGCCCAACTGGATCAACATGCAAATGCATATGAACGAACAGCAGCTGGATTTTATAGTAACCAACAGCACCTCTGACAATGCCTCTAAAGATGTGGTGCACTATGGCGGCATTGGATTAAAAAATGTGCAGCGCCGGCTGGACCTGTTGTATCCTGGCCAGTACCAGCTGGAGATACAAAGCAGCGATACACGGTTTAGCGTGCACTTTCACCTGGATGTATCCACACAGCAGCAAACACAATCTGTACCGGCATTAGCCTTCAACTATAAATAGTATGATAAACTGTGTAATTATTGACGATGAGCCCCTGGCCCGGGAAGGTATGGCCAACTATGTGCGGGAAATTGATTTTCTGCAGCTGACCGGCACCTGCGAAAACCCGGTGGAGCTGATGAAGCTACTGGACAAACATCACGTAGACCTGGTATTCCTGGACATACAAATGCCCAAGATGAATGGAATTGATTTCCTGAAGATCGTGCAAAAGCCACCCATGGTTATTATTACCACCGCCTTTCCCACCTATGCGCTGGAAGGTTTCCAGCTGAATGTGCTCGACTATCTTTTAAAACCCATCACCTTTGACCGCTTTTTTAAATCAGCTAATAAAGCCAAGGAATACCATCAGCTTATTACCAATGCCAGCATGCCGTCCCCTCAAACAACAACAGAGGGCGCCGATCACTTTTTCATTAAATGTGGCAGCAAATACGAAAAGATCTACTTTGATGATATTTTGTATGTGGAGGGCATGCAGAACTACGTAACCATTTACACACGCAAAGGCAAGTACGTAACCCTGTTATACCTGAAACACCTGGAAGAGAACTTAGACCGCAGCTCCTTTATCCGTGTGCATAAGAGCTACATTGTATCCATCCGGAAGATAGAAGGTATTGAGGGGAATGAGATCTTCATACAATCGCACAAAATTCCCATTAGCCGCAATTACCGGGAACAGGTGATTGAGCAGGTAGTGACGAATAAGTTGTGGGATAAGATTAAGTTTTCCTGAGTGAACCTGTCCTTAGCTAATTCACGATTCATGAATCACGAATCGTGAACAACCATTCATCATTACATTAAACGAAGCCCCCGCAAGCAATAACAATGACCTCTGGAAGCACTTACTCTTTTTCTTTAGTGCGCCGGGGATGTATGGGCTTTTGCAAACATCACCAAAGGCAGCTATATTTCAAGGCCTTTGTACTTTTCCCTGGTAACCTATCTTGTTATATTCATACTGCTGTACCGGAAAAAATCAAATGATCTGTCTTCCCTGGCCGGTCATGGCAGGATGCTGCTTTTTAAGTAACAACTGTGTACAAAGAACACAAACTTTACATTGCAAAGAAATTATCCCAGACTGAACAAATCCAGTATTTCTATGTTAACAATAGCGATCAATCATAAATCAGCTTAAAATATCCATTAAGGACAGGAACAAATATTCCTTTCCAGAATAAAGCACTCCTCCTCTTGTCTGCAATGACAATAGCAGCACAGCAACCACTCAGAAAACAGCCCCACGGGGAGGTAACAAAGAGAGGCGGTATCCGAAAAGCCTTAAAAAGAGTAGGAAGACAAAATAACCGAAAATTAGTTTTATGTCTGTAGATTCCAAATTCTATTACCGTTTGAGCACCATGTTCAGAGGCCCTGAAATGGACCTTGATATCTTTAACGGTGGCCCGGAGAACAACATGCCGCACTTAGCTCCAAGAGCTGATTATTCCGGTCAATACTGGTCTATTCAGCCTTCCGATCAACAGGGTTACTTCCGGCTCAGCACCATGTTCAGGGGCCCTGAAATGTGCCTGGATGTTTATAATGGCGGGCCGTTAAATAATATGCTGCACCTGGCTCCCATGGCCAATTACTCTGGTCAGTACTGGAAGATCACACCACATCCGGATAATCCTGAATATTTTATTCTTTCTACTATGTTCCGTGGTCCGGAATTACAATTAGATATCTTTAACGGCGGCACTTATAATGATCAGCCTCACCTTGCGCCGGCTGCTAATTACAGCGGACAATACTGGTTACTCACAAAAACTGATAAACAGGTTCCCCAGGTAAAAGCTGGTAAAGCAGTACCCGCCTGAACATAAATTCTATTTGGCTTTAAGTGATCACACTTAAAGCCAAATAGATAACTATGATCGTTTAATTATCCCACTGCTGCAATAACCGCACAGCCTCTGCCCTTCACCTCTTCAATCTCACTGGCCGTTAAAGGTTTGCCCATTTCAAGCCCTATAAATAACAGGAAGGTAGCTGTTGTATCCCAGCCCTCCGGAAGTTCTAAAGGCAGCTCTATCCGTTGCGCGTTAAATGTTTGCTGATTGCCATGCCACTCTGTAGCAGTAGAAAAAACAGCCGGTAATGGTTTTGGGTTAATCTCCGTATAATCCCTCCCGTTATGCTTTATATCGGTAATGGCGCCCATACCTAATACAAAACGGTATAGCGGCGGGTTTGGTGGCAACAGCAGGTTTACGCCCGGCGTTAGCTCCGGCAGCTGTACTACACCTTTGCCGGTGGCGCGGTCAATGGAACAAATGGGCATTTGCCTTACCACACTCTCAAAAGGGTTTTTCAGGTTCAAACGAAAACCCTGCAGCAAGGCCGCATGCTGTGAAAATAAAAGCCCCCGCCGGCCTCTTTCACTTACGGTATCCCGCGGCTGCATTCTTTTTCTCAATAAGGAACTTAATGTAGATGTGAAATTGTAGTCTGCCATGTTATCTACACAGCGCATCATTCGCTTGATACGGCCCGCAGTGGATGCGCAAATGCCAAACTCCGAATTATTTTCCCGCGTACGTTCAAACCTGGGACTAGTAGCGATCTGCTCCTTTGTAGCGCCACCCTTACGGCGCAGGATGATCTTGTCTGAACCTTTAATAGTATAAGCGGAGATATTGCCCACGCTTCCGGTAAATTGGATGCCGTCTTTCAGGATTCCCATAGGATAAAAGTTTATGATTTTGGTGTATGAAATAAATTACGGCGGCAATGATAAGTAATATCAAACCCTTCAACAACATATTTATAACACGTATATAAGCTGTATTGATTCAGAATTGACTTTACATGTTGGGGGTTAATTAAGGATTAATTAAATTACTAACATGAAAGGAAAATCATTAGGACCACCTCCTATCTACGCCGAGACCTTGAAAATCAGCGTTGCCCGGGAATATCTATCGACAGATCAAAGCTATGGGGAGTTGGCAAAGAAGTACGGCCTTAAAAACAGAGAGGTCGTTAGGAGTATGGTGTCCTGGTACGAAAGGCATTACAGCCAGGATCAGCTGCCAGTAGTTAAAAATGCTCCAGCAGTTGGCTCACCGGACCTAAAAGCAGGAGCCTCCAATACAGATAAGGAAAAACAATTAAAGGAAGC
>NZ_FOBB01000009.1 GCF_900109685.1 Chitinophaga rupis | reverse complement strand
AGCCCCTACGATAATGCTATGGCAGAACGCGTAAATGGCATTTTAAAACATGAGTTTGGGCTGAAAAGGACGTTTAGCAACTATGGCGACGCCGTCAATGCTGTTGGTAAGGCCATCGACTATTATAACCGTGTCAGGCCTCATATGAGTTGTAACTATCTGACACCCAATGAGGCACATACCAGAACAGGCCCTTTGGCCAAAAAATGGAAGCCAAGAAAAAAAACAATGAGTAAATTACCCTTGTAAAGCGCTCGCTGAAACAATCTACAACCTGTAAAGCCAATTCTGCATTCAATACGTCAACTGTAAGGTTTTTCTGTACTAAGACAAGCCATCTCTTATAAGGGATGGCTTATATATAGTTCACATATAGCTTACATATAGCTTATATATGGCTTATTCCTTCTTTTGCAATGGGTTGCAGTAGCACCCGGAGGCAATTTATCCCGGGCAAAAAAAAGACCTGGCAGCTGCCAGGTCCGGGTATTATTAAGGTGTAAGATGGAATCAGGTTACTTCGTTGATCAGGTCTGCAAAGTTGCGGATGCCGATAGCTTTGGCGCTGGTATACCCTTCCGCATACTCAACCCCTACCATCTTGCCCAGCATGCGGCAGCGGTGTATTACGCTGTCAAAAAAGCCGGGGGATGAGATGTAGGTTTGCAGTGAATCATCCTGCGGGGCCAGGAACTGGGTTTTAAAAGCGCGGATAGCTTCCAGCTTGCGCTCCATTACCGGGGTAATATCCACCACCAGGTCCGGTTTATAATAACGGTCCTGTATAAAGTGATATACCTGTTTGGGACGCCAGGCTTGCTGGGGCTGCCCGTTATCAAAGGTTTCCACTTTACGCAGGCCGGCCAGAAAACAGCTGTCGGCTATTAACCTGGCGGCCCTTCCATGATCCGGGTGACGGTCGTCTATAGCATTAGCAAGCACAATGTCCGGCCGGTACTTTCGTATAGCCGTTACTACTGCCAGCTGGTCTTCTTTTGTGTTCTGGAAAAATCCGTCGGCCAGGCCAAGGTTATCACGTACCTGCAGGCCCATTACTGCAGCGGCGGCCTGTGCTTCTGTTACTCTTATTTCAGGTGTACCGCGGGTGCCTAGTTCCCCTCTAGTAAGATCGGCTACCCCTACTTTCATTCCCTGTGCGGCATGTACCATTAAGGTGCCTGCGCAGGATAGCTCCACATCGTCCGGATGGGCGGCTATAGCCAGTATATCCAATTTCATGGGTGCAAAGGAACATAAAAAAATGAAGTTTTTCCGGGGGCTGTTTAAAGTATGACTATAACATGTCATATAGCAGTGTTTATTTGTATATTAGGCACCTAAAAAATCCCCCCCGTTATGCCACTATCGAAAACCCTTGTTCACCCAGGTTACAACAAAACCCATTTGCCAGCAAGATCAAATGACCATGCAAAAAAACATTCCGCCGGCTGGCTAAGCCTGGCCGCCCTTGCCCTGTGTATGCTGGGCAGCGCCTGCAGCCGGGAAAAACAGCAGGAGGTGCAGCAGCTGCCGGACACACAGCCCAATGAAAACGGCAACCAGCCTAATGCCGCCAAAACAGGTCCTAAGAATGTAGTGTACATCGAGGTTAATAACAACCACATGGCCAATGCCGGTTGTTATACTATGAAAGGCAACGGGCAGCCGTTCTTTGACATAGCCATTATTTTTGCGGCCAACATCAACTATGATACGCAAGCCAAAAAAGCCGTATTGTACAACAACCCGAATGTGACCAATGTACTGAACAACAAGGCCACCTTTATTAAGCCCCTGCAGGACAAAGGCATTAAAGTGCTGCTGTCTATACTGGGTAACCACCAGGGCGCGGGTTTTGCCAACTTTACCAGCCGTGCGGCAGCCAAAGCCTTTGCACAGCAGCTTAGCAGCACGGTTACCACTTATGGGCTGGATGGTATTGACTTTGATGATGAGTATGCGGAGTATGGCAAGAACGGGCTGCCGCAGCCTAACGACAGCTCTTTTGTATTCCTGCTGGATGAGCTGCGTAAGCTGATACCCACTAAGCTCATTACCCTGTATAACATAGGCCCTGCCGCTGCAAGGCCCAGCTATGGCGGTAAAAAGATAGGCGACTTTGTGAACTATGCCTGGAACCCTTATTACGGCACTTATGCTGCGCCTAACTTTGCCGGCATGACCAAGAGCCAGTTAGGCCCCGCTGCCATCTGGATCAATCACACAACTGTAACTACTGCCAAATCACTGGTTACAAGAACTATGAATGATAGTTATGGTGTAGTGTTGTATTATGATCTGAACCAGACCAACAATCAAAGTTATTTCAACACACTGGGCCTGGTTACGCAGAAAGACAGTGTGCGGCTTAGTTCCGGCTGCCTGCGTGCGCTGAACTAATAACTACCAGGCATATATTATCTTGCGGGGTAGATGTTTTAATAACAGGCAAAAGTCTGTATATTACCATCTACCCCATTTTTATTATGAATAGAGTATCCCTTAAAGACGTTGCTAAAAAAGCCGGAGTAGCACCTTCAACTGTGTCATTGGTACTAAACGGGAAAGCTAAGCAAAGGCGCATCAGCGATACGCTGGCTGCCAAAATACAAAGCGTGGCCAAAGCCGCCGGGTACCAGCCGCACCCTGTAGCTGTTCACCTGCGTACCGGCCAGTCCAAAATACTGGGATTGATCGTAGAAAGCATTTCCGGCAGCTTCTTTGCCGCCCTTGCCCGCACCATAGAGCAGGAAGCAGAAAAATACGGTTACAAGGTTTTGTATTGCAGTACGGAGAACAATCCACTCAAAGGCCGTGAGCTGATTCAAATGATGCTTAAGCACCAGGTGGATGGTTATTTAATTACCCCTGCGCCAGGCATGGAAAAAGATATACAGCAGCTGGTGCAGGACGGTAAGCACCTGGTATTAATGGATAGTTATTTTGAGCATATTGATACGCCCTATGTGCTGATAGATAATTACAAAGGTATTTATACCTGCATGGATCACCTGCTGAAAAAAGGCTACCGCAAAATAGGCTTTGTTACTGTAGACCTGGAGCTGGTGCAGCTGCAACAACGTTTGCTGGCTTACCACAATGCCTGCAAAGCATATAAGATCCCTGCCACGCAGCAACCAGTATTAAAGATCCCTTACAACGAGCCCACTAAAAATATTACCCGCCATATCAACCGCTTTTTAAACAAGCATAAAACACTGGATGCAGTATTATTTGCCACTAACTACCTGGGCGTAGCAGGCGTGGAAAGCCTTACCCACCTGGGTTTACGCGTACCGGACGATCTGGCGGTTGTATGTTTTGACGATCATGATGTGTTCCGGTTGTACCCACCCGGCATCAGCGCATTGCAGCAACCTATTGCCGATATTGCCAAAGCAGCAATATCATTACTTATGAAACAGCTGGGCGCCAGTAAAGGAAAAATAGGCAAGCAGCAGATCGTTTTGGAGGGCAAGTTTATTCAGCGGAAGTCAACGTGAGTAGCTAGCTGTTAGCAGTTGGCAGTTAGCCTTTAGCTGTTGGCTGTTGACTATTAGCCATTAGCGGTTAGCAGTCTTTGTAGGCTGAAAAGTTACCGTAATTAAATGTTCCTGACTGTTCATGCCCCCACTGCAAACTATTCAATAAACTCATATCACTGCATCAAATATCCGGTCAACATCCATCCGCAGTACCCTACTGCTAGCAGCTAACAGCCAACAGCTAATAGCTAACAGCTAATAGCTAACTATTAACTGCAAACTATTTTTTTAACAATACTTTTTGGATTCTTAAAAAGAATATTATTTTTACGTAGAACTTATTGCGAACTAGAGTATAATTCCACTTCATACTGTGGCTGAAACCAAAGAATCTATCACCATTTAAAAAGCTTGTTATTCGTAAATATGTAATGTACTGGCATCGGGTCCTGTGAGGACTTTTTTTTAATTCCAATGTGCTAAATCGATTTTGCTTTACGGGGAGGGACACCGCGTTCCGGGACATCTATTTTAAAAACTACGGTATTTAAACTTGTTCTCCGCTGCATAACAATATGCGGCCTGCTACTGCTATGTCCCTCCTCCCGCTGATCTGCTGTGCTGTAAAAGCATACTGGCATTGCTTTGCTCATCTATTCTACTAATAAACAAAAAACCAAAGCGTATGAAGAAAACATCAACCTTTCTTATGCGAAGTGGCTTACTAAGCACGTTATGGCTCCTAACGTGTTTGTTAGCCTTTTCCCAGTCCCGGAAAATTACGGGGCGGGTTATTGACGCAAAAGACAACTCTCCCCTACCCGGTGTTACCGTGCAGGTAAAAGGTACTGCCACCGGTACCCAAACACAGGCAGACGGCAGCTTTACGCTGGATGCCGCTGAAGGCGCCACCCTCAGCTTTTCATTTGTAGGTTACATTGCGCAGGACAAAGCCATTGGCGCAGGTCCTTTAAATGTAGCATTAGCTCCCGATGTAAAATCACTGCAGGATGTAGTGGTGATCGGTTATGGTACACAAAAACGATCCGACATTACAGGTGCAGTAGCCTCCATCAAAGCTGCACAGCTGGAAGAAAGACCTTTACCCTCCGTGAACCAGGCCCTGGCAGGCCGTTTGCCGGGTGTGAACGTATCTGAGAACTCCGGCCGTCCCGGCGGACAAACAAGGGTACGTATCCGCGGTTTCAGCTCCATTAACACCTCCAACAACCCGCTGTATATTATAGACGGGGTAATGTTGCCGGTAGGTACACAAACACAGAATTCCAACGCTATTGACTTCATTAATCCATCAGACATTGGTTCTGTAGAAGTGCTGAAAGATGCATCTGCCACCGCTATTTACGGTTCCAGGGGCGCTAACGGCGTAGTGCTGCTTACTACCAAACGTGGCTCTACCACCGGTGGTAAAATTACGTACGATGTAAACTTTGGCTTGCCCACCATTGGCCCCCACCGTGTAAAAATGCTGGATGCCAATGAATTCCTTTTTGTAGAAGAGCAGGCCTATAAAAATGCGCAAACCTACGACCCTGCAGGTTGGGCGGCCGGTAAATACAAAGACCCGGTTGTAAAAAGAATGCAGTACCTGGAAGGTAATACTGCCGGCAAACCAGAGCTGTTCCGCTTAGATGCAAGCGGTAAACCGGCGCCGATCTATAATACCGACTGGTTAAAAGAATCTACCCAAAGCAAGCTGTCGCAGAACCACCAGGTATCCTTTACCAATGGCAATGAAAAGGGCTCCTATGGCGTGTTCATGGGCTACCTGAACGATAATGGCCTGCTGCTGAACTCTTACCTGAAACGCTACTCAGCCCGTTTTACATTTGATACGGAAATTAAACCCTGGTTAAGCGTAGGCGGTAACCTGAGCTACAACTACCAGAAAGAAAATGTGGTGGATATTGGTACCGGCGGTTTGAACTCCGTGCGTATGATCACAGAAGCACTGCCCATACTGCCCATCAAATATAAGAATGGCGCGTGGGCTGGTAACTACCAGTATGAAGGTATGGAAGGCGGCGAAAACCCGGTGAACATTATGACGAACCGTTTCTATGAAATGGTAAGCCAGACCGTATTGGGTAATTTTTATGCTAACATTCACCTGGCTCCCGGACTGGAGCTGCGCTCTGTATTAGGTACATCCGTAGTGAACCGCGACCGCAGTGAATACAATGGCCGTAACCTGAACCAGATCTCTGCCGATCAGAAAGGCCGTGCAGTGCTGGATGATAACCGCGAAGGTTTTATCTCCACAGAAACTTACATGACCTACACTAAAAAGATCGCGGAAGACCATTCCATTACCGCCATGGGAGGCGCCTCCTGGTACCTGACCAACATTAAAGGTTTCCAAACCATTGGTGAAGGTTTCCAGAGTGATTACCTGAAATTCAACAGCGTAGGCGCTGCTACAACTTTCCCAACGCCCAGCTCCCGTGCAGCGCGTTTTGCATTTAACTCCTACTACGGCAGGATCAACTATGCGTTTAAGGAAAAATACCTGTTAACGCTGACCGGCCGTGCGGATGGCGCCTCTAAATTCGGTGAATCCAATAAATACGCGTTCTTCCCGTCTGCCGCAGTAGCCTGGAGGATTTCTGAAGAGCCTTTCCTGAAAGGCAATCCTACCATTTCGCATTTGAAGCTGCGTACCAGCTATGGCGCTACCGGTAACTCAGAGATCAATACTTATGCATCCCTGCCTTTACTGGGTAACTATACTTCCATTTTCAATGATGCACGCGCCGCAGGCATTGGCATTAGCCGCCTGGCTAACCCTGACCTGAAATGGGAAAGGACCAAACAGGCCGACATTGGTTTGGAAATAGGCCTGCTACGGAACAGGATCTCTCTGGAAGTGGACGGTTATTACCGCAAAACCACCGACATGCTGCTGGAAGCGCCCCTGCCCTTCTCCACCGGTTATGCTACCATTATCCGTAACATAGGCAGCATGGAGAACAAGGGTATTGAAATTGGTATCAACACAGTGAACATCCAGACAAAAGACTTCACCTGGAGCACCAGCTTCAACGTATCCCGCAACAAGAACAAAGTATTATCACTGGCTACGCCGGCGCCCCTTTTCAGCGGTAACCCCGGCTTTACCAACCCTACCGGTATCCTGAAAGTAGGCGCCTCTGTAGGCTCTTTCTGGGGCCTGGTGCGTGAAGGTACCTGGGCATCAAAAGATGCAGCAGAAGCGGCCAAATTTGCCAGCTACCGCAGCAGCCAGAAAATACTGCCCGGTGATATCAAATACCGCGATGTGAATGGCGATTACCAGATCAATGATGCTGACCGCATGATCATTGGTGATAACAACCCGGATGCTTACGGTTCATTGATCAACACTTTCCGTTACAAGAACTTTGAGCTGACCGTGGACCTGCAATACTCTTACGGTGCAGATGTGCTGAACATGACCCACCACTCCGGCGAAGACCGTGTGGCAATTGCCAACAGCTTCAAATCCGTACTGGATGCATGGACGCCTGATCACCAGAACACGCCTATTGCAGCGCTGCGCGATACCCGTGCCGGTTATGTAACGAATGTGGATACACGCTGGGTAGAGGATGGTTCTTTCCTCCGCGGCCGCAACCTGCTGCTGGCGTATACTTTCCCTACAGATGCGCTGAAAAGATGGTACCTGAACAAGCTAAGGATCTATGGATCTGTACAGAACTTTTTCCTGTGGACCAAGTTCTCCGGTAATGATCCGGAAGTAACTACCTACGGTGAAGCATTTGCGCAGGGACAAACCTTCTTTGACTATCCCAAACCTACCCGGTTCACGCTGGGATTGAATGTTGGTTTGTAATTCATTGTTGACAAAAAGAACTTACATTATGAAACTACTGAAGATAAAATATATAGCCCTGCTGCTTTCCGGCACCTTATTGCTGGGTGCAGGCTGCACCAAGTTCCTGGAAGAGCAGGACCCATCCAACCTTTCGCCGGACAGTTATTTTACGCTGCCGGAACATGCGGAAGCATCTGTAAACGCCGTGTATGCCAACTTAAGGTTCCAGTCGGACGGTGCGGGCATTTTCTCCGCCAACTTCCAGCTGCTGGAAGCCATGACCGGTACCTCCACTTCACAAACCGGCCAGAACTCTGATCTGAACAACCTGTTAAACCTGGCGTTTAATCCCGATAACGTGCACATACGCCAATGGTGGCAGGCGCTGTACAGGGGTATTTCCAATGCCAACCTCTCCATCAAAAAAATACCGGACATTAACCCGATGGATGAAACACTGCGTAAAAGATATATCGGCGAAGCCAAGTTCCTGCGCGCACTGCATTACTACTGGCTGGTAAGGCTGTGGGGCGATGTGCCTTTGCTTACGGAGCCTATCCAAAACGTAAACGCACCGGAAGTATACGCCGGCCGTACCTCACAGGACAGCGTGTACATGCAGATCGTAAAAGACCTGACAGAAGCAGAAGCATCCGGCCTGCCGAATACGGAGACCAGCGGCCGCGCCTCCCTGGGCGCAGTAAAATCACTGCTGGCAAGCGTATACCTGACCATGGCCGGGCAGCCGCTGAACAAAGGCGCCGCTTATTACAAGCTGGCTGCAGATAAGGCTAATGAAGTGATCACCAGCGGTTCTTACAGCCTGTTCACCCGTTACATGGACCTGCACAACCCATCTACCAAGAACCGTGGAGAACACATCTTCATGGCGCAATATTCTGCATCTGTATCTGATGCACGTAATGGTTTCCAGAGCATTCTGCTGCCTAACTTTGGCGGTATCTCTGCTTACGGAACACAGGTGGGCAGCACTGTACCTACTGTTTCCTTCTTTGATTCCTTTGAAGATGGTGATAAACGTACGGAAGAGCAGCAGTTCTTTTACACCAAGTATTATACAGATGGTAATGGTGCATTGAAGGATCTGAATGCCCCCTACATTTACAAACATTTTGATACTACTGCTAACGGCACCTTTGGTATAAAAGGTACTGCGCAAAGTGGCTTGAACTGGCCGCTGCTGCGCTATGCAGAAGTATTGCTGATCTATGCAGAAGCACAAAATGAAGTAGGCGGCCCTACCGCTGCTACCATTGCCGCGCTGAAACAGATCCGCGACCGCGCTAAATTAACCACGCCTGCTACCTTTACACAGGCCACTTTCCGTGAAGCTGTATGGCGCGAGCGCTGGCATGAGCTGTGCTATGAAGGTAAAAGCTGGTTCGATATGGTGCGCCTGCGTAAGGTGTATAATGAGAGCACACAGGGCTTTGATAACTTTGTGGGCCACAAGTTCAGCTACGGCCCTACCCTTGCTGAAAAACACCTGCTGGTGCCCCTGCCCACGCTGGAGTATAACAATAATCCCAGCCTGCGCCCGCAGAACCCGGGATACACAAATTGATGATGTTTTGAGTAATAAACGAAGAAGGAGGTATGTTATACCTCCTTCTTCGTTTATATATGCTTGTTATGCTACTTAGTTTTCACAACCACACCTATCTCACCCTCCTTCAATCCGTATTGTTTTAGCTGCGCCGGGTCAGTGAGCACCTTCACTTCTGTAATATCCCGTGGTTCTATGGCTGCTAACTGTGATTCCAGGTTGGTGGTGAGCACACTATCGCCCATAATATACCTGAAGCTGCTGTCGCTGCCCAGCTTTTGCAGGGCGGCTGCATATGCAGGCGACAGATTGCTGAATAAGCGGTTATAACGTTTACGGGCAAACGGTTTTGTTTCCAGGTAAAAAACGCCATTAGCAGCCCGCTCTCCAAACTTTTCAATCGTCTTGCGGCCCCTTGCAATGGTGATCATGGCTATCTGGTCGGGGCCAATATTGTTTACGGCTGATGATTCCACTTCCACGCTGTCTACCACGTATACCTGCACCGCATCGTCTGCAGCTTCCTGCGCTTTAGCGCCGGCGCCCATCAATAGTAAACAGCAAATACCTGTGAATAATTTCATGGCCCTAAATTAGGCCTTAATTCGTTAAAGTAGTGTTAGTGTGAAAAGGGGTTAGTTATACGCGCGGTAGTAGCGGTACATTTCTATTTCCTGTACAATGGCTTCAATATCACGGTCTTCTTCCGTATCATATTCGCTTTTAAGATTGCCGCCAAAAAAGAAGGCTACGGTTTGCCACATGCGTGCATTAAAACCGCCTTTCAGCTCCTTGATGATCTCATAGCAGTTTTCGCCGCTTTCGCGGTCAATCAGCTTCATTAATACCTTGCCCTGGTAAATGGAAAGGTTTTCCAGCTTATCGCCAAATTCAGCCTTTAATTCTTTCTCTTTGGTAGCCAGGTAAGCCTTGCGGTCTTTTTTATTGGGCAGGGTAGCCAGGCGGCTGTTCACATCTTTCAATATGCGGGCCGCAGATTTAGCGTATGGGTAAGTTACATATACTGCATTGCGTAAGCGGGTCCAGCGTTCGCGTTCCTTACGGAGCTTGCGGGGCAGCTTTTCTGTTATTTCAAATATTTGCAGGGTAATGGAAGGGAGGGTATCTGTGCCGACGATCACTACTCTCGCATTTACACCCTGGCCGCCGGCAGATTGCGCTGCCACATCTTTCCGGCATAGGCTGCATAAGACAAGTGTGAGAATAAATACTACTGTTCTAAGACGGCACATTCAGGTGAAACGGGATTTTATCTACTAAAGTTACAATAAAAAGATCTGAGATTTCAGCTTTACGATCTGTCATTTTATTGTGCCGCACCACACTTTCAAATCTAAAATCGTAAATCGTAAATCTAAAATCTCATAACGGTTTCAATTTCAACACCTGTTCGGCAAAATTATTCATGGCATGCGTTACAGCGGGCAGATCGTGCGAAGTAAGGGAGCTGCCTAATACGTGCACGCCTGCGCCCGGTATAGGCACGGCTGCTTTCCGGGTGGCAGGGGTTCCCAGCGCTTTTTCCATATCCAGAATGGCGGCTACCCGCACGGTGGGATCCTGGTGAGTTTCATCTTTATAATAATAAAGATTTAACACCGGCTGGTGGATCTTTTCAAAGGTGCTTTTCGTCATGCCGCTTTCCAGCAGGTTCTCCAGTTGCACCACGGCTTCCAGCCGGTAGGTAGTGTTCCAATAGCGTGCTACTGCCGGATCACCCTCCTTATTGGTATGATTGTAATTGCCTTTTTTCACAATGCGCGCTACCTGCAGGCCCCAGGGATTATTAGCCAGGAAAGCCAGCGGATCATTAATAGCAATGTTGGGCGAAAGGTTCATTACTGCATATACTTGTTTGGGGTACTGCGCGGCCAGCATCAGCGCCAGCGTGCCGCCGGTGGAGGTTCCGGCAATGATCACGGTATCGCCCAAAGCCATTCCTATGGCCAGGGCTTCCTTCGCATCGCGCCACAGGCCTTCTGCCGTCATGTTCAGTAAAGGTTCGGTAGTATCAATGCCATGCCCGTCCAGGCGGGAAAGGTACAGGTTACAGCCATAGCGGCGGGCAAAGTCCGGCACTACGGGATCGCCCTCTTTACGGCTGGCAGAAAAACCATGCAGGTATACAACACTATAGGGTGTTTTGCGGTGCAGGGAATCGTACCATACAATACGGGCGTCGTTATCCGGCTTCAGGTGATGCCGGCTTTCACGGAGGGCAATGTAGCCGGTTAAACCGGCTGAATCGGTGGGTACTGCAGGCAATGCGGGATCATACACAGGTGTGGCAGGGCTGGGGCCCAGGTAATAGACCACTACTAATACTACGATCACCACTAGGGCTATACGCAGCCATTTGCGTTTCATGGGGAAGGATTTTTGAGTCCATAGTCCATAGTCGATGGTCCATAGCCTACTGCGGAAATCAACTACTTCATGGTACAGCTTGTATCCGGATACCAGTCTACAGCCACTGTTTACGGCATCGAGCGTAATGCAAACTACACGATATTCACAACGTCATAACCATTGTAAGTTACCATGCGCAAAATGCAATGGACCATGGACCATCGACCATGGACCAACTCACGCCTCCTGCAATGCCGTGGCGGGCCGTGCCCCGCGTACAGGGGTCTGTTTATTACCCTTTATGCGCTGGTACATACTCATCAAAAAGCCGGCGATCATAATCAGCACACCAATCCACAACACATTGATAAAGGGGAAAATAAAGGCCTTCAGCACAATGTAATCATCAAACGTACCTGCTTCCTTCACTTCCAGCTCTATCTTGTTTTCCTTGGGCAGTATTTTGCTGAACCGCACATAAAGCGCTAAAGGCGATAAGGTATCCGGGATGCTGAACTGGTAAGTATTGTCACGAATGAAATACACCGGCTGCAGCTTAAATTCTTCGTTATTCTTGGTATGTACTTCCAGCTGCGCACCTACTGCCAGGTCGCCGGGTTGCGGCTCATAATTGCGGTGTTTGGGCTGCGGCTGTAAAGCGGTGAAGATGATGTAACCGTTGGAGAAAAATATTGAATCGCCCTGTTTTACTTCATGCGGGCTGTATTGCGCAGTATCATTGGCTTCATCCTTACGCGGCACGGCGGTTACATACGTAAAAATATCGCGGGTGAGGTAGTGTCGGCTGGATGGGTTAGGCGTTAAGCCCTCCTGCCCTTTGGTATTAATGAAAGCATCCGGGTACAGCGTAAAATTCTCCAGCATGGCGCCGTTGGCCGGATCTTTTTTCTCATACCGTACTACATAATATGTTTTAGGATCACCGGCGGCAGTAGAGTCACCGGCGTAAGTTACATGGTAAGCACCCATCTGCACCGGGAAGTTGCGGGGCAGCATCAGGTTCTCCCGGGGATTCTCCTTGCTTTCCTTACCAAAGAAACCATTATCCAGCATCTTCATACGGTCAATGGAGATGGTTTCTTTTTTAGAGGAAGAAATGAGCACGCCCAGTAATACCAGCCCAAAACCAATATGCGCTACAGAAGCGCCGGCAGACTTTACCTTACCTTTTAACCCGGTAAAAATATAGCCGAAGTTGGCCACCACCGCGTAAACGCTGCCAAACAGCATTATGTAAATAGCTACCAGGAAACCGGCGCCATAGGTATCAAAGTTTATGTTGCCCAGCCAGCCTATCAACGCAGTAGCTGCAATTGCAATAAGAGTAGGCCACAATAGTTTGGCGGTAAGCTGTTTGCGCGGTGTATCCTTATACTTCAGGTATTGCACCATAGCGGTAAGCAGGCCCAGTACAATAGCCACCCAGATCTGGATCTTATTGTAATGGAATACCGGTTCCAGCGGGGGCGCCAGCTGTTTAATATTAAATGCCTTGCGCAGGCCGGAAAGGTCCAGCAGCTTGTTCCACACCGGTATAGAAGTGGTGAAGGTGATCTGTATAGCAGCTATCAGCAGCACCAGGGCGCCTACAAATAACCAGAACTCACGGGAGTAAGAGCTTTCTTCCCTTTTTATATCCGGTATCTCTTTGCGGCGTGCTATCAGCAGCCAGAAAGCAGGAATGGTAAATACACCCATATATACCAGCAGCTGCCCGCTCATACCCAGGTCGGTAAAGGAGTGTACGGAGGTATCGCCCAAAACGCCGCTACGGGTAAGGAAAGTAGCGTACAGTATTAATACAAAGGATATAAAGAAGAAGAAGAAGGTGGATTTAAGCGCATGGCCCGTGTGCCGGAAGGCCAGCAGGGTATGGATGCCTGCTACCATGGTTAACCAGGGAACCAGGGAACCATTTTCAACCGGGTCCCAGGCCCAGTAACCGCCAAACGTAAGGGATTCATAAGCCCAGGCAGCGCCCATCATTACGCCGGTGCCCAGTATCATACCGGCAAACAGTGCCCAGGGCAGCGCGGGTTTGGTCCACTCCGTATACTGGCGGGTCCATAAGCCGCTTAAAGCATAGGCAAAAGGTATGATCATGGAAGCAAATCCCAGGAATAATACCGGCGGGTGTATCACCATCCAGTAGTTCTGCAGCAGCGGGTTAAGGCCGTTACCATCTGTGATCATGCTCAGGTAATCTGGTCTGGATACCCAGGGCAGGTTTATATTCTCCTCTGCCTGCCTTAATAACAGGAAGGGGTTGCTGCCTACGCGGTAGCCCAGTATATAAATGCCCAGCAGCATGCTGGCCAGGCAAAGCTGTGCAAAGGAAAGTACGGTCATTACCGGCGCTTCCCATTTTTTAGCCCTGAACAGTAAAATAACGCCTAATACACAGTGCCAGATGCTCCAGAGTAAAAAGCTGCCTTCCTGGTCGGCCCAGAAGCTGGACAGGAGGTATTTTACTTCCAGGCTGCGCGATGAGTTGCGCCACACATATTTATATTCAAAAAAGTGGTTATACAGTACGTAATATAGAATACCGAAAACGGCAAATACGGAAGCTATTTCTATTACAAAGGCTATGCGGGCCAGCTTTTTCCAGGAATCCTGCAGGGTGGTTTCTTTGGCCCTTATTACGTTAAAATAAGCGATGGTGGCTACCAGGGAGGCGATGAATGACAGTACAGCGAAAAAATGTCCAAACTGGCCGGGCAGCAGATGTTCCCCTATGTATTTAGTTTCCAAAATGTTGCGATGATTAAACGTCCAAAAATTTCAGACCTCAGATCCTGGATTTAAATGCAGTAATACCCTTTAAACCGTACATCTGAGATCGTAAATCCACTCCACTTACATTTGCTTGGTACTCATGGCTACCTGGTCATCCTTGTACTTGGAAGGGCATTTCATCAGGATCTTATTGCAGTGAAACTCCCCTTTTTCTATTTTACCGGTCAGCACCAGCTGTTCAGCCTTTTCAAAATCCGTAGGTTTGGTACCAAAAAAGATCACTTTACGGGTTTCGCCTACCTTATCCTTCATATAAAAGGTAAAGTAGTTGGCATCTTTTACCGGGTTGTATGAGAGGGCCTGCGCCTTGTCCAGCGTGCCGATCACATGATATTCCTTTCCTTCCTTTTCCCGGGCTGTAGCAAATGTTTCATAGGTGCTAAAATCTCCTACCATAGTCACAATTATGCCAATGGCTACGGCAATCACCACCAGTAAAACGATATTTGTTTTCTTCATAACTTATTTTTTCAGGCAAGCTTCCTTTTTCCAGCCGCAAAATTAACGCAAAAAGGAGTTGAGTGTTCTTAATTTTATATAAAAGGCAGCCGATTTACGATTTTAGACCCCGGATCCTGGATTTTGAAGCCCCGGCCGCCCCTGAAATCTAAAATCGTAAATCTGAAATCTAAAATATTAGTTCCCTATCTTTGCGCCGAAATAAGAATTGAATTTTCAATATCATGGCCGATCTGTCACAATTTGATCCTAATTCAGTAGGTATCCTTTCCAACAACATTTTTGGGCTGCCTTTCAATGAAGAGGATGCAAAGCTGGTACTGTTGCCTGTTCCCTGGGAAGTAACCGTATCCTATTCCAATGGTACGGCCCGTGGCCCGGAACAGATCTTTAAAGCCTCCTTCCAGGTAGACCTTCTTGACCCGGACGTAAAGGATGGCTGGAAAAAGGGTTTTTTCATGCGGGAACCGGATAAGCACATGCTGCTGCGCAGCGATTACCTGCGTAAAGAGGCTGAGCTGTACATTAAATTCCTGACCGAAGGCGGTGATATTGGGGATAACCAGTTCCTGAAAAAGACCCTGGTGGATGTGAATACCGGCACCAAGGTAATGAACGAATGGGTATACAACCAAACCCTGGCCCTGCTGAACAAAGGCAAGCTGGTAGGGTTAATTGGCGGTGACCACAGCACCCCCCTGGGCTATTATAAAGCCATTGGGGAAAAGAAAGGCGACTTTGGCATTTTACAGATAGATGCCCATTGCGACCTGCGGGATAGCTACGAAGGTTTCAAATACTCCCACGCCTCCATTATGTACAATGCCCTGAACGAAGTACCCCAGCTCAAAAAGCTGGTACAGGTGGGTATTCGCGACTATTGCGAGGAGGAGCTGGACTTTGTGGAAAATAATAAAGACCGTGTAACCACCTTCTTTGATAAAGATATTAAGGAAGCCCAGTTTGAAGGAGAGTCATGGAAAGATACCTGCGACCGTATTATTGCTGCCCTGCCCCAGCAGGTGTACATCAGCTTTGATATCGATGGGCTGGATCCCAAGCTGTGCCCGCATACCGGTACCCCGGTGCCCGGCGGTTTTGAAGTAGCGCAGATCTTTTATTTATTCAAACGCTTACTGGCCAGCGGCCGGCAGCTGATCGGCTTTGACCTGAACGAGGTGAGCACCTCTCACGATGAATGGGATGCCAATGTAGGCGCACGCGTGCTGTTTAAGCTGTGTAACCTGCTTGTAATGAACAATGAATAATTAAGAATTAATAATTACGGAGGCATATTTGCAGCGCAACAATAATATTCCGCGCAGTCCGTCATTACCATTATTAATTCTTCATTTTTAATTATTACCTAAAATGTTCAAGATAAGGATATTGCACCCCAATACCATCACCCGCCTGCGTTTGCAGCCCGTGGTACATGGCATGGCAGGCCTGTTGTTCTTCTTTAACGCCATCGGTATTTATAACAGCCGGCAGCCCAATGGATTTATGACAACATTCTTCCTGCTGCTGGGGTTGGCGAGTCTTGTTTTTCCGTTCATTATGCGGCGTTTCCGCAACTTTTCCGGCGCTAACAGCCTGATGCGCCTGTTACAGGCATTTGCCTGTTTCAGCGGCTGCTTATATTTCCTTACCCACCTGCAACCCCTTATTGGCGTCCTGCATCTGCTGGTAGGCATAGGCCTGGGCTATATTGGCTGGACGGAGCATAACATGCTGCAGCCGGTATATGTAGTGCTGGATACCATTGGCGTTACCATGCCTACCACCTTTTCCAAACAGGTAATAGGCTGGAACCAGCTCAATAACGTAATTTTGCGTAACGACCTGCTGACCATTGACTTTAAGAACAACAAGATCATTCAGCTGGAAGTGCTGGACAACATACCGGATATTAAAGCCGCAGAGATTAACGGTTTTGCGAAAAGCAGGATCGCTTAGATAGAATTAAGCTAAAAGCAGAAAGCACAAAGCATAAAGCATAAAGCATAAAGCATAGGGGATAACACAATCAGCTTTATGCTTTCAGCTTTTAGCTATTAAACAAACACGATGCTTACACAAAGCCCATACATATTGTACTCCGACGGGAACGGAAATATTTTTGAGGATACCTCCCTGTACGCTACCGGCCGTAGCGCCTGGGATGCGCTGCCTATACCGGCAGAAGAGTGGATTGAGCTGCCCGAAGGAGGCCAGTTGTACGAGCTGCCCGGCCGCCGGGGTATTGGCATTAATGCCGGTACGGAAGAAATGGCCCTGTGTGATAAAGGCTGGGCCGTAGCTGCTTTTATTCCTCCGGCACATACCGGTTTTTATTTAGCAGCGTATGAAACCCTGCCGGATGCTCCCACCCTGCCCCTGTTCTGCTATACGGCAGTAGGCTGGCTGGATGGTAAGTTCTATGTACCGGCTACCCGTATTGAGCAGGACATTCGCCAGGAGTGCGCCGGTTTTGATGATAAGCAGGTAAAACAAGGCGTAAAGGACTTATTACAAGCATACCCGCATAACCGCCTGGTGAAACACCTGGCAGATAATTGCGCCTTAACCTACCACTGCCCTGCAGCCCGTAACTATTTTATGGGACGCTGGGAATGCCCCATCCCCTCTTCCCCCGCCTGTAATGCCAACTGCGTAGGCTGTATATCTTTTCAGCCGGAAGAGGAGAGCATTGTATCTACCCAGGAACGCCTTACGTTTAAACCCTCTCCCGAAGAGATCGTAGAATATACCGTGCCCCACCTGGAAAGCGCACCCTTCCCTATTGTTAGTTTTGGACAGGGTTGTGAAGGCGAGCCTTTGCTGATGTGGGAAACTATCCGCGAATCTATTTTAGAGATCCGTAAGCACACGCCGAAAGGCAGCATTAACATTAACACCAACGGCAGTAAGCCCGATGCAGTACGCGTGCTTTGTAAAGCAGGCCTTAACAGTATTCGCGTAAGCACCAACTCAGCCCAGGAAAGATGGTACACGCCCTATTACCGGCCCAATAACTACCACTTTGAAGATATTGTGGAAAGCCTGAAAATAGTGCGCGGATTTGGCGGGTGGACCTCCATTAATTATTTCGTGTTCCCGGGCATGACGGATAGTGAATCTGAATACGAAGCCCTGCGTAAGCTCATTAAGGATACAGACCTGTGCATGATACAATGGCGCAACTTTAACATTGATCCTGACTGGTACCTGGGTAAGCTGGGTATTACGGATACGGGCGATCGTTTGGGTATGGCGCAATTACTGGAACTCATACACGAAGAATTCCCACATCTGAAATTCGGGTATTTTAACCCGCCCATGGAAAGGATCAAAGGGGATTATGCACGGGATTTTGCGCACTAAACTTACGTTGCAGTAACATAAAACCCAGGGAGGTTAACAGGCACCAGCCCGTTACTACATACCACCAATCCCGGAAGCCAAGCCGCTCTACCAGGTATGCGCTTAATGAAGGAGCTACTATCTGCGCTACAGAATAGGCGATGGTATACAATGCAGCATACTGCCCGCGGTTATGCTCCTGGCTGCGGCTGATCCAAAAGGCATTCATAAAAGGCATGCTGAACATTTCACTGAAAGTAAAGAACAGGATGTATACCCATGCAGCTATTCCCCAGGCAGGCAGCAGGTTAAAGCTCAGGTAAGCCATCGCAGTTAGTAATATGCCCCGGGAAATAAAGGTGAGATTGGGTTTGGTGCCTTCCAGCTTGTACACCAGTATCATTTCCAATAGCGCGATCGTTAACCCGTTGGAGCCCAGTACTATGCCAATGTAAAACTCGCTGAGGTGCAGCGCTGATTTAAAGTACAGCGGCACAATAGATCCCAGCTGGAAAAAGCCCATTGCAAAAAAAGTTACCAATACCGCAAATAGCAAGTACAGCACATCTTTGTAGGCCGATGGCCCTTTAGGGATTTCCTGTGCGGTGGTATCTGCCGCTGCGCCGCCTTTTACTATTTTGCCCGGCGGCAAAAATACCCGCATCAGCAGCGCTGCCAGGATACACGTTAACCCATCTGCCCAGAACAAAAAATTATAGCTGATGCCTGCCAGCATGCCCCCTACGGCCGGGCCAATGGAAAAGCCCAGGTTCACGGCCAAACGGTTTAAGGAATAGGAACGCACCCGGTTCTCCGGGCTGCTGTACCAGGCCGTGGCCGCGGCATTGGCCGGGCGGAAAGCATCGCCCACCATGCTGAGTACAAAAGTGCAGATGCTGATCTGCAGCATGGTTTGCATTTGTCCTAATATGATAAACAAAATACCGTTCAGGAACAGGCTCCAGAACTGGATTGGGTAAAAACCGATCTTATCGGATAAGCGCCCGCCCAATAATGCGCCGAATATAGACCCTACGCCAAAAATGCCTACTACCAGCCCGGCCTGCGCTATGCTCATATGCATATGCTGGGTAAGGTAAATGGTGAGGAAAGGCAGCACCATGTTACCGCTACGGTTAATGAGCAATACCAATGACAATAACCAGGTAGACGGACTGAGTCCGGAAAAGGCTTTTTTGTATAATGATAACAAGGAAGACGGGTTTGGGAGTGCGAAGTTAGTAAATAGTTGGCAGTGGGCAGTTGGCAGTTCTTGGGAAAATGTACAAGGAAAGATGGAGTAGCTGTTATGTTATTTTAAATGCTGAGAAAGTTTGCAATTGCTTTTAAGACTTCAATTGCCGGGGCGTTTAAAAAACATGCTTTACAGTTATTGAACATAAACATACAATCAATCAGATCGGCCAGCATATGAAGCAGTAACCCCAATCCGATTATATTAAATGGTTTCCGCAAAAACAGTAATACAAAATAAACGGCTATCACATAACCGGTATGCAGGTAGTGAAAGCCCAAACTGCACCGGTTAGCCTGAAATACAGGAGTAGCCAGCAGGTGGTCTGCATCTACCAGCATGGTTGCAATTAATATCAAATAAACCTTTTTCCATTCCTTCCTGAAAAAAAGAAATGCAATAAAAAATGGAAACCCTAAGTGTAAAAAATAATGTAGGAATACCTGCAATTGTATCGGTTTGTGCTGTTGATCAGTCTCTTTTAAGCATTTACTAAATCTTAAAAATAATAATACAAAAAACAATGGCCGCAAAATACTTACAAAAAACTAAGTTCAGTTAAACATCCTACGCTCCCCTCCACCTCCCCGGACTACCCGCTGCAAACTGCCAACTTTTTTACTAGCTTTGCCCGCTATGACAATGGACCTGGTCCTGCTTTTCTGTTTTTCCCTATGTGCAGGTTTTATTGATGCAATTGTTGGCGGTGGCGGATTGATTCAAACACCAGCCATCCTGTTCACCTTTCCGCAATACCCGGTAGCTACCCTGCTGGGTACTACCAAAATACCTTCGTTCTCCGGCACCAGTATGGCTGCCTGGCAATATGCCAAACGGGTACAGTTTGACAGACCGCTGCTGCTGGTTACAGCGGTCACTGCTTTTTTTGCCGCGCTCTGCGGCTCGTCGCTGGTGGCATATTTACCCAATCATTTTCTAAAGCCGGTAATGCTGGTGCTGTTAATAGCAGTAGCCATTTACACCTATCTGAAAAAGGATTTCGGGCAGCAACCCCACCAGCCTGCCGGCCCCGTGCGCAATACCTGGGCATGGGGGATCGTTATTGGAGGAGTATTAGGGTTTTACGACGGATTTTTTGGTCCGGGCACCGGCAGTTTCCTGATCCTGGCATTCATTAGCCTTATGGGCTTTGATTTTTTACATGCCAGCGCCCATGCGAAAGTGGTGAACCTGGCCACCAACGTGGCTTCTATTACTTATTTTGCATCGCACGGGCACATTTTATGGCCGGTAACCATTTTAATGGCTGTCAGCAACTTAACCGGCTCTTTCTTTGGCGCACGTTTAGCCATTTTAAAAGGTAACAGCCTGGTACGCAGGTTCTTTTTGCTGGTAGTGTGCGGCACTATATTGCGGTTTGCGTATGAGCTGTGGAAATAAATGGCCCACGGTTAGCAGTCCACTGACAACTGCCAGCTGATGACAGACCCCGGATGTTAATATTTGGTTATCGAAGCAAATGACGACGGACCGCTGCCAACGGATATGAACCTGGATGTTAATGTTTGGTTATCGAAGCAATGACGACGGACCGCCGCCAGCGGATATGAACCTGGATGTTAATGTTTGGTTATGGCTACACGAAGGCCGGCTGCCAGCGATGATGGAGCAGATGCTAATATCTGATTTTGGTGCAAACACTTATATATAAAAGGGTTAAAAACCGCTAACAACTCCGCGGACAGTGGACGGTCGTCTGTGATCCGCGGACTGCAAAAAAAACATTACATTTGAGGATATGCAGGAGCAGGATAATCAGAAAAGTATCAAAGCCTTAGGCGTAACCATTGGCGTACACGCGTTACTGTTAGTAGCGCTGATGTTTGCCGGCTTTTCTGCGCCCCCGCCCCTGCCAGACCAGGACTTAGGTATGGAAGTAAACCTGGGCACATCAGATGAAGGGATGGGCGACGAACAACCGCTGAATCCCAACCCGCCCAGCAGCGCTTCCGCCAACGCCTCTACGCCGCAAAACCAACCCACACCTGCGCAGGACAATGCCACTACGCAAGACATTGCTACACAGGATGAAGAAGCGGCTCCGGAGATCACCAAGCCGGAAAAACCGGTAGAGCGGCCCAAAGAAATTCCAAAGAACCTGGAGCCCAAACCCACTAAAACCGTTAAAAAGCCTTCCGAAAACCCGCCCGCGCCGGTGCCTCCCGCACCCAAGCCCAAAGCGGTTTACAGCGGAGGTACAGCCAATAATGCCAACAGTGGTAACAATGCCAATGGTACCAACAACTCAACCGGTGAGGGTAATACCGGCAAACCCGGCGACCGCGGACAGATCAACGGTGATCCTAACGCCAGCGGCTACACGGGTGGCGGTTTAGGCGGTGGCAGAAGTGATTTCCGCCTGCACGGCAGGTCGCTGCTAAGCCGCCCGCAGCCTACGTATGACGGAGATGAAACAGGATACATCGCAATCAATATCAAAGTAGACAGGCAGGGGAATGTGATCGAAACTACCCATAGCCTCCGGGGTTCTACCCTTAATAATGCCAGACTTATAGAAATTGCCAAGAGAGCTGCCCGGGAAATTAAGTACAATGCAAGTCCGGATGCGCCGGAAGTGCAGTTCGGGACTATCCGTTTTTATTTCAAGGTACAATAATACGAACAGGACAATACTGGCATAAAAAATGCTAAGAAAGTAAACACATCCATAATCAGGAAGGTGAATTGAACGTTATAGTGTAGTACAGCTGTGCACTTTCCATTTTTTGCGCCCATCAGTCTATCAATGATTCTATGCGAAAAATTGTCATTGCCACTTTAGGCCCGCTATTGCTTTGTCAACTAGCACAGGCCCAATCATTTGCAGGTTTTCATACAAGTAACTACGCCGGTATTTACGGCGTGTTAACCAACCCGGCATCTGCCGCGGGCACCCGTTATAAATGGGATGTGAATATCATTGGAGTAGACGCAAAGGCCGGTAATACCTATGCCAGTGTAAAAAAGTCTTCTTTAATTAACCAGCCCAATAAATTTATACGTGACCGTGATTATTTCCTAGATACCAGCGCCAGCAGCCGGCAATATGGCTGGGGCATGGCAGAGATCCTGATGCCCTCCGTATTATACTCTATTGATGAAACGCAGTCCATTGCTTTCACCTGGCGCATACGCGCCGCAGCCAATGGGGGTAATGTGGAAACACCCATCGCCAATTTCTTTGGAATAGATTTTCCCAACCCGCGTTTTGTGGGCCGTAACTATAACCTTGATTATGCGAATGTTGCAGTGCACACCTGGAACGAGTTTGGCCTGAGCTATGCCCGTGTAATCAAAGATGACGGGGAGAACCGCTGGAAGGCCGGCGCTACCCTCAAGTACCTGAGCGGCATTGCTTCCGGTTATGCCGTGGCCAATGACGCTACTTTTATAATGAACACCCGGCGGGATGCGACCATTAGCCGCGGTACCCTTAAAGTAGGTTATAATGAAACCGTTGATAACTGGGAGAACCCGGATTACAAGAACTTCAAGCTCTTTGAAAATCCGGGTGTTAGCCTGGACCTGGGCGTGATCTACGAATGGCGGCCGGACGGCGGCGATGGTTTTGGCGATTATGACAGCGAGGCCTGGAACCCGGATGCCAGCACCTATAAATTGCGTATAGGGGCTTCCGTTACTGACATAGGCGGCATCTTTTACAAAAAAGCGCCGGCCAATGCGGACCTGGACCTTACCACAGGCCACATTAGCCCCGATTCGCTCAAATACCGCGATAATGAAGGCTGGCAGCGTTACTACCGCCGCGTACGGGATTATTTTACACCCATCCCTACCTACGATGGGTATTTCATGAACTTACCTACAGCCCTGCATTTGTCCGGTGATTATAATATTGACGGCCGCTTTTTTATAAGCGCCAATGCGGTAGTAGGTTTTTTATCCGGGAAAAAGGATGACAGTAAGAACTATGCAATTACACAATTACAGGTAACTCCACATTTTGATATCCGCAATTTTGGCGCTTATTTACCCATGGTGGTGAACCGCTTTGGCCAGGTAGATGCCGGTGTGGGCTTACGCTTAGGGCCCTTGGTGATAGGCTCTGCCAGCATTATCTCCAACCTGCTGCGTTCACAGCTCAACCATGCAGATGGGTTCCTGGCCCTGCGTGTGCCCATGATCAGCCTGAAGAAGCGGGATGGCAGCGGTGGCCGCTACGGTAAACAATTACAGCAGATACAGTGCGCGCCTAATTGATGCGCACATGTCTGATTTAATGCACCGCGGCACACCGGTTAAACAGCCAATAAATGCCTGGCAGCATTCTAATGCTTAAAAATACCTTCATTTAATTTTTTTATCGAAGTTTGCATTACGGAATGGTTTTTCTGTAATACCAACTTATATGAACTATCAGCAAACTGTTGATTACCTCTACCAGCACCTGCCCATGTTTACCCGGGTAGGCGCCGTAGCCCTGAAGAATGATCTGCATAATACACTGGAGCTGTGTAACCTGCTGGATAATCCCCAGCACAAGTTTAAATCCATACATATAGCCGGTACTAACGGCAAGGGCTCTACGAGCCATATGCTGGCCGCCATCTTACAGCAGGCCGGTTATAAGGTAGGCCTGTATACCTCCCCTCACCTGCAGGATTTCCGCGAACGGATACGTATAAACGGGCAAATGGTACCGGAGAAGTTTGTGGTGGAGTTTGTGGAGCAAATGCAGGACGCCATTGCCGGCATAGAACCTTCCTTCTTTGAGCTTACCGTAGCTATGGCCTTCCATTATTTTGCGCTGGAGCAGGTAGATGTAGCGGTAATAGAAGTAGGCCTGGGCGGGCGGCTGGACAGCACCAACGTAATTACGCCGGAGCTGTCTGTGATCACCAACATCAGCTATGATCATATGCACATACTGGGCAATACCCTGCCGGCAATTGCAGCAGAAAAAGCAGGCATTATAAAAGCAGGCGTACCGGTAGTAATTGGCGAAACACAGCCCGCTGTACAATCCGTATTCATTAACAAAGCGGCGGAAATGCAGGCGCCCATTCACTTTGCCGACCAGGAATGGCTGGTGCAGGAAAGCAATTTAAACCCCACCCATCCCGGCAGCGGTTTGCAAATGCAGCTGCTGCATAAACAGCAACAGCAGGTAAAACATATCACCCTGGGCCTTAGCGGGCAATACCAGGAAAAGAATATTATGACGGTGCTGAGCGCTGTAAAAGTATTACAGCACAGCGGATGGAATATTCCGGATGCAGCCCTGCACGATGGTTTGTTACACGTAAAAAAGCTTACCGGCCTGCGCGGACGTTGGGAGGTAATGGGCGAAAACCCGCTGCTGGTAATGGATGTAGGCCACAATGAAGCCGGCATAAAAGAGATCATACAACAATTGCGGCACACCAGGTACCAGCAGCTGCATATTGTAACCGGTTTTGTAAAAGATAAAGCGGTGGATGCGGTATTGCCCCTGTTCCCGGCTACCGCCACATACTATTTCACCAAAGCGCAGATACCGCGTGCGCTGGATGAGCATATCCTGGCGGAAATGGCTGCTGCAAGCGGTTTAAAGGGGCACACCTATGCCACCGTGCAGGAAGCCTTACAGGCTGCCAAACAGCATGCCCATAAGGATGATATGATACTGGTATGCGGCAGCTTCTTTATAGTATCAGAAGCTATGTAGCCCTTAAACGATCTTTAGCTGCTCCAGCTTCAGCAGGGCGTATAAGATACAGGTTACGTGCAGGCTTTGTTTGATCTCATGCTTTAACAGCATTTGCTTCAGCTCCTCCATAGTAAGATATACGATCTCTATTTCTTCGTTCTGGTCCAGCTGCTGCTCCTGTACCTTTTTACCGCCGGTAGCCAGGAACATATGCGTTACGTTGTTGCTGGATGCCGGATTCGGGCAGATCTCGCCCAGATATGTCATCTGCTCAAATGAATGGCCGGTTTCTTCCAGCAGCTCACGGCGCATGGCTATTTCCGGCGATGTATCTTCCGGGTCCATGGTGCCGCCGGGTATCTCCAACAGGGTTTGTCTGAATCCCTGCCGGAACTGCCTTACCATGATCACGCGCCCATCTTCTGCAATGGCCAGGCCATTTACCCAGTTAGCATATTCCAGCACGTAATAAGGTTCTACAATTTTGCCGGTGGGGGTGATACAGCGGTCTTTACGGGCCGTTAGCCAGGCATCCTTATAAATGTATTCTGAATGCAGCGTTTTCCAGTCTAATGAAGCCATTATGATTGTTTAATGTTGGTTGGCGGTACTATTGTTTCCTACTTATCAAATCCCCTCTCCTTCAGCTTTTCAATGTGCGCAAAATGATGCTTGCCATGCCAGGCATAATTGGCGGCAACGGTTTTCAGCTTAAAGGTTGTATTGTGCTCCGGGTGTACAAAAGACCGCTCCCAGTCCTCCGGCGACATGCTTTCCATTAAATTCACCCAGCGGGCATGCAAGGCATGCAGCAATGTGATGGACATGTTGATAGGGGTGCGTTCCATATCGCCCAGCTTAGCCCAGGCAGCTTCATCGTAAGGTTTAATAACCGGGTTATCTTCTGTAAGCGCCAGCTTAAAGCGGGTTAGGGCATTCATGTGGCTGTCTGCTACATGGTGCACCACCTGCATCACCGTCCAGCCACCTGGGCGGTAGGGTGTGTTCAGCTGCCACGCATCCAGGTCCTGTACGGCTATTTCCAGCAGGGAAGGTAAATAACGTATATCGTTGATATAGATCTTAAGGTCTTCGGGCTTAATAAGCATGGGGGCCTCAAAGCGGCCGATCGGGTATTGTAGCTGTTCCAGCATAATTAATAATGAATGAGTAATTAATAATTAAGAATGAATAATTAATAATCGAAAAGCAAGTACTTAAAGCTACAATAATAGTACAGGAATGCAAATAGAAGAGAGCTCACAGGCTTAATAATTCATCTAATCATGCAGTATAAATAAGGGCAATTACATTCCCAGTAATAACGCATCCCAGGCATATACCTGCACTGCATGCCACCATTATTATTAGTTCTTAATTATTCATTATTAATTATTCTTCGCGCAGCGCTCTTCCCGTCATGTGCAGGAACACATCCTCCAGGTTCGCTTGCTTCACCTCTTTCTGGCGCTCAAAGCCGCCGGCTACCAGGTTATCAATTAAAGCGTCGGGGGAGTTAATGGCAATGATCTCGCCTTTATCTACAATGGCGCAGCGGTCGCAAAGGAACTCTGCTTCGTCCATATAATGGGTGGTGATCACTACCGTAGTGCCCTGGGAGCGCACCAGCTGTATCAGCTCCCACAGGTTGCGCCGCGCCTGGGGGTCCAGGCCGGTGGTGGGTTCATCCAGGAAAATGATCTTGGGTTTGTTAATGAGCGTAGTGGCTATGGAAAAGCGCTGTTTTTGCCCCCCGGAAAGCTGCTTGTACTTGGCGGTAGCCTTATCTTCCAGGTTAAACCGCTGTAGCAGCTCCTTAGGATCCACGGGCTGGTTGTATAAACCGCTGAACAGGTCTATCAGCTCCGTGAGGTTCAGGTTGGGGTAATAACCGGAGCTTTGCAGCTGCACGCCAATGATCTTTTTAATACCATTGGGATCTTTATCCAGGTCCATTCCATCTACCATTACCTGCCCGGAGGTTTTATCACGTAAGGTTTCTATGATCTCCAGCGTGGTGGATTTACCGGCGCCGTTGGGCCCCAGCAGGCCAAAGATCTCGTTCTCATACACCTCAAAGCTGATGCCTTTAACCGCGGTAAAGTCGCCATACTGTTTTACCAGGTCCTTCACCGTAATGATCGTTCTCTTTTCCATCTTTCAAAAGTAAAAAAGTAAAAGTAAAAAAGTAAAAAAAGCGAAGAAGCCGCACTCCATAGGCAAATGCCTACAGTCTGCGGCTTCCAGTTTTTAATTTTTACTTTTTTACTTTCCTTAGTGTTTAATAAAAACCTGGGTAAAGAAAATAATGTTGCCCTTGCCCTGTGCGGAGCCAATACCTATCAGGTTATAGTCGCCCAGCATATTGCGGCGGTGCCCGGGGCTTTTGATCCAGCCATTCACTACGCCTTCTGCATCCAGGTTGCCATAGGCCACATTTTCAGCGGCGGCAGCTACCCGGCCCAGTTTTTTACCTACATGGTCCACGCGCTCCTCAAAACCCTCGTGCCCAAAACCGGTACGGCCTTTGGCCATATCCTGGCTATGGTCTTCTGCCTCTTTGCTGATGGTTGATACCAGCTGCAACGGAGCCAGCCCTTTGGATTCCCGGAACTTGTTGGTGTAATACAGGATCTGCTCATCCATGCTCTTGGCGGCCACGCTGCTATCAGCAGCCACAGTGCCCCGGTGGCAGGCCCAGGCCTGCATGCTCAGGAAAAAGCTCAAAAATAACAGTACGATCTTGCGTTGTTTACTAATAACCATATACTTATTAAATAATTGAAAAAGGGAATGTCCCTGTTAGACTATTTAAAACGGTTCAGGTTTAGCAAGTATTGTACCTATTTTTAATTTATAAGCAGAAAGCATAAAGCGGAAAGCACAAAGCTGATTGTCTGGTATGCTTACCATTGCTTTGTGTTTTCCGCTTTCTGCTTTACGCTTTATGCTTTTTGCTTACCCCCGGTAATTCGTAACAATCTGCTGCCAGGTATCCATCATGTTTTTGGAGCCTATGAAAATAGGTACCCGCTGGTGCAGCTGTGCGGGCTTCAGCTCCAGCAGGCGTTGCCGCCCGTTGGCCATAGCCACGCCCCCGGCCTTTTCCATAATGAACGACATGGGATTGCACTCATAGCACAGGCGCAGGCGCCCTGCGGAGAATTTGCCAAAGGCGGGGTACATGAAAATGCCGCCCTGGATCAGCGTACGGTGTATTTCCGCTACCAGGCAGCCTACAAAGCGGTGCCGGTATAGCTTATCCTGCTCATTACGGGCCATAAACTGGTCAATAGCGGCGCGGATGCGGGGCTCATACATATGGTAATACCCGATGTTCACAGAGAAAATATCGCTGTCAGCAGGGCATTTAAGGTTCGGGTGCGACAGGCAGAACTCCCCTATGGAGGGGTCCAGGGTAAAACCCTGCACGCTGCGGCGGGTAGCATATACCAGCATGGTAGAGGAGCCGTAAATAATATACCCGGCTGCAATCTGCTGGGTACCCGGCTGCAGGAAGTCTTCCAGCTCACAACGGCTGCCGTTAGGGCTTAAACGCCGGTATACGGAGAAAATAGTGCCTATGGAAACGTTTACATCTATATTATTGGAACCGTCCAGGGGATCCAATAAAACAACATATTTAGAGTTCCTGGAATGCTCATCATCAAAAGCAATAAAGGTTTCATTCTCTTCAGAAGCCACGCCACAGCAGTAAATGCTGGTTTGCAGGGAGTCAATGAACTGATCATTCGCAAATTCATCCAGTTTTTTAACGGATTCGCCCTGTACATTGGTTTTACCAACCTCACCCAGTATATCGGCAATACCGGCCTTGTTCACCTCTACATTCACACGTTTGGCAGCCAGCCCTATATCCCGTAATAAGCCGGATAGCTGGCCGGTTGCTCCCGGGTAATTCCTAAGCTCCTGGATGGTAAATTCATCTAAGGTCATCACCTTTTGCTTGCTGTTCATATATGGTTATTAGATTTGGGTACGAACGAATATAAAGTAAAATAGTTCTATTTTAACGGGACTGTCATTTCTTTTCTAACATATTTTAAAACAATTTCAAAGTTGCCGTAATTTGCCGGAACTTTTTTTAACAGAAGATATTTTGCCCTATGAAGGTTTTCAAATTTGGCGGAGCAAGTTTAGAAAGTATTGAACGCATCCATAAAGTGGGCGCCATTGTGCAGTCTTTTCCCGATGAAAAGATCCTGATCGTTATATCCGCCATGGGTAAAACCACCAATGAGCTGGAAAAGGTGGCCCAGAACTTTTTTATGCGTAAACGGGAAATAGCCGCCCAGCTGCTCTTTAATTTAGAGCAGGCACATATAGAAACCGCCGCTGCCCTGCTGGGTAACCGGGAGCATGCCGTGTTCCAGCAGCTGCAGCAGTTCTTCACCGAAGCGGAATGGACCCTGGGTGAAAAACCCCTGCGTACCTTCGATTACTACTATGACCAGCTGGTAAGCCTGGGCGAGCTGTTAAGCACCGCCATTGTAAGCGCATGGTTTAACCAGGCAGGCATTGCCAATACCTGGATAGATGTGCGCGACATTTTCCGTACCGACGATAACTTCCGTGATGCCAACATTGACTGGGCAGTGACCCAGCGTAACATTACAGAAAAGGTATTGCCCCTGTTTAACAGCACCAATGTGGTAATAGCACAGGGCTTCATTGGCAGCACCGATCAGAATGAAAGCGTAACCCTGGGCCGCGAGGGCAGCGACTACTCCGCCGCTGTATTTGCCAACATGCTGGATGCCGAAAGCCAAACCATCTGGAAAGATGTGGAAGGCTTAAAGAATGCCGATCCCAAGCTGTTCCCCAACACTATTAATATACCGGAGATCAGCTACAGCGAGGTGATTGAAATGGCTTATTACGGCGCACAGGTTATTCACCCCAAAACCATTAAGCCGCTGCAGAACAAACAGATCCCGCTGTATGTAAAATCATTCCTGAACAAAGATCTTCCCGGCACTGTGATCAAAGAGGAAGCAGACCATGCGCAGCTGCCGCCCATTATTGTGCTAAAGCAAAACCAGGTGCTGATCACCGTTACCTCCCGCGATTATGCTTTTATTACGGAAGATAAGATCAGCGATCTCTATGACATCTTCCACGCCCTCAAAATAAAGATCAACCTGATGCAGAATGCGGCTATCAGCTTCTCCTGCTGTATTGATAACAGCCCGGAAAAAATTGAGCAGCTTATTAAAACCCTGCACCAGGATTTTAAGCTGGCCTATAATGAAGCGCTGCAATTGCTTACCGTACGTTATTATGAAAATGGTTTACTGGAAGAGCTAAGCAATAACAAAACCATTTTACTGGAACAAAGATCACCCATTACCGTGCAAAGAATTTTAAAGGACCCCGCACCACTCGCCAGCGACATGCAGTTATAATACACTGATTTTCAATACCCATACAGGGGAAATATTGCATTACGTCACAATTTATATTGACGTGTGCAACCTTTCTTTAACTTGCTCGTCTTTATAAGAAAGTAATCAAAATGAAAAAGGTCATCCTGCTATTAATGTTCTGTATCGTTGTACTGGCATTATGTACCTGGGGAAACCGTCTTTCAAAAGCACCAGCCGCTGATAAAGTAGAGTTACGCCCTGAATTGGTGCCGTTTTACCTGGTTACACGCATACCGGAATTTTTCATACCATCAAAACAACACAACGATGCATGCACTAATGCATGCCGCAAGATCTAAACTGTAGGCATTTTCTAAAACCGTCAATAAATATTACAACATTTAATGCCGTAGCCGTCCGTCATGGCTGCGACCAATCTGTGAATATGAACAGGATCATACTAACGGGGCTTTTTATGCTCTTAACCCTGGGTTCCGCATGGGCCCAAAGCGCCAGCAAACAAGGCAAAATAACAGTCAGGATCATTGATAGCAAGAACCAACCCCTGGGCTTTGCCAACGTGCTGGTACGCGCCGTAAAGGATAGCGCGCTGGTAAAAGGTGAGCTGAGTAACGAACAAGGCAATTGCACCATTGATAATATACCTTTCGGACATTACTATATACAATCTACCCTCATGGGGTATGCCCCCGTACAGAGCCCGGCCTTCATCCTGGATGCGAACCACCAAAACCTCTCCTTACCCGCCATACAATTAGTACAGCAAACCAAGAACCTGCAGGCGGTTAATGTAACCGCACAAAAGCCTTTTATTGAACGCAGCGCCGGCAAAACCACGCTGAACGTGGAAAGCAGCGTATCGTCTGCCGGACAGAGCGTGCTGGACCTGCTGCGCAAAGCGCCCGGCGTTACCATTGATAAGGATGATAACGTAATGGTAAAAGGCAACCAGGGTGTAACCATTATGCTGGATGGTAAGCTCACCTATTTATCCGGTGAGCAGCTGAGCAACCTGCTGAAAAGCACGCCCGCTGAAACCATTTCCCAGATAGAGATCATTACCACCCCCGGCGCCAAGTATGATGCAGCCGGCAACAGCGGCATCATTAACATTAAAACCAAAAAGGGACAGCTTACCGGCATCAACGGCACCATAAATGCCAGCATGGGCCAAAGCCGCTACCCCATTTACAATGCCGGTGGTACCCTGAACTGGCGCACCACTAAGTTTAACCTGTTTGGTAACTACAACTACGGCAACCGCCGTTTTTATACCCTGCGGGAGCTGTGGCGTTATATTAATGCGGATGAGCCCATGCTGTTCCACCAGGATATCTGGCAGCGCAACCAGTTTAAGAACAGCACCTACAAAGCCGGTATGGATTACTTCATTAGCAAGCAGCATACTATAGGTGTACTGGTGAACGGGTACAACAATTCTTTCCGCAACAGCATTTACAGCGCTACCGATATCGGCAAGCAAACCGGCGAAATAGATTCTGTGCTGAACACCCTTACCACCAATAACAACAAGTTCAATAACGTAGCCGTAAACCTGAACTATAAGGGCCAGCTGGATACCAACGGCACAGAAATAAGCATGGATGCAGATTACGCCCGGTTTAAGAATAACCGTAACCTGAACCTGCGCGACAGCCTGTACGACCGCCACCAGGAAACCGTGCGTGACCCGCACGCCATCCGCAACATGGGTAATACCAATGTTACCATTAAAAGCATTAAAGCCGACCTGGTGCTGCCCCTGAACAAACAATCTAAAATAGAAGCCGGCGTAAAAGCCAGCTTTGTGGAAACAGATAACAAGCTGCGCTATGATTCGCTGAAAGGGAAGGACTATGTATACGCCCCTTCCCAAAGCGACCAGTTTATTTATAAGGAGAACATCCTGGCGGCCTACACCACCTATAAGCTGCAATGGCGCAAGTGGGATGTGCAGGCCGGCCTGCGCCTGGAGAAAACCATTTCAGAAGGGAACTCTATCAGCCTGCAAAGCAAGATCAAACGTTCTTACCTGGACTTTTTCCCCAGCCTGGCAGCAGATTATAAAGTGAATGAGGATAACAAAGTGGGTCTGTCCTATTCCCGCCGTATTGACCGCCCGGGCTACAACGGGTTAAACCCCTTCCTGTTCTTCCTGGACAAGTATACCTATGCCCGCGGTAACCCTTACCTGCGGCCGGAGTACACGGATAATACAGAGCTGTCATACTCCTATAAGCAAAAATATATTCTTACCATAGGGTACAGCTATACCCGGGATGTGATCGATGAGCTGCTTACGCAGAACGACAGCACCAAGATCACCCTTAGCACCAACATTAACTATAACAACCGGAAGAACTACAGCCTGTCGCTGGTACTGCCGTTTGATGTTACCAAATGGTGGAACATGAGCAATACGCTGAGCATGTATTACAATAAATACGACCTGCAATCTGCCAATATTAATGTGCAGAACAGCCGGGTGGAATACTACTTCAGCTCCACCAACACCTTTACCCTGCCGTATGATATGAAGGCGGAGGTAAGCCCCTATTATAACTCTCCCTTTGTGGCGGGTATTTTCAGGGGGCAGGCCCAGTATGATGTAAGCCTGGGTTTGCAAAAACAGGTACTGAATAAGAGCGGCACCATCAAGTTCAACGTAACCAACATTTGCAAGGCTGGCAATATGTTCAAGGGCACTGCGCTGTATGATAATGTGGATACCCGTATCCGCAATACCTGGAACCAGACCGTTTATACCCTTGCTTTTAGCTACCGCTTTGGCAACAACAATATAAAAGGCGCCCGCGAGCGGCAGACGGGGACTACGGAGGAAGCGAGGAGAGCGGGGAACTAGAGTGAAGTTGCTTTTGGGATAGGGATAGTTTACAGATCACCGGTTACGTTATTTACCGCCATTTATGATAGTAGCCGGTGATTTGTTTTAAGATGCACTTATTATTGTTTACAAGCCATTTACCGCCATTTGTAGTTTGTAAGGATAGTAAGAGAGGCCGCCACACGGATGTGGGCGGCCTTTTTCTTATGGGGGAAAAACAGTCATGAGCATTCCCTGGGCGGAAGGAGAATGGGAACTAACGGATCAATAGAAGAACTGCTCTGAAACAACTTTACCATCCTTTACTTCAAAGATGCCAATTTCCTCCGTTTCCATACGGGGCTTGTCCTTATAAGTAACATCCCGCCTTAACACCACGCTAAAGAAATTACCCGCTACTAACGGCTCGCTGCAATACTGGCTATGAACGGTTTCTATCATTCCACGGTGCGCTACGCCTTTGGCCTTCAATGCTTCCAGGCCTTGGGTTATTACCTGCACGCCCCTTAATGCAGCATGTTCCGGTTCCCGGGATAGCACCTGCCCGTCATAAAGCCCGTCCTGTATTTCAATCCATTTACTTTGGCTGGCTAGTTCGTAATACCGGTTTGCAAGTTCCTGTGTTGTCATAAATTCCTTTTTTTAAGAATGATCTTTTAACACCACAAAGATGTCCGGGCGGAGTGACAACCCTATGTCAGCAGCCCTGAAGTAAGTTTCTAACGGCAATAACGGCAGCATGCCGGAAGGTGATGCCATTATATAGGCCGTATTACACTGCCGTTTTTACGAGGGGCCTTAAAAATGACACAAGGCGTATGATTTTTCATAGTGTGGAAGAAGGAACTGCTTTTCCAGCAGTAAGAAACTATAATTCTATAAATTTACAAATCTAATTAGCTCGGTTTTATTAAAGTATCTTATTGAGCATATGTGTAAATTTTGTTACAATGAATGGTCGTCCTTCGAGATAATAAAATATTTATCCTCTTGACTAATTTACAATTGGTACCAGATAGGTAAATCCTTAAAAAGCAGTTGTTTTGCAGGGATGGTGACACTTACTATTGTCTTTATTGATCTAACCCAATAGAGGATAGTAACATAAGCTAATAATTGCTGGTGCTTACCCTTAAGATCCGCACACATAAAAAGCCCGCTGAATTTGAATCAGCGGGCTTTTTAGTAACGGCGCTTACGAGATCATTTAACAGCATGATATGATTGCAGGTCTAATTTTTCTATTTTATCTCTTAGTCGATCAAGGTTATAAGTAGTTTGCATATTCATCCATACCTCAGCAGAGCCTCCAAATACCTTACTAATTTTTAAACTCATTTCTGGTGAAATGTCTGCATGTCCGTTTAATACATTTGACAACGCTGGCCTCGTTATTTTAAGCAAGGCAGCGGCATCAGTCACCGTTATCCCAAGTTCATTTATTACGTTGTCACGAAATAAAATTCCGGGATGTTGGATGGTCATTTTACGTTCCATCTATAGTACATTTTTTTTCTTCGCTAATGGTAGTCCCTATAATCTAAATCATAGGCATCGCCATTCTCAAACCTAAACATCACTCTCCAATTTCCATTAACAGTCAAGCTCCAAAATCCTTCATATTCACCATTTAGGGGGTGAATCTTCCAGTTTATAAAGGCTCCAAAATCATGTGGAACCGCTCTAGCCTGATCTATTACCTGTAGCATATGTCTTATTTTAGTAATCCACTCTTTTGGTAGCTTACTATCATCATCTTTGCACCATAGTAATTTTAGTGCTTTGTTCTGAAAAGACTGAATCATTGATTCGATATTTTACTTTTTTTAATGCTGCGAACAGCTGATAATTTGTTTTCGTCTCCATGTGATTACAATTAAAGGGATTTTCGATTAAATTATATTGTATAGCGTAAAGTTACACTTTACATCCTTAACCGCCAAATTTTATTGACAAAAATTTAGTTGTATTTCCCCATTCGTAGTAATTCGTAATTATTTTTCCCTTGTTTGTACGTAATTTTCCCAAATTCCCTGTCCTACTAAGGAAAGGGGGAAAATTACCTTAGGGGTTTCTATCCGCATCCGCGTATGAACAATGTGAAAATTACAGAGTGGCAGCATCAAATTGCACGTTACGGGAATGAGCAGGCCTTTGCAGAGCTGTTCCGCCATTTCTACGACCGCTTGTTACGCTTTTGCCTGCAATACGTACAGGCACGGGAGGCCGCGGAAGAAATTGTGTCTGATGTATTTGTAAAGGTCTGGAACCGCCGGGAGGCGCTGGAAGGCATTCACAACCTGGAAGTATACCTCTTTGTAGCCATAAAAAATCATTCGCTCAATTACCTGCAGCAATATTCCAACCTGCGCATAACACCGCTTCCTGAAAATGGCCTGGCGCAGCTTACCAGCCCCATTGACCCTGAACGGGAAATGGAATGGAAAGAGATCCTTTTTAAAATGGACCAGGAAGTAGAGCGCCTGCCCGACCAGTGCCGTAAAGTTTTTAAGCTCATCAAAGAAGAAGGTTTTAAGTATAAAGAAGTAGCAGAGATCCTCAATATATCGCCCCGTACTGTTGAAACACAATTGGTGCGCGCTATGCGCCGCCTCAATGAAGCCATTGGCCCTTACCTCTCCGGCAATAAAGAAAATGGAAAAAAGATCTTCCCCTTGTAAGTAATTCTCACTCCTCGCCCTGTCCTCTCTGTAACAATCAGCTCCATCTATGAATGAAGAATTATTTGTTACACTCATGACCAGGAAACTTGCAGGCGAAGCTACCATGCACGAGCTGCAGGAACTGGAGGCCCTGTTGCAGGCGCATGCAGAACTAAGGGAGCGTGCTGCCATCCTGCAAAAACATTTTACAGAATCGCACTATTATTCATCTGCCAATACAGAACAGGCATTGCAACGTACGCTGCAAAGGCTGCAGCTGCCGGAGCAGGCGCCGCTTACAAGCCTAAGCACGCCACCGCCTAAACGCAGGTATTTGCAGCGCAGCCTGATCATAGGATCTGCCATTGCCGCATCTGTAGTATTGGTTTTGTCGCTGTCTGATCTGCTGAACCGCAGCACACCTGTTAAACAGCTGGCCGCTGTTAAAGCAGATACTGCGCAGTGGATGAAACGGCAGAATGGTAAGGCCACCAAAGCGGTTATTGAATTAACGGATGGCAGTAAAATATGGCTGAATGCCGACAGCCGCCTCAGTTATCCGGAAGTGTTCAGCAACGCCTCCCGCGAAGTATACCTGGAAGGTGAGGCCTTTTTTGATGTAGCCAACAATCCCGGCCGCCCGTTTATTATTCACCTGCGTAAAGGCACTATACAGGTGCTGGGCACCTCCTTTAACATACGCGCTTATGAGAATGAGCCCGTGCAAACCTCTGTAAGCACCGGTAAAGTAGCCTTCATTCCCCTGTATGAAAATGGGCAGCGCAAGCCGGATACTATCTTAATTACACCGGATGTAAAGGTTACCTATGCACAACAAACCGGCCAGCTGATAAAAGAAGCTACTACAAGTAATGATGATAAAGCCTGGACGGAAGGCCGCCTGGTATTTAAGAATGCCACACTGGAAAGCATTGGCGCCGAGCTGGAACGCACCTTTGGTAAAAAAGTAGAGTTCCTTTCTGAAACGCCGCGGCAGTACCGCCTCACCGGCTCTTTCCAGCACAACTCATTACAGGATATTATGTACTACCTGGCCAGGTCCAGGGCATTCCGTTATGAGATCACCGACAGCACGCTCTTGATCAATGAATAATTAAACCAAAACCTAACAAACAATCATTATTTAAACCAAAGTCTCCACGCTATGAAAGAAAGACCTTTACCAGGCTTCTTACTGCCAGCTTTCCGCTCATGGTGCTTCCCGGTCCTTGTCTGCATGGCTTTATTCAGCATGCTGGATCTTAAAGCCCAGGTAGCACTTGCATACGGCATGCCGCCGCCGTATAGAATGCAACAGGAAAAAACAACTGATACCAACCCGCTGGACAACCGGGTTAGCCTGCAGGTTAAAAATGAAAACCTGGACCAGGTACTGGAAAAAATTGAGCAGCAAACCGCTTATGTGTTTGTATACTCAAACGACGTGATTAAAACCACGCAGCGCATCACGCTCAATGTAAAAGATAAACAGCTTTCTGAAGTACTGCCCATGGTGCTTTCCCCGCTGAATGTAAGCTATGAGCTGATCAGCAATAAGATCATTCTTCGCCAGGGAAACGAACCCGCCGCAGAGTACCGGCAACAGGAAACCGTTACCATCAGCGGCAACGTAGTAGATGATAAAGGCGATGGCATTCCGGGAGTGAATGTACGCCTGAAGAATACCAATACCGGCACCACTACAAGGGAAGACGGTTTTTTTACGTTAAAGATCCCCAGTGGGCAAGCCAATGGTACCTTGGTTTACTCGTCCATTGGCTTCATCACAAAAGAAGTGGGGATCAATAGCCGCACCAGCATTACTGTTATGCTGAATGCGGAGTCAAAAGACCTGGGCGAGATAGTGGTTACCGCCTACACTACACAAAAGAAAGCGCAGGTAACAGCCGCTATCAGCACGGTATCCACCAAGGATATCACCAGCCGCCCTTCCAGCAACATGTTCCAGGCCTTACAGGGTTTGGCGCCTAACTTAACCATCCAGCAGAATAATGCGGAACCCGGCGCTGCGCTGAACCTGAACATACGCGGGGTAGGCAGCTTAACCGGTAATGCACCGCTGATCATTATAGATGGGGTACAGGCAGGCAGCACCGGCCTGCAGAACCTGAACCCCTATGATGTAGAAAGTATTTCCGTGTTAAAAGATGCCGCTTCTTCTGCCATTTATGGATCACAGGCCGCTAACGGCGTTATCTACATCACTACCAAAAGAGGTAAGAAAGATGATAAGCCCAGTGTGCAGTACAACGGCATGTACGGCCTGCAAACGCCTACTACCCTGCCCCGGCAGGTAGAAGCATGGGAATATATGACCATGAAGAATGAAGCTTTGGTGAACTCCGGTAAAACCCCGCAGTTCTCATCAGAAGAAATTCAGTACTGGCATAACCGTGGCTCCTACCCTGCCCTGCTGCGCGAAATGGTGCGTAAAACCACCCCGCAGCAAAACCATAGCCTGAGCGTAACCGGTGGCGGCAAAAGCAGCAGCTACCTGATATCACTGGGTTATGTGGATCAGGGCAACATGCTGCAGAACAAATGGCTGCCATCAGACCAGGCGTTCTACTACAAACGTTACAATGCCCGTGCTAATATAGGCATAGACGTTAGTAAGTATGTAAAGGTGGCCGCTAACATCGCTTACACCAAATCCTACACCCGTACACATTCCGCAGATATGGGCATCCTGATGCGCGATGCCATGCGCGTACCGCGTATTTACCCTGTAAAAGACAGCCTGGGCAACTGGGTAGTGCCTGCGCTTACCAGCAACAGCGTGTTTGCGCAGCTGGGTGAAGGCGGCTACAAGCTCAATGAGCAGGATAACCTGCTGGGTGGTGTGGATGTAACCATTACACCGGTTAACCACTTCAGACTGAACTTTAATGCCTCCGGTGTATATAACATCAATAACGAAACACGCCGCATTAACAAGTACACCTATGCGCCCTATTATACCACGGCCGCACCGCCTCTGTATAATGAGATGCATGAGAGCGAGTATAAAGACCTGAACACAAACGTATATGCCACTGCCGAATACGAGAACACCTTTGGTAAACATTATGTAAAAGCACAGGTAGGCGCCCGTACAGATGCTATAAATGAAGGCTATGGTTTCCGGGCCGACCGTTTTGGCACCACTAACCTGGATAATGACTGGGCCATTGGCGGCGGTTACCGCCCCAAACCAGATGGTACCTTTGATTATGGCAGCATTGGCGATTACAATGATATTATCAACCCGAACCTCTACGCGCTGAACTCCCTCTTTGGCCGTTTGAACTATGCCTACGACGATAAATACCTGGCAGAGTTCACCTGGCGTTACGATGGATCTTCCAAGCTGGCCCCCGGCCACCGCTGGCAGTTCTTCCCCGCCTTTTCACTGGGCTGGCGTATTACTGAAGAAAACTTTATGCAGTATGTAAAGGAGAATATCGGCAATGTAAAGTTCCGCTTTTCTTACGGCCAGGTGGGCAACTCCAACATTGGCGGGTTTAACTATCTGTCGCGGGTGTATATCAATTCCAATTTTGGCTATTATTCCTTTAATAACTCGCCGGCGCCCGGCTCCATCTTCTCTACCTATAATGATCTGCTGAAATGGGAGTCATCTGCCATGACCAACTATGGCGTGGATGCAGATTTCTTTAAAGGCGCGCTTACCGCCTCTTTCGATTATTTCAATAAGAACACCACTGGTATTTACCTGTTCCAGACGGTGCCCGGTACAGCCGGTGTTACAACCGATCAGGAAAAGTCTCCGCTGGAGAATGTAGGAAAGGTAAATAACAAGGGCTGGGAGCTGGCATTAACCTACCGCCTTACTACCGGCAAGGTAAACCATGCATTTGGCTTTAACCTGTCAGACAACCTGAACAAGGTAGTAACATTCGGGCAGGAGTCCATCCGCGGCAGCGACTTCTCCTACATTATTAAAGAAGGGTTCCCGATCTCCTCTTACTACGGTTATAAATCCAATGGCCTGTACCAGAACCTGGACGATATCAAGAACGCACCCAAAGTGCCTTTTGCATACAACCAGCAGGTAATGCCCGGTGATATTAAGTATATAGACCGTAATGGGGATGGTGTGATCAATGCAGATGACCGTTATGTATTTGGCAATCCCTTCCCGCGTTACACCTTTGGTTTTACCTACAATGTAACCTGGCATGGCTTTGACCTGAACATGTTCTGGCAGGGTGTGGGCAAACGCTCCCAGTTCCTGCGCGGCGATATTGTGGAAGCCTTCCATAATAACGAGGACCACGCCTTTGTGCAGCACCTGGACCGCTGGACGCCCACCAATCCTAACGCCACTTACCCGCGTTTAACCATTGGTACGGCAGATGCCAACAACTTTGCCTACTCTGACTACTGGATGTTTGACACCAAATACATACGCCTCAAGAACCTGCAGGTAGGTTATACCCTGCCCCGCGGTGTTACCAATACCGTACATATTGAGAGCGCACGTATTTATTTCACCAGCCAGAACCTGATCACCATTATGCCTAAACGCTTCCGCGAAATAGGCATGGATCCTGAGTTCACGCAGTTTGATGATAAGCTGAACTTTTCCAACTACAATCCGATCGCAGGCCGCAACTATCCCAACGCCGCTACGTTTGCGGTGGGAGTTGATGTGAAATTCTAGGGGTAAGAAAAAAAACAAATCAATGAAAAAAACACTTGTCATAATCGTTTTCGCCGTAGGGCTGTTTGCCTGCCGTAAGCTGGACCAGCCCATTACACGCGAGTTTACGGAAACAGCCTATTGGCGCGACCAACAGGATGCGCTGGATGCCCTTTCCGCCTGTTATGAGCATTTATCCAAAACGGATTATTTCTTTGGCGATGAAGGCCTGAGCGATAACGCCTATGTAAATGGCTCCGGCTTCCTGAACGTAACAGCCATTGCCAATGGCGGTTACGACCCGTCAAACGCACGCGTGGCGGATAACTGGGGCTATTACTTTACCACCATCCGCCGCTGTAACATTTTAACAGGGAATATAGATAAGGTGCCTAAGCTGGATAGCACGCTTAAGCACCGTATTACAGCAGAAGCCCGCTTTATACGCGCCTACGCTTATTTTCAGCTGGCCACCTGGTATGGGGACGTACCTTTTTTCACCAATGTCCTCTCTATAGATGAATCACGCACTATTAACCGCACACCTAAAAATACCATTATCCAGTTTGTATTGAGTGAGCTGAATGCCATCCGTGCCGACCTGCCGGTGAATAACTATTCCGGCAGCAGCGGGTATGCGGATAAGGACAAAGGCCGTATAACCCGTGGCGCCGCCATAGCCTTCAGCGCCCGCGTGCACCTGTACAACGGAGAATGGCAGGCCGTAGTAAGCGATTGTGAGCTGCTCATTAACAAAACAGAGAATGGCACTTACGGCTTAATGGATGATTATGCCAGCATTTTCACCGTGGGTAATGAGTATAACAAAGAAGTGGTGCTGGACCTGCAATATGGAGGCGGCCGTACTTATGATGTTCAGCGCGCCTTTATGCCGCAAACCGTAGCCCTGTTAAGAAGTGTGCTGGTGCCCACGCAGGACCTGGTAGATGATTACGTGATGACGAATGGTAAAGGCATTAAGGAAGCAGGCTCCGGCTATAATGAAAATGATCCCTACACCAACCGCGATCCCCGCTTTAATGCCACCATCCTGCATCATGGCTCTACGGTAACGGACTTTAACGGTGCGGTGCAAACCATTCTTACACAGCCCGGCTCCAATCCGGCCACCAATACTGTGGACGACCAGGGCGCCTCTCCCACCGGTTACTATTTTTATAAATATTACGACCGAACCTCCACCAACTACCAGTCCGGCTTAAACCTCATCCTCATCCGCTATGCCGATGTATTGCTGATGTATGCAGAGGCCAAGAACGAGCTGGCGCAGCTGGATGCCAATGTATGGAACAATACCATCCGCGCATTGCGGGTACGCGCCAAATTCACCGATGCCGGCGCTACAGAGTTCAATGCCGCTTTAACACAGGAGCAGCTGCGTACCGTTGTGCGCCGTGAAAGGCGCGCTGAGCTGGCATTTGAAGGCCTGCGTGTGTACGACATACGCCGCTGGAAAATTGCAGACCAGGTGCTGGCAAAACCGGTAAGAGGTATTAAGGTAACATCCGGCGCGTTCAACAGGGATCCCAATGGTTATATCATTGTGGCAAACCGCACGTTCACAAATCCAAAACACTACCTGTGGCCGGTGCCTACATTTGAACGCGATCAGAACAAAAATCTTTCACAAAACCAGGGTTGGTAAACCTACAAATTCCCGTATATGCTTAAACGTATAGCTTTCATATTTACCGCATTGCCCGCAGTAGCAGCTATGTTCCTGGGCAGCTGCAAAAAAGACGATTATAAGCTCAACACCAATATTAAACCGGTGGAGCACCTGGGTGCGCCGGCCGACAATAAATTCGTAAAGCTGCAGCCCGCCACCAGCGCCGCTGTTAGCTTTGAGTGGGACCAGGCCCGCGCAGAAGACGGCTCCCTGGTATTGTACGAAGTAGCCTTTGATAAAGAAGGCGGCGACTTCTCCAAGCCCATTGCCAAATACACATCAGACGGTGGCGGTGTGCAGAACAAGCTGTCCCTTTCCCACAAAGAGCTGAACACCATTGCCAACAATGCCGGCATCCCCGCATTAGGCACTGGCAAGCTCAAATGGACGGTGCTGGCCGCCAAAGGGTACAATGTACAGCCGGCAGCTGAAAGCCGCATCCTGGAAGTAGAAAGGCCCAATGGCTTTGCAGAGATCCCGGTGGATGTGTTCCTGACTGGTGAAGCTACAGAAGCAGGCGCCGACCTTTCCAAAGCCCTGCACCTGAAAAGCATCACCAGTGGCGTATTTGAAATTTATACTTCCCTGAAAGACGGTAAATACCATTTCGTGGACCGTAATACCGGCACGCCCACCATGTATTCCCTGGATGGCGCTGTGCTGAAAGAAGGTGGTGAAACCACGCAAAGCGGCGGCACTAAAGTGTACCGCATCCGTTTAGACTTTAATAACACCACCGGCACCATGACAGAGATCACCGGTATGGGATTATGGTTTGCACCGGATAATAAGATCCTGTTTAACCTTAACTATGCAGGCAATGGCACCTTTGTAGCCAGCAACCAGGTTATCACCTTTAAGCAGGAATCCTGGGGCCGTGATGAGCGCTACAAGTTCCGTATGAATGTGAAGTCAGCAGACGGTACTGCCGGTGAAGAATGGCTGGGCAGCTCCAATGCAGATAACAGCCGTCCCACAAGCGCTACACCGCTTAGTTTCTGGCAGCTTTATCCCATCGCTAACAACGATCAGTGGAACTATTGTTACAAGTTCCAGACAGAGGTAGATACCAAGAACTGTGACGTAAAAATGTACTTCCAGGCAGACAAGGCCTATACCCACGAAGTAATTGTACTGTAAGCATCAGAAAAAGGTGAAGGGTGAAATTTTTCGCCTTTCACCCTTCAAACACTTTAAACTTTTAATTCATCAACATGATCGCTTTACAACGTTTGCTGGCGCCTTGCATGCTGCTGCTGTCCGTTACCTGGGTCTCCTGCCTGAAAGAGCCGGTAGATGATGGTCCCGGCCCGGGCGCAGGCAAAGCTACCTATAAATATAACTGGCCTGCCATTGCAGATTCTGCACAGGCTTCCCTTACCGCTAATTTTTATAATGCTAACGGTAAATACTTTAATAAGAACAACGCCGGTGATGTAACCTTTAACTACTGGCCGCAGGCCCATGCGCTGGATGTGCTGGTAGATGGTTACCTGCGCAAGAACGACGCCGCCGTTAAAACCCGCATGACCGACCTGCTGGATGGTGTAAAGGCAAAGAACGGCAACACCTACATCAATCATTTTTATGATGATATGGAGTGGATGACACTGGCCTGCCTGCGCGCTTATGAAGCCACCGGCGACGACCGTTTTAAAGCCACCGCACAGGAGCTTTGGAATGATATTAAAGGAGGCTGGGACCTGGTATGGGGCGGCGGCATACACTGGAATAAAGACAAATCAAAGAATTATAAGAACACACCCGCCAATGCACCGGCCTGTATTATTGCCGCCCGCATGTACCAGGTAACGCAGGATCCTGCAGACCTGGACTGGGCAAAGAAAATTTACCAGTGGCAAAAAACCACGCTGGTAGATCCCGTATCCGGCCTGGTATACGATGGCATTAACCAGGATGGCAGCGGCACGGTGAATAAAGACTGGAAGTTCACCTACAACCAGGGCGTATTCATTGGCGCTGGTATAGAGATGTATAAGCTCACCGGTGAGCTGGGCTATTTGAACGATGCATTGAAAACAGCCAACAACGCCCTCACCGGCGATTTCACTAAAAGCAACATCCTTAAAGATGAAGGCCAGGGTGATGGCGGCTTATTCAAAGGAGTACTGGTACGCTATCTTATGCTGCTCATCACAGATGGTGACCTGGGCAGCACAGATAAAACCAAGTTTGCCAGCTTTTTACAGCTGAATGCGCAAACACTGTGGCTGCAGGGCACTGCCCGCCCGCAGGTGCTCTTCAGCCCCAGCTGGACCAGCGTTATTACCACCACCGATCTTACCACGCAGTTAAGTGGTACTATGGTGCTGGAAGCAGCTGCAAGGCTGAAAGAAATGGGTCTCATAGACAACTAGATATACAAGACCTGGCAGGGGTGGAAACCTGCCGGTCTTTTTAAATTCAGCACATCAATACCAGCTTTTCATCCATCGGTAAGCGTTTTTCATAGGTTTATGCAGTAATAACCGCCTTTTTTACGATTTTTGAAATCGCATGAGCCGGTTTTTACTGCATATTTTATTCTGGGTAGTGTACCTGCTGCAGGATTCGTTACTGCAATTTCTGTGGGTAGCCCCCGCCATTCCGCAGGTACCGGAAGGCAAAGCTTTTGTAATGGCCGTTATGGCCGGCATAGCCGCCGGTATCCCTAAAATGATCTTCGTCTATTTTATCCTGTGCTTTTCCATGAACAGGATCCTGAAAGAAGGCAGCCGCATCTGGCTGGAATCCCTTTATATTATCCTGGTGTTTATAGTAGTGCTTATATTTTACCGCGCTATCTTTTCCTATTATGTATACATGAATATCTATCACGGCTTGCTGAAACCCTCGCCCATGTTTGGCGGCAGCAGCCTGCTGGTAGCCCTTATGGACTTTGGTTTTGTAACCGGCACCGCCGTTACGCTGCACCTGCTGCGCAAACAGCTTACCAGCAAAGAGCGGGAAAAGAACCTGGTAAAAGAAAAGCTGGAAACAGAGCTTAAGTTCCTGCGCAACCAAACCAACCCGCACTTCTTATTCAATACGCTGAACAACATTTATGTGCTGGCCCGAAAAAAGTCAGACCTCACCGCAGAAATTGTGATGAAGCTGTCCAAGCTGCTGCGCTTTATGCTGTATGAAACCAGCAAAACTTTTATACCCGTAGCAGAGGAAATAAAAATGCTGGATGATTATTTAGAGCTGGAAAAGATCCGCTATAACGACCGGCTGACTATTACTTTTGAAAAAGAGATCGACAATGGCGCCTATCCCGTAGCGCCCCTGCTGCTGCTGCCTTTTGTGGAAAATGCATTTAAACATGGCGTAAGTGAATCACGGTTTGATTCTTTTATTTACATTGATATTAAATTACGGGAAGGCCGCCTTACTTTCCATATTGAGAACACAAAAGAAAACGGCGGCGCACACCCCGTAACAGATAATATCGGGTTAGGCAATGTGCGGAGGCAGCTGGAGCTGATGTATAAAGATTATCAGCTGGAGGTAGAGGACCAGCACACGCTTTTTAAAGTATACCTGACCATAAACCTGGATAGCCATGCAAAAATATAGCTGCCTTATTGTGGAAGATGAGCCGCTGGCCGCAGAAGTGCTGAGCGATTATATTCAGCAGGTGCCTTTCCTGCAGCTGCAGGGCATTTGCAGTGATGCCATTTACGCCATGGAAATACTGCAAAAAGAAAAAGTAGATGTAGTGTTCCTGGATATTCACCTGCCCAAGCTGAAAGGCATGCAGTTTATAAAAGCGCTGAAAGAACCGCCGCAGATCATTATTACCACCGCTTACCAGGAATATGCATTGCAGGGTTATGAGCTGAACGTGGTGGACTATCTGCTTAAACCCATTGAGTTCAGCCGCTTCCTGATGGCGGTGAACAAAGTACAAAAACCAGCAGCAGTATCCCCCGCAACGGCTGCTGCCGCAACCCCGGAAAGAACGCACCTGTTCTTTAACGTAAGCAAAAAAATGGTAAAGGTGTACCTGGATGAGATCTTGTACATTGAAAGCATGAAAGAGTACATCCGTATTGTAACCCGCGATAAAACTATCCTCACCAAATTCCAGCTGGGACAAATAGAAGAGCTGCTGGCCAAGAACAATTTCCTGCGCGTGCACCGCTCCTTTATTGTAGCAAAGAACAAGATAGATGCCTTTACTGCTACTGATGTAGAGATCAACGGCGCTCCCATTCCCATTGGCCGCAGTTATAAAGAGCTGGTGATGCGGGTATTGGAGCAATAAATTTCAGCTACCTGGTTTTAGCAAAAGAAAGTAACTTTGGGGCCACCCCAATGTTTACAGGTATGTATGTTCGGTTAACTATAGTACCCCTGCTATGCCTCTTTTGTAATTTGTTAACGGCCCAGGATCTTCGTGAAAGTGATTTCACCCGTTACTCCCGGCAAGAGGGTTTATCTGATGATAATATTACCAGCCTCGTGCAGGATGCCACCGGTTATATCTGGGCGGCCACGTCCTCCGGCCTCAATCGTTACAATGGCAGCCAGTTTATGCAGTTCCATAATACAGACGATAGTTTGTCGCTGCCCGCAGAAGAGATCAAAGGCCTGGTATTTTTAGGCCAATCGCGCCTGGGCGTGCGCACGGGCGTGGGCCTGCATATGATCAACACTGCTACCGGCGATGCACGTAATATCTTCATCCCCTACAAACAAAAAAAGTTCCAGTATAAGTTCAATAATATCATGTCGGTGCGGAGCTGCAACAACGGGGATATCATTGTGCTTACGCGCCCGGGCATTTACCATTACGATAAAAATTACCGCCTCGTATACAGGTATGATCATTACAAAGACAGCGAGATCACACAGCCGCTGATCTTCGGCATTGGCTTGTTGCAGCTGGATGAGCAGCGGTTCATCATCACTTCCTATTTAGGCTTTTATCTCTACAACACCGTTACACACCGGGTAAAAAAAATGGAGGCGGCAGACTGTCCGCTGCTGGCGGAATACCTGCCGCTTTCCCAATCCAAGGTGTTCCAGATCAGGACCGGCCGCTTTTTTATACTGCCTGAGAATTCCGATAGCCTCATCTATGTGGATGTGCCCACACAACAAAAAATAGTAAGCCGCCTGCCAGTGCTCCCCTACCAGGAACGGCTGATAGGCGAGCGTTCCAAGCTGATACAGGTAAATGATACACTTTTTTATTTTACCGGACAGGTATCCGGTTTTCATAAAATGATCTTTAACCCGCAAACCGGCAATGCGCACATTTTCCCGGAAAAATATTTTGCCGCCTACAGCTGCAACAGCTTGTTAAAGGACCGCGATGGCTACTTATGGGTAGGCACTAACAAGGGGCTATTCCACCAGCACAACCGCCAGGGGCGGATAGAGCAGGCCGCGCTGCCGTTAAGCATCAATACCGCATTCCCCAATTTAATAATGGATGATGTGTATGGCGCCGGCGATCAGCTGTACGTAGCCTGCCGGGAGAACGGCGGCCTGCTGGTGTTTGACAAGCAGCCTTTCCGTTTTAATAAGCGCATCAGCTTTAAAAGCTATGCCGCAGCAGCAGATAATATTTATTGCTTAGCCCCTGCAGATGAGCATAGCTTACTGGTAGGCACGGAACGTCCCCTGCTGCGCCTGGATCTGCAAACCCATAAAGTATTGCAGCACTGGGACCTGCCGGAGTATGAAGCAGCCGACCTGCAAACGGACCATCGGGGCCGTACCTGGATCACCGCAGCCAATATTTATACTTACAGCGCAGCCACCCGACAGCTGACACCCGTTAATACCGCTACGCCCCTGTACCGCGGCATACAACGCGCGCTGCGCCTGGGCCTTGACACTGCCGGCAACATATGGATGGCAGGGCATGGCCTGTGCCGTTACAACCCCTTCACCCAACAGTTTGACCGTTTGGTAGATACCTTTCCCTACATTAAAATGCCGGACCGCCAGGTGAATAATTTTGTGGTGGATGAGCACAACACTATCTGGTGTAACAGTAACAACAATGGCCTTGCCGGCTATAACCTGCGTACCGGTAAATGGCTGCATTATACACGTAGCAACGGCCTGCAGGATAATAATATTGCCGCTATGACGGTGGTAAACAACCGCCTGTGGATGGCCGGCCACTCCGGCCTCTCCTGCCTGGACCTGGCCACCCTGCGTATGGTTTCCTTTGGTAAGGAAGATGGCTTCCCCGACCTGCCGGTAGCAGACGGCAGCAAATTTTATTACGATACCGCCAGCAGGCAACTCAGCATAGGGTTTTCCCGTATTCTTGTAAAATTCGACCCTGAAAGTTTGCTTACAACAATGACGGCGCCGCCATTTTTTATTGAAAATATTAGCATCGGTGATCAGCAGGAGATCCATTTCCCTGCCAAAGAAATTACCACCAGCTGGTACCGGAATGATATTACGGTTACGCTGGGCAGCATTAATTTCCTGTACAGCAGCAGCCAGCGTTTTGCCTATCGCATCTTAAAAGCAGATAGCAGCGGCTGGCAACAGCTGGGCGTCCGGAATACCTTTAACATAGCCAGCCTGGCGCCGGGTTTATACCGCGTGCAGGTAAAGCTGTTTGCCATTAACAACCGCTGGCCTGAGCAGGTTCAGGAGTTCACTATTCGCGTGCTGCCGCCCTTCTGGCTTACGCCCTGGTTCTTTGGCCTGTTGTTATTACTGGCAGCCATAGCAGTGTACACAGTATTCAGATGGCGTACCGGCATTTTGCAACGGCAGCTGGCATCCGAACAATCACTGCGTATTAAACATGAAGAGCTGAACTCCATTAACGAGCAGCTGGCCGAGGCGCAGCTGCTGGCCCTGCAAACGCAAATGAACCCGCACTTCATTTTTAATGCGCTCAATGGTATTAAGCGAATGATACTGGAGCAGGACATCTCCAATGCATCCCGCTACCTGAGCAAGTTTGCGCAAATGATACGCCTTACGCTCAGCCAGTCCAAACAGTCTTTTGTAACGCTAAAGGAAAACATTGAGTACCTGGAAAGTTACCTGCAAATGGAAAAGCTGCGTTTTGATGACTCCTTCACCTACACCATACAAACAGATGATGAGCTGGCGGATGAAGATATTACCATTCCCACCTTAATGATACAGCCATTGGTGGAAAATGCCATCTGGCACGGGTTAATGCACCGTGAAGGAGAAAAAGCCGTGGACATTGTTTTTAGCCTGCAGGGCGAAGTGTTCACCTGCACTATTACAGATAACGGCATTGGCATACGGCAGGCGGAAAAGCTGAAACAGCAGCGCAAAACTACACACCGCTCCGTGGGGCTGGATAACCTGCGCAACCGCATCAGCATCATGAATGAGAAATATCATATGGATTGCGCATTAACCATCACAGACCGTAGCGATAACGGCCATCATAATACCGGTACACAAGCGGTGCTCCGCTTTAAACTAACTGATCTTTAAAATACACAGTATGAAAGCAATCATTGTTGACGATGAGGTGAATGGCATTGTAACCCTCCGCAAAATGCTGGAAAACAACTGCCCACAGGTGAATGTGCTGGCCAGCTGTTCCACTGCAGCCGCTGCCAGCCAAAAGCTGCAGGAGCTGGAACCCGATGTGGTATTCCTGGATATCCAGATGCCCGGTAAGAACGGCATTGAAATGCTGATGGACCTTTCACGCCAGGATTTTGAAGTGGTATTTGTAACCGCGCATAATGAGTATATGCTGCAGGCTTTACAATACAGCGCCGCAGATTATTTACTGAAGCCGGTGGATGAGGACCGCCTGATGGAAGCGGTGCAACGTGTTGAAAAAAGACGCGCTGCGGAGAAGGAGAACGAGCCTGTATCCACGCTGGCCTACAACATTCACAAAACCGGTATGCCCATGGAAATGCGCCTGTGCCTGCCTACACTCAAAGGCTTCACCGTACTAAAGCTGGATGAGATCGTGTACTGCGCAGCAGAAAGAAGCTATACTATTGTGCACCTGGTGAATAAGAGATCCATCATTGTATCCAAACCATTAAGCGATTATGATGCGCTGCTCACCGGTACTAATTTCCTGCGTGTGCATAAATCGTACCTGGTAAACCTGCAGCATGTAATTGAATACCAGCGCGGGGAAGGCGGCACTGTTATTATGACCAACGGCGCGCAGATAGAAGTAAGCCGCCGTAAGAAAGAGCCGTTTATGGCAAGGATGAAAGAGCTGTTCCATTTTTAGCAAAGGCCTTTGGAAAAGCGGAGGCTGCCGTTTATTTTAAATACAAAACCGTTCATAGTTTTCAATTTTTCAAAAAGCAGGCAACCCTTATCTTTACTGCCGATTCACATTTTTATTAACCCTTAAAAACATTTCACATTGAGTACAAAAGAACAGTATTGCTGAAGCATGCCGAACTACCTTCAGCAACTTGAAGCTGACCCCATTTACACAGAATTGGAAAACAGATTTTTAAACAGCTGCTCCCGCTGCGGTAATACCCGTAGCCGGGTTGTGGAGATATTATATCTTCTGCTGATCATGACATTACAGGAAAGTCCTTTTCCAGGGATTTTGTCTTCATCAGTTTGTGGCCCCAAAAACATATTGCTTTCAGCATCACTATGTACGCCACATTCAAAAGAGAAACCCCTTTCAGTATAGGTATGACACGAACAGGGGCCGAACTACTACCTCCCCTGTCGCATGTAAGCTGCTGCTATTCTTTGGCGGGAGTGGTCCGGGATCATGGGTGGAAAGGCATTATGCCTGCCCATCCATGATATACGGCGCCTTACCATATATATTGCGGAGTTTTAAGATCGTACACCATTAACCGCTTACAACAACCGGCGGGCTGTTTGCAACCTACCAACGCCTTTCCGCCATTACGGGGTGCTGTTTGTATACGCTTCCCGGCCCCTGGTTGAATTTGTTACAAGCCCTGATGATCCTTGTTTACATTTGATTTGATCTTTAATTCAACCAATTCATGATCCCAGCTCCTTCCGCCAAAAAGGTTACAGCAAATCAATTATAGCTCGTAAACGGGAACCATGCTTTAAAAAAGGAAACAAGAATTATGACAGCGCATTCTGTAGCATCAAATGTAAACACCATTTTACGGACCGGGCTAATAGCCGGCACCCTGGACATTCTCTCTGCCATTACCGTGTATGCGCTTATTATGGGGAAAGCTACACCCGTGCAGATCCTTCAGGGCGTTGCCAGTGGCATATTTGGCAGGGAAGCATTTGCCGGCGGTGTTACCATGGCCTTAACAGGGCTGCTGTTCCATTACGCTATTGCGCTCATCTTTACAACAGTTTATTTCCTGTTGTATCCCCACCTGCCTTTTTTACACCGGCAGTGGGTAGTAAGCGGCGTATTGTTCGGCGTACTGGTATGGCTGGTAATGAACCTGGCCGTATTGCCCCTTTCTAATTTTCAGCAGGCGCCTTTGCGCTGGGCGCCTGCTTTATTAGGCATGGCTATTATTGTTGTAATGATAGGGTTACCGATTGCTTTTAATGTACAGAAGTATTACCGGTATTAATGTATCATTTTATCAGCGTCATCATTTGCTGTATCAGCTGCATCATAGCCGTGGGGTATACGCCCAAACCTACCAGCAGCATTACTATCAGGCCCAGGGTAATATTACCGGCCAACGGTAAGGAAGGTTTGATGAAAATACGTTGAGACGTATCCGTAGTGCGGAACATCATAGCCACCACCCTCATATAATAGTACAGGCCTATAACACTATTGATCACCAGCATCAGGAGCAGGAACCAATGGTGCCCGTCAACGCCGGCCATTACAATATAGAACTTGCCAATGAAACCCGCTGTAAGCGGAATGCCTGCCAGGGATAACAGCATCACCGTAAATACCAGCGCCACCCAGGGATAACGCCAGAACAGGCCCCGGTAATCCTCCACCGTTTCCGCATCCTGCACGCTGCTGCTCATTACAATCAATACACCAAATGCACCAATGCTGGTGGGGAAATAGGCCGTCAGGTAAAAAGCAATAGCCTCCAAACCCGATTGCGTATCAGATAAAAAAGCCACCAGCAAATAACCCAGGTGTGCAATGGAAGAATAAGCCAGCATACGCTTAATATTCTGCTGCGTAAGGGCCAGCAGATTGCCCACAAACATTGAAGCAATGGCTGTAATAGCCAGTATCCACCACAACATGGTATAATTGCGGCCATCAATATCCTGGTAAAAACGGATCAGCACCACCAGCACCCCGCCTTTTGAAATAGTAGCCACAAAAGCAGCTACCGGTAGCGGCGCTCCTTCATAAATATCCGGCGCCCACATATGAAAAGGCACAATACCCAGCTTAAAACCAATCCCTATCAGCATCAGCCCAAAACCCGCAATTACAGGCAGCGGAAAAGTGCCGGCCTGCCGCAGGTAAGCGCCAATACCGGGAAAATCCATATGCCCGGTGAAACCATATACCAGCGCCATCCCGAACAATAAGAACGCGGAGGACAACGCCGCCAGTATCAAATATTTTATGCCCGCTTCATCTGAGCGCTGACGGGCACGCAGATACGCAATAAGGCCATACAGGCTAATGCTCAGCATTTCAAGCCCCAGGAAGAACGACATAAAATGCCGGCTGATCACCAGCACCAGCGCACCGGCAGTAGCCAGCAGCAACAGCAGGTAATACTCCTCCTTACGTTCTTCCCGCTCCTCAAAATAGTTATAGGATAACAGTACAATGATCAGCCCCGACCCTACAATAGCGCCGCTGTTGAACAGCGCAAACATATCTATTACTATCAGCGGGGCAATGGTATGTGGCAACAGTGTGGCCACCGGCACTACCGACATCAGCGCCAGCGCAAAGGCCACCAGGGTTACATAATATATAAGCCGGTGATTACGCCAGATCGCTACCAGCAGCATACACAATACCGCTGCTCCGCAGATATTGAATAAAGGCCCCAGGCTGAGTAAGTCTTCGAAAGTCATAGCAGAGTGAATTACGAATTATCAATTACGAATTGAGTAGAGCATGGACGATACTGTTACGGCGCATGATTAATTACGAACGATGAATCACTTACTGGCACTACACGCCCACTGCTTTCAGCTTGTGGAACATGCGGCGCGGAGAATGTCGTAATCCGTAACTCGTAATTCGTAATGGTGCCCAGCACCGTTTGCGGATACACGCCCAGCCACAATATCACTACTACCAACGGCGCCATGATCAGCCATTCCCGCAACCCCAGGTCCGGCAGGGCATACTGCCGCTCTGACTGTCCGAAGAATACTTTTTGCATAATGCGCAGGGAGTATACCGTGGCAATCACCAACCCGATAGTAGCCAGTATGGTCATGATATGGTTTGCCTGCCAGCTGCCTAACAGGATCATGAACTCCGCTACAAAATTTCCCAGCCCGGGCAATCCCAGCGATGCCATTACAAAGATCATGGTTACAGTGCCCATAGCCGGCATGGCAGGCCATAACCCGCCCATACGGCTTAGCTCACGGGTATGCATACGCTCATACAAAGCGCCCGCTATCATGAACAAAGCCCCGGTGCTAATACCATGTGCGATCATTTGCATCACCACACCCTTATAGGCCAGCTCATTAAAAGCAAAAGCGCCCAGCAGCACAAAACCCATATGGCTAACGCTGGTATAGGCAATTAAGCGTTTCAGATCCGGCTGCGAATAAGCCAGCTGCCCGCCGTACAAAATACCTGCTACACCGAGCAGCATAGCCCAGGGTGCAAAGTCATGCGATGCAGCCGGGAAAAGCGGCAGCACAAAACGCAGAATGCCATACGCGCCTGTTTTTAATAACAGCCCTGCCAGCACCACGCTACCGGCGGTAGGCGCTTCAGTATGCGCATCGGGCAGCCAGGTATGAAAGGGAATAGCCGGCAGCTTTACAACAAAGGCCACCAGGAAACCCAGCATCAGCCATTGTGCTACCGCGCGCTCCATAGGAGTATTTAACAGGTAAAAATAATCGAACGTATATACGCCGGTGTTAGCGCCATGAATAAAGTACAGGCCCAGTATAGCCAGCAGCATTAACAGCCCGCCGGCCTGCGTAAAAATGAAGAACTTATACGCCGCATATTCCCGCCGCTCATGCCCCCATATCCCTATCAGGAAGTACATGGGTATTAACATCACCTCCCAGAAAAAGTAAAACAGGAACAGGTCCATGGTCAGGAACACACCGGCTATGCCGGCAATTACAAACAGCAGGTTAAAGTGAAAGAAGCCAATTTTAAATTTTATTTCCCGCCATGATATTAATACGGATAATGCGCCCAGGAAAAAAGTAAGCGCCAGCATTACCAGGCTTAGTCCGTCCATAGCCAGGTGCAGGCTAATACCAAAATGAGGGATCCACGGTTGCTGCCAGTTGTACATCCAGTGCCCGGCAGGCGTTGGATCTGCAGCGTTGCTCACCCACAAAACGGTTACCAGCAGCAGGCCGCACAACAGGCTTACCAGCGCAATCCACCGGCATAGCGCAATGTTCCTGGCCGATGCCAGCCAGGAAAGCAAAGCGCCGAACATTGGGATCAGTATAATATATAACAGGACCATGCGGATTTACGATTTAAGATTTACGATTTTAGATCTCAGACCTTATACATATACACGCCATATCAGCACGCTTAATATCACCACAGCGCCCAGCACTACGCCCATAATATACCAGCGCAGAAGGCCGCTTTGCGTGCGGGCCAGCATATTATGTAACCACTCCGTGATACGGGCCAGCGTAGTATAGATGCGGTCTATCATATCGCGGCGGTTCATGCGGGCCGTACGCACAAAAGGATGTACCAGCATTTCATCATACAGGGCATCAAAGGCCCAGCCGCTGAACCATAATTTGCGCAGCCAGCGCATAAAAGGCATTTGCGAAAAACGCAGCATGCCATCCGGCCTTTCTATTACCCATACCCAGGCAATGTAAATACCCAGGAAGGTAAGTCCCGCAGCCAGCAGCTGTGAGGTCCATTCCAGCGCAGTAGATTCCTGCTGCAGCTGCACGGCCGGTAATATATGCTGCAGCCAGTCACTGAACAGTGTTACATGTCCCATGGTATGCGGCAGCTCCACAAAACCGGCCAGGGTGCTGCACAGCGCCAGTATGTACAGCGGTATCATCATGCTGTTGCCCGGTGCATGCGGCGTGTGGTGCGATGCTTTAGGCCCGTAAAAGGTGAGGAACACCATGCGGAAAGTGTACATAGCTGTAAGGAAAGCGCCGGTAATAGCAGCAATCCAGTAAAACGTATGTCCGTGCACGGAGGACCATGCCAGCCACACGATCTGATCTTTACTATAAAAGCCGGATGTAATAAAAGGGATGGCCGACAGCGAGGCTGAACCAATTAAAAATACCCAGAACACCGCCGGCAGCTGTTTACGCAGCCCGCCCATTTTAAACATATCCTGCTCATGATGCATGGCTACGATCACCGCGCCTGCGCCCATGAACAACAAGGCTTTAAAAAATGCATGTGTTACAAAATGGAAAATAGCGGCCGACCAGGCCCCTACGCCCAGCGCCAGGAACATATACCCTATCTGACTGATGGTGGAATAGGCCAGCACCCGTTTAATATCTGTTTGCACCAATGCGCTGCAGCCCGCCAGTAATAAAGTAACTGCGCCAATAACGGCTACCCCGGTTTGTGCAGCCGGGGCCAGCTCAAACAATACATGTGTACGTGCAATCAGGTACACGCCCGCAGTGACCATGGTAGCTGCATGTATCAATGCGCTTACCGGTGTAGGGCCGGCCATAGCATCCGGCAACCAGGTTTGCAGCGGCAATTGTGCCGACTTGCCCACTGCGCCGCCTAATAACAAAAAAGCGATCAATACAATGGTGCTGTTACCCGCAGCCCATAGCTGTGGGGCCTGATCCAGGATCTGTTGTATCTGTAAAGTACCGGTGTACTGGAATAACATGAACAGGGCAATGGCCATGGCAGTATCGCCCACCCGTGTTACAATAAAGGCTTTGCGGGCCGCATATCCATTGGCAGGATCCTTATACCAGAAACCTATCAGCAGGTAACTGCACAAACCAACACCTTCCCAGCCAAAGTATAACAGCAATAAATTATCCGCCAGCACCAGCAGCAGCATAGCGCCTACAAACAGGTTCATACAGGCAAAAAAGCGGCTGTAATCCGCATCCTCTGCCATGTACCCGGTAGAATATACATGAATAAGAAAACCTACAAACGTGATCACAAATACAAAGGCCAGCGATAAGGCATCCAGCCGCAGGTCAATACCCGCGGTGAAGGAACCGGCCTGCATCCAGGTCCATAAGTGCTGTACTATAATATGCTCACCGGATTGCAGGAACGGTAATCCCAACACCAATGTAATAGCCGCCGCTATTCCCATACTGCCGCAGGCAATCACAGAAACCGCCGCCTTGTTCAGGGAGCGCCCGGCCAGTATAAGTACCAGGGCAGAAAAGAATGGCAATGCCGGTATGAGGAAAAGCATAAAACAATGATTTATGATTTGTTGTACTTTTTATCCCTTCATCCTGCTGGCTTCATCACTATCCAGTGATTTTAGCTGGTGATAGAGCTGCAGGATCAGCGCCAGCCCCACAGATACTTCTGCAGCAGCCATTGACAGAATGAACATGAACATTACCTGCCCGTCCGGCTGCGCCCAGTGTGAGGAAGCCACTATAAAGGCCAGCCCCGCCGCATTCAGCATAATCTCTACCGACAGCAGCATAAAGATCATGTTACGGCGTATCAGCATACTGATAAGCCCCAGCACAAAGAGGATCCCGGCCAGTGTCATGCCTGCAGTTGTTGGATGAATATTCATGATGGTTTGCTTTGAAGAAAACGGTGTAAGGTTTTTGGTTGCTGCCGGCCTAAATGATATGCGCCCACAATGCCCGCCATCAGCAGCATAGCGCTAAGCTCCACGGCCAGTATATAAGGCCCGAACAAGCTACGGCCCACCGCTTTAGGCGGTACTTCCTTAATACCGGTAACGGGCGTATGATTTTGCGCGATCAGATACACCAGCTCCCCCAGCAGTATTACGCAAAACAAGGCGGGCACCATCCACATACCAGGCTTTAACCACTGCTTTTCTAAACGCGTGCTTTCCGGTCCCAGGTTCAGCATCATTACAAAAAAGATGATCAGCACCATAATAGCGCCGGCATACACAATGATTTCAAGTGAGGCCATATAAGGCGCGCCATACAGGTAAAAGATCACCGCTACCGACAACAGCGACACGATCAGGTACAGCAATGCATGCATGATATTGAACCGCGTTACTACCATCGCGGTAGAGAAAACAGCAATAGCCGCTGTTATGTAAAAGAAAACGCCCATGGGATTTACGATTTACGATTTTAGATCTTAGATTTTTTGAAGAACGATGAATGGAGCATAACACATTCAAATCGTAAATCGTAAATCTAAAATCTAAGATCCTTCTTACGGTAATAAGCTCTTGATATCTACCGGCGGCTCTTCATGTTCGGCTTCGCCTTTTGCTTTGCCATCTATTGCCATGCCGGCCACCCTGTAATAATTATAACCCGGGTATTTACCCTCGCTGTTGATCAGCAGGTTTTCCTTTTCATACACCAGGTTCTGGCGGTTATATTCCGCCATTTCAAAATCAGGTAACAGTTGTATGGCGTAGGTAGGACAGGCCTCTTCACAAAAACCGCAAAAGATGCAGCGCGAAAAATTGATCCTGAAAAATTCCGGGTAACGCCGCCCGTGCTCATCTTCCGTTGCCTGCAGCGAAATACAATCCACCGGGCAGGCCGCCGCGCATAAGTAACAGCCCACACAGCGCTCACCTCCATCAGGATCGCGGGTAAGGGCTATGCGGCCCCGCCAGCGGGCCGGCAGCGGCGCTCTTTCCTCAGGATACTGGTAGGTTTCCCTTTTATGGAACATGTGCAGGAAAACCAGCCACATACTGCGCAACAGACTAAACATAGTTTTAGATTTTAGATCTTAGATTTTAGATTTAGAAGAACGACGAATGGAGCATAACGCATTCAAATCGTAAATCGTAAATCTCAAATCTGAAATCAGATGAGTAATTTAATAGCAGCCGTTATCAACAGGTTTACCAGTGACAACGGAAATAAGATCTTCCATCCGTATTCCATCAGCTGATCATACCGCGGACGTGGCATAGACGCCCTTAACAGGATGAACAGCATAATAAACACAAACGTTTTTAATACAAACCAGATCACTGGCGGAAGAAAAGCAGGTCCCAGCCAGCCACCGAAATATAATGTTACCACCATGGAGGAGATCAGCGTGATTCCCATATACTCCCCTATGAAAAACATACCGAACTTCATACCGGAATACTCCGAGTGAAAGCCCGCCACCAGCTCACTTTCCGCTTCCGGTATATCAAAGGGCAGGCGGTGTGTTTCCGCAATACCCGCAATCAGGAAAATAAAAAAGCCTACACATTGCGGCAGGATGAACCAGCCGTTCTTTTGCGCTGCTACGATCTCACTGAGGTTAAAGGAACCACTCATGATAACCACGCCCATCAGGGACAGGCCCATAAAAACTTCATAGCTGATCATTTGCGAAGCGCCACGCATAGCGCCCAGCAAAGCATACTTATTATTGGAGGCCCAGCCGCCCAGCACAATGCTGTACACACCCATGGACGACATGGCCAGGAAGAATAATACCCCTACATTAAAATCCGCCACCACCACATTGGGTGCAAACGGTATAATAGTAAAGCTTAACAGCACACTGGCCACTACTACTGCCGGCGCAAATACAAACACCACTTTATCCGCAAAAGGCGGAATCCAATCCTCCTTAAAGAAAAGCTTGATGGTATCTGCCAGCACAATGAACAGCCCAAAAGGCCCGGCGCGGTTAGGCCCGTATCTGTCCTGCCACAGGGCCAGCATCCTGCGTTCCAGCCATATTAAACCGGCTGCTGTGTTCAGGATCACGAACAGTACGCCACCAATAACTAACCAATAATGACCAGCACTCATAAAAAATGTTTTTGAAGCTCATCTATAATTTCGCAAGCACCGGCACCCCAACTACATCTATCCCCGGCAAACCTACCGGTATCCCGGCCATGCCTTTATGCAGCCTGGCATCGGTTTTTACCGTAAACGTATATGGATGCCCGTTAACCGATAGCTGCAGCTGATGCGATTCCACTACCTGGTAACGCTGCGCATCTTCCGGATTCAGCAAAATGTAAGGCGCCGGCATACGTTCTGCCACTGCAGGCGTATGTACGCTCAACTCTTCTGATCCGAAAATGTGGTATAAAGGCACCAGCATTAAATGCCCGGCCAGCGGAACAAAATTGTCCGGTGAATAGGAAAAATAAGGCGCCTGCCCGTTAGCTTTGGGCTCTATCAGCCGCTTGCCCGAATCCCCGTCGTGCAAAGAGCAGCCTACCTCTGTCTGGAATTTGTTGATGGATTGCACGGAGTTCCAGCCCGGCCACCAGAAGAAGGGTATCATGGAGGATGGCGGTTCCCCGCGGTAACCTTCCATGGTGAACGACAAAGCCGTATCCGCATCTTCCGGCGGTTTGGGTTCGCTCACATTTACATTGGCCAGCATAGCTGTGCGGCCGCTGTAACGGTGTGGTTCCCGCGGTATCTTTTGCCCGGCTATACGAAAATCGGCCGGTGGGGTTAAATGATCTATGCCTGCAAAGATGGCCGCTGAACGTGCCAGCGCCTGCGTTACATCATCGAGGTACACCAGGTTTTTTAAGCGTGCATTATTAGTAGCAGCGCCCAGCTGTAATAACCAGCGCCAGCTTTCCTGCACCACGCCGCTGCCTGCAAATACCTGGAAGAAACGTTGCGCCCGGCCTTCATTATTCACCAGCGTACCGTCTGATTCTGCAAAGGTGCCGGCAGGCAATAATACCGTGGCTTTTTCTGCAGTAGCATTGTACAGGTGATCGAGCAATACCACTTCCTTACAATGCTGAAAGAACTGGTCTGCTATATGCCGGTCTAAGCGCCGGTACAGGTCATTTTCCAGGATAATAACAGTATCTATGTCTCCGTCCAGTACTGCATTCACCGCAGTTTCCAGGCGATGGCTGCCCAGCATTTCCAGGCCCAGGCTGTTACATTCCGGTGTAGTAAGCACCAGCATAGCTGCTTTGCCTTTTTGCTGTAATGCCCAGCTGATATTGGCGGCTTCCCGCATGGTACCTTCACAGCCGCAGCCATAGCCGGCAATGATCAAAGGCCGTTCTGCGGCCAGTAATGCATCGGCAATGGCCTGCGCCAGCTGCTGCTCCTCTTCCGAAAGGTCTTTTACAGCCGCTACCGGAGCGCCTAATAGCTGGCTCACGGCAAAGCCTATACGGGTAATGTTATCCGGGGCGGTATGATAAGTGCGGGTGGCTATTTCATCCAGCCCGGTGGGTTGTATATGCAATATATAAAAAGGTCCGTGTTTATCCTGCATGGCTTCACGCACCGCCGCATCCTGCCAGGCCGGCACATGCGTGGTGTTCATAGCATCCTGTAAGGGTTGCTTACGTACCGCCTGCCGAACAGATAAGGCCATCATAGGCGCGGTGTTCAACAGGTCTTCACCCAGTATCAGCACCGCATCTGCAGTAGCTGCCTCCTGCATGGAGGGTGTGCGCACAGGCCCGTTCTTTAATATTTTCAATGCCAGCGTGGCCAGGTCATGTTCTGCATCTGACATGCCCAGGTAAAAATTATCTTCCCCTACCAGCTGCTGTAATACAAAGTTAGATTCCAGCGAAGCGCGCGGGGAACCAATGCCAATAGTGCGCCCGGGGGGAAGCTTGTCCTGTAAATATTGCAATGCAGCACCGGGATCAATAGCATGATCCATAAGACCGCGGATGGCCACCTCCCGTATGCGGCGCTCACTGTTCACAAACTCATAACCATAACGCCCGCGGTCGCAAAGGAAATAGCCGTTCACGGCACCGTTATAGCGGCTGCTGATCTGCCGTAAGGAACCATAACGCTCACCGGCAATAATATTACAGCCCAGGCCACAGCCCTGGCAAATGGAGGGCGCATAGGTCATATCCCATTTGCGGGTATAATGCTGTTTGAGTGTTTTGTCTGTAAACACGCCCGTAGGGCAGACCTCAGCCAGGTTGCCGCTGAACTCACTTTCCAGCGTACCCTCTTTATAACGGCCAAAGTATACATGGTTATGCGCGGCAAAAACATCCAGGTCCTTGCCGCCTGCAAAATCTTTATAAAAACGCACGCAACGGTAACACTGGATGCAGCGGTTCATTTCATGGTTCAGGAAAGGACCCAGGTATTGATTTTTATAGGTGCGTTTGGAAAAATGATAGTTGCGGTAGCTATGCCCGGTCATTACCGTCATATCCTGCAAATGGCAGGAGCCGCCTTCGTCACACACAGCACAGTCATGCGGGTGGTTGGTCATCAGCCAGCCTATTACCTGCTCCCTGAAAGCAGCTGCTTCCTTATCGCTAACGGATATACGCAGCTGATCTTTTACCGGCTCCATGCAGGACATGATCAGCTTTCCTTTGGTATCTTTTTCATCCTTAAATGATTTTACCGCGCATTGCCGGCAGGCGCCTACAGAGCCCAGCGCCGGGTGCCAGCAAAAATAAGGCAGGTCCAGGCCCAGCGACAGGCAGGTTTCCAGCAGGTTCTTGCCTTCCTTTACTTCGTATGACTTGCCATCAATGTGTATGATTGCCATAGGGACATTTTTTTTCGTGTACATGCTGTTCAAAATCTTCCCGGAAATATTTCAGCGCGCTTTGCAATGGTTCCATAGCGCCGGGGGCCAGCGCGCAAAAAGTATTACCCGGTCCCAGCAAATGCGTATGCATTTCCAGCTGTACCAGGTCTTCTTCCGTGCCATGCCCCTGTTCCAGGGCATACAATATTTTTTCGGTCCAGGGTAAACCTTCCCGGCAGGGCGTACAAAACCCGCAGGATTCCTGTGCAAAGAAATGCTCCAGGTTATGTACAAAGCCCACCGGACAGGTTTGGTCGTCCAGCACCACCATAGTACCTGTGCCCAGGCGGCTGCCCGCTGCAGCTACAGCGGTAAAATCCATGGGAGTATCCAGGTGGTCAGCTGTTAAAAAATCCGTGGATGCACCGCCGGGTAAAGCCCCGCGGAAACGGTAGCCGTTTTGCATACCACCGGCATAATCTTCCAATAGTTCGCGCATAGTTACGCCCATGGGCAATTCCCAGGCGCCGGGTTTATTTACGCGTCCGCTCACACCATATATTTTCGTACCCCCGTCGCCGGTACGGCTCAGGGACTGGAACCAGGCGGCTCCTTTATTGACTATATGTGGAATGAAACAAAGCGTTTCTACATTGTTTACGATGGTTGGATGGCCAAACAAACCGCTGATCTGCGGAAAAGGCGGTTTGGCACGGGGTACGGCGCGCTTGCCTTCCAGTGAGTTCAGCAGGGCGGTTTCCTCCCCGCACATATAGCGGCCTACGCCGGTGTGCAGGTGCATTTCCAGGGAAAAATCCTTTCCTAAGATATTGTTGCCTAAATAACCGGCAGCATATGCTTCACTCAGCGCTTTGCGGATCACCTGTGCCGCTTCTTTATATGCCCAGCGCAGGAATACAAATGAGGTAGTGGCCTGTATAGCATAGGCCGTGAGGATCATGCCTTCTATTAACTGGTGCGGATTACCTTCCAGCAGCCAGCGGTCTTTGAAAGTACCGGGTTCCATTTCATCGGCATTTGCCACCAGGTATTTGGGACCTTTTACATTCATAGGTACAAAGCTCCACTTCATACCTGTGCTGAAACCTGCGCCGCCCCTGCCCCGCAGGTTAGATTCTTTTATGAGCGCAGTCACCTCCTGCGGCGCCATTTGCTGTAATGCTTTGCGTAATGCCTGGTAGCCCCCCAGAGCTTCATAAGCCCTGAGGTCCAACGACAAGCCGGGTTGAATATCCGATGTAAGCGGAGCCTCCATAATTTATTTGCAGTTTATAGTTGCCAGCTGGCAGTTCACGATGAGCGTTTGCCTGACTGCAAACGGCCCACTGGCAACTGCCAGCTATTTATTCATACTTATCCAGTATCTCACCGATATTTTTCCCATTCAGATCCCGGTAAAGATCTTCGTCTATCATTAAAGCCGGCGCATGATCACAGGTACCCAGGCAGGCATTGGGCAGCAGCGTAAAACGCCCATCCGGCGTGGTTTGCCCGTATTTGATCTGCAACAGCTCCATCAGCGTTTTGCGGATATTCTCATAACCCATTACCCAGCAGCTGATGCTGTCACATACCAGGATCACATGGCGGCCAACCGGCTGCCGGAAAATGAGATTGTAAAAGGTAGCCACGCTATCTACTTCATCCGCACTCATACCTAACAGCGCAGCAATATCTTCCACGTTCTCATCAGATACCCAGCGGCGCTGCTGCTGCACTATCTTCAATGCTTCTATTACCGCCGCTTTTTTTACAGGCACCTGCTGCAGCTCATGCTCTATTTTTGATATTTCTGTTTGTGTTAACATAGTATCGGTTTATCTATCAATATCCGCCAGCACATAATCCATCCCGCCCAGTATAGATAGCAGATCTGCCACCGTATAGCTGCGGGCGATGTAAGGGATCATTTGCATATGCGGGAAAGAGGGTGTGCGTACTCTTACACGGTAAGGCGAGGTATTGCCATCGCTGGTAAGATAATAGCCGTTCCATCCTTTGGTAGCTTCTATACAGCTCATGGCCTCACCGGCCGGTATTACCGGGCCCCAGCTAACATTGAGGAAATGGTGGATCAGCGTTTCAATATCGTGCATGGTATACTGCTTCACCGGTGGCGTGGCCAGCGGGTGGTGCGACTTGAAATCCCCTGCCGGCATATGTTCCAGGCACTGCTCAATAATGCGCAGGCTTTGCCGCATTTCGTCTACCCGTACCCGTGCCCGGTCATAACAATCTCCGTTGTTGGCAGTTGGTATTTCAAAAGCAAAGTTCTCATACCCGCTGTAAGGCCGCATTTTACGCATATCCCATTCCAGGCCGCAGGCGCGCAAACCGGGGCCGGTAACGCCCCATTCAATAGCTTCTTCCAGCGTGTAAATGCCAATGCCTACGGTACGTGCTTTAAACAAAGCATTCTGCATTACCATCTTATCATACTCGCGCAGCTTGGGCGGGAAATAGCGGATAAACTCGCGCACCAGCTTATCCCAGCCATTGGGCAAGTCCTGTGCTACGCCGCCTATACGAAACCAGTTAGGATGCATACGGCCGCCGCAAATAGCTTCTATAATCTCAAATACGCGTTCCCGGTCGGTGAACATATAGAACACAGGCGACAGCTGCCCTACATCCTGCGCAAAGGTGCCATACCATACCAGGTGGCTGGCAATGCGGAAGAACTCACACAGCATAACGCGTATCACCTGCGCACGCAGCGGCACTTCAATACCGGCCAGCTTTTCAACAGACAGCAAATAGGCCAGGTTGTTCATAACCCCGCCTAAATAGTCAATACGGTCGGTATAGGGAATATAGGTATGCCATGACTGACGCTCGCCCATTTTCTCCGCACCACGGTGGTGAAAGCCAATGTCGGGCACTGCGTCTACAATGTCTTCTCCGTTCAGCTGCAGAATAATACGCAGCACGCCATGCGTGCCGGGGTGCTGGGGGCCTATGTTCAGGAACATAAAATCCGCATCTTCGCTATGCAGCTTCAGGCCCCAGTCTTCCGGGCGGAACTGCAGGGCTTCCTGCTCCCGGTCTACCTTTTCATCAAACAGTTTGAATGGTCCCATTTCCGTGGCGCGCGCAGGATGTTCTTTGCGCAATGGGTGACCTTCCCAGGTGCTGGGCATTAAAATACGTTTCAGTAAGGGATGGCCGTCAAAGCGGATACCGAACATGTCAAACACTTCGCGCTCATACCAGTTGGCGGCAGGCCATATATGGGTGATGCTGGGCAGGGAGGGATACTCGCCCCGCAATCCTACTTTCAGACGCAGGAAAGCATTTTGCCCGAAGGAGAAAAGGTGGTAAACAACGGTGAAGTCAAAGGGTATATGTCCGTTCTGCGGTCTTTTATACGCACGCTCATCAATGGCCGTAAGGTCATAGAGCATGCGGTAAGGAAGGTTAATATCGGATTTCAGGTATTGCAGCACGGTCACCAGCTTTTCCTGCGGCACCCAAAAGGTGGGCATGGCATCGCGGGTTACCTGTTCTTTACAGGTTTGTTCTCCAAAGCGGGCATCCAGTGCTGATTTAATATCGTTCATATTGTTTCGTTGCAGTTTTCTTAAGGGTACTTTAATAATCCCACTCCCCACCCCTTACCATTTCACGCAAAACACTTCTATTCGTTACGGGTCGTGGACCACTGCCCCATCCTTTCCATTTCACGCAAAACAGGTCCATTCGTTATAGGCCATGGACCATCGACCATGGACCGTGGGCCTCCGGCCCCCTCAAATCTCATCCGGCGTTTTGAACTGCGTCATTTGCTGCCGCTTATCATGTAACACTTCCCGCATTGAGATCTTATCCGGTTTTATCACGCCCTGATCGCCGATCATCCAGCTAAGCGGGCGTATTTCCTTACCCACGGATTGCTGCAGCATTAACAGCCCTTGCATAAAAGCATCGGGCCGCGGCGGACAACCAGGTACATATACATCTACCGGTAAAAATTTATCTACGCCCTGCACTACGCTATAGATATCATACATACCACCGGAGTTGGCGCAGGAGCCCATGGAGATCACCCAGCGCGGTTCCATCATCTGCTCATACAGGCGTTTAATAATAGGCGCCATTTTAATGAACACGGTACCGGCAATGATCATCACATCTGCCTCACGGGGTGTGCCGCGTATCACTTCCGCACCAAAGCGCGCAACATCATACTTGGGTGTCATGGCGGTAGCCATTTCCACAAAACAGCAGGACAATCCAAAGTGAAAAGGCCACAATGAATTTTTGCGGCCCCAGGCCAGCAAGCGGTCTACAGAGCTTAATATCATGCTTTGCTGCATGGCCTGTTCCAGGGAAGTATTACCGTTTACTTTACCGGTTTGATCCTTTGCGTTACTTAACCACCAATCCATGGGAGAGAATTATTTATTACAGATTATTAATTACACATTAGGTAATAGTTCGCCTGCATGCATTTCAGGTTATGCATGCTTACGCGGAGGAAGTATGTAATTACGAAATAACAACGAAGAACAACAGACAGTAACCGTTACGGTTTCCTTCATTCGTAATTAATCCTTTGCAATAATTTGAATAAAAAAAGAAGAAGCATGTAATTACGAACAGCAGCAACATTCTTACGAACGAAGTAACCACATACGGTCTCCTTCATTCATAACTCGTAATTGACAATTCGTAATTGGATCCGTGTGTCGGCGAACCATCAAAACATTATTACAAATGCAGTAACCACATACGGTTCCCTTCATTCATAATTTGTAATTGACAATTCGTAATTGAATCCGTGTGTCGGCGAATCACCAGAACTATTACAAACGCAGTAACCACATACGGTTCTCCTTCATTCGTAATTCGTAATTGACAATTCGTAATTGATTCCAATCCAGTCTGGCTGTAAAGAGGAGTAGAAGGCCAGTCTTTTTATTAGATCCGTGGAATAAATAAATACATCCTTTTTTTCAGATAGTCCTATATACCTTAATGTATTTTTCCGTAGTGTTAATGGGCCGGTTGTGGTGGTGGCAGCTGCATGCTTCCACTGTCAGCTGCTTTGCTGCTGCTGCTGCGCATTTTTTTATAGGCCCGCAATATCTTCTTTCCATCCGGTCCGAAATCCAGCGCGCCGTTGCGCCATTCATAGATCAATACCACTAATAAAATAAAGATAAATATACTTACGCCAATGTAACCAGCCCAGCCCAGTTCATCAAATGCAATGACCCATGAGATAATGAAAACAGTTTCAATATCAAAGATCACGAACAACATGGCAATAAGGTAAAATTGAGAAGGGAAGCGCAAACGTGCAGAGCCTGTGGAAAGGATGCCGGATTCATAGGCTTCACCGGTGGCACGGTCTTTATGATGCTGCCCCAGGATATATGAGATTCCCAGGATGGCACCAACCAGTACCAGTACAATGGCCCCGAAAACTATAAAGGGCCAAACAGGAGCTGTTTCAATAACTGATTCTTTCAAGATACATCGCCCTCCAAGCGAACAAGAACTTTAAAAGTCAGTCTGTTAATCTGTCAAATAAACTACATGCTACGTATCTACTACTGTCTTACGGTAATGAATATGTGATATGAATGTACAAAAAATAATACAAACCACCATTTCCATTTTAGATTTTAGATTTACGATTTTAGATTTAATAAAAAGACTACTTCGCATCAATCAAATCTAAAATCGCAAATCCAACATCGTAAATCAGGTATGGGTGCCGCTAATGTAGCTCTCCAGGTTATTGATAATATAGCGCTGTTCGTCAATAATGAACTTTACCACATCACCAATAGAGATCAGGCCTATCAGCCGTTGCTGCTCATCCGTTACAGGCAGGTGGCGGATACGTTTATCCGTCATCTTTACCATACAGTCTTCAATAGAATCGTTTTCGCAGACCGTAATAGGCCGTTCGGTCATAATTTCACGAATAGCAGTTTCCTTGGATGCCCTGCCTTTAAGGATCACTCTGCGTGCATAATCGCGTTCTGAGAAAACGCCGAGGAATTTACCCTGATCATCAACAACCATCAAAGCGCCAACATTTTTATCCACCAGAATTTTTAACGCTTCAAATACGCTGCTGTCCGGGTTAATGGAGTACACTGCATGACCCTTGGCCTGCAGGATATTTCGTACAGTTCCCATAACGAGGCCTTTTAAAAATGAAGAAATATGAAAAACCAGTTATTGTAAGTTAAGGTTTTTGTGCGGAAAAAGCAATACAGGAGTGAGGGGCGCGTAGTTAGCGATTAGTTATAAATTATTAGTGCCTGATTTTAAACAAAAACCAGGCACTAACAGGTATGTATCTATTAATAAAGTTATTCTAAGGTCCTGGCGCCGCTTACAGAGGCCGGGGCCGTCTGGTGCAGGTCAAACACCACAATTTCATTATTTCCCTTTTTCAGCCAGCTGGCAGGGCAATACAGGCGTGTTTGCGGGCCTATATCCCAGTAGCGGCCCAGGTTATGCCCATTAACCCAGATCAGGCCTTTTTTTAGCTGGGTAAAGTCAATATAGGTGTCACCCACGCGGGACAGCTTAAACGTTCCTTTAAAGAACTGCCCCGGTTTGGCGGTGGTACCGCTGGTGGGATGCAGGTTCTGAATATATTTTTCCGTCATGGGCAGGCCAAACACGTCCCAGCTCATAAGCGTCATACCATTCAGGGTTACGCGATCAGTAATGCCTTTGCGGTCAATGATCTGCTGTGCAAAGTTGATACGGCCCATACCTTCTACCAGTATTTCCAGCACCGGGTCTTTTACATTGCTCTTGGGAATCTCAATGCTGTTCTCCCCTAAACGGCGGTCTAGCTTACCCATGTACTCTCCGTTCAGGTAAATGGTGGCATAATCATGCAGGTCCGTGATGGTAAGCTTGCCGCTTTTATGCCCCACCAGGGTGGTGCGGTACAGCATAAAACCATAATCCTGCGCATAGGCTTCAAAGGGCTGCGGCTGTGCGGAATGCACCGCCTCCGGCAGTTGCTCCCATACACTGGTAAAGGGTATCATGGGTACGGCCGGGAAGCTGATGGTAGGTATAGGCGCCGGTATGCGCGGCAATGCTTTATGCAGATGGTTGCTGATCATTTGCCGGAATGCCATGTATTTGGCCGTAGCTACGCCCTGCTCATTAATAGGCGCATCATAATCATAGCTGGTAAGGTCCGGCTCATAACCTTTGCCGCCGGAATTGGCGCCGGCTGTGTAGGCGAAGTTGGTGCCGCCATGTATTACGTACAGGTTGAAAGAGCGTTTATTATCCAGCAGGTATTTTACTTCCCGCAAAATGCCTTCTTTATCAGGCCGCGCCCATTGCTCGCCCCAATGGGTTAACCAGCCGGGATAAGATTCACTGCTGAAAATAGGCACATCCGGGTACAAGTTGCTGGTTGCAGTAAAATCAGCCTCAGATGCGCCGGGATCCAGGCCTATAGCGGCACCAGGCACAGTGCCGGCTTCCAGGTTAGGTTTGGCAGCACCATCTGCCGTATAAAAAGGCCCGGTAATACCATTCTGCACCCATAGCTCTTTCAGGCGGTTCAGGTAGGCTTTGTCATTACCAAAGCTGCCGTATTCATTTTCTATCTGCACCATTAATATAGGGCCTCCGTTGGCTGCCAGCAACGGTTTTACCTGGGCCGACAATGCAGCTACATACCGCTCTACGGCCTGCATATAACGCGGGTCCAGGCAGCGTACCTTAATATCCGGTGTGCGCAGCAGGTAAGGCGGCAAACCGCCGAATTCCCACTCCGCACATACATACGGGCCGGGGCGCAGTAATACCCACATGCCCTCCTGCTGTACCATTTGAATGAATTCCGCAATGTTATGATTAGTGCTGCTGAAGTCAAAAGTGCCCGGCTCCTGCTCATGGTAGTTCCAGAACACATAAGCGGCAATGGTATTACAGCCCATGGCTTTGGCCATTTGAATGCGGTGTTTCCAGTATTCTTTGGGAATGCGGGCCGGGTGCATTTCCCCGCTGATGATCTGGAAGGGTTTTCCATCCAGCAGGAATTCGGTCTTTGAAAATTCAAAACTGTGTTTGTCCTGCGCATAAGCGCCCTGCATAACAACGCAGGCCAGCAACAACAGATGGCTCAGTAAAAGTGTTCTCATTGTCCTTGGTAAAAAAATTAGGGTCAAAGTTAACATTCTGCAAACGGATAGTAGGGTAAAACAGGTAAAGGTTAAAAATGCATGTGAAAGGGTGAAAATACATGAAAAAATGAAAGGTGAAAAATGAATTTGCTCCATTTTCCACCTTTCATATATACGTTACATTTACACGTTCCCTTTCTTCAGCTCTTTTACAGCATGATCACAGGCGCGGGCGGTGAGCGCCATATAAGTGATGGATGGGTTCTGGCAGGCGGAGGATGCCATGCAGGCCCCATCTGTTACAAACACATTCTTTACGGCATGCAGCTGGTTCCAGCTGTTCAGCACAGAGGTCTTGGGATCGCGGCCCATACGTGCAGTGCCCATTTCATGGATACAGTGGCCGGGAGGCGGCATATCATCATAGCTGGTGATGTTCTTTAAGCCGGCAGCTGCCAGCATTTCTTTGGCGCTTTCCAGCATATCCTTACGCATGGCCAGCTCATTTTCCTTAAACTCACAATCAATATCCAGGGTAGGTAAGCCGTACTTGTCTTTTTTGTCTTTGTTAAGCGTGGCCTTGTTCTCATAGTATGGCAGGTGCTCGCCCCAGGAGCCAATGCCCATACTCCACTTGCCCGGCTCCGTCAGTGATTCTTTAAGGGCTGCGCCTACACCTTCTGTACCATTGCCACGGCCACGGCCTGCGCCGCCCTGGTAACCAAAGCCACGTACATAATCTTTCATTTTCGTAGCCTCGTTCACGTTACGGAAGCGGGGAACATAAATACCATTGGGCCGGCGGCCTGCATTGTAGTACTGATCTTCAAAACCATCAAACTCCCCATCTGCGCCTACGCCAAAGTGGTGATCCATCAGGTTATGGCCTACCTGCTCACTGTCATTTCCCAAACCATTCGGAAAACGGTTAGAGGTTGAGTTCAGCAGCACGAAGGTAGTGCCTAAGGTAGAGGCATTCAGGAAAACAATATTTGCATAATACTCCACGCTTTGCAGGGTATGCGCATCCAGCACGCGTACGCCGGTGGCCTTGCCTTTCTGCTCATCATAGATCACTTCTGTTACAATACTGTCCGGCCGCAGGGTGAGGTTGCCTGTAGCTGCTGCTGCCGGCAGCGTAACGCCGTTGCTGCTGAAATACCCGGTAAAGGGGCATCCGCGGTGGCACAGGTTGCGCGACTGGCACTGGCGCCCGTTCTGCATAGGTTTGGTAGCATGTGCTACACGGCCTATGGTAATAATGCGGTCGTTATACTTTTCTTTGATCCGTGCAGCCACATGCTTTTCCAGGCAGTTCATTTCCATGGGCGGCAGGAACTTGCCGTCCGGCAGCTGCGGCAGCCCTTCTGCCTGGCCGCTAACGCCGGCAAAGGTTTCCACGTAATCATACCAGGGCGCAATATCTTTATAGCGGATAGGCCAGTCTACTCCATGTCCGTCTTTTGCATTGGCTTCAAAATCCAGGTCGCTCCAGCGGTACACCTGGCGGCCCCACATCAGGGAACGCCCGCCTACATGGTAGCCACGTAACCAGTTGAATGGTTTGATCTCGTTATAAGGATTTTCCTTATCGTTTACCCAATACTGTTTGGAGGATTCGTCAAAGGCATAACAGCGGCTCTGGATGGGGAAGTTCTGCTTAACCTCATTGGAGAGCTGCAGGCGGTGCGGAAACTCCCAGGGCGCCATCATGGCGGTGGTATAGTCTTTTACGTGTTTTACATCATTGCCCCTTTCCAGCACTAATGTTTTCAGTCCCTTTTCACACAGCTCTTTGGCTGCCCATCCCCCACTGATCCCTGAACCCACAACAATTGCGTCATAGGTATTTTCTTTTACTGCTCTAATGTTGAGATTCATTGCACTGGACGATTAGAATTACGAATTATTCAATTACGAATTACGAATTGAATGCAGCGGTTGATTACCTTATGCACTCATTCATAATCCGTAATTGTAATAATTTCAATAATCCCTGATCATTTAATGTTGTGATGATTGTAATTACGAACTACCCAATTCGTAATTTGTAATTGAATAATTCGTAATTAACTATATGTTTCCTTTCTTCATTTCCTTTACTGCGTAATCTACTGCACGGGCGGTAAGCGCCATATACGTGAGCGAAGGGTTCACACAGGCGGCAGAGGTCATACACGCGCCATCTGTTACAAACACATTCTTCACAGCATGCATCTGGTTCCAGCTGTTCAGCACAGATGTTTTAGGATCACGGCCCATACGCGCCGTACCCATTTCATGAATGGCCATACCGGGGTAAGATCCGTTGTCAAAGGTATGGATGTCCTTAGCGCCGGCTGCTTCCAGCATTTCAGCGGCATCGTTCATCATATCCTTACGCATCTTGGTTTCATTCTCAAAGAAACCGGCATCAAATTTCAGCACCGGTTGTCCCCAGGCATCTTTCACGGAATTATCCAGCGTTACCTGGTTCTGCTCATAGGGCAGGCATTCTCCAAAACCACCCAGGCCCATGCTCCAGGTACCGGGTTCTGTGAGCATTTCTTTAAAGTCCTTTCCTACGCCCATTTCGGCAATACCCCGCTGCCATCCGCTGCGGCTGGCGCCACCCTGGTAACCAAAGCCACGCAGGTAATCGCGCTTATCACTGCCTATGTTGCGGTAACGCGGTACATAAATACCGTTGGCGCGGCGGCCAAAGAAATAATGATCATCAAAACCTTCCACGGTACCGGAAGCGCCTGTACGAAAATGGTGATCCATTAAATATTTACCCAGCACGCCGCTATCATTACCCAAACCATTCGGAAAACGTTTGGAAATGGAGTTCAGCAACACAAAGGTGGTACCCAGGGTAGAGCCGTTCACAAAAATGATCTTGGCATAGTACTCCGTCATTTGCTTGGTGTGCTTGTCAATCACTTTTACGCCGGTAGCCTTGCCTTTTGCTTCATCATAAATGATGGAGTTCACAATAGAATCCGGTTGTAAGGTAAGGTTACCGGTAGCCCTTGCAGCCGGCAGGGTAGATGACTGTGTGCTGAAATATGCGCCAAACGGGCAACCGCGGCTGCACAGGTTACGGAACTGGCATTGGGTACGGCCGGGCAATGGCTGGGTAATGTTAGCCACGCGGCCCATGGTGATCCTGCGGTCTTTGAACTTTGCCTCTACCCTTTTCTTCACTTCTTTCTCTACACAGTTCATTTCCATGGCAGGCATAAACTTGCCATCCGGCAGCTGGGGCAGCCCTTCTGCCTGTCCGCTGATACCGGCAAAGGTTTCCACGTAATCATACCAGGGCGCTATGTCTTTATAGCGGATCGGCCAGTCTACTGCAATACCATCTTTCAGGTTGGCTTCAAAATCAATATCGCTCCAGCGGTACGACTGGCGGCCCCACATAATGGATTTACCACCCACAATATCCGGGCGGTACCAGTCAAACCGTTTTACTTCGTTATACGGGCTGTCTGAATCTTTGATCCAGAACTTTTCGTTATGCTCACTATACGGATAATCGCGTTTCAGTTTGGGATGCGTTTCCTTTTGCTCGTTGGTGATACGGCCGCGGTGCGCAAATTCCCAGGGATCTTTGGTAGCGGTATCATAATCCTTCACATGTTCCAGCGGCTTTCCGCGATCCAGCATTAATACTTTCAGACCTTTTTCTGTGAGCTCTTTAGCAGCCCATCCACCACTTACACCAGAGCCTATTACAATAGCATCGTATGTATTTTGCTCCTGTGCTTTTATATTCAGATTCATGGAATTTCAGTTTTTGAGAGTGAATATCTTTAGCTTTTAGCAATTAGCTTTTAGCCTGTAAATTGTAAACAGCAAACATTTTTAGCTATTAGCTAAAAGCTAATGGCCAACCGCTGCTCAATTACATAGCCCAGGCCTTATCTCCTTTTTTATAGGGGATACAGCCTTCAAATTTACCGGGAACAGCTACATAACGCAGGGCTTTGGTAGCACCGGGTTCGGAAGTGAAGTAGCCTAACAGGGTAAGCTCTTTAATAAACTGGAAATAATGCGTGGGATCATCTTTCCCTTTGTTCTCACGTTTATTATAAGCTACACGCTCTTTATCAATCTCTGTTAATACTGCTGTTTTTTGTTCTGCAGTCAGGTCTACAAAGGCTTTTTTATACTGTTTGTTACTGGCTTCATCTATTTTTTTCAGACCATCCAGCAGGATCTGCTGATCTTTTTGCTCATAACAATCATTCATCATCGTAACAATGAAATCGTCAACCTTGGCCGCTTTTGCACCTGGCGTACCGGTTTCCGGGATAATGGTTTCCGCTATTTCAGCTAGTGTGGATTTGGTTTCCGGCGCCTGCAGGGCATAGTTCTTGGGTGCAGAGCTTGTACAGCCATCCAGGGCCGCTAACGTGGAAGCAGAAATGGCGCTACCCAATAACAGGGCAACGTTCTTGATAGCATCTCTTCTGTTCATAATAGTAAATTGATTTGACCTTTCGGCTCAAGTTTTGAAAAAAAAAGCAAAAAACAAACACCGTCCGTAAAATAATCAATAATGGATAATTAAGTACTACTAACCTTTTTTATATGGCCGGCCGGGAATCCCTGTACATTAACAATTTTCATAACATGCAGGATCCTATCAAACAGCCTGAACCATAAAAAAGAGAGCGGCTGTCCCTCTCCGGAACAGCCGCTCTTATATTAATTGTTAATTCTTAATTATTCATTACATCACGTACTTCCCTTTATTATCCACCAGTACCACTGGCAGGCGGTGATGCTTTTCAAAATAGTCGTACGCCGTTTTCAGCTCAACCCAGAACTGCTGGGAACTGTTATCTGTTAAGGATACGCCGCCCAGGTAATCCATAGAGCGGGTATTGCCGAATTTAACGGGGTATACATGCACCGGGATAAAATCCTGCCCGGCGTTCTTGGCATTTACCGCCAGGATGTATACTTCCTCAATAAATTCGTCTGTTAAGGGAATACAGCCAATAGTGAGGCAGCTGCCATGAATATAAATTTCGCCGCCCGGCTTTTTTGCATCGCTCAATATTTTATCAGAGTAGTTGGGATAGTTTAAGCCCAGTGACAGGTGATAGTTGCTGTTAGGATTAAAATCATTGATGTAGTAGAACCCTTCCGGTACCTGCCGGTCGCCTTCCTTACGTTTGGGCCCCATTTTGCCGGAGAGGGTGCAAACCCGGTATGATTTAAACAGGCGGAAAGTATCGCTGGCGCTGTTCTTTACCCAGATCTCCAGCTCACTGTCCAGCTTAAAGGAACGCAGGAAAATGTATTTGGCCGGGTAGGTCAGCCCTTTTTTCTCAAACTCTTTCTTCAACGCTTCCTCTTTTTCGCGATACGCTACGCCCACTTTGGGAAACAGCTTCTGATTCTCCAGGAACGACTGTTGTGCCTGGGCCATCACAGATAAGCTACACATCAATAATACCGCTACAATAATCCGCTTCATATACTTTTAAAAAGAATTTTTAACCATATATACCCTTAACCGGGTCATTTTAATCCGTTGGATAGGTTTAAATATGCTAACACGAACAATAATAGTGCAAAAATAATATATATAACAATACCAATTTTGCGATTCACCAGCTTAATAATATAGTGGTTGTGGCCCTCGTAAATAAGATAAGCTGTAATGGCTTGAAATATACCCCCTAACAAGAACAAGATACCGAATAATGTTTGTGTCCTCATAAAACAAACGTGCTATCATTGTGGATTATTGTCAAAATTACGAGGGTATGTGCGGATGTGCAAGTAAAGGGGGTGCTGAGATGCTAAAGGTAAGTTAAAATGCTGCTGCAGAGGAGGGGTTGGATGTAAGCTAAAGACGATGGGTTAAGCCCGGTCATTTCAGAGGGCCGTGTACGCTCCTGGATTGACAACAGGTATCCGGGATGCACGGAGCTGTGATCCAAAACATTGATAATTAAGGGCTGGCCTTCCGCCAGCCCCTATCCTATTTCATCAGAGGTTGCCTCTACGCTCCTGTTCTCTTTCTATGGATTCAAAAAGCGCTTTAAAGTTGCCTTTCCCAAAGGATTTGGCGCCCTTACGCTGTATGATCTCAAAAAATACCGTTGGGCGGTCCTGGATGGGTTTAGTGAAGATCTGCAGCAGGTAACCTTCTTCATCCCGGTCAACCAGGATGCCCAGCTCCCGCAGCGGTGCAAGATCTTCATCAATATGCCCTACCCTTTCCAGCAGCTCATCATAATAAGAGCCGGGCACGGTCAGGAACTCTACACCGCGGCGCTGTAATTCGCCAACGGTATGTATAATATCATTGGTGGCAATAGCTACGTGCTGTACGCCGGGGCCGCCGTAAAAATCCAGGTATTCTTCTATCTGCGATTTCTTTTTACCTTCTGCCGGCTCATTGATAGGGAATTTCACACGGCCGTTGCCATTGCTCATTACCTTACTCATGAGGGCTGAGTATTCCGTTGAAATATCCTTATCGTCAAAAGAGATCAGGTTGTGAAAGCCCATGGTATTGCCATAAAAGCTTACCCAGGTGTTCATCTCGTTCCAGCCTACATTGCCCACGCAATGATCTACATACTGTAAACCGGTATCAGTGGGGTTATACACGGTTTTCCATTCCTTATAACCGGGCAGGAACAGGCCTTTGTAGTTTTTGCGCTCTACAAAAATGTGCACCGTATCGCCGTAGGTATGAATGCCGCTGCGCACCACCTCCCCGTGTTCATCTTTCTCAACAGTAGGCTGCATAAAGGGTTTGGCGCCTCTTTTCACGGTTTCTTCAAAGGCAGCCCGGGCATCATCTACCCACAGGGCCAGCACTTTAACACCGTCGCCATGCTTTTCTATATGGCTGGATATTTCATTGCCGGGTTTCAATGGTGTGGTAAGCACAAAACGCAGCTTGTTCTGTACCAGCACATAGGAACAACGGTCGCGCATACCGGTTTCAGGGCCGGCATAGGCCACTGACTGAAAGCCAAAAGCAGTTTTATAAAAGTGAGCGGCCTGTTTGGCATTACCTACATAGAATTCAACATAGTCGGTACCGTTCAGCGGTAAAAAATCCTGTGTATTGTTATTTACCACAGGTGCAGTAGCTGTATGCATATATGAGCGGATTTTAAAAAGTTTTGGTGTATGATGATTGGTTTATGAATGCGGGTGTATGAAAACGCCTGCAGGCATGCAATACCGTTGGAGTAATAGCTCAGAAAAAAATAAATGATAAGGGAAATACTACCCAAAGGCAGCTGCTGCCGGCTATTAAGCCGTTAACGAATCCATGGCCAGGGTGGCCATTAAAAAGTAGTATGTATGCAGGTTGTGCATGAGATTGTTGCTACTGCAAGTATACGAAAGTATTTGGGAACTAAGGGGATTATTTCATTTTCATTTGGGCAAAATAAGGATGGTCGGGGTTCACGATCAGTTCCTGCCGTTGCGGGTGTATCAGTACATCCATGTCCTCCAGCGGAATAGCACCAAGCAGAGGCTCTGAATCACCGGGTAATACCATTGCCCTGCAGGTGGTTTGCCGGTTCTTAAAACGGATCTCTACAGGAGCCACTACATCATACTCAACAATATGGCCGTTAGCTAACTGCGCTTTTCTTTTTTCTACAACCGGCAATTGTAACTGCTCCTGTATATTTTCATTAATGGCCAGCATATAAGAACCCGTATCCACCAGAGCACTGATCCACATGCGTTTCACCTCGTCCTTGTCCATATAACCACGACGAGCTAATTCCAGGTCTCCACCGTTGATTAATTCTATATCTGCGTAAACTAATCCCATAATTACAAATATAATGATTTATAAAATTGATCCTATAACACAAAAACGCCCGGAAAGTTCATCACTCCCCGGGCGCTCAATCCCTTTTTCCCTCCTACACCAGCTGCAGCTTATACAACCGCTCATTAATATAATCTATCTCCTCAGCGCTCAGCTTCACATTAATTGCTTTCGCATTCTGTATGGCCTGGTTCGCATCACGCGCACCTACCAGCGCTACTGTAATGCCCGGCCTTTCAATGGTCCAGCGGATCACTAATTGTGCCACCGTAGCACTTTTGCTTTCTGCCATAGGCCGCAGCTCATCCAGGAAAGCATTAATGCGGGTAATATTTTCCGGCTGATAAAAGCGGTTGCCTTCACGGGTATCTCCTTCATTAAAAGAGTGCCCCGGTTTTATTTTACCAGTAAGAATGCCTCTCTGCAGTGGGCTGTAAGCCAGTATGCCGATCTTGTTCTCTATACAATAAGGCACCAGCTCTTTTTCAATGCCTCTTTCCACCATGCTGAAAGGCACCTGGTTAGAGGCCAGCTTTACCACGCTATTGGCCGCTTTAGTTTGTTCAACATTATAGTTACAAACGCCTGCTTCGCGGATCTTACCCTGCTCTTTCAGGCGTAATACTGCTTCATAGGTTTCTTCAATGGGCGTAGTAACATCTGCCCAGTGAATTTGCAGCAGGTCAATATAATCGGTGCCTAAGCGCTTCAGGCTGTCCTCACATTCCTGGATCACGCTTTCCTTGCCGGCATATTTGTAAATGTCAATGTCCTTACCACTGTTATCCTTGCTTTTAAAAGCCAGCGTTCCTTTGTCCAGGTCCCAGCGCATACCGAACTTGGTCAGGATCTGCAGCTGATCACGCTTTTGGCCTTTAATGGCTTCACCTACGATCTCTTCACTCAATCCCTGCCCGTAAATAGGCGCCGTATCTATGGAGGTTACCCCGTGATCAATAGATACCCGGATCGCTTCCAGCGCATCCTTACGCTCTGCGCCACCCCACATCCAGCCGCCAATAGCCCATGCGCCAAAGGTAATGGCAGACACTTTTAAATTACTCTCTCCTAGTTGCCTGTATTCCATATGATGATTGATTTAGAGGGTATCAAAGATAAAATAAATCACCAGCGGGGCAGCTATTTTTTTGGGCGCCTGTACCTATTTTATTGGATAGTAACCCCTACTCCGACCAGCTCATCACATACTGCTTATCTTCAATAGCCAGCGCTTCTTCCGTGATCTGTAAGGGATGGAAAGTATCCACCATCACGGCCAGCTCTTTTGTTTCCTTTGCGCCAATACTTTTTTCCACGGCACCGGGGTGCGGCCCATGTGGGATACCACCGGGGTGCAGCGTGATCATGCCGCGGGTTACATGTTTGCGGCTCATAAAATCCCCATCCACATAATACAGCAGCTCGTCACTGTCAATATTGCTATGGTTGTAAGGAGCAGGAATAGCCTGGGGGTGATAATCAAACAAGCGCGGGCAAAAAGAGCATACCACAAAGTTGCTGCCCTCAAAGGTCTGGTGCACCGGCGGCGGCTGGTGTACGCGTCCTGTAATAGGTTCAAAATCATGAATAGAAAAGGCAAACGGGTATTCACAGCCATCCCAGCCTACCACATCAAAGGGGTGATGGGCATAGTGAATAGGATACATCATCCCCTTCTTTTTAATACGGATCAGGAAATCTCCTGCTTCGTCAATGGTTTGCAGGTGCTGCGGCTGGCGGATGTCCCTTTCGCAGAACGGCGCATGCTCCATCAATTGTCCATATTGGCTCAAATACCGTTTCGGAAAACGGATAGGACTAAACGATTCTACAATGAACAGCCGGTTATTGGCATCTGAAAAAGCCACCTGGTAAATGGTGCCCCGCGGTATCACCAGGTAATCGCCATAGCTGAAAGGCAGCTGCCCGTACTGGGTATGCAAAATGCCGGAGCCTTCATGCACAAAGATCAGCTCATCCGCATCCGCATTTTTATAAAAATAATCCTGCATGCTTTGCTGCGGCGCAGCCAGCACTATCTGGCAATCACTGTTCACCAGCACGGCCTTGCGGCTGGCCAGGAAATCGGGGACAGGCTTAATGTTAAACCCCTGGAAGCTGCGGTGTTTCAGCATTTTTTCCTCCGCAATACGTGGCGCCGCGGAATAAGGCTCATCCACCTTTATGATCTCCGTAGGCGGGTGACAGTGATACAGCAGCGAATAATGGGAAGAAAAACCTTCCGTAGAAAAAAGCTGCTCTGAGTACAAAGTACCGTCAGGTTTACGGAATTGAGTATGACGTTTATGCGGGATCTGTCCCAGCTGATGATATTGAGGCATGGTTGTTTTTTTTGAAAAATGAAGCAGGAAGTTAGAAGCAGGATCTCGGGTACAAGATGTACGAAGTCATACATCTTACCGCTGGTTTCATTTCACCGAATCCATGGCCAGGGTGGCCAGCAGGAAATAGTATTTCCACCTGCGCTTGTCTATATAATACGTGAAATTCCGGAAGTAAGGCATAATAGCACCTTTATATATCCAAATATAGCCTATTGGTTTAAATCAGCAAAGCTGCTGCTGTATAACAGCACCTGCTGCACATCTGCTCAACAAAGATGTGTGCAAAGCTCTTATATTTAGTATTTATTCGTATTAACCCAATTTTATTTAAATTATTTCAAAAATTTGACAATTGAGTTGTTTTTTAAGCATAAAACCAAGACTTTTGTTACCAGAAAGTAAATTTTCTATAATAGTGCTACCAATATCCACATACTTCACTACCGCTGCACGCTCCTTCTCCGGGGCTGGCATCAGCACTATTACAACATCCACCATTACAACCCCTGTGCGGGGTTAATATAAACATATCGTCTCACGACCACTCCGGTGGTAGGTCCCGCGAAAGGGAACCACACTTTTTCTACGCATTCACTAATTTAAGTTTCACATGCAGGTATTAAAATTCGGCGGTACATCCATGGGTAGTACCAGGGCCATAGAGCAGGTTTGTAACATTATCCTACACCAGAAACCCCAGGGCCGCTTTGCCATCGTAGCCTCTGCCATGGGCGGCATTACAGATAAGCTGATCCGCTGCGGACAGCTGGCCGCCAAAGGCCAGGAGCAATACAAAACCGTGTTACAGGAAATTGAAACCTTACACCTGGATACCATCCGTACCCTGTTTCCCATTACCGCGCAAAGCAGCCTGATTAGCCAGGTGAAGAAAAAGCTGAATGTGCTGGAAACCCTGTGTGATGGTATTTTCCAGGTAGAAGAGCTGAGCAAACGCTCCCTCGATAAAATTATGAGCTTTGGCGAGCTGGTATCTTCGTATATGCTTGCCGAAAAGCTGAAACAGCTGGGCGCCACCGCTGTATGGAAAGACAGCCGGGAGCTGATTGTTACCGACGCATTCTTTGGCAGCGCCCGGGTAAATTTCCTGGCTACCAACCACCAGATCGCAGAATACTTCCAGGAAGAAAAGGCCGATTATGTAGTGATACCCGGTTTTGTAGCCGCCAGTTCTGATGGGGAAACCACTACCCTGGGCCGCGGCGGCTCCGACTATACCGCCGCTATTGTAGCTGCAGCCGTAAATGCCAAGGTGCTGGATATATGGACGGATGTTAGCGGTATGATGACCGCCGATCCCCGCCTGGTATCACAGGCCATTCCCATTCCGCATATCAGCTACGAGGAAGCCATGGAGCTGTCGCACTTTGGGGCCAAGGTTATTTACCCCCCTACCATACAGCCGGTAATGACCAAACGCATTCCCATCTGGATCAAAAATACCTTTGCACCGGAAGATCATGGCACCCTTATTCATGTGCACGACGGCCATAACCGTAGCTATCCTGTAACCGGCATTTCCGGCATCCAGAACATTGCATTACTCACCCTGGAAGGCAGCGGCATGATCGGCATACCCGGTTTCTCCCGCCGCCTGTTTGATTCCCTGTTACAGGAACGCATCAACGTGATCCTTATCACCCAAAGCTCGTCGGAACACTCTATAACCGTAGGCATACACGAAGCAGATATGCTGAAGGCCAAAACCACGGTAGACAGTGAGTTTGCACAGGAGATCCAGGAAAAGCAGATAGAGCCGCTTATTGTGGAAAGGGACCTTTGCATAGTAGCCGTAGTAGGCGATAAAATGAAGAACCACCACGGCACCAGCGGCAAGCTGTTTGGCGCTTTAGGCCGTAATGGGGTGAATGTGCGGGCCATAGCACAGGGCTCCACGGAAAAAAATATTTCTGCCGTTATAAACCGCCCGGATATTAAAAAAGCGCTGAACGTAATTCATGAAGCCTTTTTTGAAACCCCGCTGAAACAGGTGAACGTATTCATAGCCGGCGTAGGCAACGTAGGCGGTAAGCTGCTGGAACAGCTGGATCAGCAGCATGCCTACCTGCAAAAAGAGCTGGGCCTGCAAATAAGAGTAGCCGGTATTGCCAACAGTAAAAAAATGTTGTTCGGGCATGAAGCCATTAATATTCAAAAATGGCGCGAGCTGCTGAATGAGCAGGGCGAAGCCACCGATATATGGACCTTTGTACAAAAAATAAAATCGCTGAACCTGCGGAACAGTGTATTTGTTGATAATACCGCCAGCGGCGATGTGGCGGCCGTGTACGGCGAGTTCCTGCAGCATGGCATTTCCGTGGTAACCTGTAATAAGATCGCCTGCGCATCAGACTATGCCTATTACAAACAGCTGAAAGAGCTGGCCCGCCAATACAATGCATCGTTCCTGTTTGAGACCAATGTAGGCGCAGGCCTGCCGGTGATCAATACTCTGAACGACCTGATACGCAGTGGCGATAAGGTGAACAGCATAGAAGCCGTATTATCCGGCAGCCTGAATTTTGTGTTCAATAACTTTGTGAAGGATGCCTCTTTCCGCGAAGTGGTAAAAGCTGCGCAGGATGAGGGTTATACAGAACCGGACCCGCGTATAGACCTGAGTGGTACCGATGTAATGCGCAAGATCCTGATACTGGCCCGCGAAAGCGGCGCCGTAATGGAGCTGGATGATATTACCAACCATTCCTTTTTACCCGTAGAAGCGCTGGAAGCGCCCTCTGTACCGGACTTCTATGAGCAGCTGGATGTGCATGCCGGCCATTTCCTGGCGCTGCGCCAGCAGGCCGATGCCGAAGGCAAACGCCTGAAGTTTGTGGCCAGCTACAAGAATGGGCAGGCCGCTGTAGGCTTGCAGGCCATAGGCCCTGACCACCCGTTCTACCAGCTGGAAGGCAAGGATAATATTGTGCTGTATACCACCAACCGTTACTCTCAGCAGCCGCTCATCGTAAAAGGCGCCGGTGCGGGCGCAGATGTAACGGCATCGGGGATATTTGCGGATATTATACGTACAGCGCGGTAAATGCTGAATGCATAAAGCTGAAAGCTGAAAGCATAAAGCATAAAGCCTTATTATCCGCTGCATTAGCGTTCAGCATTCAGCCTAATTAAATAATTCGTAATTATAAACCATGGATTCAATAAAAGTATTCGCTCCCGGAACCGTCGCCAATGTAGCCTGTGGCTTTGATGTGGTAGGGTTGGCAATGGATGCGCCGGGTGATGAAATGATCATTCGCAGAAGTGAGCAGCCGGGCGTACAGATCAAAGCAGTGCACGGCGCCAGGCTTTCTACCGATGCTGCGCAGAACGTGGCCGGAGTAGCCTTACAGGCCCTGTTGCAGAAATACGATAACCCGGATGTTGGCTTTGAAGTAGAAATATTCAAGAACATACAACCGGGCAGCGGCATAGGTTCCAGCGCCGCCAGCTCTGCCGGCGCCGTAGTAGGCGCTAACCATTTATTAGGTCAGCCCTTTACGCCTAAACAGCTGGTACGTTTTGCCATGGAAGGCGAGCGCCTGGCCAGCGGCGCAGCGCATGCGGATAACGTAGCACCTGCCATCATGGGCGGTTTTACACTGGTAAGAAGCTACAAACCATTGGACATTACCAGCCTGCACACACCTGCCGACCTATGGGTAACAGTGATCCATCCGCAGATAGAAGTAAAAACTTCCGACGCCCGCGAAATATTGAAACAAAAAGTATTGATGACAGACGCCATCCGCCAGTGGGGCAATGTAGGCGCGCTGGTAGCAGGCTTATACCAGGAGAACTATGGCCTTATCAGCCGCTCACTGGAAGATGTGATCGTAGAACCGGTGCGCGCTATCCTGATCCCCGCCTTTTATGAGCTGAAGCTGAAGTGTAAGGAAACCGGCGCTTTAGGCGGCGGTATCTCCGGCTCCGGCCCTTCTGTGTTTATGCTTAGTAAAGGGGAAACCATCGCCCGCCAGGTAGCCGCTACTATGGACAGCGTGTATGCCCCGCTGGGTGTGGATTACAAAGTACACGTTTCTCCTATCAATAAGGAAGGCGTAAAAGTGATTAGCTAAAACATTTTAGATTTTAGATTTACGATCTTAGATTTTATGACCATATGCACCCCGGCGTAAAATCATAGATCGCTGCATTAAATCTAAAATCGTAAATCTAAAATCGTAAATAAGAACGATGTTATATTTCAGTTTACAGAACAACCAGCACCGGGTATCCTTCGAACAGGCAGTTGTACAGGGCCTGGCGCCGGATAAAGGTTTATACTTCCCGGATCATATTCCGGCACTGGAAAAAGACCTGGTAGATTTCCTGGATAACTACGATGATCTTGATATTGCCTACCGGGCCATTCATCCCTTTATAGGAGATGAAATACCGATGGCTAAGCTGCAGCAGATCATTCACGATACGCTCAATTTCCCCTTTCCGCTGCATCCCGTGCAAAAGGATATTTATACGCTGGAGCTGTTTCATGGCCCTACCCTTGCATTTAAAGATGTAGGCGCCCGTTTTATGGCCGGCTGCTTAGGATACTTCCGCCGTAATGACGCCCGCCCGGTAACGGTGCTGGTAGCCACTTCCGGCGATACCGGCGGCGCAGTGGCCTATGGTTTTCATCATGTACCCGGTGTACGCGTGGTGATCTTATACCCCAGCGGTAAAGTAAGCACCCTGCAGGAAAAACAGCTCACCACCCTTAACGGCAATATTACCGCCCTGGAAATACAAGGCACGTTTGACGATTGCCAGCGTATGGTAAAAACTGCCTTCCTGGACCAGGAGCTGCAGCTGCATAGCCTGCTCACATCCGCTAACTCTATTAACGTAGCCCGCTGGCTGCCGCAAATGTTCTACTATCTGCTGGCCGCCAAACAGGTGAAGGTGATGGGCGCTGATCCCAACATCGTGTTCTCTGTACCCAGCGGCAACTTTGGCAATATCTGCGCAGGTGTTATGGCAGCGGCCATGGGCCTTTCTGTAAAACATTTTGTGGCCAGCACCAATGTGAATGATACGGTGCCCCGCTTTATGCTCAATGGCCAGTACGATCCCCGCCCTGCCACGCCTACCCTTTCCAATGCAATGGATGTGGCAGATCCCAGCAATTTCGTACGCATCTTACAGTTATTCGCCAACAGCCTGCCCGACTTGCAGCAAAAAATGTCGTCTTACAGCTATACGGATCAGCAAACAGTAGCCGCTATGGAACAGGTATGGAAAGAGCAGCATTATATGCTGGACCCTCACGGCGCCGTAGGCTACCTGGGCCTGCAGCAATACCTGCAGCACAATCCCGGCAAGGCTACCGGCATTTTCCTGGAAACGGCCCACCCGGTTAAGTTTGCAGATACTGCTCCTAAAGACCTGCAAAAGGCCATTACAATTCCGGAGCGCGTGCAAAACCTGTACAAGCTGCAAAAACAGGCCGTTCTGCTGCCGGCGGAATATGACGCGCTGAAAGAGTGGATGATGCAGCACTGATCAATGTTTACATAGTATTTTTCCAATAAAGGAGCCCCTTGCGGCTCCTTATTTTTTGCCCTTTTTACCACATCAACCCTACATTAAGTCCACATCAAGTCCACGTCATGTCCACAATGTATTGGTGTACTATTGCGTTATAATTGCACAAAAACCTTACTATGACTATCCTTCAGCCCTGTTCCAACCCGGCTACTGTCTATGAAACTAGCTACTACAGGCGCTTTGCAAAGATTGTTAGTATTTATGCGCCGCATGCTTATTTTCGTGCCATGAAATATTTGCCGCTCCTGTTATTTGTCCTATGCCTGGCCTGTAACAATACCGCCACTCCTGGTAAACAGTCCGCAAAGGATTCTGTATTATACACGCCGCTTATACTGCCTTTAACGGATTCTATTCTCCAGTTCCCGGATAATGCCGCCCTGTACTTCCGCCGGGCCCTGCTCCTGTTCAATACCGATCCTGCACTGGCCCAGGCTGATTTTGAAAAAGCGGCCGCCCTGCAGCCTACGGTAACCGATCATTGGGCCGGCGCCGGCGAAGCTGCCCTGGTAACAGAACATTACAAGGAAGCCGGCGCTTATTTTGAAAAAGCCTTACAAACCGCACCCACCAACAGTTACCTGCAATACCGCCTGGCTATGGCCTGGATAGAGATCAAACAATACAATCGTGCTGATAGCCTGGCCGCCCGTATGGAAAAAACCACAGACGGTTATGCCCAGGCTTTTTACCTGAAAGCCCGCATTGCAGAAGATCACCAGGATACCGCGCAGGCCATCACTCACCTGAAAGCAGCAGTGGCCAAAGCCGGCGCCCAAAGCGAGTTTGAAGCCGTAATGGAGCTGGCCGACCTGCTACGGGCCCGCCATAATGCAGAAGCGGTGAAATATTATGAGATAGCTTTCCGGCAGGATCCTACCAATGCAGATCCGCTCTACGATATGGCACAGTATTACCAGGAACAGGGCAAACAAAAGGAAGCCACGTTCACGTATAAACGCTGTATAGAGGCCGACCCCGGTTATGCGGCTGCTTATATAGCCCTGGGTAAACAGGAGCTGCAGCAACAGCAATGGAAGCCCGCCCTGAATTATTTTACCCTGGCGGCCAAAGCCCAGCCTACAGATGCAGAAGCCTATTACTATCGTGGCATGTGTTATGAGCAGCTGGGCAACAAAACCGCCGCCCGGGATGATTACAGCAAAGCGCTTACCTTCCGCAAAAGCTACCCGGAAGCAAAGACAGCGCTGGAGAGAGTGAAGTAATTGTCGATTACGAATTATTCAATTACGCTCCCGCCCGAGCAATGCATAGCCTGCCCCGCCCAGCGGGGAATACCATTGAAAGTAATTATGATATGAGTAATTACGAATGAAATGCAGCGGAGATTATGGATTGCTTAATCATTTTTATAACTATAATTGCAATAGATATTGGTTGAAAACGATGTGTACAACATTTCAAACCTTCGCTTCGATCACAATTCGTAATTGAACAATTCGTAATTCATGGATAAGAACACAATCGTCGCTCCTTCCCTGCTGGCGGCTAATTTCCTGGAAATAGGCAAAGAGGTAGAAATGGTGAACCGCAGCGAGGCCGGCTGGCTGCACCTGGATGTAATGGACGGGCAGTTTGTGCCGAACATCAGCTTTGGCATTCCCGTTATTACAGCAGTAAAAAAGCTGGCAAAAAAGGTGTGCGATGTGCACCTGATGATAGAACATCCCGAACAATATGCCGAAGCCTTTAAAAAGGCCGGCGCAGATATATTAACGGTTCATGCAGAAGCCTGTGTGCACCTGCACCGTAATATCCAGCAAATAAAATCCCTGGGCATGAAAGCAGGTGTGGCCCTGAATCCGCATACACCGGTACAGATCCTGGAAAACGTGATCAGTGATATTGATGTAGTGCTGGTAATGAGCGTGAACCCCGGATTTGGCGGCCAGTCCTTTATACCGCAAACCCTGCCTAAGCTGCGGCAGCTAAAGGCTTTGATCCAGCAACATCAGTCTCAGGCGCTCATTGAGGTAGATGGCGGCATCACCGTGGCCAATGCAGCTGAAATAGTGGCTGCCGGCGCCGATGTGCTGGTGGCAGGCAATACCGTCTTCTCTGCCCCTGATCCTGAAGCGGTGATCAGACAGCTGAGAAATGCAAAATGATGTACAGATTCCCTACAGTCCCAGCTGCAGGATCGTGTCCCTGGACAATGGCTTGGTAAGATAGCCTTTCACAAAAGAATAGGTTCCTACCCGTTCGCGGTCATTCTCGTCAATGGAGGAGGTTAGCACATAGATCTGGATCTTCCTGCTTAACGTGTTGGCTAAAGTGGAATAGGCATCCAGGAACTCCCAGCCATCCATTACCGGCATGTTAAGGTCCAGTAATATTACATCCGGTAATGCGCTGTCATCTCCCTGGTGTCCCGCCAGGTAATCCAGCACCTCCTGAGCATCAGAGAACGCCTGCATGGAGTTACTGATCCCCTGCCTGTCTATCATGATCTGTGTAATTTGCTGATGAATAGGATCGTCATCAACAATAAAAATCAAATTGAGCCGGTTCATAGATGGGGATTATTCAGGTTTATAGCTTTAAATGTAAGAATAATATTTGGTCCTGAACCTTATAGACCGTTTTGCTGCAACAAGTTATGAAAGGCTGCCACCGGAACTACGTTTATACTTACCATGCAGCAGGCCTATTATTGCTTACCTCATAAACACAGCGGCTCAAACATGCTATAGCCCTGGCCCTTTAGCTGCTATCTCACAAGCGCACCGCATCATTAACACCCGGTTGTAAAACGCAGCAGCAAGCCCCGCCATACCTCCGGTCTATAACTTTTCCACGATTGTGGATTTCCTTTTTCGACAATTCTTAAAGGAGTAATATCTTTGGGCACAAAACGAAGAAAGATGAAAGTAATGATTATCATGGGATCGGAAAGTGATAAGCCCGTTATGCAGGAATCGCTGAACCACCTGGCGTATTTTAATATTGAAGGCGAGATGATAGTAGCCTCCGCGCACCGCAACCCTGACAAAGTACGTGATCTGTGTATCAATGCGCAGAAGAACGGGTTTGGCGTGATCATTGCCGCGGCTGGTATGGCAGCTGCATTACCCGGCGTAGTATCTGCTTATACTTCATTACCCGTGCTGGGCGTACCCTTGGAAGGTGGCTTATCCGGCGGCGTAGACGCTTTGTACTCCATTGTACAGATGCCGGCAGGTTTACCGGTTGGTACCCTGGCAGTTGGTAAAGCAGGCGCCCGCAATGCAGCCATCCTGGCCGCCCGTATACTGGCATTAGGCAATCCGGCCATTGCAGAGCGCGTAGAAGCGTTTAAACAAAATGGCTACCGGATTTAGTAATTGCTTAACAATTCTGCCAGCGGGTTTGACCGAAAAAAAATTATATTACAGCTTATTAGCTAAAATCAAACTAGATTTTGACAGAATCAATTATCAACTTAGATAGCATTAACCCTATCGAGTTTTTCGGTGTCAACAACGGAAAGCTGGACCTGCTCAAAAAGAAATTCCCGCTGCTAAAAATACTTTCCAGGGGTACGCAGCTTAAATTATCCGGCGCACCTGAAGAGGTAGCTACTGCCAAGGATAAGATAGGCCAGATCGTAAAGTACCTGGAACGTAATGGTAACCTCTCGGAAGGATATTTTGAACAGATCCTGGGGGAAGAGGAAAAGGTAGATAATTTCACAGACCGCAACCCGAACGATGTGCTGGTATTTGGTCCAAATGGCCGCACCGTAAGGGCTAAAACAGCCAACCAGCAAAAAATGGTAGGCCTGGCAGAAAAGAATGATATTGTATTTGCCATAGGCCCTGCCGGTACAGGTAAAACCTATACTGCCGTAGCCCTGGCCGTACGCGCCTTAAAGAACAAGGCCGTACGCAAGATCATCCTGACCCGCCCTGCGGTGGAAGCCGGCGAAAGCCTGGGCTTTTTACCCGGTGACCTGAAGGAAAAGATAGACCCATACCTGCGCCCGCTGTACGATGCGCTGGATGATATGATCCCCGCCGACAAGCTAAGCTATTTTATGACCAACCGCGTGATAGAAATAGCGCCGCTGGCGTATATGCGTGGCCGTACGCTGGACAACTCCTTTATAATCCTGGATGAAGCGCAGAACGCAACCGACCTGCAGCTTAAAATGTTCCTGACCCGTATAGGCGCCTCCGCCAAAGCTATTATCACCGGCGATCTTACGCAGATCGACCTTCCCAAGAACCAGAAATCCGGGCTGGAAAAAGCCACCCGTATCCTCCGGCATATTGACGGCATAGGTTATCTGCAGCTCGACGAGGAAGATGTAGTAAGGCACCGCCTGGTAAAAGCCATTATCAGGGCTTATGAAGGCGCCAAGGAGGAAGAGGAGCAACGCAGCGGCGAGCCAAGGCCGATCATAGAGCGCCGGCATTAGTTGAGTTGCGCGCCAGGCGCGCAATGTCCACAGTCCATGGTCCATAGTCCATTGCATAGAGCGCAATGCTGTATGTTCGCAGAAGGCATACTTGCCTTTCCACGTAATACCTAAATACGCAGTAGGCTATGGACCATCGGCCGTGGTCCGTGGACTGTGCGCGGAACGCGCACAATTAACACTTCCTTAACAGCGTTTATAGTAAGTTCAACGCCTGAATAACGGGGACGCCTGCGTATGGTTTGCAGTTGATACGTGTGAACGTATAGCTTTCTTTGTAGATTTAGACTTTCCCCCTATTTTTGCCAATGTTATTTTTAATTTAGCAACTGCATGACCAAATTTTTGCGAATTCTTACCCTGCTGTTAATAACAGGATACTTGCTGAGCGGTTGTAAAAAACGGGCTTCACCACAGGAGGTGGCGCTTGAATTTATGCATGCCATCCAGGAATCCAACTTTGAACAAGCCAGGGATTACGCCACCAAAGAGTCGCAACAGGTAATTCAGCTCTACTCCTTCTTTGACGCCCGCCGCAATGAAACAGAGCGCGAAAAGATCAAAAATGCCCGCATAGAGGTGATCGACAGCAAGGAAAACGGCGATAAAGCCACCGTTACCGTGCTTAACTCCTCCTCCAAACAAAAGGAAATGTTACAGCTCATCAAAGAGCATGGCCAGTGGAAGATCTCCCTCACCTTTGAGAGCATTATCCCGAACTACATACCGCCTGCTACCTTTGATTCCAGCAACATTATGCAGCCCGATACCCTGATGCCTCCTGTACCGGTAAAGTAATTTCCATCCACAGGCCGCCCTGCTACCTGATCAATGGCCACCAGCCATAGTATAACAATACCCGTTATCAGTCACTTACGCTATTTTAGCCCGGAATTTGGAATATGGGATCCGACGCTTTATTTTTGCGGCGCGTAAACCGTGCGGCCTTAAGGCACTGCCCCATCCATTACAGTTCACCTTTCAGAGCCGGTTAACAGTGAAAATGAGCATATGCCTGTGCATGGTGCTATAACGCGGCATTAGCGTTCAGCATTAAGCATTCAGCTTTAAGCATTTATTTTAGAGTAGTAACCATAAAAAGCAAGCAGATTATTATGACAACGAATCCATGGCACAGCGTTAATCCCGGGGCCGAAGCACCGCATATTGTAAATGCGATCATTGAAATACCTAAAGGCTGCCGCGCTAAATACGAGCTGGATAAGGAAAGCGGGCTGCTAAAGCTGGACAGGGTACTGTATTCATCTGTATACTACCCCGCCAATTACGGCTTTATACCCCGCACCTATTGCGATGACCATGATCCGCTGGATATCCTGATCCTTTCCCAGGTAGATGTAGTGCCCCTGTGTATTATGGATGCCAGGGTAATAGGCGTAATGCAGATGATTGACAGCGGCGAGGCCGATGACAAGATTATTGCCGTTGCAGCCAATGATATGAGCGTAAACCATATCAACGATATTACAGAACTGCCGCCCCACTTCATTGCTGAAATGCGTCATTTCTTTGAAGAATACAAAAAGCTGGAAAACAAGACTGTAAAGGTGGAAGAGTTCCAGAACAAACAGGTAGCTGAAAAGATCATTAACGAAAGCATTGTTGCTTACGAGAAAATGTTCACGAATAGATAGTATCAGACCATGGTCGATGGTCCATAGTCCATGGCCTTTATCAGGGTAAGAAGCAGTACGAGATCAGGCAGGAGAATGCTGCGTTACCCCGTACAACCTTTTCAAACGTTAAATGCAATGGACTATCGACTATTGACCATGGACCCTTTTAATTATCCTCAGCTTATGCGTACGCAAGCCGCTTTCAGCATGGATAATGCCCTGGTTGTCGATCGGATCTATACGTACTTTCCCGGATGAATGAATGATCTCATGATCATTCAGCAGAATGCCTACATGGGTGATACGGCCCTCTGCATTGTCAAAGAAAGCCAGGTCGCCGGTGCGCGCTTCCTGCAGAAAATCTACCGTAGTACCTTGTGTGGCCTGCTGATAGGCATCGCGTTGCAGGGGTATGTTTAACAGCTTGAAAACGGACTGGGTAAAACCGGAACAGTCAATCCCAAATACGGAACGGCCGCCCCATAAATAACCGCTGTTCAGATACCGGGATGCTATGCGCATAATGTTTTCCGGCTGCGGCTGACCTTCCTGCTGAATAGGTTGGATTTCCTCAAACTGTACCTCTGCCTTTCCCCAAACTGTTCGTTTGCTATTACCAGCAGGCGCTTTCAGCAAACAGCCGTAAGGAATGTACATGGGCCAGCCGTTGAGGGTTACCGGCGTTACCCAGTGAGGAGCATAATGAGTGTAGGGGGCATCAAACAGTTGCTGATCAATCGTTTCAAAATGAGTGGAAGTGCTCCAGCCTTCGTACCCGTCGTACTGGTTTTTCACTTTTACCCATCCGTCGGCACCGGTTTCCAATAAGGTTACACATTCTCCCCAGAGACCCTGGGATACCATTTCACTTTTATGGGCTGGCTCTGCCCGCAGAGGTGTTACCGGTACTACAATAATGGCGTGTGGCATATTAATTGTATTAATACTATGTTCGTATCTTTAAAGTGTGACGAGAATAGTACAAAAATAAATGAACCATTTTGGCATTCATACGTAAATATATAGAATAACACAATGTACCAGCAATTAAGCAACTTATCCGACAGAGAATTGATTTCCCGGGCCCGCAAATTAAAGGACCGGGAAGCCGAAGGCGTATTGCTGGAAAGATATAGCCATCTGATGGTAGCTGTTTGTTTACCTTACCTGAAGAAAAACCCCGGCACAGGCGCCCAAACCGTTTTCCCCCAACTGCTGCAGCGCCTCAGCAACGGCCTTAAGGTCCAGTCTATTCAAAAGGCCAATGAATGGGTACATCAAACCATTAAAACGTACTTTGCCCAACCTGAAAAGCAAGTCCCCTACTACCCATCCAGGGAATCGAGAGACCGGCTACACACAGAGAACAGAGTGGAAAAAGCCGCTAACAATACAATAGAGAAACAGGCGTTGATAGCCCAGGTAAAAACGGCAATAGCCAAACTGGGCAACGATGACCGTTACTTAATGGAACAATTTTACCTGGAAAATAAAACCTTTGCCGACCTGGCTGCTCAAAAAGGGACAACCGTTGATAAGATCCGTAACCAACTGAAGAAAGCTAAGAGCAGACTAGCCACGCAATTGACGAATTAGCCCATGCCAAATAACATCCATAACGAAAACGAAAAGTTGTTGAAGATCTTTGCAGGTATCCGTTGCCTGAATAAAGACCAGCTGCCACGCTACCTGGAAGGCCGCCTCACCGATGTGGAAAAACACCTGGTAGAGCAGCACCTGGTAGACTGCGATTTATGCGCAGAAGCCTTGCTGGCCCTGCAACAGGAAGGCCTGATGGAACAATATCCCAGCCTTTCCACCGGCATTCAGCAATACATACGCGATAGTATTAAACCCGTATCACAGGTACATAAAATGGAGCATTACGCCCGTAAGGTAAAACAGCGGGAAAGTATGCTCATTTATTTCTGGCTGGCAGCCTTTGTAGTAGGTGGCGGCGCCCTGCTGTTCGGCATCAGCCAATATAGTGGCCGTAAACCTGCTGCAGCACGTACAGCCGTACCCGTAGTAGCGGCAAGTGTAGCCAGCCCGGCCCCGGCACCTGCCGCCGTACCGGTGGATAGTACACAGCTGCAGTTATCGCACAAGCCTCCTGCACTAGCCGCCGCCACTAACCCGGGCACACCGCCCCCGGTAGTACCTGCCGTGAAAAAGGATACTGTAAAAGCAGCCCCTGTGGTTAAAAAACCGGTAGTGGACAGCGCCGCTAAAAAGCCGCCCGTTGCAGCACCCAAACCACCGGATAGTTCAAAGAAGGCGGCAGATAAACCAAAGGATAACCCTGAAACCGCCGCTAAGCCTGCTGCCAAAGACACCCCCGCAGCACAGATCGCAAAGAATAAAGAAAAAGAGAACGAGAAAAAAACTGATAACGATAACAAACCCAAAACAGGCGCCAACGCCGCACCGGCCACTTCCGGTAAAGTAGATACAGACGAGTACCTGTATAAAGCTGCTATGGTATACCAGCAGCATGGCGACCTCGATGAAGCCATCTCCCGCTACAAACATCTTTCCGGTACCAGCAACAGCCGTGTTAGCGAAATGGCCCGTTACCAGATGGCCGTATGTTACCGCAGCAAAGGCCAGATGGGCAAAGCCAAGCGTATGTTCAAGGAAGTAGTACGCATGGACGGCACCATGAAGCAGGCCGCACAGCAGGCACTGGACAATATGTAATGTGCTGATGTGCAAATGACTGATCATTTGCGCCAATCCCCGCATTACACCTGCGTATTTGCGCATTGCATACCGCACAGCTGCTTCATTTATGGAAACTTTCGTGCTATGCATCATATAGATGAAGCATCTATCTTTACCCTGTGATTAATAACCTGCTACCAACGGACGAAGAATTGCTACAACGCTACAAAGCAGATGGTAACAGCACCCATATAGGCCAGCTGTTTGACCGTTATGCCCTGTTGCTGCTGGGTATGTGCATGAAGTACCTGAAGAACGAAGAAGATGCCCGCGACAGCGTGCAGCAGGTGTTCCTGAAAGTGTTATCTGATGTGAACCGTCATGAGATCCAGTACTTCCGCGCCTGGATATACCAGGTAGCCAAAAACCACTGCCTGATGCAGCTGCGTAAAAAATATACACGCCACCAGGAAGAGATCATGGAAAAACATATGCCCGGCACCGCGGCGCTGGAAGATACCAGCACGTTCAGAGAAAAAGACCAGCTGCTGGAAAATATGGAGCATGCCCTGGAACAGCTGAATACGGAACAACGCACCTGTGTACGGCTTTTCTACCTGGACAAGCTATCGTACCAGCAGATCAGCGGACAAACAGGTTATACCCTGCTGCAGGTAAAAAGTTATATCCAGAACGGGAAACGGAACCTGAAACAATTAATAGAAAAACAACCCAGCCATAAACGTTAATATTGCATACTGTGAAAGAGGATCTAAATGACATATTTGTAGTAACCGGGCAATGTCCTGCACAACAGCAGCTGCTGAACTATGTGCAGGGTAAGCTAAGTGCAGCCGAGCAGCACGAAGTGGAAAAACATGTAGCGGATTGTGAGCTTTGCAGCGATGCGCTGGAAGGGCTGGCTGCCATTCCCCAGAAAGAGCGTTTACCCGTAATGGTGAGGCAGATGAAGTGGCAGCTGCTGCGTAAGCTGCGTAAGAAAAACCACCGCAGAAGAGCAGCGGATTATCCGGTGGATTATTATATTCAGCTTGTACTGATCGTAATGGCTGTTCTATTTCTGGTGCTGGCAGCTTTCTGGATGATGCACTTTATGTTGAAATAATGTATACATCAATATAACGTTTTATCCCCCTTCGCCTTCCAATCCTTAAACACCTGTAAAGCAGCGGCATCCGGGAAAGCAATGAACGGTATCTTCTTGCCGCTATGGTGTACTTCTATTTCATGGTAAATAAAGGAATCGTCAAAGTCAATGGCAGCAGCATCTTCCTTGGTATTGGCAAAGTATACTCTTTGCGGACGGGCCCAGTAAATGGCACCCAGGCACATGGGACATGGCTCACAGGAGGTATAGATCTCACAGTCGTGCAGCTGGAAAGTGTTCAGCTGCTTACAGGCATCGCGTATGGCCACTACTTCAGCATGCGCGGTAGGATCGTTGGTTAGCAGCACCTGGTTCCAGCCTTTGCCTATGATCTCCTCCCCTCTTACCACAATAGCGCCAAAGGGGCCTCCGTCACCGGTTTCCATTCCCTTGCGGGATAGCTCCACCGCTATTTGCATAAAACTTCGCTCTCTTTCGCCTATCATAAAATGAGTGTTTATACCAAATGTAAATAAAAAACCCGGGCGAAGAATCGTCCGGGTATTTCCTTGTAACTGTATATCGTTATATTTTGTCAATGCTCGTTTAATGTTGCCCGTTACCGTTGTTCCTGATCACTACTACACCATCAAACACATCTACCAGTACCGGCTTGCTCTTATCAATCTCACCTGATAGGATCTTCTTGCTTAACAGGTTCACAATCTCTTTCTGGATCAGGCGTTTCAGCGGGCGTGCGCCGAACTGCGGATCATAACCCTGTACAGACAGGTAATCCAAAGCGTAATCAGATAAATCAAGTATCATGCCGTTTCTGGCCATCAGCTCTTTCAGCTGCTGCAGCTGTATGGTGATGATACCTTTGATCTCTTCCCGCATCAGCGGCTGGAACATGATCACTTCATCCACCCTGTTCAGGAACTCCGGACGAATGGTTTGTTTCAGCAGGGTCATTACTTCCTCACGGGTAGCATCCACTACTTCTTCACGGTTCTTTTCATTGATCTTCTCAAAATTCTCCTGGATAATGTGGCTACCCATGTTGCTGGTCATAATGATGATGGTGTTCTTAAAGTTCACCACACGGCCCTTGTTGTCTGTTAAACGGCCATCGTCCAGTACCTGTAACAGGATGTTGAAAGTGTCAGGGTGTGCTTTCTCAATTTCGTCCAGCAACACCACGGAGTAAGGTTTACGTCTTACGGCTTCTGTAAGCTGTCCGCCTTCTTCATACCCGACATATCCCGGGGGCGCACCTACTAACCTGCTTACGGCATGTTTCTCCTGGTACTCACTCATATCTATCCGCGTCATCATGCTCTCATCATCAAACAGGTAATCTGCCAGCGCTTTCGCTAACTCCGTTTTACCTACACCGGTAGTACCCAGGAAAATAAAGGAGCCGATCGGCCTTTTAGGATCCTGTAATCCGGCACGGCTTCGGCGGATGGCGTCTGCCACTGCAATAATGGCTTCTTCCTGTCCTACCACCCGTTTGTGTAATTCATCTTCCAGTCTTAACAACTTATCCCGCTCACTCTGCATCATGCGCGTTACCGGTATGCCGGTAGCTTTGGCTACATTTTCGGCTATATCTTCCGCGTCCACTTCCTCTTTCAACAAGCGTTTGTGGTTGTCAGACAATTCATTCAGCTCCGCTGTGTACTTTGCAACCAGCTGCTCCTGTTCTTTTACCTTGCCGTAGCGGATCTCTGCTACTTTACCATATTCACCGTTCCTTTCCGCCTGTTCGGCTTCCTGTTTCAGATCTTCAATTGCAGCTTTCGCATTCTGTATCCTGTCCACTACTTCTTTTTCCTCCTGCCATTTAGCTTTAAAGGTGTTCCTTTCTTCGCTCAGGCGGGCTATTTCGGCATTTAACTCCGACAGCTTTTCTTCATCATTTTCACGTTTAATGGCCTCGCGTTCAATTTCCAGCTGCCGGATCCTTCTCTCCAGTTCATCCAGCTCTTCCGGCATGGAGTTCATTTCAAGCCGCAGCTTGGCTGCGCTTTCATCTATGAGGTCAATGGCCTTGTCTGGTAAAAAGCGGTCGGTAATATAACGTTGTGATAATTCTACTGCCGCAATAATGGCTTCATCCTTTATCCTTACATGGTGATGGCTTTCATAGCGTTCTTTCAGCCCTCTCAGTATAGAGATGGCGTCTTCTGCGCTGGGCTCATCTACCATTACGCGCTGGAAGCGGCGTTCCAGGGCTTTATCTTTTTCAAAATATTTCTGATACTCATTCAGCGTGGTGGCGCCAATGGCCCGCAGCTCGCCGCGCGCCAGGGCAGGCTTTAAGATGTTGGCCGCATCCATAGCGCCTTCCATAGCACCTGCACCGATCAGGGTGTGTATCTCATCTATGAACAGGATGATCTGTCCTTCGCTTTCTGTTACTTCCTTTACTACAGATTTCAGCCTTTCTTCAAACTCACCGCGGTATTTAGCGCCTGCCATCAATGCACCCATATCCAGGGCAAAGATGGTTTTGGAGCGCAGGTTATCCGGCACATCGCCGTTAATGATACGGTGCGCCAGTCCTTCTACGATGGCTGTTTTACCAACACCCGGCTCACCTACCAGTATAGGGTTGTTCTTGGAACGGCGGGAAAGGATGTGGAGCGTTCTCCGGATCTCTTCATCCCGGCCTATTACAGGATCCAGCTTACCGGCGCTGGCAAGCTCATTCAGGTTCTTGGCGTATTTCTGCAGGGAATTGTACTGCGCATCGGCTGTCTGGGAATTAACCGTATTACCTTTACGCAGATCTTTTACAGCGGCCTTCAGGCCCTTTTCCGTTAAACCGGCATCTTTCAGCAATTTGGCAGTATCATCGTTGCCGCCCAGTAATCCAAGCAGCAGGTGTTCTACACTTACAAATTCGTCTTTAAACTCTTTGATGCTGCTGCCGGCGCGCAGTAAGGCACTGTTAGCGTCGCGGCTCAGGGTTTGGGCCGGTTCTGCACCGGATACCCTGGGATATTTCTTCAATTGCTCATCCAGCTTACCGGAGATAAAACCGGTATTTACATCATTTTTCTTGAGTAAATACGCGATGGAGTTATCTTCATCATCTACCAGCGCTTTTAACAAGTGGCCTGTTTCAATGGCCTGCTGCTGGCTGTTAAAGGCCAGCTGCTGCGCATGTTGCAGCGTTTCCTGGGATTTGATGGTAAAATTGTTGAGGTTCATTGTCTTAAATTTTCTCCTTTTGTTATTGAATTTAGTCTGTTGACCATTGGCTCCTTTACAACAAATCACGCTCCAACCCAGTTTACTGGCAATTTTGACATATTTAACACGCTTTCACTGCTCTTTTTTCAGGTTGAGGTGGCTTTAGCTGCTAATATTTCAGGGGGCTACAGGCCCCAGTCCATGGTCCATAGTCGATAGTCCATTGCCTGCTGCGTGATTTAATGTTGTACTTGATACTAAGTGCTTCTGCATTTCAGCGAATATTAAGCAGGAAACAACCTAATCACGAAATATTTTGCTCACGCACAAGGCCATAGACTATGGACCATCGGCCATGGACTGCCGGCCATTCGGCCGGCGACTAAACAAATCGCCCAGCCTGCCTGTTTATGTTATACACCCAAAAAATAGCACCCCATGTCTTTTGACTTACTGACCGCTGTTAAAGGTCTTTTCACCAGCGATGTTATTTCCCAGGCCGCAGCGCGGCTGGGCGAAAGTGAATCCGGCGTACAGAACGCCGTCAGCGGTATTATTCCCGCCTTACTCACCGGCCTTTTATATAAAGCCGGCCCCCAGGGCGATTCCAATGGCGCCCTCAACCTGGCCAAAGAAGCGGCCGGCGCCAATACTACCGGCACCATTATCAGCAGCCTGCAAAACAATGCAGGCGGCTGGGTAGGTAAGGGCACGGAGCTGTTACAGGGTCTTTTCGGCAATAAAGTAGGAGATCTTACCAGCGCCATTGCCGCCTATGCAGGTATCCGGGAATCCTCTGCCGGCACCCTGCTGCACGCGGCCACCCCGGCGGCCCTGGGCGCTGCAGGAGAATATGCTGCCAACCAGCATCTGAGCGGCAGCAGCTTCCTGGCCTTTTTGAACAGCCAGAAAGAGCAGATCCTTTCTGCCGTGCCGCCCGGGTTTAACCTGGCCGGTTTAATAGGCTTAGGCAGCCTTACGGAGTTAAGCCGTAAGCTCTCCAACATGGCAGCCGGCTTTGCCAGCACTCCGGCCGGTAAAACCTCCGAAAGCATGACGCAGACCGCTCAAAAGGCCGCCGGCAGCACCCGTTGGTTATGGTCGCTGTTATTGATATTAATAGCCATTATATTACTCTGGTACCTGGTAAAAGGCTGCGGCGGAGGTAAAACCACCGATACCGTGATCACGGATACTGTAAGCTCCGAAACCATGATGGATACGGCTATGGCACAGGTATCGACCCCGGAAGTAGTAACGCGTGAAAGTATTAAGGTAAGCCTGCCGGATGGTACGGTGCGGGATGCATATAAAGGAGGTATTGAAGATCAGCTGGTAGCCTTCCTGAAAGATGACAGCAAGCAACCCGGTAAGGATGTATGGTTTGACTTTGATAACCTGAATTTTACTACCGGCAGCGCCAACATTAGCCCCGACAGCAAACCGCAGCTGCAGAACATTGCGGATATCCTGCGGGCATTTCCCAAAGCAAAGATCAAAATAGGCGGTTATACGGACCGTTCGGGTGATAGCCTGGGCAACATTAAGCTGTCGCAGGCCCGTGCAGATGCAGTACGTAATGCCCTGTTAAAGCTGCATACAGATGCGGCACAAGTACCCGCTGCTGAAGGATATGGCTCACAGTTTGCCAAAGCACCGGCCACCGCTTCCGATGAAGAAAAAAAACACGACCGGCATATTTCTGTGAGTGTGAGAGAGAAGTGAGTCCATGGTCGATGGTCCATAGTCCATAGCCTACTGCGTATTGATGTTTTATAATTATATGCTGTGTAACCAGGAAGTAGTTCATGCACGCTCAGGGCTGTGGACCGTGGACTGTCCCGCATAACCACGAAGTAATTCGCCCGCGAAGCAGGCAATGGACCATGGACTATGGACCATCGGCTATTCCTTTTTCACCAGCACAATCTTGCCTCTATCCGCCTTATACATGCCTTCATAATACTGTTCCAGCTCAGGGAAAGTGCTGGCCGGGAAAGTGCCGGCATTACCCTGCACGGTACGTATATACGTAATTGTGCTATCCTTTACCAATGCTACTGATGCATAGGTACCGAACCGGCTTTTTAACAGCGTGGGTTTAGGCAATGCTTCTACAGTGTAGCCCCCAGGAATGGTAAGCAACACCGTATCCACATCCGTATAGGCAAATACCCGCTGAATATCGGAACGGCGCTGCTCCTCCGTATTAATGCGTAAAGAACTTTTATTCAGGACATTGGGCTCAATGAACATCCGCTTGCCGCTGATGGCAACATAGTTACGGGCTGTTATATCCAGCTGCTCTTCAATGGCCGGCAATGTATCATGTTGTTCCAGGCAGTTATAACGGTTTACATCATAGCTGGGCAGGGACAGTGCCGTACGGATCCATTCCATTAATTTTTCACGGGAGGATTCATGCAACCTTTGCAGCAGATCGTCCTGCTGCATACCGGTGCTGATAGTACGCACCTTTGCCTGTACGTTGCCTTCCGGTGTAATATGCGCTTCCAGCCGCCGCAGCTGCTGGTTTTGCAGGGGACCATATGCCGGTGTGTGTATCAGCTTTCCCCCATTCTCTGTAATGATCAATACCGGGCGGTCAGCTGTAAAACCGCTTAAATAACCGGCAGGTAAATAGGCACTTGTACATTCCAGCCAGGTAGTATCCTTACCACGCGGCACACAGGCGATCATGTGATTAAACTGATTGCTGGGAAAATCACTTTCAAAAGCAATTTGTCCTTCACCGGCGTGCACCAGTGTACAATAGGCTGTAATGCCCGCCTCTTTTAACAAAGCGCACATGTAGTTGGAAAGCGCCTTACAATCGCCATAACCTTTATTGGCTACATATTCCGCATCAAAGGTTTGCCAGCCGCCTATACCCAGCTGTATGCCTACATAACGGGTATGCTGCTGTAAGTATTGATACAGTACCCGTATCTTCTCTGAAGGATCGCTTACGCCGTCTGCCAGCTGATGCACCGTTTGTTTGACTGCTGCGGGCAGCACATCCCGGTCCTTATTCAGCACATACGTAAACCTGCCGTATTCTTCCCAGCTGTTCATACTGCCTTTGTAGGCGCCCATTTCAAAACCGCTGGGCGCCAGCAGCACAGCTGTGGTACGCCGGCGCCAGGCCGGGGCCATTATTTCGTCAGGCCTTGCCTTGATCTGTTTTGCCTCCCAGGTATAAGTACGTATATCCTTTTCTGTAGTTACCTGCGGGGCGCCTTCATATAATACCTGCCGGTACCGTAATTGGTATGCCAGCGGTACACTTACCAGCAGGTGGCTTTGCTCTACCGCCATGTCCCTGGCATCCTGCGGTACCCAGTCCGGAAAAAAAGCCGTACAGTTATAATCAACCGTTACTTCATATTCTACCGTGTAAGGGTATACGCTGTAATAAAAGGAATGACGTTTTAAGCGATCGTCTGTAACCATTGAAGAACCGTCCAGATATGCCTCGTCTGTAACATCACTTTGCTTCAGTTTTTTAATGGCTTTACCACTGGCATCATATAACACCCCGTGAATGGAGCGGATGGTTCTGAGCTTATCATACCATTCCACCATGCGTGCATATTTTGCCCCGGATTCATCCAGCACAGTGATCACGTAATGATTAATCAGCCGCGCCTCACCGGTACCGGTTAACTTAAACTGCACCTCTTCCCAGCGCTTTACCGCATGAGCGCCTGCTTTCAGCTCTGCAGGAATAGTAGCAGCCGGGTATTCCGGGTCGCCTGCTTTTGCTATGGCAGTGGTTAACAGGAAAAGGCAGCAGCAGGAAAAGGATAACAATAATGTACGCATGATCATTTTTTCTTTTTCAGTACGATCTGTTCGCCCTGTTTCTTCACGATCATATCAAAAAAGTCACGCAGGGTTTCGTATTCCTCCGGCATAAATAAAGCCTTATCCAGCTTTATGCGGGAACGGAACTGTATAAAGTTATCGTTCTTAGCTATCAGATACTGAAACAGGCCTTCATCATCATTGAACTTTACCATGGCGGGCTTAGGCAGCTCCTCCACTTCATAACCGGCCGGTATTTCCAGGTTCATGGTATACACTTCATCAAAAGTGGCCGGCATTTCCACCGGGTAAAAACGCGTGGCCGATTTAAAGGGATTGGTTTTGGTAGCTTCGCCAAACATCGGGTTCAGGTACAGCATATCTTCATCACCGGGCTGCCACTCAAACTCATAGGATATGCCTAAGGGCACATCCAGGCTGTCTGTATTTAACAAAGCAGTATTGCTCAGCTTTGAATAGGTTTTGGCAATATCCTTAAAACATTCCTCTTTACCTTTTTCATGTATCAAACCACGCAGGTTATAGGATTCAAAGTAAGAAGGCCGTTGCTGAAAGGTGCCTTTCAGGACGCCGTTCTCTCCTGCCGCCAGTATTACACTGGTGATCTTTTGTTCCCGCAGGGAATCTGCGCTAAAAAAAGTAGGCGTAGCTTCTTCATCCATAATACGGGCATGGCCGTTATAACAGGAGGCATGCAGCTTACCGAAACCCAGCGGGTAAGAAGCATCCAGGTAAGCAACAAGGTTATCACCCAGCTGTAATTCCACTACAGTATAATTAAAACGGCTTACGATTGGATACAGGGGATTCACTACACCATGGCTGCGGGTGCTCAGCAGCACCGGGTATGCTTTTAGTCCTGCTTTGCGCAGCATGGCCACCAGCAGCAGGTTAATATCTGTTACATTCCCGTTCTTAGTAGTGAACACTGTTTTCATGGATTTATCCATGTACAGCGAGGAGTGATCGTTACAGGTAAAGTTATTCCTTACATAAGAATAGATCTTACGCGCTTTTTCTTCATCAGATCCAGCGCCTTGCGTAAGGCCGTCTACCACATCGCTCATGTAACCATTGTTCTTATCCAACCCACCGCCATAAGAGCTTTCTTTCATCAGGTCTTCTACCAGCTTGGGCCAGGTGCCCAATACCGGTTTTACTATGCCGCCCGGTGGTTTAATGGCAGCCAGCTGAAAATCGATCTTGGTAATATGGTTATTAATACTGGTGGTAAATGCTTCTTCTTTCAGCGCAGGTACCTCTTTAGCTACCCAATTGTAGATAGTTATATTAGCTTTTACATCTGCCTGCTCTGTTCTTGAAGTAGCAGGCTCCCCATACCCGCCGCCGGCGCTCACCCGGAAAGGGAAAGTACGCTGAGATTCTTCTTTTTTACCGGTTAATGGATGATACCCCTGTGAGATAAAAACATATTCATAAAACTCAGGGATAGCAGCCGTGTATTCACTCCAAAGAATGGGATACTCTCCCTGGAATGCCCAGGGCTGCAGGTTAAAGATAAAAGGAGAAGTTACTGTGTAGGTGTATTCAATAATAGAACCTTCCTTTACGGCCGGCAGCGTGAACTTCTTTGTGCGGTGGTTCTTATCCAGCTCCTCAGTGAATACGCCTTTGCTATCCATCCGGGTGTCTACTACCTTCCCGTCCTCCAGGTTATAGGTAACAGCTTTAAGGTTGCTCACCTTCTCCTCGTCATTACCGCTTACGTACAGGTAAATTTCTTCATTGGCGGCTTCATAACCGGTTTTGTCCAGGATCTTCACCCGCCGGTAGCGGGTGTACACTAAGCGCAGATCACTCTGATAAGCTTCAAATTCTGTAGATCCAACATCTGCCAGCACCACGGCATGGGCGCCGGTATCCAGCTCGTAACGGGTTTTCTGGAAATCTTCCGGGGAGATCTTTCCATACCGGATCTTGTTTTTCTCTTGTGCTACCGATGCTAAGGTGAACAAACAAACGGTAAGAACACTAACTGTTCGCTTAAATTGCATATAGGGATAAATAAAACTGTGGCGAAAGTAATTATTTTACTATTCCAGGCCATCACACGAACGGGGCAGTCGCAAAACGCCCGCTGATCCCAATTTCAACCCGCAACCGCTGCCTACTTTTTCTTTTTCAGTACGATCTGCTCGTTCTGTTTCTTCACGATCATATCATAAAAGCTACGCAGGGATTCATATTCATCCGGCGCAAAATAAGTCTTGTTAAGCCTTATACGGGAACGGAACTGAATAGCCTTATCTGTTTTTTCTATCACATACTGGAACACCCCTTCACCCTCATTAAACTTTACCAGGGCTGATTTTGGCAGCTCCTCTACTTCGTAACCAGCTGGTATCTCCATATTCAGCACGTAGTTATGATCTACTTTGGCGGGCATTTCAACCGGATAAAAACGCTGCTGTGATTTAAAGGGATTACTTTCCATTGCTTCCCCCAGCATGGGATTAAAATATATCAGGTCTTCTTCTCCCGTGTTAAGAGCGAAATCATATTTAATAATCACCGGCGCATCCAGGCTATCCAGGTCCGTGATCTCAGCCCCGCTTAGTTTTGGATATGCTTTGGCCAGCGAGTTAAAGTATGCTTCTTTGCCTTTATCATGTATCAACCCGCGCAGGTTATAGGAATTATTATAGCTAAGCCATTGCTGTAAAGTGCCTTTCATGCCTTCTTTACCTGCTACCATAAAGATGGAAGTGGTTTTCTGATCCGGTAAGGAATCTGTATTAAACTGCACGGCCCGGGCAGCGGTATCCAGTATGCGGGCATGCCCGTTATAACAGGAGGCGTGCAGCTTACCAAAACCCAGGGCATGGGCCGCATCCAGGTAATGAGGCCCATCTGCCAGCTCCACATCTGCTATGGTATAGTTAAATTTAGAGATCAGCGGATATTGAGCATTCGTATACCCGTTCCTGCGGGTGCTTAATATCACCGGGTAAGCCGTGAGCCCGGCCTTGCGCAGCATAGCCACCAGCAGCAGGTTCACTTCCGTTACATTACCGTTCCTGCCGGTGAATACGCTCTTTAATGTTTTCTGCATGTACAGCTCATCATAATCTGTGCAGGCATAATTATTCCTTACATAAGCATAAATATTACGCGCCTTTTCTTCATCAGTGGCTGCGCTCCTTGTAAGCTGTGCTACTATGTCGCCCAGAAAGCCATTGTAATTATCCAGGGGAACGCCATAGTCCTCCCTTTTCATTATTTCCTTAGCAAGCTGTTGCCAGGTACCCATTACCTGGTGCACAGGGTTATCCGGGTATTTTATGGCAGCAAGCTGAAAGTCAATTCTGGTAATGTGGTTAAGGAGGCTGGTGGTAAAACCTTCCTCTTTTAACACCGGTACATCTTTGGCTACCCAACGGAAAGTGCTCACGTTCGCGTTTACGTTTATGCGTTCAGTTTGCCCGGAGCTTGTACCATATATTGCTTTTGGATCATAGTGAATGGAGAAGTTTTTCCTCGCATCTTCCCGCGTTTTAGTTTCAAACTTCTGATAGCCCTGCGCAATAAAAACGTACTCGTACATCTCCGGGATACCTACGGAATATTCGCTCCAAAGTACCGGGTATTCACCCTGGAAAGCCCAGGGTGGCAGAATAAATACATAAGGAAATATAATGGTGTAAGAGTACTCAACAATAGCCCCCTCCTTTACGGCCGGTAGCGTAAATTTCTTTACCCGCTGTTCTTTATCTATCTCCTGGGTAAATACATCTTTACTATCCATTTTAGTTTCCACCACCTGCCCGTTCTCCAGATTATAACAGGCTGCTTTAAGGCTGGTCAGCTTTTGTTCCTTATCGCCATTCCCGTACAGGTAAATTTCTTCATTGGCAGCTTCGTACCCGGTTTTATCCAGGATCTTCACCCGGCGGAAATGTTTGAACGATAAGGTAAAATGATCACCTTCCGTATCAAACTCAGTGGAGCCTATATCTGCCAGCACTACCGCATGTGCGCCGGTATCCAGCTCGTAACGGGTTTTCTGGAAATCTTCGGGGGTGATCTTTCCGAACCGGGTCTTGTTTTTTTCTTGTGCGAGTGCTGATAAGGTAAACAAACAACCGGTTAAAGCAATAATTGTCCGCTTGAATTGCATATAGGGATAAATAAAACTGCGGCGAAAATAACCATTTTCCTCTTTCGCCCTATAACACGAACAGGGCAGCGCCCGGCCTGCCGGGTTTTAGCAGTATGTTTTGTACCTTGCAGGGGCAATGCTAACGGCTATAGAAAAGAATACGCGTTTTATTAAACAACAGGCAGTAGCGCTGGGCTTTGACCATTGCGGTATTGCCCGCGCCGTGCAGCTGGATGCGGATGCCCGCCGCCTGGAAGAGTGGCTGCACAAGGGTATGCATGGCTCCATGCATTATATGGAGAACTATTTTGATAAACGTATTGATCCCCGTAAGCTGGTAGATGATGCACAATCTGTAATAACCCTGTTATTAAATTACTACCCTGCGGAGCAGCAGCACCCGCAAGCCCCCAAAGTAGCAAAGTATGCATACGGTAAAGATTACCACGAAGTAATTAAAGCAAAGCTAAACACCCTGCTATTGCAAATGCAGGAGCAGATAGGTGAAGTAAGCGGCCGCGGATTCGTAGATTCTGCACCTGTGCTGGAACGCAGCTGGGCGCAGCGCAGCGGTTTAGGATGGATAGGTAAGAACGGCAACCTGATACATAAGCAGGCCGGCTCTTTCTTTTTTATTGCAACGCTGATCACCAACCTTCCGCTGGAATATGATTCGCCGGTTGGCGACTATTGCGGCAGCTGCACCCGCTGCCTGGATGCCTGTCCCACACAGGCTTTGGTAAAACCGGGCGTGGTAGATGGCAGCCGCTGCATTTCTTATTATACCATTGAGCTAAAGGATATGCTGATCCCCAATGAAATGCAGGGACGCTTCCAGGACTGGATGTTCGGTTGTGATATTTGCCAGGATGTTTGCCCCTGGAACCGCTTTTCAAAACCAAATAAAACTGTGGAGTTTGTCCCCATTCCTGAAATACTTAACTTCAGCACACGTGACTGGGAAGCCTTGTCTGAAGAGGCTTTCAGGGAAATATTCCGTTACTCTCCGTTAAAAAGAGCTAAGCATAAAGGCATACAACGCAATTTGAAATTTATAAGTTAAGTACTACATTTGTCTTACAAAGCAGCAGCCATAACATAGACAATACATTTCTCCAGCGTGATCGCTGTTCTATTTCCTTCATAAACTATTATGCGCAACATAAATTATTCGTTAAAGATCTTATGGACCTGAGTGCCATAACGTGGAATTTTAGCATTAAAAAAGGCCGAATTCCTTCGGCCTTTCTTTTTTTCTGCATTTAACGTACATTGTATATCCATCTTTCTAAACCGTCTGGTATTTATGGATATAAGCGTTCTGACTGCCCCCGGGTTGGGCAGCTCCGGTCCTTTACATTGGCAAACATTATGGGAACAGCAGCCTGGCATTCAACGGATCGAACAAAAGAACTGGGATGCGCCGGTATGTGCAGACTGGGTTAAACAAATAGAGCAGGCAGTAGCTGCCGCAGGCCCGCAGGTAGTTATTGTAGCGCATAGCCTGGCCTGCATAGCGCTGGTACACTGGGCTGCGCAAACAAAGCTGCATATAAAGGGCGCCCTGCTGGTAGCGCCGGCCGATGCGGAACGCCCATCTTTCCCAAAGGAAGCCAAAGGCTTCTCTCCCATTCCCTTACAGCCCCTTCCCTTTAAAAGCATTGTAGTGTCCAGCACGAATGATGAATACACCACACCGGAACGTTCGCACCTGTTTGCAGATGCATGGGGCAGCCGTTTTGTGAACGCCGGGCCCAAAGGACACATTAACGCCAGCTCCGGCTTAGGGGAATGGCCGGAGGGAAAGAAATTGTTAAAAGAACTGCTCCACGACTGGAATACCCTTTGAATTGCTGGATAACTTCATTTAAAGCTGTAATTTCGCTTTTCAATTGCTATAAGCTATAAAGATTATTGTATGGATACCAAGAAAGTGGAGAAGATTGCCAAAGCGCTAGCAGACCCTAACCGCCTATTGATCTTAAAGGAGTTAAGAAAAAACCAGGACTGTTTGTACTGTTCCGATATGTATGAATTTATAGATCTTACCCAACCCTCTATCTCCCACCATCTGAAACAGCTGTCCGATGCAGAGCTGGTAATTCCGGTAAAAGAAGGCCGTTACGTAAAGTACCATTTGAATGCTGCAATGATAGACCAGTACGTAGAATTTTTACAGACCTTAAAAAGCTGACACTTTTTTTACACTTAATCTATCGAAACATTTCAATACGTCTATATCTTTGTAACCCGGATGAACTTTTTGGGTTTCCCAGGTTCTAACCAATCGAAACATTTAAATAAGTCTATAACAAAGTACCCTTTTTTATGAAGCATCAGTTATTGTTATTCCGTTCCGGCATCAGCCTGTTCCTGCTCTCTTCCCTGATCTCAGTGTTGCTGCAGGCCTGTGCCACCCGGGCCAGTGAAAAAGAGCCCGCACCCGCCGCCACCGCAGCATCTACAGCCATTCCGGCTGACGGCCATATTGTACGAACCAGCAACTTTAGCGATGAGCTGGAGATCACCGGCTCCCTGGTAGCCAACCAGGAAGTAAGCATTGTGAGCGAGCTGCAACGCAAGGTTGTGCAGGTACATGTAAAAGAAGGTAACGTAGTTTCTGCAGGCGCCCTGCTGTTCCAGCTGGATGATGCAGACCTGCAGGCCGACCTGGAAAGGCTACACCAGCAGGAGAAGCTGGCCATCCTGAACGAGACGCGCCTGAAAGACCTGATAGCGCATGATGCAGCCATGCAGCAGGATTATGACCAGGCTATCACTAACCTGAAAGTGCTGCAGGCAGAGATCCGCGCCCTACAGGTTACCATTGCCAAAACACGCATCCGCGCGCCGTTTAACGGCCGTATCGGTATTATCCGCGCTTACCAGGGCGCATTGGTATCTGCCAACACCGTGCTCACGAACATTGTGGACGACAGCCGTATTAAAGTTGAGTTCCAGGTACCGGAAAAATATGCAAACCTGATCAGCATTAATGAGCAGCAGGCTTTTAGCGTAGCATCCGATACCGCGCAGCACCATGCTACCGTGATCGCAAAAGAATCCAGCCTGGATGCGCAAACCCGCACGCTGCTGATAAGAGCTATTGCTCCCAATGCGCAGCACACGCTGGTTCCCGGGCAAAGCGCACGTTTAACACTGTCCCTGCATACTGCAGACAATGCACTGAAGATCCCCAGCCAGGCGCTGATGCCATCTTCACAGGGATACGCAGTATATGTATCTAAAAATAAAACCGTTCAATTCACCGAAGTACAGATAGGACAACGCGGCGCTTACGATGTACAGATCTTAAAAGGATTAGCCGCCGGCGATACCGTGATCACCAGCAACCTGCTGCGCCTTACGCCCGGTGCAGCCGTGGACCTGGTTACGGTTAAATAAAGTGAAGTGTTGAAAGGCGAAACAATATTACAGTAGCATCAAACATACTTCGCCTTTCATCCTTCACCCTCTCTCATTTATTTCTAACAACTTCTTTTTTTATGAGTGCTATTTCACAAATGAGCATCTCCAGGCCCGTATTGGCCGGGGTGATGTCAGTACTGCTTATACTTTTTGGTATAGTAGGTTATAGTTTCCTGGGCACACGGGAATACCCGGTAACAGATTCTCCCATCGTAACAGTTACCACTGTGTACCCCGGCGCCAGCGCGGATATTATTGCCTCGCAGGTAACCAAACCGCTGGAAGAGGCTATTGCGGAAGCCAACGGGATCCGCGCTATGTCGTCCGTATCACGCGAACAGGTGAGCATTATTACCGTAGAATTTAACCTGAGCGCCGACCTGGAAGCAGCCGCCAATGATGTGCGGGATAAGGTTTCCAAATCAAGGCAGCAGCTGCCTACGGACATAGAGCCCACTGTAGTGGAAAAATCCGGACCACCGGAGTTCCTGGTGTTCCTGACCGTAAAAAGCGCTACCAAAAGCCTGGAGGACATTACAGACTTTGTAAACATTAACATTAAAGAACGTTTACAGTCCATTCCCGGGGTACGCCTGGTAGATTCCTATGCAGGCCGCAAACGCTCCATGCGCTTACGTATGGACCCTGTGAAGCTGGCTGCATACGGACTAACGCCTACGGATATACAAACGGCGCTGCAGCGTGAGAACGTTGACTTACCAAGCGGCCGTATTGAGGGACAAAACACGGAAGTAACGCTACGCACTCAGGGAAGATTAGTGACGGAAGCGGATTTCAATAACATGATCGTTAGCCAGAAGGATGGCGCCATCGTAAGGTTCCAGGATGTGGGTACAGCAGTAATGTCATCACAGAATGAACGCACGGCGATGATAGAAGTGGAAGGCAAAACAGCGCTGTATGGAGTAGGTACCGGTGTACAGCCGCAGCGTGGCGCCAACTCCCTGGCTATTGTGGATGAGTTTAAAAAACGTTTTGAAGAGATTGTAAAATCAGCGCCAAAAGAATACCAGATCTCTTTAGGTAAAGATTTTACGGTACCGGTGCGTAACTCCTTATCAGAAGTAGAGGAAACACTGATGATAGCCTTTGGGCTGGTAACGCTGATCATTTTCATTTTCCTGCGCGACTGGCGCAGCACCATTATTCCCATTGTAGCTATCCCGGTATCCATCATCTCCGCGTTCTTTATTATGTACGTGGGTAACTTCTCCATCAACGTATTAACCCTGTTAGGATTGGTGCTGGCCATTGGCCTGGTGGTGGATGATGCCATTGTGGTGCTGGAGAATATTTACAGTAAGGTAGAACAGGGCATGCACCCGATGCAGGCCGCACGCACGGGTTCCAATGAAATATATTTTGCGGTGATCTCCACTACCATCACGCTGGCGGCCGTGTTCCTGCCCATCTTATTCTTAGGTGGTATCACCGGCCGTTTGTTCAAAGAGTTTGCAATAGTGGTAGCAGGTTCCGTGTTAGTGTCGGCATTTGTGGCGTTAACCTTATCGCCTATGATGAGCGCTTACTTACTGAAGGCCGGCGCCACGCATGGCTGGCTATACCGCAAAACAGAACCCTGGTTCGTAGGATTGAACAACGGGTACGAACGTTCACTGCGCTTCTTTTTCCGTTATCGCTGGGCAGGTTTTGGATTGCTGCTGCTGTCATTTGCCATTGCTTATGTGCTGGCACCCAAGCTGCCTTCAGAGCTGGCGCCACTGGAAGACCGCTCTATGATAGGCCTGGCAGTGATTGCACCGGAAGGTACTTCCTATGAAAGTATGGAAGCTACTATGAAAGAGATCAGTAACTACGTAGCGGATTCTATCCCCGACCTGAACAACAGCCGCACCTATGCCGGTATTGCAGCCAGTATAGGCACCCTGGCACAACCTGTGAACGGAGGCTTCCAGTGGATATTCCTGGAAGATCCGAAAGACCGTAAAAGCGGCCTGTCGCAGGCGCAGGTGTACCAGAAGCTGATGGGCGCTGTGGGGCGTTTCCGCAATGTATTATGTATTCCCATACAGATCCCTACCATCGGCGGTTTTGCTACAACACAGCCGGTGCAGTATGTTATTAAAGCGCCGGACCTGCAGCAGCTGGTGAACATTATGCCCAAGCTGATGGGCGAAGTATATCAAAGCAAAAAGCTCAGCTTCCAGGATCCTGACTTTAAAGTGAACCGCCCGGAGATCAGTATTTCCATTGACCGGCAACGGGCTGCCCAGTTAGGCATCTCTACCCAGGAAATTGGCCGTACGCTGCAGCTGGCGCTGAGTGGCCGCCGTTATGGATATTTTATTTATAACGACCGGCAGTATGAAGTGATCGGGCAGCTGGACCGTAAAGAAAGGTCCACACCGGAGAACCTGCGCTCCCTGTTTGTAAAAGCTGCTAACAACGACATGGTATCGCTGGATAACCTGGTGTCTTTGAAAGAAGGCATCAGCCCTCCCGCTATTTACCGTTACAACCAGTCATATGCGGTAACGATTTCCGCTACCCCGCCGCCCGGCGTTAGTTTAGGACAGGCCATCAAGGAGCTGGATGGTATTACCGCAAGGGTATTGCCCAAAGGTTTCTCTACCGACCTGGCAGGCCAAAGCCGCGATTATGCGGAAAGCAGCTCCAGCCTGTTCTTTGCCTTCATCTTTGCCATCATCCTTATTTACCTGGTGCTGGCCGCACAGTTTGAAAGTTTGATAGATCCGTTCATCATCCTGTTAACGGTGCCGATGGCTGTAACCGGCGCATTACTGAGCCTGTGGCTCACCGGGCAGTCTATCAACATCTTCAGTGAGATCGGTATCATTATGCTCATAGGTTTGATCACGAAGAACGGGATCCTGATCGTGGAGTTTGCCAACCATAACAAACAGGCCGGGCAAACGGTAAGAGAGGCGGTGCTGAATGCCGCGGTATCCAGGTTCCGCCCCATTTTAATGACCACGCTGGCCATGATCTTTGGCGCATTGCCCATTGCGCTGTCGCTGGGTAACTCCTCCGGCAGCCGTACCTCACTGGGTATTGTGGTAGTGGGTGGATTGATCTTCGCCGGTGTGCTTACCCTGTATGTGATCCCCTCTGTTTATTCATATTTCTCCCGGCCCGCTAAACCAGCGTTACGGGATGTTAACGGGGCTGCCGGGTTAGCGCATGCTGGCGGCCACCCTGTTGCTGTACATACAAACGATGCATTATGACAAGTAGAACATTTTTTCCATATAGTATTTTATTATCGGCCGGACTATTCCTGTACAGTGCTACCGTGCACGCACAAACGATCTCCTTATCGTTGCAGGATGCAGTGTCTATGGCCATTAAGAATAACCGCCAGCTAAAGGCGGCCAACATTGACATCAGCGTGGCGCAGGAACAGCGGAAAGTGGCGCGCAGCCTGTCCCTGCCCTCTGCCGGCATAGGTGCGCAGTACGCACATTATTTTGACCTGCCGGTGTTCTTTGGCTTAGGGGAAACGAATGATAAGGATAAAGTTCCCTACAGCCGTTTTGGCGGGCGCGATCAGTTCTCTGCTGCGCTCTCTGCCTCCTACCCGGTATACAATCCGGCTGCAAGGCCCTCCCAGCGCGAAGCGCAGCTGCAGGAAAAAGCCAGCCGCAGCAGCTATGCCGCTAAAGAAATAGATATAAGCGCTGCTGTAAAGCGCACTTACCTGGGCATACTGGTGCTGAACCAACGGTTAAAGCTGCAGTATGAAAGCCTGCAGCGTAATAAAAAAGCCCTGCAGGATGCCAGCTCCTTACTGGCGCAGGGCCGGGCTTTGCGGGTAGACACGCTGCGTGCATACACCAGCGTTAAAAACCTGGAGCCTGATATTCTGCGGCTGAACAAAGCCATTGAAGTAGGCAAGCTGCAGCTTACCACGCTCATAGGCATTGACTCCCTGCAGGAAGTGAACCTTACGGATTCCCTGCTGCGGCATCCGGAAGTTATTGTGATACCGCAGGAAACCGCGGTGTACGAGGAAGCAAAAGCCAACCGCCCGGACCTGCAGCAGCTGAACATTAACCGCCAGATCAGTGAGCAGGGTATTGCCCTGGCCAAAGCAAGACGGCTACCTGTAGTGTCTTTGGTAGGCCAGTACCAGCTGCAAACACAGGCGCGTAAGTTTGATTTCACCAATGCCTCCTGGCCGGCAGCATCTTTTGCAGGTGCACAGGTATCTGTACCCTTATTCAGCGGCAGCAGCAACCTGGCTAAGATCAGGCAGGCCAAGCTGTCCTATGAGCAATCGGGTATTGAGATCACGGATGCTTATGAGCAGCTGAAAACAGAAGTGCGGCAGGTGATAGCCAACTTACAGGAAACTTCTGAAAGAATGCAAACGCAGCAACAGGTACAAACCACTGCGAGTGAGAGCTATACAATTGTGCAATACCGCTATCAGAAAGGCGTAACAACAAGACTGGAATTAACGGATGCGGAACTGGCCTTAACAACGGCCCAGCTGAACTACCTGGAGGCGGTATATGATTACCTCTCTGCCAGGATTGAGCTGGACCGCACTACCGGCAAACAATAACAGCGGTTCTATTTGTTTAGTGTTTTTTAAATGTACAAAGGCCGGATTCTTCCGGCTTTTGCTACAATTGCCATATCTACCCCATAAAAAAAAGGCCGGAAGAATCCGGCCTTTTGTTATTCCACGTCATCAATGGCTGATGGTTAATCAGCAACTAATTTTATGTTTATCGTTTATTGATCTGATAAAATACTTCGTTCCAACGCAGCTCATTCCTGAACTGGTACAGTTTTGTTTCTTTGTCGATACGCACATATTCAATACCGGCCATGTCTGCGAAGTCCTGCATATGCGCAGCGGTTAAGTGCTGGCTGTAGCAGGTATGGTGTGCGCCGCCGGCCTGGATCCAGGCTGCGCAGGCGGTGCTCATATCCGGCAGGGGCTTCCACAGCACACGTGCTACGGGCAGCTTGGGCAGCTCGTGCTGCGGTTTTACGGCTTCCACTTCATTCACCAGCAGGCGGAAGCGGTTACCCATATCAATTACGGAGGCATTAATGGCAGGGCCTTCAGCTACATTAAATACAAGTCTCACGGGGTCAGCCTTTCCGCCAATACCTAAGGGATGCACTTCGCAGGAAGGTTTGCCGTTAGCAATGGAGGCACATATTTCCAGCATGTGCGCGCCTAATACTAAACGGTTATCCGGGTCAAAGTGGTATGTATAATCCTCCATAAAAGAGGTACCGCCCGGCAGGCCGCTGCCCATTACTTTCATGGCGCGCACCAGGGCCGATGTTTTCCAGTCGCCTTCCCCGCCAAAGCCGTAACCATCCGCCATCAGGCGCTGCACGGCTATACCGGGCAGCTGGTCAAGGCCATGCAGGTCCTCAAAGGTATCAGTAAACCCTTTAAAGTTACCTTCTTCCAGGAAAGCACGCAAGCCTAATTCTATCCTTGCAGCAGTTTGTAAGGAAGCATGCTGATCGCCACCTTTGCGCAGCGAAGCTGCCACCTGATAGCTTTGTTCGTATTCAGCCGTTAAGCGGGCTATTTCCGCATCGCTTACCGCTTTTACTTTGGCTACTACATCCCCTACTCCATAACCATTTACGGAGTAACCGAACTGCAGCTCAGCTTCTACCTTATCACCTTCAGTAACAGCTACCTGGCGCATGTTATCGCCAATACGGGCAAAACGGGCGCCCTGCCAGTCGTACCAGCCGGCGGCAGCGCGCAGCCAGGTGCCTATTTCTTCCTGCACACTGCTCTCCTGCCAGTGGCCTACTACCACTTTGCGGTTCATGCGCATGCGCGACATCATAAAACCAAACTCGCGGTCACCATGGGCCGACTGGTTCAGGTTCATGAAGTCCATATCTATTTGTCCCCAGGGAATATCGCGGTTAAACTGGGTATGCAGGTGCAGCAAGGGACGTTGTAATACTTTGAGGCCGCCTATCCACATTTTTGCAGGCGAGAAAGTATGCATCCATGCAATGATGCCTATGCAGTTAGCCGTGGTATTGGCTTCCTGGCACACGCGGTATATTTCATCCGGGGTTTTAACCACGGGCTTAAATACAATCCGAACGGGAATGCTGGCCGCGCCATCCAGTGACTTGGCAATAGTTTGCGCATGTTCTGCTACCTGTTTTAATGTTTCTTCTCCATACAGGTGCTGGCTGCCGGTAATGAACCAAACCTCGAAATTCTTTAAGTTTATCATGAATGAAGCTTTTTGTAATTACGAATTAGGCTTAACGCTGAATGCTTAATGCTGAACGCGAATGCAGCGGATCATTTATAATTCCTTACTCCTGCCCGTAGTATGCGTCTGGTCCGTGCTTACGCTCAAAGTGCTTACGGATCAGCGTATCCTTTAAGCGCGGGGCCTGTGGATTGGCCTGTTCCGTTAACAGGGCCATGCGGGCCACCTCTTCCAGTACGGCAGCGTTATACACGGCTTTATCTGCATCCTTACCCCAGGTAAAGGGGGCATGATTGCCTACCAGGATCATTTCCACCTCTTCATAGGATAGTTTTTTATCCTTAAAGCAGTTCATGATCTGGAAGCCGGTTTCGTATTCATAGTTTCCTTTGATCATGTCATCATCCATAGGTGGTGCGCAGGGAACATCCACGGTCAGGTGATCGGCATGCGTGGTGCCAAAGATGGGAATGTCGCGCTGTGCCTGTGCCCAGGCTGTAGCGTAGGTGGAGTGCGTGTGCACAATACCGCCTATTTTTTCCCAGTGTTTGTACAACACAGCATGTGTTTTAGTATCGGATGAGGGACGGTGCTTGCCTTCCACTACATTAGCATCAAAGTCCACTATCACGATCTGTTTGGGCTTTAACAGCTCGTAGGGCACACCGCTGGGCTTAATGGCAAACACGCCTTTGTCGCGGTCCACTACGCTCACATTCCCGAAGGTGAACAGCACCAGCCCTAAGCGGGGCAGGGCCATATTGGCTTCATAAGCCTGTTCCTTAATGGATTTATACGGATTGTTGCTCATGCATAAAATTTTTCGGTGAAGGCTCCCAGCTCCAGGAACTTCGTGTACCGGTTAGCGTAATACTTTACTTTTTCCGGCTGTGGGTGCCAGGTATGTTCAAAGCCTGATGACATAGCTTCCTGTGCAGCAGTTACATTTGGGTAAATGCCGGCGCAAACAGCGGCAAACATGGCGGCGCCTAATGCACAGGCATGCTCGCTGCGTACTATTTTAATGGGGCGGTCCAGCACATCGGCCAGTACCTGCATGGCATATCCCGACTTTTTGGATACACCGCCCAGGGCCAGCACTTCGTGAATGGGTACGCCTTCCTTTACGAAACGTTCTACAATGCTGCGGGCGCCAAAGGCTGTAGCCTCTACCAGGGCGCGGAACATTTGCACCGCATCTATACCCAGGTGCAGGCCTACTACGGCGCTGGTTACGGTATGGTTGGCATCCGGCGTACGGCGGCCATTGAACCAGTCCAGCGCCAGCGGATCATTTGGCGTTAAAGGCAGCTGTTCTGCCTGTTCTGCCAAATAAGCCAACAGCTTGCTTTCTGCCATTGCCAGCTGTTCCTCCTCTTCCTTCATAATAGCATATAAGGGCTGCATGATGAAGCGGCGCAGCCAGGCATATACATCGCCGTAGGCCGATTGGCCGGCTTCCAGCCCTAACATGCCGGGCACCACGGAACCATCTACCTGCCCGCAAATACCTTTCACAAACAGGTGGCCGGCTTCTTCCAAAGGCGCCATTAATATATCGCAGGTGCTGGTGCCAATTACGCGGCATAATGCGTAGGGCTGTATGCCTGCGCCTACTGCTCCCATGTGCGCATCAAAGGCGCCGGTGCCTATCACCGTATCTGCCGGAATACCCAGGCGGGCGGCCCATTCAGCGCTGATGGTACCAGCGGGTACTGTAGCCACCACGGTATCTGTAAACATTTTATCGTACTTGCCTAACAGCGGGTCCAGCTTTTGCAGAAAGCTACCGGGCGGTAAACCTTCCCAGGCTGCATGCCACATGGCTTTGTGGCCGGCGGCACAGCGGCCGCGCAGTAGGGTAGCTACCTGGTTATTGCCGGTAAGCACTGCGGGGATCCAGTCGCAATGCTCTACCCAGGAAACGGCTTTTTCGCGCACGGCTGCATCTGTTCTTACCACATGCAGGATCTTGGCCCAGAACCATTCGCTACTATAAATACCACCGCAGTATTTCGTATAATCCGTTCCGTTAGCGTGGGCTACTTCGTTTATAAGGGCAGCTTCCTCATTGGCGGTATGATCTTTCCATAATACAAACATGGCATTGGGATTCTCCTCAAAGCCGGGTAATAATGCCAGGGGGGTGCCCTGCGCATCTACGGCTACGGGGGTAGAACCGGTAGTATCTACAGAAATACCTTTTACCTGCTGTGCAGTACCGGCAGGGCATTGCTGTAAGGCAGCCTTAATGCTCTGTTCCAGGCCTTCCAGGTAATCCAGCGGGTGCTGCCGGTATTGCTGCAGGGCTGCATCGCAATACAGGCCCTGTTTCCAGCGGGGATAATAATGTACTGCGCTACCTGCCTCCTGCCCTGTGCGGGCATTTACCACCAGTGCGCGTACAGAATCGGTTCCAAAATCCACCCCTATTACAAAAACATCATTTTTCATAACAACAGATTAAACTGTGCTTTTATTGTCGTAGTGACATTTATTAAAAAGAACAAAAAAATTAAGAACGCTGAATGCCGAACGCTGAAAGCGTAACGCTTAACGATTGCTGACGACGTGGCAATTAGCCATAAATAACTGGTGATACCGTTTTCATAACGCCCGGTTATACGGGTACTCCATCCATTATTTCAAATTGCCAGGATCGGCCACAAAGTTGAGGAACGCGTGGAACTTGGCGCTGTACTTTCTTTTGTCCAGCTTATAATAGAACGCACCTCTTTTGGAACTGGCTCTTTCCTTGTCTTTCTGTTTTACCAGCAAGCCGGTAGACAATACCTTCCTGCTAAAATTACGCTTGTCGAACACGGTATCATATACTGCCTCATACAAGATCTGTAATTGTGGGATCGTAAACTTCTGGGGTAACAGCTCAAACAGAATGGGATGAATGGCTGCCTTGTACCTTAATCTTGCCTGGGCCTGCGCTACCATTTCCACATGATCAAAGATCAGCTTCGGCAATTTCTTCAGGGAGATCCATTCTGCGCGGTATTCCTCGCTTAGCTGCTGCTTGTAGGTGTTAATGTCTATCAGCGCAAAATAAGCTACAGAAATGGTGCGCTCCATCATGTCGCGGGTGGGGCTGCCAAAGGCCATCAGCTGCTCCATGTACACTCCTTCCAGGCCGGTAAGCACTTTCAGGGTACGTGCGGCGGCTTCCTCAAAGCCTTCATCCGGCTGTACAAAACCTCCCATCAGGCTCCATTTGCCCTTCTCCGGCTCAAACCCACGTTTTATTACCAACAATTTCAGGTCCTGCCCGTCAAATCCAAAAATAATACAGTCTATGGCTACCAGCATTCTAGTTTGCCGGGAATAACGTGTCATACACCCAGGTGTTTAGTTTATGCTAATATATATCACCCGGCTCATATTCTATAAACAACTGCTAAAAAACCATCAGACCGGTAGTTTTTTGCCTCCGGGTGGTTAAACCGGCCTTTTGCCTGTTTGTTTCCTTTTGCAAGATATACAATTAAATGTCATCTATACAATTAATTTTAAAGGTAAGCAAAAGGTGGTTAAAATCATATACGCAGCGGTTAAAATGTAAGCGGAACGCAGCCAGGAAAGGGATTATAAGGCCCGGCACGTCGTTCAGGGGCTTGCCGGGACTGAAGCTGGTTACAGCGCATCCACATCCAGCGTGGTATAATCATCTGCAAAGGCAATGATGTTGGAATAGCCCTCAAACTCCTCACGGGTGTGCATAGTGGTAAGCACTACGCAGCGCATGCCGGCATTGGCAGCGGCTTCTACTCCCTTAGGCGCATCTTCAAACACAATACAATCCGCAGGCGGTACTCCTATGAGGCTGGCGGCCAGCAAAAAGGTTTCCGGGTGCGGCTTGCTGATCTGCACACTTTCCGCGCTTACAATTGCTTTAAAGTAGTGGCGCAGGTTCAGGTTATCCAGCACAAAATCCACGTTAAATGTAATGGCGGCTGAGCCAATGGCCATGGGAATACCCTGCTGGTAAGCCTTTTCCAGGAATGCCGGTAAGCCGGCTATAAGCTCCAGGTGCGGCTTATAGGTTTGCTGGTAACGCCTTTCCTTTTCTACGGAAAGCTCCGCCATCTCGTCTGCCGTAAAACGTCCTTCCCCGAAGATGCGGATCAGCAGCTCATCGTTCTTACCATACATCTGTTTTTTTACGGCCTCCCGTTCCAGGCTGGCTCCCAGGTCCTCCGTGAGGATCTTATACCAGGCGTCTAAATGATAGCCCATATCGTTGATCATGGTGCCGTTCATGTCGAAAAGAAATGCTTTCATGGCACAAAAGTAAAAAAGCGGAAAGCAGAAAGCAAAAAGCTTAAAGCTGCCATTAGCGGATGATGGTGTGTTTGTTGTTATTCTTCTTCACTGATGTTCTTGAGCTGCATTAACAGGGAGTAGGCGCCTTTGGTTACAAAGGCCTGCCGGCTCAGGTTCTCATCCCCTGAAATGATGGCTACCAGGCCCTCTGCATGCGCGCCCGTTTTCACGGGCTGCATTTCAAAGATGCGCTGATCCTTTTGCACAAAAACATATTGCTGGTTCTGGTAACGTACAATCGCTTCTTCCGGTAAGGCCCAGGCAGTATCTGCGGTGGTTTCTATGGTGGCGTTCATGAAAGTGCCGGGTATCAGGGAGCGGTCATAGTCTTCAAAATGGCAGTGCACCTGCACGCTCCTGTCCGGCTCTACATCCTGGCCTACCAGGATGATCTTACAGCGGTACTTTTTAGCCGGGTTGCCATTGGTATAGGCCAGCACCTCCTGGCCTATAGCCAGCTTGTTGATGTCTTTTTCAAATACGGTAAGGCCCAGGTGAATATCGTCCGGGTTCACGATCTCGAACAGCACATCCGGCGGGTTCACATATTTGCCGATGTTCACATTCACTTTGGTTACAAAACCATTAATAGGCGCGTAAATATTCACCTGCCGTGAAATGGAGCTTTCATTCAGGCGTGCGGCGTTCACCCCTATGAGCTTTAACTTTTCATCCAGCCCGCGTAACAGGATCTGCTGGCTTTTATACTCTGCCTCTGTTTGCTGGAACAGCTTATCGCTGCTGGCCTTACTCTGGTTCAGCGTCTGCTGGCGTGCATATTCCTTTTCCAGGAAACCCAGGCGGGCTTTCGAGGTCAGGTAATCCTGCTGCAGCTGAATAAACTGCTGATCTTCCAGCACGCCGATAATATCGCCTTTGTTCACATGCATACCGGGCAGCAGGTTGGTGGATTTTAAATATCCGCCCAGGGGAAAGCTTACGCTCACTATATTCTGCGGCGGCACATCAATTTTACCGCTTACCCGCAGCTCTTCGGCCATGTGATGTTTTTCCGGCCGGGCGGTAACAATGCCTGCGTTCTTAAACTGCGCATCTGTTAACTGCACCAGGTTACCGGCTGTTTTCTGCGGCGCTTTGTCCTCTGCTGCTTTCTTTTGCCCGCAGGCTGCCAGCAGCAATGTCAAAACCCATATATACCGTTGTATATTCTTCATTTTATCTGTTCATTAAAGCATTGATGTTAACAATAGCGCTGTTCAGGTTATTCAACGCATCTATGTATTCATTGCGGATGCCTACTGCCTGGTTGGTAAGCAGCACCCATTCCAGGTAGTTGATCTCCCCGTTCAGGAACTGGTCATTGGCGCCCTGTATGATGGTATCTGCACTCTGCAGGCCGGTATCCTCAAAATAAGATACGGCCTGTAAGGCTTTGTGGTATTGCTTCAGCGCCTGGTCGTACTGCGACTGCAGGTTTTGCACACCGGCCTGGTAATTATTCTCTGCCAGTGTTTGATTGATCTTTTGTGCGCTGATCCTGGCTTTTTGCGCACCAAAGAAAATAGGGATGCCTATGCCTACCTGTACAGACTGAAAGCGTGTGCCCGCAGAATAATACTTATCATCTGCCCCTGTGCCTTTAATGCTGGTATTGTTATATGCCACTAAAAGATCCGGCAGCAGCCTGGCTTTTTCCACGCCGTATTGCATAGCGCTGATCTGTTGCTGCTGCGCCAGCAGCTGCAGGTAAGGGTGTTGTAACAGGCCGGTAGTATCTGTAATAACGGGCAATTTCATTTTTAAGGGAGCCTGTTCCGGTTCCACATCTGCAGCAGTGTTCAGCAGCAGCTTTAGCCTGGATTGCAGGATGCTGTAATCCTGCGATACCTGGTTGAGCTGCTGGCCTGCCTGTCCGCGTTGAGCCGTAGCCGTAGCTTTTTCCACTATATTACTTTCCCCCAGCTTCAGGCGCAGGGTGGCCTTATCCAGGAAGGCTGCATACAGGCTATCTATATACCGCAACAGCTGCTGTTTTTGCCGCAGGTACAACATATTATAGTATACTGTAGTCACCTGTTGCCGCAGCTCTTTTTCCTTTACTGCGGCGTTCAGCACCCCACCCTTCCATTCTGCATCCAGCAGGGCTTTTTGCCTGGTGTAAATGGTGGGGAACTTCATGCTCTGAGAAATGGTGAACTTTGTATCGTTGTAGGCGCTGTTAATTTGCCCGTAGTCGCCGGTGAGCATGGTTTGCGCTACATCCCAGCCGCTGCCTTTCAGCTTTTGCAGATAGTCTGCCTGCAGCTTATCGGTCCGCAGGCTGCGGTTGTTCTTCACAGCGGTATCAATGGCTGCCTGCAAAGAGATGGGTGTTTGCGCCCGTGCAGCCGGTATGCACAACAGTAGTAAGGGCAGTAGTACCGCCGCTGCTTTGGGCGGACGCGGATGCGTACCTTTTTCAAACAACAGGTATAAAGCCGGCAGCACAAACAGCGTAAGGAAGGTGGCTACCAGCAAACCGCCTATTACCACGGTGGCCAAAGGCCGCTGTACTTCTGCACCGGCGCCATTGCTTAATGCCATGGGCAAAAAGCCCAGGGAGGCCACGGAGGCCGTCATTAATACCGGCCGCAAACGCATTTTAGTACCCTGTAAGATCAGCTGTTTTACATCTGTAATACCGGTTGCTTTTAAGCGGTTGAACTCTGCTATTAATACAATACCATTTAACACGGCTACACCAAATAATGCAATAAAACCAACACCTGCAGAAATGCTGAAAGGCATGCCCCGTATAGCCAGCGCCAGTATACCGCCAATGGCGGATAAGGGGATGGCGGAGTAAATGAGCAGTCCTTGCTTAAATGAGTGAAAGGCCAGGTACAGCATAAATAATATGAGCAGCAATGCTACAGGCACGGCAACGTATAAACGTTGTTTGGCCGCCTGCAGGTTTTCAAATGCACCGCCATAGGCAACATGATAACCGGGTGGTAAGGTAATGCGCTGCTGTACCTTTTGCTGTAACTCTTCCACAATGCTCTGCACATCGCGCCCGCGCACGTTAAACCCTACTATAATGCGGCGCTGCGCATCTTCCCGCTGGATCTGGTTAGGGCCTTCCTCTATACTTACCACTGCTACCTGGCTCAAAGGCACCTGGGTGCCGGTGGCCGTGGGTATCAGCAGCTGCTGCACATCCGTTACACCTGTACGTTGGGTACCGCTTACACGCACCACCAGGTCAAAACGTTTTTCCCCTTCATATACCAGCCCGCTGCTTTGCCCTGCAAATGCGGCATTCACGGTTTTGTTAATATCGCTGATGTTAAGGCCATATTGCGCAATGGCATCGCGGTTATAGCGGATCACGATCTGCTGCATGCCGGTGGCCTGCTCCACGTAAAGCGCCTGCGTACCATTAATGGTTTGCACGATGCCGCCCAATTTGCCGGCTAAGCGCGCCAGCGTATCCAGGTCCTCACCGTAGATCTTACATACCACATCCTGGCGTGCGCCGGTCATCAGCTCATTAAAACGCATCTGCACCGGATACTGGAAGCCGAAAGTAACACCTGGCACATCTTCCAGGGCCTTACCCATTTTCTCTGCCAGCTCATTGAATGTTTTGGCAGAGGTCCATTCCTTTTTATCTTTCAGGATCACCATCATATCGCTGGCATCCAGCGGCATAGGATCTGTAGGGATCTCACTGCTGCCGGTTTTACTTACCACTTTTTGCACTTCGGGGAATTTTTCCAGTAATATTTTACTGCCCAGGGAAACTGCGTTCACAGAAGTATTAAGGTTACTGCCGGTGAGCACCCGGGCTTCTACTGCAAAATCCCCCTCTTCCAGCTGGGGAATAAACTCGCCCCCCATGTTGCTTAATACTATCAAAGCCACTACCAGCAGGCCTATGGCGGCAGCGATCAGCATCTTAGGATATTGTATTGCCCTGCCCAATACGCGCTGGTAACGTGCGCTGAGCTTATCCATCATCCTGTCTGACCAGCTTTCCTTAGCAGGTATTTTTTTGCTCAGGAACAGGGCGCTCATCATGGGTACGTATGTTAATGATAACAGGAAAGCGCCTATTAATGCAAAGGTTACGGTTTGCGCCATGGGTTTAAACATTTTACCCTCAATGCCGGATAATGCAAATACCGGCAGGTATACAATGAGGATGATCAGCTCCCCGAACACGGCGGCATTCAGCATTCTGCCGGATGTTTCCTGTACCAGGCCGTCCATTTCCCCTTGTGTAAGCTTTACCTTACCGGAGTGATGCAGGCGGTACATACAGCCTTCTACTATGATCAGCGTGCCATCTACAATAAGGCCAAAGTCCAGCGCACCCAGGCTCATAAGGTTACCGCTTACGTTAAAGATGTTCATGAGTATTACGGCTATGAGCATGGATAAGGGAATAACCGATGCTACCAGTAAACCTGCCCGTAAATTGCCCAGGAACAATACCAGCACAAACACCACTATCAGCGCGCCTTCCAGCAGGTTGCGCTCTACAGTGCCAATGGCGTTCTCCACCATTTTGGTGCGGTCCAGGAAGGGATCTATGATCACACCTTCCGGTAAGGTTTGCTGGATCTGTTTAACCCGCTCTTTGATGTTACGGATCACGGCATTACTGTTGGCGCCTTTTAACATCATTACTACAGCGCCGGCTACCTCACGCTCGCCATTATACGTCATAGCGCCATAACGGGTGGCATGGCCCAAACGTACCTCCGCTACATCCCTTACCAGTAGCGGCGTACCGTTGGCGGTATGTTTGATCACGATCTTACTGATATCATCCGGGCTGCCTACCAGGCCTTCACTGCGGATGTACAGGGCAATAGGCCCTTTTTCAATATAGGCGCCACCGGTGTTCTGGTTATTGTTTTCTACGGCGGTAAACACATCATTGATGGTAATGCCCTGCGCGCTGAGCTTTTCCGGCACTACTGCTATTTCATATTGTTTCAGGTAGCCGCCAAAGCTGCTCACATCCGCCACACCTTTTACACCCAGCAATTGCCGGCGTACTATCCAGTCCTGTATGGTACGCAGCTGCATGGGATCATATTTATCCTCATATCCCTTTTTGGCCCTTACCGTGTACTGGTAGATCTCTCCCAAGCCGGTTGTAACGGGCGCCAGCTCCGGCATACCCAGGCCCTGCGGGATCTGTGCCTGTACGTGCTGCAGGCGTTCTGTTACCTGCTGGCGTACCCAGTAAATATCTACATCATCCTCAAATACAATGGTTACTACGGATAAGCCGAAGCGGGAAAAGCTGCGCATTTTTTTCAGGCCGGGAATATTGCTGGTGGCCTGCTCTATGGGAAATGAGATGAGGCGTTCCACATCCGGCGCGCCCAGCGAAGGGCTTACCGTAATTACCTGTACCTGGTTATCTGTAATATCCGGCACCGCATCAATGGGCAGCCGGGTTACTTCATAAACGCCATACCCTATGAGGGCCAGCATACAAATACCCACGATCAGTTTATGACGGATCGAAAAATGAATAATATGGTTAAGCATGATTGTTCGATATGCAATATGCAGATATGCAGCCGCGCAAATGAGTATACCGTAGCGCTCATTTGCGGTTTGCAAATTCAGTAATTAAGATAATAAATACAACGGGGATGTGCTAATAGCTATATGCGTACAGCGTGTATTACACCTGCACATTTGTATAGCTGCACTTTAGCATACGGACTTCGGAGGCTGGAAAATATCGGGATGGTAAATAAGGGGGTGAAAGCGATTGATATAAGCGGGATATACCACTACTACCTGGCGCTGTGTGGCTATTGTTAATTGTGGTTGTGAGGGTGGCGGCGGTACCGGGCTGGCATTGGTTACATGCTCATGTGATTTGAAGGGCAGCTCCCTATCGCGCTCCCAGTCCTTATCCTTTACATCGCCGCTGAAATAGTGCTCTACTACAAAGCCCCATACGGAAGTGCCGGGTTTTTCGGCCCGGTGCTCATTTAAGTGTGCAAAGAACACAGGGATCTTGACGAGCTCGATCAATTCCGTCGTGTTACACAAGTAAATGGTAAGTAGTAATATGCTGATAGCACGATGCACGGGGCAAAAGTAAGTAAAAAAGCAGAAAGCGGAAAGCTTAAAGCATAAAGCTGGGAAGTATTGCGCCTGGAAAGCGAACAGGTTAAGGAAAAGGTGAAAGTGGAAAGCATAAAGCTTAAAGGGGTAACATTGCGCCGGGGAAGCGGACAGGTTAACGAAAAGCTTAAAGCGCAAAGCAGAAAGCTTAAAGCCCTGGGTAGTACGCGAGGAAAATGAACGGGCCAAGAAAGAAAAGTGAAACAGAAAACAGAAAGCAGAAAGTTGGAAAGCTGCAAATATTGCGCGGGGCAATGACTAATTAAAAAAGCAAAAAGCATTGAGGTAATTGGGCTTTCTCCCTTCTCCTTTATGCTTTTTGCTTTATGCTTTCGGCTTTGCGCTTATTTAACAGCTTCCCTCCATGCAGTAGCCATTAAGCTGGCGCCGGCTACGCTGGGGTGTACGCCGTCGCCGGTCCAGTAGGAACCAGGGGCTACTTTCTGTGCTTTATCAAAGATGCTTTGATAAGGTATGAATACAGCGCCAAAGCTGTCGGCTATTTCGCGGGCGGCCTTACGGTAATCATTAAACGCCGGAAACCATTTATCGTCAACGGCTTTTACACCATTTACGGCAAAGGGCTCACCGATCACGAACTTCACATTGGGCAGCTTTTCCCTGGTGCGGGTAAGCAATGCTTTATAATCATCGCTATATTTCTGTACGGTGCCGGTATAACCGCCGGTAAGGGTATGCCAGTAATCATTTACGCCTATCAGGATGCTCAGCACATCGGGTTTAAGATCCAGGCAATCAGCATCCCAGCGTTCTGCCAGCTGGTATACCTTATTACCGCTGATCCCTTTATTATAGATCTGCAGGGTTTTATCCGCATGTTTTTCCAGTAAAGCGCCGGCTGCCAGGAAAGCGTATCCGTGGCCCAAAGCGCCGGCATCATTTGCATTCATGCTATCGCGTTTGCGGCCTACATCCGTAATAGAATCGCCCTGGAAAAGAATCACGGCATTTTTCTTCAGCTCAATTTTAGCGGCAGCAGGTGCGTTACGGCGTTCCGCAGCCATTGCGGATGTAACAATTTCCTGTAGGCTCATGGCCATTACACTACCTAAAGCGGCTTTTTTCAAGAAACTTCTGCGATCAGATTGTGGAATCATATGATTTCGGATTTACGATTTTACAGTTTAGATTTGGATCGTGGCGAATGCGTATCCCGGTTATAAATCTAAAATCTAAAATCGTAAATCTAAAATTAATGGGCGCTTTTCTCAAAAACTACGGCAATATTATATGGCTACTGGCGGGTATTATTGCCGGCAGTGTACTGGGATTAGTGCTGGGGCCGCGTGTAACGGTGCTGAAGCCCATTGGCGATATTTTCCTGAACCTGTTATTCACGGCGGTGATACCGCTGGTGTTCTTTGCCATTGCATCGGCCATTGCCAATGTGGACCGTACCCAGAAACTGGGCCGCGTAATGTCCGTGATGGTAATGGTGTTTGTGGGTACGGTGCTGGTAGCGGCTTTCCTGACCATTGTGGCCATCTGGCTGTTCCCTATTCACCAGCAGGTAAGCGCACAACCGGGTGTTACGGAAAACATACAGGCGTTAAGCTTAGGGGAGCAGATCACAGCCCTGCTCACCACCAACGAATTCTTTGAGCTGCTATCACGCAAAAGCATGCTGCCGCTGATCATATTTTCTGTAATGATAGGTTTTGCCGTGTTAAGGGCCGGCGATGCAGGCGAACCTTTCCGCCGTTTCCTGAACAGCGGCAACGAGGTTATGAAAAGCCTTATTATTCTTATCATGAAGCTGGGACCCATTGGGTTGGGCGCTTATTTTGCCTACCAGGTGGGTATCCTGGGCCCGCAGCTGTTTGGATTATATGCGCGGTCCATGGCGCTGTATTACGGTTTTTGCCTGTTCTATTTTGTGGTGCTGTTCAGCGTATATGCGTTTATTGCAGGCGGTATAGCGGGTATTAAAAGATACTGGAAAAATAACGTGGTGCCTTCCCTTACAGCAGTGGGTACCTGCAGCAGCATAGCCACTATTCCGGCTAACCTGGATGCCGCTAAAAAAATGGGAGTGCCGGATCATATCAGCAATATTGTGATACCATTGGGCGGTACGCTGCATAAGGACGGGTCCAGCGTTTCCTCCATCGTGAAAATAGCAGTGGTGTTCGCCATGTTCGGCCGCTCGCTGAGCGGGGCAGATACTATACTTTTAGCATTAGGCATTACCGTTATAGTAAGCATGGTAGAAGGCGGCGTACCTAACGGCGCATATATTGGCGAGCTGTTAATGGTATCTGTGTACGGATTTCCGCCGGAAGCCTTACCCCCGGCCATGATCATAGGCACGCTGGTAGACCCGATGGCCACTTTGCTGAATGCTACCGGCGATACAGTGGCGGCTATGATGGTGACGCGTTTTGTGAAGCGGAAAGCAGAAAGCGGAAAGCAGAAAGCTATCGAAGCGGTTGTTTGACCCGCTACATTGCATTGAGCGTTCAGCGTTAGGCATTAAGCGTTTAGCGTAAAATCTTCTTCCCTCCCCTCCATACTTCCACTATTTTACGGGTATTGCGGATGTCCTGCGATGGATCTGCGCTGAGTACAATGAAGTCGGCCTTTTTGCCGGGCTGCAGGGTACCGTAGTCGCCGTCAATGTGCAGCATTTGCGCACCATTGCGGGTGGCGGCGGTAAGCACTTTCAAAGGGTTCATTCCGGCTTCTGTCATCAGCTGCAGCTCCAGGTGTTCGGAGAAACCCTGGGCGCGTACGGGTTGTGCGCCGGAGTCGGTGCCCATTACGATCTTTACTCCTGCGCTGTCCAGCTTGTGCAGGTTACGCTGCGCAGTATGAAAGGCATTTATTTTCTTTTGCCGGTTGGGATCATCCTGCTGCTGTTTTTTATAATCGGCGCTAATCAGCATTTCCCACACGCCGGGTTCCAGGGAGGCTTTAAACAAAGAATCGTTTAGCCATTCGGGTTGATCGGCATACGCGAAGTTAAAATCATCAATGCACAGGGTGGGTATGTAATAAGTGCCTTTGGCCTTAATGTCGTTGATGATAGCTGCGTCTACTTCCTTATCGCGGATGCTGTGTGCCAGCACGTCCACACCGGCAGCTACCAGGCGGCGGGCATCTTCCAGGTAATATACGTGTGCGGCTACACGTAAACCCTGCTTATGCGCTTCTGCAATGGCAGCTTCATATACAGCGGGCTGCAGCCTGGGCTGGGTGCTGTCCCCATCTACCCACATCTTCACAAAATCTACTTTCAGAGTGGCCAGCTGCTGAATGGCTTTTACTGCTTCTTCCGGCGTTTGCGGGCGAAAAGCCTTGTCTGCAAAAGCGGCAGGCGGGGTACCATCTTTAGCGGCTAATCCATAGCCTGCGGTATAAAAAGTAGCACCAGGCAGCTGTCCATGCTGTGAGGCATTGCGCAGCGGGAAAATAATCTCCCTGTCCGTACCCAGGCTTAATACCTGGCTAATACCAAAGGATTCATATTTCTTCAGCTGGCGGATAATATTGCTCTGTGAATAATTCTCCGGCCCTGCCTTGTTGCCTTTAAGCAGGCCCAGGTGCCCATGCCCGTTCACCATAGCAGGCATCACCGTTTTACCGGTTCCATCTATTACCCGCGCACTGGCCGGGGCCGGGACGCCGGCGGCCAAGATCTTTGTTATACGATCGCCTTCGAGCACCAGGCTTACCTTCTTTTTAGGTGCAGCGCCGGTACCGTCTATTAATGTAATGTTCTTCAGTACTGTACTACGGGTGGCGGCAGCAGGCGCCTGCTGCGCATTCACATGGTATACAATAACTAACAGGAGTATCAATACTAAATAGCGGCGTAGGTTCATAAGATGTTACTTGTTGATAACACCGAAGGTAGCTTTTTCTCTGCGCTTTTAAAAGCCTGCGCAAGGTCGGTGATAAGGTCGTCTGATTCTTCCAGGCCTACGGACAGGCGGATCAGGCTATCGGCTACACCGGCGGCGCGGCGTTTTTCGTCCGGGATGGATTTATGCGTCATGCTGGCGGGATGGCATAACAGGCTTTTAATACCACCCAGGCTTTCGGCCAGCTTAAAGTAATGAGTGCTGGTTACAAAGGCCTGTGCTGCTTCATCCGTATCTTCTTTTAACGTAAAGGATACAATGCCGCCAAAACCTTTCTGCTGTTTTTTTGCCAGCGCATGGCCGGGGTGGGATGAAAGGCCGGGGTAAAATACTTTATCTACCGCGGGGTGCTGCTCCAGGTACTGCGCTATGGCCAGGGCATTGGCGCAATGCTGCTTTACGCGCAGGTGCAGGGTTTCAATACCACGTATCAGCAGGAAGCTGTCGAACGGTGAAAGAATTGCCCCACAGGCATTCTGGTAGAACTTAATTTCTGCACCCAGGGTTTTATTGCGCGTTACTACCACGCCGGCAATCAGGTCGCTATGGCCGCCTAAATATTTGGTGGCGCTGTGCACAACTATATCTGCACCCTGTAACAGCGGTTGCTGCAATACCGGTGAGGCAAAGGTATTATCCACACATAACCAGCACTGATGCGCTTTTGCGATGGCGGCTATGGCGCTGATGTCGGAGATCTTTAACGTGGGATTGGTGGGCGTTTCCAGCCATATTAAGCGGGTGGCGGGCGTAATGGCATTTACTACGGCCTGCAGATCAGCAGTATCTACATAATGCACTTTAATACCAAACTTCTCATACACCTTGCTGAATAAACGGAAAGCGCCGCCGTAAATATCGTCTACCGCTACGATCTCATCGCCTGCCTGTAGCAGCTTTAAGATAGCGTCAATGGCGGCCAGGCCGCTGGAAAAGGCTATGCCGGTTTCCCCGCCTTCCAGCTGTGCTACAATGTTTTCCAGTGTTTGGCGGGTAGGATTATTGGTTCGGGCATAATCAAAGCCTTTGTTCACGCCGGGTGCCTCCTGCACGAAGGTGGAGGTTTGGTAGATTGGTACGGCGATAGCGCCGGTTAGTTCGTCTACGGGGATGGAGTGGATTAGTTGTGTGATTGTGCTCATATTCTTTTTGTTTTAATTGTTTTTTGTTCCTTTTTGCTTCCCCAAAAAGGAACGCAAAAAGGGGACCGCAACCGGTTACCGCCCGGTTGCGGGAGGGTACGTTGATTAGGCGGTGTGCTACTGTGGTGACGGGCGTTTGGGCCTTGACAGCAACGCGAAGAGCTCATATTTGTGTCCTGACAGCGACACGGATCAGGTGAAGACCGTAAGGGACCAACGCGATGGCCAGCAATGGCTATACGCTGAGCTATAGCAAAAGCGACTGTGGCGTTGAGCGTTGGTGCCTTGATAGTAATGCGATGGATCAGGCAAAGGCCTTATGCTGTTCCATAGCATGCTATTGTAGTGCCGGTGGCGCCGGTGTGGTGCCGGGCAAAGGCCGTACGCTGTCCGGTAGCACAGAACGTAGCTAATGCTTTTAATACTTATTAATGCTTATCAGGAAAGGTGAGCAAGACAGGTGGTGCCATTTATGGGTGCCAGTTTACGGGAAGCCGGTTTATCCGGTTTATGGATTGCCATAAAACAAAAAAACTCACCTGATAGCCAGGTGAGTTTCTCTTTATTGTACAAAACCTTAAAGTAAACTTAGTACTGGGCTTATCTTTCCCGGTATTACCGGGATGGATGTAGCACCTTGCTCACCGCGTAAACGGTGGCTGGTTGCTAAGGCTTCGCAGGGCCATTTCCCTCTGCCTTTCTTGATAAGTGATCGTAAAGAACTGGTGCAAAGATACAGGCGGGATTGAAATCTCCAAAAAAAATTTTGCCACTTCCCTCCCGTTAACATCTGATTAGGGCCTTAATACCGCTAACAATCGTAATCTTGCGCCACAACAAATTGTAGTGTAAATTCTAGGCAAAGTTATAAAACCGCCCATTCCTGGGTGGTTTTTTATTTCTGTTTAGCGGCGGCGATAGTAGCTTCAATTCCTTTTTCGTAGGTGCTTGGCTGGTAGTTAAAGTAATCATTGAACTTGGTTGAATCAAAGATGTACGGATGATTATTCTGGTACAGCATTTCATGCAGCTCGCCAATAGTGGTATTAAAAATGCCGGCCATCTTCACCATAAAGCTACCCAGTTTTGAATAAGCCGGTTTTACCTGCAGCTGCTCTGCTATCAGCGCGGCATACTGTTTACCGGTAAGGGCAGGATTATAAGTGGGCATATGCCATACCTGGTTATCGCTGGCAAGTGTTTGACCCAGCAGGTACATGCCTTTGCCGGCGTCCGGCGCATAGGTATAACTGTGAGGCAGATCGTCGTTTCCCAGCCACATTCCTTTTTTACCTTTTAGCATATTGTTGATGAGCAGGTTGTTTAGAATGCCTGTGGTATCGGCGCCAGGACCATAAAAATCCGCGGATCGTGCAATGCTGGCCTGCAGGTTGCCTGCTTTTACTTCGTTCATTAAACGGGTGGCTATCTGCGCGCGGATCTCTCCCTTTTTGCTGATGGGGTTATAGGGCGTATCCTCTGTCATAGGCCCGTTCACCAGGCCATACATATATACGTTATCAAAAAAGATGAGGCGGGCGTTGGCAGCCTTGCAGCCGTCTATGGCATTCTGCATCACCTTAGGCCAGGAAGCAGCCCATACCTTGCGGTCATACACCAGGCCGGCGCACAGGTACACTACGTTTGATCCGTTGATGGCGGCTTTGGTTTGTTCATAATTGGTAAGGTCTGCTGCGGCTATATCTGTTTTTGCAGAAAGGGCTTTGGGCTGACGGCTTACCAGCTTTACTGATTGTCCGTTCTTTAGCAGCTCTTTGGTTAACTCTGTGGCAATGACGCCGCCGGCGCCTAAAATGGTGTGTGTCATAGTGGTTAGTTTCCTTTATTATTGATAGTTGAATGGCCTTGACGGTTTAAAGACGAATGAAGATAAATATTATTGTATGAAAATTTATTTGGATTACTGAACACTGTTCATTAAGTTTGCATCGTAAACAAATTAACATGGGCATCGCAGACAGAAAGGAAAGGGAAAAGCTGGAAATGAAACGGCTGATCATGGAGGCATCTATGCGCATGTTCCTGGAAGTGGGTTATGAAAAAACCTCCATCCGCAACATTGCTGAAAAAATAGAATATAGTCCGGCCACCATATACCTGTATTATAAAGATAAGGACGAGCTGCTATATGATCTGCAGGCACAGGCTTTTGAGCAGCTGTTTGAGACGTTCAAGGAAAAAGCCACCGGCAGAAGCCCGATGAAAAAACTAGAGCAGATAGCCAAGGCATATGTGCAGTTCGGCCTGGAAAAACCAGATCTGTATGACCTGATGTTCATTATCCGCTCCCCCATGAAAAAGCTGGAAAAAGAGGATGGTACTGATGCCTGGGATAACGGGGACAATTGTTTTAACTTTTTACTGGATATAATACAGCAGGGCATTGATCAGAAGCTACTGCGGTTTAAAGATAAGCTCGTAGCCGCATTGTCCATTTGGTCTATGGTACATGGCCTGGTATCACTGCATGTGCGCTGCCGTATGAAAGTGATGAACATGGAAGAGGATGGGGTTATTAATGCTATTGATACTACCATTGATGAATATTTAAAAATGATAAAAATTTAAAAGGGAATTGGCTCCCTTTTTTTTGCCCAAATACTAAACAGTGTTCATTATGTCAACGAAGATCAAAAGATTACTAACAGTCATATTACTAGTACTGGTTAGTGTGGCTGCTTCACCTGCTAAAGCCCAGCCAGGGCCGCTGGAGCAATATATACAGGATGCTTTTGCTCATAACCAGGCCTTACAGCAACGGAACTTTCAGCTGGAAAGATCGTTGTACGCCCTGCAGGAAGCCAGGGGTATGTACCTGCCGCAGGTAAGCCTGCTAGGTACTTATACTAAAGCCAGTGGCGGCCGTACCATTGACATTCCTACCGGCGACCTGATGAACCCTGTGTATGCCACACTGAACCAGCTTACCAATTCGCAGAAATTTCCCAACATCGAAAACACATCCGTACAACTAAGCCCGGATAACTTTTACGATGCCAAGCTGCGCACCTCTCTCCCATTGATCAACTCAGAAATATGGTATGCCAACAAGATCCGGCAAGAGGATATTACCCGGCAGCAGGCTGCAGTGAACGTATACAAACGCCAGCTGGTGAAAGACATTAAATCGGCCTATTATCAATACTTCCAGGCCGTACGCGCGGTAGACATCTATAACAATGCATTGCTGCTGGTACAGGAGAACGTCCGCGTAAATCAGAGCATGTTACGCAACGGTGTACGTAACAGTACAGCGCTTACCCGCTCGCAAACAGAACAGGAGAAAACGCTGGCCGCTATTACTGCTGCCCGTAACAACCAGCAGAACGCACGCGCTTATTTTAACTTTTTGCTGAACCGGCCCTTAACAGACAGTGTACTGATAGACAGCGCTGCACTTGCGGTAACGGAGCGTGCATCCGTTGACGTGAATACCGATATCAGCGGCCGGGAAGAGCTGCTGCAAATAGATAAAACCCGCAGTATGGCACTGCTGCAGCAGAAAATGCAGCAAAGCACTTTAGTGCCTAAGCTCAGCACCTTCCTGGACCTGGGCTCACAGGCCTATAACTTTAACTTCAACAGCTCATCGCGCTATTATATCTGGGGACTTGACCTGCAGTGGAACATTTTTACCGGCGGGCAACGGCGTAACCGCGCCAAACAATCCGCCATGGACGCCGCTACAGCAAAGGCTGCGTATGATGAAACGGCACAGTCGTTACAGCTGGAGCTGAACACGGCCTCCAATAACTACCGCACTGCCCAGAGTAATTATAACAGCGCGCAGATCCAGCTGCAATTAGCTGAAAAATATTACCGCGACCAGCTGAAGGTGTATAAAGAAGGGCAGCTACTATATATAGAGCTGCTGGATGCGCAGCAGCAGCTAACCAATGCCCGGCTGGAATCTTTACAGGCATATGCAGGGGTGCAGGTGGCGCAGGCGGAGATAGAGCGGGCGCAGGCCAGTTATCCGCTGCGCTAATTATGAATTATTCAATTACGAATTACGAATTGAATGCAGCGTAGATCTGAGTTTACAGATTGTATAGCTGTAATATACCGATACCAATATCAATAATAATAACGATAACAATAAACTTTACTTATATGAAACCGCTCCATGCCATACTGCTGCTGATAGCCGGTGCTGCACTGTTCAGCTCCTGTGGCAGTCCAACTACTGCTTCTGAAATACCTAACACCACGGTAATACCGGTAGAGCTGCAGCCGCTGAATGCGGAAGCACGCAACATTAATATTCCGGTATCCGGCCAGTTCACTACAGACGATGAAGTGCTGCTATCCTTTAAAACCGACGGTATTATACAACGCATCCTTGTAAAAGAAGGAGATGCCATCCGCCAGGGACAAACCGTAGCTACGCTGAACCCTACTGAAATTGATGCACAGGTACAACAGGCGCAGCTGGCATATGAAAAAGCCCAGCGCGATCATCAACGCGCCAATAACCTGTACAAAGACAGTGTAGCCACCCTGGAACAATTGCAGAATGCCAAAACAGCTTTGGACATTGCACAGCAACAGCTGCGCACTGCACAGTTCAACCGCAGCCATTCTGTAATTACCGCACCGCGTAACGGTTATGTGCTGCGCAAGCTGGCCAGTGAAGGGCAACAGGTAAAATCCGGCACCGCAGTGCTGCAAACCAACGGCGCACAATCCGGTAACTGGATGCTGCGGGTTTCTGTAAGCAATAAGGAATGGGCGGCTATTCATTTGCAGGACAGCGCTGCTGTAGAAGTAGAATCTGTACCCGGTAAAATCTTTCGTGGTACGGTATCCCGCAAGGGCGAAGGTATAGACCCTGCCACCAGCTCGTTCCAGGTAGACATTCATTTAACAGGTGAGAAGCCGGCGGCTATTGCCTTTGGCATGTTCGGCAAAGCTGTGATACACCCGCGCAGCAGCGGTAACACCAGCGCCAGCGGCCCCTGGGCTATTCCCTACGACGCATTGCTGGACGGTGATGGCGGCAGCGGATATGTATTTATAACCAACGATGGCAAAACCGCTAAAAAAGTAAAGGTGAGCATCGCCGGTATGGAAAAAGATAAAGTGATCATTAGCGAAGGGCTGGAAGGCGCACAGAGCCTGATCATTTCAGGGAGCGCTTATTTAACAGATGGAAGCAGCATACTAAGTAAAAAGTAAAAAAGTAAAAATTAAAAAGCAGGATGCAGGATGTACAAGATGTACTAATATACTAATGTGCCGGTTATATAATGTATGGCTGTATTGGTAAGTAATGTAGGAATGGAAGGATGAATGGCCTTGTATTATAGCCTGGAATTTAAATGATAGCTTTTTGCATCCGTACGCTATTTTTTAATTTTTACTTTTTGCCTTTTTACTTTTTACTTAATTCTTCAAACTACCAACATGAAAATATCAGATTATGCGGTAAAAAATTACCAGTTCACGCTGGTGATCTTTATCATGATCATTGTGCTGGGTGTTGTTACCCTGCTGAACATGCCCCGCTCAGAAGACCCGGAAATGCACTCCCCTGCCTATACCGTAATAGTGGTGTATCCCGGCACCAGTCCTAAAGATATGGAGGAGCTGGTGGTAGACCCGCTGGAAAAAGAAATATACGGGCTGGAAGATATTAAACGCATCCGTTCCACTATCAGCGACGGGCTGGCCGTGCTGCGTATTGAATATAAGTACAGCAGCAACGTGGATAATAAGTACCAGGAAATTGTGCGTACAGTGAACAATAAACGCCGCGACCTGCCCCAGGACAATATCAGCATTGACATTCAAAAACAGCAGCCCTCTGATGTGAACATTATACAGTTAGCGCTGATCTCTGAAAATGCACCGCGAGACAAGCTGAAATACTATGCAGAAAACCTGCAGGATGAGCTGGAAAAACTACAGCCGCTGAAGAACGTAGAGATCTTTGGCCTGCCGGAACAGCAGGTGCGCGTAGAGCTGGACCTGGAAAAGCTGGCGCAGCTGAACCTGCCCATTGCCAACGTGATCAACAGCCTGCAGAATGAAACCATCAACATTCCCGGTGGCAGCATTGATGCCGGTAACCGCATCTTTAACATTAAAACCAGCGGAAACTATCATACCATGGAGGAAGTGAAAAACACCATTGTGTACACTTCCAACGGGCGTAACCTTTTCCTGAAAGATATTGCCAACGTATACTACGGTTATGAAGATGCTACTTACCAAACGCGCCTGAACGGCTTTCGCTGCATCTTTGTAACCGCTGCACAAAAGGAAGGCGAGAACATTAGCAAAACGCAAACCGTTTACAAACCGGTTATAGAAAAGTTCAAGAAAACGCTGCCTAAGAATATAGACCTGGTACAGAATTTTGACCAGGCGAGTAATGTGAACCGGCGTTTGAGCAGCCTGGGAGGCGATTTCCTCATCGCTATTCTACTGGTGGCCATAACCTTACTGCCATTGGGTTTCCGGCCTTCGCTGATCGTAATGATCTCTATCCCGTTATCGCTGGCCATAGGTATTATTCTGCTGCAATTGTTCGGTTATAACCTGAACCAGCTAAGTATTGTGGGCCTGGTAGTGGCGCTGGGGCTTTTGGTGGATGATAGCATTGTGGTGGTGGAAAATATTGAACGCTGGCTGCTGGAAGGGCATACGGCGCTGGAAGCTACCTTAATGGCCACCAAGCAGATAGGCATGGCCGTAGCGGGATGTACGGCAGCGCTGATCATTGCCTTTATGCCGCTGGTATTTATGCCGGAAGGTTCCGGCGATTTTATCCGCAGCCTGCCGCTGGCAGTAATATTCAGCGTACTGGCGTCTATGTTAGTGTCGCTTACGATCATTCCTTTTCTGGCCAGCAAGCTGCTGCGCAAACATACCGGCCACCCGGACGGCAACATTTTCATGCGCGGCCTGAAACGCCTGATACACGGCAGCTATGCCCGTTTCCTGGATAAAGCCCTGCAACGGCCGGTGCTTACCATTGTGATCACCGTCATCATTTTTGGCGGCTCTGTTATGCTGTTTGGCGTAGTAGGCTTTGGCCTGTTCCCCGCGTCGGAAAAACCACAGTTCCTGATCAATATTACTGCGCCGCCGCAGTCCAACCTGCAGTACACCAATAATGTAGCAAAGGATATTGAAGCTGTGCTGCGTAAGGAACCGGCCGTGAAATACTTTGCCACAAACGTTGGGAAAGGCAATCCGCGTATATACTATAACGTGATACAGGAAAATGAGCATACCGACTTTGCTGAGATCTTTGTGCAGCTGGATGAGCATACCAACCCCTCAGATAAGCTGGCGCTGATAGAAAAGCTGCGTCACCAATGGACACCTTACCCCGGCGCCAAAGTGGAAGTGAAGAACTTTGAGCAGGGCCCGCCGGTAGCAGCTCCTGTGGAGGTGCGCCTGTTTGGCGAGAACCTGGATACCCTGCGCGCGCTGGCCGGCAAAGTGGAAATGATGCTGCAACGCACCCCCGGCACCATGTATGTTGATAACCCGGTAAGCCTGTTAAAAAGCGACATCCGTGTAGCTATACAACCTGAAAAAGCGCAGCTGCTGGGCATTCCCTCTGTGAACATTGACCGTACCGTGCGGCTGGCCGTATCCGGCCTGAACGTAGGCAAGTACACCGATAATAATGATAACGACTACGACATCCTGCTTACCCGTGCACATGAAGGCCGCCCCACGCTGGACGTATTCCGTAACCTGTACGTGAACAATATGCAGGGCAAGCCTTTCCCGCTGGGACAAGTAGCGGAGCTTACCCTGGAAACCTCGCCGGTGAACATTAACCACCAGGAAAAACGGCGCGTGGTATCTGTAAAAGCCTTTGTGCAAAAAGGCTTCCTGGTAGACCGGGTAATTACAGACGTAATAGAAAAAATGGATAAGCTGGCCCTGCCGGCCAGCTACAGCTACGAGATGGGCGGCGAAGTAGAATCGCGGAATAACTCCTTCGGCGGCTTTATGAGCATTATTATTGTTACCATCTTCCTGTTCATAGCAGTACTGATCCTGGAATTCCGCACATTCAAAAGCACGCTCATTGTACTGTCGGTGATACCGCTTGGTATGGTAGGCGCTGCTGTGGCGCTGTGGCTCACCGGCAACTCGCTTTCTTTTGTGGCCATTATTGGTATGATAGCCCTGGCAGGTATTGAGGTGAAGAACACCATATTGCTGGTAGACTTCACTAACCAGCTGCGGGAACAGGGCAAATCGCTGGAAACCGCTATCCGTGAAGCTGGTGAAGTACGCTTCTTGCCCATTGTATTAACTTCCTTAACGGCTATTGGCGGTTTAATACCCATTGCCATTTCCAGTAACCCGCTGATTGCGCCGCTGGCCATTGTATTAATTGGTGGGCTGATCAGCTCCACCCTGCTTTCGAGAGTTGTAACACCGGTGGTGTATAAGCTGATACCACCGAAGGTATAGCCATGTAAATGTGCTGATGGGAAAATGTGCTGATGGCTGGTAAATATAACCAGCACATCAGCACATTTTTTTTGTATTTTGGCGTACGGATGGCATTTCATTTGCGCATATATATCCGCACATTAATTTTTTATGATCTTCCGGAAACTATTACTCTACTGCGCCCTGGCCGGGACAATACCGGCAGCGCTGCAGGCACAGAACCAACCGTCTTTTGACCCTGCCTACCAGTTTGTGCAAAGCGGCAACCTGGTGCAAGACAAGAACTTTTACCTGCTTACCCTGCTGGAGCAGGAGCCTACCCTGCACAAGGCCCTGGAACATAATAAGATCTTACAGCAGATCTATAAGCAACAGCTGAAGGAGGTAGATAAAATAACAGACAGCTGTAAGAATGCCGCCTGTTTTGCCACTCCCCTGCTGTTTGACAGTAATGAGATCAAAGCCATTGGCAATGCATTGGAGCAGGTGTATAAAGCGCAACCCGCTTTCCGCGCCACCTTGCAGCAACACCTGAAACCCAGCGGCGCTTTCATGCGTTATGAATCCCTGCCGGATGTAAAGATCCTGGAAGAACGCTGGCGGGAGGAAGCCAATGGGTTGAACTACATCCTTACGGCCTATACCCGGAACACCGGCTTACGCTACCCCCGCATAGATTCCGCCATGTACAATGTGCACAGCGATACATATACCCGCGCGGTAAGGGACATACTGGTAACTTACAAACAACACCCGGAAGCATCCGGCCTGTTCTTTACCCCTACCCTGCATTTGGCTATGGACCTGCTGCAGCTGAATAAAAAAGACCATGCAGCCCGGCATGAACCCATGGCGCTTACCAATCAGAAAACGCTGGCGCAGCTAAGCAGTGTGCAGTGGGATAAATTTGATTATTCGGCCATCCTGGTACTGGGTGCAGGGCCGGATGATGATGCGCCGATCAGTGTAATGAACAAACTGCGCTGCCGCACTGCTGCCGATATTTACCAGAAAAATAAAGCGCCGTTTGTGATCGTATCCGGCGGGTACGTGCATCCGTTTGGAACAAAATACAGTGAAGCCATAGAAATGAAACGTTTCCTGGCAGATAGCTGTAATGTGCCGGAAACAGCCATCCTGGTAGATCCGCATGCCCGGCATACCACTACTAACCTGCGGAATGCCAACCGCATATTATTCCGCAACGGTTTCCCGACAGATAAAAAAATATTGTGCACCAGCAGCAAGGCACACCTGATCTATGTGGCCAGTGTGTTCTTTGAAAAGGTATGTCTTAAAGATATGGGATACCTGCCCTACCGCAAATTGCGGCAGGTCGATGACCTGAGCATTGAATATTACCCGGTGGCGGAGAGCTTGCATGAAGATCCGCTGGACCCGCTGGATCCGTGATGATGTGAAGATTATTTTTTGCTGGTATAAACCAGGTACTCAAAGGTGTTAAGGCTGTTGTTTGGACTGGGATTGAGGACCTTTATTCTTACCTGGTGCTTTTTGTCAGGTAATTTGTAGTTCCAGCACAGGTCATTGCTGCGGGTTTGAAAGCTGGTAGGCAGCGCTATAGTACCGGTTTTGCTGCCATCAATATATACTTCCATGGTAATGCTGCTATCAGGTACATTGGACCCTTGTTTACGGGCATCTCCCTTTAAAACAAAACCGGTTCCTTCAAAATCAAACGAGAGCTCCTGTACATTGTTTTTATAAAGCGGGATACGGTCTACCGGATGCAGGCCTTCAAAGCTTTGTTCCAGGCGCACGGGCTGCGGTGCTTGCACGGCAATGGTCACCTGCTCATTTGCTACCTTTCCGCCGTTACGGCGTATCATTTCCAGCGCATGTTTATAGCTGGTGTTATATACTTTATTGAGGGAGGTGCTGGTGTATTTGAAATCCAGTCCTTCTGCTTCCTTTAATCCCATTTTCCAGTAAGCAGGTATACGTTTATATCCCAGCATGGCGCCTAAGATGCCCCCGGCAGATGAAGGGTTACAATCTGCATCCTGCCCCGCCCTGGTGGCAATGTCCAGGGTTTTAGTGAAATTGCTGTTGCCGTATAATAATCCCAGCACAACATAAGCTGCATTGATCTTGGCATCTATATCAAAGGCGTTGAACACGCCATCGGGGCAACCATTTTCACTGGACCATTTCTGCTGGATCTCGTACCAGCTGCGGTGCCAGTCGTCCGGGTACTGCTGGTGCCAGCGGATCACGTCTTCAACACACTGGCGGAATGTGCTTTTTGCCGGTACGGTTTTCAGCGCTTCCGTAACAATGTATTGCATATCATCGGCAATAAATGCCAGCGAGTACATGGCGCCTATGTATACGCCGCCATACCAGCCATCCCCATAGTTCATGATATGACCTACCTTATCGCTGATGGCCGACGCCGTGTTAGGCATACCAGGGCTCATTAAACCGGCAAAATCCGACTCTATCTGGTAATCAATATCATCTGCATGGGGATTGTTAGTCCAGTGGCCGGATGCCGGCGCTTTAATACCCTGCAGGATATTATAACGGGCCGATTGGTTGGCATGCCACAACATATAACCGGCACGGGCAAACGCCTGCGCAAAAGAGTCTACCGGGGCATCCAGCCCCGCGCGGTCCAACACTTCTACAAAGGTGAGGTCCATGTAAATATCATCGTACAGGCCGGGATTTTCCAGCATGGTCTTTTTCAGGTAACCATCATACCAGCGCAGGGGCTGATAGTCCTGTATAAAGGTGCCATTGAAACGGAATTCGTAAGGCCCGCCGAAAGTAACACCAATGGTTTGCCCGGCCCAGCCGCCCATGATCTTATCTTTGAGCGCCTGTTGGGAAAGCGTTATGGTGGAAGATTGCTGCGTTGTGCAATGAAACGAAAGGCAGGCAAACGCGATCCATACTATGGAATATCTCATTCCGTGGAATTTAGGAGGTTTAACTATGGATAATTTAAGGAAAAAACATCAGATCATCCATAAATTTCCCCTTATGGTGGGGGTAAACGGCCGGATCATCTATTAAGTGTTACGTAGTGTGCCGGGGTACCCCATATTTGTATATCTATTTTGCATATCTATGATCAAGAAACTATTTACAGCTATTACCGGCCTGTTGTTGGTGGCGGGTGTTTCCTATGGACAAAAGCTTCATTACGGGTTAAAGGCCGATCTGCAGTTCACCAGTCTTAATGGCCGGGGAATGCAGGGCAGCTTTAATCCCGGGTATGATGCGGGTATTTTCCTGGAGTATAATATTACTTCCAAATGGGGTATTCAGCCGGAGGTATTGTTCTCCCAGTTCAATAACAAAAAGGATGATGATTTCCTGACGTATTATGTGAACTCCGGTAACAGCAGCGCTAAATCTTCCATAAAGCTTAGTTACGTAAGCATACCGGTGCTGCTGGCTTACAAAGTGAACGACCTGTTCACCCTGAATGTGGGGCCGCAATTCAGCGTACTGGTATATGATAATGAAGATCTATTGCTGAAAGATAAAGCTGCTTTTAAGAACACCGATTATGGCGTGGCCGCAGGTTTAACCCTGCATGTATCGCAGGTGCGGTTCTATGGCCGTTACACACTGGGGCTGGGGAATATTAATAATATTGATGACCGCTATAAATGGCATAGCCAGCAGATACAGGTGGGACTTGGGGTGGCTATTAAATAGCGTAAAGCATAAAGCTATTGGAGCGGAGAAGGATTCTTATGGCAAGCATCCGTTTCAATAGCTTTTTGCTTTACGCTTTATGTTTTGCGCTTTTTGCCTTAAACATTCGCTTCAATAGCTTTCTGCTTTATCCTTTCTGCTTTATGCTCATCTCCAGCGCCTTCGTAGTAGTATAATATTTAGCGATCATGCCCGGTACTTCCCAATCCGGCAGGCTGCCGCCTTTCAGGTACTCCATATAACGCTGCAGCACCTGCGCAAAATGCGCTTCGTGGCCTACCTTATACTTTGCAGGGATCACGATCTTAAAACCCTGTTTACTTTTTTCCAGCGACAAACCAGGATACTTACTTTCCAGCTGCTTTAAAGCTGCCTGCAGGTTCTTTTCCAAATCTGCTGCTTTGGTTTTACCCACCGCCTCTACGTACAAAGTTGGTTCAAACTTTTCATCCTTTCCCTGGCGGATCACCAGGTTGCTGTTAGTGCCGCGCAGCATGGAATAATGCGTGTCGCCGCTGCCTTCAGGACCTGCGTATTGCCATAGGGCGGTTACTTTTACATGCACGCCTTTAAGCGTGTAACGGGCTTCACCATTAGCATGTACATTCAGTACTGTGTCTTTGGTAAATGGCTGCAGAAAATCCGGGAAGCTATCCAGGCCGGTGATGGTGCGGAACTGCGATAAGGTGATGGGCGTAGGCCAATGGCGGGCGCCCTGCAGCTGGATATCTTTTTTATAATCCAATACTACTGCGGGGAAACATTCCCATTGCACCAGGTCAACCAGATGGGTGCCTACATCCACAATGGCATCGCCCTGCTGTGCAGGATCAAAGAACCAGGCCGGCCGGGTAAGGGCTTTGCCGGATACATATTTGTAGAAATTGTGCACGCTTTCCATTACCACGCCAGGCTCTTTTTCCGTGCCTGGCTGCAGCTCACCAAAAACGTCGTGTATGCGCGACAGTTCGCCCTGCAGGGTGTTGGTGATCTCTGAGCGCTCCGTCATAATATCATAGAGCAATACCTTTTTTGCTTTGGCATCCTCAAACGTTTTTTGCAGCATAGCAAAACCTTCGGGGCTAATAGCCATGGGCTTATCGGCCAGCACGTTCATACCGGCTGCCACGGCTTGCTGTATGTATTCTGTTTTGCGGTGGTTATTGCCTGCCATTACCACTACATTGCCTTTCTTTTCCTGCACCATTTTTTCCAGGAAGTCAGGGCCTTTGTACACATCTTCCTGCCAGTGGGTAGGCGCTTCCGTACGGGTGTTGTACTGGTCAATGAAACGCAATTGTTCTTTCAGCTCCGGGCCGTCCGGTGCATACACATGCACTACGGAATCTATGCCGGGGATCATAGACTTTTGCACCAACGCTGCGTGAAAGTGGCCGGGATCCAGTGTTATGAGCTTAATGTCTGCTTCCGTGGCGGCAGTGGTTTCCTTTTCTTTTTCTTTTTGTCCGGTGTTGCAGGCATTGTTCATCATGCTTAACACTAATAGTGATGTTACGATCTGTTTTTTATTCATGGTTCGTCTGATTGCTTTATAATGTATAAGGCCAGCGTTGCGGGCGGGTGAGCATCGCATTGGCGGCATCATCGTTCTTAAAACGTTCATTCACCGGATCCCAGTACAGCTTGCGCTGCAGCTTCATGGCGGCATGGTTCAGCAGGCAAATGGTACAGGCGCGGTGGCCTACTTCTATGGGCGTAATGGGCATTTGACGGCTGGCTATGCTCTCCAGCCAGTTACCATGATGGTCTTTGGTATCGTATAAATGCACCCCGCTTTCCGGTATCACGGTACTGAGTATACGCGGATCGCTTGCATCCAGCGATTTGCTGTTCTGATCCTTTGTTACCGGATCGCTGGAAGTGGCGGCGTAGTTGCCACGTGTAACAAAGATCCATCCTTCTGAGCCTACAAATTTTACCCCGTTAGGGTATTCATTACTGGCCAGCACCTTTACCCCATTGGCAAAGATAGTTTCCGATTTAAAAGGACCATGCACATCCCATAAATTACCGGCAGGCGGAAACTGAGCGGTGGCGCTTATTTCCACGGGGCCGGTATATTCCGTATCCAATCCCCAGTTTACAATATCAAAATGGTGAGCGCCCCAGCCGGTGATCATACCTGCACCAAACTGCTCGCAGCGCAGCCAGCCGGGACGTGAAAAATCGGCCTGCGGATGCACACGTTTTTCTGTATAAGGCACATAAGGCGTTTCTCCCAGCCATTTCTCGTATAACAGGTTGGCGGGCAGCGGCATTTCTTTTTCTACTGTGCTTTCTTTGGGATCGTCAATGGGAAGGCCTACATATACCGTATGCACTTTACCAATAGCGCCATTACGCACCAGCTCACAGGCCCTTTTAAACTGCGGCATAGACCGTTGCTGGCTGCCTACCTGCAGTATGCGTCCGCTGCGGTGCACTTCGTTGCTAAGCAGCCGTCCTTCTGCAATGGTTAAAGAGGCCGGCTTTTGCATATATACATCCTTACCGGCGCGCACGGCATGTATGGCGGGCATTACATGCCAGTGGTCCGGTGTGCTGATGAGCACTGCGTCCACATCTTTATTGTTTAACAGCTCCTGGTAATCTTCGTAGGTTTTTACACCATCGTAAGGCTTACCGGTTTTCCTGCTGTAATAGTCGTTCACCAGTTTTTGCGCGGCTGTTACACGGTTGCGGTCCAGGTCACAAACAGCTATGATCCTTGCCTGGTCGTATTTCCATACACCGGGCATATCGTGCCCGCGGGAAATGCGGCCATTACCGATGGCGCCAATGTTAATACGGTTGCTGGGGGCATATTTGCCTAATACATGGGCGGGTACAATGGTGGGGAAATTGACGAGGGCCAGCGCGCCGGCGCCTTTCAGTGTGTTCTTTAAGAAGGTTCTCCGCGTGGAATGGCGGTCATGCTGTTTTTTCATGGGTTATCATTTTTGTATACAGTTATATGGTTAGGGTTAATACGGTTTATCCTTTTCCGTTATAACGGAATGATCTTGTATTATAAACATGGAATATCCCGGTTCATTTCTTTTACGGGCTGCTAAAACAGTATTAAAGATAATAAACCCGATTAATCGTCCTCCCACAATTTTAAGTTTAGATGATTGCTGCTTATTTACAGGTCAAGATCAACAGGCCCCAGCGGAACAGAACAACAGAGCAGTACCTTCCCATCTGCCGGAGGGTCAAGGGGATCAGGGGAATAAGCAACCTGTCCATCGATCACACCCGTTTCACAGCGGTGACAAACGCCCATGCGGCACGACCACGCAACCGGAACATCACAGGCTTCTGCGGCTTCCAGCAAGCTGCCAAAGCGGGGATGCCAGCGGAAAGATATTTTGCTTTTACTAAAGGTAACGAAGGGGCCCTGTCCCACATTTTCCAGGGGTAAGTGAGGCGCCTTTCCGCCTCCGGCCACCGGTTCAGGACCACTTCCGAATAGTTCGGTTTTGATATTGCTGCCGGCGAAGCCGATGGTTTTTAATGCAGGTATGATATCCTGCAGATACCGTGGCGGCCCACACAGGTAACATTCACTTTCTATTGGCAGCTGCATGGCCTGTAATTCCTGCAGATCAAGATGTCCTTTGAGATCATAGTCAATGCCGTAAAGCTCCGCATCATCAGGGGAGCTGTATACAACTACACGATGAAATGCGGATAGCTGCATTCCAAGGGATCTTATTTCCTCCCTGAATGCTTCATAAGCGCTGTTCCGGCAGGAATGGATCCACCAGAGCTCACGGCCCGGACCCTGGCTGGCAACATACTGCAGCATACTTAATAAGGGCGTAATACCTACTCCGGCGCTCAGGAGCACCAAGGGCCCCTTGCCTTCAGACAAAGTGAAAGTGCCACGTGGTGCGCTGATCTCCAGAACATGTCCCTCACGCACCTGCTCATGCATATAAATGCCGCCCGGGCCGTTGACTTCCCGCTTTACTGCAATACGTAAGCTGGAGGCGCCCTGCGGTCCGCAAAGAGAATACATGCGGATCAGCGGAGCGCCATCTTCTGCAGGATGTAACCGGACTGCAATGTGCTGTCCTGGTAAAAAAGCAGGCATGGGGGAACCGTCCACTGCGCTCAGCTCAAAAGAGCGTACGCCCTCACATTCCATACGTGTACGCTGCACAACAAAAGGCCGGAAGCCTGTCCAGGCAAGCGATTCAACAGGCCCGCTTAACCCGGCATTTCCTTTGGCCACACCTTGCAATGCAGCGTCCAGCAAATTCCGGAAAGACGTTTTCCAACCCTCGCTGAGCGCTGGAATTTTTAAGGCCCTTTGCAGCTTATCTTCCGGATGATCCTTTAGATAAAGCAATCCGTCAATCTCAGCGACGCTCATTTGCTCAATGCCGTCTGCAATCTTTTCTATCACATCCCCGGCGCCAACATCACCTTCCTGTATCACACGGAAATAAAACCCCGGCCGTTTATGCTTAACAAGCAAGGCCGGCATTTCAGGTACCCCGGTACTGATGCCCACCCGCCAACAGGTTACCCGGGGCTGCGTGACCTCAAAAATTGCTGAACCGATCCGGAAACGGTCGCCAATACAAACCTCGTTGTCGGCCAGGCCCTTTCCCTCTACTGTAATGTTTTCACCAAATTGTCCATAAACAAGATCATTACGTTGAAGGGTTCCGTTCCAGTACTGATATGATTCGGCCTGGTAAACCATAACGGCGCGATGCTCGCCGCCATGCGCCATGAGATCTGCCTGCGCATCACCATCAAAATTGAGCTTTCTTACACGAACACGTCCGGCAACAGGTGTTTTATAAACAGATGTTCTAACCATTTGACCACGCCATGGGATATTCCGTGGCTGGCCTACATTTACGGAGATAACTTTCATACTACCGTTTGTTATTGGTTAAGGGGTACCCTTTAAAGCTGTTATCGGCTGCTTTGTTGTATTAATGCGGCGCTGCTGCAAATGCATAACAGCATGAGGGAAAGTACACTTTTCACGTGAAGAGTTAAGTTACGATAATTGCAGGTGGGATGCAAAGGGTATATGTGCAAATGGGGATTGAACCAGGCCAGACCAGGGATCCACACGGGTGGGACATGGACCGGACCAGAGATGCACATGGATGGAGTGCGCTTTTACCCAGGGTTGAATGAGAGTGTGACATGGGAAGGACACGGGAGAGCAGCGCATAAAAGTAGGGAAGGGTATGTAAATGAGATAGTATGTAGTAGGAAAAATGGAGCGCTCAAAACGTGCATTTTCATTCAAAATGTTCATTTTCGCTCAAATGTGATCAAAACGTTCACTTCATTTGGGTAGTTCTGTGAGGGCCTTTATTTTTGCCAGGTACACCAAAATTATATCGTTATGGCAAAACAAGTTGGCCCTGTTTTTCTCACAGGCACTGTAGGTAATATTACCTATTACAAAATGGACGGGCAATATTATGCACGTTCCAAAAGTTCATTAAGCCGCAAGCGGGTAAAACGTTCCCGTAGTTTTAAGCGCACCATGGAATATGCGGACTGGCTGGCACAGGCGTCTAAGATAGCAGCGGCTATTTACCGGTTATTTCCCCGTAAAACAAGGCAGCATGATGATTACCGTACCATTACCGGTCAGGCTATGCAGCTGTTGAAATCAGGTGTGGAAAAGGAGATTATACAAGAGCTACTTGAAAAGGAGTACCGGCACAAATTTGATCCGGAATTAGCGGGATATATTGACCTGGATCAAGAAAAAGAGAATGGTGAGTTACACAATGCTGTAACACAGTCTTCCGGTACAGCGGCTATCTTACCGGATATGCCCGCACAGCAAACAGCCGGCATCAGCGTGCCTTCACCTAAAACAAGCAGGCGTTTGCAATACTATAATATAAGAGGCGAGAAAATACAGCGGAAACAAGGCGGATGGGCGGTTATACCGAAAACATACGAAACAGCTACGGTTCAGCCAAACGGGGCCCTGGTATATGCCGAAGATGCAGCCTTTACACTTCCATCAGGTAAAACGGACATTTGTAGCCTTCCCGCACCAGCACCGGCTTAGATACATTAAATACTTTTACACCACCCGGCGCTTCGCCTGCCAGGGCGCCCATATGCGCGTGCCCATGAAAAGCGGCCAGCACTCCCCTCCTGCTTAACGGCTCTGCCAGGCGGGATGAGCCCAGGAACGGGAAGATCTGCTCCGGTTCGCCCATTACCGTGGCTTTTATGGGCGAGTAATGCATAACGGCTATCTTCTTTATATCTGCATGCTCCTGGTCAAGGCGGGCCAGGGCGCGGTCCAGGTGAAGGGTTTCATCCACCGTTTCCTGCACAAAGGCTTTCATAGCGCCTTCGCCAAAAAAGGAAAGCATATGGTTATCAAATCCGCCGCCAAAACCTTTGATACCGGCAAAACCCACGTTTTGGATCACCACGGCTTCCCCATCCAGCATTGTTACATTATGATGCTGCAGCATGATCTGCCGGATCAGCTTATGGCGGCCTTTTTCATGATCATGATTGCCTAACACGGCTACTACGGGAATGGTGCAGGCTTTCAGCTCTTCTACCAGCACCTGCGCTTCGGATTCATCGCCGGTATCTGTAAGGTCGCCGCATAAAAGCAGCACATCGGCCTTTTGGGATACTTCCTGAAAGAATGGGATCCAATTCCCTTTGTCCGATTCACGAACATGAATATCGCCTACTGCTGCAATGCGTGTTTTTCCGGATGCTGCCATGCTATACGGTTTTAATGGTGTACGATCTATAGTCCCAGTCCTTCACATCTACCTGGTACTGCGTCTGGTCTATCATGGGCCCGCGGCAAACCCGTTCTACGGGTGCGGGCAGCTCATATTGTTCCTGCGTTCTTCTAATCAGCTCATCCAGCAGCCATTTGGGAACAATGTCCCGGTGATCTGCCGGGTATACGAACTGGAAATTAACCAGCTGCGACAGCAGTAAATGCCAGTGCTGATCCAGGCGGGTAAGCAGGTGTTGCCAGTTTAGCTCTTTCCCGTATTTAAGTATAATGTGATTGATATCTGCGCCATCAAAGCGTTCCCGGTTCTGCACATAGATCTTACAGTAGATCAGCTCTTCCGGCGGTAATAATTTCACCTTTACGCCTACAAATTCCGCTTCAGGTGCGCGCTCAAACCAGCTATCATCCATATGAAAGATGTTAGCGGGGGAAGCAAAGATGATATCAACAAAATATTCGCCTTTGAACACTTTTGCCAGCCAGCGAACGTCTGTCAGCTCTGTGCGGTAACCTTCTTTAGCTGCAAACAGCTTCAGGATGGCCGGGTAATCGGGAGGTGCACAAAAAATATCCAGGTCTTTAGTATCCCGGTAAATGCCGGTGTAATGGAACATGGCAAAGGCGCCGCCCAGCATAAAGGGTACGCCGCTCTCCCGCAGGTGCAGTAAGGCTTCTTTATAAAATACGTGCGAGGTATTGTTTTGGTGCTCTTTTGGAATCATATATGGGGAATGCTTCAACAATCATTCCACCACAAACGTGCCCGGCAGTAGTATTAATCCTCCCAGCTGCTCCATTCCTTTGATTGAAGGTTGATACGGATAATAGCGCCTGCAATGAGGATGCAGGCAATGCTTAAAACGATAAGTATAATAGCGATCATAGGTGGTTACAATTAATACTAAAGTAAAAGAAAATACCAGCATTCATTTAAGAGCTTAAAAACTTAAAGTCTTAACGCAATTAAATATTGAGTGTATTATTGAGGCAATTTGACAAATAAAAGCATAATATTTGTTATATTTGTGGTATGTCAGAAACAATTTTAAAAGGAAAGAGGATCGTGCTGATTCACTGGAAGAAGCAAAACCAGGTAGAGGTTTTTTCCAACCTGAAAAATTTCTGCCTGAGTTATCCTCAATACAATTACAATACGCTCAACAACTATTTAAGTAAAGATAAAATAGCCTTTGAAAACGACCTTGTTCGTGTAGAAAGGAAAGAGATCATTGCCAAGCCAAAATCAAACCTTACGCCTTCTGAAGGCACAAGAAATATAGCTCCTGTTGTGCGAAAGGTGCCTATGAAAAAGGCAGATGACGAGGTTCGGGATCTGCGTTACTGGCTAAGCCAGCCTGTAAATAAAAGAGCAGAGGCAGTCACTTTCCTGGTTTCCCAAATGCTTAAAAAGGGACAGCGAATGGATAAAACAGCTATAAATAAAATAAGGACTGAGCAATGACATTAGCGCAAGATTTTGAAGATTTTATAAAGCTGCTCAACAAGTTTGATGTAGAATATATGGTGGTAGGCGGCTATGCAATGGCCTTTCATGGTAAGCCGCGCTATACAGGCGACCTGGATATCTGGATCAATATATCTGAAGCAAATGCAGAGAAGCTGGTCCAGGTAATTAAAGCATTCGGAATGGCTTCTTTAGGCCTGGAGAAGGAAGACTTTTTACAGCCAGGTTATGTTTCACAGATCGGTTACCCGCCACTGCGTATTGATATACTTAACAGTATTGATGGAGTAAATTTCAAAGAAGCCTTTCAGAACAGGCAAAAGATAGTAGAAGGCGACCTGGAAATTTCTTATATCAGCCTGAATGATCTGGTACAGAATAAAGTTGCTTCCGGAAGAAAACAGGATATCCAGGATGTTAGAGAAATAAAAAAAGCGCTTCCAAAACAAAAACCTAAGCCAGGAAAAAGAAAAGGCCCCAAATCATAAAGCGGATCCCATCCCCATTTTTCACACCTCATGCAACTATAGGATACCCATCCTCAATAATTATTACATTTACCCAATAATTCAGCCAGGTAAATTGTAACACCATTGCAGACACTTTAAAACAGTTATGAAAAAGTTATTAACCTATAGTTTTTCCCTGCTTGCATTAGCACCAGGAACTTTTGCGCAAACCAAAACCGCTTACACCGTCCCCATTTACCAGGAGCTGCCGCTGGGCGCTATACAGCCATCGGGATGGCTGCGCAACCAGCTGGTGATTATGCGGAACGGTACTTCAGGCCACCTGGATGAAGTATATAAAAAAGTGAAACAGGATAACGGCTGGCTGGGCGGAAAGGGTGATGGATGGGAGGAAACACCCTACTGGCTGGATGGTGCACTGCCCCTGGCCTATCTGCTGGATGATAAAACCCTGCAGGAAAAAGTGCTGCGTTATGTGAACTGGACGCTGGACCATCAACGCCCTTCCGGTTATTTTGGCCCGCTTACAAAAGCAGAACGGGAACAACATATTACCATTGATGCGCAACATGCCGCTGACGGTGAGGACTGGTGGCCTAAAATGGTGATGCTAAAAGTGCTGCAGCAATATTACACCGCCACAAAAGACCCACGGGTACTGCCTTTTATGACCCGGTATTTCCACTACCAGCTACAGGCATTAAAAACAGCGCCGCTGGGTAAATGGACGGAATGGGCTACCTCCCGCGGTATTGAGAATGTAATGATAGCGCAATGGCTGTACACCAAAACACATGATGCAAAACTGCTGCAACTGGCAGAGCTGCTGGAATCGCAATCCTTTGCGTGGACTACCTGGATGGGGAACCGGGATTGGATGATCAGCACCACTACTTACCGCGATATGGACGACTGGATGAAACGCCATGCCGTGAATGTGGCCATGGGCCTGAAAGCGCCGGCCATTAACTACCAGCGTACCGGTAACAAAACCTACCTGCGCAACCTGCAAACCGGCTGGCACGACCTTATGACCGTGCATGGGCTGCCCATGGGTATTTTTTCGGGCGATGAAGACCTGAACGGTAACGACCCTACGCAGGGCGTAGAGCTGTGCGCTGTAGTAGAAGCCATGTACTCCCTGGAAAACATTATTGGCATTACCGGTGAAGTACCTTATATGGATGCGCTGGAAAAAATGGCGTTTAATGCCCTGCCCACGCAAACTACGGATGATTATAATAACAAACAGTATTTCCAGGTGGCTAACCAGGTACAGATCAGCAGGGGCGTTTTTGATTTCTCCCTGCCCTTTAACCGGGAAATGTGTAATGTGCTGGGCATGCGCAGCGGGTACACCTGCTGCCTGGCTAATATGCACCAGGGCTGGACAAAATTTGCCCAGCACCTGTGGTATACCACGGCTGGCAATGGCGTAGCGGCATTAACGTATGCCCCAAACCGTTTGACGGCTAAAGTGGGTAAAGACAGCACTGCTGTTACCATTAACGAAGTTACAAGCTACCCTTTTGAAGACCAGGTGCATTTTGAGCTAACCATGCCTAAAGCGGCTGCCTTCCCTTTTCAGCTGCGCATTCCCGGCTGGTGCAAAGAAGCCACCTTACTGTTGAACGGGCAGCCGTTGCAACATGCCAAAGGCGGGGAAATAACTACTGTAAACCGTACCTGGAAAAACGGCGACCAGCTTAGCTTACAGCTGCCTATGGAAATAACTACCACAGTATGGGGCCGTAATTCCCGCTCAGTAGAAAGAGGGCCACTGGTATATGCATTAAAGCTCAACGAAAAATGGGAAAAGGGAACGGATGCGGAAGAAGGCGATTACCTGAGCGTATATCCTGAGGAAGCATGGAACTTTGCATTACAGCGCGCTGCAGTGGAAAAACCGGCCGCACAATTACAGTTCAGCACCGTAAAACCTGCGGGTGATGATTTTGTATGGAACCTGGAACACGCTCCCCTGCAGATCACGGCGCCGGCTAAACGCCTGCCGGGCTGGGAAGCGGTGAACGGGGTGGCTTACCAGCCGGTAACAGACCGCAATGGGTTTTATAAAGGCAAAACAGATAGTACCATACAAAAAATCACCCTGGTGCCGTATGGTTGCACCAAGGTGAGGATAGTAGCGTTCCCGATAGCGGAATGAGAGTAGCTGTTAGCTGTTAGCAATTAGCTGTTAGCAAAACACCAAACAGCTAAAAGCTAACAGCTAAATGCCAATAGCTAAATCTAATAGCTACTTCTATTGTTTTACAAATTTAATCACCACCGGTTGCCCTGCTTTCCGCCGCAGCACCGCTGTATAGGTGCCGCTTGTAAGGCTTTCCGTGTTCAGGGTAACCCTGGTTTGATTGCTGATATCGTACCCAGCCAGCAGCAGCTGACCATCGGTACGGTATATATCCAGCGTTTGCCACCTGTGAGCCAGTTTTAACGGACCAATGGTAAGGGAGGTGCTAACAGGGTTTGGAAACAGCTTCATTCCCACGCTTTCAGGAGTTACCGGGTCAATAGCTGTTATAATCATGGTTTGAGGCGCTGAATACACCGCATTTCCACAAGCAGTCCGCATAGCCTGTACCCTGTATGTTCCCAGATTCCGCACCGTGTATGCGGGACCTTCGGCGGAAGGTATTACAAACGTCCATTCGCCTGCTGAATTTTGTACCTGCCATCTATACTCCACGCCTGCTTCCGTATTGGTAACCGTTAAGTTAGGCCCGTTAACCGCAAGCACCGGCGCTTTAAATTCTTCTATCGTAATGGTGGTGGTATCGGAATGCGTTATTGGCGCACAGGAAAGACCCTGCCGCGGCTTAATAACAAAGAAATATTTTCTGACACCTGTTACGGTATCTTTTTCCACATCAAAACGCATTGCCCCGCCAAAATACACCTGGGAAGAAAGTGGTGCAAAAGCACTGCCGTTAGTACTTTCCCATAATTCAATGGTTGTCTTGTAGTCCACATTGGTGGGATTAAATGTTACTGCAACAGGAATTTCGGGGCAAGGGCTGGCTTCAGCAGCTGCCGTACCGCTTTGTATAATCGTAGTGCGCAGCTCCAGGTTGATACTTTTGCCGGCATTGCCATCCACCACACAACGGTATTGATACCCATTCCATGATTCCGGGATAGCGCTCATTTTCAGCGATGCTGTTGCAGCGCCGGTATAATTTGCATTATCTGCAACAGCGCTAAAACCACTACCATTATTCACCTGCCACTGATAGCTGGTACCTGTAATGTCTGCAGTGAGTGTAGTATCTGTTACCGAACAAAGTGCTACGATCTTTTCTCCCTGCTGATTCCTGAAAACAGAAATGTTGCCGCTGGAAAAATTTGATACTGCAATATCTGCTTTACCATCTCCGTCAAGATCTCCGATATCGCTGTCCGTAACGGAACCCACCTCATCCTGTACATCGAAATACTCGGGTGGACCTAAGGATAGAGTGCCCTGACCACTTGTATTGCGGAACAGCAGTAAACCGCCGTTATCACTAACGGCAATATCCGGCAGTCCGTCACCATCCAGCTGCCCTATAGCAATGTGCTGCAGGTTGGATTTTATGCCGTAGGTGCCTGTTTCATAAGTAAGCGGCGGCGCGAAAGCGATATTCCCGGAGCTGCTGATATTCCTGTAAACAATAAGCTGCCGGCCGCTACCAAGTACCAGGTCCGGTTTATGATCGTTGTCAAAGTCAGCTACAGCAAGCGCGGAAGGATTATTAGCAGGTTCGAAAAAGCCGTTGTTAACAAAGGAAATATTACCCGGCGTGCTGGAATTTTTTAATATCCTGACCCTGTTACCGCCGGCAAGCGCAATATCCGGTTTGCCGTCATTGTCAAAATCTGCAGAACGGATCCTGCTTCCGAAGAACTCGTAAACGGTTTCTCCTGCTGGTGCAAATGAAATGATGCCGTTATCCCCGGTATTTCTGAAAACTGATATAGTAGTGGTAAATTCAAAACCATCATAAGTATGTCCGATAATATCGGCTTTCCCGTCACCATCAAAATCATTGATAAGAAGATTTAACGGATCAAGGCCTTCCGGCAGGGCTACTTTTTCTGCGAATAAAATATGACCCGGTGTACTGATGTTGCGGCAAACATAAGGCGTGTTAAAATAGGCATCCCTGAAAATAATATCCAGCTTGCCGTCACCGGTTATGTCAGCAACCGCCATCCTGCTGATCAGATATATACCGTCAATATTTGTACCAGGTGCAAATGATACCATACCGCCGGTACTGGTGTTATGCAGCACTGCAACACTTCCATCAAAGTCGTGACAATACACCAGATCGGATCTGCTGTCGCCATCCAGGTCTGCCATAAAAACATCATGGGTTCTGTTGTAAACAGCTCCTGCAAGCTTCCAGGCAAAAGAGACATCCGTGATCCCTGTATCTCCGCCGTTATAAGTCATATTAAATGGCTGGCCGGCATACGCGGTGTTGTTATTCACTGTAACCGTCAACGGCGCATAGGTGGCGCCGGTTGGCACCGTTACGGTAAGAGCCGTACGGGTAGCTGCTTTCACAACAGCTTTTACCGCCCCAAAATAAACATAGTTGGCATTTACATCACTCCGGAAGTTAGTACCCGTGATGGTAACGGTTGTTCCTGCAGGACCGCTAAGCGGTGAAAATGAAGTAACAGTGGGTGGAGGAAATGCAAATACACCTGAGGAGAGAGCTGTTCCACCCTGTGCGGTTACTGCAACACTCCCGGTACCGCCTTCGCTGATCACCGCTGTAATAGTGGTTGCAGACTGCACGGTGAACGATGCCACGGGCGCTCCTCCAACCAATACCTTTGAAACGCCTGTAAAATTTGTACCAGTGATGGTAATCACCGTACCCTTATCTCCACCGGAGGGTGTAAAGGAAGTGATGGCCGGAGGCGGATAGTATGTGAACCCAGGTAAAGAAGCCGGTCCGTATGGCGATGCCACACTTACGCTGCCGCTTGATCCGGCGCCTACTACAGCGCTAATACTGGTATGGGAGTTTATAGTGAATGAAGCCGCAGGCGTACCTCCCAAAGTAACGGCTGTAACATCTGTAAGAAATTTGCCTGTAATGGTGATGGTATCCCCTGTTTTGGCTGACAATGGTGTAAATGAAGAAATAACCGGCGGACCATGAAAAATAAAGCCATCAATCTTTGCCGTACCATATGCATTAGTAACTACTATTTCGCCCGGCGCTCCTTTTCCTACGATGGCTGTTATAGTGGTTGCATTCACTACCGTAAAAGAAGCGGCCGGCACGCCCCCGAAACTAACAGCCGTTACACCGGAGAAGTTAGTGCCGGAAATTGTTACGGTAGTCCCTTCCACTGCTTCTGCGGGGTCAAAAGAGGAGATGTAAGGGTCCGTTATCCTGTTCCTGAACAAGGTAAGCGCATTGCCAGTAAAATCCGGCGCTACCATCTCCGGTTTCCCATCCCCGTTAAGGTCTCCGATCACAACACGGAAGGCCGCTTCCGCAAAAAATTTCACGTCCGGTGCAAAAGAAACAGTTCCGGTAGCAGAAGTGTTTTTTGATATAAACACAGCGTTGGCCTCATCTGATATAGCAAGATCGGGTTTGGCATCACCATCCAGATCGCCCATTGCAATATCCATACGCTCTGAAGAAGGGCTGCTGAACGGAAAACTTACCAGCGGCCCAAAAGAAATTGAACCGGCTGCCGAGGTATTGCGCAGTACTGAAAACCCCGCATAGTCCACTACAGCTATATCGGCTTTACCATCACCATCTATGTCGCCTGCAGTGAGCGACACAGGTTGGGTTGGGACAGTAATATCCATTGCGGCATCAAACGAAATAGTTCCGGGGGCGCTGGTATTCCTGTGTATGGCTAAAATGGCGGTCTGCGGCGCTGTTGTTGCTATATCCAGCTTACCATCGCCATCAAGATCTGCTATGGCAATGCCATAGGACAAAGGAGCTGTAGTAAGATCCACTTTAGGAGCAAAAGATATAACCCCGCCGGCACTGGTATTTCTTAAAACCGTAATGCTACCGGCAAGATAATTGGATATAACCAGGTCGGGCTTCCCGTCCCGGTCTATATCGCCTATCAGTACCTTATAAGGATTGGTTCCTGTGGCATAAGTTACAGGCGCCGCCATTGACACCACTCCCGGCGAGCTGGTATTCTTATACACCGCAACATTCCCGCCACCTGAAATATAGGTGGCTGCCAGATCCGGTTTACCATCGCCATCCAGGTCTCCGGCAGCAACTGCATAAGGCATATCAGCAATGGGAAGATCTTTTTTTACGCTGAAAGACAGCGCACTTCCGGCGCCGGTGTTCCTGAATACAGACAGCGTAGATGCAGGCACGTTACCATTACAGGCAGCCGCCAGGTCCGGCTTCCCATCACCATCCAGGTCAGTAATAGCAACTGCAAAAGGATAGAGCGATGTTGTAAGGGACGTTTGCCGCTCAAATGATCCGCCGGTAAATGGTCCTCCATCCGGAAACGTAACCATAAATGGTTTGGCGGAATAAGCGGTAAGATGATTGACCGTAACAGACATGGGCATGAAGGTAGCCCCTGCCGGTACTGTAACTGTTAATGAAGTTGATGAAGCGGCTGTTACAGCCGCTTTTACAGCGCCAAAGAACACGATGTTATTGGCAGGAACAGCACTGAAGCCAGTGCCCGTTATGGTCACCGGTGTGCCTATAGCACCTGCTGCCGGTGAAAATGAGCTGATAACAGGTTGTGCGAAAGTCTGTAACGATAAAAAGAAAATGCTTAAAAACAGTACCCATTTCCGGGCTGTAACAGGGGAAAATTGTTTCATGGTAAGGGTTATAGAAATTGTATAGGCCTTAATCCGGTATAAATAAGGGGCAATATAATATAAAATCCTAATACCAGAAATGATTACATGCTAAGGTTATCTTAAAATAAGCTTAAAAACGAAAGAGGCATATCAAGATATGATACACCTCTTTCGTTTTAAGCTTCGTTCTTTATTATTTCAATCCACGGCTCTTTAACAGCGGCCCTATTTCCGGATCGTGCCCGCGGAAATCCCTGAACATTTTACCATAGTCCAGCGTGTTGCCGCGCGACAGGATCATATCCCGGAAGCGCTGCCCGTTGGCGCGTGTTAAGCCTCCATTCTCCTCAAACCAGGAGAAAGCGTCATGGGCCAGCATTTCCGTCCAGGCGTAGGCGTAGTATGCGGATGCATACCCGCCGGACCAGATATGCAGGAAGTAGCTGGAACGGTAGCGGGGCGGCACCTGAGGCAGATCCAGCCCGGCATTGTGTAAAGCGGTGGCTTCAAAAGCATCCACATCTTTAGGCCATGCGCCGGAATCCGCAGGCAGGGTATGCCAGGCCATATCAATGGCGTCTGCTGCCAGCGCTTCTGTTAAGGAATATCCCTGGTTAAAGGTGGCTGCTTTTTTAATTTTATCTACCAGCTGTTGCGGCATTGCCGCGCCGGTTTTATAATGTTTTGCATAATTGCTGAATACCTTTGGATCCATGGCCCAATGCTCATTGAACTGGGAGGGGAACTCCACAAAATCGCGGGCGGTTTGCGCACCGGAGATAGCGGGATATTGCTGTGATGCAAAAAAGCCGTGCAGCGCATGTCCAAATTCATGGAACATGACTCTTGCTTCTGTAAAGCTAAGGAGCGCAGGCTGGCCAGGTGCAGGTTTGGTAAAGTTGCATACATTGTAAATAACAGGTTGCTTACCCAGTAATTTAGACTGCCCCACCAGGTTGTTACACCATGCACCGCCGGATTTGTTATCCCGTTTAAAATAATCGCAGTAAAAAAGCCCGATCTGTTTTCCATCCTGGTCTATTACATCAAACACGCGCACGTCTTTCTGATACACAGGCAGGTCGTGCCGTTCCTTGAAATCCAGCCCGTATAATAAATGTGCGGCATAGAACACGCCGTTGGTAAGCACTGAATTTATTTCAAAGTAAGGCTTGATCTCGTTATCGTCCAGGTTGTACTGCGCTTTGCGTACCTGCTCTGCATAATAGTTCCAGTCCCAGGGAGCCAGCTGTATGCCTTTAGCTTTCTGATCGATCAGCGCCTGGATGGTGGCGGCTTCCTGTTTGGCTTTGGCCGTGGCGGCAGGTCCCAGCTTTTCCAGGAAAGCGGTTACTGCTTCGGGGGTTTTAGCCACCTGGTCCTGCAGGTTATAGGCTGCATAATTTTTAAAATGCAGCAGCTGTGCTTTCTGCGCACGGATGCCGGCCAAACGGATAATAAGCTGGCGGGTATCGTTGGAATCTCCTTTCTCGTTGCGTGTCCAGGAGGCGTTAAAAAGCGCCTGCCGTGTAGGCCTGTCTGTTATAGATTGTAAAGATGGCTGCTGGGTAGTGTTCTGTAAGGGCAGCAGCCATTTACCATCCAGCTTACGGTCTTTGGCGGCCTGCGCGGCGTTGGCCAGCGCATCGTCTGTTAAACCAGCCAATGCTGCCTTATCACTTACCACTAATGCCCCGGCTTTAGTGCCGGCCATTACCTTAGCATTAAAAGCTACACTGAGTGAGGCCCTTTCCTTGTTCAGCTTTTTTACAATTTCTTTATCAGCATCGGATAAATTAGCGCCGGCCATTTCAAATTGCTGGTGGTAGTATTCTACCAGGCGTTTGGATTCTGCATCCAGGTTCAGTTTATCGCGCTCCTGGTAAAGGGTATGCACGCGTTTGAAAAGTTTTGTGTTCAGGTAAATGGCATCATCATTGGCGGCCAGTGCGGCGGCTTCGTCTTCCCTTACCTTATCCAGCGTGTCGTTGGTATTGGCATCTGCCAACAGGTCAAATACATTCCTGACGCGGGTTAATAAAGCTCCGCTCTTTTCCAGCGCCACCAGTGTATTTTCAAAGGTGGGCGCAGCGGTATCTTCTGCAATGGCCTGTATTTCGGCCTGCTGCTGCTTAATACCTTCTTCTATGGCAGGCTTAAAGTCGGCATCCTTGATCTTTGTAAAGTCGGGCGCTTCAAAGGGCAGGCTGCTTTTTACAAAAAAGGGATTGGCGCCTGTTGAATCTTTGCCGCTGGTGGATGTGTGGCCACCATTACAGGCAGCCAGCGCGCCTAACAGTAATATGCTGAGTGGTAATTGAGTAACCTTCATAGATAACCATTTTTTGGGTATTGCTAAGGTATCTACAAATTACCAATCCCGGCGGTATTAATGTGATCACCGGCTATTGAACAATGTAATCGTTAATGATCTTCTGGAAGATGTGTACAAACAGTACTGCCACATAGGGCAGAATGAAGCTCTCCTTTGCATGTTTTACGATGAGCACATCGGCCCACAGATCGTATTCAAATACATATTCCTGCAGGCGGCCTACATAATGGGAGGCATCTATTTTATCCAGCCCCAGTGAATGTACCAGGTAAGGCTCGGAAATGGGTACGGGCACGGCTTCCAGGTATGCTACCCCATTGAGGTTGGTGGTAAGAATACGGGAATGTTCGTCTGTGGTGGTCAGCAGGTCGTAGGTAAAAATAACATCTTTGCCTTTTACGCGGATCAGTGATCCGTTTGTGATCTCAGATAAAGCTAACACAGGAGCGCCTGATTTTTTTGCAATATAGTTATTATAATGTTCAGGCGCGCCCATTAATCCAGTACAAAGCGGTACCCTACCCCTTTGATGGTGAGGATCTGGAGGTTTTCATCCTCTTTCAGGTGCACCCGCAGGCGGGTGATGTACACGTCCAGGTTGCGGCTATTGAAAAAGGAATCGTGGCCCCAGAGCAGGTCCAGGATATTTTTGCGGTTAATGATGCTGTTGCGGTTCTCATACAGGATGCGCAGCAGCTCGCTTTCCCGGTACGACAGCTTTTTTTCTTCCAGGCCATTAGACAGCAGCTGCCGGTTGGTATAAAAGCGGAACTTGCCCATACGGATGGGTTCATTGGAAGGAACAGGCGCATTTTCCGTTTTGCGCAATACATTTTTTATACGTGCGATCAGCTCTTCCATGCTGAAAGGTTTACGGATATAATCGTTACCGCCCAGCGTAAAACCCTTTACCAGGTCGTCTGTTTGCGTTTTGGCGGTGAGGAATAAGATCGGTACTTCTGTATTGATGGCGCGGATCTCTTCTGCAATCTCAAAACCATCTTTATTGGGCAGCATTACATCCAGCACACATACCGCGGGATCCACTTCTTTGAACAGCGACACCGCATTGGCGCCATCCCGCTCCATAATAACCTCAAAGCCGCGCCGCTGCAGGCTTTCCTTTACGATCTTTCCCAGTGATATTTCGTCTTCAACGTATAAGACCCTGATGCTCATCTTATCCTATTTTATACTTTACAATACGGCGTTTCCCATCATAATAAATAACCGGCGCTTCTGCAAAAGGCATTTTTACTGAAAAGGTGCTGCCTTTATGCAGCTCACTTTCTACTTCAATAAAACCCATATGCCGCTGCAGTATGTGCGATACATAGCTTAGCCCCAGGCCGTATCCTTTGATATTATGCCGGTTACCGCTGGGCACACGGAAGAACTTTTCAAAGATCCGGTTCTTATATTCTTTGGCTATGCCTATACCGTTGTCGGTTACACGTATTTCCAGGTAGCGCTTATGATCAATAATGTGGATCAGGATCTCCGGGTCTTTGATGCTGTATTTTAAGGCATTGTCCAGCAGATTGTATAACACGCTGGTCATGTGCAGCTTATCGGCAGTAATAATAAAGTTGGTGCCGGTAGTTTTTAATGTAGTAGTGGCCTGTTGTTTTTCAAACTGCAGCTTCATGGACACCATTACGCTGCGTGCCAGCTCCCTGATATCAAACTGCTCTTTATTCAAAGCAATTTCCCTGTTCTCAAACATAGACAGCTTCAGTACTTTATCAACCAGCAAAGCCAGGCGCTGCATTTCATTGGCGGAAATATCCAGGTATTCATGGGTGGTTTGCGGATCGTCCAGCGCATCAAAATTGCGCAGCGCTTCAATAGCTACACTTACAGTTGCAATGGGCGTTTTCAGCTCATGCGTCATGTTGCTGATAAAGTCGTTCTTCAGCTGTGCCAGCTTTTGCTGTTGTTTAAGGTTACGGTATAAGAGCAAAAAAGATAATGCCGTTACTCCCAGCAGCAGGCACGATACCGCGATAGGCTGGCTGATACGTTTTAACAGGTACCAGGTATTATTTTCAAATACCAGCTGGTAGGTAACGGGTTTTGTAAAACCAACGGTTACGGAATTGCGATCCAGCTCATCGGGGAATGGGCTGAACTCTCCTTTTGTTGTATCCACCGGTGTTTCAAGAATGGTAAAGGGTACGTTGATCCGTTCCCTTGCCAGCACCCGCTTATACTGCCTGGCAATATCCTTTGCGGTAATGGAATCGCTCAGGGAATCTACACCCGCCAGAAATTCAAAGACCCTGTTGCCAGGACCCGGAGGGCCGGGGCTAGCCAGCCTGTACTGCACATTCACTGAATCATCCCTGCCGGCAGCACCGTTTTTTATAGCTACAACCATGGCACGCCGTAAGCCAGGCAACCTTCTCACTACTTTATCCCTGGTCCTTTCATCCAGCACACTGGAAATGCTCACCATACCCTGCCGCTCATGAATGCGTATGTTATCGGGGTCTCCTTTCAGCTTAGCAGCCTGCAGGCGGAAAATGGTTTCGCGGAACAGCACGTTGGTGCGGGCAGTGAACAGCTGCCGCTCCTCACGATAATTTTTCCTGAGCCAATACACCTGGAAAGCTGTAATAACCAGGATGGTAAAGGCTATCAGAACAGCGGTAACTGGTATGGAGATCTTATATCGCAACAGCTATGAGTTTGTAAATGCAAAATACACCAAATGTATTACTTCCCTTTTCCCACCGGACGAACATTAACCTAAATTAACATTAAAGCAAGGCATGTTAACCTGCGTTGCAACAGGAACGGCCTAGCTTAGTTCCATAAAATATATTACATGAAAAAGATGATCCTTACGTTTTCTACGGGCCTGTTGATAGTGGCTGCACATGGGCAGCAAACACAAGGCCGGGTGGTATATGAGCGTACCATACAGCTGAAGATGGACTTCCAGGGAATGGGCGATGAAGCCACACATGCCATGCCCAGTACCCATAAAGAAAAGCTGGAAGTATTGTTCGGCAATAATCAGTCGCTACGCCGTGCGGTGGAAGAAGATGCCCCGGATGAAATGGCGGAAAGCGCAGGCGGCGGCCTGCGTATACGCATGGAAGTAGCCGGCGACAACGACATTATCTATAATAATTTCAGTACCGGCCAATCCGTGGAGCAACGCGAGTTTGGCCCGAAGAACTATATTATTTCGAACAGCATTCCACACCTGCACTGGAAGCTTACGGGCGAAACCACTACTATACTTAATTATCCCTGCCAGCAGGCCATTACACAACGCATCGGCAAACGGCGGGAGGCTTCTATGGAGAATGGTGAAATGAAAAACCGGGAAGTAGCGGATACTGCCAATATTATCGCCTGGTTTACGCCGGCTATTCCGGTACCGGCCGGGCCGGAGCTGCAGGGACAATTACCCGGGCTGATACTGGGACTTGATATTCATGATGGGCGTGTGGTATATAAAGCAGTAGAAGTAGCTTCGCAGGTGGATCTGGGGGCTGTTAAAGCGCCTTCCAGGGGAAAGAAGGTAACAGCGAGTGAGTTTGAAGCGGAAAGAGAGAAGATGATAGCGGAGATGCAGAAGAATGCAGGAAAAGGGAGGAATATGATTAGGATTGGAGGGTAGGGAAAAGACCACGGTCCACAGACGACGGTCCACTGTCTGGGGTTTGGGATGATAGCGTTTGTAAACGGTCCACTATTTACAGATAGTGGACCGTTTTTAGTTTATTATCCCCCTATCATCCTCATTCCCCCACCTCTTTTAACTGCTGAAAGCCCATTCTTATTAAGGCTATACGTAAAGCTTAACTGGAAAAAACGCTGCAGGTTCTTAATACGGCTGTCTTCAATATAATTCTGGTTACTGGTACGTGTGATGCCTACATTCTGGTTCAGCAGATCATACACACTCAGCTTCAGCTCTCCCCTGTTGAAATGCAGGAACTGCCGGCTAAAGGAGGCATTCCATAAAGGCACACTGGCATTAAAGCCACTGGCACGCCGGCTGTTTATGGTGTAAGTAAAGCTGGTATTGAAATAAAACTGTGCAGGCAGCTGCCAGTTGAACTCTCCTTCATATTGCTGTGAAAAATAAGTGGTGTTCAATGCGGACTGCAATGAATAGCTGGTTTTATAATAATTGAACCCGCCGATAAGCGACAGATCTATTTCATCAGTGGGGTTCAGATCCAGGCGCAGTGATGGCCCCAGGGTAAAAGTATTGATGTTGTTCTGCACTGCATTAATGAACTGTTTTGTTTTGCTGTAACCCATATTGCTGCTGCAGTTAATAGTACCTTTTAAGATGCGAAGCGGCAGCCCCAGGTTAATGTTGCCGGTCATGTTATACACGCCGTTCACATTTACCGGGCGGGTATGCTTAATGCCCAAACTATCCAGCACATCATAATTCACGATCTTATTCTGTGTTTCCTGCAGGTTAAAAAACCCGAACAGGTTCTTATTCTTAAAAGGATTCACGGATACAAAATGCAGCTGCACAGCGTGGGTAAATTCCTGTTTCAGATCAGGATTACCTTCGCGGATATTGAGCGGATCGGAAATATCGGGCACCGGCTGCAGCTGCGACATATTGGGCTGGTTGGTGATGGCCGCATAATCGATATTGAGGTGGCGGTAGCGGGTAAAGTCGTACTTAAACCGCAGGGATGGCAGCAGGTTATAGAATGTTTTGCTGATCACGGAATCCGTAGTACCGGCAATGATCTTGCCTTTTAATGCGGCCTGCTGCCAGTTAAGCCCCGCAGCAAGGCTGAACTTTTTTTGCTGCGTGCGCAGGCGTAAGCCAGCGTTCGTATAGCCATAGCTGTTTTCAAAGTTATTGGTAAGGTCATCGTTCAGCTGATCGAATTTGCCGTTTAGCTTGTTGTAGTCATAGGTTATTTTTTCGGACGTGCTGTTAGTATTACTGCGGCCCAGGCTAAATTCCAGCAGGGAGCGTTTGAAGACGGGCTCTGTATACACTGCCCGTACGTTATAGCTATTCAGGCTGCCGGATACGGTATTGTGCTGGTTAATAGAATCGTACGATGCGCTATTGTTGTAAAAATGATTTACGGATAGCAGGCTGCCATCGCTCTCACTGTTATTAAAACTGGTTTGCAGGTTCAGTGAAAGAGTTCTGCCCTTACGGTGAAATTTTTTCCTGAATAACAGCTCATTACGGAAGTTGGCGCCATGCCCTTCCGTGGCATTATTGCTGAAACCCTGGTTGGCCAGCTGTTTATCTTCCGAAAATGTTTCGTAGCTGTTGTAGCTATTGCTGCGTGTTTCCTGGTAACCGAAGGAAGGCGATATTTTAATGGAATGGAAAGAATCGATGCGGATATCTGCGCTCAGGTTTAACCGGTGCGTATTATTCAGGTTATCGCTGACAGCATGCTGGTTATAGAAATAAGAAGAATCCGGCAAAAAATACAGGCGCTGTACATTGCTTTCCTGGTAAGGATTATAGCTGTTGTAAAAATAACTGCTGGTAAGGTCGGTTTTAGTGCCGATTACGTTATTATAGTTTAAACCTCCGCCCCGGATGGTTTTGATACCGTTGCTGTTGCCATTACCGACGAGCGCTGTCATGGGATCACCTGCATTCAGGGTAAGGTTGACGTTACCATTACCGCTTTGCCGCATGCGGTTCAGCTCACCGGTAAAATCCATGAGGTCCATAAATGAAAAACCTTCTGCATTGGTATTATTGGCCATACCGATGGCGGAAAACTGGCGCGCACCTTTAAAGGAGTTCATATTAAAACGGCCTTCATACCGGTCATTGGTACCGGCGCCTGCCATGGCTTTGCCGAACAGGCCCTTCTTTTTGTCCTGCTTTAATTTGAGGTTAATGGTTTTTTCGCTGTTGCCATCATCAAAACCGGTTAGCTGTGCAGCGTCACTCAGGCGGTCGTATACCTGTACTTTGTCTACCGCATCGGCAGGCAGGTTCTTGGTGGCGATCTTGGGATCAGTGCCAAAAAACTCTTTACCGTCAACGAGCACACGATTTACTTTTTCTCCCTGGGCTTTTACCGTACCGTCCTTATCAACCTTCACGCCGGGCAGCTTTTTCAGCAGTGCCTCTACGCTGGCATTGGGCTGGGTTTTAAAGGAGCCTGCATTATACTGAATGGTATCCCCCACCAGGGTAACGGGGGGCGCTTCGGCAGTGACTTCCACTTCATTGAGGGTGCGGCTCAGGTCATGCAGCACAATAGTGTTAAGGTTATTATTGGGTGCGGATGCGCTGATGGTAACGGGCCGGCTGGTGCTGTGGTAATTAACATGGGTTATCAGCAGGCGGTATTCTCCCGCGGCCAGGCCTGTGAGCTCAAAAGCGCCCTTGTTGTCCGTCATGGTGAAGCTGACCAGCGAGGAATCCTTTTTTTGCAAAAGGGTGATGGTGGCCGAAGGTACGGGCTGTTTTCTGGCGGTATCCGATACCGTACCTTTGATAACGCCATTTTTTTGCGCATGGGCTGCGAGCACACAACAGCAGGTAAGCAGGAGTAAGCAGATCTTTTGCATGGGAGTGATTTACAGGCGGCAAAATAGCTTTACCACCTGCAAAAGCCGGTTAACGAGCCTTGCATTAATGTTAAGAAAGGTTAATAAAACGGTTCCGGACATTCAGAAAAAAATGTTAATATTCCGGTTGTCCTTGATTATGTTTAGAACCTGTCCTAGATTTCGGATGAAATGAACTTTACCAGACGTTTACAAATATTCATAATCTTCATGCTACTGGGTACGGCCACCTACGGACAGGTGCATATACAGGGTACTGTGTATGAGCGTACCGGGCGTTTGGGGATGGAAGGTGTAAGCGTAAGGAGCAACTCCGGCGCGGGAACGGTAACGGATTCATCCGGCCACTACAGCATCCGGCTGCCATATGGGGATTCCATTAGTTTCTCATACCAGGGAAAATCTACCCAGAAATTTGCCATCAGGGAAATTCCCTGGAACCATGCATTTGACATGAAAATACATGTGGACGTACAAATGCTGCCCCTGGTGGAGGTTAAAGAAAAAAGCTATCACCTGGATTCTATAGAAACCCGCAATGAATACCATAAAATATTTGACTTTTCGCCGGAATACATAACCAGCGGGAACGGCGGCGCCGGTGTGAACCTGGATGCATTGCTCAGCTTAAGGAAGATCAAACGGATGCAGGTTTTTCAACGGCGGCTGGAAGAGTATGAGCAGGAGAAATATGTGACCCACCGGTTTAGCAAAACCCTGGTTGCGAAGATCACGGGGCTAAAATCGCCGGAGCTGGAAAGCTATATGATCGAGTACCGGCCGAATTTTCAGATGCTGATGAGTTTTGAGAATGAGTATGATTATTATAGGTATATTCTGGAAACGAGCAGGTATTATAGGGAGGATCATGGGGTGAGGCGGTGATCGTCTATTTTCTGTTCCAGATCAGTAACCCTTTGCAGCTCTGTGTTGAATTTATCTAATCGGCTCTGTATATATGGGCTGTTACGGACCCGCTCTAAAAGTAAAACTGCCTTAGCCGGATCTCCCTGTGCAATGGCAAGATCTGCCCGCAGGATCATTACTTTATAAAGATTGCGGCAGTGATGATCCTTATCTTTTTCAATTGCTTTGTCAAGTACTGCGGATACTTTTTCCAGCTCATCTTCTTCATCTTCACTTTTATAAGCAAAATCCAGTGCCAGTGAAAGCCGTTTGCTGGCGGCTTCTACTTCCTTGCTGTAGGTCTCCTCTTCTTGTATAGCTATCTTCCTTCCGATCCTGATACAGTTTCCCGCAACATCTGAAAACATAAATTCACGGACACCGAATTTTTTGTCCCTGATCTCGCTGATCCTTGGCAGACCGCGGGTAGGCAGCTTTCCGTAATGACTACGCAGCGCGTTGGTAAATGCCTCATACAACTCATCTGCTTCATCTGTTAGTATGTAACAAGTATGATAGCACTGGTTGGGAACGTGTTGTTTGATGCCATAAAAATCAAGTCTGAGCCAGCCTTTTTCCAATATAGCATAAGGGTTGGGGCTTTTCTGGTGATAGGTTGCTTCAAAGCCGAGCACCCGGTAAAAATCAATCAATTCATCGAGGGATCTGCAGGGGAAAATGGGTGTGATAATGTTCATTTGCAATTTTTCAGTATTGCAAAGCTAGATATCCGGCAGCGTCTAAAATTGTAAGTTTTCGACATTCAGCAGCTGGGAACAGGCACCCTGTCAATGACTTTCAGATATGCATTTGGTTTTAACCCGGTAAATTCCATGAAATCGTGATTAAAATGTGCCTGGTCAAAGTAGCCAGCATCCAGCGCAATTTCCGCAAAGGAAGCCTTTCTTCTGAAATCATTTACTGCAGTTTCAAAGCGCGCGATCCTTGTATACAGCTTGGGTGAAAATCCTGTAATTTCTTTGAAGAGCCGCTCAAACTGTCTTTGTGATAAAGGAACATTTTTAAGGAGTGTATCCATATCTACCAGCCCCTTTAGTTTGTCAATGCTTTGAACGGCATTAACAATGTGCGGATTTACCGGTCTTTTTACTAGGGATTCCAGGAAACCTGCGGCCATATGCAATCTTTCCTGGTTTGTGGATGCTGAGAATATTCTTTCTTCGAGCTCATTCCCTTTGCTGCCACAAAAGGATGTTATATCAATAAACTGATTGGTTAATGCCGATGCAGGCATTGAAAATAGTACAGGGACAGCGTATGGGAAAAATTCAACACCGAGAATGCCCACATTCTCTGGTGAAATAAACCGGGCATGCGTTTTTGATTGTCCTTGTATACCTGAAGTAAAGGATCTTGTAAGCTGTCCGTTTGCAGCTATTTCACTAAATTGGCCTTTATAGTGGAAAATAAGTTTGGGAGCGCTGGTTGCAATGGAGAAATGTGTAAAACAATTTTCTGTGGATGCAGCCGCTTCGCCGATCCAGAAATATTTTACGTATGCGGAGAGTGTTTTAGAGGGTTTTATTTGGTAATACTTCATAAGTTTGCCCTGCAAGATAGTCATTATCTAAAAAAGCCATATTTCCTGTAGTAAGATAAATGGTGTTGCGCTTGTTCCTGCCGTTGAAGACCCACACATGCATAGAAGCGGCACTTTTTGTTAGTTGCCCGGGTTCTTGTTTCCAGTCGTGCGTATAAGGCTTGCCAGGTAGTTAATAAAAATGCCCGCCACGCCAATTAAAATAACCACAACGCCCCGGTAAGGGTAGCTATCTAAAACAGGTATTATAAAGCCGATAAAAACCACTGAGCTGATAACCGTAACCAATAGGATCCTTTGGGCAAGGAAATAAGTTAGCACCTGTGCTATTAAAACAATGAGTACATATATAATGGCATATGCCCGAATGGATATACCCCATGCTACCCCTCTTGAATTTATCCATTGCATTTTATGCGCAAGGAAATTTATTTGCTCATAGAGAAAGATGAAAAATACAATCTGAATAAGCGGCAGTAGGAAATGATGTTTATGGGTTTTGAATTTCATTGGAGCTGTTTATTACGATATATTATGCTTACTAGTGTATCCGTTCCTTTTATAACGCTGATCTGTTTATGACACACTCAAAAGTACCATCCGCCTTCGGTTTCAGGAGTCGTGAAAGCGTATCCATAGAAACAAATAAATATGATAATACCGGCCAAAAACAACCCCGCCCCTATCAATAACAGATACATAAACAACTTAAATCTTTTCTTCTTGAAAAAGGGACAGGTTATTAAATAAAGTAAACCACAAATTGCAAGTACTATTCCAAAATTATCATAGTAAAAGGGGATTTCGTCCAAAAACGAGGCGGCATAAACAGCTGCCGCCAGGATTGGCATAAAGATCAGCGTCGCTAAAGTAAAAATTTGCTTTATCATTTTCTATTTTAACCCTCCAAATCATAGACTTTGGGTCATGTGCATTTAAGCTGTAACATTCTCAAGAAACGGTAAAACTCTCTATCTACGATGGTCAATATTACTACCAAAAGTGTGTTATAAGTTAATTAGCCCTAATGTGACACACTTTGGTAATAGGAACCAGTTATTTGCACAGTTAAGTTGAAATTCTCTAATTTTTAATCACTGCAGTGCAGCCAAACACTATCCTATGGGATTGTCCGGAAGAAATTCAGGAAAACTTATATAGAAATCTGTTTTTTTCGCCTCTATCCATTTATCAAGTTTAAAAGTTTCAACATCTTTCATAAATCTTTCATATTCCTCTTTTGCATTAGACCCGTCAAACAATTTAAAAGGAACATTATGCAATAGATGAGATTTCCAGTATAATGGCTTATCATCAGTTTCCATACCTTGCGCCCGAAATTCTACAAGTGTAGAATATAAGATATAAGCTAAAAAATGTTGCTCAAACATATAATCACATTTTATATCCACCCCAACAACCTATTTTGAGGGCTTAGATAAAGTCAATTTAGTTATAAGTACAGCCTCGCTTATAACTACTAATCCAAACATAAAAATAAGGGTAGGCTTATCCATACTATAAATAGCAATCAAAAATGCAACAATAGGAATAAGTAATATTCCTTCCCCTTTAAAACCTGGTATGCGTTGAAAAAGTAAGACCAAAACCCACAAGATGACGCTACAATAGATACCACCAGAAAACAATAGTACTATTACATGCGAATCTTTTATGGGAGTTAAGAATTGAAAAAAAAGTATGCACCACAAAACCATTAAAAGAAGATACATTAAAAAAAGATACAAAGTTTTCATATAATCGTAGCTGCTACTATTAGATATACATTTATTCGGAGAAGAATGATCAAACTTCTTTTATCTGTGATGTATATGATCTGTATTGATGCTAACCGCATCCACTACCCCTGGATAGCGCATAACAAATGGTCAACTAGAACCAATTGGAACAGATATATGCACTTTATTTCAAATGCACCTATATCTGTCCCAATATTTTACGATTATTATTTGTTACTGCTCTTCTTCTATAATCAAGGCATTTATATAAGAAAAGTCACCATAAGTTGTGTTAAGTGATGCATACACCGCTATACCAATTTTGCCGGTAGCATCCGGAGCAACACCAGTAACTACTGTTTGAACAGCCGTATTGCCCAGCGCATTTTGCTGCAGCTCTGCTCCGCCATTGATACGCCATACCCCGTACCGGGCATCTGATACACCTGTTTTACGGGAACCCACGAGTTTCAATGTGTAAGTCTTAGCTGTGTTCAACCCTGCAACAAGCAGGTTGTCTGTTGTAGTATATTTTGTGCTATAATTAAACCAGAAGCTTTTTAATACCTGGTCTGGTACAATGCCGCTATCGTCTCCTGTAGTTTGCCCGGAATCATCGTTCCCATTTGAGCCGCCAAAAGCAGTCCAGTAAGCTCCCGTGGCGCCACCGTTGTCTATTGTCCAGCCGGTGGTGGGATCCGTAGCTGTAATGTGGTTATTGGTAACCGGCCCGTATACATTAAACCAGCCCGGCACTGCCGGCGCCTGTGTATTGGAGAAATTAACGCGTAGTATTTTGGGACCGCCTGCGGGATATACCTGCACGGTTGCATCATCGCTTACCTGCTGACCACCGGCGGTTGTAACCGTTAAACGGAAAGTGTAGGTACCACTTATCAACCCGGTAATAGTACAGGTTTGAGTAGCTGCATTTGTTATGGTAGATGTATTAGGCCCTGTAAGCTGGCTCCATTGATAGCTGCTGATCGTATTACCGTTGGGAGTGATCGTACCGGTAAGCTGCAATCCGCTACTGGGCAATGTAATGTTGATATCCTGTACTGTAACAGTTGGCATACTGGTGGACGGCTGAAAGTTCAGGCTTACACCAAATAGTGATTCAATATAGATCCGGTCCGCCTGTGCTAATGCAGGATAAAACCGGATGCGGCCGTTTACACTGTCTATCATTACGCCATCCGTAGCATCGCGGTATTGAAATAAGCCGTTACGCCAAACTTTTATATTTCCTAAACGCAGGCTGGCATTTGTGTAGCTGGTATCTCCTGCAACCGGCGCACCGGCGCTGCCTACCTTAAACTGCAGGCTTTTACCGATGTTGGCGCTTTTATAAGTGATGGTATCCTGGCCAACAATAGCTAATGCAGTATCGCCCAGGTTCACCAGTTCCAGGCGTTTGAATTGCGTACGGCCGTTGCCGGTGCTATAGAGGAAACCAAGTGTGTCGCGCGTTTTGTTCTCTATTGCGAATTCGGCTTTTTTCACTATTACGGTGTCTTTCTTTACCTGCAGGGTGGATTGGGAAAATGCAGTAAAGGTGAGTAACATGAACAGGGATGTTATTAGTGTTTTACACATGACGGTTTATTTGGTATAGGGGATATAATTTATTCTTCTTTTTAGGTAACGGCCGGTGAATTAATACTAGCCGTTCCGGCTTCTTTTACAGTTAAATAAGCCAAAGATGCGACATATCTTTCCAGATAACCTCATTAGGTTCACCATCCACTCTGCTGCGCATACCAGGCATTCCAATTCACCACTGACTCCTGCCAATTGAAATAACGCAAAAGAGCGACTGGATCATTTGCAACAAAAATCAATATTATTCTATCGAATAATAGAGGCATCTAAATGTTACATTTCTTTAAACACATTTTTTCAGAATCAATATTCTACTAAAAAGCTGAATGCTAAAAACGTCTCCTTTAAATTTTCGAATAAGTCTTCCATTTCGGAAGAACATATCCTATTTGAGTTTATAAACACAACTTTCTTTCCTTGAAATGCCCCACAATAATTATAAATCTCCAATAAACAAGATTTGAACGTATGTAAATCGTGACCAAAATAGCCTCTATCCCCTACAAAGTCCAAGCTACTTAAATAAAAGAAATCTCTTTCCTCTTTTACCAAAGCCATATCAAAATAAAACACATTCTTCTCCGGCATCAATTTACTTAAGCCAGAATAACTCATACAAGCAGAAATGTATTCCAGCTTTAACGGAGAACCAACAGGACAATTAAACCAATCAAACGACTTATCAGTTTGCCACATATTAAAGACGTCTACAACCCTTTGATCATATTCCGAATTTCCTATATTAAACACGTTTCCGTATACTCTTAGTTTATCTTCGGTTTGGATTTCAAAGTCACAACTCAAAACCAAGATATCAAATTGAATAAAGAAATTACAAAAACCATATCTGTTGTTAATGCTAATCTCCACGTTTATTTCATCACCTTCATTTATATCATCTTTTCTAAATTGAATACCAGAAAACACAAACATTCGCCCCGTACGAGGAGCATAAACATCCAGCGACATATAGCTGCATTTTAATACCTCCTGCTCTTCTTTTCTTAGTAAAACATCTATTATTCTACCCATATATAAAGTTTTTTATTGTGTTCCTCCCGTACCGCCGGCAGTTGCAGTTGAAGATGGAATCTCTTTGTATGAATGAATCGTTCCCTGGTAATGATCTGTGCTATAACCATATTTATAAATTGGCTCCCCCGCACTATTAACCCCAATCTGCTTCTTCAAGATTCTATATATATTCTCAACTCCTTTCGGCGGATCAACTTTATATTCGATTGCACCAATCCAGTCTTTACCATTGCTGGCAGTACGGCCTTCAAAAATCTGCGGTGAGCCATCAGCCTTAAATATTTGATTGCCACGCCCGGCAGCCACTTCTGTAATTTCAGTATTAAACCTACCGGCCCCTTTTCCTGTAAATTTTACGGGTTCAAAACATGTATTATGTACTAAAACCCCTAATGACGATACAAAATAAGAATGAAATTCAGAAACAGTAAAATTGTAAACGAAAGCACTAGTATCAAGTTCATTCTTAATAGCAACTGCACATTTTCGATTTGAAAACAATGTTAAACTGTCTCCATACTGTATATTCTTTGCTAAAACCCAAGTATTATTAATCCAAAACGGGTGTTCTGGTGTAGCATATAATACTTCGTTTTCAAAAGACAGTCGTATCAGTTTTTTCACCTCTTTTTTTGAAAGCGCTGTAACAATTTTAAGCTCTTTCTTTCTAGTCACATCATTAAACGCCCAAACTGAATCTTCTACCTGTATGTTTTCGATAGTTTTAAACCCATTGTTAGTCAATATCTTTGTACCTGCTACGAAGCAATTCTTGTTTAAGGAAGCTTCACCAGTTGCCAGTTTAGCTTCTGCACTTAATTCAGCGGATAGTCCCTTCAATTCGGCCTTAACAAGCGCGCCAGCACCAACAAGCGTGGCTACATGCGAACCGATATCTATACTCCTAACAACATCATTTTCAGCATACGCATAACTACTATTCCAGGGATATTCACCGCCTATGGGATCCACACTCAAGAACCTTCCCACTCTAGGATCATAAATCCTCATCCCATAATCCTGCTGGTTTCACTCTCCCTTTACCTCATTATCATTCTCCTTCCCATTAAAGCCATGCCTATACCACTCAATGCGTCGCTACCACTACTAACTGCTCCGGTGCCGGTTATTCTACCTGTATAACTACCATCTGATTCGTAGTGGTCAATAGTACTGCCTCCGGCAGACAGCGCCTTTTTCGCGCCTCGCTGACGATAGCCAGCAGATGCCCAGATGGTTGTTTCCGCTCTTACCATATTACTTTATCAAAGAACTATAAGAAACGAAGACAGCTTGCTCTTCTCACCTCCTCTATATCCTTATGTCTGTGAGATTTTATGAAGGCAAATACTCTTCAAAAACAACGATATCAATTACTGAAGCTTCACATAACTTTATAATAACAGATTTAACCTCATCCCACATCAACCCTCCCAAGCCAGCGCCTATTTTTGGCAATCCTATTTGTTTAATATTATTATTCTCGGCATATTCTAACATTTTAGACAAACTTCCTTTTATCGCTAACAAATCTGCCCTAGTTCTCCATGACTCCTGAGTACCCAAGTTAAAAACAGTATACGGGAAAACACTATATATAAACACATCTCCAAGACCAAACTCTTTTCTATTGCATAGCTCTTTATACTCTTCATACATTTTAGGAAAACGGCGCCTAAATTGCAGGGCAATACCTTTACCCATTGCGCTTTTACAATTACAACCGTGAGCATAGGAGTATAGTACAGGGTAACTAAATAAATCCCCCTTTATGAAAGAAACTGCCATTATCACTTTTTTTTGTTCCAAACTTCATAAAAATCCTCTGCGCTAATGAACTCATTCTCTGAATAATCAAAAAACTCGAATGGTTGGTCCCCTAACATATGGTTACCTATTATTGGATGATCAATATCCAAATACACTATTTCGTCCTCATAAACCTCAATTTGTTTACTAATATAATCTCCGTCAAATTCAAGATAAAAATATCCCAATTTACCGTCAGCACTCTCGCCTTCCTTTTTAAAATATTTCAATCTATTCATAACACATTATTTTTAGAATCAATTACCGCCAAGGGTCAGTCCACGGCTTTTTATACGATCTCCTAACTTCGTGGTAACGGGTGCGGGCCTGTTTTCAACATTTGTTGCTAAAGTGCTCATACCCAACCTGCTGCTGCCATATAACTCTGTTTCCGTTTGGGTAAGGTCTCCATGATTTACCGTAGCATCCTTGCTGGTGTACACGCTCATAATGTTACCGGTAGCATCCCGTACGTACCAGGTTTGCTGGCCTTTTACATCCTTACTGATACGGTTACCGGCCGCATCATAGGTATAGGTAATATCTACACCATTCGTTTTACTTATTCCCTTTATTTTCCCATATACCGTCCATTCTATATTATTGATCACTGCCCTCTTTATAATATTTCGTTAGTGAAAAAAAAATCCTTTCCTGAAAGAGAGCTTTGTGAACGAGTTCTACTGACTATATTTAATATACTCTCTGGAAGATCCTGGTAATCTAACTTAATTGCTGGCAAAGCAACAAGATGATATTTATAATCCATTTCTGCCATAAGGACTGTTTTGTCAAAAACAATCAATCCTTTTTTTGCCATAAAAACATAGTCTTCCAAATATCGATTCCGTTGTTCTACTGTTTGAAGCGATTTTATCACATCAATATTTTGATTAATCCAAATATTATTATCTGCGATCTCTGGTAAAGCCCTCATAAATTTTATCACTTCATGATAAATGGCCTCTTCTAATTCTAAAATGGTTGCAGGTAGTATACCTCCTCCAGAAGCAAACAATGCGATATTTTGATCAACATCGATAGCAAACCAATCTATATCCATTCCATGATACATTTCCTCAATCTTCTTCACATACTTTATTTTAATTATTATTTACTTTGTTGTCAATGGATGCAGATAGCTTAATATATTATCATCAGCGTCGTAGCTCACATCTTCCTTAACATCATCCAATAAGGAAGGAGTCCATGTACTAGCTGCTGTATTCAGGTTATGCAGCGCATTCATGCCTTTCAGCCTGTTCAGCACATCATAATTAGTAAGCGTAGCGGCAGTTCTTCCAGCAAAAGATCCACTCACCAACTTCATAAAACAATTTGAACAGACATATATCCATTCTTTAAAATGCACCTATATCTGTCCCAATATTTTACGATTACTATTTGTTACTGCTCTTCTTCTATAATCAAGGCATTTATATAAGAAAAGTCACCATAAGTTGTGTTAAGTGATGCATAAACCGCTATACCAATTTTGCCGGTAGCATCCGGAGCAACACCAGTAACTACTGTTTGAACAGCAGTATTACCCAGTGCATTTTGCTGCAGCTCTGCTCCGCCATTGATACGCCATACCCCGTACCGGGCATCTGATACACCTGTTTTACGGGAACCCACGAGTTTCAATGTGTAAGTCTTAGCTGTGTTCAACCCTGTAACAAGCAGGTTGTCTGTTGTAGTATATTTTGTACTATAATTAAACCAGAAGCTTCTTAATACCTGGTCTGGTACAATGCCGCTATCGTCTCCTGTAGTTTGCCCGGAATCATCGTTCCCATTTGAGCCGCCAAAAGCAGTCCAGTAAGCTCCCGTGGCGCCACCGTTGTCTATTGTCCAGCCGGTGGTGGGATCTGTAGCTGTAATGTGATTATTGGTAACCGGCCCGTATACATTAAACCAGCCCGGCACTGCCGGCGCCTGTGTATTGGAGAAGTTAACACGTAATATTTTAGGACCACCTGCCGGGTATACCTGAACAGTCGCATCATCACTTACCTGTTGGCCACCGGCAGTGGTAACCGTTAAACGGAAAGTATAGGTACCGTTTATTAACCCGGTAATAGTACAGGTTTGGGTAGCTGCATTTGTTATGGTAGATGTATTAGGGCCTGTGAGCTGGCTCCATTGATAGCTGCTGATCGTATTACCGTTAGGAGTGACCGAACCGGCAAGCTGCAATCCACTGGTGGGCAATGTAATGCTGGCATCCTGCACTGTAACAGTTGGCATACCTGCTGATAGCTGAAAATTCAAGCTTACACCAAATAGGGATTCAATATAGATCCGGTCTGCCTGTGCCAATGCCGGATAAAAGCGGATATGGCCGTTTATACTGTCTACCATTATTCCATCAGTAGCATCCCGATATTGAAATAATCCGTTACGCCAAACTTTTATATTTCCTAAGCGCAGGCCGGCATTGGTATAGCTGGTATCTCCTGCTGCCGGTGCACCGGTGCTGCCTACCTTAAACTGCAGGCTTTTACCGATGTTGGCGCTCCTATAAGTAATGGTATCCTGACCAACAATAGCTAATGCAGTATCGCCAAGGTTCACCAGTTCCAGGCGCTTGAATTGCGTACGACCGTTGCCGGTGTTATAGAGGAAGCCGAGTGTGTCGCTCGTTTTGTTTTCTATTGCGAATTCCGCTTTTTTCATTATTACGGTGTCTTTCTTTACCTGCAGGGTTGATTGGGAGAATGCGGTAAAGGTGAGTAACAGGAACAGGGATGTTATTAGTATTTTACACATGACGGTTTATTTGGTATAGGGATGTATGTACTCTGATTATAATTCTTTCGTTACAAATAAGACTACTATAGCATTTGTTGATAACATTCTCAAGGGGACAGTGAAATTTCCTGCCTACGATGGTCAATATTATTACAAAAAGTATGTTATAAAGTTGATTAACTCTATCATTTATCACTACACCTAGTTTATCACCAGCTATAGCTTATATTCTCTTAAACCAATAATTGCTACTTGTCGAGGTGGATATATTCTTCCCTAAAATCATACAAGTTGAATCTCCTTCATGACAAGGTGCAAAACTTATTATATGAGGACTGTGCTTAAAGTACAGTTTACCACTGCTTTCAAATCCGCATGTCCCCGCATCCCAGAATCCACATGTGTCATCCAAAAATGCAACTCTCATATTCGTATAAAATGTAGAATCAGTGTTAAAAATGATTATCAAACCTTTTGTACCTACTGAGTCTGTTGCCAATAAAGCTCTTTCAGTACGGGTAGTATCCAAAACATAACTTCCTGCATGACTAATCTTACAGCGGTTTCTTGCCTCTTCTTCGCTCAATCCGCAAGAAACAACCAATACTAATATCGCCAAAGAGAATTTATACATATACATAATTTTAATATATTTTATAATGTCATTAGCTCTAATGTATATTTTGCCAAATATTGGATGTAGGGATTTCATACATTCCAGGATCTGGTGCACTTAAATCTTTTTGATTTAACAATGGACTTTCCCATGGCAAGAACAAGTTGAAAGTTTGACTAATATTTCCATAAGGAGTCTGTTGATTAGGATCTCTCACATAAGAGTTAGGAAATGTATTCATGTCATTGGGATTCTTCACCAAAGCGCCTGAAGACAAACTTGTGATATTTAAAATCTTCACATAAATACCCTTAGCATCAGGCATAAAGGTGATAGTTCCTGAGCCAACGAAGCCAGTTATCGAAAATAAAGTCCCTGTTCTTACAAAATCACTCCCCAATTGGGACAATCCAAAGGAATATTGTCTTGTCTCATTCGCTATGAGTCTGCCTTTATTAAAGTCTGCAAGTGCAGCCTTAAAAATATCGGAATTTAAGAATTTGGAGCTTATAACTCCATTAACTGGGAAATTATAGTTTTCGGGACCAGTCCCTGTAGTGAAGTTTCTCATTAAATTATCTACTACAAATGCTTCATAGTTAGAAAATTTTGAGTTATTTGACTCGTCTACATTAAATGTGGCCCCACTCCAAACAAACAAATTTAATTTATTAGCGGGGTACGGATCCGTATTATCTGTCACATATTGCCCCGATGGAGAACAAAAGTAAGTACCTTTAAGCTCCTCATTCGCCCATGTTCCAACACTAAACAAATTTTGATTTACATCAAATCTGGCTGCTTCTGATGCAATACCATCTACTGTTGCCATAGCTGCTTTCTCTTTAACTCCTGGCGCGTTAGGATTCTTTGAAGGTTCTGCACCATCCAAATCAATAAAGCTAATTGGCATATTTCCAGCAAATTGATAAGGGGTATAATATGGGTATTTTTTCGTCAACGGATCCACACTTAAAAACCTCCCCACCCTCGGATCATAAATCCTCATCCCATAATCCTGCTGATTCCCCTCTCCCTTCACCTCATTATCATTCTCCTTTCCGTTAAACCCAAACCTATAACCACTCACCGCCACACTACTACCATCACCCGTACTACTACCTCCACCTTCATAACTATCATCCGCAATCGTCGCATTAAACGCATCATTAACTCCACTGTTAAACCCTTCTGTGAAATTGATCGTCTGTGAAGCGGTATAATCCCCTGGCTGGTTACCAGCACGGCTACCCAGCGTTAATGATTCCGGCACCGTATATCCGTTCACTACACTGCTGCCTGTAGACCATCCGCCTGCAATATGATGCCCATTACGGCCAGGCATCAGCATACCAAAAGGATAATAATCCTGCGCAGATGTGATTTTAGCTTCGTAGTGGTCAATGGTGGTACCGTTCAGGGAAATAGGCTTTTTCTCATCCGACACCGTTGCCAGCACATTACCTAAATGGTTACTTAATTCAAAGAGCTTGTTACCTCTGGTAAAAATAATATTTTTTCCTTCACCTAATCCTGGCATATTCGTGGTAACAGGTGCGGGTCTGTTTTCAACATTTGTTGCTAATGTGCTCATACCCATCCTGCTGCTGCCATATAGCTCTGTTTCTGTCTGGGTAAGATCCCCATTATTCACCGTAGCATCCTTGCTGGTGTAAACGCTCATAATGTTACCGGTAGCATCCCGTACGTACCAGGTTTGCTGGCCTTTTATATCCTTGCTGATACGGTTACCGGCCGCATCATAGGTGTAGGTAATATCTACACCATTCGTTTTGCTTATTCCCTTTATTTTCCCATATACCGTCCATTCTATATTATCGATCCCTGCTTTATCATCATGTATAAGATTACCGATAGGATCGTACTTGTAGTTTTCATCCCCCTGGTTCTTAATATCATTACCATAGTCACCATCATTTGCTACATCACTTACGGATAACAGCTTATTGGTACCGGCAATATAGTTATAGGTAAGATTATCCATCTGGATAGACTTACCGGCAAACAGCGGGCTGCCGTTACGCAGGTAGCTTAATATATTACCATTGGCGTCGTAGTTCACATCTTCCTTAAAATCGTCCAATAAGGAAGGAGTCCATGTGTTAGCGGTTGTATTCAGATTATGCAGGGCATTCATGCCTTTCAGGCGGTTCAGCACATCATAATTATAGGCGTATAACAACGGTTCTCCCAGTGAAGGAATGTTCACGCTCATAGCACCTATATTGCCATTGAACAGGGGCTTAAAGTTAGCGCCTGCATCCGCTGCTTCTGCAAAGGGTTTTACCCCCTGCTTAACAGGCGTATAGTCATTACCATAATAGTGCAGGGCAAAGCCAAAAGCATCTTTTGCTACAAGGCTACCGGGGACGCCATCACCGCCCATGTCAAATCCGGGTGTCATGGCAGTGCTGTTCACTCCTTTTAACCATCCTTGCAGCGTATAGGCGTAGTCTATCCCCTGCACCTGTTGCTGGCCCAGCACCATTCTGGCCAGCGGGCCGTGTTTATAATACTGGTAAAAGGCATCATTTTCCCAATATATCCCATCACGGCTGGTAGCCACGTTCGTGAGGCGGTTTTCTGCATCGTACGTGTAACGGTGATAGAAAGCGTCTATTTCGCCCGGCTGGTAAGCAACCTCATTCACCTTACCGCTGATAAGATCATAGCGGTATACCATTTTCTTCCAGCGGTTATTGGTAGCCTGCATAATGCCTTGCTTGTAATCCTGCACCAGCGTGTCTACATTCCCGTGAATATCATAGCTGTAAAAGGTTGCTGTTGCATATTGCCCCTCTGCCATTTCAGCGGCGGTATTGTAAAAGGCTGTCCAGGATACACGGTTACGCAGGTTGGCGGCGGTAAGCTCATGCTGACTTTCATCTCCTTCCAGCGGCGTGTAAGCCTGGTCATATATAGTGCGGGTGATCTGTGTTTTGCTAAAGGCCATACTGTTTAACCAGTTAGACAGGCTAACATCATTACGGCAGATATAATCATCCATACTGCCCCAGCCAATGGTTTGGCCCACTTCCGTGATCCGCCCCAGCGGATCATATAGCGTGTAGCTATAGGCATTGGTAAGCGCCTGCTTTGCATTCTGGGAGATGGCAAGCCTGCCCAGGCGGTCGTACCAGAAATAACTTTCACCAGCATCGGGCGTATGTTGGGCTACCACCTGGTTCAGCGAATTATAGTGGTATTCTGTAGCCATTTTATGATCGGGCGTCTTCTGCTGCCTGGCTTCACGGGCTGCCCTTACCTGGTTCAGCCAGGTTTCGCTGCGGTCCACTACCGCGCCCGCCGGCGGTATGGTTTTAACCAGGTTACCTGCCTGGTCATAGTAATATAAAGTATAGTGATACTCACTGGTATGATAGGTAACTGTGAAGTTTTCAAGATCTGCGGCCTTCAATGCGGTGTTAATATAATCCCTGTCAAAAGTACCGAGTACAGAATCCTTATAGGCCTTATACATCTCTGTGGCAGTACTGATCACGAAGAAATCATTGTCTGCACAGCTGTTGTCAATCTCAACAGATGGGAATACCGGCTCTGAGCCACCGCATAACAATGGACCATTATTAACCGTATAACAACTGTCGGCACTCGGACAAGATATAACGGACTCGGATATACCTGCTATGCCAGGTACAACACTTACAAACCGGTTGGCGTTGGATAAGCTTTCTAATTTAGCGAATGCATAACTTTTATCTACAACCGGAGTACTTGTATAAGTCAGATCTACTGCTTCATCTGAACAACCTGTTACTCCGGATGCATTTGCCAGCAGGAAAAATCCCTGATCATCATGCCTGCCCACTGCTGCTATGGTGCCGTCCGGGTTCTGTATAACTGAATTTAAAACCTCGTTGCCGGTCAGTGGAATATGATTAGACCAGGCCAGGCCTGTATTTTCAGGATTTATTTTTTGCAGGTATATATCCCCTGGATTCCTTCCCTCAGGAGGCGTTACAATAACACTATTATCCGGTGAATAAAATGTATAGAAGCCGATATAGTTATCATTCGACGGGGCCGATAGGGTTTTGGCTGATAATATATTACCGTTGTTATCCAGGTCTAATATATCGCCCCTGCCATCAACAGTTCCCCATTGATCTGAATTCAGCAGGTTTATTTTATAGCCCTGTGGCGTTTTATTAATACCATACACCCAGTTGGTTCTGCTATCCAGATCATAAGCACGATAGGATGTTATGGCTCCGTCACCTTTCCGGATCTTCATCAGAACAGCATCATAGAAAGTTGCTCCCGCGAAGTAACCAGATCCTGCTGCTACCAGCTGGTCACCTTCTTCCAGTAAGTATATCGTTGGGTCAGAAGAGCTACTGCCCATATGTTTTACCCAACGCAAACCACCCTGGCTGTTTAAGGCGCCCACTATCCAGTCGGCTGTTTCCGGTGCAAAATTATATATCCCTGCAAAAGCGTAACCACCATCGCTGGTAGTAATAATGTCCATTCCCAGCTCACCCGATGTTGTATTATAACCAATGGACTGGCTCCATTGAACGTTACCTGTAACATCTGTTTTGACGATAAAAATTTCCTGGCCGCCGCTATGGAAAGACTTAGTATTCCCCAGTGCAATGTACCCTCCATCCGGAGTGCGTTTTATTTTACTAAATTCATCATCCTCAGCTCCGCCGTATGTTTTGGCCCACTGATAGGCGCCATGAATATCCGTTTTAATAATATAGGCATCCTTTTTACCATTGCCGCTACCGGTTGTGGAACCGGCCATTATATAACCATTGTCGGCGGTCTTTTGAATACTGGTCAATATATCTGTTGAAGAAGATGCCATTGGCGAAACTGCTTCGGACCTTGCAAAGCTGGTTTGTCCGCCGGTATTAAATGCAGCATAAGTGCGCATTTGCTGCCCCGGTATACATACTAACGTGTCACGCGATATGGTATGTGCACAGCTATCTATGAACTTGAGATACTCCCAGGCCTGTTTGGCAAAGCCCAGGTGGTTATTCATGTAGTTAGCAAACAGCTGGTTCTTCTGCGGCTGATTTTCCCCGTCGTCTGAAACCGTGGGCAATGCGCCTGGGTACATTGTTTTATATTGTGCATACAGGCTATCCACTACATCACAGGTAGCACAGGCTGGCGCTACATTACACTGCATCCAAACGGGAATATTCAGCGGCGAAGAAAAGTACTTGCAGGTAAAATCTGTTCCGCTGCAGGCATCCATCAGCTTTTGCAGATCGGCCGTTGAAATATGTATCTGCCGCGTGCGCAGCAAATAAGCCGGCATATCCGCATCAAACGGCCTCCGGTTACTCTCATAATCACGCTGCAGCTCCTGCAGCTTCGCACATTCACAATCCGCCGGTTTGGTATAGCTTACTTTATTGGCATAAGCCGGCTGCCGGTCGTAGGGCTTAGGCACTGTGATCAGCTGCGCGTTACAGATCAGCGGATCCATGGGGTGCTGGTCGTTGTAGTCCTTCAGCACCTGTTCAAAGCTTCTGTCTGCATTGGTGCTGGAGGGTTTTACGGTACTGGCGCCAAAAGGATGGTCTGCATCCCCACCTTCTTTACAAACCTGTATCAGCCTGGCCTTTATTTCATTCCAGACAGCTGTACCGTATTGGCAAGGGGCCAGCTGCTGCAGCCAATATTCTGTATAGGCATTACAGTTATCCGCAATTGCCTGCTGCAGGGCTGCATTTGCTGCAACGAGGCCGGCATTTGCATCCGTATTATTAACATCCATATAAGGCAGCTGCTGCTGACTTATTGCGTCTGTTGCAATATTAAAATGGGATTGCTTGCCTGCGGGGGCCGATTGATTGCAGGCGTTATTTACCTTACCAATAAGCATATCATGCTTTATCTGCAGGTATATGCTGCGGAAGGTCCGCCAGGCCATATCCAGGTCACCAGGGCATAAGGAGCCTTCATCAAAAGCAGGCCGCGCGTTCTGATAAGAGACCCTGCACCCATTGTCACTTTCATTACATTTGATGCTTACAACGGCCACGCTCCAGAGGTTAAAAGTGCCCTCTGCGCTAACCTTGCAGTTCAGCATTTTATTTTCCAGCTCACTTTGCAGACCGGGCCATTGCTGCAACAACGCATCTTTTCCAACAGCCGGGTAATCCGCAAACGGGGCGCTGGTGCTTCCAGTAGGGTTCAGATAACCTGCTGCCCTGGCTTCGGCATAAGTATCAACCGCCTCAAATGCCCTATCCCAACTGTAGCTGCCTGCGTATTTCTCCAGCTCCAGCAGCTTACAATACTCCGGATGAAACGGCAGCAAAGTAGCCGCCCAGGATGACCTGAACTTTTCTGCAAACTGCTTAGGGTTAAGCTTCTGAGGTGTTACAAAGGCATTAGTCCGCTCATCATACACCTGGTCGGGGTTACCGGTTTCATCACGATACACCAGTGTTTCATCCTGGTAAGCAGGGGGATGATCATCACCCGTAGTATAAAACACAGAATACTGATCCTGCGCATTAATATTCGCGTACTGACCTGAAGGAGCGCTTACATCCATCAGCATGGCCTGACGAATATCATCCGTTTCAGATGATTTGCCGCACAAGGCATTACAGGATTCCATTGCACTCTGGTAAGCGGCCTGCACGTCCTTTTCATAGTCCGCTGCGGCTCCCTCCGGTTTAACGCTGTTTACGTATTTCTGGCGGAAGTCATCCAGTGTACCCAGCTGGCTTAAACAAGCCGCGCAATTGGGCACACATTCCAGGTTGCTCACCAATGAACGCTGCTGATCGATAAAATCGTCCAGCGTTTTACACAGGTTGGCCGGCGCAAATACATTATCCCGGTAATAGTCCAGCCCCTCCTGGCTTATAATAAGCCGCTTGGTAATTTCATAACTGCCTTCTTTAAGATGTACAGTAAACGGAACATTAAACGCCTGACCGGGCTGCCCGCAAACAGCAGGATCTATAGCGCCGACCGTATAGTTCATCACCAGCTTTTCAAACGGTTTTCTATCCGGCAGCCGCTGGTTATAACTATCATCCGTGATAGTTACCTGCAGCTCATACAGGCCGTTATAACACACATCGTTCCCATTGCAATCTTTCTTTGTTAATACCGGTGGTGTTAGCGTGTAGTTAAAATCATAATTGTCCTCCATTGTTACCACCTGCGACTGGCGGCTTTCCATCACAAGATCTTTTATCACATTTTTGCCCGGGCCGGAAAGGACATCTGTATTGGAAAATACGGTGTAAGAAGGTAATGGCGCCATATCGGCATTGGACGGCAAACCCGCTAACGCAGTGGCAATGGTACGGCCATGCATATCCACATAGCTTACTGAATACTGGCCATTGGCATCCTTTACCGTGTTTTTAAAATAGTGGCTTTTGTCGCCGGCTTCTGTACCAAACATAGCATCCAGGTCATTATCGCCGGGCGCTCCATAATAGTACTTGGTTTCATGGTCGCTGCCCAGTTTATATACAGGGCCTAATCCACCCTGGCGGCTAATACGGCCGGTGTTATCCTGGGTATAGGATGTTTCAGTAAAGGCATGTTGCTGTGCATCAGGTATAAAGCGGCTTACGCCCGTGTTTTTGTCGGGATCGGGATTATTGGGAGAATAATAGGTAGCTGCCCCTCCTCCCATTTCTGCTGCGCTGGCATTCAGAAATTCCGAAGGATCATTTATATGGTCGTATTTATCCTTGTCATATTCTGCACCGTTTATATCTGTATTAAAGTTCTGGCTGTACTTAATAATGTTATTCAACGTTGGCGCCGGCATTACCTGTATAACCGGCCGGCCCTGGTAGTCATAGTAAGATTCTCCTACCAGGGTTGTATTAGTGCTGTTGTCTTTGGTTACTGTTTGCCGGCTTCTGAGACTGCCGTCAAAATACTGCACTACCACCTTACGCTTACCTTCCTCTGCAAAGCTGATATCCGACTGCCAGTTCAGGCGCCGCTGATGCCCCATGAAATTAAAGCGCCCCAGGCCGCCTGCGAAGTCCGAGCTCCAGGCTGTTTCCAGCCGGCTGTTATTTTTCTTATCCTGCACAGCTCTTACCCGGTAGAACAGTACGCCACCGTTATCATAGATCAGCGGCACTGCGTAGCTGTTGGCTGCTACCGTAACACGGCTGGCATTATTCTCAAATAACAACCGGGGATCGGGCGGCGTACCATAACGCCCCAATGCAGAGGAATCGATATAAGCCCATTCAAGATCGTACTCATCTGCTCCTATGGCAGCAGGCCAGCTGACATTAATTTCATCCGTTCCATCCGTGTTCTCCGGGTTTACCGTGGTAAAATTTTTAATCGCATCGTCCACACAGGACAGCTTGTACACCGGGTGGGCCTGCATTTCATTTTCCAGCATCAATACGGGCAACAGACCAGCCACAGAAGCGGTAACACTTAATACCTTTACACTTACCTGGTGCGCATTACTGAAAACAAAGCTACTGCGGGCCATAAAAGCATGGGCGGTATCATAGCTGATCTCCAGTGTTTTGTCTATAGAGTCGATTATCAGACCGGGGGTGGTATAAATAATACGCACATTCGCAGTGGCGGTAAACTGCGCCGGTAAATATAAGGGCGCGTATTCGTTGATCTTAAAGGTGACCACATTGGTAACCTGGTAAGGCGTATCCAGCTTGCTTTGCAGGGTAGCGCTGAAGTAAGCGCTGTCCTGTACGGCGGTCATGGAGTCTTTAGCCAATTGCCCTTTGCTGCCATCCAGCACTTTCTTAAATACTATGCCTGTACCTGTTTGTGCATAGGAGCTGCCTGCAAGTGTAATAAGCAGGGCAGTTAAAAGCCACAGACCGATCCGGTTATGCAATAAACGCATCATATCTTTCATAGATTGGGAGATCCAATAAATATTTTATACTCTTTATAAGCGGGGGTAACTTTTAGCTCGTTACCCTCTCTGCTGAAGAACTGTTGCTCATCAAAGCGGCGCGCATCTGCCGGCAGCTGTTTATAGTTGTTCAGAACAGCCCGCACAATGGCATATTCATCATATTCCGATCCTGGCGCTGTGTCCTGTGCATCCATTAACAGGGCTGTTTTCACTATATACCGCATGGAAAGCAAACGTTGTGAAAGTGTATCCAGCGTAAGCTCCATATATTTATAGGGCACGCCTTCCTTAAAACTGATCTGCGCCAGCTTTTGGCTACCCTTATGCGTGATCTCACAGCCGCTGACGCCTGTTCTTTCCAACGACTCTTTCACAGGCAGCAAAGGATTGGCCTGCTTTTGAGAAGAATCTGATACTGCTACATACATCAGCTTATCTTCCTTAAACAAAACAACTGTGTAACGCTTGTTATGAATAGTTTCCGTATTACCTAGCACATAGCGGTAAGACTCCCCGGACAGTTCCATTTTACCGTTCAGCGAATCCAATACCTTCCCGGGTGTATGTTCATTGCTATAGGTATAATATATATTGAATGACTGCGGGCGGGCGCTATAAAAAGCCTGCACTTCCTTCATCACCTGCATGATCTTTTCTGCTTCCTGCCCTGATTGTGCGGTTGCCGGCCCGCTTATGGCCATTAGCAAGGCGGTTATCAACGGTATATACTTATTCATGATCACTGGTCTTCTTTTAACAATGCGGTTCTTGTTTCCTTAATGGTTTTAATCCCTCTTTCTGTTTCTTTTTTCAGGCGGATAAGAGTGCCGTCATCATCATACTCATAGAAAGTGGCATAGTTGTTTTCATCCAGTTCTGCCATTAGTCGCAGGGTTACCGGGTTATATACAAATGATTTCATATTGGCATTAAAAGGATGCACTCTTACATCATCAAAATGTGCAATCACGCTACCTGTTGACTGGAGGTTAATGGATATGCGGGTGGCGCCGGCGGGAATATTCACCACCTGTTCTATCCGCTGCCAGCCTTCAATAATATTCCCGGACGGCTTTGCGATAACGGTTGTATTGCCTGCTGCCTGTTCTATCACAATCCCTATCTGGCTATTTGCATAACTCTGGCAATGGCAGTCCTGGGCTTCCTTTACCCAGGCGCTTACCAGCACCTGCTTATCAGATAATGGGGAGAATACCGGCAACAGGGCGTCTGCCGTAGCCCTTACACTTTTCAGCACTACCTTACTATCTCCGCAATCACTGTTAGCTGTATTAAATGAAAGTCCGAACGTGTTATTATCGTCTGCCACCAACGGGGCGCTAACGCCGATTGAAGTACCGGCAGCTACACGCAGGCTGTATTTACCGGTATGTTTCTCAAGCGTATCCAGGTCATCCCTGTACGTTGAAAAATCAAAGTTCCTGCCGCTGGCGCATGCGTTATCACAAATAACAGGTTCAAAGAAATAATCCTCAAACCCGTCAAAGGCGCTTTCACGATAACGGCTGTTCTGTACTACTGCCACTGGTAAAGTATAATCATATCCATACAGGCCGGTATTATAGCGGCCCAGCGGGTCTTTATTCTCCAGCTCAAAACCTTTCCTGTTAAACAGGGTGCTTTCTGAATTCCATACCCACTTTAATTCATCATACTGCGGCAGCATTAATTTATCGCTCTGAATATTCCAGAATGGTATAAATAAGGGTAACTGCCCATCTTGCCGTATATTGGTTTTGGCCTGAAAAGGCGGTGTAGCACGGGTATCGTAGTAAGTATAAGCCCTGTAAGGCCGCCAGTTGCCGGCCAGGCTATATACATAGGGATTTACACTTACGTCTGTAACAGCGCTATAACAGATGCCGGAGGTAACTGTGGTGCAGGTGTAACAGGAATCCACCTGGAGCTGGGCGGTGGTAGTGCCCTCCTCTACCGGCACTACATAGGTTACATCCAATGCAGGCCGTTTCGCAGGATCTGAATACCGCTGTGAGCAAAAAGTTCCATAAGCCGCAGGATTACCGGAAGCGATACGCGACGTTATAGAAAAGCCCCTGTTTTCATTTTGCTTCCAAAAATTAACTTGATCCAGTGCATTAAACGTAATGTCCTGAAAATGCGAAGTAATATCCAAACGAAAATTGTCAAAACTAAGCCATGTTCGTGTTAAGGTATCTCCCGACGTTGTTGTATTATGCCATTGCAATCCAGGCACAACCAGGCATGTTGAAAAAAATCCGGCTTCAGCAGAAGTAGTATGTGCATTTGGATAAACAGGCGGCATGAACCCACCCGGATATGCATAGAGTTTAAGCGTGGCAGTTTGTATAACTGCATTTGCCGGGATATTTTCAACACCTCCGAACCTGAAATTTGTAAACACTGTGTAGCTCTCCTTACTACCTTCAGGGGCTGTATTCTTATTATATTCATAGGCGCCTACCATTTTTTGCGAAAGTGTGTCCTTAACCAAATTCTGATAGCCATTTTGAGTAGTTACATTACCAGTGGTATAAAAAGGATCAGTGAAAACATGATCAGATTGGCTAATATTATAAAGCGTCATTGCTTCTGTTACCTGAAATGTTTTATTTATAACGTTGCCGCCCTGATAAGTAATCTTACCATCACCCGTACACTCATTTGAAACTAATCCCCAAAAATTTACAGGGTTGCTGTTCAAAGACTTCAATGAAACTACACAATCGCCTATCCTTGCTTTATAAACGGTGCTTACAGCGTCCGTAGTTAAGGCAAAAAAGGGTTTGTTGATATTATCACTTAATACATTACATATTCTATAGTCCAGTGCATATCCGGCATCATTAGCGTCCTGCACCAGGGTAGAGACCAGTATATTATCCGTAGCAGGTATAAACAACCGGTGGGAAGCTATCAGGTAATCGAATAGCGGCTTCAGACAAGTACAGGTGCAGGAAGTTCCTGCTGCTGCAGCCATTGTCAAGCTTTTGGCAACCGTCTTTTTCGGGGGAAGGGCACTACTCTTCCTGGTTATTATAGAGTCGTACTTTATTAATGTCTCCGTTCCATCTGCCATTTGCTGCAACCTCCAAACGGTCACCTTTTGCGCGACGGCCATGCCTGAGAACAGGCATACCAGCAGCGTAATCACTATTAATATTTTATTTATTACTGACATCATTATATGTTCCGTTTACTGTAAGTAATGTTATTGCGCCGAAGCCATTTCCACCACAATTGTATGGGAGGTAGTCCAGGTAGCTGACTGGCCGCTGCTAATAGCTTTCTCATCTGCATTTACCGTAACTTTTAATCCATTCATATCGTTTGATGAGATCTGTACTGTATAGCTACCCTCAGGCAGGTTCAGATTTTGCGCTAATTCAACGGTATCAAAATAATCCTCATTGAATACTTCCTCCTGGGTAACCGCATTCTTAACAACAATACTAAACCTTCCTCCAGGTCCGCTTGCACCTGGTTTAACACGTATATTAAGAGAACCGGGTAATACACAGATACCATTATTTCCTGTATTAGCATAGTCCTGTCCATTGGCATTAATATTTGCAATGGCCTGGTTGTTAGCATCCTGCTGACTTTCATAGGAGGAATAAGTATGCCCGGGCACTGTATATTTCACCAGCGATCCCTCATGCTCTGCATCACAACCCTGCTTTGAAAATTTCCGGAATTGCTCGCTATTCCAGTACTGCGTGCGGGGAGTAGTGGATACTATTATCTCTGATGGATTCCTCAATACAAATTCCTGAAGCACATCCGGAGGACAGAATTTTTCCTCGCTCCCTACGATCACATATATCCCCTGCGTTCTTTTAGTGTACACACCTACCCCATAATTTTCATTCACCTGCGTATCAAAGTGGATACAGTAAGGAATGGGATTGTCAACAGGACCTAACGGAGGTTCTGTTGTATAAACAATAGCATTATTTGTCAGATCACTTGTTACATTTACCTCAAATTTCCCGATGGCATCCGGCACATCCGCCTCCGTTCTGCCCCTTACTGTTATACGGCAGGGCGGGCCGCTACAAACACCATTCGTGTTGGCATACTCCTGTCCGTTTTCATCTATATCTGCCTGCGCCAGCGCGTCTGCATCATCCTGGCTAATCGTAGAAGTATAGGTTCCGGCAGGCACCGTATAGGTTACTACTGATCCTGTACCGCTGGTACATTCCTTTATAAAGTCATGCTTAAGCTCCTGGTTGCTGTAAGTGTGAATGATACAATCCTCAATATTATAGGCAGTGGGAATGCAATCTGTTACCGTGCCGGCCTTTTTACGGTCTGCCGCTTTCCAGAACTGCTTAAATTCTGTGGCGCTGGCGCCTATGATCTTTGCCCTCACGTCAATTACTAAACTGCCATCCACAACCGGGTTTTCAAGCATGCTTACCTCTCCTACTGCAGCATTTATATTCCTGCGGCCGGAACGTATAATTTTCAATGAAATATCATTACCGCTAAATGGCGTACCATCTGCATCTATAAAGTAAATATCCGGTGCGCCGCCATTCATGGCATTGGCATCTACCGCCCATATTTTTCCGGCGCTGGGAAAGGTAGCCGGCTGCGGATCGCAATCCGTTCCATAGGTTTTGGGATGTGACCATATGAGCAGCTCATCTCCGCCGGTAAAATAGCTGGCTTCCGTACCTGCCAGCAATCCCTGGGTAATCCTTCCCTCCTTCATATAAACATGATCCAGGGTAAAGCCTATATTCTTATAAGCGCCTCCCATACCGTCGTATGCCCAGGCAGCAGGATAGGTAAAATGATAAACAGGATCGTTAAATTCATTTTGCGTGCTGGTTAACACCGGTTCCCCGGTTTCACTGTCATATAGCAGGTTGGCGGTACTTACCCGGCTGCCTTTATCCACCGCCCGTACGCTGTCAATTATACCATGGCGGCTAATTACCTTGGTAAGGGCTACGGACCGGAATTTGTTCTCATCCCGTTGTGCCAGGTTATACAGGGAGGGTATGAGCCACGGTATTATACCTGCGGCAAACATTTCCGTATTCAGGTTTATGTTATATGCGTTGGCAACAGAGCGTTGCTCCCGCATATCCATCATTACTTCCACGTCTTTTCCAATAGAAGCATTGGCATCAATAATACCTTGTGGAGTAATAGCGGTTACCGTATTATTCAGATGTTTGAACTCCTGGTTCAGGTTATCTACATGATAGAAGTTTTCGGTATAGGCGATATAATGATCCGGGTCTGATTCTGCATAGGTTGCTTTTGAACGCAGTTTGCCGTGCATATCGTTCAGCTCTACCTTAAATCCCTGGCTTATTGCCAGGAAGTGCTTTGCATCGATGCGAAGGAAATTCGCCAGCGCTGGCTTATATTTTTTCTTTCCGTCTGCCAGCTCCGTTCTGTCGGTAAGCGTAGGAAAATCGTAGCTGGTAAAGAAGGTAGTTTCCTCATAACCATTGGCAGAGCGGATGTTTTTTGAATGGATAGACCGTACCCTTACCTTGCTGTAACCAACTACCGGCGACGGAAAAAAGGATTCTCCCAGCGGTTCTTCCGTATAACCTATGCTTACCGGCGCCAGGGCAGCCACCTGCTCTTTATATTGTATAGGCACGCGCCAGGGATTTTCCTCCCCGCCCAGCATAGGCTCATAGGATGCCACGCCGGAGCTGATAACTTCCATTTTACCATTTACCCGTTTGGTAGTAGTATACTGGTATTCCTCGCCATACTGTGCTTCCTTTTGCCTGGTCATGGCATTCCAGTGGTCATAGGTAACTATTCTTTTTACCCTTAACCCGCCACCATATTTTTTAAAGAAAGGATTGTTCAGCCGTATGTAGGTGCGGTTCAGGTCCACTTCTTTCGCCCAGTCTTTTTTTCGTGCATTTTCATCAAAGGAGGTGAACATGCTCTTAATATTATCAGCCATGCCCACAACTACCTTTACTACTGATCCTACATCAGCATCGCTCCCAACATCTGAGCCGGGATAGGCCTTTGACGGCAGGTTAAGGCGCAGGAACTGGATAGCTGCTTTGGCCAGCGGGCTATATGATCCGCCTTCTTCCCCGTTATTGTCAATGGCCTTCATTTTTACCCAGATGGTATTACCATCATTAATATACCCGTAGCCGCCATCTGAATAATCCAGCGTAGCGTAACAGGAAACATATTCACTTCCGGAGCCCCATTTATCCGATGGCATTTTTACAAAAAGCTTAAAGTAAGTGGTGCCCAGGCCCCTGAGATAGCGCTCAAAAACCTCCGGTTTACTGTTTACTTTTTTAGGTACATTAATACCTACATATAAATTATCTACGGTATAGTAGATATTTTGTTTGCTGTACACCTTATTGGTAAGATCGCTTAACAATTTAGGTTCCGACGCTGAAAACCCGGCTACCTTAAATAGCTGTGCAGCCTGTTTATTCTGCACATAAGCATAATCGTCGCCTTCATAGGTGATCTTCATACGCGCTCCTGAAGGTTGTACAATAGAATCAAGCGTCCAGGCAACAGCATTTGCAGCGGCAATAGTACTATCCTGCAAAGCATAGGGATATTCCGCATTTGTAATCACATTATTAGCTGTGGAGCCGGGATTCAGCAAGGGATCCTTATAGTTACCCCAGCGGTCATATGATTTGGCATTATACCGCGGGTTATTAGTATTATAGGAGAATATATAAGGGTTACGCCTTCCTTTATTGTTGCCGTTATAGGTAAACCATATACTATCCAAAGTAAGCTTGCCATTATCATTCACCTGGCCATTCTCATCCAGCACACCTGCATTAATGCCTTTGCATAATCTATAGCTATAGCTGAAATGTACTGTTTTTACCGGTGTTGCACTTGTTCCATGCTTCTTAAAATCAGCTTTTGTATACAGGTTGATTTCATCCAGCTTTTTAGCGGGACCTTTTTGTTTTTTGCCGTCCCGGTCAATTTCATACAGGTCTTCCCGGTCGCTGACGGTAAAGGTGGCAATCATGTTCTTGGACTCTATAGTATTAAGATACCACAGCTCCTTCTCACCGTATACATAGTTCCCTTTATCATCGCGGTTGTCAGTCTTTAGCCCTTCATTATATCCTGCCTTATCGCTATAAGGTGTCCTCCATTTATATGGATTAAGGATGCCTGCCATCTTTGTGTAATTGAATTTTACGGCATCTCCCGGGTCGTCGTCTGAAATACCATTGCCTGTAAGATCCACATAGTCCGGTGAGAGGATACCCGTTAACAGGAAAGAATGCGCATAGGCGGGCATATCTTCACGACTGAAATAATTGTCATTACCCTTTGTATTCCCTGTTGTATCATCAGTACCTGGAACATATGTTACCAGGCCTTCTGCCGCATTACCATCTGATGCGTTAACAGAAAAAGTAGCCTCCTGTTGTTTGAGATTATATACCGGCAACCCGTATACGTATCTTCTGCCATCGGGGTTTAATACATCTATTTCAGAAAGGTGGTTCTCTTTGCGAAACGTGTTTACGCGTTTTTCTTTTAATATGGCGCCGCCATTTACCTCAAATACATCTTTTGTTTGCGGCGGATAAAGGAATTTAGTGGGGATGATCTCCCTGGGGTGGCCAAGATACTCCCAGTACAGCTTCATGGCCCCTTTCTTTCTGAACTGGAAGTAATCTACCTTTATGTCATAAAACTCGCCGGCTACAAGGTTTACCTCAACCTTGCCCATGCTTGATTCACCTTCTCCCTGTATGCCCCATCTATTAATCAGGAAGTTACCATTGATGTAAACTGCAGCGCCATCGTCACTACCGGTAGATATGATATAGTGGCCGGTAACATCTGCTTTCAAACGCCCTCTCCAGCTGATGGAAAACTCATCGCTCATGGCTGTTACAACATCAGCAGGCAATCCATTGGTCATTGCGCCTACTGTGGCAAAATTGATCTGCGGATCCAGTCTTGAATATAACCAGTGATTAACATCTGTTCCCTGGTGATAGTCGCCCATCAGGCCAGTACCATCGCCGGTTGTTTCATCCGGGAACTTATTATCACAGTTTTCCAGCTGAAAGGTATTGAGCTTGTAGTTTTCTATATACTTTGTAAGACCTACCGTGCTGGCTTCTTTTGCAGTGAGATAAGATATTACCTGGGTTCTTTTATCCCGCGATGCTTTATAAGCCTGCTCTTTCCTCAGCTGAATGTTATCTATATAGTTCTTATTACGATAGCGCTTCAGCACATTTGTTGTGCTAAGCGTGCTGCTGCTGTTATCCGGCTGAAACAAGTCAACCGTCACCGCATCATCCCCGCCTACTGCATCATAAAAAGTTTTGGTATTCACTACTTTTTCCGCAGGGTTACGAAAATAAGCAGCTTCAAAGAGTTTATCTGATTTCCGGAAACCAATAGTGGCTGCCAATGGATTTTCTTCTACCCACGGGCCGCTTTGCGTATTGGCGCTTACATAATTCAGGTCAACACCACCATGCACTATTTGAGGCAGCGCACCAAGATCAAGGCTTACCCGGCCGGAGGCATCCTTTGTACGCATATGATGATCGTACACATAGCCAATATCACCACGGTAGGCTCTGAACATGCCGCCGGTGCCCTCTCCCGTCATGGAAAACACATCATAAGTATAAGCCGGTATGCCAATATTTTTGGTTTGCGGTTTTTCCCGGTAGGGAATATCCTTTTCCCGGTTATAGTCCAGCAACGCCCCCGGATCTGCAGCGCCGTTCTGATAATTCAGATAACCATAGGCCGGTATAGAACGATGCTGGTCTTCGGGCGCAATATATTGCCTGGATTGATAGCCGCTGACAGACAAGCTGGGGTGTAGTACGGTAAACTGCGTACCCAGCAAAAATGAAGCAGAAAAGTTCACACTTGTATAAGGCAGGCTAATAGTAGGCATATATGAAGGATATGCAAATGAGAGCAATGTGCCGGAATAGCTACCACCATAGGTGCTCAGGTATTGGGAAAGCTGCAATGACTTCATACCTGTTCTTGTATTATAGGCCGTGCTGACAGATGTACTGCCGCTAAAGCCTATTGCATCTGCCTGCTCCTGACTTGTTTTAAGAGCCAATGAAGGGGATAGCGTAATACCTTCCTGTGAATTATTGGTCAGGGATAAGCCAGCAGTTAACACACCTTTACTACCAGCAGCAACGTTAATGGTAGGGTTTACGCCTACCTCAAGCCCCCAGCCACGGTATGTATTGGTAAAAACGCCAAGGCTACCACTCAACCCTATCGGAAAACCTACTACCTCTGCTCCCAAACCTAAGGTTGCACCGGTTGTTTTATTCTCCTTTATGGAAGCTGTTTTGGCAATAGAGTCTGTTCCATTAAAGTCGTCCGGTATGCCGCGCATATTACGGGTAATGGCTCCGGGGTTTATATTCCATCCCAGACCCACCCAGCTGGCTTCCTGGTCCATGGTAATACCACTGTTATAGCCAATTGCAACAGGATAGCCGCCCACATCCATTAAAGGCACAGTGTATGAGAAATCACCCGTAAACAGATCTACCATATTGGTGTTGTTTACCGGGTGAAAAGCGCGGCTTTCTGGTTGCCCCGGACCACCGATATTACCGGCAGCAGGAGCTATTACTTTTGTTTTATTGTCTTTTGCGGTGCTCTCCGGTAAAACATTCTTTATGCTGTTTATATGCACAGCAGGCTTTACAGCAGTATTGGAAGTAGCCGCCGGATAACTGCGGTTACCAGTGTTTTCTATTGCTCCCCTTGCATAATGTGGCAGTATGGTTTCCATATAAAGCATCATCAGCCATATTATAGCAATCACTTTCCTGCCTTTTGCAACTCGTGCCAGTATCATGTAAAATATATTTAGGTATGCTGTTATTGTTTATGCTGCCGGGTATAAATGAATTTCATTTGCCAGTACTCGTGACGGGAGTTTAACAAACGGAATAAATAGGTTTTCCTATCTTCCAGCCGGCTTCCTTTTAAACCCAGCTCCAGCAGGTTATCACCTACAGCCAGAGATAGCTTCCCATGCTGAATAGCATTGCTACCTTCCTGCAAAGCGATTATTTCATACTGCACGGTTTTATCATTTGCATCATTGCTATAGGAAAAATAAAGTGGGCCGCTACTACTAGTGACTGACGCCCCCAGCTCTTTTTTCAGCTGCATATACGCATTTGCGTTGGCTGCCTGCCTGTTTTGTATGCCTTTGATCCGGAAGGTCCAAACTTCCGTTTGCGCTGCATAACGGGGACCGTTATTTGCAGTGATGGTCCATGCATAATTTTTTGCTGTATCCAGTGCCATTGCGGATGAGGGGTAGTTCACAAAAATGTTCCTGTTATGCATGGCACGGAACACAGGAATATTCTGCTGTACTGCTTCTGCTGGCGACTGCCCGTTGCGTACTTCCACCAGCACCATATCATAGTTCAGGTCTTTAAAAATATTCAGCGGTGCAGGCGGCAGCCAGGCAAACTGGGGTAGTGCAGTTTCCAGCACGCTGCCATTGGCCGGCGTATTTAATAACGGCGGGCTTACCGGCTCCACGGTAAAAGGAATACAATCTTCCGCCAGCAGCGCGCCACTGTGGCCACTTGCCACAATGCTGTAACAGGCCTGGTAATTGCCGGTGGCCAGCAGTCCGTTCACATCCCGGTCTACTGCTGTAGACAAGTATTCATACTGCACCGGGTTTGCATCTTCCATTCTTATCTGCTTTGCTCCTTTATATAAGATTATAGTGCGTGAAATGCCGGTTAACAATGGCTGGTTAGTTTGCGCATCTGACAAGCGAAGCATAATCTTCACATTTACCGGTGCGCTGGAAGCAGATACCAGCAGCATGTTCCACAACTGTGATTTTTGCATTACACCTGCCGGGGGCAACTGCACCGTCATACTCACCTGTGCCTGCGTGTGCAGCGCAACCAGCATGCATGCATATATCCATAGGTACTTTTTCATCACGCTTATTTATTTAAAATATTCTTGTATAGGTTAATCTTCCCGTATTGTTAGGTACCAGCTGTTTATTGGCGCCGGGAATAAAGCCCTTATCCCCCATTAAAGCTATTTCTCCCAGCCTGGGCACATTCACCCGCACATTACCGGTATAGCCCAGCTGTTCCAGGTTATACACGGTTTGTTTGTTATACTTCACTCCTCCACCGGTTTCCAGCCATTGATTCACTTTAAACTGAATGTTGCCGTCTGCACCATACAAGGCGTAATCCTGGTTGGCAGCCGCCGATAAAGCGCCGTTCAGCGTAAAACGGCCCAGGAACACCGTATGATTCAGCAATATGTTTTTGCTATTGAAGTATACAAAGTTGCTGTCTGTTTGCTTGTTGTAAAACCGGGTATATGAAAGAACAGTGTTCATCATAATACCCCTGCACTGGTAAAAATGGCTTACTGAGCCCACCAGCGTATAAAACAGGTTTTCGGTGTAACGGTCATCGCTCAGCTTCATTAACTGGGAGCTGGGTGAATAACCTACTGATACTACCGGCCACCTGCGTACCCGCAATGTTGCCTGTATACTCTTAAATATGGTGCTGGTATGATAATCTACATTCTGGTATAAGCTGGTAAAATCATTCTGCCGTATAGAGCCGGATAATGTAAGCTGCTTATTAAAGAGCGGCTGATCTACTCTAAGTGACCATGCACTTTGCGAAGAGCCCGTAGTATATAAGCTGAATGACTGGAAATTGGCCCCCATTTTTTTATACATGGCATTAACGCTGGTGCCGGTAGCCGGTATAAAAGAGAATGACTTTATAGAATAGGCTTCATTGGAGCGGTTCCCGAACTGAAACACGCTACCCATAGCGCTTTCCTTATCTGCTGCTCTTGCATAGTAAGGCAGGGAAGATTTTGCTATTTCCCCTACCAGGTAATTATGCTTGTTCAGCTGCCATTTGCCTTCCAGCGATATACCCATGATCCTGTAATCCGGTGCAGATTGCGGTCCGGCGCCGGTAGTGTCGGTATTGTAATTGTACAGCTGTTTTTTGCCGGTGTACCAGGTAAAAATCAGATTGTTCCCTTCCCGCATACCGGCTCCTACCCTAATAAGGTTCAGGTATTGCCGTGACCTGTTCTCATTTACAATAAAGTTCCTGAACCGGTAATCGACCATACCGGTTGCAAATGCTACATAGTAGGAAGGATTATATTCAGCTTGCACACCCAGTATACTTATATCTTTTGCCGTTAGTTCCGAATAATCTACCATTGTTCTGCCAAGACCTATTGAGCGTATAGCCAGCAGCTGCTTATAGCCTTTGGGAAGCACTGTATCCGGCAGGTTCATGGCATGCAGGTTATCAGACAATTCCTTATTATTCCGGCTTTGCGCCAGCACATCCATCAAACGTTCATTATTTGCGCCAAACTGCTTTTTCTTTTGCTGGTATAGCTTATCAAACCGGGCAAACTCCTTTTGTAATGAATCTAATTGTTCTGCAGCCGCCTTACGTTCGGCTGTCAATTTCTGAAGAGCGGTATCAGCTTTTGAATATTCAGGCTTCTGCCAGTTATCTTTGGGTGGCCAGTGCTGCGACAGGTTAACATTTTCCATAGCATAAGATGGAAGCTTTGCCAGTGAGTCCCGTGCACTGGCATACAGCGCTCTTTCCTTTGCCTCTATTACCTGCTGCAGGCCTGAAGGGGCCTGTAGCTTGTATTTTAAACGGCTGATCTCATTTGCCCTGAGCTCCAGACTATCCCTGAGCAGCTGCAGTTGCTGTAACTGGTGTAAACGGCCGGCATCCCAATGACGGGCATTATTCATCAGCATATTCTTAAAATCACGGTTCGTGTACCGGAGGTTAAGCCCGGTAACATTCCTGAACAGCGAAGAGTTGCCCATGTTGGTTGAAAAAGCTACTCTTAGCGGGTATTGATTGCGTATAGTAATATCAAGAAATGTTTGAACGGTATGCTGATAGACATCTTTTTCCACATAAGGCGTATCTACGTTTGACTGGTAGTACACATCATACATGACATTGCCATGAACCGTTAGAAAAGGGGAACGCAGGGGAACCTGCGAAGTATGTCTCCCTACCCGTACTGGTATTGCCATCGTATCCTTTTTAGGCAAAGGATAGGTGGTAACCGTTACGCCCTTACAACCATTGTACATGAGGTAGTAACCGGTATCCTGCCGCGACTGGCTATATCCGTTGGATATAAAAAGCAAAAAAAGTAATAGTATAGAGGTACAGGTTCTCAAAACAATGTGTTATTACATATTCCTTACTGTTCATGCATGCGGATCCCGCGTGCATAACGCACATTAAATTCACATGGATTGCTATTGCTAGCATTTAAAAATGACAATAATGGATACTGTAACAGGGAAAAACAGGGAGATTTAGCTGTTTACGCTTGTTTCACAGTATAGGGTAACCATTTGATCTTTAATTCCGGGTTACTATCTCTTGTGTATTGTCCTGATATTTCATATTCGGGTAGTAAAAGGGCTAAAGCGCACAATTATCTACATAGGTATAAAAGATTCCGGAAACAAAGATTTAGATATTTATCGGATTATGCAAATTTTTGTCCGAAAAAGTCATACTACTTTTGTTATGCCTACCTGTTTTATTACATCACCCATCAATCAATAAAAGAGGGGCAAACATCCGCACATTTTTTCAAACATGCAAATATTTGCCCCTGGTCATCACTCGCTTATAACTATGGTCTTCTTCTCTCACTTCATGCCATACAGCTCATTAAACAACAGCTTGAACGTTCCATGCGATTGCCCGCGGAAAGTGATCTCCGGGCCAAAGGCATACAGCTTGCCGCTGCCTACCGGCGCTACAAATGCCGCTACTCCATCTTTCAGGTAAGCCTGTCCCCAGGCCCAGCCGCTGCGCAGCGGTTTGTCTGTTGCAAACCAGGCAATGGGTTTAATGCCTTTTTCTGCTGCGCCGGCATCCAGCTTAAATACCGGGCTGTTATCAAAGTTAATATCGCTGAGCGATGGCATACCCCAGGCAGCTGTTTGCGTACTGTCTACCGCTACCTGCAGCACGCTGCCCGGTACAAAATATTTTGTGCCGGGCAAAGGACGTTCCTTGCCTTCTTTAGTGGTTTCTACCAATGCATTGTGCACGGGTAAGCCTAAATGATAAGCGAGGTTAGTGCTGGTACCAATGGTTACTACGGTGCCACCTGCTTCCAGGAACTTCTTCAGCTCAGGTACTGATTTTTCAACAGTGATCTTACCCAGGTTATGGCGGAACTCCTCCGGAATTTCTTCCGGCACAGGATCCTTGAACTGGAAGCCGCCGCCACGGCCGCCTTCCGTCATGCCTTTAGGGGCCGGGATGGCACGGGTCACAAAAACGATCACATCATATTGTTTACGAAGATTGCCGGTGTCTATGTCTTTCGGATAAATTACTGAAAAAGGGAAATGATATTGCTCTAAGATCCAACGCACCCAACCGGATGGTATGGAACCGCCATAGGTATCCCACAGGGCTATACGCGCGGGGTTCACAGCTACCAGGCCACCAGGCTTTTGTTTTACGCCCGTGGCTTCCACACCTAATGTTACAGCAGATTGCTGCAGCAGTGTTTTAGCTTTAGCGCCGGCAGGTACAAAGAAAGAGCCCTGTGGCGCTTCCGGTGTAGCAGTGGGCACGCGGTATACTTTTACGCCTGCTTTCAGCAGATCATTCACCGCAATAAAAGCATTGTTTTCGTGTGCGCTTAACAGGTAGCCAGCGGAAGCAGCTGTTACCATTGCTTTGGGTGCATCCTGCAGCTGACCATAAGGGATCTTTTCAAACGGGCCCTGGAAATCATCCAGGATGCGGTCGTACTGCACGCCCATCTGGTAAGCCAGCGTCCAGCCGGCGGCGTCATAGGGACGGATGGGGGGCCCGCCTGGATACAGGAAATCATTCGGATGATCCTGCGGCTCGAACATATCCAGCACATGCGGACGGAAAGCCTGGTTGGTGCGCACTACATAAGAACCTGCAGGGTACTGCTTACCTGCCACAGTAAATGCAGCTGTTGCCTTTTGTATGCTGATGCCATTCTTAACCAGCGCATTCAGGAACTTTACTGCCGTGGCAAAGTCCGGCTGATCAGCGGAGAGAATATAACCACGGGGATCGCGGTTGGTCGGGTTCTTTAATACCGCATCATAATACTTCATGTCAATGTTGCTGCCTCTCCTGCCCCAGCCGAACGGATCGCTTTCATCTGCACCGGTACCGGTGCTGTCGGCGCCGGCCTTATCTGCTTTGTAAGCGGCTGTAATGGCTTCGGAACGCTTGGGCGATAAGGTCCAGGTATCCTGGTTACCGCGGTCAATGGCGTTCTTCCCCATCTTGTAAATGTTGAACAATACTTCATCGCGCTGGCGGGCGGCATAGTCCAGCACCGCGTAGTTCAGCGATACAGAGTAATCTATAGAGCGGCGGAAATGCCAGTCGTCTGTCGGTTTTACAGGAAAAGGTGTGGCGCCGTTAGGAATAAGGCGCTGTGGCACTACCGGTATTTTTTCCGGTGTGGGATTACCAATGATCTCTGTTAGCAGCCCGATCATGTTATGGTACTGTGAAGTAGTACGCAAACCGCCATTGTACCAGGTGGAGAAGCTGGAACCGGTTAAACGGGTAAAGCCGGGTTTATCTTCTGCATTCAAACGGGTATACATGGCAGCGCCCAATGCATCGATACCGGTGATCATTAAAGGGTCAAAGAAATAGTTGAAGGGATCGCGGTACGGCGGGCCTGCCAACACAGAACCTTCCGGCCCGCGCTGGTGGTGGTTGTACATGATCTGTGGCATCCATTCCATGTACAGCTGCTTGCCCATGTTGGTGCTTTCCTTTGTGTTCATCATGTAAAAGTCACGGTTGTTATCGTGACCTATGTACTTTTCGTACAGGCGTGGTATCTGGTCTGTGGAGCGCTTCTTTGGATCACTGTTACGCATATACCAGTTGGCTACGAGCTCCTGGCCATCCGGGTTGGCATGGGTAAACAGAATGATCACATTGTCCAGGATGCGTTTGGTTTCATCATCCTTACGGCTTAATACCTGGTATGCGGTTTCTATCAGCTGGTGAGAGCCTACTACCTCTGTGGCGTGCAGTCCGCCATCAATCCACACTACGGCCTTACCTTCTGCTGCCATGGCTTTTGCCTGCTCCATACTCACATCTTCTGCACGGGCCAGCTTTTGCGAGATCTCTTTATAATGCGCCAGCTTTTTCATATTCTCTGCAGAGGAGATCACCAGCATATACTGGCTACGGCCTTCTTCCGTTATGCCAATATCTACCAGCTTCACACGGTCAGGGTCTGCGGCGGCCAGCTTTTTAAAATATGCCGCGGTTTGTGTGTAGTTGGCTAGGTAGTAATCATCCCCGATGTTGAAGCCAAAGTGCTCCTTTGGTGAGGGAATGTTTTGCGAAAAGGACGGTATGGCCAGGCATAGTCCTATTGCAATGGAGGTGAAGAATTTATAGTTCATGCGCCTTATTTTGAGTGTAAAAAATTGAGGGTTCGCCATTAAAAGGGTGACGGAGTACAGCATTAAAACCTTCAGGTCCTTAAATGGACAAACCCCTCAATCTTAATTTTGTTTATATAGCTGGTTAAATAGTAGCTTAAAGGTGCTGTGTGATTGTCCGCGGAAAGTGATCTCCGGCCCAAAGGCATACAGCTTGCCTTTACCTACGGGCGCTACAAAAGCAGCTACGCCATCTTTCAGGTATTGCTGTCCCCAGGCCCAGCCGCTGTGCAGCGGCTTATCAGTAGGGAACCACATCAGTTTCTTAATACCGCCTGCTTCGCCGCTGAGCTTAAACACCGGGCTACGGTCAAAGTATACATCATTGCTGGCTGGCATGCCATAGTTTTCAACAGCTGTAGTATCTAATGAAGCGGTTAGTAAGCTTCCCGGAATGTAATATTTGGAACCGGCTAATGGCTTCATCACTCCTTTACTGTTCTTTTCCATTAATGCGCTTTGCACCGGCAGCTTCAGGTGATAGGCCAGGTTGGTGCTGGTACCAATGGTTACTATCTCTCCGCCTTCTTCCAGGAATTTTTTTAACTGCGGTATGGAGGTATCTGCATTGATCTTGCCTAACCAGCCACGGTACTGCGCAGGCAGATCTTCCGGCTTAGGTGGTTTGCTTTCATTACCGCCCATGCGGGGTGCGCGTTTAGGCTTACCCGTATCCGGGATAGCGCCGGTTGGGAAAATGATCACATCATACTTCTTCTTTAAGCCGCCGGCATCAATGGCTTTGGAATAAATAAATTCTGCAGAGAAATGATATTGCTCCATTAACCACAACATCCAGCCGGCCGGTATGGAACCGCCGTAGTTATTCCAGATGGCGATCTTCATGGGCGACAGGGCTGTCAGCGCAGCTGGTTTTTGATCAGTACCGGTAACGGTTATACCAAAATCCGCTGCATCTTTTTCCAGTATAGCCTGTGCTTTGGCAGCCACCGGGATATAATAGGCGCCACCTGCGGGTATGCGGTATACTTTTACACCTGCTTTCAGCAGATCATTTACTACTATAAATGCATTGTTAATGCGCGGATCTATCAGGTAACCCACTTTGGCTGCGGCTACGGATTGTTTGGGTGGTGATTGCAGCTCGCCATAAGGCACCTGCTGAAACTGACCGTCCACGGCATCCAGGATGCGATCGAATTTTATGCCCATCTGGAAAGCTAAGGTCCAGCCGGCAGCATCATATGGCCGGATGGGCGGGCCACCGGGATACTGGAAATCATTCGGATGATCCTGCGGTTCAAACATATCAATTACATGCGGACGGAAAGCCTGGTCTGTTCTAACGATATAAGAACCAGCGGGATAGCTTTTACCACCTGCAGTAAAAGCGGCCGGTGCTTTTTGCACTTCAATACCGGACAGGATCAGCGCATTCAGGAAACGTATAGCCGTGGGAAAATCCGGCTGATCCGCAGGTATAATATATGCCCGTGCATCGCGCAGCTTAGGATCTTTTAAGATCATGCTGTAGTACTTATTGGCAATGGTATCTTCCCGGCCAAAGGAAAATTCGCCGCCCTCCTCTCCTTCTGCTGCAGCTGCTGCCGTATCTTTTTTCTTCTTGTCTGCTTTGGATACAGCCTGTATGCTGTCTATGTATTTCGGATAGAATGTCCAGTTATCGCGGCTGCCACGGTCAATGGAGTTCCTGCCCATTTTATAAATATTATACAGCAGTTCTGTTCTGTAACGGGCGGCATAATCAAGCACGGCGTAGTTCAGCGACACAGAATAATCGATTGACTGGCGGAAATGCCATACCTGCGGCACTATTGGGTTAGGCGTAGCACCATTAGGGATCAGGCGCTCCGGCACCAGCGGTACGGTTTCCGGCGTGGGATTACCTATGATCTCTGTGAGCAGGCCTATCATGTTATGAAAGTAAGGGGCAGTACGCAAACCACCATTCCACCAGGTTGAGAACTGGGAGCCTGCGCGCTGGGTGTAACCCGGCTTACCTTCCACATTCAGGCGGTTGTTCATGGCGGCGCCTACGGCATCAATACTGGTTACGATCAGCGGATCAAATACATAGTTGAACGGATCGCGGTACGGGGGGCCTGCCAGCACAGAGCCTGCGGGTCCGCGCTGGTGGTGGTTATACATGATCTGCGGCAGCCACTCCACATACAGCTGGCGGCTGATGTTCTGGCTCTCCTTCATGTTCATCATGTAAAAGTCACGGTTATTATCGTGCCCCACATATTTTTCGTACAGGCGTGGTATGTTGCTGGCGCGTTTTTTAGGATCCGCTTCGCGCATATACCAGTCAGATACCAGCTCCTGCCCGTCCGGGTTGGCATGGGTAAGCAGAATGATGTCGTTGTTCAGGATGTTCATGGTTTCCGCATCCGTACGGGTTACCAGCTGGTACATGGTTTCAATTAACTGGTGCGCGCCTACTACTTCTGTAGCATGCAGGCCGCCGTCGATCCATATTACGGATTTGCCTTCAGCGGCCAGGCTACGTGCTTGCTCGTCCGTAAGCCCTTTTGCATGCGCCAGTTGTTGAGAAAGCTCTTTATAACGTTTCAGGTTCTTAATATTCTCCGGGGAGGATACGATGAGCATGTACTGGTGGCGGCCTTCTTCCGTCATTCCGATATCCACCAGCTGCGTGCGGTCAGAAGCGGCCAGCTTTTTAAAGTAGGCTGCTGTTTGCGTGTAGTTAGCCAGTTTGTAGTCATCGCCGATGTTAAACCCAAAGTGTTCCTTTGGTGAGGGAACAGTTTGCCCCCATGCCATGACTGCGCTGAGCAATGGCAGGGTTAACAGGCAGTAAAATTTGTTTCTCATAATTCAGCAATATGAATGTGAAGTTAGCAGTGTGTTTTTGACGTGGTATTTTAGCGGCGTTATTTTATTTTGCTATGCCTGCTTCTGCCAGCAATACCAACAGGGTACGCTGTATGGCCAGGTAACCATTATCATTGATCCACCACTCCTGCAGGGCATGTGCGTTACCGCCCTTACCGCCGCTACCCATGGTAATGGCCGGTATGCCTTTGGAAATGGGGATATTGGAATTGGTAGAGCCTACGCGTAATTTAGGTGATCCGCCAATGAATGCAATGGCTGCCTTTGCGCGTTGTATAACGGCCAGGTTACTGTCTAAGCCGCCGGAGGGGCGGTCGCCTATCAGCTTTACATCTACAGTCAGATCTGCGCCGGCGCGTTTCATCTGGTTCTCTTCCAGCAAACCCCGCTGCACTGCCTCCTGCAGCAGCTTATCGGCAGCGGCTACACGCTCCGGGCTTTCTGAGCGCATATCCACTTCCATCCACGATTCAAAAGGAATAGAGTTTACAGAAGTACCGCCGCCTATTACGCCTACATTATAGGTAAGCCTTTCGCCCGGCTGCCGGGTTAAGCTGTCGGCTGCTACGGCCCAGTAATGAATGGCGCGGCCTAATGCATTGTGCGGATTAGCCAGGCCAAAAGCGCCGGAGGAATGGCCGCCCGGGCCTTTGAACATGATATTATAACGATGGGAGCCTAATCCGCGGTGCGTAATGCTTTCCGTATCCCAGCCGTCAATGGCAATGTAGGCATCTATTTTACCGGGGCCTTTATCGCTGAATAGGTTCTTTACGCCCCGCAGATCACCCTGCCCCTCTTCCCCTACCACACCGCAGAACAGCACATCTGCCTCTGTTTCAATACTATTCTTTTCCATGGCTTTTAACACCGTAAGCACCATGGCCAGCGCGCGGGTATCGTCTATAATACCCGGGGCGGCCAGTGTGTCGCCCCTATGCTTTACCGTTACATCTGTTCCTTCCGGGAAAACCGTATCCAGGTGGCCTTCCAGCACTACTACCTTTTTGCCGTTCTTACCTTTGCGTTTGGCCAGCACATTGCCTACATTATCAATCCACACAGAATCCGCGCCAGCGGCCTTCATCATGGCTGCATACTTTTCTGCGCGTTTCATTTCCTTAAAAGGCGGCGCTGCAATTTCTGTTAGCATCAGGTGATCGCTGAGCGTTTGCGGCTCCATATCAATGATAGACTGGAATGCTTTTTTAACGGCCGGCTTATCTGCCAGCGCTTTTATTTCTGTTGTGTACTGTTTATCCTGGGCATATAGCGCTGCACCGGCTTGCAGCAGCACGGCTGCCAATAAGGTTTCCTTTACTAATTTCCGCATATAATTATTTTCATTTCTTTTTAAAGAGCCCTGAAGCATTATTAAAGATTCTTAAACCTTACACCAACACGGCAATCACCGGGTTCTCCCCTTGCTTCGTCACAAATGTTGTTAAAGAAAGTTACGATCCTGCGGCCGTCGCCCAGGTTCAGTATAAATTTAAAAAGGAAATAGTCATTTACCTTCACATTGCTTAAACTTACCTGGTTCATGGCTGCTAACTCTGCGGCAGTGAAGGAGTATGATTTTGGAAAAGTGGTCACCGTTTCATACAAATGATCATTGGTACCTACAATGCTGGGCAGCGGAAACTGGGCAATATTGGTGTACTGGTTACCGGGCGATGATATTACCAGCGGGTATGCCGGCACGCTGGACTCTGCCTTGTTATAGCTGGCATATACTTCTATAGAGGTTACCGTGGCCTTACCAAACCCTTCCCAGTTAAGGGTAAAGGCAAACTGCTCATTGGCCAGGTTATCATCTTTCAAATTAAAGAAGGCCACCTTACCAGCCTGGCGTGTAGGCAATGCCGTTTTAGTGGTATCTATTATTACAATGGGTACGGCGGTATATTGATAATCCTCCCATTCATAATGCGCCTTTTTACAGGAATTCACGCTCCATGCACCTATTAACAGGATAACTATTACTACTAAACGCTTCATCTGATTATAATTTAATGACCGTAAATTTTTAATACTATTTATCCCAGAACACAGGCGTAGTTTGCTGCGCTATCTGCAACTGGCTGGTATTGCCTCCCAGGCTGGTGTTGGCGGTTAGCTCCGTTTCGGAATAGTACAGCCGCAGCGGGAAGGTGTTCAATGGCGACAGTGGCGTGCGTAATACGGGTAAGGCGGTTCTGCGATAGTCGTTATACGCTTCCATACCGTTGCCATAATCTGCTATGTATTTCTGTGTCATTACCAGGGCCAGCTTACCGGCATTATCTGCTGCATCATATTTAGCTAACAGCGCATCTGCAAAGCTGCTAATGCTGGCAGGCGGTATAATAGCGCCCCCGTTGGAGGATGCATAGGCGCTTACACTGGCCAGGTGGGCGGTAATACCATCCCGGAAGGCCTGCCGCGCATCATCACCGGTATTTAAGGTGAGCGCTGCCTCAGCACGAATGAACTTTACCATGGCATTGGTGATGTAGGGAATAATACCTGCGCCGGTGCCGTCTGTTACCGTTACCACCTTTAAGGTACCGGTAGCGCCCGTATTGGTGAGGAACAGGTTAGTGACGGGCAGGTTATTAATGGGTGCATTATCATACAAACCACCGGCCGGGTAAATACCAAAGGTTGAGCGGCGGTTCAGATCCGCAGGCGCCGCCGTACCATCGCCCGGGTTACGGCCGTAGTAACCGTTACTGTTAGTAGAGTTGTTCAAACCTGCTGTTGCATTCTGGCGGATAACGTAGTAACGCAAACGGGGATCATCATTATCAAACAATAGGTCTATCAGCGCCTGGCACATATAAAAGTTCTTGCTGCCCTGGTATTCTGAACGGTGCCAGGGATGCCGGTTATTCGGGTTCTGGTTAGGACCGAACTTAAACGTGTAATCCGCACCGTTAGAGTTGGAGGTACCGCCTATGAGGGTAGACGGATCTGCTATAAGCGCTTTAATGGCTGCGGCAGATGCTGCAGGATCTACCAGCCGTAGCTGGTTATGCAGCTTTAGCTTCAGCGAATTGGCCATGCTGATCCAGGAGGTTTTAAGACCGCCATAGATCATATCGGAGGTAGATGGTACCAGGCTGTTGGCGGTTACCTTCCCGGCATCTGCAATGGCTTCGTCTATCATTACCAGCAGCTTGGGATAGATCTCCGCTCCCTTTTCAAAGGCAGGGCTTACATTCTCCTGCCCCTGCTGCGTTTCCGAATAAGGTATATCGCCCCACATATCCACCATCAGGCTTACCAGGTATGCTTTTTCCAGCTTGGCAATGGCTACATAGCCCCACTGCTCTTCTTCCGTACCGGTTTTGATGATGGTTTCCAGGTCGTTCAGCGTTTGGCTGTAAAAGCCGTTCCACGAATCATCAAAGCTATTGCCGGCCTGCTGGTAGCGGCTTAAAGCAGCAGAGGATACCATGTGCTGCATAAAGGTGGAGGTGCCGCTATTCAGCTGGTACATGTTAGCTGCCATGGATACTTCTGTAGAAGGCAGCAGCAACGACAGCTCCGCGGTGGTTGGATTATTGGGATCGGTATTAATATCCACAAACTTATTACACCCGCCTGCTACCGGTATAATACCGGCCAGTAATAATGTATATGCTATGTTTTTAATTGTCGTCATCATAATCAGATTAATTGATCAATATCCCCAAATCAGAAAGAACATCTCAGGTTCACGCCAAAACGCCTTGTGGTGGGCACTGCCAGGTTATCATACCCCTGTGAGTTTCCTACACCCAGTGAGCTTACTTCAGGATCGAAGTTGGAATACTTCGGGAAGTTGGGTGCGTTGTACCACAGGTTACGGCCGGTTAAGGAAATGGAGGCGGAACCAAAAGGCGTTCTGCCCAGCAGGCTTTTTGGCAGATCATATGCCAGCGATACCTCACGCAGGCGGAATACCGTAGCATCAAAGATGGAGCCTTCATTCACACCACCGGGGCCCATACCGCCACTGAAGAAATGATCTTCGTAAGACATGGCTACATTGTTCGGGATCTTTTTCCCGGTTGCGTCATGTAACGCGGTGAGGGTATTAATATCTCCCAGCACCCCGGGCGATACAATCTGGAACTCACGGTCTTCCGTATCCCTGGTTACCCCGCGCGACATCATTTGCCCAATGGTGTTGGAGTAGATCTGGCCACCCTGCTTCCAGTCGAACAATACATTCAGCGAAAGGTTCTTATAACGGAAGGTATTGGTGATGCCTAAAATAAAATCAGGATTGGGATTGCCGATAGGCAGCAAAGCGCCTGACTGTAACGGCTTACCGGTGTTTGGATCAATGAGGATATCACCATCCGAATCCCGCGCATAACCGGTACCTTGTATTAAGCCATAGGGCTGGCCTACAATGTGCACGCTGCTGGTACCATTGGTGCCGCCATAGCTGAAGCGCTCATACCCGCCCAGGTCTTTAATGATGTTGCGGTTGCGGGTAAAGTTGGCCCCTATATCCCAGTTAAAACCCCCGCTGGTTTGTATGGGCGACAGGTTTAACCCTACTTCTATTCCTTTATTGGTGGCCTCGCCCAGGTTCAGGATCTGCGTGGTATAACCGGAGGATGGCGCTGCGGTTACCTCAAAGATCTGGGAAGTGCTTCTTTTATTATAGTAAGTAAAGTCAATGCCTATACGGTTATTGAAGAACTGCAATTCTGTACCTAATTCAAGCTCTGTAATGAACTCCGGTTTCAGGTTAGCATTGGTAAGCAGATTGGCCTGCGTTACCACATTGTATACCGCGCCGCCAGCGGGCGTAAATGGTAAGCCCACATTGGCCGGCGTGGTAGATGCTCCCAGTATAGGATTTATCTGGTAAAAGCTCTGCGTTTGATAAGGGGATGCCTCGTTACCTACACGGGTATAACCGGCCCTTACCTTACCAAAATTCAGGATCTCTTTATCCATATGAAAGGCTTCCGTAAACACCAGCGATCCATTTACACCGCCGTAAAAGTAGCTGCGGTTGTTGGCCGGCAGCGTGGAGGATACGTCGTTACGGCCTACCAGGTTTAAGGAAGCAAAGTTCTTATAGTCCAGCGTAATGTCCGTAAAGAAGGCGTAGTAACGCTGTTTAAGGATGTTGCGGTTATTGTTTAGCTGGATGGGCGTAATGGAGCTGGTGTTATTCATATCTATCAGGTCCGCTACAATAATGTTATCGCCGTAAAATGCCTTACGGTCTGTTAAGCGCTGGTTTACGTTGTTACCTACTATGGCGCGTAACGACAGATCAGCGCTAAGCGGGCGGGTAACGGTTAACAGCAGCGTGTTATCCAGCTCCTGCCGGTAAATATTGTCTGATGTAATGCTGCCGTTGGGATAAGATGAAGATCCTTTACCGCGTGTGCTGATCCTGCGATCAGTATAAGCATTAAAGCCAATGGTGTTCTGCACATTTAACCAGGGCAGCGGATCAAAGCCTAATACCAGGTTACCATAATACCGGTCTACCGCACTGGTGGAAAGGCTGTGCTTTACCGACCAGTAGGGATTATCCACCCCGGTATAGTCGTACACGTTACTGCCATCGATTGGATTTTCGTAAGGATAATTAGTAAGGTCGTAGCTGGTGGGCACATACATTAATGTAGACATGATAGACCCCGTAAGACCGCCCACCGGCGGCGTTTTCTGCCGGGTGATCACATAGTTGATGGAACCGCTTGCATAGAATTTGTTATCTAACCGGATATTACCGCCCACGTTCATGGAAGTACGGTTAATTTCATTATTCGGTACAATACCGTTATTCATGGTATGTGAAAAACCTGCGTTAAAGTTGCCCTTTTCACTGCCGGATGAGATGGTGATGGCATTTTCATATACACTGCCATCCCGGAAGAAATTCTTCACGTTCTGGTCTGCATAGGACTTATAAGGCACCTGTTTGGGTGTTACGCCATCTGCCTCATAAATTTCCGGAAACACGGCAGAGCTGAACTGGCGGGTAAGCTGGTGCGGAATGGTAGTGCGCGTAGGCAGCATGCTTTTCACTCCGGGAAAAGGCTGGCCCCAGGAAGCGTATACCCCATGACGGTAGTCGTTATTGGTGCCCTGCCCGTACCTGGTCTGGTACTCCGGCAGGCCGGCTACCTGCTCCACCGAGTAAGAGGTATTGTATGTGATCTCTAACCCTTTTCTTGATTTCTTTTTACCGGCTTTGGTGGTGATGATGATGGCGCCGTTGGCTGCACGGGAGCCGTACAAAGCCGCTGCTGCTGCACCTTTCAGCACCGTCATGCTTTGGATGTTATTAGGGTCGAGGTCAAAAGCGCGGTTGGTTACGCCTACCCCACCCACAGAAGCGCCGCCCACATTGGCAAAGCTGGAGTTATCGAAAGGCACCCCATCCACTACAAACAAAGGCTGGTTGTTGCCATTGAGCGAGGAGTTACCGCGGATAGTAATATTGGTACCACCACCGGCCACCCCACCGGATGATTGAATGTTCACCCCTGCTACCTTACCGGTTAATGCGCGGATAGGATCGGGCTCTGATTTCTGCGCCAGCTTTTCTGAAGTAACGGTGCTTACGGAATAGCCCAAACTTGTTTTCTGGCGGGCAATACCGGCTGCTGTTACAACAATATCGTGCAGCTGTTTTACAGCGGATTGCAGCTTGATGGTTTCTGATGCGGAGGCAGGTATCTCTGTTACGCTATAACCAATAGCGGAGATCACCAGCGTAGCGCCCTGTTTTACTTTAAGGGTAAAGCTGCCATCCACGCCGGAGGCCACGCCATTGCTGCTGCCCTTTTCCACGATGGTGGCGCCGGGAAATGGCTCGCCGGTTTCCCCCAGGATCTTGCCTTTAATAATGGTATCTGCCGCGGGGCGCAAAGCTGCCATATCATTGGCGGCAAAATGTTTTACGGAAGCCCCGTCGTGATTATCTTTTAAGATGATGAACCCTTCATTGCTCACAACATAGCCAATATCCTTCCCCAGTACCCGGTTCAGTACTTTGCCCAATTCTTCTTCATCTGCTTTTGCAGTTACTTTTCTGTCCAGCGCTATCTGGCTGGAGCTGTAAACGAATTTTACTGCTGCTTTGCTGCGGATCTGGTTGAGCACCAGCTTCAGGCTCATATCATCTGCCTGCAGTGAGATCTTTTTGCTGAGAATACCTTGTGAATACACTGCATTTGCATAGGTGATACCGGACAATAACATACCTATCATCAGGTTCAACGACGTTCTTTTCATGCGTTTGGTCAGACAGGTATTTGTCTTTAAATGTTTGTGCATAGCCCTTTTCTTTGTGAGATTTCTGGTTGATTAAGACAAAGGAATTCCCTTCCGCGCTGACACGCGGCTTCCCAATAGCTTCATTTTGACAAAAGCTGAGCTTATGCTTCCCTTTCCTGAAGCAATACTTCCAATAGATTTTACCTGGCTACAGGTAGTGATTTACTTACCTGTGCTGCTGTTCACCGGTAGCTGCATGTGTAATGTTGTGAGTGGCTTTTACCCTGGTCATAGGCTGAATTTTAAAGTGTGATTTTGGTTGATAAGGTTCATGACTCTTTTTTTAGCTTTAGCAAAATAGCTCTTCCTTTGATCTCAAATTCCAGGTTGAGCGCCTGGCTGATCATCTCCATCGTACTTTTTAGTGACTGATCTGTAAAGTCGGCTGTTATCAGATTATTCCGGATGCCTGCATCCTGCAGGTCTATTTCTACATCAAATTTTTTCTCTATCCGCGGTACTACATCTGCCATACGCACATCATTAAATGCCATGTCGTATTCTGTTCCTTTTGTGAGCTCATGAACGGATGTACTGTTATTCTGGTCCTTTGCTATGGCGGCTGCCGGCTCAGAGTAAGTGGCCTGCTGGTTAGGGAGCAGGATGATCTTTTCTGACTGCGGCGCGCTTAATGATATTTTACCGGTAAGCACTGCTACCTGCGTTTCTGTGCCGGTGCTGCGTATGTTAAAGCTGGTGCCCAGCACCGTGGTGGTAAGCGTACCGCAATGGATCCGGAAAGGGTGTGCAGCATCTTTTGCTACTTCAAATAATGCCTCGCCCTGTAGGGTTACGGTGCGGCTGCCGCTGCCGAATGTAACGGGAAAAACAAGCTTGCTGTTACCCTTTAACCAAACTATTGATCCATCAGACAATATGTGTTTCTTTATTTTCCCCGCAGTACTCGTCATTGCCGTAAGGCGGTGCGGGGCTATTACGTTCAGCAAGCTATTTTTAAACAGGAAACCTGCAATAATAAGACAGGCTACAGATGCTGCGATCCTTACACTACGCGCGCTGGTGAAAAGGCGGCGTACCACGGCGGGCTGTGATGTTTTGTCAATGCGCGCCAGCAGCCGCTCATACCCCTGTGTACGTGCAGCTTCTTTTTCCGCTTCCGGCAATGCTTCAAATGCCTGCTCATCTGCCATTGCATCCAGCCACTGTTCCAGCTGAACAGTTTCTTCCGCACTCAGGGCGCCTTTCAGGTATTTATCGATCAATGTTTTCAATTCTTTGTTATTCATCAGTTTCCCGGAACTTGAAATTTACAATGGCTGTATGGGTGTGTTCTATATATATGTACACTGAGCGGATGCAAACACCTACTCATCTCCCAAAAAAAATTAAAATTATTTATGAAAGTACGCCATTTACTAAACGGGTACACAGCAGCATACTTATATGCAATAGATAAAAACAGAATATATGCAACGCATTAAAAAGAGGAGATGATCAACAGGAAGCAGAAGTAATGCCCCAGCACCATTCTTAACTGGCGCAATGCTTTGGTGAGATGGTTCTCTACCGTTTTGTGGGAAATGTTAAGCGTGCTTGCAATGTCATTGATGGAGAGATGTTCCTGGCGGCTCATGCGGAATACCTGCTGGCACTTTTCCGGCAGCCTGGAAATTTCTTTTTCCATGGTATTCTTCAGGTCATTGGCGGCCATATTTTCTTCGTTGGAATTATCGGCCAGCGGTACAGAGGCCTGGCTGGCATATTTCCTGCGCACCTGGTCTGACTTTAAATAATTAAAGAGCTGGTATTTAACAGCGGTGAATAAATAAGCGGATAATGAATGGGTGAGATCGAGTGTAGCGCGTTTCATCCAAAGCGAAAAAAATACTTCCTGGATGATCTCTTCTGCTGCTTCTTTAGACTTTAAACGGTTATAGATATACGAAAAAAGCCTGGGCCAGTATTCGTTGTAGATGGCTTCATAGGCGGTTTTATCTCCCTCCTTTAGCCGTGCAGTCATGGCTGCATCATCAAACGAATTATATTTATTAATAATGTTCAATATTTTTGCCCTTTCCGCCCATTTATGGATATAAATAAACAAAAAAGAACTAAAAAATCATAACAATATCCTAAATTATGGACATCTATTTAAAAAAATAGCACATTCATTGCATGTGGGTGTATCATAATATTACAAAAAAAATCCCCTGTACACCCGGATGAGTATCCGGTAAATGCAAAAGCCAGGCAACATATGGTTACCTGGCTTTTTGCGTAACTGCTGTATTACTATGGTTGTTGCATCATTCTTACAGTGCCATACACCGGGCCTACGTGATTATCTTTCCGGGCCTGCAGCTTTACCGTAACGGTTTGTTTGCCTTTGGTAAGCTCCACCGGAATAGGATACACCACATCATAAAACTTGCTGGCCTTATATTTATTCAGATCATCCGTACCTACCTGCACACCATCTATTAATATATCAAACTTGCAGTAACGGTTATCCATACCCCAGTAAGTACACTGCAGGCTGTTTTCCTTTTCCGGGTTCACCTTCATAGTAAACTGCATGTACCCGTCGTCCCACACGGCCCTCCATTTTTTACCATGCTCTTCGCCGGTAGTGGTTTTATCGCTGGTAGTGAAATTATGATCACGCTCCGGCTGCATTTCCGCAATGCGCAGCGCATCTACCGTGCGGGATTCTATTTCCTGCTGTTTCTTCTTTTCTGCTTCATATTTAGCCTGTTGCGATTTCCAGCCATCCGGGGTAAAGGCATCCCAGTACACGCTATAGTATTCATTCTGAATGGTGTTGAACGGCACCAGTGTCACATCTGCCGGCTGGCCTATGTTGCTGGTATGGAATACCAGGGATTGCGGATCATCTGTACGCAGCCATTTGTTGGCATCTTTTTCAGCGGTCACCAATACCGGTATGCCTGTTACAGGATCCGGCTCTTTATTACCTAACTGTCCGGCCAGTACTACAGGGCCGTAGAACAGGGCTACACGGCCCGGGTTATCGGGCATTGCTTCGGTATACACATCCATGGGTAAGGTTAGCGCTACTTTATCACCGGTTTTCCAGGTACGGTTAATGGTAATGTAACCATCCTCACCGGGGGTAATGGCCTGCGGTTTACCATTTACCGTGAGCTGCATACCCTCCTGCACCCAGCGCGGCTTGCGGATGCGTAAAGCAAATGCAACGGGCTTTTTAGCGGTAACGGTAAAGGCTACTTTATCACCGGCAGGCAGCTTTGTTTGCTGTTCCAGCGTAATGCCTTTCTGCTGCCAGTTCAGGCGCGATGCAATGAACAGGTTCACATACAGGCTGCCATCTGTGCCTTCAAAATAAATGCTCTCACCATACTTCACATGGTTTTCCATACCGGAACCCACGCAGCAGGTAAAGGTGTGGAACGAATCGCTGAACTCCTTACGGGTGCCCATACGCAGCGGCACAAAGTAACACATCATACCGCTTTCGTGGTTCTGGGAAGAAAGGATGTGATTGTATAATGCGCGTTCGTAAAAATCCATCAGGTTAGCTGCGGGCTGCAACGCAAACAAATGCCGGGTTAGTTTCAGCATGTTATACGTATTACAGGTTTCCATGGTGTTTTCTGTGAGATAATCGTTTAGCTGGTCCGGAGGGCCCAGGTACTCATAGTTACTGTTACCACCCGGTGCATAGGAGTGGTGCTGTGTAACCGTGTTCCAGAAGAAACGCCCGATAATGCTGTCCTTATCAGCGCCCGTTAGCTCATATCGGCGTATGCAGCCAATTACCTTGGGTATTTGCGTATTGGAATGTTTACCGGGCAGCACATCCTGCTGAAGGGCCAGTGAATCCAGCACACGGCGGTCGTGGAACCTGTAGGAAAGGTCCAGGTATTTCTTTTCACCGGTAAGGGCGTAGGTGTTCACCAGCGCTTCGTTCATGCCGCCGTATTCACACAGCAGCATTTTCTGCACCAGGGAATCCGGTAAGTGACCTACTATTTTCTCCGTCCAGTCGGCCATACCTTTTTCTACATCCAATGCCTGCTGGTTATTACAATAGATATAAGCATCCAGTAAACCCGCCATGATCTTGTGCACAGTATACCAGGGCGACCAGCCGCCGTTGAGATCAAACCCACGGGAACGGATATGCCCTTCCGATACTAATTGCCAGATGCTATCCTCGCTGGGAATAGCGCCTATATAACCTGTTTTGCGGTGCTGCTGGCATTCTGCCAGCTCGCTTACCATGTAATTCACTTTATCCAGGAAACGCTTATCGCCACTGGCCGCATAATGCATAGCGCAGGCAGAGAGGTAATGGCCCAGTGAATGCCCTGCCAGGCCGGATGATTCCCAGCCGCCATAACGTTTAGCTTTTGCCTTCAGACCGGAATGCTCCCGGAAATCGGCCAGCAAACGGTCCGGCTCTAATAACGAGAGGTAAGCAACATCCGCATCCTGCGCCTTTTTAAAAGGCCCGTCCAGGATCTGTACATCTTTCAGGTTAAAGCTGTAAGCATGTACCGGCACCTTAGCGGCTACCTTCATTATCTTCTCCTGCCGCTCCGGTACGTAAGACTGTGCCAGCAGGGCGTTATAACTTGTGTGTAACAGCAGGATGGAAAAGAGTAATTTCTTCATTGTAAAATAGTTTAGGAAGCTGCAATGCTTGTTACAATGACGTGGAATAAGCCATTTATTTCAATTGATAGAACCGCCAGTTAGTTTTGAAATCTTTACTGATAGTTTGATTGGTAAGAATGGCGCGTAACATTTCCACCGGCATTTCATTTTCATGCAGCACCGCGTCATGATATTGTTTGTATGTCATTTTACCACTATCCACCAATTCCTTTTTCAGTGCATAGAACTGCAGGCCGCCGATCATGTAAGCCAGCTGGTATAAAGGGCTGTAGCCCAGGCCTGCTACAAAAGAGCGGCGTACTTCGCCGGCTGCATTGGCCCGCTCATGTCCTACCCTATCCACCAGGAAATCTATACACTGCTGGGGCGTCCATTTGCCCAGGTGAAAATTAAGGGAGAAGATAATGCGCGCGCAGCGGTGCATACGCCAGAACAGCATGCCCACACGATCTTCCGGGGATTGCGGGAACTGCTGATCCCACAACAACATTTCCCAGTACAGCGACCAGCCTTCTATCCAGAACGGCGTATCAAAATCCCGGTAGGCTTTGTAACGGCGGTTCATATACATCTGCAGGTGGTGGCCTGCTATCAGCTCATGATGCACGGTAGCACGGGAGAAATGCGGGTTATTACCACGCATGCTCATCAGCTTATCTTCCTCGCTCATATCATCCGTTGGGTAAGAGATGCTTAACACTTCCCCGCCGGTAAAGAAGGGATTCACCAATTGCCGCTCCGGCGTCATCATGATCATGCGCCAGCTTTCTTCTGCCAGGAGCGGAATGGTTACCAGCTCTTTCTGTTTCAGGAAGGCAACGGATTCATTGTATAGCTTCATGATCGCCTCCGGTTGTTTGCCGGCAGGCACATAGGTGTTCTTTACTTTTTCCAGCGCCTTTTTCCAATCGTCGCCAAAACCCATTTCCCGGGAGGCTTTCAGCATTTCGGCATCACACCAGGCAAATTCCTTGTTGGCTATTTGTATCAGCTCTTCCGGGGTGTAAGGGATCAGCTCATCCTGCAGCTGGCGGATCAGCTCATCACGGCCAATGGGATAGCCGATAATACCGCTGCCATCATCCTTAGCGCCGGGAGCAACTTTTTCCTGCGCTTTCCAGGCAATGGCATAGGTGCTTAAAGCGGTATCCAGGTCGGCATAAGGTTTGGCCATCCACCAGGTGTATTGCGGATCATAGCTGTTGTAGAACTGGTGTACGCTGTGCAGCGCATCTTTTAAGCCTTTTACAATACCCTGCGCTCTGAGAATGTGGTAGATATCAACATTCTTTTCTTCCCGCAGCGCTTTAGCTTTCTTCAATACATCTACCGACATGCTGTGAAAGTCTGCGGCCAGCTGTTGCGCATTTTGCTCTGTGCCCCGCCGGCGCAGCTTTTCCACTGCGTAAAGCTTATCGGCAAAAGGAAACCATTCTTTTAACTGATTGTATTGCGTTTCTTCTTCCTGTAAGCTATGCAGCTGTGCCTGCAGGTCTTTTTTGAACAGGATATAATCTACCCGGCTACCGGTAGGCAGGGCATTAAAATCAACCTGGTCCAGCTGCTGCAGGTATTGATTATTCAGCTTTTGCAGCTGCTGCCTGCGTTCCGGCGAGTTACCTACAAAATAAAAACGGCTGATGCTGCCTTTGTCCGCATTATACGTTACCATGAGGTTATTGATCTCGCTGGTTTGCTGGTATAATGCTACAGGCGCCTGCTGTTGTGCATGCGCTATTGAGTTAGCGGCTGCCAATGCCGTCAATACCCATACGATCCTGGTTGCTGCCTTTTTGCCCATCATGTTATATGTGGTTTACTTATCCCCGTTGCGGGTGGAAAGGTGTTATATCCATAGAAGCAGGTATGCCCTGCACCAGCTCACTTACCAGCTTACCGGTACCTGCGCCCAGGCTGATGCCCAACATGGAGTGCCCGGTGGCAATGGTTAAATTCGTATACTGTTGTACGTTACCAATGTAGGGCAAGCCATCTGCACTGCAGGGGCGATAGCCATACCATACCTTATCTGCCGCAGGCATAGGAATATCATACGCCGGGAAATAGCGCTTTACGGATTCCAGGATGCCCTGCACCCTTTGCATACGCGGCGGAGCATTTACCCCGGTAATTTCCATGGTGCCGCCAAAGCGGATCTTGTTCCCGTCCATGGGTGAAATGGCTACCCGGGCCTCGCTTAATATAATGGAGTGATGCACTTTATAAGGCGCATCTTCATACGTTACGGAATATCCGCGCCCGCCTACCATGGGTAAGCGCAGGTTCAGCTGTTTGGCCACTGCGCTGCTCCACACACCGGCTGCCAGCACCACATGATCTGCGGGGTATTGCTGGTTAGCTGTTTTCACGCCCTTCAGCACCCTGCCTTCTGTAATAAAACCCGTTACTTCCTGGCTGCCTATCAGCCGCACGCCTTTTTGCTGCAACCAGTTCAGCAAACATTGCATAAGCTTATTGGGATACAGCTGCGCATCGCCGGCAAAATACAGTGCGCCTATTGCATCTATATCCGCACCAGGCTCCATGGCCTGCAGCTCTGCTTTATTTAACAGGCGGGTATCTAACCCTAAGGCTAAAGCGTCTTTTAAAGTATGTTCCGCATGGTGCGCATTTTCTGCTGTTTTAAACAGCTCTAACATGCCTTTGGGCTCATAGGCGAAATCCATACCCGGCAGCTGCGCCCAGCTTTCATACAGCTGTTTGCTGAGCAAAGCAATATCCCGCAGGGGAATGGCCGACCGCTCCACATGCTCTTTGGTAGCGCTTTTCATGAACTTCAATCCCCAGGAGATCAGCTCCCCGCTTAAACGCGGCTGCACATAAAATGGACTTTTAGCATTCAGCATCCATTTTAATCCCTGTTTTATAATACCAGGTGTGGCCAACGGTACAAAATGGCTGGGGCATACATACCCTGCATTGCCGTAGGAGCAGCCCTGCTGCATATCCGTAGTATCCAATACAGTGACCTTATATCCAGCATCCTGCAAATAGAATGCGCTGCTAAGGCCAATAATTCCGCCGCCAATGATGATAACTTCCTTAGACATATTGTTCTGCTATATTACCTGTAATCCGTATGCATACGGATCATCTTCCGGGTCAATTGTAATGGTGTTGTAGCCGTAGATCCTGGCCCAGCCTTCAATACTGGGGCGGATAGCCGGTACGCCTCCGATATTGGTTTCCTCTTCTATACGGCCAATGAATTTAGAGCCGATAATACTTTCATGAATAAACTCATCGCCTTTTTTAAGCTTGCCTTTAGCGTACCACTGCGCCATACGGGCAGAGGTGCCGGTGCCGCAGGGTGAGCGGTCTATGGCTTTATCGCCATAGAACACGGCATTACGGGCGGTGGAAGTTGGGTCTAACACCGCGCCGGTCCATAATACATGGGAGCAGCCGTTGATATGCGGATTGTCCGGGTGTACGAACGTATATTTTTCGTTAATGCGTTTCCGCATTTCGCGCGCCCAGGTAATGAGCTGTGCGGAGGAATAGTTTTCCAGTCCGGAGAAATTCTCCTGCGCATCTACAATGGCGTAGTAGTTGCCGCCGTAGGATACATCTACCTTCAGCAGGCCCAGGTCAGGGCATTCCACTTCCAGGTCCGTTGCCGCCAGGTAAGACGGCACATTGGTGAGCTTTACGCTTTTTACCTTATTGCCTTCCTGTTTATAAGTAACGGTCACCAACCCTGCCGGCGCTTCCATACGCACTACGCCGGGCGTTTTGGGCGTAATGAGCCCTTCCTCAATAGCAATGGTAATAGTGCCAATGGTACCGTGGCCACACATGGGCAGGCAACCGCTGGTTTCTATGAACAGCACTGCTACATCATTAGCCGGATCATGCGGCGGATATAAAATGCTGCCGCTCATCATATCATGCCCGCGGGGCTCAAACATCAGCCCTTTACGGATCCAGTCATATTCACGTAAAAAATGATTACGCTTCTCACTCATGTTGTTGCCTTCCAATACCGGTCCGCCGCCGGCTACCAGCCGAACGGGATTACCGCAGGTATGCGCATCAATGCAAAAAAATGTTTTCTTAGCCAAGGATGAAGTCAATTACGAATTATCAATTACGAATTACAAATTAGTATAACGGAGCTTCCAGCTTTATTTTTAAATGTGAGTGCGGTTTGTTTAATATGCCACTACATCATTATTAAATGTTCAGAAACCTTTAGTTATCCCTGAAGTATGTGGTTTCCGGTTTACGCCGCTACCCTCATTCCCAAAAATATTCAGAAGCCCTGAGTACAAAGTTGCGAGTATTGATCAAAGGTTTGCAAAAATTAACATAAAATCATGGGTATCCTGCCTGGATCAGATTAAAATGAGGGCAGCTACCGGTTAATTTATGGTAATTCGCTGGTTACCGGTTCCTGTTTTTGTACCGGTGCAGCCGCCGCTTTTTTACCCCATACGCCGTAATATACGGGTATACCCAGCAGCACCAAACCCAGTCCGGGCCAGGTATACATAGGTTTATACGCCAGCAGCGACAGGCAAATAATGGTAGCAGCCACCACATAAAACAAGGGTAATACCGGGTAACCAAAGGCTTTGTAAGGGCGGTGCAGATCCGGCCGCTTGCGGCGCAGGCGGAAAATACCGATAATGGTCAGGATGTAAAAGATCAGCACCACAAAGATCACATAATCCAGCAGCTGCCCGTATTTACCGCTTAAACACAGCAGGGAGGCCCACAAACATTGCAGCCACAGGGCTTTGGAAGGCACTGCATTCTTATTTAAGGTGGCCAGCTGTTTAAAGAACAGGCCATCATTGGCCATGGTATAGTATACCCGTGCGCCAGCCAGTATCAGCCCGTTGTTACAACCAAAGGTAGATACCATGATAAGCGCGGCAATAATATACGTTCCCATACTGCCAAAAATGTGTACGGAAGCCGCCACCCCTACCCGGTCGCTTTCTGCAAAAGCCACTTCATGTAAAGGCATTACCCCCAGGAACATCATGTTGGTAGACACGTAAATAACGGTTACCACCAGTGTGCCCAGGAACAGGCTAAGGCCAATATTCTTTTCCGGGCGTTTGATCTCTGCTGCTATGAAGGTTACGTTATGCCAGGAATCACTGCTGAACAAGGTACCCACCATACTGCCTGCAATAGCCCCCATTACCGCTAAACCGGTGTAAGGCAGCAGCCCCTCGGGCGTAAGCTTTTGCAGGGCGAAACCGGTTTGCCAGTTAGCATCCCACACTTCTTTACGGGCAGCCAGCAAAAAACCGAAAATAATAAGGCCGAACAAGGCGGCTATTTTGGTGAGCGTAAACGTAGTTTGAATGATCTTACCTTCTTTTACACCGCGTGTATTCACATACGTGAGTAATACGATCAGTAAAATGGAGGTAAGCTGCGCCGCGGTGACCTGCATAAAACCCAGGTCGGCCAGCACATTTTTCTCGCTTAAGGTAGGAAAGATATATGCGGCAAATTTGGCAAAAGCCACACCCACGGCGGCAATGGTGCCGGTTTGTATAACGGTGAAAAAGCTCCACCCATACAGGAAGCCTACCAGCGGGTTAAAGGCTTCTTTGAGATATACATACTGTCCGCCTGCCTTGGGAAACATAGCGCTTAGCTCTCCATAGCTCAGCGCGGCCGTAAGGGTTAACACACCAGCCAGCACCCACACGATGGTAAGCCAGCCTGCGGAGCTTACGTTGCGTACAATATCAGCGCTTACAATGAAGATACCGGAACCGATCATAGACCCGGCTACGATCATGGTAGCGTCCAGCAGCCCGAAAGAGCGCTTAAAAGATGTTGGTTGATCTGTTGACATGGGTGTGTATTTTGTCCATGGTCGATGGTCCATAGTCCATGGCCTACTCCATGATGGTTGATATTACATAAACCGGCAGGCGTTGTAACAGTCTACGGACAATGGTCCATGGCCGATGGTCCATAGTCCATTGCCTTGTGCGATATAACAGTTACTGCGTGTTATGTCAACGGCACGCAATTCTCAGCTTTCCATGATATACATGCATTACGCAGTAGGCTATGGACTATCGACCATGGTCCGTGGACGGCGGTAGCCTGCTACCGCGTATACTCATTATCCACCATTCGCCAAATGCCCAGCGGGTTAGCGTTTTGCAGGGCTGCAGGCAGCATGCTGTCCAGGAATCCCTGGAAACATACCGGCCGTACCCAGCGTTTAATGGCGCTGGTGCCTACGGAGGTAAAACGTGCATCGGTAGTGGCCGGGAACGGACCGCCATGCACCATGGCTGCGCATACTTCCACACCGGTAGGCGGCGCATTTAAGATCACGCGGCCGGCCAGGGTGGTTTGCAGGGCAATAACATCCGCATAGGCGGCCATATCAGCTTCTGTACCTACTGCAGTAGTAGTAAGCTGGCCTTTTACACTTTTCAGTACGGCTTTCAGCTCCTCCTTATTATCACATACTACCAGCAGTGAGGAGGGGCCGAACACTTCTTCTTTCAATACCGGGTTAGCCAGGAAATCCTTTGCGGCTACGCGGGCCAGTGCCGGGTGGGCTTCCAGCTCCGCGGGCGCTGTTACAGATTCGCTTACCAGCGCCACGCCCTGCTGCGCCAGTATTTGCTGCCGGCCTTTTACATAAGCCTGCTGAATACCGCCGTGCAGCATTTTTTGCGGGGCACATTGGGCAATGGCTTCACCCAGCAGCTGTGCAAAATTTTCCAGCGCTGCGCTGCGGATGCCCAGCAGCAGGCCGGGATTAGTACAAAATTGTCCCATCCCCAAAGTAACCGACCCGCCAAAGGTTTGCGCCAATGCAGCGGCATTTTTTTCCAGCGTATCCGGGAGGAATACCACCGGGTTAATGCTGCTCATTTCCGCAAACACCGGTATGGGGGTCTCTCTCTGATTGGCATAATCGAACAATGCTTTACCGCCTGCAAAAGAGCCGGTAAAGCCTACGCCCGTGGTTAACGGGTGTATCACCAATTGTTTTCCTATATCATTGCCCGGAGCCGCTACATGCTGTACCGTGTGCTCCGGCATATTGGTCTTTTTAATCGCTTTCTGCATAGCCTCAAATACCTTTTGGGATGTTTGGGCATGTGCCGGGTGGCCTTTGATCACCACGGTAGCACCGGCAGCCAGCGCACTGGCGGTATCGCCGCCGGCAGTGGAAAATGCAAAGGGAAAGTTGCTGGCGCCAAACACCACTACAGGGCCTACCGGTAGTAACATTTTACGTATATCCGGCCGGGGCGGCGTGCTGGCAGGGTTGGCGGTATCTATCACCGCCTCTACCCAGCTGCCTTCTTTTATAAGGCGGGCAAAAAGTTTCAGCTGATTGGTGGTACGGGTAAGCTCCCCGTTCAGGCGGGCCAGGGGCAGGTTGCTCTCCTGGTTGGCAACAGGCACCAGGGCTTCCCGCTGCCCTTCCAGCTCATCTGCAATAGCTTCCAGGAAAAGGGCTCTTACGTGGGCAGGTATTGTTTTGTAGTGTTCAAATGCAGCAGCGGCCTGCTGCAGTACGATATCTACATCTATCATGGTTTCTTGCTTTTTTAGTGAATAGTGAAAGGTGAAATTAATAAATCTCCGCTTTCACTATTCACTTTTGGCTGTTCATTATAGCGCCGTTATTATTCACTGCTCATTTTGCATGTGCCAATGCACCTATTGAAAGGTAGTCCGGCAGTTCCGGGCGATTAGCCAGGGCCGTATCTATTACGGATAATACCTGCTCCCGTTCTTTGCCAATAAGGGTGAGGCGTGGCGCTCTTACATACTCGCTACCCAGTCCGGCGCGGGTTTCAGCCAGCTTAATATATTGAACCAGTTTGGCATGCAGGTCCAGCTCCAGCAGAGGCAGGAACCAACGGTAAATTTCCAGCGCTTCCGCTACACGGCCGGCTTTCACCAGGCGGTAAATGGCTACGGTTTCTGCGGGGAACGCACATACCAGGCCGCCCACCCAGCCCACTGCGCCTAATACCATTTCTTCCAGCGCCAGGGTATCCACGCCGCAGAGTATTTTAAAGCGGTTGCCAAAACGGTTGATCATACGGGTTACGTTGGAAACGTCGCGGGTAGATTCTTTTACCGCCTGTACGTTTTTAAAGGCTGCCAGCTCTTCAAAGATGGCCAGCGTTACGTCTACCTTGTAATCTACCGGGTTATTATAGATCATGATCGGCAGATCAGTGGAGGATGCGATGGCTTTAAAGTAAGCGGCGGTTTCCCGTTCATCGCTCTTGTAGCGCATAGGGGGTAATAACATTAAACCCTTAGCGCCCCATTCCTGGGCCAGCTGGGCCAGTTTTACCGCTTCCGCCGTGGCGCCTTCCGCAATGTTCAATACCACGGGTATTTTGCCCGCGACCTTCTCTACCGAATATTTTACCAGCGTTTCTTTTTCAGCTGCTGTGAGGGTGCTGGCCTCTCCCAGGGATCCTCCCAGGATAATACCATCTATACCCGCAGCCAGCTGCGCCTTCAGGTTCTTCTCAAATAATGGAAGGTCCAATTCATCATTGGCTGTGAACTTGGTAGTGATTGCAGGAAATATCCCTTTCCATTCAATAGACATGTTACTCAAATTTTTTTCAAAAATATTTCAATCATTACATGCGCACCTACCCAATTATAATCAATTATTACCTGATATTAACCTGTTTTGGAAACGGATGGGGTAAAATTTGTAATATTGAGTGAGTCGATGGTCGATGGTCCATAGTCCATGGATTACTTCAATATATCCAATGCCGCCCGTTATGCAATTGCAGCCTGCAATCCCTGCATAATGAGGTATGCAATGGACCATCGACTATGGACCATGGACCAAAAATATCAGCCAAAATAAGGACGTATTATGAAAGTGCTACAGTTCACGATCCCCGTGCCATTAGATAAATCCATCATTGTACAGAAAGATGTACTGCCCAACTTTTACCCGCATCTGCACCGCCACCAGGAGATACAGCTTACCTGGATCCAGAAAGGTGAAGGCACACTGGTAGCGGATAACAACATGCATTCATTCCGCTCCAACGAGATCTTCTGGCTGGGCGCCAATCAACCGCATATCTTTAAAAGCGAACCTTCTTATTTTTTACCCAAGAGTAAAAAGAAGATCGTGGCCTGGATGTTCTTCTTTAACCCGAACGGCGCACTGGCAGCTTTCTTCAACCTGCCGGAAATGAAGCTGCTGAAGAATTTTGTACAGCAGCACCAGTCCGGCTTTAAGCTGCCTGCCCAGCATGTAATTGAAGTATCCAATAAAATGCTGCGTATTGCACAAAGCGCAGGCGCAGATCAATTGATGTTGTTTGTAGAGCTGTTAAAGCAGCTGAGCAGCTACCCCGATCTTGCCCCGCTGAGCGCCGGTAATAAAACGCCCATGTTCAGCGAGCATGAAGGCATACGCATTGGCAACATTTACAATTTTATTATGCAGCAGTATGATAAACCCATTACCCTGGAAGATGCTGCCAAACAGGCCCACATGACGCCCCAGGCTTTTTGCCGCTTTTTCAAGAAACACACCCTGCACACCTTTGTGTCTTTCCTGAATGAGGTACGCATCAACGAAGCCTGTAAGAAGCTTACGGACGGTGATTATGACAACATTGCCACCGTGGCTTATACCTGCGGCTTTAACAGCATTACCAATTTTAACCGGGTGTTTAAAGGTATCACCGGGCAATCGCCCAGTGAATATATGAACAGTTATTTTCAGAGTGTGGAGCACTGAGGGGCTTCTTTGTCCATGGTCCATAGCCGATGGTCCATGGCATAGCTGTGTTACAGAAATACAACAAAGAAATTCAGGTCAATGCCTCCCATAATTGCCTTTACACGCTGTATCCATCACACTGTAAAAGGCCATTGACTATGGACCATCGACCATGGACTATATAAATATCACAACCATGCCATACAAAACATTCAGCCTGTTAACCATTACATTGCTGTTACTGGGCAATGCACTTACACTGCAGGCACAGGGTACTGCGGATGATTACCGCCGCGCCAATGACTGGAGCAGCCGTATCAGGAACAAGCTCTATTATGCCCCCACCAGCTTTAACTGGATCGATAGCACACACCGCTGCTGGTACTACGAGCAAACACCGCGCGGTAAAGAGTTTATGCTGGTAGATGCAGACAAGCGCACCAAAGGCCCGGCCTTTGACCAGGTGAAGCTGGCAAACGCCCTCAGCACCCTGCTGCACCGTACTTATACGGCATATGCGCTGCCATTTAACATGATGGATTTCAGCGATAAGGAACATACGCTGGAATTTAATATAGGCGATACCGTGTGCCAGTGCAAGCTGACAGACTACAGCTGCCGGCTAAAAGAGATCAAAGGAAAAACCACACCCGACCGCTACTGGGGCGCAGAACATGATGAGCAGAACGAGCCGCCGGTGCCCTCGCCGGACAGCAACTGGGTGGCTTATATCCAAAGCTACAACGTATACATCCGCGACCGTAAAACGAAAGCGGTTTTTCAGTTAAGCTATGATGGCTCCGAAGGGGAATATTATTCCAGCTACATGGAGTGGGCCCCGGATTCAAAAAAGCTGGCCGCTGTTAAGGTGCGGGCTAATAAAAAGCATTTGCTGTACCTGATCTCATCCTCCCCAACAGACCAGCTGCAGCCAAAGCTTAGCACCCGCGATTACCTGAAGCCCGGCGATGCGCTGCCGGTAAGGGTTCCGCAGCTGTTCCTGGTAGAAAGTAAAAAACATATTCCCTTAGATGCAGCACTGTTTAACCAGCAATACAGCCTGGGCAACCTGGAATGGCGTAAGGATAGCCGCGCCTTTACCTTTGAATACAACCAGCGCGGGCACCAGGTATACCGCGTACTGGAGGCAGATGCTGCCACCGGTCAGGTTAAAATACTGGTAGAGGAAACCAGCCCCACGTTCATTGATTACAGCAGTAAAAAATACCGTTATGATGTGAATGATGGTAAAGAGATCATATGGGCATCTGAGCGCGACGGATGGAATCACCTCTATTTATACGACGGCAAAACCGGGCAGGTAAAGCATCCCATTACCAAAGGCAGCTGGGTAGTACGTTCTGTTGTAAAAGTAGATGAGCAGGCCAGGACCATCATTTTTGGCGCCAGCGGCCGGGAACAGGGCCAGGACCCTTACCTGGTGCAGTATTACAAAACGGATTTTGAAGGTAAGCACCTGCAGCCATTAACAACGGAAAATGCACAGCATGCCGCCAAATTCAGCACCGATTATAAATACTTTACAGATGCCTATTCCCGTGTAGATCTGCCGCCGGTGACCGTTTTACGCGATGCCAATGGCAAAGTAATAATGGAGCTGGAAAAGGCCGATATTACCGCCTTACAGCAAACCGGCTGGCGTGCGCCGGAAGTATTTTCCGCCAAAGGCCGCGACGGGCAAACAGATATCTGGGGTATCATCATACGCCCCTCTAACTTTGATGCCTCCCGTAAGTACCCGGTTATAGAAAATATTTATGCAGGCCCGCACAGTGCATTTGTACCTAAAGCCTTCCAGGCTGCCTACCGCGGTATGCAGGAGCTGGCGGAGCTGGGTTTTATTGTGATACAGGTAGATGGCATGGGCACCTCCAACCGCTCCAAAGCATTTCATGATGTATGCTGGAAAAACCTGAAAGATGCCGGTTTCCCCGACCGCATTCTATGGATGAAGGCCGCTGCCGGAAAATATCCCTATATGGACCTTACACGGGTAGGCATTTACGGAACCTCTGCCGGCGGGCAAAATGCCGCAGGCGCCGTATTATTTCACCCGGAGTTTTATAAAGCAGCCGTAGCCTCCTGTGGATGCCATGATAACCGCATGGACAAAATGTGGTGGAATGAGCAGTGGATGGGATACCCCATAGGCCCGCAATACGAGGAATGTTCCAATGTTACCCATGCCGCTAACCTGGAAGGTAAGCTGATGCTGATCCTGGGAGAGATGGATGATAATGTGGACCCCTCCTCTACCCTGCAGCTGGTAAATGCGCTCATTAAAAACAATAAGGATTTTGACTTTGTGATGGTACCGGGCATGGGACACTCTTCCGGCGGTGATTATGGAGAGCAGAAAAGAAGGGATTTTTTTGTAAAGAATTTGCTGCAGGTTGCCCCACCAGCCTGGGATGAGCTGAAGGTGGAGAATAAAACACTGGGCACCCGCTGAAACAATTAATAATGAAGAATTAATAATTAATAAAACAGAGCGGAAAGGATAGCGTTAAAGCAGAACGCATAGTGCAAAATGCAGGCAGCATTCAGCATTATGCGTTCTGCATTAAACAGCCCTGCCGGGCATTACCTGGCAGGGCTGTTTTAATTGGATAGTTATCTTTTAATCAATATTTACAATAGCTGCTTTAGGATAGCTAATGCTATATTTAAGCTGCTGCTTTTGCTCTGCAGCAGGGGCCAGCGACATTTTCCAGGTGAGCAGCTTAGTGCTTTCTTCCAGCTGGGCATCGCCATAGCTGATCCCGGATATTTCCATATCAGTATTAGTGCTAAGCGGCAGCTGATCCTGCAGGGTAATGCTAATGGGCACCGGTTTATTATTCTTAATGCCTAGCTGCCAGGACCGCGCTACTGTTATATTCTTGCCAATAAAACGTTTACGGCTGTAATCCTTTTCCAGGGTGCGGGTAACAGTTACCTGTTTATCGCGGCCCAGGGATATCAGCAGCGTATCCTGTGAGTTTTGCAGGTCCAGCAGGGATTTGCCCAGGTAGGTATCTTCATAAAAAATACTGGCTTCCCCATCCAGCAGGTTCAGGGATTCCCAGTCTGTAATACCGGCTACCAGGAAGGCTGCTTTGTCCAGCTTAGGCACTGCATAATATTCATAGCTGGCAGGTACTTCCACTTCTTTTACGCCCACTGTGTAAGGCTTTCCATCAGGCTCAATAGTATAAGGCACGGGTATATCATAATAAAAAGTAGTAGCTACATATTGCTCCGTAACATCCTCAACTATGCTGGACGATTGTTTGCGCAAGGCTTTTTTATTCCCCACAGCTACACCCGCTACACGGCCCTCCAATGCTTTCTCTGTGCCATAGCCAACTACCACCACTTCATCCAACGTCCTGTTGTCCGGTTGCATACTGATGCGCATAAAACCGCCATCTACCGGCACTTCCCTCTTATTAAAACCTATATAGGAAAACACCAGGGTTTGTTCCCCGCCGGATGTTTGCAGCTGAAAATTGCCCTTCTCATCTGTTACAGTACCTAACGTTTTGCCCTTTATTTGTACACTACAGCCTGTAAGCGGGTTCCCGCTGTCATCTGTTACCCGCCCGCTTATCTCGCCATTGCTGAGCATTTGCTGCGCCTGGCGGCTACGGTTCAGCTCATCATAGCTGCTGTAGCTGTGTAAGTACCAGGGGCGTAATACCGGCCGCACGCTGCTTTCGTCAGGGTTTCCTGTACTTAATTGCAGCTTAACTTTCTTCCACATTTCGCCACACTGCTGAAATACTTTGGCTTTAAAAGTAATATCCAGCGGCTGAGTAATGTCCTTTACCCGTATATCGTAAGCCGGCAGCCAGCCTGCGTTCTTTACCAGGTAGCTAACGGTGAATTTGCCAGTGGAGGCGCTTTTAGCCAATACATCCAGCACTATATCGCTGGTAGGGGTTTCTTTCAGCTGGCGCAGGCCCTGCAACTGATTAGTTGTTTGCAGCAGATCTTTTTCCAGCGTGCGGATCTGTTGTTTAATACTGAGCTGTTTATCCAGCACCTCTGTCAGGCGCTGCCGTTGCAGGTCCAGTATATCTTTTAACTCTATGGCTTTTAAAACGTTATTGGTGCCGCCAATATCCTGGTTCTTGGTAAGAATGCTTTCCTCCTGCGTGTATACCTGCAGGTTATTTTTTTCACGGTCCAGCTTGTCCTGCAGGGTCTGACGCTGTTTTTCCAGCTGATCAATTTCTTCCCGCTGCGATTGTTCCTTAATAAAATTGGGCTGATGCGATACAGATAACAACATGGTATTGGCCGGCAGCTTAGCCTGTATGCTTTTTTGATCCACGTCCGGGGAAATGCCGCTGAAAACAATCTTATTGTTGCCTGGTGTAACGGTGTACTGCATGCTGCGGGTAACCTGTGCGCCCTGCAGGAAAACGGTAACCTGGTCAACGGTGCTGGCGGAAGTGGCGGGTATTTGTGCAAAGCTCTGCTGCACGCAAAGCAGCACCGGGATAAAATAGGTATATCTCATTTTGTGGCAATTTGTTCAAGGATGCCGGGTTATTTTATTTTCCATAAACGGAAATGTTTGATGCCCCTTTCCCCTATCATAGGTATTAATAATTACTCAAAAAACTGTAATAGCAGTAAAATATTATTCCTAAATATAGTAATTGTTCGCACAAAAGCAAATGGCCCCTTAGTCCTTCACAGCCCTTATAATTTCCCTTTTACCCGGCGGACCGGCTAATTTCTCCACGGTAAAACCAATGGCCTGCAGGTCTTTCCGTACCGCACTTTTACTACAATAAGTAACCAGCACCCCTCCTGGGTACATTCGTGCCGCTACCTGCTCAAACACGGCAGCACTCCATAGTTCTGGCTGTATCTCCGGCGCAAAGGCATCAAAATAAACCAGGTGAAATAACGGTGAGGAAGCTGCCAGGTATGCAGCCAGTGATTGCTTTTTCTTTAACAGGGAAAATTGTGGATGCAGCGGTACAACTTCCTCCCAGGCCGCGCTGTGTAAGGCTTTCAGGTCATGGCCTGTGGTGGCTTTTAACAAATTATTATAATTTAAGGCCTGCATTTCCGGGGCAGATAACGGGTACAATTCTACTGCTTCATAATAAACAGGCCGTTGTTGTGCAATGGCCTCCTGTAAAGTAAGCAGCGCATTTAAACCGGTACCAAAGCCCATTTCAAATATATATAAGGGCGAATGTTGTTGCAGCAGGGGCCGCAATCCTGCATTAATATATATATGTACACTCTCCTGAATAGCGCCATAGGTACTGTGGTACGTAACATTGGTACCGGTTACGCCTATGGTATGTGATCCGTCGCCTGTAAGCTGTATATGCCGTTCCATGCTGTAAAGATAATGGCCCTAAACCATGCTACGCACAGGAATGCACGGAACAAAAACGTGGGGACATAGTCAACAAAATAAGATGTTGATTGGGTGTAGCTTCTACAAAATACATCCGTTAAAGAAATGTTACATAAAAACATTCAAACGCTGAAATGCCGTATTCTCAAAGGGATTGGGCCGTTTTAACAATTCTTTTCTGATTTTGCGCAGGGTTTTTGTCTTATTCCCTGGCAAGAAACCAAACGAAATGGTTTCAGTCAAAAAAGTTAAATCGGATCGTTAACCATAAAAATTGAAAAACGATGAAAACACAGATCTTAAAATTTGGCCTTATGGCAGGCGTTGGAGCAATAATGCTTACACAGGTAAACGCAAAGAATGGTGTTAGTGCAAAAATGTCCCGCGACACCGTAGCTGTAGCTGATACAGCAAACTTTAAAGTAGATACTGCAAATTTCGCAGTGGATACCGCAGCTTTCAAAGCAGATACTGCGAACTTTAAAGTAGATACCGCTGCTTTCGCAGTAGATACTGCTTTTGCGCTGGATACTGCAGCTGTAGCTGATACAGCTAACTTTAAAGTAGATACTGCAAATTTCGCAGTGGATACCGCAGCTTTCAAAGCAGATACTGCGAACTTTAAAGTAGATACCGCTGCTTTTGCAGTAGATACTGCAGCTTTTAAAGCAGATACTGCAAACTTTAAAATGGACACAGCTTTTGTAAAAGACACTGCTGCTTTTGCCACTCCTGACACTGCATTCTTCAAAGACACTGCTAACTTCGTAGCAGACACCGCTTTTGCTAAAGACACAGCTGCATTCAAAAAGGATACTGCTTTCTTTGCAAAAGACACCGCATCTTTTATTGTTAAGGATACTGCAGCAATGCGCCCTGACACTGCATCTTTTGTAAAAGACACTGCTTCTATGGCAAAAGATACCGCTACTATCCGTCGCGATACAGCAGTTATCCGTGATACCGTTGCTACTCAACCAGTAGATACCACCGGTAAAAAACACATAAAAAAGGAAAAGATTAAAAAAGACACTACTGCTCAGAAGTAATTAGGTAACCAACCACTAAGACACACGTAGCTAGTGTAAAATTATTCCTGGAAAAGGCAGCGATCTATCATCGCTGCCTTTTTCTATTTATATTTATGAAAACTGCCCCGCTATGAAAAATTTAGCTCCTGATATATTCCGCAAAAGACTTTTAGTAGAGGGATATTTTACCATTCCCGTAGATGAACAAACGCTGATCCATTTCTTTCAGCACTTTACCACCCAGCTTTCTATGCGCACGTATGGCGCCCCAATTGTACACACTACCAGCGGGGAAGGTAAAGCAGCCAACCAGGGTTATGATGCCTTTGTGCCGCTGATTGATTCAGGCATTTATATAGCCGTGTGGAGCCAGCAACAATTCCTGTCTGCAATTATTTATACCTGTAAAGATTTTTCTGAAGCGGAAGCATTAAGCGTGATACAAACTTATTTTGGCATAACGGAAACAGCCTCCACACTTTTCTAACCCTTGGCCAGCTTGTAATTCGGTATATTGGTGAAGAGTACACCGGCTAAGATCACCAGCAGCGCTATTATCTGCAGCAAAGAGATCTGCTCATTGGCAAAGGCCCAGCCTATCAAAATGGCCACTACCGGGTTTACATAAGTATGCGTACTTACCAATGCCGGCGGGCGAATAGTGATTAGCCAGGTAAAAGCCATATAGGCCACCAGCGATCCCATAGTGATCAGGTATAACAAACCTCCCCAGGCAGGCAGTGACACTGTAGTTATATTAAAATCAGCCCATTCCCCCGTGAACAATGCGATGAGGCCGCTAAAAAGGCCCGCAGCCAGGAGCTGCAGGCCGGTTGTCAGGGTATTGGAATGGCTGTGGTCCAATTTATATTTAGCGTACAGGGAACCTACTACCCATAGAATGGCGCCCAGCAATAATACCAGGTTGCCGGTCAGTAACATGCCGGCATCCTTTGTTTCAGACGCCGTAGCCTGGGTATAATGAAAGAACAGTACAATACCGGTGAACCCGATCACCAATCCGCCCAGCACCCATTTATTGGAAAAGTAGTTTCCCCACTCTTTTTTATCCAGCAGTAAAAAGAAAAAGGGTTCAGTAGCCATAATAATAGCCGCGTAACCTGAGTTTACATATTGCTCAGCCCAGGTTACCAGGCCCGTACCACCCACCAGCATCAGAACACCACTAATGGAAGCATTGCCTATGGTAGCAGCACCGGGTAATTTTTCACCACGCGCCAAACACCATATTAACAGTATGCTGCCTGCGATCACACCCCGGAAAGCCGTTAGCACAAAAGGCGGAAATCCCTTTAACCCGAATGCAATAGCCATATAGGTGGTACCCCATACAATATAAATAGCCAGGAAAGCCAGGATAACCAGCCATTGAGGTGAATTTTCCGATCTCATATCCGGTGGTTTGGGTTGATGCCTACAGTTTACATTACCAGTAAAACAAGTTTTACCAGTGTAAATCTATATAATTATTTATTACCGTCAAAAGCTTTTTTGCTGGTAAAAATAATGTACCTTTCCACCGGTATCTTTATGAGCAAAGAGAGAAATATTAACACCCTTCCCCTGGATGGAGGCGCACTCTGCTTCCATTTTATTAATACCGTTCATTCCTGGCGGGGCATTAACCTGCATGAGTATTTAGATAGTTATGCCACCCTGCTGCAATGGTGTAATAAGGTGAACATCCTTAACGGCAAAAGCCGTAAAGCCTTGCAGCAATATGCTGCCAAACATGCTGAAGCAGCCGATAAAGCCCTGCAAAAAATGAAACGCGTACGGGAATTGCTGTACCACTTCTTCTCCGCGGTTGCAGCACAGGAGCCACAGCAAATGCAGGAAGAGCTGCTGCATAAATTTAATACCGTGTTATCCGCCGGTTTATCGCATATCCGCTTTACTATAAAAGGCACACATCTTGAACAGGATTGGGAAGAAGATGCTGCCGATCTGCTATCGCCTTTATGGGTGGTGATGAAATCAGCGTATGATATACTCACCCTGGAAGATCGTCAGCGGATCAAGGAATGCGGGCAATGTGGCTGGATCTTCCTGGACCACACCAAGAATAACAAACGGCGCTGGTGCAGCCCGGTTACCTGTGGCAGCATGGAAAAATCGAAGAAATATTATCATAAGAAAAAGCAAGGATCAGAAGGCTAATACATATGGCACAAACAGACGTAATTATTATAGGCGCCGGCGCAGCAGGCTTAATGGCAGCCAGGGAGCTGGTAAAAGCCGGGAAGAAAGTACAGTTGCTGGAAGCCCGCGATCATATTGGCGGGCGCATCCATCAGCATACAGGCGCTGAATTTATTCATGGGGATGTTCCCCTGACACTGGGATTATTAAAAGAAGCAAACATCCCCTACCACGCCATTGAAGGCACCATGCTGCAATCATTCAAAGGGCAGCTGGTACCTGTGGAGGAACTGGAAATACCGCACTGGCCGCTTTTTGTAGCCGCACTGAAAAAGCAGGAAGAAGATCTGCCGCTGCAGGATTTCCTGGAGCTCCATTTTGCGGATGATAAATACAATGAGCTGAGAGATACCGTTATACGCTATGCCTCCGGCTATGATACCGCTGATCCGGCGGATGCCAGTACCCTGGCCATGCGGGAAGAATGGGTGTCAGAGCATGAAGCCACCCAATACCGCATCAATGGTGGGTACGATCGCCTCACCGCTTTTCTGGCAGCAGAAATTACAAAGGGTGGCGGCGCCATTCAGCTCTCATCCATTGTACAGCATATCCACTGGCAACCGGGAAAGGTGGAGGTCATTACTACAAATGAGCAACATTATACTGCGCAGCAGGTATTGATCACGGTACCGCTTAGTGTGTTACAGGCAGCGCCAACGGAGCTGGGCAGCCTGCAATACTTTCCACCGTTACCAGCGCAGCATGAAGCGGCACAGCAAATGGGTATGGGTGGCATTATTAAAATACTGCTGCAGTTCCGGGAACCCTTCTGGGAAAAGCAAACCATTAACGGCAAAAGCGGGGAAGATATAACCCTCATTTTTTCCCAGCAAACCGTGCCCACCTGGTGGACGCAATACCCCGAAACATCTACCCTGCTTACCGGCTGGCTGGGCGGCCCGCCTGTCAAAGCGCTCAAAGATGCGTCAGATACGGAGGTGCTGGAAATGGCATTTAATTCCCTCTCAGGCATTTTTAACATGCCCGCATCAACGTTACAATCTTTATTGCTTAGCGCGCAGGTCATTAACTGGACGAATGATCCGTTTACACGCGGCTCCTATTCATACCCTACTATCCATACCAAAGCAGCACTGCCCGTATTAACTACACCAGTAGCGAACACATTATTTTTTGCGGGAGAAGGATTGTATAACGGCGCGCTTATGGGAACCGTAGAAGCAGCCCTGGTAAACGGGCAGGAGGTAGTGAAGAAAATGTTAGGGATAAACAGTAAATAAAAAGGTAGTAATTACCTTACTACCTTTAGCTCTTTTGTGGTATTCATTACACTGGCATTTTTCAACTGCGCATTTAACGGGGATATCAGTTTATACGGCCGGTTAAATAACTCCTGTGATACTTTAAAATGCTCTGCGAGTTTACGGATATTTTCTTTGGAAAGCCCTCTGCGGTAATGCAGCATATCAGACACCAGGCTTTTGCCAATACCCAGCATAGCGGCCAGCTCTGTAGCTTTCAGGTTATTTTCTGCCATTAAATACTGTAATATTTCAATAGGGTTAGCATCTTTAAAAGTGCTGTGTGATTCATCCCACTTTTCTATGAGCAGGGTAAGCAGCTCTATTTCATCTGATAACTCTTTGTTTTTACGAGGACTGGCCACTAATTCCGCCAGCACATCACAGTATTCATCATACTGCTTTTCAGATTTAATTACCTTGTATTTTAACTTTTCCATAACCCTGGTTTAATAATCACTGATAATGTATTGCTTTCTGTTAGCGCATAGCTCTGTGTAGGCTGCATGTGTACCTATCCAGCACACAAACAAATGTACATGCGATGCGCCAAATACGTATTGACAGATCATGCGGTGATGGTTACCTCCAATATTAAATACCACCCGCTGACTACCATTTCCTAAAAGATCTGCGCTGCCGAAGGTATTCAATATATCTTCCGGCATATTCCAGCTTGCACCTTTTACCGTTACAATCCAAAGTTCAAAGCTACTTCTGCTATTTGCATGCCCCTTCACATATTTTTCAATAGTTTGCAGTTTGATCAAATGCACTTTCATGGGTTTCCATTTACAAATATACAATAAGTTCGCAGAATGCGTACTTTTACCAAAACTTTTTTTAGCCCACAATATTAACCACGGTGCGCTCAAAAGAAGGTTAATCCGGTGTTAAGGAAAAGATGTACTTTTCATTTGCAAACAGTTCAATAACCAACCGCATGTTGCAAACACTTTCACAGCCCTGGCCCTGGTATGTAGCCGGCCCGCTGATTGGCCTGGTAGTGCCGGTTTTACTGCTCCTGGGCAACAAACACTTTGGAATATCCGCCAACTTACGGCACCTCTGCGCCGCCTGCCTGCCGGCTAAGATCCCCTTCTTTCAATACAACTGGAAAAAGGAAAGCTGGAACCTCTTTTTTGTAGCAGGCATTATAACAGGCGCCTGGCTGGCATCCATATTACTGCATAATCCGCAGCCCATACAGGTGCACCCGGCGCTGGTGAAGGAAATGAATAGCTATAACGTTCATGACTATAACCATTTGCTGCCGGTGGATCTCTTTTCTTTTGCCAACCTGCTAACAGTACGTGGTTTTATTCTTATTGTAATAGGCGGTTTCCTGGTAGGCTTTGGAACCCGCTATGCCGGCGGCTGTACATCCGGCCACGCCATTATGGGGCTGGCTAATATGCAGGGCCCTTCCCTGGTGGCAACCTGCTGTTTTATGGCAGGTGGTTTTATAACCGCCAACTGGATCTTACCTTTCATTCTTCAATTGTAAGCAATGCCTGATTTAATCAATACTGATTTTGAAGTTCGTTCATTAGAGCGTACAGAAACCGCAACTCCCAGGCCCTGGTGGCATTTGCTCAAATACGCTGTAGCAGGTATGTTGCTGGGTATTGTATTTGTAAAGGCAGAAATTGTTTCCTGGTTCCGTATACAGGAAATGTTCCGCTTACAAAGTTTTCACATGTATGGGGTTATTGGCTCCGCGGTAGTAGTAGCAGCCATTTCTGTGTGGATCATCAAAAAGTTCAGGATTAAAACCATCAGCGGGGAAAAAATCGATTTTACACCTAAGCAATACAATAAAGGGCAGGTCATTGGCGGGCTTATTTTTGGTGCCGGCTGGGCGCTTACCGGCGCTTGTCCGGGGCCATTGTTTGCACAAATAGGTACCGGCGCTTTTGTGGTGATAGTAATGATCCTGAGCGCAATTGCAGGTACCTGGGTATATGGCTTACTAAGAGAAAAGCTGCCTCATTGATCCAAATGAACAGGATCTTTTACAACATGTGTTCCTGTACTTACTATTCAGCCTTGCAGCATACCCTGGTGATGGCTCCATAACTTTGCATACACCGTATTACGGGCCAGCAGCTGCTTATGCGTACCTTCTTCTGCCAGCGCGCCATCCTGCAGCACCACGATCTGATCGGCATTTACCACGGTACTTAACCGGTGCGCGATCACGATCACTGTTTTACCGGCATCCCTCAGCTCCTGCATAACGTTTTGTACATAAAGATCTGAAACAGGGTCCAGGGAGGAGGTAGCTTCATCCAGGATCAGTATTTCCGGATGGCGGTATAATGCACGGGCAATAGCAATACGCTGGCGCTGGCCACCGGAAAGGTTTACGCCATGTTCACCCAATAATGTATTAAAGCCATCTGGCAGTTTTTCTATAAATTCCAGGATCCCCAGCTGCTGGGAAATACGTAATACCTGCTGTATATCCGGCTCAAACTCGCCCACGGCAATATTAGCCGTAATGGGCCCCGCAAACAGATCTATCTGCTGAGGCACTACACTTACCAGGCGGCGCAGGCTTTCATGCTGAATATAGCGGATATCCGTATGCCCAATGGCAATAGTACCTTCCTTTAAAGGGTAAATATTCTGCAGCAACGACATCAGGGTAGATTTGCCGGAACCACTCTCTCCCACAATAGCTGTAATGCGTCCCTTCTGTATTTCCAGGTTAAAATGCCTGAACACCGGCACCCGGCTGCCATAGCTGAAAGTAACGTTGTTAAACACAATATTCCCGATCATACCAGGTTGCAGCTCCACCTTTTGTGCGGTTTCCTCCTGCTCCAGGTCTATGATCTCAAATAAGCGGTCAGCGGCAATAAGCGCATCCTGCATACTTTTATTAGCGGTGATAAGGCCCATAGCCGGTCCCGTAAAATACCCTACCAGCGCGTAAAAAGACAGGAGCTCTCCCGGGCTCAACTCCCGGTTTATCACAAACACAGAACCGATCCATAAAAGCGCTATCACAAAACCGCTGGTTACAACATTAGCGGCGCTGCCTATGTACAGGTTACTGATGGTAGAATGGTAAATCGTTTTCAGCAGGCGTATAAAACGGTGCTCTGTTCTCATATTGGCATATTCTTCCAGCCCAAACCGTTTAATAGTGGCTACTGAATTAAGCGACTCCACCAGCTGGCTGCCCAGTTCCGCATTATCTTCCATCAGCCTGCGCTGCAGCTTTTTATTTACGCGGTTGCTAACCTGGTATATCAGCAGGTATACCGGGATAATACCCAGCATGATCAGCGCCAGCTTCCAGTAATAGGTGAACATCAAAGCGAAAGAGAAGATGACAATAAAAACATTCACCACCAGGGTTAACGCTACATCGTTAATGAATACACGTATTTTTACTGCATCGCCAATACGGGAGGTGATCTCCCCTACCCGCATAGTATCAAAGAACTGCTGCGGCAGTTTTAATAAATGTTTATAGTAGCCTAAGATCAGCTGCGCATCCAGCTGCTGGCCGGTTTTAACGGCAAAAATGCTTTTAAGATTGCCTACAAATAATTGCAGCAGCAATATTATCAGCATTATTACGCCTAACAGGTTCAGGAGGTTACGGTTACCTTCCACCAGCACATTATCTACGATCTTTTGTACATAAATAGAAGTAGAAAGCCCGAGCACAGTATAGATCACCGCGCCAAACAACGACTGCGTTAACACAGACCGGTGAGGACGCAGCAGGTACCAGAAACGTTGCAGGTGCGATATTTTTTCATTACCCGTTTTAAAATCTTCATCCGGCATTAACAGCACCAGCACACTGGTCCATGTTTTTTTAAAATCATCGTGGCTTAGGTGGTGATACATGCCATCAATCGGGTCCATTACAACAACCTGTTTGGCGGTTACCCTATACACTACTACAAAATGCTGCAACAGGCCGTTCACTACCACATGCGCAATAGCAGGCTTGGGTATATTGTTCAGCGCTTCCAGCGGCCCTTTTACGCCTTTGGCCTGGAAGCCCAGCTTCTGCGCAGCTTCTATTACTCCTAATACATTGGTGCCTTTACGGTCGGTACCGGCATATTGCCTGATGCGGGCTACCGGTAGCTGCAAATGATAGTACGCGGCTACAGATGCCAGGCAGGCGGCGCCGCAATCACTGATATCGCGTTGCTTTACCCGGGCACTCCGTTTTAATCTGGCATCATTTGTCATGGCATCATGTTATATACTAAAAGGTTAAGTGGTCTTACGGGCGGGGTTCATCCAGTCATCGGTTTTATCATACAGTAGCTGGAACAGGCTGCGTTTGGTGAGAATGAAACGTGCCTGGAAGGTCATTCCTTTTTTCAGGTTCCCTTTTACGCCATTACGGGTATGCACCTCTGTACCGGCAAAACTGCATTTCACTCTAAACACCGGCTGGTTATTCACCAGTATAAAATCGTTGTCAATAGACTGTATCCTGCCTTCTACCAGGCCCCATTCATTATAATTAAATGCATCTACCTGGAATTTCACGGGCATGCCCACCTGCAGGTAGCCAATATCTTTGGGTGTTACATAACATTCCGCTACCAGGTTAGAGTCTGGCGAAATAATGCCCAGCAGCTCACCGGCCTGGATATAACCGCCGGCATATTTCCCGCTGAATTGCTGCAGGGTGCCGCTCACCGGGGCTTTGATCACGTTCCATTCCTTTTCCTGCTCCAGCTGCCGGGTATCTGCATGCAGGCGGCTGCTTTCTGTCTGCAAATGACTCAGCTCTTCCTGCCAGGCGCTGCGTTGCTGTTGTATGGTCAGCTGGTAGGCGGCCTGGCTTTTTACATATTCATATTGCCGGTCGGCATATTCCTTTTTGGCAATTACTTTTTCGGCAAACAGCTTTTCGTACATCTCCATATCGGCTTTTAGCTTATTCACGGTGGCCAGCTGCTCATTGAGGGTAGACTGATAACGCTGGTACTGCTGCTGGTATAAAGGAGATTGCAGGCCGCCACCACGGCCGGAGGTAAGTAAGGTGAGGTCATGGATATATTTATCGCGCTGGTCCAGCTCCCAGGTGTTTTGCTGCAGCTTGCTGTCGCTTACAGCTTCCTGCAGGCGCAGGATCTCCTGCCCTTTGAACAGTTTTTGCCCGTCCGTTACCAGTATAGCTGCAATGGTGCCGGCCACCAGGTTGCGCAGCTCATGCTTTTCTGTAATGGGACGCACCAGACCGGTAGCTTTTACCGACACATCTACCTTAATAAAAGGCAATGAGATCAATGCAATGAAAGCGGCTGCCAGTACGGTAATATATAGCAGCTGCGTTCTCACTTTAACCCTGGGCAGCCAGGTATAGGTGGAATGTTGCATAATACTTATCGGGAACAACTGGGGCATGGTATGCTTTTATGATTAAATGATCACAGGTGATGATCAGCATTTATTTCTGCCAGCAGGTCGGAGGGTGCAATGTCCAGGATGCGGGCCACTTCGCAAAGCCGGTCAATGGTCATAGGGATCTTCCCGGTTTCCAGCTTGCTATAGGCGTTCTGGGATATGTCCAGGTGAGCGGCCATGTATTCCTGGGAATATTCTTTCTTTCTGCGCAAATGCCTGATCAGGATTGCCACCTGTTGAGTGCATCTTAGTTTTCTGCCTTCCATAGTGATACTGGTTAATAGGAATCGGGATAACAGCGCTCTGCATTTCCGGGCTTCGCCATAGGACACTGTGATCTCTCATTAAGCTGCTGCTTAACAAATACCTACGGGCAAACAACCACAGCGGATTGCAGGGAAGAACAGTATTTTTAGATCTTTCAGATAAAAGGCAGGCAGGGGATCTATATTACCGGGACAGGAAAGCGCCCCGGTCCGTTTACCGGAGCAGGACGCTCTTAAATCCTTGTGTTAAATGCGTTAATTAGTGTAGAGATTAGATAATAGTACCAAGCAGCGTTTTCAGGAAAGCGCTGGTTATGCCGGATACATTGTATACGGTGCCTAACAGCTGAACAATACCCGGGGTTAGCCGGTGGGCTTTTCGGCGGCCGCTTGTAATAGTACAATTTGTAAAGAGCAGCCGTTAGATCAGGAAATTCAGCAGGCCATTCACAGTATTTCTTACACTCCCCACTGTGTTTGGCAGGTTCATTAACAAGCCTGCAGCAGTGGTTAATACATTGGTTAACAAACCACCGCCTTCTACTGTTGTTAATTCATTGAGGGACAGCTCAGTGAGGCCTTCCATTGGAAAGTTTTTCATAGCTTTTGGTTTTAACTTGGTTACTTTATGTGCCTACTCTATTCAAAGCTTTTCGGCATCTGCTTATTAAATTGAAAGTTGCATAAAATAAATATTGCAAACAAAACCCTATGGTTTTAAATAATAGCCATCAGTTTTAAAGTGGGGTAATTTATGTAGGTATAGGATTAATTATAATTTATTCGGGAATTTTCTAAACTTGCAGGCTTAAATTACTTTTACAACGTACAATTATCCTATTACATGGCGGGAACCATTTATTTTGCCAACTATCCTATACCGCTGCCTACCACTACCTTCCAGGCTTTAGTGGAACAATTACCGGTGTACCTGCAAACAAAGATCTCAAAGTTCAGGCGATGGGAAGATGCCCATGCCAGCCTGCTGGGCAAACACCTGTTACTGGCCGGGCTGAAAGCGCATGGCCGCACCGCTAACCTGCATATGCTGCGGTATACCGGGTTTGGGCGGCCTTTCCTGGAAGACAATATAGATTTCAACATTTCGCATGCCGGCCGCATGGTAGCCTGCGTGGTAAGCCCGTATGGGCGTATAGGCATTGACGTGGAGGCCATCCGCCCTATTAATATCAACGATTTTAAAGGCCAGTTTACAGATACCGAATGGGCGGCCATTAATAATGCATCCAATCCATTACACGCGTTCTATGCCCACTGGACCTGCAAGGAGGCTATCCTGAAAGCAGATGGCAGCGGCCTTAATACGGCGCTCACCAGTCTTGATGTAACCAATAAAAGCATGGTTACCCTGGAAAAGAACCAATGGTACCTGCATGAAATAAAGGCTTTCCCGGACTATGCCTGCCATGTAGCTACCGATCAGAAAGGATTACAGATCAAAGTTGAAGAGATCCGATTCTAATTAAGAATGAATAATTAACAATTAATAATCGTAGGGCATGTACTTCATTGAAAAACATGCCTCCATTATTGTTAATTCCCTATTTGACCAGCTTATTCTCAAGCGCAAAACGGATAAGAACAGCAGTATTTTTCACATCCAGTTTGGCGAGCAGACTTTTGCGGTGGGTATCTACAGTAGATGCGCTGACGAATAATTTTTCGGCTATTTCAGGGTTCGTGTAACCTTCCGCAATCAGCTGCAGCACTTCTTTTTCGCGGCGGGTTAAAGGGGGTAATTTGTTAAGGGTGTTATCATCTTCTTTGCGGGCAGCATGGCCGGCTTCAAAGCACAGGTAGGTTTTACCTTTATTTACTTCACTAATGGCTTCCAGCAGCACTTCCTTATCGGCATTCTTGATCACATAGCCGCTGGCGCCTTTGTCCATCATTTGTTTTACGTGGTGGCCATCGTTAAAGGAGCTGAGGGCCAGCACCATTACCTGGGGGTATTTTGTTTTGATCATGCCGCACAGGTCTATACCGCTCATATCCGGCAGGCCAATGTCCATCAGGATCACATCTGCTTTATTTTCTGTAAAATAGTCCAGGCAGGCCTGGCCATTGGGAGCATGTCCGGTGAGTTGAATGTCTTTTTCGGAGCCAAGCAGGAAACGTAACCCTTCTAAAACCAGGGGATGATCATCGACAATGAAAACGCGTACCATATACTGTTATGAGCTGTTTTCAAAGCTACAAAATTGTTCCCCATTTTTCCAACTAATCAGGATAGCAGCATGCATCGGTCCCAGGCTGCCGCCTGTGGATCTGCAATGGCCATCAGGGCCAGCCCGATGCCGGTAATACCTTCCAGCAGGTTATAGCTGTTCACCTTACCACTCATAGTATGGCATTTAAAACCAGCCGGCCCATCGGCCCAGGTACGGAAAGCCAGGGTTTGCTGCAGCCAGTGGTCCATGCCCCTGCGTAACAGCTCATTACCGCTACCAGCGTACATGCGGTTATAAATATGCGCCAGCCCCATGCTGCCATGGCATAAGCCGGCATCCCGCACACTACCATTTTCTGCATCGCGGTGCTGCATGGTCTGTAGCAGGATATCGCAGGCCTCCTGTTTAAAACTTTCGTTCTGCAGGCGCACACCGGCGTTCCATAGGGTAATGGCAATACCAGGATCGCCATAGCACCAGCCCAGGCGGCTTTGCGGGTTGCCAACAGGTTTATTGCCGGCCGTTACCATGGTTGGGTAACAGGACATGCCGGTGCTGATGTTTTGATTACGGGTAGTTAATAACCATTGTATACCCTTTTCCAGCAAAGACCGGGCGCGTTCCTGCGCTATACCCCTTTCATAGATCATTCCCAGTACCGCCAGTATGGCCGGCATACCATGGGCCAGGCCCAGGTTATAATGATCACCCTCCTGGTCTTTTTTCACAAAACCATCTTTCCAGCTAATGCCGGTAGCCATAGGCACAGCAGCCTTTTCCAGCCGGGTAACAACGTTTTCCAGATAAACATTTATCGCAGGTTCCGCTTCGCGCTCCAGGAAATACAAGGCAGGGCCTAAGCCTTCATGTAAAAGATCGTAGCGCATTTCACTTAGCTCCTGGTCCATATACCGGTACAGCAGCGCATCGGTTTCTTCAAAAGCATTGGCGCCTTCTTCCTTTTCAATAAAGCCCTGCTGCATTAAATGCTGTAAACACCAGCTGATACCGGCCACACCGCTGCAATGTGAATGGATCATTTCTTCCGTAGCCATTGCATGCAGGGCTTTCATTACCACCAGCTCCATTTTATGCAGGTACTCCTCCTTGCCCGTCAAGCGATGGTAATAAGCATAAAATAAGGCGCAGCCACCATAGCCGCTTAGCAGGCCGGGATCTGTTTCCTGCTCAATAAAATGATCCAGCGCGGTGCTGATATCTGCCAGTATCTTATATAGCTGTTTCATAAAAATAATGAGGGGTTAAAAACAAAACACACTCCACATGCATGAAGTGTGTTTTGCAAATGAATGCCTTAACAATTACAGGGTACGGCACTGCGCGTTAATGTCGCTGGCGCAACAAGCGTCTGCGCATACGCTTCTCTTTGTGAAATCAATTGGCAAACCGCCTTTTACCATTTGCTGATCCGCTTTAGTGAGGCTGGCTACAGTAATTTTTCCCAGGGTTAATTTCTTTTGGGATTGTTTTTTCATGACACAGAATGCTTTTGTAATCTTAAAAAGCAGTAAAAACTTTAATTGTGAGTGGTTAATGAAATAATGATAGCACAAAAGTATAGGCACCGCGGCAAGACTATCTCCCCGGAAAAGGTGATTTTATAAAACAGCAGGATAAATCTTTATTATTTAAAAAATCACCCTTTACAGGGAGCCCGCGCGCCAGCCATCCTGCTACCTTCGCGGCTGATCTTTTAACTATATGCGTTTCCCCATCTACAAACAATTAGATACTATGGACTGCGGCCCTACCTGTTTGCGCATGATCGCCAAACATTACGGACGCCATTACTCACTTGACAGTCTGCGGCAAATGAGCGACATGAGCCGCGAAGGTGTATCCCTGCTGGGCATCAGCGAAGCAGCAGAAAAGATCGGTTTCCGTACATTAGCAGCAGCGGTAAATTTTGAGCAGCTGGATAAAGAAGTTGCGTTACCCTGCATTCTGCACTGGAACCAGGATCATTATGTTGTACTGCCCCCGCAGAACTATAACAGTAATAAAGCAAGCGATAAATTATTAATTGCAGATCCCGGGCATGGGCTGGTAAAAATAGACAAGGCTGCCTTCCTGAAAAGCTGGGCCAGTAAGGAAGATGCGCAAGGTATTGTGCTGATGCTGGAACCCACCCCGCTTTTTTACCAGCATGAGGAAGATGCCGCAGCCCGTAAAGGCTTTCAGTTCCTGTTCCAGTATTTAACACCTTATCGTAAATATATAACCCAGCTGGTACTGGGCATGTTACTGGGCAGCTTACTGGCGCTGGTACTGCCCTTTCTTACCCAAAGCCTGGTTGACTATGGTGTGAATTACCAGAACATGGGTTTTATTCAGCTGGTGCTGGTATCCCAGCTGGTATTGTTTATTGGCACCACAGCAGTGGAAATGATCCGTAGCTGGATACTGCTGCATATGAACAGCCGTATCAATATGTCTATTATATCCGACTTCCTGACTAAGCTCATGCAGCTGCCTATCCGCTTTTTTGATGCAAAAATGATCGGGGACATTACGCAGCGCATCAATGATCACGGCAGAATTGAGCAGTTCCTGACCACGCAAACGCTGCATACGCTGTTCTCTTTTGTAAGCCTGCTGGTATTTTCCGTGGTGCTGGGCATTTATAGCTTAAAGATCCTGTTCATCTTCCTGGTAGGCAGTGTGCTGTCTGTTGTATGGATCGTTTTCTTTTTGCAAAAGCGTAAAGAGCTGGACTATAAACGCTTTCAGCAAATGAGTAATAACCAGAACAGCCTGTATGAATTGATCACCGGCATGCAGGAAATAAAGCTCAATAACTGTGAAACACCAAAGCGCTGGGAATGGGAACGCATCCAGGCCCGCCTGTTCCGCCTTAATATCAGCAGCCTTACGCTGGAACAGTACCAGCAAACCGGCAACCTGTTCTTTTCACAGCTGAAGAATATTCTCATCTCCTACATTGCAGCGCGCGAAGTGGTGAGCGGGCAAATGACACTGGGCATGCTGCTGGGCGTAAGCTATATGATAGGGCAAATGAACAGCCCATTGGAACAGCTGCTGGCCTTTTTCCGCTCTGCGCAGGATGCGCGTATCAGCCTGGAAAGACTGGGAGAAATTCATAACCGCGATAACGAAGAACCTGCAACTGTTACAGATACATTTACGCTGCAAACACCCCTGTTACAAAATGGCGATCTGCAGCTGGACAATCTTTCTTTCCAGTACAGCAGCGGCAGCAGCCCCTATGTGCTAAAAGATGTTAACCTCAATATTCCTGAAGGGAAGGTAACCGCTATCGTTGGCAGCAGCGGTAGCGGTAAAACCACCCTGTTAAAAATGTTGTTACGTTTTTATGAACCGGTAGCCGGCAAGCTGCTGGTGGGGCATACGGAACTATCCGGGCTCTCGCCCAAATGGTGGCGGCGCCAGTGCGGCGTAGTGATGCAGGAAGGATTTATTTTTTCAGATACCATTGCCCGTAACATTGCCGTGGGCGATGAAAAGATCAACGAGCGCAGGCTGCTGCATGCCGCACGGGTAGCCAATATTGAAAACTTTATACAGCAGCTGCCCGCAGGTTTTGCCACCAAAATAGGCAACATCGGCAATGGGTTAAGCACCGGGCAAAAACAGCGCCTGCTCATTGCCCGCGCAGTATATAAAGATCCGCAATACCTGTTCTTTGATGAAGCCACCAGCGCGCTGGATGCCAATAATGAAAAGATCATCATAGAAAACCTGCAGCAATTTTTCCAGGGTAAGACGGTGGTAGTGATCGCGCACCGCTTAAGCACGGTAAAACATGCAGACCAGATCGTAGTGCTGGAACAGGGCCGCATTGTGGAAGTGGGCAACCATCAAACCCTTACCCGCAAAAGAGGAAAATATTTTGAGCTGGTAAAGAACCAGCTGGAACTGGGAGATTAAAAACATTATTATGCCGCAGTATCAACACCATCACGAAGAAGTACAGGATATTATGAGCAAAATGCCGCACTGGATCGTGCGCCGGGGCATTACCCTGCTGTTTGCCGTTGTTATGCTGTTATTTGCCGGGGCGTATTTCATTCATTACCCGGATGTGATCACTACCCAGGTGAATATCACCTCTGCCAACCCACCTGTAAAAATAGTAGCGCAAACCAGCGGTAAGATCAGTGAGCTGTTTGTACAGAACAATGCCGCTGTGCGGGAGAATGCGCCCATTTACATCCTGGAAAATGCAGCCCGCTATAATGACATCCGCCTGCTGCAAACCTTACTGAACCAGCTGGACACTTCCTTTAACCTGGCCCCTACCCTGCGCCGGTTTAACTTTGCGCAACCTTTGCAGCTGGGCGCTTTGCAAGGCGGTTATGCTGCGCTGTACCAGGCCGTGAACCAGTACCTTTTTTTCACCGACAAACATTTTACCACGCAAAAGGTAGCACAGCTGCAATCACAGCTAACTACTCAGCACCAGCTAAATGAAGAATTACAACGCAAGGACGTAATGCTGCAGCAACAGCTGATGCTGGAACAAAAGCGCTTTAAAATAGATTCACAGCTGGCCAGGGAAAAAGTAATAGCACCGCTGGAATTAGATAACAGCAAACGCCAGCTGCTGGACAAACAAATGACTGCAGATGCTACCCGCGCCAACCTGCTGCAAAACAAGCTGCAGCAAACTGAATACTTAAAAACCATTACGGATCTGCAGCAACAATCCCTTCAGCAGGAAAATGACCTGCAGCAAAAAGTACGGGAACAGGTGAAGCAATTACAGGGACAGCTGGAAGTATGGGAGCAGCAATATTTAGTAAAAAGCCCGGTAGCCGGTAAGGTCAGCTTTTTTAAGTTCTGGAAAGCGCACCAGTTTGTAAGCAGCGGAGAAGCAGTGTTGATGATAGTGCCGCCGGTGCAGCACTATGTGGCTAAAGCTACCTTGCCGGTGTTTGGCGCCGGCAAGGTAAAAAAAGGTCAGAAAGTATTGATCAAATTATCGGCATACCCCTTCCGGGAGTTTGGCATGATCCGGGGAAATATCAGCAACGTATCTGCGGTAGCGTTAGACACTGCCTATGCTATGGATATACAGCTGGCAAATGGCCTGTTAACAACGGCCCAGCGGCAAATTCCCTCACAGCCGCAATTACCGGGTATTGCAGAAGTGCTTACCAATGATATGAGCATACTGGAAAGGCTGTTCTACTCTTTAAGGCCCAGCAGGTATTGAACGCTTTGCGGCACCTGTGTTTCCACATTGCTGCTTTCGTCTTCAATGTAATAATGCTCAATGGCTGAGCGTTTGGCAGCTTTCAATACAGCCGGAATGTTGATCTGCCCTGTGCCAAGCGCCACATCATTTTCCGGGTTGGTACCGCCGGACAGGTTACCTTCCACTCCTTTCTTCAGGTCTTTTACATGCATGGCCTTAAAGCGGTTGCCATATTTTTTCAGCAGGGCTACCGGGTCCTGGCCGGGGAAGAATACCCACAGGATATCCATTTCCAGGCTCACATAGCGGGGATTGGTTTGCTGTACAATATAATCGAACAGGGTACCTTTCTCATACGGCTGAAATTCAAAACCGTGATTGTGGTATATGAGGGTAAGGCCATACTGGTCCTTTAATATTTTACCAACGCGGTTAAATTCGGAAATGCCTTGTTTGGCCTCATCCAGCGTTAAACCGGTTTTGCTGTGCGGAAAACCGGCCACGCGTACGAATTTGGCGCCTAATGTTTTCGCATTTTTTGCTACCTGGTCGGTTTTGGTGGTCAGGTCTTCATAACTCACGCCGAAGGAGGAGCATTTAATGCCTCTTTCATCGATCCATTTACGTATATCCTGTGCCGTTTGGCCGAAAAGGTTAGAGAATTCAATATCTGTAAACCCGTTCTTCTTCACCATGTCCAGGGTGCCGGGCATATCCTTTGCAAAATCTTTACGGTAGGTGTAAGACACCACGCCGGGGTGATTCTTCAGCAGGCGTTGGCCTTTTTGAGCATTAGCGGGCTGGTAACTGGTTAGTACGGTAAGCAGTAAACAACTGAAAAGCGCTGGTTTCCTTAAGATCATAAGTGGCAATTTATCTGGTTATAGCGCTAATATAATAGTTCCGGGGCAAAGATGGTAGCTGAAAAAAGGCCGTCCTGCAAGCAGTACGGCCCCTGTGTTCCAATGTTCCACCAATCATTCGTTATATTAATACGCAGCGGTAAAACGCTGACGGATATGTTGCGGGTTTTCCAGCTCATCTGCAATTACCACGGCCAGGTCTTCTACAGACAAACGGCTGCGGTGTTCTGCATCAAATACCGGGTTATTCAGGGCAGTACGGTAAGCACCTGTGCGGCCGTGGGCGCCGGCAGGGCTCATTTCAATAGCCGGGCTAATGAACGTCCATTCCAGCTCTTTTTCCTCTTTAATGATATTGAGATAGTCCCGGGCTGCAGTAGCGCCGGGCAGGTATTCTTTCGGAAATTCAGGGGTATCTACCAGCTGTTTGCCAGGCGCTATTTCCAGGCTACCGGCGCCGCCTATGGTAATAAAACGTTTTACGCCCGATTTTTTCACTCCGCTTTGAATGGCTTTGGAACCGCTCAGGAAATCATTATACAGGTTGGGATTGGTCCAGCCGGCATTAAATGAGCTGATCACGGCATCCAGGCCGCTTACCAGCGCGGCTACTTCTGCTTCATTCGTTACATCGCCTTTTTTTACTACCAGGTTGGGATGCTCTAACGTTAATTTATCAGGATTTCTTACAATAGCGGTTACCTGGTGACCACGTTCCAGTAATTCAGGTAACAGGTGAGATCCTACGAAACCGGTTGCGCCTATGAGAGCTACTTTCATTGTAAATAATGTTTAGTGCTTAAACTGTAATTTTAAATTATACAGTTCAAAGGTAGGCATATTTGTATAAATACCAAATTATTTGCCGGAGCTTCCGGGCAATCCGGAAAAGCTATAACAGATAACAAGCCATTGGCCGGGAAAGTTCCAAAGTGAAAATCCTATCGGAAATGACCGCTCACGGGGCAATTGCGGCCTGCCAGGTATATAACACGTAAGTGGGCTTTTTACATTCTGCACCTGGTTGCCGGAAGCAGGTAACCTTTATGTAAGCAGGTAATGTTCAGGAAGAAGGAATGGTTGACCTTTATATACCACGGTTTGCTCCACAAAAAAAATTAACATAAAATAACCTGTTCGTAAGGGGTATTAATGATGAGTCATAAACAATTGTTTACAAATACTTTACATCACTCAACAACTGTGTGGGAAGATAAAATTTCATTAAAAAATTCCGGGCCGGTTAAGTCCTAAACTTATTTTATCTCGTATATAGGTACATAACATTTCGAGGTTAAGGCTACAATACTCGTTTTGTTATCATATTTTAATGACATTATCAAGCCTCCCCGGTCTTTCAAGGCCGGGGAATTGTTTTAAGGGAGCATGCAGCCAGTGGCTTTTATAATTATAAATTCTGTAAATTGAGTTGGGATAATACAATTTTAACAGCACCCCGGTATTTAATATCGTACGTCGATCATTAGCCTATCAGATATTAGGGGCTGCAACTGCTATTTAATATTACAACATTAAAAGGTACCGGAAAGGTAGTAAGGGACAATCTATGCCGTTTCAGCAAGTTTAATATAAAGTGTTTCCCTGAAAATTACCTACAAACAAACTGTTATGAAAGCGCATCAAATATGGCGTTCCATTCGCAAAACCGGCACCAAAGGAGTGGCTGATGAGGAGCTTGCGCAACGGATCATGATGGTGAACACCCTCAGCTTTTCACTCTGCTGCCTGAGTTTCCTGGTGGGCAGCGTTTATTTTATATTATCCGGGAAACTATCTATCCTTATCCCGGCAAGCATTGAATGTGTACTGGCTGCTACGGCCGTTGTGCTGAATAATTACCGGCACTATCATGCAGCAGCGCTGGTTACCTTTTTTGTTCAATGCATGGCCGCCATTTATTTTGGATTGCTTTTAGGCAATGTAATTGAGCTGCAGGCCATGGTGATCTTTTTATTCCTGATCACCTTTCTGCTTTTCAAAAAGACCAGTACCCGTGTGATCTGTCTGATCTCTGCCGTGGTGATCCTGATGATCATTGAAGGGAACTATTATTTCCATTTCGTTAACCAGGTTCCGCTGGATCTTCAGCTTACTGTTATTTTCAAAGCATTGTCCATAGCAGGCGTATTACTGGTGATTTTGGTAGTAGGCAGGCCCTATGTGCTTAGCAAGGACCGGCTGCACAAGACCAATCATTTCAAAAAGATCTTCATTTACCAGATTACACATGAATTAAGGACCCAGCTGAATGCGGTGTATTATATAGCCCAGCTGATCAAACGCGAAATAAGGCTGGATCCTCACCTGAAAAAGATCAATCCCTACATTGACCTCCTGTTCACCGTAGTAGGCAACACCCGCAATATTATCAACAATGTGCTGGACATGTCAAAGATAGAAGCGGGTAAAATGGAGGATGTGCAGGAAGAATCTTTTGAAATAGATGCCTTCTTTGAAAGGCTGATGGCCGTACATAAGGTTACCGCCAAAACCCGGAATATGCAGATCCAGCTGCAGATAGATCCTAAAATGCCGCCCGTAATTATATGCGACAGCTTTAAGCTGAGCCAGGCTATTGCCAACCTGTTAAGCAATGCCGTGAAATATGCGGACCGGAACAGCACCATATTTTTAAAGCTTCACAAAAACAACGCACAAACCTGGAGTATACAGGTGGTGAACAAAGGGCCGGGCATTGAGGCCGATAAGCTCAGCGCCATTTTTGAGCTGTTTGTAACCAATAGTCCTAACCGGTATACGGAAAGCACCGGCCTGGGACTGTTTATTGCCAGGAACATGGTGCATGCGCTGAAGGGCGAGATCCATGCAGAAAGCCAGCCCCAGGGAAATACCACCTTTACCATACAGCTTCCCCTACAACCCGGTGAGGTAGCTGATGTGCATGAAACCCAGGAGGAAGATATTGACCTGAGCCATGTACATATTATGGTAGCGGATGACAACGAAATGAACAACATCCTTTTTTCCAAATACCTGAGCATGTGCGGCTGTACTATTACCAGCGTAAATAATGGTGTGGAAGTGCTGCAAAAGCTGGAGCAGGGACACCACCTGCCGGATGTGATATTGCTGGATCATAAGATGCCGGAAATGGATGGAGAAACCACCCTGTATCACCTGAAAAAAGATCCGCGGCTGCAAAATATTCCCGTGATCGTATGTACAGGCAGCTTTGAATTCCAGGAGCTGCTGATGCAGGCCGGCGCCTGCGATATTGTTATCAAACCCATCGATCAGCCTTCTTTATTCAAGGTGATCAGCCAGCACTTACCCCATTTTAACGAGATAAGCGCCGGCTCTCACCCTGTGTAGCTATTGCGGCGCAGCCACGCCAGGGAGGCGGGTTTCCACAAAAATAGAATCTGCTGATTTATAACGCCGGGTATATACCTGCCATATCCAGGACGCCTGTACGCAGCGCTCCAAACCCTGCAGGTGCGATAACATTAGAGGCTCCTGCTGTACGGCTGTTTTAACATAATCCATTAATGCCAGGAATTCTATCAGCTGGTTACGCACAATACCGGCTGCCTGCCGGATGCCCTCTTCCAGGGTAAGCGCAGGCTGGTTACATAAGATCACCATTACCAGGTTGGAATCTGCCCCGTTACGGATCACTTCTTTTTCAAAAGAGAACAGGTCGTTCATTAACCCGCCAATAGCTGCAGTAATATCGTGCAGCCGTTCCAGTTGTTTATGAATGCCCCTTTCCGCAAGCCAGTCCCAGTCCAGGAACAGCCCTTCACTGTATTCAATAAACTTTACTACGTGATGCATGCCGGACAAATGGCAGCGGCTGTCAATGTACTCATCCACGCTGGCCAGCTTGCCTGCAGCATTCATGTTACAATCCTTATGCGCTACATAAATGTGCCAGGAATACAGGCGCAAGAACTCTTTAAACCAGGACATGGACGAGGTATCGCGGATATAGGTTAACACTTCCACATTGGCCTGTTCAATCAATGTAGCATTGGGTTCATCCATATACAGGTCTTCCCGCAGACTGTACATTCTTTTTTTCATTTGCGTGGCAGCTTCCTGTTCGGCGGGGCTCAGGTGGACAAAAATATCTCGCCCCATAGTGTCGTTCAGGTAATAATCAATGGCCAGATTTTGTACAATGGCCCGCATGCGCTCCAGGCCTGCATTGGGATACAGGAAAGTGGCGCAGCTAATGTAATGTGCGGCATTATCCAGCCAGATGCCGTACTGCTCCCCAAATGCCCGCGCCTCCTGCAGCAAGGGCTTGATCTGCGGATGCGGGCTGAATGTCTGGCAATAATCGTTTAAGTTAAACCCCTCAAAGTTGAACAGCTCCAGCAGCGAGAACCTGGGAGCAGCTCCCGTTAAATTGCTGTACGATTGTTGTACGCGCGCCAATACAGCAGCGCTGGTCTGTTGACGATTGTGTGTAAACATGACTGATTGATTTATGGTTATTGTAAATGGTTATCTCTAATGGCTACGCTCTAAATAAATGGCTATGCTCTGAATAAACTGGGATGCATCCTGGAGTTAAATCATGAATAAGTTACGCAATTTAATGACGGGTATCCTTCTTTTTGTGATTGCCCAAACTGTGGCGGGCATGCCTTTTGCGCTGCTTATCATGTAAATAGTACTGTTATGAAAATGATACCTTCCGTTATACTTTGGGGCTTGTTACCATGCGCCGTTATGGCGCAAAAGCAGCAGGACGGTTTGCCGGCGCCATATGCCACCAAATCGGTAAAAAACTTCAGCAAGGTGGTCGGTTGGGAACATGGACAGCAACCGGTTGCACCCAAAGGATTTACCGTAAGCCTGTATGCAGACGGCATGGACAACCCACGCTGGGCCTATGTAACGCCAAATGGCGATGTGCTGGTAGCAGAGGCCAATACCATTAAGAACGCTTTTATGCAGGCCGGCGCCGTAATACTGGGCGCTGCCAAGGCTGAGAATTTGAAAAAGAGCGCCAACCGTATCTCCATTTTACGGGATACTACAGGCGATGGGCACCCGGATATTAAAGAAGTGTTCCTGGAAGGGCTAAACCAGCCTTTTGGAATGCTTATTATGAATGGCTACCTGTATGTAGCCAATACAGATGCATTGCTACGTTTCCCCTATCAACCGGGACAAATGAAAATGGAATCCGAAGGCGAAAAACTGCTGGACCTGCCCGCTGAAAAACGTAACCAGCACTGGACACGTAATATTATCACTAATGCAGACAGCTCTAAGATCTATATTGCCGTAGGCTCTGTTGACAACCTGGGGGATAATGGTAAAGAGGTGAACCCGCGCAGGGCCTGCATACTGGAAGTAGACCCGGATGGCAAGAACGAGCGTGTATATGCTTCCGGCCTGCGTAACCCGGTAGGAATGGCCTGGGCGCCTGGCACCAAAACATTATGGGCAGCAGTGAATGAGCGCGATGAGCTGGGCGACAACCTGGTACCGGATTACCTGACCAGTGTAAAGGACGGCGGTTTTTACGGCTGGCCTTACTCCTACTTCGGACAGCATCCTGATCCGCGTATTGAAGCCCCCCGCCCTGACCTCGTTAAAAAAGCCATTGTACCGGATGTACCATTAGGCTCACATACTGCCTCCCTGGGACTGGCCTTTTACACTAAAAAAGCATTTCCCGCAAAATATCAAGGCGGCGCCTTTGTGGCCCAGCATGGATCCTGGAACCGTTCTGAACTGGCCGGCTATAAAGTGGTATTTGTTCCTTTTAAAAATGGCAAACCCACCGGCAAACCACAGGATTTCCTGACGGGGTTTGAAACAGATAAAGAAGGCGAAGTACATGGCCGGCCCGTAGGTGTTACGGTATTACCGGATGGCTCTATGCTGGTGACGGATGATGTGAATGATAAGATATGGCAGATAACCGCTGCTAAGTAGTTTTTAGTGCAGCCAGTTCCGCGTTAATATTTTCGCGGGCTTGCTGCTCATATTTGTTTCTAAAGGTTTCTGTACTATAAATGTGGGGCATTTGCAGAAAGTGCTGCAATACCTTGGTGCGGCCCATATTATAGGCGGTATCATTGTACGAATTATACTCCATGCGGATCTGCTGCGCATACTGCTGATATTCCTCCGGAGCGCTGCCCAGGATGGCCATGTCAAAATCCAGGAATAATAAGAGGTCGTTATCAGGGCTATTACCGTCGTGCGATTTGGTGGCACGTATATAGTTCATGATCTTCTCCGCCTGTGTTACCGGCACATTGGTCTGTTGCAGGAAACGGCCGGCTGCCAGCGCGCTTTCTTCTTCATTATCGGTTTTCATTACATCATACACCAGGTCGTGGTAAAAGATGGCAAAGCCGATGGTATCATGATCTTTTATGTCTTCCGCATATTGCTGCTGTAATAACAGCAGGTTATGAATATGCTGCAGATTATGGTAGAAACGGTTTATGGTTGAATAATGTGTAGTGAGGTGATCAAATTCCTGTAACAGCAAGGGTTCATCTGTAGTGTATTGCGCTGTTAAGTTGAGCCATTGTTCTTTTAAACCGGGAATAAGCTGCATAATGGATTAGTTTATCAGGCGTTAAATTTAGTATTTTATCTTTAACGGTAATGTTGGCAAATTGCCTGCCGTTTTTTAGCCTGATCTTGGTGGTTGTAGGGGATATTAGGGAAGTTGAAAGCATTTGACAACATTTACCTCAATTAAATATAACATGAATATGTTATATCCTCTTTCATAATTTATTTCTAATTTCATCCTATTCAAATATAACCAATAGGTATCCTCATATACTCATAATGAGCCCCAAATTTTAATCATTCCCTAATTGAAGCCTTAGTATAACCGAATTCTACCAATCATATCCAATCAACCTTAAACCACGGAAATGAAAGAAGGAAAAAAATTAGGCTTCTTAAATTTAGCAAAAAAAAGCCTAGCAGTCTTATCTGCCGCATTAACTACTCTATCACCAGCTAAAGCCGCCCCTATCAATGAAAGCGTTAATATGGATGATAATAAGAATTTAAATTATGAAGAGTATCATAAAAATGTCCTTAAGCCTAAACTTGTATTAAAGCTTAATATGGCCAATCCTGAAAAAAGTTTGGTTCTCATGCATCGTTCGCATAGTTCACATAGTTCTCACAGTTCACACTCTTCTCATAGTTCACATTACTCATCTTCTTACAGCTCCAGCGCTACCAGCTCTTATCAATCCAGTTACGCATCTCCAGGTGGGTCAAGCAAAGCATCATCAAGTAGCTCTAGTTATACACCATCAAGTCCATCAGCCTTGCCCTTGTCTGCTCCCTCAAAATCGGGAAGCTCATCCTATAATGCAAGCAGTTCATCACAATATAATAACCAATCAACAACCAATCTAAACTCCTCTACCTACAAACTTGGAGAGCGTGAATTATTCAAAGGTTGTGAAGGAAAAGACGTTGAAGAACTGCAAAAGCTGCTGATGCTTATTAAGTTTGATGTGGTGTTAACCGGTTACTTTGGCAACCAAACAGAAGCTATTGTAATCAAATTCCAGATGGCAAACAATTTAGATGCAAATGGCCGGGTTGATGCTAAAACACTGAACGCTATCAAAAGAAAACAACATGAACTTTCACATAAATGATCATCAATTATGTTTATTAATTGATGGGAGGCAGTATAATGAAAAAGTGCTGTACAAATGCTTTTATTGGTATAGCAATAACTATTCTGTCGACATCGACATTGAAACCGGCCCTTTTTATAAGATAACACTTCAGGCAACTAAAGAGAGCGATTCACTCTCATGGAACCACCTCATCGAAAAAATAAAAAAGGACCTTATTGATTTTAAACTGCGAGACATTATAAGCCAGGAAACACAAACGATAAGAGAGCTCATTGTAGCAAAAGCATTTGCTTATTACGAGATACAGGAAACACCACAAACAAATATTTCAGACCCGGTTGGATTTAACCCGGAAAATGTATTAGAATGCTAACAGACAGCCTTCCTAATGAAAACGCCACAAGAAAATTTAAAGAATTCGAATATTTTGGCTCAAAATCTGATTTCTCATACTATCTCCTGCCGTTTAGATTTCACAATATCAATGAACAAAGAGAGATTTTGGTAAACGAGATAGGAGATTTTTTAATTGTGCCAACAGGGACAGCTGAGCTAATTATCGAAAGAAAAATAAATCCAATAGCCTATCCCGAATTGTATGGGGATCTTATAGCAAACTTTTTTATTTCGGAACAGCCCATTCCCTCTTTAATTGACGTATTAGCCACACGTTACCGCACTAAAAAATCGTTTCTCGATTATTTTACTTCACTGCACATATTCGTAATCAGTCTTCGCTGTGAGCATACCTGTCATTATTGCCAGGTATCCAGGGTTACTTCAGACAAAAGCCGGTATGATATGAGCAAGGAGCATATTGATGCAGGCATAGAAATGATGATGCAGTCCCCTAACCCTCATGTAACAATGGAATTTCAGGGAGGAGAGGCATTATTAGCCTTTGACAACATCATATATGCAGTAGAAAAAGCCAAAGAAGCGGCTATAATGAGAAAGAAAACGGTTTCCTATGTAATTTGTACCAACCTTGCCCCGTTAACTGAGGAAATGCTCATTTATTTCAAGGAGAATAACATTTTAATATCGACTTCCCTGGATGGACCAGATTTTATCCATAATAAAAACAGGCACAAACCACATAGCAATAGCTATCAATATGCAGTTAATGGCATTATAAAGTGCCGGGAAGAACTGGGAGCTGAAAATGTTTCTGCCCTACTAACAACCACAAATTTATCACTTCAATACCCCGAAGAAATAGTAGATGAATATGTTAGGTTGGGTTTTAAAAACATGTTCCTAAGGCCTATTAGTCCTTATGGTTTTGCAACCCGCAACGAAGGAAAAAATAAATATGTAACTCAGGAATTTTTAGAATTCTATAAAAAGGCGCTTAAAAAAATTATTCAATATAACCTTGACGGGCATTTTATACGTGAAGATTATGCAAGCATTATACTTAAAAAGATGCTAACGCCCTTCCCAGTTGGTTATGTTGATTTGCAATCTCCTGCTGGTTTAATAAATAGTGTAATTGTTTTTAACTATGACGGTGAAATATATGCTACCGATGAATCAAGAATGCTTGCTGAAATGAAAGATTTCACGTTTAAACTTGGAACATTAGGTATAAATACTTATGAGGAAGTTTTCTATGGCAAAAAATCACTCGAATTATCAGAGGCTTTCTTAAATGAATCCTTACCTGGCTGCTCTGACTGCGCCTTTCAATCCTATTGTGGAGCGGATCCTGTATTCAATTATACTACTCAGGGCGATATTTATGGTCATAGGCCAACTAGCTCTTTCTGCCAAAGAAACATGGAGATTATGAGGCATCTTATTGAGCTAATGGATAGTGATAAAAAAATAGAAAAAATATTCAGAACCTGGATAACTGGCAAAAACTAATGCAATTAAAAACCAAAGGAAAACCTCACAATATTTTCTATCCTGTTGTTGGCAGGGTAACCAAAGACCATACCGCAAATGCAGAAATACTCCTTATAGAAGGTGAGATCCCAACTGATGCTATAACCAGATTTTCTTTAGTACTTACCACACTTGACATTGATAAGGCAATAGACAAACCATCCGTTTATGCAATTCCTGGTTTTGAACACCTTTCTGAAGGGGATATTGTGCTGGTAAATACGAGTGGCATGATTAATACCTTATATCGTGTAAATTCAAATCATAATTTTCTTTTATTTACAGAAAGGTGCAATAGCAATTGTTTGATGTGCTCACAGCCTCCCAAAAACAGAGATGACACCTCTTACTTTTTCGATACTTACAAACAGCTTATACCTCTCATCCCGAAAAATTGCTTTGAATTAGGTATTACCGGAGGTGAACCAACATTGCTCGGTGAACGTTTTTTTCAATTATTGGAACTACTGGCCTCCAATTTACCGGAAACTGAAATTCACTGCCTCACTAATGGAAGAACTTTTGCATGGCCGCATATTACGAATAGACTGGGTGAGCTTTCATACAATAGGTTAATGCTGGGTATACCTATTTATTCCGACTATTACCAGTTACATGATTATGTTGTTCAGGCCAAAGGCGCTTTTGACCAGACGATTCAGGGATTATATAACTTAGCCAAAAATAATATCAGGGTTGAATTGAGAATTGTACTACACAAACAGACCATTCCGCGACTCGCCCAATTGGCAAAATTTATTTATAAAAACCTTCCGTTTGCTGAACATATTACCTTTATGGGACTTGAATACCAGGGTTATACCCCCCATAATATTGATAAACTTTGGATTGATCCTGTTGATTATTCAGATATACTTTCCGAGGCCATAAATTATTTGTCGGATTACGGAATGAATGTATCCATTTATAATTCTCAACTTTGTACCACGCCTAAAAACATATGGCAATTTGCAAGGAAGTCGATTTCTGATTGGAAAAATATATATTTGGATGAGTGCAATAAATGCGCTGTATTGAATGAATGTGGAGGCTTATTCCAGTCAAATGCTGCTAAACATAGTGCTTATATAAAAGCTATTATGCAGGAATAATAGATTGTCTAATCAATTCCGTCCATCACTTCACTACCGGCCATCCTCCTGCATCCCAACCCAATTCTTTTACCTGCAGTTTTGACCGGCCTTTGTCACTCGCATCATAACCATGATAGATGATATAATCCTTCCCATCCCAGTTACACACCGCATTGTGCCCCACTCCATACCATTGCGCATTGCCTTGTAATACTAAGCTACCGCCGCCTTGCGTCATAGGTACATTGTCTTTATCAATATAAGGGCCGGTTATTTTTTCACTACGCCCTACCATCATCTTATACGTACTGGCCTGGCCGCGACAACAATAATCAAAGGAAACAAAGAGGTAATAATATTTATCTTTTTTGTAGATAAAAGGCGCTTCTATAGCCGCATCGCCTGCTATGGTATCCGGAATATTTGCGCTGCGGGTGCGGGCCGCAAGGGTATACCATTGTTCCGGAATAGCCACTGCCGTTAGGCTGTCTGTTAGCTTCACCAGCTTAATACCATTCCAAAAAGAGCCGAAGGCCAGCCAGGGAACATTGTTTTCATCATATGCCAGGTTGGGATCAATGGCATTCCATAGATCGCGGCCGGGAACGGATTGGATCACCTTTCCGTGATCTGTCCATTTAAAATCCGGGGCAGTTGGGTCTAATGTTTTATTAGTAGCCAGGCCTATGCAGGAAGTATTTTTACCGAATGCAGATACGACGTAATACAAATAATATAATCCGTTATGATAGCTGATATCCGGCGCCCAGATATGCCCGCGGAATTTCGGTACTGCGGCCACGGCCCATGCAGGAGGTGTGTTAAAACCAGGCGGCTCTTTTTGCCATTGCTGCCGGTCTGCTGATGACCATACCGTGATACCATTGCCAGTACAGAATAAGTAGTACCGGCTCCCCTGCCGGATCATAACCGGGTCATGAGCGGGAATGGGGGATTGTGCCAGGAGGGAACAATTTCCTGACAGGGCTATTATTATGATGATGTATTTAAACCATTGCATTTCCAGGCATTCGAATGAGGTTCGGCCAAAAGGCATTTCCAGTTATGTTCCTACATGCAAAGCATTTCTCAAGTATGCGTCCACACTGTTTACTTATTCGTAGGCTCCAGCAGGTCCCACAAATTACCGTACAAGTCCTGGAAAACGGCCACCTTTCCATAGGCTTCAGTTACCGGCTCCCGTACAAAAGTGACACCTTTTTCCTTCATCTGCCGGTAATCCCGTTCCAGGTCATCCGTGTACAGGAACAGGAATACCCGTCCGCCGGTTTGGTTGCCGATACGGCTTTCCTGAGCTTCATCGGCCGCCTTGGCCAGCAGTAAACAGCAGCCGTTTGATCCGGGTGGCGCTACCCGCACCCAGCGTTTGGTATCGCTTAGAACAGTATCTTCTACTAAAGTGAAGCTCAATTGACGGGTATAAAAGGCTATGGCTTCATCATAATCTTTTACTACCAGGGTTAAATGGGCGATATGTTGTTGCATGATGATAAAGTTAACCGTCTTTTTCGCAATTTTGCACTGTTTAAAAATATAGCAATGGCATATATAATGGTTGATATTGAGAGCGATGGTCCTATTCCAGGTGATTATTCTATGATCTGTTTTGGCGCCGTAAAGGTGGAGGAAGGTTTAGAACAGTCCTTTTATGGCGAGCTGGCGCCTATATCCGACAAATTTATACCGGAGGCGCTGGCCGTATCCGGGTTTACGCGCGAGCAAACCCTGGGATTTAATGATCCTCTGCAGGTAATGAGTGATTTTCAACAATGGATCAATACCGTCTGTAAAACCGACCGGCCCATTTTTATCAGCGACAACAATGGTTTTGACTGGATGTTTATCTGCTGGTACTTTCATCATTTCCTGGGGAAAAATCCTTTTGGATTCAGCTCTCAGAACCTCGGCAGTTTGTATAAAGGCATGGAAAAAGATACTTTCAAGAACTTTAAACACATGCGGGTTACCAGACATTCACACAATCCCGTGGATGATGCAAGAGGAAATGCTGAAGCCTTGTTAAGGATGAAGAAGGAGTTTGGATTGAAGATTAAGTTTTAATTATTCTGATTATAGCCAGGTCGTCTGTAGGTTTAACCCCGATATTATGTTCCAGAAACTTCAACTTCATATTCAACATTTCCTCATGCTCTATTTTGCTGGTATCATTAAGCATATATTGTACTGGATCTATATCACCTAAATTTGCCTTTTGTTCTATACTTTTAAAGGACATTATTCCGTCTGTAGCCACGCTGATATCTTTTATTCCGCTGAACTTAATTTTTTGTTGCTGCTTATCATACCATTCCTCAAAATTTTCTGATAAGTGGTATCCAACGTAATCGGGTTTATTATCCTGATCAAATTCTGTTATTGCTCCATTAATACATATTACCCCATCTCCAATTACAAGTATCACTCCCTGTTCGTCCTTAAGGTTTGCTATTAAGATTGTGAGTGTTGACAACATTTCATTCTTCTCTAACAGCAGCTCATTTTTAATATTTTTAAGTGACTCAAAGAGTTCCTTTAGTATTACTTTCAACTGTTCTTCCAACGACAACTCAAGAAATGGCAACTGGTAAAATTCTTCATAGTTTTTTGCCTTTACTATTTTCCGTAGCAATTTCCCGATAAGGGTAGCTATGAAATAACTATCCTTCCCCATCGTACAGCCGTCCATAACGGCACACAATAATTTGTCCGTGCCAATTGGCTCATAAAAAAGGTAATCTTCACAATTGTTTAAATGGTATTCTCCTATTTGGAGCACTGAGTAGACATTCATGCGGAATGTAAAAGTACAAATTTCTTTTATTTTCCAATAAACCGCCACTCATCGCACTTTACCCCTTCACCCCAAACTCATAAACTGTTGTTGTTTCATACACCTCCCCCGGCTCCAGCACCGTATCCGGGAACTCCGCATGATTCGGGCTATCCGGAAATGCCTGCGTTTCCAGTGCCACCGCACCATGCTGTACATACACCTTACCCTGCTGCCCAACAATACTTCCATCCCAATAATTGGCCGTATACACCTGCATACCCGGTTGGTCCGTGAATACCTTCAAATACCTGCCTGTATGCGGATCCTCTAATATCGCCACAGGTCCGGGACCCTGGTTCAATACATAGTTATGATCAAAACCCTTATCCTGCAGAAAATCATTAATACGCTTGCCGATGCGCGTAGGTACGGAAAAATCCGCTCCAGTGCCGGCCAGCGGCAATATACGGCCGGTAGGTACATTTTGCGCATTCTTCTCTGTGTAATGAGCAGCATTCACCTGCAGCACATGATCTGTGATCAGTGGCTGTTCAAAACCGCTCAGGTTAAAATAACTATGGTTGGTAAAATTTACAGGCGTTCGTTTATCCGTAACCGCAGTATACGTGATCACCAGCTGGTTCTGCTGGTTCAACACATATTGTACTTTGGCCTGCAGGTTGCCCGGGTAACCTTCTTCCCCGTCTTTGCTGGTATATTCCAGTACTACGCCGGCTTGCTCCCCTTCGCGGATCAGGGAATCCAGCGTCCACACCTTAGTGTGAAACCCATTAAAGCCTCCGTGCAGGTGGTTGGTATCGTTATTTACAGTAAGCTGAATAGGTTGCCCGTCCAGCAAAAAACGGCCACCGGCAATACGGTTGGCATAACGGCCTACCACGCAGCCAAAATACCAGGGATTATTTGCATAATCCGCAGGCTGTTCAAAGCCAGCCACAATGTTCTTCATTACACCATTCCGGTCAGGCGTATAAATGGACATTAACGTGCAGCCCAGGTTGGTGATATGTATGGTTATGCTTTCATTCTGTAACGTAATTAAATGCAAAGGAGCGCCATGCAGCGTGCCACACTGCTTGCTGGTTAAGCCTACTGTTGTTGATTGCCGGGTATTCAAGCTTCCTGTTTTATGGTCAGTCATGTACAGGCACCAGCTTCACCAACAGGGCGTCCTTCACCGGTACTGTCAGTGAAATGGATGCCTGTCCGCGGGTTACCTGGCCTAATGACCGGCCGGTTAACAAATCCGTTATAGTATAGGCATGGGTGTTATCCAGGCCTATATCTTTTATATTGAATGTTTCTTTAAAATCCTTTTGGGTAGCAAAGTTAAAAGCGGCCAGCATAGCAGTATCGCTTTTTAAATAAAAGCTCAGCTGCTGGTCCAGGGTTTCACCGTCTGCCATACGCTGTGGGGTGAACACCTTTGGCTGACTAAAGAAAGCGCATATTTCCGGATTATTCAAGTACCGCTGCGCTCTTTCTGCAGCTATCTTGTCGCGGAAGTCGGAGCCATCGCCTAAAATGCTGCCCATTACCATCATGGCGTACAGCCGTACTTTAATTTCCTGCTCCGTGAGGTCGGGATTTTTCTGGAAGTGCTTCATGATGGCTACATCCAGGTTGGTGTAAGGCCATAAGGTGCCCTGCATCCACCACAGGTGCGATCCGCTGGCCAGTGACGATTCCGTGCTGCCCCAGCCCGGAAATCCCGGCTGGTCGTCCCGCAAATGGGAATACACATCCGTGGATACAAACCGTGTATGTGCATACTGGTGAGGGAACATAGGCGATATCGCCATGGTAATAAAAATGTCCGGGCCCATAATAGAATCCACCAACCCCTTCAGCATTCTCATGCCCTGGTCGTATGCCTGCATGCCGGTTCGCACATGCTTGTCATACCGGGTGGTGGATTCTAATGAACCTGCGGTTAAAAAATCTATCTTAATAAAAGATGCATTTATGGCTTTAGCTTTTTTCAATTGCCCGATGATGTATTCCCGTACAGCCGGGTGCGTGGGGTCAATGGCAAATGCGCCCCAGTCGCCATCTTTGTAGGCTATGGGCTGATGGTTCTTATCTTTCAGCACTACATCGCGCAGCAGTACTTCCGTGCCATTCAGCTTGGTTTGATCCATGGAATTTTTCCAGGTCCATACGGCAAAGGGGATAAAATAGAAACCCAGCTGCTGGTTCTTCTTTTTACCATATTTACCTAAAGAGGCCAGCAGGTCGGTCGTATAAATGCTTTGATCGTAGGAATCAATGCTTAATACCGGCTTCGCGTACTTGTTGAAATTATTCAGTGTGTAAATGAAGTCTGAAATTTTGGCTACACCGGGCGGCATCATTACTTTCTCATATCCCAACACTCCTTCTACCCCAAAGCTGTTCCAGTAAAACGGTGCATAACCCTGCCAATCAAGGCGGCCGGCCTGCAGCACATTCACCTTGCCATATCCTACAAAATCTTTACGGGTATCCTCCGTTGCAGCTAAATATATAACAGGTGAATACACCGTTTCGCCTTGCATAGTTCCATGCAGGGTATGGTCATGCGTACCATCCAAACCGCCATAGGCTGCTGGTAAGGCCTTATTATCTTCCGTGGCAGCGCCGCCATAAATGTTAAAAGTATCCAGCACACCTTTTTCAGCATCGGTTTTATACGTGATCCCTGTCTTCCAGAAATCATGTGTAATACTGCCGGTTACCAGGCCGGCGAAGGTATTGTTATCATACAAAGAGGCAAACTCGTAGCTGATACCCCGCACCGGTTTAGCTGCATCGGCGGGCCAGGATTGGGCCAGCACTTTTACCCAGTTGTCGTTATCAAAGGGGACGTCCAGGATGCGCGGCTCAGTACCGGGAATAGTTACACGCCCTTTTTGTGCGGCTGAAACGCTGAGCGGCGATATATTACGTGTTTCCGGCAAAGCCTTCGCTGCTTTACCGGAAATTGCTTCTACACTGATCAATAAAAATGGCTGATTCTCATAGAGGATGATATGCTGGATCAGGCTCAAAGGCTGCTTATCATCCGCATGTACCAGACGCAGGCTGATGCCTTTTCCCAGCGTGCCTTGTACCACATCAGTCGTGGCCGTATGGCTGCTGAAATCAGCAGTACCCAGGTAACCGGCATACACATCCTCCACATAAGCAGTAGTGTTCTGCAGCTGCACACCGTTCTGAAAATAATAGCTTACTTTCCCGGAAGCATGGTTCACCACTACCTTTGCCTGCGCATTGGAAAGCACCAGGCTATCTTTACTATCCTGCACCTGTTGCGCTGATAGCTGCCGAGCAAACAATAAACCAATGATTGATAATAATTGTCTTTTACACATACACTCATCTTAGTAAAACAAAGTGTGAAAGGATACCTTTCACACTTCAAGTTTAATAGCCCGGGTTCTGATCTGACAGCTTCAACGACTGGTTATTTTCAAACTCGCGGGTAGGTATAGGGTACAATAAATGTTTCTCTGTGACGTTGGGAGCAGCATCTATATTATGTGCTTTTACCTCTGTAAGCAAGGTACCGGTACGTTTCAGATCAAACCATCTCCATCCTTCAAAACCCAGTTCCCGCATACGTTCCATCATCAGCTCCTTACGCAGCTGGTCTTGTGTAAGCGTGGCGCCGTGGGCAATTTCATAGTTCTGTAAACCGGCACGGTTGCGGATCCTGTTCAGGTTCTGCATGGCTACTGCAGTATTACCCAGCTCATTCTGCGCTTCTGCATACATAAGTATTACATCAGCCAGGCGCAGGTAGTACAGGTTGCGGGATGATTGGCCACCGCTTACCGATACACCTTTCGTAATATCAAATTTCTTGATGTGCGGCTTACCTACATCTGACCACCAGGAATAATCTACCGGGTTGCCATCCTTATCAAAGAACAGGGTGCGGAAAGTAGCGTCCTTACGTTTATCGCCGTCTTCAAAACTATTAAAGAAATAATCCGTAGGTATGATCACATGGCCGCCGGCGCCAGGCAGCTCCGGTGAGTTGATCTGCCAGCAGCCCAGGTTGTTAGCCAGGTTGCTTGTGTTATTGTTTTCGTTAGAGAACTGCACTTCAAACAGCGATTCAATATTATTTTCGTTCGCTTCCACAAACAGGTCGGCATAATTGGCCATGAGCGTGGTATTGGATGCCGTTAACAGCGGTTCAAGCGTGGTTTTGGCATTGTTCCAGTCTTTACGCGTCAGGTACACTTTGCCCAGTAAACCCGCAGCTGCTTCTTTAGTGGCGCGGCCAGTATTTCCTTCACCGCCTTTGGCTGCCAGGTTGGCCATAGCAAATTGCAGATCAGATACGATCAGCTTATATACCTCGTCCTCACTGCTGCGGGGCAGGCCACCTTTCTGGTCAGCAACAGTGCTCACTTCCTCTGTAGGCATAGGCACTGCGCCATATGCCTGCACCAGGTAAAAGTAGAACAGCGCGCGCATAAACCTGGCTTCACCCAAAGCCTGGTTCTTGGTGGCATCACTGATGGCTACCCCGGGAATACTGCGGATGGCAATATTGGCATTGGTAATGCCCCTGTAACAATCTATCCAAAAGCCCTGCACCACATCATTCTGTGCGGTCATGAGCGTTGAATAGGTATTTACGGCGCAGAAGTTCTGCCAGTACGTGCCCCATGTGGGTACGAACAAAGTGGTTTTGCCTTCATCGGTGCCTACCATTCCCACAATTACATAATCAGAACGCTTCAGCTCCAGCAGTTGCCTGTAAATGCCTACTATGCCGGATTTCACGCCTGCTTCATCTTTATACAGCTCTTCCGGTGAAATAAACACTTCCGGTTTTATATCCAGCTGTTTGGAACAACCGGCCAGCAGCATCCCGGTCATTATGAAGATCAGCGAGATCTTGCTTACATTGGAATATTTACGTGCAAATAACATGTGATTTCAGTTTTTAGATTATAAACCCAGGTTTACGCCAAGCAAAAAGGTGCGGTATCTTGGATAGATATCAGCCCTTACACTGGGATCCATATTACCATTAATCTCCGGGTCAATACCACGGTAGCTGGTGAACAGGAACGGCTCCATTACCTGTACGTATGCACGCAGTGAACGTACCTTGATCCTGCTTAGCAGGTCCGGTGAAAAATCGTAAGACATAGTAATATCCCGGATGCGGATGAAATCGCCCTTCTCCGTTGCATAGCTGGAAGAGCCCTGCGGCAGCATGCGTAATGAGCTGCCGAATGCATTCGGCCGCGGCACATCCGTGTTGGTATTGGTGGGCGTCCAGTATTTCAGCCCTTCTTTCACTATTACGTTACGGCCGCCCCCCAGGTACAGGTAGTCTGTATAGGCTTTATCATACACATCATGCCCATACATGTAAGTAGCAAACACGGTCATGGACACACGTTTGTAGCGGAAGTAGTTCCATACACCGCCCCAGCCTTTAGGCGTGGTGCGGCCTACAATAGTGCGGTCATAAGGGTTTATAACCCCATCGTTATTAATATCCTTTACCTTAATATCACCCGGACGGCCGGAAGGGTTCAGCTTAAAATCATCACCCTGCTGGTATAAACCATCATATACATAATCTACTATCAGGCTGTTGGGCGCTTCACCTACTTTAAGGGTGGGGCTCAAAGAATCCCGGCCAGGCAGTAAAGCAGTGATCTTGGATTTATACTTAGACCAGTTCAGGTTCACCTGCCAGTCGAAGTTGGGCGTTTTTACCGGGTACAGCTTCAGGCCAATGTCTACCCCACGGGTATTCATGGCTGCTACGTTGATCATCTTATTACTAAAACCCTGTGAAGGCGCTAAAGCCTGATCCAGCAGCAGGTTGCGGATATCTTTGTTATAGAAGTCAAAGGTGAGCTGCACACGCGAGCTATGCAGGGCCAGATCAAAACCGGCGTTGAACTGGCGCTGGCTTTCCCATTTCAGCGCGCTGTTACCGGCGTTGCCGCCTAACTGGTAGCCGGTGGATTGTGTGCTGCCGTTAAAGGGATAAGCTGCAGCATCCATGCGGGTATAAATGCGGTCATAGCCAATATCCTGGTTACCTACTACGCCATAGCTTACACGGATCTTGGCATCATTCACGAACGACTTCATTTTAAAACCAATGAAAGGCTCGTCTATCAATCGCCAGGCGCCGCTTACAGAGGGGAAGAAACCATGACGGTTCTCGGCCCCGAAGTTAGATGAACCATCGTAACGCGCGGTTACGTTAAAAATGTAACGGTCTTTAAATTTATAGATCACGCGGCCCAGGAAAGAGTTGATCACCCGGTTCCAGTAATCGCTGGAAATATTATCCCGCCTGGCGGCCAAGCTCATATTCTTATACGTCAGCTCATCTGTGGGGAAACCGGAGGCCTGCTCAAAGTTATATTCCTGCCTTCTTTTTTGCGTGGTATAACCGCCCAGTATGTTCAGGGAGTGATTTTCTGATGGATTGTAATCGTAGGTCAGGGTGTTTTCCCATACCCAGTCGCGGTAACCGAAGTTCTGCACTTTGGCAACACCCAGTGGCGCATAACCATCATATGTATTACGTGGGTAGTATTCAAAACGCTGGTTCTTGTATACATCCAATCCCAGGTTGGACCGGAAGTTCAGGCCAGCGATCACTTTATATTCCAGGAACAGGTTTCCGATGAAACGATCGTCCACGCTGTGATTAATAGCATCTTTGGCCAATGCCACCGGGTTATCTGCACTAATACGGCCACTGCTGGGATCCACTTCTACCAGGGGTTTACCGGTTGAGTCATAGATGGGCCGCAGGGGGCTCATGGTCACTGCATTGTAATAGACATTTTTACTTACCCCATCCGTTTCTATATGAGAGATGTTGGTGTTTAGTCCCATGGTAAGCTTATCTGTTACAGATGATTCCATGTTGCCTTTTACGGAATAACGTTTCATGTTAGAGCCGATGATAATACCACCCTGGTTCAGGTAGTTGCCGCTCAGGTACACTTTGTTACGGCCAATGCCGTTGGAAATGCTGAGCGTGTGGCTTTGTATAGGCGCCACCTGCGTAATAGCATCTACCCAGTTATAGGATTTACCGGCCGCAAGGCTTTGCAGCTCCCGGGGGCTGAACACCACGGAATCTGTTTTAGGATCGTTCAGCGGCCATGCTACCGGATCTTCGTCGCTCAGGGCTACTCTTCGAAGGTTGGCATAATCCTTTGCATCAATAAAATCGTAGGCGCGTGATATTTTCTGGATGCCATAGTAGCCGTTATAGTCTACTGAAGCGCGGCCTGCCTTTGCTTTTTTGGTAGTAATGATCACCACGCCGGCAGCGGCCCTGGCGCCGTAAATAGCAGCGGCAGAAGCATCTTTCAGCACATCTATGGATTCAATATCGTATGGGTTGATCTCGCGGATATCGCCGGTCATGATCACACCATCCACCACATAGGTAGGGCCTGAGCCTTCCGTTAAAGAGTTGATACCCCGGATCTTTATATTAGTACCACCACCCGGCTCAAAGCCGCCGTTGGTTACCTGCACCCCCGGCACCCTGGATTGCAGTGCGCTGTTGATGTTAGTGACGGGCATCTCGCTCAGCTCTTTACCGGAAATGCTGGCAACAGCGCTGGTAAGGTCCTTTTTCTGTTGCTGGCCGTAACCGATCACTACTACTTCACTGAGGCCTGAGATGTCTGTTTCCATAGTAACCGTGATGCCGGTATCTGCCGGAGAAACATTCACGGTATGGCTTTTGTAGCCTACATAGCTGAATAACAGCGTTGATCTACCGGTAACGGCCATACTGAAATTACCGTCGGCATCTGATTTCTGGGATGCTTTTTTGTTGGCCGTGTTGGTAATTGTTACAAATGGAAGCGGTTTTTTAGAGGTGGCGTCCAGCACCCTCCCATGAAGCTGATTGGTTTGTGCCTGTACCCGAACCTGCATTCCGAGGCACACGAATAGCAGTAAAAGGTAAAAGGATGTAATATTTTTCATAACCAGAATTTTAAGCACGACGAGCGGTTGCTGCCCGGCATAGATTGTCCCATAGTGGATTTGAGCCAAAATTCGTGATTGGGAATAACACTAAGAATAGTGATTTTTGCGGTAATGATGGATTTTTATACGGTTTTCCGGAAATTGGTAACTTATTATATTTGCGCATGAAAGAAAAAGTGGCGAGAAAACGGGAAGGCTTTGAAGGCCAACGCCTCATTGTTTTGCCAAAGAAGATCAGAACAGATTTTCTGACTAAAGATCCGATCACCCGGCAAGTCTACATTACTGATATTGGCTACTATCCAAAGGCCAAAGGGCACTATATGAAGCGCTCTGCCGGCATTGGACAGCACATTATCATATATTGTGTGGAGGGTAGCGGATGGCTGGAAATTAACCGTAAACGGGTAGATATTTCCCCTTCCCAGTTCATTACCATTCCTGCCAATACTCCGCATACCTACTCCGCCAATGAAGACGATCCATGGACTATTTACTGGATACACTTCAAAGGCGACCTGGCAGCATATATTGTAGACCTCATCCTGCAGCACGCCAAAAACTACAAGCCTTATTTACCGTATAGTGATAGCCGTATTAAGCTGTTTGAAGATATTTACAGCAACCTGGAACGCGGTTATACAGCAGATAATTTGCGGTACGTGAATATGATCTTTTATCATTTTCTTTCTTCTTTATTATACGAAGACAAATTCAACTTCATTAAACATACGGATGAAAAAGATGTGATAGCCGCTACGCTGGACCTGATGCAGCAAAAGATCCATACCCGTATTACGCTGAATGAGTTTGCAGAGTTTGCGAATTTATCGGTGTCTTATTTCTCTACTATTTTCCGGGAAAGGACGGGCTATGCACCGGTGGAGTATTTTAATCATTTAAAAGTACAGAAGGCCTGCCAGTATTTATTGCTGCCGGATATTACTATTAAAGAAGTAGCGGAGAGTTTGGGTATGGATGATCCGTATTATTTTTCGAGGATGTTTTCGAAATTGATGGGGGTATCGCCGAAGGAGTACAGGAGGAGGAATAGGCCGGAGGGGATGTGAAAATAGAAAATGTATTAAAAACGGAAATCTTATGGCAAAAAAATTCAAAGTGGGTGATGTTGTAAGCTGGAACTCTGAAGCAGGAAGGGTTTCAGGTACAATAATCAAAGTGCACACAAAAGACTTCGATTATAAAGGCTATACACATCACGCCACCAAAGACGATCCGCAATATGAGATCAAAAGCAGTAAATCTGACCATATTGCGGCTCATAAAGGATCTGCGCTTACCAAAGTGCATAAATAAGGCTATAATAGGCCCAATTTCTTCTCTCCATTCATCATGTAAGCTCCCCTTATATTTGCTCCAATTGGGATTAGAATTTACAAATTTCATAAGGGTTCAAAAGGTCATAGTTCAGATGTATTCCAGCGGTGGGACAAAGCCGAGTGCCTGGTGGGGCCTCGAACAGTTGTAGTCCTGCTGCCATTCTTCTGCCATCAGCCTGACCTCTTGTAAGGTGAAGAAATGGTAAGCATCTAAAAGTTCCCTTCTCAAAGAGCCATTATTTCGTTCAATAAAAGCGTTTTGTACCGGCTTGCCGGGTTGGATGTACAATAGCTGAATGTGCTTGTCCTCGCACCATTGCTGAAGCTTGTCGCTTATAAACTCTGGTCCATTGTCAACTCTGATCCGCTGAGGCTTACCGCGCATTTCCAGGAGCCGTTCCAACACCCTGATAACCCGCAAGCTGGGTAGGGATGTATCTACTTCGATCCAAAGGGATTCCCTGGTATAGTCGTCAATAATATTCAACAGCCGGAACCGTCTACCATCCACCAGGCTGTCCGACATAAAATCCATGCTCTTCTTTATAGCGTCATTCTCCAGAGTGAGATTGGCCACAATTCGCTTGAGCCGGTTGTTTTCCTCCTCTAGCTCCTTCATCCGTTTGACCTCATTGGCCTCCATTCCACCATATTTTGCCTTCCAATTGTAAATACTGGCTTCGCTGACTCCATGCTCTCGCGACAGATCCTTGATGGACATGCCTGCTTCCTGCTGTTTAAGGATGGAGATAATCTGGGTTTCTGTGAATCGTACTTTTTTCATAATTGTGCCATTTAAGTTAGAGATTTTTCTCTAACCCTACTGGACCAATTTTTGGGAACCTTACAATCAAACTCCTATACCCCCCAATTCTGCACAGCTTGTCAATCAAGCCACTGAAACAAGAATTGTGTTTTAGAATGGCTAATATTAGTTTGTATTTTTTTTAAATGTCGTTGAAAGATGCTGTCGTTATAAAGTTGCAAAGTGGTCTGGAATGCCTGGTTCAGTTTAATTGTAATCAGTGGTTAAGTTTAGTCCGGATCATACAATTCGTCGAATCCAGAACCGAAGTACAACATAATTACCGCTGCTGATTGTTTCGATATCAATCACCACTATTATAATATCATTGTTGTGGCAGGTTATAAACTAAATTATTGATACAATTTCAGAATCACTCTTACTTTCATTTATTAAGTATTCCGTCAATTCTTGTTTCTTTTGTTTAAGCCTCGGCAAAAAATTCTTTAAAAACGGCTGTATTTCCTCAATGGCAAGCCTTTGGCGATACCCATCAGCCTTCTTCTTATTAGCTTTTGAAGAAATTTCCATCTTATCACTCCTTCGGTAGATATCAAACTGTTTCCCAAAATATTTATTTGCATTACTCGTTTCATTTGATTTAAGTATAAAATAGAATGCTTCAAAAACATTATCAAGCGTAAGAAAGTTGTCGATAATTTTCTCGTATTTCGTTTCCTGTAAGTTTGTTTCTTGTATATATTTTTCAAAATAAGGGATAAGTGCATATTTAATTACATTTTTCTCATCCAATTCTGATAAGAGGAGATGGAAATTATCTCTTGTTGTTTGCCGAAATATTTTTCTGTCGGTAAGGAAGTCTATAATTTTTTTATAAACGATTTTCTTATTATCATCATTTAACGAAAAAATATAAATGGCTGCAAAGTACTCTTGCAGTGAACGATGTGGAAAAGCATAATCAGTTCCTTCCTTATTTAGTATGCCAATAGCAACTTGGAAATCATTTATAAGTTTGTTATTGTCAAATGCTATGCTCTTTTTTTTCTCTTTAATAAATTTAAATTTCCCTTCTAAATAGATATTACTAAAAATGAATTTTTCATCGAAATATGAAATGAATGAAAATAACTTTAAGACATCAACAATTTGTTCTTTAGACAGTCCACTCTGTTTTTCTCTTACAAAAGCTAATTTTGACATACTGTCATGAACTGAAAACAATGCATCAAATACCTGGCTGTAAAATTCACTTCTTTTCTGTGGTATATTTGAATATGACTGAAACGTCAATATAAACATCGATAATAAAAGAGGATTGCTTAAGAAGCTTTTGTATGATATGTTTTCTTTACTGTTTACAGCCTCGATTATTTTATCGCAAAGTTCTTCTTCTTCTCCGGGAATTTGCTTTTTAATAAAATTATTTATATCCCTGTCTGATAATTCACAAACTTCAAAATTGTGAAATAGTGGCAGTAAATCAATTTCAGTGTACGGTCTAGAAGTTAACAGGTAAAAGTTCTTATTATATAGTTTTACCAAGTCATCTATTTCTTTTGTTATTTTTTCTTTCTTTAAAGAGTTTATTTCATCGTATCCATCTAGAAAAAAAACAAAATCTCCGGAGTTCATTAAACGTTCTATAATTCTATCGTTTGTAGCCAGTCTGTTTAGCTTAAAAATTCGGCTTTTAATAAATTCAATAACAGAACCCTCGTAGTCGTTTAAATATCGCAACTCTACCTTAATAGGAATTTTAAAATTTGTGTCAATTGAATTTAAAAATAAGTACTTCACAATTGTACTTTTTCCGCTTCCTGCACTCCCTATAAGAGTAATGAATTGTTTCTTTGTAAATAGACTTCTGATTGAGTTAGTTGGTATTCTTTTAGAATTATCTCGTGTGTCTATACTTCTTTGCCTCCTGTCACATGTAGTTATAAAAAGTGGTTGATAAAAATCTTTTAGGTTTTTCGGTTGAACTCTGTGCAGAAGGGTTTTGGTACAATAGTTTCTGTTGTACTCTTCAATCTGATACTCTAGAATATTATTATTTATAACTTGCTTAACCTCTTCTCCAAATTCTCTTAAAAGTCCTTCAAATAGTGATTTCAGTTTATTGCCTACAACCGATGTAACTAAAGTCAAAATTTCCATATTTTAGAAAGTTAAGGCGCTTATTTAGTTAAGTGCTTTTCGCTTGCTGCTAACTCAAAAATAGACACAATTTAAGCATCGTCCTCTTGAATGCACATTACAAATTTTCAGTTTTTCCACACTCATAAAGAAAATGACGTCCCTTGTAAGAACCTACATTCTTTATTAATTGAAATTGATATGTAAATGCCATTTTTCATCTGTACCGTTACCTATTCTTTGATAATAAATTATCCCCTGAAACATATCTGTTGCAAGCCTTATCCTGTCAATCAGATCAAGGTGTATGTTTCCGATAGCATCCTGCATTAGAATTTCACGAGCAGTGGGAATAAAGATATACGGTAAGGCTGATGGTTGGTCAAAGTTAATATAGGGCATGGTTTGCTCTATATTTTCAAACTTTAGTTCACTTCGCGTTGCCTCTAAACCGAAAGAATTCCGGGTTCTTATATTATTAAAAATCTGATCATATAAATTATCTTCTAGTCTCATTTTAGTGTTATTCATTATTATCATTTTTACTATAGACAAATTCCCTTCATTAAAACCTTGTTGTTACGAACCGAAAGGTTTGCCGGGAATTGCCTCCCAGGTATAATCATTAATATTATCAAAGGTTACAGCGAACGCCCGTTCAAGGCCTGGACCTTCGTACAGTCCCACTTTGGCGCATGCTGTCTTTAAATCGGCAATTGCTTGCTGGGGCGTACTGCTTTCATGGTACAATGCTGTATTAGGTAGGTAGATGAGAGTCGTCTGCCATTTCAGCACCTTAGAATATCCCATCTGTATCATCGCAGTTTTTATAACTTCATGTTTTTCCACTAAATCATAAGTAATAAGTATTCCCATCGTATGTTTTAATTTCAAAATTAAATCTTCACTGGCCTTTACGCCTCATGTATTAGGAACTAAACACTTTACAGGGAATGAGCGGGAAGGGAAATACCTATTTATATTGTCGCGGTCGGTATATATCTTCGTGCTGCTGTATTAGTAGTTCCGTTCAATCTCAAAGGGAACAACGTCCCGGAGATATGAAAATCCCGTTGCTGTCCCCCTCCAGTGCTTTTTAGATCAAGCCTATTCGTTCCATAAAATTATAGCTAAGTCAAAATTTGCACCTTTTTTGCCAACCTGTTTTAATTGACATTTTTAGCAAATTCGGTTAAGGCTGCATTTAATCCAAAGAAGCCAAAATCGATTGCGGAGAAACACCGTCTCTCCTATATACAGATAAGGGGTCAACGTGTACCATCGTATTTACCCGATTAACGATTTATTAACCATTTATAGGTCAATTCAGGGCGCTTCGGATACACGGCAAACACAGATACTTGATCTGACAGGAAAAGAAATATACATGTCTTATTCACGAGGCCGCAAAAAGAGGTAAGAGCCGATTTAACCGATATGGGGCTGGGGACCATTATATGCGATAAGCTATTTGGGCAGCGGCGAGTATATGTCCTCGTTGCATGTTATTGGCATGGACAAATTCTTGTTTATTTTCCTTCATACCTAAGTGGTTAAAGTATCTTATAATAATAATGCCATTTTTTTGTTAGCACTATTGTTTGGGCCCGGTTACGACCATAGTTGGCAGCCGGATCAAATCTTTCCCCGCTAAGAGGCGATAGAGTTGTTTATTTAAGAAAGATAACATTAACATCTGATTCACTGTTCTTCAAACAAGAGCACTAAACTGAACAAAATGAACAATTGCCAATCTCCAATTCCATTTTATTTTCATTTTGATAATTCTATTTGTTAATCACTAAAATCAACCAGTCATGCCGAATGATAACCTTATTTCGGTTGCAGTAGCTCCTACTGCAATGGATGCTATCCAACAGGCTATTACCACTATCAAAACCCACTTACCCTTTCTATTAAAATTAAGTCCTGACGAAAAACGGATCTATGCTCGCATGGGCGATAAATCCCTTCCGTTTGTGGACAAGGCGCTGGGTTATGCAGAAACCAATCCGCACCTGGTGCCGCCTTACTTACAGGTAATGGAATTTAAAAAGGATATGGAATTGGTAAAATCGCTTACCAGATCCAGCAGCCTTTAAAAAGCCTGATGGAAGCTATTGATGATACCATGATAGTTGCCGGTAACGAGAGTTACAGTGCCGCGTTGGTATTTTATAACTCGGCCAAGCGGGCAGCTGATGCTGGCGTGCAGGGTACTCAAAGCATCGTTAATGATCTGAGGCAACGTTTTCCGGGACGAACCATCGCAAGAACGGCTCCTAAGCCAGAAACAGAGGTATAATATCTGCTCAGGCAATAAGCTAACAGCAAATTGTGGTTCTAAGCTCCGTGAATGGAGTACAACAACTGCAATTTGCTGTTCTTTTATAGGAAATTGGGAGTACGGGATAGCAATTCTGTGGTTCAAGGCCCAATGAATAAAGGTGGTTAATAGAAAATTGCCGGTATAGACTAGAAATTGGGGATCGGTAAAAGGAATGATTGCCCTTGTAACTGAAATGTCGTACATCCGGAGGGCTTTTTATCGGATACTTTAAAGCAATTTATCTTTTCGTATAAGTTAGATTGAATTTTATTATCCTCATGCTCTGCTCTCTATAAAAATCCTAACTAGCCGCTTTACCATTTTCCAATGTCTGTTTACAGCGGGTTGTTAAAACCTGTAAGTCCCTGGCAAGATCACCGGCTATTTTAATCATTTCCAAATCTTCAGCAGGGCACTTCTCTGGATGCTGCAGATAGAAATCATACCAGTGCGGCGTCCAGTTGCATTCACTTTTCACAAACCCGTTAAAGTTTTCGTGCAGCTCATAAATTCTGCTGTACAAGGTTGCAAGCAAAGGAGCCTGCGCGTCAGGGGAAACGGTTATCGGTCGTGATTTCGTTTGCATAACAAAGATATTTTAAGGGTTGACTAATGAATGATGGAGAAAAGACCAGTGTATAAAACTTACTATCCAGATGTAAAAAGGGCCTTTTAATCAAGTAATTATCATCTTGATTATACACAAATATAGGAGTTTTTTCGATAAAAATGTAGAATTCTACATTTTTTCTGCGGACATTTTTTATCACTTTACCTATGTGGAAGAATCAAAAGACATACTATTAACATTAGGAGACAACATAAAAGCCCTTAGGAAATTGAAAGGCCTTACTCAGGTTGATATGGAAACCAGGACTGGTATAGATGCCGGTGATCTTAGCAGAATTGAAAGCGGGCAGGTAAATCTCACCTTTGTAAAGCTCGTTAAACTAGCCGCTGCATTAGATGTGGAGTTAAACGAGTTGTTTGCCATAAAGAATAAATAAATTGTACTTAAACATAATCCTTACTATGGCAGGCATCACACCTATCGAACAATATGTAATTGACAAAGTAAAGAAGATGAGGCAGGAAGCAAACCTATCGCAAGCTGCATTAGCAGCCCTGCTGGATCAATCTGAGGGCTTTATAGGGGATATCGAATCTACTACCCGGAACGCTAAATACTCAATCCGTCACTTAAATGAATTGGCTAAAGTGTTTAAGTGCTCACCAAAAGATTTTCTTCCGGAAAAGCCGTTATAACATAGCGAGACGATTTATTATAATTCCTTAAAGCCTGTTTATTTGCCAACTTTCAAAATCTATTCTTTTCTTCTACACAAAATAAAAAGATGAAAAACTGCTATACTCTCCTCCTTTTTATCTTCATCCTTAGCTCACAGCTTGTAATCGCGCAAAACAAGCAGGAAACAAAACTGGATTCTCTTATACAAAAAATAGGAGAGAAAATAAAGGCCAACCCCCAGCTTGCCGGTTTGTCAATGGGCGTCTATCATAAAGGGGAAAGATCTTTTTACAACTTTGGCACTACAGAATTAGGCAAAACATTAGCTCCCACGGAAAATACCATTTATGAGATCGGATCCATCACCAAAACGTTTGCGAGCTTGCTGCTCGCCAACGCAGTGGCAGAAAAGAAGGTAAAGATGGAGGATGACATCCGTAAATATCTTGACGGTGAGTATCCCAACCTGGAGTATAATGGGAATCCAATAAAATTGATCAATTTAGCCAATACCACCTCCGGCCTGCCGGATTGGCTACCATCATTTCCGTACGAATTGCAAAATGCGCCTGCTGATTCCGTAGCCATTATAAGATCGCGAATCTATGGGAGTTACACCCGTAAGGATTTTTATGATGCCCTCCATAAAGTAAAATTAGATACTGTTCCTGGTCTTAAACCTCATCATTCTAATGCCGGGGCGCAGTTGCTGGCCTATATCCTGGAGCGTGTTTATAAAGCCCCTTTTGAGCAGTTGATACAAACTTATATTACAGCTCCGTTGGAAATGTGGAACACTGCTTTTTTATCTTCCGCTCCCCAAAGCGGACTTTTAGCAAAAGGATATAATGAGAAAGGCACCCAAATGCCATACGACTTTACCATGCCTTATTTCAAAGCTTCAGGCGGTTTAAGTTCCTGTACGGCGGATCTGCTGAAGTATGTACAATTACAGCTTGATGAAAACAATAAGGCAATCCAGACCTGCCATCAAAGAACGCTGAATGTTGATGTTCAAACCGGCAAAGTTGTAGGTCCGCTGCCAGAAGATAAAGTGAATGCAAGCGTGTATAGCGTGGGGTTAAACTGGTTCCTTTATAAATATGATAACGGTTATACACAGATCTGGGCCGATGGAGGCACCTCCGGTTTTTGCAGTTACCTGGTTATATACCCGGAGCTCAAAAGTGGCGTTGTGATCTTATCAAATGAAGTTGATCAAAAAACCTTTAACATGCTGCCGGGCATAGCGTATGAAATATTCCAGCTTTTTCAACAAAAATAAACCGGGCCTACTCTCCCCTATACACCTTCCTCCCCCCATTCATCAAACTCCTATACCCCAATTCCGCCCCCCCACTCACCTGCAAAATACACCCCGTAATAAACCTTGCCTTCTCCGATAACAGGAACACGCCAGCATCCGCAATCACATCCCCTTCCGGGCAATATCCCAAAGGATGTATATTCCGCAGGTATTCTTCCATAGATGCCTCATCTTCCTGCTCACTATTCCATTTCCGCAGCATAGGCGTCCAAACAGCAGCAGGCGCCAGCGCATTTACACGAATATGATAAGGCGCGTAGTCCAGCGCCATAGATTTTGTAAGACTATTCACAGCGCCCTTGGTAGCAGTATAGGCCGCATGGTTCTCCTGCCCTATTTCACCTACCAGGCTGCTGGTATTAAGAATACAGCCACGGGTTGCGATCAATGCATCCAGTCCGTATTTGGTGGTATGATAAATACCTTTCAGGTTCACTTCAAATAACAGCTCCCATTCATCATCTGTAGTCAGGTGTAAAGGTTTGGATGGTGCTGCAATACCGGCATTATTATGAATAGCGTCTATTTTGCCATAGCGGCGCAGGGTTTGTGCAATAGCATCTTTTACTTCTTCCGGTTTAGACACATCGCATAATATACCTAAGTGCTCATTACCTAATTCTTTCACTGTGCCATCCAAAGAGGATGCCTCATTGGCCACTACTACCACCTTAGCCCCTGCCTCCACATACTTACGGGCACACTCATACCCGATCCCCATGGAGCCACCGGTTAAAAAGATCACTTTATTTGCTAACAACATAATTCGGATGATTAATAAATTTCGAAATGAGTAGAAAGCCTGTTTTAGCAGAAAGCCGAAAGCATAAAGCAAAAAGCTTAATGCAGCGAACGTTGAGTTTTACGCTCCTGTATATTCTTCCCCCGCTTTTTTAAGCTGAAAGCATAAAGCAAAGAGCCAATGCAGCAATACTCTGGCCTTATACCCTATTTCCCTTGTGCTTTTAAAACCAGGGCCTTCAGCAACACGCCCTCAGCTTTCCGCTTTATCCTTTCTGCTTTATGCTTACCGGAACATCCAAAACAACACCACCATCACTACCAACAACACCACCGCCAATGTTTTATAATTACCAATCCCTTTCCAGCCCGGTGATTGTAACGGTTCGCCCGGTGACCGCCAGTACAACACCTTCGCTCCAACCGCCGGCTGCGGCGCAGGGAAAACAAACGTAAACACCACCTGCAGCAGCACACAGATACAAAACAAGTAAAAAGCCATCATCATAAAAGGAATATGCCCGATCACCGTATCCGGGAAAAGTTTATTCACTGCAAATACAATAGCCCCCATAGCAGAACCGATCCACAACGTAAGCTTAGCAGAAACCGCAGAAGCCTTACTCCAAAAGATACCCAATAAAAACACACAAGTAATAGGCGGCGCAATGTGTGCAATCACATCATTCAAACCGTTAAAAATGCTTTCGTAGCTATTCAGCAAAGGCATTAGTGCCAATGAGAACACCAGCGCCAGCCCGGCAGCTATCTTGCCTGCCTTTACCAGCTTTTGGTCAGACACCTCCGGGTAATAACGTTTATAAATATCATAGCTGCACAAAGTAGCAATGGCGTTCAGCGCGCCGGAGATCTGGCTCATTAAGCCGGACAGCAGTGCAGCTGCTACAATACCTATCAAACCACTGGGCAGCAGCTGCGTGATCATTACCGTATAAATACCTTTACTATTCACCACGCCCTGCGCATCTTTTAATGCGCTAATGTCCAGCAGGCCGGCTTTGGAAAGCGTGTAGGCAAACAGTCCCGGTAGTACGAAAATGAATACCGGCAATATTTTTATAAACCCGCAGAACAGGGAGCCTACCCGGGCATGATCTTCGTCCTTGGCGCCCAGCACCCGCTGCACAATAGTTTGATCCGCACACCAGTACCAGATGCCCAATACCGGGTAGCCCAGGAATACCGCATACCAGGGCATGCCGCTGCTATCACCGTGTGGGCGCAGCATGGATAGCTTGTTTAACGCACCGTCGTTCTGTAAGATGTGCACCATAGGCTGCCAGCCACCCATTTTATGCCATGCTGCTATACTGATAATAATAGCGCCTATGAGCAGCACAATGGTTTGTACCGATTCTGTTACCACTACAGCGGTTAATCCGCCTACGATGGTGTACACTGCCGTGAGTAATGAAATAACGATCACGCTGGTATACATATCTACCCCAAACAACGTATGCAATACAATACCGCCAGCCAGTAAAGAAAATGCGATATGAATAATAATGGCAGATATTACGGATACAATAGCCAGCCAATCCCGGCTGGCGCGGTCGTAGCGCTTTTCCAAAAAATCCGGTAAGGTGGCTACGCCGGAGCGGATGTAAAAAGGCGCAAAGAACAATGCCAGCAATATTAGCGCAAAGGCAGCCATCCATTCAAAATTGCCGTTCAGCAAACCGGTATCAAACCCGCTTTGGGCCAGGCTTACCAGGTGCACACAGGATATATTGGTGGCAAACAATGCCAGTCCTATCATAGGCCACTTCAGTGTTTTACCTGCCAGGAAATATTCGCCGGCAGCATTGCCGCTGGCGTGTTTTCTCCTGTGCCGGATACCACTCCACAATCCTACAGTTACAATGCCTATAACATACAGGACCGCAATGGTAAGGTCAAGCGGTTTAATCATTGGTATGCTTTAAGATCACAGCTACTGCCCGGCTCCTGTGGTGTAATATAAACACCATTGCTGATGTGTACCGGGTGTACGAAGTGCTTTTGTAAATGTGGAATATGCTCTAAAAAAAGTGCAGGATGGTCCATGGCTACGTGGTTAAACAATACCAGGTGCTGGTGCAGCTGTCCCATATCCCCTACATGCGGCACCACCGGTATACCGTATTTACGGCATAACAGGCTAACGGTTATAAATTCGCTTACGCCCCCTACCCTTACCGCATCTACCTGTATAAAACCGGCGCAACCGGTTTGCAGGTAGTTCTTAAAGATAATACGGTTGGGTACATGCTCACCCAGCGCCAGTTTGGTGGGTGCTATAGCATCTGCCAATGTTTTATGCGCCAGCACATCATCCGGGTGTGTAGGCTCTTCTATCCAGTAAGGGTTCATGGATTGCAGCTCCCTACAGATCTTCAATGCCGCAGGCAACGTCCATTGCTGGTTGGCATCCAGCATCACCTTTACTTTATCACCTGCTGCTTCCCGCACAATATGCGCGCGGCGTATATCCCTTTCCGGATCCGTGGAACCTACTTTTAGCTTCATGGCGGTAAACCCTTCTGCTACGGCTATACGTGTATTTTCCCGCACCTTATCATCAGAATAATTGAACCAGCCTATGGAAGTATCATAACCGGGATAGCCCTGTTGTATAATGCCTTGTCTGCTATTGGCCGTGGGTGCTGCATTGCGCAGCAGCTGTAATGCATCTTCTTTGGTAAGCTCATCTTCCAGGTAAGAAAGATCCAGCGTATTAACGATCTGCTCCGGGGAAAGATCAATTAATAATTTCCATAACGGCACACCTCTTTTCTTTGCCCACAGATCGTAACAGGCATTGGTTACGGAAGCCAGCGCCAAATGCACCACACCTTTGTGAGGGCCCAGCCAGCGGAACTGCTGCTCATTGGCAAAACGGTGAAACACTGCACCAAAATCCTGCATCAGCTCCTCAATATCTTTCCCTTTTAACTGCTGTGCATAGAATTGTGCTGCCTTGCATACCAGGTCATTACCTTCACCTAAGGTGAATGCAAAACCATGGCCGGTAAGACCGCTATCGTCCTTTAATTGTGTTACCGCATATGAGTAAATGGGATTGCGATGTACCGCATCACTACCAGTTCCTTCATCCAGTGGAAAACGTGCATCAAACGTGAAAATATCTTTGATCATGACTACATCTTACAAGGGTGAAATTAAACTGTTGCCGATGTTTACGAAATGATCTATTCTTTCATTATGATGAATTATCCGATTGTACTACTCCTCCCGGCGGCTGGCAGCCTTGTATTGTTCAGGAGATACATTCATATGTTTTTTAAACAGGCGGGAAAAGTGGTAGGGATCATCATACCCAATGGCTTCCGCTACATCCTTTACCTTCAAATTGTTCTGAAACAGCAGCTGGCAGGCCTTCTGGATCTTCAGATGAATAAAATAATCAATGGGTGGCATACCCGTAGCCTTGCGGAATAAAGTAGAAAAATAAGAGGCGGAGAGATTATGCGTAGCGGCCATATCTTCTACCGTTAGCTTCTCATGCAGGCGGCTGCGCATGTATAAAATGGTTTGCGTAATATGATCTTCCGCTGCCGGACTTTTACGTTGCTGATGTTTATCGGGATACAAAAAGGTAGCTATAAAATGGTACAGGCAAAAATTCGCATTATTCAGATTATCTGTACTGTAGCCCATTTCCAGGCTTTCATACATGTTCTCCCACACCTGCAAACCTTTTTCATTCAGGGGTATTTCACGCGGTCCATCGTCTGTATTAATATTAAGCGACTTATTAAATCCTGCCATATCCGGCCCGCTGAAGTGCACCCAGTAAATGGTCCAGGGGTCGGTTTCATCGGCGCCATAAGAAATGTATTGTGTGGTAGCAGGTATAATAAAGAACTGGTTAGGGCCCACCTGGTAAGTGCGGCTGCCAATGCGGTACCAGCCTTTGCCCCGCAGGCAATAGATCAGGATGTTATCCTTACACCCGTTTTTGCGCAGCCGGTAATGTGCGATGGCTTTGGGAAAGTACCCGATGTGGGTAATATAGATCTGGCTAAGGGCCGTGTTCTTCTTTGCGTGGTTAAGGCATACTGCCTCCGGTAAGCTGATCAGCTTTTGCCCTTCAAATCCGTCTCGTCGCTTGTGTTTATCCATACGCTACTGGCGCAGCGGCAGGCCTATTTATTCACCAGGAAGTAAACTATCCGGCACACATTCTTTGTATTGCCCGGATGCGGCCCGCCTGTTTGCAATCTCAAATTATGACTTTCCCTGCTTAATTCATCACCCAGGATCAAATACCAGGGCAGGTACAGGCTTCCACTCCATTGGGTATGCAGGTCTATTTCCTGCTCTATGCCACCGTCAATGCTGTATTTGATGAAACCCGCATCCGGACCGGATAATACGGCAATGCCTATCGTACGGCCGGTGAAAGGAAAGTCCAGGGAGGCAGTACCGGTGGTATCTGATACCAGCACCGGCACATTCACAAAGCCCCGGCGTGTAGGCGTACTGTCTGCCGGCTGCCATGATTCATTGATGGTAAAATGCTGCAGGTGGGTAGCATCATGAATATCTGCATAATAGCCTTCCTCATAGTTAAACGGATCTTCGGGGGAACGTTGCTGCATCACCGTTTCAATGAACTCCGGTACCGGTTTTTTAAATTCACCATCCAGCAGCTGCTTAATGCTATTGAAATATAATTGCTGCCCAAAGGGCGATGGATGCAGGTCTTTAAAATCATCTTTCCAGGTAAATTCCTTCGCGTCAATACGGTCTGTAATTTCTTTGGCAAGATTAATGAAAGGCAGGCCATACTTTTTAGCGATGGCCGCATGCACCTGCACCTCTACAGGTATTTTGCCGGCATGGTAATCCGCCATTTTATCCGGGTCCGTAAAGGCCATCAGCACAATATTGGCATTGGGATTTACCGCCAGCATATGCCGTACAATGCCTTCCAATGCGCGGCGCTGCTGTGCTTCCGTATAACCATTACCGCGGTCATTAACAGCAGATTCCACGAACAATAGATCTACCGGTCCTTTTTCAATTACATCCCGCTGAAAGCGGAAGGCATGCGGCACACTGCCCAGGGATGGAATGCCCGCATTCAGAAAAGTGAATTTGGTACCGCGGTAAGTATCCTTCAGGTATTTACACACCAGGTCGCGCCAGCCACTCATATTAGTGATGGAGCCACCCAGGAACACCACATGCGCCTCTTTATCCTTTTGCATGCGGTACCAAACATTATCCAGCCCTCCATTGCGTATAATGTAATCTTCGCTTTTCAATGGCGCCTTTACCCGCACTTGCGCGTGCAGGCTAACAGCGGCGGTAAGGCACAGGGCCAGGTATAATAGCTTCATGGTTTAAATTTCATCTATCTGCAGCACCACGCTGGTTCTGTGGCTGTTTACATCCGGGTTAAAACCTACTTTCATCAGGAAATCGCCTGAATAAGTTTTGCTTTCGTCAATGGTTGATTTGGTACCGGGATATACATTCACTTCTTTGATCTTATACTTCCCAGCCGGCTTCAAACCCTTCAGGCGTATAGGCGTAGCGCTATGCACATCATAACGGTTATTTACCAGGTAATTGAAAATAACGCCGGCGCTTTGCTGCTCATTTACATACAATATAGATGCTACATTACTTTCCCGTGGATTGGATAAACGGTACTGATCTCCCTGCCAGATGATGGGCTTCAGTGCATTATACGTTTTAACAGCGCCCTGTACAAACTGCAGGTCATTGGCAGGCAGCTTGCTTACTACAATATCAAAACCCAACTTGCCCATCATAGCTACATCCGTGCGGAACTTCAGCGGCTGCTTGCCCCAGTCTGTTACGTGGTTGGAGCTGCTGATGGCCGGGTAAAAATAAGAGTACTCCCATTGTATGAAAATACGCTCCATAGGATCCGTATTATCACTGGGCCAGAACTCCGTGAAGTATTGCAGGGCAGCATAATCCACGCGGCCGCCGCCGCCGGAGCACAGCATCATAGGCACTTTGGGATATTTAGCCCGGATGCGTTCCAGCACCTTATACAAACCGCGCATGTACTCAATGTAAAAATGCGATTGGTTTTTAAGATAAGCGGAATGCGCGTTATAGATCACTGCGTTACAGTCCCACTTAATATAGGCCAGCTGCGGATTCTTGGTGAACAGGTCATCGATAATACCAAATACAAAATCCTGCACCTGCGGGTTGCTGAGGTCCAGCTCCAGCTGGTTGCGGAAATAATATTCATCGCGTTTGGGCTGGCGCACTACCCAATCTTTATGTTTTTCATACAGCTCGCTTTTGGGGCTTACCATCTCCGGCTCCACCCAAATACCAAATTTTACACCGTCGTTCTGCGCTTCCTTAACAAGAGAGGCTATGCCGTTCGGCAGCTTGGTCTTATTCTCCTGCCAGTCGCCCAGACCTGTATGATCATCATTACGGGCATACTTGTTGGCAAACCAGCCATCATCCAGCAGGAACAGGTCCACACCTAATGATTTGGTTTCTTTCAACAGCTCAAACAGCTTGCGTTCATTAAAATCAAAGTAGGTGGATTCCCAGTTGTTCAGCAATGTTAAACGATTACCTTTCCCATCCAGCAATTTATAGTTCCTGGCCCAGCGCTGTAAGTTCCGGCTGGCGTTGCCTTTGCCCTTATCGGAAAAAGTGTACAGGAAAGCGGGCGTGGTAAACGTTTCATTGGGCTGCAGCGTGTAGTCAGATGCGTAGTTATTAATACCGGCAATAATGCGCAGGTTATCCTGCGGGTCCAGTTCCAGGTCTACCCGGAAGTTGCCGCTGTATTCCAGCGCGCCGTATAATACATTCCCTGCATCTTCGGTGGCCGGTTTGTCCATAGATACCATGAACACCGATGGCTGGAACAGGTTAGCGCGGGTACCCAGCTTGGTATCCAGCGTGCGGATGCCGTGGGTGATCTTGGATTCTTCCGGCTGCATTTCCTTTGCCCAGTCGCCATGGTACTGCGTAAGCCAGAAACCATCTGCCGCTTTCAGGTGCAGGTTGGCAGAGGCAAATTTGTGCAGCACCACGCTGCCTTTCTCTTTATGGCGGATGGCGCTCCACTGTTCTATCACATCTTCCTTAAAATAGGTTTTATAATAAAGTGTTACCTCAAAGTCATACACCGGATCTTTCAACACAATGCTGAGCAGGGAAACATTATCATCTGTTTTGGTAACTGTATGGCTTACATATTTCAGGTCCAGGGAATTATTGCCATCCGCATGCGTTACGGTAATGGCGGGTTCCACCAGGTTTCGTGAGCCGGATGGCGTGTAAGCGGAGTTGAGCAAACCGGTATAATCACCGGCCTGTTTGTACACGCCTGGTACCTGTTCATACTCATTCGCATCTGCTAACTTTTCCCCGAAATAAATAGTGTTCAGGTCCTTGCTGTTATTCACCTGCAATACCAGCGCATTATGCGCGGTTTGAACGGGAATGTTAATGTTCTGGGCTTGTGCCGCGCACACTATAAAAGGTGCGGCTAATAACGTGGCTAAATGTTTTACCTGCATGATTTGACGGTTGTTCCTATCCTTAGTTAAGACGTTCAAGATACTAAATTTTTGTTGCCATTACCTCTTTGATCTCGCCATTTACTTTCACTTTTACCTTACGCGGGTTGGGCGATGCAATGGTGTAGCGGGTGATCTTCCCGTCTTTCCAGGTCATGCTAACGGTATAGTTGCCACGGGCTTTAAGGCCGTTAACAGTACCGGCAGACTTCCACTGGTCAGGAATAGCGGGCAGCAGGTCAATGAAGCCGGCATGGCTTTGCAACAGCATTTCCGCCAGCCCTGCTTCCCCGCCAAAATTGCCGTCTATCTGGAACGGCGGGCCTGCGGTGAACATGTTCGGATAGGTACCACCGCCTGCGCCATAGTTGATATTGGTTTTCAGCGTAGGCCGCATCAGGTCTGCAAATAATTTATAGGCACGATTACCATCATGCAGGCGGGCCCAGAACAATTGTTTGAATGCAATAGACCAGCTGGGCCCATCATCGCCACGCGCCTCCATGCTTTTTTTACAGGCTTCTGCCAGATCGGGCGTGCCTTCCGGCGTGATGAGCGGCGCGGGGAACAGCCCATATAAATGCGACAGGTGCCGGTGATGCGGCTCTGATTCCGGGTATTCCTCCATCCACTCCATGAGGCGGCCATCGCTGCCTACACGGCCTATGGGCGCCGCCTTTTTCAGCTGCGCTTCCAGCCTGGTGCGCAGCGCTGCATCAATTCCCAGTACGTTCGTTGCCGTTATAACGTTGGTAAATAGTTCATGTACGATCTGGTTATCAATAGTAGCACCTACGCAGATGGCGGCATGTTTGCCATTGGGCATTACAAAACTATTTTCGGGGGAAGATGAGGGCGACAGCACCTGGTAACCGCTCTTAGGATCTGTTACCAGCTGGCTGCTGTAGAACAACGCGGCGCCTTTCAGCACCGGGTAAATATCCTGCAGGTATTTTTTATCGTTGGTAAAGGCATAATGCTCCCACAGGTTATTGCATACCCAGCCTGAGCCGGATTTGGTAGCGCCCCAGGAGGCGCTTTCGCCGGGTTCCGTAAAGCCCCATACGTTAGTGATCACATGCGCTACCCAGCCCTCTGCATTATAATAGGCTTTGGCCGTTCTTTCACCGGGCTTCACTAAACCCTTTATCAGCTCCGCCAGCGGCAGGTCAAGGTCCGGCAGGTTGCTTACCTGTACCGGCCAATGATTCATCTGCACATTTACATCCAGGTGGTAATCGCCATTCCAGGGTGTTTGCACCTGGTTGGCCCACAGGCCCTGTAAGTTGGGCGGCAGCAAGCCTACGCGGGTGCTGCTGATACTCAGGTAGCGGCCAAACTGGAAAAATAATACCGGCAGCGCATCGTCTGATGTAGGATTGGCATGAAAGCCGGCCAAACGTTCATCCGTAGGCAGCTGCTCCGCATGCGTAGCGCCCAGCTGCATTTGCACGCGGTTAAATAATTTCTGATAGTTGGTAATATGCTGTTGCTTTTGCGTGGTGTAAGGCTTTTGCATTGCAGCGGCCATCAGCTGCTTTGTTTTTGCCATAAAACCGGGATTGCGGAAATCCGTGCCCATGGAAAGGATCAGCGTTACTTCCGTGGCATTCTTTACTACCAGGGTCTTGTCTTCCGTGATTAATGTACCGTCATTCAGCTTTGCCTGTACACGCGCTATGTAACGCATGCCAGGGGTATCCGTACCGCTGGGTAGCTGACCGCTCATTTGCAGCTCCTTACCTTCCGTTCTTACCGCAAAATTTTCGGGGCGATCGATGGATACACGAAAATTTAGCTGCCCGGGTTTGCTGGCCGTAAGGCGTATGATGCCCACATCATCCCCAAAGCTGGTAAAGTATTCTCTTTTATAGGTAACACCGTTTAATGTATAGCTGGTAGCGGCTACAGCGTTGTTTAAAGACAGCTCTCTTTCGTAATGGGCAGCGGTAGTATCCGCCGTTTTATGATCATATTCCAGCATTAAGGTGCCCAACACCTGGAAACAGCCCCAGGGCAGGCCTGCAGAGCCTTTTCCGGTGCATACAAATGATTTATCCATCAGCGCCTGTGCTTCATCATTCTTATTTTCTGCCAGCAGCTGCCGGATCTGCGGCAGCAGTTTGTATGCTTCATAATTATTAGCATCCTGCGGCGCGCCGGACCACAGCGTAATATCATTCAGCACAATCTTTTCCTTGCGCACATTGCCATCCGGCATCATACCCAAACGGCCGTTGCCTAAGGGGATGGTTTCTTCCCAGGCTACAGCAGGCTGAGTGTACCATAGGCGCAATGGCTGCTGCTGGGCTAATAACGCAATAGGTAAGCATACACAAGCTATTACAGCGGTAAAAAGTTGTCGGATCATTATAGTGGAACTTTGTTTTTTTAAAATGCCAAATGTAAAAGTTAAATGCAGCGTTCAACTGCATTCAACTTTTACACGTATAATTTTATGTGATTATCCGCACATCATTGCGAGGCACGAAGCGAGAGAATAGTGCGTAGGTGCGCCGAAGCAATCCCCCGAATGGCTGGAGATTGCTTCGGCGCCTTTCCGCTGTAGCCTCCCGGCCCCTCGCAATGACGGCAATTCTATTTATACTCCGGGTTCTGCACCAGCACGCCCCCGCTCTTATCAATCTCCGGCTGCGGCAAAGGCCAGTGGTAAAACTTATCCTCATAGTGATAAGGGTTAATACCATCCTTCACAGCATTCAGCACCGTATTAGCCGTATGCCAGCGGCGCAGGTCAAAATAGCGCAGGCCTTCAAATGCCAGCTCTATCCTTCTTTCATGGCGTATCCGTTGGCGCATCTGGTCTTTGGTTAAACCAGCAGGGTACGGCGGCATGCCTACCCGCGCACGCAGGTCGGTCATGGCTTTATACACCGTGGCATCAGGTCCTGTCAGCTCATTCTGCGCTTCCGCATACATGAGCAAAATTTCAGCTAAGCGGAACACCACTGCATTCTGCTGGCTTAAGGTAGAAAATCCATACGGAATATTTTCCGGTACCAGGAATTTCATAACCCCATAACCCGTGGGCCGGCTGTTGGAAGGCGTATGAATTTTACCGCCGCCAAAATCCGGATGGTCCACGAACACGGTTTTCTTTAAACGCGGATCGCGGTTCTCAAAGGGCGCAGCAGGATTGGTAAGTGGTGAGGTACCGTAGGGTAAACCATCCGTACACTCAAAATCATTCACAAAGTTCTGCAGCGGGCTGGCGACCAGCCAGTCGCCATAATACATATCCCAGGGGGCGGTATTGTTAGGCGCCAGGAAGTTGATAGAGAAAATGATCTCTGTATTGCCCTTTTGGCTGGCATCGCGGAACACATCTTCAAAATTAGCGCTCAGCTTGTATTGCGCCTGGATCTGCAGGGTAAGGTCCCTTACCTGTGTTAGCAAAGCCGCATCAGGCGTACCATTGGCGCCGTAAGCTGCAAAAATAAGCGTACGTGCTTTCAGCGCCTGGGCCGATGATACACAGGCATGGCCGCCATTCTGGTAATAAGGCGCTGCATTCAGGTTGGCAATGGCAAAGTCTGCATCGGCCAACACCTGCTTTAACACATCCGGGGCAGCAACCTTAGCCTGGTTCTGTGTTTCCAGTGACAATGGTTCCAGCACCACCGGCACATCGCCATAAATATTATACAGCTGAAAGTAAAAATAGGCACGCAAAAAACGGGCTTCTGCCTCATACTTTTTCTTGTCGGCATCCGGGAAATCAGGGCCGGTATATTTTGCCAGCTGCATCAAAAAAATGTTGATGCGGGCAATGCCTGCATAGGCATCCTTATACAGCTGCGGTATATAGCCGCCGGTAGTGGAGCTAATGCTGCCGGATACAATTTCTTTAGCAGAGCCGGAGTTGTGCTGCGCATAACCATTGTCTGTAAAACAATCCCACACGGGCAGTTCAACCGCAAACTCAGCGGCCTGCAGCGAGGAGTAAGCTGCTGCCAGCGCCTGGTCAAAATCGCTTTTCTTTTGCCAGAAATCACCGGATGCCAGCGCATCCTTCGGGTTCTGGTCCAGGTATTTTTTACAGGCCGTACCCATTAACGACAACAACAGGCATATATAGATGGTGTATTTTTTCATAACCTTAGAACTTAACATTTAAACCAAAAGAATAGATCTTATTCTGCGGATACTGTACAAAGTTGCCACTGCCCGCACGTTCCGGATCAAGGCCACGGTACTTAGTGGCAGTAAGCAGGTTGTCGCCGGAGAAATATACCCGCACATTATCAATACCTATGCGGCTGGTAATATTAGCCGGAATGGTGTAACCAATGGTAAGGTTCTTCAGGCGGAAGTAAGAAGCATCCTGCAGGTAATAAGAGGAAGCACGGCGTATTTTTTCCGGTGCACCCCAGCCCCAGTAAATGCGCGGCATAGTGGTGGATGGGTGTTCCGGTGTCCAGCGGTTACGCCAATCGGTCGTGGGCGGCGCGCCCTGTACAAAGGGAATGGTACCCCACTCGCTTACAAAGAATTTGGTGCCTTCTACGCCCTGTGCCATAGCAGAAAAATCGAAACCTTTGTATTGCAATGCCAGGTTAAAAGAGTAGTTGATGTTAGGATAATTGCCCTTTATATAAGTGCGGTCGTCATTATTGATCACGCCATCACCATTCACATCCCGGTACTTCAGATCACCGGGCTGGGTATCATCGCCAAATTGTTTGGGAGAATTTTTCACTTCATCATCTGACTGGAAAATGCCGATCCAGTCCAGCGTATAATATGCATCATACTCCAAACCTTCATCGCGTATGCGATAGCCGCTGCTGTTAATATCGCGCTGGCCGTAACGCACCAGCTTATTCTTATAGTGCTCAAAGTTGCCGCCAATGGTATAGTTCAGGCCTTTTAATGCACCGTCTTTTATAAGATGGTTGTAGGAAATGCCTAGTTCCACCCCGGTATTATCCATTGTACCATCGTTAATGGTAGGTGCATTTAAACCCACTACCCCGGTTACTTGGGAAGGACGTAAAATATCCGTAGTACGTTTCTTATACCAGTCGGCCGTTACGTTCAAACCCTGTATTAAGGTCATATCCAAACCCACATCGGTAATAGTAGTGGTTTCCCATTTAATAGCCGGGTTGGCCAGGTTCAGCTGTGCTGCGCCGGAAGTAAGGGAGGCATCGTCAAATGAATAATTGCCGGTAAAGTTCAGGATGGACTGGTAAGGGTAGTTACCAATGTTCTGGTTACCCAGCTTGCCCCAGGAACCACGCAGCTTAAAGTTATTGAGCCAGCCAAGGTCCAGGTCTTTTATAAACTCTTCTTCCGTTAAGCGCCAGCCTCCGGAAAAGGATGGGAACACGCCCCAGCGGGAACCGGGCGTAAGTTTGGATGATCCGTCATAACGCATGTTGGCCTCAAACAAATATTTCTCTTTGTAGTTATAATCAAAGCGGCCAAAGAAAGAGAGCAGGCCCCATCCATTTTGTGTGCCATTGGCATACTGTATGGCCGGACTGCCGGCATCCAGCTCTGTGAGCTTATCTGTAGAGAATTGTTTGCGGCTTGCTTTCAGATATTGATAGGTGCTTTGCTCAGCGCTGTAACCGCCCTGCAGCTTAAAGTTATGTGCGCCAAAAGTGCGGTCGTAGCTCAGGTAAGAGTACAGGTTGGTGTAAATATTCTGCTGGTCCTGCACTTCCAGGCCACCGCCCAGATCCAGCGTAGCCATGAACTGGTTAGTGCGGAAGTTGTACAGCTGCAGCGGCGGACGAAAATCGTGGTATTTATCAAAATTCGCATTCACCGCTGCTTTGGTATACCAGGTTAAATTTTTCAGCAGTGACACTTCTATCCAGCCCTGCGCCATTACAGCATAATCGTCTGTGTTGTGATTGATCTTACCATCCAGCAGCGCCACGGGGTTCTTATTATTATATTCCAGGTCGTATGCTTTGTAGGTATAATGCCCGCTACCATCAGAGAGGTAAGGGCCGTAAGTAGGCGCCTGCGCCATAGCGGAAAGGAACATATCTTCCGAACCAAATACCGGCGCTTCCCGGTGGCCATATTTTAAAGCGATGTTAGCGCCAAAACGGATGCGCTCATTTACCTTAGAAGATATATTTAAACGCGCGTTATATTTTTTATAGTTAAATCCTTTCATGATACCATCCTGGTTCACATATCCGATAGACGCATCATACACTGTACCATTGCGGCCGCCGCTGAAACCCAGGTTATGCGTTTGCACCGGCGCGGTCTGGAAAATAAGGCTTAACCAATCCGTGTTCGGGTATAAGTTATGGTCGGTGGCATTTTTATAGGTATCTATCATTTCCTGCGTGTATAAGCCAGAGTTAAGCCCGGAATTAATACGCGCTTCATTAAACAGCTCCATATACTCCGCAGAGTTGGTGATCAGGTCAAACAGCTTGGTGGGTTTGTAAATGCCGTAGTTAAAATCATACTGCACCCGCATTTTGCCTTCCACACCCTGTTTGGTGGTTACCAGTATAACGCCATTGGCTGCACGCGCACCATAAATGGAGGCGGATGCCGCATCTTTCAGCACTGATACGTTCTGTATGTTATTCGGGTTCAGGTCAGAGAGCTTACCCTCTACCCCATCTATCAATACCAGCGGATCTACGCCTGCACCGCTGAAGGTACCGTTACCGCGGATACGGATATACGCATTTTCATTACCCGGCTCGCCGGTGCCCTGCACTACCTGCACACCGGGCATAGTGCCCTGCAGCATGGCAGAGGGGTTGGTAATAGGGCGTTTCAGCAGCTCAGCGCCATTCACGGTGGCTACTGCGCCGGTAAGGTTCACTTTCTTTTGTGTACCGTAACCTACCACCACTACCTCTTCCAGTGATTTAGGATCTACCTCCAATGCCATATCAATCACCGTGCGGCCCCCTACCGGCACCGTTTGCGGTTTATAGCCGAACATAGAGAAAATGAGCGTGGCATCCCCGCTTACATTCAGCTTATACAAACCGCCTGCATCAGTAGTAGCGCCGGTTGTACCGCCCTGTACGCGTACCACCGCGCCGGGCAGCGGGTTACCGCCGCCGGTTATTTTACCCTGTACGGTAATGGTTTGCGCCTGTGTAACCGTAGAAAAGTGCAGCAAACAAATGGTGAGCAAAGCCACCAGTCTGCCTTTTGTAATGGTACGGAGATAATTGGAATAATACGCGTACCCTGAAGTGCGCTTAGGTAAAGAGTGCATTTTTGTAAGTTTTATTTTCAAAACATGGAAGTCCTGCCCCGGAGCTGTGCACTCGCAGAAAGGTACTTCATAACGCCGGATGTCCTTATGCTATTGATATTATGGTTGATGACCCCCTAAAGTTTGCATTCGCCAGATTGTTATTCATTACGTACAATAAAAGTATCGGGAACCACGGGTTCTGGAAATAGACAAACCTTTTATATTGATGGATTATGCTATTATTTTATTCAGGACTAACATAAAAACGTCCCGGAACGTATATGTTCCGGGACGCTACACTACAATACAGCAGCGGATTACAGCCATAACTACCAGGGTATACTACCAGCTGCATTAAAAAATTGTCCGCTGGGTCCATCTGCTTCCAGCATAGCATAATGTGCTATTATCTTAGCGGAATCTGATGCTTTATTAACACCGGTATGGTTGTTAAGATCTGTAGCTGTAAAACCCGGGCACACACTGTTCACCTTAAATGCAGTATCCTTTAGCTGAAAGGCCAATGCAATGGTATAAAAGTTCAGCGCTGTTTTGGAAGGTACATAAGCCGCATCCTTAAATCCATAATACTCCCAGGCCGGTTGCTGGTGAAGGGTAAGGGAAGCTGTTTCGCTGCTTACATTCACGATCCTGGGTTGCGCAGCCTGCTGCAGCAGAGGCAGCAAAGCACTGGTAACGCGTATCACGCCAAAGTAGTTTGTATTAAATACCTGCTGTGCATTTATGATGCCCGCTTCCCCTTCAGGCGCCGGCATTTGCCCTAGTATACCAGCATTGTTGATCAGTACATCCAGCACCGTAGTTTTATCCTTCAAAGCGATAACAGCTTGTTCTACGGAAGCTGCGTCTGTAACATCCAGTGTTATGCATTCACAGGCAGTTAGCCCGGCCGTCTGCAGCTGTGCTACTGCGGCCGCGCCCAGTGCCGGGTTGCGGCAGCCCAGGTATACGTAATGACCTTGTTGTAATAAGTACTTAGCGGTTTCAAATCCAATGCCCTTATTGGCCCCGGTGATCAATGCTTTTTTCATGGCGTAATAATTTAGTCCGGGGCAAAGTTCGTACAGGCGCCAGGGAAAGGGTGGGACAAATCACCTTAAATCATAGACATTTCCTGCATCTCTTTTACAAACTGGGTAATGCTTTTACTGGTGCTCTTTTTAAACAGGCGGGAAAAATAACCGGGGTCATTAAAGCCCAGCTCATAGGCCAGCGCTTTGGCGGTGGTTTCACCATAATACAGCCTGCGCTGCGCTTCAATAATAAGCCGGTTGGTCATAAATTCTTTGGGGGATACACCGGCATATTGTTTTACAATATTGTACAAACCATTTGTGGTTAAGGATAGCCGGGCCGCCAGCGTTTGTACAGCCGGTTGTTCCATAAACTCCTCTTCCACCATACGTTTAAAGTCAATGAATTTGGAGAGATTGCCCTCCTGCTCCTGACGCTCATTATTTGTAAAATAAGTGTGGTTAAATTCTGTAAGCAGGGTATTTAAATGCGCCAGCACCAGATCCATATTAGCCTGCCGGTTGGCTAACAGCTGCTGTAAGGTTTGAAAAAGCGCCCTTACCCGTTCAAGCGAAGGCGCATCAAACGTAAGCACAGGATTGTTTAACGGGTTTAACAACAGCAGGAATGTTTTGGGCAGCAGCGATAAACAGCGCTCATCTACCGTAAGGTTAAAGGATTGCACCGGCTCCTTGCGCGGCGAAATATGATGCAGCTGGTGTGGTAATACAAACAGCAGCTGACCGGCCTGCAAGGTGTGCGCCTGCAGGTCGATAGCATGTACAACCCCACCCTGCAGCAGCAGAATAAAGGTGTACAGGCGGCTTCTGTGCGGCGTTAGCAGCTTTTGCAGCACGCCCGGCGGCAGCTGTATATGGCAGTTGGCCGTTACCCGTATGGATAAACGGTCATGTTGTGTTAAACTTTCCAGCAGCACAGTATTATCCAGCATAAAAAAATTACTATAAGGTCCTCAATGGGTTATATAAACGTTCCTGGGTCAAAGACATAAAGTTATGAATTAGACACCAAGGGACAGTTGATCCATTTATTCTTTTTAAATTTCTGAGGCAATCAAATTTTAACCTGTAAAGCTGTAATCCACGTTGCAGTCCATATCTCTTTTCCCATACCATCAAACCCTCAATTTTCAAACCCATGAAACACACAACACTTTCACTTGTAAGGAATTACTTGTTCCTGCTGATCTGTATGTTGTCCGGGATCCACCTTACCAGTGCCCAGGCAGTACTTTACACCGACATCAATTATGGCGGAACTGCCGTGTCGTTCCCCGTTGGTAATTACAGGCTTGCTGATATGAATGCAGCCGGGTTCCCGGATGACGCGGTTTCTTCCTTTACCGTACCTTCCGGGTACCAGGTAACTTTTTATGCAGATGACAATTTTACCGGTAAAAGTTTTACGGCCACAGCATCCTCAACCTGGATCGGTACTGAATGGAATGACCAGGTAACCTCTTTTATCGTGAGCCTTATTCCCCCTTCCACGGGAACGGCTAACTGGATCTGGTCTTCTGCCGCAGGACCTGCCAATACCTGGATCGCTTTCCGTAAAAAGATCACCTTATCCACGAAGCCGGCTGCTGCCATCACTAAAATTGCAGCGGAGAACAAGTACTGGCTGTATGTAAATAACCAGCTGGTAGTGAAAGACGGCGGACTGGATCTCCGCCCGGACCTGGTGAACACCTATTATGATGAAATAGACCTAGCGCCGTACCTGCAGGCCGGCGAGAACACCATTGCAGTACTGGTATGGTATAAAGGCGGGCAGAATGGTTACACGCAGCGCGCTGTGGGCAATGGCGGCTTATTATTTGATGCAGGCTCTGTGCTGGTGTCTGATGATACCTGGAAGTATAAAGTGCATCCCTCCTTTGGCGCTACCACGCAGCTCATTCTGAACGGGCAGGATTATAAGTGGATCGCATTCCCTGTTTCCTATAATGCCGCTAATGAGCTGAGCGGCTGGACTACAGCGGCCTATAATGATGCATCCTGGACCGCTGCTGTGAAAAAGGGGCTCCCTCCCATTGCGCCATGGAACAAGCTTGTGCCACGCGGCATTCCCTTCTGGAAAGAGTATGCGCTTAGCAATTATCAGAACGCAATACCTGCTGCTATTACAGCCAATACCTCTATTACCGGAACAGTAGGTACTAATATTCAGCTACGTCCATACCTGCATGTAAATGCACCTGCAGGCGTGAAGATCAAAATTATTGTGAACAGGCACTACTGGCAGGAGTACATTACGAAAGCCGGCGACCAGGAATTTGAATGTTTTGCCTGGCAAAATTCCAGTGATCATACCGTTACCTATGAGTTTACAAATGTTACCGGAACAGTGCAGATCCTTGGTTTGAAGTATAGAGAAACAAGCTACAATGCGGATATCATAGGCCAGTTCACTTCTTCCGATGCATCGTTGAACACCCTATGGACGAAGTCGAAAAATACTTCCAGGGTATGTATGCGCGATCAGTATTATGACTGTCCGGACCGTGAGCGCGGGCAGTGGTGGGGAGATGTATCTGAGCAGATCCTTTATTCATGCTACCTGTATGATACCAGCGTAAATAAGCTAACCCGCAAAGCTTTCCGCGAGCTGATGTATACACAAAAGGGAAATGGCTCCCTCTATACAACAGCGCCCGGCACCAGCTTCCACCTGCCGGATCAAAACCTTGCTGCCGTAGCCATGCTATGGAAATATTATATGTACAGCGGAGACAAAGCCTTACTACAGGAGCTCTATCCGCAGATAAAAAAATACGTTCAGTTCTGTGCAGCCAGTTGTAACGCAGATGGCATGCTCATTTTACAGAATGATGGATCGTGGAACTGGATCGACTGGGGATCTAATTTAGGAGCGCTCAATACCGGAAGCGCCAATACCATCTTTAATGCACTTTACATTTCCGTACTTGAAACAGCCATTAATACTGCCAACCTGCTGGGGCAGGCTGCTGATGCTACTTATTATCAGGGCTTGCTGACGCAGGTAAAGACTCACTTCAATGCCTATTTCTGGAATAGCGCTTCCCGTGCCTATGTATTCAGTAATCAGTCGGCCACAATTGATGACAGGAGTAACGCCTGGGCATTGCTTTCCGGTGTTGCGGACGATACGCAGAAAGCAGGCATTCTCAGTGTGCTGAAGAACAGGAATGATGCAGGCCCCTACCAGGAAATGTACATTGAACAGGCATTGTTTATGCTGGATGGCAATGCTGCTGTTACAAGAATGAAAAACAGGTATAATGGCATGATCAATAGCTGGTCATCCACCCTCTGGGAAGATTTTACAGAGAGCAACAGCAATGCGGGCTACAGCAGTAATAACCATGCATGGTCCGCAGGACCCTTATACCTGATGGGTGCTTATATGTTAGGTGTGCGGCCCACAAAGGCAGCATTTGCAGAATTTACATTTTTACCACAGCCGGGCGGTGTTACGCAGTTTTCCGGCGTGATCCCTACTGTGAAAGGGAATATTGCGGCCGGGTTCTCTGCAGGTAGTGCTTCTTTTACGCAAACGCTCACCTCTCCTGCGGGCACTACTGCGATTGTGGGTATTCCCAAAGAAGTGCTTTCCACCCTTACTTCAGAAATTAAAGCAGGCAATACTACCATCTGGAAGAATGGCACTTTCTTAGGCGGTGTCAGTGGTATTACTTTTTACCAGGAAGATGGTAAGTATGTACAGTTTAAAGTTGCAGCGGGAAGCTGGGAGTTCACGGCTTTACCATTCAGCACAACGGACCCGGTGATCGCTTATATGGATTGTAATTACAGCGGCACTGCAGTTAGCCTGGGAGTAGGCAATTACACCCTTGCACAAATGCAGGCAAAGGGCATCAGTGACGACGCCATCTCTTCCCTGGCAATTGCTGAAGGTTATAAAGTGATCCTGTATGCGGATGATAATTTCACAGGTCAAACGGAGACTTTAACCGCTAATAACAATTGTATTACCTGGTCGCCGCTGCATGATAAAACCACTTCCATTCGGGTGCTTACTAATGGGGTTACTAATTTATCCGGCACCTATTTTATACGCAACCGGGCAAGCGGTTTAATGATGGATGTAAGCGGCGCATCCACAGCTGACAATACCAGTATAATTCATTCAGAATATAACGGGAACGCCAACCAGCAGTTTATTCTTACGCATCTGGGAGACGGTAACTATAAGATGATTGCAAAACATAGCGGTAAATCTCTGGATGTTCAGGGCGTTTCCCTTGCAAATGGGGCCAATGTGATCCAGTACCCCTATCATGACCCTGCTGAGTATCATCAGAACTTTATCATCGTTGCTACCGGCGATGGATATTACAAGATCATAGCAAAGCATAGTGCGAAAGTACTCCAGGTGAATGGTGTTTCCGGTGGAGGGTTGGTACATCAGTGGTCGAATGTAGGGCAGGTGAATGGCCAGTGGAGTTTCACGGCAGCAGCTGCTGCTGCTAAAATAGCTGCAACGGATGTGGCGCTTACAGTGGATCCTAATCCGGTTACCAATATGATGACCGTAAAAGTTGCTCATGCAAAAGAAGAGAGACTCTATCTACGGATCTATACAGCTTCCGGTACAGCAGTTGCTCCGGCACAGCGCATCTTTAGCGGCCAGCAGTTTAATTTATCTGCATTGCCGGCGGGCGTTTATATTATCAATGTAACAATTGGAAAGCAGGTGCTTAGTAAAAAGATTGTAAAATACTAGGTAAGATCATGCAAGAGTTCCGCAGGAGGTAACTTCTGCGGAACTTTTTTTTATGGTAGTACTAAAATAAACCATCCTGCTCAATCGTCATCAGTTTTAGTATTCCTACAGTACTATGACAAAGTCTATTAAAGTATATGATCCGCCGGCATTTACAGCCGCCTATATGCAGCCTAAACAGGAGCTGGACAAAATGCTGCAGCCCGGCATCGATAAGTTCTTTATTGTGAAGATAGAAGAAATGTACCGGCTGGTGCAGCGCCCTGTAGCTGCCAGCCGCGCTACTACACACAGCTGCTTATTCCTTACCTCCGGTGAAGCGGTTATGAAAATAGGCAGCCGGGAATATACCCTGCATCCCAATGAAATATTGTTTGTACCTGCCGGGCAGGTATTTTCCTTTCAGCCCGGCGATGTAAATACCGGTTTCCTTTGCAACTTCCATAACGACACGCTTACCGGCCCTTATGGTAAAACCGCTGTGCTACAGGCTTTTGAATTTCTGAAAGTATGGGGTAATCCTTTGATACAGCTGCCTGCAGTCACCGTTCAATTTGTGCTGCAGCTTTTTGAGCGCCTGCTGCTGGACTATATCCAGCACGGCCTGCAGCACCCGGACATTATTCAAACTTATTTAACCACCCTGCTGTGCGAGGTGAACCGCGCCTACCAGCCGGTGAATAACGAGTTGCCCGGGGCCGCCCTGCATATTACCCGGAAGTTCAAAGAGCTGATCTTTACCCACATCCGCCATACACACCGGGTTACGGATTATGCCGCGCTGCTGCACATTAGCCCCAACCACCTTAATAAAACCGTAAAGGCCATTACGGGGCAAAGCCCCACCAAATGGATAGATGAGGCTATTATCCTGGAGGCAAAAGTGTTGTTTAACCAAAGTGAAATGAGTGTGCAGGAAGTAGCTACCGCCGTAGGGCTGGATGATCCCTCTTACTTTACCCGCCTGTTTAAGAAGTATGAAGGCTGCACGCCCACGCAGTTCCGCAGGGTGATTGAAAAGTCCTGTAATTAACAGCATTCGTCCTAACAGCAGGCGGCGCTAAACAGGAACTTTGCTGCATAAATATTGTGCATGTATCCGTACCTGTTATTCTTTCATTCTGTTGTACGCTGGCTGGTGCTGGGGAGCTTAGTATATGCCCTGCTGAGAAGCATAAAAGGCTGGGCCGGTAAAACGTCCTTTACCGCGACAGATAATTCCATACGTCATGCAACGGCTACTGTAGCGCATATACAGCTGGCCATTGGCTATGTGCTGTACTTCAACAGCCCGTTTATAGCCTATTTCAGATCGCATTACCATGAGGCTATCCAGCATTTTGAATTCCTGTTCTTTGGGCTAATCCATATCATCCTTATGACACTGGCGGTTGTTTGCATTACCATCGGCTCCTCTGTAGCTAAACGGAAAGATACACCTGCGGCTAAGTTCCAAACCATGACCTTATGGTTTGCGCTGGCCCTGCTGATTATTTTTATTGCTATACCCTGGCCGTTTTCGCCATTAGCGCAGCGGCCTTATCTCAGAACATTTTAATTATGCTGTTAAGAACAAAACTCGGAAGGCTGCGCATTATTGCTTTCCTGGAAGGTATCTCTCTGCTGGTATTGGTATTTATAGGCGTACCGCTGAAGTATGCGTACGGCAATCCTGCCCTGGTAAAAACCATGGGGCCCATTCACGGGCTGCTGTTCCTGTTCTTTGTGCTTAATACGCTCAGCGTGGGCATTGCCTACAAATGGGAGTTCCGCACCACTACCTGGAAAGTGCTGCTGGCCTGCATCATACCCTTTGGCACGTTTTACATTGACCGTAAGATATTATCCAAACTGCCGCCGGTGATCTAGGCTTTCTGTTTTTCGTAAGCAGCCAGCAGCTCCTGCACAGGTATGCCGTTGATGGTCATGCCCTGCGTATCACAGTCGCGTAGCTGCACATCCTGCAGGTTGCAGTTAATGATCTCGCTGCCGGCCAGGTAACAGTCCTCAAACTTCAGGGGGCGTTGTTTGGCAGCAGGGTCATAGAAAGGATGGCCTTTGGGCGGCATGCCTATATTGTGTATATAGGCGCCGCCTAATTGTGCGCCTTCAATTTCCAGGTCGCTTAAATTGGCATTGACGATCTTAGCGCCGGGCAGGCCTACATCATTAAACAGCAGCTTGTTCACACGGGCGTTCAGGAACTTTACTTCCTCCATACAGCCTTCCTTTAATTCCAGCAGCTTATCTGTTTGGGTGATGGTGATATTTTGCATGGATGTTCATTTTTGGTTTGCCAAAAATACGCACTGTCCGTACAAGGGACGGGGTGTAACTACGACTTATGAAGGGGGAGATCCCGGCTATTTAGCCACTTCCAGTATGGAGTTCTGGTACATATGCAGTATGCGTGGCATAACAAGCTTTATTAAAAAGACGGTTCCCCGCCCCAAAGGTTGCATGGCAAAACTGCTGTAAAAGATGCTGTAAAAGGGAATATTAGCGGGCGGCAATTACGCGCTCCTGGCTGTTGGCCAGCAGGGCTTCCACATCTTCCGGGGTACCGGTAAAGGGGCCGGAGGATTCAATTTTTAAAGTAGCCATAGCAGCGGCAAACTCGCCTGCTTCCTTAAAACCGGCGCCTTTGCTGCGCTGGTATAAATAACCTGCCATGTAGGTATCCCCGCAACCGGTAGCATCTATTACCGTGGTAGGGCTGTATGCGGGAATATGGTAAAACGTGTTGTTATGATATATCACAGAACCCATGCTGCCCAGAGTTATCACTACTTCCTTTACACCCCAGCCGGCAAGTACACGGGCGGCTTCAGGCACGGTTTTATGGCCGGTGAGCACTTCCATTTCATGCTCATTGGCCTTTAAAATATCTATGTACTGTAAAGCTTCTTTTTTTGCCGGCCAGTCAATGGGTATTACATTCCTGTTCTCTACCTTACGCAGGTAGCCCTGTGCATCCAGGGATATTTTACCTCTTTCAGAAAGGGCTTTTATCAGCGCTACCGGCATATCATCGGCCAGTAAAGGCCCCAGGTGATAATACCTGGCATGCACGGCAGAAAGCTGTTCTACCGTAAACGGATCTGCTTTCTGTAACACGCGCTGGGTGCGGTGATCCTGGTTCTCAGGATAAATATTCTCAAAATATACCGTATGTGCGCTGGGCGTTACAAACACTTCAATGCCTTTAGCCCGCAGTTCCTCTACCACATGCATTTCACTTTCCGCCAGCCCGGTAACCAGGGTGTATTTAACATCCATATTACGGATGGCATTGGAAAAGTAAAAGGAAGTGCCGCCGGACATATGCACTACGGACTTGGTGGTAACTACTTTATCTAAGGTGATATGGCCTACGCAACAGATATCGTACATGTGTGACGGTATGAGAAGATTTGACAGTTTGTTTTTTGCAATGCACAAAAGTAGCTAAAGACAGCTTGATTGCCAATATTAATATGATGAAAGAAATATAATTGTAACGTAACCAATTATTTAGCTGCCCGCTCCATCTTGACTTTACGGCCTTTTTTCGCCATTTTTGGTAAGCGTAACCACTTCCATTATGAAAGTTCTCCTCCTCATAGCCAGCTGCCTGCCCCTTTGCTTATTTGCCCAACAAGCAGCACCGCCAGCAGATATTGTTGAAGATGTTGCACCGCAGCCATTACTGGCGCAGGCTGTGCGCCTGCAGGAGGCCCTGGCTTTTCTGGGCAGCGCCCTGCCGCCGGCAGCAGCACAGCAGCTGCATGCTTTACAGCAAAAAGCGCTTACACCGGCTACCGCCATAGAGGTACAAAAAATATTAGACCCTTATTGCCTGGCCATGGTGGATATTAACCCCGAAGCGCGGGTAAAAGTGAGCCGGGGCCAGGCCAAAGCAGTGCTTACACAAGGCGGGTGGACCAGCTTCCTGGTAAAAGTGCATAACCAGGCCGGCGTTACTGCCCGGCTGGAACCAGCCAGCGCCAATGCTTTGCCGGCCTTATACATGGCCACATTTACAGACCGCCCGGTGCCGGAGGCTCACAAGCTGAGCGCCGGCCAGGTGCAAAACCGTTTTTTGGAACTACAGCTATACCGCAATCCGCCCCTGCTGCCCAACCTATCCGGCTTTCCGCTGGAATACGCTGTAGTGCAGGTGTACAGCAAAGAGGCCGGCCCCCGGGAGGCCGACCTGGGCTTTCATATTGGGCAGGGTACACAGGATATTGGTTTCCGTAACAGCATACCTGTGCTGTTTAATATACGTCCGGCTGTAAAAGTGGTGCTGCAGGTGCAGGATGAAGATGGCAGCCCGGCCATGGCATCCTTTACCATTACAGATGGTATTAACCGTGTGCCCTATGATATGGACGAGAACTACCGTTTAAGCCTGGCGCAGAATGAATACCAGGAACCTTCCCAGGCGCTCATTGGCCTCTATCCCCTGCCCTCCCGGCGGGTAGCCGCTTATGACGAGTACCCGGATTTCTTTTTCCAGCCACAGGTGTACCGCAGCAGCGGTGAGCATATTATGCTGGCCCCTGGCCGCTACCATGTTACATTCACCCGCGGGCCTGAATATAAAAGCCAGACCAAAGAATTGATCATACCATCGGGTAAAGATTCCATTACCACATCCTTTAAGCTGCAGCGCTGGATCAATATGGCTAAGCTGGGATGGTACAGCGCCGACCATCATGTGCATGCAGCCGGCTGCAGCCATTATGAAAGCCCTGCAGAGGGCGTAGCGCCCATTGATATGTGGCGGCAGGTAGTGGGCGAAGATCTGAACGTAGCCGCAGTACTGGCCTGGGGTCCGGGCTGGTACCACCAGAAACAATATTTTACCGGCCAAACAGATACACTTTCCACTGATGCCAATATTATGCGGTATGATGTAGAGGTATCCGGCTTCCCCTCCTCCCACTGCGGCCACCTGGTGCTGTTACGGTTAAAGGAAGATGATTACCCCGGTACCCATATTATTGAAGACTGGCCCAGCTGGACCGCCCCTATACTACAATGGGCGCATAAACAGGACGCAGTTACCGGCTATGCACATTCCGGCTGGGGGCTGGAACCTACACAGCCAACGCAGGAGCTGCCTAATTATGTGCTGCCTAAAATGGATGGCATAGGGGCCAATGAATACGTGGTAACCGTAACACAGGGCCTGGTAGACCTTTACAGCGCCGGAGATACGCCGGTGCCCTGGGAGCTGAACATGTGGTACCATACCCTGAACTGCGGCTTCCGTACAAGACTGAGCGGCGAAACAGACTTTCCCTGCATCTTTGATGAGCGCGTAGGCATTGCCCGCAGCTACTTTAAACCCAATGGCACGTTAAGCTATGATGGTTATGTACAGGCCCTTAAACAAGGCCGCAGCTATGTATCTGACGGGCGCTCACACATTATTGACTTTAAGGTAAATGGCCTGGAAGCAGGTACAGACAGCAGCGTGCTAAACCTGCAAAGCCCGCAGGCTTTACATATCAGCGCTAAGGTGGCCGCGCTGTTACCTGCACAGCAGAATGCTGCCGGCAAACACATAGCAGACCGTCCTTTGCAATCACCCTACTGGCATATTGAGCATGCACGCATTGGCAGCAGCCGGCAGGTGGGTGTTGAGCTGGTGGTGAACGGCGTTACAGTAGATACCGCGCAGATCACGGCAGACGGGGAATGGAAGAACATACAGTTTGATTATACTCCGCATCAATCTGCCTGGATAGCGTTACGCATCCTATATACCTCGCATACCAACCCCGTTTTTGTTACCATCGGCCACCAACCCGTACGTGTACCGCAAAGCGCTGCCTGGTGCAGAAAAGCAGTAGATCAGTGCTGGAAAATGAAGCAGAACAATATCCGCGCAAGCGAACGCCCTGCCGCTGCAGCGGCATATAAGCAGGCCCGCGTTTTATATGATAAAATGATGAGATGAAGCAGGAAGTATGATACTTGATGTTTGATTAGAATACAGATGCAAGATGGAGAAGACGCATAATGGACAATAAGTAGCTAAGCACACTTTCTGCTTTCTGCTTTCTGCTTTCTGCTTTCCGCTCAACCACCAGCCTCATAATTGATCAGCCACTGCACCCCGAACTGGTCCGCCAGCATGCCAAACCATCTGCCCTCAACCACTTCTTTAAGGGAGCATATAACATGGCCCCCGGCGGAAAGCCGGTAAAACAGGCGAAAGGCCTCCGGCCTGCTGTTAACACTGATGGCAATGGAAAATTTTTCACCGGTAATACCGTCGCCAAAGTCTGCGGGCCGGTCGCTGCCCATTAGCATGGTACGGGCACCAATAGGTAAGGAAATGTAAATGATCTTCTGTCCCTCGTGCTCCGGCAAATAAGTTTCATCTTCAACTTCATTCAAGCGGGTTTTCTGATAGAACTGGCCTCCAAACACAGACCGGTAAAAGTCAAACGCCTCCTCACAATTACCGTCAAAGGTCAGGTAAGGGCTCACTGCTGCCATTATAAATGGTTATTAGTTAGTAATGATGTAAAGCTAGGCCTATGCAGCTAATTATATGGGCTGTTAACGCGACATTATGGAGGTGCTTTGCGACATCAAACAAGGGTTACTTTGATGCCCATATCTTCCATGGTTTTTAATATGTGTGAGGATACACCTTTATCTGTAATAATCTCATCCACCTCTTCCAGCCCGCAAATACGGCCAAAGCCCCTTTTTCCGAATTTGCTGGAATCTGCCAGCACAATGGTTTTCTGGGCAGTGGCTATCATTTTCTGGTTCAGGTGCGCTTCCATGATATTGGTAGTGGTAAGGCCAAATTCCGTATCAATCCCATCTACCCCCAGGAATAATTTACTGCAGGAAAAATCTTCCAGGATCTTTTCTGCATAAGGGCCGGTAACGGATGAGGAGCTGTTGCGCAGCAGGCCGCCCAGCTGTATCACTTCTATTTCCGGAAAGCGCAGCAGTTCCAGCGCCACATTCAGCGCAGCAGTAATTACTGTAAGGTGGCCTTTAGGATGAATATTGCGGGCCAGGGCCTGCACCGTGGTGCCGGAAGCAATGATCACCGCATCATTCGGGTCTATTAATGCAGCAGCAGCCTGCCCTATGTATTGCTTTTCATCGCGGCGGATCTTTTCCTTTTCATTTACCGGCTTATCGTTGGTATAGGGATTGTTCACCATAGCCCCGCCATGGGAGCGGAACAGCAGGGCCCTGTCTTCCAGCAGTTTCAGGTCCTTACGGATGGTTACGCCGGATACATCCAGCTCTTTGCACAGGTCTACCACGCTGATATAACCTTTTTCGTACAGCTTATCCAGTATAAACTTATGACGTTCAGCAATATTGATCATAGACATACCCCCTAAAATTAAAGCATTTCAGCGCTGTTGCCACGGTATTTTTTGCAGACCCCGCTATGCCCTTCACCCCACAAATATGCGGCTTTTTATGTTTCAATTCATTTCGTAATAATTATTTAATATGGGAAAATGAAACACAAATAAAAACAATAAGAAACATTCATCCAAATAACCCTATTCATTAAATAGCTCATTATCAATGAAATTATCTGGCAGAACAGCCGTTATTTCCGTTCAAACAAAATATTTTTGCTTTTTCATATTATTTTATATTTTGGTTTCGATTTGTTTTACTTTGCATTCAATTTGATACAAACTGAAAGCACATAAAAGCAAGTCCATTATAAAATGAACAGAACAGACGCTATAGCAGAGATCAAAAAAGCGCCGGCACAACAGTGGGACCTGGTGATCATTGGCGGTGGTGCTACCGGTTTAGGTACTGCCATGGATGCAGCTACCCGCGGCTATAAAACCTTATTGCTGGAACAGGCTGATTTTGCCAAAGGCACCTCCAGCCGCAGCACCAAGCTGGTACACGGCGGCGTACGATACTTAGCCCAGGGCGATGTGGCCCTGGTACGGGAAGCCCTTTACGAAAGAGGCCTGCTGCTGGCCAATGCCCCGCACCTGGCCCATAACCAGGACTTTATTATTCCGCAATATACCTGGTGGCAGGGCCCTTTTTATACCATTGGTTTAAAAGTGTACGACCTGCTTTCCGGCCGCCTGAGCCTGGGCCGCTCCCGCCATATTGGTAAAAGTGAAACGCTGCGCAAGCTGCCCAACATTCAGCAGCGGGGATTAAAAGGCGGCATTGTATACCACGACGGGCAGTTTGACGATGCGCGCCTGGCCGTGAACATTGCCCAAACCGCAGCAGAGAACGGAGCCGTGCTGCTGAACTATTTCAAAGTAACCGGCCTGCATAAAGATGGCAGCAACCGCCTTAACGGCGTACAGGCCAAAGACCTGGAAACCGGCGATGTATATGACTTTCCTGCTAAAATAGTGATCAACGCTACCGGCGTGTTTGTAGATGAAATATTGCAGCTGGATAACCCGGGGGCCCGCCCCATGGTAAGGCCCAGCCAGGGTGTGCATGTAGTGCTGGATGCATCTTTCCTGCAAAGCAGCAGCGCCATTATGATCCCTAAAACAGACGACGGGCGCGTACTTTTTGCCGTGCCCTGGCATAATAAAGTATTATTAGGAACAACGGATACACCACTGGATGAACACAGCATGGAGCCCATTGCCCTGGAACAGGAAATAGAATTTATTTTAAGAACAGCAGCTAAATACCTCTCCCGTCCGCCAGCCAGGAGCGATGTGCTCAGCGTGTTCGCCGGCCTGCGCCCATTGGCCGCGCCGCAAAAGAACACCAGCAGCACCAAGGAAATTTCCCGCAGCCATAAAATACTGGTAGCGCCTTCCCGCCTGATCACCATTACCGGCGGCAAGTGGACCACCTTCCGCCGTATGGCGCAGGATACTGTGAACCAGGCCATTACCACCGGCGGCTTACCCGCTGCGGAATGCAAAACCAAAGACCTGCACATTCACGGCTATACGGAACATCCATCCAACACCGAACCATTAAACGTATATGGTAGTGACGCACCTTTGCTGCAAACTTTAATAGCACAGCAGGCGGAGCTGGGCCAGCCCCTGGATGCACGCCTGCCTTACATTAAAGCGCAGGTGATATGGGCCGTACGCAATGAAATGGCCCGCACCGTGGAAGATGTGCTGGCACGCCGCTTACGGGCGCTGTTCCTGGATGCACAGGCAGCTATTGATATGGCCCCGCAGGTAGCCGCCCTTATGGCTACGGAGCTGGGGAAAGATAGCAGCTGGCAGCAGGCACAGGTACAGGCCTTTAAGAACATGGCGCAGCATTACCTGTTACAGCGCAGCAATACAACACATAAAATAACAGCATAGCATACACGTATTCCATTATAAACTGAAATAGCCACGTAGATAAACAGGAAAAACATGAACAAATACATTATGGCCCTGGACCAGGGAACCACCAGCTCAAGAGCCATCTTATTTGACCATTCCGGCGCCATTGTATCCGTAGCGCAGAAAGAATTTACCCAGCTTTTCCCACAACCCGGCTGGGTAGAGCATGACCCGGCAGAAATATGGAGCAGCCAGATAGGCGTAGCCACGGAAGCCATAGCCAAAGCGGGTTTGGAAGGCGGCAACATAGCCGCTATTGGCATTACCAACCAGCGGGAAACTACCCTGGTATGGGACCGTGCTACCGGTAAACCTGTACATAACGCCATTGTTTGGCAGGACCGCCGCACCGCCGCTTACTGCGATTCATTAAAAGCAGCCGGCCACGAAAAAATGATCCGCGAAAAAACAGGCCTGGTAATAGACGCCTATTTCTCCGGCACCAAAATAAAATGGATCCTGGATAATGTGCCCGGCGCACGTGAACGCGCCAACAAAGGCGAGCTGGCTTTTGGCACCGTAGATAGCTGGCTGATATGGAACCTGACCCATGGCGCCGTACATGCCACAGATGTTACCAACGCCTCCCGCACCATGCTGTTTAACATTCACTCACTGGCATGGGACAACGAATTGTTACAGCTGCTGGATATACCCGCCTCTATGCTGCCTGCGGTAAAAGAATCCAGCGAAGTATACGGCGAAACCACACCCGGCATGTTTGCCAAACAAATACCCATAGCCGGTATTGCCGGCGACCAGCATGCAGCGCTTTTTGGGCAGATGTGTACTGCGCCCGGTATGGTAAAGAACACTTACGGCACCGGCTGTTTTATGCTCATGAACATTGGCGAAAAACCCATCATCAGCAAAAACAACCTGCTGACCACCGTAGCCTGGAAAGTGAACGGGCAGGTGCAATACGCACTGGAAGGCAGTATTTTTATTGCCGGCGCTATTGTGCAATGGCTGCGCGATGGCCTGGGCATTATCCGCGCCTCCTCTGAAGTAGAAGCGCTGGCTGCCAGCACCAAAGAAAATGAAGGTGTGTACCTGGTGCCTGCCTTTGCAGGTTTGGGCGCCCCGCACTGGGAGCAGCATGCACGGGGCACCCTGGTAGGCATGACCCGCGGCACCACTGCCGCACACATTGCCAGGGCAGCGCTGGAAAGCATTGCCTACCAGACCATGGAAGTATTAAAAGCCATGGAAGCAGATGCAAACATTAGCATTAAAGAGCTGCGTGTAGATGGTGGCGCTACCGGCAATAATTTGCTGATGCAGTTCCAGGCAGATATCCTGGACACCAAAGTAATACGCCCGCGTATCACTGAAACCACCGCCATGGGCGCCGCTTACCTGGCAGGCCTGGCCACCGGTTACTGGAAAAACCTGGAAGAGATCCGCAGCCAATGGCAAATGGATAAAACCTTTACACCCGCCACCGGACAAACCCACCGCGAAGAGTGGATCAAAGGCTGGAACCGCGCAATAAAAACGGCCAAGGTATGGGCCGCTGCAGCAGAATAAACGTTATGTAAAAACTAAATTCAACCAATAACATGCATCCCTTATTAGCGGAATTCCTTGGTACTGCATTAATGATACTGCTGGGCAACGGCGTAGTAGCGAACGTAGTGCTTAATAAAACAAAAGGCAACAGCAGCGGATGGATCGTGATCACCACCGGCTGGGCCCTGGCCGTGTTTGTAGGCGTAGTGCTGGCATCACCGTACAGCGGCGCACATTTAAATTCAGCCGTAACCATTTCGCTGGCAGTAGCCGGTAAATTTGAATGGGCCCAGGTGCCCTCCTTTATTGCCGCGCAAATGATGGGCGCCATGACAGGCTCTTTCCTGGTATGGCTTAACTATAAAGACCACCTGGATGAAACGCCCGACGCAGGTTTGCAGCGCGCCGTGTTCTGCACGGAGCCGGCTATACGTAAAATTGGCCGTAACCTGATCTGTGAGATCACCGGCACATTTGTACTGCTGTTCACGATTTTCTATTTCACCAATGCAGAGATAGGGCCTGATAAAACGCCTGTGGGGCTGGGCTCCCTGGGCGCGCTGCCGGTGGCTTTGCTGGTATGGTCTATTGGTTTGTCGTTAGGCGGCACTACCGGTTATGCCATTAACCCGGCCAGGGACTTAGGCCCCCGCATTATGCATATGCTGTTACCCATAAAAGGGAAGCAGGGCAGCGACTGGGCCTATGCCTGGGTGCCCATTGTGGGATCCATTACAGGCGCAGTACTGGCAGCCATTTTATACCTGTTCATAAAATAAACACGTCAACATATACGAATATACGATCAGTACTTTGGGGGGACTATAATTAACGGAAACGGATCAACGCATAGCGTTTAAACGCGTGCACTGTACATGTGAATATCAGCCAGATCAAGAGCATAGAACTATTCCAAACCAGGTACATAGCATTCAACCCACTATTTATTAAAACATAATGCAGATGAAAAAGCGTACCAGCATAGCCGTTATGGGCTGTGCGCTGGCCCTGTGCGGCTATTACCTTACGGCCTGTAAAACAACGCAACATGCCACCACCGCTGCCGGCAGCGATTTACCCGGGTATTATAAAGTAGGCCACCGCGGCACCCGCGGGCTTATGCCGGAGAATACGATTCCTGCCATGTACAAAGGCATTGAAACCGGCGCCAACACCATTGAGTTTGATGTGCACATTACTAAAGACGGGCAGGTAGTGGTATACCACGATGCCTCCTTTACACCCTCCTACACCACTAAACCGGATGGCAGCGATATAACAGCTGCAGAACGCAGCCAGTACATTTTTTATAACATGAACTACGCGGATATCAAGCCTTTTATTATCGGCGAAAAACCTTACCCGGCCTTCCCGGAGCAGCAGCGTATGCGCAGCTACGCCCCGCTGCTGTCTGACATGATAGATTCCGTGGAAGCCTATACCACCGCGCATAAGCTGCCGCCGGTGTATTACCTGCTGGAAATTAAATCTTCTGAAAAAACAGATGGTAAGGAACAACCCGTACCGGCAGAATACCTGCAAAAGCTAATGGCGGTAAAACAGCTGGCACCTTTAGGCAAACGTTTGTTCATACAGTCTTTTGACATGCGGCCCTTGCAGATCTTACACCGCACACACCCGCAGATAAACCTGGGCTTTCTTACTTCCGATAAACAGCACACTTTTGAACAGCACCTGCAACAGTTAGGATTTACACCGTTCTTCTATAACCCGGAATACCATATGGTTACCAAAGAGCTGGTGGATAAATGTCATGCCCAACAGATCAAGATCGTTCCCTGGACAGTAAACACAACCGGCGAGGCCGAACATCTCCAGGCACTCGGGGTAGATGGCATCATCACTGACTATCCGAACCGCTTACCGAAATGAATTAATAATTAAGAATTAATAATTAAGGGGTAGAACCAGCATGTGGCTTACACATGCTAAGGCCATCCCTATCTAAAATCTACCGTTTCCGTCATCATACTTTCTATTAATTCTTATTCATCACTATCGTTTTTCACCATTATCTAATAATAAACGTTTATGAAACTGCTCTTACGATTCCACTCATCAAGCCGGTTAAAAGTCCGGGTGTTGCTACTGGGGATCTTATGTTTTACTGCATTATCCCTGCAGGCGCAAGACCTGCCTGTTACCGGAAAAATTACCGCCGCTAACGGCATGCCATTGATCGGCGTAAACATACAGGTGGCCGGCACTTCGCGCGGTACTGCCAGTACAGCCGACGGCTCTTTTAAGATCAGCGCGGCCAAAGATGCTACGCTTAAATTCTCCTTTATCGGGTACCTGCCCAAAGAAGTAAAGGTAACTAACACTACCCCGCTGGAAATAAAGCTGGAAGAAGATGTACAAAAGCTGAACGATGTAGTGGTGGTAGGTTATGGTACGCAAAAGAAAGCCACCTTAACCGGCGCTATTACTACCGTGGAAATGGTTGACAAAGTAGGCCAGCCCCTCACCAACGTGAGTAACGCTTTACAGGGCGTGCCCGGTGTATTTGCAAACCTCAGCAACAGCCAGCCCGGTGTAGACCGCAGCACCATTCGCATACGCGGCGTAGGCACCCTCAATAACAGCGACCCGCTGGTGCTGGTGGATGGTATTGAATATTCCATGGACGAGCTGAACCCCGCGGATATTGAAAGCGTAACCGTGCTGAAAGATGCGGCAGCAGCCATTTACGGCTCACGCGCAGCCAACGGCGTAGTGCTGGTGACCACTAAAAAAGGTAAAGGCACTTCCCGTGTAAACTACAGCTACTATTACGGCCAGCAAAAAGCTACCTACCTGCCGGATATTATTGACGATCCCATTGCCTACATGAAGCTGAAGAACCAGGCCAACATCAATGAAGGTAAAGCGCCGGAATATGCGGATGCCGACATTGCAGAATACCAGGCGGGCATGGCCACCGACCACTTCACCTACCCTGCCAATAACTGGTATGATATTGCTTTGAAGAACGGCGTAATACAGAAACATGACCTCAGCGTAGCCGGTAGTACGGATAAATACCAGTACCGTCTTTCCATTGGTTACCTGAACAGGGATGGTATCCTCTTTGGGCCCGGCAACAATGAAAATAAATATTCCATAGGTATCAATGCATCCATGAATGTAAATGAGCGGCTGAAAGTAGGCGTTACCATGGATGGCTATTACCGTAATTACACCACGCCATTTTATACCTCCACCTGGTCATACCTGGCCAGGGCGCTGCCCATTTTATCAGATACCCTGCAGGATGGCCGCTATGGCAACTCCTGGCTCCGCACTCTGGGCCGCAACAACTGGGAAAACCCGCGTATGCTGGCCTACAATGGTTTAATGACCAAAACGGTGCAGCGCTTCCTGAGCACTGTTTTTGCAGAATACAAGCTGCCGTTCAACATTACGTACAATATCAAATTCGGGGTTGATAAATACGATGGATTGCTCACCGGCTTCACACCCCGTATGCAAACCTTCAACCCTAAAACCGGCGCCGCTATTAACTGGAACAGCCCGGCCACAGCGCCCCGCGCACAAAGAACAGATTATAACGACATCAACATCCACTTTTACAACACGCTGAACTGGAACCACCAGTTTGCAGCAAAACACAACGTAGCATTAATGCTGGGATCCAGCTACGATAATTTTGATTCCGATTCCTGGGGCACCAGCATGTACGGTTACCTGGATGGTACGCTGGATGCCTTTAATGCCGGCACAGTGTGGAATGCCACTGACGGTAACTATACCCGTGATGTGCTGCAATCCTACTTTGGCCGTTTGAACTATGATTTTGACGGCAAATACTTGCTGGAAGCTACTTTCCGCAGCGATGGCTCATCCCGTTTCAGCCCGGCAGGCTCATACCGCTGGGGCTTTTTCCCCTCCGCATCTGCCGGCTGGCGTATTGATAAGGAATCTTTCTTCCAGTCTAACTTCATTGACCAGTTAAAGCTGCGCGTATCCGTAGGTTCTATGGGTAACCAGGCCGTACCGCTTTACAGCTACCTGCCCACCGTGGAGCTGGGAGAAGATTACAGCTTTGGCGGCACCCTGAACTCCGGCGGCGCTACCAAAAAGTATGTGGATCCTACCATTCACTGGGAAACCACCACTACCTATAATGCAGGCGCCGACGTTAATCTTTGGGGCAACCGTATATCCTTAACCGTAGATGCCTATAAAAAACACACCACCGGTATCCTGCGCGCAGTGAACATTGCCGCGCAGATAGGCAACCTTACCGGCCCGCAGCAGAACATAGGCGCGGTAGATAATACCGGCTTTGAGGTGGTGCTGCAATACAAGAACAATATTGGCAACCTGGATTATGGCGTGTACGGCAACGTATCCTATAACAAGAATAAAATTGTGGACCTGAACGGCGAAGTAGTATATAATTCAGACGGTACTATTTTAAAAGAAGGCTCCCCGATTGATGCATTCTATGTGCTGCAGGCAGAAGGTCTGTTCCAGTCGCAGGAAGAGGTGGACCACAGCGCCAAACAAAGCGTGAACACCAAACCCGGTTACATTAAGTACAAGGATGTAAATAACGATGGTATTATTAACGGCGATGACCGTGTGCTGATCAATACTTCCTCCTCTGTGCCCAAGCTTGCTTTTGGTTTTGGGTTTAACCTGGGCTATAAGGGCATTTCACTCAACGCTGCTTTCCAGGGCATTTCCGGCGTAAAGGTATTACCGGTGGCCAACCTGGCCTTCCCCTTCTACAATGGTGCCAATGCCACCAAAGAATGGGAAACAGATGCATGGACGCCTGAGAATCCCAACGCACGCCTGCCTATTATAACTACCAGCACCGGTTATGCTGATAACTTTCAGCGCTCCAGCTTCTGGATACGGGATAACGCTTACGTACGTATGAAAAATATACAGCTGGGCTATGCCCTGCCAGAGCGCTGGTTATCTAAAGTAAAGATCAGCAAAGTGTCTGTTTTCATTAATGCGCAAAACCTGCTCACTTTTTCCAAGTACAAGGACTTTGACCCGGAAAGCGTGATGAACCGGGCAGACCTGTACAGCTACCCGATGCTGAAAACCTATAACGGCGGCCTGAATGTTACTTTTTAAACCACGAAAAAATAAACTGATGAAAAAGATATTTCTCTTAATGGCTGGTGCAGGTTTCCTGGCAATGGGCTGCAATAAAAGCCTGCTGGATACCTCCCCGCATGACCGTTATACGGAAGCTACCTTCTGGACCACCCCGGAAGCCGCAGCAGCGGGCCTTACCGGCTGCTACTCCGTATTGCGTAATGATGGCATTTATGGCGGTAAGAACAGCAGCGGCGGGTCTGCCACGGCCCTGTGGGACGAAACCCTTTCGCCCAACGCCTACAACTACAGCAATACCATGAGCTTTAACTTTATTGCAGCCGGGCAGCAGAACGCCAGCACCGGCGGCATTGTTACCGCGCGTTTTGGCGATTGTTATACCGGCATAGGCCGTTGCAACACTTTCCTGGCTAAGGTGGATCAGGTGCCGGACATGAACGAAGACGACAAAACCCGCATGAAGGGAGAAGCTAAGTTCCTGCGCGCACTGTATTATTTTATCTTACAAACCTATTATGGCGATGTGCCCCTGATCCTGGACCCGCCTAATAAAGAAACACAGGGTAAGCTGCCCCGTACACCCCGGGCACAGGTAGTAGCACAGGTAATAACAGACCTGGACAGCGCAGCGCTGGTGCTGCCTGCCTCCTATACCGGCACCAACAAAGGCAGGGCCACCAAAGGCGCAGCCATGGCTCTAAAGGCCAGGGCGCTGCTGTATGAGGCCAGCCCGCTTTTAAACACCACGAATGATGTAGCTAAATGGACCGCAGCAGCAGCGGCAGCCAAAGCAGTGATGAACCTGAACTACAAGCTGTTTGGCGATTACAGGAGCCTGTTCCTGCAGCCCAATGAAAATAATTCAGAGGTGATCTTTGATGTGCAGTACATTTTCCCGAACCAGGGCAGCTCCTTTGACCTGATCTGCACGCAGTACAATACCAATGCACCGCTGCCGGACCTTGCCAAAGCCTACTACATGAAAAACGGCTTGCCTACCTCCGATCCTGCATCCGGTTACGATGCCGCTAATCCGTACCTGAACCGCGATCCGCGCCTGTATGCTACCTTCACCTACCCGGGTGATGTGTATAAAGGCAAAAAAATAGATTCAACCCGTTTTGCCAGCACCGGCTATGGCATGAAGAAGTATAGCATCTATGACAGCATTACACCGCCCAGCGATAAATCAGATCTGAAGGATGGCCAGTCCGACATCAACTTTATTGTACTGCGTTTAGGCGATGTGCTACTGATGTATGCAGAAGCGCAGAATGAAGCAGCCGGGCCGGATGCTACTGTGTATGATGCATTGAACGCCCTGCGCGACCGGGTGAAGATGCCGCATATAGCTCCCGGGTTAACCAAAGAGCAGATGCGCGCTGAGATACACCATGAGCGCCGCATTGAGCTGGCCGGCGAAGGATTGTACTACAACGATATACGCCGCTGGAAAACCGCTCAAACGGAGCTGAACACCAGCATTTTCAGCTGGAGCGGCAAGTACCTGGAAAAACGCGCCTTTAACCCGCAAAGGGATTACTGGTGGCCTATTCCACAAACAGAAAGGGACCTGAACCCGGAGCTGACGCAGAATAACCTGTATTAAGATGCAGGAGCACATTAATACATTTATTTTTCCGTTGGTAAATTAAACTGACCAACTTTCCTGAAAAGGAAACTAAATTGGCGGTTTATGCCTTACCCGGGGTATAATAAAACAGGAAGCAGGTATTGTTACACGGGTGGCTGTATAACAGTATCTGCTTCCTGATCTTTTTTTTGCAACTTTTTAAATTACGTACGGAATGAGCAAACCATTTTCCGCCATGTTACTGGCTGGCGCCTTTGCACTTATGCAGGGCGGCACCGTTATGGCGCAGGCCAATGAGCAGCCCAAACTGATTGTGGGTATTGTGGTAGACCAGATGCGCTGGGATTATTTATACCGCTACTATGACCGGTATGGCGCCGGCGGTTTTAAACGGATGCTGGGAGAAGGTTTCTCCTGTGAGAACACCTACATCAGCCACCTGCCCTCTTTTACGGCAGTAGGCCACAGCACCGTGTACACCGGCAGCGTGCCCGCCATTCACGGTATTACTGGCAATGACTGGACAGACCAGCTTACCGGGCGCCATTGGTACTGCACGGAAGATACCACGGAACAATCTGTAGGCAGCAGCTCTGCAGCCGGTAAAATGTCGCCGCGTAATTTGCTGGCCTCTACTATTACCGATGAATTACGCCTGGCCACCAATTTCCGTTCTAAAGTAGTAGGTGTATCGCTGAAAGACCGCGCCTCCATACTGCCGGCCGGGCACACGCCCAACGGCGCTTTCTGGCTGGACGACAGCAATGCCAGCTTTATTACCAGCACCTATTACATGAAAGAGCTGCCGGAGTGGGTGCAAAAGTTCAATGCAAAAAAAGAGCCCGCACAGCTTATGTCCAAACCCTGGGAAACGCTGTATCCCATTAACACCTATCTGCAAAGCAGCGCAGATAATTCTAAATGGGAAGGTACCTACACAGGCGAAACAGCGCCTGTGTTCCCGCATAACATGCCGGAGATCTATCCAAAGAATCCCGTGAGCCTGCGCGCCACACCATCCGGCAACACACTTACGCTGGATTTTGCAAAGGCAGCCATAGAAGGTTACAACCTGGGCAAAGGCACGGCTACGGATTTCCTGACCATCAACTGCGCTTCTACAGATTATGTAGGCCACCAATTTGGCCCTAACTCTATTGAGGTGGAAGACACTTACCTGCGCCTGGATAAAGACCTGGCGGCCTTTTTCACCTATCTTGACCAGCGTGTGGGCAAAGGTAAATACCTGGTATTCCTCACCGCCGATCATGGCGCTGCACATGCCGTAGGTTTTATGAAAGAGCATAATATACCCGGCGACCTGCTGGTTAACAAAAATGAGCTGGATGGATTGCTGAAAGAAAAATTCGGTACCGGCGGGCTGGTACGCGGCCTTTGGAACTATCATGTGAACTTTAACGTAAGCCGCATTGATTCCGCAAAGTTGGATTATGACGCTATTAAAAAAGAAACGGTGAAATGGCTGCTGAAACAACCGGGCGTACAGTTTGCCGTGGATGTGGATAATATTGGCAACAGCGCCATACCGGAACCCATTAAAAGCATGATCATAAACGGGTATAACCCCAAACGCACGGGATCTGTAATGATAGTGCCGGAGCCCGGCTGGTACCAGGGCGCTGCCACAGGCACTACCCATGGTAACTGGAATGCGTATGATGTGCACATACCGCTGGTGTTCATGGGCTGGCATGTAAAACACGGCGCCAGCAACGACATTACGCACATGACAGATATTGCGCCTACCATTGCTGCTATGCTGCGTATTCAAATGCCTAATGGCTGCGTCGGCAAGCCGGTAAAACAGGTTACGGGGCAGCCGTAAAAAGTAAAAAGCAAAAAGCAAAAATTAAAAAAGGAATGCAGCGATTAAGGGACTGCATTCCTTTTTATTTTTACTTTTTTACTTTTAATTTTTCTTCTCGTAGTCGTAATTCACCATCCACTGCACGCCGTATTTGTCGGTGAACATGCCGAACAGCGCACCCCAGAAGGCTTTTTCAAGCGGCATAGTTACTTTGCCACCGGCAGAAAGGCTGTCGAATAATTTTTTGGCTTCCTCTTCGCTGGCGGCGCTGATAGCAATAGAAAGGTTATCGCCTTCCCGCAGCTGGCCAAATTCAGCAGGGCTGTCGCTGCCCATAAGAATAGTACCCTGCCCTATGGGTAATGCCACGTGCATCACCTTCTTTCCTTCCTTTTCATCGTATTTGGAATCAGGAATGTCGCTGAACAACATGCGGGTCAGGAATTCGGTACCAAATGCCGCCTTGTAAAAATCAAATGCTTCTGCGCAATTGTTACTAAAGGTGAGATAAGGATTAACGGCTGCCATTGTAAATGTTTTATGGGTGAATAATAAACTTATTGTTTTTCCAGTAATGCTTTCAGGTTGTTCAGCCCTGTTTGCAGGTCTTTACCTATCATGTCTTCCATGTTCATCAGCAGCATTAAATTCATGGGGTAAGCCATCCTGCTGCTAAAGCCCCACTTTACCGTGGTTTGTGAGCCGGATACAGGGGTGGTGCTCATAAAGGCGCTGGCCTTGCCGGGGAATGGTTTTATAAAACGGATCTCATAATTCACCTGCCCGGGCACTACCTTTTTTATTTCCTGCTCACCTTTACCTGCATCCTTGTTCTGGCTATCCCAGCGGTATACAAAACCGGGTGTAGCATCCGTACCCTGGTAGTCCTTTTTCATAGCAGGATCTATTTTAGCCCATACGCTATAGGTATCCTGGTTTTTCAGGTACTTCACATAATCAAAAACTTCACCGGCAGGTTTGTTAATATTCACTTCCCTTTCCACCGTATAATCTTTGCGGATGAACAGGGCTACGATCAGGGGAATAGCGATCAGGATCGCAATAACAAGTAAGATACGCTTGATAATTTTCATGGTATGTTGTGGTTTAGGTAAAACAGGTGAATGCATTAGCCGCGCTTAGTCTCATAATGCAGGCCCACTACGCCGGTCTTGAAGGTAACAGTACTTAACAGCTGCAGGTTTGTTTTTTGCTGCACATCCTTAAATAAGGGAATACCTGTACCCAGTAACACGGGATTCACATTGATCAGGTATTCATCTATCAGCCCCAGCTCCATAAAAGAATGTGTTAAACGCGGGCTGCCAAAGATCATCAGGTTTTTGCCGGGCTGTTGTTTCAGCCTGGCTACTGCCTCAGCAGTGTTTCCTTTTATTAAGGTAGTATTATTCCAGGTTACTTTTTCCAGCGTGGTGGAAAAAACTACTTTTTGCACCTCCTCTACCCAGGCTGCATGGTGGCGGTCCAGCTCACTGGCATTGGGATCGTTAGCCACAGTGGGCCAGTAACCTTCCATCATGCCATAGGTGGTGCGGCCATAAATAGCAGCATCTACATTCTCCATCTTGTCCGTTACATATTGAAAGATCTCATTGTCATGCTGGATCCAGTCCATGCCGCCATTAGCATCTGCAACAAAACCATCCAGGGATACGTGCATTAATAAAACTACTTTTCTCATAACAGTTATAGTGATTATTAGGTTTGCGATATTTTTAATTTAATGACCCTACAAAGATATCCGAACATTACCAGCTGTTCCGGGTGTAAATCCGACAATTTGAGGGGGGCTTTACGGCCGGACTTCAGCTTTTTGCTAACGGAAGCGGCTGCACTCCAAAAGGGAAACCCCGCTCAAAAGAACGGGGTTGTTTAATACAGGTTAGATGGCGATCATAAAAAAGCTATTGCTGCTGTGCTGTATAATAGAACAGCCATTGAATACCATATTTATCTTTTGCTGCGCCTATCTTACCGGCAAAAAAATCATGAATGGGGCGCTGCACCTGCCCGCCGGCACTTAGTTTGGAAAAGCAGGACTGCAGCTCCTCTTCCGTGCTGCAGGTAAGGGAAAGAGAGATCGCCGTTCCCGGCACCCCTTCACCTTCTACCGCCATATCAGAGGCCAGTAATACCAGGCTGCCCTTTATCAGCGAGGAATGCAGCACATTTTTCTGCATGGCTGCCGGCCATTGGTCTGCCATAGGCGATTCTTCTACCGTTTGCAGGGTAAGCTCCCCGCCCAGGCTGTTCTTATAAAAGTTCATAGCTTCCCGGCACTGGCCGTTGAATGTTAAGTAAGGATTGATCTGCGTTGTCATGGTAATTAGATTTAACACAAATCTATTACGCGGCGCTTTCCGGCCCGGGGGGGTATCCCGACAATAAACGGGGCTATTATGAAAACAGCTTACTGCAACCCGTTAATGTAGCTGCGTATCAGCGCCAGCCCCTCTGCATGCACAATGGTAGTGCCTATTTTGGGCATTTGCCCCTGTGCTACTTTATGCACCATTCTATTGCCATTCCTCTCTATATGCGTATCCTCAAATGATAGCTCATAGGAAAGCCGCAGGCCGGTACGGGCTGCCCAGCCTCCGCTGCGGTGGCAATGGGCGCAGTTCACTTCCAGGTAGGCGCGGGCCCTTTCTGCCAGCGGCGCCTGTTCATTATCCCAGGCCGGCAAAGCGGTAATAGCTGCAATATCCAGCTCCGGCAGCAAACCCGCGTGGGACAAGTATTGCAGCTGGTTCACCTTTTGTCCGTTACGCAGCACTATGCGGTTTAGGTTGCGCAGCTTAGGCCCTATAGGCAGCAGCGTACCATTACCCTGGTGGCAGGACCTGCAGCTGCGCTGGTCCGGGATCTCATAACGTACGGACTGTTGTTCCCCATTGGCATTGGTCCATTGTACCTTTTCCGTTGCGCCGCCTGTGATCAGCACCGCATCTGTTTGCGCTGCATTCCACTGGTAGGTACCGGCCTGCCAGGCATCCGCCGTTTTGATCATCACCCTGGTTTCCATAATACGCCGGCCTTTGGCAGTATCTCTTTTATCCGTGTAATAAAAGAAGGTTTTTACGAGGATAGTACCTTCCGGAAAATCCGGCAGCTGATCCCCATTCGGCGTGAGGCGGAAACCGGCAGGTACTTTTACCAGGCGCTGTTTTTCTGCGTAGTCGGAGAATAAGGTGGTGGCCAGCTCGTACGGTGTGTATTCCTTTGCAGGTATAAGATCAGCCGGGTTGCCTTCAAAAATATGATAGGCAGATAAAACAGGCAGCAGTACGCTCTTATCAGCGGCCGGCTCCCATTTCCAGGATTGCAGCAACAGCAGCATGATCACCAATAGCGGAAGGAGGATCTTTTTCATATTACAGGCACTTAACAGGTTCAGGAAGCTTTTTCAGTGTGTACCATACAAGCTGCAATTACCAGCATCAGGGAAAGGATATTTACCAGGGTACGAATGGTGTTCAAACTATTCCAGGGCCCTTCTAAACGCAGGCGCATGGCAGCTAATTCTGCCGGGGAAGCTGCCGGTATATTAAACGCATCCAGCGCATTATTTAAAGGCACATTCCCGAGCATGGTTACGCCAAACACACCAAATACATACAGGATGGTAGCGGCCAGCAGTAACCAGAACCGCAGGCTTACCGACTGGCTGTATTGCATAAAGGTGCATACCGGTAATAAAATAAGCGTGCCCATAAAGCTCATAAAGAACACGGGGTTCAGGATAGCCCGATTCATCATCTGGAAAGAGCTGAGGTATTGTGTGTCGGAAAGGCGGGCAATACCCGGCACTACAGAACAGGACCATGCATAAAAAAGTCCGGCTATCAATGCGGTAAGTGTAGCCGTGGCCCAGAGTATAAGATTGTGAATGTTCATAAAGCGGTTGTTTTAAGTGATACTGCAAATTTGAAACAGCGCGCTTCTTTAAAATAGAACAAAACCGACAGCCGCCTGTAAACCGCTGTGGTAGCGGAATATAAAACATTTGCCCTCTCCTGTCGGTTTTGTTCTATTTCTTCCCTGTACCCGGTTCTAGCTTTGAGAAAAAAAGCAGATCATGAACACACAACTCCCGCCCAAACCACACACACTGGTAACAGGTGGTACCGGTAAAACCGGCAGCCGTATTGTAAACCGTTTAACCCAAATGGACTGGCCGGTACGCATAGGCTCCCGCTCAGCCACGATCCCTTTTGACTGGTACAACCCGGATACCTGGGCCCCTGCCTTAACGGATATACAGGCCGTTTACATTTGTTTTCAGCCCGACCTGGCAGTGCCCGGTGCCACCAGCATTATCCGCGCTTTTACGCAACAGGCAGCAAAGCAGGGCATACAACACGTAGTATTACTATCCGGCCGCGGTGAGCAGGAAGCGCAGGATTGTGAGCAGATCGTAATGCAGTGCGGTATTAACTGGACCATTGTACGCGCCAGCTGGTTTAGCCAGAATTTCAGCGAAGGTTATTTGCTGGAGCCTATACAGGCTGGCTATGTAGCCCTGCCTGCCGGGGATGTAGGAGAGCCTTTTGTAGACACCGACGATATTGCAGATGTAGCAGTAGCCGCCCTTACACAGCCCGGCCATTACGGGCAGCTGTATGAAGTAACCGGCCCTAAGATGTATAGCTTTGCGGAAGCCATAGCAGTAATAGCCAAAGCTACCGGCAGAAACATCCAGTATGAATATATGCCCATAGCCGATTATACCGCTGTAATGGAGCAATATGAAGTACCGGCAGATGTGATTGCATTACTGGGTTATTTATTTACAGAAGTGCTGGATGGCCGTAATGCCTCCATAACCGGGGATATAGAACGGGTGCTGGGCCGCCCTGCGAAAGATTTTGCCACCTATGCAAAGGAAACTGCCGCTGCCGGCATATGGAATGCACCGGCTGAAGAGCATAAATAAAAAGCGGAGTTTAAGTGTGAAAAAGAAGTGCAGCGGGCTTGTTCCGCTGCATTTCGATTTTATGCTTTTGGCAGGTATTTATCTACCAGCGTTACGATCATGTCCCTGAACCCTTCAAAAGAATCAGGCTTGGTAATGATCTGGGTAACACCGATGCTGAAACATTCGCTGGAAAGGCGGCTATCGTTATAGGTGGAGTAAATAACTACCGGTATGTGATGCAAACGTGCATCTTCCCGTATGATCTGCAGGGTTTCCTTCCCGTTCATCTGCGGCATGTTCTGATCCAGCACTACCAGGTCCGGCAGCTGGGTACCATCTTTTAGCAGTTGCAGGATTTGCAGGCCATTGTCCACGGCATCAAACTGAAAGTCGTTGGTGGCTTTCAGCTCATTCAGTATTTCACTAAAGATCATTTTATCATCTTCATCATCCTCTGCTAATAATATTTTTTTGGACGTTATCATCATAGCTGTTTATTGCTCCTGCACCACTGGCAGGATGATGGAAAATACAGAACCCTCTCCTTCCTGGCTGTCGGCGGTGATCAGCCCATTATGTTTCTCTATTATTTTTTTAACAATGGCCAGGCCTATGCCGGTGCCTTCATATTTATCCTTGGGGTTTAAGCGCTGGAAAAGATCGAAGATGCGGCTCTTAAACTGCTCATTAAACCCTATGCCGTTATCGCGGATCTCAATGTGGCACCAGCGTCCATCTTCCTTTTCCGGCGCGTCAAAGGAGCAGGCAGCCACGCGGCAGGCGCTTACCCGTATTACCGGCGGTACACCGGGGCGGTTAAACTTCAGCGCATTGCCTATCAGGTTTTGGAACACCTGCTGTATATGGGGGCGTATCACCTCCATATTGCAAATATCCGCGGCAATAATGGTGGCATTCTTTTCCTTGATGATCACTTCAAAATCTTCCCGTACTTCCCGCAGCACCTGGTTAATATCTGTCATTTCAAAACCAGAGCTGTCGGCAGAGAGCTTGGAGAAATGCAGGATATTATTTACCAGCGCTTTCATGCGTGTGGCCGACTGCATGATCTTGTTCAGGTACACCAGTGATTCCTGCGGCAAATTGCCCTCATGCTTGTCCTTCACCATTTTGGAGAACATGTGGATCTTGCGCAGCGGCTCCTGCAGGTCATGGGAAGCTACGGAGGCAAACAGCTGCAGATCATTGTTGCTGGATTCCAGTTCCCGGTTAATTTCCTGCAGCTGGCGGGTACGCTTCTCTACCTTTTCTTCCAGCACCTCATTCATCACCTTTTGCTCATGCACGTCCATATTGGTAATTACCCAGCTTATGAGGTTTCCCTTTTCATCCATACGGGCTTTAGCGCGCAGCAGGTTCCAGCGGAAATCGCCATTGGCCACGCGGATCCGCAGTTCGCACTCAAAGTCCGACTGTGTGGCTGCGGCCTTTTTCCAGGTGTCCATCAGGCGTTTGCTATCATCTTCATAGATCACCTTCTGCCATTTCATACCCAGCGCTTCATCGTAATGCAGGCCGGTATAATATTCAAACTGCTGGTTCACAAAATCCACATTGCCGGCGTTATCGGCGGTCCATACTATCAGCGGCATGGATTCTGCCAGGAAAGTTTTTTCTGCAATGTTGGAAGCTATTTCTTTTTCCGCCTTGCGCAGGGCGGTTAGGTCCAGCATAGAGCCCAGCATACGGTAAGGCACGCCAAACTCATTGTGCAATATGTAACCGCGGTCCAGGATGTGCGCATACTCCCCGTCTGCACGGCGAAAACGGTATTCCCGGCTCCACTGGCTGCTGTTTTCATTAATGGCGCCATATATGCTGTCCTGCACCTGACGGCGCTCTTCTGCGGGTATATAGCTCAGCCAGCGGGCACGGCTCATGTTCTCTATGTCGTACCCGAACATTTTTGTAAAGGAATCGCTCCACCAGATCTTGTCGCGTGTAAGGTCCCAGTCCCACAGGGTATCATTGGTAGCGCGGGCCACCAGGCGAAAACGTTCTTCACTAAAGGCCAGCTCCCGGGTCCTTTCCTTTACCTTGTCTTCCAGCTCAGAATTCAGCCTTTTCAGGTTTTCTTTTACCTCATTCAGCTCGCTGTAGCTGCGTCTTATTTTTTGCTCGCCTTTCTTTTTATCGGTAATATCAGCATAGGTAACTACCAGCCCATGCGGCATTTTCACGGCCGTAAGCTCAAACCATTTTTCCTGCGCTTCCAGGTACACATCCCGGTGCACAACAGCATCATTTTTTAATACGCTTAAATATTCCTTAAACAGCTCCGGCGATGCAAGCAGTGGCAGGGCGGTTTTCAGGCTTTTTCCCATGAGCGGGTTCTCCGGATCGGCAAACTGTTCGTGCGCGCGGTTGTTGGCAGTGTCTATTATAAAATCACTGGCATTTCCCCCTGCATCGTACACGGTGCGCAGCGCCAGTATAGCGCTGGTGCTGGCATTAAATACGCTGCGGATAATATTATTCAGGTTAGTGATGATGGTAATGTCTACAAACGTAATAATAATGCCCGCATACTTTTCATCCCGCGTTATGTAGGGCATAATACGCATCAGGAAGTTCTGGCCTTCCCGCAGCATTATTTCTTTTTCCACCACCTTGCGGCTGCGCTGCACCTCGCTAATGTCCATCAGCAGCTGATCATATTTAATGTTGCTGGAAATATGCGCAATGGGGCGGCCCAGGTCCGATTCAATAAAATTGATCATCCGGGCAGAGGCCGGGTTGAATTTACGGATATTCAGCTGCGTATCCAGGAAGATCTGCGCAATGTCGGTGCTCCGGAAATAATTGTTCAGGTCATCATTCAGCTCTATCAGCTCTTTGATCTTAACCTGGTGTTCTGTATTAAGCGTATATAATTCTTCGTTCAGGGATTGCAGCTCTTCATTGGAGCTTTGCAGTTCTTCATTTGAAGAGAGCAGTTCTTCGTTAGAGCTTTGCAGCTCCTCGTTGGCGGTTTCCAGGTCTTCTACTGCCAGCTGCAGGCTTTTCCGGGTTTCTGCAAGCTCCTGTTCCAGGCTGTGTACATAGTCGGAATCTATATAGGGCTCCGGGCCGGCCTGCACGCTGCTGTTCGCCTGTAATACAGAAGACGGCCTGCTGAGCACCACCAGGGTATAATCACTGTCAGCGGCTTTTGCCACAGGATTAATGAACACGTCTACAGCCCGGGTATTACCATTCTTCCCAAATGTCAGATTGTGCAGGTGCACCTTTTCTTCCTGTTTCCAGGCTTTGCGTACTTCCTTGTTCAGCATAATGGCCAGGTCCTGCGGCAGCATACGCATCAGGTTCAGGTTCAGAATGCGTTTGGGTAAAGTAAGCAGCTGCTCATAGTTACCCATAGTTTCGCGGATCTCAAAGTTGCGGTCTATATACAGCGCTATCAGACCCAGGTCCTCTGTAAGCGCATTACGCAGGTCGCTCCACAACGCCTTCTGTCCTTTGGTATCAAAATTCTTATCCCCGTTAACAGCGCTCATTTCTTCACGCGGTATTTTTAACAGGCTTGTTAAAGGCTCGCCAAAATGTATGCGGGGTTTAATATCTGCCAGCTTTTTATAGATCCTCCATTTGGCGCTGGTCTGCTGCATGGTAGGTCCTTTGGCGTAGGGCGGGTTTTCACTGGGCCCCAGGAACAGGAAGCCGTTCTTTCTTACCGCAAAATGCAGGATGGCAAAAATGCGTTCCTGCAGCACGTTGTTCATATAGATCAGCATGTTGCGGCAGCTTACCAGGTCGTTCTTTATAAAGGGCGGGTCCTTGGTAATATCATGCCGCGCAAATACGATCTGTTTGCGGAGCCGCGGGATTATCTGGTAGCCCTTATGCTTACGTACAAAATATTTTTCCAGCAGCGGGGCCGGTACATCTTTGTCAATAGATAAAGGATACATGCCTGCAGAGGCAATATCCAGGTTGGCGGCATCAATATCGGATGCAAATATTTTTACCTGTAGCCGGCTGCCCTGGCTTTCCAGCACCTCATCCACCGCTATGGCTATAGAATAGGCTTCTTCTCCGGTGCTGCAGGCGGTTACCCATATCTTCAACTGCTCCCCTTCTGCATTGGCTATCAGCTCCGGCACTACCTTTTCCCTTAATACCTGGAAGGCCTCCGGATCGCGGAAAAAACGGGTTACTCCTATCAGGAAATCACGCGCCAGCTCCTTGCATTCATCCGGGTTTATTTCCAGGTACTGCACATACTGCTGGTGGTCATTAATACCCAGCTGCGTCATACGTTTGCTGATGCGGCGCAGAATGGTAGGCGTTTTATAGTAGTGGAAATCCTGCCCGGCAGTACGGTGTATCAGCTCAAAAATATGGTTCAGCGTCTGGTCATCCGGGTTTTTCACCAGCGTATCTGCATCAATATGGTGGATCTCTTTCACAATGGCTTCCGCAATGCCGGCGGGTGACGCTATTACATCTGCATTACCGGAGCTGATGGCGCTATTGGGCATCCCATCAAACTTGGCAGTGGAAGGTTCCTGCACCAATACCAGGCCGCCGTTTTCTTTGATGGAGCTGATACCTTTGGTACCATCTGTTCCGGTACCCGAGAGTATAACGGCTACGGCCTTATATTTTTTATCCTGCGCCAGGGAGTGCAGGAACACATCTATGGCGTTGTTGGGAACTTTATCGTGCGTTTTTTCTGTAAGCAGCAGCTTATTACGCTCTATGCGGATCTGCTTGTTGTTGGGAATTACGTAAATATAATTCTTCATCACCGGCAGGTTCTGGGATGCCTCCACCACTTTCATGTGGGTTCTGCGGCCCAGCAGCTCTACCAACAGGCTTTTGTGATCCGGCGATAAGTGCTGGATCACTACAAAAGACAGGTTGCCGGTTTGGGGCATGTGGTCAAAAAATTCCTGGATAGCCTCCAGGCCCCCTGCGGATGCACCTACCGCTACTACAAAATGTTGCTGCGTTCCTTTCATATATCATTCCTTCGAATGCTCGCGTGTCAGAAATTCAAAAATAAAGCTGCGCAGGTTCTCTGCGGCCATGATCTCCTCCTGCAGCCAGGGTTTGGAAAACCCTTTCACATGCTCCTGCCATAGTTTAAAGGAATGGCGGGGATGATAGATCTGCGGATTTTCATCAAAGAAAATACGTTCCTCCGGATTGCCGCCCCAGTTGGTGGTACGGATAAATTCTTTGCGGAAAAGAATAATGTATTCATCCTGCTCCGGCCGCATAGGTATTACCAGCATACCGCTGGCTATTTCCCGGTACTGTTCCGTAATATCGTATATGGATGGCAGTGAGTCGGTATGAAATACTTTTTTGAGATCCTTTATGTGCAGCCACAGCAGCAGGTCTTCCAGCTGGGCGGCATCCGGCACTTCGCCGGCACTATGGCTGCGGTTATTATAGGTAATAATAGCGCCGGTAGCATCCAGCAGCTTCATTACATGCGGCTCTGCGCTCAGCAGGCTGGATACCAGGTTATCTGTCTGGTAAATACTCTCTATCAGCTGCATGTAAATACCATTCAGGCGGGAGCTAAGATCACTGAACGACTGGTGATGCAATGCATTGATACGTGCGGAGATCACACTGGAGAACAACTCCATTACCGCCCTCATTTCCCCGTCAATAACACGGGCGGTTTTATGATGGCAGGCAATAAGCCCCCATAGCGCATTATCCTTAATTAACCGTACTGACATGGACGACATTACATGCATGTTCTTCAGGTATTCCACATGCACGGCCGCCACCCCCCGCAGGTTACATTCCGACATATCCAGGAAAGACCGGGATATGGGATTAATAACAGGGTACAGCTTTACCGGTTTGAACTCACGGTCCGGTATAAAACGGTAGGGGTTACGCAAATACAGGTCCCGCGCGGGTTTTGGAATATCTGATGCAGGAAAGGTAAAACCTATGTACGATTCCATATCCGGCTCCATGGCTTCTGCCAGCACATTACCGTTCCAGTCCTGGTCAAATGCATAGATCATCACTTTATCAAACCAGGTGATCTTTTTCAGCTCGTCTGCAGCTACCCTGCACAGCGCTGGAATATCCCGTGCCTGCTCTATAAGGCCAATGGAATTCCGGATATGCTGGTACAAAGCGGTAAAGGTGGCGCCCCCTGCTGCCGGCGCCTGTGCAATCTCAATTTCCACCAGCACCATATCCTCCCGCATATGCAGGATGGTAAAGTGTTCCCCGGCGCCCGTTTTCCAGGTGGTGCTGATCTTAGTACTATTGTTATTCTGCACCTGTTTTTCAAGCAGGGCAAATGCAGGCGCATCTATCAGCTCTTTAATAGTTTTACCCAACAGGTCCCGGAAAGGTACCTGGAATATTTCAGCTGCATTTTCGCTTACCTGTTCAATGGTCAGGGTTTGTTTGTCCAGCACCAGTAATACCCCGTACTCCTGGATGGTGTTGATAATATGGATCGGGATGTTTCCGCAGAATTCCGAATCATACTTTGAGAATTGACTCATATCTCTTAGTCCAGTCGTTAAATTTTAAAAATGTTTCCCTGGCAGCATCTGCTGCCTGTTGTTGTTCCACCTCCTCGGTTATAGCATTCATATAGCCGTGGAATTTTCTCCACATTTGTTGCGCAGCCTCTCCATAACCGGTGAAGAAAGTGAAGCCTTCCGGCGAGGATAGTTGTAGCTGTTCCCGGATCATTCTGGCAATGATCACCCCTCCTAAAGTAGAGCCTTCCAGTACATAGGCAGCGCCCAAAGCCTGCGGATATGATTGGATACGGGGGATAACGGCCGTTAACACCTGTGCCGGCAGCGGGCCGCCCAGGTCATGTATATCCTGTAAAATAGCTGCGGACTTCCGCCTTTCGGCCAGGTCCGGTATTTTTTCATTGGTCAAATATTGATCCATTTTAAGCTCCAGCGAATGGTAGTAACCATAGAACATTTCCAGGAGCACCAGGTAATGTTCTGTGCTGCGTATGCTGCGTATCATACCTATCAGCTTCTTCTCCAGCTGCGCATGCTCTGCTTTCGTATAGTCTTTAATGTAGGCTGCAAAAGATCGTTGTTCCAAAGTGCAAGGTTTATGGGTTAGGAACGCGAATATATATTTTCTTTCACTGACAACAGGCAGTAAGGCCCGCGCAAACCCGGCTCAGGTATATGTTTACCGGGCATCATAATTATTATTAAAAGTCGCAAAAAATTAATAAGTTACTTTTCCATAGGTCAAATCAAATAAGGAAATTATGAAAAGAAGCTTTGTATTGCTGATGACATTGTTCATCGCCGTAACGCTTTGCTCCCTGTCGTTACCACAGGACCCACCCAAAGCGAAGAACTTAAAGGTACTGCCCAAAAACATTAGCCACGAGGAGCTGATCACCGTGATGAAGACATTCGACAATTCCCTGGGCGTTAAATGCGGTTTTTGCCATGCACCGCAAAAAGATAATCCCCAAAAGCTGGACTTTGCCAGTGATGACAATGAACACAAGGATGTAGCGCGGGACATGATGCGCATGACCGCCAAGATCAACAAAAAGTTTTTTAAAGGCAGCCAGCCGATGGCCGTTACCTGCTACACCTGCCACCATGGTAATGAGGAGCCTAAACCCCTTCCTCAGGTAGCCGAAGCGCCCCAGCAATAACATAAACGGAAGCTTATATAAACAAAAGGCCTGTAAACTGCGGTTTACGGGCCTTTTTTATGGGCGGTGCTTTTGAGGCCAACCATGGTAATGCCGGGGCTTGTTGTAAACCTGGGGCAGGATTATTTAAGCCACGTGTAAACGTGTTCCAGGATTAATACATCTCTTATCTGGTAGTAAACCATAGATAAGCTATAGATAAGCCATCCTTTATAAGGGATAGGATATATTGTCACGTCCTGAAAAAGGTTTACACATGAAAAGTGTAAGACATGCAAAAAACAAACAATTTAGGGCAAAACAGAAAAGGCAAGGGCGGCCGTTCGTTCCAACATTCCCACGCTTTTATGCGCAAAGTAGTAGCAGACTATCTGTCAGGTAGCCAAAGTATGGCAGAGGTAGCGGCTCGCTATAGCGTAAATGCTAATCAGATAGGCCACTGGAAATCGCTGTTTTCTTCGGAACTTGAGCAACGAACCATCTTACCTACCGTCATGACCGAAGAGGAACAAAAGGAATTGGACGCCCTCAAAAAGCAAAATGAAGCGTTGTTGAAGAAACTGGAATATGCCAATCTGCAGGTGTTCGGGTTGCAGACGATGATAGACATTGCGGAAGAACAGTTTAAAATAGAGATCA
>NZ_FOBB01000008.1 GCF_900109685.1 Chitinophaga rupis | reverse complement strand
TAGTATTGGCGGATCAGCGTACTGTTAAGCGCTTCCCCGCCCACCAGTGTGTATAATACCGGCAACTGCTCCCCTGCTGCTGTGGCAGCCTGTAACACTGCCTGCAGATAAGAAGGGGTTATATCCAGCACGTCTACCTTATGAGCAATTAAACTACGTATATACGCTGCCGGGTCGCGGCGCTCTTCCTCCTTCAGCAGCACCAGCGTACCGCCGTTAAACAAGGGCGCAAACAGCTGCTGTACAGAGGCATCAAAGTTCAGCGAAGCCGTAAGCATAGCAGTCAAAGGACGGTCGTGCTGCCGGTAAATAGTAGCTGACAGCCAGGCCGCCAGGTGCTGCACATTGCGGTGTGTGATGCGCACGCCTTTAGGCTGGCCGGTAGTACCCGAAGTGTAAAGTATATAAGCCAGGTCTGATGCGCTGTTAATTAAATCCGGCGCTGTAGCCGGTAAGGCTAAATGCGCTGCTGCATCCAATGCCACACGGGTAATACCGTTTGGCAGGTCAGCCACCGCTTCATCTGACAGTAATACCTGCATACCACTGTCTGTTAGCAGGTACTGGCGGCGGGCAGCGGGGTAAGCCGGATCTACCGGCACATAAGCGCCGCCGGCTTTCAGAATGGCCCATAAACCGGCCAGCAAAGCCGGGCTGCGCAAGCCCTGCAAACCTACCGGCATGTTGGGTGTTACCCCATAATCTCTGCGCAGCAGGTGGGCCAGCCGGTTAGCACGGGCTTCCAGCTCAGAATAGGTAATACTTTCATTCCCCTGCACAATGGCTACCCGTTGTGGGTATTGTTGTGCAATAAGGCTCAACTGCTCCTGCAGGCATTGTGCGGCTGCAAAAGGTGCTGCCTGTTCGCCATTGCGTAATAGAGCAGCCTGCTCATCTAACGGCACATAAGAAAAAGCAGCCAACAGTTGCTTCCGTTGCGGATAAAATGCCTGCAGTACAGCGCTGTAATGCTGCAACAGCTGCCGCGCGAATAAGCCGTTCAAAGCAGTATTATAATGCAGGCGCAGTAACATCTCCCCGGATGCGTTTGTTCCAACTTCCAGGGTTAGCTGTGCACGTTCTGCAACGCCATCAGCTGTATGCCATGCAAATCCATAGGCCAGTGAGCTGTTAATATTTATACCCGCTGCTGTTATCCTTTCTGTAAAATCTGCAGCGTTAATATCACGGTGTGTAATGATCTCACTAACCTCTCTGCCTGCCTGCTCCAGCACCTCTTTTAACAACAGGCTGCCGTTAAAGCGGCCGTCAAAAAAGAACAGGCTGCCTGTTTGCTGTGTTATACCCTTCGGATCCACATCACCAACGGCTATACGCAAATGCGGCTGGGGGAAATATTTGTACAGTAATACAGACCAGCAGGAAAGGTAAATAACATATTCAGCCAGCGGGTTATTATTAGCCATTGCCCTTACCTGCTCTGCTACAACCGGATCTATTGCAAGTGCTGTAACAGCACGCTCACCAGCAACCGGCCCATAATAAAGGGCCGGCGCTTCGTAAGCGGGAAACCGGAGCTTTGTGGTCCAGTACGCGGCTATCAGTTCCTGCGTAATTTCTTTATTGGTAGATAACATGTAGCTGTTAGTCGATCTGAAAATTAATAAGGAGGTTAGCGGTATTTTCCTGTAATGCCTGCTCTTCGGGTGTAAGCAGGCTGTAGGCCGACAATACTGTTTCCGGGGCTGTTAACAGCACCTGCAGCAGCTGCAGGTATCTTTGCCCCATCAGCTGTATAGTACCCTTGTTAAAAAGCGCGGTATCATATTCCAGCACCAGCTCCAGGTTATTGTGCTTACGGCTGAAAGTAAAAGTAAGATCACATTTGCTGGCACCGGAGGGTATTTCATATTCACTTACCTGTATATGATGCATGTTATGCAGGGTGCTGCCATGAGGAGGCAGCTCATCCAGCAGCATCATTACATTGAAGAGCGGTATATGCTGCGTTGTACCCAACTCGTCTACCAGGTAATCCAGCGGATATTGCTGATGCTCCAGTCCCGCCAGGGTAACCTTTTTCACCTGCTCAAACAGCTCGTCAAAGATCAGGGTATCACTTAAGCGCGTTCTTAAAGGAAGCGTATTTACAAAACATCCTATGGGCGCCGCCAAACCGGGGTAATTGCGGCCAGCCACCGGGCAGCCTATTACAATATCTTCCTGTGCTGTATAGCGGAACAATAACATTTTTACAGTGGTTAGCAGCACCATAAATAAAGTGCCGCCACGGTCTGCTGCAACCTGTGTTAAGGCATCAAGCGTTGCTGCGCCCATTTGCAGGCGTACCGTGCTGCCCATATGCAGGGATACTGCAGGCGCCGTAACATCAGCCGGCAGCTGTAAGGGCTGCCAGGGGCGGGCAAAAGTGTGCAGCCAATATTGCCGGTGCGCATCAAACAATCCACTGTCCAGCGCCTGCAGCTGCCAGCATGCCACATCACGGTACTGTACCGGCAAGGCCGGTAAAGACGGCTGTAACCCGCTGCTATATTGATTATACAGCGTTACCACCTCCTGCATTAACAGATCGCAGGAATGCCCATCTGAAATAATGTGATGCATGTTGAAAAGTAACAGGTGGCTTTCAGCGCCGGTCTGTAATAACGTCATGCTCACCAAGGGGCCTTTGTCCAGCTGAAAAATGCGTTCCCGTTCTGCCTGCACATGGGTGGTTATCACCGCTTCAATGTCGGGAGCTGCGCTTATATCCTGGTGAATAAAAGTGTCAACAAGTATCTCTTCCAAGATCTGCTGGCGGGGCTGCCCGTCTATCACCGGGAACACGGTGCGCAGGCTATCCTGCCTTTGCAGAACTGTTTCCCATGCGCGGCGGAAAGCATTAACATCCAGCACACCATTTAAGCGGAAACCAGCTGCCATGTTATATACCCTTTTATTTACGGATAACTGGTCCAGCAGCCACAGGCGCTTTTGCGCCGGTGATAAGGGATAATGCTTCTGCACCGGTGCTGCCGGGATCTCTGTTACCTGGCTGCGTAAGCTGGTATCTATTACCCCGGCCATTTCTGCAATGGTGGGATACAAAAAGATGCTCTCAAACGGCAGCTTCACACCAAAAGCAGCTGCTATTGCGGTTAACAGGTGCATAGCTTTTAGTGAATGCCCGCCTTTAATGAAAAAGTTATCTGTTATATGCAGGTCCGTTACTTCCAGCACATTCATCCAAAGCTGCATTAAGGCAGCTGCCGTTGGCGTTAACGGGGCTTGTGCGCCTGCTGTGCCGGACAGTACCGGCAGCGCAGCTACATCCGGCTTGCCATGGCGCGTTAACGGCAAAACATCCAGCACCATGATCACTGCCGGCAACATATAATAAGGCAGCTGTTTACGGAGATAGTTCCTGATACTGCTTTCCTGTAATGTTTCCGCACCGGTTACATATGCATACAAAAGCGCACTTCCCTTTTCCTGTGGTTGGGGTGTTACAATGGCTGTGGTAACGCCGGGATATTGTAATAGCACTTTTTCAATTTCAGCCGGCTCAATACGGTAACCGTTTATTTTCAGCTGCCGGTCCATGCGGCCACAGAACACAATGCTGCCGTCTTCCCGCCAGTATCCTTTATCTCCCGTGCGGTACAATCTTGTTTCTCCCGGAAAGGGATGGTCAATAAAGCGGGCGACGTTGTAATCAGCTGCTGCAAGATATCCCAGCGCCAGGCCATTGCCTGCAATACATATTTCTCCCGGCACACCAATACCCTGTAATTGCAGCCGGCTATCTGTAATGTATATACGCCGGTTAGCAATCGGCCTGCCAATGCTGTTTATATCTGCCGGGCTGCTCACCTGCTGATAGGTGGCACAAACGGTGCTTTCCACCGGCCCGTAAGTATTGTAAAGCTCAAAGCGGCCTGTCAGCTTATCGGCATGGCGCAGCTGCAATACATCGCCGCCGGTAATGATCAGGCGTAAGGTATGCAGCTTGTCTGCCTGTTTATTCAGCGCTTCCAGGATAAGCGGTGTTACGCTTACAATGGTTACCGCATGTTCCCGGATGGCATTTACCATACCTGTTATATCTTTTCCGCCTGCCGGTAATACCAACAGCCTGCCGCCGCTGCACAAAATGGGGAAGATCTCTTCTATGCTGGTATCAAAGGACACGGAAGACTGCTGCAACACAACATCGCCAGCCTGCAGGTTAAAATGGTGACGAAAGGTTTGTACATAATCTATTACAGCTCCATGCGTGATCATTACTCCTTTGGGAAGCCCTGTGGAGCCGGAGGTGTACATGATGTATGCCAGGTCTTCTGCCGCAACTGTCACGGGTGCAAAAACATCTGCATAATCCGGCAGCAGCTTTACCAGCTGTTCCCATTGATACTGCTGCGGGATCTTTTCATAGCGTGCAGCTGTATCATCAGTGATCAGCACTTTTACGCCGCAGCTCTCCAATATCTGCCGCACTCTTTCTTGCGGGTATTCCCGGTCGGCCGGTACATAAGCTGCGCCTGTTTTTAATATTGCCAGAATGCTGATGATAAATTCAATGCCCCGCTCCATAAAAATGCCTACCAGGTCTCCTTTGCGGATCCCCCCGGCAATAAGCAGGTTCGCCAGCCTATTACTTTCCCCTTCCAGGGTATGATAGGTTAATTGCTCAGCACCACAAATAAGGGCAACTTCATTTTGCCTTTCCAGCGCAGCAGCAGCCAGCTGTTGTGGCAGGGTCGTACATCCTTCATAGCTAACAGCCGTATTATTAAACCCATATAGTACCTGCTGCTTTTCCTGCTCATCCAGGTATGTAAGCGCAGTAACAGCTGTTTCAGGACTGGTGGCAGCCGCATGCAGCAAATTGCTGAAATGCAGGCCCATCCGCCGTATACGTTCTTCTGTAAAAAGATGCTCATTGTATTCAATAGACAGTTCCAGCACACCGCTTTTTTCCAGGAAATTGAAAGACAGGTCATATTCAGCATGCAATGCTTCCTGCTGTAACGGCGATACTTGTACAATGCCGGGGTGTAACTGTTCCAGCTGCAGCTTATTATCATCCACACTGCGCCAGTTCACCAATATGTTAAATAAGGGATGACGGCCTGCAGCACGCGCTGGATTTACATCCTCCACTATCTGCTCAAACGGTACCCATTGGTAACGGTATGCCTCCTGTAAACGATCATTTACATGCGCCAGTAATTGATTGAACGAATGCTGCGGCTCAATACCGGTGCGCAGCGGCAGCAGGTTAATAAAACAGCCGGGCATAGCTTCCAGGCTGTCGTGCACCCTTCCATTAACAGGTATCCCTGTAATAATATCTTCCAGGCCGCTGTATTTATGCAAAAGCAGCTGCGTTACTGCAAGCAGCCCGGTAAATAAGCTTGTATGATTATTGTAACAGGTTGTTTTAAAACGTTGTACCGTTTCCGTTTGTAATACAGACGGCCACCTGGCGCCTTTCTTATCATTAACCAGGTACCGCGGTGTGCCGGCCTGCAGGTTTAATTCAGGCAGCTCGCCTGCTAATAGCTGCTTCCAGTATCCGCGTCCGGCGGTCATTTCCATGGAGCTGCCAAAACGGTTTATCCAGTCTGCATAATCTTTATACTGTAACGCCGGCATGGTGGTCTCCGGTGTATCACCTGCTGCAAAAATGCGGTAGTATTTCACCAGCTCGTCCTGTATCAGCTCCATAGACCATGCATCTGTTATAATGTGATGCACGGTTAATATAAAAATGAACGTTTCGCCATGTTTGGCCAGCACCATTCTTAACAGGGGGCCTTTTTCCAGGTCGAAGGGAAGGTTACGCTCCTCATCCAGCAGGGATCTTACTGCCACTGCTTCCTGCACTGCCGCCGGTATATCCTTAAGCGTTGCGTATGCCGGTATTACCGGCAGTACTACCTGTTGCAGCATACCATCCTGCATGCGAAAAACCGTTCTTAATATCTCATAACGTGCAATAATATGCTGCAGCGCTTTTTGCAGCACATCCGGCCGCAGGCCGCCTTCCAGGCGGTAGGCCCAGCAAAGGTTATTTACCAGCGCATGACCCTCCTGCCGGCTGGTGAGCCACAGCCGCCGCTGTACCGGCGCGGCTACATAAAATGCGGCAGCACTGACGGACACCAAAGGCGTTACAATGTTCACTGGCGCCTGCGCTGCCAGGGTTGCCAGCAAGGCTATATGCTGGCAGGTAAAAATATCTTTAAGGGTTATTTCCAGCTGCAGCTGCTGCCGTATGCGGGATATGATCTGCGTGGCGCGGATGGACTGTCCGCCCAGCTGAAAGAAATTATCGTATATACCAATATTACCGGTCTGTAATACCTGCTCCCAGATGGCCACCAGCGTCTTTTCCATATCCGTACGGGGCGCGGCATAATCAGCAGCCGGGCTAAGCGGCGTATCCATCAGCTGCTGCCGGTTCACCTTACCATTGGGCAGCATGGGAAATACATCCAGCTGAATAATATTGGCAGGGATCATGTAAAACGGCAGTGCGGCTCCCAGGTGCAGCCTGATCCGGGTTATATCCAGCCCGGGTGTTCCTGTTACAAATGCATTCAGCCAATTTTCATTTTCCGCCCTATGCTCCACAACCTCCGCTTCTTTTATGCCGGGGTACTGTAACAGCGCCGCAATTATCTCGGCGGTCTCTACCCGGTAACCTCTTATTTTAAGCTGTTCATCTTTGCGGCCTGTAAACACCACACTGCCTTCCGGTGTACAATAGCCCAGATCACCGGTTAAGTACAGGCGCCGGCCGGGTCTAAAGGGATGGAATATAAATTTCCCCTCCTCATTTTCAGCGTGCAGGTAACCTGCTGCCAGGCCTGCACCGGCTATACCTATTTCACCGCTGATGCCCGGTGCCTGCTGCCGCCCCTGTGCATTCAGAATATATACTTCACTGTTAGGTACAGGTTTGCCGATCAGCGCTGTTTCCCAGCCCTGAGTAATAAGCTGGTAGGTGGCGCAAACAGTAGTTTCCGTAGGGCCGTAGGTGTTATATACCGGTACCTGCCCTAAAAGCCGGTTAATATGCGCAGGCCGCAGCACGTCCCCGCCACTGATCACCAGGCGCAGGTTTCCGAAAGACTGTGATCCTGCGTTTATTTCGCTGATCACATGCGGGGTACTGCTTAATACCGTTACCCCGCCGGACTGTATATGCTGCAACATTTCCTCAATGCCATGGCCGCCCTGTGGTATAATACGTATGGTTGCTCCCGTGCAAAGCGCCGGGAAGATCTCTTCCACCGCAGTATCAAATGCCAGGGAAGCCTGCTGTATCACTATATCCACAGCCGTTATATTAAAATAGCCGGCAAAACCTGCTACATAGCTGTTAAGCGCCTCCCGGCCTATCATTACTCCCTTGGGTACGCCTGTGGACCCGGACGTGTACATTATATAAGCCAGCTCCCCTGCCTGCACGGCATGCTCCGGTAAAGCTGCAGGCTCCCACTCCCTGTTTAACAGCTGCTCTACTTCCAGGTGGGGCACAGCCGTTACCACGTTCATTGCTGCGACTGCATCACAGCAGATCAGGGATAAAGCAGCATCTTCTATCACATAAGCCTTGCGCGCAGCAGGCCAGGCCGGATCAACGGGTACATAAACTGCTCCTGTACGCAGTATAGCCATTAATGTTACAATGGCCCATTGGCTGCGCTCCATAAGAATGCCCACCCGTGCGCCTGGTGTTATGTTATAACTGTTCTGCAGTATGATTGCCAGGCGGCAGCTGTTTTGCTCCAGCCATTCGTAAGAAAATGCATTTCCCCCGCAAAGGATAGCTGTTTTCTGTGGATGTACGGCGCACTGCTGCAGGAAAAGCGCCTGAATATACCGGCTACCTACCGGCGCCGTTACAAGGCCACAGGCATTTTGCATATACTGCGCAGCTGCGCCTGTCTGCAAAAGATCCAGCTCAGATATTGGTGTGGCAGGTGCGGCGGCAATAGCTGTCAGCAGCACCTCAAAGTGTTCATGGATACCAGCCATTTGCCAGGCTTCATAACGGGCAGCGTTATAACGCAGCTTCATCTGCAGCCCGTTTGCCTGCGGTACAAACTCTATCAGCAGATCTATGTAGCTGTTATCTGCCGGTATATTAACCGGCGTGGCTGTAATATGCGGGGCCAGGGAAAAACTGCTTTCCTCAAACGGCTGCATCAGCACCAGTATGTCAAACAAACCGTTATGGCGTACATCCCTGGCCGTTGTAAGCTCGTTCAACAGCTGATCAAACGGATAAAGCTGATGTGCAAACGCAGCTACCATGTTCTCCCGCACCTGCTCCAGGATCTGAAGAAAATGATCTGCTGCGGAAAAAGTATTGCGGATACACAAGGTGTTGGTGAAGCAACCTATGCTGCCAGCCAGCTGCGGGTGTTCTCTGCCGGCTATATCTGTACCCAGCACCTGGTCTGTTTGGCCGGTGTATTTATAGAACAGGATATTTAATACGGCCATCAGCCCCATGAACAGGGAGCTTTCCTGTTGCCTGCATAAATCAGACAAACTACTCACCAGCGCAGGATCAATATCAAAATACAAGCTGCAATCAATAGCTGCGTTATTATCTGTGATATGCGTGGCCTGTAATTTCAGCACGGGCGGCAGGTTTGCCAGCTGCGCATGCCAGTACGCCTTCAGGCGCGCTGCTTCCAGCTGCCACTGCTGCTGTTGCCAGGTAACAAAGTCTTCATATTGCACCGCCGGCGCAGGCAATAATGATGCTTTGCCTTCCAGACCTGCTGTATAAAAGGCCTTTATTTCCTGTAGCAGCAGGTTAAATGACCAGCCATCTGCAATAATATGATGTAACACTATGTACAGTGCAAAGTGCGCCTCGCCGGTTTGCACCAGCACCACCTTCATCAGCGGGCCATGCTGCAGGTCAAATACCATGGCGGCCAGCTCTTTCCCGAAATCAGCTATCTGCTGCGCATCCCATGCGGCGGAGCGGCGGTCTGTTACTTCCAGGGGTACCTGCATAGCCTTTACCTGCTGGTAAACATGCTCACCTTCCGTATTAAAAACCATTTGCAAAGCATGGTGCCTTTGCACCACGTTATTAACCGCTGCTGCCAGCACCTCTGCCTGAACATCACCCTGCAGGAGATAAGCGCCGCAAATATTATATGCCGTACGGTTATAACCATATTGATCATACATCCAGAACCGGTGCTGTGCAGGCGAAAGCGGATGCCTGCCGCCCCTAGCTGCGGGAATAACAGGCAGCTCCTGCTGTGGCATGCCGTTGATGAACTGCAACAGATCGGCTATAATGGCGTGCGAAAAAATATCATGTACCTGTATGTTCGTATAAAGCGTGCTGTTTATGATGGCTGCCAGCTGTGTAAGCTGCAGGCTGCCGGCGCCATACTGCATAAGGTTTGTATGCAGCTCAATCGTACCATCTGCAAACACCTGCCTGCAGCAGTCCAGCAAAAGCGCTGCCCGGTTCTCTTTTACTGCTGCTGCCTGCTGCAGCTGCAGTTGCCGCAGCGCGTTTAGCTGCTCATTAAACTCCCCGGTATTATACTGTTCCAGCAGCTTAAAATGCTGCACTTTACCACTGGTGGTCTTCGGTATTTTCCTTACAGGTATTACCTGGTCCGGTACAATGCCCAGCGCATCCAGCAGCTGTTTTTTTACAGCCGTTGCCAGTGACGCAAACTTTGTCATTTCCTCTTTGGAAAGTATAAATAACAGCAGCTGCTCCTCCCCGTCATTGCTACCGGCGCAGGCCACTACCTTGCCTTGCTCAATGCCGGCCACCGTGTGTGCTATACGCTCTATATCCTGCGGGTAATAGTTTTGCCCGCGGATAATGATCATTTGTTTAAAACGGCCGGTAACATATAGCCGTCCCTGTTTCATAAGCCCCAGGTCGCCTGTGCGCAGCCAGCCGTCTTTAGTAAAAAGCTTTTTGCCGGCAGCAGGATTATTATAGTAACCACTTGTTACATTACCTCCTTTGATCTGTATATGCCCTACGTGATCATCTTCCAGCAGCTCATCCTCCCCATTGCAGATACGGATGCTGCAGCGGGGTATGGCATAACCCACTTCCAGGAAAGCAATAGCCTGATCACCGGCCGTATTTACAGCTTCCACTACCTTATCCCCGATACCCAGCCGGTTACGCAACAGGTAACGGCAGCGTACCGCATCGCCCGGGTTTGGAAGCGTTACTGCTACAGAAGCCTCTGCCAGGCCATAACCGGGGAACATAGCGCTGCTGCTTAAGCCAAAAGGCTGCAGGGCTTCCATAAAACGGTTAATAAGGTCAACAGAGATAGGCTCTGCACCATTATAGATGATCCTTACCTTGTTGAGCGCAAGGTTTGCGCCTGCAGGGTTGAATGCGGCCAGGAAATAGTGATACCCGAAATTAGGTGAATATAACAGGCTGGCGCTATGCCGGGTGGCTTTCTCCAGCCATAATGCCGGGCGCCTGATAAACAGCGCAGTGGGCATAATGTACTGTGAGATGCCGGCGTACACACCGGTCAGGTGAAAGCAGATCAGGCCCATATCATGCGATAATGGCATCCAGCTCAACATACGGTCTTCCGCAGTGATGGCCGAACGTGTGCTGATGTCGCCGGTATTGGTCCACAGGTTGCCATGTGTAAGCACCACCCCGTTGGGAGCACCGGTTGAACCGGATGAATACTGTATATAGGCCGTATCCTGTAACGTTACGGCAACCGGCCGGCCACTACCCTCTTCATAAAGCAGCACTTCCGGTAAAATCATGCTGGCGGTTATATCGGCCGCTACTGCAGCAAAAGGACCATCTGCCGCAAACTCCTGCAGGCGCTCCATATGCTGCGCGTCTGTCAGCAAGCGGGCATTGGTCAATTTTTCGTATATACTGAACAGTTTTATCCGGTGATCAGATTGCGAGCCGGTTGCCAGCGGCACAGCAATAATGCCACCCAGCATGCAGGCCCAGAAAGCCACCAGGAAGCATTCATTATCATCTACATGCAGCACCAGCTGGCTGCCCTGGTCCAAACCCCGCTGCTGCAGCTGGTATAACGCATGCAATGCTTTTTTATACAATGTTCTGTAGGAAAGATATACCTCCTGCGCAGCGCCGTTAATGAACGTAACCCCAATATCCTCCCGGTGCGCCAGCTGTTGCAGGCGATGGGCCAGTGTGGTCTGTTCAGTATCTGTAAATGCTGCCGCGGAAGTATTCATTTCGGGTCTCATTGTCTGGGCTATAATGCTGTTGCCCCAATCAAAAATATCAAAGGCTGTTACTGCTGTTTGCAGCCTGACCATACGGTCATGTTGTGTGGCTGCATCCATATTTAATGCTGTATGCAGCGCCCTGCAAATGCTGTTAGTATCAAATGCATCCACCAACAGAGCATCTTTCAGCTGTTGGCTGGCGCCTGCCTGCCGGCTTAATACCAATGTGCCGCTGCCGTTTATGCGGCTGGCTACGTACTCCTTGCTCACCAGGTTCATACCATCCTTTATCGGCACTACCAGGGCCACATCCGCAGCTGCAAAAAATGCGATCAGCTCCGGTATGCTGTACTGTTCAAAATAATATTGTACGGGGCTATAACCCGGCGCTGAAAATTCGTTGCAAATGGCAGCCACCAATTCCTCTATCTCCTGCTTTAAGATGCTGTTCCGCGGCAATCCTTCCCGGGAGGGCACCACCACTAATTGCAGCACCACCTGCTGCCGCCACTGCGGACACTCTTGTAAAAGCCGGCGGAAAGCTATCAGCTGTTGTTTAAGCCCTTTTATAATATCCAGCCGGTTCACGGAAAGTATGATCCTGCATTGCTGTACCGATGCCCGGATGGCAGCAGTATGCTGCTGTACGGATGGCAAACCGGCGGTGTCTTTAAAAACGGCCGTATCAATACCAATAGGGAAAGTAGCGATGGCTGCACTAAAAGGCATATCCCTGTTTAACGACTGCCACTGTTTAAAGTGCTGCGTATATTCCTCTGCGTTAAAACCAATAAGGTCGGCGCCCGATAAACCATTTAAAATAGCCGCCTGTTCTGCCCCGGGCAGCCGGCTCATGCAGCTGTTATCCGGGAAAGGAATGTGCAGAAAAAAACTGATGCGGATGTTATGCCCCTGCTTACGGAGCAATGCGGGTAAACACATGAGGTGGTAGTCATGGATCCATACCAGGTCGCCATCATGGATCACGTTCTTTAACACAGCAGCGTACAGATCATTCACTTCCTCATAAGCAGGCCAGTAATCGCCGCTGCGGGTTACAGCATCATGGAAGCCGTGAAATAATGGCCAGATCACCTCGTTACAATACCCCAGGTAATACTGCCGCACCATTTTATCCGACAGCCATACCGGCACATAAGTGTTCAGATCCATCAATGCATGGGCCTGCGGCTCCTGTGCGGCGCTGATCACCATACCCGGCCAGCCAACCCAGATCACCTCACAACCTGCCATTTGCGGGTTGCGTGCAATATCCAGGAAAGCCCGCATGCCGGATACCAGGCCGCCTGCGCTATTCACTAATTGCAACTTACCTTCATTTTCCTGTAGTGTAAAAGGAAGGCGGTTCGTTACAATAATTATTCTCATGGTTAATTTTTAAGGAAACCAGCAGCTGGCTATTCCTGTGTAATAACTGCCGGCTGTGCGGACCAGTGGCTCCATCCCTCGCCCTTGCGGAATAATTGTACATCATAGGTACCGGGCTCCTTTACATTCAGCTCATTGAAACCTCCGTTGGAGACCACCACTCCGTTCTTTCTCCATTTGTATCCGTCAAAACCGGGGCTTACAGACAATGTTGCCGCTACCTTTTCATCTTTTTTGAAATTGCTTTTCCCTTTTATAACCAAAGGATTTGTTTTATTGGCCGTTAGCAACAGATCCAGCAGGGCATGATCGCGGAATACATTATCCCAGCTTTCATGCATAAAACCTCCATAGAACATGGTTCTTACATGGCCGCCCATATGCTGCAGGGTATCCGCATACTTCCTTGCATCCGCTATACTGAAAAACTCATCCTTTTCTCCCATGGAAAAAATGGAAGGGATAGCCAGTATGCGGGGCATGATCTCAATATCTTCCATTTTGAAACCGCTCAGCGCTACTATCCCGGCAAAAAAGGGAGGGTTAAAAGCAGCCATGCGCCAGGCAACATTGGCGCCCAATGAAACGCCCATCACCACTATCCTGTTCATATCCAGGTTTGCGTAACTATTCATGTACGACATAACCCTGAACAGGGTAATAATGCTGCTCCGGTTCCATCCCGTATCCTTATTCTGTGGAAACAACAGGAAACCGTCATACTGTTTTGTGTCCACCAGCTCTTTCAGGTACAGGGCGCCCCATTTCATCTGTTTCTCGTTATCATAAATATCCCCGGCTTCCATTACGCCGTGAATAAATACCACCATGGGATACTTTTTGCCGGTTTTAATCCCTTCTTTATATGTTGCCGGAAACTTTATCCGGAATGGCATTCCGTCAAAGTAATAAGATTTAAAAGAAGAGCTGTTCACCCAAAAAACAGATGGGGTAACCACCCATTTGGCGCCTTCGCCCTTAGGAGGTATAGCCGGCTTATGCAAGGGATCGTAGATCACCAGGGTATCGTCAGGATTAAGCAACGTGTCGTCCTGTGCTATGGATAAGAAGTAGATTCCACAGCACAACAGGGTTAAAAAAAAATGTTTCATAGTTGTTATGATGAGGGGTGCGGCAGCTGCTGCTGCAACATACCAGGCAGCGCAGCCAGCAGGGTTATTAATTCGAGGGTAATGGCGGTAATGGCCGCTTCAGTGAAACATTCCGGCCGGTAGTCGCATACCAGCTCCATGCCATCCGCATATTCGGTAAAAGTGAAATTAATATCAAAGGTTGGGGTACCGGTAGCCGTATGTGTGGCAGCAAACGGCGGCAGTGACAACGCTGTTGTCTCAAAACTAAGCAGGTGAAGGAATACTTTTCCAATCACATCATACGAAAGATCCAGCTGGTCCATGAGCAGCTCCATGGGATAAAAGCGGTGATCCAGCGCCTGCAGCACATTTTTTGCAACCTGCTGCAACAGTGCCGCTACTGTTACCTGCGGCTGTACTTTTGTACGGATCAGCAAAGTATTTAAAAACCACCCGATAAGCGCATTGGTACCGGCTGATTCACGCAGGGACACCGGCGTGCCGATGATAGTATCCTGCTGCCCGCGGCGAATCAGCAGCAGGTTCAGCGCAGTTAGCAACACAGAGAATGTGCTTACATTTTCCCCGGCTGCCAGGTTACGCACAGCGGCCAGCGTGGCCGGCGGTATATAGCTGCGGTAAGCCCGGCCAACATTAGGTCTTGCTTTGAATATAGTGCCGTAAACGGTTTGCCTTATATCTTCGGACAACGGTTTAAAGAACTGCGCGATCTCTCCGTTCAGGCATTGCCGATAGTGATGTATAACAGCGGTATCAGCGCCGCCGGCCAGTGACGTTAAAGGCAGTGGCTTAGCCAATACGCGGCTCCAGTAATCAAGATGTTTTTTTCCGGCTGCACCGGCCAGCATTTGCTGCTGCGTTGCAACATAATCGCTGAACTTTACAACAAGCGGGTCTAAGTCTATCTGCTTTTCGCTTATGATCTTTCCATACACGTAACCCAGCTCTTTTGTCAACAGCTGTAAAGACCATGCATCTGATAAAATATGATCTATCACCAGCACTACCAGGTAGCTGTCCTCTCTTTTCCGGAAAACACCTACTTTAACCAGCCGCTCATTCTTCAGGTCAAAGGGGTAAGCTTTATAGGCCTGTAATGCCCGCCGGGCCTCTTCTTCCGTTAAAGGCTCCAGGTCTGTGAAGTCTATAGTATAAATATCAGCTTCTTCATCCAGCAAACGGTATTGTAATTCTTCTTCAGCGGATACAAAAACAGTACGCAGGTTTTCATGCCGCTGCAGCAGGTATTTAAAGGTGTCACGCAATACGTCCAGGTCTATATCATTTACCTCAAACACTTTGGTCATGTTGAAAGGTATCAGCTCGCTGGCATAGATCCGCTTTATAAAAAGCCCATGCTGCCCGTGTGATACAGGATAACGGGTAAATTTTGCTTTCAGCCGCTCATAGATCTCCATGTATTCATCTGTAAGCGCAAGCATACTTTCCTGGTCCAGGATAAGGGTATGATAAGTCCAGATGAATTCAGAACAATCCGGATCCAGCTCCACCAGCGTTAACCGCAGCAATGGCCCTGCATGCAGGTCAAAAGGCCGTTCAGCATCTGCCAGCTGTAAGGCGCCCAGCAGCTGCTGTTTTACATTCCCGTGCGCTGTTCTGCGCAGGCTGTGCAGCGTATAATCTATATCCTGCGCTTTCAATACTACCTGCAGCAGGGTGCCCGACGGACGGTAATTAAATACGGTTCTTAACGGATTGTGACGGCTAATAAGCACATTCAGGCTTTGCTCCACGCATGCGCTGTCGAACCTGCCATTAAGCCGGTATGTTAGCTGGCCCGCATAGTCCGGGGTGAGGGGATGCTGCATGCAAGCCTGGTAAATATTTTCCTGCTCAGACGTGGCTTCAGAAATATCCTGGATATTCTGTTTATGTAAACGGGATAAAACAACCATGGGGTTTTAGCATTAAAACAATACTTCCTGGGATCAGTTAAAACGTTTGGCCTGCCGCGAGAACATGCGCTGCAGCAAGGACATATCTTTTACCGGTATAAAGATCTCCGCCTGCATGGTATCCGGCAATGGCATATCAGCAGCGCTGCCTGTAAGCTTGCCCGGCAGCGGCAGCAGCAATGTACGGCCGTACTGCCATTCGGGCAGCTGTACTTTAACGGAGCGGTGCTGCAGGCCGGCCGGTGAAAGCAGGGTGATATTCCCCTGCGTACCGGCGCTTATTGCGCGCAGCTCCTGCTGCGGCGCCCACTCCACCCGGAAGCTGTTGCTGCCCACACCCTGCCGGATCAGTAAAGCTTTGGTGCCTGCCACTTCCGGATAGCGGATATGTGTGGTAATGAACAGCTCAGCCAGCAGCAGGAACAATAATATCAGAAAGGCATTTTTTTCCAGCAGGGAACCGCCCCTGGACATTAACCCGGGCTCACCCCTTAACGGCTGTTTTATTGTATGCCCATTGTATGATGCTCTTTTCATAAAATTCAGACGCCTAGCTCCAGCTGGTTCCTTACCAGCTCAAAATAAGTTCCTCTTAAAGATGACAGCGACTGGTGGCTGCCTTCCTCTATAATACAGCCCTTATGCAGCACAATGATCCTGTCTGCATTCTTCACTGTGCTCAAACGGTGCGCAACAACGATCACCGTCCTGTTCCTGAAAAAGGCCTGCAGGTTATTCATGATGATCTGTTCATTATTTGCATCCAGCGCATTGGTGGATTCGTCAAAGAAAAGATAGGCCGGGTCCTTATAAACGGCCCTTGCGATCAGCAGCCGTTGTTTTTGCCCCTGGCTCATACCCATACCATCCATCCCTAACCTGGTGTCAAAACCATCCGGCAGCGATTCAATGAAAGGAAGCAGGTTAGCGGTTTTGCAGGCGGCTATTAACCGCTCCTGGTCCGGCGTTTCGTATTCCACTGCTATATTCCTGGCAATAGTATCATTAAAAACATATCCGTCCTGCAGTACTGCACCACAATTCTTTCTCCAGAAGGAAGGATTGATCTCTTCAAAAGGCTGTCCGCCAATGGTGATGTTGCCGCTATACCCATCGTAAAACTTAAGCAGTAATTTCAGCAAGGTGGTTTTACCACTGCCGCTCACTCCTACAATGGCAGTGGTTTTACCTTCCGGTATCTCCAGCTGCACATTATGCAGCACCGGTACCTGTGTGTTCCCGGGATAGGAGAATGATACCTGCTGCAGTGTAATGGTGCGGTCTTCCGGCAGCTCATCACGCAACGCCAGCGCGCTATCTTCCTCATCCTTCATGCGGTGCACTTCGTTCAGGCGTTCAATACTGATCTTGGTATCCTGCGCCACCTGCACAAAACCAATAAACTGCTCCACAGGCCCGCTCAGCTGCCCGATAATATATTGTATAGCCAGCATGGCACCCAGCGTAAGCTTGCCTTGTATAACCAAGGTGGCAACCATGAAGGTAACGGCCACATTTTTACCCTGGTTTATAAATACAGCGCCCATTGTTTGCAGCTGCCCGTAAGTAAGATTCTTAAAGTTGAGCCTGAATATTTTTGCCTGCACTGTTTCCCATTCCCAGCGCTTCAATTGCCCTGCATTTTGCAGGCGGATCTCCTGCATGCCCTGCACCATTTGCAGGGTGGCATTATTCTCTGTAGAGGAAGCATGGAACAGCTGGTAATTGATCTTCCGGCGGATGCGCAGGAAAAGCCCCATCCAAAGGAAGTATAATACCATACCTGCACAAAATACCAGGAAAAGCTGCAGGTGATACATCATTAACACTACGGCAAAAACCACGAAGTTCAAAAGGGCAAACAGGGTATTTAGCGCAGGGCCGGTAAAAAAACTTTGTATCTGCCGGTTATCCTGCACCCGTTGCATAATCTCACCCGTGTGCTGCCGGTCAAAATAGGAAAGCGGCAGGCGGGTTAGCTTTATCCAGAAGTCAGACAGTATAGCAATATTAGCTATAGTGGATATATGCAGCAGCAAACGGCTCCTGATAAAGTCCGCCGTTACCAGGCTGAAAATAAGCATGCATTCGGCGGCCAGTATTACTTGTATGTAGCTCATGCTTTGCATAGAGATACCGATATCCACGGTAGCCTGCATCAGGAAGGGGAAAATAAGCTGCAGGAAAGCGGTAAGCAATAAAGCCATGAATACCTGCGCGCCCAGCCAGCGTGATTGACGGAAGTAACCCATTACCAGCCGCCAGCTTAAACGGCTGCTGGTTCCGGTAACCTCCTCCTTTAGCTGCTGGTCAAAATTGAAGGAAGGCTCCAGCATTAATATCGTATCCTCTTCTGTAAAAGTGTTCCATAGTTCTTTTAATGCCCTGGCACTGTAACGGGTAACCGTATTGCTTTCCAGGTCATGCAGCCGGTAGCTGCCGAAGGGCTGCCAGCGCGGGCTGCGCATTAACAGCACATACCTGTTTTGCAGCTTGCCTATGCAGGGAAAAGGTACTTCTTTCTGCAGCTGGCGGAAGGCGGGTTTAATACACCGGGCCCTGAAGCCCAGCTTCTCAGCGGCTTCACTTATGCGCGTAATTTGGGTAACATTACGGTGCAGGCCTGTAAAACGCAGGAATGCCGCCTCCGTATATACCTTACCGTAATAAGCTGTTACCAGGTACAGCGCAGCTACGCCACTGCCGAAAGCCGGTATTTGCGGTGTATTTTGCTTATTTTTCACTGCTGCAGTTGATTATTGTAATACTTGTTGTTGCTTATGAAAGCAGGTATTTACCGTTACCTGGTGCTCACCGGCATCGTCCGTTAATAATATATTACTCCCGTGTATTGGAACGCCATTCAGCAGAATATCCGCATCTTCATAGCCTGCGCGGGTATTGCAAACGGTAATATGATAGGTAGTGGCGCCATAGCGGTAATCCAGCGAAAACTGATCCCAGCTTCCGGGAATACATGGCTGGAAGCTAAGCCGGTCCCCCTCACGCTTTAAACCCAGCAAATATTCCAGCACAAGGCGGTATAACCAGGCAGCGCCTGCACCGCACCAGCTCCAGGCTGCGCTGCCGGCGTAAGGTCCGGCGGTATACAGATGCGCACTAACCAGGTAAGGAGCTCCCCGGTACGTAAGCCGTTGTTCCGGCGTATGATTCTTTAATACCGGGTTTATCATTTCAAGCAGCTTCCATGCGCTTTCACCGTCTTCCAGTTTTGCAAAAGCCATGGCCATCCATATTGCAGCCACGGTATCCTGTCCGCCATTCTCACCCATACCGGGTTGAAGGCTGCAAATATCACCGGTATGTGTTTCCTGTATATCATACGCGGGGTACACGCTGTGTACCAATCCGCGTTTATCATCCACCAGTTTTTCATACGCTGCTTCCAGCGCAGTTTGCGCATACTCCCGGCTTACCAGGGAAGACAGTACCGACCAGCTTTGTGTTATATTATCAATACGGTTCCTGATACCGTCTGCTGCGCCTATAGGCAAGCCGGTATCGGTAAGCGCGCGGAAGAACCACTCATTCCCCCAGCTGTGCTGCATAACCTGCTGCTCCAGCTCTTTGCGCTGTTCCAGGCAATAATCTGCAAAAGCAGGATCTTTATACTTCCTTGACAGCGTTGCAAAATCTTTTAATACCCATCCCAGTAAAAAGGAGGCCCACACACTTTCTCCCTGGCCGCCGGCGCCGGCTTTGTTAAGATTATCGCCCCAATCTCCTGCACCTATTAACCGCAGTCCGTGTCTTCCCCTGCGCAGCCCGTGCTGTACCGCCTTTACACAGTGTAAATAAAGAGAAGCTACTTCGGAAGATGGTTTAAAAACATCATAGCAGGCAGCTTCTTCATCCTGTAAAACGCTGCCGGATAAAAATCTTACCTGTTCGTCCAGTATACCCAGGTCGCCGGTAATGGTGGTATAGTAACAGGTAACCAACGGCAGCCAGAGGAAATCATCGGCGCTTTGAGTTGAAAGGCCTTCTGATCCGGGTGGATGCCAGAAATGCAACACGCCTCCTGCAGAGAACTGTTTGCCGGCAGCCATTAGCAGCTGTTCTTTCGCCAGCACCGGGTTAGCGTGCACCACTCCCATAATATGCTGCAGCAGCTCGCGGAAAGAGATGTCGCCCTTGGCATGCTCATACGCAGTATGGGCCGTTAATCCGCCGGTAATGTTCTGGTATTGCAGCCAGCCGTTGATCAGTGTATTAACCGTGTGATCCGGTGTGCGCACCTGTACGGCGCTCAGGGTACGGTCCCAGTACTGTGTTATCCGCTCTTTTGCGTATTGCGCGGCAGCCGGTCCGCTACAGGCGGCAATGGTAGCTGCTGCCTCTTCCCTGCTTTTGCCGGCGCCCAGCAGAAAGCTCAGGGACTGTTTTTCACCCGGCGCCAGCTCATGCAGGCATTGCAGGGCCGCACAGGCATCCAGGTTAATACCGCTTACGCCGGATAATGTTGCAGCATGCATAGCTGCAGGCGTACGTAAAGTACCGTTCCGGCCTATAAAAGAGGTGCGGTCTGCAGTGTATGCTGCCAGCTGCCCGCTGGTACAAAAAAAGGCGGTGCAACCGGGAAGGTGCAGCAGGGAGGGGTTTACCGCATATATTGCATTACAGCTTTCATCAAAATCAGTTTCAATAAAACGCCCTGCCTGCAGCTTGGTTTGCCCCAGCACCCACTCCACATAACCGGTAACAGCAATGCGGCGCGGCCTGCCGGAACAATTGGTGAGCTTTATTACCGTATAACGCACCGGCGCTTCTATATCCGCATACATCGTTACTTCAGACTGTATGCCATGCTCCTCATGCTCAAATACCGTGTACCCGTATCCGTGCCTTGTAACATACGGCTGCGCAGAAGTAAAGGGCCCCGGCATGGGCGACCAGTAAATGCCATCATCTTCATCACGCAGGTAAAAAGCTTCTCCTGAAAGATCGCTTACCGTATCATCGCTCCATAATGTAAGCCGGCATTTATAAGCGTTCTGATACCAGCTGTAGGCCGGCCCGCTTTCGGTAACCACAGTGCCGAACAATGGATTGGCCAGTATATTTACCCAGGGTTGCGGCGTACGGCGGTTTATGCCGGTGTGTATAATAAATTCCTTACCGCTGTCGTCAAAGCTGCTGTGCGCCAGCCCTGCAGGACCATCTGTATCCGGCAGCCTTATTTCCGGCGGGGCCGTAAGCGCATGCTGTGAAGGGAAATAGTCTGCCAGAGAATCTTTTGCTCCGTCTATGACCATACAGGCAGCTGTTTGCATCAGGGCCATATCGGTATCTGTTACGGCGCCGGTAATATAAATACCTCCGGAGCGCTCCGGCGAATCATGTGCCGCCAGCAGCTGCAGCAGCTGCTCCTGTAAAATATGGAACTGATCACCGCTGCACTCGTTCACGATCATCATATTCACCGGCAGCCCTTTCATACGCCAGTAGTAATGAGCGGAAAACAGCTGTGCTGCAAGGTGTGCTTGCGCAGCGCTGCTTATACGGCATAAGATCAACGGCAGGTTTCCGCTAACATTGTATTTCCATAATACGCTATGCTGCATATGCTGCTGCTCTCCTGCATTTTTAATGCCCCGCAGTGGCGCATGGGAAAAGAGGACTGCACCGGCCAGGCGCCTGAACAAAGGTATTTCTTCCGCCGCCGCACCGCTGTTCTTCAGCACTACGGCGCCATACAGGTCGCCCAGGTTCATTAAGCGCTCCCGCTGTTCGCAGGGGCGATATTTTTGCAGTAACGCCGTGCAGGCGGCCTTGCTCCTGGCAACGCCCTGCATCATGTCAATCACGGCTGTTTCACCAGGTGCCAGCTTAATGCGGTACTTAATAGCAGCAATGGGGTCCAGCACCATACCGCTGCTGTTGCCAAGCGGCGCTGCAAACGCCACGGCCTGTGGGTTAGCAGTACTGCGCGCCCGGCCAATGAACTTTAAACGGTCTGTTTCGTAAGATACCTGTTGAACCCCGCAATGCTGTACATACATGGCATGAAAAAAACAGGGGCCGGGCAGCTGCGTGCTCCGCGGCCTGCGCTGGCAAAGAATAGCATTATGCGCCTGCAGCACCTCCGTAGATACAAACAGGTTGTTAAACGCGGGATGCGAAAGATCCTCTCCTTCTTTGCTTAATACGATCTCTGCGTAGCTGGTTATTTCCAGCATGCGGGCAGCACCGCCCGGGTTATGTAAGGTGGTTCTCCTTATTTCCGCATCTTCATCCGGCAATACCATCACACGGGTTGTAGTGTGTATCCCATGATCCTTCCGGGAAAAGCTGGCGTCTGAAAGGGAAAATGCAACACTATACTCCTCAGCATTACTGCGTGTAGGCTGATACGTGGCTGACCAGTAATGCGGCGCTTCCACATCCTTTATATAACAGTACGTACCGTAATTATCCAGCGTACTGTCTTTCCGCCAACGGGTTATTTCCGTTTGCTTGCGGCGGCTGTACCCCGCGCCTGCAGCGGTGATCATGAGGTGGTAGCTGCCATTGGACAACAGCTGTATTTCCGGCAATGGCGTATGCGGGGATGTTATGATCTCTTTTACAGCAGGTAATGCCGGGCCGGCGATTGCCGAAGCTACCTTCACGTTATTCCGCTGCGGTGTATAGGCTGCGGCAACGTTCAAGCGCTCTTCCAGCAAATGCAGGCTGGTTTTAAAAACCGGCACAGCGGTGAAACGGCGCTGCATAATATTGTTGTGCAACACACTGCTGACCGCTAACAGGCTCATGCCCTGGTGATGTGCCATAAACGTTTGCACAATCTCATGGGCCTGCGTACCCTGGCGCCTTTCCGGCATATAATCAACAGCGTCATAAAAACCGTATTTACCTTCCGCACCTGCTGCAGACAGCCGGCGCAGGTTATTGCAGGCTGCGGCCGGCGCCAGCTGCATGGCCAGGAAAGAAGCATAGGGCGCCACCACCAGCTCATCCCCGCGGTTATATCTTATGCCCAGCTGTGGTACGCCAAAGGGAGCATAATGATAGTGCAGGTGTATATCCATCTCGTAAAAAGCAGATTCCGATATACCCCAGGGTATGTGATGTTTTTGCCCGTATTCTTTTTGCACTGTAAGGGCGGCTTTACAGGCATGATCCAGCAGGGAATCTTCATAAAGCGGCATTACCAGGGAAGGCATCATGTATTCAAACATGGATCCCTGCCATGACAGCAGCCTGTAACCGCCGGTATCGTGCACCAGCGGCCTGCCGGTAGCAAACCAGCTGTCTTCCGGCAGCTTGCCTTGCGCAACGCCTGCAAATACCGCCATGCGGGCTTCTGATGCCAGCAGGTCATAGTACCCGCTGTCTGCCACACCGGTATCTGCATTGTAGCCAATTACCAGCAGCCGGCGCTGCTCATCATACAGGAAACTATAGTCCATATCTGCCATAGCAGCACATTGTGCCACAAGGGTATTGATCAGGGTTATTCTTGCAGCTGCATCGGCAGCAGCCCGCTCCATATCCGGCTTTACCAGCTGTAACCAGGCCTGCACTTCCGTGTTACCTGCATTCACCAGCCAACCGGTGTTTGACGGCAGCAGCGAAATATCCTCCAGCGTAAATGATGCCATACGCCGCAGGCATTCGCGTGGTAAAAATGATGGCGCAGAAAACAACCATGGCTGCAGCTGCAACATTTCTTCGCGCAGGTCCCCGGCCTGCTTCAACAACGCCGCCAGCCAGTAAGCAGTTCTTTCATCCGCATCGGGCGGCAGCTCTTTTACAAGCACGCCTGCCAGCTCACATAACCGCAGTATCACCGGCCCTTTATATGCCGCATGTACTAATTGCGGCAGCTGCCGTTTGAAAGCTGTAAGGGCCGGGTGATGATCTTCTCCCGTTTCCTGCAGCTGTGCAAGCGTATCTTCAAATCCCTGTACCAGCTGCTCCCATGCAATGGCCGGCTGCTGCAGCAATGCATTTATGCCCTGTTGCAGCGTTAACAGGTAACAAAGCAGGTTGCCGCTGTCAACAGTGGATACGTAGTGTGGCTTTACTGCTTTTAAGGAATGTGTATCATACCAGTTAAAAAAATGTCCGCGGCACTTTTCCAGCTTTTCCATTGTATGCATGGACTGCCGGATCCTGTGCAGGAAAGCGCCTGTTGTCAGGTAGCCAAGATCGCAGGCAGAAAGGTTGGACAACAGCATCAACCCCATATTAGTGGGCGATATACGTGGCGACACATTGGTTACGGGTGCTTCCTGGAAATGGTCGGGCGTAAGCCAGCTGTTATTCTTCCCGGTAAAATGTTCAAAGTAGCCCCATGTTTTACGGGCTACCTTACGCAGGTACAGGCGGTCTTCAGGAGTAACGGCATCAACGTTGCTCTTCCGGCGCTGGCTCAGCCTCCAGGCCACTACCGGCGATAATGCCCAGGCGCCCGCATACAAAGCTGCCATAACAAGCTGCGGCTGGCGCTGTGCAAACCACATACCCGCACCTATGCCCAACGCAATACAGGGTGCTATATACATCTGGCGCAACATGGCGTACAGGCTAACAGCGGTGTATGCGCCGGCGCTATCCGTTACATCCCATTCCAGCAGCCTGCGTTTGGTGATCACCATGCGCAGGCCGGCCTTCAGGATGGCATCAGCAAAACGTGCTGCTTCGTAGGGCAGGCATACCAGGTGGTAAGCACCGGCAGGCACTGTTTTACGCAGCATACTCCATAGTGACTGCCAGTATGCGAACGTGAAACACCTGCTGATCCGGCTTATCATCATTATCACCGCCGGTAACAGTGCCTGGCACATAAACACCAGCGCTACAAACAACATCCAGCCCGAAACAGTGGCTGCATTAAAGAATGCGAGCCCCAATAACAGCAGGGCAGCTATTGGCAATATGCTCCGGCGCAGGTTGTCAAATATTTTCCATTTGGATAAAATAGATAATGGATTCTTTTGCAATCCGTTTAAACCTGGTACCAGCGGCAGCAGCCACCTGGCTATCTGCCAGTCGCCGCGTATCCAACGGTGGCGGCGTTTCATATCACGGGTATAATCCACCGGAAACTCTTCCCGTAATACAATATCACTTACCAGGCCGGAACGTACATAACAACCTTCCAGCAGATCATGGCTAAGAATGAGATTATCCGGGAAACGATCCTGCAACACACTCACGGCAACGTCTATATCATAAATCCCCTTTCCTATAAACGATCCTTCTCCAAACAGGTCCTGGTATACGTCAGATACCGTACAGGTATAGGTGTCTATCCCCGGCTCACTGCCATACATATAGATGTAGGGTGAATATTCTGCTACAGGTATGCTCAGGCTGATACGCGGCTGCAGCATGCCATATCCGCTGGTAACACACTTCCTCTCAGCATCCAGCACCGGGTGGTTTAGCGGGTGCGCCATTACCCCTACCAGCTTACGGGCGCTGGCAGGTAACAGCTGCGTGTCCGCATCCAGCGTGATCACATATTTTGCCTGTTGCAAAGGGCTTATATCTCCGCTAACGGGTAAAAAACGGTGCAGACGTTGTCCGCGGAGTAATGCGTTCAGATCTTCCAGCTTACCCCGCTTTCTTTCATGGCCCATCCATTTTTTCTCAGCGGCATTCCATTCCCTTTTTCTGCACAGCAAATAAAACACCGGCTGGCCCGGAGCAGCATATTGCTCATTCAACCGGTTAATGCAGCTTAACGCGTACTCCAGCAGTGAAGCATCTTCCGGCAGCTCTGCCTGCGCTGCATCACAAAAGTCATACAGCAGGCAATAAAACAGCTGTGGATCTTTATTACCGAGATAATATACTTCCAGGTCGTTAGCCAGGGATAAAATGGTGTTTCTCCCGGTAAGCATAGCTGGTACCACTATCAGGGTACGGCTGGCTGCAGGAATACCGTTCTTGAGATCAAGCCGCGGCAGCCTTTGGGGCTGCAGCAGGCAGGAAAGGCAATAGTTCACTGCAGTAATACTCACCTGGCTGATACACAATGCGGCCAGGGCTAATACCGTCCAGCTTAACCAGCCGTTCTCCCAGCCAGCCAGCAGGTATTTTTTGGTTAATACCGTTCCTGCAATAACCAGTACAGTAATGGCAGAAAGATAACATACTGCGGCATGCTGCCGTAACAGCTTAAGCACTTTTTCTGCAGGGGTATACTGCATGCCTGTTTTTGCTTCCAGTAATGAGCGGCCATTACCCAGCAGGTAAAATCCAACATGTTTTGCTGCATCCGGTAGCTGCACACCGGCTGCTTCGGTAAGAGCAAGGGCATGTGCTGCAACCAGGGTTTCCGGCAGCAGGCTGCGTGCTGCAATATTGCTTACCTCCTTCCGGTAGCTGTTACATGTAAGCGCATCCATTTGGGGGTATATGCCTGCAGGTTCGCTCCGGAATGCCTGCTCCACAGCGCAAACGGCTGATACGAACTTTTGCCAGTCCGAATTGCAAAGTATACGCAGACCGTCAATATATTTTTTCAGGGCACCTTTGTCTGCCAGCCGCTGTGCTTCAGTAACAGCAATGTCACCTGCAGAAAGCATATTATTGGTAATGCCGGTAATTCTCTCCAGCAATACTATACGCATAACGGCTTGCATTTCATCCAATTCACGTATATGCAATACCGTTATTTCCTGGTATGCCTGCACATACGCGGTAACCGCATCCATACTTATATTTCCACCGGCATATGCCACAATATTATCCGCTATTTCATATATGCGGGGTACCGGCTGGTGATTTGCGCCTGTTATACATACCAGGTGCCGGTCTGCCTTACGGTAAGCCCATGAAATGGCCACCCGCAGGTGCTCCTCCATTACGTAAAAATGATCCAGCCACCACATCTCCACAGCATCCTGCCGGCCGGCTGCTTCCGTCATTTGCAGACGGGTATAGGCGCGCCTTAGCGTACGCCGGTTATCCAGTAGTTTCTTATAAAGATAGCTTCCCCCCTTCCCCGGCTGTATCACATGGCTTTGCGCCTGCAAATGCGCCAGGTTATACAGCGGCTGTTTTGCTGCAGCCGCCTGCTCCGCCCGCGTATCCTTAAGATCTTTACTACCCATTCAGTCCCGGGGTTGAAGGAGTGATGCTGATATCTTTTAACAGGATCTGTCCTGCAATAATGCGGGCGTTTTCATTTCCCCGCATCCCATGTCCATCCTGCAGCTCAATAGTGTTAACACTTTCCCCATAGGGCGCCCATCCCATAGCCCCTGCCTCATGCTCCTCGTTCTGAGCAGAACGGAATATGATCAGCTCACCCTGTAATTTTACATCGGGGTGATAAGACATATGAGCGTTGTAGATACGCAGATTAATCAGGCTGGTGGTAAAATCAATGTCTTCACTTTTTTCCGGCAAATGTTCTTTGAGCAGCTCCGCAATTTTACCGGCCAGTTGCTTCAATGGCAAATCGTACAGCTCATCTGCCAACCCAACAAACCATTCAGGGAATGGGTGCCGGATAATGTCAAAGTCACGCAGGTAATCGGCCGCCAGCTTTAAGGCATTGATCTGTGCATTCTCGTCAATCAGGCAGTGTAAGGTGGCGTATTCATCCAGTATGGCAGTAAATGCCACCTCATCTCCCTTCTGCTCCAGCTGCCGCGCCATTTCAAAAGCAGGATAGGCGCCGAAAGAATGGCCGATCAAACGGTAAGGACCTTCGGGCTGCACCTCTTTCATCCATTTTATATTAAGCGCAGCAATGTCGCTGATGGTTTCCAGCGGCACCTCACCCGGCACCGTGCCATACATTTCAGGACAATAAACGCAATAATTATTTTGCAGCTCCAAAGCCAGCTCATAGTAATCATTACTTAAGCCACCGGCGCCGGGTATAATAAATACCGGCGGCAGCTCCTTATCCTGGCTTAACATAACCAAATGTTTATTCCCCATGACAAATAACGTTTGTTACAATTATCCCTGTACAGATTGGGAAGACTTAAGTATTGCCGATCCCGATGTAACGGTCACCAGCAGGTTACGGTTTAAAAGGTTTACGCGTATAATAATATTATCCCGGCCGTGATATTGTACAATTTCCCCGGAGATACCGGCCAGCGGGCCCTCACAAACACAAATGGTTTCACCGCGTTTAAAATGGCCGCTCAGCACTTCAAGCTCATTCCCGCTTTCCACGCTTAAACGGATGTTGCGTACAATCTCTTCACTCACCTGTGTCACCTCTTTACCGGATCTTAAATAATAAAGCGCGCTGTCCAGCTCAAGACCGGAATAATAAGAACGGATGTCCTGCAGATAAACAAAAATATAGGACGGAAAAAGGGGTTTCTCCATTAGTTTTTTCCGGTCTCTCCATTGGCTAAGCACTTTGATGGTAGGCAGGTAACAATCAATATTACGCTCATTCAGCTGAGCTGCCAGCTTCTTCTCCTGGTTGACTCGTGTATAGATTATATACCAGCCTTTTGGGAACTTGCTCATAGTTTTAGGTTTCAAATAATGAATAAAGATGTGTATACAAACCAGATCAATGGATCCTGCTAATTAAAAAGCTGCCGCTACAATCTGTCACAAAATGATGATTGCATATAATTTCCATCAAGGGCTATTGGAGTATACCGGGCAGATCATAAGCAGTCGTTACTTCGCCCGGTAATCAAAACAGGCATTCCGGTGCCCTAATTAAATAGCTATCGCTACAATTAGCCACCGCTGACTATTTGCATTTGCTTGTCAATGCAGGACCTTATGGTTAAATGATCATGCCGGACAAAAGTTTAACAAAAAGATCAAAAAAGCTACCGCTACAGTCATGCACAAGGCGTGACTGCAAAAGCCTGTTGATAATTGATTGGACTGATACCCCGATAGTAGTAAAAGCGATAAAACCCGTAGTCTTCTTTTGTGTCTGTAAGGGGCAATCCTAAACGGTGACTCTCTTTAATAGCAGTAATCAGTCATGGTGCGCTGGTGTAATGGTTAATAGTTAAAATGAGGGCCGGCATAGCCATTTATACGCGATACATGCGCATAATAGTTACTCTCTGATAAAGTATTGTTGGCCAGTTCATTCAAAAAAATATGTTTAAACATCAATTCCGGCAGAGCAACAGTTTGGGACAAAGCTGCCGCTACAATCGGTCACATTGTGTTCGATGCAAATAGGCGATCATGGCTGTAAGGATAAGGGACTTTAGTGCAATTCAGCGTTAACAACCGTTAACAATAAAAAATCTGCCACTTCAAATAATAGACGGATAGAATTAAAAACATTGTGTTTTCTCAAATTCCCGTTAAAAAATTGATGTGATTGCTAATTGAATCACCTGGAAGGCAAATCAGCGCAATCGTCTACAATTAAAATCAGAGGAATTGTTAGTCACATATGTTTCCCTATCGTATAGCTTCCTTAAAATTTATAATAGTAACAAATCGGGTTTATAGATTACTCAATAGGTTTATTTGAAAATAAATATAATCATGGAATATACAAACAATAATAGTATTTTTTTTCTGAAAAAGAACAAATAAAAAATTGAGTTTTCTATGAGCGGATCCTATGCCAACTTTCCAGCCAGATACTGTGCGGTAGCCAATTCTGAATTTTTTCTGAAGAGATAAATTCAGAACACCGGCATCAAAAAATAAAAGACATAAAATTAAAGACCCGCATAATGTAAATACGTATTTTCGCTTAACTTTCCCAAACACTACTATGTCAACCACCGTCACAAACTGAGCATAAAATACTTACAGTTCCATCTTATAAACCTCTGTATGAAAATACTAATCATTGAAGACGAAATTCAATTAGTACAAAGTATATCTGAATATCTTCAGACAGAAAATTATACCTGTGAATATGCCCTCACCTATCGCCAGGCCGTGCACAAAGTACTTAAGCATAACTATGATTGTATACTCCTGGACCTGATGCTGCCCGGTGGTGATGGCATGCAGATCCTGGAGGAAATGAAAAGACTAAAAAAAATGGATGGCGTCATTATTATCTCTGCCCGCGGCGCATTTGAGGATAAGATCAGTGGCCTGCAAATAGGGGCAGACGACTATTTATCCAAGCCCTTTCATTTGCCTGAGCTTGCAGCAAGAATATATTCCGTTGTCCGCAGGCGGAATTTTGGCAATAGTAACATCATTGACGAAAATGAGCTGCAAATCAATCTGCTGGCCAAAACAGCCACCATCAACAATGTAGAGCTCAGCCTTACTAAAAAAGAGTTCGACCTTCTCCTCTACTTTATCAGTAACCGCAACTGCGTAATTTCCAAAAATGCGCTTGCAGAACATCTGTCAGGGGACATTGCTGGCATGCTCGACAATTACGATTATATATATGCGCACATTAAAAACCTTAAAAAGAAACTCAATGACGCCGGTTGCCGCAATTATCTCAAAACTATTTACGGATCAGGGTATAAATGGGAAATATGAACAAGCTGCTTGACCTTACTCTGAGAAAATTTATCCGTTACGCCGCGCTGGTATTGCTATGCAGTATCCCTGCCTACTATCTGCTTGTAGATCTCATCTGGCAGCACGAGCTCAAAGAACATAACCGTATTGTGGGAGAAACGGTTAAGCAAAACCTTCAAAAGCTTACGCTCTCCGACCAGGACCTTCACGAAAAAATATCGTTGTGGAACCAACTGCGGCCTGAAACGAAAATTACACCGGCAGATCAATACCGTCCGGACTCAACATATACTATTTACCGCCGGAACAAGTATATTCCAGCTAAAGGGCTGGACCGTTTCCAGGTATTAGTCACCTACTTCCCGGTAAACCGCAAATATTACAGTATAACGGTAGAAAACAATATCGAAGAAAGTTATGAAACGGTGCTGGGAATAGCGGTGGTTACCTTTTTATTTTTCTTCATTATGCTGGGCGGCTTTATTCTAATTAACCGCAGGATCTCCCGCCGCCTCTGGCAGCCATTTTACAACAGCCTGGAGAAGATCCGGAAGTTCGATCTGCATCAGCAACAGCCAGTCTTTTTTGAAGCCACCAATATTGCTGAATTTTACACCCTGAATGTTAACCTGGAAAAGCTGATAGCAGCTAATATAGACACTTACCAGCAGCAAAAGGAATTTACTGAAAATGCTTCCCATGAGCTGCAAACACCACTGGCCATCGTAAAATCGAGGTTAGATATGCTGCTGCAAAGCCATCCGCTAACGCCCGAACAGTCAAAGATCATTGACGACACGCACCGCGCACTCAGCAAGGTAGCGCTCATTAATAAGAATTTACTGCTGCTGGCCAAAATAGATAACCGGCAGTTCAGCGGCAATGAAACCGTTAACCTCTCATCCTTGCTGCAGGATCAAATACTGCTTTTCCGGGACCTTGCCACTGATAAGCACTTCCGCATTAAACAGAAAATTGCCCCGGAGGTGCTGATCGCAGGTAACATTACCCTGGTGGAGATAATGACAACCAATTTATTGATGAATGTAATAAAGCATAGTAAAAATGGCGCCACTGTTTATATTGAGCTTTCTCCTCATCAGCTGCAGATCACTAATTCAGGAACAGTCCGCCTCCGGGAAACCAGGCTATTTAAACGGTTTAGCAGCACCTCGCCCAACGTGCCCGGCACCGGTCTGGGACTAGCCATTATTCAAAAGATCAGCGATCAATATGGATGGATTGTAACGTACAAATTTGAGAACAACAGTCACAGTTTCTGCATCGACTTTAACCCACCCGCGCTTAAACATACTTAAGTGTAGTGAAGGAGCCCACCCGCCATCATTAACAGTGAAAAAAAATTATTAACCTAATAGCAATTTCATTATTTAAGTGAAATGTATATATTTACAATCACACAGCAGCTTAACCAACTGTTTCAATATTATAATCTGCCACGCCCTTCTTAGTATTACGTTATTGTTTGACCTGAATTACCACATCAACCATGCTTGATCATATTGCTATTCCTCAAACCCAGGTAACCAAAAGCAAAAGAGAAATGCTGCTATCCCAGAAAGCCGTGCTCATTTGGAGGGTCGCTAGTTCGAATCCAGTCATCCCGACTTTTACAGTTTTAAAAATGAAACCCGCGCTGAGCGCGGGTTTTTAGTTCGAATCCGGTTATGTTAATTTTGACTGCAAATGCTGTAATTCGCTACAGTAAAGGGTTTGACAGGGTTCGAATCCGGTAGCCAAAATAATGCCGAGTATATACGGCTGGTATTCTATCAATAAAAAAGCTCTGCGCATGCGCAGAGCTGAAAAATAAATTATAATGGTTTTAAAGAACGCGAACGTTCACCGCATTTAATCCTTTTTGGCCGTTTTGTACTTCATAAGATACCCTGTCGTTCTCTCCGACCTCATCACTCAGGCCCGTTATATGAACAAAGATGTCTTTGCTTCCATCAGCAGGCGTAATAAAGCCAAAACCTTTAGTAGCGTTGAAGAATTTTACTGTGCCTTCTTGCATTGTTGTTGATTTATTGATAAAAAAATGTTTTTCCTGTAGTCTTTTCGTTACATAGTGCCTCGCTTACCGACAGATACTGCTGCATAAATTGTTTTTTATTTAGTGTAGCAATGGCATTGTCTCCTGCTGTGGCTGTATGCATATATACATATCCAAAGCCACGCGGATTATTATTTCTGTCTTTGGCAACATCTGCCCACATTACTTTACCAAACTTTGAAAACAGTTGGAAAAGATCCGGCGACGCAATTTCGTTTCCCAAATTGCCTATAAATATCTTCATGATCACTTTAAACTTTTGTATACCTGGCTTTACATGGCTTCACTTACTTCCAGGTACTGATTCATATATTTTAGTCGGTTAAGCGCATGTATCGCTTTTATGCCCGCATCCTGCGAATCCATCTGCACAAATCCAAAACCTCTTGACTGGCCGTTTTGTTTATCCATTATTATATCTGCTGAGCGAACATTGCCAAATGTTTCAAAAAGCCTGGTCAGTTTTGTTTCTGATGCCTTCAGGTGCAGATTACCGATATAGATTTTCATGATAAATGTTTTTATAGCAATCTTGAAGAAAACCGTCTATGTTTATCTACTTTCTGAGTACTTGTACATTTACTGCATTAAAGCCTTTAGGACCTTTTTGCAGTTCGTAACTGACCTTGTTCCCTTTTTTTAATAACTGTGAAGTATTGTTGCTATGTACAAAAATGCTCTCTTTACTCTGGCTGTCGCTGATAAAACCATATCCTTTGGCTTCATCAAATGACAGTACGAAACCGGTGCGTTGTATGTCATGTTCCCTGCCTTGCGGTGCGGCCCCGAGTATAATATTTGCAGGGTCTATTTCTATACGGTTACGCATATCCGGCGGCCTGGAAGTCAGGTTCCCGTTTTCATCCAGGTACACCATCATTTCATCCAGGCTTTTGCCTTTATTGTTGTTGAGCTTGCGCTGCTGCATCTTCTCGACTTTCTCCTTCCGTTCTTTTGCTTTTTTCTTTTCCAGTTCCTTTTTTAAAAATGTTTCGGCCATGTATTGTGATATTCTTTAGAAATGAGTAAACTTTATTATTGCAGGTGAGCAGGTACTTTCAATACAGGTACGAGAAACCCTATCAGCTTCTGAATGCTTTTCAGGTAACCTGCCTCTTCATGATCGCAAAATGATATTGCTTTACCGGTAGCTTCTGCTCCTCTCCCGGTACGGCCAATGCGGTGTACGTATGTTTCTGCAGCTTCCGGCAGATCGTAATTTACTACCCGTGGCAAATGATCTATATCAATGCCTCTTGCCGCTATATCTGTTGCTATAAGTACTTTAACGCGCTCCTGGCGGAAATCATTCAATGCTTTCTGCCTCGCATTTTGCGATTTGTTACCATGAATTGCGGCAGCGTGTACACCGGTTCCCGCCAGTTGCTTTACCAGTTTGTCCGCACCATGTTTAGTACGTGTAAAGATGAGCGACCTTTCTGTTCCTGCACCTTTCAGCAAATGCAACAGCAGGTTGACTTTGCTGTTTTTATTAACATGGTAAACTGATTGGGACACCCGCTCCGCCGTTGAAGATACCGGCGCTGTTTGGATCGTAACGGGTCGTTTTAAAATAGTTTTTGCCAGCGCTGCAATGTTAGCCGGCATCGTAGCTGAGAAAAATAAAGTTTGCCGCTGAACAGGCAATACGGAAACAATTTTTTTTACTTCTTGCACAAAGCCCATATCCAGCATCCTGTCTGCTTCATCCAACACAAATATTTCAATTCTGGACAGGTCAATATAACCCTGTTGCATCAGGTCTGCCAGGCGACCTGGAGTGGCAATCAGTATATCTACCCCTGCTTTTAATGCAGCGACCTGGCGGGCTTGCGGTACTCCTCCAAAAACAGTCGTATGCCTTAATCTCAGTTTTTCACCATAAGACTTGAAATTTTCTGCGATTTGCACTGCTAACTCCCTCGTTGGGGTAAGGATCAGTGATCTTATTTTGTTATCTACTTTTTGACTACCGCCAAGCAGTTGCAGGATAGGCACAGCGAAGGCTGCAGTTTTGCCTGTTCCTGTCTGGGCGATACCCAATACATCCTTACGTAAAAGTATTTCAGGAATTGCCTGTTGTTGTATTGCTGTAGGGGTTTTATATCCCTTGCCATTAAGAGCTTGCAGGATAGGTACTATAATATCTAAATCGTTAAATGTCATTATTACTTATTGATCCGCATTTACATTTTTAGCAGCGGTGTGATTGAATATGTACTAAAAGCACACGGTATTAGTAGGCAACTATATAGTAGATGCTTGTTTGGTATATGATTATGATGAGCAAATATGATTACGGCACCATAACTGCGCATTATGCTCGTTTGTGTCCGGGAAACTTAAAGAATTAAAGAATGGCAGCGCTCATTTCCTATTAAGGAAGCAATCGGCACAACCTTATTGAAAGAAAACTTTCAAAAGATTATCCGTAATTATTCGTCGGAACAAATGGCAACCGGAAAAGCGAAGACTGAGAAGAAAAGATGAACAATGCAAATCAGAGGCAAGGCTTATGCCATAAGCGGCAAAGGTAACAAAATTTTAGGCGAAAAAAAAAATAAAACATGTTAGACGACATAGTTTGAAACCCTTTTTTATTTGCACAAGATTGTTCGAACCAAATGAACGCAGGGTATAAGCAATAAAAAAGCAATAGGCGAATAGGAAAAATATGCGCTAAAAAAAATTGATTTTTCTTGTCTTGTTTCACATTTTTGCAGTATCGAGTATATTTCTAATTGAAAATTCTGCCATATTTAATTAATATAAGTAACAATTTAAAGTAAACTAAAATACTATAAATTCGTGATTTAGGATTAAAGCAATGCTAAGTTGAATTTATTGTCGAGAAATTGACGCCTTTAAACAGCATATAATGCAATAATTTAAAAAAGAGTGGCAATGCCACCCTTTTTTAAATTATTGTGCTGATTATTAAATCTACTCTAAACGTCAATATTTGTATAAAAGCTGTAAATTTTAGCCAAATCTTCTACCAAAAAGTTCGATAAGTGTCCAGTCACCCCGACAGAATGTACAAAAGAGAGTAAAACTGATCAAATCCCGTCATTTACTCTATTTCCGGGAAGCCTGCATTTTTCCAAAAGGTTTGATAAGTGTCCAGTCATTCCTGATTAAGAAAAATGAAACCTTTCAAATTTTTGATTTTGAATGGCTTCTAGTTGAATAATTTTTTATCCATATGCGCTTAAGGTCACGTTGTAATCAATGTGAATGAGTTAGAGGAGTTCGAATCCATTTTGGGAAAAGAACTTCAAACCCTCAATTCTTTCATCCTTACTAATAAATCCGGCCTTATCATTTCATCACGAGCCGTATTCCACGTCTTTTTGTGTTAGACTTCCCTCCTTTTGGGTTATAACCCGGGCATTATGCCAGGCTACCTTTGTCTTGTCAAAATGCAATTAAACATTCAAACAACAAAATCATGGAACTAAAAGGAAAAACAATATTGATAACAGGCGGTACAGCAGGTATCGGCCTGGAAGCAGCAAAGCAATTTTTAAGCAATGGTGCAAAAGTGATCATCACCGGCAGAAACCAGCAGAAACTGGACGAAGCCAGAAAATTATATCCTGCATTAACTGCTATAAAAAGTGATGTAGCCAATGCAGATGATGCCCAGTTACTTTTTAGTAAGATTAAGGATCTTGGAGGAATTGATATCCTTTACAATAATGCTGGCGTTATGAGCGGCCCGCAGAACCTGGGAATAGCCAATGATAAACATTTTGAATTGGCTAAGTATGAAATGGACATCAACTATCTGGGTGTAATCCGCCTGAACAACCTGTTCATCGAGATGCTGAAATCAAGGAAAGAAGGCGCCATTATCAATACCTCCTCCCTCTTAAGTTATGTACCATTAAATCTTGGTCCAACCTATTCTGCCAGCAAAGCGGCCATGCGCTTTTATACAGTGTCACTGAGAGATCATTTAAAAATACTTGGCAGCAAGGTCAAAGTGTTTGAGCTGGTACCACCCGTGGTGGCAACAAGTATGACAGAACATGTTGAGACAAAAGGAATCTCTCCGGAAAAATTAGTAAACGCATTGATTGCCGGCATCAAAAACAACCGGTTTACTATACGTGTCGGCATCACCAAATTGGTTTACCTGGCCAATCGCCTGTTCCCTAAAATAGCATACAGATTAGTGAATCCGGCGGAAAATGCCAGCCAGCTTCAATCATAAACACATTTTCTTTTCACATTATAATATTGAAAGATTATGACAACAAATATTTTAGCACCAGCATCGGACGAGCTCCATACTATTCTCACCAATCAGCGAAATGCCTTTTTGCAGGACGGCCCGCCCACACTTGAACAAAGACGAGCCGATTTGAAAAAATTCAAATCAGCAATGATTGCCAGGAGAAAAGAAATTGAAGAAGCAATAAATAGTGATTTTGGTCATCGCTCCCGGCACGAAACTGCAATCGTAGAAATTATAGGCGTTATAGAAGGCATCAAATACCTGAGCAGTAATCTTAAGAAATTCATGGCTCCGAGTAAGCGAAAAGTTGCATTGCACATGCGTTTTGGAACTGCAAGAGTCGAATACCAACCGCTTGGTGTAGTTGGCATCATAGACCCTGGAATTACCCAATCAATTTATCATTAATGCCCGTTGTTACTGCCATTGCTGCCGGCAACCGGGTAATGCTTAAACCGTCAAAGTTTACACCTGCCACTAATGCGGTAATTGCTGCGATGTTCAGTGACCTTTTTCCAAAAGAGCAGGTAACCCTTGTAAACGGTGATGGGGCGGCATTCAGCAAATTACCTTTTGATCACCTTATTTTTACCGGCAGTACATCCGTAGGACGATCTGTAATGAAAGCGGCAAGCGAAAACCTCGTGCCCGTTACCCTGGAACTGGGAGGTAAATCGCCTGTCATTATTTCCAGAAATTATTCATTCGATAAAGCAGCATCCCGTATTGTATATGGAAAACTGCTAAGTGCCGGGCAAACATGTATTGCACCTGATTATGCATTGGTCCATGAAAGTGAAGTAGATGCTTTTATCCAGGCTTATGATCACCATGTAAAATTGGCTTATCCTGAGGGACCAACCGGAGACGACTATACTTCAATTGTGAACGACCAGCAATTTGCAATCTTAGAGGAACTGCTTAAGGATGCTCAAAGTAAAGGAGCAAAGATAATAGAAGCCGGAGTTCGCCCTGATGATGCATCAAAACGTCCTCATACAATGGCTCCGACTATCGTGTTGGGTGTAACAGACGAAATGCGTATTGCAAAAGAAGAAATTTTCGGACCCATATTACCAATATTGTCTTATCAATCCATTGACGATGCAATTAATTATGTGAATGCCAAGCCAAGACCATTAGCACTTTATTTTTTCACGCATGATGATGAAGATAAAAGAAAAGTTTTGAGCCGAACTACCTCTGGCAATGTAACGATTAATGGAACATTTGCTCACATCGCACAAGATGATCTTTCTTTTGGTGGTGTAGGCGAAAGTGGAATGGGTGCATATCATGGCATAGAAGGTTTCCGGACACTCAGTCATGCCAAAGGAATATACGAACAGGGGAACTGGAATGGAATGGATCTTCTGCATGCTCCCTTCACTAAAAATACGGATAGACTTATTAACGTTTTTCTTCGTTAACTTTAAGGGTAGTAAAATGAAACATTTTAAATCAATCAGTGAAATGGCGATTGCCAACAATCTTCCATTGCCGGAACATCCCATGTTGGGTCTGTTGCGCATCAATCGGCAGATTAAAATAAATAATGAAGCATATACCAGTGACTTTTACATGATTGGATTAAAAAAAGTAAAAGCCGGTTACGTATTATATGGCAGAACCAAATTTGATCATGAAACCGGCTCTATGATATTTATAAAGCCCCGCCAGGTGATGGAAATGCGGAACCTGGAATTTGAAGAGGATGGGTACATTTTACTTATTCATGAAGATTTCCTGACTGGACATTCATTGCATGAAGACATTCAACGGTATTCTTTTTTTGATTATGAAACAAATGAAGCCCTTCACCTGGCGCCAAAAGAAGAAAAAATAATCTGGAATATTTTCCATACGATAGAACAGGAATATAATAATACTGAAGATGAATTCAGCAAAGAGATTATCCTTGCAGGCATCCATTCCATACTCAAATATGCGGAACGGTTTTATAAAAGACAATTCATCAACCGAAAACAATTGTCCGGGAAAACCGTAACAGCGTTCAACAAAATCTTACAGCAGTATATTAAAGATGGTTCACTTAATGAAAATGGTTTGCCCTCAGTTGGGAGTTTGGCAAAGATCTTAAATATTTCTGCCCGGTATCTCACTGATTTACTGAAACAAGAAACGGGCAAAACTGCTATAGAACTTATTCACATCGCTCTTATCAATGAAGCTAAAAACAGGCTGAGAAAAAAAGATAAAACTGTTTCCGAAATAGCGTTCGATTTGGGATTTGAAAATATGTCTTACTTCTCCCGGCTCTTTAAAAAAGAAACAGGAATGCTACCAACATCTTATATGAAGAAGTTGTGATTTAATCTGACGGTTGGGTTAATTTTAAGTAACCCCTAATTAGGGATTGCGAAATTTATGATTGGCTGTATTGTTTCGGTTTTATTCCGTGATACTTTGCAAAAACCCTTGAAAAATGGCTCAGGTTCGTAAAGCCTAACTGGTAACCTACTTCCGATACGGTAAGTTTTTTGTCCTTCAATAGCCTGGCGGCCATTTCCATCCGTAAAAACTGATAGAATTCAAAAACTCCTCTCCCAAAAATTCGCTTAAATAACTTGCGCAATTTCGGTTCACTCATTTTTGCTTGTTTTGCCAAGCCGGCAATATGGGGTGGTTCATTAAGGTGCGCTTGCAAATGTGCTTTGATGGCATAGATTGCTTTAATGTCATCGATGTGGACGCCAATGGCTGGCATTTCTTCCCGTTTTAAAAGCAGGGCGAAGGTGTAGCAAAGCAGTTCCTCGCACTTCAGTTTGTAATAATAACTTTCTAAACTTTCAGGCACGGGTTGCTTCAGCATTTGGTTGGCTGTTACAATAATATCGGACGATACCTCCATTTCAACAACAAAATTTTCCTTCGCTTCTAAAACATTTGCCACGACCGGATGATTTATATGCCCAAACAACTGAAGAAGATACTTGCGTGAAATAGCAATTGTAACGCTTCCAAAACTGGTATTCGATGGCATTTCCATAATGCTAGACACCAAATGCCTGCAAATCATGATTCTGGCTCTTTCAGGTAACAGCTGCTCCTGGCCATTTACCAACGGTGGAAATATCCCGCTCAATAACACCACAACGTCTTCCTGCCCCTCAGCCAATTCGTTCGTCCGCTCTACAAAAACAGCCTCATGCAGATAGTAATTCCGGATCATCATCCGCAGATCACTTCCCCACGAAAAGCCCGTGATATAACCGCTGCCTTTACTTTTGGGAATGTTTATAAATCGCCCGCTCGTCTGTGCACCAATTGCCTGAGCAAATTGCGCTGCTATACCCGATCCTTTGTCAATAACCGAGATTTTCATTTCAGACTATTTTAATACCAAATGTGACTATTTTATCCATAAATGTAACATTAGTTTTGTACTGGAAAACGAATAACATGATCGACCCAAAAAAAATCGCCATTATTGGAGGTGGCCCTGGCGGGCTGACATTAGCACGATTACTTCTACAAAAAGGAATTGACGTAAAGGTCTATGAAAGAGATTTGAACAGAGATGTGCGGAGTCAAGGCGCAACACTCGACCTGCATGAAAATTCGGGCTTAAAAGCCATTAAAGCTGCAGATTTACTCAATGAATTTAAAAGGGCATACCGGCCAGGTGCAGAAAAAGGCCGTGTGGTGGATAAGATGGGCAACATCCTTTTTGATGAACACGAAAAAGGAACGACTGAAATTGATTTTGACAGCCCTAATGCCAGACCAGAAATCGACAGAAGCGATTTGCGTAGCCTTTTATTGAATTCCCTTTTGCCGGATACAGTGGTGTGGAACAGTCAATTCGTGCGTATGACACCAGCCGGTGCCCAATGGGCAATTGAGTTCAGGAACGGCGCAACAGTTTTGGCAGACGTCGTTATTGGGGCCGATGGAGGCAACTCTAAAGTTCGTCCGTTTGTCACGCCAATCCAGCCGTTCTATACAGGCATTACCATTCTGCAAGGAAATGTTGAGAACGCAAAAATGAAGGCGCCCCGTGTACATGAATTGTTGCAAGGCGGTAAAATATATGTACATAACGCAGGAAAATATCTACACATTTCGGCGAAAGGAGATGGAAGCATAGACTTCTACATCAGCATTAAAATTGATGAAGCCTGGGCAAACGACAGCAGAATCAATTTTTCAGACAGCACACAAGTGAGGCAATGGTTCAAAACAGCGTTTGCGGAATGGGGCGGCGTATGGTTTGAGCTTTTCGATAATGCTGATCTGCCGATATTGATACGACCTCAATATTCCATTCCTTTAGACCAAACCTGGGAGGCGAAATCCAACCTAACTTTACTTGGAGATGCGGCTCACATCATGGCGCCTTCCGGTGAAGGGGTAAATTTGGCTATGCTTGATGCGCTTGAATTAAGTGAATGTCTCACTAATGAGCATTTTAAAGACACACAAACTGCCATTGCAGCTTATGAAACAATCATGCGTGAACGTGCCGCACAAGAGGCAGCGACATCATTTGAGATGATAGAATGGATGCACGCCGAAGATGCGCAGGACAGGATAGTTGAGTTTTTCAAAGGGATAACAGCGTAAAAATGAGTCGTTGGGAGCAAACGAACTAAAAAGAAACGGCCACTAACTGAGATAAACCGATTCAACAGGAAAAAATAGTATGTCAGACAAAGCAGCTGAACCCACGAATCTGCATCCGGATATCATTAAATTTCAAAATGATATTTTAGCCAGATATGCTGTGGAAAACCAAATAGCCCAAAAAGGTCAGATCCTTTTTGTTGGTTCGTCATCGATGGAAATCTTCCCAATTGATCAGCGGCAACAAGATCTTAACCTGGATAAAGTAATTTATAACCGGGGAGTGCGGGCGACGACAACTGCAGACCTGCTTAATCATATAGACACGCTGATCTTTGACCTGGCACCAGGCAAAATTTTCATCAATATCGGTTCAAACGATATCGGGTTTAATGTCCCGGAAGATATTTTCCTTGCAAACTATGATAAGATCTTAAATCAGGTCAAAGCGAGACTACCAGACGCCGCTGTCTATGTGATGAAGTATTTTCCGATTAATACGGTGGACAGTTTCGGCGGTGAAGGGAAGCAAGAACATGACCAGTTTTATGCGCACCGCTCGAATGAGCTACTGGAAGCAGCAAATACCAAAGTTGAACAAGTGGCAGAACGGAACGGTTACAAATTCATTGACGTTAATACCGGCCTGGCCGGTGCTGACGGGAATCTGAGAAAAGAGCTCACATTTGATGGGGCCCATTTGCTTCCCGCCGGATATGAAATTGTGCTTGGGAATATGAAAAAATATTTGATATAAAATCAAAGTATAGCTCAGGCACAATGATACTTTACGTGAGTGTTTATTATCTATGAAAAGTTACAGGCCCTCCGCTGGCACGCAAATATCACAACTATTTAAGAGACAGGTTTAGCCACGGCTTTAGCGTTGGCACCCACTCTGTTTTCAGCAGGAACTACGATTTTTTTCCCATCGGCGTACAATTTGCCCCAGCTACATAAACTGTCTAAAATGGGTACCAGGTCAACTCCTTTGTTGGTTAATATATATTTTATACCCGTCGGAACAGTGTTTGGGATTTCCCTTTTTACCAAAATTGCGTGGGTCTCCAATTCTTTTAGCTGTCTTGCTAAGACCGTCTCAGAAATATTGGGCAGTTTTTGTTGTAACAGATGAAATCTATCATTACCCTGGGAGATGTAATAAACTATCTGTCCTTTCCAACGTCCGCTTATCATACTGATAGCTGAATTACGCTCGCAAATCGTAAATAATGACTGTTCATTAGCATAATCGGTAGATTCTTTTTTCCTCATAATTGCAGATTTGATCACTAACAATTTTGTCAGTTATTGCACCGGGTGCAAAATGTCATCAATTTTACCCATTATCAGCTTAACAAAGGGTATCGAAATTTACAACGTCAATTTACTAAACTATAACAATAACAACAATGAAAATTAGCGTTTATATCGCAACTTCTGCCAACGGACTTATTTCAAATTCAAGGAATGTACCGGATTGGCTGTCTCCTGAATACGGTCAGGGTATGTACACTATGAGCCAGAAATTTAAAGCAGTAATTATGGGTAAAACCACCTATAATATTATTGCACCCGATCACTTACCACTTAAAAACGAAGGAACAACCGTTGTTTTAACTACAAATGAAAGTGCAAAGCCGGATAATCCAACCGTAAAATTCACTAAAGAAAGCCCGGTTAAAATCAAACAAATGCTGGAAAGCGAAGGGCATACGGAGGCTGTAATTATCGGTGGAGCAACAACCATTAGTCAGTTTATAAATGCCGGTTTGGTCGATGAAATCTATTTTATCATTGAGCCTGTATTGTTTGATAGTGGATTGCCATTATTAAAAAATGTAACCCGTGAGTTAAAGCTTAACCTGTTGCAAGTATCTAAATTAAACGAGGGTACAGTTCAACTTCATTACCAGGTAGAAAACAATTAAAAACTGAGCCGACATGAGTAACGATTCAAAACCAGTAACGGTTTTAATTACAAGCAGGATAAAGCCCGGCAAAATGGAAACTGCAAAATTTGAGCTTGACACAGTAATTAAAACAGTAATTGAAAGAGAGAGCGCCTGCCAGGGTATTCAGGTATACGATAATCCTGATGATCCACAGCAACTGTTGATCATTGAAAAATGGAACTCAAAAGATATATTTCTAGGCCCACATATGCAAGAGCCACACATGATCGCATTCATGAAGGTAGCGGAATCATTTCTCGATGGTAAAGCAGCATTCACTTTTTGGAATGAAGTGCTGTCCACGACTTAAAAATCACAAGCTGATATTCGAAGTAACCTCCCTGTAAAAGCATGACTGATTTTCAAAACTATTTACAAGGAGCTGAATTGGCGCAGACCGGCTGGTGGTCCCCGATATTCATGCAGCGGTAAATTACCGTTTATTGAGTAGATTGGATCAGGTAATGGCGGATTTAGATTATTTGCTAATTAGCATATTAACAGTATATTTATCCTATCCCAATTTGTTCTTTTTATGACCAGATATTTGTTTCCCCTGCTGTTATTGATTTTTAAAGATAGCCAGGCGCAATACTTACCGCAAGCGATGGCGCTGACAAACGCAACGATCATTGATGCCAACCATCGGACGCCATTGGAACACCAGACAATCATTATTAATAAAGGAAGGATTGCCGAAATCATTCCAACAGGAAGCAAGGGCCTGCCGGATACAGTCATGGTCATCAATCTTGCAGGTAAATATGTGTTGCCGGGCCTTATTGACAGTCATGTCCACCTGGCAACGGATCCGAGCGGTGTTGACGGGCGGGAACACACCCTCGATGTCCTGCAGCGAATGCTTTACAGTGGTGTCACCACGGTCAGGGATATGGCAGGTGATGGCCGTGTGCTGGCAGGTTTGTCAAGGGACGCTAACCTGGGTATCATCGTCAGCCCCAATATCTATTATTCAGCCTTAATGGCGGGCGCCGTGTTTTTCAGTGACCCGCGCACCGCCACCTCCACACAGGGAGGCAGCAACGGGCACATGCCGTATATGCAGGCAATTACAGACAGCACCGATCTTAAGATAGCCGTTGCACAGGCAAAAGGCAGCGGCGCCAGTGGCATAAAACTATACGCAAATCTTTCCGCCAGGCAGGCTGAGGAAATCATCACAGAGGCCAGGCGGCAGCAAATGCCTGTTTGGGCACATGCCTGGTTACAGGATGCCAAACCTTCTGACCTCGTAAAATCCGGTATTCTCTCCCTGTCGCACGCCCCACTCCTGCTTCGCCAAAAGATACCACAGATACCGGCAGAATGGAAAAAAGGTACACACCCATCTTCCTTTTGGGACAATGCCACTCCTGACCTGGACAGTTTGTTTGCCTTAATGAAGCAATACCATACGATACTCGATGCCACCATTTTTACTTATAAGGACTGGGCCGATACTGATTCAACGGTTCGCTGGGACTATGAAACAGGCCGCCGGCTCACAGCCCGTGCCTATAAAGCCGGTGTAATGATTTGCGCCGGTACCGATGTTGACCAGAAGGAATTTGTACAGTCGGAAATGCAGCTATTGATAAAGGATGCAGGATTCACTACCATAGACGCCATTATTGCCGCAACCCGCAACAGTGCCTGCGCTTTGGATCTTGGTGCACGTAAGGGCCTGGTAAAAGTAAATATGGATGCCGATCTATTGATTGTTGATGCCAATCCCATTGAAAATATAGAAAACATCAAAAAGGTTTTCCTGGTGGTGAAAGGCGGAAGGATTTATGGCAAATGAGCAGGTTACAAAAACCAATAATAAGAAACATTTCGAGCTTAACTGAAAGTCAATAGTCAGTTGTTATTTATTTATCAAAGGATAAGAAAATGACATCGTTTGCTCTTCTAAACCCCTGTTGCCTTGTCAGGTAAATTAACCAATATAGGGCACTAAGTAATTACCACATATACAGGGAGTCCCACTAGAATACTGGCACATAGGTGATACAGTGATCCTCTTTTTGAATTGGACAGCTTTATTGCGAGTGAAGAAAATAGTTGCGACATATGCTTCCGTTAAATGAACCGAATGTTAAAGTAATTTTTTTTTCTTAAAACGCGTAACGTATAAAAATCTTCATTAACTTTGAACTACAAAGTACTTTTTAATTATGATCACACAAAACAGAAGGCTTACCGGCATCGTGCTCACCGTCGTGCTGATACTGCTTATACCCCTGATTGCGATGCAGTTCTCCAGTGAATGGGACTGGTCTCCATTTGATTTCCTGGTGATGGGAATCCTATTACTCGGCACTGGTCTTGCCTGTGAGCTTGTATTGAGAAAGGTGAAGAAAACAGCGTACAGAGTGATGATTGTTGCGGGGATACTGGTGGCTTTACTGCTTATATGGGCAGAATTGGCGGTAGGTATTTTCGGGACGCCGTTTGCGGGAAGTTGAACAGCGGTGCCCCACTGTTTTCCAGCCTTACCTATGTCCAGGCCATTGAATACTTCAGAGCTGCCATTGCCTTGCCGATCACATTCTTGATGTGAATGGGCTATTAATCGTAACTCTATACTACTAATGATGATTAATACGGTCTTCCCGCGGGCAGCAATAGCTGCCGGGATTTTCCTGGTACCGATATATGATCAATCTCTCCGACAATAGTCAAACAATGTGATGCTGCCTTTAATTTTGCAATCTTCAAATGGTTGGGCAAGATTGATCTGTCCGGCAGACCGGATAGCTACCATACTGAATAAGATCAGGAATACGGGTTGTTTTATCATAACCATAAAAGATACGAACTGAATTTCTCTTAAACGGTTATGATCGACGAATATTACAATACAGTCCCCAATCTGCCCGATTTAAAACATCAACTCCCAGCTCCCCTATCTCAATAGCTGCAACAGTCGGGGGGCTGTTACCTCAAATCTGTTTCTTTTCATACACACTCCCCGCCGGAAATCACGTCGGGCACATCTGCAGCCAACTTGGAGTCAGGTCAGGAATGTTATTTGTAGCAGCTTCAGTATCTGAAAAAGTCATCTTACTTAATTTCAATTACTCACCTAAACAATCTAAAAATGCAAACTCTAAAAGCGACCGCTAACACCCTAACGGAAACCGCTCCTGATACCAGGCTGGAGGAATTCTTTGTAACAATGTTACGCGAAATTTACTGGGCAGAACAAAACCTGACAACCGTACTTTCTACCATGGCAGCTGCGGCCACCACCCCAGGCCTTAAGCAAGCGTTTGACACGCACCGGATACAAACAGAAAACCATGTGATGATAGTACAACAGGTCTTTGAACTTATGGGAATGGTTGCCCAGGCAGAGCATTGTATAGGATTACAAGGGCTTTTTGATGAAGGCTGGAAGGTAATAGATCAAACAGAAGAAGGTACGGCGCAACGGGATGTAGCGCTGATCATCGCTGCTTAAAAAGTTGAACACTATGAGATTGCCTGTTATGGCAGCCTGGCAACCCTGGCCACCACTATGGGCCAGACAGAGATAGCGAAACTGCTTAAAAAAGTGTTGTCAGAAGAAAAAGAGACCGATGCATTGCTCACCACTATTGCTGAAGGTAGGATCAATGCGCAGGCAAGCAAAGAAGAAGTATAATAATTGCAGGAAAGGGATGACGCAAGCTATCCTGCCGTTAGTCCAATTTAAATTATTAACCGGTAGCCACTATGCTACCGGTTAATCCGATGATACCCGCTTTCCGGTCAAATTCTATAAAGTCTCCGGCGTCGAAATACTCATCATTTAATACACCTGGAAGAACCGGCAAACTAAAAGATGATATATGCCGGGAAAACACGTAGACATTTGTCTACTATTTTACCGATTCCTAAAGCCATGAAGAGCGGGTGCTGACAACAAGATGATCTTTACAAATATCAACTGCCTTGTACTTAGGGATGCCGGAAAAATTTGCATTAATTTTTATATTTGTTCTGCGATCGGCCGTATTTAAATATTTAAAGATATGCGAGGTTAATTATGCATGATGTTTTTAAAGAAAAACACATGATCCTGCTCCCATTAAAGGTGTTTTCAGATGCCATTTGATTTCCCGTCCTGTCCAGGTAACTGTATTGGTTTATGAAATGAAAGAGTCCCCTGCCTGGATACCTGAACAAATCGGCACTTGTCTACGCTTTTTTCCGGCAAATGTTATCTTTCCTGCAATCCCTATTGCAGAAATTTGCGCCGCAGCATATAACAGACTGCGAGGCCATATTCCCTTCTGTAATTAACACAGATATAAATAACTAAATCAATTCTAAAGCACTAAACATTTGCTTAACGCTTAACTTAGAAGAAAAAAACATGCTGGATATCGTTATATCGTCAAGGCAGGCGGAGATCGCTGCCGGATTTGCGGTCAAACGCATTTTGCCATACCAGTTACGACGAATGGTGGGCCCGTTTATATTCATGGATCATGGTGGGCCGATCAGCGTGCCAGCTACTGTTGCCAGCAGCCTGGATGTCCTGCCGCATCCTCATATCGGTTTGTCGACTGTAAGTTACCTGTTCAGCGGCGAGGTTACACATCGTGATTCTCTTGGGGTTGAACAGGTGATCAAACCCGGTGAGGTGAACTGGATGACAGCTGGGAAAGGAATTGCGCACAGCGAACGGCTGGAAGACCCGGCCATAAGGGCAGGCGGCACACTGGAAATGATACAGACCTGGGTAGCGTTGCCTGAAAAGGATGAGGAATCGGATCCGTCCTTCAGAAATTTTACATCGGATCAGTTACCAGTGTTCACCGACACCGGCGTTTGGATGCGCCTGATCGCCGGCGAGGCATTCGGGCTTAAAAGCGAAGTAGAAACTGCTTCACCTTTATTTTATCTGCATGCCGTACTGGATGCGGGCACCCGCTTCGGTATACCGCAAGGCTACAGGGAAAGAGGCGTTTATGTGGCGAATGGTAGCGTCATGGTAAATGGAAGTACCTACCAGGCAGGGCAGCTACTGGTGTTCACTCCCGGTGTTGACCCTGTGATAGTCGCCCAGGAGCATTCGACCCTGATGATGCTAGGTGGGGAACACCTGGGCGACCGGTATATCTGGTGGAATTTTGTATCAAGCAGGAAAGAAAGGATCGAACAGGCTAAGGAAGACTGGAAACAGGGGCGCATACAATTACCTCCTGCGGATAACGAGGAATACATCCCACTACCTGAAACAAAGTCAAAGCCTGCAGGAGGACCGCCGCCGCCTAACGCACTGTCCTAAACCACCGGCCACGGGGCGGTCCGAAGCGGACAGTATTCAAATGACAGGATATAAACAGAAGAATATATGGAAATAGGAATAGACAGTTTTGCCTCAGCGATGTACGGAAGCAATGAGCTGGACAGCGAAACTGCCATGGAACAGCTACTGGACAGGATCGTTGCGGCCGATGAGGCCGGGCTGGACGTTTTCGGGATTGGTGAACATCATAAAAAGGAGTTTTTGGATTCTGTTCCTTCTGTGATCCTGGCAGCTGCAGCAGCCCGGACCAAACGTATCCGGTTAACGAGCGCCGTGACCGTACTGAGCACTTCAGACCCGGTACGGGTATTTCAGAACTTTTCAACGCTGGATATCATCTCAAAAGGCCGGGCAGAGATCGTGGCCGGCCGGGGTTCCGCTATCGAAGCGTACCCATTGTTCGGCTTTGACCTGAATGATTATGACGCCTTATTTGAAGAAAAGCTGAAACTACTGCTACAGATCCGGGATAAGGAATTCGTCACATGGTCCGGAAAATTCAGGCCGGCATTAAAAAACCAGCCCGTGTATCCCCGTCCCGTTCAGGAAAAATTGCCCGTTTGGATAGGTGTCGGCGGAACGCCGCAGTCCTTTGTTCGTGCAGGTAAGCTGGGGCTTCCACTAATGGTCGCTATCATTGGCGGCGAAACCGAGCGTTTCCGGCCGCTGGTCGACCTTTACCGGAAGTCAGGCGCAGATGCCGGTTTCAGCCCTGATCAGCTCAAAGTCGGGTTGCATTCTCCAGGATATGTCGGCGTGGATGACCGGTCAGCTGTCGAGGATTACTATCCCGGGTATGCGGAATTATGGACCAAAGCAGGTAAAGAATGCGGATGGCCGCCGGTAACCAGGAAGCAGTTCGACGTTCAGATCGCACCAAAAGGTGTGCTTGTTGTCGGCGGGCCGGAAACGGTCGCTGAAAAGCTTATCCGGCATAGTGAAGCTTTAGGTGGGGTTGATCGTTTCACCTTTCAGATGGATAACGCAGGATTATCGCACCGGCAATTGTTACACGCCATCGAATTGATCGGCACAAAGGTTATTCCTCTTATAAAACATGCGCAAGATGTCTCAGGAAATTATGGAAATCCTATTGAGTGAATCCTCCATGTGTATAATAAATTGGCATGAAAGATCAAAAGTTGATTAACTTGCAAAGTTCTAAAAACGAAGATTATGAGCACATTAAAGTTAAAAGACGGTACGGAAATTTATTACAAAGACTGGGGAACGGGACAACCTATTATGTTCCATCATGGATGGCCGCTTAGTAGTGATGACTGGGATGCCCAAATGTTTTTCTTCCTTGAAAAAGGATTCAGAGTAATTGCACATGATAGAAGAGGTCATGGGCGTTCTACTCAAACCTTTGAAGGAAACGAAATGGATACCTATGCAGCAGATGTTGCCCAACTGGTTGAGTATCTTAAATTGGAAAAAGTTATACATATAGGGCACTCCACAGGTGGTGGTGAAGTGGTTCGTTATATAAATAAATTCGGTAAAGGGAAAGCCGTAAAAGCCGTATTAGTGAGTGCTGTAACACCTTATATGATTGTAGATGAAAACAATCCGGACGGCGTACCATTAGCTGTTTTTGATGACATCAGAAAGAATACGGCACAGAACAGGCAACAGTTTTATCAAGACCTTACGTTTCCATTTTATGGCTATAACCGTGAAGGTGCAAACGTTAAAAAAGGCATTCAGGACAATTGGTGGAGACAAGGAATGATGGGTGGTATTAAAGCCCATTATGACTGTGTTAAAGTTTTCTCCGAAACTAATTTTACCGAAGACCTGAAAAATATAGACATCCCGGTTTTGATCCTGCATGGCGAAGACGATCAGATCGTTCCGTATAAAACCACGGCTGTAAAAGCAGCAGCATTGCTTAAAAACGGTAAACTGATCACTTATCCCGGGTATCCACATGGAATGCCAACCACAGAAGCAGAAACCATTAACAAAGATATATTGGAATTCATAAAGCAATAGATAATTACTGAAGCGGATTGTAAGTTTCGGAGTATAGATACTCCGGAACTTGCATCTGTACTGCCACCCAATCTACCAACAGGAAAATTCATTACCACCGGGGATCTCGCCCCAATGCCCGGCGATTTTGCCTAAAGTTGTGAGCCGGCGGTCATCATAATTGATGCAGTTGTTTATAGCAGGTTACGGGGCATTGCACGCATTTTTTGCGTTTTATGTTATCATAAGTGCTCATAACTGTCTTTACTTTGTTGATACAAATTTCTTTCCATCGTTGTAGCAAATGATTTGTGCTGTATCGCGCCCGGAAACAAGCACGCCCGGAAGGCCACCGCCAACCTGTGTCCACTGCCCGCACATATAAAAGTTGCGCAAGCCTTCAAGGGTATGGGAACGGTGGCTAAGGCCCGTTTCCGGTGTTAGCAGCCACCCCTCATAACTGCCTTTCCAGTTGCCGGAAAAACGCTGGAAAGAAACGGGGGTGGATATATCTGTCATTTCAACATTTGTTTTAATATTACCGAATCTTTTTTCAAGAATATCTATTATCGTGTCAGCGATCCGTTGTTTTTGTTGCTTATACAATTCCCTGTTTTTTATATACAAATCATTCCAATAGTTGTAGTTGTATGTTTCAAGGCTAAGTGTGAGCAAAGTGCAACCCGGCGGGGCAAGCGTTTGGTCGTAACTGTGATGGTGAACAACCAGGTCATTTAGTTGTGTTTGCGGGTCAAGTGATAGCGGTTCTGTTAGCGGAAGCACGATTATATGTGGTAAACCGGTAAAATCTTTCTTTATGCCAAGGGCTACAAACACAAGGGAAGGAAATGGTTTGGCTGTTTCATAAAACTCAAGTAATTTTTTACCCGCGTATTTCCCCTTCAGCATATCAAATATAGTAGTGTGACCGTCCGCTGCTGAAATAACCAGGTCTGCAAAATACTGTTGCCCGCTTTCCAATTCTATTCCAATTGCGGCATCATCCTTTACGAGTACTTTTTCCACTCTTGCATTAAAGACGATTTTACCTCCAAGTTCCGTGTAACGTTCGCATATTTTTTTGGCAAAATTTAAGGAACCACCAATGGGATAGCCGGCAGTTTTATTATGAAACCAGGTAAGCGTTATCATGCCGAAAATAATGCCCATGCCGGGGCCAGGTAAATTACAAATGACTTTTTTTAGCAACGGATTTTTAAAGTGTTCACTATATTGTAAGCACGTTAATTTTATGTATTTGCCAAAGGTCGGCAGGTAAGGCAGCATTTTCCAGAAAGCAGCCAGGCGGCTCCATATATTCGCTGTTTCCCTTGCTTCGTCCGTGCCCATATCAAATGTTAGAAGCTTTTTGGCATTCCTTATGAATGCGCGTATCTCTTTTTCATCTTCCGGTGCTTTTTCTAAAAATTCCGCTTTAAGCCTGTCGAGGTTTGTAAATACGCTGATGTGGTTTCCCTTCCCATCCTCCACACGAAAAAATTCGTCGTGATTGACAAATCGTATATTCCCTATGTCGATCAACTCATTCCAGCGTTCGTAAAAGCTGCTTGCAGGACCGCTGCCCACCAGCCATTGTACACAAAGATCTACGGTATAATCGCCTCTTTTCCATGAAGTACAGACTCCGCCAGGTGTACTGTTCATTTCATAAATGGTTACATCGTAACCGTTCATCAGCAGGTAGCAACCGGCACAAAGGCCCGCCATACCGCCCCCGATAATGCTTATTGTTTTGTTGGCCATAAAACCATTTTATAGCAGCTAAATTGCGTAAACTGATCTTATTGAGTAATGATATTAGTCAGTTGCCGGTCAAATAATATTTATTCAACCCTGCCTGCTCAATTTCAACTGTTTGCATTGGAGTACTGTTCGGTTTACTTCGTGTCTTTTCGTTCCGGGGTGATAATAATCAGCAGGCCCGCTAACAATTGTCATTCCCCGAATGGCCGGGTCCAGTTAATTTGTACCCAAAACTGGATTGTGAAAAACTCTTTCATCTCTTTATTATTGTTGCTTTCTTTATCGGCCTTCGGACAAACAAAAGAAGGTAGCTTTTTTAGGCCCTTTCCGGCAAATTATGAAGTGAAACAGGCTATAGAGGTGGAAAGCCTCTTTCCAATGTTTTTTACCGGCGGCTATCATATCGGTATAGGTTACCGTTACAGAAAATTCAGAATAAGGGCCAGTGTAATAAATGGAGGTACATATAATGCTGAACCAGCAGGCGTATCCAACAGTTCCAGTGATTTTAAGCGTTTCTATAAAACATCTCCTGGCTTCTTCTTGGGCTACAATGCCTGGAAAAACCTGGAAGTGTATGCCTTTCTGGAACACCATACTTTTCAAATAGAACAGAAATCAACCGGGCAACGGCAGGACCTAACAAGTGTTGATTTTGGCCCCGGCATCGGCTACCAGTTCTTTATTGGCCGCTATCTGTATATCCAGCCCGCATTTCACGTATATATAAGAGCAAACAAATCGGAGACGTTCCCCTCGCAAACGTATAAAATTCCAAATATTGACCTTTCACCCGTAATCCGTATCGGCTGCCGGTTATGGAAGCAGTTTCCTTCACATATAAACACCAGGCAATGAAAAGGAGAAGGTTTTTACAGGTGGCCGGCGGGACGGTGCTGGTTGCCGGGGGGCTTACCTGGTTGTCAACAGATAAGACAAACTTTGTAAGAAAAGATATAAAAGACATTGAACGCAACAGGCAACCGGAGCTTCACCCGGACGAACGGGAGATCTTATATTTGGCCTCCCTTGCACCAAGCGGCCATAATGCGCAACCCTGGCTGGTAAAACGTAAGGAACCTTTTCACTGGGTTATCTGTAACGACAGGACAAAATGGCTTATGGCTGTTGACCCAGGCCAGCGGGAAACGATACTGTCCATTGGGGCATTTATGCAAAACCTGGAGTATGCTGCAGGCCATTATGGCTATCATTGCAAATGGAGCCTGCTTGCATCATCAAACCAGGATGAAGACATTATAGACGTGTCCCTTTTGAAAGCAACAGGCCTATCCGGTTTTGATATTTCAAAAATAAAACAGCGAAGAACTATCCGGTTCAACTATCTCCCCGATAGTTTAAAGAGAGAAGACTTCGCCGGTTTAGCGGCAGGAGAAGAAGAGTATATTTATTATATACCGAAGGAGGCCAGAGAATTTAAATGGTTGAATGAGCAAACGATAGAGGCTAACCGGCAACAAATATACAGGGATGCCGCAGAGGAAGAATTAGGGAAATGGGTGCGCTTCTCCAGCAAGGAAGCAAAGCTGCATTGCGATGGGCTTACGCCTGCCAGCATGGAGATTGAAGGGCTGAGCGGCTGGGTTGTAAGAAACTTTTATAATAGATCCTCAGTGATGAAAAAAAGTTTCCGGGAGCAAGGGCTTGACAATGTAAAAAAACAGGTTGGCCAGTCGGGCGGATGGCTGTTGATAACCAGTAACAACGCAGAAACAAGATCATTGCTGGAAACAGGGATGCGACTGCAGCGGATATTGCTGCGGGTACGTGAAAAAGGCATAGCTATCCATCCTATGACCCAGGTTTTGGAAGAATTACCCTTTGCCCAAAATGTAAACAAGGTTATGGGAGTAACAGCGCCCATACAATTTATTCTGCGCTGCGGTTATGTAAAAAATTACCCCAATCCTGTTTCACTGAGAAGGCCGGTAGATTGGTTTGTAAAAAGCTCTTAATGTAAGGATATACATGTTTACAGAATACAATTTAAAAAAACGCTATTTAACTGAAGTAAAGGCAGAAATAGCTAGCTGCAAAGCAGAAGGCAGAGAGCTTATCACTGAATATGATATTGTTCATTTGCCCCCGCCTGTCCGGAAATTTTTCAGTGTATGCGGCTACATTGGTAAAGAAAAGATGGCTTATTCCTTTACAGAATGGAAAGACGTATACCTCAGAACGGCACCCGGCAAAAAATGGATGAGCCTCGATTGTTACCAGTTTAATGCCGTCCGGGTACCCTCGCGAATTGTATATATGAAGTCACTGCTTGCAGGAATATTCCCTTTTGAAGCCAGGGACAAATATCAAAACGGGCATGGGAACATGCTGATCCGGTTGTTAAAACTGTTTACAGTAGCCAATGCAAAGGGCGAAGAAATGGATATATCGGCATTGGTGACTGTTTTGTCGGAAACCTTTTTGACACCAGCATATGCTTTGCAGCCCTACCTGGAATGGCGGCCTGTGGATGAATATTCGGCCAGTGCTCAAATACAGCACCATGGCAAAACAGCAGAGGGGCAATTTTATTTTAACGACGCCGGTGAATTTGTACGTTTTGAAACAAATGACAGGTATAAGACTGTTGGCAATAAGTATGAAAAATGCAAATGGGTGGTAACCGCCGGCAATTACATCGAGAGAAATGGTGTCAGGTTCCCGACACAGGCAAGTGCAGCCTGGCATGATAAGAACGGGATGTTCGAGTATTTTAAAGGACGCATTGAAAATATTCTATATAATACCCCGGAGGGGGATTAAAACACTATGATGCTTAAAAAATCTTCCAGCAAACTAACTATCATTAAATTAATTCATACGGCAATATGGGGATTTTTTAATGTTGTTATCTTTTACTTACTATATGCGGCGGTGTTTGCTAATAAGATTGATACCAGCATTTGGATATGCATCGGACTGATATTGCTGGAAGGAATTGTATTGCTGATATTTAAGGGGAAGTGCCCCCTTACTGTTATGGCCCGCAGATATTCTTCTTCGGCGAGTGCTAATTTTGATATTTTCCTACCCGTGTGGCTGGCAAAATATAATAAACCAATATACACTATCATTTTTGTTATTAGTATAATTATCATGGTTTACCGGATGGCAATATAAACAAGGGAAACGCTTATATGTTGGGCGCAGAAACTGGAGCCATCTTTCCAGGACCGGGGACTGCAATCGGAGGTTTTGCCGGAGTGATGGGCGACTTGAAAAAAAACAATCTATCAAAAACATTTTAATTCAAAATGTTGTTAAATTTGGAAGAGTGTGAACTAGCCCAAATGTTTTATGCCCAAACCAATTTGTGACACCCGCATCTTAACAGACTAGTGTTATAATACATACACACTGTTTTTAAAATCATAGCCCTTAAAATTTAACCACAATGAAGATCCCCCTATTTGAATCTAACCTGCCAATTATGGTGCATCCTGAACTAAATGTGTTGGTAAGTCATATGAAAGATTTTTTTAAAACGGCAGTCTTTGACACAATGAACGAAAACACACAATTATATGGAGATTATATAGCTGTCGGAGCCCAATACACTGCTTATATTTATCCATTTGGAAATATAGAAAAAGTTAAATCTATTTGCAGATATTATAGTGTGTGGGCTTTGATAGATGATCAGTTTTTTGATAATTCTGTTGATCTGGACAATATTGTTGAGATGATCGAAGGTTTTAAAGCAGCCCTGAACGAAGAGCCCGGGGTTGATCAATTGTTTTATCCGATTGCCAGTTTTTGTTCAGGAACTGGCTGGACAAAGGATGCAAAAAATATTTTCAAGCTTGAATCGGTTAAATATCTGGATAATGTACTGGTGCAGCGTACGATAGAGGTGCAGAAGCAGGAGCCTTCTCTGGAAGAATATCTGGAGTGCAGGGCATATGATGTTGCCATGCCAGTGATGTATGCTCTATTGTGGTATCTCTACGATGATCTGCCAGCATCGTCCTACTACAGTGGCGCATTTGAAAAAGCGCTCAAAATTTCAGGGTATACCATAGGACTGCTTCTTGATTTGTATTCCTACAAGGCCAAAAAGGAGGAAATAAAAGCTTATGCCCATGTTGTAAAGATTATCCAAAGAATTGAAACTTGTGATGAACAGGCCGCAATCGATAGAGCTATCTCTTTATTTTACCAATATGCGGCTGAACTGGAAGAAGAGTTCGACCGGCTGGAAGCACAATATCCCGCTGAAGTTCGTTATTTCAGGTATATTCAATCTGGTTCAATCAGGTACTGTAATGAAAATAGAAAGATCCGATACCTGAAGGAGTATGAGGCAGACGAAAATTTATATAAAGGTCGGTCGATAGTATGATTTCTCATTGCGAAGTAGCTATGAGCTTCCAGTGTGTTAAAATTGAGAATAGGTATTGATAATCAATAGGGATAAATATCGGCAATGCCCATGAATATTCCATAAAGACAGTCTGGGAATAGATGCCACAAACCTTTTTTTCCGGGCCTTTCATTAATTTATTTCAAGACTGTATCTTAAAGAAATTCTAAGGTAGGGGTATGTTTTATTTAGGATTTTTAGGGTGTTAACGTGGATATAACTACAGTACTTGCACCAGGCTTAGAGTTTTTGTATTTGCCAATCGTAGGATTATGTAAATAATCTAAGTAAAACAGGGATCCAATGAGTAAAATGCGAATCTTACCTTAAGTTAGTATTTCTTGCGGCAATTATCAAAAGTTGCGATGCATATCTTTTTTCAGCAACTATACGTTCGGCAGTTTTAAATATTTACCATTTATAAATTAATATTAATACCGTACTTTCTGGATATCCTGCACGCTGCAAATTGCGTATATTAGTTGTTAATTGTTGTGTACCATCACCGATAGGTTAAACGAGAAAGATAAAATTGAAGTCATCTTCTGTGCTACTGATAACCAACAATCAACTTAAATGAAAAAAATAGTCTACCCCCTGCTCTTTATTCTTTTGCCGGCTTGCACCAATAACCCTGGTAAAACCAAAGCGGAGAAAATTGATTACCTCATGCAAGAGAGTTTCAAGGACAACGAATTTACGGGAAACGTATTAGTTGCAGATCACGGGCAAATTATTTACAAAAGATCCTGGGGAAAAGCTGATCAGGCGAATGATCTTCCCAATAGTGACACTGCTAAGTTTCTTATTGGCTCTATTTCCAAGCCTGTCACCGCCATTCTTGCATTACGGCTTGTAGACAAGGGGATTCTCAAATTAGACGCAACCATTAATAGTTATTTCAAAATAGCGGATATGCAAATTGGCAAAATAACTATTCATCAATTGTTAACGCATACTTCCGGCCTTAACGAGCTTCTCAACAAGGAAAAAGAAATGGACATCAAAGCATTGATTGCAAAGGCCACCTTAAGATTTGAACCAGGATCAGACTTTGAATACTCAAACTCGGGCTATGTACTTCTAAAAGAGATTATACAAATTGCAACGGGAAGGAAATATGCTGAATTGATCCAGACCGAGATCTTCGGTCCTGCTAATATGACCTCATCCGGAATAGCAAGAAATTCAGACCTTAATAAGATAGTGAAAGGATATAAGGATGCGGCTCAAACAGCATCTGTTGATATTGATTTTCCGCTGGAAAATATTGATGGCGCGGGAACAGTGTATTCAACCACCGGAGACCTGTATAAATTAGACCGGGCCCTTTATGCAGAAAGCCTCCTTTCTGAAAAGATGAAAGAACAGATGCTCAAACAGCATGTTCCGGGGAAGTATTGCTATGGCTGGTTCGTGAGGGAAAGAGGCGGTGTCTGGGATGTTTATTATCACAAGGGAAGCCTGCCGGGGTTTGCGAGTTTCATCAGCAGAAGAACACAAAAGGATCAGCTTATTGTGCTGCTGTCCAATGCTGAAAATGCAGCGGTATCGGATATTGAAAACAGCATTGCTAAGATCCTGAAAAAATAACTTGTAAGACAGATCTAACCCGTGAATGAGATCAACTGTTGGAACAGCCATTTGATAACAGCCAACTGTTCGGCGCCAGGAAAGACTATCCGTTCCGGCTCAAGGGTACCTGTACCCTATCTCTTCATACTTGTATTGTCTGGCATTGACCAAACAGGAAAGCTTTTTTACGTTATGAGTAAAGAGTTTTGGCGGCATGGTCAAAAGTATTGAAATTCCGATACCTAATTAAATAACACTTCATCTGCAAACACCCATCCCCTGCTTCCCTTGCCGGGATGCCAGCCGGGTATTTTTACCAAAGGATCCATTACCAACTTTACACAGGAAACGCTGGTAACCGGAAAGGCACCTGCTATTTCCATGGCGGCGGCAGGATCGTTCTTCTTCCCTGCTGCGGGAATGATCTTTTTCAGCAGCTTCAGGTGCTTCGCATCTGTACCACCCCATATTTCCAGTTTTGCGGGAGGAAAAATGTACCCGTCAATATTCCGTAAGATACCTACTGAAACTGACTGCAGGGGTACGGGCTGCTTAAATAGCAGCATGGCCACCATAGGCTCTTTTACATAACCCAGCCATTTCTGATTGCCCTGGTCTGCACCCCCTTTCTGCCCGTCGCAAAGCGTTTTGGGACCTGCGCCGGCATAAGTTCCATCGGGTTGCGTAAGCAACACCACACTGTCAGGGGTATACGAAGACTTGTAAAAATTGAACTGCACCGGGTCGCTTGCATACCAGCCCTTTTTGCAGGCAATGGCACGGATAGTAGTATTTGTTTGCAGCAGCAGGCTATCTTTAAACAGCGGAGAGTTCACACTGTCTGGTACCGATCCATCGGTAGTATAGCGGATCTCCACCCCTTTTATGGGATGCTTCAGCAACAGCTGTGTAGTATTGCGGAAAACCGGCGCTGTGTTCACCATCAGCGGCTGATTCAGTTTCAACGGTTGTTTACCATCATCTGTAAATCCCCTGATAATTGCCACCGTTTTAAATGCTGCCGGCAGCTGATCCAGCTCCGCGGCAGTGAGCGCGGTATTCCACAGGTACAGCTCTTTCAATGCAGGCGCCGTCTTCAGCACCTGCAGCTGTTGCAAGGTAACCGGGGTGCCCGACAGTGAAAGGCTTTCCAGGTGTGGCAGCTTTACCAGGGCGGCCAGCGTTTGGCCCTTTATGTTAGTAAAGCTCAGGTTCAGCACCCGCAGCTCGGGAAACTGTGCTATGATGTTCAGATCTGCATCCTGCACCGGCATTTTCTGCAGGTGCATTTCTATGATCTGTTTTTTCAGCGGCAGCAGCTCTTCGATCGATCTGCTCTTAAACTGGTCTTTATTATAGCAGTTCACCACCAATGGCGCTGCATTCAGCGCTACCGGATAAATAACGCGGTAATTATTATTCAGCTTTTGCACCAGCTTTTCATCTGCCGCTGCAAATTGATAAACAGGGGCTGCTGGCGGGGCAGGTTGTAACATAGCGGCAGCCAGTAACCGCAGGCTGTCATGTACTGGCAATGCAGCTACTTTTGTTTTGAAATCAGCGCCGCCTTTGATCCAGTAATAAAGCAGGTCCGCTTCTTCCGGTGTAAGCTGTGGCTTGCCGGCGGGCGGCATATGCTTCTTCGCATCCATTGGTAAATGCAGCCGCTCTATTAACAGGCTTATTTCAGGTTTACCGGCCATAAACAGCTTCCCGCTCTTTCCTCCTTTCAGCAGCTGCGCCGGCAGCTCCATTGCCAGCTCACCTTTTGCCTTAGCTCCGTTATGGCAGTTCATGCATTTCTCCTGTAGTACCGGCTTTACCAGGTGCTCATATATCAGCGCCTGGTCGAAAGGCACCTGCAGTCCTTTTCCTGCAGGGGTTACGGGCGCCAGTACAAAGTTTTCGCCATGCGTGATGTCTGCCCCGAAATGCCCGGTCACTACCAGCAACAGGGCAGTAATAAGCACCCCGCCTTTCTGTATTGCGGGCCGGCTTATACCCGTCCGGCCCAGCCAGTATAATAAAGAAGTAAGCCAGCACACACTTACGCCGCTCCATTTGTGCCATTGTAAAGTACTGCTGCCGTTATATCCTTCTTCACCGGATAAGAACAAGCCCATAATAACGGTAACGACTGCACTGAGTGCGCCAGCCAGTAATAAAACGTTGGCCAGGTGCTGTTTCCATGCTTCAGCAGCCGGCTCACGCAGGCGGATAAACGTTAGAACGCCTGCTACCAGGATCAGCACAATAGGAAAATGCAGCAATAAAGGATGCATCCTGCCCAGCACCTGCAACCAGGGCGGTAATACCACACGGTTGCCAAAGATCAGTAGGAAAAGGATAAAAATGTTGCCGGCAAATAACAGGCTGCTGCCTGCGCTTTGCCATCCGGACGACTGCTTCACTGTCATTATACGCTTCTCAGTTTATATAAATGTTATTTGATCAGGCCATCAATCCGGGGATGACCTTACCTGCTACGTCTGTAAGGCGATAACGGCGCCCCTGGTGTTTAAAAGTTAATTTTTCGTGATCAAGCCCCATCAGGTGTAAAACGGTAGCATGAAAATCATGCACATGCACAGGGTCTTTCACAATGTTATACCCGAACTCGTCTGTTTCCCCGTATACAATACCGGGCTTTACACCACCGCCGGCCATCCAGATGGAGAAGCAGCGCGGATGATGATCACGGCCATAATTATCTGCGGTCATCTTACCCTGGCAGTAGTTCGTTCTTCCGAATTCACCACCCCATATTACCAGTGTTTCATCGAGCAGGCCGCGCTGTTTAAGATCCGTGATCAGCGCTGCGGAAGCACGGTCCACATCCTTAGCCTGGCCGGCCATTTCATTGGGCAGGTTGCCATGCTGGTCCCATCCCTGGTGATACAGCTGAATGAAGCGCACACCGCTTTCAGAAAGCTTCCTGGATAACAGGCAGTTCGCTGCAAATGTGCCGGGCACCAGGCAGTCAGGCCCATACAGCTTGATGATATCATCTGATTCTTTGGAGAGATCAGTAAGTTCCGGCACCGCCGTTTGCATACGGTAAGCCATTTCATACTGCTGGATCTTGGTATTGATCTCAGGGTCGCCGAACTCTTTATACGACTGATCATTCAATGCGGCCAGCTGGTCCAGCATCTGGCGGCGGTTAGCCATATCAATGCCTTCAGGATTATTCAGGTACAATACCGGGCTTTCGCCGCTGCTGAACTGAACGCCCTGGTGAATACTGTCTAAAAATCCATTGGACCACAGCTTGGAGTATACACCCTGCCCGTTTCCTTTACCTCTCGACAGCAGCACACAGAAGGCAGGCAGGTTCTTGTTTTCGCTCCCAAGGCCATAGCTCATCCAGGAGCCAAAGCTGGCGCGGTTGCCCTGCTGCGCCCCTGTCTGGAAAAAGGTGAGCGCGGGATCATGATTAATTGCTTCGGTGAACATGGAACGCACAATGCAGATATCGTCCACTATCTGTGCCGTATTCGGAAACAGGTCGCTGATCCAGGCACGGGCCGCGCCGTACTGTTTGAAATCGAAATGCGAGCCTACCAGCGGAAAAGACGACTGCCCCGATGTCATGCCGGTTAAGCGTTGTCCCATACGGATGGAGGCCGGCAGCTCCTGCCCCATCATTTCGCGCAGCTTTGGCTTATAATCAAAGCTTTCCAGTTGAGACGGCGCCCCGTTCTGAAACAGGTAGATGATCCTTTTGGCCCTGGGCGCGAAATGCGGCATGCCCGGAACAAAAGGCGCCTCTTCCCCGCTGCTATTGCCAAAGAGGCCGGGAACCAGCAATGAACCCAGCGCCAGGCTGCCCACGCCAAGGCTCAGGCGTGACAGGAACTTACGGCGGTTCATGTTCAGTTGATATTCTAAAAATTCGTTTTTCATCGGCCTTTATTATGCGTGACTTACGATCGTTATGTTTTTGAAAGCGTTTCTTCCAGGTTATAAATAGTGGTGATCACCTGCATCATGGCGGCCCATGAGGCATTGTCCAGGTTTGTGGCCATCGGGTACTCACCCTGTTGCAGCAGCTTCACCGCATTTCCGGGCTGCTTTTTATACCATTGCTGCTGCTGCTCATAATATTTCTGCAGCAGGTCTACTTCCTGTTTTTGCGGTGTGCGGCAAACGATCAAACGGAAGGCCTGCGTTATATTCCGGGTTGTATTATTGTCTTTTTGCAACAACCGGGAAGCCAGTACCCGGCTGGCTTCCAGCACAGTAGGATCGTTGAGCATAATGAGCGCCTGCAGGGGCGTATTGGTGCTGGCGCGTTTTACCTCGCACTGATCGCGGTTACTGGCATCAAAGATCATCATAGAAGGTGGCGGCACCGTGCGTTTGATGAAGGTGTACAACCCTCTGCGGTAAAGGCTTTTCCCATGATCCTGCCGGTAGCTGGCCAGAATGCCTCTGCCGGAGGTAGCCATTTCCCACAAGCCCTGGGGCTGATAGGGCTTTACACTGGGACCGCCAATTTCAGGTACCAGCAAACCACTGCTTTTCAGCACCAGGTCGCGCACGCCTTCCGCAGTAAGCCGGAACCGGGGCCCGCGGGAGAGATAAATATTTTCAGGATCTGCTTTCAGCTTGTTTTTGGAAATGATAGCCGACTGCCGGTACGTGGCCGTCATCACCATTTGTTTCATGAGCCGTTTAATATTCCATCCGTGCTGCATAAAATCAACCGCCAGCCAGTCGAGAAGCTGCGGATTGCTGGGCAGGTCTCCCTGCATCCCGAAGTCGCCGCTGCTTTTCACAATGCCTCTGCCAAATACTTCCTGCCATTGCTGGTTTACAAAAACCCTTGCTGTGAGCGGGTTCCGCTTGTCAAACAACCATCCCGCCAGGCCAAGGCGGTTAGCCGGGTATTGCTTTACATCAAAGGGCAATACCGCGTGCGGTGTTTCGGGCTGTACTTCCAGTGTAGGGTTATCATAGTTACCACGGCCAAGAATATACGTTTTTCGCGTAGTATCCTTTTCACCCATTACAGATACGATCAGCTTATTGGTGTCCTGTTTGTTAATGAAACTGAGCACGTCTTTGAGATCTTCTTTGGTGATCTCCATGTAGGGCGTTTTGGCATAGGTTTCAGGACCCCCTACCGTAGATTGCAGCCCTGTTTCCTTTACATTATTAAAGAAGGCAAAGAGCTCATAATATTCTTTTTGTGAGAAAGGATCATATTTGTGATCGTGGCAGTGTGCGCATTCAATGGTGATACCTAGCAGGCTTTTGCCGAATGTGTTGGTACGGTCCGTCACATATTCGATCCGGTATTCCTCATCTATTACTCCGCCTTCTTCAGTGATCTTATGGTTGCGGTTAAAGCCCGTGGCCAGCAATTGTTCGCGGGTGGCGCCGGGGATCATATCTCCTGCCAGCTGCCAGGTTATAAAATCCCGGTAAGAAAGGTTTTCATTGAATGCATGGATCACCCAATCGCGCCAGGGCCACATGGAGCGGTAGTTGTCGTCCTGGTAGCCGTGTGAATCCGCATACCGGGCTACATCCATCCAGTGTACCGCCATTTTCTCGCCATAGGCGCTATCGGCCAGCAGCTCGTCTACCATACGTTCATAACCCGCATCGCTGGTATCTTTGGCAAAACGTTCCATTCTTTCAAGTGAGGGTGGCAGGCCGGTAAGATCCAGGCAAAGACGTTTCAGCAGTCTTTCGTGATCTGCTGCGGGATTGGGTTCCAGCCCATGTTGCTCCATGCGGGCCAATACAAAGTAGTCTATTTCGTTGCGCGCCCATTTCTCTTTTTCTACTTTGGGTAATGCAGGTTTCACCGGCGCTACAAATGCCCAATGCGGCTTATATTTTGCACCCTGTTTAATCCACTTCTCAATCAGCTTTACTTCATAACTACTCAGGGCCATATTGGTGGATGGAGGCGGCATACGCATGGAAGAATCTGTACTGCTGATACGCTGGTATACTACAGAAGCCATAGGATCGCCAGGCACTAAGGCATGCGCACCGGGTGTTTCGCGCAGCGCTTTATAAGCGCTGTCTGCAATATCAAGCCGCAGACCGGCTTCGCGCTTATTGGCGTCAGGGCCATGACAGGCAAAACACTTATCTGATAAAATGGGCCGTATATCAAAATTATAGTCTACAAGTTCCGGTAATTTTCCAGGCTGGTTTTCGGGTGCATCGCTATTATTGCATGCGTACAAAAATGCAAGAGAACAGATGACGAGTCTGACATAACGGTGGAACATACTTTCAGCAATTAATTGAAACAGTCTTGGTACAGGCGAATGATCCGGCGATTGATTGCTATAACATTTATCCGGCTGCTATAGTAAAGATCGGCTATAATCAGGCATAACCTTGATAGTATTTTATCCCATAATAATAGTTTGTTCTCATTATGTATATACATACACACATAATGAGAACAACTACTATTGCACTGTAAAAAACGGCTTATGAAGAAGTTAGCCAGCCGGTTTAGGGTAAGCATTTGGGGTTGCTATTAACAGGGCGGGATGTTAACGTGACAAGATGATCTATCGGGCAATGTCCTCCACCGGATCCGGATCTGCCGGGTGCTGCGGGTCATAAATGGCTACTCCTACCCTGGAATCCGCGCAGCCGTAATAGAGGTACCATTTATGTTTAAACCATGCCATGCCCTCAATAAATACAGTTCCGCTTGCATACTGACCCCGTTTTTCGAAAGCCTCGCGGGGCCTGAAAAACGGCACATCAAGCCGCGCAATCAATTTGGTTGGTTCCGTCTTGTCGAAGAGCATCTGACCTGCACTGTAGGTTCCCCCGGCAAAACGTTTGTCGCCATTGGAAGTACTGTTCCGGCCATTGTATAACAGGATGATGCCTTTATCTGTTAACAAAGCAGGCGGGCCGCATTCCGTCATGTCGCTATCGAAATAGTTTTTCCGGGGAGATGCCAGGATCAGTAATTCACCTTTTTCATCCACTAAAGGGCGCCAATCCGTAAGGTTAGCTGAGGTGGCAGCATACACATGCCGTTCGCCCCAATACATGAAATACTGACCGTTTACTTTGGCTATAACCTGCTTATCGCCCTTAACCCGGGTGAGGATGGATGCCGATTTAGTTGCGATGTTGAAAAACCTGCCATTATATACGTCCTGAAAAATAGGCCCGTGCTTTGTCCAATGAACCAGATCTTTTGATGTAGCTGCTGCCAGGCGCGGCACCTTACGGTTCCATTGCGTATACAGCATTACATAAGTACCATCTTCAGTCATTGCTATCCGCGGATCTTCGCAACCACCGGGCCATTCAAATGCTTTTTGATCATCATCTGCCGGAAAAAGAACGGGCTCGCTTTTTCGTTTAAAATGCAGGCCATCCCTGCCTTCGGCATAGCCAAGGCGCGAGGTACGGGTACCGATCTTTACGCCGCTGTTATCTTCAGACCGGTAGATAACCACTATTTTACCATCTTTAACCGCTGCCGCGGGATTAAAAGTATCATTGATCTCCCACTTTATTTTTGACTTACTCATTGGATCGGTGAACGTGGCAGTAGTATCCGGCAAAATGATGGGATTCTGCCCCGCCGGTCTTAAAAACCCGCCCAAAGCCCAATCCGGCAGCGTGTTGGCAGACTGCGCGAAGGTTATTTGAGTGATGAAAAGTAACAGCAGAAGAACGCTGCTGGAGGATGGTTTGATCATAATGTAGTCTTAATGTCTTTTGAACTAAATGCAACCAATATACGCGGATCTGTAAAATGACCCGCGTATATTTCTAATCAATAACCAGGATTTTGCGGATACTTGTCGCCGGTAATGGTCCTGTCTATCTGGCTTTGAGGAATGGGTCTCAGCACATGCTTGTCTTTAATATTCACTCCCGCATCCGAATTATGTAATTTAACACGTTCTATCAGCTTATTTGTTCTTACCAGGTCGAGCCAACGGGTTTGTTCGCCGGCTAACTCGCGTGCCCGCTCGTCCAGGATATAGTCCAGCGTAACCTCAGCTGGTTCAACAGACATAGTGGCGGCGTTTCCGGTTGGATAGGCTGCCCGCCCGCGTACAACGTTAATATATTTAGCGGCACTGGCATTATCGTTCATATTGAAAGCCGCTTCTGCTGCTAACAGATAGGTTTCGGCCAGACGATAAACAATAACCGGCCTTACCGATGGGTCATTAATACTCGCCCTTTTAGAATCCTGGTATTTAAGCATGGTTGGATATAACTGCAGGGTATAATTCCGCGGCGGCACCAGCAGGTAGCGTATTGAGGCAATATCAGCATCACTAACATCAACCCCGGGCATATAAATAGCCGTATCACCCAATGCATATTTGGGAACGCCATTCACCTTGGGAATTTTGTCGGCAGAGTTGGATAACCAGACCGACTGAAATGTTTTGTAATACCGGGTGTCGTTTGTTTTATCGGCAAAACAGGTGTCGCTCATCCAGCGGGTTAGCTCAACGCGCGCAAACGGGCGGCCATAAGCCATAGAGCGAACCAGGCCCGGAAAATTTTCATAACCCATTACATAGTGAAAATTTAATTCGTTGCTATTATTGTTATAAGTAAGGTTGGGAGTATGTTGTACACTCCACAGCACCTCTTTGCTTGCCTCATTACCTTCCGCATACACCGATGCAAAATCCGGCAGCAGCGCAAGTCCTAAGCCGGCGCTATTATCGATCAGGCCCTTTGCAGTGGTATAGGCATTCTGAAAATCATCCGGTTGTTTCGCTAAAGAGTATGCCCGGGTCAGGTATACTTTTGCCAGCAGGTGCGATGCGGCGGCGCCGGTAGCCTTACCGGGCAATACGCCATTTTGCACCGGGCTTGGTGGTAATCCGGCAATAGCATCTTTTAAGTCCTGGATAATGAAGTTGTAAACATCGCTAATGGGCGCCCTGGTGGCGCTTGTACTGGGTGCTGTAATAAAATGGGTGTTCAGCGTAACAGGCCCCCAGAAACGGACCAGTATAAAGTAATAGTTCGCACGTAAAAATTTAGCTTCGGCAACTTTTTGCTTCACAGTGGCAGCATCAAGACCGGTGACGGTGGGGCCATTGTCAATGATACCATTACAATCATTTATGTAGGTGTAACAGGCATTCCAGATGCCCGATACCCAGCCGCTGCTGGCATCAAAGCTGCTTGAATAAATATTAAAATCATTGTTACCGCCGCCGCCGGATTTGAACTCATCGGTGCCGGGCACGGTCATGGTCATGAAATTCTCGGTACCCCATATACTCCGGTTACCGGCATAGGCAGCATCCAGCCCGGACTGAAAGCCCTGCGCTGTATTAAAATACTGTGGGGTTAGCCCCGAATGTGGTTCTTCTATTAATTGCTTGTTACAGCTCAAACTTAAAAAAGTGATCGCTGCCAGTGGAATAGATCTATATATGCTAACTCTCATGGTAATAGAAATTAAAATGTAACATTTAAACCAAACAGTATCGATTTATTCGGTGGCGTATCTACGCCCAAGGTACCTGCCGACTCGGGATCTATACCATGGAACCGGTTATGCAATGGTGAGAATAAAATGATGGCATCATTGAAGCTGCTATAAACCCGGAGGGACTGTAAGTGCATTTTGCTGATCAGATAAGGCGGCAGCGTATAGCCCAGGTTGATAGTTCTTATTTTAAGGTAAGAAGCATCATAATAGCCCAGCAGATCACCATAGGTGGGCGTGCCTACGTTAAAGTTAGGCTTAGGGTAAGTGTTCTCATGGTTAAAGGGCGTCCAGTAATTAATATCCAGGTTATTCATTTTCCCGTTCAGCGCATTTACATTGCTGCCGGGTTGCAGCCAGTAGGCGATCTGCGTACCTCCTACGCGGTAAGTAGCCACCACCGTAAGGTCAAGTCCACGATAGCTAAAGCGGTTGGTAAAACCACCATAAAACTTTGGCTGACGTGAGCCTACAATGGTGCGGTCGTTTGAGTTGATCACCCCATCGCCATTCAGGTCGGCTACCTTTATGGTACCGATCACAGAACCTGATCCAACCATCGTCAGGCCCAGCTTACGGGCCAGGGCAGAATCGGCTGGGGTATTTTGCCAGATGCCTAATCTTACATAGTTATACAGCGCATTAATAGGCGCCCCAACAAAGCGGTTATTGCCAATGTCCTGCGTTACGCCATTTTGCAGCGCAGTAATTTTATTGCGGTTAAAGGTGATGTTAAAATTGGTTGTCCAGCCAAAATCTTTGCGGTTAACAGCCCTGATATTTGTTGAGGCGATATTGATCTCCAAACCTTTATTTTCTGTTTTACCCACGTTGGCAAGGAACTGTGAGGTATAACCGGTTGTAATAGGCAGGTTTTGCGGGAGTATAAGATTGCTGGTGCGCTGCTGATAAGCATCAACAGAACCGTTAATGCGGTCGTTGAACAAGCTGAAGTCCAGGCCAAAGTTCAACGTTGCAGTATACTCCCAGCCCAGTTTTGGATTGGGAACATTATTGGGATAAGTGCCGGTAACGTTTGTTGAGCCATAATTGTAATTGATGGATGCCAGCCCGCCAAGTGTTTGGTAGGGGCTTACAGCGGCATTTCCTACCGAGCCATAACCGGCGCGCAATTTCAGGCCTGATATCACCCGGATGTTTTTCATGAAATCTTCCTGGGTGATATTCCAGCCAACGGCTGCAGATGGGAAGAGATGATATTTGTTCCCCGGCGCCAGCGTAGAGGAGCCGTCAGATCTCATGGTAAGCGTTAACAGGTATTTGCTCATATAGTCATAGTTAATACGCCCCATGAATGAAACGATGTTAAACTTCGAGTAACTGCCTGAGCCGTTGAGATTGGCGCCTAATGCCGGGTTAAAATATTGAATATAATCTGCCAAAATATTGTTGTAGCTAAAGCTAGTAGAGGCTTTATAGTCATCCTGGAAGCTAAACAAACCGGTAGCTGTTAGGTGATGATCTTTGGCAAAGGTGTTTTCATACACCAGCAGATTTTCCAGCGTATAGTCGTGATAGTCATAGTTCGTGTTCCTGGCAGTGGAAGGGCCGCTCAGGTTCTGATAGGTGGCGCTGCCATAAAACTCGCCGTAGGTTTCCGGCGTAATTTCTATGCCCCCGTTAAACCGGTATTTAAGGTGCGGCGTGATCTGTGCCTCCGCGTAGATTGTTGTAAAGGTGTTATACCTCGACCGGTTTTGAACAACCGCACCCCGCACCAGGTTGGCCAGGGGATTATAGGTTAAAGAGCCACCGCCTGGGAATGGTATTAGATTGCCTTTGTCATCATAAGGCACCGTAAGCGGGCTGGATGTAAGCGCCTGGGCCACCGGGTTAATGCTTTCCCCATTGATCTTACTTACGGTATTCAGCGAGCTTACGCCGATCCTGAAGATCTTGCCCAGCTGCTGGTCAATACTTACTTTAACGGTATAACGCCGGAATGACTGGCCGGGAAACACGCCGGTTTCATTATAATAACCAGCGGAAACCGCATATTTTGTTGACTCTGTACCACCGGAAACACCCAGCTGATGATTGGTTTTAAAGCCGTTCTTAAAGATCAGCTTTTGCCAGTCGGTAGCCGTGCCGTTCTTTATACCAGCTAATTCAGCTGGCAGGAAAGTGATACCATCTGTATAGAACTTGGGATCATCTATTCCATTATACGGATTAGGCGCGCCAATAACGTTCGGATTGTTTGCGTTGTAGTTTCCCCACTTTTTGTAGGTTTCGTAAGCCTGGGTATCCATCACATCATAGTGGCCAAGCGGGCTTACCACGCCGGCATAGCTGCTGTAAGTGACTACAGGTGCGCCTGTTTTGCCCCGCTTAGTAGTAATAAGTATTACGCCGTTTGCGCCCCTTGAACCATAAATAGCAGTTGCGGATGCATCTTTTAATATTTGTACCGCCACTACATCATCCTGGTTAAGGTCATTAATGTAATTGCCGTTGTATGGTATACCATCTACAACATACAGCACATCGTTGGCTGCACCCAAAGAACGCTGCCCCCGGATAGAGATAGATGGCGTGGCGCCCGGATGGCTGTTGCCGCCGGCTTTTTGTATATCAATGCCCGGCGCCTGGCTTTGCAACGCGCTTACCAGGTTACTTGCCGGTACGCTTTTGATAGCATCTTCATTTATTGATGCAATGGAGCCGGTTACATCCGCTTTCTTTTGTGAGCCATAACCCACCATGATCACCTCACTTAACGCCGAGCGCTTTTCAGCTAAGGTTACATTGATCACTGTTTGATCATTTACCACTACTTCCTGGCTGGTAAAGCCAAGGGAGCGGAAGACCAGGATAGCGGATCTATCGGGCACTGAAATACTATACCTGCCATTCGCATCTGTAATGGCGCCGGTAGTGGCGCCTTTAACGGTTACCGATGCGCCGGGAACAGGCTGGCCTTTATTGTCGTTTACCTGACCGGTTACTGTGATGGCCCTGGGAACGGCCGGTGTTTCCCGTTCCGATGTTCTGCGGCTGATGACCACATTATTCTGCGTAATCACATATACTACAGGCTGGTCTTTGAAGCACTGATCCAGCACTGCTTTTAACGATGCATTGGTGGTAGTTATTGAAACTTTCTTTGTATCTTCCAGCGCACTGGGATTATATAAAAAGTTATAGCCGGTTTGGAGTCTTATCTGGGTAAATATTTCTTCGAGGGATGCGTTTTTAACGTTCAGATTAATGGATTGAGCGTACGTTGCCGCTCTTGCCTGCAAAACTGTTGCAAGCAATAGAATGATCGTAAGTTTCATAACCAGGAATATTTAAAGCGCACAGGATCCCCTCCTGCACAGCTATGCATTAGAAATTCACAAATAAAATGTTAGGTTTAATTACTAATTGGCGAGTTAATTTGGCATAATGGTTACCCTCCTTCCATCAATTTTAAATTTTAAGCTTTTGGTTAATTCAATTGTCTTTAACAGATCCTCCAGTTTTTCATAACGGGATACTGTTCCCCCCAGGCGCTGCTTCAGCACATCGCCCTGATAGCTGACATCTATATCATACCAGCGTGCAATAGTTCTCATAACGCTTTCGATGCCCTCATTTTTAAAGAGGAAATAGCCGTTCTTCCAGGCAATGGCATCGTTTGGATCTACCTGGTTAATGTTGAACTCTTTGTTACCTCCTAAAATTGCCTGCTGTCCCGGTTTAAGCAATACGTGGTTTTTGTTGGCAGAGAGTTTAACGGAGCCGTTGAGCAAAGTGGTTTGTATAGTTGGTTCATCGGCATAGGCCTTCACATTAAAGCTTGTTCCCAGCACTTCCACCTCAGCATCCCTGGCCTTTACCCTGAACGGCTGTGCTGCATTGGCTGCTACTTCAAAATAAGCTTCCCCGGCAATCTCCACAAGCCTTTCCGGACCCGTAAAAGCGGTTGGATAACGTAGCGTGGATGCCGCGTTTAACCACACCTGCGTACCATCCGGGAGTGTGATCCGGAACTGGCCGCCTCTTGGAGTGTTTAATATATTATACTGCACAGTAGCTGCTGTGCTCTGCGCATCATACTTTAGCTGGCCCCCCTGTTGACGGATGGCTGTTGCGCCCTGCCGGATCACCTGGCTGCCGGTGCTGTCCAAAGTTATTTTGGAACCATCTGCCAAGGTCAGAATCGCCTTGTTACTGCCGGGCATCGCATTGGTGATAAGCTGTTGCGCCACCGGAGGTTTGGCCGGCTGCTGCAGCCATAAATAGGTTGCGGCCACCAGCACAAGTATTGCGGCAGCTGCCGCCCATTGGTACCATCTCCGGGGCCGGAGGGTATAAACAGGCGCCATTTCCTTGTCGAGCCGCTGTTGGATCAATTGCCTGATGCCTTCATCCGGCGTTCCTTCATAGGCCCGCGCCACCAGCTCATCGTAGATCGCATCGTTCAGCAGCTGCACACACGCCGGGTCTTCCAGCGCAGCTGTTAGCCGCCGGTGTTCGTCCGGCGTAATCCTGTCATCCAGGTATTTTTCCAATAGCTCCTTGAATTCGTCGGTGTGCATATAGTATAAAGACGCGCAAACGTCAAAAGAGGGTTGCTCCCTTTAAAAAAAATTTGGAACAGCAGCCGCAGGGCATGCCGCATAAAGGTTCGCACCTGTGCCAGGGCCTTTACCATATGGCCTTTCACTGTTTCACGGGAAATTCCCAGCCGCGCCGCAATCTCCTCATACTTTAACCCTTCATGCCGGCTCAGCTCAAAAACCGCCCGGCGCTGTGGCGGCATCTGGTTTACCACCGTTTGCGCCAGCTCCAGGAGCTGTTTGGCAGACAGCTGCTCATCGGCCGGGGAATCGGCTGCCGTTTGCAGCTGCTCCATACTATTCGGAATCGGAATCAGCAGCTTCTTTCTAAATTCACTTAATATCCTGTTCCTGGCCATCGTATATAAATAATGCTCCGGCCGTTCTATGTCTGAGAGGGATCTGCGGTTCTTCCAAATGGTCAGAAATACTTCCTGCACCACATCCTGGGCCTTATGAGAGTCTTTCAGGTAAGCAATAGCCTGCCCATACAGGTTATTCCAATACCTATCCACCAACCGGGTAAAGGCATCGTGATCCCCGTTAGCAATCTGTTGGAAAATATCTTTCTCTGTATGTAGGAAACTGTCAGACAATATAGCGCAGACTTTGACCGCGCTAAAAATAGAAAAAAAATTTCTACGGCTAAAAATACCAGCAATCTCCGGAGCGGGAAAGTGGAAACTTTAAATACAATGCTTCCTGCCTGGATATAGTTACACTATTTGCACAAAAGGCCAGCCATTCCCGAAAGAATGGCTAGCCAGGTAATATAAACCAGTGATAAACAGGGTTAATAATTGGCGGCAACACTTTTTGCCGGCGTATTAGCCTTACCTGTTCTCAGATACCTGTTGAAAAATGATGTTAACTTATCAAATGGGATGATGTTTACCCTGTCATACAAATCAACGTGACTGGCATTTGGGATAATCATTAGCTCTTTTGGCTCAGCGGCTGTTTTATAAGCATCTTCACTGAAATACCTGGAGTGTGCATTTTCACCGGCAATCAGCAAAACCGGACGGGGTGAGATCTCTTTAATGTAAGTAAGCAGCGGCATATTCATAAACGACAGCGCATTGGTAGCATTCCATGCACCGTTTGAATTGGGTGAGTTTTTATGAAAGCCCCGTGGGGTCCGGTAGTAATTAAAATAATCCACAACAAACTGAGGCTCGCCGCCTTTCAGCTTCTCAGGTAAAATGCGTGGGCCGGGAGCGGGTGTTCCGTTCTTTGCATCTTCCCAACGTTGCCGGCTCATTTGTTCCAGCATTTGAGTGCGTTGTTCAATGGTAAGCTTATCATAATAACCTTTTGCCATCACCCGCGACATATCATACATACTGGTGGTTGCAACGGCTTTCACGCGTTTGTCCACAGCAGCAGCATTCAGTGCCATGCCTGCAAAACCACAAATACCGATGATGCCAATGCGGTCCCTGTCAACAGCAGGTTGCAGCCCCAGGAAATCTACTGCTGCGCTGAAATCTTCCGTATTAATCTCCGGTGAAGTAACATTGCGGGGTTCACCTCCGCTTTCACCAGTATAGGAAGGGTCAAAGGCAAGGGTAGCAAAACCCCGCTCCGCCATCGTTTGTGCGTACAATCCGGAGGACTGTTCTTTTACTGCTCCAAACGGGCCGCTAATGGCCAGTGCAGCCAAAGGTTCACTACCACGGTTTTCCGGCAGGTAAAGATCAGCCACCAGGGTAATCCCGTAACGGTTTTTAAACGATACTTTTTCACGGGTTACCTTATCACTCAGCGGAAAGGTATAATGGTCTGTTTGTTTCATATCTTTTGTTTTTTCCTTTTGTGAGGTTTGTGTATAAGCCTGCCCTAATACCATTAAGAAGACAAGCACCAGTACTGTTATTTTTTTCATCTTTAGTTTTGAGCTTTTGTTTATAATCCAAACCGTACGGGCATTTTTAGAACAATCAATTCTTTTAAGCAACCAGCTTTGTTGCACATTGTCCCTTATGCGATTGTCCGGCATTGTTCACCCGGTTCGACGACCTCCGGAAAGCAAGCAGGACTACCAGTGCTGCAATAAGGGCAAAAATGCCACTGCTGGTAAATACTCCTTTTGCGCCTGTGTAATCATAGAGTATGCCGCCAAAAGCTGCACCTGCAGTAATAGCCAGCTGGATAACCGCTATTTGAATGCCACCGCCGCTTTCCGCTTCATCGGGGATGGTTTTGGTAAGCCAGGCTGTCCAGCCCACTTGTATTACCCCCAGCGCCATCGCCCACAAGGACACTAATACTGCTGCTACTACTGTAATATTTCCAAAGGTTACCAGGCCGGTTACCATAACGGCCATCATGAAGGGCATAAGCGCCAGTGAGCGGAGCAGGTTCCATTCCAATAGATACCGCGAAAAAGTTGAACCAAGCAGGTTGGCAATGCCAAAGCCTAAAAGGATAGTAGAAAGTGTATTTTCGTTTACACGGGTTACTGTTTCCAGAAAGGGGCGCAGGTAGGTAAAAAAGGTAGCATAAGCAATAAACGCAAACATGGTTGCCAGCATGCCTGCTTTGATGTTCGGGCGCTTCAGCACGCGGAACAGATCGCTGATCTTCCTTGCCTTGTCTGTTGGCATCGAAGGCAGTGTCGCCAATTGCCAGATAAAAGCTATGCCTCCTATTGCGGCTGCAATCAGAAACACACTACGCCAGCCTAAGTGTGTGCCTAAATAGCTGCCCAATGGCGCCGCCAGCACTGTTGCCACAGATACCGCACTAAAAATGATGGAAAGTGCTTTGGATACCCGGTTTGCAGGAACCAACCGTAACGCCGTTGCTGCTGCCATTGACCAGAAACCACCGAGGCCAATACCCAGCAGTACACGTCCGGTTAAGAGCAAGGCGAAATCCGGTGCATTGGCCACTAAGAGATTTGAGATGATCTGCAGCACACAAAAGGCCAATAGAACCAGGCGCCTGTTCATGCGTTGCGTAATTACCGCAATCAGCAGGCTTGATACCATGGCTACAATAGCTGTTACTGAGATGGCCTGTCCGGCTATGCCTTCTGTTATCCTCAGATCTTTTGCCATCGGCGTTAGCAAACTAACCGGTAAAAACTCCGAAACGATTAAGCCGGATACTGCAAGCGCTAAAGCAAATACAGCATTCCAGGCTGGTTTAACCGTTAATTCAACGGTACTGATGTGTTGTTTCATATTTTCATTCATCACAACACAAAGGTACCCCGGGGCTTTGCCCTGGTGCTAATGAATCTCAAACCAATCATTAAGAATTTCAAACTTCAGCAGACCGGATAGCTGTTGGGGTTGATCCAGTCATGCGCTTAAAGAAATTGTTGAAATAGGTGGGATATTCAAACCCCAGCGCAATGGCAATATCTGCAATGTTCCAGTCAGTATGCTGCAAAAGTGCTTTTGCTTCAGAAATAATGCGTTCGGTAATGTGCGTAGTAGTGGATTTGCCGGTAACTTCCTTAATAGCGCGGTTGAGGTAATTGACATGCACGTGTAAATTATTCGCATAATCCTGTGCCGTTTTTAACTGTAAGGGACGGTCGGTAGTTTCAATAGGGAACTGCCTTTCCAGGAGCTCCAGAAATACAGCGGTAAGCCGGGAAGCTGCATTTTTGTGCTGGTCATAATGTTCAGAAGGCTGGAGTTTCAGGGCTTCGTGAATGATCAGGTTAATATAGTTGCGGATAAGCTCATCCTTATAGGTGTAATCAGTTTTCTGTTCCTCAATCATCTTTTTAAAGATGGTATTTAAGAACTCCCGCTGGCCCTCTGTTATTTTTAGAATTGGTGTGCCGCCAATCTTAAACAGGGGAGAATTTTGCAGACTTTCCGAACGATCGGACATCAGGAAGAAATCTTCAGAAAAAAGAACCGTATAGCCTATATAAGTAGTGGTAAGTGTTTCCCAGGAATAAGGGATATGCGGATTGCCGAAAAATAAGATAGTTCCCTCCTGCTCAAAGCTCCTGTCGGCATAATTTATTATGCTCTTTCCTGTGGTCAGGCAAATTTTATAAAAGTCCTTCCGGCTGTAAATGCGTGTTGCATCGCTATCAGCCTCTATCTGGAATACATTGAACCCTTTTAGCTTCAGGTCATTATTGAACTCCGAAATCGAACGCGTGATCTTCTTTGGCATTCTGCAAAGTTAAGAAATTCAAAACCTACCGGCATAGTATTATAATCTTCCCGTTTTAAGCAAAGGGGCAAATGCTGTTTGGTTATCAGGAAGACCTACCCGATGTCATATCACAAAGGAGCCGTTAGCTTTTCACTAACGGCTCCCCAAAAGGTCAGGTTGTTCTAAAACCGCATCAGCTTTAAGCTCTTTATCACCGTCTTGCTGTTATTATCATAGATCTCCAGCACGTACATTCCTTTAATAACCGCATTGCGCCCGGGCAGCAGCACCTTCCGCGACTGGTTAAAGGAGCGGTCTGTAAGCACCAGGCGGCCCTGTGCATCATACAAACGCAGTGTATAACTGCTATTAACATCCAGTCCGCTTACCGTAAGCTGCTCACTAAAGGGGTTGGGCCAAACATTTAATACGTCCCTTTCTACTAACAGGCCCGCTTTTTCTACTCCCACCATCATCGGCGCAAACGGGCTGGTAATAGTAAAGCTTCGCTGTATGCTAATACTGTCCAGCTTATGCTTAAAGGTCACCTTCAGTTGGTGAGTACCCACGCTGTAGGTAGATGGTTCAATTACGAAAGTATGGTTAGCCGCTATAGGCAGCATTCTTGAATTATCCACTACTGCCATCACATCCGTGTGTGCCTGCGGCGCCGGATAGTTGGCTATCAGTATAGTATCTGCCGCACCGGCCTGGCTGTACTGGCTTTCCACGGTCCTTAAAATGGGTGGAGTGTTCAGCACCGGATACACACGCAAAATGGCCGGCGTATCATTTGGCGTATAGCTGGTACCGTTAAAGGCCATCCATTGTAAGGTGTCAACACCTACTATGTTGGGATAGGGTGTATAATACATGCTGTCCAGCTCTGCCAGCGTTACATCGCGGCTTCTTTCATAAAAGAGCTGTTTGCCGCCTATGGTCAGTTTACCGTATGCCGGCAGCCGGTTTACGCGTATGCCGGCCAGCTTACCGGTAAAGTTCTGTTTAAAATTACTGGCCCAGAAGCGGATAGGCGTGCCGGCCAATGTGTTACGCTCAAATGGTTTAATAGTATCCGGCGCCGCCAGTATATTAACATAAATGGTTGTATCCTTTGTCCAGTTAATGCCATCAAAAGCACGCCAGCGTATGGTATCCTTACCCGGAACACTGGGTGCGCTGTATTTGAGCGAGTCCAGCATGGCCCGGGTAAAAATGGCATTACTGGCGGATACCGGCTGGTTATTAGCGCCGGAAAGTGTACCCCGTTTAGGAAAGGTGGTGAACTCTATCTTCTCCAGCTGCCCGATGCCGCTGGCCGGACCTACATAATGCTGCAGAAAATCAACCGACGTAATGGGCACCCGGTTACGGGTATATACCTGTTTGGTAATGGGTGTAATATAATGCTGGGCGGTAGTATCCAGGTTCACGGAGAACAGGATACGGTCGGTAGCAATAAACCAGGTGCTGTCTTCATAATACGCGCGCGTGCTTACATCCGCTACCTTTTTTACAGAGCTGCCATCCTGTTTAATAATATAGGTAGCGTAGTTATTGCCCGATTTGGCTCCAACGGCCACATCGCCCTGCGGCGAAATATTGAGCATATTGGCGATGCCTACCGCAGAATTGGTTTGTATGGGCAGCACATAACGCAGATTGCCCTGCCGGTCGCGCGTGTATACCTGCCCCTGCACATGATAGAAATAAGGTGCAGCCAGATAGATGCCACCCACATAACCATTATTAACCAACGGAACACAATAGTCTGCTATGGGAAAATCTGCATACCCTCCATAATCACCCTGTGTCATCAGGTAGGTAACAGAATCATGGTCGTACAGGTAAACACGGGAGCCTATTTCATCAGGACTCCTTAGATATGCAATGCGCTCGCCATCTGTTTGTATGCCAAAGAACCGGGGAGGATAATCGGGATTGGGCCAATCCGGCACCCACTGGTCTGTTAAGGTGCTTACGCCGTTCTGGTAACGGTAAAGATACGTGGCGGCATTACTGCCGGTAGCATAAGCCACCAGGCCATTAGCCGCCACAGCGGCGCCGGTAATGCTGCTGTCTACCACCACCTGCTGTTGCTGGGTGGCCATATTTCGCAATATTAATCCGTGGCTGGCAGAATCAGGGCTTGACCACAATACATAGCTGCCCGCTGTGCTTACGCTATTGGTAACCTGCGAAAGCTGTGTAACCGTACCCTGGTTATACTCATATAAGGGAGTAGTGTAAGGGTCGATAAAAGTCACCGGCGCCTGAATGAGCGCCCCGTAGGGTGTTACCCATCCGCGGAAAATGTACCCATATGGATTGCCCGGCACAGGAGAGGTATTGGCGGTAAATGGGATAACCACGGTGCTGCCGGTGCCCACATCCGTTAACCGGTAAGTGGCGCTGGCGCCGTTTTGTTTAACAGTTAATACCTTGCCATACCGGAAATCCAGTATCTGTGTACTGTCTGGCGACGCATAAACTGGTGTAAGTGAAAAGTTTTGGGCATAAGCGCTCATCCCCAGCAGGAGGAAGAGCAAAAAGGGGTAGATCTTTAGCATAGTTATATATTTGAAAGATGATCGAATGCTCACTTATATTGGCCGCAAACATCACCGTTTTTCATACCCGGGGGCCGGTAAGAACAGAAAAGTAGTAGCGCTTCTTGTGGTTGTGGAGTAATGGTTATTGTGTACTCAAGTTAGCAATTTCCTGTTACATGGCAAGCACTTAATAAGCCATTCCGTTTTACTATTATGTTATATTAACGTTCTGCCGGAATTATCTAATATATTTCTCAAGATCAGAACCGGGAGCGCTTGTCTCCCGGTTCTTTAATATATTAAAGGGCCTGAGGCACCTTTACAACTTTGGGCTGGCCGGCGGCAATTACATAGGCAGCCATTTTGGGGATCATATGGCTCAGGCTTACGCCTATGTTAAATGCAGCAGTAAAGTTCTGGGCAGCTGTTTTTACATTCCCCTTTCCGTCTTTTCCATCTACATCATCCGCAAAATGCCCTTCCCTGTCCGTAATGCCGGACATGAAAATAAAAGGTGCATCACATAACAGCCGTATTACGCCATGCGTGGTTTCCACGGAGCCCACCGGCTTCTTGTTACCGGTGTTAGCCAAGGCCTGCAGGCCGGCTGTATCAGAGGTGGCATAATCTGCATAGTTTGTAATATTCACCACACTTACGCCGATATAGTCTTTGTCGCTCATCACCTCAATATTGGGAGATGGATTGAGATAGGGCCTCAATAACCCTGACTCTATTGCGCTAACAGTAGCGGTATCTAATAATTTGAAGAAGTCCGGAGCAATAGCTGAGGGCAGCACCTTTTCAAAATGAGCAGGATCATCCCATTTACTTTGCGGGTTTTCACCGTTAGGATGGAAATTATGGATAAAGATGTTACTGCCTACGGTTACGCAGCCATTGTTATTGCTGTCGTTCAATCCCAGCGCAGCGGTTCCCATGGCCACTACCAGGTCAGGCGGCTCCTGCCGGTAAGCCAGCACCTTCGGAAGGCTGGCATGTTTGCCCTGTGAGCTGGATGGATTCCACTGCGGATCCATGATGTCCTGGATACACCATAGTTCTACGGTTGCCTGGGAAAAATTATCCCACACGGCCCTGGGTTTAGGAGTTCCCTGCGGAAAGGTCCAGGGATAGTTTAACTCGCTGGGATTAGGGAGCGTCTGCGGACGGATAGTGCTATTCAGCAGGGCATTCAGGATGGGTTCAACTTCCCATGATTTGTTACCAATTAATACAATACGTTTCATAATAAAGGTTTGAGGGTGAAGAGTGGTTTTTTGAGTGATAGGATATGTTCACAATGACAATAGCAGGTTAATAACAGCCGGGAAAAGTAAAAGGTTTAAAAAATTGGGGGAAATATTGTCAGTGTTAATGGTTGGCTATAACCCGCCCATTCTTTCAAATCACCCGTTAACGGCCCATGTTGAAATTCAAGATCTAAACAAAAGATTAGGCGAAATTGCAGCGTGGTACTATATTTACTTTTTCTGAGGTGCAGCGCTGGCTGTGAGCAAGATCCCCGTTGATGTGGTAATATTGACAACAACGGCCGGTTAAATAGTAAGATCATGAAGAAAATAGCAGTTGTTTTTTTACTGGCATTTATTTCGTGCCAATCATCCAAACAGCCAACACTGACGATAGCCGTTGCTGCAAATATGCAATATACTATAGAGGCCCTGGTAACGGAATTCAACAAAACAGACCCAACAAAAATTGATGTTGTGCTGGGCGCATCCGGTAAGCTTACGCAGCAGATCATGCACGATGCGCCTTTTGATATTTTTGTATCTGCCGATACGAAATTCCCTCAGACATTGGCCGATGCTCATTTCGCACTTGAACCGCCCCGGGTATATGCCCAGGGGGTGCTTGTGCTGTGGAGCGTCCGGCCTGAGATCCAGCCTGCACCCGACCTGGGGCTATTGCAGGATACCGTCATCAAAAGCATTGCTATTGCCAATCCCCAGACGGCCCCTTATGGCAGCGCAGCACAGTTCCTGCTGAAAAAATATGATCTGTACAACCGGGTTTCATCTAAACTGGTAACCGGAGAAAGCATTACCCAAACGAGCCAGTTCATTGCGACACAAAGTGCAGACATAGGTTTCACGGCAAAATCAATTGTGGTTTCAAAAGAGATGAAAGATAAGGGTAAATGGGTGGAGCTTAACGCCGGCGATTATCCACCGATCGAACAGGCGGCTGTACTATTAAAAAATGCTAAGGGGAACCACGAGGCAGCAGCGAGAAAGTTTTACAGCTTTCTTTATTCACCCAAAGCAAAAGCTATTTATAAACAATCAGGATATTTAGTAAAATGATAAAGTTTGACCCGATATGGCTTACCTTAAAACTGGCGTTCGGCACAACGCTTATCCTGTTCATTGTAGCTGTGCCCCTGGCCAACTGGCTTTCCGGGAAAAGGAACATTTTCAAAACAGTCATTGAGGCCATTGTAAGCATGCCCCTGGTTTTGCCCCCCACGGTAATAGGCTTTTATTTGCTGCTGGCATTCAGCCCCGCAAATGGATTTGGTAAATGGCTGGAACAATGGCTAAACCTGCGGCTGGTATTTTCATTTAGCGGGCTATTAATAGCATCGGTTATTTACAGCCTGCCTTTTATGGTACACCCCATCAGGTCCGGGCTGTCCTCATTACCCCCCAGCTTAAAAGAGGCCGCGTATTCACTGGGAAAAACCAAATGGCAAACATTACTCAAAGTGTTGCTGCCGAATATCAAGCCATCGATGCTTACCGCTATTGTATTATCGTTTGCCCATACCGTTGGTGAATTTGGCGTGGTGCTGATGATAGGAGGCAACATGCCAGGGAAAACACGGACCGCTTCTATTGCGATCTACGATGAAGTGGAAACATTCAATTATTATAACGCCAACGTATATGCGGGTATTTTACTTGTCCTGTCGTTTATTACCTTATTGATCCTGTATTCATTTAACCGCAAAACGCAGCAGCAGGGATTTTATTAACCATTGGATAACGACAGAAAAATTATGATCGAGTTCTCTTTACATAAAACGTTACATACCGCCGAAGGTGAAATGCAATTAAACGTAAGCGCGAAGATCGAAAGCGGGAAATTCGTTAGTTTATATGGGGCATCCGGTTCCGGCAAAACCTCCCTCCTGCGGATGCTGGCCGGATTTATGAAACCGGAGAACGGGTATATAAAAGTAAATGACGCTGTATGGTTTGACCGTGCAAAAAAGATCAATACCGAACCCCAGCACCGTAAAATTGGTTTTGTATTCCAGGATTATGCGTTGTTCCCCAATATGAACGTGCGGGAAAACATTTCATTTGCCTTGAAAAAAAATGAATCGAAAGAAATTGTTGACGAATTACTGGAGCTTAGCGGATTATCGAATCTGGCTAACAGAAAGATCCAGGCACTTTCCGGCGGGCAGCAGCAACGGGTTGCACTAGCAAGGGCCATTGTCAAAAAGCCGTCGGTATTACTGCTGGACGAGCCATTGTCTGCTGTGGATAGCGGCATGCGCGCTCAATTGCAGGGTACTTTGGCTGAAATGCACAAACGCTTTGGATTAACGACCATCCTGGTAAGCCATAACAGTGACGAGATCGTAAAGCTTTCTGATACCGTTTTCCATCTGGAAAATGGGAAATTCCAGCAACAGGCAGCACCGGCAACTTTTTTCCTAAACGCATTTACCCCAGGAACTTTAACGGGCACCATTGTCGCCATAGAAGACAATGGCAATGCCGTTGTGCTGATCGATGATCGTATGATAAGAATAGATCCGTCTATAAAAAGGCTTAAGATCAACGATAAGGTTGAAATTATCTGTGATCCTGGAACGGTTTCTATATTAGATCATAGGGATTGTTAAAACAATCTTTCCATTCACCTGTTGTTGTACCAGCAATTCGGCGGCTTCCGCAATACTTGTCCAGGGTAGTTCTTTATCAATGGGCGTGTGCAAACGCTTTTGCACAACCAGCCCGGCTATACGCGTGAACACAGGCATACAATCCGCAGGCACTTCAGGCCCCAGGAATACCAGCTGTTTACGGTGAAATGGCCATTCAGAAGAACGAACGTTGAAGGTTGTGGGCTGACGCGAAGAATTACCAAAGTTAACACAGATACCGTTTGCGGGTAACATACTTAATGCAACAGCCAATACATTACCGCCGACTGAATCGAATATAATATCATATTTTCCCGCGGCTTTTGCCTCTTCTATTGTTGTAAACACAGCATGAGGTATCACACCATCATCTTCCAGCTGCTGTTTCAGGTTAAGCCGCCGGCTTACTGCAAATATTTTTGCCCCGGCCATGGCGGCTAACTGACATAAGATACGCCCAACACCGCCCGCAGCGCCCGTGATCAATACCTGCTGATCAGGCAAGGGACCCACTGCTTCAATACAAGTTACAGCAGTACCGGCGGCAACTGGCAGTGAAGCAGCCTGCGCATCGCTAATACCATCAGGTATAATGGCCATTTGTACACCGGCAGCAATAATATATTCGGCCCAGGCGCCTTGTGCAACAAAACCAAAAACGCGCGTGCCTTCTTTAGGCGAGGTGCCATTTGCAGCTGCTTTTACTATTATACCGGCAAAATCCCAGCCGGGAATATAATTGGTGGTAGCAGTAATAGCAGTGCGTACTTCACCCTGGTTCAGTGAAAAAGCGGTAACCCTGATCAGCGCCTGGTGAGGTGCAGGAACAGGAACAGGGCATTCTGTTATATTAAAACGCGGATCAGATCCCGGGTTAGTAACAATACCCCGCATGCGGCTCTCTTTTGTTGTTAATGCTTGCATACTTTGTTGATTTCAGGCAAAGCTAAGATCAGCGAAGCTGAAAAGCGTTGATCTGAATCAACAAAACTAACGTGCAGCATTTCTCAGCCTGCTTAATGTTTCTTTAGTTATGCCCAGGTAATTGGCAAGCATATGATGAGGTATGCGTAAGAATAATTCAGGAGAGGTACTCATTAATTTAGCGTAACGTTCCTGAGGCGATTCATAATATGATGCTGCCAGCCGCTCCATAAAATAACAGGCAGTATGCTGGGCCAGGTGCCTGCCAATTTTTTGCCATGAATACGTGCTATCGAAAAGCTCCATTAATTTTCCGGCATCCATACAAAGTAAGACAGACTTTTCAACCGCCAGGATATTTACCTGCGACGGCTTTTGCATAACAATGCTATAATAGTTGGTAACAAATTCATGTTCCATCGCAAAATCAAATGTACGGGCTTCTCCGTTTTGATTTTTTACCCAACGAAAACAACCTTCGAGTATAAATCCAACGGTTTTACATATTTTACCTTCTGCCAGAAATAATTCTTTCTTGTCATACGTCTGTACATATATCAGTTCCTTCAAATTTTCCCATTCCTGATCATTTAAAGGAGCAAGGCTGCTTAAATAAGTGCGCAGGGGCGTAAAGTCGTGGCTCATGAATGAGTTCTTTTCTCGTCATTTACATATTCCAAAATGTCGCCCGGTTGACAGTCTAATGCTTTACAAATTGCGTCTAATGTGCTGAAACGGATTGCTTTTGCCTTTCCTGTCTTTAAGATAGAAAGGTTAGATAATGTCAAATCAACTCTTTCAGAAAGTTCATTTAGAGAAATTTTTCGCTTTGCCATCATCACGTCTAAGTTTACAATAATTGGCATAGCTTAAATTGTTAAGTCATTTTCAGATTTCATATCTATGGCATTTTGCAATATTTTTTCAAATATTGCCGCAGCAGTTGCAACTACAACAGTAACAAAAGTAGTCACGATACACATGGCAAGAAACCCCGCAGGATCGTCCTCTTTATTATGAGCTACCCTTATATACAGTCCTGCTATCACAATTAAAACACTTAGTACGACCGCACAATACTTTATACTCTTTAAAGCTTTAACAGAGGCTGATGAGAATACTTTATTCTGTCCGATATATCCAAGTAATCTGAATGCCTTGTATAGCGCAACAAAAAAAGCGATGGATGCTGCGTATCCATACAGGATGAACGGGTCAGCGTAAATGCTGAACAAGTCTAAGTTTGCAGCTCTTCCTTCAGTTAGGGGAAACCGGATCAAAATGGCAAGTGCCACAAGGCCGATAAGCACGACAACTGCCTGAAGAAATACTATTGAAATTCTTTTCATAATGATTTTATGAATTTAGGATTCTACTGCAAACATAATAAATAATTATTGATAAACAATAAATATTTAGCGTTTTTAGGAGATATTGGGAAATAAATGTCTTGACCGGGTCAAACTGATTTATCAATTTCAGGATTTGAATCCGGCTGTAAAGATGCATTGATCTGACTTTACTATTCAGTAAATTGCTTGGATAAGCAAACCAACAAATTATGATCTCCCGGCAATGGACTGGTATCACCTCCGAAGAAAAAGCACCTGTATATATTGCTCATCTCCAAAACGATACCTTTCCCCAATTATCGTCTATGAAGGGCTTCATAAAAGCATCCATACTGAAAAGAAAAGTTCCGGAAGGTGTAGAATTCCTGATCATTACTGAATGGGAATCGCCGGAGGCCATCAAACAATTTGCAGGCGCTGATCCTGAAGTGGCAGTAGTACCGCCGGCAGTGCAGGAGATAATGATCCGTTATGATAAAGCGGTGAAACACTACGAAATAGCCGGCTAGGATCTTTCCTTCAGGTCTTTCAATACATACTTAACCCATTCCTCTTCAGGAATAGTAAGCTTCACATCGGGCGTAAAACCGGTATCATCAATCGGGTTTTCATCGGTCCAGCTTGATTTTGAGACGGGGATCATTAATATGAACTGTTTATGCGGAAGAGGCGTTGTTGTCCCGGGCCCCTCATAATCCATCATACCAACACTGTTTATGCCGTATCTCACTGTTTTACTGCTTTGCGCCATCAGCTTAAAAAAGTACTCCGCAGAGCTTCCACAGAGATCATCGGTGATGAGCGCTACTTTTGAAGGGTGCTGTAATATGCTGTCAACCGGAATGGTTAATCCGGGTATCGCGTAAAAAGCATTTTTTGTTACCGGCAATTCCTCATATGCTTTTTTAAGCTGCGCAATAAACGGATCTGGAAAGTATTTCTTTGCTTCCGCGGGAACCGGGTTTTTAACAAAATACTCCAGCTCTCCCCTTTTCAGCTTCACATTATCAGGCGAAACCCTTAGTAAGGGAACATCCTGTTTTATCGGGTTGGTCATCACATAAGGCAAAAGAAAGCTCCAGCCTGAATTACCTCCGCCATTTCCCCGCAGATCTATCACCAGGTATTTACTATTTCTGATCTCCTTATCATGAGCGGCGATCAGCTTCTCAATTTTGCTGTCATTATTGAAAAAAGTGGGGATCTTAACCAATGCGGTTTCCTTATCAGGCATTTGAAAATCCAACCCGTTATTATTATCCCGCCATTTGTTCAGCTCTGCTTTTTCCGCTGTGGTCATGGCTGTTGGGCCCACCTTTCCATACAGCGCGAAGTTCCACAATTGCAACAATCCGCCTCTTTGCTTTGCGTACATATCTACGCTATTGAACACATTATATTGTTTGAGCAAAAAACCTTTCTTATGGGGTGTCAAAGAAAAATACACGAGCCCTTTCTTTAGCTTTTCATCTTTTGCTTTTACAATGATGGCTTTATACTCGTTTCCCGGAAATTTTTTGATCCTGAGCCAGACCGTACTATCAGGATTTACCCACATCCCTTCTACAGCATCAGGTTTACCACTTATGGCATCATCCTCAACCATCTCCAGATCAGAATCATCCGCGTTCACGTAGGTAAACGAAAAGTGCTTGTCTTTAAAAAAACGTACATAGTCCCTGATCAGGTAAAAGCAACGCTTTGCATCCTTCTCTGAAGCTGCCTTGGATTGAAGGGCTCCGACAAGCTTATGATACCCGGCATTTTCTTTTGCAGGAAAGCCAGCATAGTTTTCCTCTGTTTTCTTAATTGTTTCATTGAGGTTTGCAAGACAATCACAAGCGCTCCCCTGGCCGGAAGCCAGGAAGGGCAGGGTAAAAACAGCAAATAAGATGATCAGTTTCACTTTCATAAAAATAGAAGGTTGAATTCACACGCGGATTACATGCCGGCTTTATTACCACCGGATATTATGCTCTATATAGCTGATCAGGTCTTTTGCCATGGCTTCCTGCTCATGCTTAGCCGGATGGCCCGGCGTATCTTTATAAGGAAAATAATGCGTGCTTATCCCAGTGTCGTGAAGATTGGCCACTGCTTTGGATATATACCCGGGCCAGGCTGAACCCTTCTTTGTTGCATCCATATTTCCCAGCGCGCATATGATCTTTGCCTGGGGATAGCGCCTCCGGATACTTTGCACAAATTTCTGGTAAGCTGCAACAATTTGATCAGCGGTTGGCCGGCTGCTGCCAAAACGGTGAATAAATTCAGCATGCTGCGGCTGGTTTATTAACCATGAATCATTCTGGAAAAGATTTATGACTACTACATCCGGTTTGAACTGACTGAAATCCCACTTGCTTTTTTCATCGGTCGCATCCTGGCGGTCAAACATTTCCGGCATAATGAGCGGAAACCAGCTTACCAGCACGCCAATACCGCTTTTAGCTATACAGCTATACTCCGCGTTGAAATGACGGGCGGTTATTGCGGCATAGCTCAGGGAATGATCCTCAAAAGGCGCAGAGCCCCGGTCCTGCCCCGTTGTGTCCAGCACTGCATATCCGCAGGTAATGGAATTACCATAGAACTCGATCTTCCGTTTTTTAGCCGCAGGCGCCGGGCCGATCGTGGTATTGGGAGCCAGCTCAAACTGATAGAACCAGGTTTTACCAAAGCTCCATTCCGTACGTTTAAATAAGGTTAACCGGTGTTTGCCGGCAGGTAAACCTGCTACCAGCGTATAAACATGCTTTGATGAATCAAGCTGCAGATCGGGCAATAAGCTGTCATCTACAATAACCTTGAAATAATTAGTCCCAAACTGGTCCTTCAACAGTGCCTTCACCCCGGTGCCGCTGAAATTTATGCTAATGGAATTACCAGGCCAGCTTAATTCAGCTGCATCCTGTTTAAAAGCCATGCGGCCCATATAATGAATATGCGGATCGTTGCTTTTTACAACGGTTTGTGCAGCACAGCTCTGCAGAATTAACAAGAACAGGTGAACAATTAAGAATATTCTCATCAATTAAAATGTTTATACAGTCCGGTAAAAATATATTAAAACAGTCATAAATTTTACCGGTTCAGGCTTTTTGCCTTTAAGCCATACCGTATAGGCGTGCTTACAAAAACGGCTGCATGAACTGCAGCCGTTTTTTACTGAAGATCCTACTGTAACTGCAGGCGGTAGCTAAACCGCGCCGGCGCTGCATGCACCACATAGGGAGGCAGCGGACGGGGTCCGCATGAATTGGAGCCTACGCCCAGCGTATACCGGCTAATACACAGCACCGTGCCCCGGGACACCGGCAGGTCTATCTTGTACTCTGTTTTTTCCAGATCGTCATCACTGTAGGGTAAGGCAGATACCTGCAGCAGGGCTGTATCCCGCTGCACGGTAAGGGAAGCGCCCCGGGAGCTGTTCAATTTTGCCCAGCGTACATCTTCATGATTACCGCACTCCATTGGCTTTTCGTAAGGGGTAAGCTGTTCTTTCACCGTGCTTTGATAAACACCTACATCAAAACCACTCTTCCGGTCGGCATAGTTTTCCATAGGCCCACGGCCAAAGTAGCTGAACCGGTCCAGATCTTTTGCCAGGAACAGCCGTACACCCAGGCGGGCCAGCACCAGATCGGGGTTGCTGAAAACAACGCTGTTATCTGCCAGCAGGCTGCCATCGCCATGGATGGTATATACAACAGTATGATGCACGGTAAAGTGTTGCCGGCCCGTTCCCGTGAGATGCGCGATGACCTGCACCGTACCTGGCGCGGGCTGTACAACGCCAATACTGTCTGCCGACCATTGCAGGTGTTTCAGGCCATATTTTTCCCATCCCTCATTGGCCCACATATCATCATTGCGGTGCGGTGCGCGCCACAGGTGCAGCAGTGGGCCGCCGCCTGCCTGCAGCAGCTGCCGGCCATTCACTGCCATGCTGCTGAAAGTGCCGGTATGCCTGTTAAACACCAGCAAAAAATTCCGGCCGCTGATCTTTATACTGCTGTCAGCTTCTGTGAGCTGTAAAGGAAGATCGCCCGCAGCCGTCGCCGGTGGCTGCATACCGGCAACAGGCAGCGCCAGCTGCTGTGCTGCCACCTCAAAACCTTTAGGCGCCCATAGCTGGCGTTGCAGGGTGGTAAAGGAAACCCGTAAAAAGTATTCAGCCCCGGGTTCCGGTTGCGCCAGGTGATAAGGTACTTTTACGGTTCTTTCTGCGCCCGGCTCCAGTCCGGCTATGGTAAGGCGGCCGCTGTCTGTTACCTTCCCGTTCTTTGATAAGGTCCACTTGCAGGCAAAGGAATCCAGGTTAGTGAACTGGTAACGGTTTTTAATGGTTACCATACCGTTTGCCAGGTCGGTACCCTGTATACCTATCCACTGGTAAGCATGCTTTAATTCCGGATAGTGCGGTTTTTCCGAACGATCAGAAGCTACTACGCCTTTGTGTATAAAATAATGATCATTCGGGTACTCCCCAAAACCGCCGCCAAAGGCCAGTATGGGGTGTTTGGGATCACGCCGGTTCCACAGGCCCTGGTCCTGCCATTCCCAGATACAGCCCCCCAGCAGCGAAGGGTATTTGTCAAAAAGGTTATTATAATCATCTACCGCGCCCATAGAGTTGAACATGGCATGCGCATATTCGCACAGGTAAAAGGGTTTAGTATACCCGTTATCGTTAGCCAGCTTTTCTACTTCTCCGGGCGAGGTGTACATGCGGCTGTCAATATCAGCCGGGTTATCCTTATCAATGCCAAATCCTTCGTAGTGTGTAAACCGTGTGGAGTCAATGTCACGGATGGCCTGTAATGCTGCGCGGAAGTTGGAGCCTCCCCTGCCGCATTCATTACCTAAAGACCAGATAATAACAGACGGGTGATTTTTAAAGTTCTCTACATTGGCCACATTGCGGTCTATGATGGCGGCCTTTATACGCGGCTCTTCATCAAAATCGCCCATGGCGCCGTGGCATTCCACATTTGCTTCTGCCAGCACGTAAATACCGTATTCATCACACAGCTCATACCAGCGGGGATCATCTGAGTAATGGCAGGTGCGCACGTGGTTGCAGTTAGCTTGTTTGATCAGTACCAGATCCCGTATCATCTGCGCTTCTGTAACGGCATGGCCCACATCAGGCCAGTGCTCGTGCCTGTTAACACCTTTGAGCTTTACCGGAACACCGTTCACCAGGAACTGGCGGCCTTTAATGGCAAGGTTGCGGAAGCCGGTACGTGCCGACAGGATCTCTTCTGCCCTGTTCCCACTTTTCAGGGTCAGCACGGTAGTATACAGCCGGGGCGTTTCTGCTGTCCATTGCTGCGGGTGCTGTACAGGCACTGTAACGTTTACAATGGTTTCCTCGCCGGGCGCTAATGCCGGCACAGGAACATGGCCGCTGCTTCCTTTTACGGGCTGCTGGCCGTTGTACAGGTCAACCGTAAGCTGCCGGGCCGGTACTGCGCTGCTGCCATAGTTCTTTATTTTAGCAGCCACCTGCAAGGCAGCATCACGGTACTGCCCATCCAACTGTGCATGCACGGTAAAATCCCGTATATGCGTTACCGGGCTGCTCCAAAGGCTAACGTTACGGAAAATGCCGCTCAGGCGCCACATATCCTGGTCTTCCAGGTAACTGCCGGTGGTAAAGCGGTATACTTCCACTGCAATCATGTTATTACCTGGCTGCACAAAAGAGGTAATGTCAAAATCCGCTGCGTTACGGCTGTTCACGCTGTAGCCAACCTTGCGGCCGTTCACCCACAGGAAAAAGCCGGCATCCACCCCGTCAAATGTAATAAAGATGCGGCGGCCCTTCCAGCCGGCCGGCACTACAAAATTGCGCCGGTAGCTGCCTACAGGGTTACGCTCTTTGTAAGTGGTGTATTTTTCAGGCGGTGTGCTCATTACATGCGGAAAGTCCTTCTGAAAAAGAAAGGTAAAGTTGGTGTAGGCCGGTGTGCCATATCCCTCTACCTGCCAGTTGGAGGGTACTTTGATCTCTTTCCAGCCTGAAACATCATAACCGGGTTTATAAAAATCTACCGGCCGCTGTTGCGGCCATGCTACCCAGTGGAACTTCCACATGCCGTTAAGGCTAAGGTTAAAGGAAGAGGCATGCCGGTTGGCCCGTAATGCTTCCTTCAGATCGCCATAAGGCATTAAGGTGGCATGTGCCGGCTGCTTGTTAATACCCAGGCATTGCGGGTCTTCTATTTCATGCGGAACGGGTGCGTTGCCACTGCTGTCCGTATTAAAGCCAGTTCTATTCGCATAGGCCGCCGGTTGCAGCGCCAGGCCGGCAGCCAGTAACCAGGTAATTTTGTTCATTCGCATTGCTGTTCTGCAGGTGTTTTATTTTAGCTGAGAAAATTAATATTTAAAAGGCATTCAACTCCGCCAGGTGTGTATAAGTGGCGTTATAGGAGGATAAGATATTCACCCGGAAATACCTGGCATCCCTGAAACCTGAAAGGAACTGCTTTTGCAGGTCTTTGGTATTCTGCAGGGTAAAGGAGCCGGCCGGCTCCCAGCTGAGATTGTCTATGCTGGTTTCTACCGTCACCGACTGTGGCTTACCATCATTATCGCTTTGCCGGTCCAGGAAAGACAATCCGTGCAGGGTTTTCACGGCGCCCATATCAACCGTAATATAATGCGGCGGGCCAGGACTGCCGCCCTGCCACTGGGTATGCCAGTAGGTAGCAGCATTATTGTCAATGGCAAAAACCGCCCTGCCATTATCCGCTCCTTCCCCGCTGGCTTCCTGTGATGAAAAGCCTATGATCCTCCATGCCGACCTGTCAAAATCGGGATAATCCGCCAGGTTCGGCTGCGCCCTGATAACGAAGTACACTGTACGCAGCTGCTCATTTACTGTTATGGTTGATTTTACGATGCTTATTGGCAGCAGGTAGTCTTTAAGTGCGGCAATGCCATCGGCACCGCTGGTTTTAACAGCCAGCTCCAGCGGCGGTGTGCTGAGCTGCCCGCGGGGTATTACCGCACTGGTTTCACTGAGCGTGTAGCCGTGCTCCGGCAAAAGCGTATATGCGGTATTGTTAGCCCGGTTAAAGCTGTCCACCAGCGCGGGGTTTACACTAAAGGTTACGGGTATATCTGCCTGCGGATAACCGGCCCCGCCATAGTCCGCGCCGTAAATGATCACCTGGGCGCTGTCTGTGATCGCTAAAACACGGCTTACCGGGTTATTAACAGCTGCCGGCATATATACTTTTATATAATTAGCCAGGGGCTGATCTGGCAGGTCATATTTGTTCTTACAGGCGGCCAGCAAAAGCAGGCTGGCAATAATAACATACAGCGTGCGGAATTTATTGAAAGACATATTTTTCATTTTTTCAGATCATTCAAAACTATTGATACAGCATTACCAACCCGGGTTTTGCACTACCAGGCGGCCCCTGTCCAGCTCATACTGGCTAATGGGGAACCAGTAGCTGCCGGGCAGCCACAGATGCTTTACGGCTACTATCCGCTGGTAAAAGCTATTGTTGTTCTGGTTAATGTTCATACCATGCAGGTCGCCCATTACCTGCGGCGCTATTTTCCAGCGGCGTATATCAAACCAGCGGTGGTACTCAAAGGCCAGCTCCACCCTTCTTTCCGCACGGATCTTGGTACGCATCTCAGCCTGGCCTGCCGGTACCTGCAGCGGATTATCGCCGGCGCCATATTGCGGAATACCGGCGCGCTCCCGTACCAGGTTCAGGTATTTAAGTATACCGGCATTGCCAGGGTCATACTCATTCAGCGCTTCGGCATAGTCCAGGTATATTTCTCCCAGGCGGAACAGCACCAGCGGCCTGTTTTGATGCTGGCCATTGCCGCCGGAACCGGCGTTGGTTTGCGGGCCTACATTTTTGCGAATGAGGTAACCTGTTTTAGACCAATCCGTAGGATGCCCGTTCTTACCATTAGGGCCGGAAATAAAAAATGATACCGGCGCCGGCGCGCTCATATTACCGCCCTGAAAAATGCTGTTGTTGTAGGTAATAGCGGCATAAAAGCGGGGCTCCCGGTTTATGTACATATTGAACACCTGCACGCCATTTACATCCGTAAAACCTGTTTCCGAATACAGGGAAGATTCCCGGATAGAGCGGCCATCTTTCATAAAATAGGCATCTACCTGCTCCTGCGTGGCCGCAATACCACACCATCCCCCGGCCTGGCGGGGCATGGCGTTCACGTCCCAGTCCCAAAGGCTATTATCTTTGCGCACAAAGATCTGCTCATTGTTCCAGGGCTCCATCAGGGCGCCCTGTACAGATTTAACAGGATCTCCGCCCGGATCTTTATACAGCGAGTAGAGATTAAGGTCTATAACTGCTTTAGCGGCATCGGCTGCACGCTGCCATTTTTCCTGGCTATAGCTTTGGGAAATGAGTGCGGTACCATCTGCATTCCTGAAACCTGCCATCTCTGTATTGCCGTTATAAAGCGGACTGGCGGCATATAGCAGCAGCCTTGCCTTTACCGCCAGGGCCATGCCTTTGGTGGCGCGGCCATATTCGCGGTCGGCATTAAGGCCATTGCTCTGTGGTGTCAGCGGCAGCACCGCTGCAGCCTTATCCAGCTCTGCTACCACAAAATCAACGCAATTATCAAAGGGGCTGCGCGGCAGCTACATGTCGGCAGCCGGCGCATCCGGCGGCGTAAGCGTATCGCTTACAAGCACTACCGGCCCGTACTGCCGCATCAGCAGAAAGTAATAATAAGCGCGCAGGAAACGGGCTTCCGCCTTGTACTGGTCAATCAGCTGCTGACCGTTCAAAGAACGGATCTCTTCATTTTCATCAATATGGGCAATGAAATATCCGGCGGAGCGGATACCGTTATAATAGTAGCCCCATTTCTCAAACAGGTTATTACCTGCGCTGATGTTGCCGATGTTAAGATTGTAAATGGTATATTTTGACCAGGTAATATCTCCTTCATCGCTGTTGCCCAGCCAGGGCCAGCCATCCCATTGATTGGATTCATCATCCACATAACTGTACACATTGGCAAGGTATTGTTCGGAGGTGGCTTTTTTATGGAACACCTCTTCTATTGTAATGCGGTCGTCGGGCACCTGGTCCAGGTATTTTTTGCAGGCAACGCTGCAGCTTACCATCACGAATAACAGGATGCTCCGGTAAATCAGGTTCTTGTTCATTGTCAGTAGATCTTTGATTGTTAGCAGCTGTTTTATTTCAGTGTGAGCCTTGCGCCCAGGTTATAGGTTTTTACCAGCGGGTACTGTGAGCCGCGGCCATCTCCCAGCTCTACATCCCACAACTTAAAGCCGCTTATGGTCCAGAGGTTGTAGCCAATGAAATACAGGTTCAGGTTGGAAATGCCCATGTTGTTCAGCCATTGTTTTCCTGCCAGGTTATAGCTGAACTGCAGCGTTTGCAGGCGCAGGAAAGCACCGTTCTTCACCCACCAGGAGCTGTTGGCATAGTTCATATTATCGTTACCATAGGTAAGGCGCGGGTACAGGGGATGGGGATGTGCGCCGTCCGGCGTCCACCGGTCTGTGATCTGTGACAGCAGGTTACCGCGCTCCCCGCCCTGGCTGAAAGGCTGCAGGCCATCGCCGTTCAGCTGTATATCCACATTGCTGATACCTTTGAACCAGCCTGCCAGCGACCAGCCTTTCCAGTTAATGGTAGGTCCGAAGCCATATACTATTTCCGGTATGCTGCCATAACCAATGGGCCCCTGATCGTAGGTGTCTATTTTACCATCGCTGTTCAGGTCCTTGTACTTAATATCCCCCGGCCGGTTGGTACCGGTCTGGTAAGGGCTGTTGGCAATTTCCTTATCGCTCTGGAAAAGCCCCAACGCCGTATAGCCGAAGCGCTGGCCCAGCTTGCGGCCGATGCGCTGCTGCCAGGGATAGGGCCAGGGTGCGTTTGCATCGTTGATCACAAAAGCCCTGTTCCAGGTAAAATTGCCACGCAGGCCAATGATCAGATCTTTGCCTATTCTTTTATTGAGCTCCAGGGTTGCACCCACTCCCCTGTTATGGATCTCGCCCAGGTTAGCGTAGGGCAGCGTGCGGATGCCTTCATATAGCGGTACATCACCGCGTTGCCGGAATATGCCCGTCCTGTTCTCATTAAAAACATCCACTACCAGGGAAAGCGCGTCGCGCAGGGTTTTGATCTCTACGCCAACATTAGTTTTCTTTGCTTTTTCCCAGGTAACAGCCACCGCGTAGTCGCCAATATCCAATCCGTCTCCTATGTTATTGTCAGCGCCGTTGCGCCCATAGGAATAACCACCATTACCACCGCCGACCGTAGAGATGTAGGCGAAGCGGCGGCCGCCGATATTGCTGTTTCCCACCAGGCCGTATGAAACACGGAGCTTGAGGAACTGTATGGCATTGCCGAGCGGTTTAAAAAAGGGCTCTTCAGAAGCTACCCAGCCGGCTCCAACAGAAGGGAAAAAACCGAAGCGGTGATCCGGCGCAAAAGTTTCTGAACCGTTGTAACCAAAATTGGCTTCAGCAAGATACCTGTTGTCATAAGCATAGGTGAGGCGGCCGGAGAGTCCCATATAACGGTAAGGGATGGAGCTAATGAAATCACCGGCAAATGCATCTTCCTTGTCGGACTGGTTGTATAACAACATGCCTGTTACATTATGCTTGCCAAAGGTGTTGTTATAGTTGATGGCTGCTTCCGTATAAAACTGCCGGGTGCCGCCGTTGCTGCGGCTGTAACCCAGAAAGTTGCTGCCAATGGAGGTTTGGTCCAGCAGCAGCTTTCCGGCGGAGTCCCTGCCACGCGCCAGGTAACCGTCAACAGTTTTGGTGCGGCTTATCGTATGTGCGTTATAGTTATCAAAGGAGAACATGCCTGTTACAGACAATCCCTTGAGCCAGCTGCCCAGGTCCTGTGTCAGGCGGATATTGCTCCACAGCTGGCTTCTGAACTCGCTCACATAACCGCTTTGGGTAAGCAGGTTGTAGGGATTGTTGATATCGCCCGTACGGATCTGGGAATGGAGGCCATTGGAATAAACAGGAGGTATAAGTATGGGTGGCAGCAGGTAGGCGGAGCCCCAGATCTGGTCTACCGAGCTGCCGGGAAAATTGCCATTGCTGATCCAGCCGGCCGCGCCAAAATCCACTTTTGTTGTTTTGCTCAGCTGCAGGTTCAGATTAGCGGTGAAATTGTAACGGGTGTATTTGATGGCGGAGTTATAATTTGCCAGCTGATCTGTTTTGTACATGCCATTTTCATCATAGTACCCTATGGAAAGATAATACTGTGCATTGTCGGAGCCGCCGCTGGCATTTACGCGGGCACGCCGGTTCTGCCCGTATTTATTGAACAGCGTTTTAAACCAGTCAACATTGGGATACAGATCCGGGTCCTTACCATTGGCGGTAAGCGCAATTCTTTCTGCCGAATATTTCGGCAGCGGATCATCAGGATTGGAGTTACGGTATGCTTCATTCGCCATCTGCATATAAGTAACGCCGTCTGCAAATTTTGGTATGCTGGTGAACTGTGTAATACCCTGGTCATACTGCATATTGATCCGGGGCCGGCCTACCTTGCCGGTTTTGGTTTGGATAAGAATAACGCCGTTGGCGCCTCTTACCCCGTAAACCGCTGTTGCGGAAGCATCTTTGAGGATGCTGAAGCTGGCAATATCCTCAGGGTCCACGTTGGCAAAATCACGTTCAATACCATCTACCAGCACCAGCGGTTTGCTGTTGGTGAAAGTAGATATGCCGCGGATATAAATTTCAGCGTTGTCATACCCCGGCTGCCCGCTGCGCTGCACGCCTATTACGCCTGCTACCCGCCCTGCTATTACGTCGGTGAGGTTGGCCACCGGCTGCTTCAGCTCCTCTGCGCGAATGGTGCTTTGCGCGCCAATAGTGGTGATCCTTTTCTGCTGGCCATAGCCTACTACCACTACATCATTCAGGCCCATGACCTGCTCCTGCATTGCGATGCTGATCTCACTGCGGTTATTTACCGGCACGGCCTGCGTTATATAACTTACAAAGCTGAATAGCAGCGTATCATTATTTGCCCGCAGCCGGATGGTGTACTGCCCATTGGAAAGAGAGGTGGTACCGGTTTTTGACACTTTGCTTGTAATGGTTACGCCGGGCAGGGGCTGCCCTTTTGCATCGGTTACCGTGCCGCTGACCGTTGTCAGCTGCGGCGCTGCGGGGGCCTGCTTTCTTTTTACAACAACGGAATGTTCCAGTACCTCAAAGGTCAGGGGCTGATCCCTGAAACACTGATCCAGCACCTGTTTCAAAGGCTGATTAGTTACAGCGAGGCTTACCGGTTTTGCTTCTTTCAGCATTTCATTTTCATACAGGAAGTCAAAACCGGTTTGCTGCCGCAGCTGCCGGAACACTTCTTTCAGCCCTTCATTGTTTACGTGCAGGCTTACCTGTTGTGCACGCGCCAGAGGCCCCAGCAGCAAACAGCAAACGATCAGTATAAGCTTACGTGAAATTGCATGCCAACGGCGATCAGGGACATAGCAATGCCGTTTGCATAAACATGCATTAAAAAACATACCCATTTGGTTGATTAATTTATGTGGTTGTGGAATTAATACTTCATACGCGGATTAGTTACAATAAAGCTTACGGCATAACAATAATCTTACGATCTTCTTTCTTAAAATGAACAACCCCGGTCATTTCCAGCCGTTTTAACACGGCTGTTACATCGTTATAGCGTGACACTGTTCCCCCAAAATTTCCTTTTATGCTGTTGTCTGTAAATACTACTTCTACATCGTACCAGCGTGCGATCTGCTGCATAACCTCCTGAATACCGGCATTGTCAAAGGCAAAATAACCGTTCTTCCAGGCTACTGCATCTTCCGGGTTCACCGTTTTTACGCGGAAAGCAGCAAGTGGCGAGGACAGCACTCCCTGCTCTCCCGGTTGCAGCAACACCTGGCTGGCAGCCGATACCAGCTTCACAGCGCCCTGCAGCAGCGTAGTCTTTATGAGGCTTTCATCCTGGTAAGCCGAAATGTTGAACCGGGTGCCCAGCACCTGCACTTCCATACCATTGGCCACCACTTTAAATGGCTGCTGCGGGTTGCCGGCTATTTCAAAATAGGCCTCCCCGGACAGCTTCACTACTCTTTCCGTACCGGTAAAAGCTACGGGGAACTGCAGTGATGAAGCTGCATTCAACCATACTTTTGTACCATCTGATAACGTTACCCGGAACTGGCTTCCGCGGGGTGTAGCCAGCGTGTTATAAGCAATAAGCGCTTCTTTTTCTTTTGCCTCATACTGCAGGCTATCCCCGTGCTGGCGAACGGCGGTGCCGCCCTGCCGGATAACCTGGTTACCGGTGCTGTCCAGTGTAATCCTGGACCCATCTGCCAGGGTAAGAATGGCCCTGTTAGCGCCAGGCGCCACATCACCTTTCTGCTGTACAACGGCTGCGGGCTGTTTAAACGACCCGCGCGGCCAGTAATAAATACCGGCTGCCAGCAGCAGGATGATGGCAGCAGCTGCCCATCCCCAGCGGCGCATGAAATGGATACGGGGAGCAGTATGGCCGGAACCTGCTACAGGCGCAAGGATTGCAGCGCCATCCAATTCCGCCATTTGCTGCTTAATTGCTGCAAGCGCGCTTTCAACATCACCTGCATTTGTTAGCCCATGCAGGTTTTCGCGGTTGCATAGCTGTTCAATAAACGCTTCCCAGGCAGCAGCATGCTCCGGTTCCTCCAGCGTTTCACATAACCGCTGCAGGTCTGCAGCAGAAATGGTTTCTGCCAGGTACTGATCAAATAATTTGTCTAGTTCGGCTCGTTGCATTGTACAATTTTACTACCGGCTTATATTAATGGAACCCAGCTTAAGAAAAAGGACGTGTCCGGGTTAAAAAAAATTTTTTACATAACCGGCAAACAGGCATACCAGCAAAATATCCCCATACTGGGTGATATATTTTCGCAGAAAAGCCAGTGCCTTTACAATATAATCCTTTACGGTATGCCCGCTCAGCCCCATTTCCCGGGCAATAGCCTCATGGGACAGGCCCTGTTCCCGGCTAAGCCGGAAAGCACGCTGCTGCTGTGGGGGAAGTTTTCGTATACCTGCTTCTATAAGCTGCTGCAGCTCTTTCAGACGGGCGTTCATTTCCGGGGTGGCTTCAGCCTGAGTAATATAACCGAGAGGATGGGACAGGGATCTTTTATAACTTTCTTCAATGGTAGCTCGTTTCAGCTTTCTGAGGATGAAATTCCGGGTGGCCTGGTACAAATAGCCACGTATATTCTGTACCGTAGTCATTTGCTGCCGCTCTTTCCATACCCATAGAAAGACTTCCTGTGCCACATCTTTGGCAAAATCAGCTGATCTTGAAGCCAGGAATGCAACAGAATAAACATGATCCCAATGTAGGCGGAAAAGGGTATCAAAAGCAACAGTATCCCCCGCTGCCATGCGCATCAGCAAATCCTGTTCGTTATGTACCACCTGGTTTGACAATCTGAATAACTCTGCTTTAGGTTTGCCAAATGTAGCGCAAAATGTTCCTGTTCAAAGCTAAAGCCTTGTATATCAATAAAGGGAATCAGGTCTTTACAACGATGCAGGCTATAGTAGCCTGCATCGTGTACCCGCTTTAAGGCGGCTGAAATTACAAAAATCTGCAGAAGTTTATTTTTTATTCACCCTGGAGAAGGGAACCGGTGGCTTATGTGGGTGTCTGATATCTACCGCATCAGGGTATAGGTATGGCGTCCATTGGCATAAAAGCTATCCAATGGAAAAGTTAAACTATGTATGGCAGCTTTACGGTTTATCCCACCATACCCGGGTGCTCAGCTTATCAGCGCCCTGCCGTTCAATGGCCTTATTCACCTTGTCGGTATTCACACTCAGCTCAGATGTTGGATAGGTGAGCCTTCTGATAAAAGTACCATTTGGCACATCCGGGTTACTGGGCTGCCCGTATGGATTGGGTGTGAGGGCCGGGAAACCGCTTCTCCTGAAATTAGCAAAAGCTTCAGGCCCGTTCAGAAAGGAAGCGATCCAGTATTGAGTATTGATCTGCTGCAGCTCAGTGCCGGCCGTCAATGGGTTGGCGGTAACATAAGTATCGCGGGCTGCCGCAGGAACAGCGGAATTGGGATCATATGCAGCCATCTGGTCCATATGCGCCCGGATGCCGTCGGCAAAATATTGGGCTGCAGTACCGCCGGTGATCCAGCCCCTGAAGCTCGCCTCCGCCAGCAGCAGATTGGTTTGCGCGGCAGTTACCAGGAATACCGGCGAAGAGATCTTCACGATCCTGCGGCGGTCTACCTGGCTGTAATCATAGAAGCTGGCCAGGCCGTCGGCAGTGGCGGCGGCCGTGATGGTACCGTTGTCTTTTCCAATGGGCATACCTATTTGCTTTGCGGGATCCGTGGAGCCAATTGCTACTGTTTGTCCTGCACCGCTGCCGGCGCCTACATACCGGATGGCAATGGCCGCTAAACGGGGATCATTCGTATTCTTTAACTGGTCTACAAACGGTTTGGCAAGGTAAAAGTTGGCGGCTTCACTGCCGTTGAGCGTAGCACCTATGGGTTGGGTGAAATTAGGATCATGACGGATATACGCATTATCTGCATTGGCGGTGATCACACCGCCGGTAACGGCTGCCTGTACCGTGCTCTGTGCTTTTGCTGCATCCGCTTTTATTAACCGCATGCCGGCGCGCAGCAGCAGGGAGTAAGCAAATTTTTTCCATTTAGCTACATCACCGGCGTATAATAGATCACCGGTTTCAATGGTGCCGGCGGGGTTCAGGGCGGCTGCCGCCTCTGTCAGCTCCTGGATGATCTTTGGATAGATGTCCTGCTGCGCGTCGTATTCAGGGAACAGGATACCGTCCGAATAACCGGCTCCGCCTTCTGTATAAGGTATATCTCCATATTCATCTGTAAGGATCATAAAAACGTACGACTGGTAAATGCGCGCCATATTGTACATATTGCTCCTGGCAGGATCGTCTTTTGTACGCATCAGGGCATCATGCGTATTCTTGATCACACTTTGATAATAGGCGGCCCATAAAGGCTGTGTAGTTACATCACGGCTGTCCTGGTTAAAATTGGCGCCGGCCAGCACCCCGCCGTTGGGTGTTACCATTTGCTGCACAATACCCACATCAAATACCAGTGATTTTACAGGAAAGGAAGTATTGATGATAGCCTGGTTCAATAACAGGGCCGGATCCAGCGAAGAGGGATTGGTTTTATTCACATTCAGATCAGACAATCCACTTTCGCAGGAAGCCATGGCCAGTACTAATAGGAACCCAATGCTATAGTTTAAGATCTTTTTCATAACGGAGGTTGTTAGAATTTAATATTCAAATTCAATCCAAGGCTGCGGGTGCTGGGCAGGCCGGGTGATTCCAGCCCCACCTGGTTATCTGATCCAAAACCAAATGTTTCAGGATCGATATTGTCTACCCATTTCTTGATGATCAGCACATTATTGGCTACAAAATCAAGCTTTACACCTTTGATGGGCCATTTAGGGGAAAGATGTTTTGTAAAGTCATAACCCAGGCTTAGCTGGCGCAGCTTCCAGTAACCACCATTATAAACAACTGCTTCCACGATCTGCTGTGTACGAAGATGTTCCCAATAGGTTTGTACCGCAGCCACCGCATTATTCGGGTTTCCGTTGGCATCCACCCCGTTGCCTTTCACACCCGATTCACGGCCCTCCAGCGTCATTTTATGCAGGCCATGCCGCACTGCGTTGAAGTTGGTGCCCGACAACATTTTATTGCCCAGCTTATAGTCAATGAGCACATTCAGTGTAATGCCGTTGTAATTAAAGGAGTTAAGGAAACCGCCTACCCATTTAGGCAGGGCACTGCCAAACAGTACGAAGTCGGAGGTACGCTGGGGCAAACCGTTCGACTGGAAGATCATCTGGCCTTTGTCGTTCCGCGCATATCCGTAGCCGGCAATCTGTCCGATCTCCTGCCCTACTACCTGCCTGGTTTCACCATTAAATACATGCGTGCCCGTAGTAATGCGCTCACCGGGTTTGTCAGTAACAATGCTCAGCACTTTAGTAATGTTGTAAGAAGTATTGGCCGTAAATTCCCAATTGAACTTTCCGGTCCTTACCGGCACCAGGTTTAATAGGGCCTCAAATCCTTTATTGCGGCTTTTGCCGCTGTTGATGGGTGTATTGAAATAACCGGATGCATCGGAGATCTGCACCAGTACTATCTGGTCGCTGGTGATCTTCCGGTAAGCTGCCAGATCTAAATTTACACGGCTGTCAAACATGCGCAATTCCAGGCCCACCTCTGTTTCTGCCACACGGCTGGGTCTCAGCCGGGGATTGGGCAGGGTGGTGCCGGTAACGCCGTTGCTGATATTACTGGTACCTACCGGTACCGGCACCCCGTTGGGATTAGTAGCAAAATTGGCGTTCGGAGTATAGAATAGCCGGTCCGAATAAGGCGCTACATCACCGTCGCTGCCTACCTCCGCATAGCCCAGCCGCACTTTACCGAAATTCAGCCAGCTTAAGGCTGGCAGGTGCTCAGAAAACACATAGCTGCCTGAAACAGATGGATATAAAATGCTTCTGTTGGCAGGTGCTAGTGTAGAGAACCAATCGTTACGCACCGTACCTGTTAAATAAAAAGTTTGCTTCCAGTTCAGCTCCGCTGAGCTGTAGAGCGAGTTCACACCCTGTTCCGTGAGCGTATACACCGGATCTTTTCCCCGCCCGTTCTGAACCGTATACAAACCCCTGATGATAAAATCGGTTACTGCCACTCTATTGATGTCGGACCTTTTGCGCATGCGGTTGCCGCCGCCATTCAGGTTCAGTCCCAGATCACCGAACTGCCGGTTTGCGTTCACCAGGAAATCCAGGTTGGTTTCCCGGAAGCGGCGTGATTCCTGTGTATATATACCGTTCACGAAACCGGGAGGCGCAGCTGCCCTGGAAGCCTGACCGGTTGGGAAGTTATTCACCTCCTCATCACGTGACCAGTAATCCTGCCCAAAACGGCCCTGTATACTTAGCCATGGCAGTATGTTATATTTCAACGCTACATTGCCAAAGATGCGGTCGCGTTTAATGTTGTGGAACTGCTCCGCCAGCACCCAATACGGGTTGGTGCGGTTCGTGAACCTGGACCATGGATATTCATTGCCTGCCGCGTTGTATTTGTTCTCATTGAGCAAATTTAACGGCATGGAGGTTGACATGGCCATTAAAGAAGTAGGAATGGAATTATCCTGGTTAGCGATATTCGGCGGGTTCTTATTAACCTCCCTGGAATAGTTGATATTGCCGGACAAGATGAGCTGTTCTGACAGGTTATAGCTATAACCCAGGTTCATGGACTTACGGTTAAACGAATTATTAGGCATGATACCTCTGTTCTCCGTATTATTCAGCGACAGGCGCATACCGCCTTTATCATTACTGGCCTCAAATGCCACCGTGTTGGCAACATTCTGGCCATGGCGGTAGAACTCCTTAATACGGCTGCCCTGTGGCTCGTATGGAACCGTTAAATTATTGAACAGCACCTGCGTCATGCCGGGTGCAAATTTTTCTCCGAACGACCACTGCCCCGAAGTAGGATTAGGAGTAGTAGGGCGAACGCCGCCCTCACCCTGGCCATATTCGCGCTGATAATCGGTAAAGTCCAATGGGGTATCATTCGTATAGTTCAGGTTATAGGTAACGCCAATACCTTTTGTTTTTCCTTTTGTTTTAGTGGTGATCATGATGACGCCATCTTTAGCGCGTGAGCCGTAGAGCGCCGATGCCGGTGCACCTTTTAAAACGGTCATGCTTTCTATATCATCCGGGTTTATGCTCGATAAGCCATCTCCCCCATCTGCAAACACCCCGCCCTCTTTTACATTTCCTGAAATAATATTGTCATTGAAGTTAGTGTTATCAATGGGCACGCCGTTAATAACGATCAGTGGATTGTTCTGCCCTGAAAGGGACGACTGGCCACGGATACGGACCTTGGAGGTACCACCGGGACCGGTACCCAGCGATGAAATATTAAGCCCCGCCACCTTGCCCTGTAAGGCATTCATTACATTGCTGGTGCGGTTCACCGTCAGCTCTTCGGTTTTAACACTGGTGGCGGAATATCCCAGACTACGGGCCTGCCTTCTGATGCCCAGGGCCGTAACCACCACCTCACCCAGGCTCTGGTTCTCCTCTGCCATAGACACATCCACCACGGTGCGCCCGGCAACTTCCACATTCATTGTTTTATACCCTACTGAGCTGAATACCAGCGTGGCATTGGCTGCAGCGGGAATACTGTATCTGCCATCGCCATCGGTGGTTGTGCCATGTGTGGTTCCTTTTACTCCCACAGAAACACGGTAGAGTTTCACACCTTTATCATCCGACACAGTACCCGTAACCGTTTGTGCATAAGCAGCAGATCGCAATAGAAAAAGAAAGAAAAGCAGCCGGAAGCTGGTCAGGCAGGGACGCCTGGCATTGGTATGTATTTTCATAACGGGAAGTTGTGAGTTCGCTCAACAAATTATCCGGTATTACATTCAAAAACTTCCAAAATAGAACGGCGTTGAATTTTGTACATCTCTAAAGAATAAATTTCTTTTCTTTATACAGTATTCCACGAGTGAAACTGATTACCCCGCATTTAGATAAACCTTATGCATCAATTTGTACTACAACGCGGTAAATCGGCAGAACTGAGGTTGTTCCCGCATATTTCCGAACTGGGCATAAAAAAGAATGGCGCTATTCAGCTCAATACCTTTCTAAGCACAGCCACAGAAGACATCCGTCTGTATTATATACTGGATGGCAAATTCGGATGGCGCATCAATCATCAGCCTTATGTTTTATATCCTGGCGATGTGGCCCTGGTTTTACCCGGCGTACCATTTGGCAGCGATAACGGTGTGCTGGATATCGGCTCCTTTACCTGGCTGCATATCAGCATGCAAAAGCTGGAAAATGGCCATTTGCTGCCCGGTAAGTGGAGCGGCTTATCGGAAAGCGAAGGCGCCGCTATCGGCAAAATATTATTATTAAACTACTCCCCCGTTTTGTGCAGGTTCAATGAAGCCGGTAAAATACTCAAATGCATACACGCAGAATTGTCCGGTCATGAAATAGGTTATCAAACGCGGGTCAATCACCAGCTTGATGAGCTATTGATACAGACAACCCGGCACATGACCATGCAAAGCAATCCCGGCCGCGACTTCCCCAAAACATTCATGCACCTTGAAGAGGCTTTGCGCCGGGACCTGAGCTATCAATGGACGGTAGAAGAAATGGCGGCGCTGGTTGGGCTGGGCACCACCCTGTTCACAGAGCGGGTAAAAAGCTATTCCGGTTTTTCACCCATCAATTACCTGATCAACATCCGTATTTCTGAAGCCATTAAGCTGTTGAAGCGGCCGGATATCAGCGTTACAGATATAGCGCTGGATACCGGCTTCTATTCATCGCAACATTTTTCCACCACCTTTAAAAAACTGACCGGTTACCGGCCCAGTGAGTTCAGAAAAAATCATTTATACAATAAATAATTACGATAGACATGGAATGTATCATTACTATTGAGCTGGGAACGAACGGGGTAAGGGTTTTTGCCTTTGACCTCAGCGGCCACGTCCTCCATTCGATGAAAGGCCATTATCCTACATTTCATACTGATCCCGATCACAGTGAGCAGGATCCCGAACAGATCTTTATCACCACCCTGTATGTGGTAAAGAACCTGCTGAACCAATATATTTACCCAAAAAAATATAAAGTAGCCTGCATTTGTTTCAGCGCAGCCATGCATAGTTTGCTGGCAGTGGACAAAAATGGTAATCCGCTCGGCAACGCCATTACCTGGGCCGATAACCGCGCCAAGAAAGAAGCGCAGGAGCTGCGCCGGTCGGCCCTTGGCTCCAGCCTGTATGCAGCCACGGGTACGCCCATTCATCCCATGTCGCCCCTGCTGAAAATAGCCTGGCTAAGGAACCAGGATAATGAACGGTTCAAACAAACCAGTAAATTCCTTTCCATAAAAAGTTATATCATTCACCAGCTCACAGGTAAGTACCTGATAGATTATAGTATTGCTTCTGCTACCGGTTTGCTGAACATACATACCGTTGCCTGGGAAGCGGATGCTTTGCAGTATGCAGGCATTACAGCCGCCAAACTACCTGAGCTGGCGCCCATATTTACCACTGCCGGTAAGCTGAAAATGGCTTACCAGCAATCACTGGGCCTGCCTGCCGATGTTAAAATACTTATCGGCTCCAGCGACGGTTGCCTGGCCACGCTGGGCGACGGTGTAAAAGGCGAAGGAAAAGCCACCATTACCATTGAAGACAGCGGGGCCGTACGGGTAATGGGCCCCACCGTGCTGAAAGATGAACAAATGCGTTTTTTCAATTACCTGCTTACCGACGATTGTTATGTAAGCGGCGGGCCGACCAATAATGGCGGGAATATCTTTGACTGGTTTGCCAAACAGTTCGGCGATTTCACGCAACCCTTTGATATAACACACAGCATACAACAGCTCCTGGACGAAGCAGCGCAGGTACCAGCCGGTTCGGACGGCCTGCTGTTCCTGCCCTATTTGCTGGGCGAACGCGCGCCCATCTGGAATGCCAATGCCCGGGGCGCCTATTTTGGAATAAACATTAAACATGAGCGCAAACATTTTATACGCGCTACCATTGAAGGCATATTGTACGAGATATACAGCATTGGTAAAAGCCTTGGTGAACAGCGCACTATCAAAAGCCTTTCAGTGAACGGCAGCTTTGGTACTACTCCCTTCTGTACCCAGATCATTGCAGATATGTTCAACAAACCCGTGCACCTGCGGCGGGAATTTCACAGCGTAAGCTTTGGCGCCTGGTTACTGAGCGCTACTGAAATGGGCCTTTACAGATCGCTGGATGAAGCGGCCCGCATTGTGGAGCTGCCTGATATGTATGAGCCGGATCAACAGCGCCATGCAATGTATGCCGACTACTTCAACATCTTTGAAAAGCTGAGCACCAAATTGTTTGATGAATTTGAGGCCATTGGCAACCTGCAGCAGCAATATGCTGCCACTAACCTGTTACCACATAATTCACCATTATAAACCTATTGCTATGCACAGATCAAAATATTGGCTGATGGCCGTACTACTGTTTTGGGTATACGGCTCAATACATGCCCAGCAGATCAGCCGCGAGCAGCTTATTGCACTAACACCTGAATGGAAAGGCGAACGCTTTGCCGATGGCAGACCCAAAGTACCTGACAGCCTGCTGGACCGTATGAAGCTGGTAACCCTGGAAGAAGCATGGGCCGTACTCCGGAATGAAAATTACAAGCACCAGTTTGAAGGCGAATGGCAGACCATTAACCCCGACAGTGTGCTGGTAGGCCGCGCTGTTACCGCCATCTTTGTGCCTGGCCGCCCTGACCTGCACCGCGTTATAGACCAGTTTGGCGTGCGTGATAAAAGAGTGAAAGCGCAAAACTCCTGGCCTATTGACCTGCTGGTGAAGCGTGATGTGTATGTAGTGGACCAGTTTGACGCTTATGAAGACGGCCCGACCATAGGAGATAATCTTGGCAATTCCATTTATGCCAAAACCGGCAACGGTATTATATACGATGGCGCCATCCGTGATATCAAAGGATTGAAAGAGATCGGCTCCTTCACTTCTTTTTTTCGCAGCTACCATCCATCGCACCACCTGAATAATCCTGCAGGCGAATTAAATACCACACTTGCCGGCATTAACCAGCCCACCCGCATTGGCAAGGCCACTGTAATGCCCGGCGATGTGGTGCTGGGCCGGGATGGCGGCGTGATATTCATTCCTCCCCAGCTGGTACAAAAGGTGGTGGTAACCTCTGAGATCGTGCGCCTGCGCGATATGTTCGGGCATGAGCGGCTGCGCGCAGGAACCTATACTCCCGGGCAGATCGACTCGCGCTGGAGCGATGAGATAGAAAGAGATTTCTCCAAATGGCTGCACGATCATATTAACGAGCTGCCTGTATCCAGCAGCCAGATACAGGAATTCTTGAAAGGAAGAACATGGTAAACCCAAAAACGAACTATAATGACCAATCCAACATCACGCAGATCTTTTATAACCAAAGCTGCCATAGCAGCCGCAATGGCACCCCTGGCCGGTTTACCCGCCTTTGGACAGGGATATGAACAGGCCGTGAACCGCGCTCCCAAAGCTTCCGCTCCTTCCAAACTAAAGATCACCGAAGTTAAATGCGGTTACATCAGGGGCAGCCTGTTTGTAAAAATATATACCGACCAGGGTATATGGGGATGCGGCGAAGGCGTGGACGCCATTCCCGGTACCTATTACCTGGTAAAGAATTTCGGTGAGCGCATCAAAGGGCAGAATCCTTTAAATGTGCACCGCCTGTTTGAGGACATCCGCAAATCGGGTTTCTTCCAGGGGGCGCAGTCGGGCATGTACGTAGCCGTATTATCAGCCATAGAAGCAGCCCTGTGGGACCTGGCCGGCAAGGCCCTGCAATTGCCCGTGTACCAGCTGCTGGGCGGCAAGTTCCGGGATAAGATACGTGTATATTGCGATACTGCTTTGTACCAGCAGCACCTGCCCAAACCGGCGGATTTTGCCGAAGCAGCTACGAAAGCAAAAAACATGGGCTTCAATGCTATTAAGTTTGACCTGGACCAGGCCAACGATCCTAACAAATACGACCGGTATAACTGGACGGCCAGCCCTGCCGAACTGCAACGCATGTACGATCAGCTGAGTGCTGCCCGCCAGGCCGTAGGTCCTGAAATTGATATCTGTGCCGACATGCACGGACGATATGATGCGGTAACTGCACAAGCCATCACTAAAAGGCTGGAGCCCCTGAACCTCATGTGGCTGGAAGAACCGATACCAGCGGAAAATGTAGAAGCGTATAAGCTCATCACCGAATCAACGAGCACTCCCATCTGCGCCGGTGAAAACCATTACCTGGCCTATGGTTTCCGGAGAATGCTGGAAACAGGCGCTGTAGACATTGTAATGCCGGACCTGCAAAAATGCGGCGGACTGGGAGAAGGACAACGCATTGCCAACCTGGCCAATTTATACTATGTACCCTTTGCGCCTCACATGGTAGCCTCTTTCCTGGGCGCCATGGCCTGTGCGCATGTTTGCGCAGCCGTACCTAATTTCATGATCATGGAATGGCAATCCTATTTTCATACACAGCCTATGTTTAAAGAGATCGTTACCTATGATGGTGAATGGGTGAAAGACAGCTTTATAACGGTATCGGATAAACCGGGCATCGGCGTGGAGATCAATGAAGCCGGCATGAAAAAATATGCAATACCAGGGGTACCCTTTTTTGAGTAAGCAGCAAAACAGCATAACGGGATCCTACGTGCAATCGTTGCCGATAACGATTGCGTAAATAAAACAACGCAGTGGCAATCAACTTATCGATTAATTGCTGAATTTCAGCATACCCTAATTACTATCTCCTAATAATTAAAACCCACTGTTATGAAAAATGGAACCCTTATTACTTTGCTGTGCATTGCATTTGCCGGCTGTCAAAAAAACAATGGCGTAACCCCTGGCATTGCTGATGAAAAGCTGGCTTCATCTGCTGCCACACTTGTTACCGCAGCTGCCACCAGCGTAACCGTAACCACAGAAACAGCCCTGAAAGCTGCTATAAAAGCAGCACAGCCGGGCGACATCATTACCGTCAGCGGCACTATTAAACTTACCAGCACCTTACAGCTGCTTAACAGCGGTACTTCCAGCGCCAAGATCAATTTCACCGGCGGCACGCTGGATTGTTCCGGCATCTCATCCGGCTGGGGTGTAAAATGTAACGGGAGCTACTGGAACATCACTAACATGAACATCAAGAATGCTCCTGATTGCGGGCTGGTATTCCAGTATGGCGGCTATAACTACGTGTATAACGTTACTACTTCGGGTAATCACGATTCCGGTTTGCAGATCTACAACCAGTCGCATCACAATAACGTGAGCTACTGTAAATCCAATGACAATTATGATACGCAGAACGGTGGTGAAAATGCGGATGGTTTTGCCTGCAAATTATCGGCCGGTGCAGGGAACAAGTTTGATCACTGCACTGCCAACCACAATTCAGACGACGGCTGGGACCTGTACGGACAGCCTTCTACCGTTACCATCACTAATTGTACTGCTACCAACAACGGATATGGCGGCAACGGGGATGGCAATGGTTTTAAACTGGGCAGCTCCGGCCAAAATGTACCGCATACGGTAACAAACTGCACATCGAGCTATAACATGGCCTCCGGTTATGATGGGAACGGAAATACCGGTCATATTACCATTACCGGCAGCACCGGCACTGGTAATGGGAAAACACTGTTTTACAGGTTGTATTAATCTACTTTACAGTGCCCTCAAAAGTGTATCATTTTTGGGGGCACTTTTTTCTATCAGTGCCTGAAGAATAATATGAATTTCGCCTAACCCCGGAATAACGCTACTTTTGTAGTTCATTTTTTATTGGCACATATGACTTTTGAGGATTTAAATCTGAATAAACCTTTACTGGCAGCGCTGAAGGATCTTAATTTCACAACGCCTACCACTATTCAAAGCAGGGTATTTTCCGTAACCATGTCAGGCCGGGACGTGTGTGGCATTGCCCAAACAGGTACCGGTAAAACGTTCGCTTACCTCCTGCCCTGCCTGCGTATGTGGTCTTTCACCAAAGACAGGTTTCCGCAGATCCTGATCCTTGTACCTACCCGGGAGCTGGTGCTGCAGGTAGAGGAATCTGTTAAAAGACTTACGCCCTACATGAGCGTAGCAGTAGCCGGCTTCTATGGCGGTGTGAATATGAACCCGCAAATGGCTACAGCAGCGGGTAAGCTGGATGTGGTAGTGGCTACGCCGGGCAGATTGGTAGATATTGTGCTGAGCGGCGCATTAAAATTGAAAGCCATTAAACAGCTGGTGATAGATGAGATGGACGAAATGCTGAACCTTGGCTTTCGCGCTCAATTGGTGAAGATCCTGGATCTGTTGCCCGCAAAAAGACAAAACCTCCTTTTTTCAGCTACCATCACACCGGAGGTGGAAGCGCTGATGGATACTTTCTTTAATAGTCCTGTTACGGTTGAAGCAGCTCCTGCCGGAAGCCCTTTAACGAATATCAGTCAGCATGCCTACCTTGTTCCCAACTTCTACACAAAAGTAAACCTGCTGGAGCTATTGATCCGCGAGCAGGCGGATATGACGAAAGTACTGGTATTTGTATCTACCAAAAAACTGGCAGATGAGCTGTATGAGCCATTGGCTGCAGAGTTTCCGGATAAGATAGGTGTGATCCATTCCAACAAAGACCAGAATTACCGGTTTAACGCCATAGAACAATTCCAGGAAGGTAATTACAGGGTGCTGATCGCTACAGATATTATTGCGCGGGGGCTGGATATTGCCGAAGTAACACATGTGATCAACTTTGATATGCCGGAGCTGCCCGAAAGTTATATTCACCGTATTGGCCGTACCGGCCGCTTAGATAAAAAAGGGATAGCGCTCAGCTTCATTTCAGCGCAGGAGCAGCCGCTGCGTGAAAAAGCAGAGACCCTGATGAATTATAAGATCCCGGAGCTGCCTTTACCGGAGCACCTGGAGATCTCGGATAAACATACAAAAGAGGAAGAACCGGAATTTATTGTACCAAACATCGTGTTAAAAGAACGCAAGCGCGAAGATGCCGGAGCTGCTTTTCATGAGAAATCAGCGAAGAACAAAAAGGTGAACGTGAAGATCCGGCACGCTGATAAGATGATGAAGAAATATGGCAAACCTAAAACACGGGGCGCTAAAAAGAAATAGGAAAACTACTTAGTTCCTGCCTTCCACAGCCTGTCCAGCTCTGCCAGGTAATCTTCTTGTTTAAAGATCCAGTTAATGGTTCTCAGATCTACTTTCTTCGCTATATCCAGAACATGATTGTTACCCACTTTATATATTGTTTTACCGCCGGGATGCAGATCATTTATTATTGAATTGTACATCACATCTGATCTTAGCTCCCGCATGATGGGGCTGGTGTCCTCTGCGTCCCTGCCTGCTGCTTCCTTTATATCATCCATTAACCCGAGCATTTCATCGGCCGGGCCTCTGACCTCTTGAAGGCCAAAGAATTTTTCTCTGTCCTGTTCATGCTTGTCCGCCAGCTCCAGGGTCTCATACATAATAGTTTTATATTCTATCAACCTTTCGTAAGACATGATAGGCTTCCCTTTATAGACTAATCCTGTTTCTATTTGTTTAGGAGTATAGTCGCCATGCTCCTTTATACATTTTTCGTAGGCTACATCCATTAAACCTTTAGCACCCCCCTCTCCCCGCTTATAGGCAAGCAAAGCCTCATAAAACTGCTCCATAAAATACAGGATGCGCAAAGCTCCGGGATCCGGGCTTACAGCGCCTTCACCGGTCTTTATAACTCCGTTCTCATATACAACCTGTATACCCTTTTCACCCCATACCTGTTTTTCCTTTCCCTCTACTCCTTCCATCCCATGCGTTTCGCCGGCTAATATTACATTCCTTGTTTTCAAGGCATTCAAAACAGGTCCATCATCTACCGGTACTATTTCCGGTGCTGTTTGCTGTGGTACAGGCTCCGGTGTTTGCCGTTTAATTTGCCAGGCTGTTACCAGCTGTTTGATACTTCTCGCCACGTATTGCGCCTGGTTGAGTCCCTCGTAGTCGCTTGCCCGGTCACTTGCTGTTGTCAGGTGCAGCAACAACCTGTCCACTTCCTGATTGTTGCCCTGCTTTAATAAAGCGATAACATAGTTTGTTATTTTATGCGGTTCTTCCGTATCCAGCTGCTCTCCATCCTCACCATTAAAGGGGATCTTCTTTCTTTGTATAATACTTTGAGCTGCATGATCACCTTTTAACCGGAATGGCGCTGTTTGCGTTACCGGCTGCCCTCCATTCATGCTACCCTGCTGCAGCACAAACCGGCCCGGTGCGGGCTGCCCTGATACGGAAGCTTTCTGCAGTACAAATGGTGCGGCGCTGGCCGGGCCTCCTTCTTTTAATAACTGATGGGGGGTAGTAGCGGGTACACTAATGCCTGCTGCATAACTGTTATGGGCTGCTGCCCTTCCCGGGGGATGCCCGGGGATTGTTTCGTGATCATGAGGCATTGAATGGGATTTTAACTGGTTATTTTGCAGCCGGAGGGCACTGGTACGCCCTTCATTCCTTCTAAAGATAAATGATAAATCATTATTCCGCTAACCCCGGCGGTGAAAAGTGCTTATGGAAAATCTTTTCTCCTGCATCTTCTTCTAAATATTATATTTATCAACCCTCTTTATCTTGTATGCAGCAGATCTCCTTCTTCAAGAAACTCATTACCTGCACCCTGGCAGGATTGGTAATCGGCGCTTCCACCTTACGCATAAGCTTTACATTCCTGCGGGCATGGATCCCGGTCAGGATGATGAGTATTGTGCCGCTTCTGCTGCTGGTTGCTGCTATTATTTATGCAGTTATATGGCAGCTCCGGAAAACCAATCATCCGGCCACCCTGGCTTTCTGGCAAGGTCTTTTACGTTATGGCGTGGCCTTTGACCTGGCTACCTTTGGATGGGAAAAACTTTTTCATCTGCAATTTGTTGTGTCACTGAGCAAGCTGGACCTCCCTTACAGCAGCTTTTCATCACAGGACCTGTTCTGGGCCTTTTTCAGCTACTCTTATCCCTTTGGCTGTATTATTGCCGGGTGCCAGCTAACCGGAGCGATGCTGCTCCTGTTCCACAGAACAAGACTGGCAGGCGTTTTCATCCTGCTGCCTGTGCTGGTAAACATTTTACTGATGGATATTTTTTATAAGATCGGCCCCACCGTAGTTGTTCACGTCTCCATCATGCTCTCCGGCACTTTGTATTTCCTGTTCATAGAATTTAACCGGCTAAAGGAATTCTTTTTTGCGGCAAAAGATCAGCTGCCCGCGCTTCATTTTCCCCAATATTTAAAAATGGCGGTACGTCTTTCTATTATTTATATCCCCCTGCTGTTAATTGCTATGCGTGGCAAACCGGATCACGACCCACAGCTCAGGGGAAAGTATGAAGTGGAGCAGCTAAAGATAGATCAGCAGATCCTTAGCCGTACCAGCTGCGCCGACAGCATACTTACCCTCGTGTACTTTGATAGTAAAAACGGATGTGTATTTGAATATAACAGCCTGCAAAGAAGATGGTATGGTGTTTATAAAAAAGAGAACGATCACCTGGAAATAAAATGGCGTACTCCGGCGGGAAAACCCGTTTTCACAGCTGCAATGTCTCCGGTTAACGCCGCGGGAAATTTAATACTGACCGGAATGATGGGGAATGATCCAATGACAATAACATTGAAGAAAATAAATAATTAAAGCCGGCCGGTACTAACAAAAAAGCCGCCCTGAGGCGGCTTCTGTTATTTTTTACCAGCGAACTTTTAGCTCTGAACGCCGGTTCTGCTTATATTCCTCTTCCGAGCACGGCACCTCATCCTTACACTTGTTCACGGGATCCTGCTCACCTTTATTGGTATAATACAGCCGCTTAGGATCAATACCTTTGTTAACGAGATAGTCTATTACTGCATAACAACGTAAGGCCGACAGATCCGTGTTATACTGATCGGGGCCACGGCTGTCTGCAAAAGAGGCAACCACCATCTTCCAGCCAGGGTTCCGTTTCAGCACGCCTGCCACCATATCTAAAACCTTTCGTGATTCCGTGAGCAGGGACGCGCTGTTATAATCATAATAGAACTTCAGCTGTTCCAGCTGACGCTTATCCTCTTCTTCCTCCGCGGTATGTTTTCTTATAACCGGTGCTGGCTGCCCGCCGGGGGTAGCAGTTCCGGGCACATTATTATTACCTGTCGTTTTATGCTCATCATACGGAGAAGGGTTCCCATTAATCCTGTTAAAGTAATTGGGGTCAGCAAAATAATAAATATCATCACGGCCCATACCCCCTGGTTTATTGGATGCCAGGTACCCTTCATAACCATTTTGCTTCAGTATAAGCCCTATATCATCGCCACCGGAATTGAACGGAGCTTTCATATTCACCGGCACTTCCCAGCTGGCTTTACTGCCTTTTACGCGATAGATATCATATCCTCCCAAACCGGCGTATCCCTTGCTGGAAAAATACAGGATGCCATCTTCATTAACCGTGGGAAAAATTTCTGCGGCTACGGTATTTACCTTATCACCGCAGTTAACCGGCTGGCCCCAGCTGCCATCTGCCTGCTTTTCGCAGTACCAGAGATCTGTTTGTCCATAGCCTCCCGGCCGGTCTGATACAAAGTATAAGATACTTCCGTCGCTGTTCAGTACAGCATGGCTGGATGAATAGCCGGTCACGTTCAACCCCGGCAACATCACCAGTGGTGTCCATTTCCCGTCTTTTTTTATGGACTGAAAGATCTGCAGGCGCCTGATACCATTAACAGGACCTTTGCCGGTGTAGGGTATATCTTTTCCCTGTATATTGATAGTGGCATACAGGGTGTCTTCGGTTCTGTTAAAACAAACCGGCCCTATATGATAGTCGGCCTTACCTAAAAGTGCAGGTACCAGCTCTTCCAGGAACATATTGGCGTTACCCTGTGAATACTGTTTATAAACGTATGCTTTATAATAAGGTTGTTCCGTACGTTTATCCGTAGCCGGGTGCGCCTCTGCCCCGCCGTTCAGCCCCAGTGAACGGTAACCGTTTGACATTAACAGCAATCCCCGTTGAACCACACCGCTTACCAGGTCGGAGCCGGATGTATTCAGTTCCTTTAACGCCTTCAGCTGTACGGAAGCAGGATGCCTGGCCCATACGGCAGCGCTGTCGCAGCTTTGCAATGCCACTGCCTTCAGCTGCAGGCTGTCTGTATTGCCGGTGGAGAACAGGGTATATTGCTGCCTGGCGGAATCATACTGTTCCAGCTGCCGCAGGGCTTCCCCATATGCAAAATATGCGGAGGATGGATGGTCCGGCCGGTTGATGATATGCTGGTAAAAATCAGCTGCTTCCTTAAAATAACCTATCTCCTGATAACAGTGGGCCATTTTCATCCACTGGTCAACCGGCATTTTATCTCCCCTGCTACGTGCCAGCCGCTTATAAAGCGCACCTGCCACCGCATATTCCTCCCGGGCATACGCTTCATTTGCCGACCGTAATACGCTTTTCTGTTCCTGGCTATACAGCCTGGCGCTAAGTACTATTAATAGGGCTAATGTTAAACTGCAACGTATCATAGAACGTAAGTAAGGTGGTTAAAAATATCGGGGGTTCTGCACAGTATATTTTTTGGAGGGGAATAAAAATCCCAGGGATATTTCATGGGAGCCGCCCTGGTAGCCTGCCATTTTATTCACGTTCAGGTCATAGGAATAACCGATGCGCATCTTCTCTGAAACATAATATTCCACCATTGCACTGGCAGCATCCAGCTGGTTCAGATCACCCGGGAGGTTATTTTTATTCCACAATTTTACGCCGGTGCGGTAAGAGGCGCCTATCCAGAGTACTTCATTGATCAGAAGAAATGCATTCACATCTACATTTGTTGGCCCCTTAAAATCTTCCTTTACCAATATGGATGGTTTTAGCTGCAGGTATTCTGATAAGGGAAACATGGCGCCGGTAGTAACATACAGGTGCTGCGTTTTCCGGATAGTGGAATAATTGTTCCCTTTCCAGGAATAGCGGGAAGCATCTGTGTACAGCGAAAACAGGTCCATAATAGAAGCCCCGGCATAAAACCGCGGTGTGTAATAGTAGATCCCGAAACGGGCATCCGGCACCCAAACGCTCTTTTTACCCAGTGGCAAGGCTACATCGTCATTGTCGGTATATCGCAGGGCATTGCCATCTATGGAATACTGGGTAACGCCGCCGCCTATACCAAAACATAAGCGCCGTGTGCCTTCATCGTCCAATGGTATGCGGTATGAATAAGAGCCATATAAGGACAGCGCTTCCTGCGGGCCCAGCTTGTCAAATAACATCTGTAACCCAAGCCCTACTTTTTCACCTGTAATACCATCTATAGATACTCCGCCGGTACGCGGCGCGCCGGGAAAGCCGGCCCACTGATGACGGTACACGGCATTCACATACAGGTCTTCCTTATATCCGGCATAAGCAGGATTTATACTTAAGCCGTTAAAGACGTACTGGCTGAACTGTATGTTCTGTTGCGCATTTACGCTTAATCCTATGTTTAACAGCAAGACAATTATTCCTGCTCTGATTACTGTTTGCATCTTTAACACTTTTTAGATCAGCAGATGATATTGTTGTCTTTTACCGTACGATTGTTACCCAGCCTTTATACTTCCTGATGCCGTCCGGCTTCTTCACTTCCAATATATAGTAGTATGTACTTTCATTCAGATCCGAGCCGTTCCAGTCATTGCGGTAATCTTTTGACTGGTACACCATACCACCCCAGCGGTTATAGATATACAGGCCTGAACCCGGATATTTTTCCAGACCGCCGATGATGAACCTTTCGTTCTTGCCATCGCCGTTGGGTGTGATCGTATTCGGGAATGACAGGTCTGTACCTTCTATCGCTATGCTGGAAGCTGCAACGTTATTGGAAGAATCTGCATCCGGCATGTCTGCGCTGTAGGCCGATGCTTCGTTGATCAGCTGCCCGCCTTCTATTACACGGGAGGTAAGCGTCATTTGTACGGTGCTGCCCGGCTGCAGATCGCCTATATTCCATTCTACCAGCTTGGTATTGGGCGTTACTGTTACCACGCCTCTTTCCGCAGAGGTATGTGTAGGCACATCCAGCTGTACCGGTAAACGGTCTTCTGCTTTTATGCCTGTTACGGCTATGTTACCCTTATTCGTTACCGTTATACGGTAGGTCAGATCTTGTCCCATCCGGTAAGGACCAACTGCGGGCACTACTACTTCTTTGGTGATCAGCAGGTCGCCTGCCAGCTTATCATTGTCCATGATGGTTACAGTGGCCTGGCCTGGAGCCGGTGCCGTGTAAGTATAGTCGGCAGACTGACCGCCTGTAAGGATCATTATCACCGTTTCTGCAGGTTCCACCTCGCTGTCATCTATCACGGTTACCGGAATGCTCACACTGTTCGCACCTGCCGGGATGGTAATGGTACCGGTAATGGCCCTGTAATCTGCATCCAGCGTGGCGGTACCACTTATCATGTATTGGAGGGTAATGGGTGCTGCCGTGCGTTTACCACTGGCCAGGCTGATGGTGTATTCGCCATTAGTGGCTGGTTCTGCTGCATCCGGTTTGCTGGCCCTTATTACCAGGTTCAGGTTCGTATGGTCATCATCTGCAATGGTTACCGTGGCTACATTCGTGCTGCCCGGCGTAAAGGTGAAGCCGGTGGCAGTACCGCCTGTTATAGTGGCTGTTACTGTTTCTGATGGTTCTATCAGGTCATCGTCCAGCACACTAACCGGTACGGTTACACTGTTCTGGCCAGCCGGTATCACAATGGTACCGGTAAGCGCTGTATAGTCGTTAGCAGCGGTGGCGGTACCACCTATGGTATAGGTAACCGTAATATCCTGAGCTGCAGTAAGCCCTGCGGGCAGGCCAATGGTAAAGGAGCCATTGGTAGCTGGTTCTGCTGCCGCACTGGTACCGGTTACATTCAGCACCAGGTTAGCGGGGATATTCTCATCATCCGTAATATTTACCGTAGCATTACCATTCGTAGTGCTGGGCGTATAGGTGAAGCTGGTGGACACTCCGCCGGTCAGCGTCAGGATCACTGTTTCGGTTCCCTCTATCACCTGGTCGTCGGTTACGGTTACCGGTACGCTTATGCTGTTAGCACCTGCTGGTATTACAACTGTGCCGGTAAGTGTGGTATAATCTGCGCCGGCTGTAGCCGTACCACTTACCGTATAATTTACGGTGATGGCTTCGGCAGCCATTATACCGGTGGGCAGGCTAATGTTAAAGCTGCCGCTGGTAGCCGGTTCTGCTCCGTCGGTTGTTTTTGTTACACTCAGCACCAGGTTAGCCGGGTTACTTTCATCTGTAATATTCACCGTGGCATTGCCCGTGGCGGTGAAGGTAAAGCTGGTGGAGGTACCGCCGGTAAGTGTCATGATCACCGTTTCAGTTTGCTCTATCAGCAGGTCGCTCATTACGGTTACAGGTATGCTTACACTGTTTGTGCCTGCAGGGATAGTTACGGTGCCGGTAAGGGCTGTATAGTCTGCACCTGCGGTAGCCGTACCTGCTATGGTATAGTTCACCGTAATAGCTTCTGATGAAGTGATGCCTGCCGGCAGGCTAATGTTAAAGCTACCGTTAGTGGACGGTTCTGCACCGTCGGCACCTTTGGTTACCGTGAGCACCAGGTTAGCCGGTGTGCTGGCTTCATTATCGGTGATATTCACGGTAGCATTGCCGGCAGCTGTGAATGTAAAGCTGCTGCTGCTACCACCGGTGAGCGTCATGATCACCGTTTCGGTTTGCTCTATCACCTGGTCATCTATAACTGTTACCGGTATGCTTATACTGTTCGCACCTGCGGGGATGGTTACTGTGCCGCTAAGGGCGGTGTAGTCTGCACCTGCGGTGGCTGTACCTGCAATGGTATAGCTCAGGGTTATGGCCTCAGATGAAGTGATGCCTGCCGGCAGGCTAATGTTAAAGCTGCCGTTAGTGGCCGGTTCTGCGCCATCGGCACCTTTGGTTACAGTAAGCACCAGGTTAGCCGGTGTGCTGGCTTCATCATCCGTAATATTCACGGTGGCATTACCATTCGTTGTACCAGGAGTAAATGTAAAGCTGGTTGATGTGCCGCCGGTGAGGGTAGCTATCACGGTTTCTGTTTGCTCTATCACCTGGTCGTTTATCACGGTAACCGGTACGCCTACACTATTCTGGCCGGCCGGTATTACTACCGTGCCATTCAGGGTGGTGTAATCTGTGCCTGCGGTAGCGGTACCTGCAATGGTATAATTCACCGTAATGTTTTCTGATGAAGTGATACCGGCAGGCAGGCTGATATTAAAGCTACCGTTCGTAGCCGGTTCTGCACCGTCAGTGTCCTTCGTTATGCTCAGCACCAGGGTTGCCGGTGTGGCGCTTTCGTTGTCTGTAATATTCACGGTGGCATTGCCATTTGCAGCGCTTACGGTATAGCTGTAGTTAGCAGATGTACCGCCGGTGAGCGCCAGGGTTACGGTTTCTGTTGGCTCTATCACCTGGTCATCTGTTACAATAACCGGTAGGCTTACGCTGTTGGCGCCTGCAGGGATAGTGACCGTACCGCTGATAGCAGTATAATCCGTGCCGCCGGTAGCTGTACCGGCTATGGTATAATTTACCGTGATGTCTTCAGACGGTATGATACCATTGGGCAGGCTAATGCTAAAGGCGCCATTGGTGCCTGGTTCTGCGGCATCGGTTGTTTTGGTTACACTCAACACCAGGTTAGCCGGGGTGCTCTCATCATCTGTAATATTAACGGTAGCATTACCATTGGTGCCGCTGGCCGTAAAGGTGAAGGTTGCAGCCGTACCGCCGTTAAGGGTGAGGATCACCGTTTCTGTTGGCTCTATGAGCTGATCGTCCAGTACGGTAACCGGAACGGTTATACTATTCTGGCCGGCTGGGATCACCACGGTACCGCCCAGGGTGCTGTAGTCTGCACCGGCTGTGGCGCTACCGCTGATGGTATAGTTTACGGTAAGATTATTTGCTACCGTTATACCGGCAGGTAAGCTGATCGTAAATGTACCATTGGTGCCTGGCTCGCTTCCATCAGCTGTTTTTGTTACGCTGAGTACCATGTTAGCCGGTATGGCATCGTCATCTGCAATATTCACGGTGGCGTTACCATTGGTGCTGCTGGCAGTGAATACAAAGCTGGCAGATGTACCGTTGGTGACTGTGAGCACCACTGTTTCTGTGGCTTCTATGATCTGGTCGTTGGTAACAGTTACCGGTACGGCAACGCTGTTCTGTCCCGCCGGTATTACTACTGTACCACTCAGGGTAGTATAATCCACACCGTTTGCTGCGGTACCAGTTACCGCGTAATTCACTGTAATGTCTTCAGATGCTGTTACGCCCGCGGGCAAACTAATGTTAAATGCGCCATTGGTACCCGGTTCTGCCCCATCAGTTGTTTTGGCAACACTCAGCACACGGTTGGCCGCTGTGTTATCATCATCTGCAATATTCACCGTAGCATTACCATTGGTGGTGCTGGCCGTGAATGTAAAGCTGGCTGATGTACCACCGGTAAGAGTCAGGATCACGGTTTCAGCAGGTTCAATAACCTGATCATTGATCACTGCTACGGGAACGCTCACACTATTCTGCCCGGCAGGGATGGTAATAGTACCACCCAGGGTGGTATAGTCAGTGCCGCCAATGGCCGTGCCACTAATGGTGTAGTTCACAGTAATGTCCTCTGCGCTAATAACACCTGCAGGCAGGCTAACCGTAAAGGCACCATTGGTACCCGGTTCTGTGGCATCCAGTGTTTTTACAACGCTCAGCACCAGGTTAGCAGGTGTGCTCTCATCATCTGTAATGTTCACCGTGGCATTACCGTTAGTGGCGCTGGGGGTAAGTGTAAAGCTGGTGCTAGTGCCACCGGTCAGCGTCATGATCACGGTTTCGGTATTTTCAATGAGCTGGTCATTGATCACAGTAACCGGTACGGTTATACTATTCTGGCCGGCCGGTATTACTACGGAGCCATTCAAGGTGGCATAATCAGTACCATTCACCGCTGTGCCGCTGATGGTATAATTCACGGTAATATCTTCAGATGCTGTTACCCCACCAGGCAGGGCGATGCTGAAGGCGCCGTTTGTACCCGGTTCTGCAGCATCACCTGCATTGTTTACGCTTAATACCAGGTTAGCCGCGGTATTATCATCGTCGGTAATATTTACCGTTGCATTGCCACTGGTAGTGCTTGCCGTAAGCGTAAAGCTGGCAGAAGATCCCCCCGAAACGGTTGCTATAACCGTTTCTGTATTTTCAATGATCTGATCGTTCGTTACTGTTACCGGTATTGCTACACCATTCTGGCCGGCAGGTATTACCACCGTACCGCTTAAGGTAGTGTAATCGGCGCCACCTGTGGCTGTACCACTTACCGTATAATTTACGGTAATGGCTTCTGCTGCCGTGATACCGGCGGGCAGGCTTACGTTAAAGGCGCCATTGGTAGCCGGTTCTGCCCCATCGGTTGTTTTGGCAATACTTAATACCAGGTTAGCCGCGGTGTTATCATCATCCGTAATATTTACCGTAGCATTACCGCTGGTAGTGCTGGCAGTGAATGCAAAGCTGGCAGATGCGCCACCGGTAAGGGTTAATACCACTGTTTCGGTGTTTTCTATGATCTGGTCGTCCAGCACCGGTACGGTAACGGTTACACTATGCTGGCCCGCCGGTAACACTACTGATCCGCTCAATGCGGTGTAATCAGCGCCACTGGTGGCTGTGCCTGCGGCTGTATAAGTTATTGTTACGTTTTCAGCGGCTGTGATACCTGCAGGCAGGCTAATGGTGAAGGTACCATTGGCAGCCGGTTCTGCGGCATCGGTTGTTTTCACTACGCTTAGCACACGGTTAGCAGCGGTATTGTCATTGTCTGCAATATTCACCCTAGCATTACCACTGGTGCTGCTGGCAGTGAATGCAAAGCTGGTGCTGGCGCCGGCTGTGAGGGTGAGCGTTACGGTTTCCGTGCTTTCTATCAGCTGATCATCCAGCACAGGCACGGGTATGGCCACGCTGTTCTGACCTGCTGGTATTACTACTGTACCACTGAGGGCAGTATAGTCTGTACCACTGGCAGCGGTGCCACCTGTAGTGTAAGTCACGGTAATATCTTCAGCGGCAGTAATACCGGCCGGAAGGCTAACGCTGAATGTGCCGTTGGTACCTGGTTCTGCACCGTCGCCTGTTTTCACGACACTCAGCACGCGGTTAGCTGCCGTGTTATCATCATCTGTAATATTTACGGTAGCATTGCCACTGGTAGCGCTGGCCGTAAGCGTAAAGCTGGCGCTGGCGCCACCGGTGAGCGTGGTTATTACTGTTTCTGTGTTCTCGATCAGCTTATCATCCGTTACGATAACCGGCAGGGCCACACTATTCTGGCCGGCCGGTATTGTTACGGAGCTGCTCAGCGGCGTATAGTCGGTACCGCTGATGGCAGTACCTGTTACGGTATAATTCACCGTAATGCTTTCAGCTGCGGTAATGCCTGCAGGCAGGCTGATACTAAAGCTGCCATCCGTTGCCGGTTCTGCGGCATCGCCGGTGTTGGCAATGCTCAGCACCAGGTTGGCCGGCGTATTATCGTTATCTGCAATATCCATTGCGGCGTTGCCATTGGCAGCGCTGGCCGTTAACGTGAGGCTGGTGGAGGTACCGCCGCTAAGGCTTATTATTACGGTTTCTGTATTTTCAATGATCTGGTCATCTGTTACAGTAACCGGTACGGTTACACTGTTCTGACCTGCCGGTAATACAACGGAGCTGCCGATAGACGTATAATCTGTTCCACTGGTGGCTGTGCCGGATACGGTATAGTTCACCGTAATATCTTCGGCTGCTATAACGCCTGCCGGCAGGCTGATGGTAAATGTACCATTAGTGCCCGGTTCCGCAGCATCGGCCGTTTTGGCCACATTCAGCACCAGGTTGGCCGGCGTATTATCATCATCTGCAATATTTACGGTTGCATTGCCGCTGGTAGTGCTGGCTGTAAATGTAAAGCTGGTGCTGGCGCCGCCGGTAAGGGTCAGTACCACTGTTTCTGTGCCCTCAATGATCTGGTCATCGGTAACAGTTACGGGTACGGTTATACTGTTTTGTCCTGCCGGTATCACAACGGTTCCGCCCAGGTTTGCGTAATCTGTTCCGTTAACAGCGCTGCCGCCTATGGTATAATTCACCGTAATGGGCTCTGCTGCTGTTACACCTGCCGGTAAGCTAATGGTAAAGGCGCCATTAGCAGACGGTTCTGCACCATCTGTGGTCCTTACCACGCTCAGTACCTTGTTAGCCGGAGTATTATCGTCATCTGCAATATTTACCGTAGCGGTACCATTGGTGCTGCTGGCAGTGAACGTAAAGCTGGTGCTGGCGCCGCCGGTCAGCGTTAAGATCACTGTTTCGGTATTTTCTATGATATCATCGTCCAGTACAGGTACTGTTACGTTCACACCGTTCCGGCCCGCAGGTATCAGCACTGTACCAGTCAGGGTGGTATAATCCGTGCCGTTGATGGCTGTACCTGTGATTGTATAATTTACCGTAATTGGCTCTGCTGCGGTGATACCTGCAGGCAGGTTAATATGGAAGGTGCCGTTGGTACCCGGTTCTGCTGCATCGGCTGTTTTAGCAATGCTGAGCACCTGGTTAGCGGCGGTGTTGTCATTATCTGCAATATTGCGTGTAGCGCTGGCATTCGTAGTACTGGCGGTGAAGGTAAAGCTGCTGGAGGCGCCGCCGGTAACGGTGAGCGCTACGGTTTCCGTACCTTCTATGATCTGGTCATCTATGGGTGCTGCGTTTATGATCACGCTGCCCGCTCCCGCAGGGATCGTTGCTGTACCGCTAAGGGTAATATAATCTGTGCCGTTAATTGCCGTACCGCTAATGGTATAATTCACCGTAATGGCTTCGGCAGTGGCAACGCCTGTTGCCAGGTAGGCCCTGAAATCAGCATTCGCACCACCTTCTGCTCCGTTGGTTACGGGATCTATGGCCAGCACCAGGTTAGCCGGGGTGTTTTCATCATCTGTGATATTTACAATGGCATTGTCGTTGCCGGCAGCCGGTGTAAATGTAAAGCTGGCAGATGTACCACCGGTGAGGGTGAGCGCTACGGTTTCCGTATTTTCTATCAGGTTGTCGTTTATTACGGTTACGGGCACACTTACACTATTTGCACCGGCAGGTAACACTACTGTTCCGCTGAGTGCCGTGTAATCTGTGCCGCTAGTGGCGGTGCCTGCTACGGTATAGTTCACGGTAACCGGTTCTGCCGATGTATAACCCGCAGGCAGGCTGATACTGAAGGCGCCATTGGTGGCCGGTTCGGCAGCATCTGCCGTATTGGTTACCAGCAGTACCTTATTAGCGGCGGTATTATCATTATCTGCAATATTCAGTGTTGCAGTATTACTACCTGGGGCGGCGCTGTAGGTAAAGCTGTTACCATCGGTACCACCCGTGAGGTTGAGTATAGCCGTTTCCGTATTCTCAATGATCTTATCATCTATTACGTTTAATGGCAGCGTTACACTGTTGGAGTTAGCCGGCAGTGTGATCGTGGAGATCGTATAGTCGGTATTGCGGGTAGCAGTGCCGCTCATGGTATATGAAAGCGTAAGATTAGCGCTGGAAGTATAACCGGCGGGCAGGCTCACGGTGTAAGTACCCGGGGTGCCTGGTTCAGCTGCATCGGTAGTTTTCACTACGGCCAGCACCTGGTTGGCGGCAGTGGCGTCATTATCCGCAATGTTCACGGTAATGTTACTGTTAGCCGGGTCCGGCGGGAAGATGTAGGCGTTACCACCGCCATCTGTGGCGCTGCCGGACAGCAGCGTGAACGTCATTGTTTCTGTAGGCTCAATGATCTGGTCATCCAGCACATCGAGGTTAATGGTTACGCTGTTGGTGTTTGCCGGGACCACGACATTACCGATGCCCGTGTAGTCAACGCCGGAAACGGCGGTACCGGACACACGATACCCTACCGTAATGGGCCATGCTGATGTGGCAACGCCTGCCAGCTTCACGGTAAAGGTACCGTTGGTGGCCGGTTCTGCTGCATTGGTGCCGGTGATCACCTGTAATGGGGTACTGCTTGCAGCATTGGCATCCACAATGTTCACCACCGCCCCATTGCCTGAGGGGTCTATTGTGAACGGATAACTGGAAGAAGCAGCACCTGTGAGGTTAAGCACCACGGTTTCAGGGCCTTCTATGATGCCGTCATTACCGGCATCAACATCAATGTACACTTCATTGGCCCCTGCAGGGATAACGATATTACCGGAGGACAGACCCAGTAAGACATAATCGGTTGTGGTGGTAGCAGTGCCTGTTGTGTTGAAAGTAATTACCACGTCTTCGGAGCTGGTGACACCCGGCGGCAGGGAGATCCTGTACTGGCCGTTGGTGCCGCCTTCTATAGCGTCGGATACTTTTGTAAGCAGCACAATATTACTATTGGCTACCTGGTCATCATCCGCGATGTTCACGGTGGCGCTGCCGCCGCCGGAAGCTACGGTATAGCTGAGCTGCGTATCAGTGCCACCGCTGATGTTGAGGATCACGGTTTCGGTAGGCTCTATTACGGTATTGTCTATAACAGCCACAGGAATGCTCACGCTGTTTGCTCCTGCCGGTATAGTTACTGTACCGGTGATGGCACGGTAATCAGTGCCAGGTGTGGCTGTACCGGCGCCAACGCTGTAGGTTACCTGTATATCCCTCGCAGCAGTAATGCCGGTGGGCAGACTTACGGCAAAGCTGCCGCTGGTACCTGGTTCGGCTGCATCCGCTGTTTTAGTGACCGCAAGCACCTGGTTGGCGGCGGTATTATCATCGTCTGCTATGTTTACAGCAGCACTGGCATTGGTGGTACTGGCCGTATAGGTGAAGCTGGCAGAAGCGCCGCTGCTTACGGTGAGGATCACGGTTTCTGTACCTTCTATGATCTGGTCATTGGCAACCGTTACCGGCACCACTACACTATTCTGACCAGCCGGGATGGTGGCTGTACCGCTTAATGCCGTATAGTCGTTCACCGCGGTGGCTGTACCGCTAATGGTATAAGTTACGGTTACATCTTCTGACGGTGTTACACCTGTTGGCAGGCTGATAGTGAAGCTGCCGTTAGTGCCCGGTTCTGCTGCGTTGCCGGTATTGGTAACACTCAGCACACGGTTAGCCGGCGTATTCTCATCATCGGTAATATTCACCGTAGCGCTGCTGTTGGTAGTGCTGGCCGTGAACGTAAAGTCTGTAGAGGCGCCGCCGGTAAGTGTGAGTACTACTGTTTCTGTATTTTCTACCAATGCATCATTGATCACGGCTACCGGTACATTCACACTGTTCTGACCAGCCGGTAATACTACCGTGCCGCTGAGCGCAGTATAATCTGTGCCGCTGGTGGCAGTACCTGCTATAGTATAGCTAATGGTAACCGGTTGTGCTACGGTATAACCTGCAGGCAGGCTAATGGTAAAGGCGCCATTGGTGCCCGGTTCTGCTGCATCACCGCCGTTGCTTACGCTAAGCACCTGGTTAGCGGCTATGTTATCATCATCCAGGATATTGGCCGTAGCGCTGCCATTTGTAGTGCTGGCCGTAAAGGCAAAGCTGGTAGAAGTGCCGCCAGTGAGGGTGGCTATTACGGTTTCTGTACCCTCTATGATCTGGTCATCTATTACGTCTGCTGATATTAATACGCTATTCTGGCCGGCAGGTAAAACCACAGATCCGGTAAGTGTCGTATAGTCTGTTCCGTTAGTACCGGTACCGGTTACGGTGTAATTCACAGTAACGGGTTCGGATGACCTGATCAGCGACGGAAGACTGATCCGGAAGGCGCCGTTGGTAGCCGGTTCTTCCACATCGGTCAGCTTCTGGATACTAAGCACACGATTGGCTGCAGTATTATCATCATCCGCAATATTCATTGTTTCATCGCCATCTGTTGTACTGGCAGTGAAAGTGAAGCTGGGGGAAGTGCCACCGGTAATAGTTACCACGACTGTTTCCGTATTCTCGATGAATTTATCATCAATCACATTTACCGGCAGTGTGGTACCATTTGCACCGGCAGGAATGGTAACGGTGCCGCTAAGGTTAGCGTAATCCGTTCCGGCGGTGGCCGTGCCGCTTACAGTATAATTCACTGTTACAGGCTCGGACATTGTTACTCCTGCAGGCAGGTTAATATTGAAAAGATTGTTTGTTGCCGGTTCGGCTGCGTCGCCGGCTTTGGTAATGCTGAGCACACGATTGGCCGGTATGTCGTCATTATCAGCAATGTTTGCAGTAGCACTGCCCTGAACAGGATCCGGGGTAAAGGTATAGCTGGGTGAAGAGGCGCCGGTAATGGTGATCACCACTGTTTCGTTGCCTTCAATGATCGGGTCATCTACCACAGTACCGATTAAAGCGGCGCCTGATCCCGGTGGAAGCGTGATTGTTCCCGTGAATTTTGGCCCAACGGAATTCGTATAGTCGCTATTAAATACCGCTGTACCGCCTATTGTATAATTTATGGTAACTGTTTCAGAAGAGCTGATCCCTGCCGGAAGCTGGAAGTTGAACCTGAATGTAGAGCCGCCTTCTGCCCCGTCACGCGCAGTTGTAACTATTGCCCTGAGATTGGCCGGGGTATTATCATTATCCGCAATGTTCACTGTAGCGGTCTTACCTGTTGCAGAGGCTGTAAAGCTGAAGCTGGCAGCGGTTCCGCCGGTAATCGTCATTATAACTGTCTCTGCCGGTTCAATGATCTGATCATCTGTAACAGCCACTGGCACGGCTACACTATTCTGGCCGGCAGGTATGGTTACCGTAGCACCCAGGGCGGTATAATCTGTTCCACTGGTGGCTGTACCGGCCACTGTATAATTCACCGTAATGTTCTCAGCGGCTGTTACGCCTGTTGGCAGGCTGATGCTGAAGGCGCCATTGGTAGCCGGTTCTGCTGCATTAGCGGTGTTGCTTACGCTTAGCACACGGTTAGCCGCGGTATTATCGTCATCTGCAATATTTGCAGAAGCGCTGCCACTGGTAGTGCTGGCAGTATAAGTAAAGCTTGTGCTGGTACCACCGGTAACTGTCAGTACTACTGTTTCTGTATTCTCTATTACCTGGTCGTTGGTAACAGTAACCGGAACGGCTACGCTGTTCTGGCCGGCCGGTAAGGTTACCGTACCGCTCAGGGTAGCGTAGTCTGTACCGTTAGTAGATGTACCGCCAATAGTATAGGAAATTGTAACCGGTTCTGAAGCAGTGATACCAGTGGGCAGGCTAATGCTGAACCCTCCGTTGGTAGATGGTTCTGCGCCATCCGCCGTTTTGGTGATGCTGAGCACACGATTGGCCGGTGTGTTGTCATCATCCGTAATATTTACGGTTGCATTACCATTGGTAGTACTGGCCGTGAACGTAAAGCTGGTGGAAACGCCACCTGTGGCTGTTAAGATCACCGTTTCCGTGTTTTCCAGCAGCTGGTCATCGGTGACAGCTACCGGCACCGTTACACTGTTCTGGCCTGCAGGTATTACTACCGTACCGGTCAGGTTAGCATAATCAGTGCCGTTTGTAGCTGTACCGCCTGTCGTATAAGTTACGGTAATAGGTTCAGAAGAAGTGAAACCTGCGGGCAGGCTGATAGCAAATGCACCATTGGTAGATGGTTCTGCTGCGTCGCTGGTGTTGCTCACGCTTAATACGCGGTTAGCGGCGGTGTTATCATCATCCGCAATATTTACCGCAGCACTTGTGCCGGTACTGCTGACAGTGAACGTAAAGCTGGTGGAAGCGCCACCTGTGGCTGTTAGGATCACTGTTTCCGTGTTCTCTATGATCTGGTCGTTCAGTATAGTTACTGGTACGGATACACTGTTCTGGCCTGCCGGTATGGTTACTGTGCCGCTTAACGCTGTATAATCCGTGCCACTGGCAGCTGTACCGCTTGCGGTATAGGTAACTGTAATTGGTTCTGCTGCAGTAATACCTGTGGGCAGGCTGATGCTGAAGGCGCCATTGGTGCCCGGTTCTGCTGCATCGGTGGTTTTTGCCACGCTCAATACACGATTGGCTGCCGTGTTATCATTATCCGCTATACTGGCCGAAGCGCTGCCGTTAGTGGTGCTGGCAGTATAGGTAAAGCTGGCAGATGTACCACCGGTTACTGTTAATAATACCGTTTCTGCTGTTTCAATGATCTGGTCATCGGTAACAGTAACAGGAACGGATATACTATTCTGGCCGGCAGGTATGGTAACCGTGCCGCTTAATGCCGTATAATCAGTGCCACCTGTGGCTGTACCTGCAATATTATAATTCACCGTGATGGCTTCCGAAGGTATAACACCTGCAGGCAGGCTGATACTGAATGCAGCTCCGGTGGCCGGTTCTGCGCCGTCCGCCGTTTTGGTGATGCTCAGTATACGGTTAGCCGGGTTGTTATCATCATCTGTTATGTTCACGGTGGCATTACCGCTAGTAGTGCTTGACGTGAAGGTAAAGCTGGTTGAGCTGCCGCCTGTTACCGTTAATACAACGGTTTCTGTATTCTCGATCAGCTGATCGTCTACCGGTATTACAGGCACCACTACTCCATTCTGTCCGGCAGGAATTACCACGGATCCGCTCAGGGCGCCATAATCCGATCCCGGTGTGGCAGTACCGGTAACGGAATAGTTCACCGTAATGTCTTCAGACGCGGTAACCCCTGCTGGCAGACTAATATTAAAACCACCGCTGCTGCCCGCTTCTATAGCATCGCTGCCATTAGCTACGGCTATCACTGTTTTAGCAGGATCGTTGCTGTCATTATCATTAATTACTACGGCAGCATTATTCGCTGTACCGATCGTATAGGCGTTGCTGCTGGTATTACCTGTAGCTGTGTTCAGCGTAACGGTTACCCCTTCTGCCGCTTCAATAATGTTATCGTCCGTTATAGTAACAGGCAGGGGCACGCTATTACTGCCTGCCGGGAATGTTACGGTACCGGTAAGGGTAGTATAGTCCGTACCGTTAGTTGCTGTACCGGTAACTGTATAGTTCACGATGATATCTTCAGTGGACATTACACCTGTTGGTAAGCTGATGCTGAAAGCACCGTTCTGAGTGCCTTCTGTGCCATCCTGCACCTTCTGGATACTCAATATCTGGTTGGCTGTGGTTACACCACCGAACGTAGAGAAATTCTGGATGCCGCTGAACTCAACGTAATCAACACCATCCTGCTGGCCGGTGCCGGTGGGCACCATTTCGGTGATGTTTGCCAGGCCTTGCGGAGCCAGATCTGCCAGGGTAGCAGTAATATCACCAGTATGTTTGAACCATGTCCACTTCTGAGTGCCTGTTACACCACGGGTACCGAAAAGCATTGTTTCCGCATTGGTCCTTTCCACGGGGTTCCAGAACAGGCGAAGTGTAACACCGGCGTTCTGTGTAAGGTCAGCACCTGTGTAAGTGATCTGCAGCAGCCTGCGCATGAGCTGTGTACCATAATCCGTACCGCTGTTCTTACCGAGTGCAGCGCTCATATCCCTGTTCACATCAACTACGGCAGAAAGCTTGGTAACATCCATGGTATTGCCATTCAGTGCAATGCTGGCAACGTATTTATTCGGATCAGACGGATCAATGAAATATAAGGTCCCGTTTTCAATACAGGTAGCGGTCACTGTTCTTACCGTTGCATCCGGCACCAGGTTAGCGGTGCGTTCAGGATGGTTTGTGATCAGTGTGAACACTGCGCCGTTGGTAAGCATGTTTATATTATCAAAGCCCACAACACCGGCACTAAAATCTGATGCTGGTATTTCTGTAACAGCGCCGGTGGCAAAGTTACCATCCCCATCCTGGTCTATCATTAGTGAAAAATCCGCAGCCGCAGTACCTGTAACGGTGATGCCGGTAAGGTCAAACTGCAGGCGCAGGGGATGCGTGCTGATATCGTAATTGGCGAGCGATGCTTTCCATTCCTGGGTAAGGCGTTCGCTGATACAGCTGCCAACAGGCAGGTCTGTACCGGTTACGGTTAAAGCCGCGCTGTTGCTGGCCACCATAAAGAAACTTCTGTCAGTGGCGAACGTGTTGGTATTATCCGCATTGGTGGCTGCAATGGTGCGCAGACCTACTGTGAGTATGCTTCCCGGGTTTACGCTGCGGGATTGCTTTTGCAGCAAGGCAGAAGCATCATCGCGGCCAATACCGGCTATATTGATCTTATAGGCTCCGTTAGCAGCGGCGTTCCACATAATGGAAGCATCTGATGCTACGTAATTAGTGGCGGTGGTCTGATCAAGCGTCAGGCCGTATTTGATGCTGAGATAGGATTCTACACGGTTGTTTTCTGTTGCTGAAAGCGCGGATCTGTAAACGATCACTTCAGGGATCTTACCGTTAAAAATACGGGCATCATATACAGCGGCTCCTGATGTGCGGCCGCCTACTTCAAATAAGGTCGTTGCATAACCGAGACAGTTTGCACCGGCGGCCACTTCTGTTCTGCCATTAACGGCAAGGGTAGAATTAAGGCCATTACCTGATACTGTGTAAATACCACGTACTGCCCTCGGCACTCCTGTGGTCGGTGAGGTGCTTACACCGGGATTACAGCCAGATCCATCAAGCTGATAATTAGCCGGGCCAGCATTCAGGCCCATTCCCGCTGAAGGCGTCGGACTATCAGATATCCAATCGTTCAACCCGTCAAATACACCTCCAAAGGATCCGGCACTGGCATTACCCATTGGGCCTTCCACTACGCTTACACTAAAGAGCGTTGTTGGCGTAGCGTTCCAGTCAGCAACGGCATTACCTTTCAGCGATCTGCCTGCGGTTCCCGCAAAATCAAGGGAGGGGTTGAAGTTAATAGCGTTTGGCACCTGTACAATGGCCGCTGTAGGCGTAATAGGATCTGTATGAGTGATAGCAGCAGCGCGCAGCTCTGTAACCGTATTGTTGCTGCCGCTCTGGTCTATCCACTGTTCTACCTGGTTACTGCCATCTACCTGTACGCCGGCATCTGCTTTTACCCACAATACGTCACCCAGCACGCCGCCCGGCGCTGTTACCAGCGCAGCAAAGGTGAAGTACTGGCCGTTGTTCAGGTCAATGGTAGCGGCGTAGTAGTCCACACCATCTATAGTGGTCAATGAAAGCGCGCTATACTGGTCGCTGCCATCAATGGTTGCATCATTGCTTACCACCAGCTGAGGCGATGAAACGCTGGAGGATACGGCGGTAGCAGGAATGGCTATCTGCACATTACCTACCGTACCGGTTTCCTGTACTTTCCATATACGGGTCATGCGGGCGGTAACACCCGGTATTCCTGTCATGGCAGTGGCAAAGCCGGTGGATGCACCATCATCACCCCATACCAGGTATGTTTTATCTGCAGTAAAGTTATTAGCGTTTGAAAGGTTATCTTTTGCAATAGCGCCCAGGCCCACTATGGGCTGGAAGCCTGTATTGATACTGCTGGATTGCTTCTGTGCTAGACCTTCCACATCATCGCGGCCTATACCTGTGATGTTGTTCTTATAGGCAGTGTTAGCGGTAGCATCCCATACTTTAGTGGCGTCAGTGGCCAGGTAGTCGGTAGCAGAGGTCTGATCTATTGTATAGCCGTACTTAACAGCCAGGTAAGTAGACACACGCTGCAGCTCAGTGGCGGTTAACGCAGTGGGATATACGATAACATCACCTAGTACACCAGTCCATGACTGGGCATTATCCCAGGGAGCGTTGCCTATGCGTGCGCCGCCACTGGTTGTATTCCATGCTTTTGCCACTGGCCCGCCTAAAACCTTCATCTTGCTGTACAGGGTGGCGTTTCCGCCATTGCCCGCCCATATACCAGCCATTTCATTAAATACACCCGGTTGCCAGTTGCCGGCAGGGCTTAGCACATCATTGCTCCATCCCACAAAATCGGCGGTCCCAGTTCCGTTTACAACGGCAATACCGGTACCCTGATTGGTAGTTCCACTGCCATACCCGAGAATAAATTTATTGCCGCCAGCGGTGCCGGTTAAGCTACCGGAGCCAAAGAATGTTCTGGCAGCGGTGCCCATCGGCAGCTTGGTAATATCCAGGTTCAGATAATCTGCACCGTCAAATTTCACTACCGGGTTAAAGTTAACATTGTTGGCAGTGTTGTTCAGGTACAAGGGCTGGCTGGCAGGAACGGTTGTTTGTGTGGCGTTATTCAACTCAGAAGCGTAATCAGTCCAGCCGCTGATAGCCGTATTATCCGTAGTACTGGAAGTACCTGCATCTGCACGCAGCCAGAGTGAAGTACCCACTACGCCGCCGGGCGCCTTGATAGAAGACGCAAAGCTGAAGTACTGTCCGTTAACCACATCAACTGTGGCGGCATAGTGTTTCACTCCATTCAGGGTTATTTCGGTTAATGGGAGGAACTGGTCTGTTCCGTCAAAGGTTGCATCGTTACTTATAATGAGGAAGGTTCCATTTGCGTTGGGAAGGGCATCATAGGGTACTGCAATCTGCACATTACCTACGGTAGCTGTTTCCTGCACTTTCCAGATACGGGTCATGCGGTAGTTCACGGCAGGATTGCCTGTAATGGCTGTTTTAAACAATGTGCTGGCACCATCGTCGCTCCACAGCATGTATGTTCTGTCTGCGGCGAAGGCATTAGTATTGCCCGCATTTGTTTCGGCAAGGCTGCCCAGGCCAATGGCCAGCTGCATACCGGGATTAATGCTGCGGCTCTGCTTTTGCTGCAGGTCTTCCGCATCGTCACGGCCTATGCCGGCAATGTTATTCTTATAAGCGCTGTTGGCAGCGGCATCCCATACTTTGGTAGTGCCGTTGGTGGCCAGGTAATCAGAAGCGCCGTTGTTCAGGGTAATGCCGTACTTGATGGCGAGATATGTATTTACACGCTGCTGCTCTATAGGCGTCAGCGCATTTGCATACACGATCAGGTCACCCATGCGGCCGTTATAGGAGTTACCGGCATTATAACCCAGCTGGAAGGGGCTGTTGTTACCGGTAAAGGTGCTGGTATTATTACCTGTAGCCACGCTTAAGCCATTCTTGTAGATGGCCTGCTTATTGGCTGCAAGGCTAATGTCGCTGGTGGTTGTCCAGAGGATTGTTTGATTATTGATGCCGCCCGTATTATAGGTAAGGCGGTTACTGGTATATGGAGCATCCCAGTATACAATATTATCAGACCAGGTAGCATGCAGCGTAAACTGGGTACCTACACCGGTGGGTTCCGTGTAAATAACCGTTGCCAAGGCAGCTGCCTGGTTGCCCACAAAGAAAGCTGCCGCGCCGTTGTAAGTGCCGGTCTTCAGCATAGAGTTACCCGTCATCGCATTAGGAGCACCATTAAACCTTACCACAGGGTTAAAGTTCAGGTTACTGGTGGCATTATTGAGATACAATGGTTGATTGGCCGGCGTAGCCTGCAACACATTATTCATGTTGGGGCTGTAGTCGTTCCAGGCGCTTACAGGCGTATTGTCCGCTGTGGCTGATGTGCCTATATCTGCACGCAGCCATACCAGCGTACCGCTGCTTACACCGCCCGGATATTTAACAGGGGCGCCAAAAGTAAAGTAGATGTTGTGGGGCAGCAGGCTGCTGTTCAATGTAATGGTCTTATCCGCATTCAGGGGCAGCTCCTGCGTGATCGTAGCAAAGGTTGGATCAGTGCTGATCAGCATATATACATTCGTGCCGGTTGCATTGGCTTTCAGAGTAATATTCTGATCCGCCCAGTTGGTCTTATTCACCTTCCAAACGCGTGGCAGGCGGCGGGTAACGTTGGTACCGCTTACATTATTTGCGTAAGATGTACCGGACAGCCCATTGTCTGCGAAAACAAAGAATGATTTATCGTTGGTAATAGTATTGGTATTCTGTTCATTGGTAAGGGCAATGTTGCTGCCGAGCGCGATGGTAATGAAACCGGTATCAACGCTCAGTGACTGCCTGGTATTCAGATTGGTTGCATCATCACGGCCAATACCGGTAATACGATATTTATAGGTCGTATTTGCCGTCCAGTAAGTTGAGCCATCTGCAGCCAGGTAATTGGTGGCGCCATCGTTCAACGTAATACCGTATTTAAGACCTAGGTATGATTCTACTGACTGGCGTTCTGCATCCGACAGCACGCGGTTATAGGCGATCACCTCTCCCATGCTGCCTGTCCAGTAAAGCGCGCGGGCAGCCATCGTACGGGAGCCTATAGAAATTAAATTGTCAGTGAGTGGCGTTAAATTGATGGTACCCTGGTTATCGAGCTTATAGTTTTCAAAGATGCGTACACCATTGGGAGTGTTATTTACCTGGGTGGCACTGAAAATATAGGGTTTACTAGGCTGGATTGTGTTTAGGCCGGTTACCGCTACAACTGATGCGGCATTCTCGAGGTACTGTACTTTGTTGCCTGTAATAGTCCGGAATTCCATTCCTTGAGCAGAGCCCACTGCGCCGGAACCAAGAATATCCCCTAAACCACTGCCAACAGCAAAAACGGTAGATGTAGCAGGGTCTATGCGGGTAGTATTAATATCCAAAAAGTCGTCCGTACCATCGAACTGGAAGCTATAGTTGAAGTTCAGTCCACGTGCATCTGTAGTAGGCTGGCCGCTTACTACATTCTGTGAAGCATCATTGCCGAAGTTACTGTAGTCGCTCCACACACCGCCGTTAGACTTACCATCATCCGCACGCAACCAGAATGAAATGCCGTCCTTTACGCCATTGGGTCCTTTTATGGCCCTGGCAAATGTAAAGTAAGCACCATTGCTTAATAAGCTGCTATTAATGGTTACGGTGCTGTCTGCCTTTAATACATAAGCAGCATCACCCGCGCCAAAGCTTGCATCCGTACTCACCAGCAGGTAGGTTTCTGCATTGCCGCCGGATAACTTGAACGTAATATTCTGATCAACCCAGTTTGTTTTCTGGGCTTTGAAAATGCGGGCCATACGGTTGTTAACGCTGGTAATACCCGTAACCGGGGTAAGATAGGTGGTAGCCCCGCCATCATCACCAAAAGTAAAGAAGGAAAGATCATTGGTGACAGCCGTTGTATTCGCCTTATTGGAAGCGGCTATCGTTGCACCCACAGCGATGGTAACCATACCGGTATCTGCGCTGACAGATTGTTTCTGATACAGCATGCCCCTATCGTCACGGCCAATGCCAGTGATGTGCTGGGCGTAGCTACCGCCGGCGGCAGCCTGCCACATTTTGGTGCTGCCATCGCTGGCCAGGTAATCAACAGGCGTGCCTATGCCAAGTGTAAGCCCGTATTTCAATGCCAGGTAGGATTGCACCTGCTGACGTTCTATGCTGCTCAGCTTACGGGAATACAGGATCACTTCCGATATATCACCATAGAAAACAGTATTATGGCCGGCGCCTATATAGTTGGTTAATGGCACTGAGCTCAGGCTAACCGTGTTAACATTCGACGTTAACAGCACCTTGCCGTCAAAACCGGCGGCCCAGTCGTTAGGCGCGCTCCAGGTATTGAGCAGGTGGGGGTTACGTCCGTCTACCGTTGTTGGAATCACAAAATTCCTGCGGGCATTGGACGAACCAAAATAGGTATAATGGCTGTTAGCCCATGCATACTCAGCGCCGGCGCTGTAGCTGCCGCCGAACTCCCATGGGAATCCCTGGCCGGTAGCGCTGTTAGGCTGCGTTTGGATCTGAACGGAAAATATTTCAGCGGCAGTAAATGCCTGTGCAAACTGCGGCAGGGTAAAATAGCTTGCGCCTCTGAAACCAAGCCCGGGGTTGAAGTTAAAATCAACCAGGTTCAAAGGCACTGCATTGCCATTAGACTTTGGCCATATACGGCCGGAAGGAGCCTGATCTATCCATTGTGTTACATTGGCAGCTGTACCAACAACGCCGGAATCCCCGCGGGTCCATACTTCCAGACCGGCTATTACGCCTGCCGGACCGCGTTGTGTATTACCAAAAGTAAAATATGCACCGTCCGGCAGCAGATCGCTGTCAATAGTCACCTGCCCGCCTGCTTCCAGCTGGTAAACCTGGTCGCCTGCTCCGAAAGTTTCATCGCTGCTCACCAGCAGATAGTTCGTACTATCACCTCCTGTTAGTGCAAACCGGATGTTACTTTTTGCCCAGTTAGTGCGGTCTACTTTATAGATGCGTGCCTGGCGCAGGGTAACATTGCCCAGTCCTGAAACAGGCTGTGTATAGGTAACTGCCCCGCCGTTATCGCTGAAGGTAAAGAAAGAGCGGTCATTGCTAATGGTACTGAGGTTCTCTGCGTTGGAGTTGGCAAAACCAGTGCCCGCGGCAATGGCCAAAACGGCTCCGTCAAGCTGCGAGCGGCTTTGCTTCTGGAACAAGGTGCCGTTATCATCCCTGCCAATGCCGGTAATGCGCGCGCCGTAGCCGGTGTTCTTGGAGGCGGTCCACATCCTGGTGCTGCCGTTACTGGCTATATAGTCGGCCGGATTACCTGCGGTATTCTTCAGGGTCATGCCGTACTTCAGGGCCAGGTAGCTGTTCACCTGTATGCGTTCAGGATCGGTCAGCTGCCTGTTATAGAGTATCACCTCGGAAATGTTGCCGTTGAAGATGGAATTATGCCCGGCGCCAATAGCACTGTTTATGGCTGCTCCCCTGCTGAAAGTAACCGGGAAAGCAGTGCTGCTGCCTATTGTTTTGCCATCGAAGTTGAGCGACCAGTTGCCGGGTGCACTCCAGTTATTTAATATGTGTGCCCGTTGCATATTGATGCCGCCCAGCGGGAATCCCGGCCGTGAATTGGTGCCAAAGTGCGTATAGTGGCTACCGTTACTATAATGGTAGAACTGGTCTGTAAGTGTGCTGGGATCTCCACCGAACTCCCAGGGAAAGCTGGCAGTGGTGGAAGCAGCGGCCAGGTTAGAGAACTGCACAGAGAAGATCTCTCCTGCTGTAAATGCGCTTGTAATAGTGGGTATCGTAAAATAGTTGTTGCTGGCGAAGTTAACAGCCGGGTTATAGTTAACGGCATTCGCCTGCCAGGGAAGCGCAACAGCAGGAAAAGCTTTCGGCCATTCTCTTTGCACGGCCTGATCGGTCCATTTGCTAACGTTACCGCCAACAGCTGTGATACCTGCATCGGCCTTCACCCATGCCTGCAAATTGGCAGCCACTCCGCCGGGGAACCGTTGCTGCTTGCCGAAAGTAAAGAAGGCACCGTCAGTCAGGTCGGCACTGGACAGGGTAACTGTACCATTACTGCTCAATTTCAACTCACGGGCAAGGGTTCCAAAAGCAGCGTCGGTGCTAATGAGCAGGTAATTATTCTCCGAACCGCCATCCAGCTGCAGCGTTACCTGCTGGCTATTATTCCAGGTGGCAGTTTTCTGCACCTTCCAGACGCGGCCCATACGATGCGTTACATTTGTGCCGGTTATTGCCGTAAAATAATTGGTAGTGCCGTTATCATCACTAAAAACCAAAAAGGTTTTATTCTGGGCGATGGTATTGGTATTGGCTGCATTTGAAACGGCAATTGTATTTCCCAATGCAAGGGTTACAATACCGGTATCCTGGCTCAATGACTGCTTCTGGTTTAACATGCTGCAATCATCACGGCCAATACCAGTGATACGCTTACCGAAACCGGTGTTGGATGCGGCCGTCCACATCTGCACAGTACCATCGCTGGTAATATAATCTGTTGCGCCGTTATTGAGCGTGATCCCATATTTCAGGCCCATGTACGATTCAATGCGCTGTATTTCTGCCGCGGTAAGGTCCCGGTTATAAATAAATACTTCGGGTATAAATACTTTGGAATATTCCCCGTAAGTAGCTCCGCCTACATCCAGCGTCCACACGCTTGCATCGGAAGCCGCACCTGTTTTTACAGATGCACCGTTCCCCTTGAATTCATAACTGCCGGTTGCGGCCCTTTCCAGGGTATACAGCCTACTGTTTGCGGTGATGGCATTCCCGGTATTCAGCCATGCTTCCATATATAAGCGGTTCTCAAAGCCGGCGTGCCAGCCGAATAATTTGTTACCGGTTGAGCTGTTAAACACACGGCCGTTCTGCGTGCCTTCCAGCCGCCCCATACCACCCATGGTATAAGCGCCTGTTACGCCGGCTGCAGCCGGTACCAGGTGAGCATCATTGCCATCATAATAAATGGCGGGGTTAAAGTTCACCATACCGGTGGTATTATCGGGGTCGCCAATAACTGTCATATGATTGGCATTACCGGAGATATCGCCCCAGTTCACGCCATTCACCGCCTGGTCCGCACGGTACCATGCAAGAATGCCATTGTTTACACAGGCAGGGCCCTGTAAGCTCATGGCTATGCTGTTGCCAAACTCTGAGGTACCGCAGCTATTGGCGGGTATACGCAGGGTAGCGGTCCAGAAGCCAAGTCCCGTAGCACCGGGGCCGGCGTTATAGGTGATCGTTTGCGTAGAGGCACCTGCGCTCAGGCCTGTTAAGGATGTAACAAAATATTGCCCGCTCGTTTTTTTCGTAGCGGGATCGTTGGCATAAATATCAACCGTGTATTGCGCACCTGCCGTTATATTCGGAATGGTGAGCTGTAGCTGATACTGCCCTCCGCCCAGCGCAGTAGAAGACACCAGCACCGGCGTTCTGCCGGCAGCCGCAGTATAGGTACAGTTGCCGGTGGGATTGGCTATTCCCAGGCCGGTATTATTATAAATAGAGTTGTTGGTGATGACCACCTTGTTGGGCGCATCGTTATTAATACCTGCACCGCCATTATCATGAATCACGCAACCGCTAACCTGCGCATCTGTTACACCTGCGCCGCCGTAAAACCAGATACCGTGGTTGACGTTATTCATTACCGTATCGCCGCTAAGGTCTACATCCGTAAGGGCGTTAGCGCCGTTCACCAATATACCGGAACGGGTGTTGCCGGTAAACGAGGAATTAATGATATCTACATTACTTCTGGCGGCATTGTTGTAAAATTCAATACCGTCCATGTTATTAGTGAACTTCGAATTATTGACCTGAAAATCGGTAGCTGCAGCAGCTACCGTGATGCCATCTGCATCCAGCTCATTCATAGTTACATTATTGATGGCAACGCCCGTTGCAGCACCAACAAAATAGATCCCATTGTCCGCTTCGTCGGTAGTACCCGGTTTATCTGCATTCAGCACCGAGTTGCTGATATTGACCGTATTGGCGGTTGTTTCAAAGCGGATCAGGGTGGAGCCGCCATAAATACCGGGTGTCCGGTTCTCCAGCGTGGTATGATCGATGGTGATATTGCTGGCAGCACCGTTGAACCAGATATAGTGGATATCATCCTCGTTTATATTTATTGTATCGAGGATAACATTATTAGTAGTGTTATCAAACCGGATGGCATAATCCCCGTCATCATCCGCACCGATCACATCAAGGTCAATGGAAGTACGTTTGATCTGTATATTGGTATTAACGAAATCAGAATAGAATCCCAAGGCTACACCGCTCCAAAGGGAATCAATGGTTACGCTTCTGAGCAACACATTGTTAGCCGTTTCTACCGCCCCGCCTGTATTATCCAGTATAACCGCATTCTGGAAACCGCTGATATTGGAATTGGTAAGGGTGAACCCGTTCACAGACGCGTCACGGAACACAATACCTTCGCCACCACGGGTATTACCGGCTGTAGTAAGCTGGATATTATCCATTACCACGTTGGTTTGCATGCCGCCGGTGAAGTAGAACGCTCTCCCGTTATAGGTACCGCTCCCGGGTTCCGCATCTGAAGATGTCAGGTTCCGGATAGTCAGATCAGTAGAGGCGCCTGTTACTCTTAATACCGCATTCAGGAAGTTGCCTACCGTACTATAAGTACGTATATTCTCAATAGTGACCCCTTTTGTGTTTGCCAGGATATCAAAATCAATATCCCCGTTATTGGTCAATGTAAAATTGCGGACAGCTACGCTGTCTGCATTGATCACAAAAGGATTCACGATACTATTCGTTCCGGTGGAGTTAATAGTGATCCTGTTCTGCCCGTCTATCGTGAGCTTTTTTGCCGTAATAGTAGGCAACGAGGTTAAAAGAGTGATCTGCCCGTGCACATTGAACACGATCTGATGCGGCCCCGCCCCTGCCGCATTTGCATCCAGAATGGCCTGTCTTAATGAACCCGGCCCGGCGTCATTGGTATTGGTGACCGGGAAACTGGCTGCCAGTGCGGTGGCTGTTATGATCATGCTGCATAACAACAGTAAGATATACTTACTTCCTCTGCTGAAAAACCGGGTATTCAGGATAGATACAATAGATACAATTGAACGGGACATGGTGCAATACTTTGGGTAAAAAGGGGGCTTGTGCGGCTGTCATGAACAGCGCACCCGGAAAACTCTATAGGGGAATTCAAAACAGGGCAATATAAACCTGTTGGCTAAACGCCCGTAAGAACAGGTAACCTGTACCGGTAACAACCGGCATTAGGTAACAAGACTAATATTGGGTATGCAAGCAACAGCAATAAAAGAGATAAAGGATCTTTTGAGCGTTGGGACTGGGTAAAGTTTCCCATAGGATATAGTTGTGGTTATTTTTATATAGTAAAAATTCTACATTTGATCACAGGACAGTTTAACACATCACACCGAACATTCTCACATTGCTAAATTAGACAAATAAACTACCGGCATTTATAGTAGTACTTCGTAGTGTGTGTAGTAATTATTCTACACGAAAATGCGTTCAGGGTAAAAAGATATATTATATCTTAGCCCTTGTGAACCTGATTATTTATACATTAACCATCCCCTGCTATGAAAACCGTACTCATTGCCGATGACCACACCATAGTCCGGCTGGGCGTGTTACTTATCATAAAAAGCATGTTCCTGAATGCGCAGGTTATAGAAGCTGAAACACTGGACCAGGCTATAACACAGCTGGAATCAAGACCTTTTGACCTGTTAATACTGGATATTAATATTCCAGGTGGCAACAACCTGCAGATGATCGATGCGGTACGCTTAAGGCAGCCCGACATTAAGATACTGATGTTCTCCGGCTACGAGGAACAGCTGTTTGCACTTAATTATATACAGGCAGGCGCTGATGGTTACCTGGTAAAATATTCTTCTGAAGAGCAAATAAGAACGGCCCTCCGGACGGTAATGAATAACGAGAAATATATCAGCGCAGCGGTAAAAGACCAGCTCCTCTCGCGGCTGCAGCAACCAAGGCCGGCTGCTGAAAACCCGCTGAACTCACTATCCGGCAGGGAAAGAGAAGTATTGAACCTGCTGATCAAAGGCAGCAGCATGGCCAAAATAGCAGCTACATTACACCTGCAGCTAACAACAATAAGTACCTATAAGACCAGGATCTTTGAAAAGATGGGGACCGCGAATATTGTTGAGTTAATTGAAAAAGTAAAACTTTATAACCCGAACATGGGCTAAGCTGCAGGCAGCTCTATTTTTAAGGTAGCTCCTTTCTCCTGATTATTTTCCGCTATCAGTTTTCCGTTCACCAGCTCCAGCAGCTCTAATACGATCAGTAAGCCGATACCGCTATGCATAGGTGAAGCTTCGTTCCCGTTTAAACCATGGTAGCCATTGATCCAGTCCAGTAACGACGGCGGCAGCCCTGTTCCGGCATCTTCCACTATAATAGATACCATTCCGTTACCATTCACTGCGGAAAGCCTGATCACTCCGTCCACCGTGTTCTTTACTGCGTTGTCCAGTAAATTATGAATCACTACTCCCAGCACCTGGTAGTCGGCCTGGAATTGCAGATCCGGTGGCACGTTGTTCACAATGCTGGTAGAGCGGGACAATGCAATGCTATGAAAAATATCTATTTTTTCTTCAAGCAGCTCATGCAGGTCAACTTCTTCAGGCACTGTAGTTCCGTTCTTGATATGTGTTCTTATATACTGAATGAGGTTTTCCAGCAGGTAGTACATACGGTAAGAGGTGTCGTAAATAGCCCTGGCGCTTTTTGTCATCATTTCCGGGGCCAGCGTCTCTTTGTCTTTCCACGACATGTTGCCGGCTAACATCATCAGATACTTCATAGGAGTTTTAATGTCATGGGTAATGGATGCCATTAAGCGTTCCTGTGTGCGTGCCTGGCGGCGTAACTTTTTCTCGGATGCAGCCAGGGATGCCAGAATGGTTTGCAGCTCTGCAGTGCGTTCGGTTACCCGGGTTTCCAGCACCCGGTTCTGCTGCTTTATCTTGTACGTGCGTAACCTGGTATAAACAGCAAAGGCTATTACTAACCCCAGCACCACCAGCAAACGGAACCAAACTGTTTCATAATAGGCCGGCTGCACCGTGATCAGTAATACTTTCTCCGTATAATTATTTTTCCCAAAGCCGTTTATTTTCCGGATGCGCAGCTGGTAAGTACCGGAAGGGAGTGTTGAAAATGAAAGGGTATGATCATTGCCAAGGGGCAGCCATACTGCGCTATCCTTTTGCGATGCTTCTACCAGTGCATAGCTTAGCTGCAGGTTGGCTGCATCTCCGAAATAAGGCGTACTTACACTTAATTTCAGCTGCTGAAAGGTATTTGGCAATACCAGTGAATCACCAAGAGGAACCAGCTCACCGTTCAGCACTGCTTCCTCAATATACAGCTCCTTATCCGGCAGCTCGGCGCTTATGCGGTTGGGGGCAAAGTACACCAACCCATCCATGGATGGGAAGGAAATATTTCCGTTACTCCATTTCACCCCACAGGGTTCACAACCGCCGTTAAATTCATTCGTTTTAAATCCCCTGTCTTTCCCATAGTACAGATAGTAGACGTACGACTGCTGTTTATCAGCATAAGCCAGCAGATCTTTTCGCGCTGCCTGAAAAAGGCCCTTATTGGTAGTGATCCAGTAATACCCTTTATCGTCTTCTACCAGGCAATGTACCGTTTGAAGATATTTATGCTGATCCAGCGGAAACAGGTGCAAGCGGTTTTGCCGGTACAGAAAAAACCCATCGTCATAGGTGGTAATCCAAACTTCACCGGGGCGCGGGATGTTTAAGCTGCGAATATGTTTACCATTGAGTTCTTTGATAGTATCAATACTGCGGGAGGAAATATGCAGCCGGTAAAGGCCTCTTTTGTTACCCATCCATAGCAGATCTGCGGTCTCCTGCTGCAGGTAGGATGCATTTACCAGCTGTTCAGCCACCAGCTCCGGCGCCTGCTCCGGCGCTGCCGGAGCTAAACGGTAGAGTCCCGCTGTTTTGGTACCTATCCAAAGGCGGCCATCTTTTCCCATATATAGCTGGTTAATGGGCGAAGGGCCCTCCCACTGCCACTGCAACCGTCCTTTACTGTTAAATTTATACAGCATTTGTTCATTCTTATACCATACATTCTCCAAACTGTCTACAACCATGCTGTACCTGCCATCGGTGAAGCTCCGGGCGTGGATCTGCCCAAACAAGGAGCTGCGGCCGGCTGAATCAAAGAGCATGCCCTGTGCCGTTAATACCTGGTTTTCATCAAGCTCCGCCTGGGCATAATAAACTTCGTCATCAGAGTTCTGCTCACCACTCAGCACATTAAAAGGCTGCCGGGTAAAAACATATAGTCCCCTGGTAACGCTGCCGAGAAAAGCCCGTTCATGCGCTGCATCGTAATAAACAGACATGATCCTGTTTGATACAAAATCAAAACCATTCACCACCAGCCTGGTATGTAAGCTGCCATCCGGCATGCGCCGCAGCACATAACAATGCTCATCCAGGTAAACAAAAGTTTGTTCTGCCGCAAAATTCCAGTATAACTTTAAATAACGGCGGCGGCTCCTGTAGCCGGGGTTCTGCAGGATATCGCCCGTAAACGATACGGTTTTTACATTCTGTCCGTTAAACACCATCACTTCACCCGAGGCATTTAAATAATATAACTGTCCTTTCATTGAAAAAAAACTCCAGGGGCTGGTATAATGGAAGGCTACACGGAACTGCTGCTGATGCTCCGCTATAAAGTCAATACTGTCCTTACGGATTAGAAAAAAGCTATTTCTTTTTACAGGGATCAGGTACCGGCCTGCCCGGATATTCTTCTCATATAAATTTGGCAACCCGATAACAGGGTAAGTATCTGCTCCCTCTTTATAGATCAGTTCTGCGTCTGCGCTTGCATTTGCAGCTATATCCTGCTGCACCGTAGCCTTACCGCAGCTGATACCGATCAGCTGATGAAATTCTGTGAGGGCAAACAATTCATTATCACCGGGAGCTGAATAAAGGAAGCTGATCCGGCTGGAAGAAATATCCAGCTCGTTCTTATTAAAATTCCTGATATAATGGCCACTCTCTAAACGTACCAGCCCATTTTCGGTTGCCAGCCACACATATCCGGCTTTGTCCGCTGCAATGAACTTTACGCTATTCTGAGGAAGGCCGTTCTCATCCGTAAAATGCTGCAGATGATAATGAACGGTATCCAGCCTGGCAAAGGCCGGGTTATGACAAAGTAATAATAAAAATACGGCTAGATTAACAGGCTTGGCTAAACGTAACATTGCTGGGTCATAGGATTTTCAATCATGTTGCCGGTACGACTAACATATGACCCCTAAATATAGAACAAGACTACGTAGCTTTAATGATACGATAGTTGTATATTGATTCCCATCTGGTTGAATGGCAACCTTTTACTAATATTTTCCGTTATGATCAACAAGCAACTTCCCCGCACACTGGCTTTCCTGCTGCTGGTAATTATTTTTCATCCTGCCGCGCAGGCCCAGGAACAACAATGGATACCGCTATTTAATGGTACGGATATTAATGACTGGATAGTAAAGATCCATCACCATGAAACGGGTGATAACTTCGGCAATACCTTCCGGGTGCAGGACAGCATGATACAGGTGCGTTATGATCAATATGGAAATTTCAATGACCAGTTTGGCCACCTGTATTATAAAACCCCTTTCTCCCACTACCATCTTAAACTGGAATACCGCTTTGTGGGTGAATGGTGTAAAACGGCGCCTTCCTATACGGAACTTAACAGCGGGGTAATGTATCATTCCCAGGACCCGCGGACCATACCCAAAGAACAGGACTGGCCAATTTCTATTGAAATGCAGTTCTTAGCGGGGCTGGGTGATGGAAAGCCCAGACCCACCGGCAATATGTGCTCCCCCGGCACACATATCGTATACCAGGGCAAGCTGGATACCCGGCACTGCATCAACTCCAGCTCAAAGACCTATGATAAAGATGAATGGATAAAGGTAGAGCTGATCGTGTTAGGCGATTCGCTGATCACGCACATTATTAACGGGGATACGGTACTTCAATATTCCAAACCGCAAATAGGCGGGCCGGTGGTGAACCGGTATGACCCAAAACAGAAGCAGGACGGGAAGCTGCTCTCGAAAGGATATATTGCCTTGCAGAGCGAGGGACAGCCGATCGATTTCAGGAATGTTATGATCCTGAACCTGGAGGGTACTCCACCTGCACGCTAACAGGGTGTTCGGCCTGTACTCCCGGCATTGGAAGAACGTAACGTGTAAACGCTCTACAGAAGTGTTTCTTTACAGACACGTCTTTCACAAAAAAGAAACATAAAACCGGGTAAAGAACTTTGCCTGCATTCTATGTAGCAGCCGGACGCCTGCTGGCACAATATTTCCCCTGAACATTAAAAAAAAGATGAAAAACCCGTTCATTAACAAACAACATCTGAAAGACTATCTTATATATGGTGGCATGGCAGCTCTTTTTTACCTGGTATTTCTATTTTACCATTTAAAGGACGACGATTATAAAAGCTCCTATCTTTTATATATCGGAAATGTGGCATTTTCTATCCCCATCCTTTTATATAATCTGAAACTTTTAAAACAGCCGTATCAAAAAGAAAGAGCCGTGGCAATGTCCGGGTCCGCTCATATCGCAACGGCGGTAGGCACCCTGCTTTCAGTTGTTCTTGGGGCACTGCTGATGCTTAGTTTTCATCCCAATATTTTCTCTACTGCACCTTCAACGGATGCATTAACGAACGCCCCTTCCAACGCGTCCATGGATCGTCCGGCAGGCTGGCTTTTTATGGTTTGCATTAATGCGCTCCTCATAAACTTCAGCGTGGCATCATTTGTTTCCCTAATGATCACTTATGTGGGTAAGCGCGACCAAACAAAGGATAAGCCTGTTGACGTTTCAAAGTACGGGGAAAATAGAAGGGGAACGGACTGATGGGAAAGCTGATGCAAGTTCCTACCCTGCCTCAATTCAAATTCCGGAATGCCCGCGGCGAATAACCTGTTCTGGATTTGAATAATTTTGTGAAGTGAGACGGATGTTCAAAGCCCAGATCGTAAGCTATTTCTGCGATGGAGCTTTGGGTGCTCCATAACAAAGATTTTGCTTTGTCTATCAATTTCAGGTGAATATGCTCCTGCGTTGACTTACCGGTGTATTTGCTTAACAGATCGGACAAATAATTTGGAGAGAGATTAAGGCGCGAGGCGAAATATTTTACATCCGGGATCCCTGATTCAATGGGTGTTTCCTGTGCGAAATAATCGTTCAGCAGCCGCTCAAATTTCTCTGTAATATCATTGCCGGCCTTTGCTCTTGTAAGGAACTGACGGTCATAGAACCTGGAGCAGTACGATAACATCAATTCAAGATTCGTCAGGATAAGATTGTGTGAATGGGTATCCAGGTTCATCGAGATCTCCCGCCTGATATTTTGCAGGCAATCTTCCAGCACATTTTTCTCAGCATCTGAAATATGCAGGCACTCGTTGGTATCATAACCAAAAAACGAATATGCGGTTAGCTTTTGTCCCCTGCTGTTTGCGTGCAGAAAATCCGGGTGGATATAAATTGCCCAGCCTTCCACCTTGTTTTCAATTCCGGGTGATAAAACCTGGTGCGGGGCGGTGAACATCAAGGAACCTTCTGAAAAATCGTAGGAGGTGCGTCCGTACTTAAAGGAGCCTTCTATTTTTTTACAGGCAATGGAATATAAATTCAAGCGGTACGCATCGCCTTCCCTCCGGTGCGAGCGGTCCACTTTGGCCAGGTCTATCACGCTTATTAACGGGTGCAGCGGCTTATCGTAATGAAAGAAGTCGTGCAGCTCCGAAATCGATTCTATATCGATATATTCCATTGGAGGAAATTGAGTTGGTAAATTTACAAAAAAGGGCGTTTGCCTGCAGCATGGCGCCAATACAGGGGGCATTTGCTGCCCCCATGAATGATCAGATAACAATGCCGCCACTTACTTCGATCCGTTGTGCATTTACAAAGCGGCTGTCGTCTGAAAGCAGCGATGCAACAAAAGCCCCCACATCATCCGCTTCACCGAGGCGGCCCAGTGCTGTCATACCGGCAATTTGCTGACGGTGGCTTTCATCCCCTTTTCCTCCGCCAAATTCCGTATCAATTGCCCCTGGGGCCACACTGTTGAAACGGATCTTCCGTTCCGCATATTCTTTGGCAAAATACCTGGTCAACCCTTCCAGCGCAGCTTTGAGCGAGCCATACACTGCAACACCTGGAAAGGCGAAGCGGGCAAGCCCGGATGAGATATTAATAACCTGACCGCCATCCACCATCAAAGGGATCAGTTTTTGAGTAAGAAAAAAAACACCTTTTAAATTTACGTTTACCAGCTCGTCGAAGATCGCCTCCGTGGTGTCTTTGATGAGCGTGCGCTGGGCTATCCCTGCATTATTTACAAGATAGTCGAAGCTGTCCCGGTTCCATTCTTTCTTAAGCGCCTGCAATACCTGGCCGGCAAAATCGCTGATGGAGCTGATCTTAGCTGCATCCATTTGTAAAGCCACTGCCTTACCACCATTCCGGTTGATAGTATCCGCTACAGCCTGCCCCTGTTCCGGGTTGTTGTTGTAGGTGAGGATTACGCCCAGGTTACGTTTAGCTGCATTTAATGCAATGCTTTTCCCGATCCCCCGGCTGCCACCGGTTACCAGAACGATCTTTGATTGCTGATCCTTTGTGTTCATGATTATAAATTTTATAACACAAAGTTCCTTCAACCGTTCTTCCTGCACTTGAACATTTAACGGCAAAACTTATACATTTCTCTGAAATGGATGGGGCTTGGACAGAGACAATATATTCAACGGGTTGTGCGGTTAAAAAGCCGGCCGGTTTACTCTACAGCCTTATCCTGATCCGTATCTTCTTTGGGTTCCCAAAGCTCAATAATGTTCCCTTCCGGATCAAGCACATGAACGAATTTGCCATATTCATAGTCCACGATCTCATCAACAATGGTTACGTTGTTCTTTTTCAGCTCCTCTACCAGCGCAACGAGATCATCCACCCGGTAGTTGATCATAAATGGTTTGGCTGAGGGATTGAAATACTTGGTATCCTGCGGAAATGTACTCCAGGTGGTAGATCCTTTTTTAGAAGGATCACCGGCCTCCCGCCACTCAAAGGTTGTTCCGTATTCGCTGGTAGGCAGCCCAAGGTTTTTGGCGTACCATTCATTCATGCCTTTCGGGTTATCGCATTTAAAAAATACGCCACCAAGGCCTGTTACTTTTGCCATATTAAATTTGTTGTGCGGTTAAAAAAGGGGATCTAAAAACGGAAGGATAAGTTATGCATTTTAAATGTTTCTTTAGGCATAAGCTTTGAAGCAATTTTCATTTATTTTTGAACATTGCCAAATCTTAATGGCCGCCTTTAGCACCTTTTCTGCATTTAATTAAAAAGAAGGGATAGTTTTCAGTGATCTCCGTGATCTCAAATAATCCGGCGCTGTCAAATTCCGCATGGATGGATGCTACATCATAAAAGAACATTTTAACGCCCCCAAACATTTCATAACGGTCCTTACTAAGCAATGTGCCCTGCCCGTAGGTATGAGCGTCTTTTGAAATAACGGTGAAAACCATGTATCCATTTTCCGAAAGCTGGTTATAACAGTCATGGATCAGTTTCAGCCTTTCACTGCTATCCAGCAAATGAATCAAAGCATAGCAAAATATGCCATCATACTTGTTGTTATCAAAAGGCATATCTGTTACAGAGCCATGATGTATGATCATATTTGCGCCATAATGCTTTCCCGCCATTTCAATGGCTGTTTTTGAGATTTCGATCCCTGTTACAGCTATTCCATTGTTTATGAAGATCTGCGCATTCCGTCCATAACCGATACCTGGGATCAGGATGTTTTTTACAGATTCCCTCACAAAAAGATCCTTCGTTAACACGGCAGATTTTGCCGGCTCAAAGCCCCACATTTCATGTTTTTCATTAAAGGCTGCTTCCCAAAACTCTGGCTTAGCGGTATTATCTGCCATGATCCTGTTTTATTTTTTGCAACAAAGTTACATATTTTATTTATCCTTGGGCCGGCATGCAAATGCCGTTTCAGGCGGTCCGGGATCGTACACCCCTGTCCGTAACCGAACATATTTCCAGGTGTAATGCTTCTTAGTGTATTGAAAATCAACCGGTTTTATTTTGGTATATTCATTGAGCCGTAAAGTTTTTTTCAGCCTATGTTTAAGAATTATTTCAAAATTGCCATCCGCAATCTTACACGCAACAAAGTATATGCTTTCATTAACGTAGCCGGGCTAAGTATTGGCCTGGCCTGCGCCATGCTGATCTTACTGTACGTGAAAGATGAAGTCAGTTTTGACCGGTTCCATACGAACGGCTCCCATATTTACAGGATCGTTACCAGATCCGTACACAACGGCGTAGCCTCTAAACAGTCCAGTACAGGCCCGCTGCAAGGTCCCCGGTTCACACAGAACGTTACGGGCATCCGGGCGTTTGTACGTGTTGTAAGCGGCAACGAGGATTTTAAAAAAGGTACTGAGGTGGAAAGCCGGGAGCTTCTGCGCGTGGATTCCAACTTTTTCTCGGTCTTTAATTTTGCTTTGATCGATGGCGATAAGAAAACCTGTTTGACACAACCCCACTCGGTAGTGCTTACCAAAGACGAGGCAAAAAAACAATTTGGCAGTGCGGATGCTGTTGGCAAAATACTGATGATGCGGGAAGACAGCGCCTTTGTACCCTATAAAGTAACCGCTGTAACGGCTAACTGCCCGCAGAACTCGTCCATTCAATACAAGATGCTGCTGCCCTTTAAAGAAACAGCAGCAGAAGCAAAGAATAACGAAAACTGGTTTAGCTATTACCTGAATACATTTGTGCTGTTAGATGACCATGCCAGCCCGGTAACAGTATCCAACCAAATGCAGCGGTTCTATGAAAGAGATGCTTCGGAGACTTTCAAAACCATGAATGCCAGGTACGGCACTGGCGGGGATGCACAGATGGATACTTATTTCCTGCAGCCTTTCGGGGAAATGCACCTGAGTACAGAGCTGCCGGCACAAAATGGCCTGCAGAACGCCAGCAACCCGATGTACGCTTACATCCTTTCATCTATTGCATTGTTTGTGCTGCTGATCGCATGCATCAATTTTGTGAACCTGACCGTTGCGCGATCCGTTAAACGGGCAAAAGAAATAGGCATCCGCAAAGTAGTTGGAAGCGACCGGCGGCAGCTGGTGATACAGTTTCTGGGCGAATCTTTCCTGTTATGCGCAGTGGCCTTTACCATGGCCATTCTCCTGGCGCAGATCATACTGCCTCTCTTTAACGAGCTTGCCAACAAGCGGCTATCACTAACCTATCTGCTGGATGGAACACTTGTTAGCGGGTACCTGGTCCTGTTTATTATAACAGGGTTGCTTGCCGGATTTTACCCGGCACTGGTCTTATCCGGCTACAGACCTGTTGAAACGCTCTACAGCAGGTTTAACCTGAAAGGCAAAAGTTATCTGCAAAAATCGCTGGTGGTGTTACAGTTTACCCTGGCATCGTTCCTGATCATTGCTACTTTCACTATTTATGCGCAGTTCAGCTTCCTGACCAAAACACCCCTTGGTTATGATGACAGCAATATCGTGATGGTCAATAGAAACAATATGTCCCATGCAGAGGCCGCGGCGTTTAAAGCGGAGCTGCTGAAGTATCCCGGTATTGAGCATGTAGCACCTAAGAATGGCGGCATGTGGGGTACCGCTGCCAAGCTGGAAAATGATTCCTCCATCAACTACTTTGCGTATGAGACGGTGGATGAATCCTACCTCGAAACCTTAAAGATCCCGCTGCTCCAGGGTCGGAATTTTTCTGCTGATTTCCCGTCTGACTCTGTTCATTCGATCCTGGTCAATGAAGCATTTGTAAAGCAGGCCGGATGGAAAAACCCTATCGGAAGATCCGTGATCTTTAACTTTGACAATAATAGAGTTTACCAGGTGATAGGCGTTGTAAAAGATTACCATTTTACAGCACTGAATCAAAAGATCACGCCGCAGCTTTTCACCATGAAAAATGCTAATCCCTATGGAACCTTTTACATCAAGATCAGGCCAAATACAATCACCGCAAGCCTTCAGTATATTCAAAAAGCATTTAAACAATTCTTTCCACTTAGTCCCTATACTTATACCTTTAAGAATGAAGCAAACCTGAAAAGCTATGAATCAGAAGCCAAGTGGAAACAGATCATCCTGTTTGGCGCTATCCTGACTATTTTTATTTCCTGCATCGGCCTGTTCGGGCTCTCTGTTTTATCTGCAGAAAAGCGCACCAAGGAGATCGGTATAAGGAAAGTCCTGGGAGCATCTGTTCAAAGCATTGCCGGCATTCTTTCAAAAGACTTCGTAAAGCTGGTGCTCATTGCCCTGGTGATTGCGGTTCCCCTGGCCTGGTTTGCCGCAAATAAATGGCTGGAAAATTATCCTTACCGTATTACACTAAGCTGGGCAATGTTTGCTTTTGCTGCAGGACTGGTGATCATGGTTGCCCTTTGTACCGTGAGCTTTCAGGCCATTAAGGCGGCGCTCGCTAATCCTATTAAAAGCTTAAGGATGGAATAAATACAATTACCAGTAAAAATTGTCAGCTTATTATTACATCTTTGTCCCCGCGTTATTAAATATTTTAGCATCGGAAACGTCATTGGATATTGCACATGTACGAACAAAACGGGGTATCAGGTCTTAATACTACCAAACAACATTTTAAAATACTGGATGGCCTCCGGGGATTAGCAGCGGTTGCGGTTGTTATTTTTCATTTCATGGAAATAGCTGTACCGGATTATAGCAACAATTTTATTGCGCATGCTTATTTGGCCGTTGATTTCTTTTTTTGTCTTTCGGGCTTTGTGATCGCTTATGCCTATGATCAGAAATTACTGAAGATCGGTGTTGCGAACTTCTTTAAGCTAAGGCTGATCCGCCTGCACCCGCTGGTTATAATTGGGGCTGTTATCGGGATCATTGCGTTTATTTTGGATCCGTTCAGCGATCTTTATCAGCATTATTCCGGTAACCTGGTTACGATGTTCCTTACAGCCTGCCTGATGATCCCTTACCCGGTAGTGCCTGAACGCTATTTTAACCTGTTCCATCTCAATCCTCCCACCTGGTCTTTATTCTGGGAATACGCTGCCAATGTTTGCTATGCTTTTATCCTGATCAGGGTACGTAATAAATTACTATGGGTCCTGACCATCGTTGCCGGCGTAGCGCTCTTTTATGAAGCACACCGGTCTGGTAATTTAAGCGGAGGCTGGGGCGGCAATAACATCCTTGGCGGCTTTATCAGGGTATTTTATTCTTTCCTGGCTGGCATCCTAGTGTACCGCTCAAAGTGGATCATTAATTCAAAACTGAATTTCCCCGCTGTAGGCATGCTATTGGCTATTGTATTTTTAGTTCCCTTCAGAGAACATTTAAATCCAATAGTGGAGCCGCTAATTGTGATCTTTTATTTCCCATTCCTCATCGCACTTGGCGCGGGTGCACGGTTAACAGCATCTACAACCCGTATTTGCAATTTCTCAGGGGAGATCTCTTACCCGCTTTACATGGTGCACTATCCCTTTATATGGATCTTCTTCAGCTATGTTGAAAAATACAAGCCGGCCATGAGTGAGCTGACTATTGTTATTATCATAGGTGTGATACTGCTGATTGCCTTTGCCTATCTGGTGATGATCTTCATTGACATTCCGGTGCGCAACCGGCTGAAGGGTTTGTTGAGGAAGAGTGTGCCACCCCTCACCCCTTAAAAATCACCTCCCGCTCACTCGCGCCATTGCTAAAGCCCAATGCCTTGTCGGCCTTCGACAGATCGCCGCCATCTATCCGGATGTTCCGGTTATTGGCTCCTTCCACCTGGAGAAATACGGGGACAGGCGTCAGCACCCGGGATGCGGTAAGCAATACATCCACACTGTCCGTAAAACGCAGCAGGGATGCTGCTTCTTTCTGTCCCTGCATGCTTAAACCATTCACGGCTGCATCTTCCACATGATCAAATATAATGGCCGGCCTCAGATCCGGTGCAGCAGTTTCCAGCCGCAGTCCCTGGAGGGAAAGCCCCCGTACATTCCGGGCAAAGATGCCATAAGCGGGCGGCGTTCCGATCTCAAAATATTCCCCGGCAATTTTAGGAACCTCCTGCATGGCCTGTTCTGCGGTTCCGCCGCCGGGGAAGGTAACTTTTACATCATTGAATGAAATGTTTTCCAGGTATACATTATCCATGGCATTGAGCACAATACAGGAATGCATCTCCCCTGGCCGGTAACTGCTCAAAAAACCGGCATCGGGCAGCGGTACGGGCAATACCACTGTTGCCTGGATGTTATTGAAGGAGATATTACGCACAACCCCGGGAGCCTTTCCGGCATCCTGGGGACGGCGGCTTTGCGAAGCAAGCCCGATGGAAATGGGGCCTGTCACATCTTTCATGATGATGTTTGAAAATGAAATATTCTCAAACCGCGAGCCCGGCCCGCATCGCAATTTGATCGGGCAGCCATAGGTTTGATAGATAACACAGTTGGAAACCGTGATATTTTCCGCTACACCGCCACCGAAGCGGAAAACAGACCAGCGTGTGCTGAATGAGCAATCGCTTACTGTAACAAATTTGCAGCTGCCAAAGAGCGCACAGGCATCATCCTGCGTTTGTATATCACAGCTGCTGACATGCACATACTCACTGCTGATAAAATGAAAACCGTCACTATTGTGAATAATGCGGCTATGAATGTGCAGCCCTTCCATTTTTACATACGCGCTTTGTATGACCCTGATAGAATGAAAAGCGCTGTCCTTCAGAAAAATATCCCGCACGGTCAGATTCTTACATTGATGAAAAAGCAGGTGGTAAGGCCGTTGTGGGCCGCTGATCCCGGCCGGGGGCGGCATGTCCTTGGAAGGGCTGCGGAATTGCGCGCCCTGCCCGTCAATAGTACCGTTGCCCTCAATGGTAATATTCTCCGCCTTCACGGCATAGATCAATCCTACATTCCCATCCTCCAGAGTGGAATCTCCGTGAAGCGGGATCGCATCATTTGCATAATACTGTTTCCCATCAGCAGTGCCTAATAAAACACCCTGTGAAGCGATATGCAACGTTACATTGCTCTTTATTTCAACGGTACCAATTACAAACACGCCGGCAGGTACCAGCACCATGCCTCCCTGGTCTTTATTGCAGGCGTCAATTGCAGCCTGCAGGGCTTTCGTGTCCAGGGATCTCCCATCTCCCTTAGCTCCAAAATCACGGATATTGTAAACACGGGCGCCGGCATCATTACCCCTGATTTGACCCGGGCTGAAAGAGCTGCTGCTCACACCCAGCAGCCCGGTGCCCAGGGATGCTGTTGTAACCTGTCCTAGCCAGTTGCGCCTTGATAAGGGCTTATTGCTTGAGTGGTTCATGTTTAGTGTTTTTTCCTGAGGCTTATCATCACAACGCCATGTTGTGCAACCTCCGTTTTAAATGAGCCTTCAAAGGTGCCTATGTCTTTTTGCCGCCAGCTTCACACCTGCAGGAAGACCTTTTGCAGAAAAGGTCATATTTTGAGACAGGGAACATAACGGGTATAATTACGATTATAAACTACCTTTTACTTCCAGTTCAATTACGGTTGCAATGGGATCAGGGCTTATCCCGGAAATGCTAATATCCAACCCATTGCCGGAGGCTGAAGTCTGCAGCTTCTTTCCGTTTGCCAGTAGCTTGCAGGCCACCACGCTGTTTTTGATCCCGTCAACATGCAGGGTTCCGCCAGCCGGCATATCAAATACGGAAAGGTAAAGGATGGTATTTCCGTTATGTTCTTTTTTAGTGCAACGGCCCCATGAGAGCGCAGGCAGGGGACTTTTTTGCGTTGCATAAATGGCATCGCCGTTCTTCTCCATCCAGCTGCCCATTCCCTTCAGGATCTCAACGCTTTCCTGTGGAAAAGTTCCATCTGCCTTAGGTCCTACATTCAGCAGGTAGTTCCCTCCTTTTGAGGCAATATCGATCAGGTTCCTTACCAGCGTTTGTACGCTCTTCCATTTATCATCAAAGCTTTTATATCCCCAGGTGCCGTTCATGGTCATGCATACTTCAAAATCTTTTCCGGCCATGGCTTCGGCAGGAATGTGCTGTTCCGGCGTTACAAAATCACCGGGATAGTTGGGGCGTTTCAGGCGGTCATTGGTGATGATGCCCGGCTGCAGCTTCAGCACGGCTTGCAGCTTCTCCGCAAATTCATCTGTCATATTCGTGGGCGTATCCCACCAAAGCACTGCTACATCTCCATAATTGCTTAATAATTCTTTCACCTGGGGAACCGCTACCTTGTCAATATAATCTGACATGGACTGGCTGGTCTGAATAGGGTCCCAGTGGCCTGTATGCGCTTTCGTATACTCGTCTATTTTAGTGGAGTCCGGGTTGTCCCAACCTTCTGAAGCTACTTTCCTGGCTGCTGCACCACCGGGGTTGTTCCAGTCCTGCGCCTGCGAGTAATAAAACCCCAGCTTAATGCCATACTTGCGGCAGGCCGATACCAGCGGCGTTAGCACATCCTTTCCGTATGGGGTAGCATCCACCATATTCCATTTACTGGCCTGCGATTTGAACATAGCAAAACCATCGTGATGTTTTGCAGTGATCACGATATATTTCATACCGGCATCCTTCGCCATTTTTACCCAGGCATCCGCATCATATTTTACGGGATTGAACTGTTTGGCGTATTGCTGGTATTCGGATACAGGGATCTTTGCCCGGTTCATGATCCATTCACCTCCGCGCTTTACCTGCTGGCCTTTATAATTGCCTGCAAGCACTGCGTAATCTCCCCAGTGAATAAACATCCCGAAGCGGGCCTCCTGCCACCATTTCATTTTCTGGTCATGGTCTGTATGCTGCTGAGCAAAAAGCAGTATGGGCGCCAGGAAGAGGGTGCATAAGGAAATAGCCAATTTTTTCATTTAAATTTTTTATGATCAGTTAATGAATTACTCCGGCAGCGTGTCTTTCATAGTTTCCAAAGCATGCCCTGGCAATAGTTGAACAGGCAACTATTGCAAAATGACGGGTGGCCATATGTGTTAAAAATTTTTCGCTTCGGGAGCTGACGTTATTTTATGCAAACGTTAGCATAACATTTCAAAAAAAACGTGGATTTATTGAAAACTGAAATTATGGATAAATCCATGATAAAAAAATATCCAATTTTCACCAATGGTGGTTCTTTTTTACCATAAGGGATTACAGGTAGCTATTATATAGGAAATGCATTTATTTAGCCTTGGGCGTTTTTTCTGTTTTCCATTTAATAACATGGTACACCGCCTGAGTAGTGCCCACATTTCTAAGCCCATGCAATTGATTCGATGCCTGGAAAATAACAGAGCCAGGGCCCACACGCTTCGTGATGCCGTTTACAGTAGATTCAACCGTTCCCTCTTTTATGATGATCAGCTCTTCATCCGGATGTTTATGCGGTGGGTGAGGCGCCTCTCCGGGGTTCAGGGTAGTTACATGCAGCTCCAGCTCATCTAATGTGGGCGTGGGAGCCTGCAGGAACTGGCGCCTTTCACCTGTTTTAGTAGATTCCACTTTAATGCTGTTCCAGTCATATATAGTAGATGATAAAGGGGCCTGCTGGTATTTATGTGCAATAATGGCCATGGGGATGCACATTACCAGTGCAGTGATACAAATAAGGGTTATTTCACGTTTTGTCATGATGTTGGGTTTAGGTAAATTAATTTACAAAACATTGCTTACAACTTTGCAGGTAATTGTAAATAGATTGTATTGTTCTTACCTTAACCAGAACGTTTGGCTGAAAGCCCCGTTGGCAGCAACATCCCAGGCTTCCACACGTACCCATTTCCGGCCCGCCAGCCTGCTGCTGAACCGGAAACTTTTTTCCCCGAATGCTTCTGTATCGGTCAGTGTTATTTTTTCACGGTATACTTTTTCACCGTCGCCGGAAATGATCTCTACGAAGTTCATAGGAAAGGTCCAGCGGAGCTGCAGTTCAATGTTGGCAATACCATTGGCCGGGAGCTGCAGGCTATCGCCGGAAATATGACCATTGATCTTCAGCAGCGGCATCAATACTTCTCCCGTGCTGCCGAAGAAGCGTCCGTGCTGCATAGCGTCCAGGATGGGGTTCCAGCTCTCCTTATAAGCGGGCAGCTTATCAAGCATCAGATAGTTCACATTCATGTGCGCATACATCTCGTTGCGCTGTGTAATGGTAAACAGATCTGCTTCGCAAATGACCGTCTTTTTTGTGCCCCAGTTGTTCATGTCATCCATCAGATCAAGCACCCTTTTACCCAGGCGGGGCTGTGAAAGGTCTGCGGGCATGGCTTTCCAGGCAGCTCCCATAAAGCGGTCTGATAAAAAGAAGGCTTCGTGATTATAGCTGTCGGGCGTATTCACAGATCCCTTGGTCCGCGGATGTGCGGTCCAGGCCAGTCCCTGCTCGTCCTGGAGCAATCGTAACATCTCCTCCTTGTTCCCGATATGATATACTTTCCCGTAACCGGGCTTTTCTTCTACATAAGGCTGGTCCGGCTTGCGGGACATAACCCAGTACACCGGCCGTGGAAAAAGATCCAGCCAGTGGCCACCGAAAAATTCATTGGGCTCCTCGCCTGGCAGCAGTAGAAATTTACTGTCTGACTGCTTTTCGCATAATTCAAAAAGCGCTTTCAGCTGCGGCAGCCGTTTTTCATCCGGCCCTTTGGGATCAGCGGTGTAGTGAAATTCTGCGAGGTGCACAATGTCCAGCCCCATATTCTTAAAAACTTTTACGAACTCAGGATGCTCCGGCACAGCCCCTCCTGCCATCATAACTTTCATCACAAACTCGTTATGAAAGTGGCTGGACATAGTTTTGAATCCAGGCAAAGCTGCGTACCGGTCGTTATGTGTAAATGCTTTCAGGGCAGTGAGTGCCGCTGCATCATTATCCTGGCTCAATAAACAAAAGAAATTGAGCCGCTGTTTGGTGCCCGGAGGTGCATTGAACCAGGGCACGTAACGTTTATCGCCCTGCAGCTCCTGCCGTATGCCAATGCCGTAGCCATTTACCAGCTGCCGGTATTGATTGCCGTACCAGGTGAAATCCAGGTTAAAGGCTTCATCCAGCGGATAAAAATATTGGTGTGGTGGTGGAAAGATGGCCATAGCGCCCTGTTTTCCAGCTGCTGCAATGGCCCTGTATTTTACAGCAAGATTACGTGCAGTATCGTTTGGAATAACCCGCGTCTGCTGCAGGCTGTCGCCTGTGCCCATCCATGAAACGCGCTGCCAGTCGGGCTGCCGGCTTACCATACCGGCGTCGAAAATGATGGCCTTCGCTGGTGCTTCCGTGCTGATCACAGCGGCGATATTGAATAAGGGGCTTCCATTATAGAACGTAATTTCCAGCGTGCCGGAAAATTGTTCCGCCGTAACCGGGCCAATGCTGGCTACTGTACGGCTACCCTCCGTTCTCACTGCAACCGCAGTTTTTTTAAGTGTCAGGGGATAAGTTTGATGCGGCTTGTTGGGCACCTTATCAAAGAAAATATTCCAGCCGTTCTGGGACACCAGATCCCTTTCGCCAATGGTCATCACAAAAGCCGGATCTACACCGGCAGTGATCTGTTGCCGGCCAAGCGATATAGTTTTAAAGAGCGGCCGCGAAGAGGCCAGATCGAACACTACCCTGCCTTTGAGCGAATTGCCTGCTGGCCAGCTGATCTCCAGCAACTGACCCTCTTGAGTAACTAAAGCTCCGTTTGCCTGCTTATATTCTTTCAGATCCACCTTTGCCTGTGCACTGGTTGCAACAGCCATGAATAGGAAGATCACGGGTAACAAAAAAAACTTCATGACGTGGGTTTAGCCCCCCAAGATAAAATGTTTTTCCCACCTTCCCTACCATTTCATACGTGGCAGCCACATTCCCATGGTTGCAGCAAAAACACCAACTAACATTCCCAGGGTAATACACAGCAGTGCGATGGAGAACATCCATTTAGGCCATGCAGTCCCTGCCTCCTTTGCCTGGAAATACCACCATACGATCACTTGCGGAAATATATATACTGCAATGGCTAAGGTGGTCAGGAAGGGGCCCGTGAACGTATCCGGGTCAAAGCCTACCGGCCCCTGGTTAATTACCAGCCACAACATCAGGAAAACGCGGAACAGCCATACCCCGCTCATGGCCAGAACCAGGTGCACTGCCCAGCGGTTATGTATTGCCAGCTGCCGTTTTATTGCGTAGCGGATGGTGTAATAAGCGCATACCAGGATAATGACTGCATTGATGGAAATAATGAAATGATCCGTGGTTCCGCCCACCGCCCCTTTCCGCCAGGCCAGCAATATCCCATCGATGCCGATAGCAAAGGCAAAGAAGATATAAAAACGCCCGCTAACGCGGTGAAACCGCGGCGCATACCGCCGGATGGCCGGTAGCAGCTGCAAAGGCCCCAGCAGGCTTATAAGCGCGGCTATTCCTATATGCAGCGCAAACACCGAATTATGAAGAGGGGCGCCTTTAACATATAAATGCGGCGTTGCAGCATTCCAGCGCTCCAGGCGTCCCAGTGCGGCGGACCACCAGTAGAGCAGGATAATATAGGAGGCAAAGATCAGCTGCCCTGCGAAAAAAACGGCAAACCAGCTCCGGACGGCCCACTGCAAGATTTTTGCAGCCACCGCCTGAGGGGCTTTTAACAGATATGTAAGCATACTGCAAAAATATCCGGCGCGCAGGCAAATCCACTTAACAATTGTTAGGAAATCTCCCGCCGGATACGGCTAAGGCTTTCAGGTTTGATACCCAGGTAAGAGGCAATATATTTCAGCGGTACATGTTTCATAATGTTAGGCGACCTGTCTATGAATTTCCGGTAACGCTGCTCTGCTGTCAGGTTGGCCAGGTCGTTGATCCGTTCCAGGTATTCTTCCTGTACCTGGTGGAACAGCCGGATAGTATAATCTTTCTGGGTATAGCTGGTGCCTGCCGTACGGTCGGCATCCGGCTTGGAAATGCGCAGCAGCTCGCAGTCGGTGATGCAGTGCAGGTATTCATTGGACACCGTTTGATTAACGAATGCCATGTAGGAGGTGAAAAAACGGGGTCCATCATTCAGGTCACTGGTCACCTCCTCGCCTTTTTCATTGATATAGTATTTCCGCATATAGCCTGAAACAATAAAGTTGTGGTATAATGGCACCTTACCGGCTGTTTCCAGCAGCGTATCCTTAGGTACTGTCAGCGGATGAAAGGTTTCCCGGCAGGAGATCTTGTCGTGCTCCGGCAGCTCAAGTATGCGGGCGATATAGGCGAATAAGGTATCGTAATAAGATGTCATTTGGAGGAATTAAGTGACCGATTTCCTCCAAATTTAAAGATTTTAAATGAGCTGAATATTCCCTGTTAAAGCGTTGCGAGGATCTCTTTCCAGGTAATAACACGGATCCCTTTTTTTTCAAGCAGTGTTTTAAACGCCTCACTGGTCACATAATTGAAATCATTTTGCCGCCAGGCAGCGCCAAAATCAGGATGCTCAATGGTAACGGCCTGCATTTCATCATTATCATACGCCAGGTGAAAAATCATTTCGTTCAGTCCGGGTTTTAAGCGGTCCAGCGCCTGGTCATAATACACATGCCATTGATCAGCCGGAGCGGCTTTATAGGCAGATATAAACTGATCAACGATCACGTTATTCATGGTGTCGATATAGGGCAGCATTTGCGGGGCCATTAGCTGTATCATATTCATTGGCACCAAAACCGGTAAATGAAATTCTTTACCAACCTGCTGGTATATTTCTACCAATTCCGGCGATGCATATACGCTGCCCATATGAGTATCCAGGTGGCTTAATTTGATGCCGGCAGCCATTGCCTTCCGGATCTGCGCCCGGATCTCTTTCCGCACTTCTTCCGGTTTTGCATGTTTCTTAAATTCTTCCACCGAAGCATAAAGATACCCATCCTTATCCAGCAGGCTTGGGATCTCATTGGCGGATGACACACCACCCCATTTATAATTTTTCCATTCAGCGGTTAAGGTAATATGGATACCCCAATCCAGTTCAGGATGCGCTTTTGCATAGGCGGCTATTTCAGGGAACCAGGGGCAGGGCACCATAATAGCAGCGGAGCTGATGGCCTTTTTTTCATAAGCGGCGATGATAGCAGCATTTGCTGAATGGGAGACGCCGGCATCATCCGCATGAATGATCAATAACTTAGTGTCTTTAGGGTATCCCAGTTTTTCCGCTAATGCTTTTTTAGATTGTGCGGATGCAGTAAAGGGTAGTAAAAGAATGGACACAAGCAGCAAGGCTTTCATAATCTGTTTTTAAGGGGTGAAATGAACTGTTTATTCCGGGCGTTTATCCAGGAGCTCCTTTTTTTCGATGCGGTAAGATGCAATAAGGCCAATGCCCCCAAAGATAGCAATAAGGGCAAAATAGATAGAGGCATTGTCTTCCCCGTTAATGACCGGCACGGCAACATCTATAAGATATGCCAGCAATAAGCCAAACCCACCGCCGGTAAGCAGTAGGCCATATTTTAGGTTGGTGTAAGGGGCCGGCCGGTCTATTTTAGGGTTCATGCCCTTTTCTATCATGGCCAGGTTCTCTTTCCTGAGGAGATATATAATCCCAAAAGCTAAAGCCATAGCGGCCAGGGGCACCAGTACGGCCGTCAACATTTCATTACTATTCATGATAAAGCATTTGTTGTGAATATTAAGTTTATACAAGCTTTGACTACCATTAAAAAGATCAGGTTACAGGAAACACCTTAATTATTTTAAATTGTAGTGTAACCTCCGGGTTATAATAGTAGTCATACCTCTCATCTATGCACGCAGGAATGGATGACATTGAAATTATCAACCAGGTACTACAGGGTGATCAGCAAAGTTTTGAGGAATTGATAAAACGGTATCAGCACTTTGTATTTACCATTGCGCTACGTTATAGCCGCAACCGGGAGGATGCGGAAGAAATAGCCCAGGATGTATTTGTGAAGGCTTACCGCTCCCTGGCAGATTTCAGGCGGGATGCCAAATTCAGCACCTGGCTGTGTACCATTGCCATGAATACTACCAGGACCTTTTTACGAAAGGTAAAACCACGCATGGATCCCCTCGACCCTGGAACGGTGCATGCACAACATACCGGGAATAGTGCTGATCCAACGGAAAAGCGCTCCACACACCTGCTGGTCAATCATGTGATCGGGCTGTTAAGCGCAGATGATGCAACGATCATTACCCTATTCTACAAAGCGGAGCAAAGCATTGAGGAAATAGGCGTTATCATGGGCCTTACCCCCAATGCAGTAAAGGTGAAGCTGCACCGGGCGCGGTTACGGCTCAAAGAAAAGCTGGAGCTCTATTTTGCAGATGAAATAAAAGAAATCTTAAATTAGTGTTAAGTGAACGGATATGGAGAAACGTTTTGATATAGAAAAACATTTACGGGAAGACCTGGAGCTTACCCCTCCCTCCCCTGATTTCTCTAAAAAAGTAATGGGCGCTATTGCCGGAACACGTATTGCACCTGCATCCCGCAGCTATCTCAATAAAAAGGTGGTGTATGGCACCGGCCTGTTCTTCCTGTTGCTGATAGCCGGTGCAGTGGTGTATGCCCTCCCCTCTTTTAACTGGTCTGCAGCGGGCAAATTCCGTTTACCCGTTGATGTTAGCAAGCTGGATATAGGCCGGTACTTTAACCGTAAAACCGTTAATTGCCTGCTTTTCCTGAATGTGCTGCTGGGATTGATGTTTTTGGATAAGTACCTGGTCAGAAGAGACCGGGCGGTGTGAAATCCGGTTCTAAGGCTCCTCTATTTTCGCGGATAAATGCCTAACCTTTAATTCGTCATTTTCCAGGTAAAACTGATGGGCGCCGGCGCGGTGGTTCAGCGAATCAAATGCAAATTGTACTTCAAGCGGCCGTCCTTTCAGGGCATGTATATACTCCTTTATTTTTGCAGTGGCTTCATTTAGCTTGTGCCTGGTATCTTCAATAGTCTTATCCAGGCTTTTTATTTCGTCATAGGCGCTTATGATGGGAGCTGCTGTATGTGTGTTATAGCTGTTACCGGGAGGGTGATGTTCTTCAGTGAGGTGGTTATATCTTATCAGGGTTTCTTCTCTTGCCTGAGCGCATTCTTTCAAGGAGGATTCAGCATTTAGATAATCCTCTAAAACAGCTTTTATCTGTGCTTCTTTTGACATGACAGTATAAATAACTTCATACTGAATATAGGAAAAAAAAGCGAGAATGGCAAAAAAGAAAAAATAGGGTCTTCAAGGTGCTAAAACCGGTTTTCATGGATACTGTATAATTAACTAATACACCCATACTGCAAGCCCGCCTGAGGCAGGCAGCCGGATGTTTAAGATCGTATTTGCATCAACGCTACGCTGTTCTGTTCTGACCCTGGTAGATGTTTCCATTGCAGGATCATCGCTATAGATCTTAGCAGTAAAAGTTTTTCCGGGCGGTAAAAAGTTAAACGCCAGCTGCAGCGTACGTGCATTATTGTTAGTAATGGTGCCTACAAACCATTCCGCTCCTTTTCTGCGGGCTACGGAAATATACTGGCCGGGGGTTCCCTGCAGTACCCGGGTCTCATCCCAGGTGCAGGGTATATGATCCCAGAATTCCAGCTCCGGCTCCCCGTTGCTCAGCTCCGGCTTATCGTACCAGTAAAGGGTTTGCAGCGGACTGTAATAAATAGCTGCCAGCGCCAGCTGATGCGCATGCGTGGTTTTTATGCGCTTATCATAATAACAAATGGTATAATCAGCGGCGCCGGCAATGTAACGGGTAAAGGGCAAAATAGCATTGTGTGTGGCATCCGGCATTTCTTCGTTGCCGCGGATGCCTTCTGCGCTCATTAAATTGGGCCAGGTACGCTGTTCACCGGTAGGGCGCCAGTCATCGTGCACATTTACCATCATATGGCTGCCGGCGGCTTTATTAAACATTTCTTCCAGCCAGGTGGTCCAGCGGTGGGAGCCTGCCTGCACAAAGCCGAATTTTACGCCTTTTACGCCCCATTGTTCGTATACCCGGAAGAGTGAGTCGGACTGTTTCAGCAATGCCTGCTGGTTTACATACAGCCAAACACCAATACCTCTTTCCTTCCCGTATTGTATGATACCCGGCAGGTCAAAATCAGGAATCGCTACTTTGGTAGCGTCTGAATTAAAATCAAAGGCAGGGCCGTACCATTTCCAGTCGAACAGGATATACTGCAGGTGGCGTTTTACTGCAAAGTCAATACCGGCTTTGGCGTCAGCGGTTGTTTGCGACATTACCCGAAAGATCTTGCCGGGCTTTATCCAGCTCAGGTCTTTAATACCGGTTGGCTGGTTCAGGTTCAGCAGCACAAAATTATTTTCTATTAAACGGCCAGGCTGCTCAGCCACCATGATCAGCCGCCAGGGCGTTGCAAAAGGCGAGATCAGGTCGGCCGGTGTATACATGGCCGTTATAATAGTATTAGGCTTTTTCGGGTGTAAGGCAAATTTAGTCCTTGCATAGTCCACCATCTGCGCTTCCGCCAGGCAGGCATACAATCCATTGGGCAGCTTTAAGGTGAGCGGACGTTCTGCTTCGCCAGGCCAGTTTTTCAAAGGCATCTCCTGATAGGCAGCCTGCCCCCATAAAGCATGGAAGGCAGTGGTGCCTGCCGGTAAAGCGAACTCGGTATGTTCTGCCGTAACGTGGTAATAGCTTCCTTTTTCATTCAGCGGAAAATAATAACGGATGGCAATGCCTTCATTATAGGCCCGCAGCTCTATGTTCATATGATAAACCGGATTACCTGCTTTTTCCATGGCAATGGTAACCGCATTGTAATGATCACGTATTACCGACCGCTCCCCTGTTACCGGTACCCAGCTGGTATCCTGCTGTTGCCGGGTAATGTGTTTAATTACCAGGTTGGATGTCCAGCGGGTAAGCGTATCTACAAAAAGCGCCATGGCGCTTTCAGATAAATGATTATCCAGCAGGATATCCAGTACAGACGGGCGTATTACGGTTTTACCCTTATAGCTTACCTCGTAGTACATGGTTTTACCGTTCCCTTCCTGTACCTGGTAAAACTTAGCTACCAGGTTACTATCCGGCGATGAGAAAGTTACCTTTGTTGGCGACTGCCCAAAACAAATACCTGCATATAACCAGCAAAAAATAAAACCGGCGTGTTTAAATGCCTTGCTTAGATAATTAGTTCCGCTCATTTTTAAAATGTTTCTTCCTTTGTGATGGCTGCGCCGTTCTTTTCCGTCATTGCTACCTTTACCTTCTCTGTCTCCTGCTCAAGATGGCTGATGTTAAACTCCTGTACCCTGCCATCCAGCAGCTCCACACGCAGCTTGCCGGCAGCAGTGGCCTGTACGCTTTTGATCACTGCCTTATTTTCATACGGCTCAATTACAGAAAGGTATACCGCCTGCCGGCCCTTGCTGCGGACTGCATAGGTTTTCCTTCTGGGAGTTTCATCGCCAAAAGGATAATCGCTGCCCAGCTTTACTTTTAAGCGTACTGCTTTTATGCTGCTTAGATCAATGCTTACCACTGCAGGTTGTAAAACATCTGCAGGCGTGGCTGCCAATGCGGTAAACATAGAATCGCCACTTAGCTTCACCGGCCCGCCCAGGTAATCTTTATTTTCCACCCCAGGTTGCCGGATGTTTGTATATGTAACGGGTAAGCTGCTTAGTGGTATGTTCTTTCCATTTTGCAATACAATAATGGCATTACCCCAGAACAGGGCGGAGTTTGAAGCAGCGCCCAAACGCAATTCCAGCGACAGCTGTTTTACATTATTAAGCGGCAGGTCAAGATCTGCCGTGCCCAGGATCCATGCACCGGTGCTATCTGTTTTCAGGGTTCTGCCATCACCTTTTATCGTATATACTACCTGGTTACTGATGCCATGATCTTCAGGCGTGGTAGCTGTCATGATCTCTTTTTGCAAAGGCCATGCATTGTATACATCCAGCTGTAAAACGCCATCTTCACTATTCGGCGCGCGGGTGCCGCTGTTATCACAATCCTTGCCCCAGCAGGTGCTGAAGGAGGCTTTGGCGGCGCCGCTTACGTTCCACCAGCTGCAATCTGTAATGAACTGCGCGCTGCCCAGCGGGTCGGTATTCATTTGTGCAGTGTGGCGTGCAAATTGTTTCTTGTTTGCGGTGATGCCTTTAAATCCCTTGGCATTAAACAGCCAGTCATAGGTATGTTCCTGCTGTGCTTTTACATAGTCGGCCAGCACTACATAATCATCTGTTACGATCATGAGGCGGCGCTGAAATACCGGTTCCGTATACCCGGTAACTGCGCCATAGGCAGGCGCTCCGGCTGGTGTGGGCACTGAGCGGCCCTCCTGCCAGCATTTTTCTGCAAAAGAAATACCGCCGCGTTCTTCGTACTGCATACCACCATAGGGCGGGTTTGACCATCGTGCCTTGGTTTCCACCACGGTTGCCTGCATTTTGCTGCCGGTATAAAAAAGGGTACGATGACTTTCAACCGGTTCCTGCATTTTCTGATCAACTACTACCATGTTCTTTGACATGGATGTTTGTACATAGAATTTATACATGAAATTACCGTAGCCGTACCACACCATTTCAGGATTATAAAAGCTGCGGCCATACCGGCTAAGGTTCAGCAGGTTAGTACGGTCAAAGTGGCCATGAAAGCCTCCATGGGTACCGTAATGCAGCGCTGCCTGAATCTGTTCCCGCTGCGGCCTGCCGCTTTTATTGGAGCGTAACATTACAATGCCCATATTGTCTGCAAAGGCCGATTTACCGGTTAATACAGAGGATACCTGCGGCAGCTCCGGCATACCATATAACAGGTCCCGGTCATTACTTCTGCGGATGATGGCTGCATATTCAGGATCATGATAGAGATAATACGCCAGCTCAAAGGGCTGGCCCGTTACCAGGTTCTCCTGCGCATCATTTACAGCAAACATAATACCCCGGTAGTCTGTGAAGGGTGGCAGCGCATCCCACATGTCTTTAATGCCGGTGCTGTTCTTAGTTACCGGCCCCCATTTGTCGAAGTTCATACCATACAATCCCGGCTGCATCATGTCGGGCATCAGCGAGTAATAACGCGTGGTGCCGGAAGGCAGGCGCATATCTTTAAAGTTAATGCCCCATGGTTCCAGGGCCAGGGCTATCTGGGAAAACTCGCTGGCGCACCAAACGTTGTAGCTGATAGAACATTCATACCACCAGCCGTCGTTCATTACGCCGTTTGAAAGATGATCGGTAATGCCGCATGGCCCGCTGAAAATGCCTTCCGCCAGGTGCCAGTCCTGCAGGGCCAGCGCACAATACAAAGCGCCGGTTTCTTCACTGAGCTGCCAGTTATTGATAGCGCCGCCACGTGCACCCAGGTTTACTGTTTCAATAAAAAGGCGGAAGGTGTTTTCTATGTCCGCAAGATCCTTTTGCGTTAGCACACCGGATGGAACGATCATATCATAGGCCATGGCAATATGCTGAAAGAAATGTCCTTCCTGTACAAAGCTCTGGTGGCAGGCCCGCAGAGTTTTAGGATACCCGCTCTCCGGATTGCTCAGCCGCCGCAGGAAAAGGGCCACTTTTTCTGCATACTGCTTATTGCCGGTAAGCTGGTAAGCAATACCTGCCGCCATAAAATTGAACTCCTCCTGCGTATTAAAAAGATGCAGGCCTTTATCAGCATTATCAGTACCAATTCGTGAAGCCGGCTCCGGTACCTGCCATTTATCGGCCAGGTCTACATATTTATCCTGCGCTGCTTTGGCCCACGCGTAATGCGCTACCTTACCCCTTACCTGCTGCCAGCGCTCCGCTGTGTGTAAGATGTTGGGATAAGGCAGCGCCGATGCCGTGATCAGCGTTATACCAGCATCCGCTAAAGTTCTGCCATTGGCCAGTACACTGATCACCTGCTTTTCGCGGCTGCCTGCCGGTGAACGGTCCGTAACTTTTACTTTTACCGTGCAGGTTTTTGTTTCGCCGGGCGCCAGTTCCAGCAAAGCCGGTTCCAGCGTGGTTTGCATGGATTCCCAGCCATAATGGGCTGCCTGCAGGCTCACGGATTGTTTTTCCTGCGTGGTATTACCCACGGAAAGTATATACGTGGCCGTTGTACCGGGTTGGGCAGATTTACCCATAACCGGTGTGGTAATAGCAATCACCTCCCCTTTTGTAAGCTGTACATCCCGCACGCGTGCGCCTGCCGCCCGGATGATCAGCTCCTTTACTGCTTGCAGCGCTTTTGTGCGCTGCGCCTCACTGATACGGAACTGCCGCCAGGGCACTACCACCCGCTGCCAGCCAGTACCGGCAAGGGGAATCGCTGCTGCTATTTCAGGATAGATGTTATCTTTTTCATAGCCAGGTACTTTTATCACCACCTCTACATTTACCGGCTTATCTGCAAACACCTGGAAGCTGATGCCGTAAAACTTTGTCCAGTCATGCACACCTTCGTTAATGATGCGGAAACCATGGTTATATTGCCTGCCATCCGGGTAACGATATGCGCCGCCCTGCCAGTCTGAAAGGTCGGCCTTCCCAACAGGTTCTGTTAGCTGTGCCTGCAGCTGAATGGTAATACAACACCCCAGTGTTAAAAGCCATAAAAATTTCATAATTGCCTGTCTTTTTTAATTCAAATCCTTTAGTAGCCCGGGTTTTGCACCAGCGCATGATTAATCCCTATCTGATCCTGCGGAATGGATGTTAAATAATTCTTGCGGGTCATGGGTGCTGTTGGCGGTGCAAATAATTTCAGCGCGCCATTGGCAGGATTTACACCGTAAGGAAAAACACTGGCCCTGTAAATAGGCAGGTTGTTATTTGGATTTACGGCAGTGGCAAATTCCGTGGGCTGGCCGTTATACTGGATCACTACTCCTTCTGCCGGCTGGTTCAGGTTTGCTTCTGCTATGCCCCAGCGGAACAGGTCTGTAAAGCGGGTATTCTCATTCTGCAGCTCAATGGTTCTTTCCCTGCGGATCTCTCCCAGCATAGTAAGGCCGGGATGCTGTGCTATCAAAGCATTGGTGAGGGGCGCTACACCAGCCCTTTCCCGCACCTTGTTCACAGAAAGGTTCAGGTCTGCATCGGAAATACTTCCATTACCCAGCTCACATTTTGCTTCTGCATAAATAAGGTATACCTCTGCCAGGCGGATCTGCGGGTAATCATACGATTCCTGGTAATCGTTCCTGTTCGGGTGTTCCGACGACCATTTGCGGTTGCTGTAACCTGTGTTACTGTTATTATAAAGATCCGGGTAATAGGGTTTAATACTGGAAGGCCAGTTAAACAGGTCTATATAGTTGGCTAATGTATAATTAGCGCCGAAGGCGGAGCTAAAGCCCCAGTAACGGTTTCCGGGAATACCTACCATGCCGCGCATGCGGTAATCGCGGTTCTCATACTCATCCCTCATTTTAGCGTATCCTTTAAATAGCGGGGAGGCTGAGGGTGGCAAACCATCTTTACAGGTATACATATCAGCCAGCTTGCGGGTAGGCGCGCCTGCACCAGTATGCGTAAGGTTTGCATTGCCCTGCAACAGCGAATAATCATATTTGCTGTATAGTATAAACTCCTTATTATTAGCCTTGGTAAGACCTTTGGGGTTGGACAGGTTATCTTCCAGCACAAAAAGGTAGTAATAGCTTAAGGAGTCCAGGTCATTAAACAGCTTGTAATCCGGGTAGCTCATTACATCGGCAGCCAGGCTGGCGGCCTGTGTAAGATAGGCCGGGATGTTGGCGGCGTTAGCGCCTTTGGAGCCTGCTCCTGTGCTTACCCCATCGCCATCCGTAGTATTGCCCACATATTTTTCATAGGTGCCTTCGTATAGCAGTACCCGTGCCTTAAACGCTTTGGCTGCCTGCTGGCTTACCTGGCCTTTGTCGGCAGCGGCTATGGCGGCTTCCAGCGGCAAGCCGGCAATGGCCACATCCAGGTCTGATAAGATCTGTTTTATTACTTCATACCGGCTGTTGCGCGGACCGTACAGCTCCGGGCTGTTAATATTTACCACAATGGTATCAATGGGTACGCCGCCAAAGCGTTTCAGCAAAAAGAAATGATGCCAGGCACGAAAGAAATACGCGGCGGCCACGTACCTGGTTATATCCGCGGCATTGCCGGTATATTCCCGCGCTTTTTCAATTAAAATATTATTACCGCGCAGGTATTTATAGGGATTGTTCCAGTAAATATCGCTGGCATTCAGCGCCACCGGCCATCCATAGCCACCATCAATAATATCACTGCCCTTGTCTTCCCAGTTATAAATGCTGCTGCCATCTACCGGGCGGAAGCCGATCATCTTGTTATAAAAATCATTGGCTGCGGCCTTAAAATGTTCCGGCTTGGTAAAGTATACGGCTTCTGAAGGCGCATCCAACGGATCCAGCTCCAGGAAAGTTTTGGTACAGGCTGATTGTAACAGCGTAGCTGCAACCAGTATCAGTATATAAAATCTTGCTTTTTTCATCCATAAAATTTTTTGCTTAGAAAGTAATATCAAGGCCAAAGGACCAGGTTCTGAAAAATGGATAGCTGTTATCAGAGCTTTCTCCCCTTTCCGGGTCAAAACCATCCTTTACAGAAGTGATCTCAAACAGATCGTTGCCGGAGAAATAAAGGCGGGCCTTTTCCATTTTTATAACCGAGGTAAGCGATGCCGGTATGGTATACCCTATTACCAGGCTCTTTAACCTTGCGTAGCGCAGGTTTTGCACATTCACATCATTGTTCTGCCAGTTCCAGTTGTTGATATTACTGTCGAACGACAAACGCGGAAATTCCGCGTCCGTATTTTCAGCGCTCCAGGTTTTGCCAATGTAGGTAGTGTTCACATCCAGGTAATTGCGGAAGAAAGGTGCGCGGGCATTGCCGGTACGCAAAATGTTCCATTTGGCAACGCCCTGTATAAAGGCGCCGAAATCAAAGCCGTTCCATTGCGCGCCCAGGTTAAAACCAAAGGTGTAATGCGGGTTAGCATCGCCGTAATAAGATACGTCGCCACTGCCTTTTACGCCGGTACCGGTAGTCGTGATCTTACCATCGCCATCCAGGTCTACGCGTTTGAGATCGCCGGGGTGAAAGGTATTGGTAACACCGGTATAACCGGCGGCATCACCTGATGCGCCGTATTTCGCCATGTAAGCGGCAACCTCTTCCTGGGTTTTAAAATAACCATCTGTTTTATACAGGAACAGCGCATTTAAAGGATAGCCCTGGCGAATGGCGTTCTTGCCGGCCACCCAGGTATCTTTCCCGGCGTAAGAGGTTACCATGGTCTTATTATCGCTCAGGTTAAAACCCAGGTTGTAACGTACCTTACCGTTAGCGGCGCTGCCATCCCAACGGAGAGCCAGCTCCCAGCCGCGTGTTCTGAAGGTGCCATTATTGGTAGTGGGTGCATTGCCGCCTAACAGGGTAGGATATACGAGCGCTATCAGCATGCCCACATTCTGTTTTTCAAACAGGTCAAAGCTGCCGCTTAAGCGGTTGTTCAATACACTGAAATCAAGGCCAATATTCTTGTTCACCATGCGTTCCCAGGTGCGCTGGTTGGTGGTGATACCTGCCAGGTAAGCAGTGCTTTGCAGGCCGGGCGTAGCGCCGAATAATGCCGTACCGTTCACATTCACCGTAGCAATATAATCGTACAAGCCGATATTGGCCTGGCCACCCGTTTCGCCGTAGCTGCCCCGCACTTTCAGATCATTTAACCAGCGCAGCTTTTTCATAAACGTTTCTTCCGTGATACGCCATCCTCCTGAAACGCTATAGAAATTCGCCCAGCGGTAACCTGCCTGAAAACGGCTGGAACCATCCCGCCGCCCCAATACTTCCAGTAAATATTTTTTGCGGAAGTCATAGTTTGCGCGGCCTATGTAGGAGATAAGGCCCCAATGGCTGGCCCCTCCGCCGTTCAGCTGATTATACGCGGCGCTGGCGGGAGAAATGGCGGTATTAATATCATACAAACCATCAAACTGCAGCTGTGAGCGCGAAGCGCTAAGGCCCCTGGTTTCCGACAGCTCCGCTGTATTGGCCACCATAAAGGCCAGGTTATGATCCGCACCAATCGTTTTCGTATAGTCGAGCTGAACGCCATAGTTCTGGTAAAGAGTATTGCCTACTGTATTTGTTACTGACGGATTATTGGGTGGCGCGTATTGTACAGAGTTCACTTTATCGCCCACCCAGTTGTACAGGCTAAAGGTCTGGTTGTAAGCTTCCTGCCAGCCGTTCCTTTTTACAATGGCTGCGGTACCGGATAAGCGCAGCCCGTCTATGATCTCCGCCGTAAGCTTACCATTGAGCCGTAAAATACCTTCTGTATTTTTGGTGGTGCCGCCGCTCTTTGTAAAGGCTACGGGGTTACGGTACCCGTAATCATCATAATACTGGCCCGTTGCATTATACACCGGGAAAACGGGTGCATCAAAATAACCATTGCCTATACCGTTACGCGGGCTTTGCACTAAACGGTCGTCATAGGCCACCTGTGTTTCCAGCTTAACGGCTTTGGAGATATTATAATCGTAATTCAGGCGCAGAGTATATTTCTTTTCCCCGTCATACGCTGTTTTTAAAAGTGATTTACTATTGGCATAACCGAGCGACAGCATATACCTGCTTTTATCCGAACCGCCGCGCAGGGATACATTCTGCTGGGTAGACCATGCCGGCCCGTATAATGCATTTTGCCAGTTATTATCGGCATAGTGATGTATGATACCATTGGGATCTGTGTAGTCAAATGATTCGTTGTTGGCCATGCGCTGCAGGTTGTCTTTGGTCCATTGCGGGTACCATTCCACCGGGTTGCCATTTGCATCCCGCTTATCGGCAGTAGCGGTAGCCAGGTATAAGCCGGCCCATTGCGGCATATTAGCCCATGGTACATTAATGCCTACCGTGTTTACGCTTACATTACTGTTCACGCTCACCTGCATTTTGCCGCTTTTACCGCGTTTGGTGGTTACCAGCATTACCCCGCCCTGTGCGCGGGCGCCATAAATAGCGGCCGATGCATCTTTCAGCACCGTTACCGTTTCAATATCATAAGGGTTGATCTGGTTTAGCTCCCAGGTGCCTATTACCGGCACACCATCTACAATGATCAGCGGATCCACACCGGTTACAGATGATTCACCCCGCAAACGGATGGCCAGCCCCTCGTTACCGGGGCGCGAAGATGTTCTGGTGATGCTAAGCCCCGGTACAGCACCCTGCAACGCAACTGCTGCATTGGCCACCGGCCGGTCTTTAAACACTTCGGCGCCTACCTGCGCAATGGCGCCGGTAAGCGTGGCTTTTTTCTGTGTGCCATAACCTACTACCACCACATCGTTCAGGTTAGCATTGGTTAATTTTAAAGTGATGCGTGATACCCGCGCGGCATTGGCAGGTACATCCTGCGACTCAAAACCCAGGTAACGCACCTCCAGCACCTCGTTACCGGATGCATTGATCTTAAATGAGCCGTCACTGTTACTGTGCGTGCCCCTGTTTGGCACACCTTTAATAATAATACTGGCGCCTGCTACCGGTGCGCCGGCGGAATCCACCACTTTACCTGCTACAACAGAAGTTTGTGCATAGGTGATTGTAAATGTGAGCGTAAAAAAGGCCCAAAGCAGTGAAACCAGGCCATACCTTTTACAACGTGTTTTTTTCATACGGGAATTTTTGATTTACGGAGTGTTCACCTGACGCTTGTCCCTGGCCAGTGACAAATCAAAAGTATCAGATACCCCCAAGATCATGGAGGTACAGATTCGGATAAAAAGGGTATATTTTTCGCCCAAAACACCCGGAAAGGCGCATTAACAGCGGAAAAGGGAGGGTATAGAACTGGTACGAGGGATTTAGCCCTGCTTAAAATTTACATGGTGGGTATTGTGGAAAGGTTTGCGGAACTTCTTAATGTACTCCGAAGGGTTCATGCCAAAAAGCTCGTTAAAATACTGGCGGAAGTACTTAATATTATTAAAGCCTGCCATGGAAGCTATTTCGGTGATGTTATTTTCGGTATTGATCATAAACTCCGCTGCTTTGCGCAGGCGTATGAAACGGATAAATCCACTGATGGACTGCCCGGACACTGATTTTACTTTTTTATACAGGCCGGAATGACTCATGCCCATTTCCCGGGCCAGGGTGCGGATGGAAAAGTTATCGTCGTCCAGGTGGCTTTCCACTATTTTAATACAGCGGTCCAGGAACTCTTTATACTCAACGGAAACTTTGAGATCGTTCCTTTTGAGGGTGATCTCATTATAAAAATACTGCTGCAGGATGTTACGCTTTCTTAAAGTACCCTGTACCCGGGCTTTCAGCAGCTCTTTTTCAAAGGGCTTGGTAATATAATCATCGGCCCCGCTTTCAATGCCTTTCAGCTGGCTTTCGGAGGTGGTGGTGGCCGTAAGCAGTATAACCGGGATATGGCTGAGCGCCGGAGTGCTTTTTATGCTGCGGCAAACATCTATGCCGCTCATTTCCCGCATGGTTATATCGCTGATAATTACATCCGGCAGGTAATCGGTGGCCATTTTCAGCCCTTCTTCCCCGCTGGCGGCTTCCAGGATGGTAAAACCGTCTGCAAAAAGCTGGGCCACATATTTACGCAGCTCTTCATCGTCATCAATCACCAGGATGGTTTGCTGCTCCGTAACCAGCACGGGCAGGTCTGTTCCAGGCTTTTCAGGTATAGTATCTGCAGCCAGCTCCCGCAGGAAGATGGAATTTTCCGGCACATCCTGGAAAATGGTTTCATGCCCTAAGTGGGTTTGGCCTTTTAGCAGCACCAGCTGAAAGCAGGTGCCTTCCCCTTCCTTACTTTCATAGCTCACCCGGCCGCCATGCCGGTCCACAAAGTGTTTTACCAGGTATAAGCCAATGCCAAAGCCTTTGGCAGATGGCGCTGCTGCATTTTTCACCTGGTAAAATTTGCGGAACAGCTGATCGCCGGTTTCCAGCGCAATACCACAACCGGTATCTGTTACCGATACCTGTACACTATCATTCAGCTCCGTTATGCTAAAGGTAACAACGCCGCCGGCGGAGGTGAACTTCAATGCATTGGATAACAGGTTAAAAAGCACGATCTCTATCTTTTCCCGGTCCACATACATGGGCAGCGGCGTATCCGGGCATTCAAAACGGTAGTCTATCTTTTTGATCCTGGCCTGGTGAACAAAACATAAGTACACTTCTTTGCAAATGTGCCCGAAATCCAGCTGCACTATTTTAAGCTGGTCGGCCTCACTATCCGCTTTGCGGAACAGCAGCAGCTGATCTACCAGGCTCAGTAAACGGCGCGCGTTGCGGTACACGGTGTTCAGCTCTTCCTGTTCCTGGCCGCCGGTTCCGGCCGTAAGCATTTCTTTAACCGGGTTAATGATCAGCGTAAGCGGGGTGCGGAACTCATGCGAGATATGCGTAAAGAACGACAGCTTTTTCTCATGCAGGTCCCGCTCCTTTTGTGCATTCACATGCGCCAGCCGTACCTCGTACTTCAGGCGGTTCTGCCGCATTTTATATAAAAAGTACAGGTAAACGGAGCCCGTTAACAGCAGCGTATATAACAGCCAGGCCCACCAGCTGCGGTACCAGGGCGGCAGCACTGTAATTACCAGGGCAATCTCCTGTTTGTTCATTATACCTTCTGCGTTGGTACAGCGCACCCTGAAAGTATACTTGCCTTCATTGAGATGCGTATAGGTGGCAGTGCGCATATTGCCGGCATTGTTCCAGCCTTTATCCCAACCCTCCATATAATAGGAATAGATAATTTTATTGGGGGATGAAAATTCAAGTGCGGTGAATGCAAAGGAAAAAACTGCTTTATTATAGGGCACTTTAATTGCTGCTATGGCTTCAGAACTAATGGCAGTAATAAACGCTTCGTTCTTTTGCAGGGGGGCATTGTTCACCGCCACATCCGTTAATACCAGCTTTAGCTGGTTATCCTGGCTTTTGATCTGCCCCGGGTAAAAAAGGCTAAAGCCTTTAATACCGCCAAAGGCCATTTCGCCCGAGCGCAGCTGCCGGGCTGCATTGTAGAAGAACTGGTTACTTTGCAAGCCATCGCCCTGGTAATAATTTTTGAAGCTGCGCGCTGCCCGGTTGAACTTTGACAGCCCGTTATAGGTGCTGATCCACAGGTTGCCGCTGCCATCATCCAGCATATTTAAAACCGCATCATTACACAAGCCGTTCTCCGTAGTGTAACGCGCAGTAATGGTATGCGTGCGTTTATCAAACAGGAACAAGCCGCCGCCTTCCGTACCTACCCACAGCTGGTTGCTGCCATCATCATAAATAGCGCGCACCGTATGGCCAATGGTATAGAAGGCATGCTGCCGGTTCACCTTATCGATTTTTATCAGCTGGTTCAGGTTACCGCCCCAGAGATCCCCGTTCGCATCTTCCTTTAAACAGAACAGGTCCGACAGGCGATCATCAAACATATCAAAAGCATCTTTGGCGGTGTTGTAACGGTACAAAGCGCCGTACACGCCACCACTGCGCAGCGTAGATGCCCACAGCTGCTTATCCTTATCCGTATACAATACAAACACCACCTTGTTCTCTGCATGTGAAACGGGGTTAATACAGGGATAATGTTTAAACTGCTTTGTGGTATTATCAAACTGCTGAATGCCTTTTGTATAAGTACCTATCCACAAATGCTGCTGCGCATCCCCTTCCAGGCAGGTAATAAAATTATCCGACAGCGAATGCGGATTTGCAGGATTGTGAACATAGGCTGTAAAGGTATTGGTATGGCGGTTCCATTTGTTAAGGCCATAACCATCTGTGCCTATCCAAAGGCTGCTGTCGGGTGTTTCATAAAATGCAGACACCACATCACCCGTCATAGTATTATTGGCGCCACGCTCCCTCCGGATGGTTTGAAAACGGCTTTTCCGCGGATCAATAATATTGATACCGCCCCGCAAAGTGCCGATCCATTTACGTGAGGCACCATCTTCATACATGGTATGAATAGCGCCGCCGCTCAGTTCATCCCGGCCCTCTCCTGCTTTAATATGGCCTACTTCGCCGGTGTAGGTATTCCAGGTACAAATGTTGCCGGTTTCAGTGCTGATCCATAATTGCTGCTTATCTTTTGTAAGCATGAGTGAAAGCACCAGGCCAGGTTCCAGCGGATCGTTTATGCCGTCAAATATTTTATTCAGCTCATGGGAAAGTACGTTATAGGCATATACCGCCGTACCTGCGCCTATCCAGATGGTTTTGCCATCTGTGGCCAGGCAGGTGGCGCCTGGCAGCAAGGTGTTCACGAGGTTCAGCTTTTGCGTAGTGGCGTTGTACAGGGCCAGGCCCTGGTTCTGCACCATTACCCATACGTGGTCGCTGGCATCCGTAAGAATGGCGTGTACCCCATATTTATTGGTTTCCGCGCCATTGAGGATAAGTGGTATTGAGCTGCAGGAAGCGGCGCCCTGCCGGCTTAACAGCAACCCCAATCCCTCTGTTCCTATAAAAACATGGTCCTGCTTATCGATACCGATACTTCTTATAACGGTGTTGAGCTTTTGTGAAGATGGCCCATAGGTAATGCTGGTAAACCTTGATAGCAGCGGGTTATAGCAGCTTACACCCTGGCGGGTGCCTATCCATAAAAAATGACGCTGATCTTCTGCAATGGCAGTAATAATATTATTAACCAGGGAATTGGTATCGCTCAGCTTATTGCGGAACACTTTAAAACCATAACCATCATACCGGTTCAGCCCATCATAAGTACCGAACCAAATAAAACCATTGTGGTCCTGGAAAATACAGCGGACCGTATTGTTCGATAAGCCCTGTTCAATGCCCAGGTGATTGATAGCCGGGTACGGCGCCGCGTATACTGCATGGAAATATAAAAAAGCAAACAGTGTATAGAGAATCCTGCGTACAGCTTTTTTCATAACGTTTCATTTAACCCCTCTCCACTAATCTAGCAAATTTTAATCAGGATGGCCGGGATTTTTCCCCGTTCCCTTTCTACCATCATTTCACATATTTCCCCGCCGGCTTTACAACGCCTCCACGCAGGTGATCCACTGCTTTATAATTTGCAGGATTGTTCGCTTCACCTCCGGTATATTCAGGAAATTCCGGATAAGGATAAACAGGTCTTTGAAACCTGACATCCTGCGTACCGCAGCAGCCTAACGCGCTGGCAATAATTTTATCCGGGGCTGCACCCCGCTCCACCCATTTCACCAATGCCAGTAAAATATCATGCTCACTGTCCTGCTTTGTAGCGGTAACAGAATTTTGTCCGAAATCATTAATACCTGGCCCACCGCCACAGTGGCCCATTCCCGGTATCAAAAAATAGCGAAAGAAATGTTGTGTCTTTTTTAAGCTGCCCTGCTGCTGTATCACCCGTTCGTAATAATTTATAGCGTCCGGATATGGCACCAGCGCATCTGCCGTGCCGGTGAACATGATCAATTTTCCCCCAGCTTTTTCAAAGCGGCTCAGATCAGGATTATTGGCATTCAGTGCTGGGCCCAGCACCGAATCTATGATAGCCTGATCCTTATCAAAATCAAAACGCCGGTAATCGAACCCGGCGCCAAACACCCAGCGGTAAAGATAAAACAGGCCGGCAGCTTTGGCCGTTTGCTGGTATTCCAGCCCACCACCTGCATTTTCACTGCCAGGTGGCGGAGCGCAATAAATTTGCTCTCCTGTGCGGGGATTCACCGGCCCTCTGTATATTTTCTTCAGGGCAGCTATCTGTGTATCCGTAAGGCATTGGCCGTTGCTGGCATTCCCACATTTAAAGAGTGAATCAAGGTTAAATTTTACCATTCGCGGATCGGTAAGAAAGCTGTCCCTAGCTGAGCCGCCATCAGTGCCTGCAAATTTTTCAACGATCGTTCTGGTGATATAGGAAAGGTCTGCCGCTGAAAAATGACTGCCCGTTGTTTCATTGGTGGCCTGATGATTTAATATAAATCCGGTGTGTAAATGGGTGCGGTTATTTGCCGGCGCGCCTGCAATAATCCCGTTATAATCGCCGGGATAGCGCTGCGCTTCCATTAATGCCTGCTGACCGCCGGTTGAGCAGCCCATAAAATAAGCATGATGGGCGGTTTTCCCGTAATATGCTTCCAGGATCTGTTTGGATACAACCGTCATCAAATGAGTGGAACGGTATCCGAAATCAATCCAGCGCTCCGGCTTGCCGATGGCGGAATCCACATGAGGGGATGTACCCATATCCGTATTAGCCGTTGCGAACCCTTTTCTTAATCCCTGGGCCAGCTTATCATAAACAATATTACCGGCGCTGCCGCCATTACCGGTTCCCAGGAAACGGCCGTTCCAGCTGCTGCGCGGCATCCAGAGCGCTATCCTTATGTTTGATGCCGGCGTTGGTTTAAGGGTTGCTGATACCAGGCAAAATGCAGGAAGCCCATCCAACGTTTTTGCAAATGCAGTTGGTTGGTAAGATCCGGAATCTATGTATTGAATATCCGTTACAGTTAGCCCAGGCACTTTTAAAGCAGCGATCTTTTGCCGCAGGCGCTCAATGGTGATCTTATTGCCTTGCGCGCTCACAGTATTTAACCTCAGCAAGGCTGCCCCAATTACAAAAGCAATGATAAAGGTTCGTTGTTTTGATCTCACAATAAAATTGTTTATCCTTTCCCGGTACAATATTTATTGAAGATAAAGATCATCGGTCTAATTTTATAACGCAATTGTATTCAGGCAATTCCAAGGTTCTGCATTACATTGTTCACGATCTTATCGCAACGGCTCAGATGGAAATTGTAAACACGCTCTTTCAGATAACCCGTTAAATTTTCCCGCAGCATTGTTTTAGCCCTGTTCAAACGGACCTTTACATTCGGCTCTTCAATATTTAGAACGGCGGATGTTTCCCGCACAGACAGATCTTCCATTTCCCGCAGTACGAAAACAAGGCGGTACTTTTCCGGCAGCTGCGCAATGGCCTGCTCCAGCACGTGGCTCAGCTCCTTATTGTCTAATTCATTGGCCGGTGTTTGCATACTTATGAAATTATCAGGTTGTTCAATACTGGAAAGAACGCGCTTACTTTTGCGTTTTTGCTCATAACACTGGTTCAGCATGATCCTTGTTAGCCAGGTGCCAAATGAGGAACGCTGCTCAAAGCGGGGCAGATTTTCATAAGCATTGATATAAGCTGTTTGCATGGCATCTTCCGCTTCTGCCTCAATTTCCAGGATAGACATGCCTATCCGGTACAATCGCTGGTTATATTTTCGGATGAGCAGCTCAAAGAGCCGCTTTTCACCTGCAAGGATCCTTGCTATAAGTTCCTCGTCGGACATGGAGCCCGATATTGTACCCGGTTGACCTGTCATATCATTTTAGATGAAATCATCCTTAAAAGGTTACATTTTTGGGTAAAAAATCTTCAGCCCGGCGTATTTGAAAAATTTTGTAACCTTTTAAGCGGTCATTGCTCTAAAGTGTATATCAAAATTAATCTATCATGGCAACTATTAAGCAACTCCAAAGCACCTTAAAGCTCACATTTGGTATTGTACCAATCGTAGCCGGGCTGGACAAATTTACCAATTTGCTCACTAATTGGGTTGACTACCTCGGCAACAATAAAAGCATGATCCCTTTTGATCCTCTGACGTTTATGAAAATGGTAGGCGTTATTGAGATCATTGCCGGGATCCTTGTGCTGGTACGGCCGCTGATTGGCGCTTACGTTGTAATGGCCTGGCTGATCTGTATTGCCCTGCAGCTGATCATTGGCGGTCATTATTTCGATGTAGCCGTACGTGACCTGGTAATGGCGATAGGCGCTTACACCCTTGCCCAGCTCACTAAAATGCAAACAGCTGGTAACCGGTAAATACATCCTTTATTTTCTCCGGAAATCGGTGGGGCGTGATTGGGTAAACTCCTGGAAAGCATCGCTGAAAGAGCTGATGGTGAAATACCCTACCTCATATGCAATATTACTGATAGGCTTTTGCGTTTTCAGGATCATTTCTATGGCCTTCACCATACGAATGGTTTTGAGGAACTGAAGAAAGGACAGCTGTATGGTTGACTGGAACAGCCGCGACATAGAACGTTCACTGATATTAAAGCGGCTGCTGACGATTTTCAGGGTAAGCCGCTCACCCATATTTTTTTCCAGGTACCGGATGATCTTTTGCATCTGCTCATTATCCGTTGTCGGCAGGATAATGGGCAGTGCTTTATTATTAAGCTGCGGCAGAATATTTTTCAGCGCAACCAGGAACTCAAAATTTTCATCCTTATTACTGACATGCCTGCCGTCCCAGCGCTCGGTATAATTGATCATCTGGATCAGCAGCTCACTGGCCGGATAAATACCCAGCTTACCATAAAAAGGATTTGTCCCATCCTCCTGCGCATAGAAATACAATGACCGGAGCACCGTTGCTGAATAACCGATACGCAGAATATGCTCCATCCCCTGCGGGATCCAGAAATAATGCCTGGCCGGCACCACATAAGTGCGGTAATCAATTGTAATATAGGCAATACCCCCTTCCACATAGCTGAGCTGCCCTTTGGTATGCTTATGCAGGGGGATGAGCTTTTCTGATTTCTCGTGCATCACGAACACGCTGTTCTTCTGCTTGTCAATTTCCGGCAGGGCGGCAATCAATCCCATATTATAATTCCAGGCAGCGGCTTTTATCTGCCGGAACAAAGGTAAAAATTACTTTGGCCGGAATGATGTAAAAATTGTCTTTTTAAGGGAAACATGGCATGCATCCGCTTAATACTTTTGCGTCCAGAAATTATGAGCCGCAGAATAAGTACATTTTTAGCCGGTTTGTTATTTGCAGGTTATGCCTTTCCCGCCTATGGACAAGCTATCCCTGCTGCAAATGACACACTGAGGATCTCCCTGCCGGAAGCCTGGCAAAAAGCAGAAGCGCACAGCCGCTTAATTGAGATCAAAAGAAAGGCTGCCCAGGCAGCAGATGAAAAGATCCGGGATGCCCGGACAGAGCGCTATCCCGAACTGGGTATCATGGGCAGCGCAGAAAAAGCAACCAATATTCCCATCTATGAGCACGGGCTGTTTTCCTCCCCCACCCAGCATGAGGTTATTCATACGCTATACCGGGTAGGTACGGACTTTTATCTGAACCTCTATAATGGTAATAAGCTCAACCTGAAAATAGAGGAGGATAAAACACTGCACCAGATCAGTCTGATCCGGAAAGACCAGGCTGTTTCAGATATCCATTATAAAACCGCAGCACTGTACCTGGAGCTGCAGCAATCCCTTATTTTCCGGAGCCTGATCACAGAGGATATTGCCGACCAGGAAAAACAGCTTAAAGAGATCCGCTCGTTCCACAAAAACGGGACGGTGCTTAAAAGCGATGTGCTGCGGGTAGAGCTTGACCTTTCCAAACGGAAAATGACACTGGTAACTATTGAAAATGATATACTCATTGCCAGTCAAAAGCTTAATATTATTATGGGTGAACCGGATGAACGGCCCCTGCTGCCTGCTGAGCTCAACACTCACCAGGATGAGCACATTTCCTATGAGCAGTACCTGGCAGAAGCCCTGCAGCATTCTTTCGATTATCATATTTCAGCACAACAAACGGAGCTCAGTAAAATACACCTGCGACAGGTTAAAGCCAATGCGCGTCCGAAAGCCGGGGCCTACGGAGATTTTTACTATGCCAACCCGCAGATCTTTTTATATCCCTATAACCCCTACTGGTATTCGCTTGGCATAGCCGGCGTAAAAGCTTCCTTTCCCATTTCCGCACTCTATCACAATGTGCATAAGGTAAGGGCTGCAAAACTGGAGCTGGAACAGGAAGAAGAAGCCCATAAGGATACAGAGGATAAAGTACGGCAACAGGTAAAAGAAGCGCTGCTGCGCTATAAAGAAGCATTGGTGCAGATCGGGGTAGCGGAAGTGAACGTAGCGCAGGCAGAAGAAAATGCACGCATCACCAGGAATACCTACTTCAATCAAACCTCGCTGATCACTGACCTGCTGGATGCAGATGTGCAGGTGCTGCAAACCCGCTTTGAGCTGGCAGCAGCGCGTATCAGGGCCCAAACCAAATACTATTTACTCCAAAACATAACAGGCGTTCTATAAATACAATGAAAAAGAAATATACCGTTACAGACCGGCTGATAACGATCATAACCGGGTGGATAGCAGGCATTATTGTTATTGCACTTGCCGTTTGGGGCATTTACACCATATGGGGCTATTATACTTACGAGCAGACCAATGACGCGCAGGTAGAGGAATATATTAACCCGGTAATTTCAAGAGCAGGCGGTTTTATTGTTGCAGTAAAATTCGAGGAAAACCAGCTTGTGAAGAAAGGAGATACGCTGCTGATCATTGACAACCGGGAATATATCCTGCAACAGCAGCAAACCGAAGCCTCTATAAAAAAATCTGAAGCGCAGCTGCAGGTGCTGGAAAGTATGTCCCATACCCTTGAAAAAACGGCCAGCGCATCCAAAGCACAGATCACGGCCAGCCAGGCAAAGGTCTGGAAACAGCAGCTTGACTACGACCGCTATCAACAGCTGTATAATGAAGAATCGGCTACCAAACAACAGCTGGAAAACATGAAGGCAACACTGGATGTTAACACCAGTGATTTCCAGACCGCGCAGGACAATTACAATGTAGCCACTTCGCGTATAGAAGATATTAAAGCGGAAAAAGTGGTGGTGATGGCAGAAATTGCCCGGTTAAAAGCCCTGCTGGACCGGCACAAGCTGGATGTAAGCTATACGGTTATCACCGCATCCTACAATGGGCGGATGGGAAGGCGTACCGTGGAAGTCGGGCAAATGATAGATGCAGGTGAAACGCTTGCCTTTATTGTAAATGACGAAACGGATAAATGGGTAGTAGCCAATTACAAGGAAACGCAGGTAGGCCATATGCGTATAGGCGATTCCGTAAAAGTGATCGCAGACGCTTACCCCGGCCTGCAATTTAAAGGAACCATTATTTCACTGTCGCCCGCTACCGGTTCCAGCTTCTCACTGCTGCCGCCGGATAACTCTACCGGCAACTATGTTAAGATCGTGCAGCGTGTACCGGTGCGCATCCGGATCGATGGCAACCGGAAGGATATAGCTATGCTGAAAGCCGGCATGAACGTGAATGTATATACGCCCAAAGACCAGCATCATGAATAGCGCTGTTCCTATATTCCGGGGCTGGGCGCCCGAATGGCTTATAAAGATCATTTTGTTCCTGGTGATGCTGCCCAGCATAGTGCTGTTCTTTCTGCCCCTGGCCAATATCAATGCAGCAGCAGGCTATTATGGCAGCGAGCCTGCTGATATACAATTTGCCGTAGCGCTTTTTTATGCGGGCTATGTGGGCTTTTATAGCCTGGAACGCCGCTTCTTTAGCTACCTGGCCACCCGGGAGTATTTTATCCTGTTCACCTTTCTGCAAATACTCACCAGCTTTGTATGCTATCATACCCATGAGCTGTATATCCTGTTCCCGGTGCGTTTTATCCAGGGAATGCTGTTCTCCAGTACGGTGAACCTTTCCCTGACCCTGATGTTTACCCGCCTGCACAGCGAACGGGCAAGAGAGGTGAGCTTTTCCGTGTTCTTCGGATTGCTGCTATGCGCCATGCCGTTCAACAATTTTGTAACCGCCGACCTGATTGACGCCTATAATTTCAATATTGTTTATAAAGGTGCGCTGTTCTCTTACCTCCCCTGCCTGATCCTGTTACTGCTCACCATGAACAATGTGCGGTTAAATGTGCGGTTCCCATTGTATAAGCTGGACTGGCAAAGCTTTACCCTGTACAGCATTATGCTTTGCCTGTGCGGTTATATTATGATCTATGGGCAGGAATATTACTGGCTGGAAGATCGCCGTATAAGGTACAGCGTTATAGCTATTGCCGGGCTGGCAGCTATATATATACTGCGGCAAAAAGCCATGAAACGCCCCTATATTGATCTGCGCACACTCCGGTTCCGCAATTTCAGAATAGGGCTGCTGGTACTGTTTGTAATGTATATCTGCCGTTTTGCTTCCGGCATCACCAATAGTTTCTTTGCAACAGTACTGCGCTTTGATCCCATGCATGTTTCTTATATCAACCTGCTGAACCTTGCGGGCCTGGTTGCAGGCGTGGTGATAGCCTGCTGTATGATCCTTCAGCAAAAGCGGATACGTTATGTATGGCTGCCGGGATTCTTATTGCTGCTGGCATTTCATTTAAGCATGTTCTTTCTTTTTGATGTGCAGGCCGATGAGCACAATTATCTTATCCCATTATTTATCCAGGGTCTTGGTGTAGGAATGATCATGGTACCCACGATTGTTTACTCCATTTCTTCCGTGCCGGTATCATTAGGCGCCTCCGCTTCGGCCATTTGCCTTGCCATACGTTACCTGGGCTTTTGCGTTAGTATTGGTATCATCAATTATTTTGAACTCTTTGAAAGGAGCCGGCATTACAATGCGTTCCAGGATCATCTGACTAAAATTGATCCGGTGGTACGGCAAACCTTTCACACGCAATCCGGGCATTTGATGGCAAAAGGAATGTTGCCGGGCCAGGCGGCAAAAGCTTCCCACAAATTATTGGTGAATGGCATTAACGGGCAGGGACAGCTGCGGTTTGCAATGGATTACTATGAGCTTATGTGCTGGCTCATTGTGGGCACACTGTTGCTCATTGCCCTTTTCCCATACCTGAACAGGACCGTAGTTTATTTAAGATCACGGAGCCTTTCCCCGGCATAAAGCACCGACGTTATCGCCCCCCAAAATTGACGCGTTTAACCCCACTTTAAACGTGCGGATCGGAGTACCTTCGGTATAAATTACAAAATCATGGAAACAGCAATAGTTAGCAACAGGATGCTGGGGTTAATAGCCCTGTATGATCTGCAAACTCCTTTTTTCAATAATGTGCTGGATGAAATTTCAGATGAAGATGCCCATAACCGCCTGAACACAAAAGCCAATCATGTTGCGTGGCTGGCCGGGAGCCTGGTGCAGCAACGGTTTGACCTGGCTGAAATGTTTGGCGCAACCGGACATAAACAGGCAGCCTACGATCTTTTTAAAGAGAACAAAGGTATCCAGGAAGGTGTCACCTACCCCTCACTGGAATCGTACAAAAAAGACTGGGCGCGTATTACTCCGATTTGCAGGGAAGCACTTGCCAAAGCTACCGATGAAAAGCTGAACAGCATGTTTGAAATGCCCGGCATGCAATTTCCTTTTTTTGACATGATCACTTTTTCCATGTACCGGGAAGCCAATTGTATAGGGCAGATTGCATTATACCGCCGGTTATTGGGATACGGGGCTATGAAGTATATGTAAGATCACTCTCTTTCCGCCATTTGAGCCTTCAATATTTTCTCAGGTGCGGGCATCCTTTTAAGGTGTTCACTCAGCTTTCACCCCCGATGATGCCCGTACCTTTAGCCTGGTCTTTAAAACAATCTCCTTCACCACCCCGGCTCCGTTCTCTGCATCCAGCCTGTCCAGCAACAGGCTGATCACCTTGTGCGCGATCTTCTCAATTGGCTGCGCAATAGCCGTTACCGGCGTAGCAAACAGCTCAAAAATATCATGATCATCAAAGGAGATCACGGCCAGGTCCTGCGGCACCTTCATCTTCAGCTGGGTCATGGCTTTCAGTCCGCATGCGCCTGCCTGCACCGCTCCAAACAGCACCGCATCCAGCTTCGGGTTTGCTACCAGGAAATCCTTCACTGTTTGCACCATTACTTTTTCATCCGGGGTAAAATCTATTTCCAGCACATAAGGCTTCCACCCTTCTTCTCTAAGCGCAGTTCTATATCCCTTCATACGCCCTTTCATTTGTGTGAGCGACGAAGAGAAAGTAATAAATCCAATATTCCTATACCCTTGCTTCAGCAGGTAACGGGTAGCATTTTCCGCGCTAAACTCATTGTCAATAACCACGTAATCCGTTTTCACTTTTGCCAGGTAACGGTCAAACATTACTACCGGCATTCCGGCTTTGATCAGCTCATTGATCTCCTTTTCCACGCCTGGCGGCGGAGAAATAATATAGCCGTCCACGTTCCTTTCCCGCAATACGTTGATCAGCTCTTTCGTTTTTTCCGTATCATTATCCGTACTGCAATAAATGATCCTGTAGCCTTCCTTATAAGCCTCGTTTTCAATCAAACGGGCAATGGTAGCGAAGAAGGGATCGGAGATGCTTTCCACCATCAGCCCAATGATATTAGACTTCCCCGTTCTTAAGCCACGGGCAATAGCGCTGGGCCTGAACCCCACTTCCTGGATATACTTCTCCACACGCTCCACCAGCTCCCCGCTGATCCTTTTCTCCTGCGCCCTTCCGTTCAGGATAAAAGATACAGCTGTCTTGGATATACTCAGGTCCTTTGCGATATCCTTGATTCTAAGTTTCTTCACAAGTGGTTATTTAAGATCAAAAATAAATTAAAATTTAGCCAGCCTTGGATAGCTGTATCCGAAAAGCAATATCACCAGGTAACAAACAATTGGAAGATAATATGCCTCCGCCACGCTATGATTAGCAATGAGGCCCATGAGCGGTGGAAAAATGCCGCCGCCTACCACGCCCATTACAATAAAGGAAGAAGCCTGCTGCGTATGCCTTCCCAGGTCCTTCAACCCCAGGCTAAAGATGGTAGGGAACATAATGCTGAAAAAGAAGTTGATCATGATCAGGGCAATGAACGAGATCCAGCCAAGCTGCTGCGCCACGATAATACACATCAGTATATTCATGCCCGCAAAAACCGCCAGCAGCTTATACGGCGCTATAAAACGCATTAAAGCTGTACCAGCAAAACGCCCGGCCATCAGCATTACCATACTCAACGAAAAGAAGTATCCCGACTTTTCATCACTCAGCTCCATTACATCATGCCCATAGTTAATGAAATAAGCCCAGGTACCTCCCTGTGCCGCCACATTAAAGAACTGGGCTACTGCAGCAAATACAAAATGCTTACGCCGGAGCAGCTGTTTGATATTGCCCCCACCACCATCGCTTACAGCATGCGCCGTATGGAGCGAAGGTATTTTAATGAACAGAAAAGCAAGCCCCAGCAAGGCAATTACAAATCCGATCACCATGTACAGATCTCTTACAGCCAGCAGATCGCCAGAATGCTCCTGCCCTGCTTTCAGGATGCAATAGCTGCCGATGGCCGGGCCTATCACGCCTCCCAGCCCATTGAACGACTGGGAAAAATTGATCCGCTGATCACTGGTACGCTGGTCGCCAAGGGCCGCTATCAAAGGATGAGCAACGGTTTCCAGGGTAGCCAGCCCGCAGGCCAATATAAACAGTGCAAACCTGAAGAAATTAAAAGAGGCTGCTTCCGCTGCCGGAATAAACAGGAATGCGCCCAGCGCATACAATCCAAGCCCCAGCAAAATGCCTTTCTTATAACCAAACCGCTTCATGAAAGCGCCTGCCGGTATGCCCATTACAGCATAAGCGCCAAACAGGGACAGCTGCACCAGTCCTGAGCGTGATTTCGAGATGTGCAGCACATGCTGAAAATGCCGGTTCAATACATCACCCAGCGTGAGCGCCACCCCCCAGCAAAAGAACAGGGAGGTTACAAATAATAACACCGTCAGGTATTTTTTTTCTGTAAAATTTGCTTGAGCACTCATCTTATCTCAGTTTATTCATTCCTTTTTACCGGCTGCCACTACCGCTACTTTCGCATCCACACAGCCATAATAAAGGAAGCATTTATTCCTGAACAACACAAGTTCTTCTATAAAAACCGTAATCCTCACCTCTTAATTGATCGCTGTCAGTGAAAAAGGACGGTCATCCGGAGCGCCTCCCCGTTGTAAAGCAGGCTTGGGGCCCATTACCAGATGCAGCACACCGCCTTTCATAATATCCGAATGCGAGATCCAGTTATGCGTGTAAGGCTGCCCGTTAAGGGTGGCCGACTGGATATACACGTTCTCCAGGCTGTTATGCTCCGCTTCCACTACAAACTGTTTTCCATTTTCCAGGGTGATGGTCATTTTAGGGAACAGGGGGCTGCCGATCACATACTGATCTGTACCCGGGCACACGCTGTAAAAACCTGCAGCGCTCAGCACATACCAGGATGACATTTGCCCCTGGTCCTCATCGCCCGGATAGCCGTTCTCCGTAGCATTGTACATGTTTTGCATGATCTGCCGTACATGCCATTGCGCTTTCCAGGGCTGCCCGGCATAATTATACAGGTATACCAGGTGATGAATAGGCTCATTGCCCTGCGCATGTTGCCCCATCTTAAAAGCCGCCATTTCTGTCATTTCATGGATCACCTGCCCGTAGCCTCCTACTTTGATGGTGCCAGGCACGCTGAACACCGAATCTATTTTAGCGGTAAAATTTGCCTCACCCCCCATGAGGTTAATCAGTCCCTGCACATCATGAAACACAGACCAGGTCCAGTGCCAGGCGTTGCCTTCTGTATAAGGACCGCCCCAATCCAGCGGATCAAAAGGTGTGATCCACCGGCCTTCCTCATCCTTTGCGCGCATAAAACCTGTAGCGGGATCATACAGGTTTTTGTAATTGTACATTTGCCTGCTAAAAATTTGCGCGTAAAAAGGCTGCCCCGTTGCTTTTGCCAGCTGGTACCCGCAAAAATCATCATAGGCAAATTCCAGTGTCCAGGAAGCAGCGCCCTGCGTTTGCTGTGAGTAAGGCACATACCCCAGCTGGTAATATTCCTTCCATCCCGGCCTGCCGTTAGCGCTGCCCCAGGGGCCTTTATTGGTGGCTTCGTGTAAATACGCCTTCAGCGCCTGTTGCGGGTCAAAGGTGCGGATCCCTTTTACCCAAGCATCTGTAAGCAGGGAAATGGCATGATTGCCCAGCATACCGCCTGTTTCCCCCGGGAACGACCATGCAGGCAGCCAGCCGCATTGCTGCTGCGCATCCAGGAGGGCCAGTACATAACGCCCCTGCATGGTGGGATGCAGGATGGTATTCAGCGGGAACTGCCCCCTGAAGGTATCCCAGAAGCCATTATCCGTATACATATACCCGTTATGCACCTTTCCATCATAAGGACTGTAATAATAAGGCTGCCCATCTTTCCCGTATTCAAAAAACTGGTGGGAGAACAGGTTGGCATGATACAAACAGGAATAGAAAGTTGCTTTTCCTTCCTCCGTTGCTCCTTCTATCTTCATGCGGCCCAGCAGAGTATTCCAGATCTTATCTGCAGCGTAGCGCGTATCTTCAAATTTCGCAGCACCGCCCAGCTCACGCTGTAAGGTAAGGGCTGCCTGCTCAGGACTGATATAGGAAGACGCTACTTTGGCCTCCACCTGCTGTCCTGCTGCAAATTCAATATAAGCGCCTGCACCCTCTCCTTCTGCAGCCATACTATCAGCCTGTATGGTATTATGCCTGTTCTCCCAGGTACCATAGCTTTTAAAAGGCTTATTAAAAGTGATCTCAAAATAATTGCGGAAGCCCTGTGGCGCCCAGCGGCAATTATTTACATAACCGGTAATTTTCTGTGAAGCGGGATCAATCTTCACCTGGCTCATTTTCGTATAGCCATCCAATATAAGCATCGCCTTTTTGCCTTTAGGATAAGTGAACCGGAGATGCGCCCCTCTTTCCGTAGGAGAGATCTCTGTTTTTATACCATTATCGAAAACCACCTTATAATATCCCGGCTGTGCTACCTCCTGCTCATGCTTAAACGAAGCCGCCCGTTGATCCTCATCCACCACCAGCTCACCAGCTTCCGGGAAAAGCGAAAAAACAGCATAGTCATTCACCCAGGAGCTGCACTGGTGCGATTGCTGAAAGCCACGGATGGTATGCACAAAATACTGGTATTTCCAGCCATCGCCGTTCTTACCTGTTTGCGGTGTCCAGGTATTCATACCAAACGGCAGCGCAGTTGCAGGATAGGTATTACCATAGGAAAATTCATACTTACTGTTGGTGCCCTGCCTGGTGTTCACATATTGTACCAGGTTATCCTGGCCAAAGCCCGGCAACACAGCTCCCATAACCAATACCAGGCTTACGGATAAATGCTTCATCCTCCTTGTGTTATTTTAGCGAATTAATTTTTAGCCTGATGAATCTCGGACGGTATAAATGAGGATGCTTTTGCAGATCTTTTAAGAACTCCACTGAATTTACATTGTAGCTAATGAGCAGCTCTCCCGGCGCTGAAATAGCCGGGTGTGCCTTGGCGTTATACATGACGTACGTTTTTTCCTCTGCATCGCTGCTGCAATCCCATAACCTGGTAACAGGCCCGAAAGGCCCTACAGGACTGGCGCCTATGCGCATGCTGATGTGAGTACCCATGCCTCCTTCCTGGAATACCAGGATATAACGTCCATCCCCCAACGGAGAAAGGCTTAATTCATTTGATACCTTATCCGTTACATCTGCTGCCTTGCTCATTTCCTTATTCCAGCCCGCTCCATCCCAGAAACGCCACTGGTCAAACTTGTCAAAAGCAGCGGGCTTTACCCTGGCTACCACCATTTGTTTTGCCATGCCATGTACCCCATACACATACACGTAACCATCCGGCGCAAGCGCACCAGCTTTAGCGGTATTCACAAAAATGCCGGCACCGTAAGATCCGGTATGCCCGTCTTTATCCTTGAAAAACAAAGGCGTGTCCATTTCCTTATATCCTTTAAACGGGGGCTTGCTGCCTGCAGGGATCCTGATCAGCGTATTACCTACTTCACGAAAGCCAAACGCTTCTTCAGATACATTCCGGATCCGGTAACCAAAAATGTAAAGGGTATTATCCTGCTCCTGGTTCACAAAACCATCGCCCAGCCAGTAGTAATCTGTTTTCCCGGTTTGGGGAGTATGCGGCTCAAATACGGATATTGCCTCTTCCTTTTCATTAACATCCCATGCAAAATGCATTTTGTTGCTGTCCGGTAAATGCCCCTTCAGTGTAGCCACACTATTATGGATCATCCTGGAACCCGGCAGCAGCGAGTCATTCACAATGCTGCCGATCATAGAATCACTGAATATAAAAAGCAGGCTATCAGATGCCTGATGCTCTTTTCCGTTAAACGGGATGGTGTAGATCCCATCTCCGCCAAACCATCCATTATTCCGGATGAAAAGCGCTGACCATTCCGGTGCTTCCTCTACTTTAAACCGCGGCGGTGTAAGGTCCGGCGTTTGGGCGTGCACACCTGCAAATAATAACGCAGCTACTGCAGTAAACAACATTCTCTTCATATCCATGAAAATTTTTTACGTTGAGAAATAATACCTGCTACCCCGCCGGCTATGAACAGCAAGGCTATCATCTGTGCCTGGCTTAGCTGCATGCCACATACGGGGTACTTTGGCGTGATGCGCAGCAGCTCTATCAAATATCGCTCTGCACCATTCAGTATAAGAAATAAAAAGAACATAGCACCTGCTGTTTTCAACCGTTTCCGCAGCATCCACATTACGCCAAACAACAGGATGCATAAGACCGCTTCATAAAACGGTGTCGGATATACGCCAAGAGGCAGCTCATGGCAATGCTGTAACGTGCAGCCCGGGATATATACACCTGCATCAATGGCGTTATGCGGATAGGTAGAAGCCCAGGCCCATTGCGGCATCCAGGCAGGTTTAACATGCCTGTTCACAATGCCCCAGTCTCCATCACCGGACAGCTGGCAGCCGATCCTTCCGATACCATAAGCCAGCATCATGCCCGGCGAACCTATATCTGCCATATGGATCAGCGGGATCTTATTCCGGTATCCTATGTACAGGTAAGTTAAAGCACCAAAGATCAAACCACCATAATAGGTAAACCCGCTGCGCGACAACAATACCTCCAGCGGCTGGTACCGCAGCTCCTGGAAATGCTCCGCTGTATCAAACAGCTTTGCGCCCAGGAACCCCCAGATGCCCACCATAAAAGTAATGAACGGCATCAGCTGGTAAGGATGAATATAACGAACTATTTCCTTCGGTTCCGCTAACCGGGATCTCTGCCGGTCTATATACACCCATGCGCCCCAAACAAGGGCCAGGATAAGGCCTGCTACTATATTGCCCCGCAAGGAAAGGAAACCGGGCGCAGGATCATCTCCCCGGAAAAGCGCCCACAATACATCCAGTCCTTTATATCCTAACAGGAAGCCCAGGCTCGCATTCAGCAATAGTTCCGGCAGTGATGCGGGCAGCCCCTCCGTTTCTTTAACCGTTATTGCCCGGATAGTGCCATCAGCTTCCTTCCTTTTAAATTCCGCTACAAATACAACATAGGCCCCGGCAAATGCCAGGGCCATCAAGGTACCGAAGGTCTGTAAATTGACCTTTACAGGTATAGGGAATAAATAGCTGACGAGGTCTCCTATAGTCGGGAACATACGGCATATTTTAAAGACTGATCTGCAGCCCCATTATCAGCACACGCTGGTTAATATACGCATCTCCGGCGGTATTGGTGCTGATCTCCGGATCCTGCTGGTATTTACGGTAGTTATCCCAGGTGAACAGGTTGTAGGCGCTCATATAAAGCCTTGCGCTGTTCAATTTGAAAGGTAACAGCCTGGTTGGGAACTGGTAACCAATATCCACCGTTTTCAGGCGCACATAATGCGCATTTACCAGCCAGTAATCTGAAGGGTAATAGGTAGGACTGTTCACAGATGATTTATTGGTGGTAAGCCTGGGATACCCTGCAGCAGCTGCATTCTCAGGCGTCCAGGATTCCAGGTGTACCGGCTGGAACTGCCCGATGAACGGCTCTATACCAGTGCCCGTAATAATAAAGCTATAGTTGAAAGAGCCCTGCAGCAGCACACTCACACTAAAGCCCTTGTAAGATGCCTGCAGGTTTAAACCCAGGTTGGTATTGGGCAAATTGGGATGCCCGATAGCCCGCTGGTCAAAGATATTAATAAAGCCATCCCCGTTCAGATCCTGGTATTTGAGATCGCCTGCATGCAATGGCAGCCCGTTATCCGGGATGGCGACTGTTTTATTACCCGCATTGCTGCCGCCATTTGCATTCTGATAGGTTGCTACATTCGCAAGATCCTGCTCGGTATAATACCCTAAAGAATGATACCCGAATGGCTGGTTCAGCGGCTGGCCCGTGCGTGCCAGCCAGGTGTATGCCGGCGCTGCTTCACTCTCATACAATATTTTATTTTTTGCATAGGAGAATACAAAGTTAGTTCCCCACTGTACATTGCCAATGCTGCTGTGATAGCCTATCTGCCCATCAAAGCCCTGGTTACGTGTACGCCCCACGTTTATAGCCGGCAAGCCTATTCCAATAATATCCGGTACATTGTTAGGCACTATCAGCTGATCGTAACGGATGTTACGGAATACCTCGATGGTAGCGGAAAGCCGGTTATCCTTCAGCATGTTCAGGTCCAGCGCGAGGTTTGTTTCCCGCTGCTTTTCCCATACCACATTGCCGTTGGCCAGGTTGCCCTCATAAAACATGTTATAATTAATGGGCGATTCCCCGAATGGATAGGCACCTGGATTTTGAATGTAGTTCTGCGCATAGATATACCTGTTATTAGGCGCTGCATCTGAACCTACAATGCCATAGGAGCCGCGGATCTTGAACAGTCCAAACACGGGGAAGGCTTCCTTGAAGAACTTTTCACCGGATAAATTATACCCAACGCCTATAGCAGGAAAAAGCCCAAAGCGGTGGTTAGCCGCAAAACGGTCCGTTCCGTTATAGGCGGCTTTCAGGTCTAATAAATATTTGCCGTCATACTCATAATTAGCGGATACAGATACCCCCTGGAACTTTGCCGGTACGCCTACTGATGCGGGATCCAGGTTATCATACGCATCAAAGGTCTGCGACTGCTGATTCAGCAATACCAGGCCGCTCACATGATGTTTGGAATTAAAGGTGCGGTCATAATTGGAAAAGAGCTGCACATTGACATTGGTGGTATAAATATTTGTATTACCACTATAGTAAATATTCGGGAATACATAGGTGCCGCCAGGGTTCAGCAGGTAAGATTTACTGGCCGGATCATAGTGGTAAGATGGAATAGGCCCGTAGTTACCGGTACCCCGGGTGTATTGCTCCTGGCTGGAATAAGCCACCCGCGCGGTAACAGACAATCCATCCGTAATCGCGTTCAGCTGCTGGGTAGCATTGAACATTATGTTATAATCCGTCCGCTTTGCATTCTGGTAACCACCGGTAGCCAGCCTTGCATTCAGGGTAGGCAAATGCCCACTGTTGAAACGCGAGTAGGCGTAAGCGTAAGAGCCATCCGGATTAAGGAAGGGCGCCGTAAAAGGCGTTAAGCGGCTAAAGTCAAACACCTCTGATAAAGCACTGGCCGCACTCAGGTTAGGCGAGTTAGTGGTGGAAAAACGGGTGGTCACATCCAGCCGCAGGTCCAATGTTTTATTGGCCTTCAGATCCAGGTTAGATCTGAAATTATACCGCTTAAAATTGTAGTTGGTATTAACGTTGCCCCGCGGATCAGGGAAACTACGCACCAGCCCACTCTGGTTCAGCGCACCACCGGAAATAAAGTATTTCACCACGTTATTACCACCGGAAATATCCAGGTTAGTATTTTGCTGATAACTATATTGTTTAAAGATCGCATCATACCAGTTCACATTGGGATGCCCGTAAGGATCCTGCCCGGTCTTAAACAGGTTAAGGTCATCCTGAGTAAACTCAGGTGTCAGGCCATCATTTGTCTCTGCCTGGTTGATCAGGGTGGCCGACTGGTAGGCATCCAGGAACTTAGGGATCTTTGTAGGCGTTTGCACCCCGCCTTCCACGCGCACATTGATCTGCGGCTTACCCAGCTTACCACGGCGGGTCGTTACCACCAGCACCCCGTTCGCTCCCTTGATACCATAGATAGCGGTGGTGGAGGCATCTTTCAGCACCGAGATGGAGGCTATCTCATTCACATTGATCTGCTGCAGCTGATCATAGGTATACTCTACATCATCCACAATGATCAGGGGCTTATTGCCTGCAGGGTTCAGCGAGCTTACACCCCGTATATAAAAGTCGGAAGCATCTTTACCCGGCTGCCCTGATCCCTGCTGGGAAAAGAAGCCCGGCAGCCTTCCTGTTAGTGCATTCTGCACATTGGCTGTTGGCACGTTCCTGATCTCCGCTGCGTTGATGGTGCTTACAGAACCGGTATTGGTGATACGGGTGGTTTTGCCGTAACCTACCACCACTACTTCACCCAGCGCCTGGTTATCTGAAGCCATGCTTACATCAATATTCTTCTCCTCGCCTGCAACGTTCAGCTCCCGGGTCACATATCCCACGAAACGGAATACCAGCACATTGGATCTACCCTTTAACGTTACTCTGAACTTACCCCCGGCATCAGTCACCGCCCCGTTACCCGGCATATTCTTCTCGCCCACAGATACCCCGGGCAGCGGCCCCTGGAGATCCCGAACGGTACCGGTGATAACGCGGTTCTGCGCCAGCAAATAACCGGGAATGATATTTATAATTATACAAATGAGCAGTATTATTTTCCGCATATCTGTTTGTTTATAATTTTAGGAATGCAATGGGTTTACTGTCCCGGATTTTGTTTCATATTCGGGTTCTTGGCCACCTCATTGTAAGGGATGGGATACAGATATTGACTGTCTTTAAATACCGTTGTGAGCACCGTAACAGGATTATAGGTAAATGCGTTACCACTCTTTACTACGGATACGCCTGTACGTGGCTTGTTCATCACCGTTCCGGCTATCTTCCACCTGCGGATATCAAAGTACCGGTGCTCTTCAAAGGCAAACTCTATCCGCCATTCATTCTGTATAACAGCTCTCATCTGGTCCCGCGTCATACCAGGCGCCAGGCCATAGTTGCCGCCTGCCCCGGCCTCAATCCCTGCGCGTGCCCTGATGGCATACAGCTGCTCATACACATCTGCCTGCGGCGCGGGTTCTATTTCGTTACGCGCCTCTGCATAGGCCAGCAGCACCTCTGCATACCGCATAATGATCCAATCGGAAGAATGATTGCTGAAGGTGGCGGAAGTTTCAAAATTGCCCATGAACTTGCGCATGTAATAACCGCTTACGGTTTGCTGTAAAGAGGAATTAGGCTTGCTTTGCCCCCCTTCATATGTTTGTACTGTGCCGTTCAGCCATTTGGCACCATTATAGAAAATGGTGGCGGTAAAGCGTGGATCACGTTTTACATCAGACAATACACTATAGGGATCGGATACCAGGTACCCGGAAGCCGGGTCTGTAATGGGCAAGCCGTTCTGCATGGGGAAAGCATCCACCAGCTCCTGTGTGGGGCTGGTATTGCCGGTGCCGCCTGCTGAAAACCCTACAGGCCCATTGCCGGTTTCAATATTGGTGGTGTTGTTCCCCGGCCGGATAAAAATGCGCTCACTGTTATTCTGATCCAGGAAAATACCGGTAAAAGAAGTATGCAGAGCATAGGTATGCAGGTCTATCACGTCCTTTGCAGCCTGCGCTGCCTGCACCCAGCGGTTCGCATCGTAATTCGTATACCCGGTAAGGTTATTGGCGTTGTCAATATTATTACCGTTAAAGAGCGGGCTGGCAGCCAGCAGCAGCGCTTTCATCTTAAGGGTCATAGCGGCTCCCTTTGTAGCGCGGTAGTTATCGGCATCCGCTACCGGGGCTGTGAGCAGGCTATCCCTGATGGCGTCACATTCACTCGTGATATATGAGATACAGTCTGCAAAGCTGCTGCGGGGAAGGCTAAGATCCTCTCCGATATTATATACCTTATCGCCCAGCAGCGGCACGCCGCCATAGCGCCTTACCAGCTCAAAGTAGAAATAGGCCCGCAGGAATCGTGCTTCGCTTCTCCACACCTGGGCGGTTGTAGCGCCATTGGCAAGCCCTCCCTTTACCGGTACTACGCCAATATTATTGATGAAAATATTGGCGTTGCGGATGCCTGCCCAGAAAGATTCCGGTACCCCGGTATTATTAGGCGACTGTGAGAGATTAGTACCTTCCCATAAATTTTCCGAGCCAGGGAAATTGAAAGCAGTTACCGCATTGGTAGCGATGAGGGTAACCGGTATATTGCCGCCTGTTTTGGAAGATACCGCATCATCTGACGCTGCATCCAGGTAATCACCGCCTACCCGGTTATGGCCGTTCTTCACAATGGCATAGATCCCATACAGGAACGACTGCGCATTTACGCCTGCAGAATCCAGCGGATCAAATACATAGTTGCCGGTCACTTTATCAACCGGGAACTGCTCATATTTTTTGCAGGCGCCCAAAATGACTGCCACCAGCAGGAAAACAGCTATTGTATGGATATAATTTCTTTGCATAGCTCAATCTCATTTATAACTTAATATTAACCCCGGCAGTTACCACTCGTTGTATAGGGTAGCTATTGGGCATGACTTCCGGGTCCATTCCCTTAAATCCTGCAATGGTGAACAGGTTCTCCCCATCCAGGAATATCTTTAAACCGGAGATGCGGATCCTTCTCAGCAAACTATAAGGCAATGAATATCCCAGCTCCGCATTGCGCAAGCGTACATAATTGCCATTCTTCAGGTAAAAAGTGGAGAACAGGGAGTTGTTATTTGCCGCAGATACCGCCAGGCGGGAAAGCGTTGCCCTGTCTGCCGTTTCCGGCGTCCAGCGGCCGGTGGCGCTGGCATATGCCTGCCCGTTAGTAGTGGAATAATCCAGGCCAAAATGATCGATCACATTATTCTCTACACTGATCTGCCGGTTAGCCACCCCCTGGATAATAACGCTGAAATTGAATCCCTTGTAATTGGCGCCCAGGGTTACACCGTAAAAAGCCAACGGCTTGCGGCCCCCGATGGTAGACTGGTCAAAGTAGTCAATCACACCATCCCCGTTAAGATCTTTGTACTTGATATCACCGGGGCTGGGGGTATACCCTGCTATATGCGCGCTGGTGGCGGCATCATGCGCATCCTGGTACAGCCCCAATGCCGTATAGCCGTAAAAGGTACCTGATACCGGCAATCCGGTGCGGCTGTTCCAGGCGTATGGCGTTGTCAGCTCGTCGTTGTAAAGGATCTTTGAATAAGCCAGGCTACCATTTGCCGTTACAAAGTAATTGAAATTGCCTGCGTGGTTGTTATAGGTAAGCGACAGCTCTATACCCTGGTAAAGGTTCTTACCAATATTCTCCAACGGGTAAGCAGTACCTAACAGGGCGATGGAGTTACCGCGAAAGCCCAGCACATCAGAATAGCGGTCATGGTAATAATCAGCTGACAGCTGCAAATGGTCATGCAGGAAAGAGATATCCGTACCAATATCCAGCTTATCCCCTTTTTCCCAGGTGATGTATGGATTAGCCAGCGTACCCTCATACTGGTAATACACATTGGTATAGCTGGTGCCTACCTGGTAATTCTTATTATTGTTGTTGGATGAATAGGTTTGTGAATAGGCATAATACAGCGCTGCATTCAGATCAATATTTGCATTGCCTGTTCTTGCATAGGTAGCCCTCCATTTCCAGCCGCTGATCCAGGAAATATTATCTTTTATAAATGATTCACGGCCCATTTCCCAGCCCAGGCCTGCACCATAGAACAGGCCCCACTGGCCGCCGGGAGGGTAACGGTTATTTTTGCTGCCAATAAGTGTGGCATTCACAAAATATTTATTCTCATAATCGTAACCGGCCCTTACGCCTACATTCGTAGTGGTGGAAGCCAGGTCGTAGTTAGCCACAATGGACTTCACATCATATAATGCCTGGGCCGTTACATTACTTTTATTAAAGTGCCGGTCGTAGTTCAGGCTTAATTGTCCAAAGGACTGACGGGAAGTGAATACTGTACGGAATTTGTTGTTCTGGGCAGTAGTTGTGCCATAAATGAGATACTCATTATCGATCAAACCATAGGAAGGATTCTGCAGGCTTCTGTCCAGCGCTGTAATGGACTGGTAAGATAAATTCCCTTTCAGCTTTGCGCTCAGTCCGGGCAATACGCTGTTCAGGTTATAATGCAGGTCTACATTCGCCAGGATATCATTGGTATTATTTTGTGTATATCCCGAGTACTGCGCCCTTGACAACAGGTTATTGCTATAAGGGCCGTTATTGCCGCCGATATTATTACCGCCGAAAGTGCCGTTAGGATTATAAATGGGATAGGCGTTATTGGGCGTGCTATACAGCGCCGACAGCAAGGCATTGTAATCATTTCCGGGCTCCCGCGCATTCTGCACACGGCCAAACAATTGCAGGTCTACATCCAGGTTTTTATTAACCTGCACGCCGATGTCGGAATTGATGATGTAACGCTTTAAGCTGTTGTTGGTATTATAAGTAATATCCGGGCTGGTTTTGAAGATGCCTTCCTGGTCAAAATAGCTCAGTGATACGGAATAGCGGGCTACGTTCGTTCCCCCGTTCACGTTTAGCTTATAATTGGAAATGGGAGAATAGTTCCGCAGCAGGGTATTAAACCAGTTCACATCCGGATGACCAATGGGATCAGTATGGTTCCGGTAAGCATTGAAATCCTCCGCGCTATACAGCGCCGGCTTACCGTCATTTGCCAGCGTTTCATTCAGCAGATAGGCATACTGGTAGGCCGGCAGCGGCTTTGGCATGCCTAATGACTGCTGTACGCCGGATTGCGCCGTAAACGAAATACGCGGGCGTCCCAGCTCTCCCCGCCGGGTAGTGACCAGCACCACGGGATGTGAGCTGTTATTACCCAGCAATAAGGTGGAGAAGCCATCTTTCAGCACTGAAATGGATTCGATGGATTCCGGATCAATTGAAGAAATCTCCCGCTGCACGCCGTCTATTACCGTTATAGGCGTTTGCCCGCGTACGCTCAGGGCTATCTCTGAATTATCTGTAGACCGGTTGTTATTGGAGCCTGCATTTACCAGTGTTTGTCCAATAACCTCGGGAGAAGATATTTCCTTTACATTGAAAGATGTGAACCCGCTATTCTGTTTGGTGTACACACCGGCCAGCTGACCCGGGAACGCATATACGTACAGGGAAGCAGGCGTGGTGGTGAGCTGGTTGGTGTAGATGGTGGATACTGCACCCGGCACGTGGGAACGGTCTACCCGCTCATACAGCATGTTCACCTCCTTTGGCGATTTCAGGAAAGCATCTGTTAGCTGCACATCCAGGGGCTCTCCAGCATTTACGGGTAATTCACGGGTATAGTAATCCTTATACGAAAACACCAGCGTGACGCCTGCCGGCGCATCTATTTCAAAATGCCCGTTCTCATTCGTGAATACCGCAGCTGCTTTATTTTTAACGCGGACGCTTACACCGGGCAGGGGTTCATTAAATTCATTCACAACAGTGCCATTTGCCCATCCCGGATGAGCAATGCCCTTTGTGGTGGTATCCTGTGAAGACTGAAAGGCACGCGTAGCATGCGGAAGCGCCAGCAGACAGGCTACACCGATCAGGCATATATTATAGTACCAAGAGCGCATAGAATCAGGTTTTAAACGATGATTTTGGTAGCGGCAATGATCAGCCACATTTAAACTTATAAGTGAAGGGAGCAGCGGTATTACCATAGCCAACCTGCTTGGTGCCGGATTTATCCCGGATATAGTAAGTCATATTAGTGACCGTTTGGCTATCGTTGATACCAAAGAACGACCGTGGCCAGAGGGTGATCTCATACCGCCCCCTGCCGGTGAGCTTCATCAGTGTTTTGCTGGTTTGCTCACAGACAATGATCGTTTTACCATCATTGGTGGTACCGGTTGCGCACAGGTATACTTCACTACTTCCTGACAGGGCTGTGTTGGCTACATTGGAATCGAAGGTGATGGTCACCAGGTCATTATCCAGGGATTTGGGCGGTGAAATAGTAGTGAGCTGCGGATTACAGAAGTCAACCAGGTCGCCGCTTCCACCGGTTACGGTAAAACAGTCCCCGATATATTCATTGTAATATTCCGCAGTAGGGCCATAGCCTGCATCCACGTTGCCATCAGAAGTAAAGCCATTGGTAGTATTCGCTACTACATACGCCAGCTTAACAAGGGCGGGGTTATCATCTGCCCCAACTTTCAGCTTAAGGAAAATAGAGCCGGTGATCTTGTCATTATTGCCATAGGTAAATGGTACATCACTCTGCATCACCACCCATTCCATATCATCTATCAGGTTGCCGGCAATACCAAATGTTGCGCGCATATAATCCGGCCAGTTCTTGCCATCGCCATGCGGGGCCAGGGTACTGAGCGGCGTCATTACAAAGCTGCCATCTCCTTTGCTGCCTCTGTAAGTGGCTGTTAAGTTCTGTGTACCCTTCCAGCCTTTAGGCATCAGCACTCCCAGGATCAGCTTATCTGAACCATCGGAATTACAGGATACATCAATGTCCAGCTGAATAGGCACCACATCTCCCACCTTAGCAGATGCAGGAATAGTGACCTTGGTGATCTTTATATGACAGAAGCTGAAAATAATGGCCACTATAAGCAGCGCAGCCAGCATCCAGATCCTCTGTCCTTTGATACGTAAACGTGGTAACATATAATAATCAGGTAAGTTTTCAAAAATCAGTTATCCCTTGACAGGGTATAGATATAGGCATTCAGCTCACAGCCGGGAACGAAGCTGAGGTTTAACAGCCTCACACCGGCACTCGTTGGATAATTGAGCGAGGTAGTTACAGCGCTCCCTCCTTCAGGCGTAAGCGTGAGCTTGAACGGGTATTCCGGATCGTCCAGCGCATACTTCCCGTTTGCATTCACCAGGAAGGGCAGCCTGTTCTCCAGCATATAATTGCCCGTGGAATCAAACCTTAACCTGAACTGTGTAAAATCAAAAACGTTGGTAATGTCCGTACCATTCCGGGTAGCTTTAACAATTTTCCAGCGGCCGGTTAAATTCTTGGGCGCTTCAGCTACCGGGGCAATCTCCTCTACTTTACAGGAAGCAAGGAAGCAGATACAGGCGGCGATGAAGAGTATAAAGCGATTCATATCATACAGGATTAAGATCAATAACCAGGATTTTGAACTAATTCCGGCGACTTGCCGGTTTCTGAAAGCGGGAATGGCCACAGGTACATTGCCGGACGGAAATTATGCTTGGTAACGTTGAATGGCTTGTAGGTAACGGCGCCTCCATTGCGGTTCACTTCCATGCCCATGGATTGTATGTTCTCTGTTTGCGGCGCTATCTTCCATCTTCTCACATCCCAGAAGCGGTGCCCTTCGTACGCCAGCTCCACCCTTCGCTCATTCTGGATCCGGCTGCGCATTTCAGCCTGTGTAAGGCCGGTGGGCAGCTGATAAGGGTCCAGCCCTGCGCGCTGCCGTACTGCTTCCACAGCGGCATATACATTACCTGTAGGCCCTTCATATTCATTGGCAGCTTCCGCATAGTTCAGCAATACTTCTGCATAGCGTATCAGCGGCATTACCCTGTTGCTGGCAAAGCTGAGGGTAGCTGCAATGGCGGCAGGATCCAGCATTTTATTATTGTAATAGCCTGTAATAGTACCCTGGTGCACTGCATCCTGCCCCGTGAGGATGCCGTTATAATTGCCTACGAAAATGTTTACGGGAGCAGATCCATTCGTTTGCCCGTTACTGGTACGCACCAGCAAAACCGTTTGATCCCGGATAATGCTGTATTCCAGTCTGGGATCACGATCCTTATAAGGATCAGCAGGATTATAGCCTGAAGTGGGATCGGTGATGGGCTTTCCATTTCTCATGGGAAAAGCGTCCACCAGCCCCTGGTAAGGGAAAGAGCCGGTGCCATTGCTGCCACGGGAAGGAGGCAGACATATATTTTCGAGATCACTGTTACCCGTAGGGCGCATCAATTCAAAAATGTATTCCGTATTCACACGCAGGGGAAATAATCCCTGGAACCCATAACCCGGTAAGCTTGTCTGGTAATTATTCTTTGTGTTCAAAGAATACACACCCAGTGCAATCACTGCCTGGGCAGCATCCTTTGCCAGCTTCCAGCGGTTCATATCAAAGGTTGGATAACCTACCAGTGCAGGATCTACTGCCACACCTCCACCAGGGCCCGCATCTGCCGGTAATGTGGTACCATTGAACAATGGGCTGGCTGCGTATAACAGCACCCGCGCTTTCAATGCCAGGCAGGCGCCTTTGGAAGCGCGTCCGTAATTGAGGCCCATTTGTGTGGCGGGCAAAATGGCGGCAGCAGCATCACATTCAGAGAGAATGTAATCCACACACTCCGCATATGTATTTCTTTTGGCCTGAATAGGCTTGTCATAGGTAAGCAAGGTATCACCTACCAGCGGCACGCCTCCGTAATGCTGCACCAGCATAGCATAATACCAGGCGCGCAGAAAGCGGGCTTCTGCTACCATCTGGGTTTTGTAAGCTGGTTTTAATGGTGCGTTGGGAAGGTTCTTAATTAACACGTTCACTGCGCGGATGTTGCTGTAGCAGGTCTTGTACGGCTCTTCGCCAATGATGCCTGCATTTACGGTACCGGTTGCAAACTGTGTAGCGGGTGTTGAAAAAGCATGTGAGGGTTCTGCCTCATCACAGGCAGCCTCCAGCCCGCCGCAAACGACAAAGTTATAGGAAAAGCGGCTCAGGCTTGCACTAAGCCCTGTATTGGAATAAATATTAGCTAAGAAACCAACGGTCCTGGAACTGTCAGCAAAAATAGTTTGTTCGGTCAGGTTGGTGGTAGAGGTGGCAGCAAGAAACCCCTCTTTTCTGCAGGATGCATACACCAATGCCGATGCCATTAGCACTAAAACGGGAATTCGTTTTATCATAAAATTGGCGTGGTTTATTTGTATCAGTGAATAGGTTGCCCCAAAAATCTGCTAAGGTGGTATAGTATTAAAATTCTCTGATCTGGCTGATGAATACTAAAATACGACTACTAAACCGGTTTAGCAAATTAAATCAATTATTTTTCTCAAAGTATTGATGAAAAAACAAGGCTTGGTACCGGATGGAATTAGACCAGTATTCCCAGGTATGCGCGCCGGGTCTTACCGTGTAATCATGCGGTATATTACGTTCCAGCAGCGCTTCATGCAGCTTGTTATTATACCGGATAAAGAAATCGTCTGCTCCGCAATCAATAGTAATATCCAGCTGATTGGGTGTGACCAGGTACAGCATGTTTATCACACTATTCTTTTCCCAGCGCTCCGGGTTCTCACTGTATTTTCCCAGCACCTCATCCAGCCCAAAGCTCTTCGGAAAAGCGCGCAGGTCCACTCCCCCGCTCATGCTGCCCACTGCTCCAAAAGTATTGGCATGCCGGAAAGCAAGGAACAGCGCGCCATGCCCGCCCATGCTTAGCCCTGCAATTGCCCTTCCCTTACGGCTTGCGATGGTGGAATAGTGCTCATCGATCCAGCTCACCAGCTCACCTGCAACATAGGTTTCATACTTTGAGCCGGCTTTTACCGGGCTGTCAAAATACCAGCTGGCAAAATCGCCGTCCGGGCATACAATGATCATATGGTATTCGTCCGTTAACCTTGCCAGCCCGGTATCTTTTTTTATCCAGTCGCTGTAATTACCGCTAAACCCATGCAGCAGATAAAGCACCGGGAGCCTGCTTTTGCTGTTGTAGTTCCGCGGAGTGATCACAACGGCCTTGATCTCTTTGTGCATAGCAGCACTGAATGTAGTAACGGTATCCACCTTTGCTGCCAGCAATACTGAAGTATACAGTATGCATAGCAGTAATAAACTAATTCTGAAAATGTTCTTCATAAGTCGGGCTATCTGGCTGCTGCAATGGTAATGGTGTGCAGTTTTGGTTGATTGATCTGGTAAATTTTATCTGTCAGGATATTCATCTCTCCCTGCCATACTTCACGCAGGGCTTTGTAACGTGCACGGGAAAAATTATCCTTGTTGCCGCCTACCGCCCAATCTGTTGCTGCATGGGCATTCACAGAGTCCATCGCTGCATTATCATCTTTAAAAAGCATTCCTCTTGGTTTCAGGAAATCAAATTCTATCCAGGCATACATTCTCAAACGTCTTTCAATATCCCAGCGCTCCTCATTCAATTCCCGGATCTGGATAGCCTGCTGGTATTCCGGTGTGCGGGTATTTTCAGCCAGGTTAATACCTGCTGCCAGCTGCCCTGCATCGTAAACGCCTACTTTTTCGCCATCCATCAGCAGGTTATAACGGCCTGCCTGTAACCCGCTCACCTGCAATATTTCCTGGTTAAACTCTTTCATAAAAGGCACCACCTTCATAGCATCCGCCTGTTTATTATGATTGCCCCAGCCGCGTGGAATAGTATCCAGCGGGTAAGGGAGCGACTGCGCCAGGTAACCAAAGCTGATACCGGATGCCGTTCCTGTTACCCCGTTGATCTTACAGTTCACTGCCTGCTGCACTTTTTTGGTGGCGGCATCGATCCGTATACCGGCAACCGGTTGGTCAGCAAGGCCCTGCGCCTTCAGGAACAGGTACGCCATTACCATGTGACCATCGTTATCAGGATGGATACGATCGCCGGGCGTAAGGCTGAAAGTGGAATCCCGCTGCTGTTCGCGTTGATTGATGGTCCTCATAGGATGGTAAAAATCAACAAACGGCCATCCGTTCTTTTTTGCCGCCTGTTCCTGGAAGGCCACTACTTCATTCAGGGCTTCGGCTTTGTGAGGGAAGATATTTTTATCCGTGAACTTAGTTGTTTCATCATAAGGCGAGGTGCCAATGAAGATCTTCTTAATATCAGCACGCTTTTTCAGCTGATCTTCCACCATACGGTAACTGCTATACGAACGTTCCAGCTTTTTCTGCATAGTATCCTTTCCATCCGCACGGTACCATTCAAAGTAACCGGTATCATTCATTCCCCAGGTAAGGGTAAGCACGGTGGGCTTTTTTGAAAGCACGTCATCCTCAAAACGGTCGCGGATCTGGGTAATAACATCCCCTCCTATCCCGGCATTGAGGCAGGTAATGCGCCTGCCCGGAAAATGGGTCATGTAATACAGCCAGATGTAGGAATGATAATGGCCTCCGTCGGTGATGCTGTTGCCAACAAAAACAACACGGTCGCCCTGCTGAAAAGGTGCCGGATGCTGCTGTGCTTTTGCCTGTACAGCAGCTGCAGCCATGAACAATAACAGTAGTTTTCTTCGCATGTGCATGTATTAATTAGTTGATCCCCCATTGCTGAGCGGGAGCAGGCCCCATGACCAGCTCCAGCATGCCACCCTTCGCAATTTCCCGGTAGTCGATGTGGCACTGGTTGAGCGGCTTTCCATTCAGCCTTGCGCTTTGGATGTAAATATTCTCCGGTGAATTGTTGATGGTTTTGATGGTAAAGCTGCCCTTTTCCAATTTTACGCTTACCTTATCAAACACCGGGCTGGTGATCTCCTGGCGGGTATCGCCGGGGCACACAGGGTGCAGGCCAATAGCAGCCAACACATACCAGGCCGACATCTGCCCCACATCTTCATTACCTACCAGCCCTTCTACACTGTTATGATAGGCCCTGCGGCAAATAGCCCTTGTCCATTGCTGTGTTAACCAGGGTTTGCCCAGCCTGTTAAACAGGAAAGGCACATGATGTACCGGCTCATTGGCATGATTGTAATAATCATTCCACATCATGTTTTCCGGCGTATGTTCAAAGAATGATTGCAGATCGCTGATCACTTTTTCCTTTCCACCCATGAGCGCTACCATCCCATCTACATCCTGCGGCACAAACCATCCCTGCTGATAAGGGTTGCTTTCCATGGTGCCATACCAGGCCGTCATACGGCCTGCATCCGGCCATGGCAGCCAGTTACCCACCGTATCCCGTGGCCTGAACCATCTCTTGTCTGCGTCAAAGATCTTTTTATAATTTTCGCCTCTTAAAGCATATTTCTTTTCATCGTCCGGGTGATGCAACCCTTTAGCCAGTTGCGATACACACCAATCCGTGTAAGCATATTCCAGCGTATAGGAAAGGCAGAGGTTACCCGGCGTATAACCTTTATCCCCGTTTCCAAAACGTTCTACAGAATTAACAGCAAGGCGGTACGCTTCCGGCACATTATAATTGCGGATGCCTTTTGCATAGGCATCTGCGATCACTGACACAGCGGGATTGCCCAGCATACAGCCGGAATAAGCATTAAGCAGCTCCCAGCGTTCCAGGTAATCCTTATTCTTTTCCTGCGCCAGTGTAACCAGCGAGTTAACCAGGTCATTGACCAGTGAAGGATTGATAATGGTTTGCAACGGCATCTGGCTGCGGAACACATCCCATCCGCTGAAGATGGTGCGTTTGCGGAAAGCGCTGCCGGTATGTACTTTGCCATCTCCGCCCGTATATTTACCATCTACATCCTGCACAATACGCGGGTCTATCATAGTATGATATAAGGCCGTATAAAATACCTGCTGTTCTTCTTTTGTGCCACCGGCTACCTGTATGCGGGAAAGCTCCCTGTTCCACAGCTCACGTGCACGGCTATGTACCTTTTCAAAATTCCAGTCCCTTATTTCCTGCTGCAGGTTAGCTGCCGCACCTTCCATGCTCACAAAGGAGATACCTGCTTTCATGAATACCTGTTCTCCTTCCTTTGTATCGAACTCCGTGAAAAATCCCAAGTGTTTTCCTTCTTTTTCTTTAACGGCGTTCAGGATGGCTGCATGGCCTACCTGTTGCTGGTAGCGGTCGCTTGTTACATCTTCCAGCTTGCTCGGCCAGCTATCCGGAATATCAGCGCTCCATACGCCGTAGTGCCGTAAGGGCTTGCTGAATACTGCGTAGAAATAAACGGTATAATCTGCATGACCATCTCCATTTCCCCAGCCACCACCATCCGGTGTGCATTTCATCCATCCTGTGATGGTGCTGTCATTTACTATCTTTACATACTGGCTGGTAGAAGTACCTCCCACCCTGCGGGCAAGATCTATCTGGATCCTTGACTGCTGATTAGCGGGGAATGTGAATTTTAAGATACCACTATGCGGGGCAGCTGTCATTTCAGCTTTGATCTTATAATCCGATAGCTGCACTGAATAGTATCCTGCAGCTGCTTTTTCACTTGATTTAAGGTAGTTTGAACGATAGCCGTCCTGGCTACCCGGCTTGCCGGCCTGTGTTCTTAAAGGCCCTGTTGTGGGCATTACGAGGAAGTTGCCCAGGTCTCCATACCAGCCAATGCCGCTCATCTGGGTAAATGCAAATCCTTCTATGCTGGTATGTTCATAGCTGTAACCGGAACCGTTATCGCCACCGGTGATAGTATTAGGACTAACCTGTACCATACCATAAGGAGTGGTAGCCCCGGGAAATGTTTTTCCCAAGCCATGATAGGTACCGGCAGCACCTACGCTGGTACTGGCGCCTACAAAGGGATTCACCAGGTCGGCCGGTGATTGGGCGGCTGCGCGGTGAATACAACATACAAGCGTACAAACGATGATTAACTGGATCTGCTTCACTATCATTTATTTTTGCAGCAAGATACTAAAACGTGGCAACCCTCTATAGAAGTGGCAATTGTCATTTTTGAGCACAGGCCTGGTCTGCGCCGCTGCAGATACCCCCCAAAAGCCCGTCAGTAGCAGGTAAAGGAAACTTTTCATACGCGTGAAACATGCTAAACTGATTTAGCAAATAAAGTATAAAAGAATTTCCCGCACAACATCATTAACATATTAATATTTATATAATTTGTATTCACTTACAGAACAACTAAATAACAAGCTATAAAAATCACTATTTTAACATTACTAAACCGGTTTAGCAAAATATTTTTATTATTGCGGAAACATTTCACCACTTATGAAGTCAATTGCATTGCTGCTTTTATCCCTGGTTACCGGTACTTTATTATATGGTCAAGGCCTTCACTGGAAAGTATCTCCACAGGCAACAGCTCAGGGCCTCGCTGCTGCTATTGCCACTCCGGGTTTTCCGGATAAGGATTGGGTACCGGCGATTGTACCCGGCACTGTATTTTACGCCTATGTGAAAGCAGGGATAGAAAAAGATCCGGATTACGCGGATAATATTTACCAGGTGGATGCCGCGAAATATAACCGGCCTTTCTGGTACCGGACAGAATTTCCTGCAATAGCGGTGCAACAGCAGCAGCGTGTGTGGTTAAAATTTAACGGTATCAATAAATACGCAGACATTTATTTCAATGGTAAGCACCTGGGTTATTTACATGGGCATATGCAGCGGGGTAGCTATGATATTACTTCCCTGCTGCATCCAAAAGGCAAGAATGCCATTGCGGTGCTAATCTCTCCTCCTAAATATGATCCAGCCCATGATCACGGCCTGGCTAACTGGGAAAGCCCTACCTACATTTGCAGCGGCAGCTGGGATTGGATGCCGGCCGTACCTGGGTTGAACAGCGGCATTACTGATACAGTAGCCATTTCCATTACAGGCCCTGTGAGCATCTCTGATCCCTGGATACGTACTGATATGCCGGATACCAGCGCGGCGGCTATCACGGTAGCTGCCCGGCTTACCAACGCCTCCCCTGCTGCCATTACCGGCACATTGAAAGCCGTGATCAGCCCGGGTAATATTACTATTAGCAGCAAAGCCATTACCCTGGCTCCGGGAAGCAGCCAGGAATACAACCTTCCCGCTCAAACAATTCAGCATCCACATCTCTGGTGGCCCAATGGATATGGCGATCCATTCACGTATTCCTGCAAGCTGTCATTTGAAACAGGCAGCACTATCACAGACAAAACAATACAGGCTTTTGGTATCCGAAAAATTTCCAGCGACACTACTTCCCTGAACGGACCTATGCGTTTATACGTGAACGATGTACCCGTGCTTGTCAAAGGCGGCAACTGGGGCATGTCAGACTATATGCTGAAAGCAAGGGGCAGCGACTATGATACCCGCATACGCCTGCACCAGGCCATGCACTTTAATATGATCCGTAACTGGACAGGAGAAGTAACGGATAATGCTTTTTATGACTACTGCGACAAATACGGCATTATGGTTTGGGACGACTTCTGGCTGAACAACATGGGCGGTATTGACAGCCTGGAGATGTTCAGGGATAATGTTGTGGAAAAGCTTAAAAAATTAAGGAACCACCCCGCTGTTGTAATATGGTGCGGCGCCAATGAAGGGGTACCTGGCGGTGATGCGCATGGCGCTATCAGCAATGTTATTACTGCTGCCATTCAACAATATGACGGGGAGGGCAGGCTATACCTGCCCCGTTCAAATGCGGGAGTTGCCAACCCTAACTTTTCCATACAGGGCGGCAGTAAAAACCTTTCCGGCAGCGGCATTTGGGCTAATGTTGATCCCAAGACCTATTTTACCGACCCGCATAACGGCTACCTGTTTTCCCGCAATAGCTGGGGCATGCGCAGTGAATTGGGCATGGCCACATTTGTGAACCCGGAAAGCTTTAAAAGATTTATGCCGCGGGAGTTTTGGATCCCTCCCACCCCGGAGGCTGTTAACAGCAAGGATAACATGTGGGCCAGGCATTTCTTCAGTACAGATGGTGCAATGGGCGGCGGAGCCGACCCGGTAAAGTATATCAACGATATTAATAAAAGCTATGGTAAAGCTGTTACCCTGGAAGATTTTTGTAAAAAGGCGCAGCTGCTGAACCTTGCAACCATGAAAGCCATGTTTGAGGCATGGAATGATCATATGTGGAATGATGCATCCGGTTTATTGATCTGGATGAGCCAGTCGGCCTACCCTTCCATGATCTGGCAAACCTATGACTACTATTATGATCTTACAGGCGCTTATTTTGGCGCCAGGTCAGCTTGTGAGCCCGTACATATTCAATGGAACCCGGCCACGCGAATGGTAAAAGTGATCAATAATACACAACATGCGTTGCATAACCTGACTGTTGAAGCGAGTGTGTATAATGCAGATGGTAAACCGGTTGCAGGATATGGAAAAAAAACAACGTTACAGGTAAATGTCACTTCTTTAAATGATGCCTTTACCCTGTTGGATGACACAACGGGCTTGTCTGCCGTGTATTTCCTGCGGTTGAAATTATATGATGATAAAGGAGGGCTACTATCCACAAACACTTACCTGCTGGGAAAAGAATATCTGAATTATACTGCGCTGAATACACTGCCACGGGCAGCTGTTGCCGTAAGCGCACCTGTATTATCTGGTAACCATCTTACATTCACCGTTACTAACAGCTCCAGACAATCCGCCGCTGTTGGTGTACGGGTGCAGCTGCTGGACAATAATAATAAACAGATCTTACCGGCTTTGATCAGTGATTCCTATTTTAACCTGATGCAGGATGAGCAAAAACAGGTGCAGGTAGAAGTAGATAAGGCATTATTGAAGAATGGGTACAGGCTGGAAGCAAAAGCGTATAATGATTAAATCCCCGCAGCTACGGCGGTAATAGGGGCATGATACAAACCGCGATAAATTCAGCCGGCAGCTTGGCCTTACTGTAGCCGGCTGAATTTTATGTTGCGGGCTATTGTGCCATATAATTATCTGTTTACCGGCCGTTCAGGCGCAGCAGTCTTTTTTAACGCCCTGCGGTTGGTCATATTCATCATGGCGGCGCCACCAGGGGCCTTCTTCGTTGCGTCCTTTGGGAGCGCGGTCCAGCCATGGGTACATGCCCCAGAGGGCATCTACTCCGCGTGCATAGGCGGAATAAGTGTGGTATACAACACCATCTTCCAACGCAAACGCGCTCATACCCGGCCTGTCACGATGGTATGAAGGAACATCAGTTCCACACATGGCAGCCAGCTTAGCCTCTGCCCCGTCACCACCTCCCTCATGGCCTGCGCGCCAGCGGAATACATCGCTCGTTGGCGCCTCCTGCCGGTAATTGTATTCAACGCCACCCTCTCGCTGCTGCTCCTCCGTGAGCGCAACGCCGAAGTCGAAATTGAACTCCCCATCCAGCGACGACGCCCATGGAAAGCTCCAGCACATCCGCTGCTTATATGCCTGCAGCTTTTCGAGCGAAGCCCGCGATACGGCCCAAAACATCACATCGTGATTCGCCAGGTGAACGGCAATACCATTGAACCCATCTGCAATGGATGAGCAGGATGGACACCCCGCCGTCCAGTCGGGGCCAAACATGAAATGATAGATGATCAGCTGCGAACGTCCTTTAAAAAGATCCGCAAGCGATGCTTCGCCTTCATCCGTATCAAAGCGGTATTTCTTGTCTATCCGCACCCATGGCAGCTCCTGCCGCAGCTGCGCTACCTCATCGCTATGTTTTGTTAATTCCTTTTCGGCTTTGAGCAGCTCCAGCCTGGCTGCAAGCCATTCTTTTTGCGAAACTACCTTCCGGTTTTCGGTTCCGCTAACAGTTTTGATCGTAGGCATGATTTCATTTTTATAATGCTACATGATTGGTTTGTAAAAAAGCCAGGCTGTACGGGTATAACCTTCCGGGGGGTTTCAGATTAACTTTTATGCGACCGAAAAAATCGTACCATATACTTTTTGTACATTCACTACCATCACGGGCTGGATCAGCCATCAATTAAACTACCTAACAGCTCTTAGGTAACAGCCCGTATAGACGGCGCACTGGAAGTTGCAGCCATTTTATGCGGTACCCAGGTAGCTGAGCGGATCCAGCTACAAATAGAGTATGCGCCGGAACCAAGGTTTCACAGCGGAACGCCGGAACAGGCATCTGCAGCGGTGTTGGAAGCATTCTATGAAAAATATGAGAATACTAAAAACTATAGGGAAAATGCTGCGAGGGAGTATGCAGCAAGGAATGGTATAAACACCAGGGGTCTTCATTAAGTAGCAGCCCGCTTTTCAGCCAGCCGTTTTATTTCCTTTGAGAGGGTTTGCTTTTCTATCCTGGACTTTGTAAGCCCAACCGCTTTTTCGTAATGGTGAATTGCTTGGTCACTGTTTATACCGGCATACAGATACCCCAGCAGGGAATGATAATAGACATGTTCATCCAGCTTAAGCTTCTCCGCTTCTTTTATGCCTTTTTCATGACCGAATACTTTTGCAAATGCAAACGCCCGGTTCAATGCAGTTACAGGCGAGTATTCAATAATGACAAGCTGGTTGTATAACTGCAAAATATGCTGCCACTTATCTTTATCCGTTGGGGTGGCATGCCAGTATGCAAGCATTGCATCCAGGTGATACTTTGAAATTTCATTGCCCTGACAGGCATTTACCAGGTAATGATTTCCTTTTTCAATTAATTCCTGATCCCACAAATTCCTGTCCTGGTCCTCCAGCAGAATTGCTTCTCCATTATCGCTTATTCGTGCGTCAAGACGTGAGCTTTGAAAACACATTAAGGCAAGCAGTGCGTTTGCCTGTGGTGTGCTTGTAAGGTTATTCTCCGTAAGGATATACGTTAGCCGCACCGCTTCAGAACAAAGGTCTTTACGGATCAGCTGATTATTTGTCTGGGAAAAATATCCTTCATTAAACAACAGGTATAAAGTTTTTAAAACACTTTCCAAGCGGGTCTTAATTTCCGCTTCACTTAAAATTTTGATCTGAAAATCACCATTACGAAGGTTGGCCCTGGCCCTTTGTAAACGCTTTTTTATGGTTTCGGTTTTTGTTAAAAACGCATTTGCAATTTCTTCCACGCTAAACCCGCAAAGGATTTGAAGCGCTAAACAGATCTGGGCTTCTGCTGAATTACCGGGATTGCAAACGGCAAAGATCATAGCCAGCTGACTGTCGGCTATATTTTGATCGCTAAAGTCAAACTCCTGCGCTGCTTCAATATCATTTAACTGTTTGGCCTCTTTAACCTGCTTTTCAATAACCGCATTATGTTTAAAATAATCTTTGGTTTTGTTTTTTGCTACGGTATAAAGCCAGGCAGCCGGATTTTCCGGAACGCCTTTAATACTCCAGACTTCGGCGGCTTTCAGAAAGGTTTCGCTCGCAATATCTTCGGCAATTTCAAGCTGCTTTAAATTAAACGAATGATAGAGCACAGCCACTATTTTGCTGTATTCCGTTCTAAATAAGTGTGGTATTAAGCTATCTTGTTGCATAGATAAAAAAAGCCCCTGCAAATTTGCAAGGGCTATCAAAATTATTATAGTGCATTAATTTCCCTGATCTCCACATTTCCGCCGAATGATAATATCGGGCAATCCTTTGCAAGCGCGGTTGCTTCTTCCAGAGAGGCTGCTTTTACAAGCGTGTAGCCCAGGATGGATTCCTTGATCTCTGTGTAAGGTCCGTCAGAAATGATACCGTCGCTTTTTAATACATTACCTGTGCTCATCAGCCGGTTGCCCCGGTCAACCAGCTTACCCTGTGCGGCAATCCCTGCCACCCAGTTCATCCACCTTTGCGTATTGGCCTGCATTTGTTCCGGTGATGCCTGGGGCATAGTCTTGTAATCTGCTCTGAATACAAATAAGAACTCTTTCATTTTTTTAAGTTTTATGGGTTTATACCCTAGGGACGACCGGTAATTCTCAATGGGGACAAAATGGAAAATATTTTTCATTTCGTACAGGATCCAGGCTAAGATTTGGCCAGTACCGGCCTTGGATCAAAGATGACATTCAAGGACTTAATACCGTCCTTGCCTACCTTGTACCAGCCGGCGGCAAAGAGGACCACCTCTCCCATATTGATGTCATAAAATACGGATACATCCTGATCCTGCACAAAAAGTTTTTTTACCTGGTATTTGAATTTCATCTTTTTCATATCCTGTATGTATACCTCTGCACCATTGCGCGTACCCAGCACGCCCACAAAAGTAAAGTCATCTGCCAGGTATTGCCTGGCCGTATCAAAATCTTCTTCATTCAATGCCTGAAGAAAACCCTGCACCGCTTCAACCGGGCTTACGAGGGTTGATTGTTGCTTTTCCATAAGACTGGTTTTTATTTAAAGAAAAGGTTTCCGCAACTGGCCGGCTTATCAGGTGACCGGCGTTATCAATATCGCTGTTTTACAACAAGTTCCTTGCCAGTGGCCAGTGATAAGGTGGTGGGCTCACCGGAAAAATCGATCTTTCAGTGATGTAATTTAACGGTTCCCTGACATTATTCAATGCCGTGAAAACCGATCTTTAAAATCCATGACCAAGCTGCCGCTTATAACCCTGAATGAGTATCACACCTGTCTTAGGGCCGGCCTTTGGATCAGCCCTTTTTTGTTAACGCTATTCACGTAGAGACCGGCTACGCTTCAGTCCAATGGCAGTCCATAGTGTGGAGTGCTGCCTCCCCGGTACAGCATGAAAATTCCCCAGCCCTGCTATCAATTTTTAGAATGGCGTACATGAAGGGTCCATTGCATTGACATGGCGTAAACTTTGTAACGGTTCGTTAATAATAAGCAATGAACCAGGATATCTTCAGCTGGTTCTAGCTAATCAATAATAATTAACCATTCTAAATCTTAATGTTAGTCATATGGACCAGTCAAACAAAATAAGCCGCCGTAAGGCAATAGGAGGCCTGGCAGCATTAGCGGCAGCCCCATCTTTTATTATAAAAGGTACCGCTCAATCCCGTACATCCGCAACACCGGGTCTTGAAGATCCGACTACAAAATATCCCAAGCCACCATTTAATGCGCAAAGCCAGCCCTGGCCCGGTTTAGCAGGAAAAATGGAACCCCGCCCGGATCATGGCGAAACGTCCTATAAAGGTTCCGGCCGTTTGAGCGGACGTAAGGCATTAATTACCGGAGGCGATTCCGGTATGGGGCGTGCTGCCGCTATTGCCTATGCACGGGAAGGCGCCGATGTTGCCATCAACTACCTGCCGGCTGAAGAAGCAGATGCCCGGGAAGTAGTTGAACTAATTAAGGCAGCAGGCCGTAAGGCGGTGGCTATACCTGGTGATATACGGGAAGAGCAATTCTGCCGGGATTTAGTGGCAAAGGCAGTACAGCAGCTTAATGGATTAGATATTGTGGTTTGCAATGCCGGACGGCAACAGGCCAGGGCATCGATCCTGGAAGTAAGTACGGAAGATTTTGATGCTACTATGAAAACTAATATCTATGCACCGTTCTGGATTATTAAAGCAGCCCTGCCGCATTTAAAACCCGGTTCAGCCATTATTGGTACAACATCAGAGCAGGCCTATGATCCGTCTCCGGATCTGTATGATTATGCGCAAACCAAAGCTGCAACAGCCAACTATGTTAAATCGCTGGCAAAGCAGCTCGGCCCAAAAGGCATTCGTGTTAATGGCGTCGCTCCAGGTCCGATCTGGACACCTTTACAAGTCAGCGGCGGCGCTACACAGGAAAAACTTAAAAACTTTGGCGGTGATACACCAATGGGCCGTCCGGGTCAGCCGGTGGAGCTTGCCTCTATTTATGTTCAGCTCGCAGCAAGCGACGCAAGTTTTGCCACTGGGCAGATTTATGGTTCTTCCGGAGGGAAAGGACAACCATAACCGGTCCTGAATGGTCCGGCAGCCTTACTGGCCGTCTCCGGCATGATGTATGTGTTTATATTAATGACAGACCAAGATTTTTCATTTAAAACGCTAATATTATGGCAGACAATAAATCAAACGTGGGTCAGCAGGATAGAATACGGGTTGATGCTAACGACCCCAGTGAAGTAGAATACCTGCACCGGCAATTCGCCCACCTTAAACATGAGCAGGTTGTGGAGGCTATTAAATCCAAAGGGCCCTTACGGGCAGATGTGGTTAAATACCTGGAAACATTGAATAAGCGGTGATAAAATCCTATCCCCGCGCACAAACACCGGAGTTCTAAAAGTATTGTAATAGTAATATCTTTGCTATACGTTCATAAGCCTAAAACTGCTACCGCGGCAAAGCCTGTCCCCAATATTTATGCGGAGGTGGACGCCAAAGCTTTACAAGCGCCGGATTCAGCTGCCACTACTACGGCCGGTATTGCGGCTTACATTAATAGCCAGTTTAGCCGGAATAGTGATAAGGTGCGGGCCGCCTTTATCTGGGTGGCCAGCAATATCCAGTATGATCTGAACAATATGTTTGCCCTTAACTTTTATGAAAAGAAAGAGGAGAAGATAGAAAAGGCCCTGAAAACCCGGAAAGGCATTTGTGAGAATTATGCAGTGTTGTTCCAGGACATCTGCTCCAAAGCAGGCATTAAATCTTATGTGATAGAGGGCTATACCCGGCAAAATGGCTTTGTGGACTACATTCCCCATGCCTGGTGCGCAGCCCTTACAGATACCGGCTGGGCCCTGTTTGATCCTACCTGGGGCTCCGGTTATATCCAGAATAAGCAATTTGTGAAAAAGATCAGCAACCGGTATTTTGCGGCCAGCGGCACTGAGCTCATAAAGTCGCATATGCCTTTTGATTACCTGTGGCAGCTGCTGCCTTACCCGGTTAGCAGCCAGGAGTTTTATGATGGTAAAACCAAGCCCGATCCTGCCAAACCGTTCTTTAATTATGCGGATTCTATTGCCGCTTTTGAAAAGCAGGACAGGATCAGCTATTACACGGAAGCTGCCCGCAGGCTGGAAACCGCAGGGGTAAAGAACTCCATGAGCTTTGACCGCCTGCAATACCTGCGCAGGGAAATTGAAATAGATGCGCAGAATAACATTGTATACCATTACAACGGCGCTTTAGCCCGGTATAACAATGCAGTAAATGCTTTTAACGATTACATTAATTTTTATAACAAACAATTTAAGCCGGAGCGCAGTGATACGGAGATACAAGCCATGCTCACAGAATGCAGCACCGAGCTGAAACAAGCCACAGAGCGGCTGGATAAGATCAAAAAACCGGACGCTAATACCACTACACTCATTACCGGTATGCGCAAGCAGATCGGCGATTTGAGCACCCGGGTAAATGAGCAGCAGGAATGGCTGACTAAATATTTTACTAAAGGCAGATCCGGCCGCAGGTCTATGTTTGTGAAGTACACCTGGTTTGGCGTACCCTTGAATTAGCGGGGCGCCGTTCAAAAAAACAGCTCTCCCTTACAGCTCAAAGTTTATTCCTCCCCGTACACTCCATTGCGATATGGAAGGATGGTTCAGGTAGGTAAAACGCCGGATCACATCTATACGCAGTACTTTGAAAATACGGGTAATACCAGCGCCTGCTTCAAAATACGGACCGCTGTTAAGTGTATACGTGGCCGTTACATTATCCTTAACCGGAAATTTAAAAGCGCCATTTGCCCAGGGCTGGTTCTCTGCGCGCAAGCCACCATATAGCAACCTGCCGGATATTACTTCACGCCATTTTAACTTCCTTATCAATGGTATACGGTCAAAAAAGAAGCCTTTAAAAGAATGCTCAATACTGATGCCTGCATAGTGATCGCTTACAAACTCAAGATAGTTCATCATATTAAAGCCGCTTGAGCTGTATCCCAGCGTTTGGTTGCCCTGGTGCATCTCTAACAAAGGCCAGGGTAAGCTGCCTGAAATATAGCCCGCATTGCCCGTTATATCTGTATAACCAAAGGGTGCCCAGTAAAACCTTTTGTAGAGGGTGGCCTCGAAGCGGTTGTAATCATATTCACCACCCAGCGCATTAAAGCCATGCGTGTAATTAACGGTTAATATCGGGTAACGGTTTACAACATTAAAACGCCACAGGTCATTCTGGTAAAATTGCTCATGGGGCGCCCAGCGGAATGTGGCGGAGAGCTCATTCGTTTGCAGGGAACCAACCGTATCCACGCCCTTTGCAAAGAACAGGCTTCCGGAGGGATGCTGTTTCTTATATTTAACGCCAAAGCCTGCCAGCAGGTGGTTGCCAAATTCATAGACATAATCCACACGAAAAATGTTGTTATACAGGTATTTGTCATTAGCCCCGCTATTAATGGAAAGTAAAAGATTACTTTCCACGTATTCATCATCCGTACCGGGAATGTTTGTATCATGCCGGTAGCCTACCCGCAGAAAATGCATGGGATACCTGTAAACAGAGCGGTTGTTAAAGGAATAGGTGGCGCTGCCAAAATATTTGAATTGCTGGTCTTTTGTACCATACGCCAGGTAACCATCCAGGTAATACCGCTTGCTGAAATAGGGAGTGGTACGCCCTCCTACCCGGGGCTTAAAACCTTCGACCGGGTTATAGCTCAGGAAACTGAAAACCGGCCCAATGCTAACAGCGCCAAAGGACTTATAACCCGTTGAGCTCATATTTATCAGGTCGGTGGTTAGTTTGTAGGATGGCATGTGCAGCAGGCTGTCAATATTCCCATAGGTGCGGATTTCTGTTGTGGACAAGGTATTGAGCCGGTAGGCCCGGAAAAAACTATCCGGTTTTACAACCGGCTTATATTCGACGGTATAGTCCTTTTTAAAAAGGCTGTCTGCAATGGGCTGCCCGGTTACGAAGTTGCTGAAAAGCACCAGTCTTTCGCCAAACAGGCCGGAGGTACCTTTGGTTAATCCAAAGTCTGTGATCACATCAGAGTAAGCCAGGTGAAATTTATGTGTAACACTATCCTGCTCAAAATCCTGGATAACAGAGAAATTCCGCACCAGGCCCAGGTTCATATTCTTATTTGTATGCAGGTTCAGTTTTCTTACCGCGTAATGCCCGTCCAGCGTAATATACAGGGTACCTGTAAAGAGCAGTGCATTGGTATTCCGGGGCATTAAAGAAAGGCGTACCAGCCTGATGTTCTCCTCTACAATGGTGTCCTGTATAAAATATTTGTAAAAGGCAGGTCCTGCGTCTGAGATAGGGCTGATGAACTGCCGGGTAAAAGCCACCACAACAGGATCGTATATATTAATGTCTTCGTATAACCGGTTCAGGATAACGCTTACTCCATGTGTATCTATAAAATCACCGTAATCAACTTTCTTCTGCCCCTCTATCACCTGGTTCTTCCTGTGCGGGCTGCGCTGAAAATAATTGCGGGATACATTTTCCTCTATATAAATGGGCACCAGCTCTTTGCCTGCTACCTTGGTAGTATCCTTATTTTCAAAAATAAAATGATACCGTTTCAATGGGCCTTTATCCGATAGCCAGCGTGGAAACCCATCCAGGTACATACACAGCTTTTCATACTGGCCATAACTTGCAGTAGTATACGCGCCGATACCATTCTCATCACGGTGGGCAACTACCTGTTTTATTAATTCCACTGCAGGATTATTCCGGTTGCTGTAACGCTGCCGTTTGCTATTTACCACCACCGTTGCCAGCTGCCGTTCCCTGGAGGCCAGCAGCACATTTATTTCCTGTATATAGGCATTAGTGCAAGGCCGTACCTTTGTAAAAAAACCCTCCACCGAAAATTGCAGGAAGCTCACATTACTGCCTATACGCAGTGAATATTTACCTTCAGTATCCGTAAGGGTGGTATAACGGCCGTTCCCGGCGCTTACCTTTACATTGGACATTGGCAACCTGGTCACCGAATCCTGCACAGTACCGTAAACATTAACTGATTGCGCCTGCAGGCCGGTTTGTTGTAGCATGAAGAACAGCAAAACAAGTATGCAGGTGCGGTTGGGCATGTTATATGACTTTAATGGCCTTGCTGAAAGCCATACCAATTTCGATTTTATTCCGGAGAATTCAGCATTTACAGACGATCAGGAATATTTCCAGGACCGGTTGTTCTTTAATGCCGATAAAACATATTTTATGAATTATGCCCAGCAGGCATTTATTCATCTGCACCGCTATCCGCTAACATTCAACGTTTCAAACGCCAATCATATTACAATAGCTAAGACTTTTATCTATGCCTTTTGTTTAACCGGGAGCTGTATTAAGAAATTATAAACTTTACATTATGTATGCTCCGGAGGCAAATTCCAGCGCTGCCACCCGGGAGCTCGGGATTAATATGGCAGGGGTATGATCTATAACAATTTAATGCTTCCCGGCAGCACGCCGAATTTTTTTCTGAAAGCAACTGCAAAATGGTGAGCATGGGCATACCCCACTTTATCGGCCACCTCGCCTACCGGCAATTTTTCGTCTAACAGTAATTTTTTAGCCTCCTGCATACGCAGGTCGCTTATATAGGCAAATACGGTATTACCGAATAGTGCTTTGAACCCGGTTTTTAGTTTTGTTTGGTTGATGCAGGCCATACGGGCCAGGTCTACAATAGAGCAAGCCTGCTGATAATGCGCATCTATATAGCTTTTAACTGCGTATAATGCTTCTTTATCAGCCGGCTTTAATTTTGTATTGCCGGCCGTACCCTTATCCAGCTGGCTCACCTGCGACAGGAACAGCTCTATGGACTTTGCTTCGAGGTATAGCCCCTTTAATGAACCACTATAGGGCGCGCGTTTCATTTCGTTTATGACGGCGTACATATTGGGCTGCATGGCTGCGCAAAAACCAGGCAGCGGGCGGTTCACTATTTCACTTTCCCCCAAGCGGTTCATAAAATCACTTTCCGGTGTGAAGATGCTTTTAAAGAGCTGCTCGGATAACATCAGCTCAAAAAACCGCCGGGTACCGCCATAGGTGGGTGATATGGAGAGCTCGTAAGTTTCTGCTGCTTCCCTGAAAACAACAAAATGCTTTTCCCTGAAACTTTGGTCTTTGCCTGAACGTGCCCGTGGCGCAGGATCGGCCAGGCGAAAGTGGGAAACAATTGCGTTCTGCCGTGGTTTGAAACTATATACGCGCTGTTCAGGGTTAGCGCAGCTGCCCCATTTAAGGCCAATGTCCCCAAAATAAAGCTCTTCAGTATCCAGGGAATAACCGGACGGGTCCTGCTCTGAGTGACGATATTGTTGTAATGCACTGTTTAAGCCTGTACGGTACATAGAATTCTTTTTGCACGTTTACAGATGCTGCTATGATAACTAACAGGCTACAAAATAAAGTATTTAAAGGGAGAAACCGGCTTATTGCGTAACCAGCACTTTCTTTGCATATTGCAGCTGCGGTGCATAAAAGCTTACAATATACAGGCCGCTGCTCAACGGGCCTTTCAGCTCATGTACGCCATTGCCCATAAGCTCCTGCCGCAGTATGACCTGCCCCAGCAAATTAGTGACGGTAATATAGCACCTCCCCGCAGCTACGTTCTGCATATTCGCATATAATCTTCCGGCAGCGCTATAGGCATTAAAAACAGCATTGTTATTGCTACCAGGATCCGGCCCGGCATTATCCTTTCTTTGAAATACCAGGTAAAAGCGGTTTTTATATTCTCCTTTGTTCAGGTACAGCCGGTAGGGCGCCTCTGTCTGAAGGCTACGTGTAACCTTTGCAGTGGTATCCCGGAGATAAATATGCCAGTGGGCAGGGATCCGTTCCAGGTCCTGCCCCTTAAAGGTGATCCATCCCGCACGGTCTGTCTGGAGCACGAGCGGAATGGCGCCGGTACTGTCTTTGAGGGTAGGCCAGGCACATATAGATAACATTGCATTATCGGTGGATAGTGCATACAGGTTGGGCGCCCGCGGATCTGTATTCAATCTTTTCAAAGCGTCCAGGCGCTCTTCAAAGCGGGTGCTGGCAGTATCTTCAAAATAAACCACCACCGGATCCGGGGGATAGCTTTCATCGGCAAATGCAGCGGTTAACCGCAACATAGGCGACAGGTTGGGATACTCCTTATGAAAGTTGGGGTTCAGGTCATTAACCCGGGTGTTGTTCTGAACAGATAAGGCGCCTGTAACCGGATAAGCGCCATCCGACACATGCACGAAAAAGCCCTGCATGGCGCCAATGATATTGCCGGCAATACCGTCGCTGGATACGCCATTGATGTAAGAGCTGTAGGTGCCGGTATACTGGTCCGCTGTTCCTGCATTAAAATAATAGATGGCGTCGTCAATATTTGTTTTTGTCCACCCGCCGGAAACATCCCAGTCAATCGGAGAGGGATATGGATTGCCAACCAGGTTAAAACCAAGGGTATAAGGCTGATGGTTGTTATACAAAGCAGGTAAGGACACGGTATGATTGTTCACCACACCTGTAATATCTGCTGTCACAGGTAAAGCGCCTGTTCCAAAATTGGCTGCGTAGCCCTGCATCACTGCCAGGGGATCTGAAGGGTTCACGTAGTGCACCCAGCCTGAGCTTGCGAGGCTCTGATCATACCGGTACAGCGTAGGAAAGGAAGCGCCCAGGTCTATATCGTCTGCCAGCTCGCTAACAGTTGCATGCTGAAAGGGCGAGCTCAGATACTTGTACCCGAAGCCGGAAGCCAGGTACCGCTGCATAGTTATATTACCAAGCACCTCTCCTGCTCCTGTGCCATCGATCAGCGCTGTTTGTCCAGCGGTAGAAAGCAGGGTGAGATTTCCGCCTGCCTGCAGTGTGCCATTAGATAAGAGGACCGCTTTCAGCGAATGGCCCGCAGTAGTAATAGTAGTGGTGCTGTTAGCGCCGACTGTTATGTTATTAAAGACCGTTGGCCCGCCATTCAGCGTTTGTACGTTGCCGTTAAACATTACTGTACCAGTGTTCTGGGTAAAGGTGCCATTGTTCTGCCAGTTAGCCTGCAGCACGATATTCCCTTTACTGATAACGTAAGCGCCTGAGGGAATAATAAGGCCCTGGCCCCGCAAAACAGCCGGGATAAGAACAGCCAGGATAAATATATACCGGTTCAGATTCATGCTTATTGAATAACAGTGATATCAAATACCACGGTGCCCAGGACCTGGTTGCCAAAGGTACCTGCACCGGTGTTGGTAAAATTAATCTGCACCGTATTAGCAGCGCTCACCCGTGACCATGCAATACTTACGCCGTTAGGCAATGCGGTGCGGGGATTTACAATAACCGTTGCATTAACGTTAGCGCCGGTTACGGTGGCTGTTTTGGTAAGGCTGGCCGTATAAGTGATATTGGTGTTGTCTGTAATGGAAACGGATGTTTTAATGATGTTGTTCATAACAGAGCCGCTGGCCCCCAGCTTAAAGGTGCCTCCTACATCCAGCTTGGCCGTAGGGCTTGTAGTGGCAATACCCACATTTTCTGCGGGTGAGATCCGCATTGCCTCATTGGAAGCAGCCGTACCTGCCACCAGGAATATAGTGGACTTTGCAACGTTATTGTTAACAATATAAAGGTCGTTGCCGGAACCGATCAGGTAACAATCATTGGGCTGGCCGGTTTCAATGGGGTTGCCGGGCTGGTACGCATACCCGGAGCCGTTAATGCCCAGGTCCACAAAGTTGGTGGTTTCGGTCCCGTTATCTGCTGTTGCCACATAGTCTGAGCTGGCCTGCGTGCCGTTAGACAGGTTGCGGATATTCATCTGGAAATAATTATTAACTGTGCCCTTTGCATAAATGGCATTCACAGAAGTAGTGACGCCGGCATCTACCAGCAGCCTTTCCCGGTTAGTGGCGTCGAAAGCAGTAGTTCCGATAGCCACATTGCCAACGCTGTCAATGATCATCCTTTGCGCGTTATTGGTGCGAAAGCTAAGCCCTACATTGCTGGTAGTACCCACAAAGTTGGTGGTTTGGCTGGTGCCGCTGTTGCCGGTGGTAGACCAGCTGCTGCCGGGTGTGCTGAAAGTGCTTACAGGCAGCTTTTTGACGATGCCGCTGGAAATAGTTAGCATACTGTCTGTACTGGTGGCGGTACCTGCCTGTACCCCTAACAATGTTACGGGATTAGTACCTACCACATGCAGAGGTGCAGTAGGCGTTCCGGTGCCAAGCCCCAGATAGCCGGTTGGAGCTACTGCATTCATTACCGTACCGGAGGCATTGCGCCATTCGGTGATATTGGCGGTCTGGGAAGCGGAATTAGGTTGAATGGCCAGCGCTACGCTTACATCCCGCTGTGCTTTCACGAGTACGCCTGTATTAAGCAGGGTGCTGCCACTCACAAATGCCGGGAGGGTAGCTGTCTGGCGGTCCCCACCCAGGATGGTGGTATGATAGGACCCCATTTGTAAGGCCCTGCCTCCTCCGCCCTGCCAGAAAAGGTCGCCACCGTCGCCGGCAATACGGAAATCGCCCACACCTTCGCCTGACGTATTGCTGAACAAAACCTGGGATACGCCGGCCACATGCCGGATCTCCAGGGTATCTTTTACTACCAGGCGGTTAGCAGGATCGGTAACGCCAATGCCTACACCTGTTGGGCTTACCCGCATGATCTCTGTACCGGAACCCATAATATTTGCAGCCGAATAGACAAGACCGGTGCGGAACGTGATAGGCCGGGTTGATTCCGATCCCAGCATCATCTGGTTGCCGTCATTACCGAAAAAGGAAGTATTTACATTGGTTTTGGTGAAAGCAAACAACATGTTGCGGGTACTGCTCCCTGACCCGTATTGCACCACTGAGCCGGTTTCATTGGCCGGTACATTACTTTCTCCAAAGGCCATCCTGAATGCGCTGTTGTACGCGTAATTGGGATAGGTGGTGGCTGTAGAGGCGATGGCGCCATTCACCGCCAGCTTTTGTGTGGGGGTTAGTGTGCCGATGCCAATATTGCCAACGCTGTCAATCGACATGCGGGTAGTGTTGCTGGTGCGCAGGCGCAAACTGACGCTATCCGTTGTGCCCAGGAAATTTGTGCTGGAATTAATTCCGCTGTTACCGGTGAGAGACCAGGAACCGCCTGCCCCGGAAGCGAGAATGGTCCACGCGCCATTGATATAATAGTAAAGCCCTTTGGTACCATCTGTTTGAAAAACGAGCAAGCCTTCAGCCGGGCTTGCAACTGCCGTTCGCTGCGCCGCTGTCATGCGGGGCGGCAGAAAGCCTTTGCTGGTGGACTTTACATCCAGCGCCGCCGATGCCTGCCCGGTTGTATAAGCTGCATCATCTGTAACAATCACTGTCTGGGCAAATACTGACGAGCAGCAGCACCAGCACCCTATCAATAATTGTATGGTTTTTTTACTCATATATTTCACATTAAACATTCAAGTCTGGTTCAGGTGAGGTAACGGCCATGCCGGTGATCATTGTGATACTGATAGGAGGAACAATGGAAGCTGCCGCCTCAGGTGCGGCAGCTTTCCGGGCATACAAATCGTTTGCTGCACAAGTGGAGCGAAACCAGTTCTTTGTTTCATAAGACGTATGGTGTATCCGTTAAATATTATCGCTCTTCACATGCTTATTCGGACTTATTAAAGGAGGCGATTTCATTATTTTCGTGGCCGGCAATTACTACATACACGCCAGAGCCCGGTGAGGTTTCTTCCACGTCTGCTTCGGTGTACACCTTTCCACAGATAACGGGACCGAATTTGCAGCCTGTTAATAAGAAATCCTCACTGGCCCCGGCAAAAAAGTAAGGATTACCTGATTCGTCTGTATAAAACTGGTAGTACACATCAACGGACCTATGGGCTCCTTTTACTACAAACACAGCCGTTGTAACAAGTAAAAAAACTAAGGTGGCAAAATGGATCTTTTTCATAGAATGTATTTTTTATTATGGTTTAAAAAAAGACTGACGTTGTTTAGGGTTGATTTCAAAAATTATCCCCGCGGCTGCCATTGCAAGGAATACAGTGTTCATTATCAGCTGTCCGGCCCACGACGTAAATTTGAATAATCCGCTACATGCACAGGGAACATTAACGCCCCGGTAGAGTATTAAAATAATATAGATAGAATAGGTTAGCATGAGGATAAACGTACCGCCCAATGCCCATACCCGCATACTGGGCCAGATAAAAAGAAGTGCCAGGCCCAGATGGATCAATGGCACCGCCCAGGCCAGAAAGCCGGCAAAACTATTTATATAGTCAAAGGCCGTAAGTTGATTGCGAAACATACGATGATCCAATAGCTTGGTCCAGCCGGCATATACAAATAGGATAATGAACATTAGGGCTATCAGGTCTGAAAGTAGCTGCTTTTTCATAGAATAAAAATCTTGTTCTCAAAATGAACAAAATGAACAGACTAATAAAACTTATAAGTGCTGCAACTTGTTCCTCCAGCGGATGAGCTTCTTCATAGGACAAACATTATGTCATGATCCGGGAGCCATGGCTGTGTGGCTGGCAAGGGGGCGCTTTTTATTATAACATTGTTTAACAAAAAAGGTTCATTACACAGGTGTATTCACTGCGCCGCCCTTTCCCTATGCTTAAGATGTAAATGGGCAGGAGAACTGCTGTGATCAGCCAGGTGTTTGCATATGGAGCGTAAATGTCTGCTGTGTTAATGTTCAAGCCGCTGCGGCCTGCCAACAGCAGGTCAGAGCAGAAAGCGTGCACAGCAGCGTAGCTCGATAAAAAAAACAGCCGGACGATACCGCCGGCTGTTTTAAAATGCCTCCTTAACCCTATAAACGCTTACTCAGCTATTCCATTACGCACAAGCTGATTGCTTAAAGTATGGCTATATCTTAATAAGATAAGCTCTTATTTGCATAGCCTCTATTCGTTTGGACTGTCCTGTAACGCCTGCCGGATCATTTTCACTATGCCAGCCTCCTCCCCAGCCATAACCCTCCTGGTGAACCCTGTAGTAAATATAGGGCCTTGCCTGTGTAGAGGGAGCAGGGTCATTAAAAGTTAATGTATAGCTGCTATTTTGATAACCAGGCCCAAAGATCTGTACTGATTCTATGCGCCTTGATTGACCTGTAGTTCCGGACTGTCCGGGAGAACCTGTATATCCCGGCTCCCATCCTGTACCTTGCAAATGTGACCTGTAGTTAAAACCAAACGAAGGAGTATAGTAGGTGGTGCCCAGGTTATCAGCAGCGCCAAATTGTATCAGGGGCAGCGTATAGGCCTCCAGCCTTCTTTGCTGGTTAGTGGTTCCCATAATTTGATTACTGCCGGGAGCCGCATTATTAAAAGCATCAGGCGCTCCTGCATTCATCACATTGAAATTTATATACTGCCATCCAAAAGCCTGCAAATTGGAGGACGTTACTCCCTGTGTTTGGTACCAGGTGCCATCCAGCACCACTCCCACACCTGTCACGGGGTGTGTGGGCAGGTTGGCGGCCATGATCCCCGCCTGCCTTGCTGTTTCAAAAGCGGTGGTATGGGCGGCTTTCAACAGGTCTGTTTTATCATCTTTCCTGATGGATAAAGTATTATAATAAGATACCCGGAGGTTCTCTGCCTGCTCAAATAAATGATCCCTTAATAAGTCTTTATATAATAAAGAAACGATTTCGTTGGGGATCTGGTCGGCCGTTTTAAAAGTTAACGGAGCACTTTCCCTGGAAACGGGGGATTTTTCAAGTTCCTTTTTACAGGCGGTAAAAAGGATTAAAGATGCAAAGATGCATACATGGATCTTTCTCATACTGAATGGAATTTTGAGGTAAAAAAAAATCAGGGCAAATAAATAGGGGTGCGTTTTAGCAATAGCCTTGATAACTGGAAATGCGATTTGGGTAATTAAACGGTACGTTTTGAGGGATTACGTTTTCATAAGAAGGGTTTAGGATACTAAATTAATCATCTTCAGGGATAAAATTTAAAATGTTCCAAAATATAACATGACCAGCTTAATCAGCAAAATACAAGATAAGCCCTGCGGATGACAAGGCTTATCTTGCAGACGCCATTGTTTGGCGCTATTCACTAACAAATGAAATACGGAAACCTGCTACTTCAACACATCCAGCACCGGGCGCTCTATCCCTGACAACGTTTCTACACCAGGTTTTAACAGCTCCAGCACGGCTACATGGTTCACACCTTTCTTCAGCCACTCTGCGGGCACATAAATAGTTTGCTGAGGACCCACTTCCCAATACCTGCCTAAATTATGTCCGTTGATCCATACTGTTCCCTTGCCCCAGCTGCTCATATCCAGGTAAGTATCCCCGGTTTTTGATAAAACAAAAGTACCTTCCTTCAGCACCGGTGCATTACCACGGGGAAGCCTATACGCTTTATTTGTCCTTGCAGGCAGCGTATCAAATGGAAGCCGGAATTGCTGCCAGTTCAGCAGCTCCTTGTCATTCAGGAGCACTTTTTCCGTGATCCCTTTCTTATTCTGTAAAAGGTAAGGGCCAAAGTTAATACGGCCCAGGTTCTCCACCAGCAGCTCCAGTGTTACTTTACCTTTGGGAAGCTGCACCTGCAGGCTGTCCTGGTTTAAGCGCCGGTCCAGCACAGCAGCTCTTTTACCATTAATGAACACCAGCGCATAATCACGCAAGGCTTTTATCTTCAGCAATCCGGCCTGGCCACCGTTCAGGGTAGTGCGGTATAATACCCATCCATAGGCTTGTCCCAGGTCTTCAAACGTTAAGGGTGTTGTATTGTTAACCGGTTTAGGTAACAGGTCAAAGACGCTACGGGTTTGTGTGAACCGGATGGCGGGGATCTCAATAACCGGCCGGGCTGCGGGCACTTCCGGCAGCACCTGATCTGCCGGCAAATGCCTGCTGATCACTTCCCTGAACTTCATAAATTTCTCAGTAGCATTGCCTGCTTCATCCAGGGGTGCATCATAATCATAGCTGCTGATCTGCGGCTCATAAGGATTCTGATCATTATAGTTGGCGCCATTCATAAAACCCCGCGTGGTGCCACCATGGAACATATACATGTTGATGGAGATGCCTGCTGCCAGCACGCTATCCAGCCTGCCCAGGTATTTCTCATAGGGTATGGTATGATGTTTTGTTCCCCACCAGTCGAACCAGGCAGGGTACCATTCTGCAATGTAAAAAGGGCCTTTGCCACTATGCCAGGTGCGGATCAGCTGTTTCACTTTTGCAGGATCATCTATCCCGTTAATAGCGGGCAGCAGGCCGGGTAAGTGCCCGTCCTTAATTGCAGGCTCCGGATCGCAGGTATATAACAGGCCGTCAAAGCCGGCTTCCTGGAATATTTTACGGTTAATGTCCAGGTACTCCTTATCATTTGAATAAGAGCCATACTCATTTTCCACCTGCACCATTAAAATATTACCACCGTGGTTCACCTGTAAAGGCGCCAGCTGCTTACCTACTTCTTTAATGTAATTGCGATAGGCTTCCAGGTACTTTGGCTCTTTGCTGCGCACCACCAATCCTTTTTCTTCCTGCAGCCAGTAAGGATAACCGCCAAATTCCCATTCTGCGCAAACATAGGGGCTTGGCCGTAGCACTACCCACAAACCTTCTTCCCGGGCAGTGTTTACAAAGGCGGCAATATCATTATTCCCTGAAAAATCATAATGCCCTTTTTCCGGCTCATGCACATTCCAGAATACATAGGTACCTATGGTGTTCAGCCCCATTGCCTTTGCCATTTTCATCCGTGCGCGCCAGGCTTCCCGGGGCACGCGGGGGTAATGCATTTCGCCGGAAATCATCTGGAACGGCTTACCATCCAGCAGGAAAACAGAATCACCTAACGCAAAACTATGCGTGCCGGTTTGCTGCCCTGCTGCTGTCAAATAAAAAGCCATCATAGCAATGATCACTACGCTTATCCTTTTCATGCTGTACTGATTTAATCAAGATCTTCCCGCCAGGGTTACCACTGCACGGGCAGGAATACGGATGCTGTTTGTTACAGTAATATCGGTGTTGCCGGGCGCCAGGCTGTCCTGGTCCGATGTGGTGTAGGAACGTACCCGGCTTAATTTTGCATGCCGGCAGTGGAGGGTTATGTCCACTGCGGCTGCACTACTGTTCACTACTACTATACTAACGGTATTATCAATGTTCTTGTAGGCAGAGATCAACAGGTTCTTTCCCAACGCTGCACTGTCGCTAACGGTTACCTGTACACGCCGGGCGCCGGGGCGTATAAAGCGGCTGTAGTTGCCCATGGCCCACAGCATTTTACTGTCGTGGTACTGCCCGTCTGTTTTATTTTTATCAATGTAGATGAGGCCATCTTTATAATCATAGGGCGATATGGCCAGCCAGTATTGCCAGGCAGCGGCATTAGCCACCGTCAGGTCATTATGAATAACTCCTGCAAGATATAAGGCCGCTTCCATGCCCAGGTCTTTTTTACTGCCATTGATCTCGCCTGCATTATCGCCCAGGATACAATATTCCGATTGCCAGTATTCCAGGCCGGCTATGTTTGCAACACCGGCAGCCAGCTTTTCCCTCATTTGCACCGCCTTGTTGTAAGGCGATGTTGTGAAATAGCTGTGTGCGGCAATGCTGTGCTGTACCTGCGGCAGGTTGCCTAAATATTCCGCGGAATGCGGGTCAAAAAAAGTATTGGTTTGCTCTCCCTTACCGGGCTTATCTCCTTTTTCGTAGAGGTAATTGATCTGGCCTGCTTCGGGCAGCAGTATTTTTGTAGAAAGCCCCTTATCTGCAAAGGTGCTGCTGATGCTGCGTACAAGGCCGCTGATCTGCTCATTGGTATAAGGGCATCCTTCCTGCCCACCATCACTCCAGTCCCACTGCGGTTCATTAACCGGGCTTATATAATTGAACAGGATGCCGGCGCTTGTATATACGCCGTTCAGTACCTGTACCAGGTAGGCAGCCAGGGCGCTGTATTTAGCGGGATCAATATTGCAGTATCCCCCGCTTGCAAATGCTTTCCCGTTCTTTGTAAGCTGTACCGGGGGACTGTTCAGAAAAGCCAGGAACTGCTGCACACCACTTGCTTTGGCTGCCTGTAAGAACCATAATTGTCCTGCCTGTCTTTTCCAGTTCCAGGTGCTATCCTGTTCCAGGAACGATTCCGCGCGGCGCCATTCATCTTTAATGCCGCTGGCATTCCCTTGCTGAGCGCTGCCTGCGCCAATATTAAAACGCCACAGGGAAAGTCCTATACCTTGCGGCTGCCCGCTGGCAGTAGTATCCATACTAAACAGCCAGTTCGCCATTTGCTGTTTCTTACTATCCGGCCAGCTGCCGGCATACTGGCACGACCATGCATCTGATGCGCCAAAGTTCCGGATGGTCTGATGAGTGACAGCAGCATCAATGCTTACAACAACGGGTTTATGCTGTGCCTGTGAAAAAAAGTAAAAAAGTAAAAAGCAAAAAGTAAAACTAATGCCGCGAACAAATGAGTGATTACTTTTCATTGCACATCAACTTTTGATTTCTACTTTTTACTTTTTTACTTTTTATTTTTTAATATCCTGCATTCTGTGTGATCTTGTTATTGGATGCCTGGATCTCGGTTCTTGGAATAGGTAACCAGTAATGCTTGGCGGCAAAAGCGCGGCCGCTTAAGGCTACCTTTCTCGTATATACGTAGCTGCCACCACTGGTTGTTACATCCACACCGTAGGCCGGTACATTCTCCGTTACATCTGCTATTTTCCAGCGGCGCACATCATAGAAGCGATGTTCTTCAAAAGCCAGCTCCACCTGCCTTTCCTTGCGGATGGCATCACGCATTTGTGCTTGAGAAAGTCCCGCCGGAAGAGCGGGCTGCTTTGCCCTCTGGCGGATCAGGTTAATGGCGCTGTACACCGTACCATCCGGGCCTGTTGCTTCGTTCTGCGCTTCAGCATAGTTCAGCAGCACTTCTGCATAACGGAAATAGATCCAGGGCTGCAGGCCGGCCACATTCCAGGGATTGTCAATGGGATACTTATCATCCATAAACTTACGCAGGTAATAACCTGTTTTGGTAGTGTTCCAGTTGGAAGGGCCATCTTTACTATCCTTTCCGCCAGGTGTATAGATCTGCACAGTGCTGTTCCTGTAGGTGGCGCCGTTATATAATATAGTGGCATAAAAACGGGCATCCCTGTTTGCATAGGGGTTTTGCGCATTGTAACCTGAAGTGGGATCGGTAATATCTTTACCATTGCTCATCTGGTAAGCATCCACCAGGTTCTGTAAAGGTGTGTTACCTGCCCAGCCGTTATAGCCATTAGGGCCGTTGGAAATTTCCAGACAAACGTGGCGTGCGCCAATAGCATACTGCCTTGCAAAAATGATCTCGTTACCCGTGTATGACAGGAACAGCTTGGCATAATCCGCATCCAGGGAATATTTGCCCAGGTCCATCACTGCTTTTGCTGCAGCGGCGGCAGCGGCCCAGGTGCCTGCATTATACAGGGGGCTGGCTGCGTACAGCAGCAGGCGTGATTTCAATGCCAGCGCGGCGCCTTTGGTGGCCCTTCCCAGCTGCCAGCTATCATCATTTGCCAGCGGCAGCTGCTGAATAGCGCTGTCCAGCTCTGACACGGCATAGTCTATGCTTTGTTTTATGCTAGCCCGGGTAAATAAAGCGTCATCGCCCAGGTTATCTTCCAGGTTATACACCTTATCGCCCATAAGCACTACGCCGCCGTAATTGCGGATCAGATCCTGGTAACGGAAAGCACGTATAAAATGCAGCTCGCCCCTTAGCTGGGTGCGATGCCCGGCGCTCATTACAACACTGTCTATATGATTCAGCGCATAGTTACACTCGCGGATGCTGCGGTAGCTCCTGCCCCAGATGGTGCCTGCAATGCCGGTATTCTCCGGCGCCAGCTGCCCGCGTTGTACCAGCCAGGTATTATCATCATTGTTGTAAATGGATTCATCTGTAAGCGCGCTCCACAGAGCATATTCAAACCCGCGGCCAAAACCGGGGTTGGTGCCTTCACCTTCTTTATCCTGCAGCTTAACGCTCATATAACGGTTGATCACATAATCCTCCAGCAAGGCAGAATCGGCCAGCACCGCCACATCAGGTACACGGTCTGTAGGTACAATATCCAGGTAATTCTTTTTACACGAAGCAAACGTTGCTGCCAGTGCAATGATCCCTATGCTTAAAATATTTTTAGTCTTCATGGCTGCTTTTTTTACGGTTTAAAACTTAACATTCACACCAACATTCACAATACGCTGCTGCGGATAGAACTGCCCGCTGCTGCTGGTGGTAGATCCTGTGGGACCACCTTCCGGATCATAGTCCTTCACTTTGGTAATGGTAAACAGGTTAAAGGCATTGGCGTATACACGCAGCCCGCTTATTTTAATGCGTGACAATACATCTGCATTAATGTTGTACCCCAGCTCAACGTTCTTTAACCGTAAAAAGGATGCATTATTCAGCCAGAACGTATTATTATAAAGTCCTCCGTTAATAGAGGCAGAAGCCCGGTTATCCGCACGCGGATAGCTGCCGTTGGGATTATTGGGACTCCAGCGGTTATCGGCCCAGCTGCTATAGAAATTACCGATGGTGCCGGATTCCGGCAGTACATACTGGCTTACATGTGTTTGCCCGGCCAGCACAGCGGAAAAGTCAAAACCTTTATAGTCTGCGCCTAATACTATACCATAGGTTATTTCAGGAATGTTACCATATTTTGAACGGGTGGCATCATCAGCCGTGATCTGTTTATCACCGTTGTAATCCTTGTAGATCAGGTCTCCCAGCTGTGCGCCGGCCAGGTGCGGATAATTATCCAGGTCTGCCTGGGTTCTGAAAATACCAATGGCATCATACAGCAGGTAAGTATTCAGGGGGCGGCCTGTCTGGCGCTGGTAATCCAAAGCGCCGGCTGCTTCGTCTATAAAAATGATCTTGCTTTTTGCGTAGGTAAAGTTACCGCCGATGTGGTAATGAACGCCGCCGGTAGAGTTGTCATACCCCAGGGTTGCTTCTATACCATTGCTGTTCACTTTTCCTATATTTTCGGAAGGCACCAAAGGATCGCTGCCAAAAGGGTTTACAATACCGGATACCTGCGGGATAGAGGCATTCCGCTGGGTAAGGATATTGGAACGCTTTTGCTGGAAGTAAATAAACTCCAGTGAGAAATGCTGCAGAAAAACAGCATTCAAACCCAGGTCCATTTTCTTGGCTGTTTCCCAGGTAATATTGGGATTGGCCAGTTTAATAATGTCTATACCCGGGTGGATATTGGAGCCTACTACATATTGGTTGCTGAAGCTGTAGTTATCAAAATACTGGAACAGTCCTACATTATCATTACCCAGCGTACCATAAGAGCCACGCAGCTTCAGGTCCTGGATAAAGGATACCGGCTGAAACCATTCTTCTTTGGAGATACGCCAGCCCGCGGATATGGAAGGGAAAAATCCGTATTGCTTACCCGTGGGGAAAGTGGAAGAACCATCTATACGCGCCTGCCCTTCCAGCAAATATTTTTCCTGGTAGTTATAGGCCAGTCTTGCAATGTAGCTTTTGCGGGTGAACGTGTAGCTCTTACCTCCATTGTCCTTGTCCGTAGCAGCGGATCCGCCCTGGGACAGTTCCGGCAGCTGTGAGGAAGGGAAGTTTAACCGCGATGCAGCCAGGCTGTCCATTACGGTTTTGCTTTGCTCATAACCCACAAAGGCATCCACATGATGCTGGCCGAACTGGCGGGTAAAATTCAGCTTGATGTTGGAGGTGAGCAGTGACTGGTTCTGCTGATACTGGTTCAGGGAAGCCAGGCCGGCGGAACCGCCTACCACTACTTTATTATAAGTATTGGCAGTAGCATCATAGCTGTATACCGGATAAGGTTTGCTGAATGATTTGTCAGCGCTCCAGGATTTATCTACTGAGAAAAAACCGTCCAGCGAAAGGCCTTCCAGCCCCGGAATATCATAAGAACCTTTCAGAATGCCGTTAAACACCTGGGTGGGATTGCGGTTTGTGCCGCCTATATCTGTTACCTGCAGCACCGGGTTGTTATTTTCTATACCCGAAGTAGGCAGCCCGTTGGGATAAATAGCGGCTACGGTAGGGTAAGCGCGGTAAATAGAACGGAAGATATCACCGGCGCCTGTTTGCGGGTACACACGGTCTTCTTCCCTGCCGGATAGATACAAACCTACCTTCAGGCGTTTGGTTATATTGGCATCTATATTTGACCGGAAGTTGTACTGGTCATACTGAGTAGCGCCATGTTTATAAATGCCCTGCTGCCCGATGGTACCCAGGGACACATAATATTTTACATTTTCACTGCCCCCGCTTACAGACAGGCTATGCTGGTGCTGCAATGCAACACTCCGCAGCGTGGCCTTCTGCCAGTCGGTATTGGGATAGTTCAGCGGGTCTGAGCCGTCCCTGAACTTCTGGATCTGCGCATCTGTATAGAACTGGTTTAGCCCGCCACCGGGGTTGGTATAATATTGGATCTCGTTCGCGAGCGTAGCGTAGGTAGCCGCATCTGCCATTTTAGGCAGGCGGGTGGGCGAGGAAAAACCCTGGTTAAAGCTGTAGCTGATCACCGGCTTGCCGGTTTTACCCCGTTTAGTGGTAATTAATATTACCCCGTTGGCCGCACGGCTGCCGTATACGGCGGCAGATGCATCTTTCAGCACCGTCATGCTTTCAATATCGTTCGGGTCCAGCCTTTGCATGCCGCCTATTTGCCCCGGCACCCCATCTACCACTATTAATACATCATTATTACCGGTAGTGGCCAGGCCGCGTATATACACATTAGAACCATCATACCCCGGCTCTCCTGAGCGGTTATTGGCAATTACGCCGGAGAAACGGCCGGCCAGGGAATTGGATACGTTAGGCTGCGGACTTTTTACAATGTCCGCTCCTTTTATAACGGAAAGGGAACCGGTAAGGGTGGCTTTTTTCTGTGTGCCGTAACCCACTACCACTACCTCGTTCACATTCTGGGTGGTAGCAGCCAGGGTGACAGACAGGGGTGCATTGTTCCTTACCACTAATTCCTGTGTAACATAAGACAGGTGATTGAACACCAGGGTATCCCCTATACCGGCGGCCAGGGAAAACTGCCCGGCATTATCTGTGGTTGTTCCCTGGGTGGTATTTTTCACCCGCACCGAAACCCCGGGCACCGATTCCCCACCGGATACCACCTTCCCGGTGATCTTCGATTGCTGGGCCCAAATGGTAATAGGAATAAGGAAAAGAAAGATAGATAGGAATCTTTTTTTCATAACGGAACCTGTTTAAATGAATAATAGCTGGTCTTGAAATTTTGGTCTTGAACTTTTTGTACTCAGTTTACAAGACGCAAATTAGCCGGTAAGGGAGGCCCCGGATAGGGGGTAAATCATTTAAAACAGGGGGTAAAATCACATTTTGGGCGTATTCCGATCATATTTTGATCATATTTTGATCACATTCAGATCCCCGTTAAAGGAGGGCCGGTATTTTTTCACGTACTCCGAAGGGTTCATACCGAACAGCTTTACGAACTGCTCCCGGAAGTACCGGATATCGCCAATGCCTACCTGCTGGGCGGCCTGGTTAATGGTATAATTTTCCTTCAGCATTAATACAGCGGCCTTTCTTAAGCGAATAGAACGGATAAAGGCGTTAATGGTTTGGCCGGACATAGATTTTACCCTTTTATACAGGCTGGAATGGCTCATGCCAATGGCCTGTGCAAATGTTTTGATGGAAAAATCCTCGTTATCCAGGTTGGCCTCCACGATCTTAATACACTGGTTCAGGAAATCGCGGTAGTCTGCCGGCACGCGTATGCTGGTGTGTTTCAGGGTTATATGATCCAGGAAGTATTGCCGCAGCAGGTGCCGGTTCTTGATGATGTTCTCTGCCTTCACCATCAGCAGCTCTTTGTCAAACGGCTTGGTGATATAATCGTCCGCCCCTTCTTCCAGCCCTTTCATCTGCACATCGGCAGCGGAAGCGGAGGTAAGCAGAATAACCGGTATATGGCTCAGGGTTTCTGTTTGTTTGATACGGGTGCACAGCTCCACGCCATTCATGCCTTCCATCTGGATATCGCTGATCACCAGGTCCGGCATATGCTTTTCCACCAGGGCAAAACCATCATCCCCGTTATCTGCTTCATAAATAATATAGCGGTCCGCAAAAAGCTGCCGCAGGTACTCCCTTATTTCCGCATTGTCATCGATCAGCAGGATGGACCGCTTTTCCGTTACCAGCTCCTCTACGGGTTTAACCGGGCCGCTTACTTTTTCCTTTTTGATTGCGAGGTCTGTACCTTCTGCCAGCTCATGCAGGATCCCGGACCTTGCCGTGGTATCGGCAACCAGGTCGGCGCCTTCCAGGTGGCCGGTGCCTTTCTTTAAGCGGATGAAAAAGGCGGTACCCTCATTTGCCGGGCTGGTATAGGTAATGGAACCCTTATGGCTTTCCACAAAATGTTTTACCAGGTAAAGCCCTATCCCAAAGCCGGTTTGCAAATGTTCCCGCCGGCCTGCTGCCCGCTGGAACTTATCAAAGATCCTGTTGCCCATGCCTTCTGGTATGCCGCAGCCGTTATCCCTGATCAGGATCTCCACTTCGTTTTCCGTTTCCCGCAGCTCCAGAAGGATGCTGCCCCCATCCGGCGTAAATTTAAAAGCGTTGGATAACAGGTTAAAGAGGGCTATTTCAAGCTTCTCGTAATCCGCATACAGCACTATTTGCTCCTGGCTGCAGCGGAACTGGTATTGCATGCCCCTTGCTTTTGCCTGCTGGGAAAAACACAGGTATACCTCATTACACAGCTCCACCACATTCAGCCGGGTTATCTTCAGCTGATCGCCCTGGGTATCTGCTTTACGGAAAAGCAGCAGCTGGTCCACAAGGCTTAGCAGGCGCCTGGCATTCCGGTATACTACGCCCAGCGTCTCATTATCATCCCGCTGTTCCTGTTTTTGTATGAACTCCTTTAATGGATTAATGATCAGGGTAAGGGGCGTTCGGAACTCGTGTGATATGTTTGTGAAAAAGGACAGCTTGCGTTCATTGATCTCCTTCTCTTTTTCATTTTCAAGATGCGCCAGCTTAATTTCATACTGCAGGCGTTCCTGCCGCGACCTGTACCAGATAAAGAACCAGATGACCCCTGCTGCGCAGGTAATATACAGCAGCCGCGCCCACCAGGTGCGGTACCAGGGCGGCAGCACAATAATGCTTACGGTGCGTACCTCCCGGCTCCATTTCCCATCTGCATTAGTAGCCTTTATTTTAAAAACATATGTGCCTTCCTGTAAACGGGTATAATTAGCGGTACGGGATTCCCCTACGTAGTTCCAGCCCTTATCCCAGCCTTCCAGGTAATAGGCATAGCTGATCTTATCGGGCGAAGTATATTCAAGCGCAACAAAATCAAAAGAAACAACCGCTTTGTCATAGGGGACCTTCAGCTCCTGTACATCATGCTGCTCCAGCGGGATGTTATTTATTTTCATACCGGTAAGCAGCAAGGGCGGCATACCTACCTGCTGGTACACGCTATCGGGGTGAAAGATGTTGAACCCTTTGATGCCCCCGAACATTAGCTCGCCTGAGCGCAGCTTCAATGCTGCATTATAGGTGAACTGGTTGCTCTGCAGGCCATCTGACTGGGAAAAATTCCTGAACGTCCACTTTTCCGGGTTAAAGCATGACAGCCCGTTGTAGGTGCTGAGCCACAGGTTGCCGGCATCATCTTCCAGCACTTTAAGAATGGAATTATTCGGCAGCCCGTCTGCATCTGTAAAACGGGTGAAGGTACCGGTGCCTGTGTTAAACAGCAGCAGCCCGCCGCCCTCAGTACCCAGCCAGCAATTGCCCCGCTTATCCATATAGATGGCACGGATGGTATAGCCTATATTATATTCCTGGTGATGTTTGCGGGTGCGGTCAATCCGGATCAGCTTTGCATAGTTACCGGCCCATAAATTACCCTTGCTGTCTTCTGCCAGGCTCTGGATATTTACAATGCCGGGGTCAAAAACCTCAAACTTCCCTTTGGCCCGGTTAAAAGTATACAGGGTGCCATTGTTGGTAGTGCTGGCCCAGAGATCTTTCCGCGCATCTTCATACACCAGCCATACATTATTTTCTTCTACACCGGTATAGGGGTTAAAACAGGAAAAATGCTCAAAGGTGCCGGTTGCCCTATTGTAACGGTTTATGCCCCTGAACCAGGTGGAGAGCCAGATATCGCCCAGGGAATCGCGTATGATAGAGGTGATAAAATTGCTGCTGATGGAGCCTTTTACTGCGGGGTTGCGCGTATACCGGGTATAGGTATTGTGCTCCCTGTTCCAGTATTTTAAGCCGCCGCCATCTGTTCCTATCCAGATATTTTTTCCCTCATCTTCACAAAACGAAAAAATGAAATTGTTGATAGACCCGAAAATGCTGTCATCATTAAAAGCATACAGCTCAAACAGGTGCTGCCGGGGCTGAATAATATTAATACCTCCCCGTAAGGTGCCGATCCATTTCCGGTTTTCCCGGTCCTCATAAATGGAATAAACCGCATTGCTGCTCAGCTGCTGCTTGCTGCCAGGGGCCGGGAAAGGGGCCGCCTGCTCAGCGGACGAATGCAGTACGTACATCCCGTTACCATCTGATGCTATCCATAACATGCCCTGCCTGTCCATGCACAGGTTAACGATCTTGCTATTTTCCGTGATGTAGTTGGCGGAATAGGTATTAGTGCGCTGGTCGTACCGGAAAAGGCCGTTATCTGTACCCAGCCAGAGCGGGCCTTTGGGATCCACTTTCAGGCAGTTCCCCTTGTTGATCTCTTTGTTTACTACCTGCAGGGTTTTATTTACGGCGTCAAACCTGCACAGGCCTTTTCCCTGTATAAATAACCAGGCGTAGCGGCCTCCCCGCTCAAAATCAATGGCGGTTACCTCATACTCCGTGATAGCCTGCCGGCCATCCTGCAGGGGTATCTGGCGGCCGGTATGCATATCCCCTTCAAACAACAACAAACCATTGCTCTCTGAACCGATCAGGATAATGCCTTCCCTGCTGGCTTTAATGATATGGATATTGCCGTTCACCGGCCCGGCGATATTACTGCCTGCCGGTATGTAGCGGGCAACGGAAAACTTTTCATTCACCGGATCAAAAACGCTCACTCCTTTGCGGCCGCCTATCCACAGTCTATGGCGCAGGTCTCCCTCAATGGTATAAATACCATTATCCATCAGGGAGGTGCTGTCCCCTATCTTATTTCTGTAAATTTTAAATTTATAACCGTCGTACCGGTTTAACCCATCATAAGTACCAAACCACAGGAATCCTTTATTATCCTGGTAAATGTTGGTAACTGCATTGTTGGAAAGACCATCCTCTATGCCCAGGTATTTAATGGGATAGCTGGTTGCTGACAAGCGGCCCGTGATAGTAATAAATAAACATAAAATGACAATCCTGTGCCCCCACCCCTTCATACATCGGTTTTAAGTCATATAAAAATATCAAAAAAGGGGTTATAACCGGTTTTTATGTTCATTTAATCTTTGCTAAGCGCTGGTATAGCTGGTGCACCTTTTGGCTTCTTAATACATTTTCTTCTTCCAGGGCAGATGGATAGAGCAATGATCCGGCATTGTAAATAACAACAGAACGGTCAGCAGCTTTAGCAGAACAGGCTTCATGTGAGTTTATTTTGTATTGTAAAAACAGCACAGATCAGCTATACCAGTCATGGGCCGGTTCTGAAAGGGGATGCAGGCAAACCTTCTTTGTTAAACAGGTTGGGATTAACCGGGCAATCGGCCCAGGCATAACGCACGTATACAGGCTTTGTTATTTCATCATTCCACACCACTACCTTTTCACCCTCGATCCGCGCCTTTGCCCACACAAATTTTTTATCGCTGCCCGCTATGGCAAATTCGCTTAGCTCCTCCCCGTCAATGCTCACTAACCCGCTGCCGGTATGGCTAAAGGAAAGGATCATCCGGTTGCCTTCGATCTTAGCCGATTGAAAAATTGGCCCGCTATACACTACAGTGCTGTCGCCGTATGCCAACCGTTGCGCTGCCAGGGCAAGCCGCTCTCCTACTTCCTTTTTCCGGTCGGGATGCACATCATTCCACTCCCCCAGGTCTATGGCCACAGCCATTGCCGTGCGGGGAACAGCCAGCGACTGTAATTGCGCTTCGCGGAAACCAGCCCACTGGCTTTCCATGGGCAGGTAGTTCATTTCCATAAAACCAGGTAGCTGCACATACAGGAAAGGCGCATCCGGCTGCTGCCATTTGCGCCGCCAGTCGGCGATCATGGCGGGTTGCATGCGAGCATAGTCTGCGGCACGCCCGGCATTGGATTCGCCCTGGTACCAGATAAAACCCTTGATCTTAAAATTGAAGATGGGCGCCAGCATTGCATTGTACAATGCAGTAGGCTGGTTCTGTAATGCTATACGGCCGTTATTAGTGATAGCCCCCTGCGGGTTTACCTGGCCCACCTTATATGCCCAGTAACCTTTCAGGTCAATGGTATCATTGCCTGCAATTAGCTGGTAAGGCTTATCCGGAACAAAGCCGCCCTTGCCTGCATTATTGGTTACGCGGATCACAAAAAGATTTTTACCGGCTTTTAGCGTACCGGCCGGCAGCTGGTAGCGCCTTTGGGGATACATATAGGCAGTACTCCCCACCTGTTTTCCGTTTATGTACAGCACATCAGCATCCACAATGCGGCCCAGGAAAACCTTTGCCGGCAACCCGGCCATAGCAGCAGGCACCGTTATCTCACGGCGGTACCATACTACGCCATTCAGGTCGTGAATGCCCTGGTCTTCCCAGTAACCCGGGATATTGATCGTTCTCCATCCCTTAGGGATATACGATGGGTTGGCCCAGCCTTCCGTGTAGCCCTTATCGTTAGCCGGATCTGGGGTGTATACAGGGGGCAGGCTGCGTTCCTTTTCACCCAGGTAGGCGGTGTCCTTATTTTGTGCTATGGTGCCTGTTACGGCTGGAAAATCCGCCAGGCTTTCCTCGCTCATCCAGGCTTCTATAGGTGTGCCGCCCCAGCTGGTATTGATAAGGCCAATGGGAACATGATATTTTTCGTACAGCTGCTTACCAAAAAAATAAGCTACCGCTGAAAAGTCCCTTACATTAGCCGGGTTTGCCCATTGCCAGGAGCCGCCGGGCAAATCGTCCCGGGGGCCCTGCAGGTCCGTAACATTGGGTACTGCAAAATGCCTTATCAGTGGATAATTAGCCGCAGCAATTTCTGCTTCATAACGTACATCATGCAGCCGCATCTGGTGCACCATATTCGACTGGCCGGCACAAAGCCATACATCGCCTACCAGGATCTCTTTCAGCGTAATATGATTACTGGCATCTATTTGCATGGTATAAGGCCCGCCTGCTTTCATGGCCGGCATTACCAGGCGCCATTTACCTTCGGAAGTAGCTATTGCCCGGAACCGCTTATTATTAAAGCGTACGCTCACCTTTTCACCCGGTGCAGCCCAGCCCCAGATGGTAAGATCCCGGTCCCGCTGCAGCACCATGCTGTCGCGGATCAGCCGTGGAAGCCTTACCTGCGCCTGCAGGCACTGACAAATGGAAAGTGTGAGCACAAAGAACGGGAGCAATTTTTTCATACAACAGTTACGAAAATTGGGTATTGAATACGTGGACAGCTGCCTCTGATAATCCTTTACTGTTCAGAGGCAACCTTATCGCTTATACGAAAGAAATCGAAATCTACAAACCCGCCGGGACTTTTTGTAGCATAATTAAATAATCCAAAGCGGTAGCCCATAAAATGCGGTATGGTATAGGACATTTGCAGGGCTGCGCCGATCTTTGTCCAGGATGTGCCATCTAAAGAAAAATAAAAATAAGCTTTATCAGCCTTGTCTTTAAAATCACAGTCAGCTTTCAGGTACACGGTATGCTGCGTAAGCGGGATGCTTTGCAGCTCCACAGGCGAGCCGGATTCCGCGCTTACCATCACCACCGACCGGGCGCTCCCTGCTGCCTTTACGCCCACCCAGCCGTATTTTTGCTGTAATAATATGAGCCCCGCACAATCACCATCCTTCATGTTCACTACATCGATAGCTGTTACACCGGATGAGAAAGGACCGAATGTTCTTTGCGTGAGCGTATTACGCGCCAGCAGCAGCGTGGTATCCACTCTGCCGGTAGTGAGCCGCAGGTAACCCGGGCGCCGGCTAAGCGACCAGCGGCTGTTGTCAGGATTATGGTTCCACTGCCAAACCAGCGGCAGCGGGGCTTCTCCCGGCTTGCGGCTAAACTCATCTGAAGCCACAATGCCCGGATCCAGGCTTTTGTTTGCAGGAAGATCTAAAGAATCGGGCACTTTGCCGTTATTGCCCAGCACCGGCCAGCCATCCTGCCATTTTACAGGCACCCAATAGGGAATACGCCCCACGGCGCCAAAGTCGCGGAACAGGTAAGCATACCAATCCCCCGCTGGTGTGTTGATAAGGCCTCCCTGTGCTACACCTTTGTCCTGCAAGGCAACGCGGCCTTCATAAGGACCGGTAATTTTATCTGCCCGGTGAATGATCACGGTACGCATGCCGCCCCTGGGCCAGCAGATATTGAACAGGTAATACTTCCCGTTAATTTTGAACAGCTGAGATCCTTCTGAAGGCAAACCTATATCTGTGCCGGCAGGTGCGCTGGCATTTTCAATGATCACCTGGCCGGCAGCGCCCGGCTTAAGCCCTGAGAGGTCTGCATTCAGCTCCGCCAGCATTATTTTGCCACCGCCATACAGCATGTATACACGGCCATCATCATCAAAGAACAGGGAATGATCATGTAAAGACGGTTTGAATGAAACCGCTTTCCAGGGCCCTTTTTCAATATCCCTGGTGGAATAGATATAGGTTTTATTGGTAGTTCCGGCAAAAGTGCTTACATAATAAACCCCATTATGGTAACGCAGGCTGCTGGCCCAGGAGCCCCTGCCATAGGTGCTTTGGCCATTGGCAAGGTTCAGCGCATCCACATCATCCAGCACATCATAGGCATAGCTAACAATTTGCCAGTTAACCAGGTCTTTGGATTTCATAATGGGCAGGCCCGGGCTCATATGCATGGTGGTGCTGCTCATATAATAAGTGTCTCCAACGCGGATCATGGACAGATCCGGTACATCTGTATAAATGATGGGATTGTGTGCCTGCTGTGCCTGCAAGCACCTGCAGATGGAAAACGTGAGCACAAAGAGCGTGGCTATTTTTTTCATACAACCATTTACGTGAAAAGTTCTTCAATACATGGTCAATAGTTACTTCTTTTTCCTGACCCTGATAACGGTCAGGGACATAGGCGGAGCGGTGTATTCAAACGTTTTGGCTGCATTGAATGCGGATGTAACGGGTGTAACCGCAGCGGCGCTGCCAAATACATTTGCCGCTTCAGGGCTGCCGTTCAATACTGTTTTTGCTGCCGCTGCATCCAGCTTTCCAAAAGCGGAGAGATTAATTTTCATGCTGCCCTGCTCCGGCCCTGCATTTACGAGCTTCAGGATCACATCGCCGGTTTTGCTGTCCTGCACACAGGAGGCAGCCAGCGCAGAATCAGCAGGGTTCTTTGAAACAACATTCTCAAAATAAGTATCCCCCTGGTTCACGGAAAATAATTGCTGCACGTAGTAATTCACGGTAGGGTAAGCGGAGGTATTGTCAAAATAGATCATGTCGGGATTCCATTGAGTGAACCCGGATTTTGCCAGCAGGGGCGCATACGACGCCAGGCTTACCACATCGCCGTTACGTTCAATAGCTGTCATGTAAGCTGCTTCAGCCAGGGCGTTCTTCATTTTGTTGCCCCGGGATGCATATTCGCCTATGTAAACTTTTGTAGCATTGCGCTTATAAGTATCATAACGGTATTGGTTGGATATAAACCACTCCGGCGCGCTATAGTAGTGTTCATCCACCACGGGCACCTGCAGCGTGTTGGCCAGCTTCCAGCCTTTATCAAAATCTTCGCCTTCCGGAAAAGGCCCAACGGTTCCGATAACAGTTATTTCCGGGTGTTTGGCTTTAACGGCATCATAGATCATTTTAAAGCGCTGCTCAAATTCAGGCGTGATCTTATCCTCATTACCAATGCCCACGTATTGCAGGTTAAACGGAGCAGGATGGCCGGCTGCAGCACGTTTGGCGCCCCAGGTGGAGGCAGCGGGCCCATTGGCCCATTCCACCAGGTCAAGCACTTCCTGGATATAATCCTGCATTTCACTCATATCAATCGCTTTTTGCCCCGTGCCGCCAATGCGCCAGGTACCGCCGGAATTCTGGCAGCTAACTGCAGCAGGCAATACCGGTAATGGTTTGGCGCCTATATCTTCACAAAACTGGAAATACTCGAAATAACCCAATCCGGCTGTTTGATGGTAGCCCCAAATATTTTTTTGCTCTACCCTTTGTTCAATGGGGCCAATCGTGTTTTTCCAGCGGTACATGTTCCCCAGCCCATCGCCATGCGCCAGGCAGCCGCCGGGAAAGCGGATGAATTTTGGATGAATATCTGCAAGCAATTGGGCCAGGTCCGCCCGCAGCCCATTGGGCCGGTTCTTAAACGTATTTGCGGGAAATAACGATACCACATCTAATGCCAGTTTACCTTTGGTAGTGGCCAGCACCACTAATGCAGTGCTATCATTGGTAGCGGAGACTACCAGGTCTGTGGTATATTTTTGCCAGTCAGGTGATGATACCCTGATCTTACTTTCCGCCAGTGTTTCTCCTTTCGGGTTCTGAAGGCTTACCACTATATTAACGGGGTCTTGCGAAAGCAATTTTGCAAAAACAGAAAAATGGTACTTTTCACCGGCCTTCACAGGTATTTTAGCAAATCCATCGTTCCTGATCCCTACGCCACTATCCCCCAAATGCTCAATGTTCAGCACTGCATAGTGGGGATTGTTGGGATGTACCGGCGAAGTGGTTTCTATATTCAATGAGCCGTAGGAGAATCCGGGGGTAATGTATTGCCAGAATGAGAAAGAATGCCACTCACGCCTGTCAGTAGGGCTGTACTCAAAGGAGCGGTTCTGCACCAGCTCTCCGTATAAGCCGCCATCTGCCGAGTAGTTGATATCTTCAAAGAAAAGGCCGAAGAGGTCAGGGCTTATTTTTTTACCTCCTTTTACGCCCTGGGCAAATGCATGGGCGCACAGCAGCATATTCACTACCATAAAGGTAACTGGCACTATTCCGTGGCACAGGTGTTTGCGATAACTTTGAGCTTTGAATATTTTCATAACTGATCTATTTAATCCATGGCCGATGGTCCAAAGTCCATGGAATACACCGCAGGAAAGTTCATAACAGATAAGTAAATACCAGCGGAGCAGCGTACCTGGTTGCGCTGGCCGCAAGCAACAGGACGGCATAGTCCATACGTGGATTAATGATCACCTGCGGTGGCGGTATTTTGCTGGACCTTATAAGATTAACTGCCTGCCGCAGGATAACAATTGTAAATTTGACAATTAATATCTGAAACGTCAAATTTTTTCACCATTATTTTTTTGATGGCTTTTTTAACCCGGCGGTCACTAAATAAAGCTGAAGTATATTGTCAGGGGTATTACCCGTTTTACGGGGCCGTTACTATTTCAAATTTTATAACGCGTTAAGTTTCTTTAGCGCTTTTATTCCACCCTCATTATCAGGGTTCAATTTCAGCGACCACCTGTACATAATAATGGCATCCTGGCGGTTGCCGCTTTCCATAAGGGCTTCGCCGTAGCTGTCATATACGTTATAATCCGCCGGATCCAGGAAAGTATTCAGCTTAAAGGTTTCCAGGGACATTTGCTGATGGCCTTTAAAAGTGGCCTGGTACAGGAAATCGTAACCGAGAAAGTTCATTTCCTTAACACTGAAATAATAATGTGCAGTGTCCGAACGGTACAAATGAAACATGCTGACTGCATGATCCGGGCCACCCGCTATAAGGGCCTTTGCATAAGCCCTTACCACTGACTTTTTTGTATCAACAGGAATAGCCGGTTTATTATTCAGTAAATAAAATCCTGAGGTAACCACTGCTCCAAAATTGCTTACACCGTTAGTGTAAGCAATGATGGTTTGCTTTCTTTCCAGGCTCCTGTAATAAAAAGTAGCAATACCAAACTTAAAACCGCCATGCCCAACGGCTTTTCCATATCCTGGCTGCTCAAATATTTCCCAGCCTAACCCATAATAACCTTTCCCATCTCCCCACATTGTATCCATATGATCTTCATACACCTGGCCATTATTTAACTTTAAGGGAGTTAGCGCCAAGTCGATACTAGCTTGTTTGAGTAATTTGCCGGCAAAAAAGGCCGCATCAAACTTTAATATATCTTCAACAGTACTGATAACATTGCCTGAGCCATAGGCTGCCTCATTGTTATATTCAGAGAACCGGTAGCGTTTTACCTCGTTAGATGGTATATATACTGAATCAAAAAAGGTTGGCAACACCTGGTGTATCACCCTGGCAGTATCATTCCAGCTGTGGGTACCATACATGGCCAGGTATGAGTTGCTCATACCGGCCGGTTTAAAAATATATTTATCCAGGTATCTTGCAAAAGGTAATCCGCTCAGCTTTTCAACCAACAGGGCCAACAGCATGTAGTTGGTGTTACAATACCTGAATTCATCGCCGGGCTTAAAGTAAAGGGGTTTACCCCACTCCTGCAACATGGTCATCAAAATGGCATTTGTGATCACCGTATCCGGGTTCTTTTTAATCACAGCCTCTGTAAGTTCCAGGTTGGGCAAACCGGAGGTATGTGTAAGGAGGTGTTGTATAGTAATGCCCTTAAACGGAAATTCCGGAAAATACCGGCTGTAATCATCCTCCAGTTTTAACTTACCCTTTTCACGCAGCTGCAGTATAGCCGTGGATGTGAAGATCTTTGAAATGGAAGCAAGGTTAAACCTGGACAATGCATGATTTCTTTTATTTAATCTTTGATCGGCATATCCCCCGCTGTAAATTATCAGGGGATGGTTATTTTCTGCCAGCAATACATTACCGTTATGCAGGTCGTGGATCTTTATAGAATCAAAATAGGAGCGGATAAGCTGCCCTTTCTCCTGACCAGACAGTTTCCCGGAGAAGATCATAAAATAGCCGGCCATCAGCCCAATGAGCAAACGCATAAGAATAAATTTGAGGTAATAATAATGTACCTGTATTATTCTTTTAGCAAAAGTGATGAACCGGTATGCAAATGTGATGTACTGAAGCTTTTATGGTTTTTGGCTGTCCTTCAGCTTTACCGGGCCGCTTGTTTTATTACGTAACTTCAGGTTAAGTATTTCTACAAAAATTGAGAAAGCCATGGCAAAATAAATATACCCTTTAGGTATATGCTGATCAAAACCTTCGGCTATCAGCGATACGCCTATCAGCAATAAAAACGACAGGGCCAGCATTTTTACCGTGGGGTGGCGGTTTACAAAGTTGCTGATACCGGCTGAAGAAAACATCATTACTATTACTGATATAACCACCGCTGCGATCATCACAGCGATTTCATTGGCCATACCAACGGCGGTGATCACCGAGTCAAGGGAAAATACGATGTCGAGCAAAAGTATTTGTATGATCACCCCGGTAAATGAATATTTTTTCACCGCTACAGCGCCATGCTCATCCCCTTCCAGCTTCTCATGGATCTCCGTGGTGCTTTTATAAATAAGGAATAAACCGCCTGTTAGCAAGATCAGGTCGCGGCCGGAAATAGCCAGTTTCTCCAGCCAAAAGCTGCTGTTTATATTCAACCAGCTGCCTACGTTAAACAGCGGGTTGGTTAAAGTCATGATCCAGCTTAGGGAAAGCAGCAGTAGTATACGGGTTATCATGGCCAGCGCAAGGCCAAGCTGCCTGGCTTTTTTCTGCTGTGTGCCCGGTAGCTTACCGGCCAGTATAGAAATAAAGATAATATTATCAATGCCCAATACAATTTCAAGCAACGTGAGTGTTAATAAAGACACCCAGTTTTCCGGGTTGGTAAGAATCTCCATATAGGTAGAATTATGATGAAAATTAAATACGGGACCTGGCATCCGTTCCCTTAGTTATCAAATACACTGCCGGTTCTTTTCCCGGGCAGCAAAAGTCCTGTTTTAATTGCTATCGCTTATTATCACCATGTTTCATTTGTATCCGGAATATACATAAAAATCTTATTTTAAAACCAGCGAATAGCCAACCTCTGTAACTGCTATTCGCATAAGTATTGTGGTATGAAATTAAAAGCTAACCATGCATACACGAAAAAGTCCCGGCTGCATTTAAGCAACCGGGACCTGTTACACGCGGCGGCAATACCTTAGTCATTGGAAGGCGGATAATACCGGTTTGTTATTGAATATACCTGCAATATTTCGTTCTTAATTTCAATCAGTTTTTCAAATTGAAAGCCCAGCTTTTTCAGGAGCCGTATGGAGCTGGTGTTGTGGGGAAAGGTTGTAGCCAGCAGCTGTGCATGCGCCGGGTCCTGCAGGATGTTTAGCTTAACTTCAGCAGCCGCTTCATAGGCATAACCCAATCCCATATACTGCGGCAGGAATGCAAAGCCTAAATCGTAATACAGCAGGTAATCCCGTTTTATAAGGGATATAATGCCAACAGGAATGTTCCCGTCTATAAGCCTCACCACCCAATAGCTAAGGTTGGGCGTAACTAATATTTTGCTTATATAATTTACAGCATCCTCTTTGGAATGAATATTCCTGTTCCCAATAAATTCAAGCCAGCCCTTTGAATTAAGCAGCTCAAATACAAAGTCGTGGTCATTGATGGATAGCTCACCTATGGAAAGCCTGTTGGTAGTAATTGGAACCTGCATTTTCAGCGGATAGTTTTTTAATTCCTGCAGCTATCTAAAGTATGCAGCGCAGGCATTGAGATAACAAAGTACCTTGATCTTCCTTGCTAAGATAATATTTACGGCTCAATTATTAATGTAAGCACCAGGCCCCGTAACGGCAGGCATCCCGGAGCCTGGTGCACAAAGATCAGAACGGGTACCGGCGCATGCCGCCATCTACCACGGCCACGGCGCCGGTAATATACTGTGCACGCGGCGATACCAGGAAAACAGCCATATTGGCTATATCCTGCGGCTCACCGAAATCGCCCAGCGCAATTTCACGCCCGGCAAATTCCCTGCGTTCATTGCCCGGGAAAAAAGGGCGGATATTGTCCGTGTCGATAAGGCCCGGTTGCAGGCAGTTGATCCTGATGCCGTGCTGCCCCAGCTGCATGGAAAGCTGTTTGGACCACACCACGATGCTTGCTTTGGCAACAGCGGAAGCATTTACCTCCCGTAGCTCATACGTACTGGATATGTTCAGGATAGCGCCTTGCTTACGCGCTATAAAATGGGGCAAAAGCTGCTGTGTTAATTGCCGGTGACGGTCAAAGTCCAGCGTCATAGCTGCCGCCCATTCTTCTTCCGCTCCTATGATCTCCAATGGACGGCTGCGGCCTGCGTTGTTAATAAGAATATCTACCTGTCCCAGGCCTGACAGGGCTGCTGCTGCAATCTTTTGCGGCCCGTCCGCTGCAACAAAATCCTGTACAAATGTTAGCGGGGCTACGCCGCCTGCTGCTGCAATTTCTTCTTTGAGGCTGTTCAGCAAATCTTCTTTTCTTGCGGTGGCCAGCACTTTTACGCCTTCCATTGCCAGCTCTTTTGCAATGGCCCGGCCCATTCCCTGGCTGGCGCCCGTTACCACCGCTGTTTTTCCTTTTAAATACAGATCCATGATCTTTCTCCTGATTTGGTTTTGAAAATTTCTTTCCAAAAGTAGCAGGTAGTGCCCTAATTTTGCGGTGGTACAATCAATTGTATGGTACCTACAAAATTGTAAGTAATGGCAGCCAGAAAGCAAAACTCCACTTATACGCGTAATGAAATTTCCCTTAGTGAATGTGATCTTAGCTATGCTATTAATAAGATCGGTGGAAGATGGAAGCTACAGATCCTCAGTATGCTGAACAACAAAAAGCTGCGGTTCACTGAGCTTAAAAAAGAATTTTCCTTTATTACAGAACGCATGCTCAGCTTACAATTGCGGGCTTTAGAGCAGGATGGCCTGGTTAAGCGCACCGTTTATGCTGAAATTCCCCCAAGAGTAGAATATGAGCTTACTGAGATGGCCCTGGAACTATGGCCTATTTTAAACCAGCTGAGCAGCTGGGGCGGCAAACAACGAAAGAGGGCATCTCTTTGAGACGCCCTCTTTTGCTTTAAAGATCAAAAATTATGATGCGTCTCTCAACGCTTTGATCCGGTCATGTGCAGCCTGAATTTTTTGAGCCTGCATGGATACTGTTTGCAGTGCTTCAGCTGGTAATTCATCTTCAGCCAGCACATCTTTATAGGCTTTCTTTATTGCATCTTCACCCCTTTCTGCTTCAGCCAGTATGCTGGCCCGGTCACTGCCGCCAAATAATGACTTAACATCTATCCAGGCGCGGTGTAATGTACCGCTGGCGCTGGTACCGGTTTCAACATCATCTGAATAACGGGCTACTACTGCGGTTAATTCCTGGCTGAACTGACGGCTTTGTGCAGCATATTCCTGGAACAATGTTTTCAGGTCTATATTTTCAGGTTTTATATCTGCAATTACCTTTTCAAAACCAGCTACGCGGTCATTATTCAGTTCAATCAGGTCATTTAATACATCTACTGATTTTTCTGTTGTGTACATGATATTAATAGTTTAAGGTTAATAATAGTTTAGGGTAGTATTTCAACTAATATGCCACATTGAAACAGCGGACAGAGGCGTGAAACGGCCTCCTATAGAAAACGGAATAACCATAGCTATCTCAGAATTTTCAGCGTATGGAATAACGCACAATTAGTAGAATATTCTCAACACTCAACCCGGTTGCGCCTTTCCAATACCGGGTAATGATGGCGTTTAGGGGATGAAGCCCACCTGCAAAAAATAGATCGCACAATGTAGCCGCGAATATTTATTTTTATCTAAAAGAAAAGATCTATGAGCACTGAAAAGGCGATACTGGCCGGTGGCTGTTTCTGGGGCGTGGAAGAGCTGATCCGCAACCTTCCCGGCGTAGCTTCCACGGTTGTTGGTTATACGGGTGGAGATGTACCGAATGCTACTTACCGCAACCACGGCACACATGCGGAAGCAATTGAAATTGTCTTTGACCCGGAAATATTATCATACCGTACCCTGCTTGAATTTTTCTTCCAGATCCACGATCCAACCACGCTTAACAGGCAGGGGAATGACAGGGGTACCTCTTACCGCTCCGCTATTTTTTATTTAAGTGAGGCGCAAAAAGAAACTGCCAACACATTAATTGCAGAAATGAATGCTTCCAAAAAGTGGCCCGGGCCTATTGTTACGGAAGTAGTGCCGGCCTCCGATTTCTGGAATGCAGAAGAAGAGCACCAGGACTACCTGCAAAAAAATCCGTATGGATATACCTGCCACTTTATAAGGCCTGACTGGAAATTAAAGTAATTACAGGCATCTGCTCAACGCAAAAAGATCCGCACGCAAAAATGCATGCGGATCTTTTTTATGGATACGAATACTATTTTACTTCACAGCAGTTGCCGCTGCTATAATAACTTTTGCTACAGCTTCAGGCTGCGACATAAAGATCACGTGGCTGCCTTTCAATTCGGTTATTTTAGTGTTGGACCTTTGGTACATTTTGCGCTCTATTTCCGGCGCAATGCTTTTATCTTCCGTGGCTACTATCCCATAAGCGGGCTTGTTATGCCAGGCCGCCTGGGTAACAGGGGTTGCAAATCCTTTGGCATAAAAAGCACCCTGTGAGGCATACATAAAATCCGCTTGTGCCTTGGGAATATCTGCGCAGAAACCTCCATGAAATTTAGCCTTGTCGTAGTATACAATTCCTTTATCATCCGGCGGCTGTATGCCATTCTCAGGAGCCGGGGGCGCGGTTTGGATCCATTGCAGCGCTGATTCGCCATTGTCCGGCTGGAAAGCAGCTACATATACCAATGCAGCTACGTTGGGATGGTTGCCTGCTTGCGTGATCACGGCGCCGCCCCATGAATGACCTACCAGTATAGTGGGGCCATCCTGTTTATCAAGCACAACCTTTGTGGCGGCTACATCATCTTCCAGGGAGCTTAAAGGATTTTGAACAACGGTTACATTGTATCCTTTTTTTGTAAGTATCTCATAAAGCGCCTTCCACCCGGATCCATCTGCAAAAGCGCCATGTACCAGTACTACATTTTTCACCTGTTGAGCGTTACTTTTTGCAGCAAAGCCCATTATGCCTGCTAAGGCGATCAGTGTGGCGCATAGGGCGCCCTTTAACTTATGTATTAAGTTTGCCATTGTGTCTGTAGGAGTTTAATTGTTTGAAATAGCCGGCTTAGTAAATACCATGCATGGGGATTACCGGCACTGCAAAGTAACGGCACCGGCTGGTACAAGGCAATGCAGAAAAGCAGGTAAGATTTGGATTTTTAGCGGCTTCGCTTTCTGTATCCCAGTGGAGAGATCTTTTCCGATATAGTAAAAAGCCGTGAGAAATAAGCATGATCATCATATCCCAGCTCTCCGGCTATCTCTTTAATGGTAAGATCCGTATAATACAGCAGGCGCTTGGCTTCCATGATGATCATTTTTTGGATCCAGTAGCTTACTGTAAAACCGGTAAAGTCTTTAACAGCTTCATTTAAGTAAGGGGTAGAGATCTTTAAAACACCGGCATAGTCAGAAGGTCTCTTTTTAACCTTATAATGCTGGAATAACAGGGCTTTAAACTGCCTGGTGATGGTAGTGCTCCGGGATTCCTTTTGCCCTTTACCCGTTTCTCCATTGGCATATTCCCGTGTGATGGTTCCTATTATAACATCCACCAGCCCGCGTTTTATGTGCTGCTGGCATGCATCGGCCCCGGTGGCCTTCACCTCATCAGCAAGGAAGGTTAAACAGCCGGTGAGCTTCTTTTTCTTTTGTTCTGAAACAGCTGCCGGCTCGTGCAGCAGGAAGTACTGATCCAGGATCGATTTATAGGTTTGCTGCACCAGGGAGGGTTCTACCGTTAGCATCCATACGCTGTCATTAGTCGCTGAAAAATGATGGATCTGCCCTGGCAGAATGAAATACACCGTACTGCCTTTAAGCATTACCTTCCTGAAGTCCAGCTCCAGGTTCAGCTTTCCTTTTTCCTGGAAAATAAAAATATAGTTCTCATCGCGGTGGGGGACCTCGGTAGCCGCTGTTTTAATGATCTGTGAAAAGCTGACAAGCTGCAAGCCATGATGTTTGACCTCATCGGTTGCAATAGTGGGGATCATATATTTATCTTTGGGCATAAGGGGTAATTCAGCTCAAAATACTATTTCCATCCATCCTTAAAAATAAATCTGGCAGGAGATCACTGCGGTTATACATCCATTCGTAATTAAAAAAGGTGCACATTTGTTGCTATCACCGTGAGAAAGGATGCAAATGTCACAACCTAAGAATTTTAGCGGCTTCGTAAAAGTACGCGGAGCCCGGGAACATAACCTGAAGAATATAGACCTGGAAATACCGCGCGATGCCTTTGTTGTATTCACCGGCGTTTCCGGATCCGGTAAGTCATCACTGGCATTTGGCACCCTGTATGCCGAAGCGCAGCGCAGGTACCTGGAATCTGTTTCGCCTTATGCAAGAAGGCTTTTTAACCAGATGTCGGTGCCTGAAGCAGATGCTATAGAAGGGCTGCCGCCCGCCATTGCCTTACAACAGCAGCGGGGCGCAGCCAGCACCCGCTCATTTGTGGGCAGCGTAACCACCTTATCCAACCTGCTGCGGATGCTGTATTCCCGGGCAGGTGATTATCCCAAAGGGCAATCCATCATTTATGCAGAGGGCTTTTCACCCAACACACCGGAAGGCGCCTGCCCGCATTGCCACGGCCTTGGGCGTGTGTACGAGGTAACGGAAAAATCCATGGTGCCGGATGATACCCTCACCATCCGCGAACGCGCTGTAGCGGCATGGCCTACTGCCTGGCAGGGGCAGAACCTGCGGGAGATCCTCATGACGCTGGGTTATGATGTAGACACCCCCTGGAAAGACCTGCCTAAAAAACAGCGGGACTGGATCCTTTTCACAGAGGAGCAGCCCGTGGTACCGGTATATTCAGCCTTTACGGCTGCAGAAGTACGGGATGCACTCAGGAGAAAGCTGGAGCCCAGCTATATGGGCACCTTTACCAGCGCCAAACGTTACGTGATGCAGACCTTTGCCAACTCGCAAAGCCAGCTGATGAAAAAGCGGGTATCCCAGTTCATGCTCAGCGCTGAATGCCCGGTATGCCATGGCAAGCGTGTACGCCCGGCCTCCCTTGCCGTAAAATTTGCAAAGCTGGATATTGCCGAGATGTCCGGCATACCGCTGCTGCGCTTAAAACACATCTTTGAGCCCTATGCAGCAGGCGCCCCTGCTGCCGGCCATAAAAATGCAGGGCACCCTGAAAAGAACCTGGTTACACAACGGATAGCGGAAGATATGGTCAAAAGGCTGGATGTGCTGATAGACCTTGGCCTGGGCTACCTGACCCTGGAGCGAAGCACCCCCACCCTTTCACCCGGTGAATTACAAAGACTAAGGCTGGCAACGCAGATCCATTCCAACCTGTTTGGCGTGGTGTATGTGCTCGACGAGCCTTCAGCCGGGCTTCACCCCGCTGATACACAAGCCCTGCTACGGGCGCTGGACGGCCTTAAAGCAGCCGGCAACTCCCTTTTTGTAGTAGAGCATGAGGTGGATGTGATCCGGCACGCCGACTGGATTGTTGATGTAGGACCTGCTGCCGGTGAAAAGGGCGGTGAAATATTATATAGCGGTCCGCCGGAGGGGTTAATGCGTGTACCCGCATCTGTTACCAAACGCTATCTGAATACACAGCCGCACAAAGCCCGTACAGCAAGGACGCCCAAAGGCTGGCTGCGGCTGGAAGGCGTTACGCGGAATAACCTGCATAATTTCAACGCTGCCTTTCCATTGGGCGTTTTTACCAGCGTTACCGGCGTATCCGGATCAGGGAAAAGCACCCTGGTAAGCCAGGTGCTGGTAGAGCTGGTGGCCACCCAGCTGGGACAGGCAGTACCGGCAGCCTATGAAGAAACAGAAATGCCGGAACAGCAGGTTTTACCGCTGGAAGGCCGTATTACAGCAGGTATGGATGCTGTTAAACGTTTGATAGTGGTAGATCAAAAACCGATAGGCCGTACACCCAGGTCCAACCTGGCCACCTATACCGGGTTATTTGATCCCATCAGGAAGCTGTTTGCAGCCACCAAAATGGCGAAAGCCCGGCATTATGATGCAGGCCGCTTTTCCTTTAATGTTGCAAAAGGGCGCTGCAGCCACTGTGAAGGAGAAGGCTTTGTGATGGTAGAGCTGTTATTCTTACCCAGTGTGTATGCACCCTGCCCCACCTGCCAGGGTACCCGGTATAATAGTAAAACGCTTGAAATTAAGTACAACGATAAAAACATTGCGGAAGTACTGGAAATGACGGTAGATGATGCTTTTCTTTTTTTCATAGATGAACCGCAAATAAAAAGACCGCTGGAAACCGTACAGCAGGTGGGCCTCGGCTACCTGCGGCTGGGACAGCCTGCAACAGAACTTTCCGGCGGCGAGGCGCAACGTATTAAGCTGGCCACGGAACTGCAAAGAACACAGCACGGCAACTCACTATATATACTGGATGAACCTACCACCGGCCTGCACCCATCAGACGTTGAAAAACTGATGGACCAGCTTAATTTGCTGGTAGACCAGGGTAACACGGTTATTACGGTTGAACATGATATGCATGTAATTGCTAACAGCGACTGGATTGTGGATATTGGTCCCGGTGCGGGCGATGAAGGCGGTAAAGTGGTGGCTGCGGGCCCTGTAGCTGATATTGCAGAAAATAAGCACAGCCGTACGGCGCCTTTCCTGGCAAAATATCTTAATAACGGAAGCAACAAATAGTCAGGCTAAGACAGCTGCCTTAAGCGGCACTGGTATGTTTTTCCAGCTTTTGCCGGATGCCGCTCACCAGCATTGCAAAACTTTCCGGTTTGATCAGGTAATCATCCGCACCTAATTGCATGCATTGCTGAATAAAGGTTAACATGGCAGAGGTGGAGAACACTATGATGGGCACATCGGTTAAATTCCTTCTTTGCCGGAGCTCGGCCAGTAATTCCATGCCATTCATCCTGGGCATGTTCAGATCCATGAAAATAATATCCGGGTTACTGAATTTCCGGTCGTTCATTAATTCCAGCGCATGCTCGCCGTCATATGCAGACAGAAGCTGAACAGTGCTGGTCACTTCTTCGAGCGCATCTTTAAATACTCTCCGGTCCTCAGCGTCATCATCTACCAAAAAAATCGTAACACCCTTGCTCATATGACTTGTAAAATATTTTGCCTATAATTAGTTTTCACCTGTTCCACCTTCCCGCTGTTACTTACCACAAAAATGTGACCGTTATTTTAAGTACTTATCCATTACCGTTCTTATCTCAACGATCAATGTTTCAAATTTATTGGGCTTCACCAAATAATCATTGGCTCCCAATTGCATGCACTCGATGATAGCGGATCTTTCTGAAGAGGTGGAATACAGGATAATGGGTATCAGATCAAAGCTTTCCATTCTGCGTAACTCAACTAATAACTCGGCGCCGTTCATGCGGGGCATATTCAGATCCAGGAAAACGATATCCGGATCAACATTTCCACCATTTATCAATTCCAGCGCATGTTCACCGTTAAAAGCGGAGAGCAGGAAAGCAGAGTTATCAATTGTTTGGAGAGCGGATTTAAAAAAATCCTGGTCATCAGTATCATCATCTACCAGGAACACCGTTCTATTCTTACTCATGGTATTGGATATGTACAGTAAAAATAGCAATATTTTTATTAATAAGATAGATATCAGACCCGGGAATGTCCTAAAAAAATCAAGGGCCGCCCTGTAAAGGGCAGCCCAATTTTTGTCAACCTTGACCCTGCCTCTCAGCAGGGCCTTCATCCGTGTTGGTTTTTGATCGGATAGTCAATTATCAACCTAAAAAAAGTTACAGGAACGGCTGCAGCCAGTGCTTTATTTCCTGCCAGGCTTCGGGCGCAAAATCGCCTTTCAGCTGAGAGATCTCTTCATTGGTGCAGGTATTACAATGCAGGAACAGGTGGTTCAGCCCTGGTATTACCTTTACCGTTACCTGGTTATTACCGCTTTGCTGCAGGGTATTTTTAATCATGTCCAGGTTTTCTTTATAGGGCACCATCATGTCCTTATCGCCATTCAGCGCCAGGAAAGGTACTTTGATCTGCTGCAGGAAAGGTGCCGGATCATACCGGAGATGGTACTGGTACCAGGGGCCGGTAGCCTGCCGTATGTAAGAGTCTGCAAAGAAGCGCATATGATCAAACTCACCCGGCTTATCCTTTGCATAGGCGCTGTCATCCGCATGTTTCCAGGCGGCATAGGCAGCGCGGAGCCTGGCCTCCATCAGGGGCGTATAGGCGTAACGGTAAGCGGTATCAAACATCAGGGTAGTAATGGTGTTATGCCGGTTCTTATCATAGTCTGAAATAGGCGCGGCGTTAATAATGGCGCGGTTCTGCAGCTTTAATGCATCCAGGCCCCTGGTGGCCAGCCCTGCCAGCGTTATTACAAAAGCTATATCCCTGTTACCTGCTGCAGCAATAATAGCGGCTGCGCCCCCTTCACTATGCCCTATAAACCCGATGGCTGCTACGCCGGGTTGGGTGCGTAAAAAAGCTACGGCTGCCAGCGCATCATTGGCAAAATCTTTCGTAGTGGCAGTTTCATACACACCGTTTGTTTCCCCTACCCCGCGGTCGTCTGTACGCAGCACTGCAACACCCAATGCAGCCAGGGAATCGGCCAGCGTTTTAAACATTTTATGCCCGGCCATGGTACCGTCACGGTCCTGCTTACCAGTACCGGACAACAGCACCACGGCCGGAAAGGTATGCCGGCCTGCAGGCAGGGTCAGCGTGCCGCCAAACCGGATGCTGTCTTTATTGTTAAAGTGCACCGGCTTGCTGATGGGTACTGCCTGGGCCTGGCAGAACTGTATAGCGGCCATGCTTAACAGGCAGCTGAAAATAAACTGCCGGCTCATCCTTCTTTCTTTAACAGCTCAATAATATAGGAGATCTCGTCTGCCAGCGCGCTGGGGCTGCCTTTATAACCGGTACCCAGCCAACGGATCATGCCATGCCGGTCAATGATCACTTTGGCGGGAATACCGGAAAACTGCAGTGTTTTGGTGTATTTGTTATAGGTATCATCCAAATGTCCGGAGGATGGACTTTTAGCATCCAGCAGCACATTCATATGAAAGTTCTTTGTTTGCAGGAATTTTTTGATCTGCTCCCGGTAATCGGGCCGGCTTTCCTGCGTGGCAATAAAGTAGAAATCCACGTTTTTGTCCTGGCTGTATTTATTAACGGCCATCTGCATGCCGGCCATTGCTTCTTTACAAGGGCCGCACCAGGTAGCCCAGAAATCGATCACTACTATTTTACCCTTCTGTTTATTCAAATCTGCCATCCCACCGGAAAGCTGTTCCAGCTTAAAGGCAGGGGCTTCCTTGCGGATCAGCTCTGCACGCAGCGCTTCCTGTTCAGCAGAAAGCTGCTCCGCATTCTTCATACCCTGAAAATGCGCTTCAAAGCCATTTTCATTGCCATGCTCTTTTATGTATTGTTTTTTCAGCAGGGCTATGATCTCAGGGGTAGCTTTATTGCTGCCGGCAGCATTTTCCGCTACCTGTAATGCTTCCGGCTGGCGGCCGTTATTATCCAGCAGCACTGCGTAAAGGCTCATAAAATCAGCTGTTTTGGCGTAGGGCTGGTCTTTTACTTTTTCCATCCATACCAGCGCGGTTTTATCATCCCCCTGCTGGTGCAGTATGAATGCATGTCCCATAAAGGCCGGCACGGCCAGGTTCAGCACATATTGCTTCCATTGCCGGGGCGAATAAAAACGGCTGTTGCTATCGTGCTTGTTAGTGGTATAAGCTTCAATATGCTCCACCAGCTTTTTTGAATAGGGAAATGCTTCCGCCAGCTTAATTTGATCATGCGCCAGTGCATTCACAATCAGTAAGCGGTGAAATTCAGTGAGGCATATTAAAGGCGCCAGGTCCATCATCTGGTCCAGTATTTCCAGGTTCTTACTCCTCATCACCTGCTGGTACACCACGCCGCGGTAAACCTTTTCATAGTACATCGCATCTGTTTCCGTATCCACATCCATGAATTTTTGCAGCGGGAACTGTTGCACAAATGTATTCCACAGGGACAGCCGCTCATTTTCTCCGGCCCGGAACATTTTGTAGATCATTTTATCCCTGGCTGTTATACCGTTGGGGAAGCGGTTAATGATCACCTGGTCCATAGAATCTGCTTTATGTGCGTCGCCCAGCAGGTTCCTGTAAGCTTTGCTGGCATTCATCAGCTCTGCTTCCGTGGCATCCGGTAATTTGCTGATGAAATCGATCTCCCGCAGGATAACGGTATTTGCCCGGGGCGCTCCGCTATGTTTCAGCACAGACATAGCGCCGTACATAATATGCCGCCTGCTGCCGGGGTAATATTTTAGCTCGTTGTTCATCCAGAATACGCCTACATCGTCTGCAATGCGGGCTGAATCTTCCACTGCGTGTGGTACCGTGCCTTCCATTATTGCCAGCCGCAGGAATGCCCAGGCAGCATAAGAAGTGGGCATTTGCCGGCCGTTCCTGTCAGATAACAAAACGGCATAGGTAGGTTTTCCGCCTTTGTCAGTAATGCCATTCGCCATAAAATTAGCCACCATAAATGCAGCGCTGTCCGGCAATAAATATTTTGCTACCCAGCCGGTATCTGTCATCTGCAGATCCAGGTCATGCGTTTCCCAGTTATTATGGCGGTATAACCATACTACGCCGCTCACCGGCGCCAGGCCTTTCAGCATGGTGTGTTCCGGGTTATAGGAAATGGTTACGGAGTCGCCTGCTATGGGCCTTTCCGGGAAAAACTTCGTGGCCTGTTGCGCCCCTGCCACACTTGCCAGCAATATCAGCGGCGCTGCCAAAGCCATTTTTAACTTATTCATCTGCGGATCACTTTATGTTTTGCTATTGGATTATTGTTATCTCGGGTTTTGTACCAGCGATGGATTTAACTGGATGTTGTACTGCGGTATTGGAAATAAATACCGGTTGCTGCCGGGGCTTAAGGTGAACGTTTCACCGGTAAGCAGGTTGGTGCGCGTAATGTTTTTTGCAAAACGGCTGTCTGTGAAAAGCCGTTTCTGATCAAGCCAGCGTACGCAGCTAAAGCAAAGCTCCCGCCTTCTTTCCTGCAATACTTTCACCAGCGCATCATCCGCACTGGTAGCGCTAAGCGGGGTGTAATCCGCAGCGCTGAAACGCGCAGCGCGCAGTGTATTTACCGTGTTCATAGCGTTGCCGGCCTCTCCGGCCCTGGCCTGGCATTCTGCTTTTATCAGCAGCATTTCCGGAACAGAAAGGCCAATGTTGCGGTTACTGCCGCTTACATTCTCTTTTGCGTATACCCGGTACACTTTACCATCCTGTGTATAGTCCTGGGTAAAATAGCTGTACCTGAAATCCTTCGGGTCATATAAGGCCAGCAGCTCGTCACTTAATACCTGCCGCGCGGAATATGCATGGCTGCTGCCGGCAATTTTGGAAAGAATGATCTCGGGATTATCCGTACGCTGCGGGTAGCTGCTGAGGGTGGGCAGGTTCAGTAAGGTATGCTGTAGCGTCAGTGCACTGTCTGCATACGAAGCAGCATCCTTATAACGCCCTATTTGCAGGTACACCTTTGCCAGCATAGCATAGGCGGCTGCTTTGGATGGATAGATGTTATGGGTATTACTTTCCGGTAAGGCGGGTATGGCTGCCTGCAGGTCCTTTAGAATATTATCATACGCCTCTTTCACGGTACCGCGTACTGCTACTTCCGCTACATCCGGCTGCAATACTAAGGGCACGCCCAGGTCAGCGGCCTGTGTGCTTTCATTATATTGTTTGCCATACATGTTCACCAGCATAAAATAGTTATAAGCGCGGTGTACACGCGCTTCTGCCAGCACTTCGTTTTTCAGCTGCGCGGTACCGCCGTTGCCGCTCATTACATCGCGTATCACCAGGTTACAGCTATAGTTGGCGGCATATAATACACGCCAGTCCTGGTCCGGGGCAAGAGCATCATAATACTGCGCGGCCCACATATAGGCATTGCGGTATTCATTGGAAAGGCTTTGCTGCATACCGGTGTCTTTATACTGTATATCGTCGGAGGTCATGTCCGGCATATCTACCGACCGTTCCAGCCGATCGGTATTATTCATCAGGTAACGGAAGTTGATGTAATCGCCCGGTGTAAGCGCCCCTTCGGTTTTTATATCAGTGTACTTGCTGCAGCCTGTGAACAGGGCGGCGGCCATCACCATCAGAAAAAATATATTGCTACGTTTCATCTGTTAATATTTATTTCGTAGTTATTTGTCTCTTATTTGCCTCAATGGATCTCCTTCGTCGATCTGATTCTTTTACGGGTCAGATGACATCGAAGATGCATCGAGACAAAAGAAATTTTAATAATGAACGAGATAAACCTCGCATTAACATGCCTTTTCCGCTGTAGCGGAACAGGTCGTGTGAGAAAATGTCTCATGCTCGGTTTCATTTAACTGCGTTTTGTGGTAAGATCAGAAACCAATGTTCAGGGAAAAATTATAGGAGGCAGCAGGCGGCAGCTTCAGATTCCTGAGCGTTGGCGGAAAATCAGGATCAATGCCGTCACTGTTCTTAGCCCATAATATTGCCAGGTTCCTGGCAGCTCCCGAAAACGTAATGTTCTTAAAAGGCAAACCGCGGTACAAGGAAGCCGGCAGCTCATAGCTCAGGGATACTTCCCGCAGCCGTATATGATCGCCGGGCAGCACGTTAATATCTGCATTGGCGTACCTCACCTGCCCGGTAATGCCATTACCCAACAGCCCCGGCACATTGGTAAATGCCTCATCGCCCGGCTTACGCCAGCGCTGCGCTAACAGGTTATTATAGTCGTAGTTAAGAAAACCATACCTGCCGGGATATTCACTGGGCACGGGCCGCTGGAAAACATACCCCAGCTTATAGGTAGCCATAACGAACAGGGTAAGGCCTTTGTAACGGATGGTTTGTGAAAAGCTGCCGAAATAAGGCGGCGCCAGGCGGCCTGCATTTTTAAGATCGCTGATATCTTTGGGCGACTGGTAAATACTCAGCGTATCGCCTTTACCGCCAATGATCAGCGGGCTGCCGTTCTTATCCAGCCCGGCATAGCGGAATGCCATCAGGTAATCTGTAGGCAGATCCTTAATAGGCCCGCCAACACCCGCAGATTGCAGCAGTGAGTTGGTAATGTTATACCGCGCATCTGTTACCTTATTGGTGTTATAGGAAAACACCAGCCTGGCCGACCATTCAAAATCTTTTTTACGGATCAGGGAGCCGCCCAAGGCCAGGTCTATTCCTTTACCATTCATGGTAGAGGTGTTGCGTGTAAGATTATCAAAGCCCAGCGTATTATCTACCGGGAAAAAAGCAAACAGGTCTGTGCCTTTCTTGTAATAAAATTCCAGGCTGCCGTTCAGGCGGTTCTCAAACATGCCATAATCCACACCAATGTTATAAACCCCTGTTTGCTCCCAGCGCAGGGCGGGATTGGCGGGTGAGATGATCCCGGCATAGGTTTGAAAGGGAGCCTGGTAGTTACTTGTTAAATAAAGCTGATCATACGGCAAAGCATTGGTGCTGATATTACCGTTAATGCCATAAGTAGCACGGATGGTGAGGTTATTGATCCAGGTGCCGGCCTGCATAAAATCCTCTTTGGATAATGCCCAGGCTACACCTGTGGACCAGAACGGTTTTGCACGGAATTTTTTATCAAGCCCAAAGTTGTTATAATCATCATAACGCGCGCTGCCGGATAAGGTGTACTTACCTAAATAGGTATACGAAAAGTTGCCCAGGTAAGAAAGGTAACGCCGGCGTTTGGATGAATAGTTTTGCCCGTTGGATGCCGTATACTGGTAACCATCTACCGTTGTATAGGGAGTAACATAATCAACCGGCTGGCTGTACTGCGTTTCCGGGTTATACCCATATAAACGGTTGTTGTTAATGTTATCAATGGTTTGCCGTACTTCCATACCTGCCAATGCATTTACCTGGTGCTTACCATTAAAATTCCGGTCAAGGTTCAGCTGCCCGCGCAGGCTGTAGTTATTTTTGGAATAGGCTGACGTTTCCATAATACCGCCTGTTGGTATGCCGTGCACCAGCTTACCATCGCTGCCAATGGAGGTAGCGCCATTCAGCATATCGCGGGTGTAATAGCTGCTGTCGCTGTGATAATTCTTGCCATCGGAGTTGGAACGCTCCACCATATACTGGGCGGTAAAGGACAGCCCTTTATAAATGGGTATGTTCAGCCCCAGGTTGGCGGCGTAATTGCTTTCATTAATGGTATTATCCAGCATGTCCATTTCATCCAGGTAGTTCATGCGCCAGGGCATATAACCCTGTGCTTCCAGCTGGTTAAGCCGGCCGGAGTAATAGGCCCGTGAATAGGATACCCTGTTACCGTTATCATCTACCAGCTGGTCATAAGGCATTAACGGAGTGGTGGAACGTCCGTACACACTGGCGCCCGGATCGCCTGATGTGTAGCGGAACCAGCTGCCGCGCAGGTTAGCGGATAAAGTAATATTCCTGAAAAATTTGAAGTCCTGGTTTACAGACAATGTCATTCTTTCACCGGCTGTTTTTTTAGCGCTGGTATTTTCCCGGTCATATGCACCGGATACAAAATAGGTATGCCGGCCGGTGCCTCCGTTGATGTTCAGGTCATAATGCTGGGTGGATGCGGGCCGTAACAGATATTTGCTCACCTGCTGCCTGGAATCGCGGCCTCTTAAAACGGCAAAGGCGGAATCTTCCTGTGCCTGGCTTACCTCTCCCCGCTTTAAACGGAACATCCAGTCTACCGCCTGGCTAATGACGCGCTGGTTGGCAGGATACGTATTCATCGGGTCCGTGATCATTCTTTTATCTACCAGCTCCTGCTCATAATCGATCATCTGCGTGGCATTCATTAAAGGAAGCGAGGAAAGCCGGGGCTTGCCGTTAAAACCCACGCCGGCAGAAAAAGAGATGTGCGGCGCGCCGTCATTCATCTTCCCCTTTTTAGTGGTGATCACGATCACACCGGCCGAAGCGCGCGCGCCCCAGATAGAGGCTGCAGCGGCATCTTTCAGGAACGTGATCTGCTCCACATCCGCGGGGTTAATAGTACGTATATCCTGCTCCGTAGGAAAACCGTCTATTACCAGCAGGGGCTTCCTGTTTACATCAGTGCTTATGCTTGAAATGCCGCGGATGCTTACGGTATAGCTTGTATTGCCCTCCACATTGCCCTGCAGGTTACCATATACAAAACTGTTATCAGATTCTGTAAGGTTCAGCTGCACGCCGGGCACCTGCCCTTCCAGGCGGTTGAGCACATTAGGCACCGGGATCTTTTCCAGGTCTTTAGCGGTTACCACGCCAAATGAGCCGGTGGCGCGCTCTTTGGGCAGGTTCACATACCCGGTGGATACTACTTCTACCTGCTTCAGCGTACCTACCCTTTCCTTTAAGGTTACATTATAGTTTTTACCTGCATCCAGCATCACGTTCCTGTTCTCAAAACCAACGCTGGAAAACGACAGCATGGTTTCATCTTCCGGGATCTGTATAAAATATTCACCGTTATCATTGGTAAAAGCCATTTTCTTTGATTCCAGGCCCAGGATGGATACGCCGGGTATACCCTGCTGCTCTGCATTGATCACACGGCCGTTAACGGCCCGTGTGCCTATGTTCGTGACCGTGACTTCTATTTGCCGGGTACCGGCCGGCTTTTCCTTACTTTTTTTTATCAGCACATTATTACCCTTTACAATAAAAGTAAGGCCGGTGTTATTGAGCAGCTGTTTTAACGCTTCGCTCAATGGCTGGTTAATACACTGAAACTGCAGGCGGGGAAGGCCTTCCAGGTCTTTTGACTGGTAGCCGAAATATTTTCCCGTTTGCTGCTGCATTTGCCGCAGCACTTCTTTAACCGTAGTGTTATCCAGGTGAAGCGTAACCGTAGCCTCATTCTGTTGTGCATAAGTAAGGGAATAGCCCAGGCATAACACTGCCATTAGCACAGTAACAATCTTTTTTGTCATCTCGTACTTTAGTTGGTTGATTAAAATGTATGTGGTCAGTAAACTACGTACCCATCATTGTTCTTTGTGTACCTGGCATTTGCCAGCTCGCATACTACATCCAGCGCATTCTCAATGGATGTGTTCTTCTTAAATCCTGTTGTGATAACCAGGTTGGCCAACCCGGTATTGCTGATCCTTATATTCACCCCGTAAAAGATCTGGAGATCCTTCAGTATATCCTCCAGTGTTTCGTCGTTAAAGCTGATATCGCCTGTTTGCCATCCGGCAATGGTGGCTGCGCCGGTATTACGTTGTTCTGCTGCGCCGGTTTGCATAGTCATGCGCAGCTCCTGTCCCTTTGTAAGTATAGAGATATCTTTTTCGTTTTTAGTGATCTTTACCTTACCTGTTACCACGGATACAATGGCCTGGCGGCGATCCGGGTAGGCTTTAATATTAAACGAAGTACCCAATACCGTTGTAGACATACCGCCCGCGGAGCGGATCACAAAAGGCCAGGCTGCGGCATTGGCTACTTCAAAAAATGCTTCCCCTTCCAGGTATACTTCCCTTTTTTCCGGATCAAAATGGTCCGGGTAACGCAGCTCTGTAGCGCCATTCAGCACAATACGGGTACTATCTGTGAGCACAATCACCTTTTTCTCATGGTTGCCGGTGCGGATGCTGGTAAAAGCTGATACTACCCCTACTCTTTTACCGGGGGCAGTATTGGCTGCCAGGGGCGCCTTCGTATGCTGCCGGGTAAGCAACCATCCGCCTGCTGTTATCAATAAAAGCAGGGCTGCGGCAGCGGCCCACCTGTAGGTTTTAAACCGGGAGCGTAAGGGCAGCACTTTCTCCCGCTGATGTGCAGTACCGGCAAGGTCCATACGGCCCTGGTTATTTACATAAGAGGCAGAGGGCGTTTCCATCCTGATCTCGCTGTAAAGCCCGTCCATTAAGGATATGATGGTTTCATCCTCCTTATGCGCTTCCAGCAGGTCAAAAAAATCGTCCCTTTCCTGGGGGGTACATTTCCCGGAAACGTATAGTCTAAACAGGTATTTGAAATGCTCTTTGTCCAAGCCTTATAATTTTTTCTGAAATCAGAAGTCAGCGGTTAAGATTGCTTATGTCTTACTTCCTGTTTCATTTTCTACGTACATGTGACGTTTGAAAAAGGGGGGATGTCCTATCGGGAAGAAAAAAAATTTAAAAAAGCTTTATTTGCCCGGCCACCACTTTACGGAGATAGCTGAGCGCGGCGGTGAGCTGATTCTTTACGGTGGAGGGGGAAATGTCCAGCTCGCGGGCAATTTCATTACGGCTGCGGCCTTCTACCTGGCTTAGCTGGTAAATAATACGGCGCTGAGGCGGCAGCTGGTTAATGGCTTCAGAAAGGGCAAACGCGTATTCCTTTGCCACAATGGTTTCATAGGTGCGGGACTCCTCCCACTGGTGGTCATTAAAATACTCCGCCCGCAGCTTACGGTCTTTGGCCAGCTGGCGCAGCACATCCAGCACTTTGTTGCGCACCATTTTATAGAGATAGTCCTCCATATTCTTAATATCATCAAACTGGTGGCGGATGGTCCAGAGCTTTATAAATACGTCTTGTATAATGTCGCGGGAAAGTAATTCTGACTGGGTTAGCTTCAGCGCAAAAAAGTAGAGGGGGCATTCAAAGTTGCGGAAATAGGCTGTAAACCGCTCCTGCAGCAACTTTTCATCCTGATCTATGAGCTCTTTTCCCTCCATTTTCAATTAGCGCATACCAGATTACGGTTGGTAGATCCGGCATAAACTTAATAAAAAAATAATTGTTTGGCCAACAATTGCTAAAATTTAGCCGGAAAATGAGCCTGATATACTATATGCCCGGGTCAGCGGATAGTTAACTTTAGGTTTAGATAAATAAAAACAGTCAGCACTATGATCACCCTGCAACGCAGCAACTCTGACAACGAAAATTTTCAGGCACTTGTAACCCTCCTGGACCAGGAATTAAAGGAACGCGACGGGGAGGAACATTTGTTCCTGGCACAATTGAACAAAACAGATCACCTGGAATATGTGATAGTTGCTTACGACCAGGATATACCTGTAGCCTGTGGCGCTTTAAGAGCCTATGCACCGGGTGTAATGGAAGTAAAGCGTATGTATGTTGTATTAAATAAACGCGGGCAGGGCATTGCCTCAAAGATGCTGCATGCATTGGAAACCTGGTGTAAAGAGCTTAATAGTACAACCTGTGTACTGGAAACCGGTAAGAACCAGCCGGAGGCCATTGTCCTTTATAAAAAGAACGGTTATAAACAGGTGCCGAATTTTGGGCAGTATGTGGGTGTTGAGAATAGTGTGTGTTTTGAGAAAAATTTAACTGAAGGAACCACCCCTTAGCTGCAGTTCCGGAGCTTACAAACAATAAAGCTACGCTATCCGTAATGCCCCAAAAAAGTGTTTGACCTTTTGGGCGTATTACAATCCAGCGTGGCTTTATTGTTACCAGGTCAGGAATTATATCCTTAATTAAGCGCTACTTTCTTTTCCCCGTTATTCACTGCCAGTATAAACTTCACCAGCCCTTTCATGTAAACCGCCTGATCATCATACATACACAAATGACTGCCATTGGGACAATATAAATAGCTCCCGTTCTGTACCTGGCCGGCTATCCACTTCATATGTTCAGGATCCATGGTATCATACTTTGCACCAATGCTTAAGGTAGGTACCTTGATCTGCGATAATTTTTCTTTAACATCCCAATTTGTTAGCTTACCGGATAAGCCAAATTCGCTGGGGCCCTGCATGGTCCTGTAAAACGATTCATTCATTTTACCCATGGCGCGTAAAACAGGGTCCGGAAATTCCGGCAAACGGCAAATATGCTTTGCATAAAAATTAGGCATCAGCAGCTCCATGTATTTGGGATTGTCAAAATCATTTTTTGCTTCAATAGCGCGGATGCTATCCAGGATCTTAGGATCTATCTGTTTTGCCAGTACATTATCTGCATAATTGTTATAATCCTTTGCGCTGGCCATCATATCAGAAATGATCAGGGCTTTCAGGTTTTGCTGGTATTTAAGCGCATATTCCATGGCTACTACGCCGCCCCAGGAATGGCCCCAGATGTAAAAATTTTCATTCGTAAGGTTCAGCGCTTTGCGCACCTGCTCTACCTCCTCCACGCTGCGGTTCAGATCATACAAGGCAGTATCCTTGGGATTATCAGAATTGCCACATCCCAGCTGGTCATAATAAATGTATTCTATTTCCTCCTGCGGGAAAAAGCTGTCAAATGCCTCCGCATATTCATGGGTAGCGCCAGGGCCACCTGTTATAAGCAATACCTTTATTTTGGGATTGTTGCCGGTACGCTTGGTCCAGATGTTAAACGTTCCTTTTGGGGTACTGATGGGGATGACCTTTACGCCACCGGTTTGCACGCCGCTATCCACGGGTGTAAAATAAGCAGTATGATCCCCGCCTGTGGCCGGGGTTTCATTGCAGGCCGCCATTACCAGCATGGCTTGCAAAAGCAGGATAATGTTGTAACTCTTTAGCATAATAAACGATTGATAGAATTGGTTTACGAAATTAGTACTAATTGCACCACAATACGTTGCTGCTACATATAAAAACGTTCCCTGCATCAAATTTAAGACAAGTATATTACAGTACTGTAGCCCTGCTTAAAGTAAAAAGTAAAAAAGTAAAAATTAAAAAGCCAAATGCCGCGAAAACAGGCAGATCCTGCGTTCGCGGCATTTAATCTTACATTTATCCCGTCATAAAGTCTTTAAAATAGCCTCTATGAACCTCCGTCGTCGGTTTACATTTTTCTTTTTTTACGATCGCTTTGCCAATCCATCAATTACTTTCACCATTTCACTAAATTCATTCGGATCATATAAGCGGGTAAGAAAAACTATTTTGCCGTTAGGGTCTATTACTACGTTACGGGTAACCCCGCTCTTTTTCACTGCAAAGCGGCCAAAGATATCAGCGCCCGGATCCAGGGCCAGCGGATAAGTGATCTTCATATCCTGGTGGAATTGCTGTACTTTTTCCAGCGGCTCATCGCGGTCAACCCCGATCAGGACCACATTCTTATCCTGGTAAGCTTTCCACACATCGCTTTCCAGGTGCGGCATTTCCTTACGGCATACACTGCACCAGCTGGCGGTGAACTGTAATACCACGATTTTTCCCCGGAGCTGCTTCAGGGAGGTTTTACTACCATCCTGCAGCAGCAGCTCAAAATCGTCCGGGGCCTGCTCCCCTACTTTAACCAGGTAGCCACGGTCGATGGCATTAGGGTCAGCGGCCTGTTTGCCCAGGTCATGATTAGCTGACTGCGCTTTTAAATGGTTACCCCAAACAGCTGATATGCTTACTACCAACAGGGTTTGCAGGATATTCCTAAATGCTTTTTTCATACTTAATAATAAGGAGAGTTGGTTTGATACACAAAGATATCAATTATCCGCAAATAACCTACTAATCCTATAGACTAATAATTTCGGAACGTTCCAGTGCCGGACTATCAGGGTCATAGCTTACAAAAACCAACAGGGAGCTGGCTTAGCTCACTATCTATTTAATTAGATAGTAACCATTATTCACAGGCTATTACCCTGCTTAAGAAAGTGCTTTTAACATTACCCCAAAAAGTACGTATGCGGCAGCTTGCATGTTCCCAAGCTCCCGTTTTAATCACCGGCCCGGTGATTGAAATTTCCTTTTTGCCAGGTTTGGCGTACTGATATTTAGTTACTAATGGGTAAAAAATCAGGTGGAAAATAAAATGAGGATCAATGGTATTAAAAAAAAATACGGCCCTGTGAACAAAGCCGTTTGCCTTTATAAATTCCACGTTATGAAAAACTGACGTAAAGATAAGTGTTTTTTGCTAAAACGTTTTAGTTAATTTTCATTTTTCTTAAAAAATTTTATAATTCCGGGGATAGATCAGGATCTGGCGGGCATTTTCCTCCTCAGGATCTGCACATATCTACCTGTCAATCATACACTTAATTTCATCCCCTGCCCCCGGGGATGGTTTAACCCTTTTATTGCAGCCATTTTGATCATTCTAAAAAAAAGGTGCACCACAAATGTGATGCACCTTCGTTTATTTAATTGCCAGGGACCTTAATCCTCTTTTGTTTTCGTATAAAAATTAAGCAAGGGAATATCCACCAGCACGGAGAGGCTGAACCGCAGATAAGTATTGCCTGAATAGTCGTTTTCAGTAGTGGTCACCTTTCTCAGGTTAGGTCCTACCTGTGCGCCCAGGTTCAGGGATATAGGGCTTTTCGGCAGGCCCAGTGAGAAGAATAAGCCTGGTGAAAAAATATCCTTCAGCTGAATGGAGGGCACTTCGTTCACAGAATCGTTCTTTACCCGGAAAGCTGCTACTGCGCCCAGGTCCACAAGAGAAAGGAACGCTGAATAAGACCAATGCGAACGGCTGGTGCTGATGGCTACCCCAATGGGTACGGTTACCCCGTAGGAATTTATCTTCACGTCCTTGTCTGCCTTAAGACCGCTAATACGTTCATAACCGGCATACAGGCCGGCATAGGCATTCAGCGAAACATTGAACGGAGATTCCCTTTTAATGCGGGAAGAACCGGCAGGCAGCGCAAATGCTTCAATAGCATCCGATACTTCCTTCGGCGAGTCTGCATCTGCTACCGTGGCCATAAAAGTACCGTAACGGAAAAAGTTCTTTGTAAGCCCGCTAACCGCCATCTCTTTTTGCAATTGCCCGTTAAGGGCTTTTTTCTGCTCAGCTGTGATGCCCGCAACAGCCAGCGAATCCTTTAATAATTTAACGATTGCGTCATGATCCCGGTTACGCACCAGGTCATAGATGTGCACTGCATCTGATACCGCAGCGGTATACCGGGCACGGTTCGCATTTACGATCAGCGAGGCGGCACCATCTGCTGTTTCAAAATACACGGAGAATTTTTGTTCAAGCCCGGGATCCTGCAGCCCTGGCAGCTGTGTTACGCGCGTGGCATATTTTAAAAGGTCTACCGATGCCTGGAAGTAAGTATAAAGCTGCTCTATTTTCATAGAATCGCTGCTTTGCCGCTCATAGGTTTTTACCAGTGTATTGAGACTTTGCGTTTTTATAACCAGGGTTGACAGGCAGTTGAACCATGCTTTAATATCTGCTTCATGGTCTGCCAGGTCGTTAATACTTTCCAGTACATTAAAAGTGCCGCTACTGGTTTTAAAGTTCAGCTGCGTAAACCTGGTTTTGCCATATTGGTATAACAGTCCTAAAAAATATTTTGCAGCTAAGGGGTTTGCTACTAATTGCTGGAGCATTTTAGGTGCAACCCAATAAGCTGTATTGGTTTCACTGGTCTGGTTACGGAGTGAAAAAGAAAACAGTTGTAAAAGCTCCACCGAGGTTCTGTAATTAGGATTGGTGACTACGCCTGCGGCGGTAAAGGTACAGTCAAATTTATCCAGCAAAGATGCATCATACAGGTCTATCATCTCACCGGGATGCACGCCGTCGCGCAGGCTGTTGGCAAAGTAAAGACCGCTGCGCAGGCTGGCTTCCAGCTCAGGATGCGCGGCAAAGAACAAGGGGTGATTATCAATGATGGAAGGCAGGTTGGCAGAGAGCTGCGCAATATCGTTCTTAAAGGCGTTCTGTAAGGTTTGTAAATAGCGGTTGTAATTATAAATATCATCGCCTACCAGGTATAAGGTGCGCCAGGTGGCAGGGAAAACGGTTTGCAGGTCCCGCAGCTCCGGTTTCGAAATTAAGTCCTGGAACTTTTTAAAGAAGGCGATGTTCAGCTCCTCCTTTCCGCGTTTAATAATAAAGTCCGTAGCACCCAGCGCAAGATTGGTTACATCCAGCCCGCCAACATTATCCAGCAGGGAGCCTACAAAGTTGTTGCTATTGTGGGCGCCGGCACCACCTATTTTTGACGTTACAAAGATCTGCAGGTGTTTGTTATCATTATAAGCAGCCTGTATAGCGTCGGGGCTATTTTTCACCTGGGCATAATAGGCCAGTATGTCCTGCCTCTGACCTGGTGAGAGATCGCCGGCAAGCCTTAATGCATCATTGATCATAGCACCTACATTAGCCGCAACTGTTGGCGGCTGCCCGGCCAGCGCAGGTGCAGGTACAGGCACAACGGGTGAAGATGCACTTGGTGCTACAGCCTCCGGATAGATACATTGCCGGGAAATGTGCAGGCTATCATTCAGGTACACATTCAGTGTAAATGTTTGCGCCAGCTGAAAGCTTTCAATTTTTCTGTCAGGAACTGCCAGTGTAAAACCCAGGTTATGAAGGAATAAGGTATCCCTGCTTGGCCCTACCGTATTCACCAGGGTTATTTTAAGCGCATGGTGGCCGGCATCATTCAGCGCCAGCTTCCAGGAGCTATCCAGGTTTATTAAGCCGGGCTTGAGCTTGCCTTTATAGCTAAAGGTCACATCTGCAAGCGTAGTGCCGTTTACATCTATCTTTAACAGATTTTCATTTTGGGAGAAGGCAGGGAAAAAGGTGCAAACAAACAGCACCATCGTCAGGTAAATTTTTGTCATCAGGCAAAGGATTTTTCCTTATGAAGGTTGAAGAAATTGGACAATTTTATAGCATAGGTATAGTTCTCATCACCGGCTATGATCATGCCGATGGCGTCGTTTTTTGCGTCAAATAAAAGCGCACCTGAATTGCCGGGCTGAGAGATCGGGAGCACAGTATTCAGCCCTTGCTGCAGCACAATCACATCCTGCACCATGCGCGACTTATCGCGGTAATCCACCTGTACTTCCGGGCACACGGCGTAAATAATGCCATTTGCAGCGGCCTGCGTTTCTACATCAAAATAGCGGAGCGTAATATGTTTCTTAATATCATCTGTTTCTACCAGGCGGTGTTTAAAGGGTGTGGACAGCTCCAGCTTTTCGATCAGCCAATCATTGGTGATAACGGGCATATTGGGCCGGCAGCGCGCCAGTCCGTAATCCAGCGTATTCAGAATGCCGCCCACTTCCAGGTCAGCTATAATGGTGTTAGTATTATTTACCACCAGCGGGTGTCGAATAAAAAGCGCATCAAAATCCGTATCCCCTTTCAGCACATGCCAGCAGGATAATACAAAGCGGTCCTCGTTAGTGGAATCTTTCAGGATACAGCTCAGCGATCCATGAGCAAAGGCCATGTTATTAAAGTTACCCACGGCATGCAGCGGTGCATTGGAGCGGGGGATTCCCGTTACTTTGACCAGCAGCCAGCCCGGCACGGGGTTAATGCCCAGCTTTGTAAGCAGGTCTCTGACCTCCTGCTCTGCTGCTGCTTCCGTTACATTTACCTGCACCTTGCAATTTCCGTCATTATCATAAAAGGTAAAGACAGCCCTTACGGAAGGCAGAGCTAAAAGCGATGCACGGTATTTCCATACAAATTCATCCTGCACAGTAGCAAATAAAGGCGTTACCTCTGCTGCCACTACTACGGCAGGTGCATTGGCATCCGGCAATACTTTTTTCACCAGCACCTCATTGTCGCTGGGTTCGGGCCTTACGCCCGCACCGCGCAGGCTTACCAGCTTCTTTAAAAGATCAAACCAGAAAGGAGCGCCCAGTGAGATCATAAGCGCAGTAAGCAAAAAACCCAGCAGGCGCAGGTCTTTAAAGGTGTTGCAGATAATATAACCAAGCGCAGCAAATTCCAGGCTGTCATTGGCCAGCATTTCCTTACGGGCATCCAGCAGCTTTAACAGGGTATCTTTTTTACCACGGAGCTCTTTTACTTTTGAAGTGTCCTTTATACTTCCCTGCAGCGCGGCCATTTTTATATCGAGGATCTGCCTGTCTGTTTGTTTTATTTCCGGCAGCAATGTTTTTACCGCCCAGCAGTTACGCTCCTCACTGGCCCGGTGCATGGAGTCGGCCACCCTTACTGATTTTGCAGCAGCATCCAGCTCCAGCAATCCGTCAGATAGCTTTGGCGTTTTTTTATGTACTACCTTATATTCTATGGGAGAGCTTAACTGGTCAAAATTCCAGCCCAGGCCCAGGAGCAAACCTGCATCCTCAATATCACGCTGCACATGCGCATAGCCGGAATCCAGTATGGCGGCCCGCCGGAGGCTGTCTTTATCCGTGATCACATTTTCAATAGTGGTATCATTGGCAATGGCAATGCTCATTTTTACCATCTCAGACCTTGCATCCGGATCACGGGCCAGGAGCTTTGTGATACGGATGGTATCGACATTAAAAAGTATAGATAACAACAGGCCGATGAGCAGCAGCAGGAACTGCATTTTACGTTTGTACCAGCCATTGGCGCGGTCCATGGTTTCATTGTACCAGCGCCGCAGCCCTTCTTTAAAAGCGGCCGTGTCGCCCTTTGCCTCCTGGTAAATGCCGGTCACATTTTTTGCCGTACGTGGCTGCATATGCAGGGTATTCAGCTTCAGGGCAGACGCTATCTTTTCATCATCCGTATTTCCCATACCCATTTCTATGAGCATACGGATGAACGTACTTACGAAATATACATCGGTAAGGTAAGAGGGGCGCGTTTCTGCAAACGGTGAGCGCCGCTCTGCCTTGGCAAGATATTTAATAGAAGGGTGCTCATAAAAACGGCCGGCCAGGCTGTTCTTAAAATCACTGTTGGGGAAAAGGAAAAACCACCGCACTGCGTTCACGATAGCGCTCCAGCGATTGCGCCATTTATCCCGCCGGGCATAATAACCGTCATTGAGCATTCTTTCCAATGCTACCCGCAGCAAAAGGGAACGCAGGTTAAAGGTGGTTGATAATAACTCGCCCAGAAGGCTGGCCAGCAGGCTGTATAGGAGATAGATGAGGGTGAGCCCTATCACCACATTTAGTACGGGGGAATCGAACATCTGTAAAGGTTAATTTACTGCTGATTGGGATTATCGGTTATATAGGGATTGAAAAACAGTAACGCTCATAGTCTTCCATCTTATCCTGTTACCTGAATAAAAGTAGTAATAAAAAAACAAAAAAGCAGTAAATTATTTGGGGTTATAAAGGCGTAATGCCGGGTTAACCGGCATTACAGGGTGGGATATAATCGTTCTATTTTTTCTTTTGTCAGATCTTTGGGATACTCCACTTCCGGGAATACATTGCTTTTGCGTGCGCCTATTTCACTATGCACTTTCTGATTAAAAATGCTGTGCAGCTGGTTGTAGGTATAATGCACGTTGTTATTAAGCTCATACACTGCGACGGTGAGCCCTGCGTAAGCGGCATTCAGCCGTTGCTGCGGCGTACCATGATGGTCGGGGGAATTGTAATAATAATCCCCGGAGGCATAAATGGCATTATAATAGGTTTGGATCTGCGCCCATAACCATTGCTTGGCCAATCCCATGTAGTAGCCCGAGAAGAAGTCGGCTTCCAGCTCCCGGTAAGAGGCTTTTGCATAATCCGTCCATCCTACGGTGAACTGTACACGATGCCCCCATTCATGGGCCAGCACACCATCCACCGGTAAAGGCGAAAGGTTATCGCTGCCTTCTATTTTACTGAAAGAACGCACCAGGTAGTAGAACATTTCATATCCAAAAAGGATCTTGCCATCCGGGCTGGCATATGCGTTACGGTAGTCTGCGCTGCTTTCGTACAGTACATGTACCTCAGCAGGAATATTATTCCAGAAGCCCTTTTGGATGCTCACTTCTCCTGCAAAGAACTGGTTGTTCTGCGCCGACTTAAAATCGTAGGTGCTGGCAGCGCCCATAACGCCGGAATTAGCGTACCCGGATGCATATCCCAGGCAACCGGCCATGTCTTTGTTCTGTGTTTCCTGAGGTGTTTTGTCATCTTTTTTACTACAGCCGGAAAGCCAGGCAATCAATATCCCGGCAGAAAAAAGGATTAACGTTTTTTTCATGTGAGAACAGGTTTTTAATAAAGAATAAACTGCTACGTAATACGCTTGGTTTAGAATGATTGATGTGCCACCATTTCAAAAATGGTGCCCGGAATGCCTATTCTTTTCATGACCCAATGTGGATGTTCCTGTTTTTTTATTTTCTTTACAAGTAAATCATTTTATCATGAAATACCGGCTCTTGTTGCTGCTGATCTGCTTTGCGCTGCCTGTACTGGCGCAGGATACTACTACTTACCTGGAGCAAAAAGATATCTTATACCGCAACGGAGAGCTGACGGATTACATGAAAGAGCGTTGCCGGCTGGATATTTATTACCCGGCTAAACAGGCCAATGCAGCGGTGATCGTATGGTTCCACGGTGGCGGGATAACCAGCGGCAGCAAAAGCATCCCGGAAGAATTGAAGCGCCATAAAATGATCATCATTGCGGCCAATTACCGCCTGAGCCCTAAAGTATCCTGCCCGGCTTATATTGAAGATGCGACGGCCGCAGTGGCCTGGGCGTTTAGCCATGCAAGGGAGTATGGTGGCGATACCGCTAAGATCATTGTATCCGGCCACTCTGCAGGTGGTTACCTGGCAGAGATGATCGGATTGGATAAGGAATATTTAGCTAAATATAATATTGACGCCAACCGCATTGCAGCCTTGTTCCCCTTCAGCGGGCAGGCTATTACACATTTTACCGTGCGTAAGGAAAAAGGCATTGCTGATACACAACCCATCATTGACAAATATGCACCCTTATACCATGTGCGTGCAGATGCGCCTCCCTTGTACCTTTACACGGGCGACCGGGAAATGGAAATGCTGGGACGGTACGAGGAAAATGCTTACCTGGCCAGGATGATGAAACTGGCCGGCCACAAAAGAACTTACCTGTATGAGTTTGATGGTTTTGGCCATGGAGATATGCCAGGCCCCGGTTTTCTGCTGATGCTTAAACAGCTGAAAGATCTTTGGAAACCCAGGCCGTGAGGTCATTATTCAACAGGGCGGAACATTTCCAGCAAATGAGCAAGCGCCTGTGGTGAATGTAAAACAGCGGTTTGTTCCAGCGTCATTTGTGCAATTTCAGCAGCTCTTGCACGCATCTGCTTTTCATAGGCTGCTATAGCAGTGTGTGTATCTGAAAAATCATCACTTAGCAGGCACTCTGCCAGCTCCAATGCATCCAGCATAGCCATGTTCACGCCTTCGCCTGCATAGGGCGGCATCAGGTGCGCAGCATCACCCAGCATGGTAAGGTCCGGCAATGCTTCCCAGCTTTGATCTACCGGCATACAATATTGCGGGCGGGGTATAAATGCGGAGCCGGCATGTACAAACAGATCGTCCCAGATAGGCGCCCAGCCGGCAAAGGCTGTTTTAAACCAGGCCAGCACCTGCACTTTATCAGCAAAATCGATCCCGCTGTTCTTTACCCAAAACTCATCTGCATTAAAACCTATTAAGAACGAAAGGCTGCCGTCACCTTTTGAGCTTACGATCAAAGATCTTTCATCTCCCATTGTAAAGATCTTTCCGCCACGTAAAAGCTGATGAATGTGAGGGATGGTATTTTCTGAATCATACACTGTGCCTTCCACCGCAGTAACACCCACATAAAAAGGTTTTACAGCCGTAATGTAAGGGCGGATCCTAGAGTTAGCCCCATCTGCTGCAATCACAAGGTCTGCATATGCAGCAGTGCCGTTCTTAAATTCAATTTTAATGGAAGATGCCTGCCTTTCCAGTGACGCAAAGTTGCTGTCCCATACCACGGTACCGGGCTGCAATGAATCCAGCAGGATGCCGCGGAGCGGGCCACGGTCTATTTCAGGGCGGGCGCTTTCACCTTCCTCAATGGAAAATTCATCCAGCAGGATATTTGCGTGTTTATCTGTAATACACAGCTTATCTGCACCAGGGCGGTAGCTGGCGTTGAATGCTTCCATTAAACCTGCTTTACGCAGCGCTTTTAAGCCGGAGTCATTATGCAGGTCTAACGTTGTGCCCTGTACGCGTACGTTCCTGTTCACATCCCGCTCATAAACCTTTACGCCGGCACCGTTCATTTGTAAGATCCTTGCCAGCGTTAGTCCGCCCGGACCGCCACCTACAATGGCGATCTGCTTGTTCTTAATTGTTTTCATTATAGAGTGTTTTTAAATTATTTCATGATGCCTTTTATTACAGTAGCACAGCATTCCAGCAGCACCTTTTCTGTAATGATCTGTTTAGGCCTTTCGGTATAGTCAAAGTATTCACTCACCAGCTCCAGCAGCACGGGGAAGATCATTGCACGGTATACATCAAAATGAAAATTCTTAATAGTGCCGGCTTTAATGTTGGCTGCTATAAAACGGTGAATAGGCGCAAAGAACTGTCCCTGCTGAATGTTCTGCTGCTGGTAGGCCTTGTTTAATAAGAGTGACGATTTACTATATTGAATTATTGCAAAAGCAGGCCGGTTATTTTTTAAATACTGGAAAGTATTCATCCAGATCTTTTTTACACCGTCAGCAAAATCCATTTGCTCACTAAAGTCTTTTAAAACGGCCTGCTCGTATGGCTCCAACACTTCATTAATAAACAGCTTAACCAGGAAATCTTCTTTATTCTCGTATTTAATATAAATAGTACGGGGTGAAACATTGGCTGCTTTAGCCAGTTTTTGCATGCTTAAATTTTCCAATCCTTCTTTGGCAATAATGTCCAGCGCAACCGTGCGGATGGCTTGCTCTTTTTCTAAATTTTTGGGCCGCATACTGTAGCTTTTATTTACAAGACAAAAATAAGTAAACGTTTATTTACTTACAACTATTTCTAAGAAGCGGAAATTAAGCTGCTATAAATCAACCTGTAATAAATAATATACTATTACCTTTTGTGGGAATATCCTATTATGTCATTAAGGATAAGCGGTTGTATGCTTTAAGATTAGTTCACTAATTTCGCCTTCTTAAACCTATGTCATGAAATTACCCTTGTTAACTTTTACCCTGCTGGTGTCCGGCATTTTTTCAAATGTGTGTTTTGCCCGGCCGTTTGCAGCTGGGGATCCGGCATCACCGGCCGCAACCAACCTGACCATGTTTGGCCGCGATACTTACCCGGGTGAGGATAGTACTTACGAACATTTAAAACAATCAGGGTTCACCACCGTGATCCTTTCCAGCTTTTATATACGTTCCAATGGTGATCTATATTCCGGCGATGATAGCAAGAATCCTATCATTCACGATGGTAAGTATGTGGGCGACCCTGAGTGGCTTAAACGGGTAGCGTCTTTAAAACAGGGCAAAACTTCCATTACCCGGATCGAGATCTTATTTGAAGGCAGGTGGTATAACCAGCCGCCGAACACTTATGATTATATACGGACCTGGGCCAATGATTCAACCGCTCCTGCGGGCGTTGTTACCGGCACCGGCGCCAACAGCACCCTGTATAAAATATGTAAGGTATTAAAAGATGCGGTAGGCGTTGATGCTATCTGTATTGATGATGAATCTGTTTACGATGCGATTTCCATTATACGGTTAGGATCAATGATCGGTAAGCTGAACATGCACATGACCCTGTGCCCGTATACAAAATTCTCGTATTGGAAAGGCATTCTTGACGGATCAAAGAAAGGGCTGATAGATGCCATCTATGTACAATGCTATGACGGCGGCGCGCGCAATACGCCCGGTCCCTGGAAAACGCACCTGGCCACGAATGTGCCCATTTACCCGATATTCCTTTGCCGCGGGGCTTTCAGCACCTGCGCCACAGATCATAACAGTAAATCACCGGATGAGATCAAAGCAGAAATGATCCGGTTTAAAAAGGAGTACCCGGGTATGACCGGCGCAGGCATCTGGCAAATGGCGGATGTAAACAAATATGTGAAGATGGATTGCGCCACGCAAATGCCGGAATCCGGTAAAGCTACTACTGTAACAGATTTCCTGGCGGATCTGAAGAAGAGCTTAACAGAGGGATTGTAGGATTAAAACGCTGGTATAAAAAAAGAGCAGGTCTCAGGGCCTGCTCTTTTTTGTTGTTAGTACCCGTCATCCAGCGTAAGGGTGGCAACCCTGTAGGCTGCCTTGGGCCAATCCGCTGCAGCAAAGGCGCGCCACCGGCTGGCATTCACCAGGTCAGCTGCTTCCTGCGTGGCTACGCCGTTATTCTTGCAGATCAATGCTTCTGCTTTGTTGAAATAAATTTCCGTTTTAATTCTTTCAGCTGCACCCGCCGCCCCGCTCAATAGACTGGGCGCCGGCTTCTAACGGATTACCATAACCGCTGCCCGGGTTGGCTGAATAAAAACAGCTGCCCCAGTCGCTGCTGCCGCCAATGGCGCCACTGATCATTCCATACAGGCCGCCTACTATCCAGCCGGGAATAAACCAGTCGCCCATAATGGTGTACTGGCGGGAGTGATACAGCTCATGCTCAAAGTCAGGCGCGCTGGTATTACCGTTCCATATATTAACGGTAGCTCCCAGGGTAACTGCGGAGAAACCGCTGGCGGAAGGATCATATTCAAAAGCGATAACGCCCCCCTTGAACCATTCCACATTATTCCAGGCGCCAAAGCCGGTACCAAAACCACCTATCAGCAACCCTGCGGTTGAGGTAATGGGTGAACGTGCAAATTTGATTGCAAAGCTGATGAAACCTAAGAAACGTTCGCCAAAGGAATCGCCCATGGAAGCTTTATCCAGGCCGCCGCAAATGGCCGGCCCGGCTACCATGGCAATACCACTGATAACCGCAAATCCCAGCCCGAATGTATTATAGCCGAACCATAACGATACAGCGCCTACTACACCGGAGTACAACATTTCCGATATAGAAAAGTCACCGCCGCTTATGGCCCAGTTAATGATATACCCTACCACGCCAGCTACAAAGCCTACGGCAGCTGCAATAGCATCGTCAATACCAAACCATAGCCCAAAGGGATCGATCATATTCACCGGGTTATTGAGCACGTATACATAAAGCTGCAGGCTGCGGGGCGCTTTAAAGAATTTTTCCGGCTGCTGTTCCAGGAAGTAAGGATCCGGGGTAAGAAAAATACCCAGTGAGGGCATATAGTAACGCCCACCGAAGAAAACCAGGTCCGGTATAGCATCATACTTTTTGCCGGAAAAGTTTTGTATAGCATCCAGCTCAGCGCCAAAAGCCATTTTACCAAACGCATAGTAATGCTGTTCGCTCAGCAGGGCCCCGGTTTGCAGGTCAGATTCCGCTACGTGGCTGCCTAAATGATCCTTATGAAAAACCACCCCACTGTTATCTTCACGCAGCATGGCAATAGCGCCGGTTTCATCAAACACCGTACGCTGCTTCTCATTACCGGATACCGTATAAATGTCATCAAAATTAAAAGTACGCTCCGTTTGCCCGTTTATGGTAGTAGCGGTTAGCACACGGGAGCCCAGGTGGTCGTAAAAATAAGTGATCTGCGTACCATCTTTATGCAACACTTTCACCAGCTGGTTACGGGCATCATATTCCATGGCAGCATCGGGCGTATGGGTAATATTCCCTGCCGCATCGTACTGGTACGTTTGTGCCGGCTGGTTACTTACACCGGTGATACGGTACGGGTGCTGCGCATCATCACGTGCAATTTGTTCTGCGCCAAACTGCTCCGGGTACTGTATAAGATTGCCCAGGTTATCATAGGCATAGTTATGCTCATAATTACCATTGGAGGCCGTGCCCGTTGCCCGTAGCAGCTGGTCCAGCTCATCATACATAAACGCGCGGGTGTGGGTTATATGCCCCGGCGCATTGGCGGCATCTGTAATATGGCTGATCAATCCCGTTTCATTATAGTCATAGGTCAGGTGCTGGTAATCCACTGCGCCATCCGGTGCAATGGTTTTAATACCCAGCAGCCAAAAGCTGCCCGGCTCATAGGTATATTCCGTGATCACACCGCTGGCATAGATAACCTTTGTACGTTTGCCCGTAGGCCCGTATTCAATTTTATTTACAATGCCGGGTATAGACTCTATTAAACCGCCACGGTTGTAAAGGATATTTACCTCCGCACCATCCGGGTATTTAATTTTCGTATAGCGTTTCAGGTTATCCTGCTCATACTCCGCCTTTAAAGGTTGTGCCAGCCCCGGGTAAGTACGTATTTTTGAACGCAGGCATCCGCATCGGGAATAGCTGAACTTTACTTCGCCAAAGGGTCCCTTTACTTTCATGAGCTTTCCCCTGGTATTCAGCTCACCGGCATCCCCTGCATCATATTCATAGGATTCTGCCAGGGTACCGTTCCGTCCTCCGAAATGTACTGTTTGCAGGCGGCCCATAGCATCATAGCTATTATATACCACATCCATCTTACCATCCTTTCTTTCTACCAGGTTGCCCATGGCATCATAAAAGAAAGTGTAGCTGCCGGCATCCCGGTAGCTGGAACGTACCCGCCTGCTCAGGCAATCAAAAGTATTTTCTACGGTAACCGCATCATTGATCAGCACCCGGGTCCTGTTGCCCGTAGCATCATAGGCATAACGGGTTACATTAGCGCTCTCCTTTTTTCTTTCTATAATAGCCAGCAGCCGGTCTTCCGAATCCAGCCATTCTGTTTTTGGCGTATCAAAATTATTATTGCCGGCTGCTTCCAGCAGATCCAGCGGATCATAAAAGCTACGGAAAGAAAGCCCCAGCTTAGTAACATAAGACTGGTGATGCCAATCCGTACGGCGGGTGCTCCGGCCAATGGCGTCATATTCATACAGGGTGAAATGCTCATCGTTCTCCTGGTCGGCTGTAGCAAATTCCAGGCTGTTGGAGAAGTAAGGCTGATACTCCCGCTTTGTTAAACCTTTGGTATTGTACTCCTTTTTGCCGGTTACAATAACCTGGTTGTTTTCTGCTTCGGCACGTACCTGCAGCTTCTCTCCCAGCCCGTCCAGGTACTCCACCCGCCTGGTTTGCGCCCCGCCCTTTTCCGCACGGGTAAGTGTGGTTTGCGAGCGGTGGGGTAAGCTATGATCATAGCTGTATTGCAAATAGGGCATGCCCGGCGCATCGTCGTGCCGGTACACTCCTGTAAGCTGCCCTGCTTTGTCAAATTCATATTTAAGTTCTACACCATTAGGATCTGTATTGGAAATAATGCCGCCGTATTTATATTCATACTCCATCTTTATTACAAGCCCGTTAGATTGTTCTACCTGCACGGGATACATCTTAAAATCATCATAACTGATAGTGGTGGTTAACCCCAGCGGACTGCGGCGTTCCAGCGTATTACCGGTGCCGTCTATACGTTGTTTAAACCGGTCAATAAAGAAGCATTCTCCCAATGCTGCATCCATTTCCTTTACATAACCCAGTGCGGCCATGTTATCCGGCTCCGCCCCATATACTGCTGTAAAGGCGGCTGCGCTCATGGCCAGCTGGCGTTCGCGGGTAATATTACCTTTGGTTGCCTGCTGCTCCGGCAGGCCGGTAAATGCCGGTCCGTCATAATACCAGATGGTAGCTTTCAGCACCTGGCCTTCCTTATCTGTTACGGTTTCCCGGCTTTTAAAGGAAGAGAGCTTTCCATCCGGCGTTTGCGCATATATGCTGGTTGTTTTCAGCAGCTGCTGCTCAAACACGCCCTGGTCATTCTTCCATCTACCGGTTTTTATTTCTTCGGTAATATTACCTGCGGCATCATAGGTGCAGGTTTTCTTTACCTCATTACATTCTGCATTGCGCTCGTAGTTCTTACTGGTGCTTTGCTGTTTTGCAACAAAATGGATCTTCCGGCCATCGGGTGCCAAGCCAACGTCCTGTATGAGATAGCTATTTTCTTCTGCCTTAAAGGGATGGGCGCTTTCCGGCGCGCCATCCTCACTATAGATCTGTGTTAATACGGGCAATCCTTTCTGCAGGGGATCCGTGTTATTGAAATAGGATACCGAACGGTTAGCTGCAATCGTATCATCGCCGTTCTCTATTCTTTCTGCTTTTGCAAAACCCATGAACTGCCTTGCCTTTCCATCAAAATGCCCATTGTAATAACGGAATGTGCTGGTGTTGGTAACACCGGTAGTAACATCCGTGCTGGTCACCTCCCTTATTACCGGTACGGGAAAAGGCAGAAAGCAGCCGGCTTTCAGCAAAGGATCTGTTGTATCCCGCTGATAGGTAATGGAGCTGCCGTGCACGATCTGTGTAGTGATACCGGTATTGTTAACAATAGATGAAAGCAGATAAGGTTTTGTACCGCCGCATATATCCAGGTAACGGTAAGCCGTTTTATTGCGCAGCGCATCCTGGTAGCTCCATAAAATACCATTGGTGCCGGCGCCTTTCATGTCGGCGATCACAATGCCGGCATTGGCTACCGGCGGCGTTCCGGTAATTATTACCGGATCGCTGAACTGCTGCCCGCTCTGATTGATCCAGCAATAGATACGGTCATAGTCTACATACAGCACATCCATAGCGCCGCTGCCATCCATATCCGCAAAGAACAAACGCGCCGGATCATAATTACGCGGCAGCCGCGGGGCATTGGCCATACGGATAGCCTTTCCCCACTTACCATTGCCCAGGTTGGGCCAGTACAGCAAACGCCCGCTGTGCACCTGCACCAGGTGAGTGCGCCCATCTCCTACCACATCTGCCATGCGGATGTGCGGATCATTCAGGTTCACTTCCGGCTGTGCATCATCGGCAAATACACGTTTTGTAACTGCAGGCTGTTGCTGCCAGCCCTCTTCCGCTTTATTGAAATAGTAATAAAAAGCTTTTCCATCGCTGTACATCATGTCCACCCGGTTATCGCCGTCCAGGTCTACCAGCCGCGTTTGTGCGCTGCCTACCGGTACATTGGGGCTTTGCCGGTAGCTAACCTTACGCCCCCAGCCACCGCCGGGCAGGTTTGGAAAATAACCGCCGGACTGCTGGCCGCCCACCATCAGGTCCGCTGTACCATTGCCTTCCATATCGGCAAATAAAAGGCTGTCCTCACTCAGGTCGGCGTGCAGCGGAATATCCTTCAATGTGTAGGGCTGTCCCCATTGCAGGTTGCCTTTATTAGGCCAGAACCTGGCTACGCCATTGGCCATTTCCATTACACCCTGCAGGCCGGTGCCTTCAAAATCCAGCAGGCTTACATCCGCACTTAGTAAAGACGGCGGGGTACTGCTGCCCTTCCCGGTAAAAATGCCCAGCTGTTTCTGCGAAGGATTAAAATGGTTGTATGCAAACGTAATGGGCGGGAAACTGATCTCCTCTACCACGTTATTTTCCTCATGCAGCGCCACCATGGCTGCCTGCTGCAATAACGAAATGTTACTGTAAGGCGCCTGTATATAGGTGAACTGGTAGCGTTTAATGGGCGCAGGCGCCGGCTGCAGCAGATTTACCTGTATGGAGCTGCAGCGCCATGTTGTTTTAATTTCATAACCAGTGCGGTAGCCGGAAAAAAGATCCGGCCTTACCGCATAGTTGAAAATGACCTCGTAAATAGCATACTCAATTTTTTTGATGTACGTATTACCGTCATTGGATTCATATTGATAAAGGATAGTGTTACCATTACTGTCGCTCATTTCATTAATGAACCAGGCATAAATATGCTCCTCAAAGGCCAGCCGTGCATTGGCGGTGGCGCCCAGCTTCAGCAGGCCGCCGGCTTTGGTGCGCACCTCCCAGCCATTGGCTGTTTTGGTGATGGTAGAAAATTCGTTCTCCACCAAAGGCCGGTATACCCCATTGCCCATATGCACCAGCTCCCTGCCTTCAAAAAGGAACACATCTGCCTCGTCATTAAATGCAGGCAGCCGTTTATCTGTGCTGCGGGTAATAGCCATCATATCCAGGGACCAGCCCATACCAAAGGGGCTGTTACCCCTGCCTGTGCTATATTTGAGGGCCAGGCTGGGTGTAAAATTATTAAGGCCTTTCGGCAGCTTGATGGGTACCTGGTACGATCCTGTGCCCGTGCCCAGGTCCGTTTTAAATGCTTCATCAATAGGCTGCATGCTTCCGCCACCGGATGGCAAAGGCAGCACATCCGGTCCTATTCCTGTGGATTTTGCCATGTTACATGCCTTTATAGGTGAAAGAATATTCCATAAAAAGGAACAGGTCTTTGATCTTTGTGCGGTCTAATCCCGCATTGTCAGCTTCCATCAGCTGTATCGTCCATTCCTTGTTCGTTTCTTTATCTATAAATACATTCAGCGGGTTGGCAGCGTCGGTACTATCTGATCTCATCACGCCAGCTGCATCCGTGACCGCCTGCACATTTATGGCTTCCTGTATTACCGTGAATTTCAGGTTAGCCGCGGGTATGCCGTCTGTTACTACTTTCAGGGAAATGTTCTTTACTACCTGGCTGATCTCATTGTAAGCAAAATCAGTGGCCAGCAGTTTGAATTTTAATTCGCCGCTGTCAATGAAGCTGAAATATTCATCCGGGAAAACAATCCGGAAAGGCAGCGCCATATTTTTGGACCCGGTTGCAGGCAGCGTGGCCCTGATGTTATTTTCCAGCAGGGTATCATACTGCGCGGTGTAATAAACGATCATCTTCACATCTGAAATGGTCTGGTAGTTCAGGTCATTAGCGGCCATGGGCATATCCAGCGTCCAGCTGGTGGCTACGCCGCAGTTCTCAAATACGTCCAGCACCCGCTGGTCCGGCTGAAAGATCACTACATCTGCGCGTGGGTTGTAATTAGACAGGTATAATGTTTCATGCGGCTGTATGCGGTAAAATGCATCGCCATTCTTTTTACGGTCGCGGGAAATGCCGGAGTTACTCAAGGTGCCATGTACACCGCCCGGCGGTATTAAGCCTTCTACCACCATTTCAATTTTTTTAATCTTACGCAGGTAAGCGCCGGGGTAAGCCATATCAAAATCGGCCAGGGCAGTCTCAAACTGCAGGCGGCCCGTATTTTTAAAGGTGGTCTGGAAGCCGGTAGGATTCAGCTCTGACAGGGAGAACATTTGTTTTACCGGTATGTCCTTGGATTTGGAATTGTTGATGCGGTCTATCGTAAAGTAGTTGATATCATTCAGCAGGTAATCGGCGCTCAGCAACCCGGAAATAATATTGGTATTGTAATCGCTTTTGATCGTATTTAACGCACGGCCGGTTTCCAGCTCGTAGGCCTTCTGCATTTTTTTAGCAATGCCAATGGCCCTTTGCAGATATGTTTTAGAGATGTACAACATACGCGTGCCCAGCTGGAACCATACTTCCGGGGTAAAGGTCTGCGATTCAAAACTGTTCAGCAGCTCCTGGGAATGTTTCTCATTCATTTCGGCGATCTTCTTTTGCTGGTTAGCTACTTCCACGCCTGCCTGCGCCATGGTCACCTGGTCGTTGGCCAGCTGCTGGTTGGCATCCAGCTCTGAAATGTTGCGGTCCATATTGGAGAGTTCCATTTCCCTTGACAGCATACCTTTTCTCCAGGCGGCATCTTCCATCACTTTATAGGCATCGCTGCCGGAGAGGGTTACATCTTTTCCTTCAGACGGGCTGTAATAGGTGTAGGACACCTCATATCCTTCCGGTCCGGAAGCGAATACACTGGCGGCTTCCAGGGCGGTGGTCTCGTAACTTACATCCGCATACTCCTTCTTCTGATCTTTTGCGTTCTGCAGGCGCAGGGCGGCCAGCGCTGCATTTTCCATGTTCACATCCAGCTCTGCCTGCGCATGTTCTACCTGTTTTTCCGCAAGGTCTACCTGGGCTTTGCTTAATTCAACAGACTGCTGCAATTGCTCGCGGGTCATTTCTTCATCTTCACCATGTGCGGTGAAATTTATATACTCCCTTTCAGCCTGTATGGCCTGTTGTGCAAAATAAGTGGCTACGCTTTGCAGGTAATCGAACTTAAAAATGGGAAAGTAATTAGTTGGGAAACCGGAATAATCCAGGCCGGCACGGATCATGCGAAGGCGGTTCCGGCTATCCAGCACAATATTCACGGCATCCGGGTTCAGGTCCGCCGCATCCGGGTCCGCAATTGCGGCTATGAGCGCGCTTACCTTTAAGCCGTAAGTATTCATTTTATCCTTATAGAGCGGGGAATCCGGCGTTTGATCGTCCGGTGTGATCACGTTCTTGTAAACGTCCAGCGCTTTTTGTATTTCATCATTTTTGTAAAATGAGTTACCCCATTCCAGGTAATTGCGGCCCATCCTGATCCATAAAGCAGGTACTTCTATATTAACATTAATGTACTGGTAAGCGGCTGCTTTCTGGTACTGGTCCTGTGCTTTATTAAATTCTCCCAGGTGATGATAACAATCTGCCAGGCATACCGGCAGCTGGTATAAATACATATGAGGCAGGTTAATGGCAATATCAGTGGCCAGATAATAACCTATATTCACTGCGTCCAGGGTGGTCAGGTCTACCCTTTTTTCATAATAAGCCGTTTTTACCTCTGCCTGGTTTATACCGGCAGCTTCTGTCCATTTAAATTTCATTACCTCATCTCCTCTTACCACACCCAATTCCTTAGCGGCAATCTTCTGGTTCTTTTCAATGTTGCCTTCAAGATCCTGTGTGATCCAGCCATCGCCCTGGTTAGGCAGCCGGAATAGCACACCGCCGCCGTTGCTGGCAGCCAGGTCATAGATAGCGCTGGGCTTAATGGTGGTACCTATCTGTACATCGCTTAAGGAGCCTTTAAAAGCGGTGGCGCCTGTGGACAATTCCTTATGGCCATTGCCATTGGTGAGTACAGCAGTATCTGTAACGGCAGATACGCTTTCTGCTTTTGCGGCTGCACTTACAGCGGCCGTGGAAAGCGCATTGGCCGTACTTTCTGCGGCAAAAGCTTTCAGCTGGGCCACAGACTGATCGGCCGTATGCGCTATTGCATTAGCTTCCTTACTAAGGGCTGCTGCTTCGCCGGCCTTACCTTCCCTGTTTAAAACGGCGGCCAGGTTCAGTTTTGTCTGGCTAACACCCAGCATGTCATTACCGCTCTCAAAACCTGCAGCGGCGGCTGCCAGGTAACGCCGGGCTTCATTCAGGTTGCCGGCTTGCGTGTACACCGCGCCTAAGTTAAGCTGCAGGGAAGCTTTTGCCTGTTTGGCATCCATTGTATCTGCATTGCTCAGGGCATCCAGTCCCTGTTTGAAGAACACTTCTGCATGCTTCCAGTCGCCGCTTTTGGCATACTCTACCCCCAGCATCGTGCTATCTCTTACAGCTCTCGGCATTTTATCGCCAGAGGTATTGATGCCCACAGCTTCATATTGCTGCGCATACTTCTGCACATCATCCGGCAGCGATTTCAAGCTTACATAGCTTACTGCCGATTGTATATTTTCAGGCGGTAAGGACACCGCCATTTCACTCCCTACTTTTAAAATGGGATCAAACAACTGGTTGTTTATAGGTATGGCCATTACAGAGGTGTGCACATACCAGGGTTTGTAAGTGGGGTACAGCAGCTGGAATACCAGGCCTTGTACATACTGGTACGTTTTCAGCGCTTCCTGGAATTTTTTCTTATAGAACAGGTTATTGGCCTTGGCAAAATTCAGCTGGATCGCACTCAGCTTCACCTGGTTCTTGGTATCAGTTTTCTGGTAAATACCTTCCTTGGCGGCAATGTCCAGCCATTTATCATGTTCAGCGGAAATGGCTTCATAGCTGGCACTTACGTAATGAAGAGTGGCTACATTTTCAAGGTACTTTGTTGGCATGGTTAAGTTTTTAGGAGTTAGGTAATACGTGGGGTTGGGAATTAATACGGCTTTCAGCCATGGTTTTACAATAGTTGCCTATGTTTGCCCATTGGACCGTATTTCTTTACTAAAAAGGATTGTTGATGCACATACAAACTTTCCTCTGTTGAGGAAAATAGCTATTGGGATTACGCTATTCCGGATAATGACGGACCCGGCTTTTATGTAGCATGAATTGAGCTGTAAGTAGGATTGAAGAAAATGAACTGTTTCAGGGGAACATAAAACCAATCTCGAAAAATAAAGCTACGCAATAATACAATGGCCTCAAAAAATAAATTCCTGAACACCTTGTCTATAGTAGCTTTTAGGAGGGTAAACAAAGCGGCAGCCGCTATTCCGTTAGCGGCTGCCGCCTTTATTTAATTCCCAGCTTCTGTTTTGCCGGTATCTGCAGGCCGTCACAATTGGCGGCTAAAGGAACGTTAACTATGGTTTAAGCTTTGCCCTTTCATACTGCAGGGGCCATTGTATATCATCCTGCAAAGCGGTGGCTGCATGTAATGGAAAATAAGCATCACGCAGGCTTTGCCGTGCTATAAAGATGAGGTCTGCCTGTTCATTTGCTAAAATAGCTTCTGCCTGTTCCGGCGTGGTAATGATGCCTACTGCACCTGTAAGGATCCCGCTTTGCTTTTTGATCTGTTCCGCAAACCCTACCTGGTAGCCAGGTGTAGCGGGTATCTTAGCTGCAGGTACATTGCCTCCGGAAGAAGCATCAATCAGATCCACTCCTGCTTCTTTTAAGATCAGGGCCAGCTTTACGGAATCTTCTATCGTCCAGCCACCTTCTGTCCAGTCGGTAGAAGAAATGCGTACAAACAAAGGTTTTCCTTTTTCCCACACCTGCCGAACGGCCTGCACCACGGCTACCACTAAACGAACCCGGTTCTCAAAAGAGCCGCCATATTCATCTGAACGCTGGTTGCTTAGCGGCGAATAGAACTGATGCAATAAATAACCATGCGCGGCATGGATCTCAATCACATCATACCCTACCTGTATGGCACGTTTAGCCGCTGCCGTGAAATCGCTGATCACCTGTTGAATGCCTGCCTGGTCCAATGCTAAAGGTGCTTCCTGACCCTCCTTAAATGGCAAAGGGCTCGCGCTGAAAGTTTGCCATCCATCCGTCGTATTTGATGGGATCTGCTTCCCTCCTTTCCAGGGCACTTCACAGCTGGCTTTGCGGCCTGCATGCGCCAGCTGAATGCCGGCTTTTGCACCCTGCCCGTGCAGGAAAGCTACGATCTGCTGCAGCTTTACACATTGCTCTTCCTCCCAGATGCCCAGGTCTCCATAGCTGATACGGCCTTCCGGGCTTATGGCTGTGGCCTCCTGCATCACTAAACCTGCACCGCCCACAGCGCGGCTGCCTAAATGCACCAGGTGCCAGTCAGTAGCAAAACCATTTACGGCCGAATACTGGCACATGGGCGATATGGTTATACGATTTTTAAAAGTAGTGTTCCCAATAGTGATGGGCGATAGTAATTTGCTCATGGTCCCTTTGATATTAAAGCCTAATAATAAGACAAATCTTCTAATTATCATGTAGCCGGGACCGGCGCTGCGCTATGGCCGCTCTCCATCAGATACCCAAATGAAAAGAAGGCGTCTCAAAGTAAGAGACGCCTTCTTTTACAAATAAGTTACCTTCCTTTAATTATTCTACGCAGGTTCTTGCTATCGTGAATGGACCAGGGCCACATTCCACATACCAGGTTTTACAGTTCCTGTCAAAGGTTTCAATGGAACCGCCTTTCAGCGTTTGTTGCCTGTCTTTGCTTAAGCTGGCAATCCGGATCTTCGATAGCGACAGTTTTTTTGATGGGATCTTTTTCATGATGCTTTTTTTAAGGGAAAGGATATAGATTAACTTTTAAAAGTTAGCCCATTTTACAGTGCTTTCCAAGGAACCGCCGTTCCTTTTTCAATAATCATATCATGTGAGCGAAAAGGGGTGGCAACAATCCGTTTAACTTTCATAGCGTTACGTAAATGGTCCTTGCAAAATCTTCAAAAACAAAAAGAAAGCGCAGATTATCAATAAAAAAAGCCGCTCCGTAGAGCGGCTATTAAACGAAAAACTCTGTTACAATCATAGAATGAGTTACAACAAGTGTAAGGCTATAGGATAGGGATAGTTATCTACTTTTAACATTGTAAAGATACCAGCAGCGGATCATATCTTTATCACATGTAGATGTTATTGCATGCAGAAAATTAACGCGTGAAAATCTTACTGCAAAATGGTCTATACACCTCAAAACTAAACGCTTGTAATTAAAACAGGTTTTAATAGTGTCATTTATACAATTATTATATACTATTTCGTACAACTAATACCACATGGCCATTCTCTGATGCTTCGCATCAGCGACCAGGTAAAATATGTTGCACCAAATATTGTTATCTGCAAAAACAGGATTAATGAAAAAGTAGTGTAAATATTTTATGAGCGCCGCCGGCTAAAACGTATCACTGTTGATCTGCTCTTTCAGCTTCATCAGGTCTGCCTTGGCATGATTCATTTTCTTCCGCCACCTGCTTACCTTTTTATTTTCTGATTGCGTTTGCTGCTGTTGCTGCGGTTGTTGCTGGGCTACCATATTGCTCATATTCGCCGGTGGGTGCTGTGTACTTTGCTGTGCATTAAATTCATCGATCTTTTTTGCAGCAGTGGTATAGCTGGTTTCAATTTTTGTGATCCGGTTCATGTAGCGGTTGTACTGCTCAATATTAATACTGCCCTGCATCCGCTTGTTTGATAGTGTTTGTTTCAGGGAATCCTGCTCCTGCTGAAAATTAAATTTCATGACTGCCGCAGTTTGTGTTTGCGGGCTATCATAAGGATCAAAGGAATAGGCTTTTTTAAACCAGGCACGGAAAGCGGTTTGCAGCGCGCTCACATTCTTACCGGTAACTGCCGGCAGCAGGGTAATGTCCTGTATATCCTGTACGCTGGTTGTACTGTCTGTCCCCGGTGGACGGCGGTTCTTCACCGCTTGTATCAGCTGCTGCAACACACCCTGCTCCTGCAAATAGATCATGAAGTAATTAGAGAGCGCATAATTCACTGTTGCCATACACAGGTTCTTATCTGCGCCGCCGTAAAAGTTATTCCAGTCGTATCCCAGCAGCTTTTCCAGCGAGGGCACCGTCTCTCCTATTTCAGCAAGGCGTTTACTTCGAAGATCATCCAGCCGCCAGGTTGTTTTATTACCCTGCAATACATCATTTTCCCAGTAAGAATTGGAATACAGGCCTGCAATGCCTTCATCCAGCCAGGCAGGAATATCGCCTGCATCGCCACGGATCACCAGGTGCCAGAGCTCATGATATAAGGTGCCTATAGTGGATGGATCATCTTCCGCAATACCCAGCAGGCTGAGGTCTGACAAAATGGAATACCCCAGCGGATCATTACCTATTTTAATATGATGTACATCCTGTGCAGCAGCCTGCAATGCGGCTTGTGAGGGCAGCAGGTACACTGTTATAAATTTATTCAACGGCCGCAGGGAATAATATTTTATGTAGAAATTGTATGCACGATCCAGGCTGCCTGCTACGCGCTCCAGGTTTTCTGCGTTGTAGGATCTGTCTTTGAGCGTAACCAGTATAAACCGTTTGTACACCCTGGCTTCATAAGCAGCCGGCAAAAAGCTTTGCAGCTTTGCCAGCGCTGTATCCGGCTGATCCATGTTAAAAATGCGCGCAGCCAGCGTTTCATCAGGCAGCATATTATCATAGCTCACCAGCGTTTTGTTCTCATAACAGTCCTCCACTATGTATCCACCTTTCCCTATCCTGCCCCGCACACCGGCGCCTACTTTGGGCAATGGGATAGTCATTGACGTTAGCAAGGTGCTGCCGGCAGCCAGTGGCGCGGGCCTTCCGGGCTGGCAGGCATTTTTCTCCTGCCGTATGAATGCCAGTGATCCATCATCCATCGGGTATTTGGCTAAAATGTAATCAAACCAGATGCTGGATCTGTCATAATACTTATCCATGCAAAGGCTCTTTGCAATAAAATAATCTACCAGGGCACATTTACCATACACGCTATCCCGCAGGCGGTTGGCTTCCTTAAATACTTCGGCTGTTTTTCCTTCCTGTAAAAGTTTGATGAGCCTTGCACGGTCTACCTGTATTTGTGAAAGAGCTGTTTTGCACGTCAGCATGACGAGGATGAAAATTAAGATCCGCATACGCTGTTTTTTAGGGGTGGGAAGATGCTGCCTGTTCTTTTGTAATAGTAACGGGCAGCTTGCTTATTTTACTGCTGTCTATTTTCCGGGTAGTGCTATCCTGTACATTCATAAAATTGGCGCCGCTCAGGTACAGCGGTACATCGTTCACATCTACCTCACCTTTGCTGATAATGCTCACCGACATTAATACAGTGCCTAATACGGCAAAGATCACCCCTGGTGAGGATGATACTACTTTAAACGTCAATACATCTTTCAGTGAGCCTTCCGTCTGCGTCTGATCTTCCCTTAATTTACCAATAATGAATACCGATCCTACAATGGCCAGGATCATACCGGTGAAGAAACCCAGGTACTTGGTATAAATGGTGGACATAGTAATGATGCCCGCCTGGTTGTAACGTTTATTAATGGTGTACTCTTCCATACGAGCCAGCACATACAATTGCTGATAGTGTAAATCGTTGGTGATGGCACTGCCCGTATCGGCAGGGGATGGCAGGCTCTTTTCAAAAATGGAGCGCTCCTGCTGGTACACGAATGCTTCAAACTTTTTCATCCGTAAGGTAGCCTGCACAATAAAAACACCGATCAGCACTGTTGGTAAAAGGATCATCCAGGGGAGCAATTTCAGCTGCCAGCTGGTATCCGGCGGCACGCCATCTGTTGATGGGGATTTGGGGGGAACATCAGACATAATAAATAATTTGCAGCTATCCGGGGTTTTGATCTCTATTGAAGGGGTAATAGCTGTACCTAAAGTAAAAATTATAATCCGGATTTCAAAACAGGAGCACCAGCCATCGTATATTTGCATATCTTACTACTTCCCCTTCTAAACCGATGTACATGTTCCAAAAAACAAGCTTTGATATTCCGGCCGGCATTACATTCCTGAACTGCGCTAATATGTCGCCACAGCTGAAAGCTGCCACTGACAAAGGTATTAACGCATTACACAAAAAACAGCACCCCTGGGTATACCAGGCAGCAGACTGGTTTAATGAGCCGGAACAATTGCGTGTAGCCGCCGCAAAGATCTTTCAAACAGCTGCAGATAATGTGGCGCTGGTACCTTCCGTAAGTTATGGTATGGCAGCAGCAGCCAGGAATATGCAAATAGCCGCAGGCAAAAGTATTGTGCTGCTGGATCGTGAGTTCCCCTCCAACTATTACGTATGGCAGCAATTAGCGCAGGCGCAGCAATTGCACATAAAAACCGTAACGCGGACCATTGGCGAGAACTGGACCAATGCCGTGCTGGCCGCAATAGATGAGCAAACCGGGCTGGTGGCCCTTCCCCAATGCCACTGGACAGACGGGGCTTTGCTACACCTGGATGTCATCAGTAAAAAAACACACGCGCTGGGCATACCGCTGGTGCTGGACCTTAGCCAGAGCCTGGGCGCGTATCCAATTAATATTGATGAAATAGCGCCGGATTTTGCCGTTTGCGCAGGTTATAAATGGATGCTGGGTCCTTATGGACTGGGCTACCTGTATGTTAATCCTAGCTGGCATGAAAAAGGCATACCGCTGGAATATTCCTGGCTTACCCGCAAAGGCAGTGAAGATTTTACACAGCTGGTAAATTATACGGAGCATTATAAACCCGGCGCACACCGCTTTGATATGGGCGAGTATTCACAGCTTAACCTGGCGCCCATTGCGCTGGCAGCAGTGGAACAGCTGAATGAGTGGGGTGTGCAGCCTATCCACAACTATCTTTCCACATTAACTAACAGCATACCCGCGCTTTCGAAACAGCTGCCTTTTGTACAATGTGAGGATATTGAGTATGCAGGCCATATGCGTGGCATTACCATACCGGATGCTGGCTGTTTACAGGCCATCAGAAAAGCGCTGCCGGAAAACAATATTCATGTAAGCTTCCGCGGTAATGCCATCCGTATTGCACCGCATGTTTACAATGATCAGCAGGATATAAACCGCTTGTTTGAATGTTTAGGTAATATTCAATCTACTGTCCGTTAGTAACCTGCAACCGGCAATCATACGTGGACCTGAACTGTCGCCTGTGGACTGCGGTCAGCATTATCCCAACAGGTCTTTTATAAATGTGGGCGCCTGCCGTTTGCGCGATGCCTGCTCATATGCATAGGCCATTGCTATTAGCTGTGGCTCCTGGTAAGCTGTTGCAAAAAAGGAAAATCCGGCCGGCAGCCCATGTACCAACCCCATAGGTACCGTTATATGCGGAAAGCCCGAAATAGCAGCCGGCATAGAGAAATAAGGACTGTTATCATAGTCGCCATTCACCAGGTCAATACAGCCGGCCAGGCCATTTGTAATGCCGGACAAAGCATCCAGCTTGTGCTCTGCCATCAGGTCAGCAATGATCTTACGGGAGCTGAGCGTTTTTTCTTTTGATTCCGTATATTCTTTACTGTTAAGATCCCCTTTACCATTGGCGTTGATCAGGGTTTCCTGTTTAAAGAAAGGCATGGCTTTGGATTCGTTGGCTTTATTAAAGGCAATTACATCCTCCAGCGTACGCAGTTTCAGATCCGTACCGGCCAGGTAACGGTTCACACCATCCTTAAACTCATACAGCAATACCTGGAACTCAGCCCGCCGTTCAATCGTTTCCAGGGCTTTTAACAGGTCTACCTCCACCACGGTGGCGCCCTGTGCTTCCAGTACCCCGATGGCCTCTTTTAAAAGGCCCAGCAGGCCGGGCGAAACCTTGTAGTGCGATTTTTCTACGCCAATGCGTTTGCCCTTTAAACCATTCTTATCCAGGAACTTCGTATAGTCTTTCAGGTACTTGCCATCGCTTTCTTTAGTTACGCCATCTGCCGGGTCTACTCCGGTAAGGGCGCCCAGTAAAATAGCAGCATCCTGCACAGTGCGGGCCATAGGACCGGCTGTGTCCTGCGTAGCTGAAATGGGAATAATGCCGGAGCGGCTCCATAAACCAACGGTGGGTTTAATGCCTACCAGGCCGTTAATAGATGCTGGTGATACAATAGAGCCATCTGTTTCCGTACCTATGCTGATGGCGCACAAATTGGCGGCTGTAGCGGCGCCTGAGCCGGAGCTGGAACCGGAAGGATTACGGTCCAGGATGTAAGGGCATTTGGTTTGCCCGCCCCGGCTGCTCCATGCGCTGGTAGAGGAGTCTGAACGGAAATTAGCCCACTCGCTCAGGTTTGTTTTACCTAACAGCACGGCGCCGGCTAAACGTAATTGTTTAATAATAAACGCATCTTCTTTTGCTTTATTACCCGCAAGGGCTAGTGCGCCTGCGGTGGTCATCATCTGATCGCCGGTATTAATATTGTCTTTTACCAGTACGGGAATGCCATGCAGCGGGCCTCTTACCCTGCCCTGCTTGCGTTCTTTGTCCAAAGCGGCTGCAATAGACAATGCTTCAGGATTCAGCTCAATAACTGAGTTGATCTTAGGACCCTGACGGTCAATGGTTTTAATGCGGTTAATATACAGCTGTGTAATGGAAACGGAAGTGGCCTGGCCCTGCTGCATTTTTTCCTGCAGCTGCGCAATGGTTATTTCTTCCAGCGCAAATGCGGGAGCAGCGGTAGTGGCCCAGCCGCTTAAGCTGGCCGCGGCTACACCCAGGCTGGTGAGGGAGCCGGCTTGCAGGAATTTTCTCCTGTTCATAGTAGGTTCATTTAAGATTAAAATAAGCAATTTATGCCATTATATAGTCGCTATTGTGGCTCAAAAGTTGCATGTATGCTCCTGTTATTTAAAACCTGCGAGCCTGCGTTTATGAATAATTTCACTAATTTGGCGGCCGCAAACAATCAACAAAATGAAAAACCTGATCATTACGGCAGCATGGCTGTCGCTTTTTAGCTTTAGCGCCTGTAAGCATTCGCAACAAACTACCGCTGCTTCCGGCGCCGGCGAACTGGAAACTGTACTATCCTTACCGGCCACTGTAAAAACCGGCAGCCCGGTTATGTTAACCTTTACCGTTAAGAACAATACGGGCAAGGCACAAACATTCTGTAAATGGCATACGCCTTTTGAAGGTGCAGGCGGATTTATGGCGGCTTACCTGGATATTACAGATGCTAACGGCGAAAACGCGCAATACAGGGGCGTTATGGCCAAGCGGATCATGCCCCCTCCCCCTGCAGCCTACATAAAAGTGCCGGCGCATGATAGTGTAACTACAACGGTGGATATACTGAAAGGATATGCTGTTACCAAACCGGGCGCCTACAAAGTGGTATACCAGGCCGGCGGCATGAGCGGCTTAAACAAAGTGAACGAGGCTGCCTTTACGATAACGGAATAAGGAATGTAAAATATAAAGTGGAATGCCGCGGTTATTATTCGCGGCATTCCACTTTTATATTTAAGATCTTAGATTTATCACTTTCCATTTTAAGCCTGCCGGGCTTTTACTAATTCAAAGCCTGATCGCGCTTAAAATAAATGCTGAAGGTGCTGCCCTTCCCCACTTCGCTCTCCACTTTGGTCATCCCACCCGTGGCATCTACAATCTTTTTCACCAGGTATAACCCAATGCCGTTACCATCTATTTCGTGATGCAGGCGCTTATAAATGTTAAAAACATTATACAGCTTACTTTTTTCTATCCCGATCCCATTATCCTTTACCTGCAGCACCAGGTAGCCATTTTCCGGGTAGCTGCTGATATGCAGCTGCGGAGTACGGCCAGGAGCCGCGAATTTTACCGCATTACTGACCAGGTTATACAGGATGCTGCGCAGGTTCTTTTTTGAGAAAAGCAGTTGCTTTTCCTGCAGATCTTTAAAAATGGTAGCCCCCGCAGCTGCTATTTTATCCTGGATGCTGAAAAGTACTTCTTCCAGCACTTCTGCTATGTTCACCATCTTTGCATCTTTCAGCATTTCGCTTTCTATCTTACCTATTTCTGCCAGCTCCCGCAGGTTCTCCTTAAAATTGATGATAGACGTTTGTATCATGCTGGCATATAAATTCACATCGGGGTCCTGCATGTCCAGCTTTTCATTCAGCAATTTCATCAGCCCTTCTATGCTGGTTAAAGGCCCCAGCAGATCATGGGAGGCGGAGTGCACAAAATTGTCCAGGTCTTCATTGATGCGTTTTAAACTCTGGTTGGTCCGGTTAAGGTCCGACTGGGCTTTTTTCAGCTCCGTTATTTCATTAAAGGAAATAATAGCGCCGTCCTGCTGATCATCAGACTGCCGGATGTAAGGCATGATCATCATCTGGTACCAGCGGCCGTTCTCCGCTTCCACTTCTCTTGACAGGGGCTGCCCGGTACTGATCACCGTCTTTATATCCTGCTCCATAGTGCTGCTCCTGATATTATTGGTAATATTATGGATAGGCCGGCCAATATCACTTTCCCGCAGATTAATGTGATGGACGGCAGCCGGGGAAAATTTCTTCAGTAGCAGGTCTTTATCCACAAACAGCTGCCCGTTCAGGTTACTGCGGAAATAATTGTCCATATCATCATTCAGCACGATCAGCTCTTTGATCTTCAGCTGGTAATCCGCATTAATGGTTTGCAGCTCTTCATTTACAGACTGCATTTCCTCATTGGCGCTTTGCATTTCTTCATTGGCCGATAGCAGCTCCTCATTAAAGGACTGCATATTTTCATTGGAGGCTTCCAGTTTTTCCAGTGACTCCTGCAGCCGGGCCCTGGTTTCCTGCAGCTCCTCTTCCAGGCTTATTACACCGGAGTCCAGGTATAATTGCTGATCAAACGCCAATGCCGCCGGGCCTTCTGCTACCGCTGCTTCTTCTTTAAAAAGCACTAACAGCAGCCGTATCCCGGTTTCCCCGACGCTCAGGGGCCTTATTTTCATGGTCACCACTTTTGCATGCGTATGATCCGGGATGGGTATACCCGTTACCGTTACCGGCTCATTTTGCTTCCAGGCGGTACGGGAAGCGGAAATAAAGGCTACGGCCAGCGGTTTGGGCAACAGCTCCATCAGGTTAAAGTTGAAGATCTTTTGCAGCAGGAAATTGTTGACCTTCCCAAAAGATCTTACAACAGTATTATCCTGATCTACACAAATACCTGCACAGTTGCTCTCTTCCATCAGGATTTCGGTTATTTCTTCCATCAGGTTATTTTTTTTATCTGTTCTGCCGGTTTTTTTAGACTGCGTAAGCAATGCTGTCTGCGGGTTAGGCACCAGGGAAGGAGTAAATATATCAAACCGCACCAGCTTAGAGGATGCCTGGTTGCGGTATATTTTCCATTTTTTACTGATCTCGTCAAGGTGAGGCATCAGCATACCGGGGTTTTCACTGGATCCCAGGAACAGGAAACCATTCTGCCGCAGTCCAAAATGCAGCATGGACAATACTTTGGCCTGCAGGGTTATGTTCATGTAAATGAGCAGGTTCCGGCAGCTGATCAGGTCCATGTTGCAATAAGGCGGATTCTTTACTACGTTATGCTGCGCAAAGATCAGCATTTTACGGATGTGCTGTTTAACACGGTAAGTATTGCCCTCTTTTATAAAATGCTGTTCCAGTCTTTCCGGCGATATTTCATTGGCAATATGTTCAGCATATACACCTTTGCCCGCATAATCCAGCGATGCTTTATCAATATCTGTAGCAAATACTTTTATGGCAATTGTTTTAGGGGCAGCGGCCAGCTGTTCATACAGCAGAATGGCCAGTGAATACGCCTCCTCCCCGGTAGCGCATCCAACTACCCATATCTTTATTTCATCGTGGTCTTTTTTGGCCTTGACGATCTCCGGCAGCACAAGGCTTTCAATAATCTCAAATGCTTCGGCATTTCTGAAGAAAGCGGAAACACTGATCATAAAACTTTTTGCCAGCGTTTCAACTTCTTCAGAATGTGCCTGCAAAAAGCGGTAGTAATCATCCGCCTGTACAAAATTATGATAGACCATCCGCCGTTTAATTCGCCGCAGTATAGTAGTGGGTTTATAATCTGAAAAATCGAATGGTAATCGTTCCCTTATCAGGTTAATCACAGACAGCACACTTTTTTCTTCCAGTATGCTTTTAGCAGCAGTAGTAGTATCATGCCCGTTATTACTGATATACTGCGCTATCACCGGCGGCATATCTTCCGGTAAAAGAATATGATCCACCGCACCCGTAGCAATGGCATTCATAGGCATACTGCTGTACTGCGCAACAGCAGGATCCTGTACCAGTACCAGGCCACCGGCGTTTTTAATATTCATAACCCCTTCACTGCCATCATCACCCGTGCCGGATAAAACAATGCCAATGGCCCTGCGGCCGCAGTCAATAGCTAATGCATTGAAGAATGTATTAATGGTTTTATGTGGCAATCCGGACCTTTCCTTATTGCGCAGCAGCAGGCGCCCGTTATAGATGGTCATATACTGCTGGCTGGGGATCAGGTATACCTGGTTCGGCTCTACCAGCATATCGTTGGTAGCTTCACTTACCTTTAATGCGCTGTGTTTGGATAATATTTCCACCATCCGGCTTTTATAATCCGGGGAAAGGTGTTGTATAATAATATAGGACGCGTGATCCTGAAGAGTATGATCAAAAAAAGAATGCAGCTCCTCAATACCACCGGCAGAAGCGCCTATGGCAATAATAAAATGTTGACCCTGATCACTGTAACTTTTCATGGTTGAAAATTTAGAGGCATACATAACTGCAGATCCCGGTACAATATAACTAAATGTAGGAATAAACAACTTTCTTCAGATCTGTTGGCAAAAACCGGTTATTTTGATCATTGCTGCAGTAGCAAGAGAGAGTAAAAAGCAATGCCTGTCTGGTGTATGCAGCTACGCCAATTTAGGTAAAATAATTCACATCCTGTTCAATAAAAAACCACTGCTGTCTGAGTAGCAGGCAACAGCAAATGATCAGTTTGAATATAGCCGGTGGATGGTAGTATCAGAACAGTACGCTCAACATCCTATCCGTTTGTTCATGATGGAATGCTGCAAATATTAACGCTGCATTCCACTTTTAATTTAGCCCCTGAAATAACCCGCAGCATAAGCCCTCCATTGCAAACCCGCCCCTTTATTATTAATTACCTCCTGGCCTTACATGAAAAAACCCGCCAGGGGTTGAGGCCCGGCAGGTTCTTTCCTGATTGCATGGTTCCCGTATACTATTTTTCCGCTATAACTTTTACATTCTTTAATACCGAGCTATCCCTTACTTCCTCGCTGGCAGTTTTTACAATCACATCGTTTAAGGCTAAGTCGCCAAAGATCTCTGTTCTGTTATCCACGCGGCGGCCGGTTTTTACCGGTACCCAGTCAGCTTTATTGTTAGCTACTTTTATTATGTACACACCCTGTGTTGAATTCAGCACTGCGCTGGAAGGCACTACAAAAGCAGCGGCATCCGCGCTGGTTAAGGGAATAGATACTTCTGCCACCATACCTGGCAACAGCTTCTTGTCCTTATTCTCCACATCCATTTCTATGCTTTGTGCGCGCAGGCGCTCATCCAGCACGCCGGACAAACGGGTTATTTTAGCTTTGAACTTTTGATTAGGTAAGGACTTAGCGGTGAAATCCACTTCACTCTTATTACCCAGGTAACCAATATATGCTTCAGGCACGCTTACCACTAAACGTAACTTCTTTTGCTCCTGCAGGGTAAAGATGGGCAGGTCTGAACCCTTGCCGGCCGGGCCTACATACGCGCCGGCACTCACATTCCTGCGGCTGATAACACCGCTGAACGGTGCGCGGATCTCCAGGTAATTACGGTTAGCGCCTACTTCGTTATAAGATGCTTTGGCCGCTTCCAGCTGCGCCAGGTCTGACTTTTGTTTGGCAAAAGCAATATCCAGGTCGTTCTGCGAAACAGTGCCCGGTGTTTTGCTGGTTTCCAGCAAACGGTCGTAAGTAGCTTTGCTGGACAGATAAACTGCTTCCTGTGATTTCAGGCGTGATTCTGCGCCGGACAGCTGGGAATTCACTTCCGGAGCTTCCATGGTTACCAGCAGCTGTCCTGTGCTTACTTCACTACCTACATCCACATACAGCTTTTTCACAAAGCTGCTTACTTTGGCATACAGATCCACACGCTGAAAAGCAACCAGCTCACCAGGTATCTGGATGGAGGATGACAGCTCGCCTTTTTGCAGGGTAAAGGCTTCCAGGGCCGGTGCAGCGGCGGCTGTTTCCTTCGTTGGTTTCTCATTCTCCGCCTTTGAAGAACCGCAGCTCTGCAGGATCACAGCCAATACCACCACTGGCAAAAGGAACAGGGCATTTTTTAATTCCGGTTTCATCCGCATATTTTTTGTCTTTTTAATCTGGCCGGATAACTTGTCCCGGACCTGCATCGGGAGAACTCCGCATATACATGTCCCCATGTGAGAAATGTTTATCATGCTTCGTTTCATAAAATGAATTTTATTTGCTTTTATATGCTCGCTCATAATTTTATGCTTTTACAGGTATAAAGTGAATGCTGTCCTCATCTTCCGGATCCAGGGATACGCTTTGTGTAGTGGTTCTGCCCTGTCCCCATGCAAAGGCCAGAGGCAAAATAAACAGCGCCGCAAAAGTGGAAGCAATCAGCCCGCCAATTACCGCACGGCCCAAAGGTGATGACTGATCGCCGGCTTCCCCCAGGCCGCTGGCCATCGGTATCATACCTACCACCATTGCAAGGGCGGTCATCAGGATGGGACGCAAACGCAGGGCAGCCGCCTCTTTGGCAGATGTTAGCGCATCTCCGTTGTGTACACGTATCTGCTCCGCATTGGTGATCAGTAATACCGCGTTGGAAATGGATACCCCCACAGACATGATCATCCCCATGTAAGACTGCAGGTTCAGCGTAGACCCGGCCAGCATCAGCAAGGCCAGGGAACCTAACAGCACCGCCGGCACCGTAGCCAGTACAATGGCAGATACTTTGAACGACTGGAAGTTAGCAGCCAGCATCAGGAATATTACCACAATGGCTACTATCAAACCGCTTTGTAAACTATCCAGTGTATCCGTTAACGTGCTGCTCAAACCTATCAGCTCCACGTTTAACCCTCGGGGTAAGTCACCCAGGGAGGCAATGGCCTTACGCACATCATTAGAAGCATCTCCAAGATCTTTATTACTCAGGTTAGCCGTTACCGTTAATATGGGTAAAGATCCCAGGTTATCATTTTCCCCGTAGGTAAGCTCCGGTGTAATGGTGGCCACATCGCTCAGGATGGGGCGCGCCGTGTTACGCAACAGCGGAATTTCACCTATATCATTCTGGCTGGTGATCTGGTTTTCCGGTACCTGTACCTGTACGTTATAACTCAGGCCGGCCCGCTCATCTACCCAGATATTCTTTTCCGTTAAACGGGATGAGGAGGTGCTGGCTATCAGGGAACGGGTTACATCGTTCAGGTCCACTCCCAGCTGCGCAGCGCGTACCCTGTCAATATTAATGTTCAGGGCCGGGTAGTGGATAGACTGACCCAGCTGCACATCGCGCAGATAAGGGATCTGTTTTAATTTCTCCACCATCTTTGCCGCATACTGCTCATTCAGCTTTTTATTACGGCCGGCAAAACGTACTTCTATAGGAGTGGGGGATCCCTGGCTCAGTATTTTATCCGTTAATTCTATCGGCTCAAAAGAAAGCTGTACCTGCGGATCTATATTGTGCATCCGGCCGCGGATCTTATCTTTCAGCTCATCCAGGTCAGTTTTATAATGCTCGCTTAACGCTACCTGCAACACAGATTCATGCGGGCCTGCCATCCATAAAAAGATGGGCGCCGTGGAAAACAGCTGTGGGTGCAGGCCTACAAAGGCGGAAGTAATAGATACGTTCTCCTTCCCTACTATATCATTCACCGCATTGGTAAGCTGTATGGTCTTCTTCTCTGTTTCCTCAATACGGGTACCATCCGGGGCGCGCATACGTACCTGGAACTGGGAGCCGTTCACCTTTGGCAACACATCGCGCCCAATACTGGTAATAAGCAGGTACACAATACCGGAAACCACCAGCAGGTAAGCGGTTACAATAAGTTTGCGGTAAGGCATCATCCTGTCAATAAAACGTAAATACCGGTTACGCAGCTTATCAAAGCGGCTCAGCTTTCCGTTATGACCAGGATGTTCTACCAGCGCTTTTTTCTGGTCCCAGGTGCTTTCACCTGCATGCAGGCCGGAGGCTGCAAATTCTTCCTGCTCTGTAAGCGGCTTGCCATCCGGGCCTTGATGATGTTTTACCTTCATGATCCAGTTAGCCATTACCGGTACAAAAGTTTGCGCCAGGAAGTAAGAAACGATCATGCTGAAACCAATGGCCAGCGCCAGTGGCAGGAACAAGGATCCCGGTATGCCGCCCATAGTAAATGCCGGTGCAAACACCGCCAGGATACAGAACAGGATGAGCAGCTTGGGAAAGGCTATTTCCTTACAGGCGTCCCAGATGGCCAGGGCCTTGGGTTTGCCAAGGTCAAAGTGCTGGTGTATATTCTCAATGGTTACCGTACTTTCATCCACCAATATCCCAATGGCCAGTGCCAGGCCGCTCAGCGTCATGATGTTAATCGTTTGCCCGAACAAGCTCAGGAACAGCACGCCTGATATAATGGAAGTGGGAATGGTTAAGATCACGATCAGCGCACCGCGCGGGTCGCCCAGGAACAACAGCACCATTAAACCTGTTAGCACAGCGCCTATGGCGCCCTCGGTCAGCAAGCTTTTAACGGAGTTTATTACATATACGGACTGGTCAAACTCGTAGCTCAGCTTCACATCGTCCGGTAGCTGTGACTGTATTTTAGGCAGGGCTTTTTTCAGATTCTGCACTACTTCCCAGGTAGAGGCATCGGCAGCTTTTGCAATATCCAGGTATACAGAGCGGCGGCCGTTAATGAGGGCATAGCTGGTGGTCACATCTGCACCATCTTCTACCGTAGCCACATCGCGCAGGTAAAGGTTTTGTACTCCGCTTTTAAAGAGGGGGATATTTTCAAAATCTTTTACCTGTTTAATGGTTGTATTGGCAGGGGTAATGTAGTTCTTATCGCCAATGCGCACATTACCGGAAGGCGCTGTTTGGTTATTGAGGCGCAGCGCTTCCACCAGCTGGTCCGGCGTCATGTTATGGGAGCGTAACAATTCCGGGTCGGCTTTAATTACCACCGTGCGGATGTTACCTCCAAAAGGCGTAGAGCCCACCAGGCCAGGAATAGAGGTAAAGGAAGAACGCACGTATACGTTGGCCATATCCAGCAGCTCGTTATTACTACGTTTGTCGCTGCTTAGCACCAGCTGTCCTATTGGTAAGGTAGAAGCGTCAAAACGTATGATGAACGGCGGGTTGGAGCCCGGCGGAAAAATGGCCTGGATACGGTTGGAGAATGCGCTCACTTCTGCTGCGGCCTGCGCCATGTTGGTACCGGGATAAAAGTTGATCTTGATCAGTGTTAACCCCTGTATATTCTTGGTTTCAATACTTTTTACCCCATTCACATATAACAGGATGTTGATGTACTGTTTACCAAAGAATGATTCCATTTGTGTGGAAGTGTAACCACCAAACGGGTGTGAGAGGTAGATCACCGGCATATCCAGCTTTGGGAAGATGTCGATCTTGATCGTTGTGACAGCTTTAATACCAAAGAAGCATAACCCGGCTACCAATACCAGGATGGTAATAGGCTTACGAAGTGCAAAACGAATGAGATTCATAATACTGTTGTGTGAATGATCAATACCAATTCCTTAAACTACTGCCTATCAAAGTTGTCCTTCAAACAGGTTAAAATCACCGCTGGCGGAGGCTTTCAGCAACAAGGCCTGCCATACATTGCTGTAGGCAATATCACGGTCGGTTTCTGCGCGTATTAACGTATAGAGTGCCTGCGTAACATCTACCAGGTTGGTGAGACCATTTTTATATAATACTGATTTCTGTAAAAACGCATCTGAAGCAGCTTTCACCTGTATGGGCGCTTCGTTATAATTATCCAGCGCATTGCTGATCTTAGTATCAGACAGCTTCAGCTGTGCGCGGATCTGCTGATCCGCCAGCTCATACTCCGCCTGCAAGCCTTTACTGATCAGTTTCTGCGACTTCACCTGCTGGGATATACGTAAAGGCTGCGTTATGTTCCAGGTAACGCCTATGCCAAAAAGGTAGTTGGTGCGGGTAGGTTTTACCCCGTCCCAGTACGACTGCTTATAAGCATCCAGGTTAGCGGCGTTATAGGAAGGATCAAAGCCGGAGCCGCGTGTTTGCAGCACACCTACCAGAGAAAATACCGGGTAGTTGAACGTATGGTAATATTTTGCCTGCTCATCGCTTACGGCTATACGGCTTTTAAACCATTGCAGGGTGGGATGGTTTTCAATAGCGGCAGAATCGGCCAGTACAGCCGGTACGCGGGCTACGAAAAAGGTATCCAGGTTAAAGTCCTGTGCCGGTACACCCATCAGCTGTGCCAGCTGGTTGGATTGTGTTTGCTGAAAGTCCAGCGCACGGGTAAGCGCGATCTTTGCATTGGAAACTTCTGCATTAGCCTGTGATGAATCCACCCCGGGATTCAAACCATTCTTTACACGGGTCACCACCACGCGGCGGAAAGTATCTGCCCGGCTCAGGTTCTTCTGGTAAGACAGCGTAAGCTTTTGCGCGGCCAATAAATTCAGGTAAGCGGCTGCTACCCTAATTTCCTGTTGAAAAATTTCCTGCTGCCAGTCCTTGGTATCCCTGGTAGCAACCGCTTGCACTGTTTTGATCTTTTCTTTGGCGCGGCCAAAAGCAAAAAAATCCCAGTTAATATTGGTAAGGTATAATCCGCCGAAAGCGGCATTCCAGTTCTGATCAGGTAAAGGCTGGCCTGCAGAGGCAACCGCCAGGCCGCCAAAGCCATACAGCGGGCCATTCTGGCCGTTAACGGTACCATAATCCTGCTGTGCAGATACATTCAGGTTAGGCAGGTAATCGCGCTTTGCCTGTACCACACTTGCCTGTGAAGACGCTGCATAACTGGATTTAGCTTTGATCGTTCCATAATTATTGAGAGCCGTTTGGATCGCATCCTTCAGAGTAAGGGTTTGTTGTGCGCTTAACAGAGAGATGTTGGCAACAATAAAAAATGAAAGGATCAATAAAAATTTTTTCTCAAACATGAACGGTCGATTTTGCAAAGTATTCATTTACGAAAGCTATAAATCCAAGTGCAAAATGACTACATCTTTTTGAAGTAATTTTGAAGTAAGAATACTTTTTAAGAAAATGATCAGGAAAATTCCGGGGCTGAAATCCTTTAGGGACAAGGCTTTCGCAAGGCATGTTATCAAGCATGCCACTATTGATTTAGATAGTAAGGTGGAATTTATACAAGGGCCGGCGCCAGGTTATCCTGCCGGTTCAGCTTCATTTCTTCCCGGGACCGGGGTTGAAAATCTACCTGTAATATATGTTGCTGGTTCCTGTATTGATAAGATACGTTAAAGCCGCTTACCTCGCAGATCTGTTTTACGATGGATAAGCCCAGGCCTACACTCTCACTGCACTGGTTACTTTTCTTAAACCGCTGGAACAGTTCCTCCGTGGGCATTACAGGCGGCAGGCCGGTGTTCTTTACCGTTAATTGCTTTTGTGTGAGGATCAGCTCAATGCTGCCATCCTGCACGTTATGGCGAATAGCATTGCCCAGCAGGTTATTCATCAGCATATCTGCCATTACCGGGTGTATCTTCAGCAAAATACCTTTATCGATCTCTGTTCTTACAGAAATATTTTTCATCTCAATGCGGTCCTCATAGGCCGCCAGTACGTCTTTGGCTATTTTGCAGAATTTGATCTGCTCTGAAACCGTGTACTCGTTATTTTCCAGCTTGGCCAGCAAGGTAAGGGAGCGGTTGATCTTGGAAAGCTTCTCAATGGCGTTCTGCATATCGCCCAACAGTAAAGCCTGTTCTTCTTCAATAGCGGTTTCACTTAACAGCTCCACCTTATTGCGCAGAACAGCCAGGGGCGTTTGCAGCTCATGCGAGGCATTCTCGCTGAATTCCTTGATAGCGCAGTATTCATCCACCGCTTTATCCGTCATTTTCTGTAAAAAGGAATTCAGCTCTTTAAACTCCTTAGTGCCGCTGGGGGAGAATTGTACCCGGTTCTTTACATTAAAGCCCTGGATGGTTTTTATGGTCATGCGCAGGGAATGCAGGATACGCTGAGAAACCAGGCGGATGGTAATGGCTACGCAAAGTATAATAAGCAGCAGCTTCCAGAAAACAGTATCCAGTATAACACTGTAGATCTGTTTGGCGCTGGGAATGTAATTGTAGGAAGAAATGCGGTAGGGCTGGCCCTTAATATCAAAATAGGAATGAACTGTTAGCAGGCTTAGCATGCCTTTGCTATCCTCTTCAAGATTGTCTGTTTTTTGCACCTGTACCCGGTTTTGCGGTAAGGCAGTGGCCAGTTTCACCACTTCCAGGTTAGTGCCTTTCGGGGCGATGGCATTCATGGCTTCTCCCCTGCTTAAACGGTCGGCCATGCGAACGTTCAGCTCTTTCAGGTGAGTGATCTCCGCCTTATTGATGTTCTTTTCCAGGTTGTAATAACAGATATATGCTGTAATAGGTGTTATAAAGATCATAACACCTATAAACCACAGAGAAAATTTGTCCACTAACTTCATCCGAAGGTATTTTTATGCACTGGTGGCATTAAACTTATATCCCAATCCATACACGGTAGCTATATAATCCGCTCCATTGGCCGCACTGATCTTCTTACGCAGGTTCTTAATATGCTGATAAACAAAGTCAAAATTAGCCAAATTATCTGTATAATCCCCCCAGAGGTGGGCGGCTATTGATTGGCGGGACAATACCCGGTTCTTATTCACCACCAGGTATAACAACAGCTCAAATTCCTTCCGGGTAATGTCCAGCACAATATCGTTCACCGTCGCTTCCAGCGTATCGGTATTTAAAGTGATCTCGTTAAAGGATACCATGTTGCTGCCGGCCAGCCTGTTACGGCGGTAAATGGCCCGCAGGCGTGCGTGCAGCTCCGGCAGGTGAAAGGGTTTGGTAATGTAATCGTCCGCACCGCCTTCCAGGCCGCTTATTTTATCATCCAGGGCGTCTTTGGCAGAAAGGATCAGCACGCTGCTTTGGATCTGTTCCTTTTTGATGAATTTTAACAGCTCCAGCCCGTTGCCATCCGGCAGCATAATGTCCAGCAGAATACAGTCATAGGTGAACAGCGCCAGCTTTTCCCTGGCTTCCTCGAAACCATAGGCCAGCTCACAGATGTACCCTTCTCTCGAAAGAAAATCCCGAATGCTCACGGCTATTTCCCGGCTGTCTTCTACTGCTAGTACTTTCATACGGTAGCGAAGGTAGGATGGAATTTTGAACCAATTTTGAAGTTTTGGGAAGCGGAAAGGAGAAAGGATAAAGCAGAAAGCTCCTAATGAGCTGAAAGCAGAAAGCGTAAAGCAGAAAGCTCCCAATGCAGCGTATAACAGGCATAGGTCCAGGCCCTCAGCATTTGGGGAAAGCAGAAAGCATAAAGCTGGGAATGCCCCAAATAGCTGGCCCTATCCGCTGCATTAGGCTTTATGCTTTCTGCTTTTTGCTTTCTGCTCACTCTTTAGCCAGCACCGGCGCAGTACTTGCCCACGCCCCCACATCAATCCTGTAAATAACCGCATCAGCCGCCGGTACTGTTACAGTCAGGTTGCCGCTAATGGAGCTGAGCGTACCGCTGAACAGTTCTTTCACGGCAGCATAGGTGCCTCCCCCATTAAGGCCAATACGGCCCAGATTCACCGTGTACGTTTTGGCGCCGGCGCCGTAATTAAGAATGGCCAGGTACTGGTAACCTCCAATGGTGGCGGTAAACAGCTCGTTAGGCTGGTTGCCGGTATTTCCTTCTACCGGGCGAAAAGCTTTGCCATTACCGTTTCTGGCAATATCCAGCAGGTCGGCATTTTGCAGCAGGGATTGGGCTGCGGTGGTCCAGGCGCCGGTGGCGGAATAATCGTCGCCGGTAATGAGTGTGCCGGTTACCAGCCCGGAGGTAAGCCGGGCGCGGTTTTCGCCAATGGGTTCCGTGCCAAATACAATATGGTCAGCGTCTATGTACTTGTACAAATTCTTCTGCCACCAGCCATAGGTGGTGCTGTTAAGGGTATAGCCCGTTTCGCTGATGTCCTTATAGGCATCACAGGCAATGCGGCGCATGTGCACATAACGGCCGGTGGCCAGGTTAGGGCTAATGGCTGCATAGGTGAGCATAGTGCCTGCCAGCTGGTCCACTACGTACTCCATGCCTTTGCGGAAAGCCTCCATACCGGTATGCACGCTGTTGTCATAATAGCTGTCGGCCTCCAGGGTAGCATGGCCCAGAAAATCCAGCTTGATCATCTGAAAACCACAGGCTTTGAACTTGCCTACCAGGTAAGCAATACGGCCGCGGGTGGCCGGGTGCGTAGGGTCCATGGCGCGGGCGCCGTCCAGGTCCATGGGTGATCCGTTCACTTTTGTCCAGCAGTCCTGGTATTGATAAGAAGTACCTTCTACCATGCCGGTTGCATTCTTGCCCCAGTCTACAAAAGGCGCCCAGTAAATGCCGGGTTTAAACCCTTTGCTTTTGCAGTAATTGGCAAAGCTGGTCAGTTGGCTGAAATCGCCTGTCCACCCGCCGGATGCGAGGTTATCCCAATAAGAGTCCAGGTCTATGTACAAGGTATTATCGCTGTTACGGAAACCGGTGCAGCTATTGGCGAAAAAGTCCACCACTGCATTGGCTTTAGCCAAAGTAAGGCTGGATTGTATAGCGCCCCAGCTGTTCCATCCAAAGGGAGTGCCGCCAGTGAAGCTGCTGATGTAACGCGGCTCTGCCAGCAGGTTTGCGCTGCCATAGGTTTCAAAAGCCGTGCGCCAGTCGCTTTCATAATCTACCAGTATCTTCGGTGATTTACAGGTACTGCCGCCCACATTTACCCAGCCATGCCCGCGACCATCATGTGTAAGGGTACCATCCGTATAACCACCGTAAGCAGAAAGAGTGGATAAGGTATTATTTCCATTAGCCGTTACCGTTATCCCGGTTTTCCAGTGCATATGTTCTACGGAGCCTATCACTAAACCATTGCGGCTGGTATTATCGTACAGGGCGGCCACCTCCGAACCGGTGAAATTGGCGGCGCTGAATGTTTGCGCATCATACCGGATCCAGGCATCATTATCAAACGGCACCTTTAACGCCCGCATATCCCCGGAGCCCGGCACCCAGGCGGTGCTGGTGGTTAAGGGCGACATACGGTAACAATTTGCGCCTGTACCATTCAGCAGCACTTCTGTAAAGAAATAATTTTTACCCGCATAGGTATAAAACACCTGCTGCATGGGTATTAAACCGCCGCCGCTGAGCGTAATGGTATGTTTGGTGCCGCTGCCAAAAGCATCGCTTACAGGCGTGGCAGCATATACACGGCTGGTATAACCTGTATGGCTATAGTAAATATTGTTGGAATTACAGCTGGCATAGGCATCGGTAATTACCAGGTTATTATTGAAATATACATTGTATTTACCGGTGGCCAGGTTGTAATAAATATAGTTGCCTGCGCCAAAAGTAATAGTGGTAGCGGGCTGCAGGGTTACTCTATCAATATTGGGGCCCCAGCCTCCGCTGCCGTTATCCAGCCGGATGGTGTTGCTGCCGGCGTTTAAGGATACATTGATACTGGTGCTGCCAACGGTTGTCCACCCGCCGGAGGGCGCGCAGTTAATACCGGTATAGTTACCATTATTAGGCGTTACATAAATTACCCGCGGATCTGCCGTGCAGTAATAAATAGTAAGGTTGTACATGCCGGCGCTGCTAACATTCACCGGCACTACTACCGTACCATTGGAAGGGCCGCCTAAGTTGCCCACCATGGCGCTGCCGGAACAGCCGCTGCAGCTTTGTATATTGGCGCCGCCGGTAAGGACGCCGCTTTCCGCTTCAACGGTTTGTGCTGCTGCAGAAAAAGTAAAAAACAGGCTAATGATACTGCTGAAAAATGTGACGTGGAGGGTTTTCATACGTGGAAGCTTTTAGTGGCATTAAGGGAATTAAAAATAGAGGGTTCGGATAAATGTAAAAATAGCATATCCTGTTTTTATGATGGATTATCCATTGATTTTAAAAAAAGAAAGATTAATTTCATTAACGTAAATCCCAAAAACATAACCCCATGCAACGTAGCTCCTTTGTAAAATTATTACTAACGGCAGGTGCTGCCATTACCTCTCCTGTTACATTAGCAGCTAAGTATCTTTCCGGCAAGCGTACCGGCAAAGGCTTTATGGTAGCCGCAGGCAAGGACCGTAACGATCACAGTATTTCCCTGATGGAAGGTGACACCTTTTTTACCAAGATCAGTACAGCCGATACCGGCGGAGGCATGTACCTGTTTGAATCCATCCGGGTAAAGGAAGGCGGTCCGGCACTGCACGTACATCCGGAGCAGGATGAATGGTGGTATGTGCTGTCCGGTGAGTTCCTGATCAAAGTTGGAGAGGAAACTTACACCGCCAAAGCAGGTGACAGCGTATTTGGCCCACGCGGCGTACCCCATGCCTTTACCAAAGTAGGCGAAGGAGAAGCCAGGCTACAGATCCTTTACCAGCCAGCCGGTAAAATGGAACATTACTTTAAAACCGTTAGCGAAGGAGCAATGACTAAAATGACACCCGCTGAGCAGGATGCTTACCGCGAAGCGCATGGCTTTAAACGGGTGGGCCCACCCATAGGACATTTAAAACAGTGAACCGTTTTGCCAGGATCAATGTTAATATTAGTAGCAGCAAACAGCTGCGCCATAGTAGATATCTAACCTATAAAACTTGCACAGGGGCTGGCCCGGAACTCTTCTGGCCGGCTCCTTCTTTTTATCTAGCTCCATTACTTTATGTCGTAAAATCCCCTGTAGATTGTCGTATTTATACCATTAATAATCCATTGGAGAATGTATATTTGCAATACAATGCAAAGAAAAATCTTCATCGCCATGAAAATTGCCAGAACCACCAGCAACGCCGCAAGGTAATGCACCACTTCTCCTGTTAGCACAACACAAGCCGGTGTTTACCTCAAGCCTGGGGCTGTTTATGCCCGCGGGGTAACTATCTTTTCCCTGATCCGTTTAATTATTGTTTTTTAAAAATTTCTGTATGTCGCAACAAACCGTGTCTACCAATAGGGTATCCTATATTTTTTCATTTATAAAACAGGCCATTAAGGGCGAGGAGATGGACTATACCACCGGCAGCCTGCGTAAAGCAGTGTTCCTGCTGGCCATTCCCATGATCCTGGAAATGTGCATGGAGTCTGTATTTGCCGTGGTGGACCTCTACTTTGTAGGGCACCTGCCGGATAGCAGCCACGCCATACAAACCGTGGGCCTTACAGAATCTGTGATTACCATTGTATACTCCCTAGCCATTGGTATTAGTATGGCAGCTACCGCGCTGGTAGCGCGCCGCGTGGGTGAAAAGAACCCCGATGCGGCTGCCTATGCCGGTGTGCAGGCCCTGTGGCTGGCCATTTTTGTAACCGCCGCAGTAAGCGTAACCGGGATGATCTTCGCCGCGGATATTTTACGCCTCATGGGTGCGGAACCTACTACCGTGGCAAAAGGTACAGCCTATACCCGCCTCATGATGGGTGGCAGCCTGGTGATCATGCTGCTGTTCCTGATCAACGGTATTTTCCGCGGGGCAGGTAATGCCGCCATGGCCATGAAAAGCCTGTGGCTGGCCAATATCTGCAACATTATCCTGTGCCCCATTTTCATTAACGGGCTGGGACCTATACCGGCCTTTGGCCTTACCGGGGCTGCAATGGCCACCACCATTGGCCGTGGCATTGGTGTGGTGTACCAGCTGTATCATTTATTCAACGGCAAAAGCCAGGTGAAAATTAAAAATCATCACCTGAAGATCGATTGGACTGTAATTAAATCGGTGATCAAAATTGCATCCCCGGGCACTTTCCAGTTTATTATCGGCTCCTGCAGCTGGATCTTCCTGGCCAGGCTGGTGGCTGAAACCGGGGGCGATCATGGCTCTGCCGGTTACCAGACAGCCATCCGTTTGCTGATCTTCTTTATTATGCCTGCCTGGGGCCTTAGTAATGCCGCCGCAACGCTTATTGGACAAAACCTGGGCGCGGGCCAGCCTGACCGGGCAGAGGAATCGGTACTGAAAACCGCCAAATACAATTTTATATTCATGGCCGTTGTAACCGTACTATTCCTCACCAGCGCAAAGTTCTTTATTTCCATGTTCACGCAGGACCCGCAGATCCAGGAAATTGCAGCCAATGCGCTGCGCATTATGAGCCTGGGATATGTTTTCTATGGCGTAGGCATGGTAATGATCAATGCCTTTAACGGCGCCGGTGATACCTGGACGCCCACCTGGATCAACTTCATTGGTTTCTGGCTGTTCCAGATCCCGCTGGCTTATACCCTGGCCAAAGCCCTGAACATGGGTCCCCTGGGTGTATTCATTGCTATTCCCGTGGCGGAAACTGCTATTTCTATTACTTCGTTTATCTTATTTAAACGGGGTAAGTGGAAGCAGGTGAAGATCTGATTAATAATGAAGAATGAATAATTAATAAAAGTGCAGCGATACTATTGTAGTATCGCTGCATTTCTTTTATAACAATCTGATAGTTGATCAATAGGTACATCAATAACAGGCACAACACAGATCACAAACAATACGCATCACCCCGACACAACACAATCTATTAATTATTAATTGCTGCCGGTGCGTTGCCTTTCTTCTTTAGTATGAGCGCGCTAATCAGCGCAACCGCCAGCCCAATCGGTAAGATCTCAAAATAGGTGAAGAGCACTACAAAAAGCGGGTTCTTATACATTTCGTGCATGCTGGTCAGCTGGCGGGTCTCCTTTTGAATTTCCTGCAAGCTGGCGCCACTGTCCTGTTTTACTTTGATCATGTGCGCGGTATATTTATCCATAAAGTCGGGGACAAACACATAATACTCCACCAGCCATACCAGCACATAAATGGTAGAGGCGATGAGCGTAATATACAGGCCTATCCTGAAAGCCTTTCCAAAGGATATTACGCCGCCGTTATATTTATCCCTGAAGTTTTTAATAGCTACAAAGATCGTAGAGAAAGCCAGGATCATGGAGGCATATCCCAGCACCATGTTACCTTCAAAATCGGGCTCACTATAACATCTGGCCACGGAATAGATCATCATGGCGGTTACAATCAGGCCGGATATCAGGCCAAAGATCCATACATTCTTTTTCATGCGGTAAGTTTTAGGTTTATACGCCAGGGGCGTGCCTTAGGTTGATGAGCACAAATTTGGGGGTTTAGGGGCAAACGGGCTTCATACTTTAGGATGATTTTTGCATTTTCCGGTTAAAGGATCATCACCTTAAGGTATGATCCGCAGGCGTTTAGCCTTTTCCACCGCCTGGGTACGGCGCTTTACATCCATTTTCTCGAACAGCCTGGAAGAATGGGTTTTGATGGTGTTTAAAGACACAAATAAACGGCCGGCAATTTCCTGGTTGCTCAGTCCAGCTGCCATTAGCTGCAGCACTTCCAGCTCCCGGTTGCTGAGGCCCAGCTGCTGCAGCTCCCGTTCGTTCGGGGTAAATTCACCTTCATGCTGAATGTATACCTCCTTCTCCACGATCACCGTTCTTACTTTTGGTTTGGTGAGCTTCAGCGCCAGCCAGATGCCTAATGCAGTGAAGATCACTGCAATGGCCCCAATGTATACCTCAAAAGCGTGGTTAATAATGATCAAACGCAGCTCCAGCCATTTTAGTAAAAATAGCAGCAAGGCCAGGCAAACGCCATACAGGATAATATGTTTGTGTTTTGACAGAAAGGAGGCTGCCATCAGTTATACAGTTGAGGTTTTATGTTAAGGCAAAAATAACATTTTAAATAAGTTTCGTTATCTTATATGATCATTTCAAATTCCTCAAACCCAAACTCAAATGCCATGAAAAAAGCCCTAGTATTGTCCACCCTGTTATGCCTTGTATTTTGCCTGTGCCATGTTAACGTAAGTCATTCTGCCAGTAAACCCATTGCCAAAGGAGCCGACAAAAGATGTGATTATTATGATAGCAGAGGTGATAAGTATTACTGCGTGGAAACCAGCGCCGCCTGTAATATTGCACATGCCTATGTAAGTGAGGCCGGCAGCACGGCCGCCCCTACCCTGGTGGTGCTTTCACTGTTCAGCACCTCCGGCAGCTGTAAAACGTATGAAGGCAGCCTTACATTGCCCTCCGGTAACATTATGGTGATCGATGTAATTACCTGCGACTGCGGCAATACCCTTACCACGCACGTGCGTTTTGTAAGAGACTAAACCACCGGCATTATCTAACTGCAAAACCCGCTCCTGTAGCGGGTTTTGTTTTCATAACCGGTTAACACAAATAAACCGGGCAAATGCCGGCCTTTTGCTAATTTAACTGCCAAACATTTCTACATGTTACGCAAAACGGCATTGTTGTTATTTATACTTTTCTGTGTACATACGGTAACCCATGCGCAAAAGCATATCCGGGTGCTGATTGTAGACGGCTTCAGTAACCACAACTGGCAGCAAACCACGCAGCTCACCAAAGCTATCCTGGAAGAAAGTAATTTGTTCGATGTATCGGTTTCCACCACGCCATCCACTGCCCATGATCCGCGCTGGGCACAGTGGCAGCCCAACTTTAAAAACTATGATGTGGTGATCCAGAACACCAATAACATCAATGATACCGCCATGCGCTGGCCACGCGCTGTTGAAATAGAGCTGGAGCAATATGTAAAGGCTGGCGGCGGCTTATACATCCTGCATTCCGGCAACAATGCATTCCCGCACTGGAAGGAGTATGATAAAATGATAGGCCTGGGATGGCGTCCTAAAACAACCGGCATTGCGCTCATTATTGATCCCAATGGTCATATACAGCGCCTGCCACCCGGCCAGGGAGATGCCACCAACCATGGCGACCGCTTTGATGCGGTGATCCACATTCTGCAACGCCATCCCATTAACAAAGGTTTTCCGGATGAATGGAAAACCGCTTCCATGGAGCTGTACCGCTACCCGCGCGGCCCTGCAGAGTACATTACCGTGCTCTCTGCTGCATACGATAGTATCAGCAACAAAACATGGCCGGTGGAGTGGGTGGTAAAGTATGGAAAAGGCCGGGTATATAATTCCAGCATGGGACATTTATGGAAGGGTGATGTGTACCCGCTCAGCTATCGCTGCATTGGCTTTGAAACCACTATGATCCGCGTGGCGGAATGGCTGGGCAGCGGTAAGGTTAGCTACCCGGTACCGGCTAATTTTCCCACTAAAAACGCCGTGAGCTTGCGGGAGCCTACAGATGTGCCCAGGGGGCGTTAAAAGAGGAAGGGCGGCTGAAGACAGCACGCCCTTGTTTATTAGAATACGCAATCGAGAGAGTTATTTTCTTTTCTTCAGCTTTACTTCCTGGGTAGCCGTCATAAGGGTGGTGAAAGTAATACCTGAAGCCTGTTGTGAGGAGGTATAGGCAATTGCGCTGTACAGGACCAGCGTATCACCTACCCAGGTCACTTTTGCCGTGTTAGGCGTAGTAGGTGCAGTACCCGAATTGTCCGGCAGACTAATGAAGCCCTTTTCAAAGTAAATAGAATCCGTTCCCTTCATTTTATAGGCAGCAGTACTGCCGGATGCCGGAGCCTTAAACATGAAAGGTATCTCAATGGTTTGCATTTCTTCTCCTTCTGTATAAATTTCGGCCTTAACGGTAGTATCAACGGTGTAGGCAAAATTGCTGGAAACCACTTTGCTGGCATCAAAAACAACCGTTCCCTGGTTTTCTTTACTGTTGTAAGAGCTATAGGTGATCGTTTTATCTGTTGAGGAATTATCCGTAGCGGTACTTTTGCTGGTAACCTTCATACCAACAAAATCATAAGTACCCAGGATCTCACCGGAATTGTTTCCACCTTCAGGCGTGGTTTCATCTTTACTACAGGCAACAAACGCAGCAGCCATGGCTGCGGACAAAAGGAGTTTTGAAAATTTCATAGCTATTTTAGTTCGTATAGGAATAGGCCTGCAAGTTACCACCGATAGCCGTAAAATACATAACATTTTAATGTCATATATTTATACGAAATGAAAAAGGGAGCCTCGCAGCTCCCCTTCCGGCGGAAGGATGGTACATTACAGTATATGGGTTACCGTTATTGACGGCGCAGCCACTGTTCCATATCAACAAGTTGTATCCCGTTCTGTGCGCGCAAGGCGGCCCGCACGCCATGGCAGTTCTCTATTCCTATTAATACCAGTATACGTTTGCCGGGGTGCGCGTTGGCCGCCTGCAGCGTTACATTTACAATGTTCTGCGTCCAGCGCCGGTCGCCGTCTATATCTACCGGCCCTATAAGCTGGTCTTCCAGCGCGCGTTTGCCCGCCAGCGCTTTATCGGTACGCTGCCCGTTCACATCAGCAGGTGTTTGCCATACTATTTTCAGTACATTAAACAGGCTGCCGGTATATTGTTGCAGTGAGCGGGAGGCATCAGCCCGGGTGCTGTCAAACTCTTTATGTGCTTTGATCACAGCCTGCACTATTTCCGTAAAAACAGGCTCCGGTGGCTCTGCAGCGTAAGCCGGGCGTTGCATTTCATTTACCAGCGGGAATATTACACCGGGATACTCTATCTTGGACGGATACACTTTCTGCTCCTTTAATTCCTTCGGGTTTACATCCAGCACAAATACCTGCGGATCAATGGCGCTAATGATTCTTTTCAGCGTATCCAGGTTATACACCGGTGTGCTGTTATGGCGGCGGTATAAGGTAGCCAGCACAAATACCTCGCTCTTATTATTCACCGGTGTTTCTTCCGGCAAAACCTGCGCAAGGAACAAGCTACCCAGTATAAATACCACTGGCAGAAAAGTATATTTCATACAGGTGATCATTTTACAAGGGGTTTAAAAATGTGTCAGTACATCCGGCATAAAGGCCGGCAGCTTTACTTTACAGCGGTACATGCCGCCATACACATCTTCCTCTTTCAAAAATTCATGCTCCTTTTTACTGATCCAGAAAGTTTGCGTATAGTCAACACCTTTATTGTTACCGGTGGTCACCAGCTTCCAGCAATCCACGCTTTTGTTATCCAGCGTGGTAAGCGCTTCGATGCCGCTTACTTTATAGATCACGAATTCAGGAAGGTCCAAACCGGCATCATAAAAGTTAATGGCAAATGTTTTACCCGCAGCTAATGGCAGCATTTCAAAAGTTTCCACATCCAGGTTCCAGTTAAAGTTGGGCCGGTCAAACTGCAGGGTAAATCCTTTCTTTGAATTATCTGCCACCGTATCTGCGCCGCTAATACCGGCTGTTCCCCAGTTATAGGCTGCCAGGCCACTTTTGGCTGTTTCCTGGTGGTAGACGGGTGTAAAATCCTTTGCGCTGTTCACAGAAAAGTAAGCCCGGTAACTGGTAGTATCAGCGCCATACCAGTGCTGGCTGATGGTGAATACCGGCTCCCCGTTACGGGTAGCTGTTTTAATATCGCGCAGCCAGTACCAGCACCGCAACATTTTAGGGGCTTGCGGATGCTGGTAATACACCAGGTACTGGCGCAGCCCGGGTTTCAGCAAACGGGTGTTCAGGATCCGGCTGCCCGGCGCCACCGTATCAGTAGCCTGCGCATCCAGCACCAGGGGCGCCAGTACACCGGCCATAATGGTGATCAATATTAAAATGCCGATAACAATGTTATTTTTCATAGCTGTTGTATTGGAATAATAAAACAAATGTCTGCCGCCGCTGCTGCTTATAAAAATCAATTCAATTATTCACGCACATACTTTAGCCGTACCCGCATAGCGTTCAATAACGGCAACGGTTGAATTTTACGGGTGAACGGTTGAAAACAGGTGGCAGGCAGCCTTAAAATCTTTGTACCTTTAATTATGAAGATATTTTCCGGCCAGGCTAGCCCCGTGCAGCTGCAATGGCTGCTCTGGGGTTTTGTGTTCCTGATCAATTTCATTTCCATGCTGCCAATGGATGGCGTGGTGCAGGCAGGCGCCTTTACCGCCATCAGCACTGCGTTCTATGCCATTATAATCTATGGCAACATCCATTTCCTGTTACCGGTGTTTTATAAAAGAGGACAGTTAATGCCTTATGTGCTGGCATCTGTTTTTTTTCTTGCGCTGATAGGCATTGCCCGCAGCTATCTTTCCCAATACATCTACAATCAATACTTTTCAAAAGAGTACCTGCCCATTACTACTAAAAGCATTATTTATGTAAGCGCCGCCTGTGTAGTGATCTATGTGCTGAGCTTTATATTCCGTTTTGCGCTGGACTATTTTAAGCTGAAACGGCAGGCAGAGGAAATGATTGCCGAAAAAAGCCTGGCAGAGCTGAACCTTCTGAAATCACAGGTGCAGCCGCATTTCCTGTTTAATACCCTTAACAACATTTATTACGAAGCCTATAAGGAAGCGCCCCGCACTGCCATGCTCATTGAACGCCTGTCAGAGATCATGCGGTACTTTGTGGATGAAAGCCCCCGGGAAGAAGTAACCCTGGGCACAGAGATCCAGTTCCTTGAAAATTATATTGCCCTGGAAAGGATCCGTATCCGGCACGAGATATCCATTACCTTTATTCAGAACTGCCGCAAAGAGGCCAGCATTCCGCCAATGTTATTAATGACCTTTGTAGAGAATATTTTCAAACACGGTATCGATAAATCCAATCCGGAAAATGCCGTTACCATTTCACTGGTACAGGAGAACGGGTACCTGCTTTTTCAAACCCAGAACCTGCTGCACGATAAACAAACCGTAACCGGGCAAAGTGGCTTTGGCATCCGCAACCTGCACAAAAGGCTGTCGTTATTATTTGGCAGCAATTATGAGCTCAGCGCCCAGCCGGCAGGTAAATATTTTAATGCATCCCTGAAAATTCCGTTACAATGAACCTGCGCTGTATTATTATAGACGATGAGCCCAATGCCGTGAACCTGCTGGAAATGTTCATTCGCCAAACCACAGAATGGCAGCTGCTGGCCAAGTGTTACGATGCGCTGGAAGCGCTGGCCTTTCTGAAAGAGCAAACCGTAGATTTTATTTTCCTGGACATTAACATGCCACAGCTTACCGGCATGGAGCTGGCCGGCCTGCTGCCCAAAACCACCCATATTGTATTCACCACCGCTTATTCAGAATATGCGGCAGACAGCTACGGATATACCACGCTGGATTACCTGCTGAAACCCATTACATTAAAACGTTTTTACGCTGCTGTACAAAAAATAGAAACCCATTTCCATTTAAAAGACCGGGGCGTAACCGTTCCCCCGTCCGCACCTGCAACAGAAGAATATTTTTTCATTAAATCCGGCAAAACATTTCACAAGCTGCTGCTGCACAACATTCTCTATTTTGAAGGCGAAAAAGAGTATGTACGGCTGGTAACCAGCAGCGAGCAATTGCTGGTGTACCGCCGCCTGAAAGATATTGAGGAACAGCTCTCCCACCCTTTCATACGCGTACACCATTCCTATATTGTGAACATTGCACAGCTGGACAAGATCCAGGACAATCATATTTTCATAGGCGACAAACAAATACCCGTAAGCGAAAAATTCCGGGAGCCTTTTATGGCTGCTATCCGCCAACGGATCTTTTAATTATATTTGTTGGCAATTATTTCATGCCCTATGAAAAGATCCCTTGCCGCTTTGTTTTGCGCATTCGCTTTTGCGGGTTGTTCCTCTGCTCCGGACAACGCCGGCACCACTACAGCCGATAACTCCGACAGCGCCACTTTTGTGCAGGCCGATACTGCTTACCGGACTTTTTCACCAGCCGGTAAAGAGAACCGCTCTGTTGAAATAGACAGCGCCATGCGCGAAAGATTAAGCTGGGCCGATGTGCTGGTTACACAATACATTTCCCTGACAGATAATACTGCCGTACAAAATGCCGCCAAAGACAGCTCCATTGCCTGGTTATGGGACCAGCTGCTGGATACCGACAGCGCAAAATACATGGTATGCCACCTGGGCCATGATTATGAAGATGATTATGGGAAACGCTTTATTACAGACGGCTGGTTGTACATAGATACGCTTACGCACCAGGTATATGAATATGATGTGCCGGACGACAGCTTAATTGTATGGAATCACTAACGTTAACACCAGTACGGCAATTATTCTGCGTCTGTAATATCCAGTATATCACCGGGTTTACATTTCAGGATCCTGCATAAGGCCTCCAGCGTGTCAAAACGGATCCCTTTTACCTTGCCGGTTTTCAGCAAAGACAGGTTCGTAAGGGAAATGTCTACTTTCTGTGCCAGCTCTGTTAAAGAGATCTTGTTCTTTGCCATCTGCACATCCAGGTTTATGATGATCGCCATTATACAAAAGATTCGTTATCCACTTTTAACTGGTAGCCTTTCCGGAAAACTTCTGACAGCACCAGGATAATAAGCCCTGTAATAACCGGCCAGAAACCCAGCACTATTTTTATATGGTAGATGCCTCCTGCCTGCTGCAGCTGAACTTTGAACAGTGCATTCTTTACAAACGCATCTATAAAATTGATAACCGCCATAGCAATTACAAACAGGCCAATATAACGCAGGCGCTTTACATTTTCCAGGTTAAAAGGCACTTCCGCTTTCAGCGATTGAAAAATACGGCGGGTGTTGTAAAGCACACTGCCGAACAGGAACATAGATAAAGAAAAGAACACAACCACGATAGCAGATAACAGCGGGGTAAGCTGCACTTTGAACTTCATTAAACCTTCTACATCCCGCAGGGAAGATACCTGCGCCTGCGCCGTATCCATACCCGTAACAGGCAGGTGTTTAGCGGCATTTATGGTAACAGGTACGTCCCATTCCAGCTTATGGGTGGTGAACATTTTAATGCAGATGCCAATAACAATAATAACCAGGAATACCCAGAACAGGTACCATACAATGTTGGTAAGGATATACAACCCGCGAATAATGATCCGGTTCATAAAGGATGAAATTTTGTTTCGATCCAAATGTACGCAAAACATTTAATTTTTTACGTAAAACATAAAATATTTTAAATAATAGGTAAATGGGCATTTTAATAACATCTCTGGTCTATTTTTTTATTTACCGTTTTATCACATTTTTGTCCCAGCTATGAAATATATACTATTTATCCTGCCCCTTTACCTCTTGGGCTGCCATGCGCCTGTTACCACAGATCATAAACAAACAGTGGATACCACCGCTGCCACGCCCCTTCCCGCCGTTCAACAAGCTTACACACAGCTTATACAGGCAATGCCGGATACCGCTATTGCTTATGACGATTTTAATGGCGATCAGATAATGGATACCGCCTACGGGGTATTATTTAAAGATCACAGCGACGAAGAAGATGGCCAGAATGAATACATTGTACGTTTTTCTTCAGATAGCATAACCCCGTTATACGCCAGCTATGGCGCAATGAGACTGATCAATGAAGGAGATCTGAATAAAGACGGCCGTGATGACATTTCCCTTTTTCAGGAACCACACCATGGCTGCACTTACCATATGAGCACCTGGACATATGCAAACAATAAGTGGAAAGAAATTGGAAAACCATGGCTGACATTAACTGGATGCGAGCGTGTAAGCGATGAAGACCTGCAAAAAAAGATTGTATTGGAAAATGATACTGTATATTATTATGAGGAAGATGTGAGTAATGATAGTTTTCAGCTGCAGAAAAAAGTGATGATATTGTACTAACCTTCCTGCATAGCTCCGCCACGCGGCTAACACAAACGGACGCCAACAGAACAACTAAAGAAGCATATACAGGACGGCGCCTGCAGAAAAAGGATCAAATTACCCGGGGCTGCCCTGCATTACCTTAATGATCCCTAACAAATCGTCCACTACTTTTTGCTTGGCCTGCAGCTCCTCCTGCAATAGCACAATAACATCCTGGCAAAATGGTAAAGCGCTGTCTTTTTCTTCAGGCTCCGTTTGATAGTTAAATAACAGGGGCAGCGGCGTATCTAAAATAGCCGCAATTTTCTGCAAGCGGTCAATAGTTAATTGAACCTGCCCGTTCTCAATCTTACAATAAGCATTCTGTGAAATGCCCAGCTCCAGGGCTACATACTCCTGGGTGAAACTTCGCTCCATACGGAGCTTTCTGATAGTGTCCGAGATCATGGGGTACAACAATTTTTGAGGTTAACAGTTAAAAAACAAACAAACTAAATCGTACAATAAAATTAGGAATAAATTAAACACGCACGCTATTGGCAGGAATAATTTTAATGTTCAACTTTACACCCGATCTACAGCAGATCTTTTGTTGTTCTGTTCTTCTTGTTACACCCCAAAAATCGCACTTACACAGAGGATCAGCCCAAACAGCATGAGCACACCTACTAACCGATTGCAGCAATGTCTGCCATTGCGCAACGCTAGTAACCCATTGTTGATTTCTTCATTTCAATAACCTCAAAAACTTAAACGTCATGATCCGCATTTTCAATGCAAAAACAGCCATTGTTGCCTGCCTGGCAGTTACTACTGTTACCCTGTCCAGTTTCAGCCACACCAGCGCACCTGCCTTATTAGGCAGCAACCAGGCCACTAACCTGCAGCTGGCCGATGCTCAGAATGTAAGCGGCGCAAAAGCTGCTGCTTACCTGACCCCGGTACCCACTATTTATGTAGTGCCCCTGCCGTACACCCGTCTTATTACAGCTACCCGTTACATTACCCAAACGGACCTGCTGACCGCTACTGCAAATGCTACCATTATCACCCAGCCGGGCGGAGGTATTCTGAAACCTGCACAGCAAGTGCAGAACAAATTGAACAGCCTCGATTAATCACAGTTTTAGTTAGTAGTGTAAACTTTGAAGGTTGAAGCAGAAGGCTGAAGAACCGGGCTGGGCAAGCTATGCCCGCTATTCAGCCTTCTCTTAACCCTTATATTTTACACTATCCCGCTTCAACCCTTCAAACCTTCAGCCATGAATATTTTACGCCCGATTATATACCTGGCATTCATCAGCTATTTTGCAGCCACCTTCTTATTCACCATGCCGGATAATTATGTAAGCCTGCAGTTCTATCACCAGCAGCAGGTGTTCCAGCAATGGCTGTTCCAGCGCTGGGGCTTCTTTGCACCGCCCCCTAATTATGATGAGCGCCTGTACTATGAGTTCCGTGATAAGCTTACGCGCCAAACCAAAACCTTTGAGGTAATGGAACCGATTGTAACCCTCAAACAACAGAAAGCGCCCTTTAACTGGCATGAGGATATTGTAGACTACCTGCTTTCCGGCAGCATGACCGGCATTGGCGATGACCTGCACGATATGCGCCAGGACCTCATCTACCGGAACAAACAAGCCGGGAAAAGCGCAACAGATACCAGCGGTGAGCATATACTGCGGGAAACCATCCAGCATGGCATCAGCTTTCAAACCCTGCGGAACTACGCAGCTATTGTAGCGCAAAAGAACCGGCTGGATACAGCCCGGCATGAAGTACGCCTCATCCTCTCCCACGTAATGCTACCCAAATTTGCCGACCGGTTCAGCACCAAACCCCGCCGCGAAGAAGCTTATTTTATCAGCGATTATGTTACCCTTAACCGCTAAAACCGTACACCATGGCACTGTTTAAATACCTGCTCAGTTTAGAGGAAAAGAACCGCTATTCCTTTTACCTCGCGGTATTCCGCATCTTTGTTTGTTTTCATTTAATTAAAACCATCCTTTTCCAGTGGGCCTACCTGGATATCCTGTATGGCGCCAATTCCTTTGTATCGCCGGTACCTACCTTTATTACAGAGCTGCTGGGCATCCCCACCCATTTTTTGCGGGAGCATTACCAGTGGTTCATTACCGCCTACCTGCTGATCATTGTATTATACCTGTTTGGTATAGGGAAACATTTTACCGCCCTGCTGCTGTTCCTTTGTTATGAAACCCTGCAGCGCATGTGCAACCTGGTGCTGAATGGCGGCGATAACCTGATGAAGTTTATTATGCTGTACATGGTTTTTGCCGACAGCTACCAGTACTTCAGCATCAAAGCCGGGCAGTTTAAGAACCAAACATTGCGGCAGCTGTCGAACCTAGGCAGCAACCTGTGTGTGCGGGCCATTACCCTGCACTTTTGTATGATCTATTTCTGGTCGGCCTGGCATAAGATCCATGCCGAGGTATGGTTCAATGGTGTGGCCACTTATTATACTTTTAGCATTGGCCGTTTCAAGGGTACGCCCTGGAACGATTTCCTGGCCAAGAACGGCGTATTCGTTACCATCTCCACATATTTTACCCTGATCGTGGAAGTGTACTTCCCTGTGCTGGTATGGTTTAAAAAGACCCGCCTTGCTGTAGTGCTCTGTGGCATTGCCCTGCACCTGGGTATTTATGTGTTTATGATGATCTATGGGTTCGAGATCATTTTCATCATGACCTATGGCTTCTTTTTTAAAGATGAGGAATGGCAGGCCTTCCTGAATAAGCTGATAAGCCGCATAAACCGGAAAGCCAAGTGGAAATTACCTACCTTTGCGGAATTTCATCCTGAACCGCAGGTATATGCAGGCAGATAAGATCATATTATTCGATGGGAGCTGTGCCTTTTGCAACGGCTTTATACGCTGGGTTATCCGCATGGACCGGGTACATTTCCGCCTCTGCGACCAGCAAAGCGCCTGTTTTCAGGCCCTGGCCCGGCAGCATGGGCTGCCCCTGGCCACCGGTACAGACGCCGGTACCATTTACCTGGTGCAGCATGGCAAAGCATATACCCGGACGGCTGCCATAGCCCGTATTCTGCGCGGGTGCCGGCAGCCGTTCGGCCTGGCCGGCTGGCTGCTAAGCTGCATTCCCGCTTTTATCAGCAACCCGGTATATAACTGGATAGCCCGGCGCCGCCACCAGCTGGTACGCAGGCAGGCCTGCGCCCTGCCCACCCTTGAAATGCGGGAGCGGCTGGTGTAATTGAATTACGAATTATTCAATTACGAATTGTTGGAAATGCTTCAAAATATTCTTAATTCGTAATACTTAAATATCCCTCTGCCCGATCCTTCGCTGCATTAATTCGTAATTCGTAATTGACAATTCGTAATTTTCCTATTTTTGCCCTGCACTTTTTTGGACAAGCATTATTCTTACAGCCAGGTTTTATTTTACAGCATGCAGATATTAATTAAAAAAGCAGTCGTTATCGCCCCGAATGATCCTTTCTCAGGGCAGCCGATGGACATTTTAGTAGCAGATGGCAGGGTGAGCAAGGTAGCCGCAGAAATTAAGGCGGATAATGTAACAATCATTACAGGCAATAACCTCCACGTATCTATGGGCTGGATGGACGTTTTTGCCCATTTCTGCGATCCCGGCCAGGAGCATAAGGAAGACCTGCAAACCGGTTCACTGGCAGCAGCCAGGGGCGGTTTTACCACGGTAATGATAGTGCCCAATACCCAGCCCGCCCTGCACACTAAACCGCAGATCAGCTATGTGCTCAGCAATACCAGCCGTGGCCCTGTACAGGTGCTGCCCATAGGCGCCATTACCAAAAACCTGGAAGGCACCTCTCTGGCGGAAATGTACGAGATGCAGGAAGCCGGCGCCGCTGCCTTTTCCGACGGTATTAAGCCCGTACAATCCCCCGGCCTGCTGCTGAAAGCCCTGCAATATGTAAAAGCCTTTGATGGCACCATTATACAGCTGCCGGATGATCAGAGCATCTCCGCCCATGGCCTTATGCACGAAGGCATCCACTCCACCCAGCTGGGCATGCCCGGCAAACCCGCCCTGGCCGAAGAGCTGATCATTCAGCGCGACCTCGAGCTGGCACGGTATACCGGTTCTAAGCTGCACATTACCGGCGTAAGCACTGCCAAAGGTATAGCGCTCATTGCCCAGGCAAAGGAAGAAGGTATAAAGGTTACCTGCTCCGTTACACCTTATCACCTCTCTTTTACAGACGCAGACCTCCGGAACTACGATACCCATCTTAAAGTAAACCCGCCCCTGCGCAGCGAAGAAGATGTTGCCGCGCTGAAAGAGGCCGTGGTGAATGGCGTGGTGGATTGTTTTGCCACCCACCACCAACCGCAGGACTGGGATGCCAAACAGCTGGAATTTGAATATGCAAAGAATGGAATGATAGGATTAGAGACCTGCTTTGGGGCGATCCGTAGACATATTCCCCAGCTGCCCCTGCCACAGCTTATACAAATGCTCACCATAAACCCACGCCGCATCTTTAACCTTCCCATACCGGAATTTAATAAAGGAGAGCTGGAAAACCTCACTGTATTTGAACCGGATACCAACTGGACGTTCACCAGCGCGGATATTGCTTCCCGGTCTAAAAATTCACCGTATATTGGCGCGGAGTTAACAGGCAAAGTGAAAGCGGTTATCAATAATAATCAGGTACTGTTTTCTTAATCCTTATAAACCTTACTACTATGCACAAAAGCAACCATCTTCAGTATGGATTGGTTATCAGCGCAATCCTTATTCTGTTATCTGTACTTTTTTATGTGCTGAACCTCAGCACAGAGAGTTGGGTAAAATGGGTAAGCACGGTTGTAATATTTGTTGGCGTTATTTTTACCTGCACCCAATTTGCAAAGCTGAATGACGGGAATGTGACCTTTGGCAACGTTTTTGCAAACGGGTTCAAAACCACGTCCCTTATAGCACTGGTTACCGTGCTGTTCTCCGTGGTGTTCATCCTTATTTTCCCGGATATTAAGGAAAAGGCGCTGGAGGAGGCCCGCAGGCAGATGGAAAAACAGGGACAGTCAGATGATGTGATAGAAAAAGCCATTGCCATGACCAGTAAGATGTTCATGGTATTTGTATTAGCCGGCGGTATTTTCGGTACCCTGTTCTTTGGCGCCATTGCATCCCTTATAGGTGCAGCCGTAGCCAAAAAGAACCCGAACGTACAACAGCCGCAGTTATAGGAATACGCTGAACGCTGAACGCCTGATGCTTAACGCTGATTATGTTATGTCCGGGTGCGGACCTACCGCCCCGCTGCATTAGCGTAAAGCATTCAGCATTCGGCGTTCAGCGTAATTAAAAAATATCCAGACTATGAGTTTAGACATATCCGTTATCGTTCCATTAAAAAACGAAGAAGAATCTTTGCCGGAACTTGTTGCCTGGATTGATCGTGTGATGCAGGAAAACAACTTCACCTACGACATATGGATGGTGGACGACGGTAGCACGGATAGCTCCTGGGAAGTGATACAGCGCCTGGCAGCCGCCGACCCGCAGCATATTAAAGCCATCCGCTTCCGCCGTAACTATGGCAAGTCCGCCGCCTTGAATGAAGGCTTCCGCGCAGCACAGGGCAATGTGATCATTACCATGGATGCCGACCTACAGGATAGCCCCGATGAAGTGCCGGAACTGTATCGCATGATAGTGGAGGATGGCTACGACCTGGTAAGCGGCTGGAAAAAGAAACGCTACGATAACGCACTCACCAAAAACCTGCCCAGTAAGCTCTATAACTGGACCACCACAAAAATGAGCGGAGTAGCGCTGCACGATATGAACTGCGGCCTGAAATCCTACCGCAAAAAAGTGGTGAAGTCTATTGAGGTGTATGGAGAAATGCACCGCTATATACCCGTGATCGCCAAATGGGCCGGCTTTAGCAAGATAGGCGAAAAGCCTGTAGAGCACCGCGCCCGCAAATACGGTGTTACCAAGTTTGGACTGGAACGTTTTATTAATGGTTTCCTGGACCTGGCCTCCATTATGTTCATCGGTAAGTTTGGGAAACGCCCTATGCACCTGTTTGGCGCGCTGGGCACCGTGTTCTTCCTCTTAGGTTTTGGGATTGCCTTTTACCTGGGCTTTGCCAAAATTGCTTTTGACCGGTACAACATGACGGACCGGCCTATCTTTTACCTGGCCATCCTGTTCATGATCATAGGTTCACAGCTCTTCCTCACCGGTTTTATTGGCGAGCTTGTAGCCCGCAATGCTCCGGAACGGAATACATACCTCATTGAAGAAAAAATTAGTTGAAAATAATTACGAATTGGGGCTGAATGCAAAATGCTGAACGCCGAACGCCAATGTAGCCGCCCGTATATCCGCGCTCAACAAACCTGACATAATCAGCGTTAAGCATTCGGCGTTAAGCGTAATTCGTAATTGATAATTGTAAGCTTTGAATAAATCGAAGATCCTCATACTCGGCACCGCCTACCCCTTCCGGGGCGGCCTGGCAGCTTATAACGAAAGGCTGGCCGAAGAGCTGCAGCAAACAGACGATGTAGATATCTGGACCTTCACCGTACAGTATCCTGGTTTCATGTTCCCCGGCAAAAGCCAGTATTCAACAGATCCTCCGCCCGCACACCTGCGGATCCGCCGTATCGTAAACTCTGTTAATCCGCTGAACTGGTGGATCACCGGCCGCAAAATACGCCGCTTCAATCCTGACATTATTATTGTAAGATACTGGCTGCCCATTATGGGGCCCTGCCTGGGCACTATATTACGCATCGCTAAAAAAGGCAGCAATATCCGTATAGTGGGTATGCTGGATAACGTAGTACCGCATGAAAAAAGGTTCGGCGATGTAGCCTTTACCCGCTACTTCCTGAAACCGGTGGATGTATTTGTAGCCATGAGCCAGTCTGTGATCAACGACCTGCGGCAGTTTGAGCCCGTAAAAAAGGCATCGCTCATCCCCCATCCTATTTACGACAGCTATGGGGAATTAATACCTAAATCCGCTGCCAGGGCTCACCTGAAGCTGGATGCCGGTAAACGGTACATCCTGTTCTTTGGCTTCATACGCCCCTACAAAGGGCTGGACCTTTTACTGCAGGCTATGGCAGATGAACGCCTGCGTAAGCTGGACATTCATTTAATAGTAGCCGGGGAGTTTTATGAAGATGCCGCCCCCTATCATCAGCTGATCGCACAACACCAGCTGGGCGATAAGGTGCTGCTGCATACCGACTTCATTCCCAACGACGATGTAAAGTATTATTTCCGTGCGGCCGACCTGGTGGTACAGCCGTATAAAAGCGCCACCCAGAGCGGCATTTCACAGATAGCCTACCACTTTGAAAAGCCCATGGTGGTGACCAATGTGGGCGGGCTGGCAGAAACCATCCCGGATGGCAAAGTAGGCTTCATTTGTGAGCCGGAACCGGCCTCCATTGCAGCTGCCGTAGAAAAGTATTATGTAGAGGACCGGGAAGCTGCTATGACAGCCGGCGTACAGGAAGAAAAACAAAAATACTCCTGGAGCCGCCTGGCCGCTGAAATACATGCACTTGCGGAAGGTGTAAAGCCGAAAGCATAAAGCGTAAAGCACAAAGCCGAAGGCTAAAAGCCTTAAGCATATGGAATAAAACAAACAGCATTAAGCTTTCAGCTTTGCGCTTTAGGCTTTTCCCAGGAACACATAACAAAAATACTGCACATAGCGTTAAACATACAGCAATTGAACAGAATGCAGGCAGCGTTAAACATTCAGCACATTACACATAAAACAAACGGCATTAAGCTTTTAGCTTTCTGCTTTAAGCTTTTTGCTCCATCAAACGGCATTAAGCTTTTTGCTTTCTGCTTTAAGCTTTTTGCTCAATCAGTTTGCCTCCTGCTAATAGGGCTCTTCACCTGTATAGCCGCAAAGGCGCAGCACCTGCGCCCGGCAGACAGTACCCTGCTCGCAAAACAGCAGGATTCCCTGCAGCGGGTAGCTGATACTATTTTAAACGGTAAAACAGAAGACATACGCCAGCGGGCCAGCGACCAGTTCATACCGCAGCTGGTGCGCGCGCTTAAAGCGCCCTACTCTTTTGAGTTCCCCTTTGATTCCCTGCAAAGCATCAGCATACAATACCCGCAGGATAGCACCTTCCGCATTTTTACCTGGGGCCTTGAGAACGATAATGGTTTTTACCGCCACTACGGCGCCATACAAATGAACAGTAAGAACGGGCAGCTGAAGCTGTTCCCTCTTTTTGATAATTCGGACTATACCTCCAATGTAGATACCGTAGGCGATAACAAAGCCTGGTACGGCTGCCTCTATTATAAAATAGTACAGCAGCATTTCTTTAACAGTGAATACTATACGTTATTTGGCTACGACGCCAATAACCTGCGCAGCACTAAAAAACTGGTGGATATGCTGCAGTTTAAGAACGGCAAACCCGTATTTGGCGGGCCTTTCTTTAGCTACGCAGAAGACACCGTCCCTAAGCCTACCCGCAAACGCTTCATTATAGAATACAGTAAAAAAGCCACCATCAGCCTCAGTTATAACCCCGAAATGGATATGATCGTATTTGATCATCTGGTATCGGCAACCAATGAGCCGGGAAAACCGTATACATATGTACCTGACCTGGATTATGAAGGGTTTAAATGGAAAGGAGGAAAATGGGTACATATAGAAAAAGTGTTTCACGACGCCCTGCCCCAGGGCAAGTTTCCGCTGCAGCAGCCGCAGGATCAGCGGAAAAAGAACCTGATGCGCCCACAAACCGCAGAAGAAATGGAAGCAGAAAAGGCGTCGAAGAAACGCAAAAACAAGTAACACGGTTTTTTTGTTATATTCATTCAGGGGCACTATTTGCCGTTTAATCAGAGCACAATGAAAAGATTTACTGTCACGCTGACGGCTGCAATATTTTTTGTAGCATCCGCCTTCACGTATGTTGCCACCAGCTGGAAAATTGCAGATGGCTACACCATTAAATTTGATGGCAAAGGCGCTTCGGGCACCTTCACAGGTTTAAAAGGGGACATTATTTTTGACGAGAATGACCTCCCGGGCTCAAAGTTTAATGTAACCGTGAGCACAGCCTCTATAAATACCGGCAACGGTTTAAAGAACAAACACGCCAAAGGCGAAAAATACCTGTATGCCGATAAGTTTCCCCTGATCCGCTTTACTTCCAGCGCTATTAAAAAATCTGACAAAGGGTATACGGCCACCGGCACCCTGGAAATACGCGGGGTTAAAAAAGAGATCAGTCTGCCCTTTAACTACAGCAAAACCGCCAGTGGCGGCCTGTTCACCGCAAACATAGAAGTGAACCGGGAAGACTATAAGGTAGGCGGTTCCAGTTTCATCCTGGGTAGCGATTTTAAAGTAGATATATCGGTACCCGTAAAAAAATAAGCGCCCTGCATGCTACAACCCTCCACAATACAATTGCTGCGTTTTCCTTTCTCCTACTTCCTCATGCCGGTGTACTGGTTTGCGCTGAGCTTTGTACCAGCTATTAACTGGCCCAAAGCCATCCTGATCTTTATACTGCTGCATGTGCTGTTATACCCCTCCAGTAATGGTTATAACAGCTATATGGACCGGGATGAAGGCAGCATTGGCGGTGTGGCCAAACCCATGCAGCCTACCCGGCAGCTGTTTTATGTAACAGTGTGGATGGATGTAGCAGCTTTTCTACTATCATTCCTCGTATCTCCCTGGTTTGCAGTGGCTTTAGGTTGTTATATCCTTTGCTCCCGGGCTTATAGTAACCGGCGCATCCGTTTAAAACGTTTCCCGGTCATCGGTTACCTGACCGTGATTCTGAACCAGGGCGCACTGGTATTCTGTATGGTGTATTATGGTTCCGCAGTGAACAGTGATCTGCCCTTTCCCTGGATACCGGCCATAGCAGCAGCCTTCCTCATAGGCGGCTTCTATCCCATTACACAGGTGTACCAGCATGAGGCAGATGCAAAGGACCAGGTAACCACCTTAAGCATGAAGCTGGGCAGGCGTGGCACTTTTTTGTTCTGCGCCGGCATGTATGCCATTGCCTTTGGCCTGTTGTTTGTTCATTATCAACAACAACAGCAGCTTCGTCACTTTGTGATATTGCAGCTATTTTTCATCCCCGTTATCCTCTTTTTCATACGCTGGCTCATACAGGTGTGGAAGGATGCTTCCAGGGCGGACTTTAAGCGTACCATGCAAATGAACGTATTGGCAGGTACCTGTACTAACATGGCTTTCATTGTATTACTAATTCTGCATCATTTTGGCTGAAATCATTTCCATAGGCACAGCGGTACCCGCTTATCGTCACCAGCAGGATGACATCCTGCGTTTTATGCAACAGGTACACCAGCTGGATGAAACCGATAAGCGTAAGCTGTCTTTTTTATACCGGCACAGCGGTATTCAAACCCGCTATTCCGTATTACCGGATTATAGCCTGCCGGAGGAAGAATGGACCGTTACCCAAACCGCTGCTGTTAGCGCCAACGGCACCTTACTGACGGTAGATAAGCGTATGGCCCTGTATAAACAGGAGGCCCTGCCCCTGTCACTGCAAGCCATAGAACAGTGTATGGAAGGGGTTATGGAGGTAACAGCCGTTACCCATCTTATTACCGTAAGCTGTACCGGCATGAGCGCACCCGGCCTGGACCTTGAGATCATAGAAGCGCTGCAGCTGTCGCCCGGTATTTTTCGTACATCCGTAAACTTTATGGGCTGCTACGCCGCCGTACATGCGTTAAAGTTAGGGAAGATGATCTGCGATACGGAACCGCAGGCCAAAGTAATGATCGTAGCTACAGAGCTGTGTACCCTGCATTTTCAGCAGGACTATACGCCGGATAATGCTGCCAGCGCCCTGCTGTTTGCCGATGGCAGCGCAGCGGTGCTGATGGCTAACCAGCCTGCGGGTACTGCCACAGGCAGCAAACCAGCGCTGAGCATTGATGGCTTTTGCGCCAACATAGCCTTTAAAGGCAAGCTGGATATGGCCTGGGGCATCAGCAACAAAGGTTTCCTGATGTCGCTGAGCAGCTATATCCCGCATCTTATTAAAGAAGATATCAGCGGGCTGGTACAGGAAGCCCTGCAAAAGAGCAACATTAACCAGCAGGATATTACCCATTGGTGCGTACACCCCGGCGGCCGTAAGATCCTGGACGAAATTGAGCACCAGCTGGAGCTGGACGCCAATGACCTGTGCTTTTCCCGTAAAGTGCTGGAAGATTATGGTAACATGTCATCCGCAACTATTTTATTTATACTAAAGGATATATTAGCAGAGCTGCAGCATACCCCCCAACCGGCAAAGATCTTTGGAGTGGCATTTGGCCCGGGGCTTACAATGGAAACATTTATCGCTTCCGTAAAATGAACCTCGCACAACGTTCATACAAACCGGAATTACTGGATGGTGACAACATTCCGTTCAAAGATATTGAGCAGAACCTGCGGGAGCTGGATAACATCAACCGCTGGCTGGGCGGGCACCGTATTACCATCCGCGGCCTGCAGCAGCTGCTGAACGGCCGCACCCGCATTCATGTATGTGAAATAGGCTGTGGCGGCGGCGATAACCTGGCAGCCTTGCTGCAATGGTGCAAACGCAAGCACATCAGCGTAACCTTTACCGGTATTGACATAAAGGATACCTGTATTGAATATGCAGAGCAAAAGCAAATATTGCAATCCCACACCCGCTGGATTGTGAATGATTACCGGGAAGTAACGTTTACGGATAAACCGGATGTAATTTTTTCCAGCCTTTTCTGCCACCACTTTACTGATGCCGCTTTAATTGAACAGCTGCAATGGATGCAGCAGCACTGCAGCACCGGCTTTTTTATTAATGATCTGCACCGGCACTGGCTGGCATACCACTCCATACGTGTGCTCACTAAATTGTTTTCCCGCTCTTACCTGGTAAAGAATGATGCGCCGCTAAGTGTGGCCAGGGGTTTTAAAAAGCGGGAATGGCAGGGTTTACTGGCACAGGCCGGGTTACCGCCGGCCGGCGTGCAATGGCAATGGGCTTTTCGTCACCTGGTTACTTTTAAGCACCATGAATGATAACCGGTACGATATTGCTGTGATAGGGGGCGGCCTTGCGGGGCTAAGCCTGGCTATTCAGTGTGCCGGCGCGGGATATACCGTGGTGCTGCTGGAAAAAGAGCAATACCCTTTTCATAAAGTATGCGGGGAATACATTAGCCTGGAAAGCCGGGGCTTCCTGGAAAGGCTGGGCGTTCCGGTAGGAAATATGAACCTGCCGCAGATCCGGAAGCTGCTCCTCTCCGACCCGCACGGCCAGGCCTATACGACTGATCTGCCTTTAGGCGGGTTTGGCATTAGCCGTTACCTGCTGGATAATGCCTTGTATGAAATTGCTCAGAAGAAAGGCGTACATGTGCTTACCCAAACCAAAGTGCAGGACGTACAGTTCAGGAACAACCGCTTTGTCATTAATGCCGATCAGGGAAGGCGTATTACAGCCTTCATTGCAGCAGGCGCCTTTGGCAAGCGCAGCAACCTGGATGTAAAGTGGAAACGGCCTTTTGTACAACAGCCGCCCGGCAAGCTTAATAACTATATTGGTATTAAATACCACATTCAATACGATCACCCTGAAGGGCTGATAGCCCTGCATAATTTTGACGATGGCTACTGTGGTATTGCCCGTATTGAAGATGGTAAATGCTGTCTTTGTTACCTGACCACCGCCGCTAACCTGCAAAAGCATAACAACAGCATTCCGCAAATGGAGCGGGAAATATTATACCGCAACCCGCACCTGAAAAAGATCTTTACGGAAGCCACTTTCCTGTATGAGCAGCCGCTGGCCATTTCCCAGATCAGCTTTTCCAAAAAGGCCGCTGTAGAGAACCATATCTTAATGGTGGGCGATGCCGCTGGCATGATCACTCCCCTTTGCGGCAACGGCATGAGCATGGCCATGCACGGCGCCAAGCTGGCCTTTGACCAGATCCATGAGCTGCTGCAGCAAAAGATCACCCGTAAGGAAATGGAACGTTGTTACCGGCACCACTGGCGCAAGCATTTCACCTCCCGCCTGTTCATGGGCCGTGTCCTCCAGGCCTTCCTGGGTACAGAAAGCCGGGCCACTTTTTTGGTTGGCTTAATGCGGTATATGCCGGGGTTAGCGAAGCAGATCATAAGATCTACGCATGGGAAACCGTTTTAATTACGAATTATCAATTACGAATTACGAATTATTTGAAATACTTCACCATCAATCATAATTCATAATATGCACAAATACAAAAGCGAAAGGTTTGAAGCAGGCATTATAACCTTTAACTTCAAACCTTCCGCTTTTATTAATATTCTCAATTACAGCTATCAATTCATCCAATCAAACTCAATCTCCGCTGCATTCCAATTCGTAATTGATAATTCGTAATTAAAACAACTCTCCCTGCACATTCTCTTCCGGGTCCGGATCCTCATCTTCAGACAGGAGCTCCACACTTACCAGGTCTTCCCCGGCAATACGTGTACCTACTGTTTTCCAGCCGGTTATTTCCACAAACTCACCCAGGTTCACTTCCTCTTCTTCCGGGTTGCGTTTTTTGCCCGTTTTCAGCAGCACAATAGGATCGGAGTGCGTAGTGGCCAGCTCCAGGTAGTTACCGGCGCCTTCTTTAATGAACAGGAACTTGTTGTTCATTGTTTGCGTTTCAATCTTAAAACGTTTAGCGTTGAACTGTTTCTTATCTGCATCAAAGTAAATGGCGGTCACTATCTTTTCCGGGTTGAACTTTTCGATGTAAATCACATCATCCGGCTCATAGCGGTTGGTAAGCTCAAAGTTGGTAAGTACGTAAGTTCCGTTCTTATACACCACAAAGATCTTATCTTCTCCTTCAAAGCTGCCAATGTACACGCCGCGTTCTTCGGTGTTCAGGCGGCCTACGGCAACATCATACCAGATCTTCTGGCCGGCCAGGGTAGATACGCCTTTCTCCTTAAACTTCACGCTGCGGATGGGGTATTTGGTTACCTGGTTGCCCTGCGAGTTACGGCCTTTAATGGCAATAGTTTCAAAGAACAGGTCAAACTCCTTGTTACGCGCCGGGCAGTTGGGGCTCAGCTTAATGGTTACCACTTCTGCCTCGCCATTGGCGTTGGCGGTAAAGTAATGCACCTTGGAGTTCTTTTCTCCTTTAATGGTCAGGTCATATTCCTTATCGCGGGTAATACCGGTTACGTTAAAGCGTTTGGCATAGCTGATACCGCTTTTGCCATCCACGTAGATCATGTTGTACGTGGTGCGCTCATCGCCCTTACGGAAAATATCCACATGAATAATATCCTTACCTACAAAGGTTTTATCAGATACTTTGGTGATCAGCATCTTACCATCCCTGCGGAATACGATAATGTTATCCAGGTCAGAGCAGTCTGCTACAAATTCATCTTTCTTCAGAGAGGTACCAATGAAACCATCTGCACGGTTCACGTAGATCTTGGTATTGGCAATAGCCACCTGCTGCACCTGTATGGTATCAAAAGTTTTGATCTCTGTGAGCCTTTCGCGGCCTTTACCGTATTTCTTCAGCAGGTTCTCATAATAACCCACGGTATAATCCACCAGGTGGTCCAGGTCGTATTTTACCTGTTTAATATCCGCATCAATTGCTTTAATCTGTTCATTCAGCTCATTGATATCCAGGCGGTAAATACGGCGTACGGGCTTCTCCGTTAGCTTCACAATATCTTCCCGGCTGATCTCCCGCTTCAGCTGTTTCTTATACGGGCCAAAGCCTTTGTCAATGGCTACCAGCACGGCTTCCCAGTCCTTATGTTTTTGTTCCAGCTCCTTGTAGATACCTTTTTCAAAGAAGATCTTTTCCAGGGAGGTATAGTGCCATTTATCTTCCAGCTCCGACAGCTTTATTTCCAGCTCTTTTTTCAGGAGCTCGCGGGTAAAGTTGGCTGAATGCCGCAGCAAGTCTGATACCGTTACAAACTGCGGTTTATCTTCTACAATGATACAGGCGTTGGGCGAAATGGATATTTCACAATCCGTAAAGGCATACAGCGCATCAATAGTAATATCAGGTGAAATGCCGGGCGCCAGCTGCACTTCTATCTCCACATCCTTGGCCGTATTATCTACCACCTTCTTCACCTTGATCTTACCGCTGTCGTTGGCCTTTACAATAGATTCCATCAGCTGCGTAGTGGTAATGCCATAAGGCACATCCTTGATCAGCAGCGTTTTTTTATCCTTTTCTTCAATATGTGCACGTACGCGTACTTTGCCACCGCGCTTACCATCGTTATACCCCGCTACATCTATCATACCGCCGGTCATAAAGTCGGGGTACAGCTCAAACTTTTTGCCCCGCAGGTATTTAATGGAAGCATCTATAAGCTCGCAGAAGTTATGCGGTAATATTTTGGTGGAAAGGCCCACGGCAATACCTTCCGCGCCCTGTGCCAGCAGCAGCGGGAACTTCATGGGCAGGGTAAGCGGCTCGTTCTTACGGCCATCATAGCTCAGCTGCCAGGTAGTGGTTTTGGCATTAAAGGCTATTTCCAGCGCAAACTTTGAAAGGCGCGCCTCAATGTAACGGGCCGCCGCCGCATCGTCGCCGGTGCGTACATCGCCCCAGTTACCCTGGGTTTCTATCAACAGCTCTTTTTGTCCCAGGTTCACGATTGCATCGCTGATGGAGGCATCCCCGTGCGGGTGGTACTGCATGGTTTGCCCTATTACGTTGGCCACCTTGTTAAAACGGCCATCGTCCATTTCCTTCATGGCGTGCAGAATGCGGCGCTGTACCGGTTTTAATCCGTCTTCCACACTGGGTACCGCACGCTCCAGTATTACATAGGAAGCGTAGTCCAGGAACCAGTTTTGATACATCCCACCTACGTGAATGATGTTGTGGAGGGATTCTTCGTTTGGCAGATTATCTTGAATATCACTCATAACCTTTATTTCTTAGCTCTTAGTCTTTAGCTTTTAGCCTTTAACCTTTAGCTTTTAGCCTTTAACCTTTAGCTTTTAGCTTTTGGCCTTTAGCTTTTAGCTTTTAATGATGTCTTTGCATTAAGCGTTTAGCGTTACGCCTTCAGCCTTCAGCTTTATGCTTTCAGCTTTACGCTTTCAGCATTCTCTCAAATTCCTCCCGCCAGATCCTTACAGAATCCTGCTGCACATCAGCAATGGAGTTCATTTCTATCAACGCACAATCCGTAACCGCTATCAGCTGGTGCCAGATGTTGATGGCTACTACCACCTTTGCCGGCGCTGTGATGGACGTTACACGTATCTCTTTTTCACCCAGCGGGCACCAGTGCAGCTCTGCCTGCCCCGTCATTACAAATAATATCTCCGGGTTCTTGTAAGCGCTTTTGCCTTCATGGTAATGCTGGCCGCTGCTGCTGCCGGCTTTGCGGAAGCACATCATAAAATCACCGGTACGGTCAGAGCTCCAGATATAATTGGCGCCCCGCTCATCCTGCCCTAATAATTCCAAAGGTGTTACCGTTACCATAAATATATTATATGTGGGCTGACTAAAAAGGCTACCCTTCCCGGGTAAGAACCGCGTTTACACGGTCCTAAGCGCCTCCTTTTTACGATTTAGCCGGCCCCTATTATTCTATTCTGCTGCCGGTTCCGCCGGTTGTTCCGCTGACGCTTCTTCCCCGCCACCCGGCAATTTCACTTCAAAATCCTTCATCGTCTTCAGCTCTCCCCTGCTTTCCAGCTGCCCTTCTTTGATCAGCTCTTTCAGGCGCCAGGCAAGGTACTGATCCAGCACCGGGTATTTTAATTTACCGGTTACCTGTCCTACTACTTTGGCGGCTTTCTGAAATTCTTTGGTGCTTTGCTGCAGCAGCTCTTTATCATAATGTACCGCAGGTTCACCTTTTATTTTTTTGCCCCCTTCCAGCAGGCGTATGCCGGCATTCTCGTTCATTAAACGGTGCCATTCATCGCCATCCAGCTCAAACTCCGCCAGGGATACCGGGCGGGCCAGCTTTTTAGCTTTCAGGAATTCTTTGGGTAATATCTGGTGCAGGTGGGTAGGATAAAACACTGCATTCTTCTCATTCAGGAAAGGCAGGTTGTTCAGGTAAATAATGTGTATGCGGCCTGCAAAATCATACAGCTGGCTTACCAGCCAGTAATACCCACACACATCGCGGGCATTTTGCCCGGCCCATATCCATACTTCCTGCTCCGGTTCTGCTTTTAAAAGGGCTTTTAACTGCTTCGCCAGTTCTGCATCTGCCCAGGGCTCTTCTTCTGCCGGCGGTGCTGTTTCCTCTGCAGCGGCAGCTACCGGCTGTGGTTGTAAGCCGGCCAGCTGTTGCCACCATTGGTGGCGGTTCGACTGCCCATCTTTAGTATCCAGTATAAATAAAGGGCCCACAGAAAGGTCATCCTCGAAACAAAGTATTTCCCCGCTTAATTTTTCGTCCAGTTCAAAAGCGGCTGCCAGCACCGGTTTGGAGGCCTGTCCGAATACGATATGTAATAACATTAATTAAAAATTTGTTTAAGAATTAATAATCAAGGTTCATTCTTCATTATTAATTACCTACTCGGCAACCAGATCCTTCTCGTATCTCAGATTGCTGATAATAAACTCCTGCCGCGTTTGCGTATTCTTACCCATGTAATATTCCAGCAGCTTTTGAATGTGCACGTCTTTGGATAAGATGATCGGTTCCACCTTCATATCTTCTCCAATGAAACGGCCAAACTCCTGCGGTGATATTTCACCCAATCCTTTAAAGCGGGTGATCTCCGGTTTGCTGCCCAGCTTTTTCACTGCCTTTTGCTTTTCTTCCTCGCTGTAACAGTAAATGGTTTCCTGTTTATTCCGCACACGGAACAAGGGTGTTTCCAGGATGTACACATGCCCGTTCTTCACCAGGTCGGGGAAGAACTGCAAAAAGAAAGTAAGCAGCAGTAAGCGGATGTGCATACCATCAACATCAGCATCGGTAGCTACCACAATTTTGTTATAGCGCAGGCCTTCCAGGCCCTCTTCAATATTCAGTGCATGCTGCAGCAGGTTAAATTCTTCATTCTCATACACGATCTTTTTGGTAAGGCCAAAGCTGTTCAGCGGTTTACCACGCAGGCTGAATACCGCCTGTGTTTCCACGTTGCGGGATTTGGTAATGGAGCCGCTGGCGGAATCACCTTCCGTTATAAAGATCACCGTATCCAGGCGCCGGGCTTCCTGCTCAATTTTTTCTTTACCGGTCAGCTCATCATTCAGGTGAAAACGGCAATCGCGCAGCTTACGGTTGTGCAGGTTGGCTTTTTTAGCCCGTTCATTGGCCAGCTTTTTAATTCCGGCCAGCTCCTTACGTTCCCGCTCGCTTTGCTCAATACGTTTTTTCATGGCCTCTGCTACCGTTGGGTTACGGTGCAGGTAATCATCCAGGTGTTTGCTTAAAAAATCCAGTACAAACGCCTTCATGGAAGGGCCATTCTCAAATACGGTCAGTGAGCCCAGCTTGGTTTTTGTCTGGGATTCAAATACCGGCTCCTGCACCCTTACAGATATAGCGGCGCAAATAGAGGCACGTATATCCGTAGCATCATAATCCTTTTTATAAAAATCACGTACAGTTTTTACAAAGGCTTCGCGGAAGGCTGCCAGGTGCGTACCGCCCTGGGTGGTGTGCTGCCCGTTCACAAAGGAATAATATTCCTCACCATATTGGTTTTCATGTGTTAAGGCTATTTCTATATCCTCCCCCTTCAGGTGAATGATAGGATAACGCAGATCGTCGGCATTGGTTTTACGCTGCAGCAGGTCCAGCAAACCGTTTTTGGAAATGTATTTCTGCCCGTTAAAATTGATGGTGAGCCCTGCGTTCAGAAAGCAGTAGTTCCAGATCTGGTTTTCCAGGAACTCCGGTATATAATGATAGTTCTTAAAAACCGTATCATCCGGCGTAAAGGTTACCAGCGTACCATTGCTTTCATTGGTAGGGGCTTCCTTATGCTCTTTGGTAAGCACGCCGCGTTCAAACTCCGCTACTTTCATGCGGCCGTCGCGTATTGCGGTTACTTTAAAATAGCTGCTCAGGGCATTCACCGCTTTAGTACCTACCCCGTTCAAACCTACCGACTTCTGGAAAGCTTTACTATCGTATTTGGCGCCGGTATTGATCTTGCTCACTACATCCACTACTTTGCCCAGCGGTATGCCGCGGCCATAGTCACGCACCGTTACACTGTGCTCAGATACCTTAATGTCTACCTGCTTGCCAAAGCCCATGGTATGTTCGTCAATACAGTTATCTACCACCTCTTTAATAAGGATGTAAATACCGTCGTCCATACTGGTGCCATCCCCCAGTTTACCAATATACATACCCGGCCGCAGGCGGATGTGCTCACGCCAATCCAGCGAACGGATAGAGTCTTCCGTATAGGCCGCAAAAAGATCTTTATTGTCCTTTTCCGATTTGTCTGTAACTGCCATATATATATTAAAACATTTTCTACGTAAGGTTGCCGCAACGTTACTAAATCTTTTAGCAAAACCCGGTTACTGGCAAAAATAAAGGATTCAGGCTATCATCCCAAGTATAAAGTTATTCACCGTGGATTTCTTTTCGTCCCTAAATTTTTTTTTATGCAAACTATACTTTATATGAGAATTTAAATTATATTTACAGTCGTAGGGTCACAAGTACAAAACAAACGTCCTAATCTATGAAAACGCTATGCCTAATGCTGCTAATAGTAGTGCTGTCTGTGGCACTATTAGTAACGTTCCTGGTGAATCGGGAACAACGTTCCATGACTCGTTTGGGAGATACCTTCACAAAATTGCTTCGAAAATTTGATTCCTGGCAAATGATGCGGTAAGCTTATTGTGATTTTTTTTTAGCGCGTGTGCTAAATCCAATTAGCCAACCATTATTATTAAAATCGAGAGAGTAACTGGCTGACCGCTAACCGTTAGTGTTCCAGTCAAAAAACCATAACTTCTTTAAAACCTATACCTATGAAAACCGGTCTACTATTCAAATTGGCGTGTCTGCTTATTGCTTCCATGGTTTTGTTGGCACATCTGGTAAACCAGAAGCTGCAAAAAATGGAACGTGTGCGGGTGAGAAGAAAGTAGCAGCAGCGTCAAGCTATCCAATCTTAAACGAGCTGGGGCGGAAAGCCGGGGGTTCAGTCGGACTAACTCCTGTCTTTCCGCAACACTTTTTTAGGGAGGCGATGTAAAGAGCTGTATATCAATCCCCACAAAATTCCCGCATCAACATCACATAAGCACTAAGCTAGTAAGCCCGTACTCATCTCTGCTCCGCAAAGATGTCACCGCAATAATACTGCATTATATAACCACAGTAACTTAACGCAGTGTTACCTTAATAGCATACACTTACCTTAAGCAGCTGTTAACCATCTTTTTATTACTGGAAATACCGGGTACTACCGGTTGTAATACTTGTTCACCGCATCTGTACGGCTTCTTACGTGCAGCTTCTCATAAATGTTATGCACGTGCCTTCTTACCGTTTCAATACTGATATACAGATTGCTGGCTATTTCCTTGTACAGGAAACCTTTGGAGAGCTGATCCAGGATCTCTTTTTCCCGGGAGGTTAGTGCTTCCAGCGCAGGGTTGGGTTTGGCCTGTTTCTGGAAATAGGCTACCACACGCCGGGCTATTTGTGAGCTCATGGGAGAACCGCCTTCATGTACATCGCGGATAGCTTCCAGCAGCTCGCCGGGTGAGGTTTTTTTGAGGATATAACCACTGGCGCCTGCTTCCAGGGCCTGGAATATTTTATCGTCATCTTCGTACACCGTCAGCATCATAAACTGCATATCAGGGTACTCTGTTTTCAGGCGCGCTATGCACTCAATCCCATTCATACCGCCAGGCAGGTTAAAATCCATCAGCGCAACATTGGGCAGTAAATTGGGGATCTGCTCCAGCGCGGTTTCAGCATTATTAAAGGTACCTACGCAGGCATAACCATCAGAACCGTTAATCAGTAATTCCATAGCAGTACGGATATCGTGGTTATCCTCCACAATAGCTACCGAAATGATGTCCATACTGTCCTGAGATTTCTTTTTTGAGTACACAGTTATTGAGTTTTACTTAGCGAATACGATACGATTACTTAACACGAAAATGTGATACCAAAGGTAGATCAATTTAACGGGATATCGAGAAAAACTATGGTTCCGTTGTTGGAGGTTATATCTGCATGGCCGCCTACAGACTGCATGCGTTTCTGGATATTCTTTAATCCATTACCGAATAACCGTACTTTTTCCTGGTCAAACCCTTTACCGTTATCTTTTATCAATATGGTCATGTGTTGCTGCATCTCAATTTCTATGATCACTTCTGTTGCCTTGGCGTGCTTTACCACGTTGTGCAACGATTCTTTTACCGCTAAATAAATATTACGGCGCGTGCCACCGCTGAGCTTAATATTGGGTATGCTTTCCGGTATGTAAAACTGCTGCGTGATGTGTGCGTGCTCCAGGAAATCTGCTGCAAAGCTGCGCATGTAGGCGATCAGGTTTTCAAGAGAATCATTGGATGAGTTCATAGCCCAGATGATCTCACTCATCTTATCTATCATTTCACCGGCTGCGTCCGAAATCCGCTCTATCTCATTGGTTTGCGCAGGGTCTTGTATCTTCCTTTTTGCAATTTCACTTAACAGGCGTATCGTGGATAGCCCGGAACCGAGGTCATCATGCATATCGCTTGAAATGCGCGCCCGCTCCTGGTCTACAGCCTGCTCTTTTTCCAGCTTCAGTTTTTCATGACGTATTTTATAATCAAGATACAAAGTAGAAAAATAATAAGCAATGCCTAACAATAGTAATAACAATAAAAATCTGAACCATAAAGATTGCCAGAAAGGTATGCGTATCACTATTTCCAGCGTAGTGGGCGCTGTATTCCAGATATCATCATTGTTAGAAGCCCTAACATTAAAAGTATAAGTGCCCGGGCGCAGGTTGGTATACCTGGCCATACGGAATGTACCGGCCGATACCCACTCCTCATCCGCCCCTTCCAGCTTATACTGCACCTTGTTCTTCAGGGGGTTGGTATATTCCAGCGGCACAAATTCTATGGCTATGGTGTTCTGGTTATAAGGCAGCTCAATATGGTGCAGCAGGGAAATGGCTGTGTCTGATTCATAAGGCCGGTCCAATACCTCCATACGTTTAATAACCACCTTGGGTACAAACGGATTAGGCCGGAAATTGCGCGGGTAAAACCCGTTCACCCCGCGTATGCCGCCAAAGAACAGCTCACCGTCAACCGATTTAAAATAGGCGCCGGTATTGAACTCATTGGATTGCAGGCCATCTTCATGATTAAACGTGGTGATCTCATTGGTCACCGGGTTTATCTGCGATAAACCTTTGTTATGGCTTACCCATATACGGTCCCGGTCATCTAACAGCACCCCGTAAAAGAAATCATTCACCAGCACCGGAAAATCATAGCTGTTGTAATGCTGTATCTGCTGGTAATTGGCATCCAGTATAAACAAACCACGGCTGGTGGCTACCAGCAGCTGTTTATGCGCATTCTTGTTGATCCCTTTTACAATAGTGCCTGCAGGTAAGGGTACTATGCGCCAGTGGGTGTTGCCTACATCTTTAACGTACAGATTAGCCTGTGTACCAACGTATTGGTTACCCAGGTAATCTTCAAAATAACAGTTCAGGATCTCATTCGGGAACTGGTGCACCAGCGAGGCGTGGTATTTATTATTCCCCCGCTCATCGGGGCTAATGGATAGCAGGTATTCCCCGTAGGGGAAATACACTTCACCATTCACCCGGCGGAACATAAAGGGTGTATAGTTCTCCTTCTGCGGGGGCAGGCCCAGTGAATCTACCACAGAGGTCAGGTTCTCAAACTTTTTGGTTTGCACATTTAGCAGCCCCAGGTAGCGGCCCTCAAAATGGATCCACAGGTATTTATAGTTCTCCCTGCAAATAGCATTTACGGTATTGGCCGGGAACACCGTATGCCCCTCTGTATTGGAAATGCGTTCTATAAAACGGCCGCCTTCCTCGTAAATATCCAGCCCGTCGCGCCACAAGCCTATGTATAGCTTGCCATCATCATGCTTGTAAATAGACCGCACCATGTTATGCGATATAAAGGGAGAGCGGTACAGGTTAAATACCTTTTTATGCGGAGAGTATTTTTTTATGCCGTCCCCATTGGTGCCTACCCACATATTATCGGCCGCATCGCGGTACAGGTAGCGCACACTGTTCAGGGAGCGGGTTTCAAAGGTGTTAAAGGTAGTAATATGCTGTATCACCTCATTGCGGCGAATGGTGTATATCAATACGCCGTCAGTGCCGCCTATCCATACATTACCATTATGGTCCAGCTCCATAACCACCGGCTCAAACTGCACACCTTTATCATCGTACTCATTGATTAACAGGTCGGTGTACTTGTGCTGCTTTTTATTGAACATCACAATATGGCCGGCGCTGGCAATGATCATGGAATCTGCATTCAGGTTGCGCAGCACCGGTGTTTGGCCTATACCCGGCAGGCAGTAGGTGGAAAGGCGCAGATCGCGTGTGTTTAAGGACATCAGCTCACCCGGCTCAAAGTTCATCCATATCAGGTGGCCATCCATTAACAGGTCAGTGGGGGTCAGTCCCCGTTTTGCAAATTGCGGCGGGTACAGGATAATACGCTTGATGGTGTAAGAGCGGCTGTCCAGCACATACACTCCTTTCAGGGGGCGCCACACCCATAGCTGGTGTGTAGCAGTATCCTCCCCCAGGATCTTAAATTTCAGGGCATTGTCGCGTTCCTGCTCATTCACATAGCTGGTATCTTCCATTACCTGCTGAAAGGTGTTGCGGTAAGGGTCGTATAAGCTAATGCCGTTATTATGCGCCAGCAGCAGCTGCCCCCGGCTGTTCTTATAAAAGCCGTATCCTTTGTAACCCTTCAGATCAAACCGGTTAATAACCGCACGTACCCCGCTGGAGCTGCTGGCTACCAGGTTACCCTTCCCCTCCCCTGCCTTGTTCTGCTCGCTGGTTTTGTAACGGTATTCATTAAACACATAACCATCAAAGCGGTTCACCCCATCACGGTTGGCAATCCACATAAACCCCTGGTTATCTTGTATTATGTCGCTTACATAGCTTTGAGAAAGGCCTTCATTTACGCTGTAGGCATCAAATATATACCTCCCTTCCTGCGCAAACAGAGTTTTCATTACAAAAACGAATAAGGCAAGTAGCTGCAGTTTCTTTTTTATCTGGGATGGTAAATAGCGCACTGATGCAGGTTAGTTGTTTGCAAATATATAAATCTGCATCACACTTTTGAATGATTTTGTAATTTTCTTGCTCACTAAGGTATTGTAAATAAATGTCAAAGATATTCTGCTATATATGCTTATGGTGCTGCTGCACTGTTTTAGCGGCCAGGGGCCAGCAAAAAAATTCCCTGCAACTATTGACCCATGGCCCGCTTAAAAGCATCCGGGGCCTGTGCGTGCTAACGGATAGTTTACTATGGGCATCCGGTACCGGCGGTATGGTAGGTAAAAGCACCAATGGTGGCAAGCAATGGCAATGGACCCGGGTAAGCGGTTGCGACAGCTGCGACTGGCGCGCTATTAATGCCTTTAATGAGAAAGAAGCCGTAGTGGTAAATGCCGGTGAGCCGGCGCATATCTACCGCACACAGGATGGTGGCGCCACCTGGCAGCGGGTATATTATAATAATACCAAAGGCATTTTCTTTGACGATATGGATTTTGGAAACACCCGGGAAGGTATGGCCATTGGCGATCCCCTGCAGGATCATTTTATGCTGCTGCACACACGGGACGGGGGAAAACATTGGGATACCCTGCCGCTAAAACACCGCCCTGCTGCATTACCGGGCGAAGCCATATTTGCCGCCAGCGCCAGTAACCTGCAAACCCTGCCGGGGCAGCAGGCCTGGTTTATAACCGGGGGCAGCACCGCGCGCAGCATCCGTTTACAGAAAGGACAGTGGCAGGCCGCTCCCCTTCCCATTATACAGGGCGCTGCCACACAAGGCGCTTTTTCCATAGCGGTATTGAATGCGCAAAAGGCTATTGTAGTGGGGGGCGATTACCGCAACGATACCCTGCGTGAACGCAACTGCCTGCTAACGGCAGATGGGGGCAAAACCTGGACCCAGCCTGCAATACCACCGGGGGGATTCCGATCCTGCGTTGTTTATATTAATGCCCGCACCGCCATTGCCACCGGCACTTCGGGAACAGATATTTCTTTTGATGGCGGCCGGCACTGGCAGCCCATCAGCAAAGAAGGGTTTCATGTAGTACAGGCCGCTAAAAAAGGGAAGGCTGTATTCCTGGCAGGGAGCGATGGCCGTATTGCACAGCTGGTAACAGAATAACCAATACTATGGCAGAGCACGCATGCTGGTTAATATTAACAATACAACGCAAGTATTATGCTTTGTTCAGGATTCATTACTAAGTTTAATCCATGAAAAAAGTGCACCTGGAAAAAGTGCACTCTAAAGGAACAAATAGGTTAAAGCAAAAAGTACGTTCGATAAATTGAATTTACCAAGTATTTAATATTTTTCATGACCGATTTAGCCAATACATTAATTTAACAGGTGAACGATGGATTAACCACCTCAACCGCGGAAATAATAATCTTCACATGATTTTTTTTTAATTTAGATGAGTGGTTGGGTCTAAAGAGGAAGGATTGGATTTTTAAAAGCAAACTATGCAAGTAACAAGCTCGTCGAGTAAGTATTCTGTAAAACACTACCCTGATAATATCAGGAAATGGCAAAAAGAAGGAAACTACTTCTATTTCTATACATCGGAAACCATACTGGAGGTAAGGATCATTTCAGACAAGATCGTGCGGTTCCGCTACGCGGCAGATGGTAAATTTCAACGCGACTTCTCTTACGCAACCAGCGAGCGGCTGGAAGAATCGCCCGTAAATTTTGGGATACGCGAGTTTGAGGAGGTGTTTGAAATTTATACGGATATGATCCGCATCTGGATAGCGCGCGATAACCTGCGCCTTACCATTACCGATACGGAAGGCCGCATTATTAACCAGGACGAAATGGGCTTTCACTGGCAGCACTACCTGCAAAAAGGCGGCAAAATAGTGTACTGCAGCAAACAGATACAGGAAGGCGAATGCTTTTTTGGCCTGGGCGATAAGCCTACCGACCTGAACCTGCGCGGCAAACGCCTGGAAAATTATGGTACGGATGCCTACGGCTTTCAGAAAGATACCGATCCCCTGTACCGCAACATTCCCTTTTATTACGGCCTGCACCATGGCATAGGATACGGTATTTTCTTTGACAATACCTTCCGCACCCTGTTCGACTTTGGCCATGAGCGGGAGGAGGTATGCAGCTTTTGGGCCCGCGGCGGGGAAATGAACTATTATTTCATTTACGGCCCTGCCCTGTTGCAGGTAGCAGAAGCTTATACCAAAATAACCGGTACAGCCGAGCTGCCGCCCCTGTGGGCCCTGGGCTACCAGCAATGCCGCTGGAGCTACTTCCCTGAAAAACGCGTGCGCGAAATAGCCGCAGAGTTCCGCAAACGCCAGATCCCCTGCGATGTTATTCACCTGGATATTGACTATATGGAAGGGTTCCGCTGCTTTACCTGGAGCAAGGAATACTTCCCCGACCCTGCCGGCTTAATAAAAGACCTGGCCGCAGAAGGTTTTAAAGTAGTGGTGATCATTGACCCCGGTATTAAGGCCGACCCTGATTATGATATTTACAAGGAGGGTATGGAAAAAGACTACTTCTGTAAACGTGCCGACGGCGCTTTTATGGAAGGGGATGTATGGCCCGGCAAATGCGTGTTCCCGGATTACACGGATCCAAAAGTGCGCGACTGGTGGAGCAGCCTGTTCAAAGACCTGCTGGATACCGGCGTACGCGGGGTGTGGAATGATATGAACGAACCCGCCGTATTTGAAATGGGCACCTTCCCGGAAGATGTGCGCCATGACTATGACGGCGAGGATGTGAGCCACCGCAAAGCGCATAATATTTACGGCCACCTGATGAGCAAGGCCACCGCAGCTGGTTTAAAGAAGTACCTGATGCCCAACCGGCCTTTTGTGATCACCCGGTCCTGTTACGCCGGCGCACAGCGCTGGGCCTCTGTATGGACGGGCGACAACGTATCAGAATGGGACCACCTGTGGCTGGCAAGCGTACAGTGCCAGCGCTTATCCGTATCCGGTATTTCCTTTGCCGGCAGTGATATTGGTGGTTTTATTGGCGAACCGGACGGAGAGCTATATACCCGCTGGATCCAGCTGGCCACTTTTCACCCCTTAATGCGCACCCACTCTGCCAGTAACGAAACCGGCTTTAACCAGGAGCCCTGGAGCTTTGGCAGCAAGTACGAGTTTATAGTTAAGCGCTTTATACAAATGCGTTACCGCCTGCTACCTTACCTGTACACCACCTTTTGGCAGTACAGCCATTACGGTACGCCTATGCTGCGCCCCCTGGCCTTTGTAGCGCAGAACGATGAGCACACGTATAACCGCTCCCACGAGTTTATGCTGGGCGATGCGCTGCTGATCAGCCATGTGGAAGCCGCAGGCATGAAGGAAAAAGAAATATACCTGCCCGCAGGCCAGTGGTATTACTTCTTTAACGATAAGCTGTATGAAGGCGGGCAAACCGTAACAATAGCTACTCCGCTGGAAGAAATGCCGCTGTTTATAAAAGCCGGCGCCGTAGTGCCCAATTATCCCAACATACAGTATGTGGATGAGAAGCTGATAGATGAAATGATCCTGAACGTGTATTACAGCGAGCAGCCCACCCGCAGCACCCTGTATGAAGATGCCGGCGACCACTATGGTTATAAGAACGGCCAGTCCAATACCATTAGCTTTAAGCAGGTATCTGATAAACAGCAGTTCCGTTTAAAAAAGAAATTCTTTGGCCAGTATGAAGCCGGTTATAAAAAACACCGGGTGCTGATACACGGCCTGCCGTTTAAGGCTACCGAGTATGTGGTGGATGGAAAAGTGTTTAAGCTGAACGCGCGCAATTTTGCAGTAGGCGTAGTGAAAGTAGCGCTGGAAAGAAAATTTGAAGAGCTGATCATACGCTAAGGGGTTAACATTAAGTTCATATTCGTTAACGATCCGTTATTGGTGGCTGGTTGTTGGTTTTAGTGTATTAGCTTTACATACAGCGATACATACTTAACTAACACCTAGCCACTTTTGTTGTAAAAAAAAGGGCACTAATAGATGGATATCTTAGTGCCTTTTCATAACCTATGCCAACTTTAGAGTTTATTCAAAAGTAAGCTGATTCGCCCTACAGGCAAAGTTTTCAGCCGCTCAAAAGGCACAATGAACAAAATGAACAGCTTTGAGCGGAGTGAACATTCAAGGCAAATTGATCAATAAGGACTCCTTACTTTCTTCCTTTTTCATACCGCAGATACAGTTTATAACAATGATGTGATGGCTGTATCACTGATCAGTGGCCTTCTCCGGGTCAACATAGCTCCCTGCTGATTTATCTTCACGGGAATGCTTTTTATTCTTTACGGGAATGCTCAAAAGGTTTCAACGCATAAGCTACGTCACTGAGCTGCAACTAACGTTAACGGGCATACGCTCATACTGTTGTCTTACCGCACTCCGTATTTCCATTTTTATTCCCCCATTCAGGTGTTTGCGTTCCACCTTCAGTATTTAACTTTCAACTTTCACATTATTAAGCTTCAGGATTTTAGCATTAATATAGTTTCGGTGCCATCAAAGCTGCGCATTTCTTGTTGCGGCATGCATCCGCTTCACCGCATTAATGCTTCAGTAAGGTTACCCGCCTTTGCATACTCTTCTGCTTTAATCAGGATGGCTTCCGCATGTTCCATATTCAGCCTCAGCATTTACATTTAGCATCCTGCATTAGCGTTCTGCATTCAGTATTTAGTATGAGCGCCCGGCATTCAGTATTAGCATGCGGCACGCTGCATTCAGCATTTATATTCAGTTAAGCATTTGGCATTGCGCTTTATGCCTTACACTTTGCCTTTTTACCTTCTCCTTTACGCTTTATGCTTTCTGCTTTCCGCTTTCCGCCTTATGCTTTCCGCTTTCCGCCCCTCCACTGTGTAGCAGCCTCCTCACTATTCTCCCCAATCCAACACATAATAAAAATTTTAATTGTTCAAAATAACTAATATCAAACTGTATAATCATGCGCCTAAAGTGTGGCTATTTTCCTTATACTGTAGAACCGGTTACCCGGCATTTGCAGGATAACGATTTCCGCTATAAGTCCATAAAAACCATCTCTATATATTATATTACCACAAATGGGCCCAATCCGCATCCACGGCCCGGCATGGCACAGTCCTTGTTCCCCCTTACCCTGTAAGCGCGCGTTTATAGCTTCGAGAGAAAAACGGAAACCTATTTCAAACCACTTAAATCTGATGTTATGACAATGCAAAGCAGTCACTCCCAGGAAGAGAACTGGCAGAATGTTAACCGTGAACACCCACAAATGGAAGACAGCACACCAGTTGAAAACGACAATAACAATAGAGACGAACGTAAAACAGGTAAAGCCTTACGTGGATTTGCGGCTATGGATATGGAAAAACAAAGGGCCATTGCCAGCATGGGCGGCCGCGCTGCACACCAGCAAGGCGTAGCACATGAATTTTCATCTGAAGAGGCCCGCGCTGCCGGCCGTAAAGGTGGAGAAGCCGTAAGCCAGAACCGGGAACATATGGCTGCCATCGGCAAAAAAGGCGGTGAAGCCGCACATGGCCGCAGACGCCAACGCCAGCAGGAAACGCAGCAGCGTTAATAAGCATAACTAAGGCTAAAAACTTATTGACCGGAAGGTAACGGGAAAGGTAAATATGTGTTTACCGGTACTGTAACCTTCCGGTTTTTTTTATTTATGCTTTATGCATAAAGCGTTAAATAACAAACTGAAAATAACGCACAGAAAATAAAGAAAGTGAACAGGAGCCTGTATAATACATCGGTATAGAAGGGTTCTTCCGTCACGTGTTTTCTAACATGTTGCATACTAAAAAAAGATTTTTACGGGTTACCAATTTGGGTTACAAATGGGTGTTAACATATTTGATTCGATAAATATACTATAAAAATTAAAATTGGCAAGCTTATCCTTGAAGAATGGCGCTAAAAAAAGATATGAGGCACGCAACAGATAAGTTCTGCTACGTACCTCATACTAAATTATTGAAACGATGGAAAACTTCTTACATTATTTCTTCAGCACAATCTTACTGGTAGTCGTTAGTTTATTACGCTCTACTGTAATACCCGTAAGGGTTGTATCCCTGTAACCATTGGATGCATTTACAAACAGATTGTAGCTACCGGGTTTCAGGCCGCGTACCAAAAAGTTACCGTTAAACCAGGGCAGCGCAAAAGCAGTATCCGTATTGTTGTATACTGTGATCACCGGCCATGCGGCACTTGGCGTTACCTGCCCGCCTATGCTGCCGGTTAGCTTCAGTGTGTACACAGTAATCACCGGCTTCAGGATAAACTTGCCATCCCATACTTTAACAATAGAACGGTTCAGATCAAAGTCCAGCCACAGGCGGAAGTTGCCGGATGCTATTTCGTCCCAGTCATCGCTGCGCAGTTTAACAATGATCTTCACCTGACCACCGGGAGATTTCAGCGGGTATTTAACGCTGTCTTTTACCAGGGAGTTATTGCTACCCAGTGTAATACGGATCTTTTTTACCTTGCCTTTGGCAACAATACCACCGGCCAGCAATGTATCCGCACCATTCCTTAAAGAAAGGATGTCGTATACGCCGGGTTTAATACCCAGGGAATCCCATACATCGCATTTATCCTTATCGTCACGGCGGTCCTCATCCCACCAGCAACGGTCGCGCCAGTCCCAGTTACGGTCATCATCATCACTGTTCTTGGTGCAGGTATCTATCAGCACTTCCACCTTGCGGATATCAAGAAATACATTGTCAAAGAAACCCGGATCATCAGACATGTAAATGTTCAGCTTTTGCTGGTTAGGGCCCGGGCCTGGTTCTGTAGCATTATCTTTCTTACAGGCATAAGCCACCACAGCTACCAGGGCCAATAATACCACCGGCCACCGCAGGTTGCGGAGATTCTTCATAAATAAATGGTTTTAAGTGATTGTGTTGTTTTGTTTTCTTGAACTTGAAACTTGATATGGATGTTTTTCGTTTACATATGGTTTTAGCCTATCTACACGTGCAGTATTCTATAAACGTCTTTTTTAGATGGAAAGTGTTAAAGAAAGTTTAAAGGGAAAGAAAAAATTTTCCGGGCATAGTGTTTCCCAGTCATTAACAGTTGATAATTAATGATTATTGAACGGTAGTAATATAAGGATCAGATTTTTTTACTGTACCCCTTTAAAAACAGCTGCACCCAGGGGCGGTACCCGCAGCGTGAGCGTATAATCCTTGCCGTTATAAGGCTGCTGCACGGTTTTTACCGGTGAGGTATTTAATACCCCACTGCCGTAATAGCGCGGGTCATCGCTGTTCAGTATTTCCTGCCAGGTACCTGCTGCAGACAGGGCTATCATATAATGTTCATGCGTGGCCGGGGTAAGGTTTAATACTACCAGCAGGGTATCCTTAGGGTCTTCACTTTTACGCAGGTAGGCCAGCACACTGTTATCATAGTCAGATACGTTCACCCATTCAAAACTATCATAGGAAAATTGCAGCTGGTACAGGGCAGGCTGCGAGGTATACAGGCGGTTCACATCTTTTACAAACTGCTGTAAACCTTTGTGCGTGGGGTGCTCCAGCAAATGCCAGTTCAGCTCTGAACGGAAGTTCCATTCCTGCGTTTGCCCTATCTCATCGCCCATGAACAGCAGCTTGGTGCCGGGGTGGGTGAACATATAGCCGTATAACAGGCGCAGGTTTGCAAACTTCTGCCAGTCATCCCCCGGCATTTTATAGATCATGGGCGATTTGCCATGCACCACCTCATCATGGCTTAAAGGCAGCATAAAATTTTCGCTGAAGGCATAGGCAATGCTAAACGTAAATTCATCCTGGTGCCATTTGCGGTGCATCGGATCGCGCTTAAAGAAAGTAAGCGTATCATTCATCCAGCCCATCATCCATTTCATACCAAAACCTAAACCACCTAAAAATACCGGGCGGGATACGCCGTAAAAAGAGGTGGATTCTTCTGCAATGGTTTGTGTGTCCGGATGCAGATGGTAGATCCTTTCATTCAGATGTTTCAGGAACGTAATGGCTTCCAGGTTTTCCCGGCCGCCTTCTTCATTGGGCGCCCAGGCGCCGGTATTGCGGGAGTAGTCCAGGTGTATCATAGAGGCCACCGCATCTACCCGCAGCCCGTCTATATGATATTTATCCAGCCAGTACAGGGCATTGCTCAGTAAAAAGCTTCTTACCTCGTTCCGCTTATAATTAAATATATAGCTGTTCCAGTCCGGGTGATACCCTTTACGCATATCCGCATATTCATACGTATGGGATCCGTCAAAACGGAACAGGCCATGCGCATCATATGGGAAATGGGAAGGCACCCAGTCCAGTATAACACCAATACCTGCATGGTGAAAAGCATCCACAAAGGCCATAAAGTCCTGCGGGGTGCCGTAACGGGAGGTGGGTGCATAGTAACCGGTTTGCTGGTAGCCCCAGGATCCGTCAAAGGGGTGCTCCCCTACCGGCATCAGTTCCACATGCGTAAAACCCATATCTTTTACGTATGGCACCAGGCGGTCGGCTATTTCTTTGTAAGAGTAAAATACTTCGTGGTTATTGGGATCAGGCCGGCGCCAGGATCCCAGGTGCACCTCGTATACAGTAAAGGGGCTTTGCAGGCTGTTATGCGCATGCCGGCGCTCCATCCATTGCTTATCCTTCCACTGGTAATCCAGGTTCCAGGTAATGGATGCGGTATTGGGGCGCAGCTCCCAGTGAAAGGCATAGGGATCGCCCTTATACAGCTCCTCGCCGGTGCGGGAGCGGATGAAGTATTTATATAAGCTGCCTTTTTTTACTTTCGGAATAAACCCCTCCCATATGCCGGAATGGTCCCAGCGTGGGTACAGGGTATGCGTGTAGCGGTCCCAGTTATTGAACTCGCCTATTACTGAAATATAAGCTGCATTGGGAGCCCATACGGCAAAGTAAGTGCCGGCCTCCCCTTCATACTCCACGGCATGTGCGCCAAACCTTTCATACAGGCGTTCATGCAGGCCTGCCTGGAACAGCTCCACATCTTTTGCGGAGAAAAGGGAAAAGGGGGCTACTGCGGGTAATGTGCTGTTGGATTCTTTTGACATCGGGCTGCTGTATTTCAGTTTTTCGGGGAATTGCTTCCCGTAAAGTAATAAAAAAAGTCCTCCTCCGCTTACGGAGAAGGACTTTTATTTTCTATTGCGCAATTAGATTAATATCTGCGTTTAAAGCCAGGTTTAGCAGAACTGGTCCTTCTGCCTTCCTCTCCCTCACGACGGGGCGGACGGCTGCTGCCACCACCGCCACTGCGGCGTTTATCACCATCCTGCGACATTTCGATCCGTACGCTGCGGCCATTGTATTCTGCTTTTTTAAATACTTGTACAAACTTCTCCACCACATCGTTCTCCACTTCAAAGAAAGAGTATACCCCTTTCAGGTCTATACGGCCGATCTTATTGCCCCTTACCCCGCTGGTATCGCACAGGTAACGTAACATATCCCCACGGGTAAAATCATCTACTGAACCCAGGTTAATGAACAGGCGTGTAAATTTACCAGTGCCACGGAAACTCATGCCGGAAGAAGAAGCTCCGCTGCCGCTTTCGCCATACGTTCTTTTTTCTTCCTTCACATTCAGGTCCGGCGCATCCTGGTAGTATGCCAGGAACTCGTTAAACTCCAGGGAAGCAAAGCGCTTGATCAGCTCTTCCTTGCTCATATTGGCAAATTCTTCGTATATGCGATCCAGGTAGGGGTCTATCTGCTCATCGTTCACGGTTACATTGTGCACTTTATGCACTAATGCAAACAGCTGTTTTTCACAAACGGCAAAACCATCCGGCACTTCAGCCTTAATGAACTTCTTACCACCCAGCACCCTTTCTATCTGGCGTATCTTGCCAATATCACGGCTACTGATAATAGCAATTGATATGCCTGATTTACCGGCGCGCGCGGTACGGCCGCTCCGGTGCGTGTAGTTCTCTACATCATCCGGCAGCTCGTAGTTAATTACGTGCGTAACGTTGTCCACATCAATACCGCGGGCAGCCACATCGGTTGCTACCAGCATCTGTATGGATCTTTCGCGGAAACGCTTCATTACCTTATCCCTTTGCTGCTGGGTCAGATCGCCGTGCAGGGCATCAGCATTATAACCGTCGCGGATGAGGGATTCGGCTATTTCCTGTGATTCTATTTTAGTACGGGTAAAGATGATACCGAATATTTCAGGATTATAATCCACAATGCGTTTCAGCGCTGCGTATTTTTCGCGCGGGCGTACCACATAGTATTCGTGCTCAATATTAACGTTACCGCTGTTCTTATTACCTACCGTCAGCTCAAAGGGGTTGGTCATATATTGCTGTGCAATACGGCGAACCTCCTGCGGCATGGTGGCGGAAAACAGCCAGGTAGTTTTAGTGCTGGGTGTTTTAGAAAGAATGTTGTTGATGTCTTCCTGGAAACCCATGTTCAGCATTTCATCTGCTTCATCCAGTACGGCATAACGTACATTCTCAAAGTTAACCGCACCGCGGTCTATAATATCCAGCAGGCGGCCGGGGGTAGCTACTACCACATGGGCGCCTCTTTTCAGCTCACGTAACTGCTGTACAATGCTGGCGCCACCGTAAACGGCTACTACGCTCAGATCACCCAGGTGTTTGCTGAAGTTCTTCAGATCGTTGGTTATTTGCAGGCACAGCTCACGGGTAGGACATAAGATCAGTCCCTGTGGTTGCCGGCGTTTAATATCCAGTTGTTGTAATAAGGGCAGGCCAAATGCTGCCGTTTTTCCGGTTCCTGTTTGCGCCAGTCCTACAAAGTCCCGGTCGCCGGTCAATAATACAGGAATGGCTTTTTCCTGTATGGGAGTAGGTGCAATAAATCCCAGGTCCTGGATTCCTTTTAAAATGGGCTCCTGTAAGCCCAGTGACTCAAATGTTATCATTGATTTGCTTTAACAAGCTCCGTCCGGAGCTATTATTTAATACGCAGTATGCTCAACGCATAGTGCTAAACGCTTTATGCGTGGTACTGCAAGTAATATTGATTCTAAACTTATGATATGCTGCATTTACTGCTAAAAGCAGGATTTTTTCCGGGTGCTGCATTCCGCTTTATGCTTTCTGCTTTTAGCTTTCTGCCTTTAGCTTTCAGCTTATGCCTCCACCAATTCCCCTTCCAGGTCGTAGTCAAACGCTTTGGTGATCTTTACGTGCACAAAATCGCCCGGTTTCAGGCGCTTGCTGGTGTTGATGATCACTTCATTATCTACTTCCACGGAATCAAATTCGGTGCGCGCCAGGTAGCGGCCGGATTCTTTCTTGTCCACTATTACTCTAAATACCTGGCCTATTTTTTCCTGGTTCTTTTCGTAAGAGATCTCCTGCTGCAGCTCCATAATTTCCTGGGCCCTCCGCTCCTTCTCTTCTGCGGGGATATTGTCCTCCAGGTCATAGGCGCTGGTGCCTTCTTCATGACTGTAGGTAAAAATACCTACGCGGTCAAAACGCATATCTTCCAGGAAACGCTTCATTTCCTCCACGTCTTCCAGGGTCTCGCCCGGAAAGCCGGTAATGAGGGTGGTACGCAGGCAAATGCCGGGCACCTTTTCGCGGATAGCTGCCACCAGGTCCTGCATTTCTGTACGCGTGATCTGCCTTTTCATAGCTTTCAGCATGTTATCTGCTGCGTGCTGCAAAGGCATATCCAGGTAGTTGCAAATGTTGGGAAACTCGTTCATTACGTCCAGCACATCCATCGGGAATTTGTGCGGGTAAGCGTAATGCAGCCGTATCCATTCCAGTCCCGGTACCGCGGCCAGCGCCCTTAACAGGTCGGCCAGGCGGCGTTGTTTATACAGATCTAAACCGTAATACGTTAATTCCTGCGCTATCAGCATCACCTCTTTTACACCAAAGCGCACCAGCTTTTCAGCTTCTGCTACTATGGCCTCAATAGGTTTGGATACATGTGTGCCCCTCATAAGAGGAATAGCGCAAAAAGAGCAGGTGCGGTTACAGCCTTCTGCTATTTTCAGGTAAGCGTAATGTGAGGGGGTGCTCAGCAAGCGCTCACCCAGCAGCTCCGCTTTATAATCGGCGTCAAATTTCTTCAGGATCAGTGGCAGCTCCATGGTGCCAAACCAGGCATCTACCCCGGGGATCTCCGTTTCCAGGTCACCGCGGTAGCGTTCACTTAAACAGCCGGTTACATATACTTTATCCAGCCGGCCCTTCTGCTTCAGCTCTACCTGTTCCAGTATGGTGTTTATGGATTCTTCCTTGGCCTTGTCAATAAAACCACAGGTGTTCACTACTACAATGTTATGGTCTTTTTTGGCGTTCTCGTGCACTACGTCAATTGCATTGGCCTGCAATTGCCCGCTAAGCACTTCAGAATCAACCATGTTCTTTGAACACCCTAATGTAATAATATTAACTTTGTCTTTCTTTAATGTTCTATTCTTCATTATGTTCTAGTCTTCATTGCCGGTTTATTACCGCCACGAAGACATTCAGACACGAACAAATAAAAACAGCAGACTTACTGTGTGTGACCTTGCCTTAGTGGGGGTGGTGTGTTGGAAGTTGCAAAGGTAATAAAAAGAAAGGACATTTTACACCCCTTGTCATAATTACGAATTAGTTAATTATGAACAAAGTAGTTCTGGAGGGCTATTTCTTTAGAAAAAATGCGGCACATTATTGTTAAATTAATTGCCAGCCATCCACTTAAACCCATCATAATTACTTTTCAATGGAATGGCCCCGCTTCAGGCCGGGGCATAACTAATTAATCTGTAATTATACAACGCTTTGCAATAAGCTTATTATCAGTCATTTATGCTAAATAGTGAATCTACAAATTCTGTTTTATTAAATACCTGCAGATCCTCCATTTTTTCACCAATACCAATGTATTTCACGGGGATCTTAAACTGGTTGGCAATGGCCAGCACTACACCGCCTTTTGCAGTACCATCCAGCTTGGTAATGGCCAGGGCGGTAACTTCTGTAGCTGCGGTGAACTGGCGGGCCTGTTCCAGCGCATTTTGCCCGGTAGAGCCATCCAGCACCAGCAGCACCTCATGCGGCGCTTCCGGCAGCACCTTTTTCATTACCCGCTTTATTTTGCTCAGCTCCTCCATCAGGTAAACCTTATTATGCAGGCGGCCGGCGGTGTCTATAATAATTACATCCACATTACGGGCGGCCCCGCTTTGCACGGTATCAAAGGCTACTGCACCGGGGTCGGAGCCCATTTGCTGTTTTACAATAGGTACGCCTACCCGGTCGCTCCAGATAGTGAGCTGGTCCACGGCAGCGGCCCGGAAGGTATCTGCAGCGCCTAACAGCACTGTTTTACCGGCTTTTTTAAAGTTATAGGCCAGCTTACCAATGGTGGTGGTTTTGCCTACCCCGTTCACCCCTACTACCATGATCACGTAGGGCTTTTTATCGGCCGGTACATCAAAATCACGGAAGCCACTGTCCGGCGCTTCCACCAGCAGGGCTGCAATTTCTTCTTGCAGTATCTTGTTCAATTCACTGGTTCCCAGGTATTTATCTTTTGATACGCGCTGCTCTATACGATTGATGATCTGCACGGTAGTATCTACGCCTACGTCGGCAGATACCAGGGCTTCTTCCAGGTTATCCAGCACCTCTGTATCAACGGAGGATTTACCGGCAATGGCCCGGCCTAGTTTGGTGAGGAAACTATCTTTGGTCTTCTGTAATCCCTGATCCAGGCTTTCCTTCTTTTCCCGGGAAAATAGTTTATTGAAAAAGCTCATAGTGGTTGTTTTAGTCCACAGACCATGGTCCATGATCCATAGCACATTTCCTTTTTTCAGTGATGAAATTAAGATAAAGGAGCTGCAATTTACGATATTATCTACGTGGAAAATCCGCGGATGATGGACTATGGACCATCAGGCCATGGACTGACCACAAACGCAAAAAGCTGTCCGTAGAATACGGGACAGCTTCTGTGCAGTATGATTGGTAAAGCCGAATTACTTTTGGTTAATATACTCCTGGACTTTGTCCTTGTGTATAATTGCCTCTTTAAAAGTATAGGCGCCGGATTTCGGAGAACGTACCGCTCTGATCACTTTCGTCCACACTTTAGCTTCAGCAGCAGCCTTCGCATCCTTCTTGATAGCGGTTTTAGCTTGTTTTGCCATTGGTTATTGTTTTTAGTGTTAGGCTGGTTGTATGGTCGGGAACAGTTATGCTGTTACACAACCATTCAGCCACACAAACAATTCAACAAATTATTTAATTTCTTTGTGTACAGTCACTTTCCGCAGAATAGGATTGTACTTCTTCAGCTCCAGACGCTCCGGAGTGTTCTTTTTGTTCTTGTTGGTGATATAACGGGAAGTACCCGGCTGACCTGAGTTCTTATGCTCGGTACATTCCAGTATTACCTGCACCCTGTTACCTTTCTTTGCCATTGTTATATACAATTAGTGGATTGCACAATTAGATTTCCTGCCCGGCCGCACGCAATTCCTTAACTACTGCATACAAACCTCTTTTGTTAATAGTGCGTAAGCCGTCCGAAGATACCTTTAAAGATATCCAGCGGTCTTCTTCCGCCAGGAAAAAACGCTTTTTCTGCAGGTTAGGCAGAAATCTTCTCTTTGTTTTGATATTAGAGAAGGAAACATGGTGACCTGTTATCGGCTTCTTTCCTGTCACCTGACATACTCTTGCCATGATCGAAAAAATTTTGGACTGCAAAAGTCCACCTTTTTTATTGATTTTACAAACATTGTTTGTGAATTTTATTCACAGCCTTGGAAATTGTGCGAATGTGTATATCCGCATTCAGATATATGAGCTGAAAATGAATGGTTTACCTGATCAGGACCGGAAGATATCCACATTTTTAAATATCCGTTTATTCATCTCCTATTATCCATTTTCCCTCCGGATATCTCCAAAATCCGCCTATTTCCAGCCTGCCCATCTTCCCATCTACGCATTTTCATCTACCCCACAACGGCACATCAGCACATTCCCTCACCGGCACATTTACAGCAGCACTACCAGGCTTCTCAGCACAGCGCCCAGCCTTACCGCTTCCAGGATGCGCTGCTGCTCCGTACCATGTTTCAGCAGGGCCTCTTCATGGGAGGTTACGCACATTTCACAGCCGTTCAGGGCAGACACCACCAGGCTTAACAGCTCAAAGAACTCCTTCCCTATCACCGGGTTAGCCATAATGCTCATTCGGATGCCGGCGGGCGTGTTGGTATAATACTCCTTGTTCACGAAATGGCGGAAACGGTAAAACACGTTATTGGCATTCATGAGGGAGGTGCAGCTGATCACTTCCGCAATTTCCTTTTCGGTAGCGCCTTGTTCCTGGGCCAGCTTTTCAAAGGCAGCCTGCAGGGTGGATTGCTTTTCATTTACTGCCACGGCCAGGCCTATGAGGTAAGCTTCTTTTTTATTGAGGGTACCTGCGTCCAGCGCGTTGCTTACATTGATCTTCAGATCTTTCAGGTAACGGGCATCGGTAGCTACCAGCGCGTTCAGGTGTTTGGATAAAGCCGCATCGGTTAAACCTACTGCCTGTAACAGCTGGATGGCTGTATCTTGATTTGTAGTAGCGAACATGATTGTTGTTGTTTTAAGTCCATGGTCCATGGTCGATAGTCCATTGCCTGGTTCAATAATGCAGGTGCTGCAAGAAGACGCAGGACTATTTTCCCGGATGAACGTATGATAATTTAAAAGTCCATGGAAGATGGTAGATCGCTTGTATCGCAATAGTTCGCTTGCGGGTTACAGGCTATGGACCATCGACCATGGACTATCAGTTATTCAGAAAATTAAGCGGTCAGCGTAGCTTCACCCTTCTGCCAGTTGCAGGGGCACAGCTCGTCTGTTTGCAGGGCATCCAGCACGCGGAGTACTTCTTTCACGTTACGGCCTACATTCAGGTCGTACAGGGAAACCCAGCGTACAATACCTTCCTGGTCAACGATGAAGGTAGCACGGTAAGCCACTTTCTCATTAGCTTCCAGGATGCCCAGCTCTTCTGCCAGTGATTTGGAAGTATCAGCCAGCATAGGGAATTGCAGACCGCGCAGGTCATCATGATCCCTTCTCCAGGCAGCATGTACAAATTCGCTATCAGTAGATGCACCGATCAAAACGGCATCACGGTCAGCAAAATCCTGGTAGTGTTTGTTAAACTCAGCAATTTCAGTAGGGCACACGAAGGTAAAATCCTTGGGCCACCAGAACATCACCATCCATTTACCGGAATTCCGGATCTCTTCGGATGAAATGTCATAAAATTCTTTGCCTTTCTCGAGAGATACTACAGCCGTTTTTTTGAACTCGGGGAACTTTGAGCCTACGGACAGGATAACATTTTTCATGTGTATTACTGTTTATTTAGTTTAGTGATTCTTTTGCCTCTCTTTGCGTAAGTGCTACGCATTTTAAAACAGGTGCAAAGGTCATTGTCCGCGTATTAAAAATCAAATCGATTTTGGAAATGTGGTATTGATATTATCTATACTTACCATCCCCTTCCATAAATAGAGCCTATGGCGCCCCGCCAGCCTGCGATCCGGCGCGGACATGGCCTAACGAGCCTTTGGCGCTGCCCGGTTTGGTTCCCCAAACTGTAACAATTTGGCACGTTATTTAGTTATACATACATGAACTTGAAAAAATATTAAAATGGCAAGTATGAAGCTAAAGCATGTACTCTTGGTGATTATTACGGTGGGCCTTGCATTGATCCCGTTTATTAAAAACGCCATCAACAGACAGGATGAATTTGATGCTACTCAAGATCTGTTCATCTAATTTGCCCAGCGGGTACCATATCCGTTCCTTCTATCAAAACTGCCCCACACCGGGGTCGGGAACCCGTTTGTCCCTACGCTCGTAATAGTTCCATATCGTCCTGGCCACCTGCCGTAACAGCTGCCAGGCCTCATTATTCCGCTCCCAACCTTGATCCAGGTTATTTTTAGTATAAATACTGTAGACAAAGTCTCCATGTGCTGCGCTTACCATTACCACTTCTGAGCGCGATCCATCCACTGCACCATTCTTAGAAGCTGTTCTTACCTCCTTCGGAAATTCCAGCAACCCTTCCTGGTCCCAGTAATTACGGGTAAGATTGCGGTACATACGCTCACTGGCAGCCTTGCTCACTACCTCTCCCTTATAGATCATTTCCATTAAACGGGCCATTTCCCGGGGCGATGTTTGCCCCCAGCCCAATGCAGTACGATTAGCTTCCCGGCCCGGCGTACGGCTGTTCACCCGTGTATTTACAAAACCATGGGCTTCCAGCCAGGCATTGATCTGCTGCCCCCCTCCTGCCAGGGATTGCAGCCACAGGCTGGCGGTATTATCGCTCATGGTCAGCATCAGCATCATAACCTTATCCAGCGTTATCTGCTCCCCGCTTTTAAAGGAGCCCAGTATGTCCTCCCCGGCATATAACAGGGAATCCTTATATACTAAGGGCTGATGGTACTGCAGCTCCCCTTTGGCTATTTTATCAAATATGCCCACCATAATAGTCATTTTAATGGTGCTGGCCGTAGGGAACAGGGTATCTGCATTAATGGCCACATACTTATCTTTTTTCAGGTGATGCACGTAAATGCCGGCCACGCCATGGTGTTTTTCAAGATAAGGGCGCAGCAGGGCTGTTAGCTGTTTATCTTCTTTTTGGGCAAAGGCGGTGGCGCTAATAAGCAGTAGCAGTAAGGTGCAGGAAACCAGGTATTTCATACAGGCAAAATACGGGTTCCGGGATAGATAACATAATTGTGCCTGTTCTGTTAACCCAATAACAATACAATAATACCCTGATAGTAAGCCATATGTCACGTCCTGAAAAAGGTTTACACATAAAAAGTGTAAGACATGCAAAAAACAAACAATTTAGGGCAAAACAGGAAAGGCAAGGGAGGCCGTTCGTTCCAATATTCCCACGCTTTTATGCGCAAAGTAGTAGCAGACTATCTGTCAGGTAGCCAAAGTATGGCAGAGGTAGCGGCTCGCTATAGCGTAAAAGCTAATCAGATAGGCCACTGGAAATCGCTGTTTTCTTCGGAACTTGAGCAACGAACCATCTTACCTACCGTCATGACCGAAGAGGAACAAAAGGAATTGGACGCCCTCAAAAAGCAAAATGAAGCGTTGTTGAAGAAACTGGAATATGCCAATCTGCAGGTGTTCGGGTTGCAGACGATGATAGACATTGCGGAAGAACAGTTTAAAATAGAGATCAGAA
>NZ_FOBB01000021.1 GCF_900109685.1 Chitinophaga rupis | reverse complement strand
CTGCAGCAGATCTGGCAGGAGGTGCTGGGTATTTCCCGTGTAGGCGTAACAGATAACTTTTTTGAGCTGGGCGGGCATTCCCTGAAAGCGCTGCGCATCTTTTCGGCTATTCACCGCCGTTTACAATTAAACGCAGTACTGACAGATATTTTTTCCTATCCAACTATACGCACATTTGCAATCAGGTTGGAAAACGCCGCCGCCACAAGGCATAACAGCATCCCTGTGCAGGAACCGCAGTCTTTTTACCCGGTTTCCTATGCACAGCAGCGCATCTGGTTACTGGATAATATGGAAAAGGCCGCCGCCGCATATAATATGCCGGCCGGCTGTTATCTCACCGGGATTATACAGCCGCTTATATTGGAGCAGGCCATTAATGCATTGATAAGCCGGCACGAGATCTTACGCACCGGTTTTATAATGCAGGAAGACAGGCTGGTGCAGGTGATCCATGCTGCAGATACTGTTCACTGTAAGCTGAACGTAATATCCGCCCAGGGAAAAGATGATGAGCAGCTGGCTGCTATGCTTACTGCTGCGGCATCCACCCGGTTTAACCTGGAGGAGCCCTTGCTGTTCAATGCCACGCTCGTGCAGCTGGAACAGAAAAAATATGTGCTGCTGCTCAACATGCATCATATTATCACAGACGGCTGGTCAGCAGAAATATTATTACAGGAGCTGTTGCGGTTATACGAAGCCTTTGTGCAGGAACAACCATCACCGTTAGCGCCCTTGCGCATCCAGTACCGCGACTATGCCGTATGGCAGCAGCAGGGAGAAGGAGCTGCTATTATTGCCGCACAGCAGCAATACTGGCTGCAACAGTTTGCGGGAGAGCTGCCTGTGCTGGCTTTACAAACAGACCGCCCCCGCCCCGCTGTTAAAACCTATAACGGCCATACCTATTATTTTCAGCTGGATCAACCGCTGGCGCAGCAGCTGAAGGCATTCAGCCAGGAACAGGGCGCCACTCTTTTTATGACCTTGCTGGCATGCGTGCAGGTATTGTTGCATAAATACACTGCGCAGCATGACCTGGTGATAGGAACAGTAACTGCCGGCAGGGACTATAAGGACCTGGAAGACCAGGCAGGTATGTATGCGAACTCACTGGCCCTGCGCTGCCGTTTTAACACGGAAGATACTTTTGCCACTTTGCTTGCTCAAACAAAAGCACTGGTGCTGGACGCTTTTGCGCACCAGCAGTATCCTTTTGATAAGCTGGTGAATGAGCTGCCGCTTAAAAGGGATACCAGCCGCCATCCGCTGTTTGATGTGATGGTGATGCTGAACGGTGAGCAGCAGGCCACTGCGCCTGTTGCGTATTATGAGCCGGAACTGCCCACCAGCAAATTTGATATTACTTTCAATTTTACGGTAGCAGGAAATAGCTTAACCGCTGCCCTGGAATATAATACAGACCTCTTTGATGCTGCCCGGATAGCGCTGTTGGCAAAACATTTCAACACCTTGCTAACAAATATCCTGGCCGCGCCGGGTGCTGTTATACAGTCTTACCGGCTAATGCCGCCGGATGAGCAGGCTGCTTTATTACGCAATGGCGAACAGGCAGCACCTTTTGCAGCCGCACAATGCCTGCAGGAGCAGTTGAGCCTTATTGCACAGCAATACCCGCAACGGGTGGCCATTGTGCAGGGGAATGAAAGTATTACCTACGGCGAGCTGGAAGCCCGCGCTAACCGGCTGGCCCACCTGCTGCGCCGTGATTATGGGGTAACACCCAACACGCCGGTAGGCTTGCAGGGCTTGCGCAGCCCTGCTTTACTCGCAGGCTTATGGGCCATTCTGAAAGCCGGCGGCGCTTATGTGCCGGTAGATCCGGCTTACCCCGCTGCCCGCCGCCAGTACCTGCTAACAGACAGTGGTAT
>NZ_FOBB01000010.1 GCF_900109685.1 Chitinophaga rupis | reverse complement strand
AGAACGCGTAAATGGCATTTTAAAACATGAGTTTGGGCTGAAAAGGACGTTTAGCAACTATGGCGACGCCGTCAATGCTGTTGGTAAGGCCATCGACTATTATAACCGTGTCAGGCCTCATATGAGTTGTAACTATCTGACGCCCAATGAGGCACATACCAGAACAGGCCCTTTGGCCAAAAAATGGAAGCCAAGAAAAAAAACAATGAGTAAATTACCCTTGTAAAGCGCTCGCTGAAACAATCTACAACATGTAAAGCCAATTCTGCATTCAATACGTCAACTGTAAGGTTTTTCTGTACTAAGACAATCCTCATTAACATCGGTTGCAGGAAATAGATAAGCCGTATATAAGCCGTATATACTCCCTATATACGCCGTATATAAGCCCACCCTTATAAGAGACGGCTTATATACGGCGTATGTACAGGTGAATATTAGCTTATTAATGCTTCTTTGTCTGCCCGGCAGCCCATTCATCCAGGTAACTTTCCAGTACATTCAGCGGCATATCACCCTGCTGTAACAGGGCAGTATGGAAGCTGCGCAGGTTAAAGGCCGGGCCTAGCTGCCGCTCGTATTTCTTCCGCAATGCCTGGATCTTTAATTCCCCGATCTTATAGGTAAGCGCTTGTGCGGGAAAGGCCATGTAGCGCTCTATTTCAGCTATGGCAATGGATTCGCTCACCGGCTCATGGGCCATCATGTAGGCAATGGCCTGCTCACGTGTCATTTTACCGGTATGGATGCCTACATCCACCACCAGCCGTATGGCGCGGTGCATTTCGTTATTCAGCGCGCCCATTTGCTGATATGGATCGGTGTAGCAGCCCAGCAGGGGGCCCAGTGATTCACAATACAGGGCCCATCCCTCCATAAAACCCTTAAAGGCAGGCTGCCGCCGGAAAGCCGGCAGCGATTTGTTTTCCTGCTGCAGCGATATCTGGAAATGGTGCCCGGGAATGGCTTCATGAATAAAATTTACCTCCAGCCCATAAAAAGTAACATTCACCTTGGTAGCATCTGGCACCGGTACATAGAACACACCGGGGCGGGTAGCATCTGCGGAGCCAACTACATATGCAGGCCCGGCCTGCGATGCTTCACGGAAAGCCTCAAACCGCCTGATCTCAAAAGGTGTTTTAGGGTATAGCTCAAACAGGGCGGGCAGGTGTGGTTTTATCTTTTCATAAATACGGCGGTAGGCATCCAGCACCTGTTCCGGTGTGGTAAATGGCGTGAACTTAGGATCTGTTCTCAGGTAATGAAAGAACTCCTGCAAAGTGCCTTTAAAACCGGTTTGTACTTTCAGCGCTTCCATGCGTTGCGTAATACGCGCCACCTCCCGTAAGCCGGTTTGGTAAATGCTTTCCGGGCTTTCATCCGTAGTGGCATGAAAGCGTATATAGTAACGGTAAATGGCTGCGCCGCCCGGCACGGCCGATAGTCCTGCACTGTCTGTAGCGGCAGGCAAATAAGTGTTTTGCAGGTAATCTGCCAGCCTTTTAAATGCCGGTAGCAGCTGTTGTGCAAGCACCTGTTGATAGGCCTGTGATATGCGTTGCTTATCTGCAGTAGCAAAGGAATCCGGCAGGTGCTTTAATGGCTGGTAAAACACATTCTTAGCCGTATCTGTTGCTGCCAGCGCAGTCATTTGCGGAATGGTTTTTATAACCAGGATCTTAGGCAGCACTAAACCGGTTTGTATGCCTTTGTTAAAGTTGGCTATGCAGGTATCTATCCATGGAACAAAGGCAGTGAGCCGTTTCAGCCAGTTATCATAATCCTTTACGGTATTAAAAGGCTGTGCAGAAGTGCCGGTGCCTAACTGCCCCATGAGCGCAGGCAGAGAGGTGAATTGATTTACCGGCATGTATTCCAGCCGCAGGTCTTTCTTTTCCAGGCCGGTTTCCAGCATTTCCTGCAGCACATCATACGAGATGCGGTCGGCCGTATTTAAGCTGCTGCGCTGAATAGTATGTAAGGCCTGCAGGTATTTTTCGTAAAAGCTATGCTCCTGTGCCAGGAAGGGAGCGGAAATATCATCCGGCAGCTGGTCATCATAGCGGTGGTCACCTGCAAAGGTGGCATCCAGTGGAAAAAGCTGCTGGTATTCCTGCTGATAATCTTCAAATAAACGGTGTAGCTTTGTTGTCTGTGCGGCAGCAGTGGCTATAGCTGTTACTGCTATCATTAATAGCAGTACAACCTTCTTCATGTTTCTCATAAAAGTTGTTATAATGTTCTTACCATCCACACAGTGCAGCTGTAATGGCCTGACTGGCCCAGGGGGGCAGTTAAATATTCAAAGCCCATTTTTTCGTATAAGGGAATAGCAGTGTGCAGCTCGGGCATAGTTTCCAGGTACATGTGCGTGTAACCTTTTTCGGCAGCGGCCGTACAACATTGTACAATAAGCTGTTTGCCCCATCCCCGGCCTCTTGCAGCGGGCAGCAGGTATAGCTTTACCAGCTCGCAATAACCGGCAGGTAAGCCCTCCGTAGGATAAATGCCGCCACCACCCCATAAATGCTGCTGCGATGTTATAACCCAATACCCGGCTGCCGTTGCGCGGAAGGAGTTGTAGAGATCATGTATACTTTGATCAAAATAGGCAGTACCGGGTTTATTAGCATTAAATTCTTTCAGCACCTGTTGGATGATGGCGGCCATTGCTGCATTATCCTGCGGCTGTACCGGCCTTATTAGAGCACTTTGCACAGTTTCTGTTTATTGGTTAAACGGTTAGTGCAAAGTAAAGGCAGGCGCGCTGCGCGAAATTGTATGTAATTAGCCTGAAGAAAAAGATGAGGGATCAGAGATGCCTGTAATGTTTGGGCAGCAGGCCTGTTACCTGCTGAAAGGTTTTGGTGAAATGCGCCTGGTCTGCAAAACCGCAGCTGTAGGCTATTTCAGTAAGGGAAAGGGGAGTGCTGCGTATAAGGGATAAAGCACGCTCTACTTTTAACCTGCGGCGGTATTCGCCTAAGTTGCAACGAAAGTATTTTGAAAAATGTTTTGAGATGGTAACGGGATGCAGCTGTAATTGTTCCGCCAGCTGCAATAAGGTCAGCGGATCATTCCACTGATCCTGCAGCGCTGTTCTGATCTTCTGCGCCCATTCAGGAAAATACTTTTCCGTGGGCTGTCCTGTTTGCAGCAGCTGTATGCACAGCTGGTCCATAGCAATAGGAGTATCTGCATCCTGGCGGTAATGCTCTTTCAGCAGCTTCATTAAGCCGCCGGTATTCAGCTCCATGCTTTCCTTTTCCATAAAGGAAGCGCAAGGTACAGGCAGCTCATATTGTTCAAAAAAAGCAGGTTCCAGCTCTATATTAAAAATGCGGGTGCCGGCACGGTAATCCATGTTCTGATGCGGCACTCCCGGGTAATAATATAAGCCCGTACCTGCGGCCTGCTGCTGCGAACCGTTCTTACGGATCTCTTTACTGCCACCGGAAAGGATGTGTGAAAAATGAGGATTGGAATGGTAGTGCCACTGGGACGATAAGCCATCGGGAAAAATAGTCTCTGTAGTAATGATAGGACCAAAGTGTACTTCTTTCACTTTTTGTCCTGCATAGTCCCCGCTGGTGAATACAATTGGATGTTGGCCGGCCATAGGTGGTAAAAATACAACATCCCCGGCAAAGACACTATTGCTTGCTGATTGTCCCGGAATTGCTTATATTTGCATTCGCAAAATCTACTTACTAGCTCGGCGAACAGGCTGGGCTTTTCTATTATTAGTTGAATATCAGGGAGATAGGGGCTATACCTTCACCTGCCGTCTCCGGATAATACACCCAGCAACCCACTAACCCATTACTTACTAACCTGTTGAAATTAAAACAGTTATACTGTAATTGATTGCGCATGCCGTAAATGGCTGGTATGCAATCACTTACCGGTTGTTAAACAATTGTAAAAAATAAAATAATATAGATATATGGATCAGCTAAAACTGAAATTGCAGGAATACTATCACCGTTACCAGCAACTGGACCCGCAGGTAAAACCGGGAAAGGAAGAAGTAGGCGATATGGAGAACGACATCCTTTCGCAGTTTGGGTTGCCTGCCTCCAAACGCTTTGTACAGATATTGCATGATTTTGTTAAGAATGCCCAGGTGACCGATCACCTGCTGAACTATGTAAGCAAAAAGCTGCGTTCTGCAGCCAGAACATATTTATTAGCACCGGTTATGTCAGATATTGAAGTGTTGAACCATGCGCGCGATCAAAAACGCAGTCCGTATGATGTGCTGCCGGAGCTCGGTTATACCGTGCATGAATATGCCATCTTTTTAGTGGCAGAGCTGCTGTACCGCCGTAATATGGGGCCGGTAGAGGTGCTGGACGAGCTGAAAAAAGTACAGCACTTTGACAGCTGGAATGAGCTGCTGGTGTTAAGCAAAATGCCGGAGTACAATACACATGAAATGTATGCCAAGCTTAAAAAGCAGCAGCTGCGTTTTGTGGATGATTTCGTACAGTTCAGCCACCGCCAGACCGCTCCCAAGGCGCCTGCCAAAAGGGCTACGCCGGCAGAAGAAGGTTACCTGCCCAACTACCGCACCATCAGCAAAATGCAGGTTGAGGATATTGTGTTTGATGAACAGGGCAACCCGCGTTTATTTGGTAAGATCAGGACTGGTAACCGCTACAACCGCATTAGCATAGGACTGGAATATTCTGAGTTGAACCAGGTGCTGATGAGCAGCGGTGAAATGGGTGTGGAGATCAGCCGTTTTATTAAAAAGAAGCTGGCCGACAACGCTGCAGAGAAACCAACGGTAATAGATATACGTACTGAGTTTGGTAAGCTCCTGCGCCTGGATGCCTGTTACCTGGAAGTGTACAAGCCGCAGCACCGCGAAGGGCACGACTGGATTGAGGATAAAGACAATTTTTATTTTGTGGATAAGATATTGACTAAAAAAGAATTTGATAAACGCGCCAAAGAGCTGGAAACCAAAGAAAAGATCCAGGAATGCCTGGAGATCATTGGCGGTTCTTATGTACATTACCAGCGCCTGCGCCGCTTAGGTGTAACGGACGAGGAAGCCAAGCTACGGGCCGGTTTGCAGGATGAGCTGTTGTTTAAGTTGTCGACGTTCCTGCATAAGCTGAAGGATTAGCTGCCAGTTGGCAGTCTGTGGTGGAGAGTAGCCGCCATTTTATGTGTGGATATTAAGTTGTAGAGTGTTTACAGTGTTATAAATAAAGAGGTGCCTGTTGTGGGCGCCTCTTTTTGTTTATATAAATGTTTAAGCGATAGATATTGATTGGAGTGAGTTTACTACCTTTGTATCCTTCCAGATCAAAAGAGCTGTACGGCTCTGGATGGCCCGGACTAAATCCTCGGTTTGTAACCGGGGTTTCTTATTTTAAGAAGGGTCAGCATATTATCTTTTCCCCTACGCGGACAGTAGACCATCCTCCCCTAAAAACAACGAAGGGGCGCCGATAACGGTACCCCTTTTTTGCGCCCTGATTGATAATGTTCCCTTCCCTTTCGGGCTGAGTAACTATGCTGCGAAAAATTTGATTGCTATGATTTACTTACCTGGCAAACATAAAACTTAAAAATCCCTTATTCGTTAATCCGCTGTTAAGCCCGTATAAGTTTTCTCCGGTCACCATACCATCAGCCCGGAATACTCCCATCCGACGAAACCGTCTTTTTTGACTGCCAACCGCCCGCTGCTTACGGCCAACTTTTTTCTTCACGGCCGCAAAGGTTCTGCCCCGCTTTGTCGTCCAATAAGGTATAATCATTTCAATGAATACAATGATACAACGTATCGCCTTGCTGGCATTTTTTGCATTAGCTGTAACACAGGCCGCCCTGGCGCAGGACCTGCAGTTAAAAGGCGTTTTACAGGATAGAAAAGAAAAATTCCCCATACCCGGAGCCACGGTAAGGCTGGTAGCTGCAACAGACTCTACCCAGATAGTGGGCGGCGTTACAGACGCTACCGGCGCCTTCAGCATTCCGCATTTAAAGGCGCAGTCCTATAAAATGTCGGTCTCCTATCTTGGTTATAAGAATGTGAACCGCACCATTACGCTTAGCGCCGATGCGCAGGACCTGGGCATTCTGTTCCTGAACAGGGGTTCTACCACTTTAAAAGGCGTAACCATAGAAGCTATTGTACCACCGGTACAGCAAAAAGGCGATACCCTGGCTTATAATGCCAGCGCCTATAAAACCAACCCGGATGCTACTGCAGAAGACCTGGTAAAGAAAATGCCGGGTATTTCCGTGGAGAATGGAACCGTGAAAGCACATGGGGAAGACGTTAAAAAAGTATTGCTGGACGGTAAGGAATATTTTGGGGAAGATGCTACCCTGGCCCTGCGTAACCTGCCCTCTGAAGTGATAGATAAAATAGAAGTATTTGATAAGCTGAGCGATCAGGCACAGTTCACCGGCTTTGATGATGGTAACTCTTACAAGACCATTAACATTGTTACGCGTGGGCAAATGCGCAACTCGCAGTTCGGAAAAATATCTGCCGGGTATGGAACAGACGACCGTTACTCCGCAGGCGGCAACGTGAGCCTGTTCAATGGCGACCGCCGTATTTCCCTTATTGGCTTAACCAACAATGTGAACCAGCAGAATTTTGCCACGCAGGATCTGCTGGGCGTAGTAAGCAATGCCAGCGGTAACCGCGGGCGTGGAGGCGGCGGTGGCCGCGGTGGCGGAGCAGGCGGTGGGGGTGGCGGCGGTAATGCCGGCAACTTCCTGGTAGGCTCGCAGGCGGGTATTACCAAAACCAATTCCATTGGAGTAAACTTTTCTGATGTGTGGGGCAAAAAGGTAACGGTGAATGGCAGCTACTTTTTTAACAATACCAACAACTCCAACAACCAGCTTACCAACCGCCAAACGTATCTTACCGGCGACAGCAGCTTGTTTTATGACGAAACGCAGATCACGAATAACAGTAATTACAATCACCGTGTGAACCTGCGTGTGGAGTATAAGATAGATTCAGCCAACATGCTGATCTTTACACCGGGCATCAGCTTTCAGAAGTACGATGCCTTTTCCCAAACAAATGGTTTAAACTCTTATTCAGATACCAGCCTGCTCAGCCGGTCTAATAACCAGCAAACCAGCAACACCAGCGGGTACAATACCAATAACGGGATCCTGTACCGCCATGCGTTTGGTAAAAGGGGCCGTACTATATCGCTGGGGCTTAACTTCAGCGCCAATGATAAAGACGGGCAGCGTAATCAGCAGGCTTATAATATTTACTACAAGGGGCAGGCCGGTGTAAATGATTCTACCTTGCAGCAGTCTAACCCAAAGAATAACGGTTACCAGGTATCTGCCAACATAGCGTATACGGAGCCCTTGGGAAAAAGCAGCCAGCTGCAGGTGAACTATAACCCGTCATGGTCAAAGAACAATGCTGACCAGGAAACTTTTCACTTTGATGAGTTCACGGGTAAATATGTACTGCCGGATACCAGCCTTTCCAACGTGTTTGAGAACACCTATAACACACAGAATGCCGGCTTAACCTACCGTTATGGCAACCGGGATAAGATGCTGTCCTTAGGAGTATCTTACCAGTATTCAGAATTGAACAGCGATCAAACCTTTCCCTTAAATACCAATGTGCACAGAACATTCAGCAACCTGCTGCCCAATGCCATGCTGCGCTATAAGTTTGATGACAACCATTCCCTACGCGTTATGTTCCGGTCATCTACCAGCCAGCCTTCTATTAGTCAGCTGCAGAATGTGATCAATAACAGCAACCCGCTGTTTATCTCTACTGGTAATGAAGCGCTGCAGCAACAGTACAGCAACCAGCTGATAACCCGCTATAGCTATACCCGGCCAGATAAAGGCCTCAGCCTTTTTGCCAACGTGTTCTTACAGAATACGCAGGACTATGTAACTAATGCTACTTACATTGCCACCAAGGACTCCGTAATAACGCCAACGGTTACACTGTTCAAGGGCTCTCAGCTGGCCAAGCCCGTGAATATGAATGGTTACTGGAGCGTACGATCTTTTTTAACCTTTGGAGTGCCTGTGCAGGCTATTAAAACAAACCTGAACTGGAATGCGGGCTTCACCTATACCCGCACACCGGGCATTATAAATAACGTTACCAATCTTTCAAACAGCTATAACTATAACCTGGGCGCGGTGTTTTCCAGCAACGTCAGCGAGTACGTGGATTTTACGCTGTCATACTCCGCTAACTTCAATGATCTCAGGAACAGCATACAGCCTACGCTGAACAATACCTATTTTTCCCATACCGCTTCGTTCCGGCTGAATTTATTGTCAAAGAACGGCTGGGTATTTAACAGTGACCTGAATAACCAGCTGTACAGCGGGTTAACAGACGGTTTTAACCAGCAGTACTGGTTATGGAATATTGGTGCAGGTAAAAAGTTCCTGAAGGCACAACGGGCAGAGCTGCGCGTAACCATTTTTGACCTGCTGAACCAGAACCGCAGCATTACCCGCACGCCTACTGAAACGTATGTTGAGGATGTGCAGTCGCAGGTATTGAAACAGTACTTTATGCTTACATTTACTTATAAGATAAAAAATTACAAAGGCAGCAAAGCCCCGGCTGAACCGGAGCTGGAGCGTGAGCGTAATATGATGCGCCGCCCCGATGGCATGTTCGGACGCCCGCCCGGCGGCGCACCTGGTGGTGCACCTGGTATGGACCCCGGCAGGGGCGGACCTGGCATGCCTTAAGGTCTAAAGAATTATCTATCATTAATTGAGCAATTTGGACAGGTTCACGGATCAGTATTTAACGGAAGCGCTTAAAAAAGGTGAGCAGGCTGCTTTCAGGCAATTGGTGGAAACCTGGAAAGATATGGTTTACAACACTGTGCTGGGTATTGTGCAGCACGAGGCTGATGCGGAAGATGTAGCGCAGGAGGTATTTGTACAGGTCTATCAATCCATCGGTTCATTCAGGGGAGATGCAAAGCTTTCTACCTGGCTGTATCGTATTGCAGTAACCAAAGCGCTGGATCATGTGAAGAAAAGGAACCGTAAAAAACGCTGGGGCAGGGTGTACAGCCTGTTTGGCGATAAGGATGAAAGTATTCATAATGCAGCGCCGGATTTTCACCACCCCGGTGTGCAGCTGGATAATAAAGAAAGGGCAGCGGTGTTATTCAAAGCCCTGGATCAGCTGCCGGACCGGCAAAAGGCCGTGTTTGTGCTCAGCAAGCTGGAAGGCTTGCCCGCAAAGGAGATCGGCGAGGTAATGGATATGAACGCCGCTACCGTGGAAGGGCTTATGCACCGTGCAAAAACAAATCTTCGTAAACTATTGGAAAAATATTATTCCTCTGAATAGCGAAGGTTTTTTGAAAAATGATCGTCTAATTAAATAGAACATAACCGTGAAAAAGGAACATCATCAGGAAGAAACAGAAGCTACGCTGCGTAGCCTGGATGGCGCCGGCAGGGCCGGAGCAGGTGAATTCTTCTTCACCCGCTTACAGGCACGGCTGCAGCAAAAGGGCAGCAGCGCCTGGGAGCGCGCCACGGGTTGGATAGCCCGCCCTTCCATTGCCATCATAGGCCTTTGTATTATACTGCTGCTGAACAGTATTATCGTGATACGCCAGTTTGAGAGCTCGGTGTCCGGTACGGACCAGGCTACCCTGCAGGCGTTTGCAGATGAATACCGGCTGCAGGTACCTACCGTGTATGATGATGATAAGGTGGAGTAGAAATGGTTAACAATAAACAATAACAAATGGCGATTGCGAAAAATAAAGTATTACTGATCATAGTTGGGGTTTTATTGTTAACGAACCTTGGCATGCTGCTGCTTTTTGTGAACATGAAGCCGCCGGGCAGCCGCTTCGGGCGGGATGGCAAAGGCAGGCAGGGAATGAAGGAGATCCTGGAGACGAAAGCAGGTTTTTCAAAACAGCAGTTAAATGCCTACCAGCAGCTGCGCGATCAGCACTGGGCAAAAATGAAGCCCCTGCTGGCAGATATGCGGAATGCCAAAGACAGCTTTTACCGCCTGTTGTATGTGCCGGATGTGCCGGATTCCGTGCTGAATAATGCAGTAATGATCATTGGTCAAAAGCAACAAGCCATAGACCTGCAAACGTTCCATCATTTTCAGCAGGTGCGTAACCTGTGCGAACCCGCCCAGCGGCCGGGTTTTGATACCCTGGTGCACCAGGTCATTTACCGGATGTCGGCGCCTTTCCGGCGCGACAGCATGCATCCGCCGCGCACCAACCGTTAACCTGTATCCCTCTGCTGTAGCCATTAGAACACGTCATTTTTATACAATATAAATCTTACCATTATGAAGAACAGGATTCTGTTGATGCTGGCCTTTTTATTTGCCGGCTATGTAACCACCAACGCACAGGGTAATTTCCAACGGCGTACTGTGGAGGAAAGAGTGAAGCAAACCGTTGACAAGTTATCACCTGAGCTGTCCCTCAAGGATGACCAGAAAACAAAATTGAGCGATGCTTACACTGAATTTTACAAGGGCATGGATAAGCTGCGCGAAGATGCCCGTGCCGGTGGCGGCCGTCCTGACCGCGAAGCTTTTAAGAAGCTGGCTGATGAACGGGACGCTAAAGTGAAAGGTTTCCTGAGCGATGATCAGTACAAGAAGTATACTGATGCGCTGGAAACAATGAAGAAGAAACGTGGCGAAGGCCGTCCTGGTGGCGGTGGCGGCAGGATAGGCAGCAGCAAATAGCTTTAAGGCGGATTGATTGTTTGTTTTGTTTATGGATGATCAATTACCGGTGTTAAAACTGGTGGTTGATCATTCTTTTTTTAATCCAGCTTATAATTCTGTTTTAACAGGTACACATACGGTAGCAGCATGTGGTGTGTGAATACATTCTTACCGTCAAAAGGAAATTTTTCATCGTAACCCGGCTGCGGGTATAAGATCACAGGCGACCCTGCCGGCGTGTAGTTGTGGCTGTTCACAAAATCAGGGCGTTCATATCCCCTTACCGTTTTGCTGGCCTGTTTATATGCCATCTTCCCCAGGATGCGCTGCATGCGGCGGCTGGCCCTTTTGGTTGACCGGTCCAGGCGGCCATACATATAGCCTACTGCCAGGCGGATGAAGAACTTTTGTTTGCGCAGCGCTTTTTTAACATTCCGGAAAGGATTTACGGCGGTATAATCATTAGTGGTTTGCAGGGAAAAAGGTGTTTCCGGTACCCAGTCGCGCGGGTTTATTACACGAAAACCCCAGCCATCGCGGGTTATAAAATCATAGTCGTATGCATAACGCAGGTTACCGGGTTTGGGTGCTGCGCTGCAATAGGTTTTCAGCACAATATCTTTCGGGAAAGCAGGATCGTCCAGGTATTGCAGGTAGGAGCGGAGCAGGAAGGCAATGGCGCCGCCCTGGCTATGCCCCATGATAATAAATTCGTGTATGCCTTTCTGATAGTATGCTTTTATTTTACTTACAATGTCCGGGGCTATAGAGGCCATGCCCAGCGTCCAGCCGGCATGTACATAAGCGCTGCTGTCCTGCGCCAGCTTATAATGAAAATCGGTGCTGTCGTTCAGGTGAAGTGCGCCGGTGGCGGGGATCATCCCGGCATAAAAGTTTTCCAGCCAGGAGGTAGCGGTGCCGGTGGTGCCGCGTATGCTGATAATAGCTACCTGATTGTTCCAGAGCCAGAGGTCCCAGCGGTTTTCCATTCCCACTACCGGCGACCGGTATACGAGGTTACAGTTTTCGGGGTAAGGCACTACAACCTTTGTCCAGGGCGTATCGGCTTGCAGGGCCGTTACACGCAGCAGCTGCTCATATTCCCTGGGGTTAAAGCCCGGATGCAGTTGCTGTGCTGTTGCAGGTAAGCAGCAGCACAACCATATGCAGGCTACCAGTAAGCGTTTATGCATATGCTTATAATAGTTTCGCGGCCGCATCTTCCCAGTTCAATATACGTTCATACCCTTGTATATGTACATTGTGGTGGCCGGTGAATAAATAAGGCTTGCCTTTAAAATATTTGAAGTTGCGGATGAGATCATCGATCATCATATCCGTTTGTACCAGGCTTTTATCGCCGCAAAGGCAGAACTGCCGCCAGGTAAGAAAGGGGAAATTCTCCATCAGCCAGTCGTATTTATCTTTCAGGGAGTTGGGGAACTCCATGGCGGCTGATACAATGTATACCCGGTATTTTTTATTTAATTCTTCTATAACCCGCTGTGCATTGGGGAAAATGGCCAGGTCGCGGAAGAAGCCGGGTGTGTTCAGGTATTCCAGTATTTTTCCTGCATGATCTACGGGCAGGGCTTCAGAGAGGGTTTTGCCGTGCAGTTCTTCTTCGGAAAATACCCTGCCATAATCCCGGTAATACCATTCCCGCGCTTTTGTAATAGGATCTGCAATAGTTTCATCCATGTCAATTGCAATAGAGGGGATGTAGTCCATTCTGCTAGTTTTTATTGAGTCCATGGTCCATAGTCGATGGTCCATAGCCTGCTTCGCAGTGAATTGTATTTCGATTAAAGCATTACCTGCCTAGACTTTTAATACCTCCATTACGCAAAAGGCTATGGGCTATGGACCATCGGCCATGGACTAAATTAATAAACCTGCTCCACTCTTCCTACCGTACCATCTGCACCTATACCTTCTACCACTACACGAAAATGTTTGGAGAAGTCGTTGTTGAAGAACTTGATGGTGGCGGTATGGGTAGTGGTATCTATCGGCAGATCCGGGTTCCAGTACAGTGTAAGACGTTTATCCGCCAGGGAATGCACGTCTTTATGTACATTATAGTCCGGTGAATAAAATTGTTTTACTACTGCATAACCGGGCTTGCGGTACAGCTCAAAACCCTTCACGGTATTGTCGTTACCCTCACCGCCTTTTTTGGTGTACACTGCAATGGCTCCGTTAGCGCCACCGCCAAAACCGCCCATAAACGGCGGACGGAATACTTTTACCATGGCTATGTCCGTAACCGGTATGCTGCTGATCATGCTGGCGTCTATAGGCATTTCGTTCAGGTACAGGGAGGGGCGGCCACCGCGCCAGCTAAGGCTGGGATCGCTCAGGTTACCGGTGATCTGCAAGCCGGCTACCCTGGACTGCAGGTACTGGAAAATATTCATGTAGCTGCTCGTCTCTTTGGTCATATCAAACGTATAACCATCGCCACCGGCAAACATACCGGAGGCATACTTTTTATCCATGGTTTCCTCTTTGGTAACCCTGCGCTCGCGGATATTTACTTCCTTCAGCAAAATAGCGCGGCTGTTAATGGAGCGGTTCACCCGGTTGCCATCATAAGCGGTAGCGAGGTAATTCTTCAGCGTATTGTAATCAATAGCCGGGGGTAGCCGCAGGGGGAAAGGATCTGTAACCGGCACACTATTCTCGAAGAAATGCGTGTTGAATTTTACCGTTACATCTTTCCAGCGCTGCTGCTGGTCATTACCCTTGTAATATACCAGTGCCGTATCCAGGAAAGCCAGACCGGGCAGGTTGAACTCACCCATACCGTTAGTGGGAGCAGATACAATGGAGGTAGAGCTATCCGTGATCTGTTTGATGATGAAATCCACTTTCCCGTTCATCAGCTGGTAGCGGCCGTTGTTGGTAAAGGCCGTGCCTTTCAGCAGGATGCCCTGTTCGTAGGGATAACGGGTATCCGGGTATTGTTTGTTCAGGATCTTTTCCCAGCTGAAACGCCGCCAGCCGTTGGTGAGCATTAACAGGTCAAGCGCCTGCAGGCGGGCTTTAGCGGTATCCTGTAAGTACCAGGCGGGGTTATGAATGTAACCTTTCAGGTCTGAGGTAAGCAGCAGGTTGGACACAATGTTGTTCTCATCATTGTTCTTTACTACCAGGTCGGCATCTGTGATGGCTACCGACAAAATGCTTTCCAGTGAATCCGGCACCTTCAGGGTTACGCTGTTAGGCGCACGTTCTTCGCTGTTAAAGGCAGGCTGTTCCAGCTGCAGGGGCAGCAGATCGTTCTGGCGAAGGAACACCAGGCGTTCTGATAAGGGCTGTCCGCCCTTGCCAAACAGCGTTAGCTGCATAATGCCGGTGGGCATTTGCTGTGTGGGTACAAAGCCGCTGATACGGCCGTCAGATACTTTCAGCGGTGCTTTATATACCAGCTGGTCGTTGATCTGTCCTATGAGCAGCAGCTCATCATACGCAGTATCGGCCAGGTTTGCTATCATGGCCTGGTAAAATACGCGTGCGCCGCGGTTGTACACCTTTAAACCGGCGCCGGTGGTTTTCACGGCGGGCAGGTCAAAGGTTTTTTCCTGGCCATTGGCGGCTTTTACCACGGCTTTATATTTTTCGTTGCCGCTGGCAGGTTGCAGGTCAAACTGGCCCATACCATCATGTATGGTTTGCAGCGTGGCCACTTTAGCGCCCTTGCTGTTCTGCACACTACCGGCAACGGCTATGGGATAACCATTCTGGTCAATGGCTTTAAAGGCAATGGTGTTGTTCTGGTTAATGATCATATCGCCCCCTTCCGGGAAGAACTGTACGGCAAAAGCCGTAACAGCAGTACTGTCGCGGGGTGGCGGGTTGTTCCGCTTCTGGGGGTCAAACACTTCTATGTTGCGGGAAAAAAGCAGGGCATGATCAAAGTTCAGCATCCAGGCGGTGTAAGCCCGTACCTGGTACATACCTGGTTTTTGTGTTTCCGGCAGGTCCAGGTTACCGGCGGCGCCGGCATTGCCGGCTGCAAATAAGCGTTTTTGCACAATGGCACCGTTCTGGTCTACCAGCTCCACATACAGGTTGGTAGCCCGGGTATCCGGTAGGCCCTGTAAGGTGATGTAGGCCTTGAACCAGATGGTTTCCCCGGCTGCATAATAATCTTTATCCATGTGCAGGTACACTTTCTGCTGCGGGTAACGGCTGGCAAAATCGTCCAGGGCCTGCACTATACGGGCGCTCCAGTCATCGGCCGGAAAAAAAGAAAAAGCGCTAACCAGCATTACCACACCGCAGGCGGGGATCCACCAGCGTGTACGTAACGGCTGCATAAGGGCGCGTAATTTTTGCATGAAATATCTTTTTAGAACACGAATAATAACCAAAAATATGCGGCACAATTTATACAATATAAGAATAACGGCGGTTTACTTATTATTGCAGGCGGAGAAAGTGGAGGAGAGAGGGGGATTTTAAGAAAAATTTAAGATATCTGCCGTTCATTGGTAAAACGTGAAGGTCATGCCTGTAGCATTGTTAATGGCAGGAAAAAGACTATATGAATTTTATAAGAAAAATAAATTACAGGAGCTTTAAAGGTCTTTCGGCAAGCGCTAAGTTCATGATCCTTACCTTACCCTTTTTGGGGATATTTGTTGTTGTGTCACTTATACAGAGACATAAACATGACAAGTGGCTTGCTAAAGACGGCGTATACCTGATTGCATCTGTCAGCGACGTACATACCCGCAAAAGCGGTATTACAATAGAAGCCACCTGTTATTTGAATGGAAAGCTGCTCAAATTAAAAAGTAGCGTAGATCGTAGAAGATATTACCTGGGTCAAAGGATCTTTATCCGGATCGTACCGGAAGATCCGGATATCTATGAAGTAGTGGAGTGGGAAACGGTGCAGGATTGTTTAAAAAAAGCAGATAGCATGTTTAAGTCCTGGAAACAAATACCCAGGTGTTAATTGAATTGTGATGAATAAACGACTAATCGTTATCGGCGGCGGCGCAGCGGGTTTCTTTTGCGCGGTGAATGCGGCCAGGTTGTGCCCGCAGCTGGAAGTGCTGCTGCTGGAAAAAACGGGTAAGCTGTTATCCAAGGTAAAGGTATCTGGCGGCGGGCGTTGTAATGTTACGCATGCTGCCCCGGATATTGGTTATATGGCGCAGCGCTACCCGCGGGGACAGCACTTTGTAAAAAAAGCCTTTGGTCATTTTTTTGTGCCGGACACTATTAACTGGTTCGCAGAAAGGGGCGTGGAGCTTAAAACAGAGGCTGATGGCCGTATGTTCCCGGTTACAGACAGCTCCCAAACCATTATTGACTGTTTACTGCGGGAGGCAGACCTGTATAAAATAAGCATATTGATGCAGCAGGAGGTAACGGCCCTGCAACGCACTGCAAATGGCCGCTGGCAGGTACAATTGCAGCACAGCCCTGCGCTGGATGCGGATTACCTGTGTATAGCTGCCGGCGGGTATGCGCAGGCCGACAAGTTTAACTGGCTTAAAGCTACCGGCCACACCATAGCTGCACCGGCGCCTTCCCTGTTCACCTTAAATATGCCGGGCCATCCTATTACGGCGCTCATGGGCGTAAGTGTACCCAAGGCACTGGTAAAGGTAACGGGCTCCAAATTGCAGGAGCAGGGGCCGTTGCTGATCACCCATTGGGGACTGAGTGGCCCGGCAGTACTGCGTTTGTCGGCCTGGGGTGCCCGGGAGCTGCAGCAAATGCAATACACTTTCACCGCCCTGGTTAACTGGGTGCCGGATTACCATGAGAACAGCCTGCGGGAAGAAATGCAGGACCTGCGCCATTCCCTGGGCGGACAAAAAATGTATAATAAAAATCCTTTTGAGCTGCCCCAGCGTTTATGGCAGTTCCTGCTGCAACAGGCAGGCATACACGAAACTGTGCGCTGGGCCGATATGCCGGCCAAAGCGCAGCAGCTGCTGGTGAAAAACCTGGTAGCCATGGAGCTGCCGGTAAAGGGGAAAACTACTTTTAAGGAGGAATTTGTAACCTGCGGCGGTGTGCAGCTAACAGAGATCAATCCCGCTACTATGGAAAGTAAGCTGCAGCCCAACTTATATTTTGCGGGAGAAGTGATGGATGTGGATGGCATTACCGGTGGGTTTAATTTTCAGCATGCCTGGACGAGCGGGTATATTGCTGCGCAAGCAATCGCTAAATGCTGAACGCTAAACGCAACGCTAAACACTCAACGCTCAACGCTCAACGCTCAAAGAAGAAGCAAAACAAAATCAGCGTTAAGCGTTCGGCGTTCAGCATCTATAAATAGTTTATCCCCACTTCGTACTCCTTCTCCAACGCATCCAGGATCCGTTGAAAATCGGCGGGATTAGCGAGAAAATCAATTTTAGTGGTATCGATCATCAGGGTGCGTACCGGGTGCTGTTTCAGGTATTGGGTGTACATGTTGTGTACTCTTAACAGGTAATCGTCTTCTATCTGCTGCTCGTAGGAGCGGTTACGTTTTTTAATATTTGCCTGCAATTGGGTAACAGGGGCATTGAGGAAAATGAGCAGATCCGGCTGTACCAGCTGTGGGTTAATAATATCAAAAAGTTTCTGATACAAATTATATTCTTCTTCCAGCAGGTTGATCTTGGCAAACAGCAGGCTTTTTACAAACAGGTAGTCGGATATTACCAGGTTGCTGAACAGGTCCTGTGTTTGCAGCATATCTTTCAGCTGTTTATAGCGTTCTGCCATAAAGAACAGCTCCAGGGGAAAGGCATATTGCTGCGGCTTTTCATAGAATTTAGGCAAAAAGGGATTGTCTGCAAATTCTTCCAGGATCAGTTTTGCGTTAAAGTGTTGCGCCAGCATATGGGCCAGCGTGGTTTTGCCGGCGCCAATGTTGCCTTCTATGGTTATAAAGCGGTAGTTCATTTTAGCGGTTAGCTGTTGGCTTTTAGCTTTTAGCAGTTGGCCGTCAGTGATCTGTAGATCAATGAATAGCCGTGCCTTATTGCTGATGTTATTGCCAATTAATTTTATTAAGGTTCAATTTATTATAGTTCAATTGAATTAAAGCTTGCTTTAGCTGCAGTATTGGCTCCCGGACTGCTAAAAGCTAAAAGCTAAAAGCTAATAGCCAACAGCTAAAAGCTAACTGCCAACTTTCTTCACCGGCAGCTCATCATCGCAGGCGGCCAGCAGGGCATGTACGGTTTGCTGGAAAACAGGGTGCACCCAATCCGGCAGTATTTCATTCAGCGGTACCAGCACAAACTGGCGGTTTTGCATGCGGGGATGCGGTATTTTCAGCTCCGGCAGGGAAATAACGGCATCATTATAAAAAATAATGTCGATATCTATTACCCGGGCGCCCCACTTTTGCTGGCGGATGCGGCCTATTTCACGTTCTATATTCAGGAGGGTATGCAGCAGGGGCAGGGGGGCCAGCGGGGTGGAGATCTGCAAGGCCTGGTTCAGATAGTCCGGCTGCTGCACATTACCCCAGGGAGCAGTTTCATACAGACCCGATAATTTTACCACCTTACCGGCCTGCTGCTCAATGAGCTGCACGGCCTGTTGAAGCAGTGCGGGGCGGTTTCCCAAATTGCCACCTATAAGTAATATTGCTGTATTCATGTATATTTATCGGCGCAAAAGTAACCATATTCCTTATTTTTGAAAAAACAGTTGGAATTGGTCTTTACAACAATTGGGCATACTATAGACTAATCACCCGGCAAAACTGATCCGAATATTTATGCGTAGCTTTCTAAAAATCTTCTTAGCGACCCTCCTGGCATTTATTGTATTTGCAGTGATCGGCGTAATTGTATTAATGGTCATGATCGGCAAGGCAATATCGCCTGAAAAGGTGGTGATCAGTCCTAATGCAGTACTGGTGCTTGAAACCAGCCAGCCTTACAATGAGCAAAAACTTTCCAACCCGCTTAATTCCCTGTTAAAGGGCCAGGCCAATGAAGTACCGGGTTTATACGACGTGGTACGGATCCTGGAACATGCGGCGGACGATGATAATATTAAAGGCATTTACCTGAAAACAGACGGTAACCCTAATGGCTTCGCTACCAGCGAGGAGCTGCGCCGCGCTCTGCTTAACTTTAAAAAGTCGGGCAAATTCGTATATGCGTATGGGGAAGGTATGACCCAGCAGGCTTACTACCTGGCATCCGCCGCTGATAAGGTGTTCCTGCATCCCCAGGGCGGCCTGGATTTTGCCGGTTTCTCCTCCACCATTATGTTCCTGAAAGGTACTTTGGAAAAGCTGGAAATACACCCGGAGATCTTCTACGATGGCAAGTTCAAAAGCGCTACTGAGCCTTTGCGTGAAACGCAGATGACAGAAGCCAACCGCATTCAAACCGCCGCTTACCTGGGCCAGCTGTATGGCAACTACCTCACCAATATTGGTAAAAGCCGTAAGCTGGATACCGCCACCTTACACCGTTATGCCAATGAAGGACTGATCCAGAACCCGCAGGATGCGCTTAGCTATAAGCTGGTGGATGGACTGAAATATGACGACCAGGTAATGGAAGCGCTGCGTTCCCGGATAGGATTGGAAAAAGATGCGGATATTAATTTTGTGTCGCTCACAAAATATGAAAGCGCAGCAGATTATAAATCCACCTCCGGCGATAGTAAGATTGCGGTGTTATATGCACAGGGCAATATTGTAGGCGGTGATGGAAGCGACGATGTGACCATCAGCAGCGAACAATATATAAAGGAGATCCGCAAGCTGCGGCTGGATAAAAGCATTAAGGCTATTGTGTTCCGTGTAAACTCGCCCGGCGGCAGCGCACTGGCTTCTGAAAGCATCTGGCGGGAGCTGGTGCTGGCTAAAAAAGCTAAGCCGGTGATCGTATCAATGGGGGATTATGCTGCCAGCGGCGGGTATTATATTTCCTGTATGGCAGATTCTATTTTTGCAGAACCCAATACCTTAACAGGCTCTATTGGCGTGTTTGGGGTGATGATGAACCTGCAAAGCTTCTTTAAGAATAAGCTGGGCGTTACGTTTGATGGTGTGAAAACCGGTCAGTATGCTGACCTGGGCAGCGCTACCCGCCCCATGACGGATATAGAAAGGAAGTTTGTGCAAAAAGGGGTAGACAGTATTTATGCTACCTTTAAATCGCGCGTGGTAACGGGCCGTAAGCTTAGCCAGTCCGTGGTGGACAGCATTGCACAGGGGCGTGTATGGAGCGGCGTACAGGCGAAGTCGTTAGGACTGGTAGACCGGCTGGGTGGTATTAATGATGCCATCGCCAGCGCTGCAAAGATGGCCAAAATATCCTCTTACCGCCTGCGTGAGTACCCGGAAGTAAAGCAGCCGCTGGAAAGGCTGCTGAAAAGCCTTGGCGGTGAAACCAGCGAAACCATGGTGAAAAAAGAGCTGGGCGCCAACTATACTATTTACCAGCAGATCAAACGCCTGCAGCTGATGAACGGTGAGGTACAGGCAAGGCTGCCTTTTGATGTGACGATCAAATAATGTGCTGTGGCACATCTTAAAATATAATTAAATCCCGGGCAGTGTTCCGGGATTTTTTATGGAAATGGGCAAAACAATCTTAGTTTTACCAAATTTTCAAAGCAGTTTCTTATTTATGGCAGTGCAGTACAGTCAATGGAAGGCCATGATGGCAATTACAAAAGCCAGCTTACGGGCTATTCTCCGCAGTCCTTCCACGGTAGCTTTCACTATTGGGTTTCCCCTGGCGTTCATCCTGGTATTTGGTTTTATCGGGAACAGTGTGGTAACTGTAAAGGTGGGCGTAGCGGCGGGCACTGATACGGCCAGCTATATTTATAAAGGCCTGGCTGCTGTAAAAAGCATAAAGCTGATCAACGAGCCGGCTGCAGAAATGGAAGATGATATGATCAAAGGCCGCTTAACGGCTATCGTGCACATCACCCAAAAAACCGGGCCGGCTGCTAACCCTGCATATGAGGTAAAGGTGCGTTCTTCCACCGCAGGTATAGATAAGATCCAGGTATTCCAGTCTATATTAACAGATGTAATTAACCGCATTGATGACCGGTTCTATAAACGGCCTTCTGTAGCGCATATAGACAGTGTTGTAGTGCCGGGCCGCGCCTATAAGACCATTGACTTTATTTTACCCGGTATGCTGGGCTTTTCTTTGCTGAGCGCAGCGGTGTTTGGTACTGCTTTCCTGTTCTTCAGCTTACGGCAAACCCTGGTATTAAAACGCTTTTTTGCCACCCCGGTTAAGCGGGCTTACATTATTATGGGCGAAACCCTATCCCGCCTGCTGTTCCAGCTTATTGGCGCTATTGTGATCATTGGCCTGGGGCATTTTGCCTTTGGTTTTACGCTGGTACATGGCGCGGTTACTTTCGTGGAAATGTTATTCCTGTCTTTATTCGGGTTGGTGGTGTTTATGGGATTTGGTTTCCTGGTAAGCAGCGTAGCCCGTAATGAAAGCACTATACCGCCTATTGCCAATGTGATCAGTATGCCGCAGTTCCTGCTGGCAGGTACTTTCTTTTCTATAGATGCGTTGCCCGGCTGGCTGCAGCCGGTATGCCGCGCGCTGCCGCTTACCTATCTGAATGATGCTTTCCGTAAAGTAGCCTTTGAGGGTCAGCACTTATGGAACGTAGGTACAGAGCTGGGTGTGCTTACCCTGTGGGGTGTTATTATTTACGCGGTTACCATTAAAGTGTTTAAGTGGGAGTAGCCGTTAACAACTCCACCTTTTCTGCCTTTTTTTTCTTAAATTGGATACATGCAAGTCCTGTACATCATTCTGGGCGCTTTGGCTGCCCTTATCTTGGGCCTGTTTGTTTTTTCCCTTTACCTGCCTGCCCGTTTAAAAATTGAACGATCCCTGGTGATGATCGCACGGCCCGACGTTGTATTCCGTGAGGTGGATACCCTGCGTAACTGGGAGCATTGGTCGCCCTGGCACCAGCTGGACCCTGAGATGAAAATTGTGTACGGTGAAAAGGAAAGCGGCGCCGGCGCCGGTTACAGCTGGGAAAGTAAAAAGCGTAATGTGGGCCGTGGCAGCTTACTGATCACAGAATCCCGCCCGTATGAATTTATAGCTACTTCCATCAATTTTATGGAACAGGGCAGCAGCAAAGGTTATTTCCGTTTTGAGCCGGCAGGAGAGCGCACCCGCGTTACCTGGGGCATGGAAATGACGGTTGGGCAGAACCCCGCCCGTAAATTCCTGGGCCTGATGATGGATAAGTGGGTAGGCCGCGATTTTGAACGGGGCCTGCAACAGCTGGCAAAGGTTAGTAGCTGATGTGCAGCTTTTAGCTTTTAGCCTTTAGCTTTTAGCTTTTTGTGTGTAATTTCGTACATGCGTTTTATCAAACTATTAATAATCAGTGTACTTTGCTTTGCAGTGCTTATCTTCCTGCTTTCGCTGTTATTCCCCTCCAAGGCGGTGGTAGAGCGCTCCGGTGTAATTGATGCTCCAGTGGCCGTGGTATACAGCCAGATCAACGAGCTTAAAACCTGGCAGGAGTGGAATCCCTGGACCAAATTAGAAGCAGCGAATACCCTGCAATTCTCCAACCCTTCACAAGGAAAAAATGCCTGGTACAGCTGGACCAGCGCCAATGACGCCGCTTCCGGTAAACTGACCGTTTTACGGAGCGAGCCTGATAAAGGTGTTTATTATAACATGCTGTTCAAAGATATGCGGCCTATGATGGGCGGGTTGGAAATAAGACCCTCCAAAGAAGGCACCGGTACTGTTATACACTGGTATATGGAAACAAAGCTGGGCTGGAAACCCTGGTGGAAGCTCCGCGGTTTTATGGCCGACCGTTTAATGGGCCCGCAGGTAGAGCAGGGGCTGACGGAGCTGAAAGCCAGATGCGAGAAAATGAAGTAGCAGTTAATAATTAAGAATTAATAATTAAGGAGGAAACGGTGCTAAAAAAAGGGATGAATGGTAGCCTCAGATCTATTGAATAGCTGTAATTTCCTGCACGGTTCTTAAGCCATAAAATCAATAATCTATATGAAACAGATCTTTTTATTCCTGGCCATCCTTGCTACCACCAGCAGCGTGGCATTTTCGCAGGAGCCACCCAAAAGTCCACGTGTTACTGCAGAAGGTAAAAACGTAAAGATCAGCTACGGCCAACCCTCCAAGAGAGGCCGCGTGATCTTTGGTCAACTGGAACCTTATGGTAAAGTATGGCGCACCGGCGCTAATGAAGCCACTGAAATTACTTTTGCAAAAGATGCCACCTTTGGCGGCAAACCGGTAAAGGCAGGTACTTACACCCTGTTCACCATTCCCGGCGAAAAAGAATGGACATTCATCCTGAACAGTACGCTGAAACAATGGGGCGCGTATAAATACGATGAGATCAAAGGGAATGACGTACTGCAGGTAAAGGTGCCTGTTACTACGCTTAGTGCCCCGGTAGAAAAGCTGACCATTACCCTGCCGGCCAACAAGCTGGTATTAGAATGGGATCAGACGAAGGTAGAAGTACCGATAAAATCTTAATGTGCATATGGGGTTGAAAGAATATGAAACCCTGAATGTAAATTTAAAAGGTCAAAATAAAATGCCGCGACACAGAGTACAGCCTCATGTTCGCGGCATTTTACTTTCTTTTGGGCCAGCCCCGTTAACCCATTGTTCCCACAAACTCCAGGATACTTTCATACACCCTCTCCAGCTCTTCATTTGTAATACAATACGGCGGTAAAATATAAAGGGTGTTGCCCAACGGCCGCAGCATGATCCGTTTTGCGCGAAAAAAGCGGTGCAGTTCATCTGCCAGCTGGTTGGTATAGGCGTCCTGTCCGGGGGTGACTATTTCAAAAGCCAGCACCGTTCCCAGTAAACGTGTATGCTTTACCGTTCCAACAGCAGCCAAACGTTGCAGGAACTGCTGATGCTGTGCGTGTATCCGATCCCGTTGTTGCGCACATTCCGGCTGCAGGAACAGGTCCAGGCTGGCAAGCGCCACCGTGCAGGCCAGTGCATTGGCTGTAAAGGAATGTCCGTGGAACAGGGTTTTTAGCTTGCTTTCTGATAAGAAAGCATCGTATATAGCGGCCGTACAGGTTGTAACGCCCAACGCCAGGGCGCCGCCGGTTAAGCCTTTGGAAAGGCACATGATGTCCGGGGCAGTGGCTACGTTTTCCATGGCAAAGTTCTTTCCCGTTCTGCCAAAACCGGTCAGTATTTCATCAGCTATCAGTAAGATCTGCTGCTGCTTGCAATATTGCAGCAGCTGATCCAGCGCGTCGGCTTCATACATGAGCATACCACCGGCGCCCTGTAGCAAGGGCTCAAATATAAAAGCGGCAATACTATCCGGCCCCAGGTTCTCAATGGCCGCCTTCAGCTGTGGAAGATTATCGGGTGTAGGAGTATCTATAAAATGCACCTCAAATAACAGGTCGTCAAAAGGGGCGGTAAATACGCTGCGGCTGCTCACGCTCATAGCGCCAAAAGTATCGCCATGATAAGCATGGTGGAATGCCAGGATCTTTTGCTTGCGGATGCCTTTGTTCTCCCAGTATTGCAACGCCATTTTCAGCGCAACTTCTATAGCGGTGGAGCCATTATCAGAATAAAATACCCTGCTTTGCCGGCCGGGTAGCACGGGCAATAATCTTTCTGCCAGCTCCACGGCAGCAGGGTGGGTATAACCTGCAAATATGCAATGCTGCAGCTGCATGGCCTGTGTGGCCAGCTTTTGGGCAATATACGGGTGTGCATGCCCGTGTATATTTACCCACCAGCTGGAGGTAGCATCCAGGTAGCTGTTGCCTGCTTCATCAAATAAAGAGGCGCCTTCTCCACGTATAATGCCAATGGGCGCAGGCGCTGTTTGCATTTGTGTATACGGATGCCAGATCACCTGCTGATCGCGTTCACTCCAGGTCATTGTAATTAATAATTAAGAATGAATGATTAATAAGAGGGCAAAGATAAGGTGGGAGAGGGAGAAATGAAGCACCTATAAGCCGGCCAGTTTGGCCAGTGTGCGGTATAAGGTAGATGGATCATAAGGCTTATGCAGGATAGAATGTACCTGCAGGCTGTTTAGCTTGTCTGTTACATTAGGTATAACATCGGCAGTAAGGGCAATAATAAAGGCATGCGGCTGCAGCTGCCGGATGTGCGGAATGGTATCATACCCATCCATTTCCGGCATGTGCAGATCCAGCAGTACGCCGTCAAAGTGGTGCTGCTGCATCATTTCCACAGCCTCGCGGCCATTGACGGCAGTAAGGGTTGCTGCGCCTGTTCTTTCCAGCTGGTACACGATCACCATTGCATTAATGGTATTGTCCTCTACAACAAGCAGCTTTTTATTTTTAAGCCAGTCCCACAATTGTTTTTCATTATATACTATGTTGGTGCGTGCAACAGCGGGCAGCTGGTCAAAGATAATATCAAACCGGAAAGCAGTGCCCAGGCCGGGCTCACTGTCAATGGCAATGCTGCTGTTATACAGCTCTAGCAGGCTTTTGGTAATAGCCAGCCCCAGCCCGGTGCCGCCATGCTGGCGGGCCGTATCGCTTTGCGCCTGTACAAAGCTTTCAAAGATGCGGTTATGCATATCTTTTTGAATGCCGATACCGGTATCTTTTATACAAAAGCCCACCGTGGCCTTTGCCGCTGTTTGGCTTAACAGCTTTACTTCTATAAAAATGCTGCCTTCGTGTGTGAACTTAATGGCGTTGTTAATAAGATTATTGAGGATCTGTGTTAACCGGAACGGGTCGCCACAAAGGTTGTGCGGTAGCAAGGGATCTATGACCGTATGCAGGCGTACCTTTTTGGATTGGGCCAGGGGCTGGTAATTGTTCTCAATATCCCTGAGCAGGCGCTTAAGATCAAAGGGAACATTTTCCAGCTCTATTTTCCCGGCTTCTATCTTGGAAAGGTCCAGTATGTCGTTGATCAGTGTCAGCAAATGATCTGCGGAGTATTTCAGGCTGCGTACCAGGTTGCCATGCTCCGGTGTTTCTTCCAGCAGGTTGGCAATACCAATAATGCCATTAAGGGGCGTACGGATCTCATGGCTCATTACAGAAAGGAACTCGCCGCGTTCCCGCGCTGCTTTTTCTGCCTGCTCCTTTGCATAGATCAGCTCAAGGTGGGTAAGCTTATATTGGGTAATATCCTTGATCACTGCCATAATACGCCGGCCGCTGCCCGCTGCGCCACCTTTAATGAGATTCACCCGCAGCCGGTACCAGTTATCTACATCGGGGCGCTGATCTTCATATTCTATTTCCTGGGAAACACCGGTAGCAAACAGGGTGTCTACCAACACTGCGAACATTTCACTTTGCGGGCCCAGCACGTCGTTCATATGGCGGCCAATGATCTGGTCTTTGGGAAGGTATAGCAGGGATTCATCTTTACACCAAACCTGTTTGAATATGCGCTGTTCACTTAATTCAAATACAATATCATCCAAACATGTTAATAAGGCTTCTACATCATTGGTTTGCCAATGTTCTGCGGTATCCTGTTCCTGCGGTATAGCTGTACTGCCTGCCTGGTGTGCTTGATCGGACATTCTAATAAATTTAGGGGGTAAACTGAATAACAGACGAGTGGCCCTCTCGTGTTAGTACTGCTGATTATCTGGTTACTGGTTTATCAATCAGGGGTTAAAATTAGTAAATTATATCAGTAAAAGTGCAATCCTTTGGGAAAGGATGGTTTCTGATACGGGCATGCTCAATTAGCTTGCTGCGGTTTAAGTTTGATCTCTGAAATAAGGGTGCCTGCAAAGATCAAGGCCCCGCCGATCAGCATCCGCCAGGAGAGAGCTTCCCCCAGCAGCAATACTGCAGCAATAGCGGCAAACACGGGCTCAAACAGGTAAATGATAGCTACTTTTTCTGCGCTGATGTACCGTTGCGCTATATTGGAAACGGTGTACATATAAGCGGTGGAAAACAAAGCGCAGTAAATGATGCCGGTCCAGAAGCCCTGGTTTTTGGGGATCCAGGTAGCAGTATGATCGGCTAAGGCAATACAGCACATGATCAGCGTGCAGGTCAGGAACATAGGAACAATAGTGGGCACAATGTTTCCGGCTGTGGAATATTTCTCAACCCTGATCAGGTAAATGGCAAAGCCAAATGCACCGATGATGGTGTAAAGATCCCCGATGCTTACATACATTCCATCTTTGATAGATATTACAAACAATCCGGCTAACGCAATGGTAGCTGCCAGCCAGATCTTAAGGTCAACGGTCCTTCTGTGAAGGAGCAGCTTTAAAACAGGGATGATGATGACAGAGGTGCCGGCTACAAAAGCACATTGTGATGCAGCAGTATGCCGGATACCCAGGGTCTGAAAATAGATGCCAAGGGTTAATGGAATGGAGAGGGTGATGCCTTCAGCAATGTTCTTTCGCGTGATCTTTTTCATTTGCCGGGCCAGCACCACTGTGAGCACAATGGTGGCCAGCAGGAAGCGGTAAAATAAAAAGGTAGACTGGGAAACAGCGCCCATGGCCATTTTGGTAACCGGAAAAGAAATGCCCCAGAATGCAGTGCCCAATATCAATAAAACTATTAAAAGAAATCTCTTATTCATTTCAGCGGCTTCTTTACCATGATGTCTGTTTGCACATCGTTGCCCAGTTTAAAAATATGCTTATCAAATGGTATAAAGCCATTTTTTTCATAGAACCGGAGGGCGCGTGCATTCTTTTCCCATACACCCAGCCAAACATACTCCAATGCTCTTTCCCGGGCAATGCGGATGGCGCTTTCATAAAGCAGCTGGCCCACCTGTTTCCCGTGATAGGCCTGCAATACGTAGATGCGCTCGATCTCCAGTGCATGGTCGTCCTGCAGCTCCGTTTGTGCTTTACCGGTATTGATCTTTATATACCCGATCACCTGTTCCCCTAACCGTGCAAAATAAAATTCAGCGCCGCTGGTGTTTAGCTCCGTTGTCAATTGCTGCAGGGAAAAACTTTTTTCCAGGTATTGTTTCATATCCTCCTCAGTATTATAAGAAGCAAAAGTGTCAACAAACGTTTGTATGCTGATGTCCTGCAGCGTTGTTATTTCATCTGGTGTAACCCGGCTGATGCTAATTTTTTCCATGGTGATGTTCATTTTACAATCCTGGTTAATGCAGGGCAAAACTACTCAAGTATTTGATGCTTAAAAATGCTAAATTGATGCTTATTAATGCAAAAAATGCATTAATCAGGTTATGACTACGCAACAAATAGAATATTTTTTACAATTGTCTGATGAGCTGCACTACTGGCGCACATCCTATAAAGTAAACATCACCCAATCGGTTCTCAGCCGCCAGATCAAGGCGCTGGAGGAAGAATTGCAAATAGAGCTTTTCAAACGATCTAACCGGAAAGTGGAGTTAACCCCGGCCGGGAGATTTTTGCAGCAACAATGGAAGCCGCTGATGGAAAAAATGAATGCAGTTATACAGTACGGGCGCAAGATCCACCAGGGAGAGGGCGGCAGTGTGGTGATCAACCATCCCGGCTCCATCAGCTACGATATGCTGCCCGACCTGCTTAGCCGGATACTGGCGGTTTTTCCCGGTATTAAAGTTGAATTGGTACAATCGAAACATACCCATGGTATAGAGCTCCTGAAAGCATTTGAAGCGGATCTGTGTTATAGCAGGCACCAGTACAACGACGATTTTGTGGTCTCAAAACTGATCAGGGAGGATAGTCTTGCGCTGGTGGTGCCGGTTGCAAACCCGATACTTACAGAACCCGATATTACAGCGGAAGCCCTGCGGGGCGAACCTTTTATTTTATCCACGTTAACGGATGGCGAAACTTACCAGCTCAGGATGGAGCAGATATTCACACGGTACGGCATTGAACCTGATATCCGTTTTGAATCCGATTTCGGTTCCATGATACTCAGCTTAATAGAGAAAGGCTTTGGCGTATCTGTGATGCCTTTATCCTATTCACTGGCCAATCACCCGGGCGTACGCTTTATAAAACTGCCTTTTGAAGTACCATTATACCTGCATTGGCGAAAGAACGAAGATAATGCGGTGGTCAGCAATATTTTACAGCTTACTGCTCCCTGATGGAACGGGTTATAAGGTATATTTAACAGAGAAATTAATGGTACGGCCGTCAATGGGCCCCCATAAGGGCAGGAACTGCGGCTGCGTAATGCTGCCGGTGTATAAGGCCTCCCGCTTGCCCTGGCGGGCATCAAAAATATTTTCCCCATTCAGCACTACCGTAAAGTGATCGCCAAACTGGCGTGAGATCATAGCGGCCCAGAACCAGTAGTTAGGCGCCAGCTGGTTATTATACAGGTATTGATGGCCTATCCAGGCGCTCTCAATACCAAAGCGCCATTTATCCGGGATCTCATAAGCCAGGGTGCTTGCAAATTTATCCCGCGGGGCAAAGGGCACAAAGGTATGGTCCGGATCGGAGTATTTGGAGGTGGTATGGTTGTAGCCTACATACAGCTCCAGGCCGTTATAACTAAAACGTATATACGTATCAGTGCCCAGGCTCCTGCATTCATAGGGCTGGTTTTGCAGTGATATTTTACCTTCTGCCTGCATAACGGGCAAAATGGGATGTTTGATGTAGGTATAATACAAGGCCTGGTCTATGGTTATTTCCACCGGGCCCAATGCTGTTTGGTAACCTGCATCTACATTAAGCCCCCTGCTTTTTTCTGACTGCATGCCGGTGGTAAGCGGCAGCAGGTCGCGGTAGGCAATGTTCTGTGTCTGGCTGGTAAAAATGGCCGGTGTTTTATAACCGGTGCCGCCGCTCAGGCGTATGGACAGGGCATCTATGGGTTTATACACAACGGCTAAACGCGGCAGTATGTACCAGCCATATACGTTATGATAGTCTATGCGCAGACCTGCTTCCATCATTAACTGCCTGGTGATATTAAAACCATCCTGTGCAAACAGGCCGGTAGTGTTGTAGGTGTAGTTATTAATAAGGCTGCTGTCGCCGCCGGCCCGCTTATATTTTTCGCCGGTATCATTCAGGCCCAGCACCCAGTTATGCCGCCCGCTCTTTTTGTTATAGGCTACTTCTGCATACAGGTTGCCCTGGTTGCCGCGTAAAGCAAAAGTACCTTCGGTATTATCCAGGCGATAATAGCTGTTCACCCCTTTGGCGGTAAGGGTGCCGCCGCCTAATTGTTTGCGGGTAAATTGCAGGTCTATGCTGTGCCGGTGGCTGTTATTGGTTTCCGTATATTGGTGCACACTGTCCATATCATGCGCCAGCACCTGCATATCGCCACCGGCGCGTTTTTCAATGGTGCCGGTATAACCTGCTACCAGCGTGGTATTAGGATCTATATAATAAAAAAAGCGGGGGTGCAGCGTGTACTGCCGTAAGCGGGGCACATCGCTAAACCCGTCTTTATTCACATCACTTTCATTTTGTACGGTAGCGCCGGCAAAAAGGGTAAGGCCGGTTTTTTTCCAGCGTTGCGCGTAATAGGTGTTTACATTATTTTCTTTGAGGGTGCTGCGGTTCAGCAGTACATTCAGCTCCGGCTCATTGCCCGGTGTTTTGGCTATAAAGTTGATCATGCCTGCAATGGCGCCACCGCCATACAGGGTGGATATGGAGCCTTTAATGATCTCGATCTGCTTCAGGTCCAGCGGGGGAATGGCCAGCACGCCAAAGTTGCCGCTCAGGCCTTCATACACCGGCATACCATCGCGCAGCAGCTGAGTGTACTTACCATCCAGCCCCTGCATACGGATGGCATTGTTGCCATTTACGGCAGAGGTGTTCTGGATATGGATCACCGACAGGTCGCCCAGGATGCTGGCCACATTGCCGGGTTTAATGCCGCTTTCTTCCTGCATATCTTCCTGTCCCAGCACTTCCACTTTCATGGGCAGGTCTTCCAGGCGGCTGTTGGTACGGGTGGAGCTAATCACTACCTCCGCTATGTTCCTGACCTGCGGTTTCGGCAAACCGGGAACCGTGTCGGCCGGAGCTTGTCTGGTAGCGCTGTCTTTTGCAATGATCTGCGCCTGTGCTGCAAAAACGCTGCACAGGAAGACTATAGTGTATAACAGTTGTTGCATAGTATTCCTATGCTGCAAAGGAAGGTTTGGAATTTGTAGAGAATCTGGAGATGGTGAACGTGTGCACACCATTTTCAAAGTAATAGCTGATCGGGAGATTATAGGTATCGCAGATCTTTTTCACAATGGCCAGCCCCAGGCCGTTGGAGCTGTCCAGCACAGCGCCGCCTTTTTTAAAACGCTGAAAAAGCTGCTGTTGCGGAATGGCCGGCCAGCTGCTGGTATTGCTGATGCTGAACTGCTGATCATCCAGCTGCAGCCTTATTTTGCCGCCGGTATAATTATAGCGGATGGCGTTACCTACCAGGTTACTGATCAGCATATCTGCCAGCGCGGCCGGCATTTGCCAGGAGGTATCATGGGTAAGCTGCGTTTCCAGTGTAAGCTTTTTATCTTTTATCAGCTCATCCAGCAGGCCCAGGTATTGTTTGGTAACGTGCTGCAGGCTTTCCGGCTGGGAGGTATCGTACTGGTGGTTCTCTATTTTGGCCAGCAGCAGCAGGGAATGGTTCAGGCGGGCCAGGCGTTCCAGGGCTTCGCTGCTTTGGGCAATGGCATGCAGCTGCGCATCGCTGAGGGTTTCATCCTGCAGCAGCAGCTCCAGCTTACTTTCCGCAATGGCCAGGGGTGTTTGCATTTCATGGGCCGCATCTTCCGTTAGCTCTTTAATGCTTTTGTAATCTGCGTGTATGCGTGTTATCATGGCCGTTAGTGCGGTATGCAGCTGGTTAAATTCCTTGATGGAGGAAGGGGTGAAGCTAACGCTTTCCATCTTCTTGAGCTCAATGCCATGCAATTTTTCCAGCGACTGGTAAAAGGGCCGCCACAGGCGTTTGCTCAGCATCCTGTTCAGCAGCAGTATGAAAATCAGCAGGCCGCCAAATACGATCAGCATTACAATGAAGATGTTCTTTATAAGATCATCCCGTTCTATCAATGATTTGCGGATAGTTAACAGGTAAGAATTATTGTGGATGCTTAATACCTGCGTAAGCTGGCGGTAAGGCGTTTTTTTTCCTTCTATATCCTGGTACAGCATTACGCTTTCCAGCACCGGTTTTGCCTGTGCGGGCCGTGTTACCGGCTGCAGGCTGAACTCCGGGGTGGAGAGCTGAAAGACCGGGCTGTGAATACTTACGGTGTCCATATAACGCAACCACTGGATCTGGTCGTTCAGCAGCTCTTCATCTATTTCATGCCCGATCTCTTTATTGAACTGGGAAAAGAGGTAGAAGGTGCTGATGGTAAGCAGCGGTAATACCAGCAGCAGGAAATAAATGGTGGTTTGCGTAAGAAGCTTCATCGGTCTCATACAGCCCGGTTTATTGATCAGACCAGCGGTAGCCGGTACCATAAATGGTTTTAATATAATCTTCACCGCCGGCTTCCAGCAGCTTGCGGCGCAGATTCTTGATATGTGAGTAAATGAAATCGTAGGAGCCTGCCTGGTCATAAGCATCGCCCCAGAGGTGGCCGGCCAGCGCAGTTTTGGTAACTACCCTGCGCTGGTTGGCAATGAAGTATAGCAGCAGCTGGTACTCTTTGCTGGTAAGCGTAAGCGGGGTATCCTTTACAAAAACTGCTTTGGAGCCCGGCGCTATACGGATCTCATTGAAATGGATATTGGTGTTGCCATCAAAATGTTTACGCCGCAAAATGGCATTGATACGGGCATTCAGCTCCGACAGGTGAAAGGGTTTGGTCAGGTAATCATCGGCGCCCAGGTCCAGACCGCTGAGCTTATCTTCCAAAGAGTCTTTGGCGGAAATGATAATAATACCGGCTTCTGATTCCAGCGCTTTTAATTCTTTAATAATATCCAGGCCATTGCCCTGGGGCAGGCCTATGTCGGCTACAATGCAGTCGTAATCGTAATCATTCACCTTTGCCATGGCCTGGGGAAAGTCAGGCGCTGTTTCACAGATATATCCCTGCTGCTCCAGGTACTGGCGGATGGCCGTTTGCAGGGCCGGTTCATCTTCTATGACCAAAACTTTCATGAATGGATAACAGATTAGGTGAACGAATGTTTTTATGGCTGTTTTTTCACAAAATCCTGCAGGTACGTGCATTCCGCTGCTATGTTCTCATAAAAGGCGGTATGCCTGTACTCCTTTACCAGGGTTGGAAAATACGGATTTTTATACGTAGCCGGGTACCACCATTCCTCTTTGCCGGTTAGCTGCGCATGTTTTTGTGCGCAGCGCGCTGCCATGTATAAGGCTTTGGCTTTAAATTCCGGGTCAGTGGCTGCATCGGCTGCTTTTTTATAATATTCCTCCGCACGGTAACAGCCAAAGTATTCACGCAGGAAAGGTGATCTTTCATATGCCGGCTCATACCACCAGGTGCTGGGGCGGTAGCTTACAGAGAACTGGTAGGAATGGCCGTAATAGGAAATGCTGAACAGCCCTGTTGCATATTCAAAATACACTTCCGGCGCTACCTTTGCATCCTTCATCTTTTTTTCCAGCTCCACCATACGGGTAGCATATTCCAGCTGGCTAATGCCATGGCGGATGGAGTCCTGCTCCTCATACCCAAAATCCTGCAGCTGCTCCTCAAACACCAGTTCCGAACGGCGGGTGCTGCCGCTGCGTTTAAACCAGGCAACGGCATTGGGGAAATCGTGCTGGCGTACATAGTTGATAGCAATAACCTCTCCAAGCTGCTGTTCTGTAAAGGGCAGCTGCTCACAGAGATATTTTTCAAAAGGCGTTTTGTTTTTGCTTTTATACAGGCTGGATAAGGAAAGCAGCTGGGTGGTAGACATGCTATCTGCAATAAAATCCTTTCCGCTGGGGCTGTTCCAGCGGAAGTATGAAGGATCAACCTCATCCCTTTTTGTGAGGATGAGGGACAGGCGCACGGTATCTTGCTGCCGGGCATAACGCGGCGCAATAATATAATCCAGCAGGTTGCGGTACATGCGTGTGTAAAAGGAAGCGTTCATCCAGGTATTATCGCCGGGGGAGTTCCAATAGATGAAGTGATCGTTTTTCTCTTTGGGGAGCCTGGTGTCCAGCCATTTCAAAGAGGCCAGCAGCTTGTTTTCATAAGCTTTATCTATGCGGGGCTGTTCATTAATGTTCACCAGCAGCTGTACAATTTCCCATTGGTCCTGCAGGTCGGCCCGTTGTATATTGGGTTTTGCGGCTGCCAGGCGGGTATGGGCGCCGGCATAGTCTTTTGTCATAAAGGAAAGGTAAGCGGATGTGATCTGCCACAGGGCCGGTTCTTTTACCTTACCCAGGCCGGCAATGCTGTCTGTAAGCCGCTGCAGCGCTTTTACGTCATTTGCTTTAAGGCTGTTCTCAGTGTACCAGTAGTTGATCTTATTGGCATCGATGTTAATGGCATTTTGCAGGTAACCATCTTCCAGCTTATTCACCTCTCTGGCCAAAAGCACATCCAGGATAGGCGCGGTAGGGTCAAAGCGGTACACTTCCCGCAGGCCATTGAGGTTAAGGGTTACAGCCCTTGCCGCGTACATGGCTGCTACGGTGGCTTTTTCTGTAGTGCTGTTACACAATTTCAGCACTGCTTTTTTATCAGCGCCTGCCCAGCCGGTGTTCAGGTAGGCCAGGGTGCGCTGGGAGGGCGCTGCTTCAAATACACGGGAGAACAGGTATACGCTTTCTGCTTTTTTGCCGGTACGCAGCAAAGCGCCTGCTTTTAATGCCAGCGCTTTATAGTGAATAAGAGAGGTAGATGGCAGCGGCGCCGCCAGTGAATCATAATAGTGAATAGCTGTTTCGTACGACTTGCTGAAATGCGCCATGCGGGTGGCCTGGTAGGCAAATCTTTCCTTAATGAACGGATCTTTACAGGCGTTATACAGCTGTATGCTGTTGCGGGCCAGGCGCATCATGGCAGCGTAATCCGGTGTTGGCGGGTTCCATGCATCGGCGATATTGGTATATACCTCGCATCTTTTAGCGAACATAAGGTAACCCAGTGTTTCTTTGTCTTTGCTGCTCATGAAATAACGGGTAAGCGTATTGTTGCTTACGCTGTCTGCCGCCTGCAGCGGTGTTCCTTTATCAATGCTGGTGTACAGCGCCGTCATTTGCGGACGGGAGTAGGTGTAAATAAATTCCAGGAGGTCCTCATCAGTTACCTTTGCCTCCTTACCGGAAAAAAAGGCGCTCCATTCGCGGAGGTTGGCGGTTTGCTCCGGCTCATCCACCCCGTAATATTGGCCCAGGGAAGTATAGTAGAAGGGTTCAAAGCCCTTGCCGGCAGCAATATTGGGGTTATAGAAATTAGTGTAATAATCATAGGGGTCCGGCTCAGGGCCGCAGGAAAATACATAAATGCTTTCAGCAAAAAAGCAGGCCAGCAGGCTAACGAAGAATACTATAAGTTTTTTCCAGTTCGGGTAATGCATATTTATTAAGCTCGTTTTCATCCAGGTGATAAAATATAACTACGGGGTTATAATGCTGCCGTTGTTTAGCCAGGTACCGGGCGGCGTCCCAGAGCAGCGCGGGCGGGCAGGTTTCATACCGTACTTCCTCGCCGGCATGTAAGGGATAGCCTTTTACAATGGTGTCCTTTAACACGGTGTATAATTGTTCCCCATTTTTACTAAAAATACGATGGTTGCTGAAATCATTTTCTTCCAGGTTACGGAGCAGGCCTGCGTAAGAACGGTGCCGGAATAATACGCTCCACCTGAACAATGGCAAAGCCAGGTCTAAAGATAATGGATAATGCGCTATCCTTTTATTGCCGGCATAGGATTCCAGGTCGTTCATATTAAGAATGGAGTTATGGTCGCCATACTGGCGCAGGTTGCCCATGTTATAGCACATCAGCAGGCCTTTATCTGCCGGCGGTGCGCCGCTGGTAGCCAGGAACTTTACCTGGTGCAGGCGTATGGTAACGGAAAGCTGCTTGCCCTGCATAAAGGGCTGCCGGCGAAGGGCTTGCAGGAATGCAAAATAGGCGGTTTTGCTGTTGCGTGTCCAGTCGCAATCTATTTGCACTTCCCCTGCCTGCTGCGGGCTGGTTTGCGCCAGCAGCTGCGCCACCTGCCGGGCCAGGGTATCTGCATTCACCTGCTTCCATACATCGTTTACAATGAATACAGTAGGTATTACCTGTATGCCGGCGGGGAAGGGGCTGCGCTGGTCCAGGCGGGCTACGGGAACGGCTGTATGTTTGTCTGCGGCCAGGGTTACGTCGAACATTTTTACGTAAAGCCTTTGCATGCGGAGGGTATTGAGTGTATTTAGCTCAGTGCTGTCAGGCTGGTAACGCTGCTTCCAGAAGTAAAAGGCGCGGGTAATGGGGCGCGGTTTGGTGCAGGCCAGGCAGCAGCAAAAGAGGTATAAAAGCCAGCGTTTATGCATTTGCCGGCAAAGATAGCGTAGTAACATAAATTTTCCCGGAGGCACGTTGTTTTAACAATTGCTCCGGACGTTCCTATCTGTTTTTTCCGTAAGTTTGTAGAAATGACAGGTAATATCTACCATATAGCTAAAAGTCGCCCGATCGAGTATGTGATACTCGATATGAGCGATTGCTATACCTGGTCATTTCCCGAATTTCTACCCTTTTGTCTTCACCTGTACTATTTCTCCAGCTTTAAGGCCTTTAAAACTATTGCCCAAGCCTAATTAATCCCACAAAGGCTTGGGGTTTATCTGCATTTAATTATTCCCATAATTAATCATTTAAATGATCTTGCTATGCGCCGGAATCAACAAAAGATTGCTGCAAGCAGAACTGTAGCTGCAATGGCCTTTTTGCTGAATGCAATTGTGTTGGAACAGGGATTCGTATCAAATCCCAAATGGTATAACATTGCCTATATCACCTTTCCCTTAATGCTGATCTATGTGATTGCTTTTCGTAAGCAGCTGTATAAGCAGCAGGGTGTGCGTATTGATAACAAAAAAAATGTAAGCGATGAACCTATTATTTCAACGGCTTCGCCAGTTAGGGATCGATAACAATGTTTCATTTACCGGCCAGGAATTACTGAAGGATTGTATCATCGGTTTTGCCGGTATACACCGTAAGGTGGTCGTATTAAAGCAGAACGATACGGCTTTCCAATCTTTTGTGATAGACCTGAATGAAGTGAAAAGATGTACGGTAAGAAAGCAATACGGCGCCATCAGGACCGGAGAGCTAAAGACAAAGAAGCTGGATCACTACCTGGAAGAAATGGTGCTGCATTTTGAGCTGAAGAACGGGAAACCGCCTGTTGAAGTTTTGTTTTACAAACACCCCGGTAATTATGTTGGGGAGATTGCGGAACTGGAGCAGAAGGCCCGTTATTGGAGCACTATTTTGACCAAGATGTGCGTGCCTCTGGAAAAGACCGCCTGATGGGGCTTTACGTGAACAGGAAAAGTAATTGTAAAAGCTAAAATGAATGATCTATGCAAAAGATAAAAGAGCAGCTTGTGCTGACCAAATATGATTATGAAGTGATCCTATCCAACCTGAAAAATGGATTGGTACAGGCAACTTTTAACAAGCAGGATGCGGAGGAGCTGGGCGCAGAATTGAAAAAGGCTAAGCTGGTGGATGATGAAGATATGCCTCCTGATGTAGTAAGGCTTAATTCAAGTGTTACGGTTAAAGAGGAGCGCGAAAATAAAGTATTAAAGATCACGATCGTGATGCCGGAGAAGGCCGACATCAAACAAAAAAAGGTTTCCATCATGTCGCCTATCGGAACGGCGCTCATCGGGTATAAAAAGGGTAGTAAAGTGAGCTGGAAAGTGCCTGCAGGAAGAAGAACATTTACGATCCTGGAGGTATCAAACCCAATTAATGCATAACCTTAGCAGCGGCCCGTGGGTGCAGTATGGCACCCACGAAGCGCTGATGCCCAGGGTAGGTTGATGCCGGCGCCTCTGGAACATTCAGCAGCTTGCCGGCGGGTGGAGTGTATGATACCTTTTTGTATATTTAGTGATGTTTGACCAGTTCAGAAATAAATTCCGGCTTGACGATGATAAATGGAACGACTATACCGGCTGTTTTAAACGCATGAAAGTTTCCGCAAGAACAGCGCTTTTAAAGGAGGGCGATATTCCGAAGAATATGTTCTTAATTGAAAAGGGCTGTATCCGTGTGTGGTTTAATAACGATGGAAAGGATGTTACAACCCAGTTCTTCTTTGAAAATAATATGGTTTCTTCCATTGAAAGTTTCAGAAAGGGATACCCAAGCCCGGTAACCATTGAAACCATTGAGCCCTGCGTGTTATGGTACATTCATAAAAAAGATGCAGACCGGATCATTGCGGAGGTAAGCGAGCTGCCTGTATTCCGGGAGATGATCATAGATACCGTATTTGAGCGCACCTTTGATTATATGAAACAGTTCTTTTCCTTTATAAAAGATACCCCACAGCAGCGCTATCTGAACCTGGTAAAGGAAAAGCCACAGGTGGTGCAGCGGGTGCCCCAGCATTATATTGCTTCCTACCTGGGCGTTAGCACGGTGCACCTGAGCCGCATTAAAAGTAAGCTGGCCAAAGAAAAGTAAAGCCCCCCGTATTTGATAACAAATGTTATTGCCCGCCGGTATATTGCCGGGTAGCTTTGCATTATAAAAATTATCAAATATGAAAGCAGCAGTTATGTATCAAAGGGACGGAATGCCGCAATACGTGGATTTCCCTGAACCCGTGGCTCAAAAAAATGAGTTGTTAATTTCTATGAAAGCAGCCGCTATTAAACAGCTTGACAGATCAAGGGCAAGCGGTAAGCATTATTCAATCCAAAATGATCCTGAGCAGGCAACCATTATTGGTGGCGATGGAGTAGGCGTGCTGGAAAACGGCACCCGGGTATATGCCGTTGGCGCAACCGGTATGATCGCAGAGAAAGCCGTGATTGAGAAAGACCGCATGGTGCCCTTACCGGCTGGTATTGACGATGTTACCGCAGCGGCCCTGCCCAATGCCGTGTTCGGATCTGCTATGGGGCTTCGCTTCCGGGCAGGCATGAAAAAGGGTGAAACTGTGTTAATAAACGGCGCTACGGGTTTTACCGGGAAAATAGCGGTACAGATAGCAAAATATTACGGCGCAAAAAGGATCATTGTAACGGGTAGGAATAAACAGACCTTACAGTCCCTGCTGGCATTAGGCGCAGATGAAATTATTACGCTGGAACAGGATGATGAAGCCTTTGTTGCACAAATAAAAGCCATTCATAGCCGCACGCCTGTTGACATTATCCTGGATTATTTATGGGGGCATACCGCAGAACTCATCCTCTCCGCTTTTAAGGGCCAGGGCATGTTCACCCATAAAACACGGTTTGTATCTATTGGCTCTATGGCGGGCGACCTTATTCAATTGTCTGCAGAGAATTTACGAAGCGTAGACCTGCAGCTGACCGGCTCCGGTTTAGGCAGCTGGACAAAACCTGAAGTACAGGAATTGCTTAAAAAAATATTGCCGGAGATGTTTAAGCTGGCGGCAGCAGGTAAGCTGAAGGTGGAAACGGTTAGCGTGGATTTAAAAGACATTGCCAGCCTGTGGGACCTGGATATTCCCGGCGGACAACGCTTAGTGGTCACTATCTAAATTAAATACAGTGAAAACAGCTAAAATTACCTACTGGGTATCTACCAGTATAATAGCAGGAATGATAATATTGTCGGCATACAATTATATGACCAGGGAAGAAGTAAAAGCGATCTGCCGGCATTTGGGGTTTCCGGATTATTTCAGGATAGAGGTGGCATTGGCTAAATTTTTAGGGGCGCTTGCATTATTAGCGCCCATTAGCGGCAGAATAAAAGAATGGGCCTATTTTGGATTTGTGATCATTTTTATTTCCGCGCCCATTGCGCATCTAGCCTCTGGTGATCCGCTTTCACAAAGCTTTGGCGCGCTAGGATATTTAGCGGTGCTGGCGGTTTCTTATATAACCTGGCAAAAGAGGAGGGTGGCAGTTTTGCCGGCGCGCGCTTAAACCACCGCTTCTTTATTATACCTCATCCTGTATTCCAGTGGCGACATCCCGGTTATTTTTCTGAATACCTCCCGGAAGGCCTTCAGGTCAGAATAGCCCACCTCATACATTACTTCATTAATTGTTTTGCGGCTGGTTTCAAAGGCTTTCTTGGCCGATTCAATTTTTACCCTTTGCGAATATTCAATGGGTGTATTCCCGGTGGCTTTAATGAACCGCCTGTCAAAGTTGCGCCTGCCAACAGCAAATTTGGAAGATAGCTGTTCAATGGATATTTTTTCCTGCAGGTTACTTTCAAGATAGGCCTGGGCCTGTTTCACCATTTCATCGCCATGCAGCTTTTGACCGGTAAAGATGGTAAATGCGGATTGGCTTTGGCGGTCCATTTCAATCTGGAATACTTTGGAACAAAAAATGGCGGTTTGCCTGTCAAAATACTTCTCTACCAGGTACAGCACCAGGTTCAGGAAGGAATAGGCGCCGCCATTTGTATAGATCCCGTTTTCATCTGTGATCAGCTTATCCGGCTGTAAATTCACTTTGGGAAACATGCTCCTGAAATTATCTGCAGCCGCCCAATGCGTAGAACAGGCCCTTCCATCCAGCAGGCCCGAGGAAGCAAGCATAAATGCACCGGTGCAGATACTGGCTATTTCAGCGCCCTCTTTATATTGTTTCGCTACCCAATCGATCAGCAGCTGGTTGCCCTTCACTGCTTTCTGATAATTATGATTCAGGGAGGGTATAACGATAAGATTGGTTCTTTTGATACTGGAAATATGGGTTTGTGGCCGCACGGCAAACAGGCCGCCATAGAACTCCACCTCATTTGAAATGCCGGCTAATTCAATTTTAAATAATTCATTCCTGCCGCTTGCTTTCCAGTACTCATTGGCCCGGGTAAATATTTTGTAGGTGCCTACTATGCTGCTCAGGTTATTCTCTCCCTCAGGCACTATGATGGTAAGATGTTTCATTGCAATTCCTTTTTATAAAGGTAACAACTTGTACTGTCCAAATCAACCCATCAGAATTTCCATTTGGCACCCTGCCAATGTGATATTTAGACAATACTTTTGCTAAGTAAAGTTTTTAACCATCAAAATATATTCTGACAATGAGTACATCCTTTAGCACTACCTTCCTGGTAGACCAAACACCCAAAGAAGTCTTCAACGCCGTTAACAATCCGCGTGGCTGGTGGTCTGAAGAAATTGAAGGCAATACAGCAAAGCTCAATGAGGAGTTTTTGTATCACTTTAAAGATGTTCATGTTACAAAACTGAAATTAACAGAAGTTGTGCCTGATAAAAAAGTGGTATGGCTGGTATTGGACAACTATTTTGATTTCACGGAGGATAAAACTGAGTGGAAGGATACAAAGATCATTTTTGAGATCACGGAAAAGGATGGCAAAACCCAGCTTCAGTTCACTCACCTGGGTTTAGTGCCTGACTATGAATGCTACAAGATCTGCTTTGATGCATGGAGCAATTACATCAACAACAGCCTGCGCAACCTGATTGTTACAGGAAAAGGAACACCCAATCCTAAAGAAGGCGGCTTTAACGCTGAGCTGCTGAAAAAATGGGAACTCCAGGGATAATAAGACAATCGCCGCTATTCTAAAACCATCAATAAAAAGCTTATGAACAATCAAAACTTCACCGTTTCCTTTTTGGCAGACCAGACACCGGAAGAAATATTTAATGCCGTTAATAATGTTCATCAATGGTGGACAGAAAATATTGAAGGCAGCTTTCAAAAACAAGGAGATGAATTTGAGGTGCGCTTTGGAGATGTGCATTACTCCAAACAAAAACTAACAGAAGTGGTGCCCGGCAAAAAGATTGTTTGGCTTGTTACAGATAGCCACCTTTCTTTTATTAAGAACAAAAGTGAATGGACGGGTACCACGATCAGCTTTGAAATTGCCGAACAAGGCGGCCAAACGCAGCTCCGCTTCACCCACCAGGGCTTAGTGCCTGATGAAGAATGTTATGATGCCTGTTCCAATGCATGGACCGGTTATATACAGGGGAGTTTAAAGAACCTGATAACTACCGGTAAAGGGCAGCCTACCCCGAAAGAAAAGGTGGCATAAACAAAATATCCACTGTGCAGCTTGCCCTGAAAACTGCGCAGTGGATCCTTATAACGCGTGTTCAAAACCGGACAGGTTTTGTTTCAAAACCGAACAAACCCCTATTTATAATATAACTACTGCATTGTAAATCAATCAAATGAATATGCGGCATTATCTTGGCGCGCAGTCCCCCGCCATCTTGTTTGTTATAGTTCACTGAATGATTGATCTATCATGATTAGAAATTTTTTCAAAGTCGCTTACCGGAACCTGGTGCGTAATAAAGGGTTTTCGGCCATCAATATTACAGGTCTTGCCGTAGGTATGGCTGCTGCCATACTTATTTTTATGTGGATATACGATGAACAAAGCTACGACGGCTTTCATCAGAAGAAAGACCGGATCTATGAAGTGTGGAACCGCGTAGCCCTGCAGGGTAAGGTAACATGCTGGAATACGGTATCAGCACCAACAGCTCGTGCTCTGGAAAAAGACCTGCCTGAAATAGAGCGTACGGTAAGAGCGGATTCATATGGTAATTTACTTTTTTCAGTTGGAGAAAAGAAAATAGTGAAGTCGGGGATGGTAGTGGACACGGGTTTTCTGCAGATGTTCAGCTTCCCGATGCTAAAGGGCAATCCTCTCACAGCCCTGAACGATGTGCATTCCGTGGTGCTTACAGAGACAACCGCTAAAAGCCTGTTCGGCAATGAAGATGCAATCGGGAAAATTATAAGGATCGAGAATAAAGATAATTATACCGTTACAGGTGTGGTAAAAGATCCGCCCACCAATACGCGATTCCAGTTTGATTACCTATTGCCCTGGTCCTATATAAAATATGGGGAAGGACAGGACTATGGCTGGAACGATAACAGCACCCCTACCTATGTACTGCTGAAGCCCAATGTAACCCCTGCTGTTATAAACCGTAAAGTAAAAGACCTTAGACAGCATTATAGTGATGACGCCAAAGCAATGAAATGGGAGCTGTTTATTTACCCGCTTGAGCGCTGGCGTTTGTATTCAAGTTTTACGAATGGCATGGAAGATAATGGAGGCCGCAGCACATTCGTAAAAATATTCAGCATTATCGCAGGACTGATATTATTGATCGCCTGCATTAATTTTATGAACCTGAGCACCGCACGGAGTGAAAAACGGGCAAAGGAAGTAGGCATACGTAAAGTAGTGGGCGCCCAGAAAAGTACGCTCATCGGCCAGTTTATAGGGGAGTCTGTTTTTATTGCCTTCCTGGCAGGTATGGTAGCTATTATTATTGTGCTGATAAGCTTACCCGCTTACAACCAGCTTACAGATAAAAAGCTATCCCTGAACTATGGTAATATTTATACCTGGATGGCATTTATTGGCTTTATTCTGTTCACGGGTCTGTTAGCCGGCAGCTTCCCTGCATTCTTCCTTTCATCCTTCCAGCCTGTTAAGGTATTGAAAGGCACCTTTAAAAAAGCAAATGCATTGGTAACACCCAGGAAAGTGCTGGTGGTATTGCAGTTCACATCGGCCATTGTGCTGATCATCTGCACTATTATTGTGAAACAACAGATAGACTATGCCCGTAACCGGGAAACCGGGTATAACAAAGATAATCTTGTGTACATGTTTATGACTGGCACCATCCCTAAGAACTATACATTAATTAAGAATGAGCTGCTGGAATCCGGTGTTGCAAGATCTATTACAAAAACTAACTCGCCGCTTACAGAAAGGTGGAGCAATGGATGGGGTCAGGATTGGGAGGGAAAGGACCCGAATGACAAAACCACTTTTGACCGGTATTTATCTGATGAAGGGCTGGGCGTTACGGCAGGGCTGCAATTTGTACAGGGCCGTGATCTTGATCTGAAAAAATTCCCTACAGATTCAACCGGGTTAATTATAAATGAATCGGCGCTGAAAGTAATGAAGTTTAAAGACCCCATTGGTAAAGTAGTAAGCGACCTGGGTATTAACTGGCATATTGTGGGGGTTATTAAAGATTTTATTCTTACCAGCCCTTATGAACCCACCCGCCCAATATTGATCTGCGGCGCCAAGAGCAACTTTATGACCTTCCAGGTGATACAGATAAAGCTGAACGGGAATAATTCCACTGCTAAGAACCTGGCAAAGGCAGAAACCATTTTCAGAAAATACAATCCGGAATATCCATTTGAATATAAGTTCGTAGACGATGCCTATGCGCAGAAATTTGATAATGAAAAACGCCAGGGAACTTTAGCCGCTTTATTTGCGGGGCTTACCATCTTTATCTCATGCCTGGGTTTATTTGGTCTTGCTGCGTATATGGCAGAGAACAGGATCCGGGAGATCGGTGTACGGAAAGTGCTGGGCGCATCCATAACAGGCATTACTACTTTATTATCTAAAGATTTTGTAAAGCTGGTTATTATCTCATTTATAATAGCAGCGCCATTATCCTACTGGTGTATGGATAAATGGCTGCAGAGCTATGAATACCGCGTTAGTATCCAATGGTGGGTATTTGCGCTTGCATGCTGCTTATCCGTAGCCATTGCAATATTAACGGTCAGCTACCAGGCTATCAGGGCAGCTATGGCAAACCCGGTGGAAAGCCTGAGAAAAGAATAGATGTATTTTAACAGCTAGCAAACCCGCACCGTAGCAACGTTCAGGATCTCACCCAGCTTTTTGATCTTTGATGCAATGTGGCCGCGCCCTATGGCACAATGATGTGCGGGGCCCTGTTTGTTCCAGGACTCAACAAAATTCCGGGCACCGCCAGGGAACCGGTAACGGCTGTTGGTATTGCCTATTTCCAAAATGGGGCCCGGTACTGATTCTCCCTCTGCAACCAGCAGCTTAAGCGTGCCATCGCCGGTTTCCACTACCGACAGCAAGGTAACCGGTCCATAACAAACCGACATTTCTACGGACAAGCCGTTGCCTACTTTGCCATGGTATACCTGTAAGGGTTTCAGCTTGATCCTGCCTTCGGCTATGCCCGGATGGCAGGGACCATCGTGGCCCATCAACACTACATCATCATTATAATCCATGGCATAATACTCGGTGAAGGAACCACCTGCACCAAAGCTATCCATGATCTTCATGGCCTGGGCATTCTTGATCTCATACTCACCGGCCACGGGAATATTTTTACCTGTTAACAGTGAATTACCTACTATTACGGAGCTGACGGTATTTTCATTAGCAGCATTGCCGCTTCCTTTATGATAATAAGCGAGTGAACCCAGCTGATACTTGTGCACCAGCTTATCCAGCGCCACTGCGGTTTGTGCGGCACGGTTCAATTCCGAAGGCGAACAATCGGGCTGTACTTCAAAGGCATTTTCAATTTCCCGCAATTTGGCTGTTATCTCTTCCGCTGTTACCAATTCGCGCAAGCCGGAGAGCTCATCTACTTCTATCACTTCCATATGACCGCCAAATGTGGCGCACTGCAGGGTAAGATCCGTGTAAATATCCATCATGCCGCCATAGTAATTACCCATTATACCCAGCCTGTTGTGATACATGATACGCGCCACTCTTGCCGCATCTATCCAATCCTTTACCTCGTTCCAAACGTGCGGGTCATGGTTAAGCATGCCGGTTACCTGGTAAAAGGGGATCTTACAACGGTTGAACAGGTTTGCTATTTCAGGTACGGAACAGGATGAGCAATGCGCCAGCCATTCGCCGGTCATGGCGGTGCGGTCCTTTAGTTTATTAAAGCTGGCATAATCTATACTTGCTTCCGGGGAGAGGTTTAACACAATAACCGGTACGTTCGCTTTTCTTACCACGGGCAGCACGGTGGCCGACAGGGCATAGGTAGAGACGTATAAGAATAATATATCCACATCTGCGCACTTAAACGTGGTCCCTGCTTCAAAAGCTTTTTCCGGGGTATCGATCAGGCCCAGGTTGATAATTTCGGCATCAAAGCCTTCCATGTTCTTTGCCACTACATTGATATAGCCTGTTAAGCGGTCCTTTAACCCGGTGAACTGATCCCAGTAGGCCTGCAGGCCTATACCGAACAAGCCGGCTTTTACATTCGTGCGTTTATTCATTGATTTTTCTTTTTTAACTGACAGGCTGTTTATTGAAAATAGGATAAAGCATATCAATAATTTGATAAATCACATGCACTTTTTGATATTTTTACTTGTCACTTCAGAAATCATTATTAGCTTTATCAGGTACCGGGCAACGGTGACTGCCGGGGCCTTTGAGCATACACTTGTAATACCGGTGGGCTATGGTCAATTATTATAAATATCTTCCGGTTAGTAAAGAGGACGAGAGCTGGGGATTAACAGTTTTAAATGCAGGTTGCACGCATATTGAAGCCACGAACGATTACCCTTTTAAAGATCATCCGGCACATCATAACTTTAACTGGAACAGCTGGCGCATTTTGCAGGAGTACCAGGTAATATATATTACCAACGGGCAGGGTGTTTTTGAATCAGATAGCTATAAACAAACCATTATTAAAGCCGGAACCATCATTGTGCTGTTCCCGAATGAAAGGCACCGCTACAAACCGGATAGCCATACTGGCTGGGATGAGTACTGGGTGGGTATAAAAGGTGATATTATTGACAACCTGGTAACATCAGGCTACCTGCGGCCCGATAATCCATGCCTTTATATTGGTTTTAACGACAGCATTTTCAATATCTATAATTGTATTATTGAAAAAACCAGGGAGGAAAGATCCGGTTATCAGCCCCTGGTATCGGGTGCGGTGCTGCATTTAATAGGGGCCTGCCACGCTGCTGTAAAGCAGAGTACTGCTGAGAACAGGGAAGCGGAAAATATCATCAACAGGTCAAGACTGTTATTCCGGTCAAACATCAGCAACGCTTACTCACCGGAGCAGGCTGCGCATGAATTGAATGTGGGTTATTCCTGGTTCAGAAAACTATTTAAGAATTACACAGGGCTGTCGCCCGGCCAGTATTACCTGCAGCTAAAAATTGAAAAAGCCAAAGACCTGCTGAGCAACAGCAATGTGCCTGTTAAAGAAATTTCGATAGCGCTTAATTTTGAATCGAGCTTTTATTTCTCCAAAATATTTAAAGAAAAGACAGGCCTGCGCCCTACAGAATACCGTAAGCGGAACTATGATCCGGCTACGGGCTAACGTTTAGAGCACGGGCCTGTATATGCTTACCTGCCGGCGTGTGTACCTGTGGTCTGCAATAGCTTCACCAAAGGCACAGGACCCGGATCAGTGGGCAGTCCATTTGCTTCACGGATCAGCTGAAAAATATGATCCGGGCGCACCACTATATAATCTGTATTAAGGGAATTGGCCACGTTCTTAAAGCTGGTAGGCGTTACATCCTGCCAGGGCTGCGCCTGTATGATAATGAAGCGCGGTGAGGTTCCATTCCACCCCGCGGCAGCAGATGCAATATGATCTTTCATGGCCTGCTCATTTGTGCAGTAATTGCAGGAAAGCGCCATGCCCGGCAGGCTGTTGTTATAAATGGTAAGCCCGCCACCGGTATTCTGGGCCGTAAGGCCAAGCGTTGTTGGCGCATAGCTGGCAAAGGTTTCCCCAACATTTTGATTGATGCCGCCGGTAATCGTATTCCAGATAGTTATAACCCTGAAGCCTGCACGCTTATTATAGTCCTCCGTTTTAGCTGCAAACTGGTTCAGCGAGCTTTGAGAGGGCCAGCTGTTGGGATAGGCGTAACCGTAACCGGAAGGGCCGGAGATCAGGTTATCATTATTGGTGGAGCTTTGCCAGTAATAGTTTAACGCCCCGGGCATTGCATCCAGCATAGCAGGGGAGAGGGTCCATCCCATGGGCACTGCGCCACGGTCAGGATTGTTCCACAGCTTACGCATAAGATGCTCCACATACTGTAAGTTATCGCCATCACTTAATATAAAAGCCACATAGATCTTATTCTGCAATGCCGGTTTGGGGGGCATCGGTTTAAGATTTACGGTTCTGGACATGCCGCTATGCACCGTGAGGTTGGTAGCCCAGTCACTTGCAACGGTTGCAATGCCGTAGCTGGAGGCCCTTTGTACGCCCGGGCCTTCTTCCGGCCACCAGCCCATGTAGTTGGCGCCGGCCGGCATGGAGGATAAAAAGCTGTTCAGCAAGGTGCTTTCAGCTGCTACATTGGGATCCAGCCATATCACTGCGGCACCCAATGCAGTAGCATATTCACGCAAGGCTGCTTTATGCACCTCCGGATTTAACCCTATTAGTAAACGATGATCAATGTTGGGCCAGTAAGTATTATAGATCGCCTGGTATACCTGCAGCTTACTGCTATACTGGCCGCGCAGGTCTAGCAGCACCGGTAAATTATAGGGGGCGGCTGTTAGCCTTGACAGCAGGTCCGGTGAGGCTATGAGCGCTTTCCTGTCTTTGGCCAGTATGGTTGCCAGGTTAACGGTATGGATCTGTGCCGGATCGTAAACAATTAACCCGGATAACTCACTGCGGTATTTAGTGATCAGGTTCCATTTGTCTGCCGGCTCAGTCCAGCTTAAACCTAATGACTGCAGCCAGGTGTATTGTCCTTCCGCAAATGCATCGCCTTCATAGGAGAAGATCCGCGGTTGCGTTTTGTTAACAATGCCTTTCAACGAAGCAAACAGGTACATTTCAGCGGAGGAGTTGTTTTGCTGCAGGCCAACCCAGTCCACCTTTATATAGGCCGCTCCCCGCCAGTAGACGCGCAGCTCAAGTGATTGATTAGCTGCAGGCATTGTAAAGGGCAATGTAAAGCTGGTGTAATTGGAGGCTATGGGGAACTGCCTGCGGGTAATGGTTTGCGCGGCAAGGATCTGGCCGGTTGTAGCATTTCTTACATCAATATCCACCACAGAATCGTCGTTCGCGGTGTTGTTATCGATCTTCATGCGGAACTCCGCTACATTAGGGCCAGCCGGGGTGTTGGTATCATAGGGGCCAAAGATCATATGCTCATTGGGTGCGTCGATGCCGGTTTGGCAAAGCCAGCCATCCGTCTCTAAGCGGCCGGTATGGTGGCCCAGCGAAGAGCCTTCACCTTCCCAGCGCGAGGTGGTTTCCCGGAGAATGATCAGGTCCTGCGTTTGCGCGGTTGCAGGAAAGGAGGGAAGAAGCTGGGTAGCCGGCCATGTTACCTGGGCTAAGGATGGCATAATGAATAATTGAAGCAAGGGTAACAGCAGTGCTGCAATCTTAGTAAGAGGGCTAATTGGTTTACACATGGGTTGAAGGTTAAGTAATTGGTTAATAACAACGCTCTTTCCCGGAAGTGGAATTATTATATGGTATGTACGATCTATCCGGCAAAAGGGCAAGAATACGGGTTTTCCACAATCATAACTGGCGTAAATGATTGTATGAAGGTTTTCAATAGCGTACCGTAAGGGCCGGTTCATTCCTTTACGGTGAGCAAGGCCTTATAAAAATAAGTATTATAATTTGTAATTGAAATTTTATCCTGGGTTTCACATTGCAGTGGCATAGCCAGGCGCAGGGTGAAAGGGCTGACTGGTACGGATATTTTTTAAGCGGTAGCCCGTTACAATTTTATTTTCCTAGTTTTGATGGGTAATGTATATCTGCAACCAACCATAAGCATGTACTATTATAAGAAAAGATCGCGTGCTGCACAGTTAAGGACAGAACCTGGAAAGATCCGTCAAAGCCTGCATTCATTCACAGGCTTAATGCTGGTATTGATCTTTTTAGTGCTTAGCTCCTGCCCGGTCAGGAATGCGCTTTTCTCCTATCTCAAAAAGGGGCATGCAGAACAAAAAAGTACAGGGGGCACAAAGATCACTGCCCATGATATGTGTGCTGGCCCCAGCATTAGCAGGATTATTCCTTCGCCTGAGCGTTTTTCCCATAACGTTCCTACCGCTTTAACCACGGTTCTTTTTATAGCTTTTCTTACCTGTTTTGATCTTTTTAAAAAGATCATTCACCGGTTTTACAGTCCTCCTGCCTTCAGGATCAATCCCATTCCCATTTATCTCAGGAACAGCGTGTTTTTAATCTGATACCGGTCTTAACATCTGTGGATCTATTGTTCGGGCTTCTGAACAGGCTCTGGGCTGTTTAGTATCGTGTACTTAAAAATTATCAAACATGCTTAACAACACTTTTTCGATAGCGGGTAAGAACTACCGGCAGCTGGCTCCTTTATTTTTACGGTTAGTGACCGGTTTTGGATTTATGGCCCATGGCTGGGCGAAATTAAGCCGGGGGCCGGCGGGTTTTGAGAAGCTATTATCCCAGACCGGTGTTCCTTTTCCTCATATAATGGCCTGGCTCTCCACCTTAACAGAGCTGTTTGGCGGGTTGGCCATTTTCCTGGGAGTTTTTGTAAGCATCGCTGCCATACCGCTTATTATTACCATGCTGGTGGCTATGTTCACTATTCACATTCACTACGGTTTCAGCTCCGTTAAAACCATCGGCTTAACACCACAGGGCCCTGTGTTTGGGCCTCCGGGGTACGAGATAAACCTGGTGTACATTGCCGGTTTGGTTTCGCTGGTCATCACCGGTGCGGGCGTTTTATCTGTTGATGCCTGGTTTGTAAAAAGGAAAACACAGCGCTGATTAGAAAATAACAGAAAGTGAATTGATCATTGCACGCTACGCCTGCCTTTTTAAGGTATGGAAGGTAGCGTGCATTTTATAACTATTTCACAAATGACAGTGCCTCACTAACGGGGAAAGCTTTTTTAAATGTAAACGCATACGGAGTTGCTTTATGCTCCCTGAGGTAAACCAGGCGCTCCACAGCTTCTTCCACCGTAGGTGTCTTGCCTTCCGGCACATACCACATAACCATGTGCATGGAGTCCAGCTTTTGAAACCACTCCTTTTTGCGTTTGAAAATTTCAACATGTGCTGACCGGTAAACATAATCAAACAGCGCATCCATATCGGTCCAGACAGACATGTTTACGATCAGGTAGTCATCCTCAAAGATCCTGGTGGAAGTGGCGTTATTGCCATCGCTTGTATACCGCCATATGAAGCCCGGGCTGTTATCCGCAAGTGCATTAATGGCATCAAGATTTGAAACAAAATCTTTCATTACCTCGCTGTCCAGTGGGGCCAGCATTCTGCCTATATTCAATTGTGCAAGCTGATATTTCATAAAATTCGGTAGATTTAATTGCAAATTTAGATGGGATCTTATGCACAGTCAAGAAGTTACGAAAAGGTTACTGGTTAAAAAATCAGCGCCTCCATTATTCAACCACCAATGTTCTGTAATAGCCACACTGAAATTGTTTGCTTCCAAGTGGAAGCCCTGTATTATTTGCTACCTGGCGGAAAGGCCCATGCGGTATAATGATCTGCACCGGATCATTCCTAATATCAGCAGGAAAATATTATCGGAACACCTGAGAGATCTGGAGCGGGATGATGTTATTATACGCGTGCAGCATGACCACAAACTGCAGAAAGTAGAATATACTTTATCTGACCGCGGCAAGTCGCTGCTGCCGCTGCTGGAACAATTGCAGGATTGGGGAATGGCTAACCTGGAAGATGTGTTGTCAATAAAAGAAATGCTGGAGCTGACCCTGGATTAAACTACTCTAAATCTATGGGCAGGTCCACACAGCAATGACCCTGTTCTTTAAGGCAGTGAATAATGTCAGCTGCCTTAAAGAAAGTTCCTTCAATCCTCATGATCTTGTCCTCGTCTTCCAGGTCAAAGTTAATGCACAGGTACGGATATTTTTGCAGGAGGTGATGGACGATATGCTTCGCCTTTTCCGTATATGCTACATCTGTTTTGAAAACTTTTACCATGATGGAATGTTGTACCTTACTTTTTTATTCCCAGCACCGTGAAAGGGTTAAAAGATATGCCTACATTGAAATAAAAAGCCGGGTCGGGAGTGGTCTGAAATACCGGATCCCCGAATGAATCCTCTTTCCTGAACACGCGGCCTGAGGGCGTTATTTTCATCCCGGTTCTTGCTGTGAGCACAAAATGCTTTGCTATAACATGCTCGTACATTAATCCAGAGTTTAAGTCTAATTGCCTGTACTCATACCGTTGATCAGTGCCATCTATATTGTACAGGTAAAAGGAAGTTCTGTCTATTTCTGTGCCCAGTGATATTCTTCCATTGGTAAAAACGTACTTTCTGAGATAGAGGCTTCTTGGAAGGATCATATCTACAATCAGGCCATTATTGAATTTATGTTCATAGGAGAAGGTAGGTAATACGGGGGTCTGAGAGCTGGGGTCGATATTAACGAGTAACCCTACCATTAGTTTGGTACGCTGGTTGGCCTTCAGGATCATGGTCCCGGTAAAGAGGCCTTTAACCCTCTCAAAATGTTTATCGCTGCCGTCAAATAAAATGCTGGAAGTATAGATGGTCCGTTTATTGAACAGCTTTGAAAAATAGGTGAAGTTAAGCGAGGAAAAAAGGTAGTGGAACTCATCGTCAACAGGCATGATGCCACCTACCGCCGGTTTGGTGATATCAGCTTTCAAAGCGGTGTACCGGTAACCCAGCGTGGCGCCCAGCATCCAGGTCTGTTTTTTTATGAAGTTTATATTTGCGCTCACCTTTATCTGCTCAAAACCGGTAACCCTGCTTTCGGGGAGCTGTTCTTCCCCTCTTTTTGAAGTATAGTTATAGGGTGATGTATGGATAAATTCAATATTCAGTGGACGGGAAATTGCAAATTTGTCGGCGGCATAGGTTTCTACCCGTTTGGATATATTCACACTATCCCGTGTTTTTGCAGGGATGCTGTCCCTGGTTTGCGAAAAACAAGCTGCTGATAACAGCAGCATACCTTTTGTTACTACTACCCTTTTTCTAATGTTCATGTCCTTTGTTTTAAGGTTTGATTAAGGCCGGAAAAAATTATTGTATAAATGCTGTACAGGTTGTGAGTATGTTTTGCAGTACTACACGAAACAAAGGAAGGAATAATACGATCGTTGTTTTTTGTTTTTATACCAACCGGGTTACATTTTATACTAAAGCCTTTTGGGGGTAAGATTTGGTAGGACAAGAGCGGGGTTTCGTATAATTTGCCATTGCTGCAGGTATATATCGCTTTATCTTTGTTTAAAGTTAAATTCTTCTTAGAGTATTATGGGAAACGATCGCCTCGAGCCAGAGAATACAAAAATTATACGGCTGATCGTTGACGATCGCTACAAGCTGTTACGGCATGCTGTGCTGTTGCTGGGCATAATGGTTATTATTTTATTTGATACTACATTCTTAGAGGAATCCGGTGGTCACATGTATTATCAAAGGATATCTCTGGTGTATGGCTCCCTGATATTTATGTGTTATTTCAATATGAATATCCTTGTTCCGAGGTTTTTTTTTAAGGGGCAATACGTGCTTTACCTGGCCCTCCTGGTGTTATTGGTAGTGGCATGTGAAATACTATTGGCTTATGCAATGGAATCCGTTTTTACCCCGGAACAATTAGCGGCCCGCCGGCGGCAACACGGCGTTGTTAAGGGATCTTATGAGGGCGCTATCATACTGATCGCGATCACGCTGGTCTCCACCATGATAAAGCTGTTCCAGCGGTGGATGCGGGATAGCGAAAGGATGGCAGAGCTGAGGAATATTACTTTAACCATGGAGCTAAGTGAGTTGCGGAACCAGGTGAGCCCGCATTTCCTCTTTAACATGCTGAATGGCATTAAGGCGCTGGTGCGTACCGATCCGGATAAAGCGAACCTGGTTATTATGAAGCTCTCCGAGTTCCTGCGTTACCAGCTTTATGAGAACAATGATGAAAGAATACTGCTGCGATCTGAGCTTAATTTTTTGTCGAACTTCCTGGACCTGGAAAGGCTCAGAAGGGATAACCTTTCCGTTAACATCAGCACAGAGATTGATCCTTCAATCCTTAACAGGATCTTTTTACCTCCCAGCCTGTTCACCATCTTTATAGAAAATGCCGTAAAACATAGCGTGGATATCAGCGGGGCAACATCCTACATCAATATCACACTGAAGGTAAATGGAGATAAGCTTTATTTCAGCTGCATTAATTCAAAGGATCCCGGTTATATACTTTCAGATGAGAAGAACCGCGGGTTAGGGCTGGCAAACATAAAAAGAAGGCTGGAGCTTTTATACGGCGATAACTATGTACTTGAGATCAGCAGCAGCACCACCACCTATAACACACAATTAACTATACCCATATGAACTGTATTATTGTAGATGATGAGCCGCTGGCAAGGGAAGAAATGCAGGCAATGATCAAAGAGGTATCCCAGATAGAAATACTGGGGAAATTTTCCAATGCTCCCACTGCCCTGAATTTTTTAAAAGAGAACGAAGTAGACCTCATTTTCCTGGATATTGAAATGCCTATGGTTACAGGGCTGGAATTTGCGACGCAATTGCCCCGGCAAACCCTGACCATTTTTACAACGGCTTATCCACAGTATGCGTTAAAAAGCTATGAGCTGGATGCTATCGACTATCTCCTGAAACCTATAGAAAAAACCCGTCTCGAAAAAGCGATCCACAAAGCAGAGATCTACAAAAAGCTGCTTTCAGATGATACGGAGAAAAATATTATAGAGGCTAACACGGCTGATTTTTTATTGGTTAAATCAGACCGGCGGTTTCACCGGATCAACTTTGGCGATATCAGGTTTATAGAAGGACTTAAGGATTATGTGGTGATCTATACCGGCAGCCAGAAGCTTATTACGGCCATGAATCTGAAAACTATTCACCAAAAGATGCCTGCGCGCCTTTTTCTACGGGTCAGTAAGTCGTACGTGGTGAATATAAACTACATTGATTCATTTGATCATCGCAATATTTATCTCGGGGCAACTGAAATTCCTTTGGGAGATGTGTACAGGAAGGACTTTTTTGCGGTCTATTCAGGGGGATCGCTTAACCCGGAGGAATAAGCGTAAAGCTGAAAGTAAAAAGCAGAAAGCTATTGTAATGACTTTCTGCTTTTTTGTCTTATGCCTTGCGTCATTGCTTCGCCTCCCTTCCCACAGTAGCCTCCCGGCTCCCGGCAATGACGGGACCTAATCATTTCAATTATTCATTATTAATTCTTTAGCAGGTTTTTTGCTTTTTCCAATTAAACCGTCTATAATAAAATACATGCTGGGCACTACAAATAGTGTAAGGATCATGGAGCTGGTAAGGCCACCGATAATTACCCAGGCCATACCGTTCTTAATCTCAGATGCTGCGCCGCTTGCAATGGCTATAGGCAGCATCCCAAACACCATGGCCAGGGTGGTCATTAATATAGGACGTAACCGTTCCTTGCCTGCTTCTACCAGGGCTTCCTGTACACTGTAACCTTCCTCTTTCAGCTTATTGGTAAAGTCCACGATCAGGATGGCATTTTTTGAAACCAGCCCCAATAACATGATGATCCCGATAATGGTAAAAATGTTCAGGGTTTCCATGGTCAGCGCCAGGGCTAACAATGCCCCGATAAGCGCTACTGGTATGGAGAACAGCACCACAAAGGGATACACCGCATTTTCATATAACGCCACCATAATAAGGTACACCAGGATAATAGCTGTAAGCAGCGCCAGCCCCAGGCTGCCAAAAGCATCGCCCTGGTTTTTGGAATCACCCAGGTACGCTACACTGATGCCATCCGGAATTTTTACAGACCTGGCTTTCTCCTTGATCTCGCTGGTAACAGTTCCGGTAGGCCGCCCAGCCACATTGGCCTGTACGGTAATAGCGCCCAGGCGGTCTATGCGCTGCAGGGTAGTTTCCCCAAGGTCTTCCGTTACTTCTGCAAACTGGCTTAATAAGATCGTTTGTCCATCGGCGTTAACAAACGGCAGGTTGCGCACGTTCTTAACATCAGAGCGGTTAAACTTGTCGAGGCTAACGAGAATGTTGTACTCGTTGCCTGCCTGTTTGTACTGGCTTTGATCATTGCCGCTAAAGGAGTTTTGAAGCGCAGCGCCCACCTGGCTGGCATTAAGGCCCAGCAGGCTCATTTTTTCCCGGTTCAGCTTAATATCTATCTCAGGCTTTTTATCCTTAACGGAGAGCTTTACGAACTGTGTGCCCGGTACTGCTGCTATTATTTTCTGATAGGCTTCTGCCACCTGGCGTACCTCTTTGAGATCTACGCCCTTTATGGCCACCTGTATAGGGACGCTGCTCACGTTTCCTGTTATGGAGGTAGCGGATGCGGAGAACTTAACGCCGGTGATAGAAGCGCTCAGTTTTTGCTGTATGTATGTGCCAAATTCTTCTGCTGATAAGCGGCGGTTTTTCTTATCTACCAGCGTTAAGGTAAGCTCTGCAAGGTTGGCATTGCTGCTGGTGCCGGCTACGTTTCCACTCACAAACCCGATGCTGGAAAATACCTTTTCAACTTCGGGCTGCTGCATGATTATTTTTTCAGCCTGTTGTACAAGCATATTGGTTTTATAGATGGTGGCCGTTGGTTCCAGCTCCATATTGATGACCAGGTCACTCTGGTCTGTTTTCGGGATAAATGAAGCGCCTATAAAACCGGTTGGGATCAACGCTATGGACCCAATGATCAGCAGCAAGGTACCTGACAAAAGCCATCTTTTCTTATGGAGCACTATTTCCAGCAGCTTGCCATAACCTTCTTTCAGGTTATTAAGAAAGTATTCAAAACCCAGGTTAAGCTTTCCCCAGAGCGTATTTTTCTTCAGCGCTTCCAGCTTACCGAAGCGGCTTACCAGCAGGGGGGTGATGGTAAATGAAACAAAGAGGCTCATAAGGGTTGAGCATACCACCACCAGGGAAAACTCCCGGAGTATGGAACCGATCATGCCCCCCGCCAGCGCCAGCGGCAGGAACACCACCACATCCACCAAGGTAATGGAAAGGGCGGTAAAACCTATTTCGTTACGGCCTTCCAGGGCCGCTTTCCGCTTATCCGCACCCATTTCCATATGACGATAGATATTTTCCAGCACTACAATGGAATCATCCACCAGGATACCAACTACCAAAGACATAGCCATTAATGTCATCATGTTCAGGGAAAACCCTAAGAGGTACATGGCAATAAAAGTGGGGACAATGGATGAAGGTAGCGCCAGCAGTACAAACATGGAACTTCTCATACTGTGCAGGAAAGCCAGCATTACAACTCCTACGATCAGAATGGCCAGGCCGAGGTCTTCTATTACGGCGTTTGCTGAATGTAATGTATAGATGCTCTGATCGGATGAAATATTGAATTTCAGATCCCGGGATCTGTATTGTTGTTCTATGCGTGTAAATGTTTTTTTAACCCCGGCGCTCACATCCACTGCATTGGCATCTGTTTGTTTAACGATCTGTATGCCGATGGAGGGGATACCGTTAATATGATTGATGGCCGTGGTTTGGGCCGTGGCATCCACCACTTCCGCAATATCCCTGAGATAGATGGCTCCCTGGCCGGGAGCTTGTTTTATGATGAGATTACGCAGCTGATCCAGTGAGCTAACATTGGCATCGTAGCGAATGGACAGCTGTTGGTTCTTTGTTTCAATGCTGCCTGCGGGAAATGAAAGATTGGCATTACTGACGGCCTGTGTTATTTGTGTAATAGAAAGACCATAGGAATGTAATTTTTCCTGGTTAATGTTAACCTGGATCTCGCGTTCATCGCCGCCAATAATATTCACCTTGCCCACACCCGGTACATTTTGCAACACCGGTCTAAGCTGGTTGTCTACAAGATCGTACAGGTTACGGGGACTCATGGTAGCAGTTACCCCGGCTTTTATGACAGGAGTTTCCTCCGGGTTCACTTTGTTCACCTGGGGTCTTTCGGCATCATCGGGCAGGTCGTTAATGGTTTGGTCTGCCTTGCGCTGCACATCCCGTTCCGCCTTGTTGATGTCGGTACCATTTTTAAAAGAGATGGTGATGATGGAAACGCTTTCCTGGGAAGTGGAGCTGATCTGGTCAAGCCCCTCCACAGCAGAAAAGGCATCTTCCAGCTTTTTAGTAACGGTTGTCTGCACTTCTGCTGCTGCGGCGCCGGGATAAAGGGTGCTCACAGAAACGGTCGGTACTTCTATTTTGGGAAGCAGGTTATAGTTCAGGCTAAGGTAGCACTGCACCCCGAAAAGAACCAGGACTGTAAATATAACTATGAGTAATAATGGCCTTTTAATGGCAATTTCAGTTAATGACATACTCCTGATCTTTATTTTGAAACATTGATTAACGAACCATCTTTTAGATTGATCTGCCCGGAAGTGATCACCTGCTCACCGGGTTGCAGGCCTTCAGTGACCTGGATATTGCTGCCATATTCAATACCGGTTTTTATACTGCGTAAAATGGCCTTGCCATCTTTTACCACGTATACGGAAGCGTCCTGGGTGCTTGCATTCAATGCTTCCCGCGGGATCAGCAATACATTTTGGGATGTTTTTCGGGAAAAGTCGGCATAAACAGAAGTGCCGGAACGTAAAGGCGCATCTTTATCATTCTCCGCGGTGATCTCTACCAGGTAGTTGTAGGCCTGGTTAGCCTGCGGGCTAATAAAAGTAACGGCGCCTGAAAATGACTTACCGGGATAAACGTCTGTTGTGAGCTTGATCTTTTCACCTAATGCCACCTGGTACACTTCTGCTTCAGTAAGGTTTACCTGTACTTTTAACCGGGAAAGATTTACAATAGTGGCTATCTCAGTACCGGCGCTTACATACATGCCTTCTTCAACTGATTTGATACTAATAATGCCGCTGGTAGGGGCTTTGATGCTGGCATCGGCTATCTGCCTTTCCAGCTGGGATGACTGGTTCACTGCATCATTATAGTTCTGGCGGATCTCATCTACCTTTTCCCGGGTGGCAGCATTCCCTGCCAGCAATTCAGAATAGGTTAGCAGATCGCTGCGAAACCTGGCTACATTGGAGGCTGATTTCTGCAGGTCAAGCTGCAGCAGCCGGGAATCAATAACGGCCAGCGTTTGTCCCTGGCGTACATTGTCGCCCAGGTTAAAGTGCAGGCGCTGCACATTACCGCTGCTTACTGATAAAACCTTTGCTTCCTTAAAAGGAGCCAGCATACCGGTTTTTACGATGCCTGTTTGCTGTATACTCTCCGTAACGGCTGCAACGGTTACGGGTATACGGATGTTTTCAACGGACGCTGGCTGGTTCTTCTCATTGATCTTTCTTTTATTGGAGAACAGCTTGAGTACGATCATCCCGGTTATACCGATACATACCAGGGTTACTATAAGTTTTTGTTTCATGGCGCTTTAAAGTGAATTATAAAAGGTTTTCAATGTTCCTGCTGCCTTTTCAAGGTCTATCTTAGCCAGGTAATAATTGTACAGGGAATTCAGGTAGCTGTTCTGTGCTTCCTTGAGCGAGTGCTGTGTATTCAGCCAATCAGTAAGGTCAGTGATGCCTTTTTGGAACTGGAGGTCCGTGACCTTCAGCACCGATTCTGCCAGGGCAATATTGCGCTGGTCATTTTCCACGTTGGCCTGCGCCTGCAGCAGCTTGGTGCGGTTGTTCTCATATTCCATTTTATACTGCCCTTCAGCCAGCTTCAGCTTTTCTTCCGCATTAATACGGTTAATCTCTGCCTGCTTATATTGGGCATTACGTTTATAGAAATCGAGAATGGGAATAGTTAGCTTCAAACCTACAGCGGAAAACGGCAGCAGTGTACTATAGGATTCCTTCAGGTTATTGCCAAAGCCTACTGCGCCATAGCGGGCGTAGGCAGTTAGCTTAGGAAGCGCTTCGGCCCTTATACGTGCCTGCTCTATTTGCAGCGCCTGTATGTTCACCTGGGAGAGCCTGTAATCAACCCTTGCTGTTGGAGAAAAGGCCCCTGCACTATCTTCAGGGAGTGCTGCAGGGATTTTTATGCCTGCTGAAGTATCTACTGCAAGCGGCTCATTAATGGGGTAACCCATTTCATATTTCAGCTCATTTTCAGCCAGCTGCAGGTTACTTTCTGCTACGCGGATCTGGGAAACGGTATTGTTATAGTCAACGGTAACTTTATCCTGATCTTTTTGCAATGCGGTTCCCTTACTTACCTGCAGGCGGTATATGGCTATCTGCTTTTCATACGTTTCTTTATTAACCTGCAGCAGCTCTAACTGCTGCCTGTACACGAAGATCTGGAACCAGGCCGTGCTGATGTTATAAATGATAGCTTCCTGGCTTTGCTGTATGTTAAGCTCCGCCTGCTGCCGGTTGTATTTATTGGCTTTCAGGCCGGTAAGCATGGATTGGTCATAGATCACCTGGTCAAGCTGCGCAGTGGCGTTGCTGCTATATTGCTTGCTTAAAGATACCTTTACATCATTGGGTCCAAAGATGCCTGCAGGGATCACTGTTTGCTGTAGCTTAAGATTGTCATCCAGTGTGGAGGTGAGGCTCACCCGCGGCAGGTAATCGGCCAGCGCTTCTTTTGCCTTAGCGTCAGCAGCCCGCTTTTCATTGGCATAAATAGTGTTGTTACGGTTATTTTTCAGGCCATAATCAATGCATTGTTTTAAGGTCCAGTTATCCTGGGCGTTAACCTTTAATGCAAAGCTGCATAAGAATAGTACAATGATTTTCCGGTTCATATGATCTTCTTGCTCATCTTACTTTTACAACCGCTGAAATAGTAGCTGTTTTAGTTAGACGGGCCAAAAGTAGCCGGTGCAGGGATCGGTATTTTGCTTATTATACGAACCCTGTTCTTTCTTATACAAACCATATTCAGGCTACTACCTATTATTTCCGGGATCAGGGGAGCTGAACACTTAAAGGGTGAAGCGTAGTATTTGTAGCGGCGAAGAGTTGCAGAAATTGTTTTAAGCACAGCAAAGAACCGGCTGCGCCATTACCAAGCATAAGCAGGAGAGGGGTATGTGGCTAATATTTATGAGATCAGGTTAAAGGATACCAGCACGGTTGTAACACTTACGCAGATCAGCCCAACCAGGAAAACATAGTCGGCCACCCTTTCCAGCTGTTCGCTCTTTCGCTCATGATCCGCACGCATGGACAGGAACGAAAGTAAACAGCTGGCCATTAATAACAGCGCGGCAACCCCGGTACTATCATCAATGAGGGTGCCATTATTAAAATGCATGACTTTGATAGAGGTGAGCACTATTAAACAAAACCCCAGCAGGTTCGTAGATGTATTGAGGATATGTGGTGATTTGCTTCCATTCGCCATAACACGCCTGAATTAAAGCGGAAAGTTACTGAAAGCCATGGTTTCAATAAGTTTGCGGCAAAAGTTATAAGCAAATTTTAAGGTGCAGCTATACCACTTTTAAAGATTTTTTAACATCTCACCATAAAAGATCTTAAATAAGCTGACCGGGAAGTTAAGCAGGGACTTAATTAGCCAAAGAACGGATCTTTCCATCATCAAGCGCTTGCCATTATAACGGATCAATTTTATTGGTCAGCCTATAACTGCTTATACTGAACTATCAATCAGGGAAACGCATGATGAGGGATTGGGTTTGTTCACTAATTTATATTAATTTAAAGGTATAATTTAGGTTGTGTGAAGCGTAGCGTATACGTGTTTCGCGGTTATGGCTACTAAACAAGGGACAAATTCCATACTTGCTAATAAATTTATTGAACCCCGGCATTATTAACTCCAAAATTACATTACAATGAATCCAAACAAAACTTTGTGGGAAAAGGGTGATTTTACCCGTATAGCTGAAACCATGCGGGAAAGCGGCGATGCGCTGGTAGCTGACCTGGGAATTAAACCGGGGCTTCAGGTGCTTGATCTCGGTTGTGGAGACGGCACTACCGCACTGCCGGCCGCAAGACTAGGCGCGCAGGTATCAGGCGTTGACATTGCAGCGAATCTTGTAGAGGCAGGAAACAACCGGATTAAGAAAGAGGGACTTACCAATTGTACTATCCAGGAGGGCGATGCCACTGACCTGCATATGCTGGCAGATCATAGCTTTGACCTGGTGATGAGCTTTTTTGGCGCTATGTTCGCGCCAAAACCGTTTGATGTTGCCAGAGAAATGGTGCGTGTTACACGCCCGGGCGGAAGAATAGTGATGGGAAACTGGATCCCCGGCGATCCGACGCTGGTAGCACAGATCCTAAAGATCAGCTCCGCTTATACGCCGCCGCCACCGGAAGGTTTTGTAAGTCCCATGCTATGGGGTGTTGAGAGCAATGTGATCGAACGTTTTAACAGCGCCGGTATAGCAAAGGAGAACATTAGCTTTTCTAAAGAGACTTTTACATTTAATGCGCCCTATTCACCTGCGGAATTTGTTAAAAATTTCAGGGACTATTACGGTCCTACTATGAATGCTTTTGAAGCTGCTGAAAAAAATGGCAAGGCCTCAGAGCTGCAGGCTGAGTTAGAGGCTTTGTTTAACAGTCAGAACAAAAGCAGCACAGGGAATACTTCTATTCCGGCTACTTTTTTAAAGGTAACTGTTAGCTGTTGAACCTAAAAAAACGGTTTATTCAAAAGGGTAGCAGGATAGTGTAGGATGCGGAATGCATACAGACCCTTATATTGGGTGCTCATTCTAATTCCACGCATTAATGAACAGATTCTTTTCTGCGGTACTCGCGCTTTGCAGTTTCTTACTGACCGAAACCAGCTACGCCCAATCTCCGGTAAGCAGGCCATGGAATGCCAACTGGATAGCGGCGCCCAATGACCCGGGCACCGGGTATGGGGTTTATTATTTCCGGAAGAATATTGATCTCGCCGTTAAACCTGCCAGCTTTATCATCCATGTATCTGCCGATAACCGTTATAAATTGTATGTAAACGGTACACTGGTATCTTTAGGGCCGGCGCGCGGAGATACCTATTACTGGAATTATGAAACGGTGGACCTGGCGCCTTACCTGGTTGCCGGCAAAAATACAGTGGCGGCGCTGGTGTATAATGAGGCCGATAACCGCCCGGAGGCGCAGATCACCCTAAGAACCGCATTCATTGTACAGGGAAGCACTTCCGGTGAAGAGATCCTGAATACCAATAATACCTGGAAATGTACCCGGGATAAGGGCTACCAGCCTGTTACAGGCTTTTTTGCCGCCAGCACCGGTGAGCTGGTTGATATGCGGCAATCTGTTCATGGCTGGATGACTGCTGGTTTTGATGACAACAGCTGGCCGCAGGCCGCTAATTTATTCGGAGGCCGTTTAAAGGGTGGGGGTGATGGATATGGCTGGATGTTGGTGCCTTCCTCATTGCCCCAGATGGAGTTGGCTTACCAGCGGCTGCCTGTTGTGCGTAAAGCAACCGGCATCAGCCTGCCTGCTACATTCCCGGCAGAAAAAACAACCATTACCATTCCTGCCGATACTACCGTCTCTTTCCTGCTGGATCAAACCTACCTGACTAATGCATACATCAACCTGAACTTTAGCAAAGGCAGGGATGCGGGTATTTCCATGCGGTATGCTGAATCGCTTTTTGATGATGTAAAAAAGTATGGCGACCGCAAAGGCAACCGGAACGATGTGGATGGCAAAGACTTTAAAGGACGAAAGGACAGCCTGATCTCCGATGGCAGTACCGGCCAGTCTTATACAACCCTTTACTGGAGAAGCTTTCGTTATATCCTGGTAACGGTGCATACCGAAAAAGAGCCATTGGTAATAGATGATCTTTCCGGCGTATTTACGGGCTATCCGTTTAAATTCAACGCAGCCTTTAATACAGACAATGCTGAAATAAAAAAGATCCTGGACATAGGATGGCGTACCGCCCGCCTGTGCGCCATGGAAACCTATTGGGATTGCCCTTATTATGAGCAATTGCAGTACATAGGAGATACGCGCATACAGGCCATGATCAGCTACTACAATAGCGGCGACGACCGGCTGGCGCGCAATGCCATTAACCTGATGGACCATTCCCGTATAACAGAAGGCGTTACGCAAAGCCGCTGGCCTACGCATAGTACACAGATCATATCCACCTTTTCCTTATGGTACATTGGTATGCTGCATGATTACCGGATGTACCGGTCAGACAGCAGCTTTCTAAAAGATAAGCTGACCGGCGAACGCGCTGTGCTGGATTTTTTCAGCAAATACCAGGGGGCAGATGGTTCGTTAAGAGGCACGCCTTACTGGAATTTTATAGATTGGGTTGGAGGGAAAGGATGGGATTTTGCCATGGCCCCCAAAGGCAGCGATGGTGCATCGGCCATCCTGGACCTGCAATTGCTGATGGCTTACCAATGGGCTGCTGAGCTGGAATCCGGCATGGGTATGCCGGCATATGCTGCGCTATACCGGCAAAAAGCTGCACAATTAAAACAAACCATCCAGGCCAAATATTGGAATGCATCCAGGAAATTGTATGCAGATACGAATGAAAAAGATGTGTATTCGCAGCATGCCAATTCGCTGGCCATATTGGCCGGCCTGGTAGATCAAAAGGACCTGCCTGCAGTGTGTAACAACCTTTTAAAGGATAATTCCCTGACCCAGTGCACCATTTATTTTAAGTATTACCTGCACCAGGCGCTGGTAAAAGGCGGCCTGGGAAATGATTACCTCAAATGGCTGGATGTGTGGCGGGATAATATTAAAATGGGGTTAACCACCTGGGCTGAAATATCCGATCTGCCAAACAGCCGTTCCGATTGCCATGCCTGGGGAGCCAGCCCCAATATTGAATTTTTCAGAACAGTGCTGGGTATTGACAGCGATGCGCCTGGCTTCTGTAAAATAAAAATAGAACCGCACCTGGGTGACCTGACCAATGTAAGCGGTGAAATGCCGCATCCGAACGGAAAAGTTGCCGTAGCGTATACATTGGACGGAGACAAGTGGAAAATAAAGATCGTTTTACCCGCAAAAACTACGGGTACGCTTATATGGAAAACGAAAAAGTATCAGCTTAAGGCAGGGGAGAACGAGTACGTTCTCCCTACCACTTTATCTGCACGCTGATGCCCTCCGGGCTGTTCTCGAACTCCATAAAATAGGTTCCGGAATCGGCGTCCCATTCGGTTTTTACGTCTTTCAATGTTTCGCCTGCGCTATTTTTTACGACAGTGCTGCCGGCCAGCGGGGCTGCCGGTAGCAGTACCCGCATGGCATTCAGGGTTTTTACAGGGCTTTTGGCCACAAAGCTATAGCTGCCGGCTGTTGCCTGCTCGTTATAGATCCGTGCGGCAGCAGCCAGCACTTTGGGTTGTTTCCTGTTTGCTACCCTGTTCAGGTTATATAACAATGCCTGTGTGCCGGGCGTTACCACTTTCTCTTTCAGCACGGGCAGCGTGGGATTGAACAGGTCTATCACAGGGCCTTTTACTGTGTAAGGCGCAGTTTCCATGTTTTCATCCATCACGGCAATGATGTCGTAGGGGCCTCTTTCCACGTACAGGTTATTTTTCATTTCAAGCTTACCTGCTGCAGCGCCTTTCTCATAGGCTTCCTTTACCAGGTTCACATATTGGCTGCCGGCGCCGGCCTGCATCACAAATTCTTTGGGATGCTGCCGCATTACGTACACCATTCCCTTTCCTGCTTTAAAGGAGCCGCCAGCATCCGCTTTTATACCCAGCAGTTTGAACAAATGTTCTGAGGGTGCTTTGTATTGATTGCCTTTGGTATTCCACCATTCCATTACTGACTGGTAAGGATCATCGTCGCGGCCGCAATAGATCAGCACTCCACCCTTTTTTACCCATGCTGCCAGCTGCTGATGCACATCCGCTGACATAGGTTTCATATTTGAATAGCTCATGACCAGCACTTTAATGCCCTTCAATGACGCCGCATAGGCCAGGTTTTCCATATGCACTGTCTGCACCGGTATGCCCAGCTTTAATAAGGGCAGCGTTTGTCCGTAGAAGTTAGAGAACTGCGGATCCTCAAACCCGTTGTGGGTAGGGAAGCGCTGGAACATCAGCGAGTTGCCCATCAGCACCCCGATGCCGTTCACGCCTGAAACGCGGTTATCTGATAAAGGCATATTGTTCAACGCATTCACCATGATCTGCATTTGCGTGGAATAATACCGGGGGATCAATACACTGCTGTCGCTGTTGGCTACCTTGTATGGCCGGGTATAGATGCGCTCCGGCCAGGGCATTACTTCATAATCCGCCACCATGGGATATAACAGCTCCGCGGTGAAAGTGGCCTCATAGTTCCGTTTGTAATCACTCCAGTCACGCGGCCAGTCTTCTATAGGGTCTGTAAGAAAGAACAGCTTTCTGCCGGTAGGCGCTGTCATGGATACCATGGAGCCGTATTCCAGGAAAGCATTCTCAAATACCCTTTCCTTTTGCACACCGTTGTAATAGACGGGTTCCCGCGAAGTGCCGGTCCATACCTGTGCAATGTACCCGTCAATGCCGGGCAGGGATGCCAGGCTGGCTTCCGGGCTCACTATTTTCCAGGAGGAGTAATTCACCAGCGAGTGCGTGGGGATGTACACTTTCACATTCACGCCCTTGCTTTTACCATATGCTTTTGCATAATCAGATACTTCTTTGATTGCATTGTAATACATATGGTATTTCAGCTTGTTGGAGAGGTAGGTGTTCTCCGCCGATTCATGCTGCGGCCTCCAGGGGAAGCCGTAATAATCCTGCCACTCTTTTTTGAACACTGCGCTGTAACCCGCCCTGGCCCAAAATTCCGGCTCTTCTAAATAAATGGAGCTGATGCCGGCGTCTATCACTTTTTTGATCACGCCTTTTTTCATGTATTCAACAAAAGATCTTTCCGGTACTATGTACGGCATATTATGGCCATGCCAGATGGTATCCCCGTTCTGCTGCACCTGTCCTACGCCAAGGTGCTGCTGCCCATCCCATTTACCGAAGAAGTAATCTCCGTACTGGCCCCAGGCAATGCCGGTCATAAAATGCGTATTATAACCACGCTCACGCCAGGAGCGTACACGTTCTTCAAAAGTTTGGCGGCTCCGGTCATTGGCGCCGTAGATGATGGCAATATCCGAGCGCACATCTATTTCAGGCATCCAGGCACTGCTGGTCTGGAACGCGGTTTTCTCTTTTAGTACGGGTTGCTGTGCATTAACAGCATAGGCAATACAAAGGCAATGGAAAAAGATCGGCACTCTTTTCATTCGTTAGTTTTTAAAATGGTTATCCGTTTTAATCGCGTCATTGCGAGGAGCGGGGAGGCTCCCCGCAATGACGTTCTTCTAAGGCACCTTCACCTGAATGGCTTCATTATAATTATACCGGTTGGTTCCTTCAACGCTATAATTAATACGGGCACCTGCACGCAGGTAATAGTTTGTATTGGCGTAAGGCAATGCCGGGGTGGTTACCGTAAGCGTTTGACCCAATACATCATTGGGATTATTGACTGCCACCGTATACCGGGAATCGTAATTATTATCCCCCACATTAAAGCTGGATGAATTTACATACAGGTAGATGTTGGTACATTCCTGCTGAAAAGCAGCATCTGTAGTACCTCTTGTTACTTTAAACTGCACGGTGATGGTTTTATCATTATTAACAACCGGCTTGCCGATCCAGGTCACTACCAGGAACGGCACCACCGTGAAGTTCTTTGTTACACTCCCGTTAATATCAACCGTGATGCTCCCGTTACGGGTAGTATCCCCGTTGCTGTCAGTTAAAACAAGCGGAATAAAAGGCCCCAGCGGCGTTACATTGTAGGTGCCGGCCGGCACCATTGCACATTCAAATTCGCCGTTCTGCTTGCAGGTAAAATACCAGGGTGTAGGACTGGCCTTGTAGCTAAGGTCCCGCATTCTGAAACGCACCCCGTTATCCCCCAGCTGTGTTTGCAGTCCCTGTCCTGTAACAGAGTCTGTGATGGCCCCTTTCAGCGTCATGCTGGGTTTTTCGTAATTGTCATATTTTGTACAGGCCGTAAAGGATAAGAGGCCCAGCATGCTGATGATAATAATATAATTGAGTTTCATTTTCCTGAATTGAATGAATGAAAAAGATCAATACCCTGGATTCTGAATCATCTTGGTGCTTGTTGAAATAGCAGCACCCGGTATTTCCTGGTAATACCACCTGGTATCAAATGTGTAGGTATTCCCGGTTTCGTCATACCGCGCGTCAAAAAAGTACTTCCCGGCAAGATCTGCGTAAAAGGGCATTAATGTGCGCCAGCGGGTGTTCGATTGCTCACTGGCTATAACCCTCCAGCGTTTAAGATCCCACCAGGTCTTGTTTTCAAAGGCCAGCTCTTTACGGCGTTCCTTACGTACGGCGCTGATGAAAGTATTTACGGAAGATTTTTCCTCCCCGGTAAGCAGTGTTGCACCGGCCCTTGTTCTTATTTTATCTATCGCTTCATATGCAGCGCCCAGGAAGGTGGCAGTTCCCAGGGACGCCAGCTCCGCTGCTGCTTCCGCACGTGTTAATAATACTTCTGCATACCGCATTTCAATCCAGGGCTGATCTGACCTGTTCTCTAGCACCTGGTCCTGGGTTAAGCTTTCATTCAGCCATTTCCGGATGGTAAAGCCAGACATAGCACAGGTTCTGTCGCCATAAAAAACACCGCTTGCGCCTGCCGGATTCATTTTTACTCCGTTATGCAGGGTATAGGCTGTCTGGCTGCCGCTTGAAGAAGTAACCAGCAAACCGGCGCTGCCGGAGTTCTCATATTTTACTGTACTGCCTTCAGGAATAAGCCTGCTGATGGAAGTGGTGGAATTACCTTTATAAATGCCTCTCCAGATCTGGCAGGGTACGCCTTTAAACAAATCGCCCGGAAGGATCACAGTAGCTCTTAACCTGGGTTCTGCGGTGGCAAAGAAATCCATGGTATTGTCGTAGAGCTTATACGTGCCGTCAGGGTTATATACATTCAAATGGCCCTTGTCGTCCTTGTCCATCCCGTCAAACATTTCAACAAAGTTCAAAGTAGGATTGGTTTCGGAAGAGTACCCGTTAGCGCCTTTATATTGTGCGGGCACATTGTAAGCATCGTACCCGTGCACGGATTCCGGATAACCGTATTCCTTCACAAAAATGGCTTCTGAGCTGGTGGGTTTGGAAAACAGGTTCAGGTAGTTTTTGTACTGCGCCTCCCGGTCATTGGCCGCCCACTCATTCATGTAAAGGGAATACCCACCCCCATCTACTGCCAGCGATGCTTCATATGCCTTGGTAAAGAAATCTTTGGCGAGGCTGGTATTCATGCCGCATAAACGTATACCTCCATTGGTTAAGTTACTGGTATTGTATTTGGCTATTGAGCCTGCATGCAGCATGGCCCGGGCCTTAAAGGCATACGCCGCATATTTATTAGCACGGCCTGCCTGGTTCTTTACCGGCAAAAGCGCTATGGCGCTGTCAAAGTCATTGGCTACCTGGTTCCAGGTAGCTTCTTCAGATGAACGGGCAATATCAATATCCTTGATGGACTCATCCGGATAATTCAGTACACGGGTTACCAGCGGCACGCCTCCATAACGTTTGGCCAGCGCATAGTACGTAAATGCACGTACGAAATAGCATTCCCCTTTATACATATTCACATTCTCTGCCGAATACTTGCTGGCATAGTTGCCAATGTTTTGCAGGAAGTAGTTGCACTCCCTTATCAATGCATAAAAATCGCCCCAGGTGTCCCCGTTATCGGAGGAGGTAGCTTCGGTAATGGAGCCGTTCACTTCCCGGCACAATGCTTCACCTGTCATGGAAGCAGGCACCCTGAGTACATAAAAGCGGTGAAAAAGGCGCTCGGGCCCATACCGGAAATCTTCTACCGGCAGCTCGCTGTAGATCCTGGCCATATACGATTTAAGACCGTCTTCAGAGCCAAAAATGGTGTTATCCTGAATAATGTTGGTGGGCGAGATATCCAGCTTGGTACATGAAATAGCCCAAAGACCCGCAACGAATAAGATGATATATTTGAATGTTCTCATGATCAGTGTTATTAAAGGTCGATGTTAAAGCCCAGGTTATAGGTTCTGTTCAGGGGATATACGTTCCCGTAGCTGTCATTTGGATGTTCCGGGTCAATGAATTTCATCCCGGACCACGTTTGTACATTGTATGCATTCACGTATACCCGCGCGCCTTTGATGCCTATTCTTTTCATCACGTGTTCGGGGATGGAATATCCCAGCTCCACTGTTTTCAGGCGCAGGTAGCTGGCGTTATTATACGCGAATGTTGAGTTACCCCTGGGTACTGTGCCGGTGTAGGCGTATTTCCCTTTTACCCATTGTGTATTGGGATCATAGGGATTGGCAGTTGGATCAACCGGGTGCCATCTGTCCATGAACATTTCAAGCGCGTTGGAATAGTTGGATCCCCAAATGGGTTCAGCCAGTATTTCAACATAATTTACCCAAACCTTTGCAGCGCCCTGGAACAGCAGGCTAACATCAAACCCCTTCCAGGAAGCATTCATGGTTAAGCCAAAGGTCATCTGCGGGCGGCCGCTGTAGCTGATGGGCTGCAGGTCCAGGTCAGAGATCATACCATCGCCATTCGTATCCTCATATTTATAATCACCCGGCAGGGTATTCTGATCATACTTAACCGGGCTGTTGGCAATTTCCTCGTAAGACTGGAACTGGCCTATGCCTTTGAAGCCCCATACGATATCTGAATAACGCTGATTGTTGTTATTGCGCCATTCATCATAGCCGCTGCCATAAATGCCCACTTCCTGGTGGGTGAACCGGGTGCGGGTGTATCCGAATGTTCCCCTCAGTGAATAATCTACCTCGCCAATGTGGTAGTGATGGTTGATCTCAATGTCAATGCCCCTGGTAAGATCCCCGTTAAGGTTTTCCTGGGGTAAGGCTGCTCCTACTACAGAAGGCAGGCTTACACTGCGGGTAGCCAGTAAGCCGTTGCGGTTACGCTGAAAGTAGTCTATCACCAATCCCAGCACACCGTTCTTTGTATTCAGATCCAGGCCAACATTAAACGTTTTAGCAGTGTACCAGGTAATATTTTTATTGGCTATTCCTGTGCTGGCAGAGGCATTCACAAAAGTTCCGTCAAAATGGGTACCTCCGGGCAATTCATTATTGTTACCGCCGGCAGGGTAGGTGTAGCCATTTAAATACTGGTAGGTAGATGCATTGTCATCACCCAGCACGCCATAGGAAGCCCTGAGTTTTGCATTGTCAATAAATTTGATGTTTAATGCTTTCCAGAAATTCTCATCTGTAAAACGCCATCCCAGGAAGCCGGAAGGGAAAAAGCCCCAGCGGTGGGAGGGATCAAATTTGGAAGATCCGTCATAACGAAAGCTGAACTCAGCCAGGTACTTCCCTTTAAAATTGTAATTGAGCCTGCCCACGTATCCTACATTGGCATAATCATAAAGATCAGCTGCATTGGTTGACATGCTTCCCAGCTGGTTATTACTGTTCCCTGCGGAGAGCTGATCCAGCGGGAGCGCTAATTCTCTTTGGGCATACAGGTTATCGCCTTTGCGGGACTGTCCTTCATATAACAGCAGCACGCTTACGTTATGCATGTTATTAAAGGTGCGGTTATAGTTCAATGAGAGCTGGCTTAGTATGGACTGTTTTGTATAATATTCCCGGCGGATGGTGCTGGGGCTCTGGTTTGTTACCGGCTTATAGTTGTTAGCCGCATCATCATAATCATACAGGTTATAGGTGCTTTTATAGGCTTTATTGTCAATGTTCTGGTAATCATAACCGAACATGCCTCTTGCCCTCAATCCCGGGATAAAGGGAACCGTATATTCCAGGCTCACGGCAGACTGGAACCATTTATTCCTGAATTTCCGGTAACCGCTTACATCCGCATTGGCCATGGCCACGGGATTGGAGCCGTCCACAAAACCGTTCTGCAAATAATCGGGATTGTTATTGGCATAGATAGGCTGAATAGCGGCCGACCTTTCCATAGAACGTATGATCCAGTCTGTATTTTCATAATTCTTGTCTGACTCGTCATAAATTCCGTTCAGCTGTACATCTACCTTCAATCTGTCTGAGATCTGGCCCGTAACATTCGACCGTAAATTATACCGTTTATAACTATTGCTGTTGCTGCGGAGAAAGGATTCCTGTGACAGGTAGCCCATGGATGCATAATACTGCAGCCGGTCAGATCCGCCGCTTGTGCTGATGGTATGCTGCATTTGCGGAGCGCTTTTTCTCAGCACAGCATCATACCAGTCCGTACCTTGTTTGGTCCCATTCCGGTAAGCTTCGATCTCGTCCGGTGAGTAGCGTAACGTTCCTCCGCTTTGATTGTGCATGGATTTTTCATTTGCAAGCGTCATCCAGTCAGCTGCGCTGGTGCTTTTGGGGGAACCGATAGGCGTTTGCAGCCCGAAGTTAGCGCTGTAGCTGATCCTGGTGGCGCCTACCTTGCCCCGCTTGGTGGTGATCAATACTACGCCGTTGGCTGCACGAACGCCATATACGGATGCTGCTGCGTCTTTTAATACGGATACGCTTTCTATATCTTCAGGATTTAACCTCGACATATTATCGCGCGGAATACCGTCAATGATCACCAATGCATCGCCCAGGCCGCGGATGTCAAATGTATTATTGAAGGTTCCCGGCTCAGAGGATCTTTGTACAATACGCACGCCGGCAAGCTTACCGGTAAGCATATTCATTACGTTCTCATTTTTGGTAACGATGATATCGGCGCTCTTTATGGAAGTGATAGCGCCGGTAACGGTTGCCTTTGTTTGCTGGCCATAACCTACTACCACTACCTCGCTTAAAGCCTTGTTCTCTGCGGTTAGCTGTACATCCAGTGTAGTGCGGTTATTCACCGGCACCTCCCGGGTAGCGTAGCCGATAAAGGTAAATACCAGCGTTTCATTACCTTCAGGAACATTCAGGATATAGCTGCCGTTAGCATCTGTGGTGGTGCCTTTTGCCGTTCCTTTAATGCCGATGCTTACACCGGGTAAAGGCTCATTATTTTCGTTGGTAACCCTTCCTTTTACCGTTATGGCCTGGGGCACAGGCGCAGGTGCGGCGGCTTTGGGCTTTACAATGATCGTCTTCTTCCTGATGGTATAATCCAGCGGCTGATCTTTAAAGCACAGCTTCAGCACATCATCTATCGGAGCATTGTTAACAGAAATAGTTACCGGCCTGGCGCCGGCAAGCATGGGTGTGTTGTACAGGAAATTGTATCCGCTCTGCTTTTTAAGCGCTTCCAGCACATTTTCAAGCGGTGCATTATTTTCTGTTAGCGTTATGCTTTGTGCAAATCCGGATGCGCATACCTGCATAAAGGCGGCCATGAAAAAGATAAGTGTAAGCCTTAGCTTAAGCGGGAGTTTTAATGGAACGCGGAATCTCCATTCTTCCCTGAAGTGTAGGTAGAATTGCATACATTGTTCTGTTTGGAATTGTGAATTGTTGACTATGCCGCAAATAGCAGCATGTTGTTCAATAGATATGTTTAGCCTTTGGTTTGTTAGAATAAGCTCAGGGAGTTACTTTTATATTGCTCCCCTGTAAGTTAAAGTGGATAATTTCGGTTGCTTCCAGCATGCCTAATACTTCTGATACATTTTCAAAACGTGAAACGGTCCCGGTAAATTCCTTGCCAGTCATGTCCCCCTGGTAGGTAACAGTTACATTATACCAGCGTGCCACCTTGCGCATAATGCTCTGTATGTTTTCATTGTCAAAAATAAAATAACCGTTCTTCCAGGCTACTGCTTCCTCCAGGTTAGCCTTACGGGTAGTGATGTTACTGTTTGAATCCCCTACGAGCGCCTGCATGCCAGGCTTGAGTAGATGTTGTCCTGTATGGTTACTGATCCGTATTGCGCCTTCCAGCAGCGTTACTTTGCTCTTTGCCTCATCATGATACGCCATCACGTTAAAGTGCGTGCCCAGTACCGCTATGGTGTTGCCGTTAAAAGATACCCTGAATGGTTTCGACCTGTCCTGCGCTACTTCAAAGTATACTTCCCCATTTACTTCCACTGCTCTTTCAGCGCCTTCAAAGGTGATGGGAAAACGCAGGGACGATGCGGCATTGAGCCATGCCCGGGTGCCATCTCCCAGTACGATCTGGTATTGCCCGCCAACCGGCGTGGAAATGGTATTCCAGGAAACACCCCGGGATGCAGGCTGGAGGCAGGTATACAGCACCTGTCCCTTCTGCGTTTGCTTGATCTCAACCCCGTTCTTACTGGTAAGGAGGCCGTTCTTTGTACTGTCCAATACAATCTCTGAGCCATCTGCCAATGTTAGCACAGCCTGGTTGTTTCCCGGTTTTATGCCGTTACCGGGATGCTGCGCTATTTTTTTTTCAATAGATATCTGTGAAGATGGATGAAAGAAAAACCTGTATAGCCCCGCTGTGAGCACTATTAACAGAATAGCGGCAACAGCGGCGATCCTCCTTGCAGCAGGCATCCATAAAACCCTTTTTGCAGGCTTTATTTCTTCCTGCAGCCTGTTATAGATCTCTGTTCTGACCTGTTCCTTATTGCCCATTTCCCCTTTCCAGGGATGCTCCTCCAGCTCAAAGCCGTCCAGATAACCGGCAAGCAATTCCTTTTCCTCCTCCGTGCAATTCCCGGCTAAGAACTTTTCATATAATAAAAGGTATTCCTCCGTTGTCATCCAGGTAGTTTATGGATCCTCTGATTAATAAGAGCCTTTTTTCAGGCGGCACACACATAAGTTTAAGAAAAAAATTTCTGCCCCGGAACATTTTATAATCTAATCCAAAGTTTTTACCTTTATTTAGTATCGCTTATGTCTCCTCGTACATTATCAGACCACGATTTATGGAATGCCATTCTGCAGGGTGGGCATAGTGCCTTTTCAATATTATTTGACAGATATTGGGCCAGTGTGTACACCACGGTATACAGCTACGTGAAAGACGAGACCATCAGTAAGGAGATCACCCATGATATTTTCCTGAACATCTGGCTGAAACGGGAACAGCTGCAGATCCTTTCATTCTCCGCTTACCTGCGTGCTGCAGGACGTTACCATGTGTACAAATATATGAAGCAGGCAAAGGCCGTCCCGGTTACCTACAGTGCAGCGCTGGAAGAATCAGCTGATCTGGTTTGCCGCAACCAGGGCGATGAAAACCTGGGCTACCTGGAGCTCAAGAATAATATTGATGAACATTTAATGGAATTGCCCAAGCGCTGCCGGGAGGTTTTTATTTTAAGCCGGCAGCAGCACCTGACCAATGACCAGATTGCAGGAAAGCTGGGCATCTCCAAGCGAACAGTAGAAAATCAATTGACCCATGCACTACATCATTTAAGAGTGATGCTGAAGAATATTTCAATAGGTATATTTACATGGATGCTTATCATGTGGGTGAGGTAATCCCAATCTAAAATCAGCATAGATTAATCCCTTTTAACAGATCTTCCCCGTCATTTCCTGTAAGTTCTTTTCAAAACTATTTGCCATCTTCTCAATTAATATTATCTTTGTCACTAAGATACTTACTTAATAAGATATAAAATGGATGCCGAACTAATAACCCTCATAAGAAAATTGAGCCAGCAATACGCATATACCTCCATCCAGATGCATGAGGCCATTGCCCGAAAGGCCGGCCTTCCGGGTACCGACCATAAGTACCTGGGATTTTTAATGGTCCAGGGGCAAATGACAGCCGGTGAGCTTGCATCTTTAACCGGGCTCACAACCGGTGCAGTTACCGGTTTAATAGACCGGTTTGAAAAGAAAAAGCTGGTGAAAAGGCGATTTGCTGAAGACGACCGGCGGAAGGTTATTATTGAGCCCATCACTAAAAATATAATGGCGCTTTTTTCGCCGCTTTACAAGAATTTCCGGAGTAAGTCAGAAGAACTGATCGGGTCCTTTTCAAACAGGGAGACCAAAGTTCTTGAAACCTACTTTTTAAAAGCAGTTGAAATAATGAATGAAACCATCAATGATCTCAAAGACAAATAATCATTAAAAACACAAAATATGAGCGCTTACATACTTGGTTTTCAGGAAACCGGCAAAACAAAGCTGGCACTGACCGGCGGCAAAGGCGCCAACCTGGGAGAATTAGCCGGGATCGAGGGAATACAGGTGCCCGGCGGCTTTTGCGTTACAACGGAAGCATATAAAGAAATTATTGAAAATAATACATCGTTTAATTCACTGCTGGATCAGCTGAGTGTTCTGAAAGCAGATAACAGGAAAGGTATTGGTGAAACCAGTGCAAAGATCCGGAAGCTGATCGAAGAAATAGCTATTCCGGAAGGTATCAGTAAGGAGATCACCCGGCAGCTTGAACAGCTTGGTGAAGAAAGTGCGTATGCCGTACGTTCCAGCGCCACAGCAGAGGACCTTCCGGCGGCCTCTTTTGCAGGCCAGCAGGATACTTATCTGAACATCACCGGTAAAAAAGCCATCCTGGAACATATCAGCAAATGCTGGGCATCCCTGTTCACAGACAGAGCAGTGACCTATCGTTTGCAAAATGGATTTGACCATAGAAAGGTGCATCTGTCTGTAGTGATTCAGAAAATGGTCTTCCCGCAGGTAGCAGGTATTTTGTTTACTGCCGATCCGGTTACCGGTAACAGGAAAGTATTATCTATTGACGCCAGCTTTGGGTTAGGCGAAGCGTTGGTATCCGGCCTGGTGAATGCTGATATTTATAAAGTGCAGAGTGGTGAGGTGATTGACAAGAAGATCGCTACTAAGAAACTGGCTATTTATGCTTTAAAAGATGGCGGTACCCAACAGCAGGAGATCCCATCTGAAATGCAGTCTAAGCAGGCGCTTACGGATGAGCAGATCCTGCAGCTTGCGCGCATTGGCAGAAAGATTGAAGCACATTTCGGCGCCCCGCAGGATATTGAATGGTGTTTGGCAGATGGTACATTTTATATTGTCCAGAGCCGGCCGATCACCACTTTATTTCCCATTCCTGAAGCAAATGACCAGCAGAATCACGTGTATGTATCTGTTGGCCATCAGCAAATGATGACGGATCCTATTAAACCACTGGGTATCTCTGTCTGGATGTTAACAGGTAACCGGGCTATGTTTAAAACCGCTGCCGGAAGGCTGTTTGTGGATATCACGATGGGCCTGTCTTCAGCGGCCGGCAGGCAAAATTTACTGGGTGTTTTAGGACACTCCGATCCGCTCATAAAAGGCGCGCTTATTACCATCATAGAGCGCGATTTTATAAAGCTGGACCCCAATGACAAAAGCCAGCCAGGGCCTATTAAAAGCCATATAGGTATGTCGTCTGCAGATATCCTGGCAGAAGCAGGAGACGACCCTGCAATCGTTACTCATTTGATTAAGAGTAGTGAGGCATCATTAGCAGCTTTAAAAAATAAGATCCAGACGAAATCAGGATTGGATGTATTTGATTGTATCCTGGAAGATACGCAGCACCGGCGGCAGCTTGCGGCTGATCAGAAAAATCTGAACGTGATCATGGCCGGCATCCATGCTTCAGCATGGATCAATGAAAAAATGAATGAGTGGTTAGGTGAAAAAAATGTAGCAGATACACTTTCCCTGTCTGTACCTAACAACGTCACTTCTGAAATGGGTATGGCGCTGCTGGATGTTGCAGATGTGATCCGTCCCTACCCGGAAATCATTGAGTACCTGCAACAGGTAAAGGATGATAACTTCCTGAACGGGCTGCTGCAATTCAAAGGCGGGCAGCAGGTGCGGGATGCTATTGCTGCTTATCTCGACAAATATGGAATGCGGTGTGCCGGAGAGATCGATATTACAAGAACACGCTGGAGTGAAAAGCCAGCTATACTGATACCGATGATCCTGAGTAACATCAAAAACCTTGCACCTGGCGCCAGCAAACAAAAATTTGAGCAGGGGCAACAGGAAGCTTTGAAAAAAGAGCAGAACCTATTAGCCCGGTTGAAGCAATTACCGGATGGGGAGCAAAAGGCCGGAGAAACAAAACAAATGATTGACCTGATCCGGAATTTTATCGGTTACCGGGAATATCCGAAATACGACATTGTGAACCGTTATTTCATTTATAAGCAGGCTTTACTAAAAGAAGCAGAACGGCTGGTACAAGCCAATATTCTTCATGAAAAAGAAGATATTTATTATCTCGCTTTTGAAGAATTGCAGGAAGCCATCCGCACAAATAAGCTGGATTATCAGGTCATCGACAAACGAAAAGATGAGTACAGGTTATATGAAAAGCTAACTCCGCCCCGTGTTATTACCTCTGATGGCGAAATGATTACGGGCCAGTACAAACATGAAAATATCCCTGCTGAAGCCATTGCAGGCCTGGCTATTTCTTCCGGAATTATAGAAGGGCGCGCACGTGTTATTTTAAATATGGAAGATGCCAATATAGAAGAAGGCGATATTTTAATCACCACCTTTACAGATCCCAGCTGGACACCCTTGTTTGTATCCATAAAAGGCCTGGTCACCGAAGTAGGCGGGCTAATGACCCACGGAGCCGTTGTTGCGCGTGAATATGGATTACCGGCCGTTGTGGGCGTGGAGAACGCCACCAGGCTGATAAAAGACGGACAACGGATACGCGTAAACGGCACCGATGGGTATATTGAGATCCTTTAATTATTAATTATTCATTATTAATCATTCCCTTCCGCCAATACAACGGCAAGCAATAATTGCCCCGGCATTTTTTTAGTGCCGGGGCAAATCATTTAATCCTGTTTTTGTCCGTAAACAACCAGCGAAGCTTTGGCTAATGTTGCAAAGTGCATGTTAAAACCTACGAAAGCGGGCGTAACGTTTTTATCCAGGTCCAGCTTTTTGCTAAGCGCATACACTGTGATCAGGTAACGGTGGGCTGGGCCCTCATTCGGGGCCGCGCCAATATAGCCGGGTGCACCAATATCCGTATTGCTTTGGATGGCTCCCGGAGGAAGCAGGTGTTTATCCGGATCGCCGGCGCCTGAAGCTAACTCGTGGATGTTTTGCGGGATATTGAAAACCACCCAGTGCCAGAAGCCGCTGCCTGTAGGCGCATCCAGGTCATAGACCGTTACTGCAAAGCTTTGTGTTTCCTTTGGAGCATTCTCCCAATAGAGCTGTGGCGACTGGTTTTCACCATTGAAACCCATGCCGCTTGCATATTGCTTTTGGGTCAGCTGACCGCCAAGCTCCCTGCTTTTCAAAGTAAATGTTTGTGCCGATGCACTGCCGCTCAATGTAGTGGCGGTAGTTTCTGTTGCCATGATCTTTTGCATTTTGTTTGAATTATTACTCAAAGGTAGCTGCGAAGACCAGCGGCAAAAGATAGGCAATCATTCAGAAAGTATGGCTAAACGTTCAACCTGATAACTGGTACTGTTTAGGCGTTATACCGTAGATCTGCTTAAAGGATTGAATAAAGCTGGACAGATTTTCATAACCCAGCTCATAATAGATCTCGCTTGCTTTACAATCGTCCTGCCGGAGCATTTTAGCAGCTCTTTCCATCCTTTTTTCCAGGAGCCATCTGTTTGGGCTGTTGCCATAAATACGGGCAAACCTGCGTTTAAAAGTAGAAAGGCTCATGTTACATAAAAAGGCAAGCTCCTCTACAGTGATATTACTGTTTATATGCGAAGTAACTGCCTGGCGCACTACCAGGTCGTCATTTGCTTCATAGCTCATGTTCCTGATCTGCCGGATCTGTCCCGGGTATTGTATAGCCAGATATAAGAACAGCTCTTCCAGCTTTACCTTTTGCAGACCGTGGTATACCGGCTTATCACCGCTCAGCATGCAGTCAAGGGACCGGGTGAAATTCACCAGGAACTCATCCTTTTCAAACAGCAGGAATGGAGGATTGTCTGGTTGCCTGGTTTGTTGATCCAGCAACAAAGCATGCCGGTTAAAAAAATCAGCCAGCAGGTTATTGTCAAAGAAAATAAGAATGCTGTGATAGTCTGCATTGTTTGCGGCTATCTTTTCACTCATCAGGCAGTTCCCCGCAGCTAACATTACAAACTGCTGCGGCTTTACCGTAACCTGTGTGCCTGCAAAATGAACCGTTTTTTCACCTTCCAGCAAAAAGGAGATCAGGTTTTGCTGCAGCATTATTTTTGCCCTGGGAGGGGGCGCACTGTTGCGGTAGCGAAGGATGGCAACAGCACTTTCATCCTGCTTTACCCCTGATGTGTTGGCATGCCCGTTCATGACGTAAATATATTCTCTTTTCAGGAAAATATATTTACGCCATCCGCTCCTTATAATTTGCTTATCAGCTCCGCAATGCGGTTAGATATTCCGACTTCATTATCATACCAGGCAACCACTTTAACCAGGCGGCCAATAGTTTTGGTAAGACTGCCATCGACAATAGAAGAATGGGTATTTCCAAGGATATCCGAGGACACGAAGGGTTCCTCCGTGTATTCCAGGATGCCTTTCAGCGAAGTTTCAGCATAGCGCTTCAGGGTGTTCTTAACATCCTCTTTCGATACTTCCTGCTTCAGGTTGATGGATAGATCCACGATGGAGCCATCAATAACCGGCACGCGGTATGAATAGCCATCCATTTTTCCTTTGAGATTTGGGAGTACATCGCCAATGGCTTTAGCGGCGCCTGTTGATGTAGGAATGATAGACCAGGTAGCTGCACGGGCCCGGCGTAAGTCCTTATGCGGAGCATCCTGCAGGTTCTGATCTGCAGTAAAGGCATGGATGGTAACCATATAACCTGATTCAATGCCAAATTCTTTATCCAGCACAGACAGCACAGGTGCAATAGCGCCGGTTGTGCAGGAAGCAGTGCTATAGATCACATCGCCGTCGATCAGCTCATTATTAACGCCGTGCACAATCGTCTTAACCCCGCCTGATGCAGGTGCGGTGATGAGCACTTTTTTTGCTCCTGCCGCAATATGCGCGTGTGCGGTTGTTTTATCGGTAAAGCGGCCGGTGGATTCAATAACAGCCTCAATTCCCAAAGATGCCCAGGGCAGTTTTGCCGGGTCACGCTCACTGAGCAGCGCGATACGTTTTCCGTTTACAGTCAGCGCATTATCTTCTGCGGTTACTTCACCGGGGAAGCGGCCATGCGCAGTATCATACTTTAATAAATGCGCCAGTGTGTTGGCATCTGTTAAGTCATTTACCGCTACCACTTCAATTCCGGGATGGTTTTGTAATGCCCGGAGGGTCATTCTGCCGATGCGGCCCAGTCCATTGATTGCAATTTTCATGTCGTTATTTTTTCGATTAAATATTTCTTATCGTTCAGAGATTAAGGCAATAGCTACCCATGAACGCACAGGCGTGCATTTCAGGTGGTGCATTAGCAATAATCTTGTTTTATTTGTGACGCTCAGGAAAGCAAATGCTCCGTTTCAGCATGTTTCAATGAGGTACGGAAGGCCCGCCTGTAATCAGAGGGCGTTGTCATGAGGTGTCTTAGGAATATCCGCCGCATGCATACCAGGCCTCCCAGGCCGCATTGTTCACTGATCCTTTCCAAAGGAATGTCGGTGTCTTCCAAAAGCCTTCTGGCGTTTTCCACCCTGGTTTTTTCCACGAATTTCGCAGGCGACATACCGGTTTGTTTCTGAAATACGCGCGTCAGGTTGCGTACGCTCATATTAAGATGTGCCGCAATGCTGCTTACATCCAATGGTTCATGTAAATGGTCTTTTAACCATTCCTGTAACTTATTGGCAATGTTTGAGCGCTCGTAAACGGGTAGCAAATTTCCGAATTGAGATTGAAGGCCTGGCCTGCTCAGGTAAAATACCAGCTGCCGTGCCACCTTTACCGCTATATCTTTTCCATAGTCCTCTTCCACGAGCGCAAGCGCCAGATCAATTCCTGCGGACACTCCGGCAGAGGTATAAATATTTCCATCATTCGTGAAAAAAGGATCTGTATTCACGTTGACCTGAGGATAGCTCTTTTTCAATTTTTCATTCAGGTCCCAATGCGTTGTTGCTTTCCGGCCATTTAATAAGCCGGCCTTCGCCAATGCAAATGCGCCGCCACAAACAGAAGCGATCCGCCGGGTATTGCCTTCGTTAACGGTAGATAACCACTGATAAAAGGGAACCAGCGCGGCTGCAGTATCTTCACTGAAATCATTGCCGGCAATGATAAGTGTATCTATGGGAAGCCCAACCTCCATTGCAGATAATTTGCAACGGATTTCGATGCCGCTTGCTATTGCAACCAGCTTGTCGGAAGTCGGGGCTACCACTAGTACCTCATATCCTTCACCTGCGCCGGTTTCCTGCAGGCATCTTGTAGCATAGTTGAATACATCTGCCGGGCCTGCAAAGTCAAGCAACAAGAGCCTGGTCATTGCCACAATCACTACCCGTTTCTTTTGGTGATAATTGTTAGCGCCTTCGATGTCCTGCTTCATAGGGTAAAGTTAGCACTTTGTCTGCCTGTCTCAAAGGACATAAATTATACAGTTTCGGCCATTTACCTCCTGATGGCAAAACCGGACGCAGGCTGTCCGTTTCTGTACATATTTACCCCATACTTTTTCATTTTTCATCTCATTGTCAATGCCTTATAAGAACGGCATAATATTTAGTTTATGCCAAAGTCAAAGTCATTCATACCTGCAGCTATGATAAGGAACTATATTAAAACCGCCTGCGGAATTTGTTATGAAGCAAATTCTACTCCTCCCTGTCCAACAAGTGGATCGGGAATTATTCATTGTGCATACCAGCCCATCTCCAGAAAAAATTTATTACTTCTAACTATTTAAAATGACCTTAAAAAGACTAATTTTTATTTCATTATTTACCCTGACCTGGCTGTTAGGGTTTGGCCAAACCAGGCCTGAACAATTACGGATTAAAGCAGTGGAGAACGGCCTTACGGAAACAAGACAGGTCGTATTTGCAGACAGCATTATACCTAAGTATAGTATTGCTGAGCGGATGAGGTTTTACAAAGTTCCCTCCGTTTCTATAGCCGTAATAAACAATGGTAGCATTGTTTGGGCAAAAGCTTATGGGTACACTGATGTAGGAACACGGCAGCCTGCAAATACAGGAACCCTTTACCAGGCAGCCTCCATCAGTAAATCAGTAAATGCATTAGGCATCATGAAGCTGGTACAGGATGGGAAATTGTCCTTAGAAAAGGACATAAGGGAATATTTAAGAACCTGGACATTTCCGGATAATGAATTTTCCAAAGGCAAAACAATTACCCTCAAAAATTTACTTAGCCATACCGCTGGCCTTAGTACAGGTGGTTTCATGGGGTATGCAACGAGTGACAGTATACCCGCAATTAACCAGATCCTCAACGGGCAAAGACCGGCCAATAGTGACGCTGTTAAGCCGATCCTCCCGGTTGGCGCCCAATTTAAATATTCAGGTGGCGGCACTGTCATCATCCGAAAGATCCTGGATGACAACATCTCAAATAATTATGACAGCATCATGCAGGCCGTTGTCCTGAAGCCGCTTAAAATGACAAGCAGCACATTTTCTCAGCCTCTTAATTATCGGCAATACAGAAACTTTGCTGCCGCGCATGATAGCAGTATGCAGGTACTGCAAGGGAAATTTAATATTTACCCGGAGCTGGCGCCGGATGGGCTTTGGGCAACAGCTACTGACCTTGCGAAATTCGTTATTGCCATACAGCAATCTTTAAAAGATACCGGGCCTTCAATCCTTAAAAAAAGGGTTGCAGAAGAAATGTTAACGCCCGTGCTTAGTTCCTCCGAGGCTGCCTTAGGCACCTTCATCCAGGAAAAAGGCGGGGAGAAATATTTTACGCACAGCGGGGCAAATATTGGTTATAGAAGCGATTATTATGGCAGCTTTACCACCGGGAATGGCGTGGTGGTTTTAACCAATTCCGAGAATGGACAGGCATTAATAGATGAAATTATCAATAGTGTTGCTACAGTCTATCAATGGAAAGACTTTTACAGCCCACTGGTCATGAAGACCATTCAAGTGCCGGACACACTGCTTGAAAAATATGCGGGCGACTATTTCTCTGAAGATCCCCAAATAAAGGTCTCCATAGTTAAAAAAGGGGACAGTCTTGAGCTAACGGTGCGAAGACCGGAAAAAATGTATGCTACAGGCTTAGATACTTTCTTCCTTATGTCTTCCCCAACTGATAATTGTGTTTTTTCAAGTTCGCAGAACGACGGTGTTATTGACCTGTTTGAAGTTAAGCAGGGTGAGAAGGTGGTTGTAAGAGCGCTGAAGAGGAGGTAAAGTTGGTCACTGATAGGCGCTTGATCTATAATATTAAAGTTAAGCATCCGGCGCAATTTTGAATGCAGCCTCCTTGCCTGAGCCGGAGACTGCTATAAATGGGACGGTGTTACTGCAACTCAAAAACCACCGTCACCGGTTCAAAGCGCTTAGGAATTTTTCCGGGTACCGGGTGCCGGAAACAATACCTGCAGGCATAAAAGTATCAATGCTTTCGAGGTCTTCCCGGGTAAGCTGAACATGCTCAGCCGCGATATTTTCTTCAAGATGCTTTATTCGCTTAGAGCCAGGAATGGTGATGATGTCGTTGCCTTGTGAGAGTACCCAGGCAATAGCTAATTGGGCAGGGGTGCAGCCTTTATCGGCAGCCAGGGTCCTGATCTTTTCAACCAGCTGGAGGTTTTTATAAAAGTTTTCGCCCTGGTAGCGTGGCATGTGTACACGGCTATCTTTAATGTCCTCCGGTTGCTTGAATTCTCCACTTAAAAAGCCACGGCTTAATGGCGCATAAGCAACCAGGCCAATACCCAATTCACGTAAAGCCGGAAGCACTGCTGTCTCAATGTCCCTGCTCCATAGTGAGTATTCTATCTGCAGCGCAGCAACAGGGTGCACGGCAGCAGCTCTTCTGATGCTTGCTGCTGATGCTTCCGACAAACCAATGTAACGGATCACGCCTTTTTGTACAAGGTCGGCCAGTGCACCGGTCGTTTCTTCAATGGGAACGTTTGGATCTACCCTGGCCGGGGTATAAAGATCGATATACTCAGTCTTTAGCCGGCGTAAGCTGTAAAAAACCGCATTGCGCAGGTGATCCGGATGTGCAGTTACCCCGCCGGGGGCCATGCCTCCGTTAGCGCCGGCAGTATACAGCTGGCCTGTTTTAACAGAGAGAAAGGCTTTTTCGCGTTTGCCTTTGATGGCCTGACCGATCAGCTCCTCGTTGTGGCCTGCATTATAATAATCTGCGGTGTCTAAAAAATTGTGGCCGAGTTCAAGCGCCCGCTCAATGGTAGCGATGGCTTCTTTTTCATCTGATTGCCCGTATGCGCCGGACATGCCCATGCATCCTAAACCTATAGCGGACACCAATGGGCCGTTTGTTCCTAATGTTCTGTTCATTGCTGATCTTTTTGATGCACAAAAATGAACAGAACATTCCTTAACCAGCCGGACAAAACGTATTATTACCCTGACAGATCATGAAAGAACCTGGCAATAGTTTTACCCGTAACCTTCTTAAACAGCCTGGAGAAATATTCGGGGTCGTTAAAGCCGAGCTCAAAGGCAAGCTCCTTGATAGAAGAGTGCTCTCCATAATACAACCGGCGGCATGCTTCCAGTATCAGGCGTTTGATAATGAATTCTTTGGGCGAAAGCCCGGAATATTGCTTTACAATACTATATAAGCTATTTGTATTAATAGCCAGTTCCCCGGCAATTTCCCTGATTGTAGGATGACCGGTAAGATTGTTCTCCACAAAAACCTTGAAGCCAATATATTTGGAAAGCTTTTCATCAGCCGGCATTCGGTCCGCGATAAAATATGCGTTATTTATTTCTGTTAGTAAGCTGTTGAGATACGCCAGGATAAGCTCCGGATCAGTGTTCATACTGCTTAATAATTCAAGGAGTATCCCAAAGACCGACTTCAGCCTGGCAGCGGAAGATGGATCGAAGGTGATCTTTTGCGTGTTCAGCGGATTTACCAGGAAGGGATATTGTCTGGGTAACAGGGAAAGACAGCTTTCGTCAAAGCCGATCTTAAAATAATCAGAGCCGTGCTGCGGGTCTGAAAGCTCATGCATCTGGTGAGGAAGAACAACCAGCAGCTCATTTGTATTTATATCGCATTGCTGAAGATCAACACGATGTTGTGTGCACCCATCCACCATGAAAAGAAAGAAATAATGGGTTCTGCGATGGGTATAACCATATTGGCTGGCCTCCTCAGGTGAGAGGTGACCAAAGCCGGGCGAGATGAGGCGTATCGGCAGCTTATTGTTCTGTTTAATGGCGTCCAGGAGAGAATACATGGTTTATAAAATTAGTAAAATAAACCGGGGCTATCACCCCCTTTTTCCCTTATCCTACCCCGGATATTTGATTATTTGCGCTGTAAGCAATAAATTACACCTGGTGCTTTTAAAGGGGTTAAATAATGAGAAACATCTCCTGAACTGTATTGCGCAGGGAGATCAGCAATCCTACCAGGTTGTCTTCAACCACTATTGGGACCAGGTGTACTCCACCGCATTTACTTTTACCAAATCGGCTGAAATATCCATGGATCTTGCGCAGGATATTTTTGTGCAGATCTGGATGAAAAAGGAAGCCCTGAAGGATGTTAACAGGTTCGAGTCCTATTTGTACGTCACTACCCGCAACCTGATCATAGACCGGCTCAGAAAAAAAGTATATGTGCATGAAAATGAAGAATATCTGAAAAATTATTTTGACGAAACATGCTACCATCCCGGCCAGCAGCTTGAGCTTAAAGAGCTGGAACAGGCGGTGAACCAGGCAATCCGGCACCTTCCCCCACAACAGCAAACCGCTTTCCGCCTGAGCCGTTTCCAGGGCTTAAGCCATGAAGAAATAGCCCTTCAGATGGGGATCTCCAAACAGTCGGTAAAAAGCTATATCGTAAGGGCTATCGTCCAGGTACGCCATCTTCTTGAACAGCATACGGGCAATTCACTGTTGTACACGTTCGTGTTATTACTCCTGCAAAAAAAAATTTAAACACCGGCGCTCCCTTCTGTCTTTTAATTACGTCTTTTATATAAAAGGTATGTTATGAAGCCTTGTGCTTTATCATTCTCTTTGCAGCATATTTAAAAGTGTGAATGTATAAATCCCTTGTAAACCAGGTAATATTTTATGGAAAGGAAGGCATTTGAGCATTTAGTGCAAAAGTTTCTGGATGAAACGATCGGGCAGGAAGAGCTTGCGGTCTTTTTGGCGGAAGTACAAAAAGAACCCGGCCTTGCTGTTATGGACGATGTGCTGCGTGCCCGGCTTGAAAATAAAATAGACAGGGGTTTATCCGATCCGGGGCAGCTGCCTGAAATGTTTTCCGAAGTACTTAAAAAGTCCGGAGAAGAGCCTCAGGCCCCGGTAGTGCCTATGCCGGTTAAAAGAACCTTTTCTTTTAAACGCATTGCTGCAGCTGCGGTTTTAACAGGCCTGGTATTGGGCGGCTTATATTATTTCAACAGGGGGAACGGGGCAAAGGATGCAGGAGCTTTAGGGTCTGAGACTGCTGCCGCCATCAAAGATGTGCAACCCGGTGGTAATAAAGCCATATTAACCCTGGCTGATGGCAGTACTATTACACTTGACAGCGCTAAGAACGGCCAGCTTTCCCGGCAGGGCAATACCAGTATCATTAAGTTAAATAACGGTCAGCTTGCCTACCAGGCTAAGGGCGCAGCCGGTGCGGTAGTATATAATACCATCTCAACGCCCCGGGGCGGTACCTATAAAATAATACTGCCTGATAATACCGCGGTTTGGCTCAATGCCGGATCCAGCCTGCGTTTTCCAACGGCTTTCACCGGCACTGAACGGAATGTGCAAATAACCGGGGAAGCATATTTTGAAGTGAGCAAGCACACTGCTCCTGATGGCCGCAATGTGCCTTTTATTGTGCATGTAAATGAAGCAGCTGCCGGTGGCGGTATGCAGGTAGAGGTGCTGGGAACCCACTTTAATATAATGGCCTATGACGATGAAAATGTGGTGAAAACAACCTTGCTGGAAGGAGCGGTGAAAGTAACCAAAAGTAATAACAGCGTATTGCTAAGTCCTATGCAGCAGGCCAGGCTGGTTAAACAGAACAGCGATCTGAAAGTTACCAGCAGTATTAATGCAGATGAAGAAACCGCCTGGATAAACGGCGTGTTCCAGTATAATGATACCGAGCTTCCTGCCATTATGCGCCAGCTGAGCCGGTGGTACGATGTAGAAGTAAGCTACGAGGGGCCTATACCAACTGATCGTTTTACAGGGAAAATATCAAAGAATATTAGCCTTACACAGGTGCTTAAGATCCTGGAGCTGAGCGATCTGCATTTTAAAATTGAAGGAAGAAAAATTATTGTAACGGCCTGATATAAGTTATAAGCGGTAAAGCTATTGATCCACTATGAAAAGTGAACAATGAAAAAATTATCCATGGGATGCTGCCGCCTACACAGCAAAACGGTTCCACAAAGTTACAGATGGCGGTATTAATAAGCCATAACTGTAACCGGATATCAACCAAACAGGAAATAAAGGAATGTAAACAATCCACGACTTACCATGAAATTGTATCACCACAACATTGCTAAAACAAGCACTTAAATATGATGAGAGAATGAAAAGCTGACTTTAGACCAAATAAAGACCGGGAACGTTGGAGCCGTCCCCGGTTTAATTTGAGCTAATCTTTAGACTAAACAATTGTTTCAGGAACTGTTTATTTATTAACCAAATCAAAACAAATGTATGAATCTGATTGCTTACCGCAAAACCGGTAGGTTAGGGCCTGCCTTGCACGGCCTTATCCGAAGCCGGTTGTTATCCAAAACGTTATTGGTTATGAAATTAACCACCATTTTAATACTTGCTGCTTTATTACAGGTTAGCGCCAAGGGAGTTGCCCAGAAAATTTCCCTTAAAGCTAAAAATGCACCGCTCGTAAAAGTGCTTTCAGAAATTGAAAGGCAAAGCGGTTACTCGTTTTGGTATAGGTCATCGTTGTTGAAAAATGTAGATAAGATCTCTATAGAGCTCAAAGATGTGAATATTGACGAGGCCCTGAAGAAATGCCTTAACAGCCAGGGTTTTGAATATATTATAGTGGACCACACCATTATTATAAAGCTGCCGGGGGAAAAGACCGACTACCAGGCCCCGCTGCCACCCGCGCATATAAAGGGAAAAGTAACCGCCGCTGATGGTACACCGCTCATTGGCGTAAGCGTATTGGTAAAGAACACGCAGCGGGGAACCACCACTGATGCGAATGGCGAGTTTTCCATAAGCGTTAATAAAGGCGAAGTGCTGGTGTTTTCCTATGTGGGTTATGATCCAAAGGAGCTGGCGTTTAATGATCAGCCTTTTGTTGCCGTAAACCTTGCAGAAAGCAAAGTGACATTGAGTGATTTTGTGGTGGTAGGCTATGGTAAGCAGAACCGGGCCGCCTTAACCAGCGCTATTTCAACTGTTAAGGCAGAAGATCTTAACAGGGGCGCAATAAGTGATGTAGGCCAGTTGTTACAGGGTAAGGTGCCGGGCCTGAATATTTCAGCCAGCGGCGATCCTAATAAGCCGGCCGCAGTTGTTATGCGGGGCGCTTCCACCATTAACAGCTCACAAACGCCGTTCTATGTAATTGACGGTATACCCGGCGCAGATATCTCTGTAATAGCGCCGGATGATATTGCTTCAATAGATGTGCTGAAAGATGCCGCTGCCACGGCTATCTATGGTAACCGCGGCGCCAACGGCGTTATTATGGTCACCACCAGGAAGGGCAGGAGCGGACAGATGCAGGTGGGCTACAATAGTTACATTGGGCTGGAAAAAGTATCCAACAAGCTGGATATGATGGATGCCGGCCAGCTGAGGGATTTTCTTAAAAAGAATAACCTGGCTTTTTCTCCCGCGGATGATAAAGGCGCAAATACCGACTGGCAAAGCTCCATACAACGCAGCTCCGCAGTTTCGCATAATCATAACCTCTCTTTCAGCGGCGGTGGAGAACACGGCAATTACATAGCCAGTGTTAACTACATGCGTAAAGAAGGGATCCTTACATCCAGCTCCCTGGAACGTGTGATTGCCCGCATGGCTGTAGAACAATATGCTTTAAATGATAAAGTAAAATTCGGGCTTACGGTAACCAACTCCCATACCAATTCTGATGATATTGCATACCGGAATACCGTATTGTTACAGTCTGCGCTGTACCTGCCGGTTTCACCCATTAAAAATGCGGATGGAACCTATTTTGAGAACTTCCAGAACCAGAACTACTATAACCCGGTAGCCATGCTGGATAACAGCCAGGTAAACAATAAGAACAATACCCTGGTCGGCAGCTTCACCACGCAGGTTAAGCTGCCTTTCGGGTTCACATACGATATGAATCTTGCTTACCAAAGCACCAGCTTGTTATACGGAGCCTATTACAATAAGTATTTTACAGATCATTACACCAACATGTATGATAACCCGGATCCCGGACTAGGTGCACACTCGCAGCAAACATTCGGCACAAACGGGCAGGCGGTAAGAAGCTCGTTCCAGAACACGAGCAAGCTGCTTGAAACTTACCTTACCTGGGACCGGAAGTTCGGTGATCACAACATAAACGCGGTGCTGGGATACTCATGGCAGAATTTTGTTAATGGCGATGGTTTCCAGGCCTCTACCTCCAATTTTCCTGTTGATAACATAGCTTACAGAAACTTTGCATTAAGTAATCCTTATGCGGTTAGCTCGTACCGTATTGACTTTGGCCCTAACGGTGTTTACCAGGAAACAAGGCTTATTTCAGACTTTGCCCGCTTAAACTATAACTTCAAGGATAAGTACCTGTTACAGGGTTCTATCAGAAGGGATGGCAGCTCTGTTTTCGGAACCGACCACCAGTGGGGATACTTTCCTTCTGTAGGTGCTGCATGGCGCATCAGCAATGAAGCGTTTATGGACAAACAGCAAATTTTTACCAGCTTAAAGCTGAGAGCAAGCTACGGCGTAACAGGTAATGCCACCGGTTTTAATGCCTATACCGCACGGCTTATCTCCGGCAGCCTTGGAACGTATTATTATAACGGTGTGCTGGTAGCAGCCTATGGCCCTACCCAGGCCGATAATCCTGACCTGCGCTGGGAAAAAACAGCCACCACTAACATCGGTATCGACTTTGCAATATTAAAAGGCAAATTAAGCGGTACACTGGAATGGTATAACAAGAATACCACGGGTATGATCTATCCCTACCGGGTTGACCCGCAGCTTGTTCCGGCAGGAACCATTACAGCCAATGGGGGAAGTATGAATAATAAGGGCATTGAGCTGGGACTTAGCGCCACGCCCGTGCAAACCAAAAATTTCAGCTGGACATCCAACCTGAACCTGGCACATAACACCAATAAAATAACCAGCCTCAAAAACCCGCTGTTCACTGGCGGCGATTCGCTGGCAGTAAGCTACCCGGAAGGCGGTGGCCAGTCCGGCAGCTCTTTACAGCTGTTAAAATCGGGTAAACCGCTGGGTCAGTTCTTCACATTGGAATATGCCGGTAAGAACGCTGATGGCGTATCTCAATATGTAGGGGGCGATGGTAAGCTTACCACCTCTCCGTCCAATGGCACTGACTACCATTATATGGGCAGCGCACAGCCTAAGCTGCTGGCTGGCTGGTCCAACAGTTTCCACTATAAGGATTTCGATCTCAATATTTTTATAAGAGGGGTGTTCGGGAACAAAATATTTAACGCCACCCGGGCAGATCTTTTCAGGCCTACTACTGCACAATACTCCAACATTCTGGTAGATGCCGGTAATGAATCTATCGCCGATGTGAACGCATACAGATACTCTTCCCGTTTTATAGAAAGCGGCTCTTATGTAAGATTTGATAATGCAACGCTGGGTTATAATTTCAAAAACCCGGGCCGGTATATTAAGAACATCCGGTTATACACGTCTGTGAACAACCTGTTCGTGATCACAAAATTCAAAGGGGTTGATCCTGAAGTGAACCAGGGAGGTATTGCGCCCGGAGTTGATTATAACAACTTCTATCCTAAAACGCGCACCTTTTTGTTTGGCTTGAACGCGGCATTTTGATCTAATCTGAAAAATCATTAATCATGAAAAAGTTAATTAAATATAGTATTGGTATAGGGTGCCTGGCTTTTGCCCTCAGCGCCTGTCACAAGGTGGAGGTGCCGGTTTCCACGGAATTAACACCCGATGTTTTTCCGCAGGATTCCGCACAGTTCGTACAGGCTGCGGGCCCGGCCTATGTTGCGCTACGCGGTAATTATGGCGTTGAGTATTTCTTTATGCAATCTTATAGTACGGATGAAGGCATTATGCCTGCCCGGGGCGGTAACTGGTATGATGGCGGGCAGAATAAGGAAATGCATTACCATAGCTGGACAAAAGACAACGGTTATGTGAATGGTAACTGGACCTGGCTGGTAACTACTATTGGCGCCACCAACCAGGCGCTGTCTATCCTGACTAAAAATATGCCGGCCGGCGCGTTTAAACAAACCAGCCTGGCTGAGCTTAAAATGGTGCGGGCGTTGGCTTATTTTATGCTGATGGATAACTATGGGAATGTACCTATAGATACCCTGTATGGCGATTTTACTCCCAAGCCTAATATACCCCGTGCACAGGTATTTAATTTTATTGAAAGCGAGATCAAAGCCGCTATTCCTTCTTTAAGCACCGTAACCGGTATTACCACCTATGGCCGGCCTAACCTGTACACCGCTTATGCCTTACTGGCTAAAATGTACCTGAATGCAGAGGTGTATACCGGCACGCAGCGTAATGATGATTGTATTGCCGCCTGCGACAACATCATTAAATCCGGTAGATATGCATTAGCGCCAAAGGATAGCTATCTTAAGATCTTTTATCCTGACAATGGACCGCTAACGCCTGAATTTATTTTTGCTATTCCTTACGATGCAACAGCAGCCAACACTTTTCCTTTCAGAAGTGTGAATATACATGCCCGTTACGATGTACCGCGCAGCGAAACCAAAAAATTCAGCCTGCCATTTACGCCGGGTGGTCCTGCAAGTACCCTGCCTGAATATTATGCCTTCTTTAATGATCCCAACGATGTCAGGAACGGACAATGGCTTACCGGTTTGCAGTATATGAATGACGGTGTTACGCCGGTAACCGTTGCCACTACTAACCTGGGCTATGACCAGTTTTATTCAGGAAGCGATCCTTCCGGTGCATTATTGTTCCATGTAAAGCTCACACCTGATATTGTTTTAAGGCAGGGCGATGCATCGCAATTTGATGTGGGTAACGATGAAATAGGCTGGAATATGGGGTACCGCAATATCAAGTTCTATCCCGATGCAAGCTCACCTACCCGTAACCAGAACAATGATATACCGGTATTCAGGTATGCGGATATATTGCTGATGAAGGCAGAGGCAATATTGCGGGGCGGTGCTGCCACCAACGGCCAAACAGCTTTATCTCTTGTGAACGATGTAAGGGCGCAGCGTACTACAACGGCCCCCTGGACGGCCGTAACGCTTGCCACTTTGTATGCAGAGCGTACGCGTGAATTTGCCTGGGAAGCCTGGCGCCGGAATGATATGATCCGCTTCGGCAAGTTTGAGGATAAGTGGGGCTTTAAGACTAATACCGAAACTTATCGCCGGATTTTTCCAATCCCTACCTCGGCATTAAGTCTTAATCTCGCGCTTACGCAAAACCCTGGCTATTGAGTGTTGTAAGCCATCGGTGAAGATTTTATATAACCCGGGGATCCGTTCCCGGGTTATTCAATTTCAGCATGTTATTTTATACCTAAAGCAAGGTCGATGATGAGAAAGTTTATTTTATTGTTATGCTGCGTAGCCCTTTTGCTGAAAGTAAATGCACAACCGGATGCACAGGCATCTTACGGGCTTATTAAAAGAATGCTTCCCCAACAGGCAGCTTTTTTCAAAGTGGAGGGCTTATCCCGGCAGGATGGAAAAGATGTGTTTGAAATTGAAAGCAGCGCCAATAGAATTATTTTGAGAGGCAATAATGGTGTGGCCGTTGCTGCGGCACTGTATTATTACCTTACTGAATATTGCCATTCCCAGGTCACCTGGAATGGTACCAACCTTCATCTGCCCCAAAAGCTTCCGGTTCTAAAAGAAAAGGTTCGCAGGCAAACACCCTATCAATACCGCTATTATCTTAACTACTGCACTTTTAACTACAGCATGAGCTGGTGGGATTGGGACCGTTGGGAAAAAGAAATTGACTGGATGGCGCTGCATGGCATTAACATGCCGCTGGCTATTACCGGTGAGGAATATACCTGGTACACGGTGTATAAAGAAATGGGCTTTAGCGACCAGGAGCTGGCCGACTTTTTTTGCGGCCCTGCTTATTTTTCCTGGTTTTGGATGGGTAACCTGGATGGCTGGGGCGGCCCGCTGCCGCTTAGCTGGATGCAAAGCCATAAAGTGCTGCAGCAGCAGATCCTTAAACGGGAAAGAGAGCTGGGTATGACACCCGTACTTCCTGCTTTTACCGGCCATGTTCCGGCTGCGTTTAAGAAAAGATTTCCAGGAGCAAAGCTGAAAGCAACCAACTGGACAAACGGTTTCTCCGATACCTACATCCTGGATTCGGAAGACCCGCTGTTTGCAACCATCGGAAAGAAATTCCTGGAAGCGCAAACCCGCTTGTTTGGTACTGATCACTTGTATTCCGCCGATACCTTCAATGAAAATGAGCCTCCTTCTGATGATCCCTCTTTCCTGTCAAAGCTGAGTGCAAGGATCTATGAAGGCATGCGGCAGGCAGATACTGCAGCTGTTTGGGTGATGCAGGGCTGGCTGTTCTACAGTGACCGGAAGTTCTGGAAAGCCCCGCAGATAGAGGCCCTGCTAAAGGCCGTTCCGGATAATAAAATGATATTGCTGGACCTTGCCGCAGAAATAGAGCCTGTGTGGAAAAGAACAGCTGCATTCTATGGCAAACCCTGGATCTGGAACATGCTTAACAATTTTGGCGGCAACGTAAACCTGTTTGGGAGAATGGACGGCGTTGCCGGCGGGCCTGCCATGGCTTTAAATGACAGCGCTTCCGGACGTTTATCAGGCATTGGCTTAACCATGGAAGCCATTGAACAAAATCCTGTGATCTATGAGCTGATGATGCAGCATACCTGGCAAATAAAACCTGTTGACTTAAACGAATGGCTGAAAAAATATGTGCTGAACCGTTATGGTGTTGCCAGCGACAGCCTGGTGAAAGCCTGGCAGGTATTAAGGGCCACCGCTTACAATGGAAAAGATATAAGGGATGGCGCAGAATCAATTATTACGGGCCGGCCCACATTTGATTCAACCACCGTATGGACGCGCACCCGGCTCAATTACCCGCCCGGAGAGCTGTTACCCGCGTGGGACTTATTCATTCATGCTGCAAAGAATGGCATAAATACAGACGGCTTCCGCTACGACCTTGTTGATATTACCCGGCAGGTGCTTGCCAATTACGCGCTTCCCTTACAGGCAAAATGGAAAGGCGCTTTTAAGGATAAGGACAGCACAGCGTTTGCGGAATACAGCCGCCGGTTCCTGCAGCTAATGAGCGATATGGATGCCCTGTTGGCAACACGTAAAGATTTTATGCTGGGCCCCTGGATTGCAAGCGCACGCCGTTGCGGCACTACCGCTGCAGAACAGGCGTTATATGAACGTAATGCCCGTGACCTGGTAACGCTATGGGGCGATGCCGAGAGCCCCTTACATGAATATGCTAACCGGCAATGGAGCGGTTTAATAAATGATTTTTATAAAAAAAGATGGGCGCAGTTTTTTCAGATGCTGCAACAATCGCTGCGTATGCAAACGGAGCCAGACCTTAAATTGTTTGAACAGCACATTAAGCAGTGGGAGTGGAGCTGGGTAAATGAGCAAAAAGCATTTCCTGTACAGCCGGCAGGCAGCAGCATAAGCAAAGCATTACAGGTGTATGAAAAGTACAGGCCTGCCATTAGAGCAGCTTATGAGTAGGTAATGCGTGTTCAATGCCATCTGTTGCACACCGTGCACCAGCACATTCAATGTCCGCTGCTCACCTGCGTAAGTGAAATGAGAAAACGCATCACCATTTAAAAATTGAGTAAGTCCATTTGCTTTTTGTAATGACCGGGGGAGGTTCCTGTGATCCTTTTAAAGATCCTGGAAAAGTAGTATACATTTTCAAAGCCTGTTTGCGCCGCAATTTCAGAATAGGTCATCTGGGTTGTTACCATCAGGTATTGAGCCCGCTCGATCCTTTTTTCATGGATGTACTTTACAGGCCTTTCTCCGGTGTAGTGATAAAACAGGCGTGAAAAATAATCGGTATGCAGGTTCGCTGATTTTGCCAGCTGAGTGACCGACAGATCCTGATCCAGGTTTAGCTGAATATAATTGATCGCATGCAGGATCTTAGCCGGTATCTGACCCGCTTCGTTATGTTTAAAGATCTCCGGCGACAGAAAGCGGGAAACCAGCTGCAAAAGAATGCCATGTGTTTCTATAAAGGTTGACATGTTTTGCTGGTTATTGCGCTCCTGGTACTCTTTGTAGAAAATATTTTTTTCGTATACTTTGGGATTGTCTGACCGGTTGATCCCTCTGCCCGGGTTGATCTCCAATAAACGTTTAACGTTCATAATATCCATTTCTGTAGCTTTTATGCTGAAAATGGACCGGTTATTTGCAAATAGGGAGATGCCATCTGACGACTCTTCGAAAAACTGTACGAAATACTGTCTGAGATAGCTTTGGCAGGTAAGGTTACATAAGGTGAAGCTTGGTATGATGTATAAAAAACCCGGCTCAAGCCTGACATTAGCTGAAAGATCAGAAATTTCGCCGGCCCCTGCATCAATATAATATAGTCTGAAATAGGGGCTGATCACATTTTTATAATTCCATTTTGAGTCAAGCTCCACACGATCGACATTCAATAACGTAAAAGTTTGTTTAAGCGCCCGTTTGATCATACCGTGTAATAAATTAAATGAACTTTCTGCTCCCCTGATAGCAAAATAAGTAAATAGCCGGTTTTGTATAAAAAAAAGTCCGGTTAGGCTAAATATTTGGCAAACAGGGCTGTAACGATGCCAGCCCCAATGCCCGGCCCCTGGTCCCTGAAAATGTGTAAAAATTGCCGGCGGTCATATTTGAACTTTTTGAACCGCCGGATTTAATATCTTTATTATGTTAAGGCCTGCTACGCAAACGCCAGCAAGAAAGCTGGAAGAAACCCTGTTGAAACTGCCGGTAGCAGCACCCTATAGCAACACCACGTTTAATTAATACCATTTGACAAAAATGGAGGCTGTTGAATGGTTTATTTATGAATGGTTAAATAAATGTCTGTCAGACATTAATAATAGCCGCTGAAGAAGGGCTTGCTCCATTATGAACCACGTTAATGTTATGAAAAAACTGATTGCGCTTATCGGAATATTTATCTCCAATCCTTCCTCAGGTCAGCAATATAAAAGTCTTCCCATGTGGGATCATACCCTGCCTGTAGAGCAGCGTGTGGCCGACCTGGTTAGCAGGCTAACGCTGGAAGAAAAAGCAGCACAAATGCTTAATGCTGCCCCTGCCATACCCCGCCTGGGCATACCGGCCTATGACTGGTGGAACGAGACCCTGCATGGCGTTGCCCGTACTCCTTATCACGTAACTTCTTATCCCCAGGCCATTGCCATGGCAGCTACCTGGGATACCGCTTCACTATACCTGATGGCAGATTATTCGGCCACTGAAGGCAGGGCCGTTCATAACAGGGCAACTGCAGAAGGGAAGAACAATGAGCGGTATATGGGGCTCACCTACTGGACGCCCAATATTAATATATTCCGCGATCCCAGATGGGGCAGGGGACAGGAAACCTATGGAGAAGATCCGTACCTGACGGCAAAACTGGGAGCCGCCTTTGTACGGGGGCTGCAGGGCAATGATCCCAAATACCTGAAAGCAGCCGCCTGCGCCAAACACTTTGCAGTGCACAGCGGCCCGGAACCTTCCAGGCATTCCGATAATTTTAATCCTTCGCCACATGATCTCTGGGATACTTATCTGCCTGCCTTTCATGAGCTGATCGTGAATGCGGGTGTTGCAGGCGTTATGTGTGCATACAATGCAGTGAATAACCAGCCATGCTGCGGTAACGATCTGCTTATGACCAGCATCCTTCGCCGGCAATGGAAATTCACAGGCTATGTGACCAGCGATTGCTGGGCCATAGACGATTTTTTTAAGTACCACAAAACGCATAAGGATGCAACCGCCGCTGCGGCGGACGCCCTCATTCATTCAACAGATATTGAATGCGGCACCTCGGTGTACCATTCGCTGATAAATGCGGTACAAACCGGTTTGATAAGCGAAAAACAATTGGATACTTCATTAAAAAGATTATTTACCGTGCGCTTCCGGCTGGGCATGTTCGACCCGGTATCGGAGGTGAAATATGCGCAAACCCCAGGGTCGGTCCTGGAATCACCGGAGCATGATGCCCATGCCCTGAAAATGGCGAGGCAATCCATTGTGCTGCTGAAAAACACGGACGGCGTGCTCCCGCTCAGTAAGGCCATCAGGAAGATAGCTGTGATAGGTCCTAATGCCGATAATAAAATAGCTGTTCTTGGCAACTATAACGGCACGCCGTCAAAGGTGGTGACGGTTGTGGAGGGGATCAGGCAAAAACTGGGGCCTGGTGCAGAGCTGATCTTTGAAAAAGCGATCAATCACACCAATGATACTTTGCTGGCCTACCGGGATATGACGGCAATGCTTTCCTTTAAAGGCAGCCCGGGTGTGCAGGCCGAGTACTTTAATAATGAGCGGCTGGAAGGCGCACCTGTGCAGACCGTAATGGAAAAGGATATTGACCACTACTGGGCGGAAGGGCAAACACCTGTACCCAACATCGGCACCATCCATTATTCGGCCAGGTATACCTCCTTTTTAAAAGCAGCTGCTACAGAAACCATGAATTTTGAAATTGAGGGAGATGACGGGTACCGCCTGTTCATTAATGATAAAATGGTTGTTGATGCCTGGACCAGAAACCGTTGGGGCGCAAGGCCGTTTACATTGCCCGTTCAAAAAGATAGCAGCTACAAGCTGGTAGTGGAGTTCTACCAGAATGAGGGGAACGCCTCGATCCGGCTGAAAACAGGCGACAGGGTTAAAACAGACTTCGCAGCCCTGGCAGCCAGGCTGCGGGAGGTAGATGCCATCATTTTTGCCGGTGGTATCTCTCCACAGCTGGAGGGAGAAGAAATGCCTGTAAAAGTACCGGGGTTCGATGGCGGGGACCGGACAACCATTATGCTGCCTGAAGTACAAACCCGGCTGTTAGAAGCCCTGCAGCAAACCGGCAAGCCGGTCATCTTTGTTATGATGACAGGCAGCGCCATTGCCATTCCCCGGGAACAAGCGCGTATACCCGCTATTGTGAATGCATGGTACGGCGGCCAGCGTGCAGGAACCGCCATTGCAGATGTATTATTCGGTGATTATAATCCTTCAGGACGCCTGCCCGTAACGTTTTATGCCTCCGACAAAGACCTGCCCGCATTCACTGATTACTCCATGCACAACAGAACCTACCGCTATTTCCGGGGTAAGCCTTTATACCCGTTCGGATACGGTCTAAGCTATACGAATTTCAGGTATAACGGACTTAAGGTAGCTGAAAGCGCCCGTAAGGGAGCACCGGTTAATATCAGCGTGGAGCTCACCAACACGGGAAAGCTTGACGGTGATGAAGTGGTGCAGCTTTATGTAAGCCATCCCGGAGTGGCAAACGCGCCGGTCAGGTCACTAAAAGGTTTTCAGCGCATACAATTGAAACACGGAGAAAGTAAGCACATATCATTTACCCTTACAGCAGAAGATCTTTCCCTCATTGATGAAAAGGGGAACCGCTATCAGCCGGAAGGGAAAACGGTGCTCAGCATAGGAGGGGGGCAGCCGGGTATGGACAACGCTGCTACAGGTAATGTGTTATCCCATGTTATAATGATCCAATAATCTGATCCGCCCGCAAAGCGGTATTTACAAAAGAAAATCATGCGATATGAAAAAGATAGTTTTTAATCTTGCCATTCTTTTATTGTTTACCATACCAGCTTTTACACAAGGCGTTATTGAACACGCAGCTCCTGGTTTTGATTCCCTGCGTGCAGGTATAGCGCATGGCCGGATTGATACCATCAGCTATAACTCAGCAACCGTGGGTAATCCGCGGAAAGCGCTGATCTATACGCCACCGGGATTTTCCAAAAAGAGCAAATACCCGGTGTTATACCTGTTGCATGGTATTGGCGGCGATGAAAAGGAGTGGCTGAAAGGCGGTACTCCGCAGGTAGTTTTGGATAACCTGTACGCCGAAGGAAAAATTGAGCCGATGATCGTTGTGATGCCCAATGGCAGGGCTATGAAAGATGACCGGGCCACCGGTAATATCATGGCTCCTGACAAGGTACAGGCGTTTGCTACTTTTGAAAAAGATCTGCTGAACGATCTGATCCCCTACATACAAAAGAAATATCCTGTTTATACGGACCGGGAGCACCGGGCCATTGCCGGCCTGTCAATGGGAGGTGGACAGTCACTGAATTTTGGCCTGGGAAACCTGGACAAGTTTGCGTGGATCGGAGGCTTTTCATCCGCGCCGAACACTAAAACGCCGGAGCAGCTGGTACCCCATCCCGTGGAAGCAAGGCAAAAGATTAAGCTACTCTGGATCTCCTGCGGGGCCAGTGATGGATTGGTTTCCTTTAGCAAACGCACGCATGATTACCTGCAAAAGAACAATGTGCCGCATATCTATTACATTGAGCCGGGCGTGCATGATTTCAAAGTATGGAAGAACGGATTGTATATGTTCTCTCAGCTGATCTTTAAACCGGTGGATACTGCTACGTTCTCAAAATATCCGGTGGTGGGCGCGCCTGCGGCAACCAATGTCCGCAATGCAAAATATCCGCAGATACTGGCTGACCACCGTGTTATTTTCCGGATCAAAGCGCCGGAAGCGCAGAAGGTGCAGGTTGACCTGGTCCGTAAGTATGATCTGGTAAAGGACACCGGCGGTTTATGGACCGTAACAACAGATTCCATCGGCGAAGGATTTCATTATTATTCCCTGCTGATAGATGGCGTGGCCGTTGCGGATCCCGCCAGTGAAACTTTTTACGGTATGGGAAGAAGGGCAAGCGGTATTGAAATACCCTTTGCCGGCGGCAGCTATTATGCGCTAAGAGATGTGCCGCATGGAGATATCCGCATCAGGAAATATTTCTCAAAGGTTACCGGTTCATGGCGGCAGCTGTACATTTATACCCCGCCCGGTTATGATGCAAATACAAACGAAAAGTATCCTGTGCTCTACATTTTACACGGTGGCGGGGAAGACGAAACCGGCTGGGCCACGCAGGGCAAAACGGATCTGATCCTGGATAATCTGATCGCTTCAAAAAAGGCGGAGCCAATGCTGGTCGTCATGCCGGATGCAAATGTAGGTGGCGCTGCGTTTGACGAATCTGTTTTGAAAACATTTGAATCGGAGCTGAAGGAGATCATTATTCCCCTGGTAGAAAAAAACTATCGCGCTGAAACAGATGCAGGTCACCGGGCATTGGCTGGTTTATCTATGGGCGGCATTCACACCCTTTACACCGGGATAAAGAATACGGAAATGTTTTCCTGGCTGGGAGTATTCAGCTCGGGCTGGATCCAGGCCAGGCAGGCTGATATTGCAGCGGCCCAGTACGATTTTATGAAAACCAATGCGGCCATGATCAATAGTAATCTGAAAGCGCTGTGGATCTCCATGGGCGGAAAGGAAGATATTGCCTACAGGAATTGCCAGCTGATGCTGACAAAGCTGGATGAGCTGAATATCAAACACACTTATAGCGAATACCCCGGCGGCCATACCTGGCCCGTATGGCGGAACAACCTGTTTAATTTTGCACAGCTGCTTTTTAAATAAAGATTGAGCGGAATATGGCATTGCCGGGCAGATGCAATACCCTGCACTGCTCCGGTCACTATCTAAGGGAAATTATCCTTATATTAGTATCGCAATTAACCGTCATGAAAAAAGTAACCCTGTCCCTTTTAGCGCTGTTTACAGCTGTTTTGTCCCTTTCCGCACAAGACTCTGCGAACCGTATACAAACTACGCACATCGCAAATATCCTGGACAATTATAGGAGCCTCAATAATTATTTTACTGCCACCGGTTTCCGGCCGGTAGGGAACACGGTTGGTAGTCCTTACCTATACGATGATTGGGGACGACTGTCAATAGACTCCATGGAAAACAAACCTGTAAAGCATTCAATGGTTTACGACGCCAACCTGGACCTGGAAAAAAACACCCTCATTATCCGCGCCGCCAGCGAGGGAAAGGCATATACCCCTGAAAGCCGCTATATACAAGCCTTTCACCTGGTTAAAAATGATGTGGCAGCACATTTTGTGAATGTGGATATAGATGGCCGTTTACAGTTTGTGCAGCAGCTTGCAGCAGGTAAATATTCATTAGTGAAAGCTGTAAAAGTTAAATTTGAACGCGCCAATTTTGTGGATAAAGGCGTAACGCAAACAGGACATAACTACGACGAATATAAAAGAAGCTATACCTATTTCCTCCTTAAAGACGGGATCCCCACTAAAGTAAGTTTAAAAAGAAAAAGCTTCTTATCAGCTGTAGAAAAGGATCCTGCAGCTGCAGCCGCTGCGAAAAAGTTCCTGGACAGCAACGACGCGTCTTTTGATGAACAAACCGCCGCTGGCCTTGTCAACGCCATTAATCAATGATAACATAGCTAGGATCTTTGCAGCCATCAGCCCTTAACAAGTGGTACTTTTGTCAATACGACACTTAATATTATACGTTTGCATTTTTACATAATTTGGGTATTTTTACTTTCATGCGCGACGATATCCCCGAATTGCAAAACAAAATATACCGCGGTGATACACAAGCATTTAAAGAATTATACGATTACTGCTGCGCTCCATTGCTGCAGTTAGCCCTGGCCATTGTTCATAACAGGGAAATGGCAGAAGAAATAGTAGCAGATGTGTTTATTGCCGTATGGAGAAAAAAGAAGGACCTCCATCAGGTAAGCAACCTGAAATGGTACCTCTATGCTGCCACCCGTAATATTGCGCTGAACTACCTCCGTAAATATGCCCATAAAAAAACGCTGCATCTTGATGAAGCATATTCGCTGGAATATGAAATAAACCCCGAAGCGCAGCTTATCAGCAATGAAATGATGCGGCATATTAATATGGCCATCAGTGAGCTGCCCCCGCAGTGCCGCCTGATCTTTAAACTGGTGAAAGAAGACGGGCTCAAATACCGGGAAGTAGCCGTTCTGCTGAATGTTTCCATAAAAACCGTTGAAAATCAGGTGGGCATCGCCCTGAAGAAGCTTACCAAAATGAAATCATTCCTGATCACGCCGCTGCCCGGCGGTCAGTGATCCTCCTTCAAAAAAAAATTCCTGCCCCTTTGGGGGTATTATCTCCTTCGTGTTGTCTTTTACCCCGGAGCGCACCCTTATTCAACCATTTTCAATAAGACTATGAGCAACGATCGTATGTGGATATTACTCGGAAAACAGCTCAGCGGCGATATTTCACCCGCCGAGCTGTCAGAGCTGGAAGCATTGCTGAAAGATGATCCGGAGGCCGCTGCTTCCGGGGAGCTTGCTGCCAGCATCTGGCAAACGCCTATACAGGAGGTAAGCGCCACTCATGATAGTAAAGAACGCATCTGGGATGCGGTGAGCCCGCAGCTGCAGCCGCGCCGCCAACGCACTATTGTGCGCAGGCTGGTGGCAGCAGCTGCTGCGGCAGCTGTATTGGGGGTAATATGGACCGGATGGAAATTTACACGTCCGGCTGCTCCTGTATTGCAGCAGCTCAGCTCCGCTCCGGGAGGAAAATCCAGGGTAGTGCTTCCCGACGGCTCCATCGTATTGCTCAATCGCAATACGCAGCTCCATTACGAAAAGAATGGCTTTGGTAAACAGCACCGGGAAATTACGCTCAGCGGCGAAGCCTTTTTTGATATCGTGAAAAGTGAGGGTGTTCCTTTTATTATCCATGCAGGAAAAGTGAACATCCGCGTACTGGGCACTGCTTTTAACGTGAAAGCCTATGCGGGCGACAGCGCCGTGTTCACTACACTGGTCCGTGGAAAAATAGCCGTATCGTTCCGGGAAAAAACCGTGGTGCTGCAGCCTGATGAAAAATTAACGGTACCGCTAACCCGCCCGGTGGCTGTCTTTCAGCAAAAGCACCTGGAAAAGGACAGCAGCGGTCAGCTCCCTGAAATATCCTGGCTGAATAATAAGCTGGTATTTGACAATAACACCTTTGGCGAGCTGGCAGCTAAAATGAACCAGTGGTACGGCGTTACTTTTCATTTTGAATCTGACAGCCTGGAGCAGCTGCGGTTTTCCGGCATCATTGATACAGAATCAGTAGACGAGGCGCTGAACATGCTGCAGCTCTCACGCCCTTTTAATTTCCAGGTTAACGGGAAAGAGGTCCGCATCAGTAACTGATAACGCATTATTCATCTTCAAAAATAAATACTATGACCTAAAAGCATTACACATCCACGCACTTTACTTTTTTCACCCTCTTACATTCCATGTTATGAAAATAATGTTCCTATGGGTTTTGCTGCTCACCGGCATCATGCCCGCATACGCTACCTCTGCCACCCAGGAAAAGATCAGCATCTCCCTGGAAAAGGTGAGCATTAAAACAGTGCTGAAAACCATTCAGCAAAAAAGCCGCTGCCGGCTTATCTACAACGACGACATTCTGCCGGAAAAACCACCGGTATCCATTCATGCCGAAAATGCCACGGTAGAAGAGCTGCTTACCCAAACCTTTGCCGGCACCACACTCCGCTACACTGTGATGAATAACAATGCTATTGTGATCGGATCCGGACATGTAAGCGCCGCCAGAATAAGCGGTACTGTAAAAAACGAACATGGCGATCCGCTCATTGGCGTATCCGTAAAAGTAAAAGGTACCAATGTTGGTACTATGACCAATGAGAACGGCCATTTTGAGCTGCAGGCTGCTACCGGCGTTACCCTGGTATTCAGCTACGTAGGTTATGAACAAACGGAAATAGTAAGCACCGGGGATCCTGTCAGCATTATCCTGAAAGAAAGCGCCAGCGGCTTAAATGAAGTAGTAGTGGTAGGTTACGGCACGCAGAAGAAAACTTCCTCTACCGCGTCTGTAGCAGCTGTGCAGGGAAAGGAGCTGGCAAAATCGCCGGTTACCAACATCTCCAATTCGCTGGCGGGTAATGTTTCCGGCATCAGCATGCGCCCGAATGGCGGTCAGCCGGGCAGGGATAATCCCGATATACATATCAGGGGCATTGCCACCACCGGCAACAATTCTCCGCTGATAGTAGTGGATGGGATCATCCGTAACAACATCAACGAAATTTCGCCCAGCTCCATTGCCTCCGTTACTGTATTGAAAGACGCTGCTGCAGTAGCTCCTTATGGATTAGGGGGCGCCAATGGTGTTATCCTCATAACGACCAAACGCGGCAACACAGGAATGCCAACGTTGGCATTGAATGCGTATTACGGTTTTCAAACGCCTACCTATTACCCTAAAATGCTGAATGCACAGGACTATATGCGCCTGCGTAATGAAGCCTACATGAATGAAAATCCCGGTGGTACACAACAACCTTTCAGCGATGAACTCATTAACACGTATGCAGATCTGAACGCTAAAGATCCCGATAAATACCCCATCAGCAATACCAAAGACCTGGTACGCATGCACGCGCCCATTCAAAACTACAATATGCAGCTAAGCGGCGGCACCAAAGTAGTGCGGTATTATGCCGGTCTTGGTTTCCTTAAGCAGGATGGTATGTTTGACCCGGTGAATTATAAACGTTACGATTATAACGTAAACATGGAAATAAGCGCCACGCCTACCACTACGGTATCACTGTCGCTCATTGGCGCTATTGAAAATACCAACAGCGTAGATGCCGCCACCACGCCGGGCCAGCTGTTCCGCAGCGCGTACAAGCTGATCCCCATTACCAACCTTTATTATAGTAATGGCCTCTGGGGCGAGTTTGCAGGTAACTCGCCGGTAGGGATCCTGAAAGCAGGCTACTCCCACCGCAGTGCCACCTCCCTGCTTAGCACCCTTGCCGTGGAGCAGCAGCTGCCTTTCATTAAAGGGCTTAGCATAAAGGGAACCTTCAGCTATGACCCCAATGACTTTACGGTTAAAGGATGGCATACGCCGTTTTACTTTTATTCACAGAATACAGCAACTACCCCTTACTCCTATACGAAACAGGTCTCTACTTCGGAAGGAAGCGCTGCTCCATACACCTGGCTGAACCAGGAATATTCAAAAAACCAGTACTTCACCTACCAGGGATTCCTCAACTATCATAACACCTTTGGTAAACACGATTTCACCGGGCTGCTGGTAGCAGAAGCGCGTAAGAATGACTCTACCGGCTTCTCTGCCCGGCGCAATAACTTTGCAGTGAACATCGACGAGCTGGGTATGGGCAGCTCCAACAAAAATGATTTTGACAACAACGGCTCTACCATTACCGGCAGCCAGCTTGGATTTGTATACCGCGTAGGTTACATCTACGATCAGAAATATCTTTTTGAAGCAGCCGGCCGGTATGATGGTCACTACTACTTCGCTCCCGGTAAACGCTGGGGCTATTTCCCCGCCTTCTCTGCAGGATGGATCATCTCTGAAGAGAATTTTATAGCGGATCATCCCTCTGCCCTGGAATATCTTAAACTAAGGGCATCCTGGGGAAAATCAGGCAACCTGGCAGGGAGGGCATTCCAGTACCTGAACGGCTATAATTTGTATGGTAACGCCTACGCCTATGGCAACGGCAGTATGGTGCAGGGATCCAACATCACCCAGGAAGCCAATCCCAATATTACCTGGGAAATATCCACCAAAACGGATATAGGGATAGACGCTACTTTATGGAAAGGTTTGCTTACACTGGAAGTAGATTATTTTCATGAAAGAAGGACCGGCATGCTGCTGCCGCCGGCAGTAACAGTGCCGGTAGAATACGGTCTGAGCCTCTCCGACGAAAACCAGGGCATTATGGAAAACAATGGTATCGACATTTCTGCCGGTACCACCCACCGTTTTTCCAATGGCCTGCAGCTAAACCTGAACGGCAATTTCAGCTACGCCAAAAATAAAATGATCCAGGTGTTTGAGACCTCCGCCACACACGATAATCCCAACCGCAGCAGAACAGGCCGGCCCATGGGTACGCAATTCGGCTATCATGCGCTGGGATTGTTTTCCCAGGCAGATGATAAGAACAGCGATGGCATTATTAACAGCGAAGACGGATATAACGTTACCCAGTTTGGTGTGCTGCATCCCGGTGATATCCGTTATGCAGATATAGGCGGCCCCGATGGCAAGCCCGATGGAAAAATAGACTCATATGATGAAACCGTGATCGGTAACCCGGTATATCCTTTCATTACCTACGGCTTCACGCCCAGTGCCTCCTGGAAAGGGTTTGACGTTAGCTTGTTCTTCCAGGGAGCTGCACTGGCCAGCCTGAACTTCCGCGGTTTTCAAACGGTGCCCTTTAACAACAACAATAGTAATTCGGCCTACGAATACTATAACAACCACTGGACGCCTAACACACCCGATGCAAAGTATCCGCGTGCAAACCAGTCGCCCTACGCCAATAACACCCAGAACTCTGATTTCTGGATGATGAAAACGGGTTACCTCCGTTTAAAAACGGCTGTGCTGGGATACACGCTTCCTGCCAAAATTTCCAAAGCGATGAAGATGCAGAGCGTTCGTTGTTATGTATCCGGGCAAAACCTGCTCACTTTCAGCAAGATGAAATTCATGGACCCGGAGGTAGGCTATACTGACCTGGAAACAGCCTATCCTAACCAGAAGGTATTTGTGTTTGGACTAAATGTGAATTTTTAGATTCATCCTGTTAAACTAAAATATTATGACCCGATTCATACGTCTCTTGCCCGCTGTTATACTGTTGCTCAGTATACTGTCATGCAAAAAGGAATTTCTGGAAAATACAGATAAGTCAAAGCTCACGGATGCCATCCAGTGGAGCACCGAAGGGAATGCCGATCTTTTCCTCAATGATATCTACAGCGCATTGCCTAACTATTGGAACCAGCCGGAAAACCTGGATAACTTTACCGACGACAATGATGCCGGATTTTATTATACATCCTATAACTGGAAGCAGGGCATTGTAGAAGCCTCCTCCAACGACTATACCGTATGGGGTGGCATCACTGGTTCCGGAGATCTCACCAACTGGACAACTACCTTCACCAACATCCGCAAATGCAACACCTTTATTACAGAGGTACGTAATAACGCAGCCAACTTCTCGCCGGAGTGGCTGAGCAAACGGCTGGATGAAGCCCGGTTCCTCCGCGCCTTTTTTTACAGTGAGCTGTGGATGCATATTGGCGGGCTGCCCATTATTACCGTTCCTGCCGACAGGCGTACTATGGACAGCGCTGCCATTTATACTCCCAGGAGCACCTTTGCGGAAACAGTGAATTTCATCACCACGCAGCTGGATTCCATTACGAAAGATGGTAACCTGCCGCCTAAATACAATAAAGGCGATGCAGATGCCGGCCGGGCCACCCTCGGCGCTGCGCTGGCCTTAAAGGGATGGGTGGAGCTTTATGCCGCCAGCCCTGCATTCAACGCTGCACAACCCGCCGCAGGTAATGATCCCCATAAAGTAGCCGGTTATAATGACTACGATGCTCAACGCTGGAGCAAGGCCGCTGCTACATTCAAACAGTTCATTGACAGCTATGGCAACGGTAATGCATATGAGCTGTTTCCCGATCCTTCCGCCATCTGGTACGAAGCCAATGAATACCATTCGGAAGTGGTGTGGGACCGGCAGGTAGTGGCCAACATAATGGGATCTTCCTTTGAACAATACGGCGGCCCGGTGTGGATCAACGGCGCCTACTACACCTGGGGTAACTACTGCCCCACGCAGGAGCTGGTAGACCAGTTTTTTATGGCAAATGGAAAATCCATCACTGATCCCACTTCCGGCTATGATCCGCAGCACCCCTACATAGGCCGTGAGAAGCGCTTCTACGACTGGATTGTGTATGACGGCGCGCCCTATAAAATGACCTGGATGGACAAAGGCGATACCATATATACCCGTATTGATAAGGTACGTCCTTCCAAAAACCAGATTGATTTTGGGACTGATGATGTAGGCAACACCGGCTACTATTTTAAAAAGCGGCTTAACCCGCTGGTACGGCCCGGCGGGGGCGCAGTAAGCGGCGCTAACTTTATTTATTACCGCTATGCGGAAGTATTGCTGGGATATGCGGAAGCACAAAACGAAGCTGTGGGACCTGATGCCAGTGTATACAATGCCATTAACCAGATCCGCAAAAGAGCGGGCCTGCCCGACCTGGCGCCCGGACTATCCCAGGCGGAAATGCGGACCGCAATTTATCACGAAAGGAGGGTAGAGCTCTGTTTTGAGCAGAAACGCTTTTATGATATCATCCGCTGGAAAACCGCCAGCACCGTGATGAATGTGGACAAACATGCTATGAAAATATCCAATACGGTACCCAATAACAATTCAGGCGTGTGGAAGTACGAAGTTGTGCCGCTGAACCATCCGCATGTGTTCACCCCGAAGATGTATCTGAACCCGGTGCCGCAGGATGCAAGAGACCGGAACCCGAAGCTGGTGCAGAACCCGGGATATTGAGTGTAGATATTCATTTAAAAAAGTTGCAGGTCATCCCTGCAACTTTTTTGTTTTTATAAGCTATATTGGTGAAGCCAACCCTAAACCGTATGAAATTAATAACAACATTTACCCTTTTTCTTTTATCAACCATTTCCTTTGCCCAGACAAAGGACCTTTCTACCCTCCCTTCTTATGACTGTTCTCTGAAAAAAGTAATGGCAATTATTGGCCGGCAAACAACAATTGCATCGCCGGATAACGGCACAGGGCTAGAGGCGATGCTTGCCGATTATTGCAGCACATTTGGAAATAACTGTGTCCGGAAAACAGAGGCAGCATTAACCGATAGTGACTATGCAAAAGATCTTTTAATGGTGGGCGTTTTGCATGATCTTAAAAAGTGGGTGCAGCTAAAAACACCCATTACGACCATTGCCAATGGATTTATAATTAATGACAAAACATTTAAAGATAGCGCAGATGGTTTCGTTTATGTAGATACCAACAGAATAATTATCAGCGGGAATAGTCTTAAAGCCGTTAAAGATGCGCAATTGGCGCTTACCGGCGGGCACGACATCTTAATTGTACAAAATGGAAAAATAACCTATTTCGGCAATAGAAAAGATGACACTCATTTCGATTGGTTTAACCTTCAGAATCTGAAAGAAAGCAACTACAATAAAGTGGAATCTGAATTATTTTCTGCCATTTATATTTCAAAAACATTTAAGGACACGATAGACTATCCAAAGTTGAATACAGAATTGAGATCGTATGCCCGGCAATTCCTGAGCATTTATAAGCTGAAAATGCCCGCAAAAAAGATCAGCTGGTTTGTTCATTCAAACATGAATGAATATGGTATTATGTCGGGTATGTTTGGATTAACCTGTCCTGGAAATAATTCAGCAGGGTTTAGTATCCGTGGCGAGATCCATACCAATGGATTTAATACAGGATTGGTTAAACATGAGTATTCACATTTCCTTTTCGATAATGCTATTCCCCAGGATAATAACCCTGCCTTTTTTGTAGAAGGTTGTGTTGAGTATGTAACGAATCTTAACGACAAAGATCTGTATAATGAGAGAGTTGAAGTGGCAAGGAAATTCAGGGATACTTTAAACTACACGGATCTGATAATAAACAACCGGGATTTTTATGGGCAGTATTCCAGCGCTAATTACTCCATCTGTGGAGTGTTTGTAAAGTATCTTATCGATAAATTTGGCGTTGAGGCATTCAAAAATTTCTGTTTGGCAGATAATAAGAAAATAAAGACAAAGGATCTTTTCAAAATGGATTTTGACACACTTGTAAATAATTACAAGAGTTGGTTAACCACACTATAAACAAGTTTTTACCTATATTACTATAGTTATTTTTGTTTGGGATACCTAGTAGATAAGTTGAATATTTAAGGCGGCATCTATCATTAAGATCTATAAATTCATTGTACTGTTATGAAAATAAAAGCATATGGAATTAAAGAGGAAGGTGGAAAGGCGGAGCCATTTTACTATGAAAGATCTGTTGGTGAAAATGAGGTAAGGATAAAGATCCTTTATTGTTCTATTGCAAGAGGGGATGTTCAATTCATCAGTAATGACTGGGGTGATACAAAATATCCGCTTGTTCCGGGCCATGAGATTGTGGGAACTGTTGAGGAAACCGGCTCCGGGGTAACTGCGTTAAAGGCTGGTGATCTTGTGGGTGTTGGTTATCAGCAGGAGGCTTGTTTTGCATGTGAGTGCTGTAAAGCAGGTAATGAGCAATTTTGCACGCAGCAAAAAGTAATTGGTGTGCATTGCTATGGTGGCCTGGCCGAACATATTGTTGTTGATAACCGGTTTGCCTTTAAACTTTCACCGGCGCTTCACTCAGCAAAGTCCGTCCCTTTGTTATCATCCGGACTTACCGTGTATACAGGAATTGTGAAAGCACAATTGCCGGCTAATTCCGTTGTAGGCGTTCTGGGAGCCGGTGGCCTTGGACAGCTGGCAATCCAGTTCTTACATAAAATGGGACATAAGGTTTATGCATTTTCCCATTCTTTGGAAAAGAAAGAAATGATTAACCAGCTGGGAGCTGAATTTATACTGAGCTCAAGCCCCGGTAATCTATCAGAATTAGATAAGAAATTTGATTTTATTATCTCCACGTTGAATGTAGAATATGATCTGGATGCTTTTTTGAAGATCCTTAAACCGCAGGGAAAGTTTTGCGTAGTGGCTTCACCTTTAAAAAAGCAGTCAATCAGCATTGGCCTGCTATACGATTATGCGCAGCGGACTATTTATGGAAATTATGTGGGGAGCCGCAAGGATATGGTGGAGATGCTTGATTTTGCGGCCAGGCATAATATTGAGAGCATGGTGGATGTTATGTCATTCTCTGAAATGAATGAAGCAATAGAAAAGGTGCGGACAGGAGAGGTAAAGATCCGTTTAGTATTGAAAAACCAGGAATAATATGAACTCACAGGAAAAAGTGTTACACTGTTATAATACGGTAGCGGATGACTACGCGGTTGAGCGTTGGGATGAGCTCAACAAAAAACATGTAGACCGGTTGTTACTAAAGGAATTTGCAGCTGCCAATAAAGACAAGGGACTCTGTGCCGATTTTGGCTGCGGCCCCGGACAAACAACAAAATTCCTGTACGACAATGGCATGAAAAATATCGTTGGTACTGATCTGTCGCCTGCGATGGTGAGTGTAGCCCGGAAGCTTTCCCCCCAGATTAATTTTGAAACAAAGGACTTGTTAAATATCGATTATCCGTCAGGGCATCTTGGAAGCGCGCTTGCATTCTATGCAATCGTACATTTTACGCTTGACCAGGTGAAAACCTGTTTCGGAGAAATAAACAGGGTGTTGAAACCCGGGGGAGATTTTTTATTTTCTTATCACGTGGGAGATGAGATCGTTCATTTTGACAAAGCGCATGATAAAGAAGTGGATATTGATCTGTTCTTCTTTAAGACAGATGATATAGTGGAATTACTTTATGAAACGGGGTTTAATGTCATTGATGCTATAGAAAGGCGGCCACATAAGGATATGGAATACCAAACCAGGCGGGCCTATATCTGGACTGAGAAGAAGTGAGGGGATGAGATTGCTATAAACTACTGGACAGTACCTTAAAATATTTGTGGGTCTTCCAATGCTTTTTACTGCCGATGACATAAAATTTTCTCCTGGCGCGGGTCACTGCTACATTGAGCATGTTAGGGGTCTTTGAAGCCCAGGCTCTGGAGCCATTGTTGCCGGGATCACTGCCCAATACCAAAAAAACGATGTCGGCTTCCTTACCCTGGAAGGTATGGATTGTTCCGCATTGCACATTGGAATTAATCTTGGATATTGCCTCAATGCAGGCTACAGCAACGGTCTTAAAAGGGGATATAACAAATATACTATCGCCCGGTTTTCCTAATAATTGGATCTTTTCTTTGAGCAGATCAATTTCCTCTTTTACTATATGCTTTTTATTAATGGTAGATCCGGTTATGTCAAACCATTGAGAATTACCGAGAGCACAATCGAACGGGACATCGTCAATGGCTTTTACCATTTGACCACTGTAGGCAATTTCATTAGAAATATCAAACATCGGGCTGTTACACCGCCGGTGCGTACGTAATGGGAATCCTGTCCATATCGGCTCATCACCACCTTGATCCATCCAACTGCCTATCGCTGTTACCCGATCAGCAAGTACTTGTGCGGAGCTTCTCAATGGCGACCATACCAAATCATTTTTGTAGGTTGCATTCAATATTTTTATAAGGGTCCCCGGAATGGTGACTACCGGCTCGATCTGTAACGGATCGCCAATGATAACCGTTCTCTTCGCTCTGTAAATGATGCCTGCCACGGATTGGGGAGTGGCCTGACCCGCTTCATCAAGCAGTACCCATCCGATACTTTCTTTTCCAAGGCTACGGAACAGACGGCTAACAGAGGCCAGTGTTGTGGAAATAACGGGTATGCAAAAGAAGAATGATTGCCATAAACTGAGCGCAATGCGATCACTGACTTCAGCCTTGCCGTCCATTAGATCAATCAGCAAACCAATATTATTCCTAAACTGTTTGGCATTAGACAAAACGGCATATTCATGCAATTTCAGGCTCTTTAAAAATATTTCACTTCTTAGCTTATTAATGCCGGCAGATGACCATGGGTTACTTTTATGAAATTCCTTCTTATCACTTTGTAGGGCCTCTAATAAATGTTCATCCGGAATATTCCTATAATCGATGCCATAAAATTCATGAAGATTCCTGCGCCTGTCATTATAGTTGGTAATGCGCTGAATGATCGTTGCTAATTGCTGTTCTAAACTTCTTTTATCTTTTTCTTTTGCATCAATCTTCGTTTCCAGCTCATCCAGTTTTTTTCGAAACACTCCTCGTTCATCTGAAAGGTTGTTGTACTCAGCTAGTAAGGACAGGAAAGGGTTGTTCCATCTTTTAAAGCCTGCGGTGTTAAACAGTTTTTTAAAGAAGAAGAAACGGGGTTTCACAGACTGGTGTAACTGGATACGGTGTTGTACCTGAGAGATGTCCTTCTCAATAACTGTTATTTTTTGAAGAAGGGACTGTGTATCTGTATGGATGCTTTGCAGATGTTCAATTACTATTTGTATTTTACCCTTAATTTCAGCTGCCAGTTCCCGGTCTTCGAAATAGGCCGGAATCATCTGGTAAAAATCGGAAGCGTCTTTTTTAAAGTCCCCGAACTCTTTCAATAATACATGTAACTCGGCTTTTGTATTATCAAATAAATCCTGATATTCTGGTGTTCGATCTTCACCTTCAGTATTGCTATATATCGATTTGAGGAACTCTTGAAAACCTGAGGTCTTCTCATTTTTATACCAAAACCTGCCCTTGAAATTAGTCCGATTCTCTGCATTGCCCAATGCGGCCGCCAATGCTCCCCAGCTTTTGCCGTCAATCAGCTGCTGCGAGTGATCTGTGAAATAGCTGGCATCTGTGAAAGTGTTCCTGTCAATTTTACGTTCGTCAGGGAGTTCTTTAGAAATATTTTCTACGGCTGAATTATTGTTACTGGCGACAACAATTCCTACATCATCAAAGATCTTACTCTTTGTGAGAAAATAGTAGGCGAATCTATCATCCATTTCCAGTTTGGTTCCTTTGTTAAACAAACCTGTTACACCTACCTGCATAAGTTGCTGAGCACGTTGTACTATTATTTCGGCCACAACATCGGACAAAAGCGTAGTTTTTCCGGTACCCGGCGGACCGTTGACTCCCAAAATACCACTATCTGCCAGTTCAGAGAGACATGTACTGACCGCACCAAGTTGGGCTGTATACAGGCTAAACAAAGGGTTGGATGGCCACCGGCCAGCGGGGAGCTGCGCAGGATTTAAAGCCTCGAATACAGCATTTACGTCTTTTAGAAAATCAACTTTCGGCTTTTCACTTACTTCCTCTGTGAGATATTGACGGAGCCCCTTACCGAAAGTCTCTTTGGTATTGAGCAATTGTTGAAGGTCGTCCAGATAAAAGCTGTTCAAAAAAGGAATGTCATTTTTTGCACGCTTGGATACGCGGATGGATTGCACATAAACCTGCTCTTCACAGGGCATTCCTTTTATACCCAGCTTATTTAAGACTTCTATTTCTTTCATTAAATGTGCGGTTGTTATTACTGGTGACAGGCTTTTTTCCAGGTTTTCGGCGTCAGGATTGATTGGATGACGCTCAGTAAATTGATCCTGAACTTCTGATAAACGATCGTTTAGCGTTGATAAGCTCACTCCATCCTGCAGGCATTTCAAACCGTGTATGTAGGATGCCTGCAAATACGGATTTTCGGCAACTAAACATCCCTGCTCATCCAGTATCAGGGTAGCCATGCACGTGTCCCCGGTTGGCTTTTCTTTAAAATCGCCGTCTGGTTCATAACCCGCTTGTTCTTCGATCAATTTGACTATGTGCTCTTTGCTATGTTTTCCTAAGAAAATAAAATGCCTCAAGTTGCTGTTTGCCTCTGGTACATAAGGCAATTCCCAAGGCAGAGGCTTATTGAAGTCCAAAATTTTTGCATCACGGGGGACATCCGGCAGACTAAATATTTCAATGTCCTTCCAGAAAGACAGTATGTTTTTTTGCTTTTTCAATATAGTAGATTGGAATGATGGGTTTGGGTTTTAGCAATTTAAGGAAAAATGCTGGAACAGCCGTCTTGCCATAAACCGGGTAGAAAGGATCGAATCGACAAAAACCTGAACAAAATCTAAGAAAGATTTTTTATTTCTTCGCACGGCTACGAACTCAGAAATAATTACTAAAATTTAAATAAGTTCAACAAAAGCGTTATGCGTAAACTATTCTTATCGTTGCTGGCAATGATATCTTTTCAATTCCTGTTTGCCCAGCAAAATTCTCTTACCCAATTTCCACAGGGATCTGCCCCCAACAACGTAGGCAAACGATTGGCCTACCACTTCGTGGACGGCAGACATGAACTCTATGCAGGACGGTACATTCACTATGCTGAAGTCTGCACCTGGAACGGTGCTTTGGACTACGCTGTAAAAACCCGGGACCAAAAGCTCATCAAACTTTTACAGGATAAATTCGAGCCCCTCTTCACCCGGGAAAAACCATTACTGCCGCCCATGAACCATGTGGATTACAATATGTTTGGCAGCATTGCCCTGAAACTCTACCAGGTAACAAAAGACGAACGCTATAAGAAAATGGGACTGGCCTACGCCGATACTCAGTGGGAAGTGCCGGAAGATGCGAAGCCGGATGAAAAAGCCTGGGCGGATAAAGGATATTCATGGCAAACCCGTTTGTGGATCGACGATATGTATATGATCACGGTTGTGCAGATCCAGGCCTATAAAGTAACCGGCGACCACAAATATATTGACAGAGCCGCAAAAGAAATGGTACTATACCTGGATGAGCTGCAACGCCCGAACGGACTTTTCTACCACGCTCCGGATGTTCCATACTATTGGGCAAGAGGAGCTGGCTGGATGGCAGTAGGTATGCCCGATCTGCTTCTTGAGCTGCCTAAAGACCATAAAGACCGCCCGCGTATTATGCAAGGTTATCTTACCATGATGAAAAGCCTGAAAGAGCACCAAAGGCCAAATGGAATGTGGAACCAGCTTATTGATGAAGCAGATTTTTGGCCGGAAACATCCGGTACAGGAATGTTTACTTATGCATTTATCATAGGCGTTCAGCAAGGGTGGCTGGATGCAGCTGAGTATGCTCCGGCAGCACGGAAAGCGTGGATGACTATGGTCTCGTATATTGATGAACGTAATAATGTAACCGAAGTTTGTACGGGCACAGGCAAAAAGAATGATAAGCAGTATTATCATGACCGCCCACGTAATGCGGGTGACCTTCATGGGCAGGCACCCTATCTGTGGTGCGCAGCTGCACTTTTAGGGAAATAGCTGCGTAGTTTTATGCTGCCGTTGGTGTGTACGGTCTTCCACAAAGGCCGGAACACCAACGGCTTAGCTGAATACCGGTTCCCTTGCCTGTGATCTGATAGCTCCCCTTTTGCATTCCACGATTTTGGAACGATTCGACAAAAAGTTGAATAAACCGTACGAAAAAAGAATTTTTACTTCGTACTACAATATTAAGATTAATGATTCCACAGAGATAGACCACGTTGATCAGTTTCCCGCTAAAGGAAAAAGGCGCGTCCACTTATGAATTACCCAGAGAGGCGGGGATTACTCAATAGTAGACCACTATAAGATTGCATCAGCCAATTATGAACCTTCCGCTCATTAATGGGCAGACGGGTATTCCATGTGCATCAACCAAATACATGCTCATATAAATTTCATCGCGATAACGACTAAATGATCAATATGGAGAAAAACTATACAAAAACCAAGAAAACCCGGGCCGCTCATCTGCATATGAGGTTCTTACTGCCTGGATTATCCGCGGCCTTATTGTTTTTGCTGTTTTCCCTTTGTGCCCATGCACAAAATCAGACCATAACAGGCCGGGTTACGGATTCCCTGGGTAATGGGATAGCTGGTGTTACAATCGCCGCTAAGGGAACAACCGTGATTGCAAAAACGGATGCATGGGGAAACTTTAGCATTCAGGCCGGCAAAGGAGTAACCCTGAGAGCATCACACGTAAGTTATAACAGCAGGGAGATGGTACCGGATGGAAAACCTTTGACCATAATACTGCAACAGGCTACCAACGACCTAAACAATGTAGTTGTTATTGGTTATGGTACTATGCGGAAAAAAGATCTTACCGGGGCAATAACTTCTATCCGCCCAAATAAGATTGCAGACGAGAATCCTAAAACGGTCCAGGACATTATACGCGGAACACCCGGTGTGAGCGTAGGCTTTGATGCTTCTGCAAAAGGAGGCGGTACGATACGGATCCGTGGCCAGCGTTCGGTTTATACGGATGGCGGGCATAATGATCCTTTGCTGATACTGGACGGTATGATCTTTTATGGAGAGCTGTCTGAAATTAATCCCGACGATATTGACCAGATTGATATCCTTAAAGATGCGTCAGCAGCTGCAATTTATGGAGCAAAATCAGCGAACGGGGTGCTTATCATAACCACAAAAAAAGGGAAGAAAGGGAAGCCTACCATTAGTATGACGGCCAATTTTGGGCTTGCTGATATGGCTGCAAACAGGAAGGTTTTTGGCCCCGAAGGTTATATGCAATACCGGGAGGACTGGTATAAGGGCGCTACGTATGGCATCAATCCAGCAACCGGAGCTTATGAGCCTTATATATCAGAAGCGGCAACAGCGGGTAAATCAGGATACTATGAAATGCCTACCGGTGAAATGCTGAACAAATATGGGATCACTATTGACGACTGGAGAGCCTATTCAACGAATCCACCTAATGCATCTGATAACGAGATCCGGGCCAGACGATTAGGTCTTCAATTTACAACACTGGATAACTATCTGAAAGGTAAAAGCTTCGATTGGTACGACCATAGCTTCCGTACCGGTTTTAACCAGGATTATAACCTCAGCGTATCCGGCGCCAGTGATAAGATCAATTATTATTTGTCAGCAGGTTATCTGTCTAACCAGGGAGTGGTGGTAGGTGATAATTACAGGGCAGTACGCTCCAACCTGAAAGTAGATGGCAAGGTCACCGATTGGCTGGATATCAGCGCCAATGTTAATTTCCAGGACCGGTCCGACGGAAATATTGCAGTTAACTGGGGATCGCAGATCACTAATAACAGCCCTTTTGCATCTTACAAAGACGAGAATGGCAACCTGGAAATACATCCTATGGGCGATGAAATGACGGCCAGCAAAGGGTATAATTTTGATTTCAATAAACAGTATATGAAACTTGAAAGAGGTTATACTGTTTTAAATACCATTTTTTCTGCTAAAGTAAAATTGCCTTTTAATATCAAGTACTCTTTCAATGTTTCTCCCAGGTATCAGTGGTATTATAACCGCTATTTTGAATCGGCGGAGAACCCCGACTGGCTGCCCATTAATCATGGTGTAGACCGGAACTGGGCAAAACGTTTTGACCTGTCTTTGAATAATACGCTCAGCTGGGAAAAAACCTTCGCCGAAAAGCACACGGTAAATATCACCCTGGTTCAGGAAGCAGAACAACGGCAGTATTGGAGTGATGTTATTAACGCACGTAATATTTTGCCAAGTGATGCATTGGGATTCCATGAAACTGCCACCGGCGATCCGCTTAACAGCAGTTTTAACACGGACGATTCCCGTGAAACTGCTGACGGTATGCTTGCGCGCTTATTTTACTCGTATGATGACCGTTATATGTTAACGGCCTCTGTGCGCCGTGACGGCTACTCTGCTTTCGGTACTTCGAATCCGCGGGCCACCTTTTTTTCAGCAGCTTTGGCCTGGACGTTTACCAATGAAAAATTCTTTAAATGGAATGTATTGAGCAATGGTAAATTGCGTTTGTCCTACGGACAAAACGGGAACAGGTCGCTCGCCAATCCTTATATCGCATTGGCCAATCTTGCTAATGGCGCAACCACCCAGGGATACGTAGATGCGAACGGTAATTATATCCAGTATTATTACTTAAGGATTGACCGCATGGCAAATCCTCATTTACAATGGGAAAAAACCACCGCATATAATATCGGGCTGGATCTCGCTTTCTTAAATAACCGGATCAGCACTACGCTCGATTATTATTACATGCCCACCACTAATATGATCATGAGCCAGTCGTTGCCTGATTTTTCAGGATTTACCAGTATCACTACCAATTTAGGGGAAGTACAGAACAAAGGGTTCGAAATTTCAGTCAGCGCACAAAATATAAGAACACCCAATTTCAGCTGGAATACCACTTTAGGGTTCTCGAAATATAAAAACACGGTTAAGCATCTTTATTACCAGTATGAGGATGTGTTAGATGCCAATGGAAATATAATAGCCACAAAAGAATCTGATGACATATCCAACGGATGGTTTGTGGGACAACCGATCAGCACCATCTGGAACTACCGTGTAACGGGAATATGGCAGGTAAATGAGGCAGCTGAAGCTGCCAAATACGGCCAACGGCCCGGCGATCCTAAAGTAGCTAATAATTACACGGCAGATGATATTAAAAATACGGACGGAACTACAACAGCAGTTTACAATAATAAGGATAAGGAATTCCTGGGGCAAACCACCGCACCCGTTATGTGGTCATTGCGGAATGATTTTACCTATAAGAACTTCAATTTCTCATTCAACATCTATTCTTACTGGGGTAATAAAAGCACCAGTACATCTTACCTGAACCAGGATAATGGCGTTTCGCAGGTCACGTACAATGCCAATACGTATGAAAAAACCTATTGGACACCTGATAAACCGAGCGATTTTTTTGGGCGGCTGGATGCGAGAGGGCCTTCCGGAGTTTCCGCACCCAACAGGGTATTCGATCGTTCTTTTATCAGGCTTGATAATGTAACAATTGGTTATACCATGCCCCACAGGCTTATTTCACGGGCAGCGATTGAAAACCTGAAATTATATGCTACTGTTCGCAATGTGACTGTCTGGAAAAAAGATAAGAACTGGGATTACTGGGACATAGAAACCGGTGATATCGCACCGAGGATCTATACACTTGGATTAAACCTGACATTCTAACGCGAACTACACGTGGCTAAAATCAAGTAAAAATATTCAGATGAAAAATAATTATACAACGAAAATATCCCTGGTGGCGATTGCATTAGTGATGATCAACGCCTGCAGTAAGAGCTATCTTAAGCCGGATCCCTTATCTTTTTATGAGCCTGAAGCTACTTTCTCTACCAGGTCAGGCCTGGATGCTGCCATAGCGATGTGTGACAAGCATTTGAGAAGCTATTGGAGCTACATTACGACAAGGGATATTTCGGTTCCCATTAACACCGAATACATGTTGTCAGACATGGCGGTATCCGGTAAAACGGACGACGGAAGCATTTTTGCAGATGTGGCTACACGCCTTACGCCAACAGATGGGATGTATACGAATGATGTGAACATGCTGAGCTATTTCTGGGGAGAAACTTATAATGGCATTAAGTATGCCAATACGATCACCTCGTATATTGATAAAGTTCCCGGCCTGGATGAAGCTACCAAACATGAATATCTCGGCAGGGCCTACTTTCACAGGTCATTCCGTTACCTTGCCTTATGTTTTCAGTTTAACAATGTTCCATTGATCACCAAAATCCCATCTACTCCAAAGCAAAACTATAAGAGCACCAGCCGGGAAGCTATTTTGGAAATGATCACTAAAGATATGGAGAACGCTGTAGAATGGGTACCTGATCAGTCCCAAATGGCTTATGTAGGAATGATCAATAAAGGCGCCTGCCGCCAGCTGCTGATCAAATGCTACCTTGCCACCGGTCAGTGGGACAAAGCCATTGCGCAAGCCGATGTATTAATTAATAATTCAGGCTATTCATTAATGACATCTACATTTGGCACGTTTGAAAGCCCGCTGGAAGCCACCTGGCATATTACGCGGAATGTGATATGGGACCTGCACCGCCCTGTGAACAAATGTATCCCGGCAAATAAGGAGGCCATTCTCGCAATGCCCAACCGTGATAATACAGATGCTGCAATAAAAATGCGTACCATGCGGAACTGGGGCCCGATGTGGAATATTTCTGCATTAGTTTCCCCTGCAGGAAAATTTATGCAATGTTACGCTTCATCAAGCAGCTCCTACCGGGTTAACCTGGATTTTAACTCAGCTGTGGGCCGTGGTATTGGAATGATCAGTCCTACCTATTTCGCACAACATGATCTCTGGAACGTAAACGGAATTAATGACACTGCAGACCTGCGCCATAACAGCAGGGTAGGTAACTGGGCAAGAATGGATTCGCTGAAATATAATGACCCTTCAGATGCCCTGTACTTCGGTAAAAACGTGAGACTTTATAATGGCACCAGGCTTTTGTGTACGGATACGGTGCGTAGCTGGTTCGACTGGCCGCATTATAAAGTTTTTGCAAATGATCCTGATCATATCGGCAATCCTGCGAGTAATAACAACAGGGGAGGATCGGCCGACTGGTATTGTTACCGTCTTGCAGAAACCTATCTGCTTCGCGCCGAGGCCCAATTTTATAAAGGAAATATAGGCGCAGCTGTAGCAGATGTAAATATTGTAAGACAAAGAGCAAAATGCCAGCAATTATACACTACTGTTACTATTGGCGATATTGCTAATGAACGTGCCCGTGAATTATGGATGGAAGAGTGGCGGCACATGGAGCTAAGCCGTATGTCCTATAGCCTGGCCTTAAGCGGTAAAGCAGATGAATGGGGAAATACCTATAACGTGAATACCCTTTCAGACAACAGTTACTGGTATCAGCGCATACAACATTACAGCAATTATTATAACAAACACAAAGTAACTGTTAAGGGCAGATCCTATACTATAGCGCCATATAATATCTATTGGCCAATTCCTCAATCGTCTATTGATGCAAACCTCTACGGAAAACTGAGCCAAAACCCCGGTTATAACGGTTATGTACCTGGCGTAGAGATGTGGACGAAATGGGAAGATGCTGTTGATGATGAGGACAAAAAATAAGGGGAGAGGTGTAAGTTTATGCCTACTCCCTTGGTAATGAATCAAAATATTCTATGGGCGACATTTTAAAATACTTCTGAAAGTTGCGGCTGAAAAGGCTTTGCGAGCTGTAACCGACCATCTTTGAAATTTCGTAAAATGAAAATTCATTCCGGGAAATTAAGCTGGCGGCTTGTTTAAGACGCGTGATGTCAATTAGCTCTTTGGGGGATAGCGAGGATAAGGATTTGATCTTGCGGTATAAGGTAGTGCGGCTCATGAACATGTGTCCGGCAAGCATATCAATGTCAATGTTCGGGTCCTTAATATTTGTTCTGATATATTCATCCAGCTTCTTTAAAAAGGCTTCATCTGTTTTTGAATGCGCCATTACCCTTACATCTTCAAAAGGCGAGCTGGCAAAATGCTCCTTTATCTTACGGCGGTTTTTAAGCAGGTTGGCGATCTGTACCTGCAGCAATTCTGATGAGAAGGGCTTTTGTATATAAGCATCGGCCCCTACTTCCAGCCCTTCGATGTGGGCCTTGTAGGTGTTTTTAGACGTTAATAAAATGATAGGGATATGGCAGTATTCAACATCGGATTTAATGAGCCGGCACAGCTCAAACCCGTCAATTCCCGGCATCATGATATCTGATATGATGAGGTGAATAATTTCTTTGTCTAAAACGGTTTGTGCAATTTCTCCGTTGGTTGCAAGGTGCAGCTGGTAGGAATCTCCCAAAACTACAGATAAGAACTCCAGGATATCTTCATTATCGTCAATAATAAGAATGCTTTCGGTCATACTATTTTATCTTTTTCCAGCTGCTTAATTGAAATTCAAATTTTTGGTGTATCGGCAGCTGCAGTTCAAATATAACTAAATCAGTTTTTCCGGAGATCAATCGCAGGGAGCCGTTGTGCAGCTCTGTGAGCGATTTAGCCAATGATAGCCCTATACCGGTTCCCGGTGTATCATCTCCACGAACTCTCACAAAAGGCTCAAATATCTGGTCTTTGAAATCTTCCGGTATGCCTTTTCCATCGTTGTTAAACCGGATCGTAAAGTATTCATCGGAATCGCTGACCGTGTTTATACTAACCGTGGCAGTGGTGGCTGCATATTTAACAGCATTCGACACTAAGTTGGTACATATTTTACTGAGTGCCTCCCTGTCTACAAAAGCCATAAAGTGTTTCTCCGGTAATACTACATTCAGATCAATTTTTTTTCTTGCAGCCTGGTCTTTAAAGCTCGTTACCAGATCCGTTATCAGCACAGCAATATCTGTTTTTACAAAATTCAGGCTAAACTGGTCCGCTTCAGTTTTTCTAAAGTCGAGTAGCTGGCTGGCCAGCTCTATCAGGCGCCGGGTATTCTTTTCAGCTATTGCGAGGCTTTTCTTAACGTCCGGTTCCTTGTCAAATTTTTTGCTCAGCCACTCAATAGGCCCCGCTATAAGCGTAAGCGGGGTTTGTATTTCATGTGTGATATTGGTAAAAAATTCGATTTTAGCCTGATAAATTTCCTTTTCCTTTTCATGTTCAAATAACTGCAGCTTCCGCAGATTTCTACGCTCCAGGTACTGGCGGTATAAACGGTCCGTGATGAATATAATAGTGCCTAAAAGCAGGAGGTATAAAATATAAGCGAAATTGCTTTTCCAAAAAGGTGGCAGGATCTTGATGTATAGCCGCCGCTCCCGGCCCGTCCAGCTTCCGGTGTTGCTTTCAGCGTGAACAATAAATTCATAAGTGCCGTGGGTAAGATCGGTAAAATAGGCTTTGCGGTTAGTAGTAAGATAGGTCCAGGATTGGTCAATGCCTTTCATCAGGTATTTGTACCGCGTTGCTGTGGGCGACGAAAAGTTCAACGCAGCAAATTCAATACTAAAATTGTTTTGATCGTATTTCAATATAACCGTGTCTGTGTACAAAATAGATTTGGAAAGGGGGCTGTTATGCCCGCCGGGTACTGCTTCTGTATTATTAATCTGGAAACCTGTAATATAGGTAGGCGGGCTAGGCTCCCTTTGGTTAAATAAAACCGGGTCAAAAGCAATCATTCCTTTAACGGAGCCGAAGTACATCTTACCATCGGTATGTTTATATGCCGAGTTGTAGTTGAACTGGTCCGTTATCAATCCGTTGGCCTGTGTGTACACTTTTACCTGTCCGGTATGCAGGTCAAAACAAATAAGGCCTTTGGATGAGCTGATCCACAAATGTTTTGACTGGTCTTCGAGGATGCTGTACAATACGTTGCTGGGCAGCCCGTTTGCGGTTGTATATCTTTTAATAGTTTTCCGGTCGGGGCTTAGTTTTATAAGGCCACAGCCGGTTGTTGCAAACCATAGAGCATGGTTGCTGTCTTCAAAAATATTGTACACAGGAAATTCGTTAATGGTCTTTCCCCTGGTGGTATCGCTAAAATGTAAGTTCCCGCGCCGGCCGGTTGCAGGGTTATAATAAAATGCACCTTCCTTTACGCTGCCTGTCCAGATATTCCCCCCTGAGTCTTCAAATATATCGTAAATATAAGTGTTGTATGGTATCTGGCTAATACGCTTGAATGTTTTGTGATGTGCATCATACTCAAACAGCCCGGCATTACGATAGGCCGTACCCACCAGCAGCTTATTGTTTTTTGTCCGGTAGAATGAGATCACAAAATCGCTTACCGGGCCGGTGCTGTCACCAATAAGCTTAAACCGGTCTGTAACCAAGCCAGTACGCACGTCCATTATTTCCATGCCCTGTAAAAAAGGGCCGATAAATAACTCATTCCCCCGGGAAAACAGCCCATGTATATTATCGTAAGAGATACTTCCTTTTTTGCCGGTAGCGGTGTAGTTTGTAAATATTCCTGTTTTTAAATCCAGTTTGCTGATACCGGCATCTTCGGTGCCGATCCATAAGTGGCCGCTGCTGTCAGAACAGATCTCTCTTACCGCATTTCCTGAAATAGCATTAGTTCCCGGCAGCGGATAGTACTTTTCAAATCGCGCATTGACCTTTGAATAATAATTTAACCCGCCAAAAAAGGTACCTGCCCACATCCCTCCCTGGTTATCCCTGCATATTGCATAAACAGCATTGTCTGCCAGGGCATAAGGGTCGCCTGGCCGTTTTCTCAGGCTTATGCTCTTATGGGTGGCATAGTCGTAAATATAAATTCCCGATTCAGTAGCGATCCAGTATTGCCCATCGTTACCCGCTGTAATGTCCCGGACAAATATGTCTTTATTTTTATCAGCATCCAGTGATAAGGATTTAACGATGCCGGTTTTAGTATCATAGCTTTTTAATCCCTGCTTAAAACAACCTATCAATAGTTCGTTATTACGGATGGGGTATATTTTGCTGATAGACCGGGCATTTGCGGGTAAATTTTTATTAATGATCCTTATCCTGGTGGCAGGCTTTGTTTTTGGGTTGTAAATATGAATATTGCCATCATTATCTCCCATCCATAAATTCATATTTGAATCCAGCGCAATACAGGATGCCTTTATTTTTAAATCCTCAACCCTGTTCTCTGCCTGTATGTATTTATACAGGGAGAACTGAATGAGGAACCACAGGTTATTATCCTTGTCTATTACAATATTGTTGGTATATTCTTTCGGGACGGTTTCCAGCTCAGTGAGCACTTCCTGGTAGGGGTTATATTTAAAAATGCCTTTGCCGGTAGCTATCCAGATCATCCTGTTTTTATCCTCGGCTATACAGTTAATAACATCATTCCCTAAGCTGCCGAATTTATCATTATTGTTTTTGTAGGCTTTAAAAGAGTATCCATCAAAACGGTTCAGCCCACCACGTGTTCCTACCCATATTAAACCGGTACTGTCCTGTATTACAGCGGTTACAGAATTGTGCACTAACCCATCATCTACCTGGTAATGCTTAAAATAATGTTGTCCATAACAGGAGGAAATGGTAACCTGGAATAGTAAGCTCAGCAAAGCAATATAACCGGAGGATCTCATAATTACTAAATCCAAATATAAATAATGAGATCAAAATACTATGGGTTTTAAAAGAAATTGTATCACCTGTTGCGATGCCTTTTATATATTGGTACGATTCGTCAAAACATTGAACAATATTAGAAAAGCCGGTCAGGAGACCCCGGCCGGCTAGTATATTTTTTGATATGTACATTGTTAAGCCTGCTGATATCTGTTCTTAAACTCTTCAACGAATTGTTCAAGTTTAATCCGGCCGCTCGCTTTTCCACCAGTGGCAAAAAAGTCTTTTGTAACAATACCGGCTCTTACACCTTGGCCCAGTTCCGTGATCAGACCAGCTAATTCAGGCGGTAATCCGGCAGACAGCATACCTTGTTTCAGCTGTTCATCAGGAATAGCGGTCCAGGTCAATTCCGGTTTCCCGATTGCCGGGCCAAACAGGGCGGCGATCTTGTTTCCGGTCGAGATATCACTGATGATATACTTAACCTCGAAGCCATTTCCTTTTGCCTGTAGCTCCTCTGCTGCAGCCGCAGCGATATCATCGGGATGTGTCAGCGCAAGCTGGTCATCTCCGCTGTAATTATTACCGAAGAGGTTCATATTTTTGATCAGTGGTATATCCCTGAAAAAGTTAACGTAGAAAAAGCCCGATCTCAGGATAGTGATGTTCACACCGGACAGCTCCCGGAATATTTTTTCTACGCGGTGCACGCCCTGTACAGGACCTGTGCCTTCAGCGGCATCCGCACCAATACTGCTCAGCATAACCACACGGGGTACACCCGCGGCCTTAATGGCCTGGGCATAAGCCTGCCCTGCATCTGCAATGTTCTGGATCATGTTTGAGGGGCCCATTGAGGGCGGCATCATGGCATAAACTGCATCGGCGCCACTGAAAGCACCGGTTAAGAATGATGCGTCACTGATAGATCCTACGGCCGCTGCTGCACCTAAAGCCTCAATTTCGTCTTTGCGTTCAGCCTTGGTAGTTATAACGGTTACCTGGTGTCCTGCTGCTACCAGCTTTTTTACTAATGGTTTGGCTACATTTCCTAATGAGCCTGTTGTTGTAATTTTCATGGTGCTTTATGTTTTGTGTGGGGATTAATAATTAAGTACCGGATAATCTGTATACCCTGCTTCACCGGGGGTATACAGGTTTGCATAATCAATTTCATTCACGGGCTCGTTTTTTTCCATCCGTTTTATAAAGTCGGGATTTGAAAGGAAGCTCCTGCCAAAGGCCACCAGGTCTGCTGTTCCGTCCTGTAACATTGCTTCCGCGGTTTCTGCGGTTAATCCGTTACAGTAGATCAGCACCTTTGAAAAGGTGTTTCGTATAGCCTGGTGTGTTTTCTCCGGGATGCCCGGGTTATTGGAGATATGGAGGTAAGCGATGCCCAGACGGTTTAATTCAGCGGCCAGGTGAACATAGGTTTGATGTACTTCCGCCTCTTCATACGCCGGCATATCGTTCGATGTTAAGAATGGTGAGATGCGCAGACCTACCTTTTCTGCGCCGATGGCAGCTGCGATCTTTTCTGCAATCTCCAGCGTTAAGCGGCTGCGGTTTTCGATCGATCCGCCATAGTGATCGTTACGATTGTTTATATGCGGGTTTAATGATTGCTCCAGCAGGTAGCCGTGGGCACCGTGCAGCTCTATACCGTCAAAGCCAGCCGCTATGGCATTTTCCGCGGCCTTAACATGATCATGGATCACGCGGTCAATACCCCGGGCATCCAGCGCTGCAGGCACGGAATATTCCTTCAGGCCGGTATCTGTATAGATCTCACCGGCTGCTTTAATGTCCGACATACCAACCGGCTGATAGCCTTCCGGCAAATTGGAAGCATGGGCAATCCTGCCGGTATGCATCAGCTGTAAAAAGATCCTGGAACCGTTTTCATGCACCGTTCTGGTTACAGCTTTCCAGCCCTCCACCTGTGCCTCAGAAAAAATGCCTGGAATACGCGGGTAGCCTAATCCTTCAGGGCTGGGCGATGTGCCTTCCGTAACAATCAGCCCGGCGCCTGAACGCTGTTTGTAATAGGTGGCCATGAGTGCATTGGGTATATTGTTCAGGGCCCGGCTCCGGGTCATCGGAGCCATTACGATGTGGTTTTTTAATTGTAGTGCGCCGTTATGGAACGGCAGGAATAACTTTTTCATCTTGCTATGTGTTGTTTGACATAGCAAAGTTGCGGCTTATGGTGAGCTGATAATAGCGCAAAAAGACGCAAAATCAGTCGGATCCGGTGGAGGGGTTAGGATTGGGTGGAAAATCGTTTGGGGTTGAGGCCATAATGTTTTTCAAACAGCCGGCTGAAGTGGCTCAGGTTGGAAAATCCCAGCTCATAGCCCACCTCCGCAACGGAACGCTTGCCTTGCTTTAACAGGAAGGCCGCTTCTTCCATCCGCGCCTGCTGATAGTAATTATAGACAGTGCTGCCAAAAGTTTGTTTGAAAAGCTGTTTAAGCTTGGTTTCGCTCATAGCGGCAATTTGTGCCAGCTCACGCAGCACGGGTGGCACACTCAGATCGCTGAGGATCTCATTGCGGATATGCAGCAATCTTTCCGCATCTGCACTATTGATGCTTTGATACGCTGCACTTTCACGCGAAGACAGCTGATGAAAAATCAGGTAAAGCAGTTCCTGTACTTTGATCTGCATGTAGAAGCGGCTCAGGTTATCATTCATATTCACCGCGGCAATATTTTTAAGGAGCAGCTTTGTTTCGGCGGTCATGCTTTCAAAGAAAAGAAAGGAATTACCGCTGCCGGTAATTGTTTGTAGTACTGAATTGGGATCTTTAACGGCTAATAATGCCGTTAAATAGGACGGTGTAATGGCCACCACCACATAATTAATATAATGATTTGCGGGAAAGCGTATGACGGAGCTAAGATCGTTGGAAGTTACCTGGATAGCTGAATCATCGCGGTTGGAGAAAAGTACCAGGGGATTATCATTAAAAGCAATTCCAAGTGACTGTTCATTGCTGTAAAAAAACACGGTGATCAGCTCATTTCCCAGCCCGGATGAATTGCGTTTGATGATGAGATCTTCCTGGAGTAAATAATGATGGATCGTGATCTTGAACTCCGGGCCGAACGTGAGCTTGCGGATGTATCCCTGTCCCAGCTGCGCGGGCATTGTCATCAGGTCATTATGCACTGGTGCGCCGATATGGCGGGCAAACTGTGTCAGAAAATCGAAACCAGGAGTAGAGGAAAAACTGAATGTCATTGATGTTAAGTGCGTTGGTTGCGTAGTTGCAAAATACGAAAAACCCGCTACCATTTAAATCTACATGTTCGTTTGCACATGTATCTTTCATTTTGGCGTATCCGACCTATCATGTCCCTTGCGTAGGCATCTTCAGAACTCAGGGTTGATAATTCCCAGTTATCAATTATATTTGGAGTCCGGCTGAAATTTCAGCTGCAAACGGGGAGCTGTTACCGGTTTTCCTTCCTATGATGGGGTTTTTGAACAATGAACTTAAAATGAACAGTCTGTTTTGAGCCATCTTAAATTTTTAATACGTTTTTTTATCTCAATTGGTTTACTGCTGCTGCCGGCTTTGGCTTTTGCACAACGGGACCATTATAATTTCTCCAGGCTTGATATGCACGGCGGGCTTTCACACAACCAGGTGAATGCAGCATTAAAAGATCCGGATGGCTTTTTATGGTTTGGTACCGCGGCCGGACTTAACCGCTATGATGGATATATGTGCAGGATATTCCGTCAAAATCACAGTGACAGCTCTTCGCTAAAGAATAATAATGTCCTGGCGCTGTATGAGCTTCCTGACAGAAAGATGTGGGTGTCGACAGGAGGAGGGGCTTGTATTTATAATCCAGACACAGAAAAGTTTGATGCGGACTATTTTAACTATTTACAGATGCTGGGGTTACCTCGGGGAGTGATTGCGGGTGTCGTGAAAGGGAATGACGACAGATGCTGGTTCCTTTACAATGACCTGGGTTTATATTTATATTCAGCTACTGATAAAAGAGTAAAGCCATTCAGGTACCAGGACACCCTCCATTCTCCTGGAAGGATCACTTCCGTTAAAGAAACAAAAGACGGGAAGTTATGGATCGTATATCAAAATGGATTTTTGCAGGAATATGACATCGCATTGGATAAGGTTATATTCTCCAGCACTGCATTGCAGGATCAGCATAAAGGAAATAATTCCAATAGCCTTTTTATAGACAATGATGGAGATGTTTGGATCTGGTGCTACACCTATGGAGCTTTTCTTTTTCATCCGCAGGATAATACGGTCAGGCAGTTTAATAAAAATTCCTCTCCGGCCAGGCTGATTTCAGAAGTAGTAAGCCAGATCATTCAGGATAATAATGGTTTGATCTGGATAGGAACCGACCATGGAGGAGTAGCCCTGATCGATAAGAAGAACAGCTTTCAAACCAGCTACCTGCTGAATGATCCCCTGGATCCTAAAAGCCTGAGCCAGAACAGCATCAACACGATCTATAAAGACGATAACGGCATTATATGGCTGGGAACCTATAAGCAGGGGGTAAATTATTTAAACAGCAACATCGTACAATTTCCATATTATCATCACCAGGAAATGAATGCAAAAAGCCTTCAATACGATGATGTAAACCGTTTTGTTGAAGACAGGCTGGGTAATATCTGGATCGGGACCAATGGCGGGGGACTCATTTATTTTGACAGGAAGAGCAATACTTTTAAACAGTATCAGCACGATCCAAACAACCAAAACAGCCTGACGGGTAATGTAATTGTAAGCTTGTGGATCGACCATACAGGTATACTCTGGATTGGAACTTACCTGGGAGGCCTTGACAGCTTTGACGGAAAGAAGTTTACACACTACCGGCATGACGATCATGATTCTTTAAGTTTGGGAGACAACAGGGTTTGGGAAATATTTGAGGACCGGGACCAGAATTTATGGATCGGTACTTTGGGCGGCGGCCTGAATCGTTTTAACAGGAGTACAAACAAGTTTGACCATTATAAAGGCCAGGCAGGAGGCGCACTTTCCGATTATATTTTCAACATCCTGCAGGACAGAAAGGGTAATTTATGGATCGGTACAAATGCCGGGGTGGCCGTTTTTGAAAAGAATAAAAGCATTCCGGTCTTTTATCAGCATACAAACAACAAAAATAGTTTAAGCAACAATATTGTTTCCTGTATTATGGAAGACAGCAAGGGACGGATCTGGGTGGGAACGGGGGACGGTTTGAATTTGTTTAATGAACGGACAAAAGAATTTCAGATCTTCACTACCTCAGATGGTTTGCCCGATAACATGGTCCTGGATCTTCTTGAAGACGATCATCAGACATTCTGGCTTTCTACGCCCAATGGTTTGTGTAATGCCATTCCAAAGCAAACGAACAGCGGACTTACTTTTTCTGTTATCAGGTACGACGAGACGAACAACCTGCAGAACCGTGAATTTAATGAAAATGCAGCGCTCAGAACACGGGCGGGTGAGTTGATCTTTGGTGGTCCCTTTGGGTTTAATATTATTGATCCGGATAACATAAAAAAGCCAGCCTACCATCCTAAAATTGTTTTTACCGGTTTACAGATCCTAAATAAAGAAGTGGCGCCGGGTGAGCGGATCAATAACAGGACCCTGCTGCCACAAGCTTTGCCAAGGCTGCAGCACATTGACCTGAAACATAAAGAGAACGTTTTCTCTATTGAATTTGCTTCCCTTGATTTTGGCGGCAATGCATCTAATAAGTATGCATACATGCTGGAAGGGTTTAATACAGACTGGTTTTATGCAGATGGCAGCCAAAGAAGGGTTACTTACACTAACCTTAATCCCGGTCATTATGTTTTTAAAGTAAAGGTTTTAGGCCGGGATGGTTCCTGGAGTAGCATTAAGGCTTTGCGGATCAATATTGAGCCGCCGTTCTGGCGAACTCCTCTTGCATACATTATATATCTGTTGATCATGGCGGGATTGTTCTTACTTGCCCGGCGTATTACATTAGACCGGATACGCATGCGCTTTGAAGTGCAGCAGCAGCGAAGGGAAGCAGAAAGGGCGCATGCGCTGGAACAGTTAAAGACAAAATTCTTTACCAATGTAAGCCATGAATTCCGCACACCGTTAAGCCTGATCATTGCCCCATTGGACAAGATCATTAAGCATACTACGGATGAAGAGCAGGCAAAGCAATTAAACCTGGTGCAGCGTAACGCAAAACGCTTACTGAACCTGGTAAACCAGCTGCTGGATTTCAGGAAGATGGAAGTGCAGGAAGTAAGATTACATCCTGCCATAGGCGACATTATCGGGTTTAGCGGGGAAATCAGCCGTTCGTTTGCGGATATTGCGGAAAAGAAAAAGATCCAATTTTCATTCTCCGCTAACATTGACAGCCTGGAAATTTATTTCGATAAGGATAAGATTGAAAAGATCCTCTTCAACCTGCTTTCCAATGCCTTTAAATATACGCATGATAACGGCGCGGTGAGCATTAACCTTATTTATAAGCCGCCGGTAAATAATGAAGGGGATGGAACCCTTGCCATTGAAGTAAAAGATACCGGTATCGGTATCCCGGCCAGCCAGCACGAAAAGATCTTTGAACGCTTCTTTCAAACAGAGGTGCCGGAAAGCATGGTGAACCAGGGAACCGGGATCGGCCTGGCTATTACAAAAGAGTTTGTGAAATTACATAACGGGATCATCACTGTAAAAAGCGAGCCGGATCAGGGCACCTGTTTTACCGTGCTGCTTCCTGCCAGGAAAATTTATGAACCTTCAGCCCGGGCTGCGACCGCCCCTTTACCGGCAGAAATTGGAGAATCCATAGTAGTAGAAGAAAGTAAAAAGGGCGATAAGCGGAAAACCATACTCATAGTGGAAGACAATGAGGACCTGCGCTTTTATTTAAAGGACAACCTGAAAGGACAATATCATATAGAGGAAGCCACGAACGGAAAGGAAGGCTGGGAAAAAATAAAGCAGCTAAACCCTGACCTGGTGGTGAGCGACATTATGATGCCTTTAATGGACGGGGTTGAGCTGGCCAGAAAAATTAAGACCGAAACGCTCACGGCCCATATTCCCGTTGTGTTGCTTACCGCCATGGGAAGTGAAGAGAAACAGCTGGAAGGGTTGAAAGCAGGTGTGAACGATTACATTACCAAGCCTTTCACCTTTGAGATCCTGGCTTCCCGCATCAATAACCTGCTGGCACAGCAAAAATTATTGCAGAAAAGGTTCCAGAAGCAGATTGAGGTGAATCCCGGAGAGGTTACCATCACCCCTGTGGACGAGAAATTCCTGAAACAGGCATTGGAAGCCGTTGAAAAGCAAATAGATAACCCGGATTTTTCGGTGGAAGATCTTAGCCGCGAGATGTGCATGAGCCGTGTTACCTTTTATAGAAAGATAGTTTCGCTTACCGGAAGGTCGCCCCTGGAGTTTATCCGTTCCATCCGTTTGAAAAGGGCAGCCCAGCTAATGGATAAAAGCGGAATGTCAATTGCCGAAATTGCATATGAGGTAGGATTCAATGATCCCAAGATCTTCTCCAAATTTTTCAAGGAAGAGTTTAATATGTTACCCTCACAATACATAACAAATATTAAGAATAGAGATAATTAGTTTCCTCTCTGTCAAAAAGATGGCAATGAAAATCAGCTCTTTGTAACATTTAACCCCCTAGTTTGAAACATTCAACCGCCTGCTTTCAAACGGCCAGGTAATAGCTTTACAGCATTCTAATCCACGTGTATGAACTTGAGATTGCTGCTGTTTAGCCTGTTGGCTTCTGCGTTTTTGAATGACTTATTGGCAGTTCCGCCCGCCTATGTCAAACTTCCTGATGGCGTAATGCTTTTTACAGATCCTTTGCTGACGGGCGCACCGAATGCCGTAAAGCTGGAAGTGATTGCGGATAATATTATAAGAGTGATCGCAGCTCCCGGAAAGGAAATAGCTCCTGGTAACAGCCTGATCACGGTTTACAATAAAAAGCCCGGACTTACCTGGAATGTGATCCCTTCTAAAGAAAGCCTCACACTCAAAACCTCCAGATTAATCGCTACTATCGACCGTAAAACCGGGGCCGTTACGTTCACGGATCTTACCGGCAAAAAAATACTGGCTGAAAAACAGCCGTTAGGAAGGAATTTTCAATCCGTAGTATTTGACGGCAAACGGTCTTACACGCTCACGCAAACCTTTCAGACCACGGGCAATGATGCATGGTACGGATTGGGCCAGCACCAGGACGGTATCATGAATTACCGGGGGCAGCAGGTTACTTTTTTCCAGAACAATACCGAAGTAGCCATTCCATTTTTGATCTCCAGTAAAAATTATGGCATTCTGTGGGATAATTATTCCCTGACCAGGGCCGGCGATGTAAGGCCCCTTCACCCGCTTTCCTCCATGCAGCTTTTTTCAAAGCAGGGGGAGCCGGGCTGGCTTACAGCTTCGTACATCAACAATACGCATAACCCCAAAGAGATAAGTACGGAGAGGGCAGAGGCAAACATTAATATGGAGTTCCTGGGAGACTCAAAGATCCAGCTACCCCGGGAATTTACGCCTGCTACGGGCATGGTAAGCTGGGAAGGGAGCCTTGCCAGCCATCTGTCGGGCCTTCACCAGTTCCGGTTCACCTATGGTGGTTCCCTGAAAGTGTGGCTGGATGGAAAGCTGGTTTTAGACCGCTGGCGCAAAGCCTGGAACCCCGCATCTGCATTGGTGCCCTGGGATTTCAAAAAAGGAGAGAAAATACCTGTTAAAATTGAATGGATCCCTGAAGGCGGCGAATCCTATCTTTCTTTGAAATGGCAGGAGCCATTGAGCGAAGAAGAGCAAAACAGTTTTGGCTTTTGTTCCGAAGCCGGCAAACAGGTTGATTACTACTTCGTTTATGGTAATAATATGGATGAGGTGATCTCCGGTTACCGGGATCTTACCGGTAAAGCACCTATAGTGCCGAAATGGGCATTGGGTTTCTGGCAAAGCAGGGAACGATATAAAACACAGGATGAGATCCTTACCACGGTTGATGAATTCCGCAAGAGAAAGATCCCTATTGACAATATTGTGCTGGACTGGAGCTATTGGAAGGAAGCCGAATGGGGCAGCCAGGAATTCGATGAAAAACGTTTTCCTTCTCCCGACAGTATGATCGATGTGCTGCATAAAAAATATAACACCCGCATCATGATATCGGTGTGGCCTAAATTTTATGACGGCATCTCAGCGTACAACGAGTTTGATAAGAACGGATGGTTGTATAAAAGGAATATAGCCGACCGGCAAAAAGACTGGATCGGCGCGGGATATGTATCTACTTTTTACGATGCCTTTAACAGGGATGCCCGGAAAGGATTCTGGAACCTGATCAATGATAAGATCTATAGTAAAGGCATTGACGCATGGTGGATGGATGCCAGTGAGCCGGACATTCTCTCCAATGTAAGCCCGGATAAAAGAAAGCTGCAAATGACACCCACTGCTTTAGGCAGTGCAGCCGAATTTCTGAATGCCTATCCCCTGCAAAATGCAAAAGGGATCTATGAAGGGCAGCGTTCAACGGATCCGGATAAGAGGGTGTTTTTACTCACGCGCTCCGGCTTTGCAGGTTCACAGCGTTATGCCGCAGCCATATGGAGCGGTGATATTGGTTCCACCTGGCAGGATATGAAAGCGCAGATAACCGCAGGGGTGAATTTCTCTATGTCAGGGCTTCCCTATTGGACTATGGATATAGGCGGTTTTGTGGTGCCCGGAAAATTTGAAAAGCCGGATAGCGAACACCTGGAAGAGTGGAGGGAGCTGGCGACCCGCTGGTCGCAGTTTGGCGCATTTGCTCCTTTGTTCCGTTCCCATGGGCAATTCCCTTACCGCGAGGTATTTAATACTGCCCCGGAGGACCATCCTGCCTATAAAAGTTTTCTCTATTACGATAAGCTGCGTTACCGTTTACTTCCCTATATCTATTCGCTGGCAGGGTGGGGCTACCATAATGACTATACGATTATGCGGGGCCTTGCAATGGACTTTGCAGCAGATACCGCTGTGCTGAACATCGGGGATCAATATATGTTCGGCCCTGCGCTGCTGGTAAATCCTGTTTATGAATACAGAAAAACGGAACGTGCCCTGTACCTGCCTCAATGTGCCGGCTGGTATGATCTCTATTCGGGGAAATGGTATGCCGGTGGTCAGAAAATTATTGCCGGAGCGCCTTATGAACGGATGCCGCTGTTTGTAAAAGCCGGATCCATCCTGCCTTTCGGGCCTGAATTGCAATACACCACAGAAAAAAAGCCCGATACCATCACCTTAAACATTTACACAGGTGCGGATGCATCCTTTAACCTGTATGAAGATGAAGGAGCCAATTACAATTATGAAAAAGGCGCTTTTTCCATCATCCCGGTACAGTATAATGAAGCAACAGGAACTGTTACCATCGGCGACCGGAAGGGATCGTTCAACGGGATGCTGCAAAAAAGAACCTTCCGTATAAATATGATAGCGCCTGATAAAACCAGGCGCCTGGATCTTGATACAGCATGCGATAAAGAAGTGATCTATGAAGGGAAACATCTAAACATAAAAAATAGCCAATTTTAAATTCACACGTATGAAGTCAGCTAAGATTATTCGCTTGCGAATATTGCTGTTATGGGGGACAATTATGATTTTTACCCTAAGCAAAAATGCCTTTGCACAAACTGCAAAAGTGAGTGGAACCATCACCAGCCAAAGCACATCCGCCCCGGTTCCGGGTGCGTCGGTTAATGTGAAGAACACACAAACCGCCGCCATTGCGGATGAATCAGGAAAGTTTTCCATTAATGCATCCACCGGCGATGTGCTGGTGATCACTTCAGTAGGGTTCGTTGCAAAGGAGGTGAAGGTTGAATCACCGGAGTTAAGGATCCAGCTGCAGGAATCGGAGAACCAGCTGGAGAATGTAGTGGTGATCGGTTACGGCACACAGAAGAAAAAGCTGGTAACAGGCGCCAATATACAGGTAAAAGGCACCGATATTCAAAAGCAGAATACTACCAATGCGCTGCAGGCTTTGCAGGGGCAGGCGCCCGGTGTGCAGATCACCTCTTATTCAGGCCAGCCCGGTTCCGGCATGAATGTTATTATCCGTGGTAAGGGTACGGTGGGCAATTTTTCTCCGCTGTATATTGTTGATGGTGTTCAAACCGGTGACATTTCATACCTGAATCCTGCCGACATTGAATCCATAGACATCCTCAAGGATGCTGCTTCCGCTGCTATTTACGGATCACAGGCGGCCAATGGCGTTATCCTGGTTACCACCCGCTCAGGGAAGAACAATCAGAAAGCACAGGTTACCCTGGATGTTTTTTACGGCGCCCAGAACGTTGCACGTAAAGCAAAGCTGCTGAATGCAAAAGAGTATGCCATCATTATAAATGAAGCGGCTGTTAACTCAGGTAAAGCGCCTTACTTCAGCAATGATGTAGTGAACAATTTGCCCGTAAATACCAGCTGGATGGATCAGATGTTTAAGAGCAATGTACCTACCCAGAACTATGTGCTGGGCGTACAGGGCGGCGGTGCAGGCTCCGCCTATTCTCTTTCACTGGGATATACAGGTCAGGGCGGTATTGTAGGCGGCTCCAATATTTCTAACTTCGAGCGCTATACGTTCAGGATAAACTCAGATCACAACTTATACCAGAATATCATCAAAATAGGCGAGCATCTTACGTTCAATTACCAGAACAATCATGGGATCTTAGTGGATGGCCAGTACAATAACACCTTACGTTCGTCTTTTAGTACAAGCCCTTTCCTGCCCATGTATGATGCGAACGGCAATTATTTCAGCAGTGACCAGAAAGGCTGGTATCCGGGAAAACCGGACCAGGCATGGAACAATACAGAATCCAACCCTTATGCGGTAATGGATTACACTACGCGCAACCGGAACAGCACACAGGGTTTGTTTGGCGATGTATATATACAAGCTGAACCCATTAAGGGATTAAAATTCCGCTCCAGCCTGGGTTTAAATTATACCTCTAATCAAAGCCATGGTTATACGCCGGTTTATCACCTCTCTATTTATGCGTTTAATGACACTTCCAAGGTAAGCCAGTCAATGGGTAACGGGCAAACCATTCAGTTCGATAATTTGCTGAGCTATGATTTCAATGTGGCCACTGATCACCACTTCAGCGTAATGGCCGGCAGCTCTTCGCTGAAAGCAAAAACAGTGGGTATGAATGGTAATAACTGGTACCTGCGTGTGGCCGATCTGCAGCATGCTTACCTTTCCGTAGCCCAGAATGTGAACAGGGGTGCACCCTATATGAGTGTTGGCGGGGGCCCCACTGAAAATGCTTTGCTGTCTTATTTCGGGCGGCTGCAATACGATTTCCGCGAAAAATATCTGCTGAATATCACCTTCAGATCTGATGGGTCATCAAGATTTGCACCCGGTCATCGCTGGGGATATTTCCCTTCAGTGTCCGCAGGATGGGTTACCTCTATGGAAAGCTTTATGCAGGGCGCTCATTGGCTGAATTTCCTGAAGATCCGCGGCAGCTGGGGCCGGGTAGGTAATCAGAATGTAGCGGCATATCAATATTTATCTCCTATCAGCTTCAGTAATACGGCCTATATCTTCGGACCCGTTGAAGGGGCAAATACGCAGGGCGCCTTCCCAAGCCGTATCGCAAATCCTAATGTAAAATGGGAAACCTCCGAGCAGACCAATATCGGCTTTGATGCTACTGTGCTGAAAAACCTGAACATAACTTTTGACTATTACAACAAGAAAACAAAGGACTGGTTAATTACCGTGCCTATTCTGGCTACTGCCGGCGCCGATGCGCCGCTGATCAACGGGGGGGATGTAACGAATAAAGGCGTTGAGCTGGCACTAAATTACCAGAACAGCATTGGTAAGAACTTCAATTATTCAATTGGTGTGAACGGCGCTTATAACAGGAACAGGATAGGAAATATTCCCACAAATGATCATGTGCTGCATGGCAATACCAATGTGCTGTATGCCAATGCGGGTGAGTTTTACCGGGCGGCAAACGGTGAGCCGGTAGGTTATTTCTGGGGATATAAAACGGACGGCATTTTTCAAACGGCGGAAGACGTGCAGGCCTATAAAGGCAAAACCGGTACCCCCATTCAGCCTACCGCCCAGCCAGGGGATGTTCGTTATGTTGATCTGAACGGCGATGGAGCCATTGATGCTAATGACAAAACTAAGATCGGTGATCCTAACCCGAATCTCACATTTGGTTTTAACGTAGCGCTGGGCTATAAAGGTTTTGATCTGTTTATACAGGCATCCGGTGTTTCCGGCAACCAGCTGGTGCAGTCCTGGAGAGGCCCGGGTGGCTTTGGTAATTATACTACACAGATCCTGGAACGCTGGCATGGTCCGGGAACATCCAACAGAATTCCCCGCGTAACGGAAGATGGCGTTAACTGGGCGCAATTCTCAGACCTGTACATCTATGATGGAAAATATCTTCGTATCAGCACCATCACGCTTGGATATGATTTTGCAAACCTTGTTAAGAAAAGCTACCTGGGCAAGCTAAGAGTATATGCTTCTGTGCTGAATGCTTTCACTATTACCGGTTACAAAGGAATGGATCCGGAAGTTGGATATAATGAAGGCTTTTCATCCGGGGTGGACATTGGATATTATCCCAGGCCCAGAACATACATGGTTGGGGCAAACATCCGCTTTTAAATTTAAAATGAATCAGCAATGAAAAACTTAAAAGTATATATACTGTTTACTGCATTGTTATCATTGGTAGCCTGTAGTAAAAGCTTCCTGGATACGGAAGATGTAACATCCGCCACAGAACAGAACTTTTACAAAACACCGGATGATGCCTGGAAAGCGCTGGTAGGCGTATATGATGGATTGCAGCGTGTTTGGTCAGGTGGTGTTGCTTTTCCTGTGGCATCTGTGGTGATGTCGGATGAAACCTTCGGGGGCACCGGCAATGCGGACGGATTCGGTTTTCAGATGATGGATGAATTTGACAAGCTCCGCTCACCTTCTGATCAGAATATGTTTGGCGATAGCTGGAGCCTTTATTACAAGGCTATTTACCGCGCCAACATGCTTTTGCTGCACATGGACGGGGTGGATTGGAAAGGAAATGACGATTTACGCAAGACCTATGAAGCGGAAACAAGGTTTATACGTGCATACTGCTATTTTGATATGGTGAGGCTGTGGGGCAATATTCCATTGATCACAAAACCTACTACCGATAATGTACCCCAGACTGGTGTAGACAGTGTTTACAAGCTCATTACAGATGATCTGAAATTTGCGGCAGCCAATCTTCCCGCCACCAGTTACGGCAGCCAGGATGCTTCCACCCGCGGGCGGGTAACCAAATGGGCCGCTGAATCTTTGATAGGCCGTGTGTTCCTTTACTACACCGGCGCATATAGCAAAGCAGACCTAGTAGGAGAGGTGTCAAAAGCACAGGCACTTGCTTACCTGGAAGATGTTATTAACAACGGAGGATTCGGGCTGGTTGACAAATTTGCCAATTTATGGCCTGCTGCCTCTCTCAATAATTACGTGGGAGAGGATAATAAGGAAACCGTGTTTGCCATCAAGTATACCTACACCAGTGATTGGAATGGCAATGTGGATGGCAATAACTGGATGGTAATGTTCGGTATCCGTATCCAGAATATTTACCCGTATGGAATGGGCTGGGGAGGCGCAACCGTGAACCCTAAGCTTTGGAATGCCTACGCCCCGGGCGACAGCCGGAGAAGCGCCTCTATTATTTCTATAAAGGATGAAGGACTTGATTTTCAGAATATAAAAGATCAGAGGGAGTATACAGGCTACACCATTAAAAAATATACACCCATGGTTGATGCGGCAGGAAAAAGCCTTGCTGAAAAAATGGGTGGTGCAAGCTTCATGATCAGTCAGTTCCAGGATTATGTATCTATCCGTTACGCGGATGTATTGTTAATGGCTGCTGAATTAGGTGCTGCCGGTGCACAAAATTACTTTGATGATGTACGCAAAAGGGTATTGGGCACCAGCTTTGTCCAGATCCCGGTGACCCAGGCAAATATTATGAATGAAAGAAAGCTTGAGTTTGCGGGAGAAGGCATCCGCTATTGGGATCTGCTGCGCCAGGGTATCAATGTTGCGGCAGCTGCCATTGCCGAGTCAGCGACCGTTCAAAATGGCGGGGTGAATACAACCAAAACCATTCTGGCATCAAAGGTCATAGAAACAAAGGGCCTGGTGCAAATACCTTATACACAGATCACTTTGTCAAATAACGTATTGAAACAAAATGCGGGATGGTAAAGGCCGATTTAAGTCGTTCACCGGGGGGCTATTGTAACATTCTGGCCCCCTGGTTGAATCATTTGACACCCCGGTTTCAGAGAGTAGAACAATAACTTTATAATATTCAATCCACGTATATGAAACTACAACTGTTGCAACTTATCCCGTTTGCCTATACTTTATTCAGGCACTTATTAACAGGATCTTCCGCCTATAGGCGAGGTCCTGCGGACCAGATTATCTATCCTATCCCTATACCTGCTGGTTCACCCCAACCAGTCAGGTTCAGATCCGTCAAGATGAAATGCCATTCCCGCTGAAGAAAAGGATAATAATCTAGTCAAGTTAAAATTATTAAGTATGAAGTCAACCAAAATGATTCGCTTGCGAATATTGCCGCTATTGGGTATTCTTTGGGGATCCCTTTTCAGCATAAACCTCTCTGCACAAACAATAAAGATCAGTGGTACCATCCTCAATCAGGCTAACGCTACCCCGGTTCCGGGAGCATCCGTTGCTGTAAAGGGCGGCAATCGCTTTGCCATTACCGATGAAGCGGGAAAGTTCGCGATTGACGCATCGGCAGGGGAGGTATTATTGATTACAATGATCGGCTACCTGAAAAAGGAAGTGGTTATTGACAAAAGCACTTCCATCCAGGTGAAGCTGACCGAGAACGTTTCACAGCTGGGTGATGTGGTGGTGATCGGTTATGGCAAAATACGGCGGCCGGATGTTACCGGCGCCATATCTTCTGTTTCCGGTGATGAGATCCGTAAAACACAACCCGTAACCCTTGACCAGGCATTGCAGGGCAAGGTGCCGGGCTTAGTAGCGCAACAAATATCAGGTCAGCCAGGTGGAGCGGTGTCTGTTCAGATCCGTGGCCTGTCTTCTTTTGGTGGAAGTGCTCCTATGTACGTAATTGATGGGGTCATTATTGGCGGTACAGCCTCATTAGGTGCGGGCGTTAACCCATTGGCGGGGATCAATCCTTCTGAGATTGAATCCGTTGATGTGTTAAAAGATGCATCTGCAACAGCCATTTATGGATCCCAGGCAACAAATGGCGTAGTAGTAATAACAACCAAAAGAGGACAGGTAGCTCCGCCAAGCGTTTCCTATGAAATGTACGCAGGCTACCAGCAGATACCTAAAAGGCTGCCTGTGATGAACTTAAGGGAGTATGCAGCTTTCATCAATGAAAGGAACACGGGTTTAGGCTGGGGATTTGATACCCGCCCGGAATTTGTGAATCCAAAATACCTGGGCGAGGGAACTGACTGGCAGAAAGAGCTTTTCAGGAACGCGCCGATGTACAACCATACGTTAACCGTTAGCGGCGGGGATGTAAGAACACAGTACCTGCTGTCCGGTTCTTATTTCAACCAGGAGGGTATAGCCCTTGGGTCCGATTTTCGCAGGGTTTCATTAAGGTTGAACCTCGATAATAAAACCACCAGCTGGTTAAAGATAGGTACCAGCCTGCAGCTGGTAAATATCAAAGAGAATGTAAATTCAACCAGCTCAAATGTAATTGGTACCGCCTTAAGCCAGACACCGGATATAGCGGTAAAAAATGAGGATGGCAGCTGGGGCGGCGCTTATAACCCTAATGGCTGGGTAAATAGCACGGTGAACCCCTATGCGATTGCCCTCATTAATAAAGACCAGGTAAAAAGGAACCAGCTTTTTGGCAATGCCTATGCAGAAATTGCTTTTACCAGGGATCTTACCCTCAGGAACGAAGGCACTGTAAGCTTTTCAATGGCAACAGAAGACCGGTTTAATCCTTCCTATACATTTGGCCTTGTAAAGAACAATATCAACAGCGCATCCTATAATTTTTCACAAAGCTCATTTACAGTTCTCAGGAACTACCTGACCTATTCACACCTGTTCGTGAATAAGTACAATGTAAATGCGTTGTTAGGACATGAAGCGCAGTTAAGCACCAATGAAAATTCATCTGCAGGCAGAACGAATTTTCCTTCCAACAGTGTGCAGGTGATCAGCAGCGGGGATCCTACCACCGCCACGAACTCCGGAACCAAAGGACAAAGCGCGCAGGAATCATACTTTGGCCGCGTAAACCTGGGCATTAATGATAAATACCTGTTCACCGCCAATGTGCGGGCTGATGGCTCTTCCAAATTTGCCCCTGAAAACCGTTGGGTAACTACCTACTCAGGCGCATTTGCCTGGAAGCTGAATAATGAAAATTTTCTGCAGGGATCTAAATATGTAAATGAATTAAAGCTACGCCTGGGTTATGGATTAACAAATAATCAGAATATCCGGGACTATGCCTATACCTCAACGCTGGCTACGGTAGCTACCGGCCTTACAGGCATTGCACAGCTTACCCAGAATGTGGGCAACCCCTATGTACAATGGGAAAAAACAAAGTATGCGAATGTAGGACTGGATGGTGCGCTCTTTAACTGGCGGATCAACTTCTCAGTTGATTTTTATAACCGCAGAACCGATGGACTTGTACTACAGATCCCCCTGCCATTGTATTCCGGTACAGCGATCGGTTATGCACCCGGCTCGCTGGATGCCCCGTACGTAAATGTGGGAACTGTTAATAACAAGGGTTTTGATTTCAGGATCAGCGCTACCAACATTAAAAGTAAAAGTTTCAGCTGGAAAACGGATGTAACCGTTTCGCGTAATATTAATGAGGTGCTGAAGCTCAACACGGATGGCGCCTCACTGAACCGGCAGTACAGCAAAACTGTTGTAGGCAGGTCTATTGGCGAGCTTTACGGATATGTGATTGACGGAGGGGTGTTTGCAACAAAAGAAGATTTTAAGACCCATGCACTACCCACTAAAAATGGTGCGCCCCTGCCGGTAGGCGCTGCGGGTGGCAGTATCTGGTATGGTGATCTGAAGTTCAAAGATTTTAATGGGGATGGGGTTATTAACGAACAGGATCAAACCTTCCTGGGTTCACCCATACCCAGGTACCAGATTGGCTTAAACAATACTTTCTCCTATAAGAATTTTGATCTGAATATATTCTTCACCGCAAATACCGGCAATAAAGTATTTAACCAGCTGCGTGTAAACGGGGAATACCCCGGTACAAGCTTTGGATACCTCCGGGCGCTTTCCAACTACGCAAAGCTGACCCTGATAGACCCGAATGGATCTGCTACCGACATTAATAATGTGCAGGTTACCAATCCGGATACCCGGATCCCCGGGATCAGGAATGATAATACCAATGATAATAACAGGAACTCTGACAAGTTCGTGGAGAACGGAAGCTTTTTACGGTGTAAGACAATTTCTTTAGGATATACGCTTCCTGAAAGCCTGACAGCGAAAGCCAATATTAAATATGTGAGAGTTTACTTCAATGTTTCAAATGCCTTTATCATTACCAGCTACAAGGGTATGGATCCTGAGATCGGATCATGGGATCCGCTAAGCGCAGGCATTGACGGAGGTTATTATCCGCAGCCCCGGGTATTTACCATTGGTGCGAATGTAAAATTGAGTAAATAAAATATTCATCTGTTTAATATAAATAGTTATGAAATCAATATTCGACAAAATAATTGTTTTCCTGTTAACGGTGATCGTGATGACAGGATGCTCCAAAAGCTTTTTGGATCGTCCGCCGCTGTCGCAAATAAGTGCTGATAACTTTTATCAAACTCCCAATGATCTCAGGCTGGCTACAGCTGCATTGTATGCCGGTACGCCCTGGGGAGACTGGAACTATACCTGTTATTTACCGGTGGGCGATGTGCTGAGCGGGAACATGGCTGTTGGTTACTGGGGAGATGCCGTGCAGCTGAACACTTTTACAATTACAGGCTTAAATGGCATCATGATCTCTAACTGGAAAGGGATGTATAACGTTGTTGCGCACTGTAATGTTACCATTAATGCCATCACGCAAAAGGCGCCTAATACCATCCCTGAAAAGGACAGGAATGCGGCTATTGCGGAGGCGCGCTTTATACGTGGATTTGCCTATTACAACCTGGCGGTGTTATGGGGTGCTGTGCCTGTTATTGAGGATAACAGTAAGCTGATCATATCTCCGCTGATCAACCGCATAAAAACGGAAGACGTATTTAAGTTCGCTATTAATGACCTGACCTTTGCAGCGGAAAATCTGCCGCCTGCTGATGCCGCCGGAAGGGTTACTACCTGGTCCGCACAAGGGATGTTAAGTAAGGTTTATTTGACAGCAGCCGGGTTAAACCAAAATGGCGGCATCAGGGATCAGGCTTACCTGGATAGCGCAAGGAAATACGCAGGTAATGTTTGTAAGAACAGCGGCCTGGCGCTGCAGGCTAATTATGCCGACCTCTTTAAAAGTCAGTTTAACGATAACCCGGAATCATTATTTGCATTACAGTGGGCTCCGGGTGGCGGCTGGCTGGAAGGCAATATGCTGCAGATCTATTCACCGGGTGGTACGGAAATATCTGCCAATGGCTCGGCAGGCTGGTTTAACATCCGCCCAACCATAGATATGTATGAGCTCTACTCCACCAGGGATTCTATAAGGCGCAAGGCTACTTTTATGATCAATGGTGATTATTACCCCGAGCTGAATGCAGCGGGTGGTGGATATAAATACACTGGTGATTGCGGGTTGAAGAAACATATTATCGGTACGAACAAGGATAATAATTCGCCCACCATGAACCTGACCTCCTCATCAGAACACAATGCATTACTAAGACTGGCGGATGTGTACCTCATTTATGCCGAAGCCATACTTGGCAACAATGGTGCAAGCACCGACGGTGATGCGCTGCTTTACTTTAACAAAGTGCGTGAAAGGGCCGGCATTGCACCAACTACTAAAATAGATATGGACACCGTGTATAAAGAGAGAAGGATAGAGCTGGCAGCAGAGGGGCAATATTGGATAGACCTGGTGAGGTTGTCTTATTACAACCCAACAAAGGCAATCAGCAAATTAAACGGGGAAAGGCGTGTAACCTTTACCCTGCCCAATGGTGTGTTAACACCCGCCGCTCCATATGGTGTAATTACGCCTGCAACTATTCAAAGCTTCACTTTCCCGATACCTTCTGCTGAGGTTACTGCCAACCCGAAATTGCTGGAGCCACCGGTATCCTATTATTAAGCAATACTAAAAACATTATACCGTGAATAAAATAATATTCAATCAGCGCTATAAAAGCCTGCTGTTCCTGGCAATTGCTGCGGCCTTTGCATGCATGCAGTCCGGCTGTAAGAAGGATGCAATGGACGGCGGCGCTCCTGTAATAACAAATGTCAGGAATTATGCCGCTTCACCTGCCGACACCCTTGTGAATAACATCACCACCGGCCAATGGGTGGTTTTGATCGGGCATAACTTAAAAGATGCGGTACAGGTTTCCTTCAATGGCATACCTGCTACCATCAACAGCGTTATGTTCTCTGATACCAGTGCTGCCGTGCTGGTACCTGCGGTGATCCCGTTTCCGTCGGTATCTGCAGAAAATCTGAATACGATCCGCTATGTTACCCGGAAGGGAGCTACCACTTTCACCTTTGATATTGTGGCCCCGCCACCTACCATCACCAGCATTTCCAACGAAAATGCCAATGAGGGTGATTCCGTTTATATCAACGGGTTGAATTTATTTTTTATACAGGAACTAACCTTTGCCGGTACGCCGGTTACGAAATTCAGCACAGCCGGCGATGGTACTTCCATTGGATTTGTATTGCCCGCGCTTACCCAAAGCGGACCGGTAGTGGTGAGCACCAAATCCGGCACGGCTTCTACTCCCTTTAACGTAAATGATGCTACAACCGGGATGCTCTGTGATTTTGACAAGACAAATACTTTCAGCTGGGGTACCGGCATTGAAAGCAGCAGCGTCAATTTTCCCGGCAACAGGGGTAATTACGCGGTACTGAGCAATGATGTTCTGCCGGCCGGCGACGGCACCTGGTGGGGCTGGCAACGCAGCATAAATACCAACGATGTACAGTGGGTCCCTGTGGACAGTTTAGGGCTTTCCCTCGATGACTATGCCCTTAAGTTTGAGATCAGTGTTCCCACCGCATGGAGCGGCACTTCCATTTATGTAATAAAAGGTTATGCATTTGACTATATGGCCCGCTATGAGCCCTGGCAGGGTACCGGCGGCGTTGTAACCCCTTTCACTACCAAAGGATGGCGCACCGTAACCATTCCATTGTCGCTGTTCAGGAACAATGATGGTAAAGGATCGGCTGCTGCAAGCCTGACCGCTTTGCTGGGTGCATCCGGCAACGGGGCGGTAAATATCCAGACCAAGAACTTTTCGGCTTCACCATCAGCATCCGGCTTAAAGGCCGCTATTGATAACATCCGGGTAGTGAAGATCAGGTAGGGGAATTTTTTAACCAAATATCATCATTATGAAAACTCAAAGTTGGCGTATGCTCACCGGCCTTCTAATCATGGCTGCAGTGTCGGCATATTGCAGTAAAAAGGGTGTGGTAACACCGGCATTATCGGTTTCACTATCTGATATTGTTTTTAAGGCAACCGGGGATACCGCTGAGGTAACGGTCACCAGTAACGTAGAATGGAATATCAGTAACCCTGCATCTTCCTGGTTGCAATTGAGCAAAACAGGCGGCAACAGCAGTCCGGCTTCTATTCACCTGACCGCTGCCGCCAATACTACCGGAGCTTCCCGCTCCGCAGTGCTGGAGGTTAACGCGGGAAACAGCCAGGTGCGCAGGATTAATGTAACACAGGCCAGCAGCTTATATCCGGGCTATAATATATCTCCGCAGCCGGCTGATGCAACCGGCATGGGAAGTACCGCCGTGCAGCTGGCGGCTAAATTTCAACTGGGCTGGAACATTGGCAATACGCTGGAAGCGATCGGCGGGGAAACCGCATGGGGTAATCCACTGATCAGCGAAAGCTATATCAAAGCTGTAAAAGCGCAGGGATTTACCGCCATCCGCCTGCCCTGCTCATGGGACTATTATTCCGATAAAACCACCGCCAAGATCCAGGATACCTGGCTTAACCGGGTAAAGCAGGTGGTGCAATATTGTGTGAATAACGATATGTATGTGCTGCTTAATATCCATTGGGACGGTGGCTGGCTGGAAAACAATATTAACGCCCAGAAGAAGGATTCCGTTAATGCCAAACAACAGGCCTTCTGGGAACAGATTGCTACGGCCATGCGTGATTTTGATGAGCACCTGATGTTTGCAAGCGCCAATGAACCCGCTGCCGATAATGCCGATCAGGTGGCGGTACTAGCCAGCTATCATCAAACCTTCGTTAACGCAGTACGGTCCACCGGCGGGCGTAACAGCTACCGGGTGCTGGTGGTACAGGGGCCCTCAACGAATATTGAAAAAACATATGACCTGATGAATACCCTCCCCACAGATCCTGCGAAAGACCGCATGATGGTGGAGGTGCATTATTATTCCCCTGCCCAGTTCTGTATACTGATGGATGGCGATGCCTCCTGGGGTAAAATGTTCTATTACTGGGGTACCGGACATCATTCAACCATTGAACCTGAACGCAATGCCACCTGGGGTGAGGAAAGTGATGTGAACGCCTCCATGGCCAGAATGAAAACGAAATACACCGATAAGCAGATCCCGGTTATAATGGGCGAATATGGAACCTACAGACGTGGTAACACTAAGTATGTTCCCAAAGACCTGGCCACCCATAATGATGCAGTAGATTATTGGCTGACCTATGTAACCAAACAGGCCATAGCCAATGGTCTTAAGCCCTTTTACTGGGATACGGGCGGCGCTTTGGACCGGCGGAATAATACCGTGCTTGATAAACGTTCTATTGACGCCCTTTTAGCAGGCAGTAAATAGTTTCAGAAGATCGATTGACTTGTATGTATAAGGGATGAGCGTTAGTGCATCCCTTATACATTTTCTTAAATACAGACATGGAAAGTGAAGCCAGCGCTTAAGGTTCAACACATGAAAAAGTACAGGGGATTAGTAGCTGCATTGATTGCAGCGTTTTTTTACCAGCCGTTATGTTACGCCCGGATCGATTTGCCGGAAGCAGGAAATGAAACGCCCGCAGGCATTGCGCGGAAGCAATTATTTGATGATAGCTGGAAATTCTTTTTAGGCGATGTACCTGAAGCCAGGTCAAAAGACTTCAGGGATGAAGGTTGGCGTGATCTCAATTTACCACATGACTGGAGCATAGAAGGAAACATAAGTCCCAAAAATCCAACAGGAGGTGGAGGCGGATACTTCCCAGCAGGTGTAGGCTGGTACCGGAAAACCTTTCAGGTTCCGGGGGAATGGAAGGGCAAACATATCTCCATTTATTTCGAGGGTGTTTACATGAACTCCGAGGTTTTTATCAATGGGAGATCCCTTGGTATTTACCCATACGGCTATTCTTCGTTTAGTTATGACCTTTCCCCTTTTTTGGAGTTTGGACAGGAGAATGTTATAGCAGTAAGGGTAGATAATTCTCAGCAGATGAACAGCCGCTGGTATAGCGGCTCCGGGATCTATCGCCATGTTTGGATGATGGTTACGGGCCCTGTGCATGTGGCGCAATGGGGTGTAGCAATTTCAATTCCCAATGTTACTTCCCAAAAGGCAGCTGTTCAGGTAACAACGCGGATGAAAAATGAAACACCTGTAAGCCAAAGCATTGTACTTAAAGCCCTTCTCTGGAATAAAAATTCCAAAAATGCAGGTGCTGACCAGGTGAAGGTGGAGCTACCCGCCAATAGTGAAAAGGAAATTACACAAACCATACAGGTATCAAACCCTTTGCTTTGGTCACTAGAGTCTCCCAATTTATACCAGGCGCAGATCCAGGTGTTACAGGATAAAAAGGTAGTGGATGATACCCAAACCGCTTTTGGTATCCGTTCCATAAAATTTACTGCCGTAAATGGTTTTCAGCTTAACGGCAAAACAGTGAAAATAAATGGCGGCTGTGCCCATCATGATAATGGTTGCCTGGGCGCTGCCGCTTTTGACCGTGCAGAGGAACGCAAGGTGGAGCAGCTGAAGGCCGCCGGGTTCAATGCGGTAAGAACTTCCCATAATCCTCCTTCTGAAGCTTTTTTAAATGCCTGCGATAAATTAGGTATGCTGGTGATGGATGAAGCGTTTGATTGCTGGAGAAAAGGAAAAACGAAATATGATTACGCCATGTATTTTGATAAGTGGTGGAGCCGTGATCTTGGATCAATGGTGCTGCGCGACCGTAATCATCCTGCTGTTATAATGTGGAGTATAGGTAATGAGATACCGGAGAGAAGTGAGCCCGAAGCTGTAAATACCGCTAAAATGCTTGCAGATGCTATAAAGAAAATAGATAGTACCCGCCCCGTTACATCGGCTATTGTAGAAAATGGTAAGGATTGGACAGTGTTTGATCCGCTAATGGCAGTACACGATGTTGCCGGTTATAATTATCACCTGTTTGCTGCACCCTCAGACCATCAACGGGCTCCTTCACGTATGATCGTTCAAACAGAATCTTATCCGAAAGATGCCTTTACAAACTGGAAGCTGGTACAGGATAACAGTTATGTTATCGGAGATTTTGTGTGGACAGCCATTGATTACCTGGGCGAATCGGGAATTGGCCGCTGGTACTACTCCGGCGATGTTCCCGGCGAACATTGGGAGCATGATCTTTTCCCCTGGCATGCTGCATATTGTGGTGATATAGATCTGGTTGGATGGAGAAAACCCATATCGCATTATAGAAGCATGTTGTATAATAATGATGAAAAGCTCTACATGGCTGTCCGGGAGCCGGCTCCGGAACCCATTGACATCAAAGAAACCTGGTGGTCCGTATGGCCAACCTGGGAAAGCTGGACATGGCCCGGAGCTGAGGGCAGGAAGGTGCAGGTGGAAGTTTATTCCAAATATCCCAAGGTCCGGCTTTACCTCAACAACAAGCTTATTGATGAACAGGCAACCACCGCTGAACAGCAGTTTAAGGCAACATTCTCTGTGCCTTATTCACCAGGTATACTGAAAGCAGTTGGTGTGGAAAGTAATAAGGAAGTTGGATCGGCCATGCTCCAAACGGCCGGTATTGCAGCAACAATAAAGCTGACTGCCGACCGGAAAGAAATGCTGGCAAACGGGGAGGACCTGGTATATGTTACCATCGAAATAACGGACAGGGACGGAGTATTTCAGCCCAATGCCGCAAACCGTTTGCATTTCAAAATAGATGGGCCGGCAGTTGTTGCAGGAATAGCCAATGCTGATATTAAAGATACGGATCCCTATGTAGGCGATACCCGTAAAGCATGGCATGGAAGGGCATTGGCTGTGATCAGAAGCACTCTGCACGCCGGGGATATTAAGCTTATGGTTAGCTCACCCGGTTTGCCGGAAAGCACTATCAGCATTAAAGCAAATACCATTACGGCAGGCACTGAATAACACATAAAAGATCTTCAGATGAATAAATACGCAATACCCATTATCATAACCCTTTTGATCTCAGGACTGAACGCAGCTGCGCAGGGAGGCAACCGCTTTTTTCCTGAAAAAGATCTCATTACAACCGGTATCTATTACTATCCTGAGCATTGGAACGAAAATCAATGGGAACGGGATATAAAGAAGATTGCCGGTATGGGTTATGAGTTTGTACACCTGGCGGAGTTTGCCTGGTTTAAAATGGAACCCGAAGAAGGGAAATTTGAATTTGACTGGCTGGATAAAGTAATGGCGCTCTGCGCTAAATACAACCTGAAAGTGATGATGTGCACACCTTCTGCAGCCACGCCGGCATGGATGAGGGTGAAGTATCCTGAAACTTTTGTAATGGATGGCCATTATATCCGCGCTGAGCATGGCACACGCGGGTTAGGGTCAATCGTTAATCCTGCCTACCGGCGGTTTGTAGCAGCCATTGTAACAGAAATGGCTAAACGCTATGGGCAGCATAAAAATGTGATCGGCTGGCAGCTGGATAACGAGCCGGATGCCAAACCTGACTATAGCCCATCTTCGCAGGAAGCCTTCCGGCAATGGCTCAGGAACAAATACAAAACCATTGAGGCATTGAATGCTGCCTGGGGCGCTGCTTTCTGGAGCCAGTGGTACGATAGTTTTGACCAGGTTATTATTCCCAATACCAACCTGGTAGGCTGGTGGGGCAATAATCCCCATGCCTTGCTTGATTTTAAAAGGTACTCGGCAGATGCCCAGGCGGAGTTCCTGGATTTTCAGGCTGCAACATTGCGGAGCTACATTTCTAAGGAGCAGTTTATAACCACCAATTATACAGCAGTATCCACCGGCGCTGATCCGCGGCGGACGAATAAGCTTGATTTTGCAACTTATACCGCCTATCCGAATGGCGGTACCAATAATATCGGGGAGCTGGGTTTTCGTTTGGGAAATAGTAAGGTGATCCTCTTTGCCGCTGAATATTATAAAAACGTAGGCGGCGTATCCGGCGTAATGGAAATTCAACCCGGGCCGGTGAACTGGGGCAGCTACAACCCGCTGCTTTTGCCAGGCACCGTACGTATGTGGCTGTACCACACTTTTGCTGCAGGTGGAAAGCTGGCCTCTTCTTACCGGTTCCGCCAGATCAATTATAGTGCAGAGCAATACCATGCCGGCGTAATACTGCCGGATGGTGTAACCCCTTCACCCGGTGGTGAGGAGTATATGCAATTCATGAAAGAAATAAAAGCGCTGCGCAAACAATATAAGCCGGGTGCTACCATGCCGGCAACACTGGCTGCACGGTCAACAGCCATCCTCTGGAACCTGGAAAATTACTGGACTATTGACCGGCAAAAACAAACCTGGCAATGGGATACCTGGAACTACCCAATTAAATTCCTTGAAATAGCAAAATCATTCGGCGCGCCGGTAGATGTGATCCCGGAAACTGCCGACCTGTCTAAATACAGGTTTGTGATTGTACCGGCCTACGAAATGGCCGACAGTGCTTTGGTAAAAAAATGGAGTGAATATGCGGCTAACGGAGGGCATTTGATCATTACCTGCCGTACCGCAACCAAGGATCGCATGGGCCATTTCTGGGAGGCGGAATGGGCTGCTCCCATATCCACCCTTATAGGGGCGCAGGTAAAAGCAACCGATATGCTTTCAAATAGCGGCAAAGGAGAGATCCTTATGGGATCAGCCCATTACAGCTGGAATAACTGGGCCGATCTGCTGGCGCCGGATAAGAATACGGAAACACTTGCTGTATTCGATAACCAGTTCTATAAAGGAAAAGCAGCGGTAGTAAAACATAAGGTTGGTAAAGGCTCTATAACCTATATCGGCGTGGATACTGATGATTCAAAGCTGGAACAGGACGTGCTGCACGGCATTTATACCGGTGCAGGGGCTACCACCGAGAATTATCCGCCCGGCATATATGTTTACTGGCGGGATGGTTTTTATGTAGCGGTAAATTATTCCTCGGATAATTATACCATGAACATGCCTGCAACAGCTAACATTATGGTAGGTGAGAAAATATTGCAACCCGGTGGAGTGCTGGTATGGACTGAATAGTTATAAGAAAGATAAAAGGCTTTAAGAATGAAAAAGAATCTAATACTGTTAACGACCCTGTTTGCTTCCATTTCAGGAACACTGGTTGCGCAAACGGCAAAGCGCAGCGGAACGGCCGCGCAGGAACGGGCAATCAATATTGATTTCAACAAAACAGCGGGAAAGTTCAGCACCATGTTTAATGAGTGTGTGGGCGCAGGCCGCGCCAACGAAGGGCTGCGGGCCGACTGGCAGCAGCAGCTTGCATATGTAAGAAAAGAATGCGGTTTCAGGTACATCCGCATGCATGGACTGTTAACAGACGACATGGCTGTATATACAGAGGATAGTAAAGGTAACCCGGTTTACAACTATATGTACATTGATGCTTTAGTTGATTTTTTACAAAGCATTGGCATGAAACCCTTTGTTGAGCTGGGCTTTATGCCTTCAGCGCTGGCCAGTGGATCCAAAACGATCTTCTGGTGGCGGGGGAATGTAACGCCTCCGAAGGATTACGAAAAGTGGGGTGCATTGGTGAAGGATCTTACCCGGCATTTTACAGAACGTTACGGCGCCAGCGAAGTAAAGACCTGGTATTTTGAAGTTTGGAATGAGCCTAACCTGGATGGTTTCTGGGCAGGGACGCAGGATGACTACTTTAAATTATACACCTATAGCGCTAAAGCTATTAAAAGCGTTAATTCATCTTATCGCGTTGGAGGGCCGGGAACTGCCGGAGCTGCCTGGGAAACCGAAATGATTGCATACTGCCAGAAGAATAATGTACCCATAGATTTTATAAGCACCCATGCCTATGGTGTAAAGCAGGGATATCTCGATGAATTTGGCAATTCAGGTACCGTGCTCGATAAAAATCCCATGAGTGTGAGCGGTGATGTGCTGCAGTCACGAAAAGAAATTGCCGGTTCAGCAATGCCTGATCTGGAGCTCCATTACACCGAATGGAGCGCATCCTATACCCCGGCTGATCCTATTCATGACAGCTATCATGAAGCAGCATATGTACTGCAAAAGCTGAAACAGGTTGGTAAGGCTGCCAACTCAATGTCGTACTGGGTATTTACCGATATTTTTGAAGAGCCCGGGCCACGCTTTACACCTTTTCATGGAGGATTTGGCATGCTGACCATACAAGGCATTAACAAACCGGTATTCTATGCCTACCAGTTTATGAACCGGCTGGGAAATATTGAATTGGCAAATACAGATTCCACTTCATGGGTGTGCAGGGATTCAACCGGAAATATACAGGTGCTGGCCTGGGATTTTACCAATACGCATCCGGGAGATTCCGTGCACAATCAGCAATATTATATCCGCGATCTTCCTTCAAAACCCAAAGGGAAATTGAAGATCAATATTGCAAACGTACCTGCCGGAACATATGCGCTTGAAGTATATAAAGCAGGTTATCGCTGCAACGATGCTTATTCCACTTATCTCTCCCTGGGGAAACCCGCACAGCTTAGCAGGCAGCAGGTGGAGCAGATTAAATCGCAGAATGACGGCACGCCGGTTTCAAAAGAGATCATAAAAGTGAAAGACGGGACCCCTTTTTCAAAGGAGCTGGCGATCTGGGAGAACGATGTTTACTTTCTGAATTTCATTAAGGTGGATTAGAAAAAATTAATACATTGAGCTGAAGAATAATAAACCCATAGTGTGATGTTTCGGAAAATTTGTAAGGTAATAACGGTAATAGGATGTTTGGCAGTAAGTGGTTATGCTCAAACCAGGGCGCCCGCTCCCTGCGGCCCGGTTCCCTCTGAAAACCAGATGAGATGGCAGGAAATGGAATATTACGCATTCATCCATTTATCTACCAATACTTTTACAGACCAGGAATGGGGATACGGTGAAGACGATCCTAAGATCTTTAACCCGGTTAACCTGGATTGCCGTCAATGGGCCCGTGTTTGTAAAGAAGCGGGTATGAAGGGTATTATTCTTACAGCCAAGCATCATTCAGGATTTTGTTTATGGCCATCAAAGTATACTGAATATTCTGTTAAAAATTCTTCCTGGCGCGGTGGCAAAGGGGATATTGTTCGTGACCTGGCAAATGCGTGTAAGGAATACGGCCTGAAGCTGGGTATTTATTTGTCGCCCTGGGACCGGAACAGCGCGGTGTACGGAACACCGGAATACATCACTTACTTCAGGAACCAGCTGAAAGAGCTGCTTACAAACTATGGTGATATTTTTGAAATATGGTTTGACGGAGCTAATGGTGGTTCAGGCTATTACGGTGGCGCCAGGGAAACCCGCAAAATAGACCGGACCACCTATTATGACTGGAAGAACACTTATAAGCTCATACGCCAGCTGCAGCCAAAGATCGTTATATGGAACGACGGTGGCGATCGCGGTGACCTGCGCTGGGTAGGCACAGAGGGTGGTTATGTTGGGGAAACGAACTGGAGCCTGCTGAATGCTACCGGAGAAGTACCGTATGATATGTTGCATCATGGAGTGGAGAACGGTGATTCCTGGGTACCGGCTGAGGTGAATACCTCCATCCGTCCCGGATGGTTCTATCATGCCTATGAAGACAGCCGCGTAAAATCCCTGCCCGATCTGCTGAATACCTACTACAGCTCTTTTGGACGTAACGGCGCCCTGCTGCTGAACTTTCCTGTAGACAGGAGAGGCCTGATCCATGAAACCGATGAGAAGGCGGCGCTGGCGCTGGCAAAAGCCGTAAAGGAAGCATTTGCAGTGAACCTTGCTGAAAAGAAAAAAGTGAGCGCTTCAAATGTGCGCGGTAACGCAAAAACATTCAGCGCAGGCATGGCAGTGGACGGAAATAAGAACACCTATTGGGCAACCGATGATGCAATAACAAACGCATCACTGACTATAGACTTCAGCAAACCCACTACTTTTAACCGTTTTCTTGCCCAGGAATATATACGCTTAGGCCAGCGGGTAAAAGCTTTTAAGGTCGAGGGATTGGTAAACGGCAGCTGGAAGGAGCTGGCGAATGGAACTACTATTGGTTACAAACGTATCCTGCTTTTCCCGGCTGTAACTGCTACGCAGCTACGTTTTACCATTACAGCTGCAAAAAGCTGCCCGCTTATATCCAATATAGGGGTTTATAATGCACCGCCTATTCTTATAGCACCTGAAATTATCAGGGATCAATCCGGGACGGTATATATCAGGCCCGCTGATAAGGGATCTGTTATTTATTATACCCTGGATGGCAGTCAGCCCACAATGGATGCAAAGCGGTACGAAGCCCCTGTACAAACGGATGGAAAAGTGAATGTAAAGGCCATTGTTTATGACCCCATATCGAAAAAGAGCAGCGCCGTAGCAGAAGAGAAATTTGACATATCCAGGAAGGACTGGAAAATATCAGGTATTAATGACGAAAAAGTTAACCGTGTGATAGACGGAGACCCTGCAACAGCCTGGTACCAGGAACATGATACAAAACTGCCGGCAGATCTTGATATTGATATGGGTAAGACGGAGAATGTATCCGGTTTCAGATACCTGCCAGGCCAGGGCCGCACCGATGGGATTATTACGCACTACCAGTTCTATGTATCAGAAGATAACAAAGAATGGAAGATAGCAGATGAAGGAGAGTTTTCCAATATTAAGAATAATCCATTGTGGCAGATAAAGGAATTTAAGCCGGTAAAAGCCCGTTATATCAGGCTGCGTGCATTACGCAATACCCAGCAGAACGATGCGGCGGGTTATGCTGAGCTGGATGTGATCACCCATTAACTTCAGCTTTTTAAATAAATATAGGCCGGAGCATAGAAAACCACCTAGACTTTGTAATTTGGAGCCTATGATCCGGCTGTATGAAAATTTCAACCAGCACAAGGCAAAAGTAGAGCTGCTGTATGCAGATGGCGCCATGAAAATGGCATTCTGCCAGTACCGCCGCTCATCCGAAGATGCGTTCTTCATACCTTATACCACGCTTACGTATGTACGCGAAGGGCGGAAAGTGATTTTCCTTAACGGTGAGTGTTATGATATGAAAGCCGGTGATACGCTTTTGGTTCCGAAAAATTCCATTTTATATTCTGACATCCGCGTGAAGCGGGAACCTTTCGTAAGCCTGAACCTGTTGCTGGGCGATGCAGATACCTTGCTCAGTCCTATGGCCTGCCACATTGCAGACCGTATGCAGCTGCAATATTACGCCGGCATGCATAACATGAGTCTGAGCACCTTTAAACGGTGGTTCAAAAAGGAAGTAGGCTGCAGTCCCGGTCAATGGATGATCGAAAAACGTTTACAGCAGGCAAAATACCTGCTGCAGCACAAGCGTTTATCCGTGAAGGAAGCCTGCTATAACAGCGGGTTTGAGGATGTATCTTACTTTATCCGCAGGTACAAACAGGCCTTTGGCCATACACCGGGGCAGGCAGCAATTTGACCTTTTTGTCTTATTCCTTCATATTCCTGCGACCTACCTTTATTAAAAAAAAGAATATGATCTCACGTGAACAAGCCCTGCATTTTGCGGACGAATGGGTAGCTGCATGGAACGCGCACGACCTGGATGCAGTACTCGCACATTATACGGAAGACTTTGAAATGAGCAGCCCCTTTATACAACAGATGGGCATCAGCCCGGATGGCCGCCTGAAAGGAAAGGCAAACGTGCGGAATTACTGGGAAAAGGCTATGGTGAACTATCCTGATCTTCATTTCGACCTGCACGAAGTTTTATCCTGCATGAATACAGTGATCATTTATTACACCAGTGTGAAGGGAAAGAAAGCGGCGGAATTTTTTGTGTTCAATGAGGAGGGGAAGGTATTCCAGGCCATGGGGCATTACAATTAGCAGCACCTGCCTAATCCCGTGTAGTAAGCTGTTTCAGACGGCTGACTACCGGGCATTTTTACGTCCCGGAAAATCAGCCGCGCTCTTTTGTGGCCAGCCACCAGTGGTACAGGCAGCATAGCAGTAATACCACTACCGCGCCCCACTGCCCCCCTGCGGCATCGGATGTTATGCCCATCAGGAAGGGGAAGATAGCTCCGCCGGAAACCCCCATGATCAGCAGGCCGGAAACTTCGTTGGAGCGGTCAGGCATGCGCTGCAGCGCAAAAGAGAATAATATGGAAAAGATGTTTGCACAGGCAAAACCGGCCAGCGCAACCCCCGCATAGATCAGGCCTGCATTTGCTGCAAACAGCAGCACCACCATTGCAGCAACGGCCGCAAAAGCAGAAATACGGTAGAAAAGACGGGCCGGCCATTTAGCCAGCAGTAGGGCCCCCAGGAAGGCGCCTGCCGTTTTGAACACAAAGTATATGCTGGCTATATAACCCGCCTGCTCTAAGGCTATTCCTGTTCTTTCCATCAGGATCTTGGGTGCTGAAACATTCAGGCCCACATCAATACCCACCAGCGTAAGTATGCCCAGGAAGTAAAGGAATATTTTTACATCTCCCAGCAGCGCAAAACATTTCATGATGGTGGAAGTAGTTTCTTTACGGCTGTTCTCATATACAGGTGTAACACTCAGCCACAGGAAAGAAAGCAGGGTAATACAGGCATACACAGGGAACAGCCATTGCCACTGATGGAACCGCGCAACGGCAAAAGCGGCTATAACAGGGCCCAGGAAAGAGGATATTGCTTTGATGAACTGCCCGGCCGTTAAGCTGCTCGTAAGCCGGTCCTTACCTTCTACATCCGTAAGCAAAGGGTTGAGGGAAACCTGCATGAGCGTATTGCCTGTGCCAATGAGGGCAAAGGCTGCCAGTATCACCGGCAGGCTGTATGACAGCATGGGTACCAGCAACCCGGCGCCCGTTATCACCATGCTAAGCTGCACTGTGCGCTTTCTCCCGATCCTGTTCATCAGCATGCCGGTGGGCACGGAAAAGATCAGGAACCAGAGAAAAACCGCCATAGGCAGCATGTTCGACAACGTATCCGACAGGTGAAAATCCTTTTTTACATAGCTGGTGGCAATGCCCACTACGTCTGCAAATCCAACGATAAAGAACCCAAAGAGAATAGGCGCCAGCCGTAAAACATTTGATCCGGCAGCGGTTTGTGATGTGTTGCTGATTGTTTGTGACATAAATACTATCTTAAATCCAGGAGCGCTATACGGGCATATAATTCTGCAATGCAGGCTTCATCCAGCAGCCATTTCGGCTTGCCGGCGGTATCACGCGCATCTGCCCAGTTATGGTTAAGCAGGCCATTGCCGTCACGGTTATCCCAGGCATGGTCTATCCTTGCGATCATTGCTTTCAAATATTGCGGATCCTTATCCGCCTCATAAAGCGCCACATATCCGCGGAACAGTACCGTGGCAAACCAGGGCAGATCGCAGAACTCACTGCGCAGGCCTTTCTCGGGCCGGCCGAAGTAAGTGAAGGCAGCTGCCGCAGTTTGTCTGGCATCCCGGTAATACTTTTGCTCTTTCGTAAAATGATATAATAGCATGGCCGCTTCCAGCATGGAACCGGAGTTATAGGTGTAATACACCGGGTTGATGGCGGCGGTAACGGTTTTAATATCATTCACATACAGCCCGGTGGAATCGCGCAGGCGCTGGTTCATCCACTCATAAAAACGGATGCCCTGCTGCAGGTAATAAGGCTCTTTCGTGATCCCGTAAATTTTCAGCGCAGCCAGTGTAGCCATGCCATTGCTGCAGGCAGGTTTCTGATCATGGTGGCCTTCCAGCCAGGTAACGCCGCCATCAAGCACATTTGTCCAGCCACTCATAATGAAGGTGAACACTTCTTTTGCGCGGGCCAGGTACAGGGGATTGCCGGTATTGGTATAGGCTTCGGCGTAGTCTATTGCTACCAGGCCATTGTCGTCATAATAGCGGTCCACCTTTTCAAACTTTGCGGGGTAAGCCTGGTAACCGGCCGGTGTGCGGGATGTATCGCGGTATTGATACATGGCCTGCATGGCCGAATCTACATAAGGAAGGTAAGCGGCCTTCCGGCCACGCATACGTACCATGATATTGGCGGAGGAAGCCACACCGCTGAGCGGCCACAGATAGCTCACCTCTTTTGATTGCACATTTCCATCCTGCATATAAGTGAGTGAATCCTTATGTTGCTGCGGAAAATACTCTGAAAACAGGCCGTGTTGCGGTACACGGTACAAGGTCCATACCCGGTGGAACATTTCTGCTGCCCTGCGCTCATATTCCTGCGCGGGCTGCAGCTGCTGCGCCGCTGCTGTTATTGTCCATCCGCCTAATACCAGGCTGAAAAAGATCCTTTTCATAATATCTGTTAAAATGCATACCACGGCCCTGCGCCGCGGTATGCACACTATTTATTGTTCATGCTTCCAGATCGATATTCTTGCATAGATCTCTACCATAGCCAGCTGCGTAAGCAGTGAGTGATACCTGCCGAGGTCAGATCCTGTCCAGTCTTCATAGAACTGGTTGGTCTGCGGCATTCTTGCATGCTGCCATGCATAATCAACATTCGCAACAAGGGTATTAATGTAATCTGCTTTCTTGTCTATTGCATGCAGCTCAAGGTATCCCCTGAGCAGTACCGCCGTAAACCAGGGATCGTGCTGAACATAGAACCGTCCCAGGCCCGGCGCCTCATAGGTGAACAGGTTGTATGCAGCCTGCGCCCATGTTTTTGCATCAGTGAGGTATGCTTCGTCGCCGGTGATCTTATACAGCAGCGCTGCATTCTGGATCATGGCGCCGGAGTTATATGCCCATTTTGCATAGTTAATGCTGCCGTCTTTGATCCGGATGGAATTCCAGAAACCTTTGTCAACGGGGTCCAGCATTTTTTGTTTTACCCAGTTGTACCAGCGTGTGGCAGATGCCAGGTATGCATCACTTTTCTCCTGCTGGTAAAGCTGCAGCGCCAGTGTGGCCGACAATGCAGTTACGTTGGTGGCTTTAATGTAATCAGGATGGTCCGGGTTATTAAGCACCCCTTCGTTCCAGTACAATCCGCCACCAGCTTCCGTGCTTTCGCCAGAAGCGCAGAAGGTATAACACAGCTTTGCTTTCTGCAGCAGCTGCGTATTACCGGTTACGTGAAAGGCTTCAAGCATGTCTATCCCGGTAATGGCGTTATCGTCATAAAAACGGTCAGCCCTGCCTTCGCTAACGGGAACGGACTGATAGGCAGCGGGTGTCCGGCTGGCGTCAAGATAACCCTCCATGCCGCTGGCGGTGCTGGTGTAATAACCTTGCGCCACTTCATCTGTATATCCCAGCTGCTTTAACAGCGTAGCCCCGGTGAACATAGCTGAATAGGGCCATAGATAGGCATACTTCGGGTCTCCGGGCTGCACCGGAAAGCTTTCTTTAACGTACACACTACCGCTGATGCCGTAGCTTCTATAAATATCGTCGAGGACCTGGCGTGCCTTCAGCTTGTAGGTGAGCGTGGTGGAAGTGGTATCTCTGCCCACTTTCACCGGCACATCGTCCCGCTGTTTGTAACATCCTGTAAGCAGGAGCGCTGCGGCCGTTATACTTAAAATGATAGATCTCATGTGATTCTCTTTAATGATTCAGCAATCAATGCACGGTCAGTTGATAGGAGTATTCTCCCTGGGCATTCAGTTTCAGGGTAAAGTCGCCGGCTTTGCCGTCAGAACCGCCGGGGTACTTGTAGGTGTAATCCCATTGGGAATTATCCACCGGTACTATGCGGTAGTAAGCTTCCGGCGTATTGGCATCCGGCGGGGTTGAGTTAGACTGGTTTACGCTGCCGTAATACATAGTGCCGGCTGTGCCGCCTGCATCTGCAGTGGTGAACTGGAACTTGAAACGGTCATCTTTCCAGCTGCCAAAATCATAATAGGCAATGGGAACATTTTGCGCAGTCCATGTACCGTTGCCGGTGTAGCTAAGCTTGCCGATCACTTTATTATAGGCGGATGCAAAAACACCGGCATCAGTGATCTCTATCATTTCAGCAGCTGCGTTTGCGAAGTCCAGGCGTATGCGGTAAAGCTTTTCCGCGGCCTGCTGGTTCTCACCTCCTTCCTGGAGGCGGGTACCCTGTACAGAATAGGTAACAGGCGTGCCGCTGTTACGGTCTGCGAAATGGAAGGCGCCGGCCTTCAGGCGTGTGAAGATCTCGAAGATACCATCCGCACCCAGCTTCATGGCAGTTGCTTTTGAGAGATCCGTGCCACCTTCCGTAGCATCGCCTGTAATGAACACGTTGGCCGGTATTTCAGTGAAACCTGAAGGCCTTTCGATCACGATCGTGCGCGTAGAGTCTGCGCGTTTTTCATTAAGCCCTTTGCTGGCGATCACCGTCCATTGCAGCGATCCGGAGGTAGCGGGCTGAATGCCTGCCTTGCTGGCAATGCTGTTCAGCACCTTGTGTGAAAGTGAAAGGGAGTTCTGCACACCGTTGCCATTGGAAGCTACTGTGTATACCGGGCGTTTAAAATCTCCGCCAATGGTATCGAATGCTACCTCATACATCACCAGGCTGCCATCTTCCGCCCTGGCGGCGCTCCATTCAAAATTCACTACCGCATTGGTGGCAGGCTGCAGCTTGAAGTACCTGCCCACCTCCGGGTAATACAGTTCCTTTACGGTAGAGATGTTGCTGTTAAGCTCCTTTTCCTTTTCGCAGGAAGAGAAAGCGCCAAGGGCCGCCAGTACGGCGAAAATGGTATATATCCTGAATTTTAAAGTACGTGTCATGATAGTTGATTTGATAATTGTTGATATAGGTTGGATGATCACCAGCCGCTGTTGTTCGGCAGCAGGTTATTATTCATTTCAATATCCGCCTGCGGCACAGGCCAGAGATAATGTTTGCCGGCGTCAAACACACGGCGGTTTACAGCCAGGTTGCTTGTACCTACCTTCATGCCATAGAGGGTGCCGTTCAGCACCGTCTCTGCTGTTTTCCAGCGGCGGATGTCAAATATCCGGCCGCTTTCCAATGCCATTTCGCTTCTGCGTTCCCGGCGCACCATGTTGATCATGGCGGTATTGCCTATAGCTGCATAATTAGCGTAGCTGAGCGCTGCAGGGTCAGTGAAGCCGGCACGCTGGCGGATGGCTTTGATGGTTTTGTCCCATACATCCTCATTCATCTGGTTCAGCATGACCTTGGCTTCTGCATACATCAGCAGCACATCTGTATAGCGGAGCAGGATCAAATTCAGGCCGGAGTTGTTATTGCCGTCTGCAGTGCGGTCGTAGTACTTGCGGAAGTAGTACCCGGTTGGGGAGGCGTCTGCTTTATCCACAGCGTTATCTCCCGTACCCGGCGCAGTGCGTATGGTAACGGTTTCCCCTCGTTTGGTAACAAAAGAAGATCCGTCATGTATGATGGTAGCTTCCAGGCGGGGATCGCGTTGCGCAAAGGGGGTATTCTCATTGTAGCCGGAACCTGTTTCGTTGATGCCTTTGCCGTTAGCCATAATGAAATCATCTACCAGGGATTGCGAAGGCGCCATACCTGTGATGAGTGTACCTTCTGTAAAAGGAATAAAGAAGCGCTGCATAGACTGTGTTCTTTGTACGGGTACAAATTCCAGGTCAAGCATTACTTCGCTGTTGTTCTCATTCTCAGGCTGAAAGATGCCGGAGAAGGAGGGGTACAACGTGTACGTTCCATAAGTGCCGCCCAGTATGCCTTCCAGCACGGCAGCGGCATCTGCCCACCTGCTTTGATACAGCAGCAGCTTGGCTTTAAGCGCTGCTGCGGCGCCTTTGGTAATGCGGCCTTTGTCTGCTTCTGTATATGCTGACCGCAGCGGCAGCAGGGCCGTCACTTCATCCAGCTCCGAGAGTATATAGCTTACTACATCGGCTTTGGGTGAGCGGCCTATGTTGAAGCTTTCATCGTAAGAGATCTCATCTTTTATCAATGGTACATTGCCATACCAGTTAACAAGATGGAAGTAGTGGAAGGCACGGATAAAACGGGCTTCTGCCTGGTAGCGGGCCTTCAGGTCCGCAGCAAGGCCGGGCACCTTATCTATATTCGCAAGCAGGTTATTGACGTTGCGGATGCCGCCGTAATGGAAAGCCCATTCTCCTGCTACACGGTTGGTACGGCCATCATACGCGCCGGCAGCAATGCTCTGCACTGCGCCGCCGTTAACGGGACTGGAGCAGAAGGCATTATCGCTCAGGCTTTCATTAAAGAAAAAGTAATCGTCTGAATACATGCCTGCATAACAGTTGTTAAGGGTTTGCACCGCCGCTTCCGGCTTTTGCCAGAAACTAAGGTCGGTATCCTGGTAAGAAGGGCCCAGGTCAAGCTTTTTACAGCCTGCAGCAACCAGCAGCAGCCCACCTGTCACTATTAAGAAATACTTTCTTATCCTCATAAATTCGATCATTTAAACGTGGTTAAAAGTTAACATCCAGCCCTATAGCCCATACTTTCTGTACCGGGTAAATGCGTCCGCTGGTGGCGCTGCTTAGCTGGTTCAGGTTAAGGGTATTATTAAACTCCGTGAGCTCAGGATCAAAGCCGCTGGTCATGCTGGTAACGGTGAACAGGTTCTGGCCAGTGAGGTATATTCTCACTTTCTCGATCTTCACTTTCTTTGTAAGATCATACGGTAACGTATAACCGATCTGCGCGTTCTTCAATCTTGCATAAGCGGCATTGGCCAGCCAGAACGTTGAGTTGGCGTTGTTATTCACGGAAGCGGTGCCAATGGTCAGGCGCGGGTAGGATGCATCCGGGTTATTGGGTGTCCAGCGGTCAAGGTGCTGGGAATATACATCGTCCCAGTTATTGTGAAATGCCTCTACACCTTCACCACGCATGTAAACGTTACGTTTTCCAACCCCCTGTATAAAAATGCTGGCATCAAATCCTTTCCAGGTAACACCGTAGTTGAACCCGAAAGTGTAGCGGGGGAACGGGTTCCCCATAACAAAACGGTCCCGGTTGTCGATGATGCCATCTTCATTCCTGTCTACATACTTAATGTCGCCGGGTTTCACCTCATTTGCAAAAGTGGGCCTGGGACTGTTCTTGATATCATCAAGATTCTGATAGAATCCGTTTGCCTGGTATCCGAAGTAGGAGCTGATGGGAAATCCTTCCCGGTTGATGTAGGTAACATCACCTTCCTGTATGGTAGTTCTGCCGCGGAAATCCACGATCTCATTCAGGTTATCTGCCAGGTTGGCTCCAATGGTATGATTGAAGTTGCCTGTTTTAGCGGTATAGTTTATTGCCAGCTCAAAGCCCTGGTTCTTTACCTTTCCTGCATTCTGGAAGGCCGGCGTGGCGCCGTAAAGGCCGGGCGCTGGCAGCTGCAGCAAAATGTTGTCTGTGATCTTGTGAAAGTAATCGTAGCTGATGGTCAGCCGGTTGTTCAGCATAGACAGGTCAAACCCGATGTTCGCAGAATTGGCGGATTCCCAGGTGATCACCGGGTTGCCCACTGCAAAAGAGCTGCCGGATACCGGTATGTTGTTGAAACCGTAACCATTGCTTACCGTAGTGTATATATTCAGGTAACCGTAGTTGGAAATGATCTGCTGGTTGCCCAGCTGGCCCCAGGAGCCGCGGAGCTTCAGGTCGCCAACGTGCTCTTTCACCGCTGCCATGAACGGCTCGTCTGTAATGCGCCATGCGGCGGAGAAGGATGGGAAAAATGCGCCCCGGTTGCCTTTGGCAAAACGGCTGGATGCATCATAACGAAAGTTGAACTCGAAGTAATACTTGTTATTGAATGCGTAGTTTAACCTGCCGAAAGCAGAGTTCAGCGCCCATTGATCAACGCGGGTAACGTAGGTATCATTGAAGCCGGTGAGCGTTTGCGTGCCGGCTATAGAATCACCGGTGTTGTTATCTACGTTCAGGCGGCGGGTCTGGTAATATTTGTTCTTCCAGCCTTCTGTAGCATAACCCAGCAACACTTTTACCTCATGTACCTTATTGAAGGTCTGGCCGTAGTTCAGCAGCGCCTGGAAGTTATCCTGTACACTGCGTGCGTGGTTCACCGTTCTTGCGCTCTGGTTATCGGAGCCGGAGTACGGTGTATAATCAATGGAACGGCGGAACTCGTCCATGTTGTTTTCACGGATATCCGCGCCGTATACCAGCTTGGCCGACAAATATCTGGTGATGGCATATTCCGCATTGGCCATATAGTTATAGCTGTCGTTCTTATACAGCCTGCGGCCGCCCTGTTCAAGCTGTGCCAGCGGATTATTGGATGCCGTTGGCGCCAGGAAATAATGGCCTGCAGTGTCTTTGATCGGATAGATGGTTGGAATGCGGATGGCAGTAGATACCAGCCAGTCTGAATAATACGCATGCTCGCGGATATTCTGGCGGGCGTAAGCAAAGTTACCACCCAGCTTCAGCTTACCCAGCTGTGTGCTAAGATTGGCGCGTGTGTTATAACGCTGGTATCCGTAGCCGGGACCGCGGTAAAGACTGTTCTGATCCAGGTAACCACCGGATACCAGGTAAGCTACTTTGCCTACTGCGCCGGTAACGCCGAGATTATGGTTATGCTGTAAAGCCGCTTTTTTCATCACTTCATCCATCCACCATTTCTCCGTACCCTTTAAACCTTGCTGGCGGATCTGCTCCGGGGAGAACTGCGCTGTTTGCCCGGAATTAACCAGGGCTTCATTTTTCAGCTGCATGTATTCTACGCCGCTCACCGGTTTAAGAAGGAAGGTAGGCTGTTGTGCACCGGCGAAACCGTTGTACGTAACGCGCGGCACTTTATTATGCCGGCCGCTTTTGGTAGTGACCAGTATAACGCCGTTGGCTGCACGGGAACCGTAGATGGCGGAAGATGCAGCATCTTTCAGCACGCTGATGCTTTCAATATCGTTTGGATTGATCAGGTCCAGCGAGCCGGGCACACCATCCACCAGGATGAGCGGGCTGGAATTATTGACGGTGCTTACACCACGCACGTTGATGTTGATGGCTGCACCGGGTTCCGTAGCATTCTGCTGAATGATTAGGTTGGGCGCTGCGCCCTGTAATGCCTGTACGGCGCTTGTAACGGGCTTTCCCTGCAGGTCTTTGGCGGTTACCACGCTTACTGCGCCGGTAAGGCTGGTACGTTTTTGCGTACCGTAGCCTACCACTACAACATCTGATAAAATGCTGCTGGCAGATGAAAGTACTACGTTCAATTGTGCAGCATCCGTAACCGGTACCTCGCGCGGCGCATAACCGATGGAAGAAAATACCAGCAGGGGATTGCCGCCGGCAGGTATGCTTAATGAGAATGTACCATCGGCAGTGGTGGCGGCGCCAATGCCGGTTCCTTTGAGCGAAACAGATACCCCGGGTACCGGCTGGCGGGTGGTGCTGTCTGTGACGCGCCCTGTGATCATGCGTGACTGCTGCGCGTTTGCATAGCCCGTCACCGACACCAGGAGCAGCGCCATCCATAGGCGTCCGGCCCATCGCCGGAGTCTTTCAGGAATAACGTGATAATAATCTAACATAGGCTTAATTTTTCTTTTGATCAGTTGTGGAATGTTGTTTTATAAAATGGCCACCGCATTAATACGCAGCGGGTTTGTCGGAAAGGTTGTACTCCAGTTTTCCGCCCCGGGTCAGCTGCTCAAACGGGATGGCATTCTGTGCAAGCTTTTTGCCGTTGAACGCAGGCTGATGGAGGTAGATGTTGTTTGCGCTGTTATGATGCGTTACGATCTCCAGCTTGTCTCCCTTGTAATATTTTTTATTCAGCTTAATTTCCACCTTGTCGAAAAGGGATGACCCGATCTGCATTACCGGTTGGGCTAAAGCACCGCCCTGCACATCAAAAAGGCCGATAGCGCTCAGCACATACCATGCACCCAGCTGCCCCTGATCCTCATCCTGTCCGTAGCCATAACCGTGAATGCCTTCTATGCCATAGAACTCATTGCAGATGGCACGTACCCATTTTTGTGTCAGGTATGGTTTGCCGGAGTAGTTGAACATCCAGGACATTTGCAGGCAGGGCTGGTTACCATGGTTGTAGGGTGCGCTCAGGCCGGAGAATGCATCGATCGTATTGCCGCCGCCGAAAGTAGTTTTCTGAGCAGCGGTGAAAATGCTGTCGAGCCGTTTGTTGAACTCCGCCTTGCCCATTTTCATGATCAGGCCCTGCGGATCGTGCGGTACGTAGAATGAATACTGGCCTGCATTTCCTTCCTGGAATCCGCGCCATGGCTCAGTAGGTTTAAAATTGTCTGCGAATTTGCCGCTGGCATAACGGGGCCGCATATATTTTGTAGCAGGATCAAAAATGTTCTTCCAGCTGCCGGAGAGTTTCAGCAGGGTATTGTAATCTTCCGTTTTACCGAGCTTCTTAGCCCATTGCGCTACGGCATATGCGCTGAAGGAATACTCCAGTGTATGTGATCCGGAAAAGCACCATTCACCTGGCTTCGGATCTATATGATCAACATAGCCGTATTTGCGGAAGCGGTCTACATCATCTTTTCCGGCGCCTTCCGGCCGGTTTTTATATTCCAGCTCGTTTTTACGGGCAGCTTCATAGGCTTTTGCCACATCAAAATCGCGGATGCCGTAGTTATAGGCGCCGGCCATTACCAGCCCAACGAAGTTGGTACCCACGCCGGATACGTACCTGCTGTTGGCAATGCCATCGCCCAGCCAGCCTGCATCGTTATATACAAGCAGCTGGCTGCTTACGAAGTCGGAATAATATTCAGGATAAGCCAGCGCCCATAGCGGCGTAAGGTTCCAGTATGCGCCCCATACGGCATCGGTATTGTAATGGTTGTGCAGGGGCTTTCCTTTTTCATTCAGCGGTATTTGCCCAACACCGCCGGTGTTCTTCGGATAAGCGCCATTCACATCGCTGGCAAGGCCTCGGCCCAGTACCGCGTGATACAGGCTGGTATAAAATTTAACCCGGTCTGATTCCGTACCACCGCTTACGGCTATACGGCCCAGGTAATTGTTCCATTCCTCATGGGATTGTGTACGGGCTTCATCAAAGCTTAGGTTAGCCGCTTCTGTTTGCAGGTTCAGGCGGGCATTTTCAACAGAGGTGTAGGAAAGGCCGAGACGTACGGTTACTGTTTCCTGGCTGCCAGTAGCAAAAGTAAGGTACATGCCGGCTCCCTTGCCGCTGATCTCCTTTTCTCCGGCTGTTTGCGTTGTACCGCGGAATGTGCCGTAGGATGCGGGCTGCTTGTCTATCACCGCTGAAAAGTACATAGCTACTTCCGAGCCGCGCTGATACTTTTGTACATAGGCGGGCAGGGTGGTTACGTAACCTTCTATGCGGCCGTCCGCTGTCATGTACACACGAGCATCTTTCACATCACCGCTTTCGCCCTGTTTGTTGCCGATGTCGAACAGGATATGTGAGTCATTGCCAGCAGGGAATGTAAAACGTTGAAAGGCTACCCGTGGTGTGGCGGTCATTTCTGCTTTAATACCGTAGCGTTTCAGTAATACGGAATAATAACCGGCTGTTGCTTTTTCGTCTGCACGGTCAAAAGCGGAGCGGTAGCCGGATAACGGATCTTCCAGCTCACCGGGTATGGTGATCAGCGTTCCTTTTGTGGGCATCAGCGACACACCGCCTACCTGGAACTCATGGAAATTGGGAAACCCTTCAATGGAAGTATGCCTGTAATCGTACCCCACTGCTTCCCAGCCGCTTGGGTTGCCGTAATGCCCGTTGGTAGAGGGGCCTGGCTTAGCCATACCAAATGGTGCGGCGCCCGGTGCAAAATGGAACCAGCGGCAATGCGCGGTGCCGATCAGGGGATCTACATAACTGCTTAGCTCTTTCCTGTCCTGTGCGCCCAGGTGTGATACCGTTATAAGCAGCAGCACCCAGAGCATCCAATTTTCCTTTTTCATAACTGAACTTGTTTAGTTGTAATGGGTTTGTCCGCTTCAGCAGCCGGACAGCCTCCTGTTATTTTATAAAAGCCTTTACTACTTTGGCGGTACCGTTACCTTCGTTAATGATCCTGTAAGCGCCTGCTGCGGCGGGGATGGCAAATGTTTCCGCGTAGTTGTAGCGCTGACGCAGGCCGTTCGCTGTTTCCACGGTTATGGAGCTACCTTCCACCAGCATCAGCACATGGCATTTGCCAAAGGTGTTAACCGTTACGCTGCTATTGAATTCCATCCGGTGCAGGTCATAGAAATGTTCCGCATGGGTGGGCACATGCACCAGCTGCCAGTCATCTCCCGTTGCTATCACCTGTTGCCTGGAGATCAGCTCTTGCTTTACTTTCGCGCCTTTGCGGCTGAAATCGAGATTATGGAAGGCGTGATCTATGTTGATGGGGCGTGGCTTGCCATTGAGGTCCAGCCTTACCCAGTCGTACATCTTGAATGTGAAGATGTATGGCGTAGCGCTTACTTCCAGCACCAGGTTATTTTTCCCGGAGCTGTGCACAGTGCCGTTGGGAATAAGAAAGAAGTCGTGCTTATGTGCGTCGTGCACCTGCACATATTTATCAATAGCTATGGGTTGATTGGTGGCCACGCTTTCTTCCAGCGCATGGCGGAAAGCGGCAGGGTCTATATCTTCCTGGAACCCGAGATAAACTTTTGCGCCCGGTTTGCAATCCAGGATGTAATAGGTTTCATCCTGTGTGATGGTTTCCCCGAATTGCTCCTGAATATATTTCAGGCGTGGGTGGCATTGAATGGAAAGATCACCGCCGTTGAAAGTGTCGAGAAAATCAAAGCGGATGGGAAAGTCGATGCCAAAGCGCTGCTCATCCGGTCCCAGCACATCTTTTGAATGTTTCATCATAAGCCAGTCGAATGCGATCTCCAGCAGGTGGCCATCGCTTTCAAACACCAGCCCGTTCTCCGGCACTATCATTTCAAAAGACCATGCATAGTTCACTTCATCCTTATTGAGGCCGGGAATTTTTTCTTTCATCCAGTCACCGCCCCAGGCGCCGGCTTCAAACCAGGGCCTTACCCTGAAAACGTTTTGCGACAGCTGCTGCAGGCCTTCGCTGATAGCGGTCTGTGTGGCCCAGTTAATGGTATGCTGCCACTGGCCATCCGCGATCACATCAATGCGGGGCATGATCCGCTGTTTATAAGCGTTCAGCAGCACCCAGTCTACGAAATAGAAACGTTTGTAGGTTTCCTGGTTATTGTCCCACTCAAGCTTACCCAGGTTATTGGCCGTGCGGGCGCGCATGCGGTATTGCAGTTCGTTCTTGGGAAGATCTATATATACCAGGGGAGCCTGCAGGTTTGTGAGCGCTGCACCTGCACCAATAATAATGGTCATGCCTGCGGCAGGCGCCTGTATATTATTCAGCTTGTTTTCATCAAACAGCTCATCCAGCGTAATGGTAGCCCTTCTGCCCCAAACCGATCCTTTCTCACCAAGGAAAGGCGCTACCAGCGCTTCCACTTCATCTGCAGGTTTCATTAACGAGGATGTATACACGAAGTTCACCGCTATGCCGGATGCCAGCAGCTCTTTTTCCAGGCGGGCTGCAATGAGCTCCCAATCGTTGCCTATATATCCATCTATCAAAACGGTCTGGTAACCGGCCATCCAGGCGGCCAGGCTGGCATAACCGCTGTGGATCCTGCCTGCGCCAAGACCTGCAAAGGGATGCATATCGTATTTACCGGCAGGTGGAAGCTGTTTGCGTGTAACTTCGGCCGGCATCAGCGGCTGGCTTGTTTTTCTCCAGTTCGTCGTTGTGTTCATTATTATCGTGCGTTGTTTTTTACAAGTAGGGATTTGCATAACCATGCGGCGCCGGATAGGGCAGAGGCCTCTCCGCGGCTGGAAATGTGTATGTTGGTATTGATCTTATGCTGCTGCAGGCAGGCTTGCAGCGCCGGTAAAAAGTAGGGGTGCGCTTTGCGGATATTACCGCCTATCACCAAACATTCCGCTTCAAAATCTCCCAGCCAGGGCGCCAGTACTTCGCCCAATGCGCTGCCCATTTCCATGAACAATGTTAGCGCTGTGGCGTCCTGTTTTTCTGCCAGGTCGCCGATGCTTTTAACATCGGGCAGTCTTGTGCCGGTACGCCGGTGGTATTCATTGAGCAGCCAGCGGGAGGAGATATAATCTTCCGCAATGCCGTTCCTGTAAGGCAGGTTATAGATGTAACCGCCGGAGGGCACGCCTTTTCCTTCATGCAGAATGTGTTTGTTGTACAGGAAAGTGCCGCCCAGGCCTGTACCCAGGGTTACAGCTACTATGCGGTTACAGCCTGCGCCTTCTCCGGCCCATGCTTCACCCAATGCAAAGCAGGAAGCATCGTTCTCGAAATAAACATCGCCGCTGAAGTTCAGCGATACTTTCAGGGCCGTTCTTATATTCATGCCGTAAAGGGATTCATATTTGGCCACACCCCTGATCAGTGAAATGCCCTCCGGATAATCAAATGGGCCCGGCATGGCTATACCGATGGCTGGTATTCCGGAACCTGCAAAAGAGAGTACATCATCAATGGCTTTTGACCAGCAGCCAATAATATCTTCCGCACCGGCGCCGGCGTTCACCTGCTCCTTACACTTTGAACCTTCGGCTACCACGCCGTTTGACAGATCAATGAGCGCAGCGGTGATGTGTGAACCGCCAATGTCCGCCCCAAGTACATAGATTTTGTTCATATGTTTGAACATATTGAAAATGAAGAAAAAAATATCCCTTTTCTGCGTGGATACAGAAAAAGGATGTGCTATCGGATCAGCCTTCTGATCTGATCTCTATAGAGTACGTGAATTTGTCTGAACGGTAATAACCCACATTATATTCTACGGGCCTGTCGCCCGGATCGTAAACGAAGCGTTCACGGAACAGCACCGGGGACCTGGGATCCACCTGCAGCTTTTTTGCAATGCTGCCGGCAGCAAGGGCCTTGATATGTTCACTGGAACGTACTACAACAATATCGAATTTTTCAGCCAGCAGCTCATATAACGGCCTGTTTAGGTCGTCGTTTTCTGTAAGAACGATACGTGGATGAAAATAACTTTCAAAGTATACAATGGGTTCGCCATCTACACCTTTTAACTTACTGAGCTTGCAGATGGGAGTGCCTTCAGGAACGTTGAAGAAGCGGGCCATTTTTTCATCGGCCTTTCCTTTTCCAAGCGCCAGCAGAAGGTTGTCTGTATGAATACCCCGTTTAGACATTTCCCTGGTAAAGCTTTGCCAATCCTGCAGGCTGGTGGAAAGCTGCCGCTGTGCCACCTTTGTGCCTACTCCCTTTTTCCGGGTCAGCAAGCCTTCATATTCCAGCTTATTGGTAGCCTGGCGGATGGTATTGCGGGATACACCAAGACGGTTGGCCAGCTCCACTTCTTTTGGCAGAAAGGTTCCGTTCTGGTATTCCGGCTGGCTGATCAGCTTTCGTAACAGTTCTTCTACCTGGATGTGGAGTGGTAGTTTGCTTTTATGATCGATCTTCAAACTCATGTATGAATGTTCAAACATACTAAATTTTGGAATAAAAAAATATTTTCCGGAAAAATATTCTGTTAGTGGGTGAATGATATCTGTGCTCCCGCTAAGCTTCCCGGGGCCATCCGTCCAATACTGCATTGACATTTTGAAAAGGTTGGTTGACGATGCCGTATATGGACTAATTATGATCATGGACGGCACCGGACGTTTGCAAAATGATCAATATGCTGTTTTCCAAATATCCCTTTTTTACAGGATAGCGGTTAACAGGCGTCTTTTGTAACTTCAGTAATTATCCTTCTTTGTTTAACTGTTTAATCACATCTTATGAAAAAGAAAACAGCACAAAAACTGCAATTAGGGAAAATCAAAATTAGCAGCTTATCCGGCCCAAAGGTTGCCATCCAGAAAAGGCTTACTGCTGATCCGGACAATCCTTGTGATCCTATACACACTATGTTCACTTGCCGGACTATATAAGCAGAAAACAACTTATTGATAAAAAGACCAGTAAAAGGCCCCGGAGCATTACAGCAACGGGGCCTGTTTTATGCAGCAATGCTTACCTGGAAATCAGGCGGAGTTACGGGAACGTATGGCTTTTCCTAAAATATACGTTTTGAAAAAGTACCCCCATGGCATGGCCACGATAGGTAAAATAACCCACATAAAAACATTGGTCATTCCCTCTGCGGAAGAACCAGCCAGCTCATTTTTTATCCATAAAGGATAAGCCACTACCATAAGCCAGGTCACTTTATAAATAACCTCAAATAATATAATGGGCAGCATTTTTAACGGACGAATAACACCAATAAAAGAGATAGCAGAATACGAACCCCACATACACCAGGCTGCGGCTTCCAAATTGTTCCATGGCCCTTTGTGCTGAAGGATGTATGACCAGGAGTCATAGGTAACAAATACAAACATCAAAAAGAAAAGCAGCCTTAGTAAATAGATATTTATTTTAGGAACACCTTCATAACGTTCAAAGTCCCTTTTGAAAAGATCAGGTATAAAGCGTAAAACTTGCATAGTGAAATAATTTTACTGCAAGCTGGCGTGTTTTGATCTTAAAAAGAAGCAATCCGGACCAGCGCTAATGATTCCGGGACGGAAACCCGGAAAGCAATGGCGAAATACGGTTCATCAGTCAAAATGGTATGTTTGTGCATTCCGGGAGCTTGTTTGTCAGCACCGGGAGGAAAAAAACATTAAAAAAACAGACATTCGCACCAGAAACAACAATGAATGAATAGTTCCCTGAAGAAAAAACTGATTTGGGCATTGATAGCCGTTTGCATTTTTGTACTATTCCTTTGGTTGTTTAAGCTGGGAATGCCCGAAGCTGCTTTCCAGTTTGCCACAGGAATCACTGCCATCATAATGGCGGGATTACTCTCCGGCAGGTATGCAGCCAGGCTATGGTATAAATCCGGTGATCGCACCTTCAATAAAACCCTTACTGTGTTGATCGCAGGCGTTCTTATAGGGCTGTTTTTAATTGGCTTCTTTGTCAATAAAATGATTGAACATACCCGGTTCAATTATTTTTTCTTTACCATCATCGCCTTGTTTTTGGTAAATGCTTTCATGGCAATAATCATAAGCCTGGTGCGCTACCGGATCAGGCGCAACATCCATTCTGCACAAACAGCGCTTGCGCAAAGCAAAACCGAGCTGCAGCTCATGCAGGCGCAGCTCAGCCCGCATTTTTTATTCAACACGCTGAATAATTTGTATGGACTATCCCTTACAGACCATCAAAAAGTACCTGGATTGCTTTTGAAGTTATCAGATTTATTACGTTATTCTGTTTATGAAGCCAAAGAAGTATTTGTACCCCTACGGGAAGAAGTGAACTACCTGAAAAACTATGTGGAATTTGAAAAAATAAGGCTGGAAGAAAGACTATTGCTGTCGCTGGAAATGCAGGAGGAAATAGATGCATCTGTCACCATTGCACCCATGTTGCTGATCATATTCCTGGAGAACGCATTCAAACATTCAAAGAATAACGAAGATGAGAAGATATTTATTGACGTTGTGCTAAGAGCTGAAGAGGATTCCATTTTCTTTTCGGTTAAAAATTCCTGCTCCCCGCCAATGTTAATGCCGGCATCCTCAAAAGCGCATTCCGGTTTTGGAATGGAAAGTGTAAAAAAGCGATTGGACCTGCTGTATCCCAACCGGCATGAATTGAAAATAGCGCGGTCAGAGAGAAGCTATTCAGTAATATTGTCATTAAAACGTCCATGAAGATGAAGTGCCTGATTGTTGATGATGAACCCATTGCCAGGAAGATCCTGGAAAATTATTGTGCTTTTCTGCCCGAAATAGAAGTGCTGGCCAGCTGCAGCAATGCTTTGGAAGCCAAACGCGTTATTCAAAACAAACTCCCTGATCTCATTTTTTTAGACATCAATATGCCGGTGCTGGATGGTTTGTCGTTTATGAAAACGCTGGCTAAGCCACCACTGGTGGTATTTACGACTGCTTACAAAGAATTTGCTCATGAAGCTTTTGATCTTGCCGCCTGCGATTATTTGTTAAAACCTTTTTCTTTGGAACGCTTTATTATCGCAGTTGACAAGGCAAGAGAAAAGCTGGAACCGAAAAATAAGGTAACAGAAGCAGTACCTGCAGAAAACTTTACCTATTTAAAGTCAGAAGGAAAGATCTACAAAATCAATTTTGAGGAAATTTTATTTGCAGAAGCCTGGGGCAATAGTGTAAAGATTGTAACCAATAACGGTGTTATAAAACCTGCCATTACATTCACGGCGCTGGAAGAATTATTACCTAAGCCGCTGTTTATCCGCCTTCACCGTTCCTTTATCATCAATAAAAACAAAATAGGCCATATAGAAGGTAACCGCGTTTTTATCGGATCAACGGAAGTGCCTATTGGCGCTAACTATAAAGAACATTTTTTCAGGGAGCTCGGTATTAAATGAGTGATGAATAAACCCCCGTTCATCAGTAATGATCGAAAATCGAGCATGACAGAGTAGCAGTTGGGATCAGGCGAAAATAAAGTGATATTTCGCGGTCGTCTTCACAGCATGCCGATACCGGAATAAAAGGGCCGGTAAAGAAGTTTACCCGTGAAATCCCTATGAAAACCAGCATTTGAAACATTTCCCCCCATGATCTGCAACATTTAACGCCCCCCTCTTAAAGAATAGCCGGGTAGTTTTACAACATTCAGTAAAAGAACAATTCCCGTTATGAAAATACGTCTGCTCCCGCTAAGCCTCCTGGGGCTATCCCGGTATAATGACAGGTTGTCAGCCCTGTCATCAAACACCCAGGCAGGGGTAGCGTATTTCGTTGTATCAGTTTTCTCCACACAATTTTACTTAAACCATAACCTTTATGAAACCAAAATTACCAACATCACTTAAACCAAAGGGTACGCTGCCTTTTGTCTTCAGATCTTTTACATCCCCGCGGGTATTCCTGCAGTTCAGGCAAAAGAAACTTGCCTGTCTCTGTTTACTGCTCCTGAGTGTTCTGTTTCCGGGCTATAAAGTGGCGGCGCAGACCAACGGTTATGTCTGGAAGAATGCGCCTGTTGGCGGCGGCGGATTTGTAACGGGTATTGTTACCCACAAAACATCCGGCGACAGGTACTGCCGCACAGATGTGGGCGGGGCTTACCGCTGGGATGCAGCGAACAATAAATGGGTTCAGCTGCTCGACTGGCTTAACGAATCGGAAAATGGATTTGTTGGCGTAGAAGCATTGGCGCTGGATCCGCAGAACGCCAATAACGTTTATATGCTCTGCGGTACCTCCTATATCAACAACGGAAGAACGGCTATATTGAAATCCACGGACAAAGGAAATACTTTCACCTATACAGATGTTACGGCTAAATTTAAAGCGCATGGAAATGGGAACGGACGGGGGAACGGAGAACGTCTTGCAGTAGATCCTAAAAACAGCAACATTTTATTCTGCGGCACCCGGGCTAACGGATTATGGAAAAGCACGGATGCCGGCGTTACCTGGAACCTTGCCTGGAACGGTGTAACTACCACGCCTAATGAGAACGGAATATGTTTTGTACTTTTTGATCCTTCCGGCGCCGTAGTGGGCGGAGCCTCGCAAACCATGTACATAGGCGTTTCCCGCACCGGAAGCGCGAATATTTATAAGAGCACGGATGGAGGCGCCACCTTTACCGCCATTTCAGCAACCACCAGCTTTATGCCGCACCGCGCAGCGCTGCAGGGTACTACCATGTATGTTACCTATTCGGATGATGCAGGTCCGCAATCCAGTAATGGAGATGGGAAGGTATATAAGCTCAACACGGCTACCGGTGTGTGGACAAACGTTACCCCCGTTTCTTCAAAGGATTATGCATACGGAGGTGTAAGTATTGATCCGGCTAATGTTAACCGGGTAATAGTTTCTTCCTGTGGCCTGTATTGGAATAACCAGTTTGGTACCGGCTGGGGCGATTTTGTTTTCCTCACTACCGATGGCGGATCCAGCTGGACGCTTAAGAACGGCACAAACGCCACCTATGATAGTAATGGCATAGGATGGACTGTGGGAGGCGCAGTTAACTGGATGGACTGTATCGAGTTTGACCAGTCCAATCTTTCAAAAGTGCGGGTAATTGGCGGCGGCGGCGTATATACCTGTTCCGATATTACAGCCGCAAATCCTTCATGGAAATACGATGTGATCGGGCTTGAAGAAACCGCATTGCTTGACGGGACAAGCATTCCGGGAGGGCCGTTTATTTCTTCCTTTGGAGATGTAACAGGCTTTGTACATGAGCCGCTGACTTCTTATCCGTCAAAGAAGCTTACTCCTTCAGACGGGAACAACCAGAGCATTGCTTATGCTGCCGGCAACACCAGCAAAGTCGTAAGAGCTTCCAACGGGGGAAATGTTGTTTACTATTCCAACGATAAAGGTGCTACATGGACAGGGGCCTCCACCAGTAAGGGTGCAGGAGGAAGGGTTGCTGTCAGCGCTGACGGAGGTACTATACTGCATTGCCCCGGCGGTTCTGCCACTACCTGGTATACTACCAACAACGGCGCCAGCTGGTCTGCCTGTTCAGGTGTATCCCTCGGAGATGCTGCTCCGGTTGCCGACCAGGTGAACGCAAACTATTTTTATATATACATTCCAAACAACGGACAGATGTTGCGGAGCTCCAATAAAGGAGTCAGTTTTTCATTGGCAGGCACGCCGGGTGCGTCAACCGCGAATTACCCGTGGGAACCGGCTTTGATCCGGACCGTACCGGGCCGCGAAGGGCATGTGTGGGTACCGCTTGGCCGCAATGGATTAAAATATTCAACCAACTACGGCGCGGCATATACGAATGTTTCAAATGTAACTTATTGTAAAACAATTGGCATAGGAAAGGCGGTATCAGGCGCCAGCTATCCTACTGTTTTCATCTGGGGAACAGTTTCCGGCGTAACAGGGCTTTTCAGATCAACAGACCAGGGTGCTACCTGGACCAGGCTGAATGACGACGCCCACGAGTTTGCAGGCGCGCCATTGCTGATCGGCGATATGAACGTTGCCGGAAGGGTATATATGAGCGCCGGCGGCGGAAGAGGTTTAATTTACTGGGAGCCTGCCGCCTGTACGCCCACTGCCATCACACCGTATGTAAATATTAATAACGGAACCTGGCAGCAGACAGCCAATGCTTCTTTAGCTGCAGGTGGCAGCGTGCAGTTTGGTCCTCAGCCCACGCAGGGTGGCTCCTGGAGCTGGACCGGGCCAAATAATTTTAGCGCAGCTACGCGGGAAGTATATATTTCAAATGTCCAATCCAGCCAGGCAGGGAACTACGTGGCTACCTACACCAACAGCGGAGGATGCAAAAGCACGCAGACCTTTAACATTACCCTGACCGGCTCTTTAATGAGAGACTCCCGGGCAGGAGTGAGCGATACTTCAGCTGCCGGCATATCACAGAAAATCAGCGTGAATGAAGATGCTGTTAGCATTTATCCGAATCCTGCCAGTGAGGGAAGGTTTACCATCCTGCTGAAGGAGATTTCAGAACACGCGATCGTGAGGATCTATGATAACCAGGGCAGAATGCTTTATGAAAGGAAAACGCAGGGCGGTAACAAGATAGAGATTGATTCGCGGCTGAATGCAGGGTTTTACATTGTCACAATAGATTCAAATGGATCCAGCTTCACGAAGAAGCTGATCGTTCATTAACAGATCTTTTATCCATTTCCCGGGAATGCTTCCAGCGAAGCATTCCCTGTTTCATGTACAGGATGGATCGCCATAATAATTTTTGGAGTTGATAAAATTGTAAGTCACATAGTTATGAAAATGAGTTTTAAGAACACAATCCTTTTAGTTTGGCTCCTGATCGGCATGAATGGCTGGGGGGGTGGAATAATGAATCCGTTAAAAGCACAGCAGGTTGCTCAATTACAAAGCCCGGACAAGTCCATTGTACTAAACGTATCCTTATCAGCTTCCGGTGAAATTCAGTACGGGATCCAGAGATCCGGCGTTGATGTCATTCACCCTTCGGCTTTAGGGCTGATGATGAAGGGACATGATTTTACACAAGGCATGAAGCTGGTCACTGCATCAAAACCGGTACGTATAACAGACAGCTACCAAACGAAGAATGCAAAAAAAAGCAGCATCCTTTACCAGGCCAATCAGCTGGTGATGTCTTTTACGAATGGTGAAAAGGAGAAAATGGACATCATTTTCAGGTTATCCAATGATGGAGTGGCTTTCCGGTACCGGTTTCCCTGGATAAAGAATAATGAAACGATCGTTAAGGAACATTCCTCATTTGCATTTGATAAGGGAACAAGGGCTTGGCTGCAACCTATGAGTGAAGCAAAAACAGGCTTCGAACACTGTCACCCGTCTTATGAAGAACATTATTTGCAGGATATTCCTGTTGGTACGGTATCGCCGTTAAAGTCAGGCTGGGTGTACCCTGCTTTGTTTAAAACAAATGATACCTGGGTGTTGATCACTGAAGCAGCACTGGATGGTACTTATTGCGGTACAAGATTGATCAATGATTCGGCCTCGGCTGTTTATTCAATTGGCTTTGCCGATCCCAGAGAGGTGTTTACAGGCAGGGGCTATTTACCGGAAAACAATAAGCCCTGGCTTACACCCTGGCGTATTATTGCAATCGGAAGCCTGAAAACAATTGCTGAATCAACATTGGGCACGGATCTGGCGCCGGCAGCAGCGTTAAAAGACACCTCTTTTATAAAACCCGGAAAAGCCAGCTGGAGCTGGATCAACAGCAAGGATGAAAACATCACCTTCGATGAACAAAAAAAATATGTTGACTATGCCGCTGACATGCACTGGCAATATTGCCTGATAGATGTAAACTGGGATACGAAGATCGGATACGATAAAATAGCTGAGCTGTCAGCGTATGCAAAACAAAAGAAAGTTGGATTGATACTATGGTACAATTCTGCGGGCGACTGGAACACGATCACTTATCATCCTAAAGACCTGTTGCTTACGAAGGAGGGAAGGGAAAAGGAATTTAGCCGTTTGCAGGCAATGGGTATTAAAGGCGTAAAGATCGATTTCTTTGGTGGAGACGGCCGGAGCATGATCCAATACTACATTGACATTCTAAATGATGCTGCAAAATATAAGCTGCTTGTAAACTTTCATGGCGCTACATTGCCAAGAGGGTGGCAAAGAACCTATCCTCACCTTGTGACAGCCGAAGCAATTTATGGAATGGAGATGGTAACATTTGACCAGAAAGCAGCTGACGTACAAGCCAACCATTGCGCCATGCTGCCGTTCACCAGGAACGCATTTGACCCGATGGATTTTACACCCATGAACTTAACGGGGCTTACGTCGTCTACCTGTACGAGAAGAACTACTCCCGCCTTTGAGCTGGCACTTCCCATTTTATTCTTATCGGGCATACAGCATTTTGCACAATCACCTGAAGGAATGGTGCAGGTACCCGCTGATGTAAAAGATCTTTTAAGAAAGCTTCCTGATAACTGGGACGATGTGAGATTCCTGGAAGGATACCCGGGTAAATATGCTGTTATAGCCAGGCGAAGCGGCAAACGCTGGTATGTTGCCGGTATTAATGGCGAAAAAGATGAAAGGAAAATAGCGCTTGACCTTACCTCATTCAGGAAAAACCAGGCAACACTGTTTACAGACGGTACAAAAGATGAGCTGTTTTCAAAAACAGTTCTGAACACGGCAAAGCAAAAAAAGCTTGATCTTACCTTAAATGCAAATAGTGGATTTGTAATGGTGCTTGAGTGATGCTAAAACAAAAAAGGTCGGTTTTGTATAAAAAAAAGTCCTATTCAGCTAAATGTTTAGTACCCATTTAGCACTAAGTTTGATCTGCCGGCCGTAATTATAAGCCGTAGGCTGTTATAAATATGCGGTAACGGTTACCGGCTAGAATTGAAACAAGTAAAACTAAATTCCATGCAAAGAAGAACGCTGATAAAAGGTTTAGCCACGGGTCTGTCATCCCTGTATCTATCTAATCTTTATGCACGCAACCTGTTAGCCCCCAGGACGGGTCATCCTATGGCTGCAGGCCCTTTTAAGCCCAGCTGGGATTCGCTGGAGCAGTACCAGGTACCGGAATGGTTCCGGGATGCAAAATTTGGGATCTGGGCGCATTGGGGCCCGCAATGCCAGCCGGAACATGGCGACTGGTATGCCAGGGGCATGTACCAGGAAGGCAGCGACCATTATAAGTATCATTTACAGAAATACGGTCATCCCTCAAAATTTGGCTTTAAGGATGTGATAAATGAATGGAAGGCGGAGAACTGGGATCCGCAGGAGCTGGTGGCCTTATACAAAAAAGCCGGCGCCAGGTATTTTATGGCCATGGCCAATCACCACGATAATTTTGACCTGTACAATAGTAAATATCAGCCCTGGAATGCTACTAAGCTGGGGCCTAAAAAAGATATCATTGGCGGCTGGGCAAAAGCAGCTAAGGAACAGGACCTGCCTTTTGGTGTAACGGTGCATGCCTCCCATGCCTGGACCTGGTACGAGGTGGCGCAGCGCTCCGATAAAAGCGGCCCATATGCAGGTGTGCCTTACGATGGTAAGCTCACGAAAGCCGCCGGCAGTAATAAATGGTGGAATGGTTACGATCCGCAGCAGCTGTATGCGCAGAATCATGCGTTGAGCAAGGATAGCCTCAATGACAATAGCATGAGCGATCATTGGTACTGGGGCAACGGCGCCAGCGTACCTGATAAAGCCTACTGTGATAAATTTCTGAACCGTACCCTTGAGCTCATTGATAAATACGGTCCTGAGCTTGTTTATTTTGATGATAATGCGCTGCCGCTTTGGCCGGTAAGCGATGCAGGATTAAAAATAGCGGCGCATTTATATAATACCAGCATAAAGAAACATGGAAAATTGCAGGCTGCCTTGTTTGGTAAGATGCTCAACGAGCAGCAGCGTAAATGTATGGTATGGGATATTGAGCGCGGGCAAAGCAACCAGATAGAACCCTTGCCCTGGCAAACGGATACTTGTATAGGTGGCTGGCATTACGACCGCCGCGTGTTTGATAACAAAGGCTATAAAAGCGCTAAAACAGTAGTGCATACCCTGGCCGATGTGGTAAGCAAGAACGGTAATCTTTTACTGAATATTCCCGTACGTGGCGATGGTACTATTGACAGTGAAGAACGTACCGTAGTAGAGGAAGTGGCCGCATGGATGCAGGTGAACAGCGAAGCTATTTACGGCACCCGTCCCTGGAAAGTATTTGGGGAAGGGCCGGCCATGGAATCAGTTGTGGCTTTAAGCGCCCAGGGTTTTAACGAAGGAAAAGGCAAGCCGTTTGAAGCAGCGGATATTCGTTTTACCACAAAAGGCAAAACGCTTTACGCAGTTATGTTAGGCTGGCCGGAAGATAAAACCGCATTGGTTAAAACACTGGCTGCAAATGATCAGACAGGAAAGGTAAGCCGGGTAAACCTGCTGGGAAATGACAGCTTGAACTTTCAGCAAACGGCTGAAGGATTAAAGGTACAGCTGCCGGAACAGCCGCCCTGCAAAAATGCGTTTGTATTGAAAATTGAAGGAGCTATCGTATAAATGTTCAAGACCATTGTCCTACCGGACAAAGCAGGTGACTGAGCAGGTAAAATGATTCATAATTTTTACCCAGCTGGTCACCTGCAAATTTAAGATGCGAATATGCCTGAGTATTTGCCTGTTTCAACTATTCTTTGAAAATTTAGTGGTCTTTAATATGCAGGGAATCACATTACCCAAGGTAATTTTTGGCACCAGCGGGTTAGGAAATTTATACGTAGCGCTCCCGGATGAAGTGAAGCTGTCTATTGTAAGCGAAAGCATAAAATGCTCTCCCAGGCCTGCTGTATTTGATTCAGCAGGCAAATATGGCGCAGGACTGGCCCTGGAAGCGCTGGGCAGGTCCTTAAAACAATTAAACGTCAGCCCTTCGGATGTGCTGATCAGTAATAAGCTGGGTTGGCTGCGTACTGAATTAAGAACAGCCGAACCCACTTTTGAACCCGGCGTATGGCGGGATCTGAAGTACGATGCCGTTCAAAAAATAAGCTATGAAGGCATCCTGGAATGTTATGAACAGGGAAATGAGCTGCTTGGCGGCTATCATGCGGAGCTGGTATCTGTGCATGACCCCGACGAATACCTTGCGGCATCAAAGAACGGAGAAGAACAGGCGCAACGCTACCAGGATATCCTGGATGCTTACCAGGCATTAAATGAATTAAAGCAGGCAGGCAAGGTTAAAGCTATTGGAGTGGGTGCAAAGAACTGGCAGATCATAAAAAGAATAACGGATGATGTAAAGCTGGATTGGGTAATGATCGCTAACAGCATGACGATTCACAGTCACCCTGCGGAATTGGTGGAGTTTATGCTAAACCTGCAACGGCAGGGGACTGTAGTTATAAATTCTTCTGTTTTCAATGGCGGATTTTTAACAGGATCCGCTTATTATAATTACCAGCTGACAGATCCGGTAAAAGACGAAAATTTATATCACTGGCGGCAGCGGTTTAATCAGTTGTGCCTCAGCTATAAGATAAAACCGGTACAGGCCTGCGTGATCTTTGGCCTGAATGCGCCCGGGGTGCAAAGTATTGCGCTGAACACTACCCAGGCAGAAAGGGTGGCGCAGAATGTTGCATTGCCCCAGTCAATGATCCCCGAAGGTTTTTGGGAGGATATGGCAGCACAGGGATTGATTGACCGGTCTTATGCTGCCAGCTACTTATAAGCATTAAATAGAAATATGAAAAGATACTGTTTAGCCCTTGATCTGAAAGATGATCCCCAGCTGATAGCAGAATATGAATATTGGCACAAGGCAGAAAATGGCTGGCCGGAAATTAAAAAGAGCATTCTTGATGCGGGCATCACGGAAATGCAGATCTATAGAACGGGTAATCGTTTAATGATGATCATGGAAACAAATGACCAGTTTGATGCAGCCGCAAAAGCAGCTGCAGATGCCACCAATCCTAAGGTGCAGGAATGGGAGCAGCTAATGTGGAAGTTTCAGCAACCTTTACCCTGGGCAAAAGAAGGAGAGAAGTGGGTACTGATGGAGCAGATCTTTCAGCTTTAAAGGATTAACGGGTAAAATTAACGTTATGAAAAGTAAAATGAATTTATTCATTTCGATTGTACTTATTATTGCCGGTCATGTATGCCGGGCACAAACAAATTCAGCTTCATTTAAGGCGGACAGTATACCTACTTTGCCTGATCCACCCGCCGGATATAATGCCCAGCGCAATAATGTCCCCCACGGAAAATTAACAGTAGTGCGGTATGATTCAAAAACAATCGGGAAACTTCGGGAAATGAGCGTGTATACGCCCCCGGGATATTCTGCTGACAGGAAATATCCTGTGTTATACCTGTTACATGGTTTAGGGCAGGACTATCGTCAATGGATTGAATGGTGCCAGGCAGATAACATTGTAGATAACCTGATTGCAGATGGTAAAATGCAGCCTGTAATAATGGTTTTTCCCAACTGCGATGCCAGGCTGACTGTAACCGATACTTCGGCTGCCGGCCGTTCGGGGCGGGCAGATAATTTTAAAGGTTACGGAAAGCCATTTGAAGAGGATCTATTGAAAGATATCATTCCCTACATCGATGCTCATTATTCCACTATCAGCGATCCTGAGCATCGTGCATTGGCCGGTTTGTCAATGGGCGGCGGGCAGTCGTTAAATATAGGCTTGTATCATCTTGAAACGTTTGCCTATGTAGGTGGGTTTTCTTCTGCGCCTAATACAAATCAGTTTGGTAATATGTATACAGTTAATCAATTGATCCCGGATATTAAAGCTGCCCGGGAAAAGTTGAAGCTGCTATGGATAGGATGTGGGAATAAAGATGGCCTTTGGCGGATCAGTGAAAAGGCCCATCAGTACCTTAACGGGATTAGCTTTCCCCACGTTTGGAATGCAGACACGAATGGGCATGACAATATGGAGTGGGATCGTAACCTCTATCTGTTTTCCCAGCATATTTTTAAATAGGAGCAAGGAGTAGTTTATTATTATACGGTCACTGCATCGCTTCAATATAAGTACACAAATGAAAATTGTAAAAGCACTTGGTACGCTCGCATTCTTTTCGTTCATTTTATTGAAGGCCGGCGGCCAGGGGCGTAATGACCAGGGTTCAAAGAAGGAAGCGTACCTGCAAAACCCTTTTGGTAATGCATTAGTTCCGGATATGATCGCTGATGCCAGTATCCAGGAGATCAATGGAACGTTTTATTGTTATGCAACAACAGATGGATATGATCAGGGTTTAAAAACATCTGGTCCGCCGGTGGTATGGAAGTCCAAGGATTTTGTTCATTGGAGTTTTTCCGGTTTTTATTTTCCTTCCGCAGTGGGGCAAAAATACTGGGCGCCCAGTAAGGCCATTGCAGCCAATGGCAGGTACTATATCTATCCTACGGTGAATGGTTTTATGTATCCTGCTGTTTCAGATTCACCTGACGGGCCATTTAAGCTGGCAAAGGGCATAGACAGTTTTTATTTGCCCTTTACTCCGGCAACCTTATTACAGTCAAAAGGCCGGAAAGAACCTGCCGGTATAGATGCAGAAGTTTTTATTGATGATGATGGGCAGCCTTATATTTTCTGGCAGCTCCGGTTTGCGGCTAAGCTGAACCAGGATATGGTATCTGTGGATACTGCTTCTGTTATTCAAATTGCTACAAAACGCCCGGGATATTCGGAAGGGCCGGCCTTCTTTAAACGGAAAGGGATCTATTATTACCTGTACACTCTTGGCGGTGATGAAAAATACCAGTATGCATATGGAATGAGCAAAACGTCGCCCCTGGGCCCATTCGAATATCCGGAGAATGATATTATAACCACTACCAATTATGAGCGGCAGATCTTTGGCCCGGGCCATGGTGGAGTGTTTAATTTGCCGGGCACGGATGATTACTATTTTGCTTACCTGGAATATGGCCGCGGAAGCACTAACCGCCAAACCTATGTGAATAAGCTGGAATTTAATGAAGATGGAACCATTTGCCCGCTTGATCTTACACTTAAGGGCGTAGGAGCATTGCATACCGCGCCCTCTGAGAAAAGGATCCGCGTGGTTAGCTCAAAAGCATCCAGTGTTCGCCGGGGGGTGATTATAAAACCCAGAAAGGATTCTTTGTTTAAAAGAACAGAATCCTTTTCTTCCCAGTTTGCTTTCGATGATGAAAATGGATCACGGTGGATGGCTGCTGCCGAAGACTCAGCATCCTGGATCATGGCCGATTTAGGAAAGCTGCAGCTTGTTAAACGTAGTGAAGTGGCTTTTGTAAGGCCCACTGCCGGCCATGCCTATGTGCTGGAGTATTCTGCCGATGGCAGGGCATGGAAGGATTGCGGGGAGCATCAGCAGCTTGTCATGGAATCACCGCATACTGACAAACTGAATATTAAAGCCCGTTATTTGCGGCTGAGGATCTTAAGTGGCGTTAATGGCATCTGGGAGTGGCATATTTATTAAAAACAAAGCGGTATTATTTTCAATGATTCATCTCAGATTCTTATCACTCTTGCTTTGTTGGCAATTGGTAAGTGTATGTTCGAGAGCTCAAATGAGTGGAAGCTGGGGCGGCCAGGGAGATGGAACCTATGCTAATCCTGTGCTGCCGGCAGATTACAGCGATCTTGATGCCATACGCGTGGGTGAGGATTATTACGCCATATCTTCTACCATGCAATTTTCGCCCGGCATGGTAGTGCTTCATTCTAAAGATCTCATAAACTGGGAAATCATCGGCCATGTGGTGAATGATCTCACCCGCATTAGCCCGGAATTGAACTGGGACCGGATGAATTGTTACGGTAAAGGCATTTGGGCAGGTTCCATCAGGTATTATAAGAACAAATTCTGGGTGTATTTCGGTACACCTGATGATGGATTTTTTATGAGTACCGCTACCAATCCCGCAGGCCCCTGGGAACCTGTTCATCAATTGTGGAAGGTAAATGGCTGGGACGACTGCTGTTCCTTTTGTGATGATGATGGACAGCTCTATTTTATTGCTACCAATTTTGCAGCTGATCCAAAGAACGGAAGAAAATACAATATTCATTTATTTAAAATGACGCCTGATGGAAGAAGCCTCGTCATGGAGTCTGATTCTATCATACATCAATCCAATGGAAGTGAGGCAAATAAGCTTTATAAGATCAACGGGCTGTATTACCACTATTTCAGCGAAGTGAAGCCGGAGGGCCGCGTGATCATGATGGAGCGTTCAAAGAGCCTGTACGGTCTCTGGGAAATAAGGCAATTAAATCATGTTGATCAAAAACTTGACAGAGAACCCAACCAGGGCGGATTACTGCAAACACCCACAGGAGAATGGTATTTTCTCACCCACCATGGTAGTGGTGATTGGGAAGGACGTCCGGCCAGCCTTTTACCTGTTCACTGGATTGATAAATGGCCGGTCATTGGCCAGCCGGGCGCCGACACAATAGGACGCATGGTTTGGACGGGTAAGCAACCTATATCCGGCAAAAAAAAAGTATCCATTCAAAGCAGTGACGAGTTCAATACCGGAAAGCTAAATGTTCAATGGGAATGGAACTATCAGCCACGGCCCGGCAAATGGTCTTTAACAGAACGTAGCGGTTTTCTCCGGTTGTATGCTTTTACGCCCAGTCATTCAAACAAACAGGGTAAGATAATACTCAGGGCCGGAAACACGCTCACGCAACGCAGCATGCGTACACCTGCCAATGTAGCCACCGTAAGGATTGACCTTAGCCATATGGCCGATGGCCAGTTCAGCGGATTGACACATTTTTCAACTACCAGCCATAGCTTATTTGGAGTTAAACAGGAGAATGGAATACGGACTTTGGTGTATGACAACAATGGAAAGGATACTTCAGGTATAAGGATCAATGGAAGAGCTGTCTGGCTCCGGTCAACCTGGGATGCCAACGGAGTGAGTCACTATGCTTTTAGTACGGATGGTGAGTCTTACCAGTCTTTCGGAAGCCCCTATCAGCTGACCTGGGGTAGCTACCGGGGAGACCGGATCGGGATTTTCAATTTTAATACCAAAGAGGATAGGGGATCCGTGGATGTTGACTGGTTCCGGTATGATTACAGGAAATGATATACAAAGCGATAACAAATTCCAATACAAATTATAGAACGGTATGAAATTTAAGATCCTTGGCCTTTTGCCGGTGTTCATTAGCAGTGTACTATTTGGGCAAAAAGTGGCTGTTCAATCGCCAGTCAAAAGATCAGCGTGGAACTTCTCAGCAAACAAGGCAATGATATTGGTGAATGGGGCCTCAAAGCATCTTACAACAATAGTGGAAAAATTCCAGCAGCGATTCCCTGGATTGATTTGGGATTATCCCGCAGCGACCAGGATTTTTTTAAGGATCTGAAGTTTTTGAAAGCCGGTAAGCAGATTTTAATTAATGAAGCATACACGGCGCTGCATGGCAAAAGAACGGTATGGTTCCAATAAAATAAACCGTCAAAGTGATTATTTTTAATACCTAAATTATTAAGCACGATTATGAAAAAAATCCTCTTTTACAGCATTGCACTGTTATTGCCTGCAGCACTTCATGCCACCATCAGGTTGCCGGCACTGGTTGGCAGCAACATGGTGCTGCAACAAAACGACAGTGTAAATATCTGGGGATGGGCAAGCCCTTCAGAAAAAGTTACGGTATTTACAGGCTGGGATAACAGCACAACGACGGTCACCACCAGCGGTGATGCAAAGTGGACTTTGAAAGTACATACACCCGCAGCAGGAGGGCCTTATGAAATAAGACTGAAAGGATCCAATGAGATTGTACTGAAGAATATCCTGATCGGTGAGGTATGGCTGTGCTCAGGGCAATCTAACATGGAATACAGCTACTATAACGGCATCCGGCAGATAGCAGCTGAGCTGCCTGTTTGCAGTAACAATAATATCCGGTTCTTTAACATACCCAAAACTACGGCTGCAGATCTCCAGGACGACTGTCACGGAAGCTGGGAAGTATGCGACAGCAATAGCCTGAAGCCCTTCAGTGCGGTGGGGTACTTTTTCGGATCAAAGCTACAGAAGACGTTGGGTGTGCCGGTTGGGCTGATCAATGCCAGCTGGGGAGGAACACCGGCTGAAGTATGGGCGCCGGAACGTCTTGTAACCGGTGAGCCACAGCTGTCTGCAGCTGCCGCTAAGTTACAGCCTTCTGCCTGGTGGCCCAATAAGCCCGGATATGCTTATAATGCTATGATAGCGCCTCTTACCAATTTCAATATAAAAGGAGTGATCTGGTACCAGGGAGAAGCCAATGTGAACACCGCGGATACCTATACGCCCTTGTTCACCGGCATGATAAAAGCATGGCGTGATGCATGGCATAAACAGCTACCTTTTTACTATGTGCAGATAGCACCGTTCACCTACGATAAGGAAAACCAGGCTGCGCTGCTTCGTGAGGCGCAGGCGCGCAGCAGCGCTCTTGCGGGAACCGGTATGGTAGTAGTAGCCGACGTTACAGAAAATGTGAAAGATATTCATCCACAGGATAAAAGAACAGTTGGCAACAGGCTTGCCAATTGGGCGCTTGGGGAAAATTATGGTAAAACGGGGTTTACCTGGAAAAGCCCGGTGTTCAAAGAAATGAGCATCAGCAAAAACAAGGCAGTGCTGCGTTTTAGCAACGTTCCTGCTTCTCTGAAGATCAATGGCAAAACACCTGCTGCCTTGTACATAGCCGGTGCAGACCATGTTTTCCATGAAGCATCCGCAAAGGTGGAAAAAGATGCGCTGATCGTTTGGAGTAAACAGGTAGAGAAGCCTGAAGCGGTAAGATACGCTTTCTCCAATACCGGTATCGGTAATATCTTTTCTTCGGATGGTTTGCCTGTTGTGCCTTTCCGTACTGATAACTGGCCGGTTGCACAGTAAATGAAAATTAGCATTTACAGATTGTGAAGCCTCCCTATTGGCCGGTAACATCATTCACCGGCCAATAGGATCCAGGCTATTTCAAAGTTAGCTTTACGATCACATCTGTTTTATTTTCTTTATTAGTGATCCCATTCAATACAATTTCACCTTCACTTTGGCTGAAGCTTACCTTTACATTTGTTCCCAGGTATTTTGCAGCAGCAATTTTTTGAGGAACAGATGGCAGAATGATCTTTCCTTCCGGAGGAGCTTTTAAAATATGAACATAGACCGCTTTATCTGTAAAAGTTGTTCCGCCCCATTTTGTATCCCATACTCCTCCTTTTGTGCCATAAATACTTTCTCCATATCTGGAAAGAAAATCGCCGATCTCTTTCAACCGCTGCACCTGTGCAGGCTCAATTTCTCCATCTGGCTTGGGGCCAACGTTCAACAATAAATTTCCATCCTGGCACACAACGGACACCAGTAAACGAATGCAGCTGTCAAGGGATATCATACGGTCTGCTGCCTGAGGTGTCCAGCCCCACGCCGTTTGACTGAGGTTGGTACATAATTCCCAGGGCCTGCTTTCTCTACCTCTTAATGTTACTTCCTGTGTATTAAAATCGCCCATCCATCCGCTGCGGGGATTGATCACGATCTTTGGTTGCAGCGCTCTTACCATTGAATTGAGCTTGACTGGCTCCCAGCTGAATTTTCCGGTATAAGGTTTATCAAAACCACGTGAGTACCAGCCTTTGGCTCCGTCCCACATGAGACCTGCAAAGCCAAGCCAGTTATCTTCTCCGCCGTCATACCATAAAACATCGATCTTGCCGTAATTGCTTAAGAGCTCACGCACCTGTGTGTAGGTTTGCTTTTTCATTTCCAGGGCATTGGAATAGTACAGATCGGGAAAAAAGAAACCGGGATACCGCCAGTCCAGCGGAGAATAGTAAATGCCGGCCTTCATGCCGGCATCATGGGCTGCATCAACATATTCTTTGATCAGATCTTTTTTCACAGGGCTGTTCATTGAATTGTAATTACCAAAACTGGTATTAAACAAACTAAAACCGTCATGATGTCTTGATGTTACCACCATATACCTGCATCCGGCCTGCTTTGCAACATCTACCCAGCTTTTCCCGGAGAATTTTGAAACGGTGAACGAGTCTTTCAGCTTTCCATATTCAGACGTGTCCATCCGTTTGTTGAACATGGCCCATTCCCCCTCGCCTAAAACTGAGTACAATCCAAAATGAATGAACAATCCAAACTTGGCATCTTTCCACCATTGCAGGTCTTTTTGCGGAAGCAGCAGTGAGGAATCTATGACTGCCTGTGCAAAGGAATGGTGTGTGATGATGATGAGCGGCAGCATTAAAAGCAATCTTTTCATTGAATTTGTTTTTGCATATAATGAATGGCAAACAGGTGCAGGTAGCTTCCTAAACACATCCACACACAAAAATAGGGAATGCTTCCTGCGAAGCATTCCCCGGGAATGGATGAGAAATTTGTCAATGAACAATGAGCTTCTTCGTAAAACTGGAACCTTCCGAATCTACCGTAACGACATAGAACCCTGCATTCAACCGCGAATCGATCTCTATTTTATTACTACCCTGCGTTTTCTTTTCATAAAGCATTCTGCCCTGATTATCATAAACCCTCACGATCGCATGTTTTGAGATCTCCTTCAGCAGGATCGTAAACCTTCCCTCATTGGAGGGGTTCGGATAAATGCTGACAGCATCCTCATTAATGCTGGCAGCCGAAGTATCACTAATGCCTGCTCTCAGTAAAGAGCCGTTCAGGGAGATATTAAAGGTCTGCGTGCTTTTGCATCCTCCGCTGTTCGTATAGGTGGCCACGTAGTTCCCGGCCTGGCTGGCCTGGACATTTGAAAGGTATACTTCCCGTGTAGCAGCGCTAAAATTATTCGGCCCGCTCCAGCTCCAGGAGCCGCCCTGCGTAGGCTGAGGGCCAAACTGCACGCTGCCGCCTGCAGCCAGAGAAGCATTGGCTGTCTGCTGCCAGGCGCCGTTATTTACATTTAAATATGGTGTGATAGCAGTAGGCGTACAGGCGGCCGGGCTTCCATAAACGATACCTCTGCCTGCTGTGCTCATATATACTCTCCCGAAAATATTCATATCTCCCTGCACGAATTGCCCGTTACCCGGACCGCCATATTCATGCGCATCATCATTTACACGCACCCAGGAAGTCCCCTGGTCTGTTGAGCGGTAAAGACCTCTGACATTGTTGATGGTACCCCAAATGAAGATGGTAGGATAATTTGCCCCGGAAGCAGCTATCCCAAAACCAACGGCTCCGCAATTGCCGACACCATTTATGGTTGAAAAGGATTGCCCGGAATTAGTTGAACGTGCCAGCCCGCCACCGTTCAAAGCTATCCAAACATGCCCCTCCACTCCGGGTGCCAGCCGTATGATCTTTGAACCGCCGCTGGCAACTGAACCGGCCTGAGAAAATGAAGCGCCGCCGTTGGTGCTAACCAATACCGCCCCATTTCCGGGATTGTATGCATAGAATTTATTGGAATTAACCGGATCGCCAACCGGCCGTGCTTCGGTAAAGCTTAAGCCGCTTACCGTTGACCAGGAAGATCCGTTATCCGTTGACCGGTAGGTGGTAGAAGATTCCTTCGGCGAATGCAGAACCGTATTACCGTTAGCGGATAATGCCACCTGTCCCTGGCTGCCATTCATGCTATTCTGGGTCCAGGTTGATCCCATATTATTGGAGTAATACATGTTGTTGCCTACCCGCACAATTTTGCCGGTGTTTTGAGCAGCTACTGCCAATCCGGTGGTGGTGCCCATTTGCGGATTGTGAATGGGGGCGTATTGATCAACATTGGTATGTCTGAATCCGTCATAGTCGCCAATAACAGATACCACCGGACCATTGGGAATACTTTCCAGGCCAAGCGGCACGGTTTCTTCGAGCCCTTTTACTGCAAATCGCCAGGTACCGCTGGAGCTGATGTTGTCATTTACAAAAATGCCATTGCCAGAAGTAACCCAAACCTTTTCCGTATTAAAGGGATCAAATTCTATAGAGCCGGCCCAATGGATGGCATGCCCGCTAACCCAGGTAATGCCATCGGGGTTCATGGTAAATCCCCGGTCCACCACATCCACCCAGCTGGAACCGCCGTCTGTGCTCAGGAACATCCTGTCGCCCCAGGCGCCGTTCTGGTTCATATAGGTGTTGATAGTAGAAGCTACAAGCCTGTTGGGATTATTAGGCGCAACGCTGATCCCTCCGAATGCCCTGCTGAAACCGGAAGGGGTGATGTTGGTCCATGCGCCGGTGGAAATGTTGTACTTCCAGATCTGCCCGTTATCCATGGGCTCCGGTAGTGACCAATGCCCGCTCGGCCCCGCACCGTTGCCATAAGTGATGAACAGGGTGCCATTACTGGCCAGCACTGCCCGGTGCGGCATAAAGCTGGTAGTAGCGCCGGCAACAGCAGAAAAGGACTGCCCGCCATTATCACTGCGGTACAGGTTGGTGCTTCCACTGCGTGATACCCCCACAATGATCCTTTGGGTAACACCGCCGGAGACGCTGCTTCCGTCTAAGATCACAAAGCTTATCCCGTTTTCATTCGGGGTGGTGGTTACATTAAGTGAGCTTAACCGGGTCCAGGTGGCGCCGGCATCGGTGCTTCTGAATAATCCGTTCCACCGCGTGCCGCAGTATAGAATGTTGCTGTTGTTAGGGTCTACTACAAGCTTTTCACCGCTTTGCCGCCCCATGCCATTGCCGTGGGCCTTGAATTGGTTGGTAACATCTGTAACGCTAAAGGAGTTGCCATAATCGGAAGACCGCAGAATAGCTGTTTTGCCACCGTTGAAATAGGAGATTCCTACCAGCATATACACTCTGCTGGGCAATTTGGGATCTATGGCCAAAGACTCAACACCCAGGTAACCAACTTCATTGTCAGATACCCAATCTAACAAAGGTACCCAGCTGGAAGTGGAAGCATTCCAGCGGTAGGCGCCTCCCACATCCGTCCGGGCATAGACCAGGTTTTGCTCGGTTTTACTGGGAATGACCGCGGAAACAAATCCGCCACCGCCAATAGGCAAATTCTTCCAGGTGTAGCCGGTCTGGGCCTTCGCTTCATAGCCCTGAAGCGCAATAATAATGGGAAGTAACCAGAGAAAGGCAAGTGCTTTTTGCCTGAATTGCGGGCGTACTTTAGCAGACATAAAGCATCCGGAAATAAAAGGCCATAGGATACACTCTTTAAATAGTGTAGGTAGTGTTGTTTTCATACAGGTTAATGGTTTAGGTAGATCAATAATTCTAAACGGGTTAAAAGAATACAGTGACGGAGAAAAACTGGCAAAAGATACGCGCTACCCCTGACCGGGTAATTGGCGAAAGTGCTGACAGGATGACATTATGCAGGGATGACCCCGAGAAGCTTCGCGGTAGCAAACGTATTTTCATAACGGGAATCTTTCTCTTAACTGAATGGAGTAAAAATACCCGGATGTTCCTGGAAATGGGGTACTCATATGTTGCAGATAACGGCGGAAAATGTTTCAGATCTATGCGGTGAATAGGCCCCCTAAATATGGTTTTAAAGATCCGCTCAATATTCCCGGCCTTTGGGCGTGGATGCACAGCCCTTTCAGGGTGGAGGCCGGCTACCGCGGGACCGGTGATCTTCGTACGATCTTAACTGTTATTCTGTCATACTTAATTATATGGACTAATTATGTCAGGGACAGGGGCACCGGACGTTTGTAAAATGACCAATATGCCGTTTCCATTGAGAGTAATTAAACCAAAGAGAAATGGAGACACAATACAAGAAATCAATACATTTGATGGCGACGGAATGTGCATGGGATTTCATGACTGTTTGCATGTCATTGGAATCAATTTGTATCAGTTATTTTAAACTCAAACCTAACTATGACAGACGAGTCAAATGGCTACGAAAGCATTGCAGAAATATATATTAAGGGGAGAGGCCGGGCGATTAATGGAATAGGTGCGTCAACTGCCCGCGCCTGGGCCCGAACGTTAAAGGCAGGTTCCGTAGTGCTGGATCTTGGATGCGGAACCGGCATTCCGGTCACTAAGATACTGCTTGAGGCCGGATTGAATGCCTATGCAGTGGATGCATCTCCAAAAATGGTTGAAGACTTCCGGCATAATTTTCCCGGTGTGCCTGTTGTTTGTGAATCAGTTGAGCGGTCTCCTTTTTTTAACCGCACCTTCGATGGCATTATTTCCGTTGGATTGATGTTTCTGCTCTCTGAAGAAACTCAGCGGACCTTAATCCACAAAATGGCTGCAGCTTTGAATCCCGGCGGAAAATTATTGTTCACCGCTCCTCTTGACAAAATTGAGTGGAAAGATGCGATGACGGAACAAGCCTCGAGATCTTTAGGAGCTGAACAATATAGATTGCTAATTTCAACTTCGGAATTATCCATCGGTGAAGAGTTCGATGATGAAGGTGGGAACCATTATTTCAGTGGTATCCGGCCAGGTTAGGCAACGCTATTGCTTTAATCCGGATCCATTTGAACACCCGGGGGCATCATCACTAGTTCAAGTGCGGTCCCGATTTCGAACCATTTTCGGTTTAGCAGGAAGCCGCTCTGATATAAAGTGTTCTTTTCCATATTTGCAAAAATCGTTATTTAACCGTCACAGAAGCCCGCAATAGAGTCAGGGTCTCGTGGCAGCACAGTGAACGCTGTTGCGCCAGGTTGGATGTTGTCCCATATCCCTGGTAATTTGCCTCAATTAATTGAAATGATACAGGAATATCACATCTCCTGTATACACCGGTTTGGGATTGTCTCTGAGCATTAAAGTTGCTTCGATAACCGCCTTCACGGTTCCCCTGAGGTTTGTTATTGATTTTACCTTAGCCTGTAATTGGATCTCGCTGTCAACCAACACAGGCTGGCCGAACTTGAAGTTTTCGATCCCATAATTGATCTCCATTTTTACATTTCTTACATCAGCAATCTGTTTCCATAGGTAAGGAATAAGAGCTAGCGTCAGGTAACCGTGTGCAATCGTTGACTTAAAGGGGCCTTCGTTTTTTGCCCGGTCTTTATCAACATGTATCCATTGATGGTCTAATGTCGCATCGGCAAATTTATTAATTTGCTCCTGGTTAATTCTGTGCCAGTCCGAAACTCCTAAAATTTGTCCTTCAAAAGATTTGTATTCTTCAAAACTGTTAATAATCACCATAGTAAAAATTATATTAATCAACACATTTGAATTCAATATACAAGTTTTATAATTGATGTGATAATATCAATCTTATAAATAAATAATAAATCTTTGTAAGATTGGCATGCTGGAAACCGTCCAGACTTACAGGCCCAAATGAATTTTGAGGTGTTGTCCGGTTGCTGAAGAATTATTTGAAAGCAAATTTTCGGGAGTGCCTTCAAAGATAACCCTACCTCCGAACTTGCCCGCACCAGGGCCAATGTCGATAATCCAATCCGCCTGTGCGATAATGTCCAGATTATGCTCAATAACAATCAGTGTATTGCCATTGGTTACCAGATCATTTAGGTAACGCAATAGTTTTTTAGTGTCGCTGGGATGCAATCCTGTGCTTGGTTCATCAAGTACAACAATGTTATTGCTTTCCCTGAGTTCTTTGACGAGCTTTAGCCGTTGTCTTTCACCGCCGGAGAACCCGTCCAGTCTTTGGCCCAGGGTAAGGTAGTCCATGCCAAGCTTGGTTAACAGGTCGAATTCGTGATGGAATTGATCATCGGTAAAAAATGTCTTAGCCTCATTAACGGTCATGTCCATTACCTGGGTGATATCCTTGCCGTTAAAAAGATATTGTAAAACATCCGGGTTGAATCCCGAGCCACCGCAAACCTCACAAGGTTGTTCTATGTCATCCATAAAGGCCAGGTCTATCTTTTCAATCCCAAGCCCTTTGCAGTTCTGGCATGCCCCATCGCTGTTTCTGCTGAAAAGCCGGTCTGATACTTTATTGGCTGAGGCGAAAAGCTTTCGTATGGGATCTGACAGGTTAAGGTACGTCAGCAAAGTTGAACGGGAGCTTGCTACAAACATTGACTGATCGATGATCTTCACTTCGGGGTAACGCAGTGGCAAAATTTTATTGATGAGCGTACTTTTTCCTGAACCGGCGACCCCGGTAACCACCGTCATTACCGACTTCGGGATATTAACATCGATATTTTTCAGGTTATGCAGATCTGCATTTTCAATCACCAGATAACCTTCGTGCTGGCGTGGCTTCCTGTTATATACTGGTTTTTCAGAAAAGTAAAGGCCGGTCTTTCCGGTTGATTTTTTTAATGCTGAAAAGCTGCCCTGGTATATAATTTTGCCTCCCTTTTTACCCGAGCCTGGCCCCATGTCCACGATATGGTCTGCAATCTTTATCAGATCAGGATCGTGTTCGACTATGAGAACCGTGTTTCCTTTATCTCTTATCTGCCCGATAATTTCAGCAATATTTTTCAGGTCATGGGGATGCAGGCCAATGCTTGGCTCATCAAAAATATAGAGAAGGTCAACCAGGCTGTTCCCAAGGTGCTTGACCATTTTTATCCGCTGGGATTCACCACCTGATAAGGTATCCGTACGCCGGTCGAGTGTTAGATACTGAAGCCCGATATTCATCAGGTTCTGTAGTTTCATTGATAATTCCTTTATAATCGACGCATAAGGTTTGGAGGTCAGCCCCTCTATGAAAATAAGCAGATCGTCAATGGAAAGCGCTGCACAATCCGCAATATTTTTACCTCCGATCCTGCAGGACAAAATTTGCTTGTTTAATCGTTGTCCATGACAGGAAGCGCAGGGTTTTCTGACTACCACCTTATTAAGGGAATCTTTTCTTGTCATATTTTCTTTGGAATCCTTTGTCAAAAAGCCTTTTTCAATTCGGGGGATAATGCCTTCATACTTTACTGTTTTCCCCCATTCCCTGCCTGGCTTTTTAGGTTTGTGCTCTTCGGCATACAGGAGCAGATCAAGTTCCCGGGCAGTATAATCTTTCAATTTTTTATCGTTGTCAAAATATCCTGAGTATACATATCTTGTCCATCGCCACCCACCCGGCTGAAAAGTTGGAAACCGGATGGCGCCTTCATTAAGCGTCTTTTCCGGGTCTATCAGTTTCTTTATATCGACAGTTTGAGTGAAGCCTAAACCTTCACATTCGGGGCACATCCCCTGGGGATGATTAAAAGAGAATACATTGGAGTAGCCAACGAAAGGACTGCCCATCCGGGAAAAAAGCAGCCTTAGTGATGCATAAATGTCCGTGGCCGTGCCGACTGTTGATCTGGCATTTCCGCCCAGCCTCTTTTGGTTTATGATCACAGGCACATTGAGATTTTCAATTTTTTCAACATCGGCTACTCCAAGATGCTGTAACCGGTTTCTTACAAAACTATTTTGCGTTTCGTTTATCTGCCGTTGGGCTTCGGCTCCTATCGTTTCGAAAACCAGGGAGGATTTGCCCGAGCCGGAAACCCCGGTAAATACGGTTATCTTGTTTTTGGGTATGGACAGTGATAGGTTCTTCAGGTTATTCTGCCTGGCGTTGGTTACAATAATGGATTTCATGCTTCTTTTTATTAACTTTGTTAATATTTAACGAAGTTAATCATTTTCGTGATGAATGCGAACCAACAAATGTTTTTTGAAGTATTTACTGATTTTCAGTGTTTTATTTTAGCCCACATGAACAAGAGCGATTACAATGGAGTCACAGCAACGCATTATAACATCGTCGAACTTGTATATAGAAAAGGCAAAATGAATGGCAAGGAGCTGGCCCGGAATCTCGGGGTCAGTCAACCGGCTATCTCCAGGCAATTGAAGTTCCTGATTGAAAATAATCTTTTAACCCAGGAACAGGGAAGTGCAGATCGTAGAACATTTTATTTAAATGCGACTGAAAAAGGAAAACTACTTATTGACGGATCGGAAAGCTTCCGCAAAAATGTAACCACACAAATTGGTAATATTCTCAGTGAGAGCGAACTACAAAATTTGACTTTGCTATTGGCAAAGGCCCTGAAAGGCTTAAAAGTGGACTAGTTGTAATAGCCACTACTTGAACCAACAAATAAGAAATATAAGTCAAGGGTTAATCTTACAAATCCAAAGTCGAAATCATTCGCTGCGGAGGGATTTTATCGGGTTGGCGAGGGCCGCGCGGATGGTCTGAATACTGACCGTCAACAGGGCAATGGCTAGGGCGACGGCACCGGCCACGAGGAAGATCCACCAGCTGATCTCCGTACGATAGGCAAACGTCTCGAGCCATTTGTACATCGCCCACCACGCGACGGGGAAGGCAATGAGCGCAGCGATCCCGACAAGCATCGTGAAGTCCCTGCTGAGGAGGCCGACGATACCACTGACGCTGGCGCCGAGGACCTTGCGGATCCCGATCTCCTTGGTGCGTTGTTCGGCAGCATAGGTAACGAGGCCGAAGAGCCCGAGGCAGGCAATGAGGATGGCGAAGACGGCGAAGGTGATGAAGACCTGGGCGGTCTGCTGCTCGGTGTGATACAGTTTATTAAAGTCGTCATCCATGAAGGTGTAGCTGAAGGGCAATCCTTGCCTGGCCGCATGGAACTTACCTTCGACCTGCCGGACGAGACTGAAAACATCATTCGTGTGGAAGCGGACGGCAATGTTGCTCCAGTTAGACGTGTTGACCACCATGAGAAGGGGGTGGATCTTGTCATGCATGGAGTTATAGTTAAAATCCTTTACGACGCCAACGACATGAAAGGTGAGAAGCTTGAACTGATCATCGTGATTGTAAAGGATCAGATTGAGCGGGTCCTTCACGCCGAGCATCGCTACGGCGGCTTCATTGAGGATGATGGCGGTGGAGTCGGTAGGAAATTGCGCGAGGTCAAAGTTGCGGCCTTTGATCATCTGCATGCCGAGGGTAGGAATATAATGGTCGTCGACCCTGAGTGTGGTCATGATGATCGCCTTCCTGGCGTCGAGCGAGGCATCCGGAAACCAGCCTTCCTGCCAGTAATGGCCATCGACGGTGGGGATGTCGGGGGTGACGGTTGCGTCGGTGACCGCGGCAAGGGTGAGCAGGTTCTTGCGAAGATTGGTCGTGCCATCCTGGCCGAGCGGCCAGGTACCATGGATGACGAGTACATGATCCCGATTGAAGCCAACTTCCTTATTTCGAATATAGTGCAGCTGGCGATAGATGACGAGCGTACTGACGATGAGTCCAATAGAAATAAAAAATTGAAAGACCACCAGGCTGTTACGAAGCCAGCTGCTCCTAAAGCCTGCGGCTATCTTTCCTTTTAATACATGGATCGGCTGAAAAGAGGAAAGGTAGAAGGCGGGGTAGCTGCCTGCGAGACAGCCGACCACCAGCGCCAGGAGGATGAGGACGGGCAGGAACCGGCCGCTGAAGAGCACGTTGGGATTGAGCGATTTGCCGGCAAGCTGATTGAACATCGGTAGCAGCAGCACAGCGATGCAAAGGGCGAGGACGAGAGAGAGGAGGCTGAGCAGGATGGACTCGGTGAGGAACTGGAGGATGAGGTGTCCTTTTGTCGAGCCGGCGACCTTGCGGATGCCCACTTCCTTGGCGCGGTTGGCGGAGCGGGCGGTGCTGAGGTTCATGAAATTGACGCAGGCGATCAGGACGATGAGCACGGCGATGACAGAGAAGATGTATACGAACTGGATATTGCTGTTGGCTTCGAACTCACTGGACTTATTGGAATGGAGATGCACGTCGGTGAGGGGGAAGATGGGGCACCGGAAATGATTACCCGCTTTCTCGAGGTCGGCACCCGAAGTGTGGAACATTTGCTGGAGGGCCGGACTGATGTGGAGGTTGACGACTTCGTCCACATCCTTCTGGACCTCGGCTCGCGTAGTGCCGGGTTGGACAAGGATATAGGTATAATAAGCATTACTTACCCAGTTGTTGTCGCTGGGGTCATTAAAGGTCCAGGATTCGCGCATTGGGCGAATGAAGCTGAAATGGAACTGGGACTGTTCCGGCATGTCCCGGATGACCCCGGTGATCGTGAGAAGTGTATTGTCGGCACCAACCTCCAGCGTGCGGCCGATGACATCGGTGCTGTTGAAATAACGGCGGGCGGCAGTTTCATCGATCACAATCGAATGAGCATCGTTGAGGGCGGTATTGGGGTCGCCGGCGATCATAGGCAGGGTGAAGACCTTGAAGATGGTCGAGTCGGCAAAGACAAAGTGATGGTCGAGGACGTGATCGTTGCCCTTCCTCACCAGCAGGCCGCCCGGGTAGCGGAACCTGACCATTTGCTGGATCTTCGGATACGAAGCGACCAGAGTGGGACCGAAAAATTTGGATGTGGTGACAGCGTCGTATTGGGTGTTATTAAAGTATAGATCCTCATCGATCCGATAGATGCGGTCGGCGTTGACGTTGTAGCGATCGTAACTTAGCTCATCGGTGACGTACAGGACGATCAGCAGACAGATACCGAGGCCGGTGGCGAGACCGAAGATATTGATAAAAGAGTAGCCGCGGTTCTTGCGAAGTTGGCGGAGAGCCAGGAGGAGATAGTTTTTGAACATACTCTTAGTTTAAGAATGCAGCAGAATAGTAGCCAGAAAAGTGCCTGTTTTTTTACACATTAATAATCATCCAGTTGCGATTTCTTTAATTTGATTAATTGTACGGTTCCGCACACTTTATGTTCAGTTTTATACTTTCTGGATATCCCGCTATGTTGATTAAATGTAAGATCAAATGTTGCCTTAGCTTTCAATAGGGTACGGTTAAATAGTGTCTATTACAGATTAGTTGATAAGACCTCAGTGAATATACAGACAGGAGCCCGCAAGTGTTTCGCTTGCAGGCTCCTTCCTTTTCCACTACTTTGTTAAGTCGATCGGATCCTTTGCCAGCATTACGCAGCAGTTGCGTATCCTGGGTGTTCAACAGGCTGGATTCGAAACTGCTAATCGAGTTTATTTATGCTCACATCTGTAAAATAACCCAGCGTTCCCGGACCAATCCAGAGTCCTACGCTTCCACGCAGATCTTTGCCCTGCTTCAGGTCATTGACAATTAAAGTAGGTTGTTCAGCACCGTTGATATAGAATTTGGCCGTTTCATCTTTTACTTCAATTTTCACTCTGATCCATTCAGCTGGCATCATATCGGCATAAGCCTCGTATTTTCCTGGTGTTTCTTCCCGCAATCTATCCCAGGGGTAGCCCGGCAACGAAACATACTGAGTCGAATGATTCCTTCGTACCTGGTCATTTGCCCGGCCGTTGGTTGGACGAATGTAAAACAGCTCCATTTTGGAGGTATCCTTACTCACTCGAAAGGCAATGCCAACAAACCCACGTGCGCCTTCTCCGGCATTCATTTGTGGTTGTCCTGAAATTGTTGCTTCAATGATACCATTATGAAAATCGGTGTTTTTGAGCAATGCAACGGTCTTTTCGTTAATGAATGCCGCGGTCTCCTGTATTTGTAAAGCCAGCGCGTTTCTGCCTTTATAATCTGACTGCGTAACAGTCACCTGATAAGGAATGACGCTATTAGGAGCCAGAGAAATGCTCTGCGCTTGAGACGATGCAAAAAAAAAGACACTTATCCCCAAAGTAATCAATAAAACTTTTCTCATTGGAACTGATTTTAGTAGATATTTCAATGCTATTGCTTTTATTTGAACAGTAAAGTTCAGCAAGGTTTTCAAAGCAAAAACCAATCTTTCTTCATTGGCTTTCAAACAGTCTTTTTGCTGAGAACTTCTTAAAAAAATATAACTCCTTTCTTAAGGGACTTACTTTTTGGGTCATGATAATATGGCGGATGCCGCGTGGCCATCCGGACATAGGATTTCAAACGCCAATGCCTTCTAAACTAGAATATTCAATAAGAAGATGATGTCGTTGCTGAATTCCATAAATTTCAAAAGAAAAATACCGTGGCGATACAATGCTATTGGTCAGGACGAATAATTGAACGTTTGGGTATAACGCTGAATTGCTATGAGCATTGGTTCGTTGCAAAAGGTATCACTGTTTTATGCCCGCGGAGGTCTGTTTAAATGTCTTCCATCCGTTGAACGGAGCGTATGCTAAGTCAAAAATAAGTATTTAAACAGAAAAGAATGTGAAGTAATATAAAACGAAAAAATGCAGGAATAGAAAAAACCTGAAGGCCGCGAAGGCCTTCAGGCTCGATGAAGTAAATTATGTGTGAGTGATTAAGAGTCCACCGGGTAAAAATGTCGGCCACTTGCCGGTGCCGAAAATGTACCGCTTGAAGCATCACTCCATCTTAAAATTGCCGGCAATACATATTACTTCTGACCGGCTGCACTTTTAAAGTCCGTAAAGGTCTTTCCATCATAACGATGCACCCCACTTCCAGATCCGAACCAAATACTTCCATCGTTAGCTTCTAAAAGTCCCAAAAAAGCTGGTGGTCCTGATATAATTTCGGTTACAGTAGGCTTTTTGTTGTACAAGGACTTTGCATCATAACGTGAGAGTGCCCAGCCGTTAAAATTTACTTCACCAGTAGTCCAGATGTTTCCTTTTTTATCTTCGATTATTGCATAAGCCCCCCTCTGCGATACCTTAGTAAAGGTGCTGCCGTCATAGCGCCAAAGACCATCAACGTCACCGAACCAAATGCTTCCTTTTTTATCTTCGATTATTGACCAAACGTTTTTAAACGCTTTGCCATCTTTGTTTTTGAAAATGGTAAATGTTTTTCCATCATAAAAACAGGGCTCGCCCCTTGTGCCAAACCATATTTTCCCGGTTTTGTCTTCCATGATGGTAGTAAGATCATTATTGGAAAGTCCTTCTTTCGTTGTGAAATTTTGAAAAGATTGCCCGTCGTAACGGCTTGCTCCACCCCCGGTGGCGAACCAGATATTACCGGCTTTATCTTCATAAATACACATAACCCGATTATTGGCAAGTCCCTCCCTGGTTGTGAAATGCTGAAAGGCTTTTCCATTGTAATTATAAACTCCGGAATCAGTGGAAGCGAGCCAAAGGTTTCCATGCCGATCTTCCAGAACATCCCAGAATCTGTGCGGACCTATTTTACTACTGGTGAGATTAGTAAACGATTTTCCATCGTAACGAAAAGCACCACCCCATGCTGCAGCAATCAAAATGTCTCCGTTTCTGGCTTGCTTTACATGCCGAACCTGACTCACGGGCACCTTGGAGGTAGCCAACTCTTTAATTTGAGACTCGGAGTGGCCATTGTGCTCTTTACTGAAATTATCTTGTGATGCATTTGTTTGGTTTTGTCCATCACAGGAGGTGTGAAAAACAAGCATCAGGAACAGACTATATAAGTGAATGTATTTCATAATTTATTTAATCCTTAACAACCGCCTTTGCGGGGGGCATGCTTATAAAGTACTTTACTATCCCGTTCTGCATATTCGCCCGATACTATTGGATATGCATACTTGGGCGCGTGCGATACGCCATGGCTTCTTATAATTATTTTGTCGTTAACCTTCAGACTACGTAGCTGCTGAGGCTCATCGTCAAACCTGAGAATATAATCGTCACCATTAATCCTGGCCATCACTCCGAAACCTAATCGTGAGCCTGGCGGAAGAGAAAGAGAGGTTACCACTGCCTCCATATTGGTATAATCTTTAATGTGCTTCCTTATTTTAGCTTCAGCGGCATACACTTTTTTCCCTTTGGGGGACGCTTCCCATTTTTTGAAATTTATGCCGGCAGGGGTGGCCTCCCATTGTTTCCTTGCTGCACTCCTTTCAGCATCGGTAAGCGCTTTTGGAGACAGCTTTTTAGAATCTTCATTTTTGATTTCGCGATTGGCAAATACTAGTCCGCTTACCACAACCAGCAGTAAGATCAGCGCATAAGTAACTTTTTTCATGTTTTTTGTTGGTTTAATTGTCATAGATTTCCAGATAAATCAGATCCGTTTAAGGCATTTTTTTTATTTTTCGTATCCTTTTAAAGTTGATGCAACAAAAATACTTTGATATCTTTCAGACCGCGGCATCTGGATTGTAAATTAAAATGTAACCTTTGTAAATAATATCTTGACATTATGCCTGATATCCGAAATCTCCTGTCCGGAAAGCGTAAGTACGTGGGTGGATTGTTGCTACTCATGTTTATCTCTATAATCGGCCTGGCTTTCAGTATGGCTGGCAGCAACGACTATGATGTCGCCCGGAGAGAGATCCTACTCCGCCGGATCGGGCATGAAATATTATTACAGTCCGGCGACAGCACATCACGGGTACTTCCGGTAAAAAAGATCGCCGAAAATGAATACCAGGTCAGTTTTGAGAATGATCTTACTTTTCAACCCGGCCTCCTGGTGAATACTACCCGGCGTTTGTTAGCCGGAGACCCGCTTGCACATGATTATGTTGTTAAGGTACTGAACTGTGCAGATGCCAGTGTAGCTTATGGATATGCTATATCAAAAGATAAGAAAGATGATATTGTAGCCTGTTTAGGAAGAAAGCAACCCAAAGCATGTTACATGATCAACATTAAATTTAAACCAACGGCTATCATTACAGCAAAGACTAAATATTTCCTGGGGACAATGTCATTTTTAGCATTAGCCGGATTTATTTTTTTGAGACCTGTTAAGCCGCGGAAGGCCTTAATCGATAGTCAGAATACTGACTTACCCAGCAGCCGGCATACTGATATATTCACATTGGGGTCAATTTCGTTCGACACGGAGGCTCGTAAGCTCATGATAAATGGAAAGGCCATAGAATTAACCAGAACTGAAACCCGTGTACTACGCATTTTCGCGATGTCGCCTAACGAGGCTATAGAGCGAAGCCGGCTACAAAAAGAGATATGGGAAGATGAAGGTGTTGTAGTAGGCCGCAGCCTTGATATGTTCATATCAAAACTCAGAAAAAAGCTGGAATTTGATCCGAACGTCAGGATTGTTGTTATACGTGGCAAAGGTTATAAGCTTGAAATTAGCTCATAAAAAGCCCCCCCTGACTCAAAACAGATCTTTTAGGATATAAAAACGGCACCATTTGTCTTCAAATGGTGCCGTTTGGCTTTGGTCGGGACGGCTTACTTGTTTATATACTGGTCCTTCAGTTTTACTTTGATTAAAGGCACATAGGATTTCAATATCTTAATTTTTTCGGTGAGCGGCTTTTCCTTAATTATATTGAGGGGTGTGGTGTATGTTCCGGGAAAACTACTGCCTAACATTTGCACAAGCAGGCTGCTTTTGATCGCATAACCAACATTATCCATCTGACCCACAAATCCGGCGTTAGTCAAGCCGACCAGGTTTCCATCATTGTCAAAAAGCGGTCCTCCACTATTGCCATGCTGTATGGGCACCGTGATCTGGTACCAGTAAGGATTATCCTGAGCACCCGTCTGCGCGCTTATTTTGCCATCGGTGAATTTTATGTTTTTCCCCAACTTCCACATCTCGGGATATCCGAGTGCAAAAACACCGGAGCCGATATCCAATAGGTTTGTAGTAATGCCGTATGGCAACGCAGACGGCTTGAAAGCATTATAACGGGTATCATTAATTTTTAGAATGGCCAGATCCTGTGCCTCGTCTGCCTTTATTACTTCTGCGTTAAAGGTATACTTAACATTATTCTTCACAAATTCCACTTCAATAACCTGGGCACCTTTGATCACATGCTCGTTCGTAGCGATAAAACCATTCCTGTCGATTAATATGCCACTGCCACTGGCATTCCACTCAACGTCACCAACCGTTGGGGTATTTTTCTCTTCTGGCGCAGCACCCGCCTCCTGTTGTACAATAAACCGGTCGACATATATACGCTCAATACCGGAAGCAACGGTTACACCGGCATAATTGCCCATCAACGGCTGGAATGGTGCGGTAGCAACTACCTGTCCATTGATGACAAAAATATACTCGTTGTTTGCTTTTACAACCTTAAGCAGATTAGGCGATTTCCCCTGTTTTATGGCTGACGTGCTGGTCCACGCCAAGGTCTTTACATCAATACCGTTTTGAACATAACCCGTTTGAAAGGAACCTTGGTCGCTGATGATAAAGTAATCGTAGTTGCTTTGATCCTTAACACCCCACATGATGCCGTGGCTTTTAAAACCGCTGCCAGCTTTATCGAGCGTTACCGCAGCCTCTATGGAAAAAATGCCCGCCGCATCCAGCTTCATATATTTGTAGCCATAGGTACGATAATAACCTGTCCTGGTATTGAGCCAAAGTTTCCGCTCTTTTACTTCGGAGGTATAATCCTTACCATTAAAAAGCGTCCATTCAGCCGCATTGTCGAAAAACTCAGGATACACGGCTGCAGGAATACCGTTTTCATCATATTCCAGATACACATTTCCTACGAGTTTTCCATTGTTGTAGGCCGCTACCAATCTCGGCTTCTTATTCGGGAAATACCTGATCCAGGCGCCATGTAATACGTTGTCCTTATAATCTTCTTCTCCTGTCAGATCGCCGTTTTCGTTCCAATAATAGGTGGTACTGTCAAGCCTGCCATTAAAATAAAAGCTTTGCTGTTGAAACTGACCATTGGGATAAAACCAGGTACACCAGCCGCTCCGTGTTTCTGTACCATTTTTATCAATAGAGGTAATGTATCCACGCCACTGAAGCTGCCCGCTGATGTAATAGTCGTTGACTATTCCTGTCGGCTGTCCGTTGGCGCCATAAGCGATCATACGGTAGTAAGAAGCCTTCTCCTTATTCTTTGTTTTTTTCCAATCCGCAGTGAAAAACTCTGTCGTCTGGCAAAATAAACTCAGTGGAAAAAGGAACGCTGATAGGATAAAAGCGACATTTTTCATACAGGATAATCTTGGTTAAAATTGTTTGGCAATCTTTACTTTTATTTCGAACATGCCCGGCTGCCCATTTTGTTCCATTTCATCGGAAGAGCCCCAACTGGCCAGGCCGAAATGAATCTCCGGAGTAAACACCATTCGTTTCACTTTAAAATCGACGCCGAGTGATGCCTGCAAGCCATAGATATAGTTAGCTTCTGCATTCTCTCCGCCGCTATTGATGTAGTTAAAATATGGCCCCATACCAATCAGCGGTACGATAGCGCCTTCATTCTTTGGAAATAAGTATCCCATTTTGAACAATCCTTTAATACCCAAAGCATACCCACCTTTACTTTCACCCTCTGTATTGCCATTGGCCTTTATATCGGACTTGATACCAAGGCCTCCGGTCAGCTCTCCACCAACATCGAACACGAGTTTATTTTTTTGCCAGGCGGATTTCTTCTCAACGCCCAATGACAGTATCAAACCCGAAAATGTCTGATCGTTGTATAAGTCACGGCCACCTGCATAAGCATACAGGTCCAATGAGTAGGTTCCATAGCCAATTGCCAGGTTCCCATAAGCGCCTTTACGGTCTGCCTGCGCAAAAATGAATGTGGGAAAGCACAACAAAAAAAGAAGCGATGGATAAAGTTTCATGAACATAGTGCTAGGTTATTTATGCCAACAAAACTATGTCCTGCTAAAACCGGCATCAATAGAACAAAAGTTAGATTTGGAAGCAAACTGACTGAGCCGTCATCCCAAATGCTTGCCCAATACTTTATTGAGCGCTTCAGTACGGTTATACACATGCAGTTTCCCGTAGATGTTGTGGATATGTTGACTTACCGTGCCGCTAGAAATGGATAATTTTGTGGCGATCTCCTTGTACAATAATCCTTTGGCAAGCAGCATCAATACTTCCATTTCGCGACCGGAAAGCTCATTTTGCGTTGTCCTAAGCTGATACGAATTGAAATCCAGCGGTTTGATTGACAATAAAGCGCAATCCTTCCCTTATTTCGGTGATATCTTCCACAATGCTGATAAGAATTGGGTTCATACTATAAAATTGGCATTCCCTTTTTACAAATTCACTATAACAAAAGTTATATCGGCATGATGCTGAAGGAAACTTCCCTGCTTTTTTCGTTTTTAGGAAGGCTGAAGGACTGGGGCTCAGTTCTCTGATCTTTTAAACAATTTCGTTCGTGCTGAAATTGCTTTAACAAACCAAATGGTATTTATGTTTTTCAGGTTAAGTTGAAGTGCTGCTTGTCTGTTATAAAAGCCGGCAATCTTCCTTTTTACTACAACTTCGTGACTTTTGGATACATCTGCTCATTGGCATTGGCTGAACTTTACATCAACAAATTAGTGAGAAAAATATGGATTTAAAGAACAGCACCATCCTGATCACAGGAGGAACCAGCGGTATAGGTTTGGAACTTGTTAAGCAACTTACCGAACAGGGATCAACGATCATCGTTACAGGTCGTAAACAGGAAACCTTAAATGATACCAAAAGACGTTTTCCCAAAATACACGTCTTTCAGAGTGATGTAAGTGATCCGCAGGATATTGAGCGCCTGTATGAAGTGGTGACACAGCAATTTCCTGATCTGAATGTGATCGTTAACAATGCGGGTGAAATGCGGTTGCTTGACGTTCAGGACGCCAGTAAGGACCTGAAAAACATCACCCGTGAGATTGATATTAATCTTACGGGAACGATCCGGATGGTTCATCAATTTCTGCCGCACCTGATCAAAAAGCGTACGGCGGCAATTGTGAACGTTTCCTCCGCCATTGCTTTTATGCCTTACTCCACCGCTCCGGTCTATAGCGCTTCAAAAGCAGGAGTTCATGCTTACTCCCTGGCCCTGCGCCTCCAATTGAACAAAACCAGTGTCAAGGTGTTCGAATTGATCCCTCCGGGCGTAAATACCAATCTTCAGAATGATTGGGTACTGCCACCTAATCCGAGCCAAATGATGGATGTGGATAAACTGGTCAGTGTAGCCATTAAAGGACTTTTGAATGACACGCCTGAGATCAAGCCATTCCTGGTGAATGTAGTAAAATTTCTAAGCAGGCTGATGCCCAGCCAATTGATGAAGTTAGGACACAAAGAATTTGAAAAATTCAAAAAACTGAATAATCAGCAATAAACAATCAGATATGAAAAAATCAATACTGGCAGTGTTTATGCTGCTGTTATCACTGGCATCTTTCGCGCAGAAACTACCTGCAGACCAAATCACAGGGGTATGGCAATGTGATGATTACAAGATCGGGGTGTTCAAATCAGGCAACACATACTCGGCTAAGCTCTTATGGTCGAAAGAGATGTTTGAAGCAGATGGCAAAACCCCGAAGAAGGACTTTAAAAATCCTAATGAAAAACTCCGGGGCAGGTCCGTTCAGGGCCTTACGCATATCACTGGTCTAATCTATAAGGATGGCGAATACGTGGACGGTAAATTGTATAGTGTACAGGATGGGAACACCTATAGTATCAAAGGAAAACTAAAAGGCCCTAATGACCTTGAGACCCGGGGCTACAAAGGCATCCCCCTGGTGGGCAAATCATTTAAATGGAAAAGAGTTCAGTAAATTATAAAAACAATACTCATGAAAGATAATAAAGATACGCTGTCCAGGTTTTGGCTCGTCACTTCCAATGCCCTTCCTCCTATAGGATTCTTCCTTTATTTCAAACACAGAAACACGCATCCAAATAAGGCTAAAAGAGCTTTAGCAAGCGCAATGATCGGCGTGCCGATAGCGATACTTGGAGGTTACATCATGAATACTTTTATCCTTAATTAAACCATGGCAAAAAACATTGTTTCAGCACTGCTACTACTCATTTCGGTGACGCTCAGTTTTAAACATGCCTGGGATACCGTACATTACAAAAGCAATCCGGAGTCCGTTAAGATGATGGAAAGTTTAGGGATCAGCGAAGCGTTCATTCCATATCTGGCTGCTGTAGCTATAGTGGTCGGCGTACTCCTGCTCCTCCCTGGCACCTTTTTCCTGGGCAATATGCTAAATGCGATCCTGATCGTTATGATCATGGGGCTGGCGCTGCGGGCGGGAAATTACCGCATCGCGTTGATAGAGATCCCGTTTTTAGCGATGCCATTAGTTATGATATGGCTAAAGTATCCTTTTAAATTTAAATAACCTGCAGTATGGCTAACAGCAAACCCTACCGGATCACTTCCATAACGGAGATCCACCGTTTGATGGGGCTTCCTAAACCCCATCACCCGCTGATCAGCATCGTTGATCTGAAAGGGCTGAGAAATGATACAGGTATAGAGGCGGTCGTATTCGACTTGTATGTGATCTCAATGAAAAGAGGATGTGACGGCTTACATTACGGGCAACAAAAATACGATTTTGACGAAGGGCTTATGGCCTTTATGTCCCCCGGCCAGGTCTTGCGTGGCGAAGAGAACGGTGTGCCTCCGGACCTGGATGGCTGGATGCTTTTTGTACACTCTGACTTTCTTTGGAACACACCGCTTGCTACCAAGATCAAGCGATACGAATACTTTAGCTATGCTACCAGTGAAGCGCTCTTTCTCTCGGATAAGGAAGAAGTATTGATCAATGACCTGGTCAAAAATGTAAAAACGGAATATTATTCCAATATGGATAAGTTCAGCCAGGATATTATTATCTCACATCTGGAAACCTTGCTGAATTACGCCGAACGTTTTTACCAGCGTCAGTTCATCACCCGAAAGATCACTAACCATCAGGTCTTAAACCAGGTGGAAGAGATCTTAAGAACCTATTTAAACAACGAAGCGCTGCTTTCTGAAGGGTTGCCTACGGTACGATACTTTGCCGATGCTTTGAATATGTCCTCTAAGTATTTAAGTAGCCTGTTGAAACAATTGACCGGTCAGACGATGCAACAGATCATCCACGAGAAGCTAATCGAGAAAGCTAAAGAAAAATTATCTACGACGAGTATGTCCGTAAGTGAGATCGCCTATCAACTTGGTTTTGAGCATCCTCAGTCTTTTAATAAGTTATTTAAAAGCAAGACCAAACAAAGCCCATTGGATTTCCGGCAATCCTTCAATTGAAATGTGCATACAACCTTTGAATAAGATGGTAGGGAAGCAAAGGGCGTCATTCGGCCGATATACGGCCATTTCACTAAAACGCCGTTAGTATGGACCGCTCAATAAAACAAACTGGACTTTTCAGAAAACCCGCCTTTCATTTTTACTCTGGAAGATCTCGCAGGCTTTGGCGCTTGTGTCAGGCTTACCTCATTTTTTACCATATGGTAAATGAATGCCCGGCACTGTAAACTATCTTTAGGTGATGGAAGCACTAATAGATCTTATCCTGCAATTTGGTCACCTAAACAAACAGCAGATCGAGTTTTTGCTGAGCAAGGTTCAAACTCTCGGCTTTAAAAAGGACGACTATCTATCGGAAGCCGGGAAGGTGCCCCAGTATGTGGCGTTCGTGCTGGAAGGCGTTTTCCGCTTTTGTTACTATAACAACAAGGGTGAGGAAATCACCAATTATTTTGTAGAAGAAGGTAATTTTGTAGTGGATAACGAAAAATTTGAATCGCAGATCGTGGCCTCAGAATATGTACAAGCCGTTACTGATTGCAAAGTGCTTGTGTTTACCAAAAAGGACTGGGACGATATATCCGACACCATTGTGGGCTGGGAAATGATGAAGGCCAACATGGTAAAAAAGTGCCTTACGCTGGCTATGGAGCGCCGCAGTCCGCTGGTTTCAGAAGATGCCACCACACGTTACCTGTCCTTCATCAAGGGCTTTCCTAATCTTATTAACCGCATCCCGCTTTCGTACGTGGCTTCCTACCTGGGTATCACCCAGCAATCACTTAGCCGGATACGCCGTAATATTCGTTAGCGGCGCTTTTTACCAAATGGTAAATGTTTTGTTGTTACCATTTTCGACATTTGCTTATTCATTTAAACAACTAAAAAAGATGAGCAAAAAGATCGTATTGATAACGGGAACAAATAGTGGTTTTGGCTGGCTTACCGTCCACAGCGTGGCGGCCTTAGGACATCAGGTGTACGCAACCATGCGCGATACGCAGGGCCGTAACGCCGATAAAGCCGCGGCACTTGCAGCGGTAGCGAATGTGACCGTTTTGGACGTTACCCTAACTGATGATGAGAGCGTGAAGCAGGCCGTTAAAACTGTTTTGGCCAAAGAAGGCACTATTGATGTGCTGGTGAACAACGCCGGTTACGGCATGACCGGGGTGGCGGAGAGTTTTACCACGGCCGATGTGCACACTACCTTTGATATCAACGTTTATGCCCCCTGGCGGCTGATCAAACAGGTACTGCCCGCCATGCGCAAACAGGCCGATGGACTGATCATTAACGTGACCAGCGGCTTCGGCCGCGTATCATTCCCGTTCGCTACCATTTATGCGGCCTCGAAATTTGCGCTGGAAGGAATAAGCGAGGGCCTTCATTACGAGGTGAAACGTTTAGGCATTGATGTGGCTATTGTGGAGCCGGGCGCTTTCCCTACCGAAATGCAGCAAAAGAACAACCCTGCATCTGATCAGGGAGTATTTGAGGGGTATGGCGCGATTGCCGATATCCCAAACAAAATGATAGCCGCAGTGGGCGGAGAGATGCAGGCTAAAAATCCTAACCCGCAGGACGTTGCTGACGCTATTGTAAAACTGATCGGCGCCCCAAAAGGCACCAGGCCATTACGCACCGTTGTTGACCCCATAACCGGCCAATACATTGAAGCCGCCAATCGGGCCGTAGATGAACAATTTGCCAAAGGATTGACGGTGTTCGGGATGGGTGAGTTATTGTAAGAGGAACAGATCTAATGGGAACGGCAGTGGCGTGGGCTACTGCCGTTTTTGGTTTGTGGCTGTTGGAGTATGGTATAAAGATCTGCTTGTAATAGCTACTACTTGATCTGACAGTACAAGGATTTTTGTATGGTTAAGTAGTAGCTAAAGATAACATAATGGCAGATGAAGTGTTGTTACCCGTATTTTTGGAATGAAAACGATTGTTATTTTCCTTTAATTTTTTGCTTGTGTTTTTTGCCCCAACTTTCCAATGGTTTTGCAATTTCTTCAAGTCCCAAACCATAAGAAGTTACAGCATATTCAATCCGGACAGGATAATCGCTAACGATGCTTCTTATAATCAAAAAATTTTCTTCTAAATGTTTCAATTCTTTTGACAAAACACGATTTGTAATTTTCGGAATTGAATTTGAAATATCATTAAACCGCTTGTTTCCGCTGTAAATAGAAAGAATTATCGGTATTTTCCATTTACCACCAATTACAAACATGGTATCTTGAATCGCCTTTATTTTCTCCTGAAACCGTTTTTCTTCCGTCGTCATAATATTAAGTATCCTTTTGGATACAAGTATCAAAGGTATACTATTTTCATTCTAGCTTTGCCGTGTAAACAATAAAAATAACGTAAAATGCAAACAATCTTCATTACAGGGGCTTCATCAGGAATTGGAAAAGCAACCGCAAAATTGTTTCAATCAAAAGGTTGGAATGTGATCGCAACAATGCGAAATCCCGAAAAAGAAACTGAACTAACGCAATTAAAAAATATAACTATTTTGCCATTAGACGTTACGAATCCTGAACAAATAAAATCAACAGTATCCAAAGCCATTTCATTAATGGAAATAGACGTGGCGTTGAATAATGCAGGTTATGGTTTGATGAGTTCCCTGGAATCCTTTACTGAAGAGAATATTGTAAAACAAATAGACACCAATTTTTTAGGGACAGTTCGCGTTACACAAGCCTTCATACCTCATTTCAGAGAAAAGAAAAGTGGCTTATTTATTAATGTAACTTCTATTGGAGGACATACAGGCTTTCCATTCACAAGTGTTTACAACGGCACAAAATGGGCGGTTGAAGGTTGGAGTGAATGTTTGTCAATCGAATTGTCAATGTTTGGCGTTGGTGTTAAAACTGTTGCACCGAGTGCTACGAATACGGATTTGTTCAGCCACAATTCGGACGTGAAACCACTTCCATTTTATGAGGCAGCTGAGAGGAAAATGTTGAGTATGATTAAGCCTGCCTCAACACCTGAAGAAATAGCTGAAGTTATCTATGAAGCGGCAACAGACAACAAAGACCAACTTCGTTATTTTGCAGGCAAAAGCTCGCGGGCAATTTACGACAGACGTATGGAAATAGGCGCGGAAGCCTCAAGAAAAGAAATTAAAAAAATTTACTTTGACTGATTGAGTTAACTTATGCCTTGTGTTCATTATTACAATTTTCACCCGGCAAACTGTTCGCATCAAAAGATGTTTGGATGAATATAACGCTGTTATGCCCGTCCGGAAAGTTACGGCTCGTGATTACAGGCACTAACTCTGTGCGCCGGCGGTTAATATGATCACCTGGTTTGGATCGCCTGCTGATAATATGCAGTAATTGCGTCGGTAGCCCGTAAATAGCCGCCTGCGCTGCGGATGTCATTCTTCATGTGCTGTAAGAATTGCCTGATCTGTTCATTCTGCAATACGTAATTTACCGCTTCGCGAAGTGATGCCGAAGTAAGGTTGGATTTGTCCGGTACAATTCCCAGCTGCAATTCCCGCACACGCGCCGCTGTTGTTTCCTGTTCCTTAATGGTCGGCAGCACAACCAATGGTATACCATAAAAAAGGCTTTCCATGGTGCTGTTTAAGCCGCCATGGGTAACAAATACGTCCACATGCGGGAGCAGGGCAGTTTGCGGCACGGAACGTTTTACGGCAAAGTTGGCTGGTACAGGTTCCAGTGCCTGTAAGTCGATCTGATCACCTACGGACATAACTACACTCCAGTCTGGCGCCGGGAAGGCGGAGTAGCACATGCGGTAAAAACCAGGTTCATTATTACGGAGTGTTCCCAATGAAATATATACCCTGGTTGTCTTTGATTCGCTGCCTGTGGCTGCCGGCCATGGAATGAGTGGTGGCGCCACGAAGGATGGTCCTACGAACAGGAAGCGCTCATCAAATTGCGCAGCCTCAACCTGGAATGTTTTTGGCAGGAACACCAGCGTTAGGCCCGGCACTTCTGCATACAACTCCCGTAATGAAAGCCGGGGAAGCTGATAAGATGTTGCCACCGCTGCAAGTGCTTGTTCCGCGGCATATGCAGATAATTTGAAATCCGGGTCGGAGCTTATTTCACTATGCTTCGGCTGCCTGGAACTATGAAATGGCCTGAATCCGATAATGGGCAGCCCCAGTATCCGCGAAACGATTCTGGGAGCAAGCAGCATGGTATTGAATAGTACGCAGTCGGCTTTTATACTTTTTAACCTTTCCAGGATTGCCGGCACTATACGTGGCGATTCGCGCGCCATTAAAAACGGTAATAGTGCAATCTCTTTATCTCCCGGTGGGGGTATATGCTGGCTTCCTGGTGTTCCGGGCAATACCACGGCTATACCTCCGGCCTTTTCTATCGCTGCTGTAAAAGATTCGTTCACAAAATAATAAACGGTATGTCCACGCCTGCTGAGTTCTGCAACAATAGGAAGCGTGGGATTTATATGACCATGTGCCGAAACATTAAAGAAGACGAAAGTGGGCATAACTTATATTTCCGGGTAAGCAGGATATCTTCCTCAAATTTATACCCTTTATCCCAGAAATTCTCCGCCATTTCCATCTCTGATTGTAGATAAGATTGCTGCTTTGAATAGTAAATAGTTACTCAAATTATATTATAAAGTATAAGCTCTTTTGACTAAATTAACAGTTAATGATAATGTCATACAATGAGAAGATTAATATCCTGTTTTTTATTTTGCCTTGTAATAAATAAAATACAAGCCCAACCTTGGAATGATAAAACACACTTAACCCATCAAGACTCATTGCGTGGTTCAGTAACTCCCGAAAGAGAATGGTGGGACGTACTATACTATGCAATAACAATAAAGCCAGATTTTTTATCAAAAACAATAAATGGATTTAATACTATTAAGTATAAAGTTTTAACCAAAGACAATAAAGGCATCATGCAAATTGATTTGCAAAGGCCATTAAAAATTGACAGCGTTAAACTGGGCAATAATAGAAAAGTATCTTTTAAAAATGAAATGAATGTTTGGTATTTGAATCTTCCAGGCCATCAATCGGATATTGATAGCATTACCATTTATTATTCAGGAAGTCCACATCAGGCAGCAAATCCACCTTGGGATGGTGGGTGGGTTTGGACAACTGATAGCCTGGGCAGACCCTGGATGACAGTAGCTTGTCAGGGCATTGGAGCAAGTACATGGTATCCATGTAAAGACTTACAAAGTGACGAGCCAGAGTTAGGTGCGTCGTTAACAATGATTGTCCCTGATACATTGGTAGCAGTCGGCAATGGAAGATTAGAGTTTGAAAAGCAAATCGATAGTCATACCAAAAAATATAAATGGTATGTTGTGAGCCCAATTAATAATTATGCCATCTGTCCCTATATTGGAAAATATGTAAATATTAAGGAAGTATACGAAGGTTTGAAAGGACCTCTGAACTTGAGTTATTGGGTATTAGATTACAATTATGTTAAAGCACAAAGTCATATGCTGCCACAGGTGCATTTAATGATGAAAAGTTTTGAACATTGGTTTGGCGCTTATCCGTTTTATGAAGACGGTTTTAAGATGGTTGATGCACCAGGTTACGGAATGGAGCATCAAAGTGGAATTGCTTATGGAAATGGTTATGTCAACGGCAATCACGCAGTAGATTATTCAGGGACAGGGTTTGGAATGAAATGGGATTTTCTGATTGTTCATGAGAGTGCACATGAATGGTTTGGTAACAGCATCACCGCAAAAGATCCTGCCGATAAATGGATACATGAAAGTTTCGCTTGTTATGCAGATATACTTTACATGAAAGATTACTTTAGCGATAGTGCCGGGAATGAATATGTAATAGGAACAAGAGACAATATAAAAAATGATGAACCGGCTATTGGTCTTTACAATATTGGTAAAGAAGGCGGGAGCGATATGTACCCAAAAGGAAGAAATATGTTGCACATGATAAGATATATTATAAATGATGATGAGAAGTTCAGACAAATTCTAATTGGTATGAACAAAGAATTTTATCATCAAACGGTAACAACGAAGCAAATTGAAAATTACATTAATGAAAAATCTGGAATTGATTTTTCAGCGATATTTGATCAATATTTGAGAACAACAAACATACCGGAATTTGAATATAAAGTATCAGGTAATGAACTTCAATATAGATTTATAAATTGCGTAAAAGACTTTAGTATGCCTGTAAAAATAATTGCCGATGAATATTTTTGGATAAAGCCGACAGAAAGTTGGCAATCATTAAAACTTGAAAGTCAACCTAAAAAGCTGTACGTTGATAGAAATTTTTATATCACTAGCGTTGTGTTATAAGTAAAAATTTCTTTCATACCTGACATCTGCCAAATCATCTCACATGTAATGATGGCATACTTATAATAGCCATGAAATAATTTCGCTTTGCGGTTCCTTTCCTGAAAAGTATAATGTACTGCCGTCATAGCGCCAAAGACCATCAACATTACCGAACCCAATGCTTCCTTTTTTATCTTCAATTATTGACCAAACGTTGTTAAACACTTTACCATCTTTTGCCTGTAGGCAATTACTTATTGTGTAATTTTATGTACAGACAGGGGGGATCGGCCCATGAAGCAAAAAGCTCTAAAATTCTTATTGAAATTATATCTTTGACTAAAGAAAGCAGCTGGATGATATACCACCAGTTCCCTAATATTTTAGTCCGACCCTTAGCTCAAATAGGGATTATTGCACTTAAATGATACAAAATGGATTGGATAGGTAAATGGAGAAATCAATATGGTTCCATCCTCAACATTACTGGCCAGGCAAATGGAAAGATTGAAGGCTATTTCCAATCGGCAATTGATGAAACTACCAAAGGACAACAATTGCCTGTTACCGGCGTATATAAAGATAACCTGATAGGCATTACCTGCGCAGGCGGAGATCATTTGGTGACCTATACAGGTATGTTTTACCAAGGTAAGATGGAAACGATGTGGCAGCTTGTGGCGTCAGAAACGTTGACAGCAACCGAAGCGGGAGAAAAAGCTGCCAAAAAACCGCTGGCCTGGTGGCAATCTGTAAAAACAAATGCAGACACTTTTGAAAGAATTTAATGACTCACGCACTATGGCATTTCCATCGAAGCAGCCTCTTAAATTCTGAGGCTTTCTTTGTGGATAGCATTTTTATAAGAATACTTCTTCGCTAAAAGTCTCACAATAATGATCGGTCATAAATAATCCGTGAGGATTAAATAGCTATATATCATATCAAAACATAGCAGGTTTAATAGCAAAAATATAAGAATAGGAAAGTTCAACACGATATAAAACAACAAGTAGGAGGAGCTGATTTATAAGAGATTAATTAGTAAAATTACTCAGTTTAGCACCCAGTCAATTACTCAGAAGAATGGCAAAATTTGGTCGAAATAACTGATTTGTATTATATGAAAAAAGGTTGTAAATCAATGACTTACAACCTTTGTCGGGATGACAGGATTCGAACCTGCGACCTCGTCGTCCCGAACGACGCGCGCTACCGGGCTGCGCTACATCCCGAGGTCCCCATTTGGGAACGCAAATGTAAGAAGGTTTTTTATTTATTACCAATTTTCATTTATATATTATTTTGTGGCAATGTGTTACTCCCCAAAGCTCCGCGCCCTGCCCGTTGCTCCCAGGCCTCTGCAATGGCTTTAGCATTTTCATCCGGCGGGTTCATGCTATCAACTTCAAAATCATATTTCGTGAAGGTATGAACCGTTTCCAGGTCCCTTTTTGCATCGCCTATTGCCCGGTCGCCCCGCAGTTTTTCCCGCCGTTCCAGCTCCGGTAAAGGGCAGTGCACTCCTACCAGGAATACGTCCAGGTGTCCCAGTTTTTGGATCAGCTGCTGCAGCTGTTCCTGCGATTCAATAATATAATCTGTAAGCACGTTATTGCCCGCATTTGCCAGCCCTGCCAGGCAGTTGAAGTATCCCCCGAAAAGTTTTGGCCGGATGACCGGCCATGAAAACGGGCCGGTCTGTTCACGGCGTTTGGGCAAAACCTTTGAGTTAAACATAAAGAAGTCTAATGAAAATTGTAAAAAGGGAACTGTTAGCTCAGCTTGTAATGCCCCGCAAAGCGTGGATTTTCCTGCACTGGAAGCGCCATTGAGCAGGATTATTTTTCCGGAAGAATTCTGTATGGACATGTCTAAAAATAAAAAATGGCGTATATTATTTTAGGTTTTTCCTGATCAAAGGTATTTGTGTCACATTGTTTAATAAAGAATAGGTGAGGGCATTCAGACAAGAAAAGTCTATATAACGGATATTCTAAGTAGCATATTTTAATAACCTGGTTAATCTCAGCTATAGGGCCAGGCAGGTGATCGTCAGTAGTTGTACAGCGCCGCAAAATTCCCCCTCTTCAAAGTCGTAATTACCCATCATCCATATTCGTTAAATGCCGGATGTTTGCATTGTAACAAACGTATTAACAAAACAAACCTATAAAAATGGAAACGCAACAAAAAACACTTATTACAGTAGAAGCCACCGTAAATGCACCCATTGAAAAGATCTGGGAATACTGGGCAAAACCGGAACACATTACCCGTTGGAGTGCTGCATCAGACGATTGGCACACCCCCCGTGCAGAAAATGATCTTCGTACAGGCGGTACCTTTAATTCAAGGATGGAGGCAAAGGATGGCAGCTTTGGTTTCGACTTCGGCGGTGTATATGATGAGGTTAAAGATCATGAGCTCATCCGCTACACCATGGGCGACGGCAGAACCGTAGAGATAACTTTTGCTACCCAGGGCAGCAGCACACACATAGCAGAAACATTTGAAGCAGAGAGCACCAATCCCATAGAAATGCAACGCGGGGGCTGGCAGGCTATACTGGATAATTTTAAGAAATACACGGAGGCTAATTAATGATGAACGCCGAACGCTGATGCTTAACGCTAAGGTCTTTTAGCCGGAAGCCTTAGCTGCCAAATGCATAGTGCATTCAGCGTTTTTCTACCGTCCTTAAAGCCACCGCCAGAGCCTTATGCCGGTGTGCGGCCATACGCAACAACGCATTAAGCGTTCGTCGTTAAGCACTCAGCATTCAGCATTCGGAAATTGACCATCCAGGACAAGTCTAATTGACCATTTCAGTCAAACAGCCCGGCAATATCCTGCTATAACTTTGTCCTAAACTTAAGAGAAAATGGAAAGGATCAAAGACAAAGTTATTGTAATCACGGGCGCCAGCAGTGGCATTGGCGCTGCAACAGCCCGTAAGCTGGCCGGTCTGGGAGCCAAAGTGGTATTGGCTGCCAGGAGGTTTGAGCAGCTGCAGGCACTCGCAACGGAGCTGGGAGAAAATGCCCTGGGCGTTAAAACAGACGTAAGCAAAAAAGCAGACCTGGATAACCTGGTTGTCAAAGCACTGGAGCGGTTCGGCAAAATTGATGTGCTCCTGAATAACGCCGGTGTAATGCCTATATCTTTTTTTGATGAAGGAAAGGTTGAGGAATGGGAGAGGATGGTGGACATCAATATCAAAGGCATACTCTATGGCATTAATGCCGTGCTGCCGCACATGCTGGAAAGAGGCAGCGGCCATATCCTGGCTATTTCTTCGGTGCAGGGTCACAAAACTTTCCCGGGCACAGGCGTATACGCAGGTACCAAGTTCGCTGTAAGAGGTATTATGGAAAGCCTGCGGGAGGAGCTGGCAGGGAAGATCAAAGTGACCACCATTTACCCGGGGCTGGTGGCCACTGAATTTGGCAATGATATTACCAGCGCCAGGATTCTGAGCACCTATGGCGATTTCAAAAACTTTCCCAGCCTGGATGCCAATGCAGTGGCAGACGCCATCATTTACGCTATTAGCCAGCCCGGTAATGTTACGGCCAATGACATTATTCTCCGCCCCCTGGAGCAGGCGCTTTAAATAACTAAATTCAATATATTGTACCAGGTTGCAGGTATTGCCTGTGACCCGGTACAATACTTAATTGCAGGTATGCAGGTAGATCCTAAGGCTTTTTATTTTCCTAATGTTGCTTACTTCTCAGGAACAAGCAAAGAACATGCACAGGAGGAATTTGTGCGGGAGCACGTACTTTGTCATATAATAGCCGGCGAGCTGCGGTTTACAGATGCGGAAAAGGACACCATCGGGAAACCCGGTGAGACCATTCTGTTTCGCCGCAACCTGCTGTTAAAGTGTGAAAAACGTCCCACGCCTGAGGGCGGGCCTTTTAAAATTGTATATTTTGTTTTGGAAAAAGAGTTCCTGCAACAGTATGCTTTAAAGCATGGTCTGAAAAGAACGGGTATACATACGGATCATAAACCAATTTTATTTATTGATCCCAAACCCGCGCTAAAAGGGCTTATACAATCCATCTACCCTTATGTTGAAGCAGGTGGGTTCTTTAGTGAGGCCATGATACAGCATAAGCTGGTAGAGGCTATACTGGCGTTACAGGAACAGGATGAGCAGCTGGAACATTGGTTATTTGATTTCCCGCAGCAGGGAAAAATAGACCTGCAGGATTTTATGCAGCGGAATTATATGTTCAACGTACCAATGACAAAATTTGCAGAACTTACCGGCCGCAGCCTCTCCACTTTTCAGCGCGACTTTCACAGGATCTTTGGTATGAATGCCACCCGCTGGCTGCTAAAACGCAGACTGAATGCGGCTTACGATGCCCTCGCCTCCGGAAATAAAATGCCGGTTGATATCTACCTGGATCTTGGATTTGAAGACATCGCACATTTTTCGAGGTCATTTAAAAATGAATTTGGCTTTAGTCCCTCTCAGTTAACTGCCAAAACCCGGAAAGCGGTCTGATACCCGCCTTTATTTCATTATTCCCGAAACCGCGTACGTAGTCATAATCAATATCGCCATATCCCGGTTCCTGAGGATATAATCTTTTATAGCCTGAATAGATTTAGTCATGTGACTGTTCACCGTGGCCGGCGAAATACCCATAATGCGGCCGGCTTCCTCATAGCTCTTACCCTCGATCTTACAAAGCTGGAAAACTCTTTTTCTTTGCGGCGGCAGCTGCTCTATAGCCTGCCTTAAGATAGCGGCAGTTTCTTTATTTTCAAGTAATTCCTGTCCGTTCAGGTAATAGTTGGCGGCGTTTATGATCAGGGCTTCTATCAGCGCCTGGTCGTGCGCTGCTTTCCGGAAGTAGTTATACACCAGGTTTTGTGCAATAGTATAGAGGTAAGACTGAAAAGACTTTTCACTGTCAACAGTCGTGCGTGCATTCCAGAGCTTAATGAAAAGTTCCTGTAACAGCTCATCCGCAATGTCGGCACTTTTTACCATCCTTAATATGCGCAAATACAATGGCTTGCTATAGGCCTGATAAAGTTCGTTAAATGCTGATTCGTCACCACGGTTGAGCCGGAGAAGTAATTTTTTCTGATATATGTCCTCTACAATTTTCACCAACAACAGCAAGTTATAACCAAATTTAAAACAATTCGTTCCAATTTTCATATGGGGCGCAGCAGGGGCTTGCTTAAATTGTTGCCTGGGAGTAGATTTGCAATCTTTTGCCAATAATAAATATATGCATAATAAAATAATTAATATGAATTTTTCTGCAGCCGGAGTAATTGGAATTTCACGCAGCGGTGTATTAGCTATTAACTACCGGTCATGAAAGAGATCACACCAGCACTATTTGAAAAATATCTCCGGGATCAATGTTCCGGGGAGGAAATAAAAATGCTCCTGGAGTATTTTGAAGTTCCGGGTAATGAAATGGCTTTAAAGGAGCTGATCCTGCAGGAGCTGCAGCAACAGCAGGAGCTTACCGTTCCGGTACCTGATGTGGATCAGCGGCTGGCAAACATTTATAGCAAAGTAACACAACAGATCCGGCAGGAGAAAGCAGTGCATAAATTGCCCGGAAAGATCAGCTGGAAACGTATTGCAGCAGCTGCCGCAATAGTAATGATGCTCGGTAGCACCTACTACCTGTTCCTGCAAACAGGCCGGCATAAGCACATGGCCAGGTATGCCAACGATATAGCGCCGGGCAAAAGTTCTGCCACACTCACCCTGGCCAATGGAACAAAGATCGTATTGTCGGATGCGGCCAACGGCAAATTAGCAGAGCAGGCTGGCGTAAGCATTAGTAAAACCGATAGCGGCCAGCTGGTGTATGAAATAAAAGACCAGCAAACGGCCGGTATGAATGTAATGAATACGCTCACTACCGCCAATGGGGAAACATACCGTTTGCGCTTACCGGATCAGAGCGAAGTATGGCTGAATGCAGCATCTTCCATCCGGTTCCCGGCATCTTTTGCATCGTTAAAACAACGCAGGATAGAATTGAGCGGGGAGGCTTACTTTGAGATCGCCCCGGATGCAGCACATCCGTTTATCGTTAAAACAGACCGGCAGGAGGTGCAGGTACTGGGTACCCGCTTTAATATCAATAGCTACAAGGATGCAGCTGCTACGGTTACCACTTTGCTGGATGGATCCGTACGGGTAGCAGATGCGCTTGCCAGCAAAGGGGAGATCCTTAAACCAGGACAACAGGCCGTCGTGAAAGAAAACAGCCCGATCATGATCATGCCGGCAAACATTAAGGCAGCCATGGCCTGGAAGAACGGTTATTTCCGTTTCAACAACGGATCTATAAATGAGATCATGCTGCAGCTGGGCAGATGGTATAATATTGAAGTGAGATACGAAGGAAAGCTATCAGAAGAACGGTTTAGCGGTAACATTTCCCGGAATAAGAATATCAGCGAAGTACTGGATATGCTTAGCTATTCAAATGCCGTAAAGTTTAAAGTAGAAGGCAGGGTAGTAACAGTAATGCCTTAAAAGTTATTGACAGGGATCTAATCTAAGAAGGAAAAATTGGCCGTAGGATCACCACCAACCATTAATCTACGCCAATAGAACAACCGGCCTGATTGCATTCAGGCTGGTTGTTTAGCATGTCAAACGTAGGAACAAATATCAACCAAATAATGATCAGATCATGCAACCCAATGCGGTGCGTTTTACAGGAACAATACAAACGAAGTAGAATTATGAAGCTAATCACTTTGCTTTTACTTGCAGGGCTTATGCAGGTAAGCGCCAGTACCTATGCGCAAAAAATTACATTATCAGCCAAAAATGAAGAGCTTATTAACGTTTTTGACCAGATCAGTGACCAGAGCGGTTATGACTTTATGGTAACCAGCTCTATTCTTAAAAAAGCATCCAAAGTAAATATCCAGGTGAAGGATGCAGCTCTCAAAGATGTGCTGGAGCTGATCTTCAAAGGCCAGCCGCTTGAATTTACCATCAGGAATAAAACAGTGCTGGTAAAACAAAAGGAACCGGCACCATTAACAGATCCGGGAAATGGTGTAACAGCAACCAGCAACATTGATGTAAAGGGAAAGGTAGTAGGAGAGGACGGCGCTCCGCTTCCCGGAGCCACCGTAAGAATAAAGGGCAGCCCAAAGCAAACTTTTGCCAATGAGAACGGGGATTTCTATTTGCCGGATGTGCCGGAAAATGCGGTGCTGCTGGTTTCCTTTGTTGGTTATAAAACCATCACCCTAAACGCAGCCCCGGAATTGGGCAGTATTGCCCTGAACGTACAAACAGGCGAGCTGAAAGAGATCACCGTTTCTACCGGTTATCAAACACTCTCCAAAGAACGTGTAACCGGTTCTTTTTCCAGCGTATCGGCCGGTAAGCTGCAGCAGCAGCGTTTAAGCAGCTTAGGTTCCCTGCTGGAAGGCCGCATCCCGGGTTATAATAATGGATTGATCAGGGGTACCACCTCCATGAATGGCGTAACTACTCCATTATATGTGGTAGATGGTTTTCCGGTAGAGAATACACGCTACACAGAAACCGGATCGCTTACAGAAGCGGTGCCCGGCTTAAACCTGGAAGATATAGAAAGCATCACCGTGCTGAAAGATGCCGCCGCTGCATCCATCTATGGCGCCAGGGCTGCTAACGGAGTGGTGGTGATCGTTACGCGTAAAGGCAAAAAAGGAAAGCCGCAGATCTCTGCATCCAGTACGTTTACATTTTCCACCCCTGGCGTTTATACCGGAAATCTTACCAGCTCCGCAGATATCGTTGACCTGGAAAAAGAATGGGCCGCCGCCAACCCGAATTTAAAAGGGCCGGGTGCAGCCGCTTATGCCAGCTCCCTGCTGGATAATATGGCTTATCCCAGCCAGGGTATTAATGCGCTGCTGCGTTATTATTCCGGCACGCTTTCAGAAGCAGACCTTAATACAAAGCTGAACCAGCTGGCGGGCGGTGGATACCAGTATTACGATGATGTTAAAAAATACGCTAAGCGTAATCCCTTTTACCAGCAACATAATCTGAGCGTGGGCAACGCTACGGAGAAAAATTCATTTTATGCTTCCGTTACCTACCGTCACAATAATTATGAAGATAAGTTTGCGAAGGACCAGATGCTGGGCCTGAACATCAATAATACTTTCAAAGTAAATAAATGGCTGAGCCTTGAGCTGAGCAATTACCTCCAGTATAGCGATGCCCGGATGCAGCCGAACAGGCCCTTGTCTCCGGGATATGCCTTTCAGCCTTACGACCGCCTGGTAAATGCGGATGGCAGCCATTTTACTTCCACAGCTGATTCCCGCTTAAGTAAGAACACCATGTCGCTGATCAATAACTATCATCTTTACAATATGGACATCACTCCGCTGGATGAACAGGCCATGAACCTGGCAAACGACAGGGCTTTCAGCAACCGCTCCTATGTAAAGCTGAATGCGGATATCACCAGCTGGCTGTCTTATAAGTCTACCTTCCAGTATGAATATACAAATGACCAGCTGGATCAGCTGTACGATAAAAATTCTTATTATGTACGCAGTAAAGTGAACAGTTTTGCTGGCAGCACGGGAGGGAGCGCAACAGTTTTTAATTTGCCATACGGTAATATTAATTATACAGTAAACCAGCGGAATGTAGCCTATAACTTCCGCCAGCAGCTGAATATAGATAAAACCTTCTCGGATAAACATAATCTCACCGCCATCATTGGTACGGAAACCCGGCAAACCAAACTGGAATATAATACCCGCTACCTGTATAATTATGATCCGGAGGTTTTAACGTATACCCTCATTGATGCCAGGGCATTGAGCACTGTGCAGGGCGCCATACTGGGCGGAGGTAGTTTCAGCGCAAATGATGTGGCTACACAGCACGAGATCATTAACCGGTTTATATCCATCTATTCCAATGCCGGATATGCCTACGATAATAAATACCTGCTAACAGGCAGCATACGCTGGGACCGTTCTAACCTCTGGGGCACCAATTCCAAGTACCAGAATAAACCGCTTTGGTCGGCAGGTGCAGGCTGGAACATCTATAAAGAATCATTTTTTAATGTGAATTGGGTGAACCTGCTGAAGGTCCGTGCATCCTATGGTATCAGCGGTAACATTGCCAAAGATGCAGCTCCTTACATGACGGCAAACTACTATTCCAGTAACACGGTAGGCGGTTTATATGGCACCATTGCTTCCCGCCCTAACCCATTATTATCCTGGGAAAAAACCACCACTACTAACGTAGGATTGGATTACGCCATTTTTGATAACCGACTGAGCGGAACAATAGATTATTATCACAAACAGGGCAACGACCTGCTGGCTAACACCATGGGCGTGCCCACGGAAGGTTTTGGTTATTCCACCTATTCCATTAATAATGGCGCCATGCTGAACCAGGGTATTGAATTATCCCTTTCTGCAGATGTGATCCGCAACAAGGACCTTACCTGGAACGCCACCCTGCAGTATGCCCGTAATAAGAACAAGGTTACCTATGTGAATGTGGAGGCGCCGGTTTATTTCCTGCAGCTGGATTACCCGCAGGCTTACCCGCGCATTGGTAATCCGTATAATGCCATTTACAGCTACCGCTGGGCAGGGCTCAGTGAAAAAGGACTGCCCCAGGTATATGATGAAAAAGGCGGCAAAATGCCCAATTCCCCTGCCACGCTGGAATCTATTGTCTATAGCGGATCTACTGTACCTGAATATAGTGGTTCATTTAACAGCACACTGACGTACAAAAATTTTGTGCTCTCCTTCTTACTGACTTTTGAAGGAGGACATAAAATAAGGAATACTTTCCTGCCCATGCTGGGAAATGCTTACAATTCCGCCCTTTTCGGTTATGTTTCAGTAATAGGCGTTGTGAACAAAGACATTGTGAACAGGTGGCGTAATCCCGGTGATGAGAACCATACCCAGGTGCCCCGGGCAGTATTTGCAGAAGACCCGGATTACAACAGCCAGAGCTATGATATTTATAAGAACGCAGACATTAATGTGTTGAATGCATCTAACATGCGCATGCGCAACATTTCCCTGGCTTATAGCCTGCCGGAAAGGATCAGCCGGAAAGCCGGTGTGGAACATGTAAGGCTGCAGTTTAATGCGGAAAACCTGTTTATGATCGCCGCAAATAAAACCGCCAAGTATTTATTGGGAGGTTACTATCCGCCTAATTATGTGATGGGCGCTTATCTGAATTTTTAAAAACCTGGCCGTTAAAAATATTACCGATGAAAAGTTTACTGTTAAATACAATTAAGATCGCTGCACTGCTGCTGGTAATGGGCCTGAGCAGCTGTGAAAAATACCTGGACATTGTGCCCAAAGGGAAGAAGATCCCAACCACCCTGGCCGACTTTGACGCCCTGCTGCGGGATGAATATGGTAACCAGCGCATGGATATTACCCAGGCTATTCTTTTGCTGAACGACAAGTTTGAAACCGCCTCAAACCTGAGCTACTATAAGCTGTATAATGCCAATTACAACTGGGATGAAAATGCAGACCGTATTGCATTCAATAACAGTGATGAGGGTACGTATTATAATGCTTACACTGCCATCTCCACCAGTAACCTGATCATTACCAATGCAGGATCCGCCACAGAAAGCAGTGATGCGGACAGGAAGCAGCTGATTGCACAGGCTAAGATCCTGAGAGCGCTGAACTACTTTGTACTGGCCAATTATTATGCTGATACCTACGAGGAAGCCACGGCCGCCGGCAAATTATCTGTACCGCTGATCTTAAGCGCGGATATCGGCGCCGCCTACACGCAGGTGAGCATTAAGGAGCTGTATGACTTTATGCTGAAGGATATTACAGAAGCCCTGCCTGACCTGCGTGCACAGGGAGCCACCATCCTGCATGCAAACATTGGCAGTGCCTATGCGCTTGCCGCCCGCATCCACCTGCAAATGGGACAATACGCCCAGGCCCTGAGCGCAGCCAATGAAGCGCTGAAACAAAATGATAAGCTCTACGACTGGACGGAGTTCTATAACAAATACAAAACACAGATCGAAGCGCCGGATCAATATGTTAATGCACCCTCTCCAATGGGATATGATTTTGTGGAGAACTACAGCTTCCGCCATGGCGGCAGGCAGTACTCCAGCACTGAGGTCAACATCCGTACCGACCGCGCCACACGTTTTGAGCAGGGCGATGCAAGATTTGCCTCCCGCTGGAAGTTAAGGACCGTGGGTGCAGATACGTATTTCAAAAGCATAACCACAGGCTTTTATAATTACGGCGGGTTTACCACCACAGAAGTATACCTGATCAAAGCAGAATGCCAGGCCCGCCAGAACGATATTTCAGGCGCTATGAACACCTTAAATGCCGTTCGGGTAAAACGGATCCTGCCGCAGTATTATACAGCGCTTAGCGCCACCACGGTGCAGGATGCCGTAAAGCTGATCCAGCGCACCAAGGGCAATGAGCTGATCCTGGGTATTACGCCTTTTGCAGACATGCGCCGCCTGAATAAAGATCCGGATTATGCCCGCACACTCACCAAGACAGAAAATGGTGTAAGCCTAAGCCTTTCTCCGGCCTCTCATTTATGGACCATGCCATTTCCCCAGGGCGCTATTAAGAACCCGGGGAATGGAACTATCACACAAAACGTAAACAAGTAAAACCTTAAAGCATATGAAGTTCAACCTAAGAAGCACCCCGTTAATATTATTGCTGTTAGTATTTACATACAGCGGATATGCCCAGTCAAAACCCTTTACCATTACCGGTCTTATAAAAGGACTGCCGGATGGCGCCAAAGTAGAGCTGGTTCCCGGCGCCACCCATCAGGACGAAGCACCGGTGGCAACAGCAACCGTGAGCCAGGGTAAATTTGAATTAAAAGGAGAGGTACCTGAGCCCCGCCTTTTTTATATACGTTTAGCAGAGCCCCGGGGCTATTATTCATTGATGGTGCAAAGCGGGGAGATCTCCCTCACGGGTGATGCCCGGCTTTCAGGGAACGGCGACAATAAATTCTATGAATTTGAGCACATGTTAGTAAAGGGAAGTGATGCGCATACGCAATTCCTTCAGAAAAAAGCGCCCCGGGAAATGCTGGATTCCGTTTACATGGCCAACAGGGAAGCCAGTAAAGAAATTTCAGAAAAGGTGAACGCAGCTTATAAAAACAAAGACACCGTATTGTTGAAGTCTTTGAAGGAAACAGAAGCCTATAAACAAATGGATGCAAGGGAATCTGCTTTCTTTAAGCTGGTTACAGCTACGTTTGAAAAAATTATCCGCGATAATAAAGATACCTGGTGGGGGCCTTTCCTGGCGCTGGATCTGTACAACTATTTTACGCCAAAGGATAAGCCGGTGTACGAACAGTTCTCACAGGAAGCAAAAGATAGTTATTATGGTAAGCTGCTGTACGAGCAGCTGAACCCGAAAGGCTTTGCCGGGCAACCGGCTCCCCTGCTGGATCTAAAGGCAAGCACCAGCATACCTACGGATATTGCCTCGCTGACCAAAGGCCATAAATATGTGCTGGTTGATTTTTGGGCTTCCTGGTGTGGACCCTGCCGCCGAGCTATCCCCGCTATGAAAAGTTCCTATGCGGACTTGCAGGCAAAAGGCGTGCAGATCGTGAGTGTATCTATCGACAAAAAAGAGGCAGACTGGCTGAAGGCGCAGAAAGAAGAAAAGCTGCCCTGGCCCAGCTTCCTGGATAAAGGTAAAACTGCCAATGCCTGGAAGATCCGTGCTATCCCTGCTATGTTCTTACTGGATGAAAAAGGGATTGTGGTAGGAGAAAATTTAACCCTGGAAGAGATCCAGGCAAAAATGAAAGAGAACTAAATACAGTCATACACCAGGAATTATAATTCCCCTGAAGTCTTTCTGAATGTAAAGGAAGATTTCAGGGGATTTTTTTATAAACTGAAAACCTCACCATAGCTATACCTTATCATGCAACGACCTTTGTACGCATAAACAAATGAATTATGACAGTACAACATGAACAGCCAGAAATGGTTAAAGCATTAACGGCAGCAGAGCGTAACGCTATAACAGTTTTTTACAGCGCCTGGAAGAAAAAGCAGCCGGAGCTGCTGGATGAAGTATGCACCCCTGACTGGCAGGACATTCCCCTGGGACCGGGGCAGGCAGAGGGGCCTAAAGGATTACAGGATATTATCCGCGGGTTTTCAGCTACCTTCCCGGATGTGGAAATTGTGATCCATGAAATTTACGGCACCTATGAGCGCGCCGGTGTGCGTGCCTCCTTTGTATTTACGCACAATAACGAGTTAATGGGTATTCCGGCTACCGGGAAAAAAGTAGCCCTGGCCCTGCATGAGTTCCACCACCTGAAGGATGGCAGGCTTACGCATACCTGGCACCTGGAAGATTGGTTCGGGCTGCTGCTGCAAAGCGGTGTTTGGGCAGCAAAAGGTTTAGGTGGTAATTAAAAAAAGTTAAACAACAGCATCATGAACAGGTTAAATAAAACAGCGGTAGTTACGGGTATCAGCAGCGGAATAGGTTTAGCGCTCACTAAAAAACTATTGAACGAAGGTTATAACGTTATCGGCACTACGAGATCTGGCGTATTAAAAGAGCTTTCGCATCCGGATCTGCAGATCATTGCTTTGGAAGCCACAGACCGGCAAAGCAGCCAGCAGGCCGTTGAGCGCATCCTTACATTAACAGGCGGTATTGATCTGCTGATCAACAATGCCGGCGCTGCGCCGGATGTATTTGCCGTGGAGCCGGAGTACCAATCCTTTACACAAACACTCAACACCAATATTACCGGCGCTGTGTTTTTTACAGAGCCTTTACTGGAGCATATCAACGAAGGCGGACAGATAATTTTTATTTCCAGCAATATGGGCCTGCCGGAAAATGCAGCGCCCAATGGCCCCGGTTACCGCTTATCAAAAGCAGCTATTAATATGTATGCAGCCATGCTGGCCACCCGCCTGGCTGATAGCAGCATCCGTGTAATGCCGGTTCACCCGGGCTGGGTACAAACCAAATTAGGCGGCGACCAGGCCCCCTTAACCCCGGAGCAATCGGCCGAGGGCATTTACCAGGGTATTTTAACAGGCACGCAAAGCGGTAAGCTTTGGGATATAACGGCAGCCGTTAACTAACAGGCTATTTGCTCAATAGGGTCCGGTAATTCTTCCATACGCCTTTCCGCCCATTGTTTAACATGATTGATAAAGGGGATCAGCTCTTCGGCAATGGGCGTTAAGGTGTATTCCACTTTGGGAGGTACTTCATGATAAGCTTTCCGTATCACCAGCCCGTCTTCTTCCAGCTCACGCAAGGTTTGCGTAAGCATTTTAGGAGTAATGCCTTTAACCATTCGCTTTAACTCACCGTAACGCACAACTTTGCGTTCATGAATATACCAGATCAGGCGGCATTTATACTTACCGCCTATACGCTGGAAACCATAGTCCACTGCGCAGGAGGCCTGTTTATCTTTCAGATTTGTCTTAGTCATAGACTTTTATTTCACTCATTATCAGCATTAGTATACAAATGGTGCGTAGGTTCCCAAAAAGTGCATACTTGCTACAAAGGTATTACGCATCTACATTTGCAGGTAAAAAAATATGGAAAGAAGAGCTTTGATAAAGAACGGGTTGTTGCTGGGGTTGTCCGCAGCATTGCCCCTGGCGCCGCTGGCGGCTATGATAAAAAGGCGTAAACCCAACGCCTATACGGGCTTTCATGAATTTGAGCTGGGAAAGCTTAAATTAAAAGTGGTAACCGATGGACATATCCTGTTTAAAAAGGTGCAGCCTGGTTTTGCGCCTGGTTTTCCCGCAGCAGCGGTTGAGAAATTATTGAATGAAAACTTTTTGCCTGATTCCGTTGACCTGGGTATTAATGTGCTGATCATTAATACCGGCAGCAAACAGATCCTGGTTGATACCGGCTGTGGAAGCTCCCTGGGAGAAAATTCAGGATGGCTGCTTAAAAACTTACCACTGGCCGGCATTCATCCGCAGGATATTACAGATGTGGTGTTAAGCCACGCTCACCCCGACCACCTGGGCGGCTTACTGGATAAAGATGGCAACATGCCGTTTAAGAATGCGGATATTTATATAGCTCAAAAAGAATACGATTTCTGGATGGTGGCACAGCCGGATTTCTCCAAAAGCAAAATGGATGACCAGGAGCTGAAAGCTTTAGTGATACGCGTTGCGCAGGAAACCCTTACTAAAACCAAACCCAGATTACATTTGTTTGAAGATGGCGATACCCTGTTTGACTGCATAAGACTGAACCTGGCGCCAGGCCATACACCCGGCCATACCGTAACCACCATTTTTTCAGAAGGGCAGGAGCTGGTGCATGTGGCAGACCTGGTACACTCGCCTGTGCTGGTATTTGCGCACCCTGAGTGGGGATTTGAAGGGGATACAAACTTTGAATTAGCGGCTGCTACACGCAGAAAAGTATTAGGTGAGCTGGCGGCCAATAGAAAGCAGGTTTTTTCTTATCATTTACCCTGGCCGGGTCTGGGTCATGTAAGGAAAAAAGAAGATGGTTTTGAATGGGTGCAAACAGGTTTTGCATTGCCCGATTAAATAGCTGCAGGTAATACGATGGCTGCCCCGCCAAGCAGGTAGCCATCGTACGCCGCTATTAAACAGTAATTTTCCCGGAACCTGTAAAAAAAATACAAATTCTGATAAGATGTTGGCTTTACCTGTTTACACAATTGCAGTTCACATCATTATTGCATAAGTTTAGTTCAGGAACTAAAACTTTGCGTTATGAAAAGACCCAACAGGCGCCGCGACTTCCTGAAGAATATTGCGCTGGGCGGCCTTGGCGCCGGGCTTGCACCCTTAACCCTGCATGCTGAAAGCCATAGAACAGAACGGGAAAGAACAATAAAGGAAAACCCTTCACCGCAGCGCAGGTACAACAGCGCCTACACCGGAGAATTCAATAATATGATCGCTTTTCCGGTAGGTGGTATAGGTACCGGCATGTTTTGCGTGGAAGGTACAGGCGCTATCTCTCATATGTCGGTAAGGCATGTGCCGGAAATTTATCATGAGCCGGCCATGTTTGCAGCAATAAAAATAAAAGGCCATGCGCCCCGGGTGCTGGAAGGGAAGGTGCCGGACTGGAAAAAATTCGGGCAGCGTGATTCCGGCTTAGGCGGCAGGGGCGGGGCTACCTGGGGATTGCCAAGATTTGCAGCCGCTGAATTTGAAGCAAGATTTCCTTTTGGAAAAGTAAGCATGAAAGATGAAAGCATGCCGCTTTCCGTAAGCCTGCAGGCCTGGAATCCTTTTATACCCAATGACGAAAACCATTCAGGTTTGCCGGTAGGCGGGCTGGAATATACTTTCAAAAATACCGGCAGCAGCACACAGGAGCTGATCTTCTCTTACCACTCCCGCAATTTTATGCAGCAGCAGGATGCTGCCAATAGTATAGGCGCTATCAGCAATGGTTTTATACTATCTTCTGCAGGTACGCAGCAGGCGCCTTCAAAAGAAGGCCATTTTGCCATCTTCACCAATGAGGGCGCAACCGTGGTAGATCATTGCTGGTTCAGGGGCGCCTGGTTTGATCCGCTTTCTATGGTATGGAACACCGTAAGCGATGGGCAGCTGAGGAACACGCCGCCCGTGAATGCAGATGCACCCGGCGCATCGCTGTATGTGCCTTTTACACTGGCCCCCGGTCAGCAGAAAACCATCCGCTTAATGATGGCCTGGTATGTGCCGCATTCCACGTTAAGGATAGGCGAGTTTGAAAAGGAGGATGAAGCAGATCATTCCGAAGCAAGGTTTTACCGCCCCTGGTACAGCAATCGCTTTAATAGTATACAAAACATTGCGGACTACTGGAAAACCAATTACGAAACACTGCAGCAAAAGTCGTTACTGTTTCAGAAAGCATTTTATAATTCAACATTGCCGCCGGAGGTTTTAGAAGCAATAGCGGCTAACCTTACCATTTTAAAATCTACTACGGTAATGCGGCCTTATGAAGGCCGGTTCTGGGCCTGGGAAGGCTCCGGCGACAGCTGGGGAAGCTGCCATGGCTCCTGCACGCATGTATGGAACTATGCGCAGGCTGTACCGCACTTGTTCCCGGTATTGGAAAGAAGCCTGCGGGAAACAGAGTTTAATGAAGACCAGAATGAAGCAGGGCACCAGGTGTTCCGCGCAAACATGCCCATCACAAAGGTGAAGCACACCTTTCATTCCGCTGCAGACGGGCAGCTGGGAGGCATTATGAAAGTGTACCGCGAATGGAGGATCATGGGCGATGACCAGTGGCTGCAAACCATGTATCCTGCTGTGAAAAAAAGCCTGGACTATTGTATCAAAACCTGGGACCCACGCAAAAAAGGCGTGATAGAAGAGCCGCATCATAACACCTATGATATAGAGTTCTGGGGCGCTACCGGTATGTGCACCAGCTTTTACCTGGGTGCATTACGCGCATTCACTGAAATGTCGGAACATCTGCACCAGGATGCAGCTGCCTATAAGGATCTGTATAATAAAGGCAAACAGCAGCTGGAAACGGAGCTTTATAACGGTGAGTTTTTTATTCAGAAGATCCAGTGGACAGGGTTGAATGCACCTGATCCGGTAAAGGCGCAATCATTCAGCACCGGTTATTCACCGGAAGCTCTGGAGCTGTTAAAAAAAGAAGGCCCTAAATATCAGTACGGCGCCGGCTGTTTATCTGATGGTGTGCTGGGAGCCTGGATAGCACGGGTTTGCGGGCTGGATGATATTATAGATGCCGGTAAAATTAAAAGCCACCTGGCTGCAGTGTATAAATATAACCTGCGGCAGGATCTTTCCTCACATGCTAACCCGCAAAGACCTACGTATGCGCTGGGAAAAGAGGGCGGCCTGCTGTTGTGCTCCTGGCCTAAAGGAGGAAAGCTTTCGCTGCCTTTTGTGTACAGCAATGAGGTGTGGACGGGTATCGAATACCAGGTAGCATCGCACCTGATCTTTATGGGTGAGGTGGAAAAAGGCCTGGATATTGTAAGAACATGCCGGGACCGGTATAATGGTAAAGTGCGTAACCCGTTCAATGAATATGAATGCGGGCATTGGTATGCAAGGGCAATGTCCAGCTATGGATTGCTGCAGGCTTTAACCGGCGTACGTTATGATGCAGTTGAAAGAACATTGTACGTAGATTCAAAGGTGGGCGACTTTACCAGCTTCCTGAGCACGGAAAGCGGTTTCGGAAATGTAAGCCAGAAGAATGGAAAGGTGCGGTTTAATGCAGTAAGCGGTAAGCTGGATATAAAAAAAATTGTGGTGTCAGGCCGGGTGCAAGCTGTGTAGTTATGTTTTAACTTTATTCCCTCAATAAAAGCGCCCGTTATGACAACATTTGCAAATGATGCCCTCAAGGGTAAAACCGCTATTGTAGTAGGTGGTTCAAGAGGTATTGGAAAGGCCATCGTAGAACGTTTAGCCGCGGCCGGAGCCGCCGTGGCCATTAATTATGTGAACAGCGCCGCTGCTGCGGAACAGATCGCAGAAAAGATCAGGCAGCAGGATGGTAAAGCCATTGCCATACAGGCAGATATCTCTCAGCTGCCGGCTATCAAAACACTTTTTGAAAAAGCGGAAGCATCATTAGGGAAACCTGATATCGTAATTGCCAATGCCGCCAGCTATATCCCCGCTTTATTATCCGAAGCCACGGAAGAGCAATATGACGCTGTGTTCAACACCAATGCAAAAGGTATATTTTTCGTGTTGCAGGAAGCCGCCAGAAGGGTAAAGGATGGCGGCCGCATCATCGTAACCTCTACCGGCGGCACACAAATGTATTTTTCCATGAACGCCATTTACCTGGGTAGTAAAGGAGCGATAGAGCAATTTGTAAGAGTGCTGTCCCGGGAATTAGGAGAGCGCAACATTACAGTCAATGCAGTATCTCCGGGTTTTACGAATACGGATCTGTTACCGGAGCGCGACCGGGCGGTGGCTGCGGCCATGTCTCCTTTTAAACGGGTAGGAGAGCCGGAAGATGTAGCCGATGTAACTGTTTTCCTGGCCAGCGATGCGGGCAGGTGGATCACCGGGCAGAATATAGGAGCCGGAGGAGGCGTGTTTTAGATCGTATTATTAATTGGCTCCCCGGCCAGTATATTCCTGTTTACCTCGCCAGGCAAAACGCGGTAAACAGGAATTTTTATTTTTAGCTGATCGCATAAAGTTCTTATGCTCCTGTCAATTTCTTCATTTGAATAGCGGGACGAGAAATGCCCCAGGATCAGCGTTTCAATATTCAGACGGGAAACCATTCTTAAAACCTGCTCTAAATTACTGTGTTTATTCCGGTGGGTGTTTGCATGGTTCAGCTCCTGTTCTCCTAAAAAGGTAGCTTCATGGATCAGTATTTTTGTGTTGTTCCATCGTTCAGGATCATCCACCGGCGTGTCTCCTGAATAGGTTAGTATATTGGTCCTGATCTGTTCTGTCATGCGCTCCTTGCCAATTTCCGCGATCCGCTGTAAGATCTCTTCCTGTGATAAGCCGGCGTATTCTTTTTTCAATTTGTTCTTTACCTGGTACACCTGGTAACCAAAACTTTTAAAAACATCCTTTTCTGCCGGTACATGATTATTCCTGATGGACTGCACATACAGGTCGTCCTTTATTTGAATGTGCGCATTTTCTTTGATGCCTTTCCAGGTAGTGCCGCTTACATGCGGATCAAAATTTTTTGAAAAGGTTTCTATGGCAGGAAAAGAGCTGGAATTAAAAGGATAGAAGATCTTGGGAAAACCCTCCCTGGCATTCAGCTGGTTGAATTGCAGCAGTCCTGTTAAATGATCCCGGTCTGCATGAGAAATAAAAACGTTATCTATTTTTCTTGCTTTTTGTAGTAAAGCAGCCGTGATGCCATCGCCAGCATCAAACAGCAATCCTAATTCTTCAACGAAATACCAGGTTGAAAATAATGCCGTTGAATATCCCGTGATGGTGAGTTTCATGATAATGCTTCTTTGTAAATATTGCGGATCCCGGGTAAGTACTTCTGCCCATACACGTAACAAAAATAATTTTTAAAAACATTTTTTTTTACAAGATCAATTTACTTAACTTCAGAATCTCAAATTGCAAATCTCAAATAACCCGTCACTTATGCGTTTACTTACATAGAGCAAGGATGGTATTTATAAAGTTACCCCTGCGCCCATTATCTAAACCGTCGTAACATAGCAAACCTGTAAACCCTTAACAGATCATAACCCGTAATTCCTCACATATGAGAAAAAGGAAAATTTCACTATTCCCCCTGGCAGGCTAGACTGCATTTTTTGCTGGTCTTCATTAAACACGTCTGATTTTTTAACCCGGACAGGCTATAACCGGCTGCCCTACAATGGCGGCAGGGGAAGGTTTTGTCCATAAATCCCAGTTTTTATGAAAAAGAAAAAGATCGAGCTCAGTAAAAAATTATTACTGAAAAAAGAAACCATTGTTGAGCTGAATCAACAGCAACAGGCAAAAGTAGCAGGTGGCGGCCCCTTAACCTGGTGGAGTGCATGCTGCGTAGAAACTGATGAAGTTACCTGTCCGGCGGATTGCGTAAGATAGTAACACCTCCTTTCACAGAAGCTGAACAACCACCCCATGGCTATAGACAGGGGAGGACCCTCATGTAAAAATTTACCATCATGAAAAAGAAAAAAGTAGACCTCAGCAAAAAGCTGCTGTTTAGCAAAGAAACCATTGCACAGCTTACAGCAGATCAGCAGGCACAGGTAAATGGCGGCGCCGCAACCCTTGCAGCTACCTGCACAGAAGACACCCGTTTAATATCCAGCTGCAGGGCTACCAGTCCTGGCCCCGGCCGTCCCTGCTGCATGATACCCTGATAGCAGGCCCCGACAATTTTAAGGAACAGGGATGAGTGGTCCCTGTTCCATTTTTCATAATCCGGAAACTGTTTACAGACATTAAACAGCCGCTGAAAAATGAATATGATAGCCACACAGCTGCGGAACATCTATAATGATCTTATTCCCCTGCTGGACCAGCAGAAATATGATCCCGATATTAGCGGCAGCTTATTTAAAGGCCCATGGGGCGCCTTGCTCTTTATGTTCTACTATGAGCAGTATGCAGACCAGGAGGCGGATAATGCTGTAGCCCTGCTGCAAAAGATCTATGCCGGTTATACTCCTCATGAAGGACTGAATTATTCTTTTTGTTCAGGCCATACAGGCCCGTTCTGGCTGCTGGAGCATCTGAGCAGGCATGAGTTCCTGGAAATGGATCTTGATGTGCTGACAGCTGAATTTATTTCCACTACTATTGAACAAAGCCGGTTCCACCTGCAATGGAAGAACTTTGATTTCCTGCACGGCAGTATAGGCATGTGTAATTTTCTGCTGCCTTTTTCAGCCAGGGAGGAGGTGCATACGCACCTGGTATTTTTTGCGGATCAGCTGATGGCCGCCAGCAAGCTAACACCCCTTGGCAGAAGCCTTCCCATTTTTTATACGCACGAACAACCTGCAGGCACTTATGTAGATGCCTTTAGCCTCGCGCATGGCAGTTGTGCTGCATTAATACTGCTGGCAAAAATATACAAGGCGGGTATTGCTGAAAAAACATGCCGGCAGCTCATTACGGAATGTATCCCCTTCATATTGCAGCATAAGATCCCGGTGTCCGGTAACGGCCTGCATGCTATGTACCCGGCTATACTGGATGGGAAACAGTCCAGCGTCAATAGCCGCCTGGCATGGTGTTACGGCGATCTGAATGTAGCATGGACCTTATGGTACTGTGGTAAAGTATTGGATGAAAAGAGCTGGATGAGTGAGGCCCTGGAGATCATGCGTTATAATACCCGGCGTTTAACCAATGAAACTGCCGGTGTAATAGATAACTGCATTTGCCATGGGTCCAGCGGTATTGCCGCCTTTTACCGCAAGTTCTGGTTTGAAACAGGGGAGCAATCCTTTTATGATTGCGCTGCTCATTGGCAGCAAAAAGCAGTGGAGCTTATCGCTTTTTCAGAAGAAGAGGGTAAGCACGGCATTCGTGTATGGCAGGGCAAGGATAAGCTATGGGATTACTCCTGGGACCTGCTGGATGGCGGCAGTGGCGTAGGATTGTCATTATTATCGCATTTACAGGATCATCCATTACCGTGGGATGAATGTTTCCTGCTTTCATGAACCACGTTTATCAATAAAATTTTAAAGGATCTGTTATGGCTTTATCGCATACAGGATTCTTCCTATTGAGAAGTCCGCTTTTTCCCATAAAACAGTACCGCCGGGTGCTGGATAATAACCTGCAGGCGCTGGCGCAGGAGTTTCCTGTGTTCCTGTACGCTTTGTCTGTTGCTTCCAGAGAGCTGCTCAAAGAGCTGGAACGTTACCTGGCGGATCCTGCTGCTTTTACACCGAAGAAAACAGAAAAGCTGCACCGCTCCCTGTATAAATATTGGGTGAGGGCATGCACCCGCAGCACGCCCTACGGCCTGTTTGCCGGCTGCACTACCGGAACGGTAGGCGAAACAACTGCCTGGCAGCTGGCGCCACTGGCGCAGGCACGGCAGCATGTGCGCCTGGATATGGATTACTATACCAGGATCTGTCATCATATTCAACGCCTGCCAGCAGTAAGTGAAACGCTTACCTGGTATACCAATAACAGCGTATACAAAAGCGGGGATAAGTTCAGGTATGCGGAATATATTATTGCCAATAACCGGCGTAAGTACCTGTTAACAGCAGTGGCCGATTCCGTATTTATACAAAAGATCATCCGCGAAGCATGCAATGGTTTAACTATGCAGGAAATGGTGCAGCTGATAGCCGCTGAGGATGATTCCATTACTGCAGAAGAGGCACGTGCTTTTGTAAATGAGCTGATAGATGCGCAGCTACTGATCGCAGAAATTGAACCCCGCATTACAGAAACAGATAACCTGCAGGCCCTTGTAAACCGCCTTTCATCCATTGAAGCAGCAACCCCTGTAAAAGACCGCCTGCAGCAGCTGCAGCGCCTGTTTCAGCAACAGGATTTTGACCAGGCACGTTTAACCACTATTCATGATATCTGTAATGCCGCTTTTTCCTTGGATACACCGAAAGACCTGCTGCAGGTTGACCTGTTTAAAACCGCTGCTGCCTGCACTATCAGCGAAAAACTCTTAAACGGTATACTGCAGCAGGTAAGTGAGCTAATGGCCCTTTGCCAGGGATATGCAAAAGGTGGGAACACAGAGCTGGCCGGTTTTGTAAGCCGTTTCAAAGAACGCTATGAATCGCAGGAAGTGCCGCTTAACCTGGTACTGGATGGTGAAACCGGCATTGGTTATGGCAGTAACCTTGACAGTACTATTCATGCGCCCTTTGTAGAAGATATAGCCGGCAGTGGTGCAGAAAATACTATGACCACAGTAACCTGGTCGCCCATGCAACAGCTGTGCCTGGAAAAGTATGAGCACTACCTGCGTACAGGCGGCTCCGTTACCATTACCGGCGAAGAGCTTAAGAAGTTAGGCGATCCGGAACAGCTGCCCTTTGCACGCAGCAGCTACCTGTTTGGCTCTTTATATGCCAATACAGCTGCAGATGCGGATAACGGCGTTTATACCTTTGCGTTACAGTCTGTGGGCGGCCCTTCTGCTGCTAACCTTTTAGGCCGCTTTTGCAGCGGGGACGGGCATTTAGCCGGCCATGTACAGGCCGCGCTGGCAGCAGAGGAAGCCGCATACCCCGATGTTATTTTTGCAGAAGTGGTGCACTTTCCCGAAGCCCGTGCCGCCAATGTGCTGATACGGCCGCCTTTACGGCAATATGAAATTCCCTACATAGGTGTGTCCGGTGTACCGTCAGCCTGCCAGATACCGGTATCAGACCTCATGGTATCTGTACAGGATAATGAAGTGGTGCTGAGGAGTAAGCGCCTGAATAAGCGCGTTATTCCCCGCCTTAGCTCAGCCCATAACTATAGCTTTAATAGTTTACCGGTTTATAAATTCCTGTGCGATCTGCAGCACCAGTCGCTGGTATCATACCTTTCCTGGGATTGGGGTGTGTTGGCCGGCCGTCCCAGCCTGCCGAGAGTAACCTACAAAAATATTGTTGTATGCCGCGCCAGCTGGACCATAACGCAAAAAGACCTGGAACCAGCCGGTAATAAGGATACGGATCCGCTGCAGCGTTTTGAAAAGTACCGGCAGCAACAGGGCATTCCTGATAAGGTATTATTATCTGAAGCAGATAATGAGCTGTTGCTGGATCTTACACAACCTATAGCGGTTGGTATTTTGCTGGATCATATTAAGCGCACCAATACGGGAAAGTTAAAAGAGTTCCTGGCAGCAGAGCAGCACGGTATGCTGCGGGATGAGGAGCATGAGGTATATGCACATGAGCTGCTGGTGCCTTTGATCTATACTTCCGCTAACACCAATATCTTACCAATGGCGGCAAAGCAGACAACAACCGGTTTAACACGGAGTTTTGCCCCGGGCAGCGAATGGATGTACCTGAAGGTGTATTGCGGTTACCGCGTGGCAGAAGGACTGCTGGCTGGTTTCTTTGCGGAGCAGGTACCCCTATGGCAGGAAGACGGGCTGTTTGAACAGTTCTTTTTTCTGCGGTATGGCGATCCCCAGCCGCATATCCGCTTAAGATTTCTGAATAAGGAGCATCCTGCTAATAACGACGTGCTTTTACACCGCATACAAACAGCGCTGCAGCCGTATATAAGGTCAGGCCAGGTACAAAAGCTGCAATGTGATACTTATGTACGTGAAATAGAGCGCTATACCGCTGCTGCCATGCTGCAAAGCGAAGAAATGTTCTTTGCAGACAGCATAGCGGTACTAGGTATTATCAGTTTGCTGGAAGGCGCTGAGGGAGAGGAGTACCGCTGGAAGCTGGCCCTGCGGGGTATGCATATGATGCTGGATGATTTTGGGTTAACCCTGCCGGAAAGGAAACAATTGCTGGCTTCCTTAAGAACAGCTTTTGTTACGGAATTTGGCGGAGCAGAGCTGTTGCATAAACCGCTCAATGATAAATACCGCAAACACCAGCAGCAGATATTGTCTTACCTGAATGCTGCCGATGATGACCGCAATGATATTGCCGAAGCAGTGGATCTTTTTCAGCAGCGTTCACAGACTGCACAGCCATTGGCTTTACAGATGCGCGCGGATTGCGGCTCGCCGGACATATACCTGCGCATTATTGCCAGCCATTTGCATATGTTCATGAACCGCTTATTCATTGGCAAGCAACGGAAGCATGAGCTGGTGCTGTATCATTTCCTGGAAAAATATTATTTATCACAACTGGCGCTGGTAGCCGCTACCAAGTAATGGGATTCTTTTTCTATAAACAGATGGACGCTATGGATTGCGGACCTACCTGCCTGCGCATGGTAGCCCGCCACTATGGCCGCAGCTACTCGCTGGAATACCTGCGGCAGCAGGCAAGCATTACCCGGGAAGGAGTGAACCTGCTGGGCATTAGCGAGGCAGCTGAAAAAATTGGCTTCCGTACCAATGCGGTGCGTATCACCTTTGAGCAGCTGGATGAGCAGGTAGACCTGCCCTGCATACTCCATTGGAACCAGCAGCATTTTGTAGTGCTGCCCCCGCAGGAATATAACCGGCATAAAAAGGGGGAGAAGATCCTGGTGGCAGACCCGGGGCATGGACTGGTAAAGGTGGATAAGGAAACTTTCCTGGACTGCTGGCAGGGTAATAGCAATACCGGCACCATATTAATGCTGGAACCTACCGCGGCCTTTTATCAAAAGGAAGCAATGCAGGAAGCAGCCACCGGTTTCCGTTTTCTGTTCAATTACATAAAACCCTATCGCAAATATATTGTCCAGCTATTTTTAAGTGTGCTGGTGGCCAGTGTGCTGTCGCTCACATTACCTTTTCTTACCCAAAGCCTGGTAGACTATGGCATTAACCGCAACAACACGGGCTTTGTATACCTGGTGCTGGTATCCCAGCTGTTGTTATTTGCCGGCTCCACCGCCATTGAAATGATCCGCAGCTGGATCCTGCTGCATATGAACAGCCGGATCAACATCCACATCATTTCCGATTTCCTGATCAAGCTGATGAAATTACCGATCCGTTTTTTTGATACAAAAATGATCGGCGACATTCATCAGCGCATCGGCGATCATACCCGCATACAGAACTTCCTGACCGGTACCACACTGTCCACCCTTTTTTCTTTTGTGAACCTGTTGGTGTTTACCGTAGTGCTGGCCGTGTACAGCCTGAAGATCTTGCTGGTATTTGTACTGTTCAGCGCCGCTGCTATTGGCTGGATCCTCTTTTTCCTGCGGCGCCGTAAAGCGCTGGACTATAAACGCTTTCAGCGCATGAGCGAGAACGAGAATATTTTATTTGAGCTCATCACCGGCATGCAGGAGATCAAATTAAATAACTGCGAAACAGCCCGGCGCTGGGAATGGGAACAGGTACAGGCGGGGCTTTTTAAGGTGAATGTAAAGAACCTGGCATTAGGGCAATACCAGCAGCTTGGTTCGGTTTTCTTTCACCAGCTGAAAAATATCCTGATCTCTTTTATAACCGCCCGGGAAGTCATGAACGGGCACCTTACGCTGGGCATGATGTTATCTGTGAGCTACATCATAGGACAGATGAACAGCCCCCTGGATCAGCTGTTAACCTTTATACAATCCGCCCAGGATGCAAAAATGAGCCTGGACCGTTTAGGCGAGATCCATAACCGGCAGGAGGAAGAGCGGGCCGGCCAGGAGGCGCTGCCAGCAGGCAATGGCGATATACGCCTGGAAAATGTATCCTTCCAATATGGGCCTAAACAATCTCCTTTTGTTTTAAAGAACATTAACCTGGTGATACCGGAAGGAAGGGTGACCGCTATTGTGGGCACCAGCGGCAGCGGTAAAACTACCCTGTTAAAATTACTGCTGCAATTCTATGAGCCGGGCAACGGTCAGGTATGGGTAGGCAACCGGCGCTTACAGGAAATATCGCCCCGCTGGTGGCGGCGGCAATGTGGCAATGTAATGCAGGACGGTTTTATTTTTTCAGGCTCCATTGCAAAGAACATTGCTATCAGTGATGAAAAGCCCGACAAGCATAAATTAATACATGCAGCGGAAGCAGCCAACATACGCGATTTTATAGAGGAGCTGCCATTGGGCTACCAGACTAAGATCGGAAATTCAGGTGGCGGCATCAGCGCAGGACAAAAACAGCGTATACAAATTGCGCGCGCCATTTATAAAGATCCCCGCTACTTATTTTTTGATGAAGCTACCAGCGCGCTGGATGCCAACAATGAAAGCATTATTATGCGTAACCTGGAAGCGCTTTTTGAAGGCAAAACTGTGGTGGTGATCGCACACCGGCTAAGCACGGTAAAACATGCAGACCAGATCGTGGTGCTGGAAAAAGGAGAGATCGTAGAAGTGGGTACGCATGCCACGCTTACCGCACAAAAAGGAAATTATTTTGAACTGGTAAAAAATCAGCTGGAGCTGGGAGGATGATCATATGCCGTTTGTTCAGCAACATAAAACCGATTTAAATGGCCATGCCACTCATCACTCCCTGGAAGAGGTGCGGAGTGAAGCTGTGCAGGAGATCATGGGGAAAATGCCGCCCTGGATCATCCGCATTGGTATTTACCTGGTAGCGCTGCTAACAGCAGCAGCATTGGCAGGCGCATGGTTCTTTCATTACCCGGAGATTGTAACGGCGCCTGTGGTGGTGCGGCAACAGCTGGCAGCAGCTAACATTCCGGCCGCCGCTGCCTGGAAAGTAAAAGCCGGTCAGCAGGTATTGATCCGGCTTACTGCCTATCCGAAAGAGGAATTTGGAATGCTGCAGGGTACTGTGCTGAGTATGAGCGCCACTGAAACGGGTACAGGCTTCCTGGTAAGTATACAGTTAACGCATGACCGGGTTACCAGCGCTGGTAAAAAGATCCCCCCTCATCCGCAGCTGGATGGAACCGCCGAAATTATGGCTGAGGATAAAAGCATAGCAGCGCGGTTATTTGGTAAGTTCTGGAAAATGAAATAAAAGGATCCCGGATGGTCCATCATTCACTCCGCAACGACTTTACGGGGTCGGCCAATGCTGCTTTGATGGCCTGCAGGCTCACGGTTACCAAAGTAAGCATGATAATAGCGGCGCCCGAAACCAGGAATACGGCGGCATCTACGTTTACACGATAGGCAAAGCTTTGCAGCCATTGATTAGTTGCCCACCAGGCCAGCGGAAAAGCTGCAAGTACGGCAAGCATTACAAGTTTTAAAAAGTCTTTTGTCAGCATTAACGTAATACTGTTTACAGAAGCGCCTACCACTTTGCGGATACCAATCTCTTTTTTTCTTTTTTGTGCGGTAAATGCAGTAAGACCAAAAAGGCCCAGACAGGAAATGATGATAGTTATAACGGCAAAATACCGGGACAGTACGGATACTTTTTGTTCTGACGCATACATAGTCTGGTAATCCTCATCCAGGAACTTATACTCAAATGGAAGCCCTTCATTAAAATGCTGGTAGAGTTGTTCCAGCTTTGCCAGGGTTTGCTGTTCAGTACCGGCCTTTATTTTTACCAGGATAGTTTTGTTGCGGGTGGAATATTCCAGGAATGCAGGACCTACTTTTTTATAGAGAGATTCAAAATTAAAATCCTTTACAACTCCAATGATCTGTTTTTTACGCCCCCAGAGTGAAACTATTTTGCCAACAGGATCTGTAATGCCCATTCTGGCAATGGCTGCTTCATTGAAAATAACAGCAGAACTATCCGCACCAAATTTGTCCGAAAAAGTACGGCCTGTAGCCATTTTTAATCCCAGTATCTCCATATATCCAAGATCGCCGCTAACCCCAAAATATTCTATACCTAAATTGGGATCTTTCCCTTCCCATGAAATGCCGCCGCCGCTGTGGCCTGAATGGCCTAAAAGATCACCTTGCATACTGGAGGCATTTATAACACCGGGAATATTCCTGGCTTCAGCAAGGAAGGTCTGAATATTATCCTGCAGTTTCCCAACATTGGCAAACCGGATGATATTATCTTTATTATAGCCAAGATTTTTTGTTTGTATCAGCTTCATTTGCTGATATACAACAATAACCGCAATAATGAGTATGACTGAAATAGTAAATTGAAAAACAACCAAACCTTTCCTTATGATGGATTCACTCGCGGAAGTATGCAGCTTCCCTTTCAGCACAGCAGTGGGCCTGAAGCCGGAGAGATAAAGCGCCGGATAGCTGCCGGCAATAATACCGGTAATAACCGCAATGCCTAATAGTGAAAGGACAAAGCCCGCGTTGAAGCTGAGTGACAGCTGTTTTCCGGTAATTTCTTTAAAAACCGGAAGTAATAAAAAGGTTATTAATACGGCAATTGCCAGCGACAGGAAAGACATTAACATAGATTCTCCCATGTATTGCAGGAGCAGCATTCTCCTGGGTGCGCCGATCACTTTTCTTATACCCACTTCCTTCATTCTTCCGGAAGCTTTTGCCGTAGAAAGGTTCATGAAATTAATACATGCGATCACCAGTATGAAAATAGCAATGATGGAAAAAAGGCGTACATACTCAATTCTGCCGCCAATAGATTTTCCATTTTCAAAATTATTGTGCAGGTACCCGTCTGAATATTTCCGGACAAATAGGCTTCCTTCCCATTTTGACCAATATTCAGAACCAGGTATGTTCTTTATTTTTGATCTTGTAAAATCCCTGATCTTATTGTTGAAGGCATTTACATCCGTACCTTTTTTCAGGATCAAATAAGTATGCACACTATTATTTCCCCAGTTATAAATATCGCCCACCCCACCAATCTCTTTGTCAACATATACCCTATAGTTAAATGCAAGATCAAACTGGTCCGTTGCATTGGATGGAGGCGCTTCATATACGCCGCTAATGGTGTAAGCGCCATTAAAATCCCCGCCGGCATCCCAGGTGAAGGCTTTGCCGGTCAGGTTATGAGTGGTGTTAAATACTTTCAAAGCAAGTTTATCTGAGATCAGCACCCCGTATTTATCAGCCAGCACCTTGTCTTTACTCCCCTCAATAAGGCGGTAGGAAAATACGTTCAGGAAATCATTGCTCACAAAACGCCATGCTGCTTTCATATGTTTTTCACCAACTGAAAGGATCCCCGTCTCACCTTCTTTTCTTATGGCAACCGCATGCTCAACTTCAGGGAATGATTTGGATAGTTCATCGGCTAAAACGCCTTGTGCAGTTGCCCATACAGCAGTGGTGCCATCTCCGTTGGGAGCCGCTTTCATTACCTGGTATAGCTGGCTGTCCTTTTCATTAAACCGGTCCACATGCAGTTCATCATTTACCCACAGATATATCAGCAGCACACAGGCCAGCCCTGTTGACAAGCCTATTAAGTTAAGCAGGGTAAACTGTTTGTCTTTTATGAGATTACGCCAGGCAACTTTAAAGTAATTTCTTATCATTCAGGTGGGATTTGATGGTTATTCTATAAAAAAAATGCCATCTTCTATAATTATTAATAACCAGCTGGTTATGATTTTACAAAATTAAGTAGGTGTCCGTTTATGATACACGGCATGTTCAGTTTTATACAACTGGGGTATGAGTAGCTGGCGCATCACCGTATCAGGCTGATGAAACTGCCCATGAAATAATAGTTATTCCCTGCCCTCAATAAGCTGGAAGAAAGGCTCCCGGTAAGTATCGCCGATCGGTATTACATGATCGCCGATGAAGATGCGGTTCCGTTCAATAGTATCGGTTTTTTCCAGGGAAACAATATAGGATTTATGCACCCGCACAAACCTGGGCGCCGGCAGTATCTTCTCCATGCGTTTCATATTCTGCAGGGTAATGATCTTTTCAGCAGTGGTTTGTATGGCAATATAATCCTTCAGGCCCTCCACAAACAGGATCTCTGAGAGCTGCACCTTTACCATTTTATTATCCGTTTTCACGAAAATAAAATTAGGCAGTTCTGCCGCGGGCTTTTCATAGGGTGTAAGGGCCTGGCTGGGGCGTATGGCGCTGAGCGCTTTTTGCGCTGCTTTATAAAAACGTTCGTAGGCAACAGGTTTCAGCAGGTAATCCAGCACATCATGCTCATAACCGTCCAGCGCATACTGCGGGTAGGCGGTAGTGAATATCACAAGGGCTTTGCCATGAATGATCTTCATGAACTGCAGGCCGTTCAGCTGGGGCATTTGAATGTCCAGGAACACCAGGTCGGCCCCGCCGCTTTCCACCAGGGGTAAGGCATCCAGCACCTGGCTGGTGCTGTATACCAGCTCCAGGAAAGGGGTTTTGTGAATGTAATCGGTTATCACATCCAGTGCCAGCAGTTCATCATCTATAGCAATACAGCGTAATTTTTGCATGGGCTAGGCCAGTTTCAGCTTAAGTTCACAAATGTAATGCGTTCCGTTATTATTCACCGTTAACGTGTGCCGCCCGGGGTACAACAGCTCCAGCCTGCGTTTGATGTTGGTAATGCCAATACCGCCCGTTTGATCTTTCCCCTGCGCATTTATGCGGTTCTGCACATACAGCTGCAGCTGTTCCGGCTCAAGGGTTACCTGTATAAGCACAGGATCAGCGGCATCATGCAGCTCACCATGTTTAAAGGCGTTTTCCACAAAAGCGATCAGCAGCAGCGGCGCTATCTGCTGGTGTTGCGTATTGCCTTCCACCAGCAGATCGGCATAGATGGTTTCTTTAAAACGCATTTTCTGTAACGCCACAAAATTGTCCAGATATTGCAGCTCCTTTTCCAGCGGCACAAGCTTGTCCTCCGTATCATACAGCATATACCGCATGATCTCCGATAGCTTCAGGATGGCGGCCGGCGCTTTTTCTGACTGCTGGTAGGAGAGGGAGTAAATGCTGTTTAAGGTATTGAACAGGAAATGCGGGTTGATCTGCGATTTCAGGAAGGAGATCTCCGCAGTGAAATGTTGTTTTTCCAGCTCTCTTTGCTGCCGCTGCAGGTGGTACCAGTTTTCTATAAAGCGTACCACGCTGGCCAGTATAACCCATACGCCAAAACGCAGATAATTGTCTTTGAAATAAAAGGTCCAGGTAAGCTCCTGAAAATAATTCCTGAACCCAAACAGGCGCAGGAACAATACCTCTTCCACCAGGTAGCGGAGCGCGATGACGATGATCACCAGCAGGGCCACGCTCAGCAGCCATGCAGCATATCTTTTTTTTGCCAGCAGCCTGGGATGCAGCCATTTATAGTTGATATAAAAGCTGGCTAGTTTCAGCGCCGTAAAAGAGACCATGAAAATGCCAAGGTCCAGATCAATATCAATGTCCAGGTAAAGGTTCATGACCGTTACCCCGAACAAAAGTAGTAAGCTGAAAAGTATTTTTCTATGCTGATCTGTCATAATACGGTGATTGATCCCAAAGTTACCGGGAAGCTGCCTGGCCCTGGCCTTTCTTCGACAAACTACCCTTTCCGTCCGACCAACGGGCCGGCCCTGGTTGGTCGGGCCCGGGAGATGGTTGGTATAATTGAAGCCGCAGGCCCGGCCGTTTGCAGGCATCTTTGCAGGGTCTCAATTTAAGATTTATGAAGCTGTTTTTTACCTCCCTGTTCATCATTTTACAATTTAGCACGTATGCCCAATCCCGTATTTCCGGGCAGGTATCTGCTGCTGCCAGGCCGGCATCCTTTGCTACCGTGGCTTTGCTGAAAGCGGCAGACAGCTCATTGGTTAAAGGAATGGTATGCGATAGCCTGGGCCGTTTTACGCTGGAAAATGTGCCTTATGGCAGCTATCTGCTGGCTGCAACACAAGCAGGCGCCGGCAAAACCTATAGCAGGGGCTTTATTGCCGATAGCCTGCACCGCCAAATAATGCTGGATACCTTGCGGCTGATGCAGCAGCATACTTTAAAAGAGGTAGCTGTAAATGCACAAAAGCCTTATGTGGAAATGCAGATAGATAAGCTGGTGCTGAATGTGGAGAATAGCGTAATGGCGCATGGCAATATGATCTTTGACCTGCTGATCCATGCCCCGGGCATGCGACAGGATCAGTATGGGAATATAGTGATGATGGGTAAGCCCGGTGTGCAGATCTGGATAGACGGCCGCCCCTCTGCACTTACCGGCGAAAGCCTTTCCAACTGGCTAAAGAACCAGCCGGCAGATGTGGTTGCTAAAATTGAGATCATCACGCATCCTTCGTCCAGGTATGATGCGGCCGGCAGCGCGGGTATTATTAACATACGCCTGAAGAAGAATGTGCAGCAGGGCATAAACGGGGGCGCATATACTTCCCTGTCCATGGGTAAATATCCAAAGGCTTCCACAGGGGTTAATATGAACTACCGGAAAAATAAGCTGAACATTTTCGGCGACTATAGTTATTCGTATTCAGAATCGTACAATTACCGTACGCTGAACACAGTGATCAACAACGGCTCTTTTATTGATTACGATAACTACTGGCATCCCATAGGCAACTATCATTACGGGAAGCTGGGCGCTGATTATAAGCCTGACGCCAAAACAACGATCGGTATGTTGCTGAATGGTAACATCAGTGCTACCAACGCCATTACAGATGCCAATACAGCGGTATACAGCGATCCTTTGGAAAAGCGCTACCTGGTGGCGCAGGCAGATGGAAAAGACCGCTGGAACAACCTCTCTTACAACTTTAATATTTTGCGTGAGATAGATAGCCTGGGCAGCACCTTTAACCTGGATGCTGACCTTTCCCGCTATGATAAAACAGCCTACGATAATATCCTGAACTGGGACCGTGCCGGTGAAAAAGGCCAGGCTACACAGATCGCAGAGATCCGGAGCGCCATGCCGGTAGTCATAAGGGTGCTATCGCTAAAGGCCGATTATGTAAAGTACTTTAATAAAACCTTCCGCATAGAAACCGGTTTTAAGATCAGCAGGGTGAGCACCGATAACGATATCCGCTATGATTCTTTGCTGCAGCAGGTTTGGGAGCCGGACCTGAACCGATCTAACCATTTTGAATATACGGAAAACATTCAGGCAGTGTATGCAACCGTGGTAAAGGAGTGGAAGCAATTAACCCTGCAGGCAGGACTGCGTGCCGAAAGAACAGATGCAACCGGCAATTCCCTGACGCTGGGGCAAAAGGTGCAACGCAGGTATGCCGGCTTTTTTCCATCGCTGAATGTGATGAAACAAATAAACAATAATAATCAGCTTACCTTCAGCTATTCCAGGCGTATAGACCGGCCTTCGTACAATTCCCTGAACCCCTTTGTGGTAGCCATTGATCCCTATAATAAAAGCGTGGGCGACCCTTACCTGAATGCTGCTTACAGTAATACTTTTGAGCTGCGGCATGGTTTCCGGCAATTCCTGTGGACCACCCTGTATTACAGCCATGGCAGCAAAGGCGCTATTAGCCTTATTAAGCAGGATAGCCTTACGAAAATACAAACCACCACCTTTGCTAACCTGGGCAGCAGCGATTACGGGTATCTATCGGTAAGTATTAGTTTGCCGCTTACCAAATGGTGGCAGATGGATTTTAACGGTGGTGCAGGTTACGCGCAATACCGTTCGGATATTCCAGGCAGCCGGTTCACCAATGGCAGCTGGGGCGCAGAAACCGGTTTGGATAACACGTTCACCGTATTTAAAAACCTGAAGCTGATGATCAGTATGTTCTATAACACTGCGGCGCCTTCTGGTCAGGAGCTGCAGCGCGCTAACTATGGCGGGCGTTTGAGCGCCAGTAAGCCGGTGCTCAATAAAAGAGGGCGGATCAGCTTTACGCTGCAGGATCCATTTAATATGCAGCGCTATGATGCGGATATATACACGAATGCCTCTGCCATCCGTTGGATAAACCGCTGGGAGAGCCGCCGCGTAAGCTTAGGCTTTTCCTGGAAGTTTGGGCGGCAGCAGATCAAAGCCGCCAGGGACCGGAAGAACGGGATGGGGGATGTAGAAAGAAGAGTACAGCTATAACAGGTAGCTAACCCAAAGGTTAGCACTAACCTTTGGTATACCTTGCGCCTGCAAGTACCAGGCTAACCTAATTTTGTAAACACAATTAGCAAAACTGTTTACAACATGAAGAAAATATTAAGCGTCATCTCAAGCGCCCGTAGTAAAGCTTCCAACAGCATACGGCTGCAACAGGAAATTATAGACAAGCTGCAGGCACGTTACCCGGAGAGCACCGTAACCGTAAGGGACCTGGTTGCAAACAAATATCCTCACCTGGAAGAATCCCACCTGACTGCTTTTTATGTTCAGGAGGAAAATGATTCACCGGAATACCGGCTGGCAAGAACACATTCGGAACAAGCCATCCGCGAAATTGAAGAAGCAGACATCCTGGTGATAGGAGTGCCCATCTATAATTTCAGTATTCCCTCTGCGCTGAAAGCCTGGATTGATCACATTGTGCGCTCACGTAAAACTTTCACGGTTGTAGATGGCCGTCCGGAAGGATTGGTGAAGAACAAAAAAGTATACCTGGCCATTGCATCCGGTGGTGTTTTCTCTGACGGGCCTTATAAAGCATGGGATTTCACAGAACCTTACCTGCGGCATGTCCTGGGCTTTATTGGGTTAACGGATATTACTGTTTTTCGTGCAGAAGGCTTTAGCGTTCCTGGTGTGCAGGATGTAGCGCTGCAGAAAGGAATTGAAAGTGTTGCTGTGTAAAGTATTTTAAAAGATAGCGAACAGCTGGCTGAAAACGGGAGCCGTACTGCATTTGGTACGGCTCCCGTTCTTGTTTTACAGAATATACAGCATTTTTTCCGGCAACGTTTGCGTAAATAAAATGTCCGCAAAGAATGGTTTGTAAAAAAAATAGGTATAGAATTGTCTACGTATTTGAGGAGTGATCGCCTGATTATTTTTCACCAAATAACTATTGAACTGATGGGGATATTCATGAGTAATCCTGGCCCTGTATGTAATTAGTTTGCCCTTTTTGATTTAGCATTTCCACATCCACCTCGATATCCACTGTTATGAACGTTATGAAAACAAATTCATTGATCATGCTGTTTTTGGCATTGGGATTTTTAGCTGCCCATGCGCAAACACTTACTATCACCGGCCGGGTGGTAGAGAATGGTAGCAACGATCCGCTACCCGGCGTTTCCATTATGGTTACTAAAACAAAACAGGGTTCAATTACCGATGCCAACGGCCACTTTTCAATTACCGTAAACGGGAGAACATCGGTAGACCTCCTGTTTTCGTTTATTGGTTTCAGTTCCCAAACCATTACAGCCAGCGGCGGCAAACCCTTGCTGGTACAGCTGCGTAAAGAGCAGGCCAGCATTGGGGAAGTAGTAGTGGTAGGTTATACCGCCGTGCAAAAGAAAGATGTAACCGGCGCTGTTTCTTCTGTAGGCGCCCGGCAAATTAAAGATGTGCCCTTATCGTCAGCCGCAGAAGTATTGCAGGGCCGCCTGGCAGGCGTACAGGTAGTAGCCTCAGAAGGCGCGCCCGGCGCAGAGCTGGTGGTGAGGGTGCGCGGCGGCGGATCTATTACACAGGATAACTCACCCCTGTACATTGTAGACGGGGTGCAGGTTGAAAACGCGCTTTCGGTTATTGCACCACAGGACATTGCCTCTGTTGATGTGTTAAAAGATGCCTCCACCACTTCTATTTACGGAGCAAGAGGCGCCAACGGTGTAGTGATCATCACTACCAAAAGCGGGCGTGCCGGTAAAACGCAGGTAACCTACAGCGGATCTGCCGGCTGGCGGGAGCTGCCCAAAACTATGGATGTATTAAGCCCGTACGACTTTGTATTATGGCAATATGAAAGAAGCCGGGGCAATATTGCAGACAGCACCGACTTTGCCGGTACCTACGGTACTACCTGGGATACCTTGCAAAACTATAAGCAGGTACAGCCCATTAACTGGCAGCATGAAGTATTTGGGCGTAAGGCGCAATTTCAAAATCATAATGTATCCATGAACGGTGGCACCGCTGCTACTAACTTTAATTTAAGCCTTACCGCCAATAAGGAAGACGGCGTGCTGCTGGAATCCGGGCTGGATCGTAAGATCGCTAATTTTAAGTTAGACCATAAAATTTCTGACAGGGTAAAAGCAGGTATTAATATGCGTTACCTGGATCAGGAAATTCACGGCGCCGGCACTACCAATAGCGGCACCCGTACTACGAACCGCTTACGCCATGCCATTAACTACCGCCCGTTTGAACTACCGGAATCCGGTGGGGGAATAGATGATTTTGATGAAGCCTATTTCCTGGCTTCTGCCGGGGCTACCAATCCTGTGCTGCTTACACAGGCAGAGTACCGCGAGCAAAAAACAAAAGCCACCTACCTCACCGGCTATGTGAGCATTAACCTGGTTAAGAACCTTACATTCCGCTCTACCTTTGGTTATGATAATACCAGCATCCGGCAATCCCTTTTTTATGGAAAAATTACCAGCACGGCGCGGCAGTACGCCTCCCTGCCCGTTGCCTCCATTGGGGATCAGCAGAACAGCACCTTTAATAATTCCAACACCCTGCAATACACGCTGAGTAAATACAAAACCCATCATGATATTACCGTGCTGGCAGGGCAGGAGATGGTGGAGTTTTTGTCCGGCAGCAATTATGTAGAGACCCGGTATTTCCCGGCAGATATAAGTGCTAACAAGGCACTGACGAATATGGGCCTGGGTGCAGCGCCCACAGGATCTGCACAGCCATTGCCTTCGTCTAGTGAAAACCCGCCCAGCCGTATCTTTTCTTTATTTGGCCGCGTTAGCTATGCATATGACGATAAATACCTGGCTACTGTTAACCTGCGGGCAGACCGTTCCTCGAAGTTTGCTCCGGAGAACGGTACGCTGGTATTCCCATCTGCTTCCATAGCCTGGCGCTTTTCCGCGGAGCAGTTTATGAATAACCTTAGCTGGCTCACAGATGGTAAGCTGCGCTTTGGTTACGGCGCTGTAGGTAATAATCGTATAGGCGACCTGTTATACCGGCAGCTGTACGGGGTAACCGGCCAGTATGCATTTAACCATTCCATACTGCCGGGCTTTGCACCCTCTGCGCTGGCTAATCCTGCGCTGCGCTGGGAAAAGAATATAACGCGCAACCTTGGGCTGGACCTGGCTTTCTTTGATAACCGCTTACAGGTGACCATTGATGCCTATAAAAATACAGCGAACGATCTTTTACTGGCCGTGCAAATACCGCCAACAACCGGTTACACCACGCAGGTGCAGAACATTGGCGCTACCTCTAACCGGGGTATAGAGCTGCAGATAAGCGCTACGCCTGTACGGCAAAAGAATTTTGCATGGAGCACTGATTTTAATATTGCTTTAAACCGGAACCGGGTGGAGAATCTGGGCGGTCCTGCGCAGATCACCCGTAACTCAGGCTGGCAGGGCTCAGACGGGGTAGATGATTATTTAGTGAAAGTGGGAGAGCCCGTGGGTTTGATGTATGGTTTTGTAACGGACGGCTTTTATACCCTCAATGATTTTGACTATAATGCCGCTACCGCTACCTACACCATTAAGAAAGGTGTTCCGGTGAATGGCGTGTACGGCACCCCGCAGCCCGGCATGTTAAAGTGGAAAGACCTGAACGGTGATGGCACCATCACCGCAGACGGCGACCGCCAGGTGATCGGTAACGCCAACCCTAAATTTACCGGCGGCTGGAACAACCAGTTCACCTACAAAAACTTTGATGCCAGCATCTTCATCAACTTTGTAGTGGGCAATGATATTTATAATGCCAATAAATTAGAGTGGACAGACGGTGCTTTTCCCAACCTGAATATGATAAGCACCATGAAGAACCGCTGGACCAACATCAACAGCCAGGGGCAGGTAGTAACAGATCCCAATGAGCTGGCCGCGCTGAATGCCAATGCCAGCATCTGGTCACCGGTGCGGGTGCAGCGCTGGTGGCTGCATTCCTGGGCAGTGGAAGATGGCTCTTACCTGCGCGTTAATAATGTGACCTTAGGATATACCCTTCCCAAACGTATTACGGAGCGGGCTAAGATCAGCAGCCTTCGTGTATTCGGCACCGTGAATAACCTGGCCGTAATAACCGGCTATTCAGGTTATGACCCGGATGTTACAGCCCGCCGTAGTGATCCCTTAACCCCCGGTGTGGACTTTGCGGCTTATCCCCGTTCCAGGACCTGGGTGTTTGGTGTAAACGTTACTTTTTAAAATCTAAAACTTGACAGCTCCCATGAAACATATATCCTACAGGCGCTTAAGCAGTATCATTATTATGCTTGCAGCTTTATTTACCATGCAGGCCTGTAAAAAATGGACAGAAGTAGAGCCCCGCTCCCAATACAATATACAGGAGGTCTTTTCAGACGTGTCCAACGCCACCTCCGCTGTAATTGGCGTGTATGATGAGCTGCAGGGCGATGCCGGCTATGGCATACGCATTAGCATGTATTACCCCTATGATTCAGATGAAGGTATTGTAAGCGGCAATATTGATAACGGCCGCAGAGGAGTGGGCCGCTACCAGCTGCTGCTTACCAATGCAGAAATATCCAACCCTTTCCGGCAGCTGTACCGGGGTGTGGAAAAAGCCAATCTTTGCATTGAGCAAATTCCATTAATGCAATTATATACCAATGGCACAGATGACCAGAAAAAAGAATTGCGCCGCTTGTATGCAGAAGCCCTGACACTGAGGGCCCAGTTTTACCAGGAGCTGATCCGTAACTGGGGCGATGTGCCGGCGCCCATGATCCCTTCTTATGAGCAGGCCAGCCTGTTCATTGGCCGGGCCGACAGGGATTCCACCTACGATAAGCTGCTGGCCGACCTGGCCACGGCCAAAGATCTGCTGCCCTGGCGTACGGAAGTAGCGCGTAATGAGCGGATAACCAAAGGCGCTGCCATGGCCTTACGCGCCAGAATAGCGTTGTACCGTGGCGGTTATGCGCTGCGCCGCAACGGGCAAATGGAAAGAAAGAGCGATTACCTGAAATATTACACCATTGCCCGGGATGAATGTGCCGAACTAATGCAGCACCGCGGCGAACATACGCTGAATCCCGATTTCAAAGACATCTGGAAAAATGTAACCGCTTTTAAATACGACCCGCAGGGCGAAGTGCTGTTTGAAGTAGGGGCCGGCGGCGGCAATGGCAACAGCGACAGCCGCATGGGTAACTATGACGGGCCGAATTTAAATGCAGCATCGCGCTACGGGGCCGGTGGCGGCGGCATTGTAATGCTGCCGAATTATTTTTACGCTTTTGATTCAGTAGATACCCGCCGTGATGTAACCATTACATCGTACCAGGTGACTTCTTCATCCAATGTAAAATCACAGCGTCGCCTGGGTGAATTAAATACAGGCAAATACCGCCGCGACTGGCGGGTGCCCTTATTGCCGGGTAATGTTTTAAACGTAGGATATAACTGGGTGCTGATCCGGTTTGCAGATGTGCTGTTAATGTTTGCAGAAGCGGAGAATGAGCTTAACGGCAGCCCCACCGCTGCTGCTATTGCCGCTTTTGAGGAAGTGCGCAGACGTGCCTACAAGGGTAATGAAAGTAAGATGGGCACCACCCCGGTGACCAAACAGGAATTTTTTAATGCTATTGTAAATGAGCGTTATCTTGAGTTTGGGCATGAAGGTATCCGTAAATTTGACCTGCTTCGCTGGAACCTGCTGGCCACCAAGCTGGCGGAAACCAGGACAAAGATCCAGCAGATCCGCGACCGTACCGGGGTATATAGTTTTGTGCCGCGATACATTTACTGGAAGAATAATGGTGAGGAGATCCAGTATTATGTGCCAGGCAGCACCGATGCTGCAGCGGTTCCCTGGTACCAGCCCACGCAGGCGCCGGACCCGCTTACAGGATGGACCCGGGCAGATTGGGCGCAGCACCTGACGGTAACCAACGCCATTGATAACCTGGCCTTATGGGAAGGCCTGGCGCGGTTCTTTGTTTCCGGTAAAAGTGAGCTCTACCCTTTTGACCAGGCCACCCTGGATGCATACCAGGGCCGCCTGGAGCAAAATCCCGGTTACTGATGCCTGCTGCCCAAAGCGATGCGGATGAACGTAATGCGACGCAACGATGCTGAGCAGCGGGCAGCTGCCCGTACCAAAATATTAATAACAGACCTTTTGATTATGCGAATGCAAAGAGCGTTTTTTTTATTGTGGTTCATGATGGCTGCTGTTACCTTAACAGCGCAAAACACCATTCCGCCAACCAGCATAACCGTTGCGCAGGATGGCAGCGGCGATTTTAAAACCATCCAGGAAGCCGTTAACTCTGTGCGGGACCTGTCGCGGCTGCAGGTGAAGATCTTTATTAAGAACGGCACCTATAATGAGAAGCTGGTGATCCCGTCCTGGAAAACAAATATTTCCCTGGTAGGTGAAAGTAAGGAAGGCACTATTATAAGCAACAACGATTACAGTGGCAAGCCTTTTCCCGGTAAAGATCCCAGTGGCAGGGACAAGTACGTGACCTACACTTCTTACACGGTGCTGGTGCAGGGCAATGATTTCAGCGCAGAAAACCTGACCATACAAAATACCGCCGGCCGTGTAGGCCAGGCCGTAGCCCTGCATATAGAGGGCGACCGTGCCGTGATAAAGAACTGCAGGCTGCTGGGTAACCAGGATACCTTATATGCCGCTAAGGAAAGCTGCCGGCAATACTTCCAGGACTGTTATATTGAAGGCACCACGGATTTTATTTTTGGAGAAGCCACTGCCGTGTTCCGGGATTGTACTATTAAAAGCCTGGTGAACTCTTATATAACGGCCGCGTCTACACGGCAGGGGCATACATTTGGATTTGTGTTCCTTAATTGTAAGCTGGTGGCAGATACCGCTGCTAAAAAGGTTTTCCTGGGCCGTCCCTGGCGGCCTTATGCCAGAACGGTTTTTATTCATTGTGAACTGGGCAGCCATATTACGCCCCAGGGCTGGGACCCCTGGAAGGGAGATGCCATGTTCCCGGACAAAGACAAAACAGCCTTTTATGCGGAGTATGAGAATACAGGCCCCGGGGCAGCCGTAACGGACCGCGTAGCCTGGTCAAAACAATTAACTAAAAAGGAAGCGGAACAATACACCATCAAAAATATTTTAGGGGGCGCCGATAACTGGGTCCCCTAAACGCTTTTGTCAGGCGCCCTGGCCAATGTTGATACTAAGCCCGCCATCCACCACAAAGGTGGCTCCGGTCACGTAGTCACTTTCAGCAGATGCCAGGAAAACGGCAATGCCGCTGATGTCTTCCGGTTTGCCGGCCCGCTTTGCTGGAATGTGCTGTTCTTTTTCTTTGCGCACCTGCTCATTTTCCATGGCTTCCTTATTCATATCCGTGAGGATCATGCCGGGGGCAATGTTATTTACGCGGATGCCCTTGTCAGCCACTTCCAGGGCCAGGCTTCTGCTGAAATTTTTGATCGCTGCCTTGGAGGCATTGTATTCTGCATTGCCGGCCGTATTAATCTCTTCATGAATAGAGCTGATGAATATTATATTCCCATCCTTCAGGCCCGGTTGGTTTAAAAATGCCCTGCTGCAATAAAAGGGACCGTACAGGTTTGTTTTGATACAGGTATCAAAAACATGCGTAGGCATATCCTTGACCGGTGTTTTGCTGCCATTAACCGCAGCATTATTCACCAGCAGGTCCACCGTTCCAAACTGCTCATTTACCTTGCTGAAAACTTCCTTTACGGCTGCTTCATCTGCAACGTCCAGCTTAAAATAAATGGCCTTACCGCCTTCCTTTTTTATTTGATCAGCAAGCTGTGCTGCTGCGGGCTCATCCGAATGGTAGATGATAACCACCTTTGCGCCTTCCGCCGCATAGGCCAATGCAATAGCCCGGCCAATGCCGGCATCAGCGCCGGTTATGAGGGCAACCTTATTTTCAAGCTTCTTCATTTTTCAATTATTAAATGGGCATTTGGTAATACTTTCCTAATTTAATAAAATGAAATAAGATACGCTACTATATGAACAGAAAAACAGCATTTGAATCTATAGAGCATCATGGAATTATTGGTAATATGCGCACAGCAGCCCTGGTATCTTTAACCGGGTGTATTGATTTTCTTTGCGCCCCCAGGTTCGATTCTCCCTCTGTGTTTGCTTCACTGCTTGACCCCAAGGCAGGCGGCGCATTTACCATTACCCCAAAAATGAAGGATGTAGCAACCAAGCAGCTGTACATTCCCTTTACAGCAGTACTGATAACCCGCTTCTTTTCTGATACCGGCATTGCTGAGATCACGGACTACATGCCGGTGATGCCGGATACCTGCAACAGCTACAACGTAATTGTAAGAAAGGTTACTGCTATAAGAGGGAATATTGATTTCAATATGCACTTTCAGCCCCGTTTGAATTATGGCAGATCCACACATACCGCCGCAGGGGACGGCAACAGCATTCTGTTTGATTGTACGGAGCAGGCATTGGAAGGGCTTACCGTTCGTTTATCCGCCAACGTGAAGCTGAAGATGCGGAAAGAGGATGCCTACGCCAATTTTACGCTGAAAGAATCCAAAACCGCTCACTTTGTAATGGAGTCTGTAAGGAAAGGGGAGGAGAAATACCTTTCAGACCTGGAATTTTTTGTGAACCATACCTACTTTGAAACCATCCGCTACTGGCGTTCCTGGACCCGCCAGTCAACCTACAAAGGAGGCTGGGAAAGCATTGTAATGCGATCAGCCATAACGTTGAAATTACTGACCTGCATAGAGCATGGTTCCGTAATTGCAGCTGCTACCTTTGGGCTGCCGGAAGAAATAGGCGGGCTGCGTAACTGGGATTACCGCTATACCTGGATCCGGGATGCGGCCTTTAGCATGTATGCATTTTTAAAGCTGGGATTTCATAAAGAAGGTAAGGCCTTCCTGGACTGGATCGTTAAACATGCCAAAGAGAACGACATGCATTTGATTTACCGGGTAGATGGCGGTACGGACGTGGATGAAATTGAATTTGCGCACCTGCAGGGCTACAAACAATCCCACCCGGTAAGGATTGGCAATGATGCAAATAAACAGCTGCAGCTGGATATACACGGCGAATTGCTGGATACCATTTACATCTACAACAAATTTTACGAACCGGTAACACATGAGCTATGGGAGCTGATTGAAAGAGAGGTGAACTATGTGATCGACAACTGGGAAAAAGCAGATCACGGCATCTGGGAGATCCGGCAAAAGAAAAAACACTTCCTGAATTCCCGCTTAATGCTGTGGGTGGCCATGGACCGGGCCATTAAGATAGGCCGCGACCGGTCATTTCCCTTCCCCGTGCAAAAGTGGGAATCAGTAAGGGATGAGATTTACAACGACATTTACCACAACTTCTGGAACGAGGAGCAGCAGGCCTGGGTGCAGCATAAAACAAACGGTAAGGCCGGCGATACCATAGATGCCAGCGTGCTGCTAATGCCGCTGGTGCACTTTATTACCCCGGAGGAGCCCCGCTGGAAAGCGACCATGGAAGCCATTAACAACAAGCTAAGGCTGGATGTGCTGATATACCGCTACGATAATGATATTGATGGATTTGACGGGCTTACCGGCAAGGAAGGCACTTTTAACATGTGCTCATTCTGGTACGTTGAATGTTTGGCAAAATCAAAACGGCTGGATGAAGCTATAGAGAACTTTGAAAAAATGCTGGGTTACGCCAACCACCTGGGACTGTTCTCTGAACAGATCAGTAAAAAAGGCGAGCACCTGGGCAACTTCCCGCAGGCCTTTACACACCTGGCTTTGATCAGCGCCGCACTGGAGCTGGATAAGCAGATAGACCGGCTGAATAAGACCGCAGATCTTTAGTTAGCCGGCTTGTAGAACGGTACTTTGATGCCGGTAAAGTCCTGCGACCGGAAGGTATGGGGCTTCATTTTTTCCGCAGTATCTTTTCTTTTTATAATGAAGGTAATGCCGCCATATAAGCCGGTAAGCTTTGCCAGGCGTATATCCATATTGGTTAGCCGGTTGGCGGTACGGATGCCCCACAGCTTTCTGAAAAGCGGCGTTAAGTGGTTATATATTTTAAAGGTCCATTTAGTATTTGGCTTGGCGTGTCCCTCCGCCACTACACGCGGCACCACCAGCAGGGGACATAGGGTTTTCTGGTATTCTACGGTATAACCCTGCTGCTTTAAATAATCGAGGGTATGTATATCAAAGCAATGGATATGCTCATGGGTTCTTTTAAGCCGGATGTTTTCCGCCACCAGGGCAGGAGGGTCGTGCGGAACCGTTATCACCAATACCTTATTGGTAATTCTCAGTAATTCCTGTACCGCCATTTTATAATCCGTTACATGCTCAATGGTCTCGCTGCAAAGCACTGCATCAAATGCCCGGTCTTCAAAGGGCAGGTGGTGAATGTCGCAGCAGGCCGCGTTTATATTGAATATTTCGCTGGCCATTCTGCAGGCATAGTCCGACAGGTCTGTTGAGCGTACATCCACTTTAAACAAGGTCCTTACCAGGTTAGCGGTATAACCTTCAGCGCCTCCCACATCAATAAAGCTGGAAAAGGAAAAACGTCCCAGCGCATTTAGAATGGAGCGGGTAACCATATACCGGGCAATATTGCTGGTAGCCGCATATTTGGTACGGTAGCCATAAATAGGCTGATGGGAAAAGTGAATGCCGTCAATGGTTTTTGAAAACCACGAGTTAACAACTTTTTTAACCTCCTGGGTATACGGGTCCTGGGCAAAGTTTTCGCCGGTTGCATTGATCATGTAGGTATAGACAGCAGCGTGTAGCCGGAAGGTTGGGTATGGCAGAAAATAAATTTAAGCTCACTGCCGGGGTAACTGATCAAACAAATAATACAAAGGCGATTCTTCCAGCACTTTCCGCTCACCTTCTTCCCATTTAATAAGGCGGATAAAACCTTCCGCTATTTCAATGCCGGTAATATCCCCATCACTAAAACAGCAGCAGCCGGTATTAAAATAGGTGGGCTGCGCCATGGTTTTTACAAATTGTTTGCCGGCATATTCTGCACGGCGCTTTTCCAGTGCGGCCTGCAGGGTATTCATGAGGGCTGTGTTGCCGGCCTGCTTTGCTTTTTCCAGCTGTTTGGTGAGCCGGTCTATATGGTCAAGGGAGGCAAAAACCGGTTTATGCGTGTGCCCGGAAATCAGGAACGTGTTTTTATACTGCAGGGTCCATTCATACATCACCACATTGTGGCGGTCTGCCAGGTCAAATGAGTCGGAAATGGTATCCGGATGAATGTCCAGGAAACGCTGAATGGGCGTCCAGATGGCGGCTACAAACCATTTGGAAAAGGCATTGCCATCGCTCCGCTGGTCGCCCTGGTGGCCGTGGGTTAACAGGAAGGAGTAGGTTTGGTTATTATAGGGTATTTGCAGCACCAGCCCTTCATACACTTTCAGCTTTTCGCCAAAGATGGGTTTAAGGAACTGCTGGCGGGGTATCAGGTAGTTCCATTCCAGGTCATGATTCCCGAAAATGCGGTAATAGCGGGTTTGCTGCAGGAACTTTGCTTCTTCCAGTAAGGTGAGCCGGTTTTTTTCAATTACAGTGGCGGGCTTGCTTTCCCACAGCTCCTCACAATCGCCCAGGTTTATGAACGTATAGTCATTACTGTAATACCAGCTTAAGGCGGTCATATAATTGCTTTCAGCAGCTGCAAAATCATCGGCCGCATCCCTGCCGCCTTTGTGCTGATCAGAGAAGATGATGAAACGCGTGTTTTCCGGCAGGCACGAAAAAGTGACACCGCGGTTGGTTTTTCCTTTCAGCAGCTCCTGGAGCAGCTGGCTGAGTGAGCTGAAAACAGCAGCCTGTTTGGGATGGGATGATAACCTGTCTGCCAGCCATATTACGGGTTTGCGGAATATTTTCCGGAAAAGTTTCTTCACATTCAATCTCTTTAAGATCTGGGTATAAGGCGCTAAATTAAAAATCATATTGCTTGCCGGGCAAAATAATATGGAAAGAAGTGCCTTTGCCCAGCTTGGAATCTGCAAACAGATACCCGTTATGATTAGCAACAATGCGGCGGCAAAGCGCTAAGCCAATACCGGAGCCGGGATATATATTCCTGCCATGTAAGCGTTTGAAAATTTCAAATACCTGCTCCGCATACTCTTCCTCAAAGCCTATCCCGTTATCTGTAAGGATAAAGCGATAATAAGCGGTACCTATAAATGGCCTGGTAATGTATCTTGATACATCTTCAAGCGCAATAAGGCTTGAGCGGATGGTGATCTGCGGTATAACACCAGGCGCGGTGAATTTTAGCGCATTGCTGATCAAATTATTAAACAGCTGGTTCATCTGAAACCCGATGGCCTCTATCTCCGGTAAGTTTGCCACTTCGATCACTGCCTGTTTCTCTTTAATTTTTAATTCAAAATCCCCGATCACTGCGGCAACCGTTTCATTTAAATTTACCGGCTGCATTAAAATGTCATCTTTTAAAAGATGGGAAAATTCAAGCAGGTCTCTTATGAGCATGCTCATACGCTCGGCAGAGCCATGGATCTTTTCTATTAAAATGCTGGTCTCAGTGGTCAGGTTTTGTTGCTTTTTCAATACATCAGTGAAGATGCGGATCTTACGGAGCGGCTCCTGCAGATCATGACTGGCTACATAGGCATACTGTTCCAGCTCCTCATTGGAATGCAGCAGCCTGGTATTGGCGTCCTCCAGTTCTTCATTAGTGGCCAGCAGCTCTTCATTGGCGGTTGCCAGTTCTTCTGTTTGTTGCCGTACTTCATTTTCCAGCGCCAGCTGCAGCCGGCGCTGAATGGTAATATCCCGGGCGGTTCCGTTCAGGCTTACCGGTTTCCCGGTTTCATCAAAAGTAGTTTGGCCGTTTAAATGGAGGATACGTTTTTTTCCGTCCGCCAGGTTACTGATGGTGTATTCACTATTGTACCTGCCGCCGGATGCAGGGTTCAGCGCGTTTTCAAAAGTACGGGCTGCGCCCAGCCGGTCATCTTCATCAATGGCCTTTAATTTTTCTTCCAGGGTGGTGGTTTGCGTTGGAAAGCCAAACCAGCTTTGCATGCGGTCAGAGCAGGTGATCTTATCCGTTTTGGCATCCCAGGCCCAGGTGCCTAATTCTGCCAGCTCTATAGCGCCGCGCAGGTTAGCTTCCACCTCTTTTATCGCCTTCTTTTGTTGCTCCTGTTCAGTAATATCCTGTAAGGTGCCGTTAAAGCGATAAGCTTTTTTATCCTCCCCAAATCGTGCGAGTCCCCTTGCCCTCACTATGCGGTCTTTTTGCGTTGCAGGGGTAATGATGGTGTATTCAATATCATAATAGCCGCCGGATTCAAATTGCAGGGCATAATTAATAGCATCTGTTACCCGCTGCTGGTCCTGCCGGGCTATTACATCTATTACCAGCGATGAGGGAATTTCCTCACCGGGTTGCAGTCCCAGCCATTCTTTGAGCCGGGCGTTGGCCGTATATTTATTCGTAACCGGGTTCAGATCCCAGGTACCCAGTTCGGTAGCGTCCACTGCCAGTTCCAGCAGGGCTTTACTTTCGGCCAGCTGCTGCAGGTTTATTATTTTATCTGTAGTTTCTGTGCAGGTTACCAGCACACCGCCTGTTTCGCCGGCTTCATCACACACCGGGCTATAGCTAAATGTCCAGTATACATCCTCCAGCTTGCCGTTCCGGTAAATAGGAATAAGCTGGTCTTCGCTCCAGGTAGCTTCACCGCCAGCCAGTACCTGGTCTATAAGGGGTTTGATGACCGGCCATATTTCCGGCCAGCAATCTGCCCCCTTTTGCCCAAGCGCAGTGGGGTGTTTGCCATTATTACCCAGGCTGGGACGGTACGCATCATTGTAAAATTGTAACAGGGTTTCTCCCCACCATAAGAACATAGGGAATTTAGAAGAAAGGATAACCCCAATAATTGTACGCAGGCTTTGCGGCCACTGGTCCGGGGTACCCACGGGGGTTATTGACCAGTCATAGCTGCGTGTTAACCTGCCCATCTCGCCACCTCCTTTAAGAAAAGGATAGCTTTTTTCCATCACCGTTATAGTCACAGGTAAAGTTTAAATGCTGAATGTTAATGCGGGTGCGGCATCAATTAAATGCCCGATATTATTCTATTCCAGGCTATTCATCGTAACCAACCAAACTGTTATAAATATAAGCAATGCATTTAAATTTAAGGCTTTAGTTCCATCAATAGGGGAAAATACCAGTATCCAAAGTCATCCGGAAGAACAGCGCATGGCAATTATTTTATACGTAAGCATAAAATAGTATCTTACTCCTGATGAAAAACAGCATACAACTTTCCACGATCATACTCGCAGTACTGCTGCTGGGCGCCTGCTCTGTTATGCGCAAAACATCGGGCAGTAAGGAGCTGCAGTGGTATAAAAGCAGAACCTGGGCAGATGGCATACCACAGCAAATGTTCACCGGGTTTAATTACAGAACCTTTTACCGCCAGTATCATACCGATTCCCTGCGCTGGAAAAAAGCTTTCCATTTTATAAAGGAAAACAACCTGCAGGAGATGGCCCCCGGCAAATACCCGATTGACAGCAACATTGTATTTGCATCCATTACCGCGGGCCCCTTGCGCGCCTTTGAGCAAACCAAATGGGAATTTCATAAAGATTATACCGACATCCAGTACATCATAAAAGGAAAGGAAATGATCGGCGTGGCGCCGGTAACTGTTACACCCGCAAACCCCTTTGCCGGTATTGATACCAGCGCTGCAAAATATTACACGGCCCAGCCGGATACCATTTATATGCTTTTTCCGCACGATGCGCACCGCCCCACCATACAGGTGCCCGGGGAAACCATTGTTAAAAAGCTGGTGATAAAAGTAAAGACGGTGGATCTGCCAGTGGAGTAAACTTTAATAAAGGATCCGCTGATCCGATGATATTTAAAAAGGAGCTGCGTACTGCAGCTCCTTTTTTATTTGCTTAATGTTTAAAAAAGCTGTCCGGTACCTCTGCCACAGGGCTATTGCCTACACTGTATTTCAGGCCCAGCGAAAATCCGCCGCCGCCTTCAATAAAATCAAGCGTAAAGGGGTGCAGCCCTTTCTGCAATGCCACCTGCCCCGATTTTTCAATGGGTGCATGCTGTCCGTCGTTATTTACTACTTCCTTATCGCCAATGGTTAATACGCCGCCATCATCACACAGGAAATAAAAGCTGTATACGCCTGTTTCCGGTACATCAATAAAGCCCGTGTACTTCAAACCAAAGCTAGGTGCATTCACGGAGGCAGGCACAACCAGGTCCTTTGCCACAAACTGGCTGTCGGGTTCTGACGTTTTCATGCCGCCGGTATTTAAATAATATTTTTTATAGTAAGCGCATTGCAGCCCTTCCTTTACAGAGGCAAAGGTTTGTACGGCGGCCTGGTAAGCCTCTTTTTTATATTGCAGCGTATAAATATCGCCACGGGTACGGCCGGGGCTAAACGCTGCCAGCTTAATGGTAAGCGGTTTGGTAATTATCAGCGGTTTATTTAGTGCGGGGGAGGAGAACTGCGGCAGGCTGCCATCTGTAGTGTAATGCAAAGTAAGGTCGGGCAGCGGCTTTTTAATATCCAGCACGGCCTGGTCTACAAATACATTCTGTGCTGTAAAACCGCTAAGGTCCGGCAGGCGGTAATGCACCTTTAACGTTTCCAGCCGTTTGAAATGGGCAGGCAGGCGTTGCTGAAAGGCAGCATAGTCAAGGTTTTTACTCCATACCCTTTCTGCTAAGGCAAGCATGCGGGGAAAATATAAATAATCTGCACGGTGCTCAGAAGGCACCTGTTCCGACCACAGGTTGGCTTGTGCGCCAATGATGAATGATGCCTGTTCCGCAGTGAGCTTTTCAGGTACTACCTTAAACTTATAAATATTGGAAAGTGAATTAGCGTCGGGCTGGTTATCAAAATACAGCGGGTTACCGGGGCTCATAATAACATGGTTGCCGTTGCGGGCCGCTATAACAGGGGCGTCCGGCACCCAGCTGCGCCAGTACATTACATTGGCTGTGGCGCTGATGCCACCTTCCAGGATCTCATCCCAGCCTATGAGCTTTCTGGCTTTGGACTGGAAGAAACGTTCCATGCGTTTTACAAAATAGCTTTGCAGCTCGGCTGTGTTCTTTAATCCTTCTTTTTCCATCAGCGCAGTACAGGCCGGGCTTTTTGCCCAGGTTTTACGGTCTACCTCATCTGCTCCCAGGTGAATATATTCTGAAGGGAATAAGGCAATGATCTCTGAAAAAACATTTTCTGCAAATTCATAGGTGCCTTCGTTACAGGGGCAGATGGGGGTGGAGAACAGCTCGCCCCATTTGCTGCCACCTTCGCATGACAGGTTCGGGAACTGATGTATAGCGGCCATCATATGGCCCGGCATATCAATTTCAGGAATGATATCAATGTAGCGTGCAGCCGCATATTTTACCAGCCCTTTTATCTGCTCCTGTGTATAAAAACCGCCGTACAGGGTTTTGCCATCCCGTTTAATAATGTGGGAGGCATCAATAGCCATATCAGGGTTCTCTTTCGACTGGCGTATGCAAGCGGAATCGTTCTTGTCAAATGTGCGCCAGGCGCCTTTTTCCGTAAGCGCAGGATATTTTTTGATCTCTATGTGCCAGCCCTGGTCATCTGTTAAATGCAGGTGCAGCTTGTTCATTTTATACAGCGCCATCAGGTCCATTAGCTTTTCCAGGTATTGGATGCTGAAAAAGTGACGGGATACATCCAGGTGAAGGCCTCTCCATGCATAGGAGGGTTCATCTGTAATGGTAAGCGCCGGTACCTGCAGGCGCTGCGCGGATGCTGTTCTCTTTTCAACGGCCAGGGGCAACAGCTGGCGCAGGGTTTCCACTGCACGGAACATACCGGCGCCGGTTTGGGCTGATAGTACTACCTGGCTGGCAGATACATTGATCCGGTATCCTTCCGCAGCGGTGATAGTTTCATCTTTACGCAGTACGATCTGTCCTTTAGCCGCTGCAGCTAGTGGTTTGCCCAATGCCTGTTTCATGAGGCGCTGCAGCTGTGCTACTGCATTTTCAAAGCCGGCGTCTGCCTGGATGGTTGTGCGCGGCGTAATTGAAAACGTTCCGCTACCGGCTTCCAGTGAAGCAGGGTAGGGGATCAAAGGGAAACTGGCATTCGTTTGTGCGCTTACGTAAGCGCCCTGCAAGGTAATGGCTGCTATTAACAGGAGCCGGGAAAGAAGACGTGTCATTGTTCTGTTTAAACAGGTAAAGCTACTGAAGGGTTCAGCGAAAAGCAATATATGCGGAAAATGGCGGTATTAATTGGTTAAAATGTATCACTATCTTTATGCCCCTAAACCTATTGCATGCAAAGTAAAACGGTTCTGTTGCTGGGCGCCAATTCCGATGTAGCCAAAGCGGCCATTAAACAATACACCGCTAAAGGCTACCGGGTAATAGCGGCCTCCCGCAGCACAGACGCGCTGCAGGCTTTTGTACAGCAGGAAGTGCCGGAAAAAGAGCAGGTGACCATCCTTTACTTTGATGCGGCCGATTTTGCAAGCCATGCCGGCTTTTACCGCCAGCTGCCGGAAAAGCCCCACATTGTGGTATATGCCGCCGGTTACCTGAAACAGAATGAAGAGGCCCTGCTTGATTTTGAAGGCAGCTTTCGCATGATGCAGGTACATTATGCAGGCGCGGTGTCTATCCTGAACATGATTGCCATGGATAAGGATAATGAGCGGCTGGAGCGTATTATAGGCTTGTCATCCCTTTCAGGGGTAAGAGGGCGTAAGAGCAATTTTATTTACGGCAGCACCAAAGCGGCTTTTACCCAATACCTGGCCGGCTTACGGCAGTATCTTTTCTCCCGCCGCATTATTGTAAATGTGATTGTGGCCGGTTATATCCGTAGTAAAATGACAGCCGGGCTAAACCTGCCGGAGCCCTTGATGCTGGAGCCTGCATATATTGCTGCAGCAGTGGTGAATGCGGGAAGCGGCTTTACCATTGTACCGGGTTTTAAATGGAAGCTGATCTATACGGCGCTGAAATGGATGCCGGAAAAGCTGGTAGCTAAGCTGCCGTAAAAAAAGATCTCAGCTGCTCCTGAACTGGTTAAAGGATTGCCAGTATTTGTCTTTATAAATAGTGAAACCTATTTCAATTTGTGAGGCATACCTGTCTTTAATGTCATACACTACTTTAGAGGGTTTCCTGAAATCTTTACAGGCAAAGAAGATCTCCCTCACACTGTTGGCGGTTTGCCGGCCAATGTTCAGGTAACCTTCATAATCTTTCAGCTCGCTTAATATCGCATCTTCAATCTCGTTCAGCAGCTGGTAGGTGTCATCATTGGGCATGCCGCCATCATTTTTACTGCCGTATTTTATTTCAATGTTTAAGATCCAGGGGTGGGAGGCTTTACTATCCCATTCCAGCAGGTCGGTGTTGATGACTGCCAGCAGCATATTGCCGTTCTTCAGCTTTGCTTCCAGCATGGCGTAGTTGTCGTTTTCCGTATCGTGCCGGGTGCCTTCATATTTTTCTATGAACTCTTTCTGCCGCCAGATCAGGAAATCCTTCAGCTTTTCAATAGGGATCCATTCCTGCTGTGCTTCATGGTTCCGGATCACTTTTAAATTATCAATAGTGGTGGCAAAGTTCAGCTCACCCAGGTAGGTATCCAGGTAAATATAGATGCCGTTAATGATGGTTTGTTTATTTTCGTCATTCAGCTCGTCATGTGTGATCACAATATCTATTTCATCGGGGTACTCCGCAATTTCGTTCGCATAAAAACGCATGGTATCACTGTTAAACAGGTGGCCGGCCATTTTAAGGTTGCTGTTACGGATGTCTGACGCCGGTTTAAATGCAGTGAACTTCCAGCCCGGAATATCGGGCGCCGATTGTATCAGCTCCTCCACGAAAACAATATGTTTAATAGCTCCTTCCGCGGTGATCACCAGGTCCACGGTATTATCATCCAGCATACCTGTTAAAAAGTAAAAGCCTTCTTTCAGCTCACCCAGCCTGGACGACAGCCTATCAAAAAATACCTTTTCAATATCCCCTCTTTCCTTCACCACCTTAAAAAATGTCTTTTCATTTTTCCGGAACCAGTTCCAGAAATCCTCATAAGATCTTATAGGTTCCTCTTTTTTGGAAAAAATACTTTTTAAAAGACCCATTGCTGTCAGCTTTTTTAGTACGGTTAAGATCAGGGCTGAAGATAAGGACTTTTTAGCATGAAGATGTGCTGCTTTGCTGGTAATTACCGGAGAAGTACATTATATTGTGTGTCAATCTAACACTCATTGAACCACGGATATATGAAAAAACTACTCGTTATACTGCTTATAGCCTGCAATGCTGCTGCCTATGCGCAGTCTTCCACCAACTTTCATGACTGGGCGGCTACACCTCCAATGGGCTGGAACAGCTGGGATTGTTACGGCCCCACTGTTACAGAGGCGGAGGTAAAAGCCAATGCGGATTACATGGCTAAAAACCTGAAGAAATACGGATGGGAGTATGTGGTGGTAGATATACGCTGGTACGTAGCCAATGATAAATCACACGGATACAATGAGAAAGACCCGCAGTATAACATAGACGAATATGGCCGTTTTCAGCCGGCAGTGAACCGTTTCCCATCCGCAGCCGGCGGCAAGGGTTTTAAGCCCCTGGCCGATTACCTGCATAGTAAAGGATTAAAGTTCGGTATCCACATTATGCGGGGCATACCGGTAATAGCAGTACAGCGCAAGCTGCCTATTAAAGGTACCCAGCTTACCGCGCAGGACATTTACTCTGATAAAGACCAGTGCCTTTGGCTGCACGATATGTACACCGTGGTGCCTGGAAAGGCCGGGGCGCAGGAATATTATAATGCCCTTTTTGAAATGTATGCATCCTGGGGACTTGATTTTGTGAAGGTAGATGATCTGTCGGCGCCCATTTATTTTGCGGAAGAAATAGAAATGATCCGTAAGGCCATAGACCGTACAGGGAGAAAGATCGTGTTAAGCACCTCGCCGGGAGAAACACCCATAGCGCATGCGGAGCACGTACAGCAGCATGCCAATATGTGGCGCACCGTGAACGATTTCTGGGACAGCTGGGAGCCGCTAAAGGAACACTTTGAAGTGTTTGAGCGCTGGAATAAATGGCGGGCAGCAGGCGCCTGGCCTGATGGCGATATGCTGCCTTTAGGACGCATAGGCATACGGGCAGAGCGTGGCAACCCGCGTATGACCAAATTCACCCGTCCTGAACAATATACTTTAATGACCTTGTGGTGCATCTTCAGATCGCCGCTGATGTTTGGCGGCAACCTGCCGGACAATGATGCCTTTACCACTTCACTGTTAACCAATAAAGGAGTGCTGGCCGTTTTAAACCACAGCACCAATAACCGGCAGCTTTTTAACGATGCTGATAAAGCTGCCTGGATAGCTGAGGAACCGGGTACCGGCGCACGTTACCTGGCTGTTTTTAACAAAGCAGATCAGGAAGCGCCTGTTTCCGTAAACCTGAAGCAGCTGGGCATTACCGGCCCCGGCGCTGTTACAGACCTCTGGAGTGGAAAAGCAATGGGTAAATTCTCCGGAGTATTTGCGCCGGCTATTCAGCCGCATGGAGCAGGATTGTATAAAATAAAGTAAGCCATGTTCTAATTCTGTATCTTCAGTGGAGCATGGAACTTATAGATATCATCGGGTTTATAGCGGGCATCTGCACCGCAACATCATTGCTGCCGCAATTAATTACCACACTTAAACAAAAGAAAGCGCAGGAAGTGTCGCTGTTCATGTTCATTGTTTTGCTCATGGGCAATGCTTTGTGGATCTGGTTTGGCGTGGCTAAGTCGGAGCTGCCTATTATATTGACCAACTCATTTTCGCTGCTGCTGAATATTATTATGCTGGTGCTGAAGTATAAGTATAAGGATAATGAATAGCGCCTGCAAGTTGTAGAACAATCTACCCAATATAGTATGCTGCCGGCAGCTAATCCATAGCCAGGCAGGCCAGTCCTTAAAACGGCACAGATTATGTAAAAGCTGTTAATATCACAAAACAACTATCGCATGAAGCAGCTCACTTACAGCATGTTAGCACTGATCGCCGTAACACTCACCAGTTGCGAGGTAATAGGCGGTATTTTTAAAGCCGGCGTATGGACGGGTATTATAGCCGTAGCCATTGTAATAGGATTGATCATTTTCCTGGTCACCAGGGGACGCAAATAAAAGATCGGTCCTTTCTGGTGGCATACCAGCAGGCGTTAGGCCGGACTGTTTAGAAAACTACGGCCAGCTTTAACGAGCAGTAAAAACGATAACGTAATTAATGGATGGGCTGTTCCGGAAGGAGCGGCCCTTCTTTTTTTAGCGGCATTTTGAAAAATAAATATATCAGCGTAACTATACAAAGCCAAACCCGCCTATACCATGAAACGAAGCCGGATACTCGCAGGTATCTCCTTTTTGTTGCTTATTATTTCATTTGCGGCGAATGCCCAAACAGCCGGGAGCCGGTTCATTACCTATACGGCTGATCTTAAAAAGCAGCACCTGCAGCTGTACTGGAAAGATGATCAGCACAAACCTTTTGGAAGTATACAACGTTTAAAGAGCTGGCTGGAAGCGCACAAACAGCAGCTGGTGTTTGCCATGAACGGCGGTATGTACAGGCCCGATCATTCCCCACTGGGTTTGTACATTGAAAACGGTAGTACCCTATCACCTTTAGATACTGCCAACGGTAACGGCAACTTTTACCTGCAGCCGAATGGCGTGTTTTACATTACTGCAGATAATATCCCGGTGATCTGTAAAACAGCTGACTTTAAGAACAACGGCAAAGTGAAGTATGCCACGCAATCAGGCCCTATGTTATTGATAGATGGGCAGCTGAATGCCGCATTTAAAGAGGGTTCCGCCAATCTGAATATCCGCAATGGCGTAGGTATTTTACCGGATGGAAGGGTGATTTTTGTGATGTCTAAAGAAGACGTGAACTTTTACGATTTTGCGAATTACTTTAAAAGCCTGGGATGCAGGAATGCATTGTACCTGGATGGGTTTGTGTCCAGGATGTATGTACCGGAAAAGGATTGGCGGCAGCTGGATGGGGATTTTGGAGTGATGGTGGGAGTGGTGGAGAGTATGTAGAATAATATAAAAATCGTAGTTTTGACCGGTTTCTTGTTGCCTTAACCCGGCTACTTACATTATCCCTATATGCAGTTTATATCCCGGATCACAATGATCCTTTCGCTTATTTCATGTGTTAACCTGGCCAAAGCCGACACATTTATAGTTACCACCAAGGCCGATAGCGGGCCTGGCACACTACGGGATGCCATTAATAAGGCAAATGCCAACGGCACTGCTGCAACGGATTATATTCATTTTAACCTGCCGGGTACTACCCTGGATGACAGGACCATCCGGATCAATGCTGAATTGCCCACCTTATCCTCCAATATCATTGTGGACGGTACAACGCAACCGGGAGCTGCTTTTGGCGTGAGTAACGCGAAGGTGAAAGTATTAAAGGACAATTACCATTCAACGGGTAATTTTTACAATACGTTTTCCATCCGGAATGCAGACAATGTGAGCATTTGCGGTATGCATATAGAGGTGACGGACGGTTTTTCAAACGGTGCATATTGTATTTATATTGCTAAAAGCAGCAACATTAATATCGGGGCATCCGGTAAAGGTAATGTGCTGAATGCGTCGGATGCGATCATTGCCAGCGATGTAGAGCTGGAATTTGGTAGTACTACTGATCTCCATATTGCCTATAATATGTTAGGTGTGAATCCGGATGGCGTAACAGTACCTGTATATCCCATTGGTTACTCACGTATAATTTTATGGGGTGCAGGGAATATAGAGATGGACCATAATGTGATAAACTCTCAAATAAGAATAGAAGAAACCTTTAACACACTAGCGCCACTGGGTAAGCGCAGTTATAAGGTGCATGATAATATTGGAGGCGGGGATTATACCGGTGATCGGAAGATCGGCTACCTTTTTTGTACCATAACAACCTATCCAAGACTGGACATTAGCGGGGACAATATTATTGAAATAAAGAACAATCATGTGCTGTCAGGCCGTTTTGCACTGGGCGGCGGGCAGGGTATTATTACGGTACAGGGGGAATCATAGCCTTCCGAAACAGGAAGCGAACGATATTCCCGGAAGTTTTAAAAATGTCTCAGGTGTATTTATATTGATGAATTTTTTTAAATAGAATTATGAGGTATTTTTTCTTTCTTATAGTTATTCAGATAGGGTTAATAACTAATTCAAACGGTCAAAGTAAACCTATTTGTAAATGTTCATATTTCTCTAATTATGAAATTGATCGCTTTCTTCACGATGCGGATAGCATTTATACATTGTTAGCAAGAAAGTATAGTAAAAATATTATGATAATTGGTGCAAGGGGCCATAGTGCAGCTAATTTAATGTTTATTGTCAACCTCAATGGTAAAAATAAGGGCTTTTATTATGATCTTATGGAACCGGAGAATCGTGTATATAAGGGCATTAAGCTTGATGAATTAGTAAAGAATCTTGTGCGCGACAGTGCCTTTCTGCATACAGCAAAGTATAATCCTGATGCAGTTGATCATGATTCCGGATTTTTCGTTTCGTTCAACTATTCGAAAAGCAAATTTGTTGAAATTTGTTTTTCTCAACTACTTGGGGGAAATAGTAAAAGGCCATTATCTGTTGCAATCCACAGCTATTTATCGGATTTTTAGTTTATTGGACCCTGGAAAGGGATTATTATACTGATCATTAAATATTAGGCAGGGTCGTGCTTAAGGATAGCTTAACATCAGCGGCTTTTATGTAATAAATGATGATCGTTATAAATTAAGTATAAAGATGTGCAGTTGAATGCAATCCGCAGGTACTGATTTTTGGAAGAGACTCATTAAAGTATGAATAAACTATTTATTACTGTAGTATCTGCAATCATAGTTAGTGGATGCTATTCTCCTCAGCCGAATAAAAGTTTGGGAAAGGATTCGCTTGCAAAATCCGATACTTTGACTGATAAGGACAAGCAATGGTTTGATACAACCGGTTTCCTGAGTAACTGTAGCCCCTTTATGAAAAGTGCCTATGTAGGAGTTTTACAAGGAACAAACGCTAGCAGGGACTCTATATTTAACCTATGTTTCGCTCCCTGCTATGACTGTCCAGAAACCTACGAAATTATTTTTGTATATAAGGGAGGAGTCAGGGAACGAAAGCTTATGGATTACAAAATAATGGAAGATATATTTCGGAAAGGGTGTGGTAACCATTTTAGCGAATTTGATTGTTTTGCGTTTGTAGTACCTATACGGGACCCGGAAAAACAAGATGACATGCATGCCTTAAATATGGATTTCCCATTGGAAGTCAAAGTATACAGTCGGATTGAAGGAGACAAATGGAGAAAGGTTATTGCAAGAAGAGTTAACAGTTTTGAAGAATATGGAGATTTACAGTTAAATGTTATTTACAAGCGTGTTTGAATTTGAGGGTTTAGGCGCTGCCTTATTTTAAATGGTGGGGCTTTCAATAGATTACCTCTTCCTGGGCAAAATAGACGTTCAATGTTTTAATTTATTCTGTTATGAATAAATATATGAATAAGGATATAAAGAAATGGTGGGAATCACACAGATTACTATTTAATATTTACACTATTATAACTGGTGTACTTTGCATGGTGCTTATGAAGTTTTTCAATAGTGCGTCTGTGAATTTTTTTATGCTGCCGTTTGGAGTGTTTTATTTATCGTGCCTTAATATAGTTTATACTTTGTTCTATGTTATTAACTACCGACATGCCGTAGACAATAGCAGTGGTTTAAATGCGAGAGCCTTTAATAAGATTGTTGTTTGCGTCGTGTTAGCGAATATATTGCTGGGCATATATTGTATTGTTTCCATAACGCACCATTAGAAAGATACTCCTATGTACGGCCTCCACAAAGAAACGCGACAGGCGAGAGTGCGCATAGCCTGTTTGTTACGTTTCTATCTGCGCTTGGTTCCTTTAAGGGTATATTATGAGATAGCTGGGGATGGAAATGAATATTCTGACGAGATTGATAAAGGTCACTAAAAGCCTAGGCAATACCACTGATAGGAAAAGTCTTTGTTATCAGGAGAAAGCCCGGATTGATCCCGCAACCCTCCAGGTATGCAGGGTCCAAATACAAGTCATTTTCATAAGGATGGCAGGGGTAAGCATATCATGAATCCCAATAGCTGGTGGTTAAACGTAGGTAAATAAAGTAAAATGCTTTTTATGAATTTTAATTTTAATGATCATTACTGGCACGATTCCGTACTGGAGAATATTTTTATTGATAGAAGTGATCCTGGTAATAATGACAGTATAGAAATTGTTATTAAATGGCACGAAGATAACTCAGTATCTAGGCTGGTTTTTAAGAATGTTTATTTGTTCAAGGCTGTAATGAATTTTGGAATTATTGCTAATGAATCAATTGATATAGCATATATAGCGCCATCGGATGATAATGATTTAGTGGATTTTTATAGTAAATGGAAGGGTGCCTATGATCACATCAGTTTGAACTGCTATGTTATTAAGACATCATCTACAGGAAGTGAAATAAAGATACTTGCTGAAACGGTCGAAGAAGTGCACCTACAGTAAGTACCACCAAAACCACGGCTACAGATTATATGAGTGGCCAGGTGTACGAAAATGACACACTGCAGTTTATTGGGCATCATACGAACGTAAGTTTAATATTATATGGTTATGAATTTTAGAAGGATCCTGCAATATATACCACTTGCAATATTGATTATAGCTTTAGGGTATAGTATTTACACAACATTAACTACTAATATATTATTGGTTAATAAGCATTATTGGAGTGTGTTTTTTGTGTTGGCAAGCCTGATTGCGTTAGTATTGAGGCCTAAGATTGGTAAAGTCATCACTTTTATTACACTATTGTTTGGTACGCTTAATTTAATTGCGTTTACCCCTGTTATAGAGGTCTATTCTTTTGGGTTCAGTTTAAATAAAGCTGGATTAGATCTAAAAGTGCAACCTTTTTCTTTATGGGTTTTTCTGCTATTTATCATTATAAACATTAAGGCTATAGACCGGACTTTACGAGGAGCTTTTAGTGATTAAAGTAAGTGAAATTTATTATAAGGCAACCGCAGGCAATTGCCTGCAGTTTTTCAATTTTGTCGGAAGTATGGAGCTGCACGAATATTCCAAGTACAACGAAAGCGCCGGAAGCGCTTATTGCGAAGTTGTAAGGAGAGAACTATAAAATTACAGACAATGCGATCAGTTATTACTAAACAACTAACAAAGAACTTATTTCTGACCTTCTTAATTAGTAGCGTGCTAACCTTTTTAGGTGTTAATACCTTCTATGCAGATATAAGGGGTAGCCTGGAAGGAAACCAGGCTGTTTTTATTATGGCAATAATGGGCATATGCTGGACATTCATATTAACCCTCTGCTCATTGACGGTATACCTTAATCTGTATGCTAACATCCGCAGCAGCCGTGTTTATCGTATGCTTACATTTTTTCTTTTGCCGGTGTTGTCAATGTTAGTGATGTTTATCCTGGGTGGATTTGATGATATATGGCAGCTGTTTGCTATTGCCAGTGGAACATTTGTTATTACACATTTATTCTTTTATATAAGGTTCCTGAAAGGCAGCTATACCATTCAACAGCAAATAGAATCAAAAGTATGAAGGCCATATTTTTAATATCAAGCCTATTATTTTTGACTGTAACTGCCAGTGGGCAGCATCATGAAGATCTTAAACCCGATACAGCGGTTAATAATATAACTATTAATGATTATAAAAGCACCGAGCTTGTATTAGGTAAAAATAGCTGGAGTAAACAGTTTGAGCAGGCTGGCTCCCTGCCAAGAATAGAGGTAGTGAATAAAACAGGAACACAAATCCTTCGTTTATTTTTTCATTATGGGGGGAGTAAAAATTCAGTAGATGAATTTGAAATGATAAACATTGATAGTGCATATAAAATTCCTAAGCAGGTAGTTCATTTGAAGGACGGGCAGTTCATTACTTCAAATAAAATTTATTTAGGCATAACCAAGGAAGATCTGGTTAAAAAACTGGGAAATAGCTATAAGTCCAGCATAAATGGAAATGTGGAGCGGCTTGTTTATACTGCTGATAGTAAATCAAATTTTGTCAGGAGATATAACCAACATGGATATTATATCAGGTGTGTTTTTAAGGATGATATTTTAATTAAATATTCTTTTGGTTTTGAGAGTTTATAAGTTAAGGTGGAGTAGGAGGCTGGTTAATATGAGAGTTTTACTTCTATTTGCGGTAATGTTTTTTATTGCTTCCTGCCATCAGCAAGAGAATAGAAGCACTATTTCCCCAAAAACAGCGACAGATTCCCTTTGGGAGTTTTTACGTCCAAAAATTGAAAAATTCTCTATAACCACCAGTGAAAATCTTCCTGATAGTAATGAATTAGTCTTTTTTTATGAGCAAAGATTTGATACCTCTTTTTTAGTTCATTTTAAAAGAGCAAAGGAAGAAGTACGCGGAGTTGTTTATCAGGTAGCGATGCCTTACCATCGTGACGAGATAGATTTGACTAATGACAGGGAGAGCCTCGCGTTTTTTGAGGGCTATAGCTTTAAGATTGATTCCATTCGATGGCAAGCCATAACAAAGGAGGCCGATATAATCCTGACAAAAAAGATCGTATTGGAAAAGAACAATGGGTGCTTTGATAGCCCTTTTTACTTTTTGATCTTTAACTCAAAAATAAGATGCAGTGATAATTGTGATGAAGTTCTTTTGCCAGGTTTCGCTGCATACTTAAAAGATTCTTTATTGAATCAATGCATGGCAAAGAAACCTAAATGGACCAGGGTAACTCAATAGGGGATTGATAGACCAGTAAGATCATTATTCATATACAACAGCACCTTTAAACATATCTGCAAATACCTGCCAGCTGGCCTCTTCGGCATTTATAGATTGTTGGGTATTGTCGTAATAACCCTGGATATCTTCAGCATAGGCACTGAGCGCTTCCAGGAAGCTTTCCAGGTTGTTGTTCTCCCAGTTTTCAGGATGTTTTTTTAAATCCTGGAGCATAATGTTAAGGAATTGAATAAACGTTGCCCGGTTAGTAACTTTAAGGTCGAATAGCTGCAACCTCATAACATAAATTTACACCAAATACCAATGCCTTATATTACTTCATTTGAGACCCTGGAACAGGAAATAGAAAAAGTACCTGGCAAACCGGTTGTGCTGGAGGCCCTCTGGGATGGAGATACAAATGGCTGGTTCCTTTATATTGATCTCTACACAGAAACAGGCAGGTTCTTTTGGAAAAAAACAACAGCTGTTCATTTAGGAATTATAAGTATGGGTGGCGATATCCGGCTCTTCAACGGGCAGGTACCTGCCTGGCCTGAAGCAGTATTAGCAAAAGCTATTGGCGAAAAGGCTGCAGAGAAATATGGCCTCACTTTTTACTTTCCATCTGATAAAGAGCCGGATGATAATTGCCCAAGCTGGACACAAAGGCACCTGGCCATTAATTGTGCTGACTGCAACAAATTAATTCTTCCCACTAATAGTCCGTATCTACCTAAAGAGATCTGTCATCACTGCCATTTGGAAAGGGAATGGAATGAAAAGATTAAGCTCAATAAGCCCTACAAGGATGGTATCTATGGAACTTACCGTACAAAAGATAACCCGGATGAATGCAGAGATCATACGATTGTTGATTATTTAAAAACATTAAAAGCGCTTGATGCGGCAATCATCATATTTACCCATGATGAGCTGATTGCTATTAAAGACAATGTTTATAACGAAATTAAACAGCTGATTGCTAACTATAAACCATCCGATCTGCAAGGTGAAAGCAGAAAGTTCGGAGCATTCAAGACTTTATCATTTGAGGACAGGGATTACGAGATTGAAATGAAATTTGGGCATGCGCATTGGGAACTTTATTCCCAGGTTTACCGGTACCGCACATTAGAAGAGGCTGTATTAAACGGCTGGACTTACTATTTACACATCGTTAAGGGAATTACAGACAGGGACGATGCCTTCCTGAGATTTGTATATGCCGTATGCAATGGGGAAACAAGTATCCAGGCCATTAATGACCGTTATAGGAACATCCTTACTGCAGCAGAGGTTTTGGCAACCCTCGAAAACCTAGCCACCCTTAACTGCATTAATATCTTAAACCAAACCATCCACATTACAGAACGCGGAAAAAATATTCTGTAATTTCCTATTTTCGCGTAATATCACGAAAATCAGGTATGGCCACGTTCAAAAGAATACTGTTACTCATTGCTTATATAATCATAACCGGTTACCTCTACCAGCTTTCCTTTGATAAGATAATAAACCACAGCTCCTCCATCAGGTATTACAGCACAACCATTGAAGGAAGTACGCTGAAAGATCTGATCCTGGTACTGATCTATTGCCTGATAACCTTTTTCATGGCTGTACGTGCCCTGCGTATGTTAAAAGAAACTCGCTGGTGGCCGCTGTTCATCATCCTGGTGCTGGATATGGTAGTAGTACCTGCAAGCATGCTGCTGGTGGTGGTAAAGGGCCTTTATTGGAAAATAGGCGCGATGGATGTGAACGGCTTGCTGGATCCTTTTATATTGATCGTTATATGTTCCCTTGTAAATGCATTGTATTTTCTTCCCTACCAAAAGATCATAAAAAGAAAACCATAAATAAAAAGCCCTCCGGCTTTTCCGGAGGGCTTGTAAATACTGCTTCTCTATATAAAACACTCAATATTCTCCATCCAGCGCAAAAATGGGTTTGCGGTTCATCCATTTCCCACGTGTAAAGTCAGGGATATACTGCACCTGGCCGCCTTCTGATACAGATTGCTCGCTGAGTGGAGTAATGGCATACCAGGTAGCCAGGTCATATACATCCAGCGCATACGGTGTGCCGCGTTTAATGCTTTCCACAAAGGAATTGATCACAAACCAGTCCATACCGCCATGGCCGGCGCCGGCAGTGTCGGCGGAGTAGCGCTTCCACAACGGGTGGTCATACTTAGCCATGTAGCTGTTAGCATCTGATTCTTCACCGGCCTTTTCCCAGGTATGCGGCTTGCTTTTACCTTCTACGTATACGGATTGTACATCATCCATCCATAAGCCATTGGTGCCCTGCACGCGGAAGTTCAGCGAGTAGGGGCGGGGGGAGTTGGTATCGTGCGACAGCATGATGGTTTCCCCGTTATTGGTTTTTATCAGCGAGGTTACAATATCGCCCAGCTTAAATTCCACCTTTGCATTGGGATGGTTCTCACCGCCATGATCTACGATGTATTTATGCAGCCCGCGTGATTTGGTAGCCATAGAGGTAATGCTCATCAGGCGGTTGCCACGGTTAATGTTGATCATGTTGGCCACCGGTCCCAGGCCGTGCGTGGGATACAGGTCTCCATTGCGGTGCACGGAGTGGTTGGTTCTCCATTTGGCTTCTGACAATGCGTTCTCGCCAAACTCCACACCACCGCCGTAATATTGTTTGCCGTTGTTGAATTTCACTTCGCGCAGATCGTGCTGGTAACCGCCCTGCAGGTGAATAAGCTCACCAAACAGGCCCTGGCGTACCATATTCAGCACCGCCATCACATCCCTGCGGTAACACACATTCTCCATCCCGAACAGGGGTACGCCGGTTGCTTCGCTGGTGTTCACCAGCTCCCAGCATTCCTGTATGTCAGAGGCGCCGCAAACTTCCACGGCAGGCGTTTTGCCGGCCTTCATGGCAGCTACGGCCTGTATAGTATGCCATTCCCAGGGGGTGGCAATAATTACAGCATCAATATCGTCACGTTTCAGCAGGTTATGAAAATCTTCCGGGCCATTGGTATACTCTGCTACCTTTTTAGCGCCGTAAGCTTTGCTGATCAGGTTCCGGGCTTTGGGAATGGTGTACTGCGTATCCGGGTCTGCAATGGCTATTACCTCTACATCACTGCGATGCAGGCAAAGCTCTAAATGTCCCAGCCCGCGGGCGCCTACGCCTATCAGGCCCATTCTTACCTTAGCCTTTTTTTCTGCTGCCAGCAGCTGTGCCGGTGTTTGTAGCATGGAAAAACCTACTCCCGCTACGGCGGTGTTCCGTAAAAAGTCTCTGCGTTTCATAACGATTATAATTTGAAGAATATCTTTTTCTGGTATAACCAATAACAAATATACCATTCCAAAACCCATACTGCAAGTGCAGATAATACGGCCTGTATAGCCGGCGTTATATGCAGCCAGCCGGTAAACCCGTTCACAAAGATGGCCACAGCACCGTTCAGCCACTGTGCGCCTACCGTTTCAAAAAGCAGGTAAATGAAAATGGAGTTCATGCCTATCACTACTGCGATCCAGGTATAACGCGGGTGGTCCTTTACATCTATCCACCAGTATACTGCGGCCAGTATCAGCGTAACCCAGCCTAAAGAGGCCAGCACAAAGCCACCGGTGCTGATGCGTTTAATGATGGGCGAAAGGCCGGAAAGGTCTGCGCCAAAACCCAGCGCCAGCGCAATAATACCGGCTATTACCAATGCCTTTATCTTAACAGCGCTGCTGTAGTCACTCATTAACAGCTTACCGGCTGTTACGCCTAAAATGGTATGTGCCGCCGTGGGTATACAGTTGATGGCTACCCACCCATCCCGGTTTATTTTACCCATCAGCAGGGTATCCATATAGGAGCCAAAGTTATGGCCTTCCACAAAGGGCTGGTCAAAACCGGGCATCAGTATACTGCGGTACAGCACATCATTCAGAAGCACCATACCCAATGCCACAGCTATCTGCACCTTAAAAGAGCGGCCTATCAGGAAATAGGCTACCAGCGTGGTGAAGGATAGCTGTGTAAGCACATTCCACAGCTCCCATACTAACCGCCCTGCATATACGCAATGCAAACCGGTACCGCACAGGAACAGCTGTAAGCTGCGGATGGCAATGTGCCGGAAGTTATCTTGTTCGGAAACACCTTTGGCCCGCTTGCGCGTTACAGCAATGTACATAGCAGTGCCGGCCATAAACATAAATGAAGGCTGCACCAGGTCCCAGAAGCGGAGGCCATGCCAGGGATGGTGAAAGAACTGTGTAATGAACAGATCAAACAGCCCGCCTATATGCAGCTCATGTAACGATTCATATACCCGACAGCTTTCACCGGCCAGCAGCAGCATAATAATGCCACGCATCACATCCAGCGATAGTAACCTGCCATTTGCTTTTAGTTCAGTCATAGGGTTTATTCAAAGTTAACCTGTATAGCGGCTGCACCGGCGCCGGGAATGCGGCCTAAGCCGGCAGACCAGTCGCCTTTGGTGGCCATAATACCCATTTTAAATGCCGTGGTAGCTGCAAGCCCTTTCAATTTACTACGGGAAATGCGCATTTCAAACTTAAATGTGCTGCCATCCTGCGCTTTATATCCTACGTTGTAAAATTCCGTGGCGCCGGTAGGGTCCCAGGAAAATTCATTGGGAGCGCCCTTATGATTGAATGCATCCAGCCAGTTGCCCAGCACCGTGCCTTCCAGCAGCACATCAAACCCCGCGCCTGCAAAGTCGGTTACAAAACCGGTACCGGCGTCGTTATCCGTATCCAGGTAAAAATCGTAGATGTCGGCATTGGCTTCTTTGGAGTTCACTTCCACCAGCATGTACACGTACGATGCATCATAGTCAATGGTGAGCTTTTTAAAGTACGTTTCACCGGCAGCCGGGGCTATCACATAATCCTTTACAGTAGCCCAGTCGGCAAAGCTGTTATCGTCCAGCTTTACGGGTGATGTTTTGGCAATGTAGATCACCGTAGATCCTTCAGCTACCTTCCCGTTGTTATCGGTAGCATATAAGGTAGGCACATACTTGCCCTTGTCGGGATAGGTGTGCACCGGGCTGGCTTCTGTAGAGGTTTCCCCGTCGCCAAAATCCCATTTATAGGATACGGCGCCGGTGGTGGTATTGGTGAAGGTAACCGTCTTATCCTGGATGGCTACCGTATACACGATATCCGCTGCAGGTGTGGTGTCATCTTTCTTACAACCCACTGTTATTGCAGCTAACAGCAGGCCAGTATATATGTGTTTGCTGATTTGCATAATAATACAGATTAATGATTAAGGATTTTGCTGGCACAGCTTGTTGGTCTGTACCTCATCGATCGGTATAAAATAGATAATGCGGTTAGCGTCCGGTTTTATGATCATGTTGGCATAACCGCTGGGCGCTGCCGCCAGGTTAATGTCAGATTCTTTTAAACCGGGCAGATGGTAACCCCAGTACGTGCGGTTCATGTTCCGTTTATTACGGTACACATCAAAGTTGCGGTGTCCTTCAAAGGCCAGCTCTATACGCCGTTCCTTCAACACCACGTCCAGCGCGGTTTTGCCGGCAGGCAGCACTTTGTTGTATAACGCATTCTGCAAACCGCGGTTCTTGCGTATCATGTCCAGGTTATCCAGCGCTTCCGCAGTATTCCCTTTTTTAGCAGCTGCTTCCGCCTTGTTCAGGTACATTTCCGCCAGGCGGAAGAGGATGGGGGAGCTAAGCGTAGGGCTGCCCTCCTGGAAAGAGAACTTGCTGATGTAATAGGTTTCAATGCCATTCTTCTTCTGCATACTGCCATCCGGGTTCTTGGCCGGTACTATATAAGACCAGCGTATATCTTCAGGATGTTCTGCCATGGTATCCCGTAGGGATTGGGAAGCATATTCCTCACCCCAGCCGGAGTTGCCGTCAGAATAGATCATGGAAGCAATGGAGCCTGCTTTACCATAATCATCTACCTTGGTGAAGGCAGCGCAAAAGATGGTTTCCCTGCCGGCCATGGCGTTGGCAAACAGCTGTGGGAAAGTGGCTGCTGTTTCCAGGGAAAAGCGGTTGGAGGCAATCACCTTATCAGCATAAAAAGCAGTGCTGTCATTATTCTCTTTGTACAGGTACGCTCTTGATAACAGCGCCCAGGCAGCTTCTTTGGAGCCGAACTGTACCCCGCGCGGCTGGTTCATCAACTCTGCGCCTTTTGCCGCATCGGCTACTATGGCGTTGTATACTTCTGCAACCGTTGCGCGGGCCTTTAATGCTTCATCGCTGGTAGAGGTGCGCAGGATAATGCCCTGGCCGGAAGGGTTCTGCGTATAAGGCCTGGCAAACAAACGCACCAGGTTAAAGTGGCAGAATGCGCGCAGGAAATAACATTCGCCTATCAGCTGTTTAATGCCTTCATCCGGGTTGGTGATCTTTTCTGCAGATTCTATTACCGTATTGGCATCGTTAATGATCTTGTAGGAGATATACCAGAAGTAACGGCTGTTGGTCTGCGTAGGTGTATGGTCCAGTGAAAAGCTGTAGTACAAAGGATCCGTAGTGGTTTGTGCACACACAATATCATCAGAGGCAAAGTCGCTGAGCTGAAAATACTGGCGCAGGTACATGTTGTTAAGGTCTGTTGTACCATTGAACTCTACGTGATCTTTAAATAATGCGTAAGCACCGTTCACCGCCTGCTGTAAACCCGCTTTGGTGGCGGTAAGTGAGCCGGTGTTCAATGCATCGCTTGGATTTACATCCTTCAGACAGCCGGCTATCAGCAGCGGCAAACCCAATATAAGGAGTATGAATTTTGTACGCATGATCTTAAATTTTTTCCTAGAACCGGATGTTAATATTTAACAGGTACTGGCGATTATTGGGATACTTGAAGTCAGACACGCCGGGCATTACATAGCTGCCCGTAGCAATGGTGGTGGATGGATCCTGCCCCAGGAACTTCGTGAACGTATATACGTTATCCGCAGTCAGGGAAAGGGTTACATCATCCAGCTTCAGGGGGCTGGTCCAGATCTTAGGCAGCGTGTACGACAGTGATATGTTACGGATGGCAAAGAAACTACCGTTCTTCAGGTAACGGGTAGAGGTTTCTGTTGCATTCGCATTATTCTGCGGGCTGGGTTCCGTAGCATTATCCCCGGGTTTGGTCCATGTGCTGTAACCATCCGGCAGTACTATCTGGTTGTAATAAGGCTCAATACCATCGTTCATCACAAAACGCAGCGCATTGCTGAACACTTTATTGCCGGAAAGGAAATAAGCATTTACGCTCAGCGCAATATTCCTGTACTTCCACTGGGAGTTGATACCGCCCTGGAACTTAGGCAGGGCCGATCCTACTTCCTGGTAAGTGGCGCTGGCATAGTCGGAGGTAGCTTCGCGGGAGGTTTCCTTCCCATCTGCATCCCGGTGGATCACTTCCCATTGCGGCGCGCCGGTTTGCGCATTTACGCCTAACCATTTAGGCATGTAAAACTCATACAGGTTGCCGCCGTTACGGTAGATCTGTGAAATGCTCCAGGTAGGCTGTGTGCGCGTGATATCGCTGGGCAGCTTTTGCAGCTTGTTGGAGTTGAAGCTGATGTTAAAATCCGTATTCCACTCAAAGTCGCGGGTTTTAATATTCACACTGCTTAAGCCCAGCTCTATGCCTTTGTTCACAATTTCGCCGGAGTTTTCCCAGCGTTGCTCAAAGCCAATGGAAAGCGGCTGGGATACCTGCAGCAGCAGGTTTTTGGTAATGTTATTATATACATCCACCGTCAGGTTCACGCGTTTGAACAGGCCTATATCCACACCGGCATTCAGCTGATGCTTGCTTTCCCAGGTCAGGTTGGGGCTGGGCAGCTGCAGGGGTGTAGCGGCAGTACCGCCGTTATACTGGCTGTTAAGCGCATACAGGCCCAGGTAGCGGCTTGATCCAATGTCCTGCGTACCCGTTACCCCATAGCTCGCGCGCAGCTTCAGGTTATCAATGAAGGTAGCCGTTTGCAGGAAAGGTTCATTGCTGAGCAACCATGCGGCGGATATAGCAGGGAATGAGCCGTAACGTTTTGATTTCGGGAAGTTGGTAGAGCCATCCACGCGGTAAGAACCGGTCAGGAAATATTTTTCCTTATAACCGTAGCTCACCTGCGAGATCAGGGATTGCAGGATGGCCTGGTCGTTAAACCCGTTCACGATCTGCGTGTTGGATACTACGTTCAGTACCTTTAAGCCTTCCGGCAAACCTTTACCGGAAGCGCCTACTACCTCTGTTTTGCTGTTCTCAATGGCAATACCTGCCAGGCCGCTGATGGAATGATCGCCCATGCGGAACTTGAATTTCAGCAGGTCGTTGGATATTACGCCGTAATTGAGCGTGCCTAATTCATTCAGAAAACCGGTACCGTTATACAGGCCAGCAACCACAGGGGAGTAATAATCAGTAGCCTTATCATAGTTCACCGCGCCGCGGTTGTTGCTGGAAAATGATAGCCAGTCCGTGATCTGTATATTCAGGTTCAGATCATAGTTGGCGTTAAAGCTCTTGTAGGGATGGTTGGAGTTCTGGATGGTATGGATAGGGTTCACCTTATCCCTTGACCACCATTTAAAGGTGGAGTTACCATCTACGTACACCGGCTGCCCGTTAGCGTCATAGGGATTATCCCAGGGCATGTTCAGGTAAGCATAGAACACATCATCATAGTTAAAGCTTTTGCCTGTAGCAGCGCTGAGGTTAATGTTATTGGTCACATCCACGCTCTTTGAAAAATGGTGGGTGGAGTTGCCGCGCACATTAATACGCTGGAAATTGGTGTTCAGGAAAGTACCTTTCTCATTGTAGTAGGAAATGCTGGTGTAGTACTCGCTCTTTTCTGAGCTGCCGCTGGCGGAGATGAATACATTCTCCAACGGCGCGGTTTTGAACATGGTGTTAAGCCAGCTGTAGTTCTGATCGCGCAGCGTACGCGGGCGCTCGTCGTAAAACTTCAGCAGGTCTATCTTATAAGAGTTATCTGTTGTGCCGGGAATATAGTCGCGGTAAAATTCTTTATGATGCTCATACAGCTCCCTGCCGTTCATCATGGTCATTTTCCCAAAATCCGGTTTGCGGATACCCGTGGTTACTTTTGCCTCAAAGCGCGTTTTACCGATACGGCCTTTTTTAGTGGTAACAATGATCACGCCTGCATTGGCCTGTGAGCCGTACATGGCGGTAGCGCCGGCATCTTTCAGCACCGTAATATTCTCCACGTCATTGGGGTCAAAGTTGCCGCCAATAATACCATCTACCACATATAAAGGGCTTTGCGAAGCATTTACAGACGATACGCCGCGCAGGCGTATCTCAGCCTGGCTGCCCGGCACACCGGAGGCATTGATCACCTGCAGGCCGGGTACCTTGCCCTGCAGCATGGAGCCTACATCGTTGGTGGTTACATCTTTCAGCTTTTCAGCAGATACCACGCTTACTGCGCTGGTAAGCTCCCCTTTCTTTTTATCGCTGTAGCCTACCACCACTACTTCGTTAAAGTTCTTGGTATCCTCCACCAGCGCCAGTGCCAGCGTTTTGCCGGCAGGGATGCCGATTTCGCGGGTTACGTAACCAATATTGCTGATCACCAGTATTCCCTCTGATGGTACGCTGCCCAGCTGGAACTGGCCATGCTCATTGGTTTGCGTGCCTTTGGAAGTACCCTTTACCATAATGGTAGCGCCGGGCAGCGGCACATTGCCGGTGCCGGTAATAGTACCGCTTATATTAATAAGCGTATCAGCCGCCAGCGGTGGTGACTTACTTTCCGGCGTGCGTTTGATCACAAAGCTGTTGCCTTCCAGCGAGTAGGTAAGCTGCTGGTGTTTCAGGCATTGTTCCAGCACCTCCTGCACCGTGGCCTCTTTAACATTAATAGACACCGGTTGTGTGCCCGACAACACCTTTTCGGAATACACAATCGATACCCCTGTTTGTGTAATTACTTCCGAAAAAACTTTTTGCAAAGACATGTTCTTCACAGACAGGGTCACCTTTTGAGAGTAAACGGCGGCGCTTACATGCAGGCAGGTGATCAGGAGAAGAAATGCGGTCCCTTTGAGCTGCATAATGATTTGTCTTTTTAGGTCCCGGTCTATACGGGAAATTTTGGTTGACAGCCCGCGGCAATAGCGGGCCAATGCATTACACGTGAATTGCATACTTTTGTGATGTTTGGTAAATGATTGATCTCTCAGCGATTATTCAGCATACCAGATGTATGACCGGTTTCCGATGGCAGTCGGAGCCGGTTTTTTTCTGATCTTGGTTGTTGGTTGATTCCCCCTTTCTTTTGTTTTATAGCTGGTTAAGGCAGCACTATTATTTTTCTGCCTTCTACCTTAAAATGATTAAAGCCGCTGGCTTCCAGCAGGTTCAGCACACCGCTCAGCTGCAGGTTGCGGGATATACCGCCGCCATACAGCTCTGCGCTGGGTGTTACCGTATATACGATGTCAACATCATACCAGCGCGCTACTTCCCGTAAAATGGCGGCCAGCGTCATGTTGTTGAACACAAACAGGCCGTTCTTCCAGGCTATGATCTTCTGTACATCTGCTGCCTGTACTGTCAGCGCGTGGTTCGCCTGATCCAGTACTGCCTGCTGGCCGGGTTGCAGCAGGCGCAGGGCATTACCCTCCTTCACCTGTACGGAACCTGCCACCAGCGTGGTGTTCACGGTGGCTTCATCGCCATAGGCCATCACGTCAAAGCTGGTGCCCAGCACCTGTACTTCCATGGAATTTACCATTACCTTAAAAGGCTGGTTGGCCTGCTGTGCTACTTCAAAATAGCCCTGCCCCTGCAGCTCCACTATTCTGTCTTTCCCTGTAAACGCCGTGGGATAGCGCAATGATGACGCGGAATTCAGCCATACCCTGGTGCCGTCCGGTAAGGTGAGCTTAAATTGTCCTCCCCGTGGTGTGGATAAGGTATGGTATTGTAGTCTGTTATCTGTTCCGTTAGCGCCGTACACCAGCTGGCCGTTCTGCTGCGTAATATGGGTATTGCCGCCGATCACCTGCCGCCCGCTGCTGTCCAGCGTAATGGTGGTGCCGTCTGCCAGGGTAAGTACTGCTTTGTTGGCGCCGGGTGTAATATTATTAATGGTTTGCTGTGCTAAAGGAATATTGGTTTGCGTGGAAGGACCGGGCCTGCGCCACAGGAATGCCAGTGCAATGGCGCCGGCTATAATCGCCGCTGCTGCCACATAACGGATAGGGAATATACGTTTGGCAGGGGCGGGGGTAATAATATTATGGTACACATGATCCAGGTCTACTTCCGGTAAGGCTGAATCTGCCGGCAGCCCCTGGTAGGCCGTTTCCATAAAATGCTGCAGGGCCGCATCTTCCGGGTGAGCCGCAATGTATGCCAGCAGTTCTTCCAGCTCCCGGCGTGTGCAGGTTTTGCTGGTATAGCGTTGCAACAGGTATGTTATCCGGGACGTTTCTTGCGGCATATGGAATAGCTTATACTAATAAAGACGGTTGGGGAAACACAAAGGACCGCGAAAACTCAAAAAAAATTAATTGTCAGGGAATCAGGTATTTACAGGCTACCTGGAACAGGAAGGCGGTTAATACAGCGTGTTGGGAAAGATAGGTACGGATATATTTCAGGGTTTCTACCAGCAGGTTCTTTACCCGGCTTTTGGAAAGGCGCAGCTGTGCGGCTATTTCATCATGGTTCAGGCCCTGCTGCCGGCTTAGCTGAAAAATGGTTTGTTTCTGGGGCGATAGCTGTGCAACTGCCTGCTGAATAAGGTTTTTGCTTTCCCGGGCTTCCAGCTGCAGCTCCAGGTCGTTGGTAGTTTCAGAGAGATTGGCCCACACCTGGTCTATAAGCTTTTGCTGCAGGGATACTTTGCGTAAATGATCCAGGGTTTTGTTTTTGGCGATGGTGAACAGGTAATTGCCTACATGCATAATATCTGGCAGCTGCTCCCGCCCGGTCCATAAGCGTAAAAAGGTTTCCTGTAAAATGTCTTCCGCATCAATGGCGGAATGGGTCATGTGGTACGCAAAGGCCAGCACCTGCCGGTTATGCCGCGCATACAGCTCTCTGAAAGCCGGTTCATCTCCTTCTTTCAGCTTTTTTAACAGGTCTTGGTCCGTGTTCATTACAGGCATCCCCTCCAATTTTAGGGAATTTCCCCTGCTTAAAAAAGAGAAAATGAAAAATATTTCCCATTAAGCCTGCCGCAACTATTCCGTATTGCGTAAACCAATTTCCCGATTCCATAAATCAGCCCCCTGCTGAGCCTATACCTTTGCAACCGCATTGCATGTCCGACAATTAACCTTTATGCATATACTATTTAACAGATTCACAAGACTGACAGGCTTTCTGTGCGCGCTGCTCATTGCTGCACCGGCCTTTGCTACAGAAGAACCACTTGCCGCCATTAAGGGTAAGGTGATCACGAATGATGGAACACCAGCAGCCTTTGTAGCTGTACAGATCAAAGAAAAGAACAGGGGCACCCTTACCAATGAACAGGGCGGGTTTGTATTTAAGAGAATGCATCCCGGCCATTATACCCTGCAGGTAATGCTGATGGGCTACAAAACCGTTTCACAGGAAGTAGAGGTAATAGAGGACCAGGTTGTAAATGTGACCATACAGCTGGAAGCTACCAATAAACAGCTGCAGGAAGTGATCATCAACGGCACCCATAATAAATATAAAACAGACAGCCTTTCCAGCTCCCTGCGCCTGAAATCCCCGCTGCTGGAAGTACCGCAGAATATACAGGTGATCTCTGCCAGCCTTATTGCCGATCAGCAGTCATTTGATATTGTAGATGGCATTACCCGTAACATCAGCGGCGCATCCCGCGTAGGCCACTGGGATAACCAGTATGCGCAGATCCGTATGCGCGGTTCCAAGATCCCCGCTTTCCGCAATGGTATGAACATTGAAGCCAGCTGGGGCCCCACCGCAGAAGATGCAGCCATGATAGAGCGCATTGAATTTGTAAAAGGCCCTGCCGGTTTTATGCTGGCCAATGGCGAACCCGGTGGTTTTTACAATGTGGTAACTAAAAAGCCTACCGGTATTACCAAAGGCTCTGCCAACATCAGCATGGGCAGCTTCAGCACTTACCGCGCTGCGCTGGACTTTGACGGTAAGCTGAGCAAAGACGGTAAACTACTGTACCGCCTGAACGTAGCCGGGCAGCAGAAAGATTTCTACACCAAGTACAATTACAGCAACCGTTATTTGTTTGCTCCATCCTTTAAATACCTGGTAGATGACCGTACTTCCGTTACGCTGGAATACGCTTACCAGGCTTCCCGTTACCTGGGTAATGGCAACTACCAGTTCTCTAAGAACAAGCTGCTGGATGAAGGTATTGGTAATGATTTCTTCTATGGCGATCCTTCCCTGGAACCCGGCAAGCTGCGCGATCACAGCGTGTACCTGTATGTGGATCACAAGCTGAATGATAAATGGGAAGCGCATGCGCAGGTAGCGTACTTTAACTTCCAGATGGTGGCTAACAGTGTGTGGGCCGACAGTATGCACACCAACGGCGATATGTACCGCTATTACAGCATTGGCGATGAAGCGGGCGAGAACCGCTTTGCACAAATGTCACTGTCTGGTGAGGAATATACCGGTGCTGTACGTCACCGTATACTGGCAGGTGTGGATATGGGTAACAAAAAGTTCTGGGGCGATTTCCGCAGAATAGCCCCGCTTCACCTGGCTGGCGGTAGAGTATTTAATGTGTATAACCCGGAATATGGCGTGCCAGCTGATTCCATTGCTTATATAGACCGTTCAAAAAGTGTGCGCACAAGGGCAGGATCCACTACTTATGCTACTGTAGTGAATTACACCTCCGTATATGTGCAGGACGAGCTGGCCTTCTTTGGCGATAAGCTGCGCCTGTCACTGGCAGCCCGTTATACCCACTCTGAAACCGTAGGTAAAACAAAGAACGCTGAAATAAAGGATGATGTGGTAACGCCGCGTATTGGCCTCAGCTACTCCATTGATAAGTCTTTATCAGTATACGCCATGCGGGATCAGTCCTTTGTAGCCGTACCTGGCCTGGATTCCAGCCTGAACCCCTTTAAGCCTATTAAGGGGACCGACTATGAAGCAGGCGTGAAGAAAGAATGGTTCAATGGCCGCTGGACCTCTTCCGTAACTGCCTATCGCATTAACCGGGAAAATGCGCTGGTAACTCTTCCAGGTGTGGTAGACAGCCGTGGCAACAGCGTGTCTGTACAATTAGGCGAAACCGTAACTAAAGGCATTGAGGTAGATATTAACGGCGAGATCATTTCCGGCCTGAATGTAAATATCAACTACGCCTATACGGATTCCAAGATCAGCAAAGAAGCCCCGGGCACTGCTGAAGATAAAACAACCATCGGCAATGTAACGCCTAACACCAACGCACATATTACCAATGGCTGGGTAAATTACCGTATTGGTAAGGGGCCGCTCACCGGCTTTGGCATAATGGGTGGTTTCCAGTGGATGGCCGACCGTTATGTAGGCACTACCAAAAAGCCTAACATTCCCAACTATTTCCGTACCGATGCAGGCCTTAGCTACCAGAAAGGAAAATACAGCGTTTCCCTGCTGGTAAATAATGTGGCAGATAACCGTAAGCTGCTCACTGCTGCTTCACTGGCTGCTAATCCCAACAGTGTTACCAGCTACTACAGCTATATAGTAGAAGCCCGCCGTAACTTCCGTATGACCATCGGTTACCGCTTCTGATCAATTGATTAATAATAGAAAAGGCGTTCCGTTGCAGCTGCGGCGGAACGCCTTTTTTATGGCAGGGGGGCCGATTCCCGGAAATGTATCAGCTTTCCCGGCTTTTGTATTAATAGCATAGGGGTGCATAGGGGTAGCTTTGTATCATTATTTAAAGCAAAAACAAAATAATGGCAAAGATAATTTTCATCACGGGTGCTTCCCGTGGATTTGGCCGGATCTGGGCAGAGGCATTTTTAAAACGCGGTGATAAAGTAGTGGCTACCGCCAGGAATTTAGACACCCTCAAACCCCTCAGCCAGCAGTATGGCAGTGCAGTACTACCTTTACAGCTTGATGTTACAGACAGGAAAGCCAGCTTTGACGCCATCAGCAAGGCAAAAGAACACTTTGGTAAAATTGATGTAGTGATCAACAATGCCGGTTACGGCCTGTTCGGCGCTATTGAAGAAACCAGCGAGCAGGAAGCCCGCGACCAGTTTGAAGCCAATGTATTTGGCCTGCTTTGGGTAACCCAGGCCGCGCTGCCGGTAATGCGGGCGCAGGGACATGGGCATATTATCCAGGTATCCAGTATACTGGGTATTTTTACCTTACCTACCCTGGGTATATATAATGCGTCTAAATTTGCGGTGGAAGGGCTCAGCGAAACGCTGGCCACAGAAGTAAAAGGCTTTGGCATAGATATTACGCTGGTAGAGCCTAACGGTTTTTCTACCGACTGGGGCGGCGCATCTGCTGCTCACAGCAAGCCGCTGCCGGAGTATGATGGCATAAGGGCTGCTTTCCAGGAGGGTGCTACCCCTGATATTTTTGGTGTGCCGGAAGCTACGGTAAATGCTATCCTGCAGCTGGTGGATACAAAAAATCCTCCACTGCGCCTTTTCCTGGGTAAAGTAGGTTTGCCGGCTGCAAAACAACAGTATGCAGAACGCCTGGCTACCTGGGAAGAATGGGCTGATGTAGCCAATGCTGCACACGGTAAGTAAGTTGGCAGTCCTTAGTTGGCAGTGGGCAGTTTTGACTGCGCGGGGGAAGTAAGAAGGGTTGTCAGAGCTGAGCATATATCAACAAAAACTGGTCTGCGCTGTTATTACAGTGCAGGCCCGTTTATAAAAGAGCGCTTATGTGGCATTTCAAAAGTTTAAGCGAATTTCATCAGATCAACGGTTTTCCGGCGCCGGAAAACCCGATGTTAAGCCTGCTGCGTTGTACGGAGCACTGCCCGATGGGGCACAACGGGTTTACCGGCGACTTTTACATGATCGGATTCAAGAAAATGAAGGCTGGGGTAATGATCTATGGAAAAACCAAGTATGATAATACAGGCGGTGGCAGCCTGTATTTCACAAAACCCCGGCAGGTGATTGAGCTGCGGAATATTGAGCTGGAAGAAGATGGGTTTGCCATTTACATGCACGAAGATTATTTAAACGGGCATGACCTGCATAATGAAATAAAGAAATACCGCTACTTTGACTATGAGGCCAATGAAGCCCTGCACCTGTCGCCACGGGAAGAGCAGATCATCTGGGAGCTCTATAACAAAATAGAAACGGAGTACTACAATAACCAGGATGAATACAGTAAGGAAATTATCCTGGGCCATATCAGCTCCATCCTCAAATACTCCCAGCGTTTTTACAAACGGCAGTTCATTAACCGTACAGAAATGTCCGGTATAATGGTTTCTAAGTTCAATAACATCCTGGCCGCTTATTTTGAAAGCGGTTTATTGAATGAGCATGGGCTACCTACGGTTAAGTATATGGCAGACCAGCTGCATGTATCACCCGGCTACCTGAGTGACCTGTTAAAGCAGGAAACCGGTAAAACAGCCATCGAGCTTATTCATATCTTCTTAATTTCAGAAGCCAAGAACTTACTGAAAGGCGCGGACAATACGGTGGCTGAAATAGCCAACACGCTTGGGTTTGAGAACCTGCCTTATTTTTCACGCTTATTTAAGAAAGAGGTAGGTATGAGCCCCGTGCAGTATAAGAAGCAAAGTTTGAATTGAGTATACATAATATACAAAAGGCTGGTCATTCATAAGAAGACCGGCCTTTTGCTATTAATACGTTGTACCGTTATCCTTACTGCGACCACCCCGTAGGCTCCCGGTCCCAGCGATGACGCTTCAGCTGATTCAACAACTTATCCGGCAGGCCGTTTCCATCACTGGCGCCCATGTTGGCTTCCACGTTCTTTATTTTCCGCATGCCGGGAATGGTGGTAGACACATCCGGGTTGCTGACAATAAAACGCAGCGCCATTTCTGCCATGGTCATACCGGCAGGGATCAGGGGCTTCAGCGCATCAGCATGTTCAACACTGCTGTTCAGGTTCTCTGGTACAAAGTAGCTGGAGCGCCAGTCGCCAATAGGGAAGGTGGTTTGTTTGGTAAAGGTGCCGGTGAGCGTGCCTTCATCAAAAGGCACCCGCGCGATCACAGCTATATTTTTTTCGCGGCACAGCGGAAAGAGGTTGTCTTCCGGCGCCTGGTCAAAAATATTGTAGATCACCTGCACAGCGTCTATCAGGCCGGTCCTCAATGTTTTCAGGCAGTTATCCGGTTCCCAGCGGTTCACGCTTACACCCCAGGCCTGCACTTTACCCTGGTCGCTTAATTTGGTAATGGCTTCTTTCCATTCATCCAGCTGCGCCCAGTTATCTTCCCACACATGAAATTGTTGCAGGTCAATGGATTCCACGCCCAGGTTCTTTAAACTTTTGTTGGTATAGTCTATAATATGATCGGCAGGAAATACCTCATCCAGCTTAAAATGCGGTTTGGAAGGCCACTTTAGGTTCTTAGGCGGAATTTTAGTGGCTACATACAATCTTTTACCGGGGTGGCGGCGTAAGGTTCGGTTTAAAATGTTCTCGCTCAAACCCTCTCCATAACCCCAGGCAGTATCAAAAAAATTGCATCCCAGCTCAATGGACCTGTCCAGCGCTTTGTTCACTTCCTTTTCTTCTGAACCTGTCCAGCCGGCCATTCCCCACATGCCATAGCCTATTTCGCTCACATTCCAGCCGGTCCTTCCAAATGTTCTGTACTGCATATAATTAAAGTTTTTGCTAAAATATACTTTTTGTGATTTTTATTCAATTAATCGTGATGGGCATAATGGTTGAAACCGGTAGCTGCCAGGCCCGGATAATAATTTATTTTGTATGGTATAAAGAGCAATAATATTATATATTGTAGGATATAATCCCACAACATGTTCTCATTTTTTAAACGTAAGAAAACAGCATTGCCGGTACCGGCATGGGCGGCCTATTTTAACAGCGCAGAGTATACTGAATTTTTGTCGTTGCTGGATAATTACTTCAAAAACAAGGGAATAGCTTATGTGTTGGGAGACGGGGAGATCATACTGGACAACGCAACTTTTGGTGCAGAAAGAATGGGACTGGTGAATGTATCTCAGGTATGTAAACAGCACCCGCAGTCAGCCTGGAAAAGCTGTATTGAAGATCATTTCAACGGTATGGAAAGGGCGTTTGCTTTCACGGATGATTTTGAAAAACGCTGCCATGACCTTTCGTTTGCCAGGGACTATATAGGCATACGGCTTTATCATAACAGTTACGTGGAGAATATCGATCCCGGTCTTATTATAGGAAAACCGCTGGCCGGTGATCTGTTCATGATGCTGGTCTTTGATCTGCCCAATACTGTTATTAATGTAAAGCCGGAGCAAACCATTCCCTGGGGCTTAAGTGATGATGCGCTGTATGAGATGGGCATAGTTAATATGCGTGAAAAATACCTGTCTCATAATTCCCTGGAACAGCTGGGGGATATTACCATCCGTTTTGTGCAGGGCGATCATTTTTTTGTGCCGAATATTGTTTTTGACCTTGAAAGAATACCGGAATATTTAGGCACGCATGGATCATTGATCGGTATTCCACACCGGCATGCAGTGCTCATTTATCCCATAGAAGATCTGAATGTAGTGAAAGCCATTAACCAGCTGATACCCGTTATTTCCGGCATGAATCAGGAAGGTCCCGGATCTGTCAGTAAGGGCTTATACTGGTATTACAACGGACAGCTTACCGGGCTGCCTTACAGCCTGGAAGAGAAAAAGCTGAATTTTTATCCGCCGGAGGACTTTTTATCTGTCTTAAACACCCTGCAGGAGCCCCGGTAGTCGGGCGGCAGCTTTACCATTCGTCCCGATCCTCTTGCAGGCATTTCAGAAATTCCTGTATATTCAGCCCCAATATTATCTTGTTATCAAATGAACAAAATCTTGATCGCTGTGGCCTGTATGGCGGTAACTACCGCCGTGGAGGCACAAACCAACCAATCATTAACCGTACAGGATTACGCCCGTGCAGAAAGCATGCTCTCTTACAATACCGAAGCGCTGATCGACCGGAGCACTGTTGTACCTAACTGGATGCCAGGTGGTAAGTTCTGGTACCGCGTATTAACCGCACAGGGGAGTGAATTTATATTGGTGGATCCGGTGAAAGGCACCCGCGCACCGGCTTTTAACCACGAGAAATTAGCCGCTGCCATTGCAAAAGCCACCGGTAAGCCTTGCTCCGCCTCCATGCTGCCTTTCATGTCCTTTAACTTTTCGGCAGATGGGGAAGCCATTGTTTTCTCATCCCGCGGTAAACACTGGAAATGCGACCTGCAGCAATACAATTGCGAAGCAGATAACAATACACCTGTTATCGATAACAATAATGCCCTGCCTTACAACCGCAGGAATCCTGCTCCCGGCAACGAAGTAGTATCGCCGGACGGGAAGAAGGCCGCCTTTATTAAGGAGCATAATTTATGGGTGCGCGATGTGGCCTCTAACCAGCAAACGCAGCTCACCACAGATGGGGTGCAGGACTTAGGTTATGCTACCGACAATGCCGGCTGGAGCAGCAGCGATAAACCTGTGCTGCGCTGGTCGCACGATTCAAAAAAGATTGCCACTTTCCGGCAGGATGAACGCAATGTGAATAGCATGTACCTGGTTACCACCAATGTGGGCGCACCCAGCCTGCAGGCCTGGAAATACCCGCTGCCGGGGGATTCTACCATCATCACCATTCAGCGTGTGATCATTGACGTAGAAAATCCAAAGGTCATTAACATACAGGTAGGCCCGGATGCACACCGCGGTACTTTAAGCGACGACATTTCCAGCAGCGGTACTTTCGACGATGTGGACTGGAGCGATGATAATACGCAGCTGGCATTTGTTTCCACCTCCCGTGATCATAAGGAAGAAAAGCTGCGCATCGCAGATGCCGCCACCGGCGCAGTACGCGAGGTGCTGGAAGAAAAAGTAGCTACGCAATATGAATCCGGCCAGGGCACTATTAACTGGCGTTACCTGAAAAAGTCCAATGAAATTATCTGGTACTCTGAGCGTGATAACTGGGGCCATTTGTATTTATATGATGCCGCTACCGGTAAGCTGAAGAACCAGGTCACCAAAGGAGATTGGGTAGTAACTAAGCTGATTAAAGTAGATGAAAAGAACCGGGAGCTGTATTTTATTGCAGATGGCCGCGAGCCGGGCAATCCCTACTTCAGCCATTTTTATAAAATAGGTTTTGACGGGCAGCATTTAACATTGTTAACACCGGAAGAAGGCAACCACCAGGTAACGCTTTCGCCTGACAACAACTATTTTATTGACAGCTATTCACAGCCTAATATACCGCCGGTAACTGTGCTGCGTAAAATGGATGGCAAGCTGGTAACCAACCTGGAAAAAGCCGATGTAAGCCGGCTCACCGCCACAGGCTGGCATGCAGCCAAACCTTTCTCAGTGAAGGCGCACGACGGCAAAACAGATATTTACGGCTTGCTGTACACCCCCTCTAACCTGGACCCGCAAAAGAAATATCCCATTATTGATTATATCTATCCCGGGCCGCAGGGCGGCAGCGTTGGCGGCAACTGGTCGTTCGTAGCCTCCCGCATTGATCACCAGGCCCTGGCCGAGCTGGGTTTTGTGGTAATGGTGCTGGAAGGCACCAGCAACCCCCTGCGTTCCAAAAGCTTTCACGATATGAGTTATGGCAATATGGCGGAAAATACCCTGCCCGACCAGGTAGGCGGCATTCGCCAGCTGGCAGCGCAATACAGCTATATTGATACTTCCCGTATAGGCATCTGGGGACATTCCGGCGGTGGTTTTGCAACTGCCTGCGCCATGTTCCGCTACCCGGATTTCTTTAAAGTAGGCATCTCCGAATCCGGCAACCACGATAACCGTAACTATGAGGATGACTGGGGCGAGCGTTATAACGGCCTTGCCGCCAACTCTGATTACAACGCGCAGGCTAACCAGAACTACGCCGCCAACCTGAAAGGCAAGCTGTTACTGGCGCATGGCATGATGGATAACAATGTGCCACCCTACAATACCTTACTGGTGGTGGAAGCGCTGGAAAAAGCCAATAAGGATTATGACCTGATCATCTTCCCGAACAGTAAGCACGGATATGGCGCCTATACCTATTATATGATGCGCCGCCGCTGGGATTATTTTGTGCGTAACCTGCTGCATGCAGAACCGCCAAAGGAATACGACCTGAAAATGAAGATGGACCCGCGGAATAGCTTTGGTACAAGGAATTAAAAAAGGTTTTATGACCGCCACACATAAAAGGCCCGGCAAACGCCGGGCTTTTTCTTTTCCGCTGGTTTTCAATAATAACTGCGCTATCCGTCGGGACATCCGGCCGGTTGATCTTTTTAACACCGCTTTATATTGCCTGTGCCATATCTTTGCCCCTGAATTACCGATGTGCGATCATAACCTATGAAGAAGATTACGCGAAAAAGACTGCTCCGTCTTATACTGATTCCTGTTGTTTGTGTGCTGGTGCTGCTGGGAATAGCAGCCGCCATTTTGTACTCACAGCAACAACGCCTGGTTGGGTTAGCGGTAAAGGAGCTGAACAAACAGCTGCCTGGTGAGCTGGTGGTTGGCAGCAGCAATATCTCCCTTTTCCAGAACTTTCCTTACATCTCCATTGGTTTGCGGCAAGTGCGCTTTTACGGCAGCAAGCAGCAAACCGGTAAGCCCATTTATGAAGCAGAGCGTATGTACGTTGGCTTTAGTTTGCCCGACATTCTGCGGCAGCAATATCATGTGAAAGTGATCCGGCTCAAGAACGGTTCCCTGAACCTGGTAAAGGACAGGGCCGGCCGCCTGAATATTGTAGAAGCCAGCCGTATAGCACAGGATACTACCGCTGTCACCGATACCACCGCCAGCCCGCTGGACCTGGATATTAAAAAAGTAGTACTGCGTAATATGCGCATTGCTTACCTGGATAAACAAAGCGGGCAGCAGCTTACGGTACAAATAGAACGGATACAATCCGCATTGCGGGCAGATGACACTCAAATGCTGGCCGGCCTGGATGGTAAAATGCTCATAGACTTTACCCGGCCCGGTGATACCACTTTGTTCCGCAATAAAAAGCTGCAAACCTCCATTAAGCTGGCTTATAATAAATCCTCCCAACTGCTGCAGCTGCCAAAAGGCACTTTGAAGCTTGAGGATGCGGTGTTCAACATCACCGGCTCTGCAGACCTGCTGCATGGCAATGATGTGGACCTGCACATTAAAGGTGATAAGCCGGACCTTAAACAGCTGTTTGCCTTTGCGCCGGAATCTGTAGCCAAACAGCTGGAACATTTCAAATACGCCGGGCACCTGTCTTTTGACGGTAAGGTAAAAGGTAAGCTGACCGGCGGGCAAATGCCACTGATAGAGCTGTCTTTCTCCTGTTCCGATGCCTGGCTGCATAATACACAGGCCGATAAAAAGCTGGATTCCCTGGCCTTTAAAGGATATTATACCAATGGCGCAGCGCGTTCCCTGAAAACATCGGAGCTGCGTTTGTTGAACATGAATGCCCGCCCCGGACAGGGCATTTTCCGCGGCAATTTCATTATGCGCGATTTTACAGACCCCAAGGTGCTGATGCAGATAGATTCTGACCTGGAGCTGGGCTTTGTGGGCGATTTCCTGGGTATTGCCGACCTGCAGCGCATCACCGGCCGCATTTTACTGAAAATGAACTTTAAGGAGGTGGTAGACCTGAGCGTGCCGGAACAATCCATGGGCAAGCTCACACAGGGTATTCAAAGTGAGCTCACCGTAAAGGGGCTTACTTTCCGCATTCCTGGTTATCCGCACATCATAGAGCACCTGAACCTGCATGCGGACATGCGTAATGGTTTTGTAAAGATGGATTCCCTCTCGTTTAACCTGGGGCATTCCGACTTTCACATGAATGGTTCTATCAGCGACCTGCCGGCCCTTTTTCACAAGCAGCAAAAGCCGGTGCTGGTTATGCTTAAGGCCAATAGCAATAAAATGATCATGAAGGAGCTGCTGGCCTTTGATACCGCTAAAATGCGCAAGGCGCAGGAAGAGATCTATGGCTTTAATATAGGCGCTTCGCTGGAAACTTCTGTGAATGAGCTGCGGCATCCCAACCCGCTGCCAAAAGGTAAGTTTAAGATAGAGCAGCTGCGTGCATCGTTCAAACATTACCCGCATGCATTCCACGATTTTGGCGCAGAGCTTACCATCAATGACACCGCTTTGCTGCTGCGTAATTTTGCCGGCTTAATAGACAGCAGCGATATTCATTTCAGCGGCCGTGTAATTAACTATGCCCTGTGGTTTAATAAAGTAATGCGGGGCAAAACGCAGGTGGCTTTTGACCTGAAATCACAGCACCTGGCCATGAACGACCTGTTAGGCAAATACAGCCGCACCTATGTGCCGGCGGATTATCATAATGAAGTAGGCCGCAACATCTGGCTGCGCTCCAAAATAGACCTGCGTTATGATTCCGCGTTCCGCTTTGCGAAAATTAAGATCGCCAATATTTCCGGCAGCCTGCAAAAACATGCCTTTGAGCTGGATAGCATCAGCGGCATTGTAAAAATAGGCGCGGATAATTTTATAAAGATCGATACGCTGAAAGGCAAGATAGGCCGCAGTGATTTTGACATTAATATGCGCCTGTATGCCGGTAAGGATACCACGCGCCGGAAAAAGGAGAATTTCCTGCGCTTTAATTCCCGCTTCCTGGATGTGGATCAGCTCACCAACTATCAGCTAACAGCAGCTAAGGAAGCTGCTCCATCCATTTCCAACATGCCGGTAGCCACCAATGCAGTAGCCAAAACTTCTGCGCACGCTAAAGCATTTAATATTTTTGAGGTGCCGTTCATTGATTTTAATGCCTCGGTAAATGTAGGCAAGATCAAGTATCACCGTTTATGGATAAAAAATCTCTCCACCAATGCGCGGATGCTGAGCAACCAGCACATATACCTGGATACGCTGAACCTGGACATAGCAGAAGGCAAGCTGGCCGCCCACGCACATTTCAACGGCAGCAATCCTGATAAGATCTATTTAACCAGCAGGATCAATGTGCAGGATATGAACATAGAAAAGATGATGCTGAAGCTGGATTACCTGGGGCAGGATTATGTGATCAACAAAAATATCAAGGGCCGCCTTACCGGCCAGATAAAGAGCTACGTACAGGTACATCCTGACCTTACGCCGCTGATAGACCATTCCAAGGCGCAGCTGGATGTAGCTATTTACAACGGTGTGCTGATAAACTTTGCGCCCATGCAGGCCATGTCGTCGTACTTTAAGGATAAGAACCTGAACATGGTGCGCTTTGATACGTTGCGGAATAAGCTCACATTCAAGGATGGTGCTTTATCCATCCCGGCCATGAATATTAATTCCTCCCTGGGCTTTATGGAAATTTCAGGGAAACAGTCGCTGAATATGCAAATGGAGTATTACCTGCGCATTCCCATGAAGATGGTTACCTCCGTGGGTTTCCGCATGCTGTTCGGTAAAAAGCAGGAAGAGGTGGACCCTGACCAGGTGGATGCTATTGAATACCGCGACAAGGATAAGAAGATCCGTTTTATGAATATTAAAATTACCGGTACGCCGGATAATTATAAAGTAGGTTTGGGTAAGGGTAAGAAAGCGTAAGCGCTTACCTTACCTGCCCGATGCCGAACTGGTTGCCGGCGCGTACGGCCTTATTACCGCTGAACTGTACCTCTACCATTTTCTCGCTGGCTACGCTGTTATTAAATTCATCCGTTAGCGTTAGCAGCACCTTCCGTGTTTTTACATCGATCACTTCCCCGCTGGAAGGGTAGGCATATTTGCCATCTATGCTGAAGGTAACCCAGCCGGGCATATCCTGCAGGGGAATGGTAGTAAGCTGCTGGTAGGGTGGTGTAGCGCTGAACACGTGCAGGCGCATATTGTGGCCGTCGCATACCCACAGCTCTTTTTCATCCGGCGTAAGGCCAATACCATGGCTGGGATTGCCATGGCGCCGTACCGGCCCCATTTCCCAGCCCTCTACTACTACATGGGCCAGCCTGGCGCCGGTTTTCAGGTCGCCCACTTCAAAGCCCAGCAGGCTGTCAACGGTTACATATACACGATCTTCTTTTCCATTCACCGTAAAGGGACGTATATTATTGGCAAAGGGACCTGCTTTGCGGGCGAGGGTATGCGTTTTGGTATCCGCAATATATAGCCAGGGGCTGCCAATATCATCCATATACACCTGGTTGCCGGTAGCGCTGTAAATGGTGTTGTGCGCACGTTTATATACTTCTATCTTTTTAATGATGTTACCCGTTTTACAATCCACCACATTCCAGAAAGTATTTTCCAGTGAGGGCAGGTACATGGTAAGTCCATCCGGGGAAATAGCCATACGGTCGCAGCCTTTTTCAAAAGGTTTTTCCCAGATTATTTTATCCGTAGTAAGGTCTATACGCTGCAACGATTCCAGCGTGCTTATATAAATGCTGTTAAGCGGAATGCTTACGGCTATGCCTTTTACATTGGATGGGGTACCATCGGGGTGCAGGCCTTTTGTAGGGATCCTTTTCACAAAACGGTGATGATCATTGATATCAAACACCAGGATGCCATGGCCGCCATAACCCAGGTAATCGCGGATGCCGGGCGTAGCCACATAGAGGTATTGTTTGTTTTGTGCGCCGGCAGCAAAAAAGGAGAGGAGCAGCAATAAATAAAGGATACTTTTTTTCATAACCTGCTTTTGATGATACGTGGATGCTACCGGTAAAATATCACATTTCAGGCAGGTTTTTATGGAAAAATAGCATTCCATACAGGGGTGGAATGCTATTTATTTACATAGTATTCATTATTTACGGTCCCCCAGGCGAAAGCCGGGAACAGCATAAAAGTCTACTTCATTATCAAAAAAGTAAGCTGCGTTCTTGTTATCATCAACAGTGGTCAGGAAAATATCGCCGTCTGCATCCTTGCCTATCTTGCAATCAAATGTTTCATCCGCTTCTTTCTGATCGTTCTTATACAGCAGCAGCTGTACTTTGGCAGCGGTTTCGCTGCTAACCGTTACTATCAGTTTTCCGTGCTCCCCTTCATCATTGGGCAGGGCATGTGTGGAGGGCGGGTTATACTGCTCTACCTCGTAAAGGGTGTAGGTACCGGCAATACCGGCTGGCGTGGGTACATCATCATGATCTTTCTTACAGGATACAAATGCAAGAATGGTTAATGCCAGAAAGGAGGTCATCAATTTTTTCATATGGTGTTGTTTAAAAGTGTTACTATCCTGCGCTCATAAGCGCACGTGCATGCAGGTCTTGGGTTACCGGGTTACAGTACTGCTTGTGTGTTAGTTCCTATGCTGCAATTAAAAATAAGGGGCAAATATAATTGTTGCAGCAACAGGAACCAATAGGGGCAAGGCTTACAAGAAAAGAAGGTGGAAAATTTGTGCAAATTGTATCTTTGACAGGATAAGGTAAAACCTATACCAAACATTTAACCCTTTTGGCCTTGCACAGGCCTTTGCAATGATAAAGTTTATTGGTAGGGGTGGGACATCAATTAAATAAATTACCACTTATGCGTATTTTATTATTACTTTCTCTGTTAACTATTATTCATTCACCAACTTTTTCACAGCATAAAATGAGGACTGTAGAGGAACTGATTAATACCAAAGAGCCGGGTTGGCAGTATGTAAAGGAATGGATTGATTCTGCCACCAATAAGGTAGAAATATTACCATGCAATCCGGAGAAAGGGAAAGATGCTTTGTACAAAACACAGGTTACTACCCGCTCACCAATGGGGGCTATAATTTATATGACCGGCGGCTTGCTGGTAGATCATGGATGGATCCGCATCCTGGGCTCCGGGCATGCAAGGCTTAACAGAACATTACCGGACTGGAATAAAGGCAAAACCTTTAATGAGTTTGGAGAACAGCCACCATACCTGCTGGTAGCAGACGATGCAATTGGCGGTTTCTTTGCCATTAATGGCGGCGTTTTGGGGAATGATCCCGGCAAGGTCTATTACCTGGCGCCTGATAACCTGGAATGGGAGGCGATGGACATGACCTATTCTGATTTTCTTTCTTTCTGTTTTACAGGAGATCTGAATAAGTTCTATGAAAACCTTCGCTGGAAGGGTTGGGAAAAGGAAGTTGAGCAGCTGGATGGCGCCAAGGTATATAATTTTTATCCTTTCCTATGGACAAAGGAAGGGGAGGATATAAATACAGTTTCAAGGAAACCGGTCCCGGCGGAAGAACAGTATAGCTTGAATATGAGCACGCGGGTGCAGCTGGGGATTGGGCATTAATAGTCAAAGTGAGTTCAATAATCCTATTTTACCTATATACAGGTATTAATGATAAACATACAATTTTAATACATGAAGATCATACTCGCCGCAATTGAATCCAAACTCCCTGACGCATGGAAAGAATTTTTTGCAGCAGAAGAAAATGTAACCATCATGGAAGCCGATATTACAAAGCTGCAATGTGACGCCGTTGTAAGCCCAGCCAACTCTTTCGGTTTTATGGACGGAGGGCTGGACTATGCACTTTCTGAACGCTTTGGCTGGGACCTGGAAAAGCGGCTGCAGCAATTAATAAAAGCACTTCCGGAAGGGGAGCTGCTGGTAGGCCAGGCAATGGTAATAGAAACCGGTGATAAAACGGTGCCATTTTTAATATCAGCACCTACTATGCGTATCCCCACCAACTTTAATATTGATACTTCCGTAAACGCCTACCTGGCCATGAAAGCCATTCTCATCAAGGCAAAGCAGGACGATCGGATCTCTTCCGTTGCAATACCAGGCCTTTGTACCGGCGTAGGACGCATGCAGCCTATCATTGCAGCCCGGCAAATGTTTCAGGCTTATAAAGAGATCATGTTAGGACAAAAGATGGATTTTAAAACTTTTGGCGAAGCGCAGAAATATCATTGGAACATTAACCCGCAGGGGATGATCTGGACGCATTGATACTGCACTTAAACAACCCTTATACCTGTTAAATATCATTATCCTTGGAAAAGATCTTACCATTCCTGATTATATCCTCACTAATAATTTTTATTGACTTTGCTGCTTATCTAATAGGCTGGAAAGGGATCGTGCATAGATATATTATTACACTGGCAGAGATAGGAGCGTTGTTGGCAGGCCCCTGGGCTTACGCAGGCTGGGGTGCAGGCAACGTTTGCTGTGCGCAGGATGAAATTGATACTGCGGCTTTTGCCTCCCCGCACCAGCTAACTGTTATTACTATCATTGTGCTGGCGCTGGCCGCTTACGGATATTCAAAGTTCAGGAAACAACTGGCTACACCGGTAATGGAAGTAGCTGTTAATGTAGCGCTTATAGCTGGTATTGTATTCAATATTGTGCTCTCGTTTCATATAGTCAATAAGCTTTTTGTTGCGCTGGGAACAATACCCATTATACTATTGGGCTTATTAATGTTGATAAAGAACCAGCAGCTTTTTATAAGCCAGCATACATATGAAAAAGGCGCCCCCTACAAAAGGACAGAAGTTTGGGCATGGAAAATATTATTAGCCCAACCCCTGATCAAATTTCCATTATTACTGCTCCTCTGTTTGCCCTTCCTGGTAATAGTGATCATTTTTCTGTTACTCTTTGGTCAAAAACCGGATTCCATTATCCGTGCATTTACAGAAACCTATCACCACAACTTTTCCCAATGGGACTATAAATGCGATAACGTAGAATGCGGCGGCCACTACCTTTGCTCCGTAGCTGCCAACGGGCATAAACGCCTGGTAAAGCCGGTACGCTACGGAACCCGTAATAATGGCATCATTATCTGTAACCGGCAATTACTGGTAGCTAACGCATTTGAGGAGCTGTTGCAGGAAAGAATGCCGGCCGTACACCGCTCTGTAAGAAAGCAATACAATAAAGTAGGTAACCTTATCCATCGCTACTACAATATTTTCAACAATAAGATCATTTCAGACATTGTGTACATTATCATGAAACCCCTGGAATGGTGCTTCCTGCTGGTGCTTTACACCTTCGACAGCAAACCGGAGAACCGCATTGCCATGCAATACCTGGGTAAAACAAACCGGGCAGCAATTACACCGCAGTAAAAACCCCCTTTTAACAGGATTACCTGCTATTTTCTTTTATCCTATTTTAGATGCTATTATCAACCTTTTAACCTTATTGGATCATGAAAAAGAAAGCATCTCAAAAATTGCAGATCGTGAAGATCAAAATTTCCAAGCTGAGCAAAACCAATGCGCCTGCAGAGAACAAACAACGTACTTTACCCACCACACAGTTTATTTCCTGTGGTGAAACTTACTGGGTTTGCTAATTACAGCCTGAACACATGAAGCTTTTAACAGGAAAGGTGAATGAGCAATTTTGTTCATTCACCTTTCTTATTTTACGATCAGCCCATAAAACCCTTTCCGGTACGTTTCTGAAACGGGTATGATCATTTCCCCAATCTTGATCCCATCCCGCTCAATAGCATCGATCTTATCAATAGCCACCATATACGATTTATGTACCCTGCAAATAATGGCAGGCGGAATTTCCTGCTCAAACTCTTTGAACGTTTGCAGGGTCATAATACGTTTATGCAGGGTATGAATACGGCGGTAATCCCGCATACCTTCAATGTACAGGATCTCCTGCAGCAGTACTTTTTCCAGGCGGTATTCCGTTTTTACAAAAATGAACTTCTTTTCCGGTACAGCAGCCTGTTTGGAGAGGTTCTGTTTTGCTTTTTCCACAGCCTGCAGAAAACGTTCAAACGTATAGGGTTTCAGCAGGTAGTCGGTTACATTCAGGTCAAAGCCTTTGAGGGCAAATTCATCATAGGCGGTAATAATGATCACTTCCAGCTGCAGGCGGGCGCTTTCCAGCAGCTGAATGCCGGAGAGCTCACCAATATTAATGTCCAGGAACACCAGGTCAACCGGGGTAGCTTTCAGGAACACCAGCGCATCTACGCCATTATCAAAAACGGTTAGCAGGTTCAGGTACGGCAGCTTCTGAATATAGTTCTTCAGCCGTTCCTGCGCCAAGGGCTCATCCTCCACTATAATGCAGTTAATTTTCATGCGTATGCAATATAAGGTTCACTTTATAAATGCCCCCCTGCTGGGTAATAGCTAAAGTATGTTTGTTTGGATACAGCAGCGCCAGGCGTTTTTGCAGCAGCGTATGTCCCAGTCCGTTAGCGCCTTCAATGGGATGGGGGGCTAAGCTGTACCGGTTCTCACAGTCAAATACCAGCCTGCCGGCCTCAATGCACAGCTGAATGCGGATGGCATTAGCCGTTCTTTCGTGGGGGGCATGTTTAAAAGCGTTTTCTATGTAGGGGATAAACAGCAGCGGCTCTATCATCAGGTTACCGGTTTCTCCTTCCACAGAATAATGTACATAATCCGTATTGGCCGTACGGATCTTTTGCAGGGCAATATACTTTTCAATATAGGCCAGCTCTTTGGACAGTGGTATCTGTTCCGTTTTGGTTTCATACAGCATAAACCGCATAATGTCCGACAGCTTGTTCAGGTAAAGCGATGCCTGCGCAGCATCTTTTTCTATCAGCACATCAATATTATGAATGGTGTTGAATAAAAAGTGCGGGTTCAGCTGCGATCTTACCAGCGCGAGCTCCGTTGCATGGTTCTTTTGCGTAAGCTCCTCTTTTATACGGATGTCGCCATACCAGGATATAAATCCCCGCATCACCAGGCCAATTACACCATGTATGCCGGCCAGCAGCGCCAGGAAAATGGTCATCCACATCATTTCCCGCCAGTCTGCACGCGCGCCCCAGGTGCCGGGAATGGAGAGCATTAAAAGCGTAATAACGGCACTGCTTAACATCCCCAAAAGACCAAAAAGCAACAGCGCCTGGAACCGTTTAGTTTGCAGGAAACGGGTGAATAGCAGGCCATAGAAGCAATAAAAGCCCAGCACCCCGGGTAAAAAGCTGAAAATGCCTGCGCCTGACACCAGCCATATGTACAGCATATCTGCAAAAGTTCTGTGCCCCCTGGTAGAAATAAGCATGAACAATGATACCAGTAATATATAAGTGGACCAGTATCCTAAATGCAGCAATATAACAGCGGACCTTTTCAAGCTTTCTGCTTTTTATAATAATACAATAACCAGCTTGCGATGGTAAACCCGCAAAAATAGCTGAGGGGTAAGGTATATAGCGCTGCAGCCGGTTGTTTGCCAATAAATTTGAGTGTTCCGTAAATGTAAGGAATAATGTAGCCATATTTCCACTTCGCTGCTATGATGGAAGCCGTTAACAGGGCCAGCCCAACGCCCACCGGCACCAGGAAGTTCCTGAACTGCAGGCTTAATAAATATTGCAGCGCTACAATGGGCAGGCATGCTATAAGGAAATGGCCGCTACCCCGCAGGTAAGCCGCAACGGGGAAGGCTGTACGGGGAAAAGGTATCTGCCGGTTAAACAGGGCAGGTACCACCCCGGTAAGATAGATGCCGATGTTGAACAGCAGGAAGAATTGCAGCAGCATTACCAGGATCACTGCCAGCTTAGCGCTGAAAATAGTGTGCAGCTTTTGCGGGGTGCTGTGTACCAGCTTCCAGGCATTGTTCTTTACTTCCAGCTGGGTAATTAAGCTGCTCACCAGTATTACACCCATGGGCAGTAACAATACGGCCATGTATTGCCAGTTATCTTTATACAAATGCTCCCAAACCTGGGGGGATGCATTAACCGCCGCCGAATCAGCCGCATACACGAGCCGCTGAAATAGTACAATGGCCGGGATAAAAAATGCGCCGCTTATGGTAAGCCAGGAGGCCAGGCTGTGGCGGGTCTTCAGCCATTCGCTTTTAAAGCTGTAAAAGAAAGATAGTTGCATGTTAATGATTAATAAGGTCCATAAAAGTGGCTTCCAGGTCATGGTGCTGTGCATGAATGCCATATACATCAATGCCTGCCAGTACCAGCTGCCGGTTAATAAGGGCTATCTTTTCTTTGGTAACACCCTGCATCAGCAGATGCCCGTTCGCTGCCGCCACATGCACTCCCTGCGCTTGCAGCAGCTGCAGGCTTTGGGTATTATTATTTGTACTGATCAATACCGGCGCCTGTTGAGTGCTGCGCATCAGCGTTTCCAGCGTATCCTGAAATAACAGCTTTCCTTTGTGAATAATGCCGATATGTGTGGCCAGCTTTTCAATTTCCGGCAGCAGGTGGCTGGATATAAGGATGGTAATGCCCTGCTCCCGGCTGATGGTTTTCAGCAGCTCCCGCATTTCAATAATGCCATTGGGGTCCAGGCCATTGGTAGGCTCATCTAAAATAAGCAATGCAGGACGGTGTAGTAAGGTCATGGCAATGGCCAGGCGCTGTTTCATACCCAGCGAGAACTGTCCGGCTTTTTTATGCCCGGTATTAGCCAGGCCCACCAGCTGCAATACTTCGTGTATACGTTGGCTTGGGCAGCGGTAAATAGTTTGCAGCACCTGCAGGTTTTCCACCGCGCTTAATTGGCTGTATAAAGAAGGGCTTTCGATCAGGGCGCCCACCTGCCGCAGTACCGCCACCCGGTGCTGCTCAAACGGCTTCCCAAAAATAGTGATGTGGCCCTGCTGTTTTTTTAGTAAGCCCAGCACCAGTTTCAGGGTGGTGGTTTTACCGGCGCCATTAGGCCCCAGGAAGCCGTAAATGCTGCCCTGCGGCACCTGCAGGTGAATGTTGTCCAGAGCGGTTTCCTGCCCTGTAAAGCGGTAGGTGAGTTGGGTTGTTTCCAGGCAAAAGGACATGTGACAAGGTTTGTACATTTCAAAAATAGCCGCTTTATGCAGCGGGCTGCCGTGTGTTTTGTCATATGCGGGGGTTTATCTGCAAAAGGGGTGTTTTGTTCTGCAACGCGTATCTTCGCCCTATGGCAACGATAGCAGATTTTGAGAAACTGGATATACGTGTAGGTAAGATCATTACCGCAGAAGATTTTCCGGAGGCCCGTAAACCGGCCTATAAGCTCACCATTGACCTGGGCCCGGAGCTGGGCATTAAACGCTCATCCGCACAGATCACTAAGCATTACACCAAAGAAGCGCTGCCAGGTACCCTGGTATTATGCGTGGTGAATTTTCCGCCCCGGCAAATAGGGCCATTTATGTCAGAGGTGTTAACCCTGGGCGTGCCGGATGACAATAACGAGGTAGTACTTATTAAGCCGGAGCAGGAGGTACCCTTGGGTGGCAGATTGTATTAAAAGCATTTAAACAAAATACTGTCCCTGGCTGTTTATTGAGCATAACTGTTCCAAAATAGCTTACCCCCAAAAAAATTACTATGGCCAGGTATGGTAACATTCTTTCCCTGTACAATTGCAGTGATACAGATGCTGCAAAGGTGATCCCCGTGCTGCAGAACAAACAGGTGATCTTTCAGCAGGTGGACCACACCTTTTTTATAGAAAGCACCTCCAAGGACAATACAGCAGCCGTGGTAGACGGCATCAGGACATTACAGCTCAGCTTCACTTTTTTTCATGACAGCAATCCTTTTAAATCAAAATTGTTTTACAGCGATGATATAGATCCGCAGGTGATTGCGGCTATCAACAGGATCTTATTTCAATAACCACCAAACCCCAGATATGAATTGTAAATATTACCTGCTGTTGTTTGCGCTGCTGCAGGCAGCTGCGGTTATGGCCCAAAAGAACGGGTTCAGGGATTTTATACAGGTGTATCCGGTAGGGGAGGATGCGGACATTAACTTCCGCACCAGCTACGTGAAGTATGAAAAGAATGTGCTGTTTGAAGCCAACCCCATTGTACGCTACAGTTTTTCCAACAACATTTTGCAGGGCCTGGGAGACGGGAAGCCACATGTACGGGCCTACTATGCTTCTTTTACACCACAGGTGCGCATGTATACAGAAAATTCCCTGCCAGTGAAAACACCCTCTTACCGTATTCTGCTAGGCACGCAGCAGGTGTTCCGGCTGGGCAATAACCTGTTCACCATATCGCTGGAAAGCGGCCACTACTCCAATGGGCAGGCCGGCAGCGCATTTAGTGAGCAGTATGAGGATGGCTCCCCGCAGAGCGATAGCATTTACAGGCTTATTACACCCAACACCAACCTTTCAGCCATCCTGAACCGCAAAAGCGGCAACTTTTCCACCAATCTTACAGAGCTGGTATTTAACTACCGCATAAATAAGCTGGATGATGTAACCCCCAACCGCATTCACTCCCTGAAACTGGGCGCGCTGTTTTATCACGACCGTTTCCTGCAGCTATTTAACTTTGGCGGCTTTTCTGATGCAGATATTAAGATCTATGGGCGGGTAAGATTGCTGGGCGGATATGAATACAGCAAGGTAAGCCCCAAAGGCGTGCGGCATTGTTTTTTTGAAAATGCAGAATGGATCTTTGGCGCGCACAACTGGGTAAATCCCTTCCGGAGCGAAACCGGTTACCGCATTTACCCCTTTCACAATATGCGGACCTTTGGCTTTGTAGCCAAATTCATACACGGGCACGATAATTACAATTTCCGCTTTGTGGACTCCGGCACGCAGGGCAGCATAGGTTTTACCTGGAGCAACTTTCCGCCGTTCCCAATTAAGAATTTGGATTAACGTGCCACACTTCAAAGGTGTGCCACACATAAGTTACGTTTTCTGGTAAAAATCTGCCCCAACGGCTGTTTTCCGTGCACTGCCGCTGTAGCCATGTACCCAGCCCAGGCGCTGTATATCAAAGGCCAGCACTTTGGCATCGCTTTCTTCTTTTGCCAGGCCGGCATACCCTAAAGGCATTTCCACGCTTGCTGCAGCCTGTAAAGCCTTTTGTTTTCCAGGTACCTTCAAGTCCTTGTCTGCGGCTACACCTCCAAAGCTCAATTTTATTACCCGTTCTATGAAAGCAATTGCACCTAACTTGTAGTTGGCATGTGCAGGAAGGGCGTTTATATTGATGGTTATTTGGGCTAAATTTTTTCCGGCAGTAAAAAGAGTCCCGAAATTTTCCAGGCCATACTGTACACCTGCATTCCAGTGTGCCTCCCTGTTTTTATAAGCCACCCCTTTATCAAACCACTTACTGTAATGCTGCCCGGAGGCCCATCCTTTTCCTTCGGAGCTGGTAGCATCCACAGGCTTTTGATTTTCATTGCCGGCTAAATGGTCCTGTACTCCTTTTGTAAATCCGCTTTTATAATCGCCATGCCCCATTAATACACCGGCTTGTGCGTGCATAGCGCTGGCATCCCCGCCAAACTGTTCCGGTTTCAGGGAAGCTGGGTTTCCATGAACTTTCACTTCCACAATCCAATCCGGGTTTAAGTATTCCAGGAATAATTCCCTGTTCTTGACCACAGAGCCTTCATAGTTATATTTTGCGGTATTAGGTGGAGGAACTGTTTTGAAGGCCTTGCCGCTTACGTTATCATCGATGCCTGCCAGGTGTGCCGGGTTATTGAGGGGAGTATAATGGTTAATAAGCATTACCTGTTTGGGGACTTTAGCCAGGTCAATTTTAAGGCGTACGCCATCGGCGGAGGAGAATGATTCCCCGTCATTACTATACACGGCTTTTTCCCGCGGGCTGGCTGAAAGGCTTAATCCGCGCTGGTGCAGGCCGCTTCCTTTCCAGTTATGCAGCACGGCCAGCTCCTGTACGCTTAGCGGGTCTCCCTTTTTTCCACGGATCTGTTCTATAACATCCTGTCCATCGCTGGGGTCCATCAGGTTTTTGGGTATACCTGCAGCTTGTGACAGCATTTGCCAGCGGCCGGTCATGCTGCCAATGCTTAAAAATTCCATGAACTGGTAAAAGCTTTTTTCCACATATGCATACCGCCGTGTAGGCACGCCAACATTATCTTCTACATATTCCTTTTCAGGCTTATCAAAACGGCTATACTTGGTGCGCAGGTCTTCAGGATGGTCGGGCCCTACCAGGTCCGGTAAATAGCTCCCCTGGTCCGACATTAAAGTAGCTACTACCTGGTTACTGCCGTTTTTCACCACGCGGTCGCCATGTTCATCTTTTTCGCCTAATACCAGCTCCCCGTTGCTAAAGGGCGGTATTTTCCTCAATTCCGCAATGGGATCAAAACTTTTTAAAAGAGCCGGGTAATCCGTCATAACGGTTTTAACCCGCGCGTCTTTTTCCGCCTTGGCAGGTGGCCCTGTTAAGCCAGATGTATTGGGCATGGTGGCCAGCGTACCGGTTTCAAAAAGTGCTTTTTTATCTTTAAATGCAGCCCGGATGGTTACCAGCGCATCGCTTACTTTTTGTACATCCCTGGGGTCAGCGCCATGTTCAGGAAAAACGCTTAGCTTTTCTTCATTCACCCGTTGTATAACAGGCTGCCGCTGAAGGGGAGCAGTGGATGTTGGAGCTTGCTTTATATAAGGCCAGGCTACTGCCGGCAGCTGCCGGCCGTTTGAGCGTTGTTCCGCTGCTGCGCGGCTACCGGTATGCGCCGCTTCTTTATCATTGTACTGCATGGGCAAATTGAGGGATCTCTTTGGCCTTTAAGTTACGAATATTTAATCCTTCGCAAACCTTACCACCATTTCCACCACCTGGAAGCTGCTGCGGGCAGGTTTCTTCTCGCCCGGCACCACCAGCCGCAAAGGACCTTTGTCTGCCGGCAGGGCATGCCCGTCTGTTTCATTGGCCAGTATCACCTGCCGGTCTGTAAAGCTGCTATCCAGCTCCGCCAGGGAAAACAGCACTTCATAACCATCCGCACATTTTACCATCAGGTATTTGCTAAGGTTCTTGCCCCGCAGCTGTTTACCCATGGTAACGCCGGCTTTTTCCAGGATGGCTTGCAGGGGCGTACCGGAATAGGAATGGTCTTTTCCATCCCGGTCCTTCAGGTTCACGGTAATGCGGGGCCATTGCGCTAAGCTGTCAACATAAATAGTAAGCGGCGTAGCTACCTCTCCGGATATTTTTACAGCCGGCTTTTGCTGCGCCAGTACCGGTAATGTACATACGTTTAAAAACAGGAACAGGATATATAATTTCATGACTATTGTTTTATAAATGGATCTGAAAATCGGGTGTCTGTCTGTATGCCCTGGCATTTGGGCGTATGGAAAGGTGGTGGTGAAGCAAAGTGCGATGAGTAAATTTTTGACCATAGCCTCCTGTAAAATTTGCCGTTGTATTATTGAGTATATAACGATAAATATAGAACGATTTCGGCTGATTTTGATCCAGGTCGTTTAGTTTAGGGTTAAACGTCCTTGTAGTTCACATAATAATGCCCTGGAGGTTCCAAGGTCCCGGATTCTTTTTTGTGAAAACCTCTTCCTGGCCGTTCGTGTGACGGCCTTTGAATAGTATGGATCAAATGGCGTATCGAGTTTATTTAGCTAGTTCAACCGGAATTTTCCTTTCTTCCAACAGTTCATCGATGATAAAAGCTATCGCTGAAAAATTATATGTCAGATCCTTCACTGTAGCTGCAAAATGCTCCTCATCCAATACAACCCAACCTTCCATAAGCGTTAGCGGGCCAAGATCCAGGCGAACATTAGGCCATTTCATTTCAAAAGCCTTGAACCTCATCCTGAACGCAGTGGCAAAATCCCGGCTCTTTATCTTATAGCCCGTCAATTGCCTTAATTTTAAGGCATGTATGTTATAATACAGTTTGCCTGTCCGGGCCGATTCGTCGTTCACCCAGACAGAGAAAAAGATGGATTCCTCGAAGGGCCTTGCCAATTGTGACGCATTGATCCAGGATCTTTTCTGGACTTTCAAGGCCACAGAATGCAGCCATATCCCAACTTTGGATTCCAGCTTTTTTTCGCTGAAATGCTGCTGATCAAGATCATTGGCAATTTTCTGAAATTTATCCAAATAGTAGGCTGTTTCCATTCCGTAGTCGTTTCGCTCCTGAAAATACTCAAAAAAGCGCTTAACTCATTCCAGGTCTCCGGCTATACGGAATGCCTGCTGTTTGTGACCATAACAGCCCGGGAGACCCGCTTCTTCATACAAGCACATAAGAGAATCTATGCCACCATTTCAATCCGCGGAGGCGGTGAAATCACCTTGCCAGTTCCTGGTGCATCTGTCGTCTTATTGCCTGCCGATTGTCAGATAAGCTATATATAAGCCATATATAAGCCGTATCTAAGCTATATATGTCTTGTCCTGGAATAGGTTTACACGTTGGTTAAATAATCCTGTTTGAAGTTTACAATAGCTTGCTGTAATCCTGATTTTGGTTTACAGTTCGTTTTTTTCTTGTTTTCCATCGGGATAGTAGGGTTCCCTTCTGAGTAGCGGCCTGCTCCGGCGTCAGATAATTACAGCTGGCATGAGGCCGTTGCTGGTTGTAAATCCGGATAGCTGCTGTAACAGCGCTGGCTGCTTCTTCGTAGTTGTTAAACTGTCTTGCCAGGTCAAACTCTGATTTCAGAATGCCATTCATCCGCTCTGCTATTGCATTTTCATAAGGATCTCCTTTCTCTGTCATACTGATGGCTACTTCATT
>NZ_FOBB01000023.1 GCF_900109685.1 Chitinophaga rupis | reverse complement strand
TGGACGAGTGGTATCCTGAGTAGTGCGGGACCGGAGGAATCCTGTATGAATTTGCCAGCACCATCTGGTAAGGCTAAATACTCCCTAGAGACCGATAGTGAACCAGTACCGTAAGGGAAAGGTGAAAAGCACTTCGAACAGAAGAGTGAAATAGTTCCTGAAACCGTGCGCCTACAAGCGGTCGGAGCCTGTTAAAGGGTGACGGCGTGCCTTTTGCATAATGAGCCTACGAGTTACTCCTCACTGGCGAGGTTAAGCACTTAAGTTGCGGAGCCGCAGCGAAAGCGAGTTCTAACAGAGCGTTATAGTCAGTGGGGGTAGACGCGAAACTTTGTGATCTATCCATGGGCAGGTTGAAGGTTTGGTAACACAAACTGGAGGACCGAACTCATTAGCGTTGAAAAGCTATGGGATGACCTGTGGATAGGGGTGAAAGGCCAATCAAACTGAGAGATAGCTCGTTCTCCCCGAAATGTTTTTAGGAACAGCCTCGTTTAAAGGTATCATAGAGGTAGAGCTACTAATTGGGCTAGGGGGCTTCACCGCCTACCAAACCCTAATAAACTCCGAATGCTATGATATAAGAACGGGAGTGAGGCTGTGGGCGCTAAGGTCCATGGCCGAGAGGGAAATAACCCAGATTAACAGCTAAGGTCCCTAATCGTATGTTAAGTTGAACAAACGCAGTTCAAATCCTATAACAGCCAGGATGTTGGCTTGGAAGCAGCCATTCATTTAAAGAGTGCGTAACAGCTCACTGGTCGAGGGTTTGAGCACGGAAAATGATCGGGCATCAAACATACAACCGAAGCTTTAGGATTCTGCCCTAGGGGTAAGAATCGGTAGGGGAGCATTCCAAACTGCATTGAAGGTGTATCGCGAGATATGCTGGAGCGTTTGGAAAAGAAAATGTAGGCATAAGTAACGATAAATAAGATGAAAAATCTTATCGCCGTAAGACTAAGGGTTCCTGATCAACGTTAATCGGATCAGGGTTAGTCGGGTCCTTAGGCAAAGCCGAGAGGCGCAGCTGATGGCAAACTGGTGAATATTCCAGTACCTGCTATAATTTCGATGGGGTAACGGAGTAGTGAAAGGACTGCGCACTTACGGAATAGTGCGTTAAAGGGAGTAGTTATATTCTGTGTAGGTAAATCCGCATGGGATGACGAACCTGATAGTACTGCAAAGCTTCGGCAGCGCAGATAATGTCCCTAA